>OZ252029.1:0-3407500 GCA_965247515.1 Bryobacterales bacterium | reverse complement strand
ACCTCAGGTCGAGGCGCAGCACGGCACAGCCGTGCGACACATCGTTGCCTGCCGACATTTTTTCACGGCCCCGCCGGCGCCGGGCTCAAGAGGACGCGGCCGTCTCATACGCGTTTGGCCGCGAAGGGCCGCATGCGCCGACCCTCGCGGCCGGGGGTGTGCGACATAGATGTTGAAGCTCAAGCGGCGCGGGCACGATTTTGCCAGTAGTCTTCGAAGTTTCCGTTGAGGCGGCAACAGCGGAGCGCCAGGATGGCGTTGGCGCCGCGCACGGTCCAGAACATGCCGGAGCGCTTGAGTCGTTGGGCAACGACGGTTTTGCAGCCGGCCTCGATCACCCCCGAGCCTACGAATAGGCCTTGGGATCGATACTGCGGGTAGTTCATCCGCTCAGCGTTACGCTCAAAATAGTCAGCTTGCTTGTTCGCCAAACCGAGCAGCCGCGGCTCGTTCGCTTGGCAGGCGCCCAACCCCGCGACCAGCTGCGTGATACGTCCGTCGTCCAACAGCGCCAGCATCTTCGCGAGCCAGCGTTTCTTGTCGGGATCGCTGTGGGGAAACAGCTTGGCGGCCAGCTCCCAGAGGTGCTCGCGTGCATGAAACAGATCCACGATCTGAATCGCTCCAGGGAAGTGTTGCTGGGCCAGGTTCCAGATCCAAGGCGCGCCGTCGCCGATCACGACCTTTTTGCGCGCCCGACTCCAACCGCGCCGCCGAGCTTCGGCGTAGAGACGCGGACCAAACTCCTGGGCGGTTTCAATCGCCGCCACATAGCTGGTCGAATCGGCGTCGCGCAGCGGTCGGCCTTGCTCGTCCACCTTCGTTTGCGTGAAGACGCAGCCGAGCTTCACTTCGCGTGTGTGGGCGGGCTGGTCTTGCCGTTTTCCCGCGCGGCCGACGGTCTCGGCTTTCACCGTCGGCACGCCCGTGCCGTCCATCTCGATATAGAGAATAGGAGTTTCGGGTCCGCACATCTCAGGAATCTCCAGCTGCTTGGAACGCGCGATGGCGTCCTGCTCGCCCGCCTCGATGTCGCCGCCAATCGCTTCGGCGTGGCGTTCGACGGCCTTTGCAGTCAGCTCCACTCCGGCCAGCAACGCGATCTGATCGCGGCCGTGTTGGAAGCTCTGGTCGCTACCGACCGTGGCCATCATGCGCCGCACGCCGGGTGAAAACTGCGTGCCTTCCACTTGCAGTTCGCGGTCCCGCGGGCTCAGCCCTTGGCGACAGCGCGGACAGCGATAGTAGGCCCGCTCAAACTCCACCGCCCCGACCGCGCTGAGCAACCGCCGGCGCCGCACCGAATGCAAGCGCGCCTCCCAGCCGCAAGCGCACTCTATCCCAGGCCGATGTTGGCCATCGTCGGACAACAACCGGCCCAAGGCTTTGGCGCCGCTGCGATGCATCGCTGAGCGCACGGCCAGCTCGACCGCCTCCAGGTCCAACCTGCCGCTCTTCCGCCAGCCCCGGAAGATGACTTCGAGCAAGCGCGCTACTTCTTGCTGGACCTCTTGCTGGATCGTTTCGGCCGTTTTTTTCCTGTGGGGTTAGCGTCTCTTCGACCGGTCGCGCGCGGCAGATCTTGGTGTTGAGGTCGACGAAATCGCGACACAGATCCTGGAAGCGACGGAACTCACTGATCTCGCGCTCGGCCTTACGCCGCGCCGCCGGAACAGCAAAGCTCTCCGAGACGGTCTTGCCGCCAAGCTTGTACGTCAAGCGCGGATGCGGAGCGTGCCCCGGATCGCCTTCTTGATGACAGTGACAACCGCGAGTGCCGCAGCGGCCGCCGGTGCCGGAGATGGAGCCCGGGCGCAGGTCGCCAAGCTCCAGGATCTGCCGCAGCAACTCAGAGCGCTGCTGTTCTAGGTCGGACAAAGAGAGATGGCTCATCGGGCCTCCTCTACCGAGCGTATCTCATACGCTCGGTTTCCGAGCCAAAAAAAGGGAACCGCGTTCAACTCAACATTTATGTCGCGCACCCCGCGGCCGGCTTCACCTTGGATTTCGTCTCCGACGACCTTGCCCTTCCAGAGCATTTTGAACTCACCCTTCTTGCTGCGCTGGGTTGTGGAGAAGGAGAAGCCTTCTTCGCTGACTTTGCCGTCTTGCAGGGAATGGTTGCGGCGCGCGCCCTGGCGGCCGTACGTTCCCGTAAGGGCCGAGCCTTCGCCCTTTAGCTTCAAGTCGAATTTGACTTCACCCTTGTCGTTCTGGCGAGTCAGGATCCAAGTGCCGTCAATCGCCGCGGCGAAAAGACTGGGCGCCGCTAGGGCCGCGACGAAAAGGACTAGAGCCAGTTTTTCATATTTTGTCACATCTTCAGACTAGTGATCTTGACAACAGCCTCGTCGCCTTCGCCTTCGAGCTTGCCTTCGATCCGGACTTTATGCCCGACGTGGCTCTCGGCCAGCTCGAGGCCTTCGACGACCTTGTAAATCTTCTTCTCGACATCTTCGACGAAAACGATCGGTTCGCCGTTTTTGACGCATGTACGCGCGCAGTCGGCGTGGCCTTCGCTGGCCCCGTTGCCGGCCTTAGCGCACTTTTGATCCGCCAGATAGCCGATGTATTCCTCGGCCTGCCCGGAGGCTGAAAGGCCTAGAAGAAGCGCACAAACCGAGACTAGAATCCGCATGTCAGTCTCCCATCTTCACGGACTCGGCCGTGATCTTTCCGTCATTTTCGCTTCCCGTGATCGTCACCTTGTGACCGGCGTGCTCGATGACTTTGTCTTGGTTGGCGATCTCGTAGATCTTGCCGGCGGCGGTCACCAAGACGGCGGGCTCGCCGCCCTTGATGCAGTCTTGGGCGCACTGGGCGTTGACCTCGCCATTGCCGGCGCATTGGGCGTCGACGATATGGCCAGTGAACTCAGCGGAGGCCACGCCCCCGCAACCAACGGCCATCGCAGCTAAAACCACCGCCGCGAGAAAAACCATCGTTCGACTCATTGGGGTTGCTCCGTACGCTTTGGCACAAACGACAAGGCCTGCCGGCCCTTGGGGCGCGACAGGCGCAAAGCCAATATTCAACCACCGACGCGAAGTCGACAGCCGTGAGACTTTGTAAGAACGAACCTGAGAAGTCCAGCGTTAGCTGGCCATCTTGATCTCTTTGATCGTTACCTTGCCGTCCGCCTCGGTACCCGTAACCGCAACTGAGTGGCCGGCATGGGGTGTCGCGAGGTCTTGGTTGGTGATCTCGTAGATTTTTCCGTCCGCAGTGACCAAAACGGCTGGCTCGCCGCCCTTGATGCAGTTCTGCGCGCAAGTGGAATGACCCGCCCCGCTCTTGCCGCCGTTGGCGCATTTCGCGTCAACGATGTCGCCGGTCGCGCTGAAGTCAGCTGCCATCCCAACGCTGCAGGCCAGTACCAGAATGCTCAACAGCACAAATGCTCTTTTCATCGATGTTCCTCCGTGGATGTTCCCTAACGCCAGAATCCAGCGCACCTATAGCGTAGCCGCCGAGAGTGGCGCTGTCAAACAAGACACTCGCCGGAAGCGAATGGTTACCAACCGTTTCAACCCAGATGCGGAGCAAGGACGTCGACCAGCCCTTGGACCGCGTCGGCGCTATGATCGAGAGCCGCTTTTTCGTCCGCGGTCAATTCGAGCTCGTAAATCTTCTCGATGCCGCGCGCGCCGAGCTTTGCCGGCACGCCGACATACAGCCCGTTGATGCCGTACTCGCCTTCAAGGTAAGCGGCGACGGGCAAGACTTTCTTCTTGTCTTTGAGAATCGACTCGACCATTTCGGTCACCGCGGCGGCGGGAGCGTAGAACGCGCTGCCGGTTTTGAGGTGCTTGACGATCTCGGCCCCGCCGTCGCGCGTGCGCTGGACGATCGCGTCGAGCGTTTCTTTGTCGAGGATCTCGGTGATCGGAACGCCGGCGACCGACGTGGACCCGATCAGCGGCACCATGGTGTCGCCGTGGCCGCCGAGCACCATCGCGATCACATTCTCAACCGACACGTCGGCCGCTTCGGCCAAGAAAGTCCGGTAGCGGGCGGTGTCGAGCACGCCGGCCATGCCGATCACGCGGTTTTTGGCGAATCCGGAGACCTTGTAGGCCACCTGGCACATGGCGTCGAGCGGATTCGAGACGACGATGATGATGGCGTTGGGCGAATGCTTGATCGCTTGCTCGATGCAGGCCTTGACGATCTCGTAGTTCTTCATCAACAGATCGTCCCGGCTCATGCCCGGTTTGCGGGGGAAGCCGGCGGTCTGGACGATGATGTCGGAGTTGGCGGTGTCGGCGTAGTCGTTGGTGCCGATGACCTTGACGTCGCTGCCTTCGACGGGCATCGCTTCGGCCATGTCGAGGCCCTTGCCTTGCGGGACGCCCTCGATGATGTCGATCAGGCAGACGTCGGCGAGCTCTTTGTCGGCGAGGAATAGGGCGGTGGTTGCGCCGACATTTCCGGCGCCGATAACGGTGACTTTTTTGCGCATTGTTTGTGCTCCTTGGCGGAGGGCGAGGCATGCCTCGCCCCTACGGGCTACGGCCCGCCGGGGGGGTTATCCCATGTGGCTGATGATGGCGTCGGCGAACTCAGCGGTGCCGACTTTGGTGGCCCCTTCCATCTGACGATGAAGGTCGTAGGTGACGGTCTTGGCCGAAATGGCGCCGGAGATGCCTCCTTCTATACGATCGCCGACATCCTTCCAGCCCATGAACTGGAACATCATCACGCCTGAGAGCATCACGCTCGAGGGGTTGATGACGCCTTTATCGGCGTACTTGGGCGCGGTGCCGTGGGTGGCTTCGAAGATCGCGTGCTCGTCGCCGATGTTCGCGCCCGGGGCCATGCCGAGCCCGCCGCACTGGGCCGCGCAGGCGTCCGACAGGTAGTCGCCATTGAGGTTGGTCGTTGCGACGACGTCGTATTCCGACGGCCGCAGCAAGATTTGCTGGAACATCGAGTCGGCGATCCGATCGTTGATCATGATTTTGCCTTCGGGGACGTTGCCGCCGTGGGATTCCCAGACTTCGTCTTCTGAAATCAGCTGGTCTGGAAACTCTTCCCGCGCGACTTCGTAGCCCCAATCGCGGAAGGCGCCTTCGGTGAACTTTTGGATATTGCCCTTGTGGACCAGCGTGACGCTCTTGCGGCCGTTGTCGATCGCGTAGTTGATCGCGGCGCGTACCAGACGCTTTGAGCCGGTGATGGAGATCGGTTTGATGCCGATGCCAGAGTCGGTGCGGATGTTCCTGCCCATCTCGCCGTTCAAGAAGTCGATCACCTTTTTGACTTCGTCGGTCCCTTGTTCCCACTCGATTCCCGCGTAGACGTCTTCGGTGTTCTCGCGGTAAAGGACCACGTTGACCTTGTCGGGTCGCTTGACCGGCGAGGGTACGCCTTCATACCAACGGACCGGACGGACGCAGCTATAGAGCGTCAAGATCTGCCGCAGGGCCACGTTCAGGCTACGGATGCCGCCGCCGACGGGGGTCGTCAAGGGTCCCTTGATCGCAACGCGGAATTCGCGAATGGCGCCGAGGGTGTCTTCGGGCAGCCATTCGCCGGTTTTGTCGAAGGCCTTCCCGCCGGCGAGAATTTCGTACCAGGCGATCTTTTTCTTGTCGCCATAGGTCTTCTCGACAGCCGCGTCGAACACACGCACCGAGGCCTTCCAGATGTCGGGGCCGATGCCGTCGCCTTCGATGAAGGGGATGATCGGACGATCGGGAATCTGGAACTTGCCGCCTTCGACCCTGATACGCTCACCATCGGCGGGCACAGGGATACCGTTGTAATCAGGCATAACTTTTCTCGTTTGCGTGGATGGTCCGCTTGCCGCGGACGAGTTGAGGGAAAATAGAATTCTAGCAGCGTCCGTCCGGGGCCGGCAATGTCCGCGCGCCGGCTGGGCCTAGAATGGGGCGAAGTTCATGTCGAAAGTCACGATGGTCTCGATTGGATTGTTTCTGGCCGTGATGGCGCTGATCGTGTATTCCACTCTAGGGCTGGCGCAGCACAGTTGCGAGGTCTGCATGACGTACAGGGGCAGCACGAATTGTGCGAGGGCGTCTGGGACGACGGCGGAGGAGGCGCAACGCACGGCGACCGACACGGCTTGCGCTCCGATTTCAGGGGGGATGACCGAGAGCATCGAGTGCAGCAATACGCCGCCGGATAGGGTGGATTGGTATTAGGCGTCCGGCGCAAGTTTGTGAAGACACCGGAGCCGCGCGCGTTAAGCAAGCGGTTGGTCGAAACTGCGAAAACCGCTCCCTAAGGGGCCGTGAAGAAAACCTATTGTCGCGTCGGCGCGCGGGAGCGCCAAGCGCACGCCAAGCTCAGCGCTGCCGAACGCCGCCCCTGCCGAAACCGCAACTTCTGCGCCTCGACTCCTGATTGACCGCCTGAGCGGCCCGGAAACGGTCGTTTCGGGCCGTTTCCCGGCCCTTTTCGCCCCCCCAACCGCCGCTACGCCGCCGCTTGCGCCGCCAGCCCGCACTCCGGCCCACGACGCCAGACCAGCCGGATCCAAGCCGCAATGTTGTACGCCAAAACCCCCCACAAAAGCTCCGATCGCGCCTTCCGCAGCCCTCGTACTCGAAACTTGCGCACCCCCAATCGCTCTTTCAACCAGGCGTT
Source organism: Bryobacterales bacterium (assembly GCA_965247515.1). GTDB lineage: Bacteria > Acidobacteriota > Terriglobia > Bryobacterales > UBA6623. The sequence continues at coordinate 3,400,888 of OZ252029.1, read as the reverse complement.
CGGAAACTCCGCCGTCTCGGACCGCTTGCGATACGCCGCCCGCCCACGCTCGCTCTCCATCCAGCGCCGATGTTTCGCCATCACCGCGTTCTCTTCGCTGCGGCTCAACGTTCGATGACCGCTCTTGGGGCAGCACTTGTGTCGCTGTGCGCATTCGCGACAATCAGCTTCTTTTGCCTGATACTGCCGATATTTGCGCTTCCGCTTCAGCGACGATCGCTGATACGTCAAGGTCCGCTGGGCCGGACACAGAAACGTGTCCGTCGCCTCGTCGTAGATGAAAAACTTCGGCGCGTAGCGCGGCCCAATTCCCGCCGCTTTCAACGCCGCCTTCGAGCCCTTGTCCGGCGCCGGCGCCGGCGTCGCGTATTCGATTTCAGCGGCTGCCAGCGCCTCGATGTTGGCCTGGTTGGCGTAGCCCCCGTCCGCTAACACTTGCTTCGGGGTTCGCTCGAAGCGCCCTTCCACATCGTCCAGCGTCGGGGTCAGCTGGCCCGCATCGGAGGCGTTGTTGGTCAACTCCACGCCGACCACGATCTTCTCTTTGGCGTCGGTCGCCAGCTGCGCGTTGTAGCCGAGTCCCCAACCGCCGTTGGATTCGTGTTGCGGGCGCGCTTCCGGCTCGCTCTCGCTCACCCGCGCCTGGCGTCGTTGCTCTTCGTCGCGCTTGCCCGCTTCGACCTTGGGCAGTTCCTCCAGCGCCTGCTCCATCCGCTCGACTCGCTCCCGCAAGGTCCGCTTACGCGCCGCCTGACGCCGCCGATTCGAACCCTCGTCGTCGGCTTCTTCCGAGAGTTGACGCACCGCTTCGCGCGCTTGTTCGAGATGCCGCTCGAGCGTCGGACGCCTGCGTTGCGACCCGCCCGAGGCTTGCGCCCGGATCCGCGTGCCGTCGACGGCCACCTGCTCGAGATCCACCAGCCCCTCTTGACTCAGCTGCGCCAATACCTGTGTCAACAAGTTCTCGAGAGCTTTTGAGTGGAATACCCGAAAATCCGAAAGAGTGTGATGATTGACGACCGCCATGCCGCACAACCACTCCAACTCCGGCCGATAGCGGCTTTGACGCGCGATCTCACGCGCCGAGCTCATCCTTTCCGAATACGCCCAGATCCAGATCGCGACCAGCAACCGCGGATCCCATGCCGGCCGCCCGGCGGACTCCTTGCGGGTTTCCAGATGAGCAGCGAAGCCGGACAGGTCGAGCATGCCGCTCAGCTCCCAGATGGCGCGCACCAGATGGTCGGCCGGCACGAGCCGTTCGACGTCGATCGCGGCATAGGTGAATTGGTCGCGATTGGGCTGTCGCAGCTGCAGTTGGTCAACGGGCACGGCTTGGCGCGGCTTGGCGGGGCGTTGCTCGAGCTCGACTAAGACCTGTTGTTCGCCCATATAATAAGGGCGTTGGACGCCGCCGCCAAGTTATCCGAACATTCGTTTGCCCTCATGTTTTATCCCATTTTGATCCACTCGCGCCATTCCGAACCGCCCCAGGGGAGCTTCGGCGGCCACGACGGGTTTATTTCACAGCCCCTTACGCGCGCGGCTCCCGGGCGGCGGTTGCTTTCATCGGGTTGACGTCCCAGACCGCGTTGTTATACCCGCAGGCAGTGGACGCTGAACAGTTTTCGATCATCCGTCCAGACCATTTCCGCGCGCCAGCCGGCTTGGCGGGCTATGGCTTGGAACTCCTCGACGGTGAACTTGTACGAATTCTCGGTGTGGATCGTCTCCCCGCGTTCAAACGAGACGATTTGATCGTCTAAGCGGACTTTATGAGCGGTCAGGCTTCGCAGGTGCATCTCGATGCGGCCAGGCGCTGAGTTGTAGAACGCTTCGTGCCTGAAGAGACCGAGGTCGAAGTCGGCTCCCAATTCGCGGTTGATGCGGATCAACAGGTTCCGGTTGAACTCGGCGGTGACGCCCGCGGAGTCGTTGTAGGCCCGATGGAGGATCTCGGGGTCTTTCTTGAGATCAACGCCAACGATCATGCGACCGCCCGGGCCGGCTTCGATGGCGGCGAGTTTGAGGAATTCAACCGCGTCGGCGGGTGAAAAGTTCCCAATCGTGGAGCCGGGGAAGAAGATCGCTCGGTTGGCGGCGTGGGCGATCGCTGCGGGCGGAAGGTCGAACTCGGCGGTGTAGTCGGCGCAAACCGCGAAGACGTCGAGGTCGGGGTATTGAGCGGCTACGGTCTCAGCGGACGCAAGCAAGTGGTCGCGCGAGATGTCGATCGCGAGGTAGCCTGCCGGCGAAGTCAGCCGATCGATCAGCGGGCGGACCTTGCGGCTGCTGCCGCTGCCGTATTCGATCAGCAGACAGTGGGTCCCGAGCAGCTCGGCCATCTCGTCGGCCGCCCGCTCGAGCATCGCGGTCTCGGTGCGGGTCGGGTAGTACTCGGGCAGCTCACATATTCGATCGAAGAGCTCGGAACCACGCCGGTCGTAGAAGAATTTGGGCGAGATCCGCTTCGGAGTGGAAGTGAGTCCGGCGATGACTTCCGCGTGGAAGTCGGCAAGCCGCGGGTGGAGATCCGTGAAGTGGATCTGCGTGGGTTCGGTGATGGTCGGCATTTAACGTTCAGCGAGTCGGATCCCGCTAAACTGCCAACGGGCTTCGGGCGGAAAGAAATTTCGATAGGTCGCCCGGATGTGATCAGGAGAGGTCACGCACGAGCCGCCTCGAAGCACGTATTGATTGCACATGAATTTGCCGTTGTATTCCCCGACCGCTCCTTCCGGGGCGCGGTAGCCGGGGTAGGCCGAGTAGGGGCTGGAGGTCCATTCCCAGACGTCGCCGTAGAGTTGCCGAACGCCGCCGGCGGCGGGGGCATGGGCGGCGCCGGCGGCAGCGGCCGGCCGCAATCGGCGAGAGTCACAGAAGTTCCCGTCGACTGGTTGAGCCGCGGCCGCGGTTTCCCATTCAGCCTCGGTTGGGAGGCTCTTGCCCGCCCAGGCGGCGAAAGCGTCGGCCTCGAAGTAGCTGACGTGGCAGACCGGCTCCGCCTCGTCGACTGGAAGTAGTCCGTCGAGCGTGAATGAGTGCCAGCGACCCTCGACTTTTTCCCAGTACAAGGGCGCTTCCCAGCCGTGCTCCTGGACCGTGGCCCAGCCCATCGAGAGCCAGTAACGTGCGGTGTTATATCCGCCGGCTTCGATGAACTCGATAAATTCGCCGTTGGTCACCAAGCGATCGGCTAGACGGTAGGGCTGCAAGAAGGTTCGGTGTCTTGGGCCTTCGTTGTCGAAATGAAAGCTTGGACCGCGGTGGCCGATCTCGACGATTCCGCCCTCGAAGTCGACCCAACCGAGAGGGCCGCTTGGGCTGGACGGTTCAGGGGACCGGGTCTGGTATGCCGGCCGCAGGGGGTTCTGCGCGAACGTGTGCTTGAAGTCGGTGAAAAGGAGCTCCTGGTGCTGCTGTTCATGATGGAGGCCGAGGCGTAGCAAAGGGTCGATCCCCGTGGAGTGTCCGATCAGATTGGACATGGCCTGGTCGACGTGGGCGCGGTAGTCGTAGATCTCTCGCACGGTCGGCCGGGACAACATTCCACGGCGCGGTCGAGGATGTCGCTGCCCGACAGCTTCGTAGTACGAATTGAACAAGTAGTTGTAGCGGGGGTGAAACTCCTTGTAGCCGGTTAGATGCGGCTTGAGCAGGAAGGTCTCAAAAAACCAAGTGGTGTGGGCGAGGTGCCACTTCGGGGGGCTGGCGTCTTCCATTGTTTGGACGACATAGTCCTCGATCTCCAGCGGCGCGCAAATCGACTCCGAGGCGGCTCGAACTCGCCGGTATTTCGCGGCGAGGCCCTCGGCGGGGGTTGCGTCGGGCTGGATGGAAGATGCGGCGGTCACCGTCGCTATCTAAACTATGCTAGCGGGGTTGGGCGGCCAGCGTGTGGAACGAGCCTTGGCAGACCCTAACCTGACCCGGACGAGCCGGAACCAAGAAGTCACACCCAGCGGCCACTGTCGCAGATTCCTGCCACGTTTGCCCAGAAAATGACTGATGAGGTACTCACGGTTGGGGCACGTGGTCCACGCCGAAGGTGATAGACGACTCGGCGCCGAAGCGCTTGTACTCGGTGAATTCGATCTCGTAGCGCACGCGCTGACCGCCGGTGGAAAACGCCAAGGTGTCGTCGGCGAAGGTCGACACGGGGAACCAATACTTCCCGTCGATCAGCTCGAACACGGTGACGAATCGGGGGAACAAGTTGCCACCCTCGGTGCGATAAACCTGTGGCACGGGGAGCCCAGCGACCTGCAGAGCTTGCTCGGTTTCTTTGTCGACCCAGATTCGACCGTCGAGCAGGCGCTGGCCGTCGAGAACCTGGCGCGGCTTGATGCGGAAGACGAAGCAGTCTCGTCCTTGGACCGTCTCGTCTCCCTCGAAGCGCGACTCGTATAGCCAAAGGGTGTCTTGGGTCAGCACGAACGGTTGGACTTCGCGGATGTCTCTGAAATCTTCGTCGGTGAGGATGATGCGCTTGAGGCGATTGATGGGGCCCTTAACGAAGGTTTCGATGCGTTCGCCTTCGGGGGTGAGGGTGATGTCGCGGACTTCTTGGTAGTCCCCGCCGGGGGCGCCCTTGCGGTCGATCTCGTAGAACTTGAAGCTCTGGCGGTAGGTGTAGTTGGCGCGCTCTTTTTCGAAAAGGCTCCCGTTGGCGGCGACCGTGCGTAAGATCTCGCGGGTGGGCGGCGCCTGACCGGAAGCGATCCCAGCGGCTAGCAGTACTAAGATTAGGGACTTGGGAATCGCTCCCCAGGACCAGGGCCGCCAGCCGTTTCGGGCGTATTTTGTTACGGCGGGTGCTGTCAACGTGCTGCTCATCGTCGCTGGGGTGATCTACGCAGGGATCATTGACTTTGGGTTCGCTACGGCGGCGCCTGTCGTCGCGGCATTTCTAGTTCAGGCGTCAGTGTATCTGGCGCCGGGCTTTCCTGAGCTGCGGGCGGAGTTGATCCGGCGCTATTCGCCGGTCCAGCTCGCCAGCGGGCTGACGATTGTTTCCGTGCTGCCGTATGTCATCTATTCGGCGCCGTTGGGGTTGTTCTCGGCGGCTACGGTCGTCCAGCTATTGCTGCTGTGCGGGGCGGTCGCGTTCTTGTTTGTCGTGTTTCCCGTCCGCAAGGATGGGCTTGGCTGGCAGGACGTCGTCGGGATCATGCTGGCTGTGACGCCGATGATTTCCGGCCTGACGATGTTTTTTCGCGAGGCTTACCCGGGGCTCGGGGATCCGGTCGAGCGGCTCGACATCTTGGGGAAGCTGATGATCATTGCGCTGGGCGCATCGGCGTTCCTGCTGATACGCCGGGTGGAAGGAACCGGTTTTACTTTGCGGGTTCGGGGAGAGGATGTGCGGGTTGGCCTGAAGTACTTCGCGCTGTACCTGCCGGTCGGGCTGGCGGTTTCACTCGCGATCGGACATGTGGAATGGGGCCCTCGGCCGTTCGGCGGCGGGGAGTATGCGCTTGAGCTGGCGGGCACGGCGCTGGGGATCTACATGGTGACGGCGCTTGCGGAGGAGTTTTGTTTCCGGGGGGTTATCCAGAACTTGCTTACGCGGAGTCTGGGGAATCGATACGCGGCGCAGGCGATCGCTTCGGTGTTGTACGGCGCTGTGCACCTTTCTTTCCGCTACTACCCGAACTGGAAGCACACGATCGCCACGACGATTTTGGGATGGTTCTGCGGCTCGGCCTACGCGCGGTCGGGGAGCGTTGTGCCGGGGATGATCACGCATACGCTTGTGGTGGTGGTGTGGACGATGCTGTTTCGGTAGGACCGTTGGGGATGGCGTGCACAAAGGGCGCGACATGTCGCGCCCCTACGCCCCGAGGGCCCAGCCTTGGACCGTTTCTGACAGTGCTTTCAGCCGCTGCAGCAAAGGCGGCAGCGCATCCAAACGCAGTGCGTTCGCCCCGTCCGACAAGGCTTGCGATGGCTCTTCGTGGACTTCGAAGAAGACGCCGTCGACGCCGGCCGCCACCCCGGCCCGGGCGAGAGTTTCGATGAATTCGGGCTGGCCGCCGCTGGCTCCGCCGGCGGCGCTGGGCAGTTGCAGGCTGTGGGTGACGTCTAGGACGACGGGATACCCTAACGCGGACATGATCTTGAGTCCGCGAAAATCGACGACGAGGTTGTGGTAGCCGAAGCTCGTCCCGCGCTCGGTCAACAGAATGCGCTCGTTGCCGGTCGAGGCGATCTTCTCAGCGGGATAGCGCATGTCTCCGGGCGCTAGAAACTGCCCCTTTTTCACGTTCACCGCGCAGCCGCTACGGCCGGCGGCGAGCAGCAGGTCGGTCTGTCGGCAGAGAAAAGCCGGGATCTGGAGCACATCACAGACTTGGGACGCCGCGCCAACCTGCGCTGCTTCGTGAACGTCAGTGAGAATAGGTAAGTCCGCCTCTCGACGAACGCGAGCCAGGATTTCGAGACCGGCTTCGAGGCCTGGTCCGCGGTAGGAACCAACGCTCGTCCGATTCGCTTTGTCGTAAGAGGCCTTGAACAATACCGGAACCCCCGCTGCTTCCGACGCTTCCCTTACGGCCAACGCTGTCCTCAAGGCGTGGTCTTCTGATTCGATAACGCAGGGGCCGCAGATCGCGAAAAGGCCGCGGCCGATTTGGAGGTTTCCGATGGAGAATTTTTTCATGCGTTTGACGAAGCTTCTGGGACAGTTCCGCCGAACCATAGTAGTAAGAAATGTCCGTGATAACGATGCAACGAGCGAGGACGGAGGGTAATCTCCGGCCCCGGAGCCGCGACCGGAAGGAAGCGGTAGCCCGAGGCGGCGACAAAGTATCATTGGCGGGCAACCGCTTGCTTCCGCGCGCGGCTCCGAATCGTGGCTACGCGCCATTTTGGGAGAGATTCTAAGCGAATCGATCACCTTGACCGCGATTGGAAGGGGTGCTCTGATGGGTGAAGGCGAGCGTATCGCCTTCGCTAGAGACTGAAAATCATGGCGGACCCAACCGGCTGGCCGACCGAAATCAATCTCGCATTCGTCGAGGGCCTTTACGCCGATTACCTGCGCGACCCGATGTCGGTCTCGCCCGATTGGCGGGGCTATTTTGAGAGCGTTTCACCCGATGCCAAGCCCGGCGTCAACGGCTCGCCCAACGGCGCGACGCTAAACCGTCTTCCAGCCGTAGAAGAAGAGCCCGCGGAAATCCTTCCCAACTACAGCGCGCCCGCGGCTGCGGCGGCGGGACTCCAGGACCGCGTCGACAAGCTCGTGCGGGCCTATCGCGTTCGCGGGCACATGGTCGCGAAAATCGACCCTTTGGGACTGCCGCGCCCCGCGCCCCCACAACTGGATCCGTCGTTTTATGGGCTGCATCCCGACGACCTCGATCGCAACATCTCGCCGCAGACGCTGTCGGGCTGCTCGCTTGACACGCCCCGGCAGGTGATTGAGCGCCTACGCGAAACCTACACCCGCTCGGTTGGCGTGCAGTTTATGCACATCGACGATCTTGGCGTCCGTGAGTGGTTGCAGAAACGCATGGAAAGCTCGGGCAACCGCGTCCAGCTTTCGCAAGCGCGGCAGTTGCGAATCCTGACGAAACTTACCGACGCGACGATCTTCGAGGAATTCATCCAGAAAAAATTTGTTGGAGCGAAGAGTTTTTCGCTCGAGGGCTGCGAGAGTTTGATCCCGCTACTCGACTTGCTGATCGAGCGCGCCGGCGACCAGGGCGTCAATGACGTCGTGATCGGCATGGCCCACCGGGGCCGGCTTAACGTTCTCGCCAACATCATGGGCAAGAACGCCCAGCAGATCTTCCGTGAATTCGCCGACCTCGACCATGAGCACTACGAAGGCCGCGGCGACGTCAAATATCATCTCGGTTACCGCAGCGATTGGAAGGGCTCGCACGGCGAGAATATCCACATCTCACTTTGCTTTAACCCGAGTCACCTCGAGTATGTGGACCCGGTCGCGGTTGGGCGGATGCGGGCGAAGCATGACCGCCATGGGGATACCCAGCGGGTCCATGGGATGTGCATCTTGCTGCACGGCGACGCGGCGTTCGCGGGCGAGGGCGTCGTCCAAGAGACGCTCAACATGTCGCAGCTCCCCGGCTACACGGTTGGCGGCTCGATCCACGTCATCATCAACAACCAGATTGGATTCACGACGACGCCTGAGCAAGGGCGCTCGAGCATCTACGCCTCGGGTATCGGCAAGATGCTGCAGATTCCGATCTTCCACCTCAACGGCGAGGATCCGGAAGCCGCCGCTCAGGTCGTCCGGCTGGCGGTCGACTTTAGGAATATCTACAAACGCGACGTGGTGATCGACATGTACGGCTATCGGCGGCGAGGTCACAATGAGACCGACGAGCCCCGTTTCACCCAGCCGCTGCTTTACCGGGCGATCACGAAGCGTAAACCGGTTCGCGAGGCCTATTTGGCTCATTTGCTCAAGCAAGGCGGCGTGACTCATGAGGAAGGCGAGCGTATCGCGAACGAGCGGCGAGAGCATCTCGAGCACGAGCTGGCGGCGGCCAAGAGCGAAGACTACATCCACGTTGGCGATCAGGTCACCGGCGAATGGGCGGGCTATCGCGGCGGCCCCGACGGGACGTCAACCGATCGGGAAACAGGCGTCGATAGGGCCAAGCTCTCGCACATCCTAGAAAAGCTCAGCAAGACGCCCCATGAGTTCCACTCGGATTCGCGAATCGCTCGTATCTTGAAGCAACGCGGCGAAATGGCCAAGGGTGAGCGGGCGGTCGACTGGGCGGCGGCCGAGGCTCTGGCCTTCGGGACGCTGCTGATCCAAGGCTACCGGGTACGCTTGACCGGCCAAGACTGCGAGCGGGGTACGTTTTCACACCGCCACGCTGTGTTGAGCGACATCGAGCTGGGGCAATCGTACGTGCCCCTGCAGCATCTTTCGCCGCGGCAGGGAGTGTTTGAAGTCCACAACAGCCCGCTGGCCGAGGCCGGCCCCCTAGGCTTCGAATACGGCTACAGCATCGAATGGCCGGATGGGCTGATCGTCTGGGAGGCGCAGTTTGGCGACTTCGTCAACGCCGCTCAGGTGATCATCGATCAGTTCATCTCGAGCGCCGAGGACAAGTGGAGCCTATGGAGCGGGCTGGTGATGTTGCTCCCCCACGGCTTCGAGGGCCAAGGACCGGAGCATTCCAGCGCGCGGCTCGAGCGGTTCTTGAACTTGGCGGCCGAAGACAACATGCAGATCGTCAATCCGACGACTCCGGCGCAGTACTTCCACCTGCTGCGGCGGCAGATTGTGCGCTCCTGGCGCAAGCCGGTGGTGATGATGTCCCCCAAGAGCCTGCTGCGTCACCCGCAAGTCGTCTCCGACTTGGACGAGCTCACGACCGGACGCTTTCAGCGGATTCTGGCGGAACCGGTCGAAAAGCCGGGGGCGATCAAGCGGGTGCTGGCCTGCAGCGGGAAGATTTACTACGAGCTCAGGGCCGCGCGCGACGAAGCGGATCGGAGAGACCTGGCGATTGTGCGACTCGAGCAGCTCTATCCGCTTAGCGTGGAAGCTGTCAAAGAAGCGCTCGCTCGCTATGAGGGCGCGGAAGCCTGCTGGGTGCAGGAAGAGCCGGAGAATATGGGCGCGTGGCGGTATCTCCAGATCCGCTTCCCGGGGATCTTCTCGCGCCTGTACAGTCGTGCGGAGTCGGCGAGTCCGGCAACGGGATCCCCGGGGAGCCACAAGCGCGAGCAGCGACAGCTGATTGAGAACGCGCTTAGGCTAGAGAAATGAGCGACGCTATTCGTAAGAAATGACAGTTGAATTGAGAATCCCTGAAGCGGGGGAGTCGATCACCGAAGTACAGATCGGGCAATGGCGGGTCGCCGAGGGCGAGTACGTCAAGCTCGACGACGTTGTTGTGGAGATCGAGACCGACAAAGCGGCGATGGAGTTGCCGGCGCCTGTTAGCGGGACGCTGACGAAGATTCTCAAGACCGAGGGCGCGGAAGCCGCGGTAGGCGACGTGATTGGCTTAATGGAACAAGGCGGTGCGGCTCCAGCGGCGGCGCAGGCGACGGGCGAAACTCCACGGGCGGCTCCGGAGCCGCGGGTGATGCCGTCGGCCAAACGAGTGCTTGAGCAAGCGGGTGTCCCGGCGGCGACTGTCGAGGGGACAGGCCCCGGCGGCCGGATTCTGAAGGAAGACGCCGTCGAAGCAACCAAGGTTGAGCCGCCTGCTTCCTCTCCTCCACCAGCGGCGTCGCCGCCGCCGGTTGCTTCGACCACCGCGGGCCGCGAAGAAGAAGTCGTCCCGATGACACCGATGCGCAAGGTCATCGCCAAGAATCTCGTCTCGGCCCAGCAAAACATGGCGCTGTTGACGACGTTCAACGAAGCCGATATGAGCGCCGTGATCGAGCTTCGCAGGCGGTACAAGGACGCGTTCCTCACCGAACACGGCGTCAAGCTCGGCTTCATGTCGTTTTTCGTCAAGGCCGCGGTTGAAGCCCTGCAAGCTGTGCCGGCGGTGAACGCGCGGGTCGACGGCAACCACATCGTCTACCGCAAATACCAAGACATCGGCATCGCTGTCGGCGGCGGCCGCGGCTTGGTCGTGCCGATCTTACGTAACGCCGACACCCTGACGTTCGCCGACATCGAACGCGGTATCGCCGACTTCGCCGTTCGCGCGAAGAATAACAAGATCGGCCTAAAGGAGCTTCAGGGCGGGACGTTCACCATCTCGAACGGCGGGATCTATGGGTCGATGCTGTCGACACCGATCGTCAACCCGCCTCAAAGCGGCATCCTCGGGATCCACGCGATCCAAGATCGGCCTGCCGCTGTTGACGGCCAGGTCGTCGTGAGGCCGATGATGTACCTCGCCTTGACCTACGACCACCGCATTGTGGATGGCCGCGAAGCGGTGACCTTCCTCAAGCGCATCAAGGACTTGATTGAGAGCCCCGAGCGAATCTGGCTGAAGGTTTGATTTCCGTTGACCGTTGACCGGAAGAGGGATACCCCGATGGTGGGTGTTGGACCGGAAAAGGGGAACGGACAACGGGGAACGGACAACGGATAACGGAACAATGCCCTCTCACGACCTCATCGTCATTGGCGCCGGGCCCGGCGGCTACGTAGCGGCCATTCGCGGAGCGCAGCTCGGGCTCGACGTCGCCTGCGTCGAAAAGGAAACCGATCTTGGCGGGACTTGCCTGCGGGTTGGATGTATCCCGAGCAAGGCGCTGCTGGAATCGTCTGAGCTTTATGCCGAAGCCAAGGCTGGGTTTGAGCAGCACGGCATCGTGACCTCGGGCGTCGAGCTCGACCTCGAGAAGATGCTCAAGCGCAAGGACCGCGTCGTCAAGTCGCTGACCACGGGCGTCGCGGGGTTGCTCAAGAAGAACAAGATCACCCGCTATAGCGGGCATGCTCGCTTCAGCGGTGGCTCGAAGCTGGTCGTCGAAAACTCCTCTGGGACCGAAGAGCTCGAGGGCAAACACATCATCATCGCAACCGGCAGCGAGGTCGCGACGTTGCCTGGGGTTGAGCTCGACGGCGATCGCATCGGCTCGAGCACCGACGCGCTGACGTACCCCGAGGTCCCGAAACAGCTGGTCGTGATCGGGGCCGGCTACATCGGACTCGAACTTGGCTCGGTGTGGAGTCGGCTCGGGTCGAAGGTCACGGTTCTCGAATACCTCGACCGCATTCTGCCCGGGATGGACGCCGAAGTCGCCAAGGCCGCCCAAAAGCTCTTCGAAAAGCAGGGGCTAGAATTCCGTTTGGGTTCGAAAGTCACTGCCGCCAAAGTGGACGGCGACCGCTGCTTGGTCGAGGCCGAGGGCGCCGACCCTCTCGAGTGCGATCGTGTCCTGGTCGCGGTGGGGCGCAAGCCGAATACCGAGAGCCTGGGTCTCAAAGCCGCCGGCGTCGAGCTCGACGATCGCGCCCGAGTCGCGGTGGATGACCACTTCCAGACGTCGGCGTCGAACGTGTATGCGATCGGCGACGTCATCCGCGGACCGATGCTGGCGCACAAGGCCGAGGAAGAGGGCGTCGCCTGCGTCGAACGCATCGCGACAGGATACGGGCACGTCAACTACGACGCGATTCCCGGCGTGGTTTACACCCACCCCGAGATCGCCTCGGTTGGGCGAACCGAAGAGGAGCTTAAGGATTCGGGTACGCCCTACCGCAAGGGCAAGTTCCCGTTCATGGCCAATGGCCGCGCCAAGGCGCTGGCCCAGACCGACGGTTTTGTGAAGATCCTCGCGCACGAGGAGACCGACCGAGTCTTGGGAGTCCACATCATCGGCCCCCGCGCGGGAGATCTCATTGCCGAGGCGGCGGTCGCGATCGAGTTCGGCGCGTCGAGCGAAGACGTCGCCCGCTCGAGCCATGCGCACCCGACCCTCGCGGAAGTGATCAAGGAAGCGGCTTTCGCCACTGACGGCCGAGCGATCCACACCTAGTCACGGTCGTTCGAGGGCGCTACAATCACGCTCCAGCATGTGGATGACCCGTCTTGCAATCGCCTTCAGCCTGGCGGCGTTTGCGCCGCTGTCTAAAGCAGATCCAGCGGACTGGATCGACAAGAGCCTCGAGTACAAGGCCCTGAGTCAGGTCGAAGTCTCTGCCGACGCCGCCTGGGCGGCGTTCGTCGCGACGCACGCTGACCTCGACGAGAACGCCCAAAACTCAGACGTTTGGGCGATCGAGCTCGAGACGGAGCGCAGCTTCCAGCTCACTCGCGGGCCGAAGAGAGACGATTCTCCGCAATGGTCGCCGAGCGAGAACAAGCTCGCGTTTATTTCCGACCGGAAGGACAGGGCCGCAATCTGGCTCATCTCACCCGACGGCGGCGAGGCCGAGCAAGTCACCAAGTTCGAAAAGCTCGCCGTCGAGAGTTTTCAATGGCTGCCTGACGGGTCTGGGTTCGTCTTTGTCGCCGCCGATCCCGACACCGACGAACAGGAAAAAGACAAGAAGGACAAGCGCGACACGATCGTCGTCGACGAGGAGCTCAAGTACGCCCGGCTGTACCGTTTTCGTCTGGGCGACGAGGAGCCCGAGTTGCTCACCGAAGCCGACGTTCATGTGACGCGTTTCGACCTTTCGCCCGATGGGGCCGCGGCGGTCTTTGCGGCTACGCAGACTCCGAAGGCTGACGACCGTAAGACGGCGGACCTCAAGCTACTCGATCTTGGCTCCAAGGCGGTCACGGACCTGGTCCGTCAGCCGGGTCCCGACACGGCCCCAAGATTTTCGCCGGACGGGCAGTGGGTCGCCTTTTCCTCCGCCGGCGGCGTCGACGACCCGGTTGCGAATTCTCTTCTCTATCGCATTCGATCCACCGGCGGAACGCCCGAGGTCCTCACGCCTCGATTTGACGAGCATGCCGGCACGGACCTGCGTTGGGCCGCCGCTGGGCGGTCGATTTACTTCACGGCGCGCGACGGCGTTGCGGGCCGGCTGATGCGGCTGACGGTTGATGCCAAACAAGTCGAGCGGGTGAGCGACTACGACGCAGACGGCGAGGCCGGGCCGTTCGCGCTCAGCCCAAGCGGGCTGTTTGCCGTGGCGTCGTTCTCAACTCCTACAAGGCCGCAGGAGATCTACCGCGTCGACCGAAATGGAACAGCCAAACAGCTCACCACGGTTAACTCGGCATTCCAAGGATGGGCGCCGCGAACGGAACGATTTGACTATGAATCGGCGGACGGATGGAAGCAACGAGCTCTCCTTCTGAGGCCTCCCGAGCCGTCGGATGGACCGTTGCCGTTGTTGGTTATCGTTCACGGCGGCCCGGCTGGAGTGCATGGGGCGCGGTTCTCGCCCGCTCGAAGCGCCTGGCCGTACTTCGCTTTTCTCGACCAGGGGTACGCATTGTTCTTTCCCAACCCGAGAGGAAGCACGGGCTTCGGCGAAGAGTTCCGCAAGGCCGTCGTCGCGGACTGGGGCGGCGGAGATTTTCGGGACATCATGCGCGGGGTCGATTTGCTTGTCGAGCGCGGCATTGCCGACCCGGATCGAATGGGAGTCATGGGATGGAGCTATGGCGGCTACATGACCGCCTGGACCGTGACGCAGACCGACCGCTTCAAGGCGGCATCGGTCGGGGCCGGAATCACCAATGCGATCAGTATGTACGGCACACAAGACATCCCCGATTTCTTCGAGACACACTTCGGAGGGCTCAAGCCGTGGGAGGATCCGGAGAAGTACTTGCGGCACTCGGCGATCCGGTTCGTCGCACAAGCCAAGACCCCTACGCTGATCCAACATGGGGCGCAAGATAGGCGCGTTCCGGTGGGCCAGGCGCAAGAGTTTCACCTCGCGCTGAAGAAGGTCGGCGTCGAGTCGCGGCTGGTTCTCTATCCTCGCCAAGGGCACGGGATCAGCGAACCTCGCCTCCACAAGGATGCGATGAGAAGGAGTCTGAACTGGTTCAACGAGAAGGTTCTAGGGATTGCTCCGCCGAACGATGAGCCGGTGCAAGAGCCGTAAACCCGTTCGCCACAAACCCACAAACCCGAATCCCGCGCCGGGCTCAAGGGTATGTGATAAAGTGTGTGATGTAGTCATGGGATTTATATGGCGCTGAAACGAACACACGTTCTGCTCCCAGAGGAGCTAATCGATAGAATCGACCGCACTGTCGGCAAGCGGAGACGTAGCGCGTTCCTCGCCGACGCCGCAAGCCGAGAAATGCGCCGGGTCGAGCAGCTCGAAGCACTTGATGCAGCGGCCGGTTCGTGGAAGGACGAGGACCATCCGGAGCTTAAGGACGGAGCCGCCGCGTGGGTGCGCCGGATGCGCCTAGCAGACGAAACGGCCCGCGCCGATCGCTGAGGCTCGTCCTGAAATGGCCTCATATCTGCTTGACACCTCGATCATCATTGACGCACTCAACGAGAGGAATCAGCGGCCGGAGTTGATTCGCGAACTCCTGGCGCGGGGCGACCGCCTCGCTTCCTGCGCCATTACGGTGGCCGAAGTCCACGCGGGGATGAGGCCCGCCGAACAGCCCGTCACGGGGAGGTTCGTGTCCTCGTTGGAGTACTACGACATGAACTACGAAGTGGCGGAGACGGGGGGCCGCGTGAAGGCGGAATGGGCTCGAAAGGGCGTCACGCTTTCCCTGGCCGACGTCCTTATCGCGGCCACGGCAATGACTTACGGTTTAACGCTCATCACCGACAACATTCGCCACTTTCCCATGACTGGCCTTCGACTACACACCTTCATCGACCCAAATTAGTCGACGCCGCAACTCGCCCCGTTCTTGACACATCAGCGGGCTCGATCCCGATACAATAGTTTTCGATCGTGCTAACCGCTCACAATTGGGAGAACATCGAGCGTGAGGACATGATGGCCGGCGTCAAGCGCCGCGTCATCCATACCGAGCGTTCGACCGTCTGTCGCTTCGAGCTCAAGACCGGGGCGGTGGTCCCGCGTCATCAGCACGAAAACGAGCAGATGACCCATGTTCTGTCTGGGAAGCTGCTTTTCGAGTTTGAAGGGGGCGAGCTAACAGCGTCAGCGGGCGATGTGGTCGAGATTCCGTCGAACGCTTGGCACCAAGTATCGGTGCTCGAGGATTCCATCGCAATGGACGTTTTCACACCGCCGAGGGCGGATTGGATCAGCGGCGACGACGCCTATTTGCGAAACCCTACAGGGTCATCCTGACGTAATACTTGCTAGTCTCGCTTTTCGCCCAGCCATCCGGCTAAGTTGTAATCATGGATTTAGGGATTCGAGGACGGACGGCCGTCGTAGCGGCCTCCAGCAAAGGGATGGGCCGCGCCATCGCGCACGCTCTGGCCGCCGAGGGGGCCAAGGTTGCGATGTGCTCGCGTGACGGCGACGCGATCGACGCGGCCGCGGCTGAGATCGCGGAAGCGACCCGAGCGGATGTGTACGCGGCGGCGGTCGACGTGACCGATCCGGCGGCGGTGGCGAAGTTTGTAGGGTCGGCTCGCGAGAACCTCGGGCCCATCACCATTTGCGTGGCCAACTGCGGCGGACCGCCGCCCGGCAAGTTCGAAGACTTTGACCTCGACGACTGGAAGCGAGCCTTCGACACAAGTTTCATGAGCACTCTGTGTCTGATTCGAGAGACGTTGCCCGACATGAAGGCCGCCTCGTGGGGGCGCGTCGTCACTGTCACCTCGACGTCGGTGAGGCAACCCGTCGACGGTCTTTTGCTCTCCAACGCGATCCGAGCTTCGGTGATCGGCCTCATCAAGAGCCTGTCAAACGAGTACGGGCGCGACAATATCTTGTTCAATAATGTTGGACCTGGCCTCATCGCGACCGATCGGCTGATGTCGATCGCGGGCAAGCGCGCCAGTGCGGCGGGTGTATCGGTCGACGAGATGATCGAGACGCTGTCAGCCAACGCGTCGCTCAAACGCGTGGGTCAACCCGATGAGTTCGCCGCGGTGGCGACGTTCTTATGCTCGGAGAAAGCGAGCTACGTCACCGGAACCAGTTTGATGGTCGACGGCGGACTGACAAAAGGAATCTAAGTATGCGCCGCGAGCTCCCTCCGCTTGATGCAAAATGTCTAGCCTTGCTGGCCATTCTGGTCGCTACTCCGCTAAGCGCTGATCCGGAATGGATCACGCAACAGTCGGCGCGACTGGTCGTCGGCCAGCCCAGCTTTACCAGACAAAGCCCGATTTCGAGCCGCTCGATCATCGGTTCGGCGGGCGGGGTCGCGGTTGGCGGCGACCGGCTTTTCATCGCCGAGGGCAACCGCATTGGCGCGACGCCGATCAACAACCGCGTCTTGATCTACCACGACCTGAACGGCATTGTGCCGGAGCCGACCGACGAGCTGGAGCAGAACGGGCCTTGCCCGGCGTGCATCGGCACCCCTGATGTCGTGCTGGGCCAGACGGATTTCGAGTCGTTTGATTTTGGCGTCCAGAACGGCATGCGCGCCCCCTCGAGCGTCGCCACCGATGGGCGAGTGCTCGCCGTCGCTGATACCAACAACAACCGAGTGATGCTCTGGAATCAGATTCCCGCGACCAATGGCGCTGCGCCTGATGTTGTGCTGGGTCAGCCTGACGCGGGAGACAACACGCCCCGCACCTCCGCCAACGGGATGCGGGGGCCGCAGGGCGTCTGGGTTGCCGACGGCAAGTTGTTCGTCGCTGACACGCAGAATAGTCGGATACTGATTTGGAATTCGATCCCGAGTGCGAGCGGCGCCAACGCCGATGTTGTGGTTGGGCAGCCGGACTTCGACACCGCGCCCGAGCCCGACTTGACGCGGTCGAACTTTGACCCGGCAGCGGCGGCCTTGCTTGACCCGGTGTCGGTCACGGTCAACAACGGCCGCATGTTCGTTGCCGACCTGGGCTTTGACAGGGTCTTGATCTACAACACGGTTCCCACCTCGAATGGGGCGGGGGCCGATGTCGTGATCGGCCAGCCCGACATGACGACCGCCGGCTTTAACGAAGATGCGGTCCTTCGCTCGGTGGCGGCTCTGTGCGAAGAGATCGGCATCTTCGAGGACGACGGCAGCGTTACGCCTGACGACTCGATCTTTCCGCCGCCGATTGATCGCGAACCGCCGGCGGAGGGTGAACCGACCACAAAGCTCCCGCGGCGCTGCGAGCGCACACTGAACTTCCCGCGCTTCGCTCTCTCGGATGGTGAGAAGCTCTTCATCGCCGATTCGGGCAACGACCGGGTTCTGATTTTCAACCAGATTCCGACCGAAAACGGCGCCGCGGCCGATCTAGTGATCGGTCAGCCTGACTTCATCTCGCTCGAGGAGTCGGTGCAGCCGGGCAACGTGCGCTCTCCGACTTCGCTGGCGCACGACGGCACGAACCTCTACGTCGCTGACCCGTTCACGCGGCGAATCCTGATCTTCTCTGAAGCGGAGAACATGATCGCCCACCAGGGCATCCAAAATGGGGCCAGCTTCTCTGTGCAAGCCACGGGATTCCTGCAATATACCGGCACGGCGGCCGCCGGGCAGACGGTCTCGGTTGAGCTTTCAGGCCGGAGTTTCGAGCTCGAAACCGCCGACGGCGAGACTTCGGATCAAATCCGCGACAAGATCATGGAGATGATCAACTCGGACCCGGACACGCTAGTGAGGGCTCATCCCTTCAACGGCGCCGGCCGGTTCGCGCGCGGCTTCATCTTGTTTGGCGGCGGCGTGATCGAGGGCGAGACGATCGGCCTCACCCTCGGTGACAAGAGATACAACGTGATTGTGCAACCCGGGGACACCGCCGAGCGGATGGTCGATCGCTTCGTCTTCGAGATGGAGCTAGATCCCCACCCGCTAGTGATTTCCCGGCGCGAAATCACCGACATCAACACGCTTGAAATCATCGCGCGGACAGCGGGCGACGTGGCGAATTCGATCTCGATGACGCTCGACATCCCCGCCGGAAGCCCGCTCACGGCCGAGCGGTCGGCTGAAACGCTAACGGGCGGCGAGTTCCCGCATCGCGTGCGCCTGACCGCGCTTCCAGGCGGCAGGCGGGGAAACGCCGTTACGATTACCGCGCTGGTCACGGGCGCGGGCCTGGCGGGCAGCACCTCCGGGAGCCGGCTAGTAGGCGGAGGCGATGCGAGATTTCTTCCCAACGGCA
Source organism: Bryobacterales bacterium (assembly GCA_965247515.1). Lineage (GTDB taxonomy): Bacteria > Acidobacteriota > Terriglobia > Bryobacterales > UBA6623. The sequence continues at coordinate 3,382,276 of OZ252029.1, read as the reverse complement.
CGTTCGCCGCGATTTTCGGCGAGGACATGTCGGCTGAGACGCTCGTTGCCGATGCGAGTCAGCCGTTGCCGACCGAGTTGGGCGGAGTGCAGGTTTACTGCAACGGCCGCTTGGCGCCGATCTTCTCAGTTAGCCCAAATCAGGTGAACTTTATGGTTCCTTGGGAAATCGAAGGGACCGGATCGACGACTTATGTTCGCCGAACCCTGGCCGACGGCAGCGTCAAAGTTTCCGTCCCGAGGGGCAACGAGATCACCCGGGCCGCCCCCGGCCTATTCGCGATGCCGGGCATAGAACCGAGGCAGGCCGTAGCCGTCCACGGAGCCGCCCAGGCCACCGGGACGGTCGCCATTTCAAGACCGGCGCCGCTACAGGTGGGGGCCGATGAGACGGAAGTCTTGGCCGGGTCCGCAACCGCCACGATCACGATTAACAACCGCAACTACACCTACGACGCCGTGGCGGGGCAGACGGTGACGGAGGTTCGCGATCGTTTGATCGATCTCATCAACGCCGGCGATGGAGACCCCGATGTCGTCGCGACGGCCGGCCGGATCGGATTCTTCTCGGCGCGCGCCAATGTCGACTTCACCGGCGATCCAGTCGCCGGCAACGTCGTCACGCTGCGTATCGGCAACCGCGGTTATACCTACACCGTGCTAGAAGGCGACACGTTGGAGGTCATCCGCAACGTTCTGGTGGATCGGGTGAACTCCGGCCTTGGCGACCCAGAGGTTACGGCGAGGCGGCTGATCCTGGTCGGACAGGTAACACTCCAGGTCGTGGCGCGCGCGCTCGGCACCGACGGCAACTCGATTCCCTTCTCGGTTGAGGCGATGGGCGGTGGTGTGATGGCTGTGACCAACGTCGCCGAGTCGGGTGTGCTGGAAGGCGGTCAAACCCCGCCGGTCGTGCTGCTCACCGCCAGGCGGCAGGGCCGCGAGGGCAACGAGATCACCTACTCGGGCGATAGCAGCGACACGCTGATCCTCAGCACGACCGGCCGCTCGCCTAGCCTTTGTTGCGGCAACATCCCGTTTTCGCTGATCACCGAAGACAATCCGGCGATCCCGGGCGAGCTCATCATCGTGTTTGGATCGGGGCTGGGATTCCCTTCGCCCCTACCCGATGCGGAAGGCCTGCTCAGCGGACATCCAACGCCGGCAGCGCCCCTATTCAATGTTCCGTTCAACGCGGACGATTTCGTCTCTTCGCTGGCCGGCGGCCGAACCGCCTCGCTTCGATTCGCCGGTCTGATGCCCGGCTTCCCAGGGATTTACCAGATCAACCTGCAACTGAACGAGGGGTTGGCGGACGACCCGGCGACGCCGCTGACCATCGCCCAGGTGTTGTTCATCAGCAACACCGTCACGATCCCGGTCAAAAACCTGAGGCCCAGCGATCCGGACGACTTCGACAGTCGTTTCTGACACTAGGACTGACGCCGTTCGAGCTCGGCCGCTTTTTGGTAGTGCCGTTGCGCGGCCTCGGCCTGGCCTAGATGCTCCAGGGCGATGGCGAGGTTGTGGTGGGCGTCGGCGAAGCTTGGCCGGTACGAGATGGCTTCTTGGTAGAGAGCCACTGCTTCTTGGGCGCGGTTTTGTCGTAGGAGACAGTTGGCCCAGGCGGTGAGGGTTTGTGTGGAGCGGAGTCCGGCGGCGGATTGCTGGAAGTGAGTTTCGGCGGCGGGTCGCCTTGCTGCATGAGCAGCAGCCCCAAGTTGTAGTGGCCGTGGGCGTAATCGGGGCGGATCTCGACGGCGCGGTTGAACTCGGTCAGCGCCCTGTCGACATCGCCGGACTCGACGTAAGCGCGGGCCAGGTTGTTGTGAGCCAGGATGGACTGGGGCGAACCCTGGATGGCGTGCGTCCAGAGAGTTTGGGAGTCTTTCCAAACGGGGATTTGGAACACGGTCAGTAGAGCGAGCCCTGCCGCGAGACCGCTGGCCGGCCGAAGGAGTTGGCGGCGACTTGCGACGAGTCCGCCGGCGAGTGCGGCGAACCCGAGCGTGGCCAAGTAGCTGTGGTGGTCGGCGACGTAGTTCTGGCGGTCAAAACGCAGAAAAGAGAGCACGGGTGCGAGAGTGATGCAGTAGGCGGACAGTGCCGCCGGCAGGCCGGGGTAGCGTTTGCGATAGGCGATAGCGGCGATCGTCACCGCGGCGAGACCGACGGCGGCGAGGACGAACGGCAAGTCGAGGGGCTGCGGGTCGGCGTTGGTGACGTAGGCGCCGTAGAGGCCGACCGGCGCGAGGGTCTTGAAGAGATAGAAGGCTAGGGCGAAGGCCGACATCGCGAGTCGGAGGGCGAGGTGAAACTCCTCGTGGCCCATGGCGTTGGGGGCGCCGTCGGGGCCTTCGCCGTAGCGTCCGGTTCCGATCATCGCGGCGGCGATTGCTAGAGCCAGATAGGACAGTTTTCCGAGCAGCAGGGCGGGCGTGAGACGCTTCCTTGCCGGGTAGAGGTCGAGGAGCAGGAGAACGAACGGCAGCGTCGCGGCTAGGACCTTCGAAAGCAGCGCCAAGGCGAACGTCGCCAATGATGCGACCTTGCGGCCGCGCAGGTAGAACCAGACGGTTGATAGGTAGAAGACCGCGCAGAGGACGTCGCGCCGCTCGCTGACCCAGGCGACGGATTCGACGCGCAGGGGATGCAAGGCAAAGACGAGCGCTCCGAATGCGGCGCCGTAGCGGGTCTGCTTTGAAGGCGAGTCTTCGCGGCGGCCTAGCCGGATCAGCTGAACGAAGACCAAGTAGGCCAGAGCGGCTGCTAGGGCGTGCAGGAGCGCGCTGGTGAAGTGGTATCCGGCGGGGTTCATTCCCCAAAGCTCGAAGTCGAGGCCGAGCGTCATCCAGGTGAGCGGATGGTAGTGGCCCATCAGGAAGGTCGACCACATCCATTCGAGGTTGCCGGGGGCCAGGCCGCGGTAGGCGGTGTTGTCGAGGAAGTTGCGGTCGTCGTCCCAGTTGACAAATCCGTTGCCGAGCGTCGGGAGAAAGACGGCAAGGGTTAGAGCGGCGACGATCCATGGGAAGACGTCACGGTTAACTTTTGTCGGCTTGAGCTTGCGCTTCTTCGACATTGACTCTTAGAGCGATCGTATCAAGTGGGACTATCGTCGGAACCCATTCGCTCTATTAGTAGTAGGAAGAAGACCTTAGAACGGCTCTAAGGTAAATCCCTAGATTTGACGATCTGTCTTATTGAGTAACGGGTAAAAGTTACCCGAGGCGGGGCTCGTTGACCTCCTAGAAGGCGACTACGGCGGCGACATTCGGGTAGCGGATGCAACTTTGTTGAAGAACTACAACTCTTTATGAACAAGCTAGTTACGGTCCATCGCCGCCGGCTCCCAGGCCACGTTTTCTAAGCCGTGACGGCAGCCAATGCGCTGCTGGGCGCAAGGTTCTCATTCGAAGGAAAGAACTCCATACTGGAGCTAACCCGACCTAGGGACGATGTACTCCTGGGTCGTACAAGTTAACTCATGTCATGGTTACGAACTCGGCAAGACGGGCTTGGCATGCCAAGCCCCTACGTCCCCGCCACACGGGCCTGCCTTTTGCTCGTCGTGTTCGCCTCTGTTGCCGTAGCGCACGATATGGTGCAGCAGGTGCAGGCCGGTCCTTATGACCTCACGGTCTACATCAATCCGCACGCGCGCGTCCAGGGATTCGTTGAAGTTGCTGTGCGGGCGAACGGGGATATGCCCGACCGAGTCACGGTTGCGGTCACGGATATCGACCGGACGCGAGTCGAGCATGAGGAAGTCGCGAGCTTGGAAGAAGGGCTATTCCGCTCGTCGCTGCCGGCGCCGCCCAAGGCCCAGTGGCGGGTTCTTATCGCGGCCGAGGGAGCCGCGGGAGAGGGCCGGTACTCGATCCCGGTCGCGGCGGCGGCGCCGTTTGCGGGCGTCGGGGTCTGGGTCGAACGCGCTTTTCGCCTGATCGGGTGGGTCGGGTTGTCGGTGGTCCTGTTTTTGGGGCTTCGACGGATGAGCCGGACGCAGCGTCGTTTGCTGCCGGTTAGCGCGGCGGTCGCATCGCCGCTCTTGTTTGTGGGTTCGACGGGCGAGCTCGCCGAGCGGGTGTTTTACAATCCGGCGGTCTACTCGAGGATTTATCAGCCCGCCCAGATCCGCGCGGACGTCGACGGCGAGCGGTTGGCAATCCAACTTTCGAGTCCTGGGTTGATCCGCTTCCGGCGCTTTGACGACCTAGTTCCCGACCATGGTCACCTGATGCATTTATATGCATTGCGGCTCCCTGAGCTGGATCGGGTTTATCACCTTCACCCCGAGATGACCGCGCCGGGAAGGTTCGAAAAGGACCTGCCGACGGTCTCGGCCGGGCGTTACTTTACCGTCGCCGACATCGTTCACGACAGCGGGCTGTGGGAAGCTCCGCGGGGGCGGCTGGACCTGCCGATCGCTGTTTACGGAGGCCCCTTCCGGGGGGACGACAGCGGAGGCGCGGGGCATCCGATCTCGCGGGCGCGTTTCGACGCGGACTCGTTCGAGCTCGGGGACGGCCTAAAAATGGTCTGGCGCAGGCCCGACGCGCTCCGGCCCGATGAGCCGCTTCGGTTGCGGTTCGAGCTGCAAGACGGCGAGGGCCAGGTCTTGCCCGACGCCGAGCTTTACATGGGAATGATGGGCCACGCGGCGATCGTGCGGCACGACTTGGAAGTCTTCGCGCATGTCCACCCGACGGGTTCGATTTCGATGGCCTAGCTCGACGCGCTCACTGGGGATGTTGAGCGGGGGATGATGTGTCACATGCCGTCGGCGGACGACAGATATGCCGCGGAAGTGACTTTTCCGTATGCTTTCCCGCAGCCGGGGAAGTATCGCCTGATCATTCAGATGAAGAGGGCGGGGCGGGTCAAGACGGCGTTTTTCGACGCGATGGTGGAATAGCGGACCGTTTGGATCGCCGATACCGATACTGGCGAATGCTTCGGAGCCGCGCGCGGGAGCAAGCGGTTGCCCGAGTTGGCGACGACAGTAGCGTCAGCGAGCAACCGCTTGCTCCCGCGCGCGGCTCCGAAGCCTGACTGTGTCGAAATGTCCAGGGGGCGTAGCACGCTACGCCCCTACCTGGGGCCTGGCGTCCGGCAGGGCGCTGAAGCGCTTGCTGGCCGCGGCGATCTCTCCGTCAACTGAAGGGCCCTCGTGGAACCACAGCCGGCCTTCGAGCCGCACGGTTTGGCCGGGTTGGCAATCGGGCAAGACCGGGTCGGCGTGAAGGCAAGGGCAGCGAGGGTTGCCCCAGGACCGGCCGGTGCGGTCCCAGGCGGTTAGAACCCAGCGGTCGCCTGCTCGGGACCCGACAGCCGCGGCGGGGGGCGTGAAGACCTTGTTGTCGCGGGTCTGGTCGTTGAACTCGGGAGCGCCTTTCAACATCACGCAGAGCTGTGTTCTCAAGCCTGTCAACGCCTCGTCGAGGCCGTTGTGGAGCCAGAGGCCGAGGGCGACGCCTTCGTTGTCGGGCTTGACCGACGAGCCGAAAGAGACGTTGTTCGGGAGCGTCCACTCGAGCTCGAGGCCGCCGTCGGGGGTGCGCTTCCAGTCGACGTTTTCGATCCAGACGTTCTGGTCGTTCCAGATTGTGGGGACGTGGGTGTGGGCGAGAAAGAGGTGTCCGAGGTGGGACGTGATCAGCTCGGGGAGGTCGACGAGGACGTAGCTTTCCGGGTCCCAGGGGAGAAACACGGAGGCTTTGCTGCCGCGCAGGGGGTCGATCGCGCCTTCGAGGAATCCGATGCGTGGATGGCGGCCGCCGGGATAGGGCCAGATTTCGGCTTGGCCGGGGGCGGGGGTTGCCCGCGCGTCCAATCGCCTCTGGTAGTCGGCGCCCTCGGTCTCGGAAAAGCCGGCGACCGCGGAAGCTTCTTCGCCTGAATAGCGGTGCCTGAGCATAGCTTCGCTCCAGGCGTCGAGGTTGGCGCCGGTCTGGACCCGCTCGGTCGGCGCCTCGGTCGCACCGTTGGGAGCGGCGGAGTTTCGAACAGTGACGTTGGGGTCGTCAACCGGCTCACTCGACACGACCGATTCCAGGTCGCGCAGAGCCAATGTACGGAAGCCCTGGCGGCTGAGCGCTTCCATGTATTCGCGGAACCGCTCGGGCGGCGTGTGGACCCAGTCGTGCGCGATGTCGGGGACGCCGTGGAATTGCAGTACGACGATCCCGTCGGCGGCTTTGTCCAGGACTCGCTTGAACAGGTCCATCGACCAATCAGGGACGGCATTGCCCGTTGTCGGGATCAGCAGCGGATCGTGGCGCAGAGGGTCGTAGGCCGGGCCGGGCTCCAACTCGCGGTTGTCGAGCTCGGGCGATAGGCCGCGCCGGGCGAAGCGGTAGCCCAGCCGGCGGAGATTCGAAAGGGCTTCGGGCCCGAAGCGGTTGCCGCACCAGGCGAAGGTCGTGGGCTTGGCGACGCCGACCTTGTCGAGGGCGTTTTCGACCAGAGCGAGCTCGCCTTCAAGCCGCGCGGCATTCTTCGGCACAGAAAAGTTCGAGTGCGACCAGGAGTGGTTGCCGATCTCGAAGCCCATTTCGGCGATTTCGGCGATCTCTTCCCATGACATGAAGCTTTCGCGATCGGCCATCCAGCGATGCGTGACGAAGAACGTGGCGGAGAAGCCGAGGTCGGCCAGCAGCGGTGCGACGAAGGTGCGATGGGAGCGAACGGCGTCGTCGAAAGTGAGGACGGCTAGGCGTTCGGCCGACCCGCAACCGGCTAGGCCGGCGGCCCCGGCGAGTGAGACCGTCTTGAGGAATCCGCGGCGTGGGGTAGGAGCGGCCATCAGGCCCTCATTGTAGGCCCTCCCAGGGCCGGGGGGCTTTGTGTGTTTACGCGGGCCATCGAGCACTGGATCGACGCGCCTATGCTAAGTTCGGGATTAGGGTCGCGGCGGGCCGCCTGAATGCCGCTTTCGTATGTCTCCGTTTTCGATCCATCCCCTCAATCGCTGCTTACTGCTCGCTTTTGTCGCCGCTGCGTCGCTGTCCGCGGCGTCTGACCACGGACGGATCTTCCCCCCAGCGGAAGGCTCGTTTGACGGGCTAACTGCTTGGCTTGCTTGGCTTTAACACGTTTGGGGGCGCTTTTAGTGTACCCATGTATTATGCTATTGTATCGTTTATTCATTGTGTTGTTTGTGATATAATATACCCATGTATGTTGAGTCCGTCCCCAATCGCAACTCGCCGCCCGCCGTCTTGCTGCGCGAATCCTTCCGCCAAAACGGCAGAGTCAAAAAACGCACCCTCGCCAACCTCTCCTGCTGGCGCCCCGTCCGCGTCGAGGCCCTCCGGCGCGCCCTCCGCGGCGAGTTCGATCAGCTTCCCGCCACTCCCGTCTGCGGCCCCGTCTTTGGCCTGCTCTTCGCGCTCAAGCAACTCGCCGATGAGCTGGGCCTGACCGCCGCGCTGGGTCGAACGCGGGCCGCCAAACTCGCCTTGTTCCTGGTGCTGGCGCGCCTGGCCCACCAAGGATCGCGGCTCTCGGCCGTGCGCTGGGCCGCCGATCAGGCCGTCGCAGAAGTGCTGGGTCTGGGCGCCTTCGACGAAGACGACCTCTACGCCGCCCTCGATGATCTGAGCGCCCGCCAAGTGAAGATCGAGCAAGCGCTATACCGCCACTACCTCGAGCGCCGCGGAGCCCCGCCCAGCTTGCTGCTCTACGACGTCACCAGCTCGTACTTCGAAGGCCTGCACAACGCGTTGGGCGAGTACGGCTACAATCGCGACGGCAAGCGCGGCAAGAAGCAAATTGTGATCGGACTGCTGGCCGATGACCAGGGCGAGCCGCTGGCGGTGCGGGTGTTTGCCGGCAACCGCAACGATCCGACGACCGTGCCGGATCAGATCCGCATCGTCAAAGAGCAGTTCGGAGTCGAGGAGTTGGTCTTCGTCGGCGACCGCGGGATGGTCAAGAGCAAGGGCAAGCAGGCGCTGGGGGAGGCCGGGCTGCGCTACATCACGGCGCTGACCGATCCCCAGATTCGGCGGCGCTTGAGCGAAGGGGTGCTGCAACTGGAGCTGTTCGCTGAACAAGTCTGCGAGGTCGAAGCCGACGGCGTGCGCTATGTGCTGCGCCTCAACGCGTCCGAAGCCAAACGGCAACGGCAGCGGCTCGAGGACAAGCTGGCCAAGCTGGGAGGCAAGCTCGACCGACGCAACCAGAAAGTCACGGCCTCTTCCCGTTGCGAGCCCGCGGCCGGACTGCGCCAGCTCAAGCCCTGGCTGGCGCGTCACAAGCTGACAGAATTGGTCGAGTTGCGCTTGCAGGGACGTACGCTGGTCGTCGAGCGCCAGCAGGCGGCGATCGAGCAGGCGCTGGAGTTGGCGGGCTGTTACGTGGTCGTGACCGATGTCGCCTCCGAGCGCATGAGCGGCCAAAGAGTGCACGACCATTACGTGAGCCTGCAGCGGGTGGAGCGCGACTTTCGGCAGCTGAAGACGGGCTTGCTCGAGGTGCGGCCGATCTTCGTGCGCAAAGAAAGCCGCACCCGAGGACATGTGTTGTGCAGCATGCTGGCGTTGAAGCTGAGCCGCGAATTGGAACGGCGGATACAAGCGGCGTTTGGCACGACCGACGACGACCCGCACGCGATCACCTTGCCGGACGCGCTGGCGGCGTTGGGGCGACTGTGTCTATTGGAATATCGAGTGGATGAGCAGACCAGCGTCACACGGCTGCCGATTCCCGACGCCCGCCAAACAGAAATCCTCAATGCGTTGGGGGTTTCGCTGCCGCACAAGTAACCTGTAGACAGACGCCGATCGCCCGATCCATCCCATAACCGACGCGAATTCAGGAAGTTGGCGGCGAAACTCTGCTCGCTGGCGGGGGGAAGATCCGACTGGGGCGCCGCTCCCCAGACCCAGCAGGCCGATGACGCCCACGACGGTGATTGAAAGGATCATGGCTGCCGCGGTGACGAGCTGGATGGCGCTGAACCAGCTGATGCCGCGCAGGTTGGTGATGGCGAAGGCGACGACCAACGCCACCGAGAAGACTCGCGGCGGCATCCAGCTCCAGAAGACGTCATGGACGATGATGCCGGGCAGCGACGCCTCGGCGCTCCCGGCGAAGATGACGGGAATAAAGTAAGAGGCGAGCACGGCCACGATGGCCATGAACGGACCCAGCGCGGCTTGTGTGTAGTGGTTGATCGAGCCGGCCCGTGGCATGATTCCCGAGAGTTCGGCGAACGAGAACATTGCGAAGACATTGACGAGCATGGCGACCACCATCGCGATGAGGAAGCCCGGACCGGCAATCCCAAAGCCCTGGCCTTGTAGCACAAGGGTCGATGAAGCGACCACCAGACCGACTGCCGACGCGATACCGGCGGGAAGCCCCATCACTCGCTTTAGTTCGTGAGTCATAAGAGACGGGTCAATTGAGCTCAGCCTGCTCTGCCTTGTAGCCCTCGCCCAGCTCGAGGATCCTAGTAGTGGCTGATCACGGTTCCTATCGAGATGGGTCGATTCTACCGCTCAGAAGCTGCTCGCTCAGATTGCCAACGAGAACAACCGATAACATGCACTCCCAAGCCGAGGGCCGGCAGACCCTTCTGTCGAACGGTCTTTTCGTGTCTTTGCTCGCGACGTAAACTTTTTTTACCCATTCCCTCAAACCGTCTGCTAAAATCGTTCGGCCACGAGATCAAGAGCATCTGGTCTCGACTCGCAAGTAAGCCGGGGAGGAGATTCGTGAGATGAGTCGCATTGGCCGCCTCTACGACAGCACGATCGGCAAGAAGTTCCTTGTAGCCCTTACGCAGCGGTTCCGCATCCAATTTCCCTGAGGGTCGGAAACCATTGATTTAGCGGGTGTTTGGGGCTGGGCCTGTGGTCCGAGCAGATTCGCATTCCTGTTGAGGAGTTGCAGCGCAGTTGGTTCTGGTATATTGTATATATATCAGTCATGAAGGCAGCCCCGGCTCGCTCCAGCCTCGCCGATGCCGAGCGTAAGCTGCGCTCCCGCATCGCCCAGCTGGTCCACGGCCGCTGGTTGCTGCATGGCACCGTGGCGCCGCGCCAACGCGTCTGCGGCAAGCCCAACTGTCGCTGCGCCCAGGGTCAACTGCACGCCTCGCTCTATCTGGTGCGCTCGCGCCGGGGAAAGGTGCAACAGCTGTTCGTGCCGCGCAGCTGGGAGCAACGCGTGCGCCAGGCCGTAGCCGACTATCAACAGCTCGAGCGGCTGCTCGAAGAGGTCTCCGAGCGCGAGTGGAAGCGGCTCCAAGACCGCCGGGAGGAGTGACGTTCTTCGACGTCTGATCCAGTACGCGGAGAAGGGTTACGGCCTGCGCAGCCGCCTTCTCGCCGGGGTCTCGGATTCCCGCCCCAAGCCGCGCATCCCCACCCGCGCTGTCGTCGAGTCGACGCTGGCGCTGTTCTGGGCCCGGCTGGGCAGCCTGAACGCTTTGGAAACGCTCGAGGGGGCGCCGTTTTGGAAGAAATGGCTGGGCCGCAAGCTGCCCAGCGCGGACACCATTGGCCGCGTCTACAGCTCGCTCGACACGGCCGTGCTGCGGCAAGCGATTCGGCAGCTGTATGAACGCCTCAAGCGCAACAAGGCCTTGCCCGGCATCGGCGGATTAGGGGTGGCTGTGATCGACGGTCATGAGTCTCACGCCAGCTACCGCCGTTGCTGTGGAGGCTGTCTCGAGCGCCGCATTCAGCGCAGCGACGGCGAACAGCTGCAGTACTATCACCGCCAAGTGACGCTGCAGTTGCTCAGTGACGCGCCCGCCGCCTCGCCATTCAACATCCAAGGCGAACCGCTTCCGCTGTTGCTCGACGCCGAACCGCAACTCCCCGGCGAGGACGAGCTGGCCGCCGCCAAACGTTTGCTCGAACGCGTTCTAGCCGCTTACCCACGGGCGTTTGATGTTGTCTTGGCCGACGCTCTTTACGCCGCCGCGACGTTTGTGAACTTTCTGCTGGCGCACGGCAAGGACGCCGTCATCGTGCTCAAGGACGAGCGCCGCCACCTGTTTCAAGACGTTCAAGGACTGTGGCGAACCCAGCCCCCACAGGCGGGCGAGTATCGCTCACGCGATTGCCAATGGTGGGATCACGAGGGCTTATTATCGTGGCCGCAGGTCGCCCAGCCCTTGCGCGTCGTTCGTTCGGTGGAGACTTGGCGGCGGCGCTCGCAGCTTGACGGCGAGCTCCACGAGCATCAAAGCGATTGGGTTTGGCTAACGACTTTGGGGTCGCGGCAAGTTTCCACGGCGCAGCTGGTGCGCTTGGGCCATCAACGCTGGGACATCGAGAACCGCGGCTTCAACGAGTTGGTCAACGGCTGGCATGCCGACCACATCTACAAGCACGAACCCCACGCCATCGAGACGTTTCTCTTGACGACGTTTCTGGCATTCAATCTCTACCACGCTTTTGTCGCCCGCAAGCTCAAACCGTCGTTGCGGCGCGGCAAACCGCGAGTCTTTTGGGCGCGGGTGATGGCGGCGGAGCTGTATCAGGCGGCCACGGGCCCCTCGCCCTAGCACGCGAGTCGACTCCCCCGCCCACCCCGCGCCTGCCAGTAAGCGGCCCTGCCGCAAGAGCCGCCGGGGTGTCTTTGCCCTGCGATTCCCCACCTATTTCCGGGTCAGGACCGCGTGCGAATCTGCTCGTCCTTCACCCCACGCCCCTAAATCCCTCGATTCCCAACTACTTCCGCCTTCTGACTCAGCCTCGTTGCGGAATCGCTGGCCCTTACGGGGCTCATCATGGTGGGCTTCCTGCTCGGTCACGTCACGGGCAACTTAAAAGTCTTCGTACCCGATCCGGAGCCTGGCGTCCCCGACATTGACGTCTACGCCGAGTTCCTCAAAACCATGGGCGAGCCCATGCTGCCGCACATGGCGGGTCTTTGGATCACCCGGCTCATCCTATTGAGCGCGGTGTTCCTCCACATCATCTGCGTCATCCAGCTCTCCAGACGCAACAAGGCGGCGCGGCCGGAGAAATACGAGGCCGCGGGCTACGTCCAAGCGAGCCTATCGGCGCGACTCATGCTAGTGAGCGGGCTGGTGTTGCTGGCGTTTATCGTCTTCCACATCCTCCACTTCACAACCGGAACGATCGACCCGGCGAATTTCGAGGAGGGCAAGGTTTTCGACAACCTGACCCGCGCCTTCGAGGGCGGGACCTTCGTTCTGCTTTACCTCATCGCGATGGTCAGTGTCGGTTTCCACATCTACCACGGCGTGTGGAGCGTCTTTCAGACCCTTGGCGTGGACAATCCCGATCGCAACAAGGCCCTGCGAGGGGTGTCGGTCGCAATAGCGGTCGCACTTTTCCTTGGCTTTAGCTCGGTGCCACTGGCCTTCTTCACGGGGGTGTTTAAGTAATGGATCTACACGCGAAAATCCCCGACGCACCAATGGAACAGGCCTGGTCGACCCATCGTGAGCATTTGCGCCTGGTCGGGCCTCGGAATCGTCCGCAATACCGCATCATCATGATCGGGACCGGGCTGGCCGGAGCCGCCGGAGCCGCCTCGCTCGGCGCCATGGGCTATCAGGTGGATTGCTTCTGCTTCCAAGACAGCCCCCGCCGCGCCCACTCGATCGCGGCCCAGGGCGGCATCAACGCCGCCAAGGACTACCGTAACGACGGCGACTCCACCTATCGTCTGTTTGCCGACACCCAGAAGGGCGGCGACTTCCGCGCCCGCGAAGCCAACGTCTGGCGGCTAGCCGAAGTCAGCGCCGGCATCATCGACCAAGCGGTCGCCCAGGGCGTCCCGTTTGCACGCGAGTATGGCGGCATGATCGCTAACCGCTCGTTCGGCGGCGTGTTGGTCGAACGCACCTTTTACTGCCGCGGTGAAACCGGCCAACAGCTGCTGCTGGGAGCCAACTCCGCCCTCGCCCAGCAGATTCATGCCGGCACCGTGCGGATGCACAGCCGCACTGAGCTCCTTGATATCGTCGTGATCGATGGCCGCACGCGCGGCATCGTCGTTCGCGACTTGGTGACCGGTGAGATTCGCTCGCACGCCGCTGAAGCGGTTGTCCTAGCGTCGGGCGGCTATTCGAACGTCTACTACCTCGGCACCAACGCCAAGAACTCCAACGTCACCGCCACCTGGCGCGCCTACAAGAAGGGCGCGGCGTTCGCCAATCCCTGCTTCAACCAGATCCATCCAACCGCGATTCCCGCCGCCGGCGAGCATCAGTCCAAGCTCACCTTGATGAGCGAATCGCTTCGCAACGACGGCCGCATCTGGTGCCCGCGCAATGAGGGTGAGACACGCGCGGCCGGCGACATTCCCGAAGAAGATCGCTACTACTACCTCGAGGAGCGCTACCCGCGATTCGGCAACCTGGTTCCCCGTGACGTCGCCTCGCGTAATGCGAAAGACGTCTGCGACAAAGGGCTCGGCGTCGGCCCGACCGGCCGCGGCGTCTTTCTCGATTTCCGTGACGCGATTCGCGACAACGGTCACGACGTCATCGCGGGGCGCTACGGCAACCTCTTCGAGATGTACGAGAAGATCACCGCCGAGAGCCCTTGGAAGATGCCGATGCGCATCTACCCCGCGCCGCACTACACGATGGGCGGACTTTGGGTCGACTATGACCTGATGACCACCTTGCCGGGGCTTTACGCTATCGGCGAAGCAAACTTCTCCGACCATGGCGCGAATCGTCTCGGCGCCAGCGCGATGATGCAGTGCCTGGCCGACGGCTACTTCATCATCCCGATCACCATTGGCGACTACCTGAGCCGGCACCCGGCCGGTGATGTCAATGCTGATCACGCGGCGTTCAAAGACGCCGAACGCGAGGTCAAAGCCCGCACTGAGAAACTGCTTTCGATCGGCGGTCAACAGACCGGCGAGTCCTTGCACCGCGAGCTCGGCCAAGTCATGTGGGACGGCTGCGGCATCACACGGTCGAAGGAAGGCCTCGAGACCGCGCTTCAGGAGATTCCAAAGCTTCGTGAGCGCTTCTGGTCGCAGCTCAGGGTGCCTGGCAAGGACGGCCAATTCAACCAGCAGCTCGAGCATGCCGGCCGTCTGGCTGACTTCCTCGAGTTCGCTGAGCTCATGTGCACTGACGCCCTCGTTCGCGAGGAATCTTGCGGTTGCCATCTTCGCGAAGAGCACCAAACTCCCGAAGGTGAGGCCATGCGCGACGACGCCAACTTCGCTCACGCGACAGTCTGGGAGTACAAGGGCGACGATACGCCGCCCGCTCAACACATCGAACCTTTGACCTTCGAAGCTCTACCACTGGTCCAGCGGAACTATAAGACATGAGATTCAAGCTCAAAATCTGGCGCCAACCCGACGCTCGTAGCGGCGGCCAGTTCGACACCTACGACATCGACAACGTTAGCCCCGACTCGTCGTTCCTTGAAATGATGGATCTGCTCAACGAGCAGCTCAACGAGGGCGGCGGCGACCCGGTGGCCTTCGACTCCGACTGCCGCGAGGGCGTTTGCGGCATGTGCTCGCTCGTGATTGACTCGACCGCCCATGGCCCCCTGAAAGCAACGACGATCTGTCAGCTTTTCATGCGGCACTTCACTGACGGCGCCGAGATCACGATCGAACCGTGGCGTGCGTCGGCCTTCCCGGTTGTTCGAGACCTCGTCGTCGACCGTTCGGCCTTCGATCGAATCATGCAGGCCGGCGGCTACATCAGCGTGCACTCGGGACCTAAACCTGAACCCAACGCCAACCCGATTGAGCCGGCGGCGGCCGAAGAGTCACTCGACGCCGCTACTTGCATCGGCTGCGGCGCCTGCGTAGCCGGCTGCCCGAACGGTGCGGCGATGCTCTACACCGCGGCCAAAATCGCGCATCTTGGTCTGCTGCCGCAAGGCCAGCCCGAACGCTACACGCGCGTCAAGAGCATGGTCGAGCAAATGGATAAAGAGGGCTTCGGCTCCTGCCGCAATTACGGCGAGTGCGAGGCGGTCTGTCCAAAAGAGATCAGCATCAAGTTCATTGGTCGCATGAACCGCCACTACCTGCGGGCGGCCCTCTGCGAAGAGGAAAACCCGCGCGGCAAGATGCTCGCACAGTAGTAGGGGGCGGCTCATGGCGACTTACAAAGAAATCAGCATCGAAGGCGTGTCGGCCGCTCTCGAGCGCGCACAGACGTATCGCTACCTCAACGACCCTGAGCAGGCCGAAAGCATCTGCCTCGACGTCATCCACTTGCAGCCGGACAACCAAGACGCCAACCGCCTACTGCTGCTGTCGGAAACCGATCAGTTCGGCGGAACCAATCACGAGGCGCTCAACAACGCCAAGGAAGCGCTCAGTAAGCTCACCGACCCTTATCAACAGGCTTACTACGGCGGTCTAATCAGCGAGCGCTACGCCCGTTGGATGCTTAGGGGCCGCGGACAGCGCTCCCACTTCGTCGCCCACGAAGCGGTCCAAGACGCGATCGCGCAATACGAAAGGGCGCTAGAGCTCAAGCCCGAAGCCAACGACGAAGCGATCCTGCGCTGGAATACCTGTCAGCGCATGATCAAACGCTATCGCCTAACGCCGCCAGACGAGGACGAACGCCAAGACATGGGCCTGGAGTAGGCGCTCGGCTGTCACTTCGCGATTTCTGTTGTCTGGTGCGCAATCAGTCGCCACTGGCCACCGCTCTTGAACCAAGTGTGAATCGCCATTAGCTTGTTGTCGAACGGGCCGTCCGGATTCGTCCCCGTCATCGTGACGATTGAATGCGCGACCGCGGCATCGCCTTGTGCGCGGACAATCGTCTTGTGATGCGTGATCGCATCGTACTTCTGCCTTCCCGTCCGTAGCTTGGCCAGGTACTCGGCTTTGGTCTCGATGATTCCGGTCGAATGGGCGTAGATCAGGTCCTTATGGTAGATCTGGTCGAGCTCGGCAAAGTCGAGCGCCACGACTGATTTCGCCCAGCCCTTCTCGGCCGCCAAGACTTGATCTTCAAGTTCCGCGGTGAGCGCTGGCGACAGCGCGATGCAAGATAGAACCAGAATCTTAAGTAGAGTGCGCATCATATTGTTCAACCGTCCTCCATCATAGCGACCCGACACTGACGTTCGTCCGAGTGGTAAACTCACCTCCAGCCGCATGGACTTCGAAGCCGCAATCGTGCAACTCCAAGACACCTTGATTGTCGTGTCTGAGATTCAACGCAAGCAGGCGGAGACGCTCCGCCTGCAAGCTGAAGCCACAGCCGCCCACCACACACGGATGGAAGCCATTGAGCGCAAGCACGAACAAGAGGCGGTACGAACGGCCGAGTGCGAGGCCAAACTCAACGCGTTGATCGAAATCGTTGACGGAATGATCCGGAAGCGGCCCGCTGAAGGCGCGACCTAATCCGCTCGCCGCCGACTACGCTTCAGAGCACGTCCGCGAAACCACGCTTGGTCTGCCGGAAGAACAGCCCCCCCAGCACGAACGCCGAGACCGCGAACGCCGTCAGGATCAGCACGTCGCCGGCCTCGGGCAACGCCCCTCCAAGGATCGTCTGGCGGTACCCCCGCACCAAATACGTCGCGGGATTCCATTGGACAACGCCAGGCAGCTTTTGATTCAAGAGCTCTTCGTAGAGGAAGATTGGAGTCAACCAAAACCACGCCGTCAGCGCCACCGACAGAACCTGCCCCGCGTCTCGCAAATACACGTTGATGGCCGCCAGAATCCAGCCTAGGCCGATGCTCAACAGGCCCGCAAGCGCCAGGTAGAGCGGCACGACCGCGACCGTCGAGGTCAAACCGTCCGCCCAAATCAACACGGCGACAAACAGCAGCACAAGCGCCAGCAGGTGGCTCAGCAAGGTCGAAAGGAAGATCGTGACCGGCACAATCTCAACCGGGAAGACGCTCTTCTTGATCAGATTCGCGTGCTCGGGGAGCGAAGACGCCGAGCGCTGTAGCGTTTCAGAGAACAACAGCCAGGGCAGCATCCCCGCGAAGAGGAACAACGGGTAGTTGTCGGTGACTTCATCGGGCGGTAGCTTGATACCCAGGGCGTAGTGGAAGACGAACGTATAGACTCCCAGCAGAACCAGCGGGTGGATCAGGCCCCAAATCCAGCCCATCATGGAACCGATGTAGCGCTGCTCGAAGTCGCGCCGGACGAGTTGGAAAATCAGGCTCCGGCCGCGGATCAGGTTTGCGACGAAATGCCGTCCTGGAAGGTTCGTCGCCATCCCGCGACTCTAGCGGGGGGGCAAGCACCTGTCAAGCCGCCAATCACTGATATTCAAGAGTGTGGCCATTGCCCATGTCAGGCGCCAATGACGTGCCCCAACCGTGAGGTTGGGGTCTGCCCAGGCCAATGTAGAATGGATGCGCCATGGCTCCGAAGGGTATTTCGAAAGATCACTACTACGTTTTTCTTGCTTCGCCGGGGGATATGACCGCTGAGCGTGAGCATGTGCGGGAGTATTTTCAGAAATTCAACCGTTCGAACGCGCAGAAGAAACGGGTGACGTTTGAAATTCTGGACTGGGAGAACTGGACGACGTCGGGTGTCGGGCGTCCGCAGCAGCTCATCTTGGAGCAAACCGTTGAGGAGTACAAGGAGGCATTGGTCCTGGTCGTCGGGCTGATGGGGTCGAAGTTTGGGAGTCCGACGGGCCAGGCGGACTCGGGGACGGACGAGGAGTTTCGCTGGGCGGTCAAGCGCTGGCGGGAGGCCGGCTGGCCGGAGATCAAGTGGTTCTTT
Organism: Bryobacterales bacterium; assembly: GCA_965247515.1. GTDB lineage: Bacteria > Acidobacteriota > Terriglobia > Bryobacterales > UBA6623. The sequence continues at coordinate 3,364,574 of OZ252029.1, read as the reverse complement.
AAGAAGGCCCGAAGGTTCGAGACGAACGATCCAAAAGAGCTGATCAAAGCGGCTGAGCAACTGGAGAAGGTTCAGGAGTTTCAGAAGGACCTGCGCGAAGGCGACCCGACGCTGCTCTACAAAGAGTTTGACGATACGCCGGACTTCGCCGGCGTGTTCGGTCAGGACCTCGACCTCTGGTTGAACGATCCGAAAAGGCCGTGGTCCCAGCATACGCCGCCGAAACCGCCCGAGCCACAGACATTGGTCCCCGACCTGGCCCATCCCTACCCGCTCCCGCCGAACTTCACCGGGCGGGTAGCTGAGCGCAGGATGCTGACCGAGTGGTTCACCTCAGGCTCGCGACCGGTCTGTGTCGTCGAGGCGATCGGCGGCATGGGCAAGTCGGCTCTGAGCTGGTATTGGCTGCACGCCGACGTACTGGGGACCCCGCCGGCGGGGTATGCAAAGGCGGACCCGGCGGAGCTACGCGTACCCGAGGAACAACGCCCCGAAGGCGTGCTCTTCTGGTCGTTCTACGAGAGCGATGCCGACTTCGGTGCCTTCCTCAGCCGCGCCGTGGAGTACGTAGGGGCGAGGCATGCCTCGCCCTGGAGTTTCTACATATTTTACCCGTCAGCGGCGGCGCCGAAGGCCTGCCAGGAGGGTTTGAGCCCCAGCGGAGCCAGCAAATCGGGGTTTTCGACCATTTCTTTCCGCAACAGCGCCACCAGATCCAGACAAGAAGGCCTCTTTGCCTTTTTCCTCCATTTCGGCAGCGGCGCATAGGCCTCTCCGCGCCCCGGACCATACGCCAGCAACGACGCCAGCAGCAAAGCGCTGTACGCCGCCACCGCCAATACCGGTTGCTTCGGGACCGCCGTCTCGCTCCATAACTGCGCCTGTCCCACGCCCAACGTGTCCTTCTCTTCGCGGTGGTTCACCTCGATCTGCCAACGGTCGAAATAGATCTGCAACAGCTCGCGCGCCTGGCTGGCGAGGTCCGTCGTGAGTAGATACGCCGGCTGGCGGTAGTACATCTTGCTCGAAAGGCGCTTGCTATAGGGGGTCGGCGCGACCACCAACAAACGCAACGGCGTGCGCCGCGCCCCGCCCTGCCAGTACACCTCGTTGACCTCTTTATAACGGATCTTGCGGCGCTTGCCGCCGTAGAATAGCTTGGTCGTTTTCCAGACGATCGTCTCGTCGCGGCGCACCTGTTCGGGGCGGAACTTTTCGACCCCATAGAAGCGTCGCGAGCCGGTCGGCGCGGCTTTGCACAGCACAGCGTCCAGGCGCGTGCGAGCGATGAGCTCGGTGCGATCGCGCGGCGCCAGGAAAACGGTGCGGTTGCTGAAACTGCCGTCAAGCGACAACACCATCTTCTTGGCGATCCCGCCGGCGGCATCCAGCGCAGCCCGCAGCGGCGCCATCATGTCGACTAAACGTTGCGAGATGCGACAGCGCTTGCGCGCTTGTTCGTACTGCTCTCGCTCGGCGTCGCCGGCGCGTTTGCCGGGACGCTTGGGAACCGGCGCACATTCAAAACGCACCGGCAAGGCCCGCGCGCCGGTCTTGCCGCCGCGATCGAAGGGAACCAACAACGACGCTTGCAAGTAGCGCAACCCCAGCATCAAGTTCGCGTGAAACGGCGGCGAGCGCGGATCGTGTTGATAAAACGCCTGCTTGATCCTACGCCCCGTCTTGCGCAAGCGCGTGTCGTCGATCGCCACGCCCACCAACCGTGAGCGGCAAAACCCCAAGGCGCGCTTCCACACCGGCGCGAACAACTCTTGCGGACGCCACTTGCAGCGCTCGTGCAAAAAATAGTCCGCGCTCCAGCTGTTTTGCTCGCCGCCGTTGGTCCAAATAATGCGCGAAAGCGTGCGGCGGCCCAGGCAAACCAGGCCTCCCAGGCCTTGGCGCACCGCGCGTCGATGCGTGCGTTGCTGGGGAAAGGCGCGCCTCCAATCAGCGCTGATCGACAGGAACTGAGGAAGCAGCATGGGAACCTCCAGGGGACAGCTAATCCGGGCCGCGTAGCTAATCCGGGCTACGCAGCGCGAAAGTGTTCTTCGCGGTGCGCACAAAACGGTCGCCGCGAGCGATCTTCTTCGACAGCGCCGAGACGAGGCTTTCGCGGTCAACCGCACGGGAAAACCTGGCCTGAATGCCCTCGATCAACTCCGCGATATGCGGCGGACGCTCGGCGCCGGCGAGTATGTCATGGGCCATATCGACCTGAGACATACCTTGAGGCGAAGGGCGCTTGGGCCGGGGAGGGGGTTTCGATCGCAGCCGACGAACGGCGCGCAGCTGAGCATCGAGGGCTGATTCTAGGGTTTCCAGAAGAGTATCGCGGAGATCGTCGGGCATAGGCAGCGGCGCCGAGCGGGGCCAAGAACAGAATAGCTCAATCCTGTCGGTATGTCAATAACTATCTACCGACCTACCTCAACCATGGCCCTCCCCGTCCACAAATGTAGAAACTCCAGGGCGAGGCATGCCTCGCCCGAAAAGCTCTCCGATCGCGAGAGGCTGGAAATCCTGCTCAACGCCCTCGCCCAGCGGCGCATCCTGCTCATCCTCGACGGCTTCGAGCGCGAGCTGCGGGCCTACGCGGGCTACCGCGCGCCCTACCAGGGTGACGAGACCGTTCAAGACGGCGGCAACGACTGCTGTGATCCGCGCGCGGCAATGTTTCTGCAGTACGCGGCTTCGCTGCCGCTTGCCGCCGGAGTGCTGATTACATCGCGTTTGCTCCCGAACGAGCTGCTCAACTTGGCAGGCTGCCAGCACGAGCCGCTGGAGAGTCTTTCGCGAGAAGACGTCGTGAACTTCTTCGAGGCCTCGCGAGTGAAGGGCACGCGGGCCGAGATCGCACAGGCCGTGGCGCCCTACGGTGGTCATCCCTTGTCGGTGAGCTTGCTGGCGCGGGCGATCGTCGAAGACCCCGAGATGAAGGGCGACATTCGCGTGGCCGGCGAGTACACGGTCTTGAACCAGCTCAAGGGGAAGAGCGGCCACGACATCCTGGAAGTCGCCTACAACCAAACGTCCGCCGAGCGGCGTGAGTTGCTCAGCCGGATCGCCGCCTTCCGCAGCCCGATGGATTACGAGGCCATCAAGGCCGTTGCCGCCCTGAAGCCAGCCAGCCTGAAGCCGGCGATCGCGGAGTTGGTCAAGCGCGGGCTGCTGTTTCGCGAGGACGAGCGCTACGACCTGCACCCGATCGTGCGGCAGTACGCCTACGATCGCTTGAGCGACAAGGAAGGCGTCCACAGCCGGCTCCAGGAGTATTTCGAGGCGCGCCCGACACCGGAGCGTGTGGAGAGCCTGGAGGACTTGACGCCGACGATCGAGCTCTACTGGCACATGGTCGGCGCGGGGCGGTTCGACGCGGCTTTCAAGCTGTTTCGTGACCGGCTGGCCGAGCCCCTCTACTTCCGCTTCGGGGCCTACGAGCGGAGGATCGAGCTGCTGGGCGCGCTGTTTCCCGAGGGCGAGGATCGGTCGCCGAAGCTGTCCAAGGAGAGCGACCAGGCCTGGACGCTCAACGGGCTGGCCAACTCCTACAGCCTGGCGGGACAGCCGCGCCGCGCGGTCCCGCTGTTCGAGATGGACATCGCTATTCTCGAAAAGCTGGGCGACACCAGGACCCTTCCAACTCCGTTGGGAAACCTGGCCGACGATCAGATGAAGCTGGGCCGGCTGGAGGCGGCGGAGGGCGGCCTGCGCCGCAGGATCGAGCTGTGCCGCGAGATCGATGACGAATCTAGCGAAGCGTTCGGCCATCAGGAGCTGGGCCGGCTGCTCGCCTATGAGGGCCGCTTTGCCGAGGCCGAGCGCGAGCTATCGTTCAAGGACGGAACTGTCGGGAGTCACAAGTCGGTTCAGACGGCGTATTGGGCGCTTCTGAATGTCCTTCAATCCAACTTCGCCTCCAGCCTCAGGTACTCATCCGAGGCTCTTGCCGCAGCTGGCGAAGCCCAGTTTGAGGCTCAGGCTGTTTGGGCCCTCTGGCTGCTGGGCTGGGCCCACACGGCCCTCGACGACCGAGCCAACGCCGAGCGCCACCTCAACGAAGCTCTCACCCGCTGCCGCCGCATCAACATGGTCGACCACGAGCCCTCCATCCTGCTGGCCTTGGCGCGCCTCAACCGCGACCGCGAGACCGCCCTCAAAGCCCTCACCATCGCCGACCGCTGCGAATTCCGCCTCGACCAAGCCGATATCCACAACTTGCTGGCTCAACTGGCGCTCGATGAAGGCAAGCCCGGCGAGGCTCGCGAGCAGGCCCAAAAGGCCAAGGGCTACGCCTATTGCGACGGCCCGCCGCACTACTACAAGCCGGCATACGAAGAAGCTGAGCGTCTGTTGGCCGAGGCGGGCGAGTCTTAGGAGCCCGAAGGGCGAAGCAATCAACAGCCCCCGGCGCAGCCGGGGGAATGCGTCGGCTGGAAACCCCTACACCCATCCCCCTCCAGTTCACGCCGTCGGCGTGAACTGGAGGGGGATGGAAGGGCAGCTCACGGCGCTTCTTCCCCCGGGCTGGCGCCCGGGGCTGTTGGTTGCTTCGCCCTTCGGGCTTGGACCCATTGACAACCGCCCTTATCCTGGAAGTAGGGTCCCCAGCGCCATGGGACCTGGCAGCAAAAAGATTGCGGAACGAACCCAATTTCTACGATCGACAAAACGCTCTAATCGATTGAAATAAAGGAATTAACGGTCCAGCCCACGCCTCGACCCGGTTCCCGAACGAACCCAATACTCCGCAGTGATAGAATCACCAGTGATGAGCGAAGACAGCAGTAATCGCCGGAAGTTCGTTCGCGACACAGCAACGGCCGCCGCTGGGGCCGCCGTCTTGGGCGCGCCGGCGATTGCGGCGAGCCGCTTTAGTGCGAATGACCGTGTGCGTGTCGCCATCGTCGGCCTGCGCGGACGCGGACGCTCCCACATCCAAGCCGTCCACGAGCTCGAGAAGAAGGCCAACGTCGAGATCGCAGCCTTCTGCGACATTGACGACAACGTGATGTCCGAGCGCGTCGGGATGTACGAGAAGCTTTCCGGCCGTCGGCCGCAACAAACATATCAGGACATGCGCCGGATCTTCGACGACCCGTCGATCCACGCTGTGTTCTTCGCCACCCCGAACTTCTGGCACTCGCTCGGCACGATCTGGGCCTGCCAGGCCGGCAAGGACGTCTACGTCGAGAAGCCCCTCTCCCACAACGCCTGGGAAGGCCGCAAGGCCGTCGAAGCCGCCCGCAAGTACGACCGCATCGTCCAGCACGGGACGCAGAACCGATCGAGCCCGCAGATCGTCGAAGGCATCCAACGCCTCAAAGAAGGCCTGATCGGCGAGGTCTACATGGCGCGCGGGTTGGCTTACAAATGGCGTCCATCGATTGGTCCCCATAAGGAAGGCCCAGTCCCCAAGGGCGTCAACTACGACCTCTGGAAGGGCCCCGCGCCGAATCGGCCGTTTTCGAACCTACGCCTCCATAACAAGTGGCACTGGCAGTGGGACTACGGCAACGGCGAGCTTGGTAACCAGGGCGTACACCAGCTCGACCTGATGCGCTGGGCGCTCGACTTCGACTTCCCCACGCGCATTCAATCCATGGGCGGCATGCACCTGTTCGAAGATGCCCAAGAGACCCCCAACACCCAGACCGTCAGCTACGAGGTCGCCGGCCGCAAGCTGCTGTTGACCTTCGAAATTCGCCCTTGGATCTCGAACGTCGAAGCCGGCATCGGCGAGACCTGGCCGACTCATGGAGTCTGCACCGGTCTGATTTTCTATGGCTCGGAAGGCTACATGGCCCTGCCCCATTACGGCGCCTACTACACCTATCTGGGCAAGCACAAGAAGCCCGGCCCCTATGCTGAAGATCCGGCGGACAAGATCAAGAACCAACCCCACTTCGACAACTTCATCGAGGCGGTCCGCTCGCACAAGCCGACCGATCTAACGGCCGACATCGAAGAGGGCCACAAGTCGTCGATGATGGCCCACCTCGGCAACATCGCCTACCGGACCGGGCGCCAGGTCGAGTTCGACCCGAAGACCGAAGAGATCGTCAACGATGCCGAGGCCTCGCAGCTTCTGACTCGGACCTACCGCGCGCCCTTCGTCGTCCCCGAGAACGTTTAGATTTGCCTGGTTTGGTCTGGGATCGTGACTTTGATGACGGCCCTTCGGTCCGCGGTGTTCTGCATCGTCCGGAAGGTGACTTCGACTCGGCGCTGGTGATCGCTCACGGCGCGGGCGGCACGAAGGAGTCGCGACTGCTGGTGGCGATTGGCGACGAGTTTTCGAGCCACGGCATCGCGACCCTGCGCATCGACCTGCCGTACCGGCAGAAGCGTCCCAAGGGTCCGCCCTCACCCCACAGCGCGGCGAAAGACAGGCTTGGGATCGTCCGGGCCGTCGAGTCGCTCGAAGCTAGCCGCGTCTTCATCGGCGGAACTTCCTATGGGGGGCGGCAATCGACGCTGCTGGCAGCCGAACAACCTGACCTTGCCGCGGGGCTGATTCTGCTTTCGTACCCCTTGCACCCGCCCGGCAAGCCGGAGAACCTCAGGACCCAGCATTTCCCTCAATTGACGAACCCGAGCCTCTTCATCCACGGCTCACGGGACGGATTCGGCTCGATTGCGGAAATGCAGCAGCACTTGCCGCTGATCGCCGGCCGGCGGCGCCTAGCTGAATTCCCCAAAGCGGGTCACGGGCTCGTTGGGCGCAGTACCTCACCCGAGGATATCCAGGCTTGCGCCGCCAAAATCTACGGCGAATTCTCGAGCTTCTTTGGGTGACGGGCGCGGTTTGGCGTGATTCCGAGCACCCTGCGTGAGCGGGGTGTTTTCCCACAACCCAAGCGAGAGCCACAACTCCAACAGGAAGACACCCCGCTGACGCAGGGTGCTCGGATTCCTGTTCGCGTTGCTAAGCTGAAACACTCCCGTGGCGCCCACGACGCATGCGGCCGTTGGCGCGGCCATCGCCCACCTCTGCCCGCGCCTCCGCCTAGCCGTTCCACTCGCCTTCGCGTCGCACTTCCTGCTCGACTCGATCTTCCACTTCGAAGCTTTCTATCCGCTTTCTCAGGTCCTGGGAACTACCCACGACGAGGCCTTCTGGATTACGGCTCTAGTCATGGCCGCGATCTTGGTTCCGAGCATGGCTTGGATTGGCCGCGAGAGTCACGACGTGCGTATAGTAGCGCTTTACACGGTCGCCACATCGGCGGCGCTGCTCGTCGACGAGCCGATTTACCGCCTCGTCGCTTTGGTTTGTCTCACGCTTGGGGCGTGGTCATTGAGCCGCACCCGGAACGTCGCGGTGTGGCTCGCCGGCGCCTTCACGGCCGCCCTCCCCGACGCGCTGAAACATCTGCTCGGGCCATTTGGCCGCTTCCATATGTTTATGCACTATGAAGGAGCCGACGACCTGGGCTACTGGATCAACCGCCTCTTTGCCCAACCGGACCCCGCCTGGTTCGGGGCGCGGGCTACCAAGTGGACCTACCTGACGGGTTACGCTGTCGAAATCGCCATCGAGACCGCCCTGATGCTGGGATGCCTGTGGGTGCTGACGAGAGGAAAAAGCCGCGGGTCGGTTTGAGCTACACGCCTATCAAAACTTTTTATCGACGCTAGTTCAGCCCCACCCGGCGGTGTTGGCTGTGATACGATGCCCTTTCCCCGACGGTTCAAGCCGCGTTTCAGCGGTGGGTTCCGCAGTCGATTCCATCTTGTAAGGACAACTCTGGAGGAGTAATGAGCGTTCAACGAACCCCCGCGGAAGTGCTGGCTTACGCGAAAGAAAACGACGCGAGGATGCTCGATCTTCGCTTTGCCGACATTCCCGGACTTTGGCAACACGTTTCGTATCCGATCTCGATGCTCGAAGAATCGAACTTCGAAGACGGCTATGGTTTTGACGGGTCATCGATCCGCGGCTGGCAGGCGATCAGCGAGTCGGACATGCTGATCATGCCGGATCCAAACATGGTGTTCATGGATCCGTTCACCGACGCCCCGACGCTGTGCATTGTTTGCACGATTGTCGACCCCATCACCAAGCAACATTACGAGCGCGACCCGCGCTGGATCGCAACCAAGGCCGAGCAGTATCTTGAATACTCCGGGCTCGGCGATACCGCTTACTTTGGCGCCGAGGCCGAGTTCTTCATCTTCGACAACGTCCGCTTCGACCAGAACGAGCAGTCCGGATACTACTTTATCGACTCCGATGAGGGCCGCTGGAACTCCGGCCGCGCCGAGCACAACCTCGGCTATCGCCCGCGTTACAAGGAAGGCTACTTCCCGGTCCCGCCCACCGACCATCACCAGAACATCCGTACCGAGATGGTCGAGGTGATGATGCAGTGCGGCATCGACATCGAGTGCCATCACCATGAAGTCGCCACTGGCGGCCAGGCTGAGATCGACCAGCGCTTCGATTCGCTGGTGAAGTCGGCCGACAACATGATGTTGTACAAGTACATCGTGCGTAACGTGGCGGCCAACCACGGCCGCACGGCGACCTTCATGCCGAAGCCCATCTGGAACGACAACGGCAGCGGCATGCACGTGCATCAGTCGATCTGGAAGGACGGTGAACCCCTGTTCGCGGGCGACCAGTACGCGGGCCTGAGCGACATGGCGCTGCACTACATCGGAGGCCTGCTCAAGCATTCGCCGGCTGTCGCCGCCTTCTGCGCCCCGACGACGAACAGCTACAAGCGCCTCGTTCCGGGTTTCGAGGCGCCGGTCAACTTGGCGTACTCGCGCCGCAACCGTTCGGCTTGCTGCCGCATTCCGATGTACTCAGCTAGCCCGAAGTCCAAACGCGTCGAGCTGCGCTTCCCCGATCCATCGGCCAACCCGTACTTGGCATTCGCGGCCATGCTGATGGCGGGCATCGACGGCGTCCAGAACAAGATCGATCCGGGCGAACCGCTTGACAAGGATATCTACGATCTCTCGCCCGAGGAGCTTGCCGGAATCCCGGCGGTGCCGGCTTCGCTCGAGGGTTCGTTGCAGGCGCTTTCCGAGGACCACGACTTCCTGACCCGGAACGACGTGTTCACCGAAGAGCTCATCCAGTCCTTCATCGAATACAAGACAACGGCCGAAGTCGACGAAATTCGCCAACGGCCGCACCCCTACGAATTCGCCCTCTACTACGACATCTAGTATAGCGTTTCAATAAAACATATCTATCCCGTAACGTTTCCTGCTAGGCTGGACGCATGCCGGGAAAATCAAAGCGTCTCAAACTCGTTCTCGCGCCCCAAGAGGTGCAACATCTTCAGCGCCTGCGTGCTTCGCGGACGGCTCCGGTTAGGGAGGTGCAGCGGGCTGAGATTCTGTGGCGTTATCATTCCGGCGAGACGATCGCCGAGATTATGCGAGCGGTCAAGATGACGCGCAAAAGCGTCGGCAAATGGATCAACCGAGCCCTCGCCATAGGCGTGGAAGCAGCGCTCAAGGATGCCTATCATCGTCCCCGGCCGCCCGGCATCACCGCCGATGCCAAGGCCTGGGTGGTGCATTTGGCCTGCAGCAAACCCACCCAACTCGGTTACGCCGCCGAGCTGTGGACCCGCAGCGCGCTCGCTCTACACGTGCGCCGGCATGCCGTGGAAGCGGGCTATCCGGCCCTGGCCCAAGCGGCTAAGGCGACCGTACATCGTATTCTGGCCGAGCAACCTCTGCATCCGGAGAAGGTGAAGTACTACCTCGAGCGTCGCGATCCCGATTTTGAGTCCAAGATGCGGCAAGTGTTGCTGGTCTACCGCGAAGTGGCCTTTCAGAATGAAAGCCTTCGCGACGGCCTATCGCCGGGCGTGATCACGGTTTCGGTCGACGAAAAGCCCGGCGTGCAAGCGATCGCCAACGTCGCGCCGGACCTGCCGCCGAAGCCTGGGCGGCATCCCTGTGTGGCTCGCGACTACGAGTACAAACGGCTGGGAACGTGCTCGATTCTGGCGGCGCTGGACTTGCACTCCGGCCGGGTAACGGCGCGGGTGGAGCGGCGTCACCGCAGCCGGGAATTCATCTTGCTGCTCAAGGATTTGGACCAATTCTACCCGGACCAATGCACGATCCGATTGATCTTGGACAATCACTCCGCCCACATATCGAAGGAGACGAAAGCCTACTTGGCGACGCGTCCGAACCGCTTCAAATACGTGCACACGCCGACCCACGGGTCCTGGCTCAACATAGTCGAGACGCTGTTTGGCAAGATGGCGCGCACGTTCTTGAAGCGTATCCGAGTCGCGTCGTGGGAGGAGCTGCGGGAACGAATTCTGCAGGGGATCGCGGAGATCAACGCGGCTCCGGTGGTTCACCGCTGGAGGAAGTTCGAGGCGCTTGAGGTCGCCTAGAGAGGATATGTGTTAGTGAAACGATATACTAGTAGTAGGGTTCGAGGAGGAAGCGACGCCGGCGGCTCTAGCCCGCCGGCGTTTTTTCGTTCACCCGCGCGAATGTTGGCGGAGAAGGGGCTCGTCCGGCGAGATCAGACGGATCTTCCCCCCGCCAGCGAGCAGAGTTTCGCCGCCAACTTCCTGAATTCGCGTCGGTTATGGGATGGATCGGGCGATCGGCGTCTGTCTACATGTTACTTGTGCGGCAGCGAAACCCCCAACGCATTGAGGATTTCTGTTTGGCGGGCGTCGGGAATCGGCAGCCGTGTGACGCTGGTCTGCTCATCCACTCGATATTCCAATAGACACAGTCGCCCCAACGCCGCCAGCGCGTCCGGCAAGGTGATCGCGTGCGGGTCGTCGTCGGTCGTGCCAAACGCCGCTTGTATCCGCCGTTCCAATTCGCGGCTCAGCTTCAACGCCAGCATGCTGCACAACACATGTCCTCGGGTGCGGCTTTCTTTGCGCACGAAGATCGGCCGCACCTCGAGCAAGCCCGTCTTCAGCTGCCGAAAGTCGCGCTCCACCCGCTGCAGGCTCACGTAATGGTCGTGCACTCTTTGGCCGCTCATGCGCTCGGAGGCGACATCGGTCACGACCACGTAACAGCCCGCCAACTCCAGCGCCTGCTCGATCGCCGCCTGCTGGCGCTCGACGACCAGCGTACGTCCCTGCAAGCGCAACTCGACCAATTCTGTCAGCTTGTGACGCGCCAGCCAGGGCTTGAGCTGGCGCAGTCCGGCCGCGGGCTCGCAACGGGAAGAGGCCGTGACTTTCTGGTTGCGTCGGTCGAGCTTGCCTCCCAGCTTGGCCAGCTTGTCCTCGAGCCGCTGCCGTTGCCGTTTGGCTTCGGACGCGTTGAGGCGCAGCACATAGCGCACGCCGTCGGCTTCGACCTCGCAGACTTGTTCAGCGAACAGCTCCAGTTGCAGCACCCCTTCGCTCAAGCGCCGCCGAATCTGGGGATCGGTCAGCGCCGTGATGTAGCGCAGCCCGGCCTCCCCCAGCGCCTGCTTGCCCTTGCTCTTGACCATCCCGCGGTCGCCGACGAAGACCAACTCCTCGACTCCGAACTGCTCTTTGACGATGCGGATCTGATCCGGCACGGTCGTCGGATCGTTGCGGTTGCCGGCAAACACCCGCACCGCCAGCGGCTCGCCCTGGTCATCGGCCAGCAGTCCGATCACAATTTGCTTCTTGCCGCGCTTGCCGTCACGATTGTAGCCGTACTCGCCCAACGCGTTGTGCAGGCCTTCGAAGTACGAGCTGGTGACGTCGTAGAGCAGCAAGCTGGGCGGGGCTCCGCGGCGCTCGAGGTAGTGGCGGTATAGCGCTTGCTCGATCTTCACTTGGCGGGCGCTCAGATCATCGAGGGCGGCGTAGAGGTCGTCTTCGTCGAAGGCGCCCAGACCCAGCACTTCTGCGACGGCCTGATCGGCGGCCCAGCGCACGGCCGAGAGCCGCGATCCTTGGTGGGCCAGGCGCGCCAGCACCAGGAACAAGGCGAGTTTGGCGGCCCGCGTTCGACCCAGCGCGGCGGTCAGGCCCAGCTCATCGGCGAGTTGCTTGAGCGCGAAGAGCAGGCCAAAGACGGGGCCGCAGACGGGAGTGGCGGGAAGCTGATCGAACTCGCCGCGGAGGGCGCGCCGGAGGGCCTCGACGCGGACGGGGCGCCAGCAGGAGAGGTTGGCGAGGGTGCGTTTTTTGACTCTGCCGTTTTGGCGGAAGGATTCGCGCAGCAAGACGGCGGGCGGCGAGTTGCGATTGGGGACGGACTCAACATACATGGGTATATTATATCACAAACAACACAATGAATAAACGATACAATAGCATAATACATGGGTACACTAAAAGCGCCCCCAAACGTGTTAAAGCCAAGCAAGCCAAGCAGTTAGCCCGTCAAACGAGCCTTCCGCTGGGGGGAAGATCCGTCTGAATAAAGGGCGGTCGTGCATGTGAGCGGTCCAACCCTAGATTCGGCGATAGGAGGTTTGATGGCAGAGTCGAAAAAAGCCAAGAAAAAGGTGAGTCAGAAGAGCGCCCACAAGCCCGCCCCCGGCCGCGCGGCCAAGAAAGCAGTCAAGAAGGCGAGCAAGAAAGTCGCCAAAAAAGCAGCAAAGAAAGCCGCCAAACCGGTTAGCAGACCGTTCCCGCCCTTGGAGCCCAGCCATGACGAAATCGCGCTGCTGGCCTACCGGCTTTGGGAGCGTCGCGGCCGTCCATTCGGCTCATCGGATGAGGACTGGCAACGCGCCGCCGAGCAGCTGCGCTGGCGCGCCCAAGAGGCCGCTAGGAAGCGAGCCGCGAAGTTGTTGAACCTCGATTAAAATGTCCCCTTGCGGGCTCGATAGAAATGTCCCCTCAACCGGTGATGACGACCGCCCCTTCGCGTTGTGCCGTGATTGTGGGCGGCGACACGGAACCGGTCAAGGGTGAGCGCGACCGCGCCACGAAGGCGCGCCCTTGACCGAACCCGCACCGCCGCCGAAAACGACACGCTGTTCAAGAACGCGAAGGGCCTAAACCGCTTGGCTTGCAAGGGGCCACTTCTATCGAGGTAAAACAGGGGACATTTCTAAAGAGGTACGACACCAAACGTGCCGCTGCCTGATTGACCCCGCCTCCAAGCGTTGGTAGACTCAGAGTTAAACCACGGCGCTGGACCCCCCCCAGGTCCCAGCGCCATTTTGGTGTCCCGATGCCGAAGAGAACTTTCCAACCAAACCGTCGTCGCCGGTCGAAGACCCATGGGTTTCGCACCCGTATGAAGAGCCCAGGGGGGAGGAGAGTCCTTGCCAATCGCCGAGCCAAGGGTCGGACGAAACTCACCGTCAGCGACGAACGCCAAATCTGAGGCGTTTCCGAAGTCCCGGCGTTTACTCAAGCGCTCGCAATTCCTAAGAAGCTACGACGAAGGAAAACGCTTCCCTGGGCGTTACTTTGTCGCGATCTACCGCACTGCGGTCGAAGGCGGACCGCCTCGTGTGGGACTGACTGTATCCAAGCGGGTCGGCAACGCCGTTGTGAGGAATCGCGCCAAGCGGCTTATTCGCGAAGCCGTGCGCAAGAACTGGGACCTGTTCCCAGCGGGATGCGACGCCGTGATCCAGGCCCGCGCCGCGATTCGAGACGCAACGCTCGATCAGATCCAGGCCGAGCTCGAGCGCTCCCTGCGGAAGTTTGCCTGCTAAGTTGAAGCGCAGTCCCGGATGATTCCATTACGCGATAACGCGCCCCGCTCGAGCTATCCCTACGTCACCGTCGCGCTGATCGCCGCTAACGTCGCCGTTTTTCTCTACCAATTCGCGTTGTCGGTAGGTTCGCCCCAGGCCGGACAGGCGTTCGTGCAGAGTTTTGGGTCGGTCCCGGCGAATATGAGCGCCGCTCTGGTTGGACGCTACCCGCTCGACGACGGGTTCGCGCCCGTGTTCACCTCGATGTTCTTGCACGGCGGCTGGATGCACCTGATCGGCAACATGTGGTTCCTATGGATCTTTGGCGACAACATCGAAGACGAGTTGGGTCACGGCTACTACGTGTTCTTCTACCTGGTAGCGGGCCTGGTTGCCACCGGAGCGCACTTCATCACGAATCCGTTTTCGAACGTCCCGACGGTCGGCGCGAGCGGGGCGATCTCAGGAGTGATGGGGGCGTATATGGTTCGTTTCCCCTGGGCGCGAGTGCTGACACTGATCCCAATCTTCTTCTTCTTCACCACGATCGAGCTGCCGGCGGTTGTATTGCTGGCCTACTGGTTCCTTATCCAATTCGTCAGCGGAGCGGCGGACTTTGGGACGCAAGGGGGTGGAGTCGCCTGGTGGGCGCACGTCGGCGGCTTCATGGCCGGAGCGGCGCTGATTTGGACGCGCCCTCGGCGGCGGCGCCAGATTCGCCGGTTCCTGTATTAGTTGATCTGAGCTGAGCAACGCCCCGACGGGGCAACGCTGCACGCCGACGGAGAAGGTCCGGAAGTTGGTTACCCGTCAGCAGGAGATCGAGCGCCGCGGGTTGCAGAAAGCGGCAGCTGTCGAAACTGCCTGAGCTCGATAGCACGCTAAAGCGAAAGAACCTCCAATTCATGGATCCCGGAAAAGTGTCGTACGTCTGCCGTCACCAGCGCGTAATCCAGGTGAACAGCCGTCGCTCCGATCTGGACATCGGTAATTGGGATAGGGCGCCCGATCTTTCGAGAATCGGCGTCGATTCGCGCCGCCAGGAGTGCCATCTCCCGAGTAAACGAAACCACCGGGATCGCCTCGAATATGTCGTCCAGATAGACTCGGCGCGCGTGAGCGATTCTCTCGCTAATGGCGCGATACCAGCCATGCTCCAATTCCATCACCGTTATCGACGAAAGGACGGCTTCGGTTTCGCTGTAGCGCTCGCTGAGTGAGTCCATCAACACGCTGACAGGCGTTGATGTGCGCTCGGCGTCGATGAGGACGCTCGAATCTATGACTATTCCCACGGCGGCGGATCGAATGGCTCGCTGCGCTCCTCGATCCCCGCCCGGACATCAGCGGCGAAGTCCTTGTCCGGAATGGGAGCCTCGCCCAAGCGCGCCTCGTAGGCTCGCGCAAGGGCCGCACATTCGCTGAGTTTGCGCCCGGGGCCCGCGTGTGGCTTGATAACGGCGACCGCCTTGTGATCTTGCTCGACCACGACCTCGACGCCCTGACGTACTTTTTCCAGAACCGCGCTGACATCGCGCGCGAGCTCGCCCTCGCTGATGCGTTCTGTGATCATTGCTTTGATCATAACGCCTGCTCACTTCGGCAAAGCGAACGCCACATACTTCCCGCCCGAGGGGGCTCCGGTTTTGCCCCCGCCGGCGCCGATGACGACGTATTGCCGCCCCGCAACCTCGTAGGTCGCCGGAGTGGCATTCCCGCCGGCCGGCAGCAAGGTTTCCCACAGCAACTCGCCAGTGGTCTTGTCGAAGGCGTGGAACTTGCGGTCGTGGTTCGTCGCGCCGATGAAGATCAGTCCGCCCGCGGTGACCACAGGCCCGCCATAGTTCTCTGTGCCGGTGATCGGTAAGCCCTGTGCTACCAACTCCGGATGCTCGCCGAATGGGATCTGCCACTTGATCTCGCTCTTGTCGAGGTCAATCGCGGTGAACGTTCCCCAGGGCGGCTCAATCGCGGGGTAGCCGTCAGGGTCTTTGAACTTGTTGTAACCGGTGAAGCGGTACCTCAACTCCGCCGTCGACGATTCCTGGACCGAGGTCTCGACATCGACCCCGTGCATCACATAGGAGCCAATCGCGGCGACGGCGGGTCTGCCGAGCTCCCGGAAGGCCGGCATTCTTCCTCCGCCACTGGCGGTGAAGCCCGCGAAGTCGCCTGAGGAGTAGCGCTCGGAGATATTCTCGAGGGACGGGAACTCGGGCGGGCTTCCGGAGAGGTCTTCCTGGTGGCAGCCGGCGCAGTGTCGGCTATAGAGCGATTTGCCGCTCGGCCGCTCCGGCGCGGGCGGCTGCTCGACTATCGTCATGATGAAGGGCATCACGTTCGCATTGACGTAGAAGAGCCCCGTCTCAGGATCGTAGGCCGGCCCACCCCACTCCGCGGCTCCGTCGTAGCCGGGGAACAGGATCGTCCCACGTTGCGTTGGAGGGGCGAACTGGCCGTCGCTGAGCACCTCGCGGAACCGCTTCAAGACGGCTTCATGCGATTCAGGCGTCCGCTTGGTGAGTATGTCTTCGGTGAAGCGCTGGCGAGCGAAGGCCAACGTTGGCAAAGACTGCGTTTTAGCCAATACCTCGCCGGGGATGTCGGACGGCGCTACTTCGAACTCTTCAATGGGGATCAGGTGCTTGCCGGTATCGCGCTCGAACAGGAACAGGTGGCCGGACTTGGATGTCTGAGCGACAGCGTCGATCAGTTTCCCATCGCGCATGACTTGCACCAGGCTTGGGGCGGACGGAAAGTCCCGGTCCCAAACGTCGTGCTTGACTGCTTGGTGATGCCAGACGCGTTCGCCAGTCGCGGCATTGAGCGCGATCAGCGAATTCGCGAAGAGGTTGTCGCCGATGCGATTCCCGCCGTAGAAGTCGTAGGAGGTCGAACCCGTGGGGGCGAATACCAGGCCGCGCTCCACGTCAAGCGCCATGCCGGGCCAATTGTTGGCGCCTCCGAGGAACTTGCGGGCGTCGGGAGGCCAAGTGTCGGACCCGAATTCGCCGGTTGCGGGGATGGTGCGGAAACTCCAACGCAGCTCGCCTGTCCGAAGGTCGTATGCCCGGATGTCGCCCGGCGGCGAGGGAAGCCCTTCGCTACAGATCGCCCCGACGATCAACAGGTCTTTGTACACGACCCCTGGCGTGGTGTACGAGATGGTCACCCGCGCGGGGTCGCGGCCTTCGATCCCTTCGCGCAGGTCGACGCGGCCGTCTTGGCCGAAGCCCGCAATGGGCTTTCCGGTCTTGGCGTTGATCGAATAGAGCCAATGGTTGGCGGCGACGTAGATACGTCCGGATTCGCCATCGGGCCCGCCTTCACCAGCCCAGTAGGTCACCCCGCGGTTGCGGAACTTGCGGTTTCCCTGGTCGCGGTCGAAGGGGTAGAAGGTCCAAAGCTCTTGGCCGGTGGCGCCATTCAGGGCGCAAACGCGCAGCTTGGGGGTCGTAAGGTAGACCACGCCGTCGACGACAACCGGGTTGCATTGCATCTCCGAACGCTCGAAGTCGTCGCCAGTGTCGTAGGTCCAAGCGATGCTTAGGTCGGTGACGTTGTCGCGGTTGATTTGGTTGAGGCGCGAGTAGCGGATCGAGTCGAGGCCGCCACCGTGAGCGGGCCAGGAGGTATAGCCCGTCGCTGGGGCTGCGCGCTCCGGAGCGCTCGAGCACGAGAGTACTGCGAGCGACAGGAGGGCGGGCGTGAGGCGCAGTCTAGGGTTCGACATTCGACCGAGTGAATTGTACCTTGAGCCCGGCGCCGGCGGGTTGCGAGGTTGCTCCGACTGATCCTACTAGATGCGAGCGACGAACGCCCTGGTTAGTTCGGTCCCCGCCGCCACCGGGGGTGTGAAAATATGTCGATTACGCCGGACGTGGCGCGCGGCCCCGCCGTGCCGCCTTGCGCCCCCGGCGCAAGGCCTGCCACGAGTCCACCCGAAAACAGCCCATCGAGCCGTCGGACGGATAGATACTGTTAATTATTTTCACAGGGACCCAACGATCCCTTGAAATCACCCAAACCCGTTTAAACAGGGGCTCAGAGCGCTCCAGAAGGCCGTTTCGGAGCCTCTCAGACGGTCACTCAAGCAAGCGCTTGTTTTCGCCTGCTATCTTTTCGCTGTAGAATCGGGTGGTCGTGACGGCCAGCCAGTACAGGATACTGGAGGAACTCGGTTGGTGCGCAACGCTATTGTTTGCATGGCCTCAGTGTGGTGGCCAAAGAGTTCACATCTTAGTACTTCTGATTGGCAACAGCGTGCCAATCAGAGTGTTGTACACCCTCAGCGATGGGTTGAAGGCAGGCCCGCAGATTCCTGATGTCGAGGGTGCCGGGAAGGCTACACCGAATGGCGCGCCGCAGTCAACGGGCCTATGGCCGCGTCGGTTTAAGTACGCGGCCTTGCGTTGCGAAGAGCTAGCCACGTACACTCTATGCGAACCAATTTACCAAGCTCCGCTCCTTCACATTCATCATGACCTTCAGTCCATCCATCTTTCGTTTGCTTTGGCACCTCGCCGCTTCGGTGAGTTGGTCTGCGAGACTTGCTCTGTTGATGACCGGCATGTCTTGCATGGCCGCAACCATTGGCGGTTTGTCGCCAACGCACTCAACCACGGATGATGAGCGGATTGATATACGCCAATTGCCGGTCGCGTTTGAGGCGGTTGATCAGGGTAGTGACTCAGCGAGATATCTTGCGCGCTTCCCGAACTATGATGTGGCCCTGGATTCTGGTGTCATTTCGGTTCGGCTATCCGCCCGCACCACCCGCACGCCCGGAGGACACAATAGACCCACATCCCACAATACGACAACGCTGAAATTATCCTTTCACGGAACGAACAAGGCAATCGTCCCGGTGGGAACGAACAAGTTGCGTGGCAAGGCCAATTACTTCATCGGCAACGATCCCAAGAAATGGACAAAAGGGGCGCCCCTCTACGGATCCGTGCTGTACCAGGACGTCTACTCCGGGGTCGACTTCGTGTTTCAGAACAACGACGGCCGCCTGGGGTATCGCATCGAGCTTGATCACGGCGATGCAGTGCATGAGATCGCGCTCCGGTTCAGCGGTCACGACGGTATCGGCCTCAACGCTCATGGAGAAATCGAGATTTCTACCGCTGCCGGACAGGCAACCTGGACCGCACCGAAAGCGTTCTGGGACACCGCTGAAGGACTCATTCGAGCGGAAGCAACGTACGCCATCCGTGACGACGGCAGCGTCGGATTTGAAATTGAGGGTCCGATTCGCTCGGACCCCTTGATCATCGATCCGGATTTAGTTTTTTCGACCTTTATCGGTGGGTCATTAGGCGACTTCATTAACGGCCTTGCCCTAGCCGCGAATGGCAATATCGTAGTTACCGGAGCCACGAATTCCCTCGACTTCCCCCGCTCGGCCGATGCCGCTCAGAGCAACAACGCGGGTTTTTTGGATATCTTCGTCACGATGCTTCGGCCCGACGCATCGGAAATCGTATTCTCGACCTATCTGGGAGGACAGAACTTCGACGCAGCGAACGGAATCGTGATCATGGCGGACGGATCGATCTCGACCTGTGGATTCACTGGGTCGACGGACTTTCCGACGTCGTTAAACGCGATTCAGGCCAACAACAATGCGCTCCCCGACGCGTTTGTATCCCAACTGTCCGAAAGCGGCGACACACTGCGCTTTAGCAGCTACTTCGGCGGGTCGTCGGACGACAACTGTACTTCCATGGTCGCGGATCGTCAAAATCGACTGTTGATAGCCGGCTACACAGCCTCTACGGACTTCCCAATTACGCCGGCCGCCATGTCAACCCAGCATCAAGGCGGCCGGAGCGCGACCAATCCTCTCGAGTACGATGGCTTCTTCAGCGTACTTCGACTGGACCAACCAGGCATTGAATACTCGACGTTCGTGGGGGGCTCAGGTTCCGAGTTGCAGGCGGTTCGGTTTGTACGTCCTGAAGTCGAAGGCCTCGCATTCGAACTGGGTCCGTGGTTGACTACAGACGAAGAAGGTGACGTCTATTTGGCCGGCACCACTGATTCCGCTGATTTTCCGGTCCCGCCCGGCAGCATCTTGCAGTCCCTTCGGGGCAGCACCAGCGCTTTCATCATCAAACTGGCTGCCGAGGACTATTCGTTGGTCGCATCAACCTCGCTTGACGGCGACAAGATGGACGCTGCCTTGTCCATCGCGATTTCGCGAGCCGGCAAGGTCGTAGTGGGGGGTATCACGTCGTCTTCAGATTTTCCCGTGTCGGGCAGTGCGTTCCAGCCTACGTTTGACGGTGGTCAGAACGATGGATTTTTCGTTGTTCTGGATAGTAATCGTCAGGCGGTTGAGTATGGCACCTACATCGGCGGAGGGGGCGTCGACGCCTTCTTTGCTAATGTTGCTGCCGAAGATCGGATTCACATTGGCGGCATTACATCGTCGATCGACCTGCCATCTTCGCCAGGCGCGTTGCAGCCCGGCTTTGCAGGAGTACTAGACACCTATTTCCTAACGTTTAACTTGAGTACGAATTCCGTGGAGTTTTCGACCTATATCGGAGGGTCCGGGCAAGAGGTGCTGAGTCGTCCTGTGACTACCTCCGACGGTGGAGTCTTGCTCTTTGGCGGCTCCAGTAGCCCAGGATTCACTACTACCAGCGGAGTCATAGGGGAGAACTACAGCGGCGGTGAGAGTGACGGGGCAATCGTCAAGTTTGCGGGCGGTATGACCTCGGGCGTTACGTTTGTCAGCGTCTCCTCGGCGAGCTTCGCAGCCGGCCAAGCGCTAGCAGCGGATGTAATCGCCGCCGGCTTCGGCCCCGGCCTGGCGACCGGTACGGCGGTCGCCACACAGACCCCGTTGCCCACCGAGTTGCTCGGCACTCGTGTCGAGGTTACTGACAGCGAAGGCACGACGCGCGCGGCGCAGCTATTCTTTGTCTCCGCCGGCCAAATCAACTATCTGATCCCGCCCGGCACGGCGTTGGGCCTGGCGACCATCCGGGTGATTTCAGGCGCGGGCGGCGAGATTGAAGGCACGATCCAGATCAACTCGGTCGCGCCGAGCCTCTACTCCGCGAACTCCCAAGGCAGCGGCCTAGCGGCCGCCTTCTTTCTGCGCGTCAATCCCGATGCCTCCCGCACACAGGGGCTGCTTTTTGACCCCGCCACCGCCGGCGCAGTACCGATCAACGTCAGCGCGGAAAGCGGCCAGGTCTTTCTATTGTTGTTCGGAACAGGCTTCCGCGGGTTCCGGAATCAGGTCACCGCCACAGTCGGAGGCCAGCCCGTGCCCGTGCTCGGCGCCTTACCCCAAGGTGAGTTCGTAGGTCTGGACCAGATCAATATAGGCCCGTTGCCGGCTTCGCTGGTTGGCGCCGGACAGGTACAGATTGTCCTCATTGTCGATGGACAGGCCGCAAACTTCGTTACGGTCACGATTCAATGAACCCATTGATCGAACGAAGATCGAGGATAGCGACACTGCGGGAGAGTAGCACTCAAGCCGGCCAACTTTGTCGCCTAGTATTGGCATGATGAGTTCCGCGACCGCGAATAGGCTAACGGGCAGATCAGTAAGGACTTAGGGCCTGATAGCCCGATAACTAATGTGAAATCTCGTTGCCACTCCGAATCTCGTGGCCCAGAGAAGCTTGGAAACGGCCCGAATCTGAGCCCAGATCACTACACTGTGTGAAATGGAAATCGGAGGGCCTTTATTTCACACTTTCGTCCGCAATATCCCACGCCGCAACAATTACGCCCGCCGTGCGCCATGTCGTCAGCTACACCTCGCAGCGGTTTCGCCCGTTCTCCTTGGCCCGATACAGTTTTTCGTCGGCGGCTTTGATGAGAGCCTGGCCGTCCCTACCCGACTCCACCTTTTGCAGATACGCGGCGCCGACGCTGGCGGTAACTTTCAGAGTCTTGCCCTCGAACTCGGCCGCCGTTTCCTCAATCGCCTTCCGTACCCGCTCGGCTAGCGCCGCAAGCCCAACCGGTTTTGCCGCGGGCATCAACACACAGAACTCCTCCCCGCCATAGCGCGCGGGGAACTCGGATTCACGACAAACAGACTCCATCGCTTTGGCGACGGCCTTCAAAACCTCATCGCCGGCCAGATGCCCGTGCGTGTCGTTGAAGACCTTGAACTTGTCTACATCGATGATCAACAGCCCCAAGAATCCCGGCGAGTTAGCGGTCATGCGGCGGTCGAGGCATTGTGCTAAACGTTCGTCAAAGCACGCGCGGTTGGCCAGTCCGGTCAGCTGATCCGTCTCTGACTTCGTACGCAGTTGTTCGTTGCTCGTTTCGAGCTCCGTGGCCCTCTCTTCGGCCTGCTGGGCCATCACAGCGACGCTCAAGCTGGCGTGCAGCATGCGCACTGCGCCTGCTGCAGGATCGAACCCATATTCAACGAATCGCCGAACTTGACGTCAAAGATCTCAGCGGTCTCGAGCACCTCTTTCTCGACCTCTAGCAGGAACTCGTCCAGAGCGGCGCCATCAAGCTCGACCTCCGAGGCCCGCTCCCGCAGCGCGTCAAGGGCGGCTGTCTTGTCTTGGCCGCAAACCAGCTCCTCGCAGCCGGCGGCAAATCGCATGACCGGCGCCAGCCGCAAAACGTTTTCATCCTCTCCCGCCGACTGCAATCGGATGCTAGCGATCACTGCACAGGTCAAAGCAGGCATCCCCCAGCTCTCGAGCAGGGCCAAGCCGACTTGGTCGCCGTCGCACCCGAGCGTATCGCGTTCGAGCTCGGGCGTTGGCCACATACCCTTGGCGGATTCCAGCACCTTGGCGTATTCCGAGCTCGCGCACTCCGCCAGAACAAGCTGCCCGATTCGCGAGAGCAGCCCAGCCAAGAAAGCCTCGTCCGCTAGGAGTCGCTCGCGGCGAGAAGCCAGCGCGCGCGCCGAAGC
Source organism: Bryobacterales bacterium (assembly GCA_965247515.1). Classification (GTDB taxonomy): domain Bacteria; phylum Acidobacteriota; class Terriglobia; order Bryobacterales; family UBA6623. Next base: position 3,342,054 of record OZ252029.1, on the reverse strand, counting down.
GGCGCAGACCAAACTACGCTTCCAGTATTGGTCGTAGTCGAAGCGGCCCTTTCGATCACCCCCCATCGAGGTGGCGAGAGAAAAACTGAGAGACATCAGCCGTACGGTTTTGAGACCGAGCATCATGCAGGCCCGGTTCAGTGTCGTAACCTCGCGGCCTACGCCATACATCGCGGAGTTGGAAATTTTGAGGAGCTTGGCCGCCAGCGCCGGGTCGCGCGCGATCGTTTGCGCAAGCTCATTAATCGTGACTTCTTCGTTTTCAGTTAGCCGTAGCAGTTCGACCGCGACCCCTGGGGGCGAGGGAAGGTTGTCGGCCCCCTTCAAGAGTGAGGGCATCTCGAGTGCAGTTGTCATGGAGTCGGTGGGGCGCGCGCCCCAGAAGACTCATATCGACCGATCTCATCAATGAAATACCGCAGCCGGCGACGATCAATCTGAGCACCCTGCGTGAGCGGGGTGTCTTCCACTTTCAGCTGCGTCGGTCGCTCGATCACCGGCAAGACACCCCGCTCACGCAGGGTGCTCGGAATCGACACCTGTCACTCGATCAGAACCGATCGGTCTACTATTTCTTCTTGCCTCTGCGCGCCTCGCCCCCGATGTGAAATGTCGTGGCCGTCGGCCTTCCCTTGGAGTCGAGCTCGAACTCCAAGTGCGCGCCGGTCCAACGCAGGCTGAACTCTGTTGTCGAGTGCACCAGCAGCTCTATCGGCGGAAGCGCGCCGAACGATCCGTACATCAACTTGCCATCGCGTCTGATCGTCACCAGCGGAAAGCCGTTCTCGGACGCATATACGCCGGTGTAGGAATCGAGCGTCGCCTCCGAGAGGTTCACCAGCGGCTTGGTGTCATCGCTGACAGGCCCCGGTCGAGTCCATTCGCCCAGCTCACGAAGCCAAATGTTCCGATAGCGAACCGGGTTGCCGTGGTCCTGAAACGCGAGCGGCATCTTCGAAGGGTGGAACTTGTATTCGTAATTCTTCAGCCACGACGTCGGCCCCCAGGCTTCAACGTTATCCTGCACGAGCACGCCGTTGTGAAACACAGTGAACCGGGCCGGCTTCTCGACCGAGCCGTCCCGCCGGAAACGCGGTCCGCGGAAAACGATGTCGAAGCTCTGCCACTCCCCTGGAGGCCGCGCGGCGTTCACCAAGGGCGGGTACTGGCCGTACAGCGAGCCGGCCTGGCCGTCGGCGTAAGTGCGGTTGTCGTGCGAGTCGAGCACCTGGATTTCGTAGTGGCCCATCAAGAAGACGCCGCTGTTGCCGCGGCCTTGGCTCTTGCCCATCACCGGTAGCGGCGCCCTCCACTCGATGTGTAGCTGAATGTCGCCGTAGGAGGCCTTGCTGTAGATATAGCCCGCGCCTTTGACGGACTCCATATAGCCGTCCCCAACAATCCATTTCGAAGGTCCCCCTTGCGCGTCCGTCCAGTTCGAGAGATCCTTCCCGTCGAATAGGACGATTGCATCCGAAGGCGCCGGGACTGGCAGTTGCAAAGAGGACTGCACCGTCGGCGGCGGCGTCCGGTTCATGTCGTGCGACTTCCAGAGAGCGGGAGTCTGCGCTGAAGAAGTGAGTGTTGAGGCGAGGACGACCAAGGCCGCGGTGCGTGCTGTCATGGGTCGATTTTAGCCCAAACACCGCTTAACGCAGGCGCGATACGATGTCTCAAGCGTGATCTCAATGCCGCCTCCTCCACGACATGTCTGAGCGTCCGCGAACGGGTCAGCCGATCCTGCTGCCCTCGGCGCTCTTGGCGGTCGTCATTTCAGCATTTCGAGGCGCGAACCAGGTGGCGATCCGTTATGCCCTATCGGCGTTCGCGCCTTTGTGGACCGCTTTCGGCCGAATGGCGGTCAGCTGCTTGGCGATCTGGGTCTGGACCCGCTTTCGCGGCGTTTCACTCGATCTCAACTCTGGCGAGCAACGCCAGCTTGCCGTTCTGGGGGCCGTATTTACGATCCAAATTGGCCTGCTGCACTGGGGCGCGGACCTCACCTCGCCCGGCTACGCGGTCGTGCTCATCAATACGAATCCCATCTTCGCCAGCCTGCTTGCACACTTCTTTGTCCCGGGCGACCGCCTGTCGCCGCGCAAGACGGCGGGTCTTGCCGTCGCGTTTGCCGGGGTTTGTACGATTTTCTTTGGCCGCCCAGACCCCGCTTTGGCCGTCCGCCCGCTGCTGGGCAACACGATGATCACCGTGTCAGGAGCCATGGTCGGAGCGCGCACGGTCTACATTCAACGCCTCGTGCAGCGCATGGATCCCGCAAAGGCCGTGATCTGGCAGATGCTGATCTCGCTGCCGTTTTTCGCCCTTGGCGGGATGCTTCTTGGAGGCCACGAAGGCCGCGACCCGTTTAACTGGCGCGCGATGACCGCTCTGACCTACCAGGGAGTGATCGTCGGAGGGGCGGCGTTGGTGCTCTGGGTGCATTTGCTGCGCAGGCACACCCCCGGCAGCTTGACCGTCTTTAGCTTTCTGACGCCGATGTTCGGACTCGTACTTAGCTCCATCGCCTTCGACGAGAGAATCACTTCTCGCCTGATTCTAGGCCTGATTTGCGTCGTGGCCGGAATCGCCTTGGTCAACTGGCGCGAGCGTAGCGCCGAGTCCTACCCGACCGCGCCTGCCTGAAGCGTCGCCAGAGCCAGCACGATACGTTCGAGGCCGGCCGCGCGGCCCTCGGGGTGATACCACTCCGTCGGAGAGTGCGCGTCGCCGCCGCGTCCTCCCGCGCCGATCGCGACCGCCGGAATTCCCGCGGCTAGCGGAACATTCGCATCGGTCGAGGCGCAGTCAAGCCGTGAACGCACGCCCAGGCACGAATCGACAGCCTGCATGCACTCGCACATCCAGTTCTCAGGCGAGCGAACCGCGGCTGGACGGTGGCCGATCTCGCGAATGCGGTAGCCGGTGAGGCGCTCGGTCGCCCTCCGGTTTTCGCGTTCAACGGCGATTCGCACCGCATCCTCCATCGCCTGGACGACTTGGTCGATGCCTTGTTGACTCCTCGAGCGGATGTCGACCTTCGCGCGCGCCGAGGAAGCTATTGCATTCACCCCGCTGCCGCCCTCGATCGTTGCGACGGTCATCGTGGCCCTAGGCGAGCGCGGCAGCTCGACGTCCGCTAGGAGCGACACCGCGCGCGACATCGCGTGCACCGGGTTTGCTCGACCGTAGTCGTTCCAGCTATGGCCGCCGCGGCCTTCGATCGAAAGCTCGAACCGTCGACTTCCCAAGGCTTCAACGGTAATATGGCCCGTCGAAGCTCCGTCGACCACGAGATACTCCGAGATCTTCTTTGCGAAGCGCGACTGCCCGCACAGGTGCTTCATCCCGAGCAGATTGCCCTCGCCCTCTTCGGCGACATTGGCCACCAGCAGCACATTACGCCGCGGACGCTCGACCAGAGGCCCGTCTTGGAAACCACGCGCCAGGGCGACTAACGAAGCGAGTCCGACTCCGTTGTCGGTCACCCCCGGCCCCCGCATCGTGCCGTCCGTGTCGAGGGTGATTTCATGCCGTCCGCGGGGTGCGATCGCCGTATCCAAGTGAGCGCTCACCGCCGTGAACGGGGCTCCACGTGAGAACATGGCCGGCGCGGCGACGTTGCCCGCCTCGTCGATCTGCGCCTTGAGCCCCAGGTCCGCGAAAAGCTCGCAGATGGCCTCCGCCCGCTCCTGCTCTCGAAACGTCAGCGCCGGAATGCGGCAGAGCTCGAGATGCCGGTCGTCGATCCACTTGCGCTCCTTGCGAAAGAATTGGATCATCGCTTGGACCCGCAGCGTCCGGTGCAGGGAGCGCACCTGTTCGCTCAAGATTTCAGGCGCCTGAGCCCCTTCCCGCACCGCTCGAAGATCGCGCTGGTCCGCCACGAGGTCCCCAGTCTAGCCTAACTCCGTTGTCCGGAAGAGGGATGCCCCCAGCGATTCCGCAACGAGGCTGAGTCAGAAGGCGGAAGTAGTTGGGAATCGAGGGATTTAGGGGCGTGGGGTGAAGGACGAGCAGATTCGCACGCGGTCCTGACCCGGAAATAGGTGGGGAATCGCAGGGCAAAGACACCCCGGCGGCTCTTGCGGCAGGGCCGCTTACTGGCAGGCGCGGGGTGGGCGGGGGAGTCGACTCGCGTGCTAGGGCGAGGGGCCCGTGGCCGCCTGATACAGCTCCGCCGCCATCACCCGCGCCCAAAAGACTCGCGGTTTGCCGCGCCGCAACGACGGTTTGAGCTTGCGGGCGACAAAAGCGTGGTAGAGATTGAATGCCAGAAACGTCGTCAAGAGAAACGTCTCGATGGCGTGGGGTTCGTGCTTGTAGATGTGGTCGGCATGCCAGCCGTTGACCAACTCGTTGAAGCCGCGGTTCTCGATGTCCCAGCGTTGATGGCCCAAGCGCACCAGCTGCGCCGTGGAAACTTGCCGCGACCCCAAAGTCGTTAGCCAAACCCAATCGCTTTGATGCTCGTGGAGCTCGCCGTCAAGCTGCGAGCGCCGCCGCCAAGTCTCCACCGAACGAACGACGCGCAAGGGCTGGGCGACCTGCGGCCACGATAATAAGCCCTCGTGATCCCACCATTGGCAATTGCGTGAGCGATACTCGCCCGCCTGTGGGGGCTGGGTTCGCCACAGTCCTTGAACGTCTTGAAACAGGTGGCGGCGCTCGTCCTTGAGCACGATGACGGCGTCCTTGCCGTGCGCCAGCAGAAAGTTCACAAACGTCGCGGCGGCGTAAAGAGCGTCGGCCAAGACAACATCAAACGCCCGTGGGTAAGCGGCTAGAACGCGTTCGAGCAAACGTTTGGCGGCGGCCAGCTCGTCCTCGCCGGGGAGTTGCGGTTCGGCGTCGAGCAACAGCGGAAGCGGTTCGCCTTGGATGTTGAATGGCGAGGCGGCGGGCGCGTCACTGAGCAACTGCAGCGTCACTTGGCGGTGATAGTACTGCAGCTGTTCGCCGTCGCTGCGCTGAATGCGGCGCTCGAGACAGCCTCCACAGCAACGGCGGTAGCTGGCGTGAGACTCATGACCGTCGATCACAGCCACCCCTAATCCGCCGATGCCGGGCAAGGCCTTGTTGCGCTTGAGGCGTTCATACAGCTGCCGAATCGCTTGCCGCAGCACGGCCGTGTCGAGCGAGCTGTAGACGCGGCCAATGGTGTCCGCGCTGGGCAGCTTGCGGCCCAGCCATTTCTTCCAAAACGGCGCCCCCTCGAGCGTTTCCAAAGCGTTCAGGCTGCCCAGCCGGGCCCAGAACAGCGCCAGCGTCGACTCGACGACAGCGCGGGTGGGGATGCGCGGCTTGGGGCGGGAATCCGAGACCCCGGCGAGAAGGCGGCTGCGCAGGCCGTAACCCTTCTCCGCGTACTGGATCAGACGTCGAAGAACGTCACTCCTCCCGGCGGTCTTGGAGCCGCTTCCACTCGCGCTCGGAGACCTCTTCGAGCAGCCGCTCGAGCTGTTGATAGTCGGCTACGGCCTGGCGCACGCGTTGCTCCCAGCTGCGCGGCACGAACAGCTGTTGCACCTTTCCCCGGCGCGAGCGCACCAGATAGAGCGAGGCGTGCAGTTGACCCTGGGCGCAGCGACAGTTGGGCTTGCCGCAGACGCGTTGGCGCGGCGCCACGGTGCCATGCAGCAACCAGCGGCCGTGGACCAGCTGGGCGATGCGGGAGCGCAGCTTACGCTCGGCATCGGCGAGGCTGGAGCGAGCCGGGGCTGTCTTCATGACTGATATATATACAATATACCAGAACCAACTGCGCTGCAACTCCTCAACAGGAATGCGAATCTGCTCGGACCACAGGCCCAGCCCCAAACACCCGCTAAATCAATGGTTTCCGACCCTCAGGGAAATTGGATGCGGAACCGCTGGGATGCCCCTGTATCGCCTGAGGGGCTTGCCCGGCCCCGGATGGCTGCGCTATCCTGATTAGGTCTGCGCGCGCCGGCGTAGCTCAGTTGGTAGAGCATCTGATTTGTAATCAGAGGGTCGGGGGTTCGAGTCCCTTCGCCGGCTCCACCTCGGGCGGGAATACACGGTGCGCGAGAGATGGGGCGGCGACTGGTCGGCGGGAGTAACTCAATGGTAGAGTGGCAGCCTTCCAAGCTGTTTGTTGCGGGTTCGATCCCCGTCTCCCGCTCCACCGTGCGATTGGTAGAAGGACGGTAGCCGGCTGAAGATCACAATTAGCCGATGTAGCTCAGTTGGTAGAGCGCGTCCTTGGTAAGGACGAGGTCACGGGTTCGAGTCCCGTCATCGGCTCCAGCGCACATGAGGCAGAGAGGAGTTTCGCCGATTCCGGGTGATTCCGGGGCGGTTGAGGGGTTGAGAGTATGAGTTGAGAGTCGTGCGAAAACGATGTAACGAACGTGGTTGGAGCCTGTATCGACCGACTATGTTCCACTTGGGTCGAAGGTCGCGCGTTTTGGCACAAATGTTAAACGGATAGGTGGCCGAGCGGTCAAAGGCAGCAGACTGTAAATCTGCCGGGCTACGCCCTACGAAGGTTCGAATCCTTCCCTATCCACCACGGCATCAGGCAAAAGAGAGGCACAGAAGGACATGGCGAAGGAGAAATTTGATCGTTCCAAGCCGCACGTAAACGTGGGGACGATTGGACATATCGATCACGGCAAGACGACGCTGACGGCGGCGATCACGCAGGTGCTGTCCAAGCATGATTCGTCGAATGTGGTGCGCTCGTTTGATTCGATCGACAATGCGCCCGAAGAGCGGGCTCGGGGCATCACGATCGCCACCGCGCATGTCGAGTATCAGACCGCCAATCGGCATTACGCCCACGTGGACTGTCCCGGTCACGCCGACTACATCAAGAACATGATCACCGGCGCGGCGCAGATGGATGGCGCGATTTTGGTGGTGGCGGCCACTGACGGTCCGATGCCGCAGACGCGCGAGCATATCTTGCTGGCGCGGCAGGTGGGCGTGCCGTTTGTGATGGTGGCGCTCAATAAGGTTGACGCGGTGGATGATCCCGAGCTGCTTGAGTTGGTCGAGCTCGAGGTTCGCGAGTTGCTCTCGGAGTACGATTTCCCGGGCGACGACATTCCGGTGGTGCCGGTTTCGGCGCTGAACGCACTCGACGGCGACCCCGAGGCGGAGAAGGGGATCGACGCGCTGATGCAGGCGGTGGACGACTACATCCCGACGCCGGAGCGCGAGATCGACAAGCCGTTTTTGATGCCGATCGAGGACATTTTCTCGATTTCCGGCCGCGGCACGGTGGTGACGGGCCGGATCGAGCGCGGCAAGGTGAAGGTTGGCGAGGAGATGGAGTTCATTGGGATCCGTGACACCCACAAGAAGGTGATCACGGGCGTCGAGATGTTTAAAAAATTGCTCGACTATGGCGAGGCCGGTGACAACGTGGGCCTGCTGGTGCGCGGTTTGGACAAGGACGCGGTGGAGCGCGGACAGGTGGTGGCCAAGCCGGGATCGATCACGCCGCACACGAAGTTTACGGGCGAAGTGTACGTCCTGAAGAAGGACGAGGGCGGGCGGCACACGCCGTTTTTCAATGGCTATCGGCCGCAGTTTTACTTCCGGACGACGGATGTGACGGGCGTGGCGACGATGCCGGAAGGGACCGAGATGGTGATGCCGGGCGACAACGTGAGTTTGTCGATCGAGCTGATCAACCCGATTGCGATGGAGCGCGGGTTGCGATTTGCGATTCGCGAGGGCGGCCGGACGATTGGGGCCGGGACCGTCGCGGATGTGTTGGACTAGGGGAAGGGATTTCGTAGGAAGGAGAAGGCCGTGGCGCGCGACATCATCACCTTGCAGTGTACGGATTGCAAGGAAAGGAACTATACTACGACGAAGAATAAGCGGAACACGCCCGGGCGGCTGGAACTTCAGAAGTACTGCCCAAGGTGTCGCAAGCACGCACTTCATCGAGAGGTCAAGTAGTCGGGCGTCGAGCTTGGCGGTGACTGCGTAGGGGCGTCGGTTAACGGTAAACCAGCGGTCTCCAAAACCGCCACTGGGGGTTCGATTCCCTCCGCCCCTGCCATCATTTGGCAGCCAAGTTTGAGGCGGTACGGTTGGCGAGTTGGACTGTGTAGGATCCGAGTGCGTAGGCGGAGTGAAAGCAGATGGCGGCGGGGACAAAAGCGCGAACGAATAAACCGGTGGTTGGGGTGCCCGAGCCTGGGTTGGTTGAAAAAATCCAGACGGCGCCCAAGCGTTTTCGCGCGTATGTGGACGAGCTGCGGCGCGAGATGCGTCTGGTAACTTGGCCCGGCAGGGAGCAGGTGCGGGCGACGACGGTGGTCGTTTTGGTCACGGTTTTCGTGTTTGCGGTCTTTTTTGGCGTGGTCGACTATGTCCTAGCTTTAGGGCAGACTTGGCTTTACCAGACGATGTTGAACTAGCGGCCGGGACGAGGACGGAACCAAGTTGTGGAAGACCTAACGCCCAACGAACCGCCTGCGGCGGAAGCGATGCCCGCGGCGGAAGCGGAAGCGATGCCCGCGGCGGAAGCGGAAGCGATGCCGGCGGCGGAAGCAGTGCCTGCGGCGGAAGCGACGCCGGAAGCCGAAGCGATGCCGGAAACTGCGCCGGTGGAGCAAACAGAAGCGCCGGAAGAGTCGGCTCCGCTTGCCTTGGAGGAACCGCCGGCAGCGGAGGTCCCCGCGGAAGTTGAGGCGGAGGCTCGCGTGGAAGAGGCGGCTCCGGCCGAGGAAGCCGCCACCGGGCCGGGTGTCACCGGGCCGGGCGCCGAGGAAGAAGCCGCCGAAGCCGCCGCGCCGAAGCCGGGCGTACCGGGGCTTGATTGGTACATCATCCACACCTATTCCGGGTTTGAGACGAAGGTGCGAGACAGCTTGCAGACCAGGGCCGATGCATTTGGCTACGCCGACCGGGTGGGGGAGATCCTGATCCCGACCGAAGACGTGGTCGAGATGCGCAACGGCAAGAAGGTCACCTCAAAGCGGCTCCTCTACCCTGGATATGCGCTGGTGCAGCTCGATCTCGACGACGAGCTCTGGCACGTGGTCAAGAATACGCCCCGGGTGACCGGGTTCGTGGGCGGCGGGCAAAAGCCGAATCCGCTGACGGCGGACGAGGTCAATCAGATCCTATACCGCCAAACGGTATCGGCAGAGAGCCCGCGTCCGAAGATGAGCTTTGCTCACAACGACCAGGTCAAGATTATCGACGGGCCGTTCTCGAATTTCACCGGCACCGTCGAGGAAGTCAACGAGGATCGCTCTACGCTCAAGGTCATGGTGACCATTTTTGGGCGCGGAACGCCGGTCGAGCTCGAGTACTTCCAAGTGGAAAAAGAAGGTTAGAGCTCACAAATGGCGAAGAAGATCAAGCAGAACGTCAAGCTCCAGATTATGGCCGGCAAGGCCACGCCGGCGCCCCCGGTGGGTCCGGCGCTGGGTCAGGCCGGTATCAATATCATGGAGTTCTGCAAGGCGTTCAACGCGCGAACGCAACAGCAGGATCTCGAGGGGCTGGTAGTTCCGGTGGTGATTTCGGTCTATATGGACCGCTCGTACTCGTTCATCACCAAGACGCCGCCGGCGGCGGTGTTGATCAAGAAGGCGGCGGGTCTGGCGAAGGGCTCGGGCGAGCCGAATCGCGATAAAGTCGGCAAAGTGACGCTGGCCCAAGTCGAGGACATTGCCAAGCAGAAGATGCCGGATTTGAACTGCCACGACGTCGAAGCCGCGATGGAATGCGTGAAGGGTACAGCACGCAGCATGGGAGTTTTGGTAGAAGGGTAGGAGAACCTCTGCTGGAAACAGCAGACTTTGGGAGGCCGTGGCCATCGCATCTTGTGCGGGGGCGGCCGTTCGGACCAAGGGGACATATGGCTGGTAAGAAATACCGCGAGATCGCGGACAAAATCGAACAACGCCTTTACGCGCTTGAGGAAGCACTTCCTCTGCTGCAGGCCAACAAGAGCGCGAAATTCGACGAAACGGTCGAGGTCCATATGAACTTGGGCGTCGACCCTCGCCACGCGGATCAGATGGTCCGCGGAACGACGGTGCTGCCGCACGGTTTGGGGAAGTCGAAGACCGTTCTGGTGATTGCGCAAGGCGACAAGGCCAAAGAAGCCGAAGACGCCGGTGCCGATCACGTTGGCGGCGAAGAGCTGGTGACCAAGATCCAAAAAGAAAACTGGCTCGACTTCGACGCGATGGTCGCGACGCCCGACATGATGCGGCACGTTGGCAAGCTCGGCCGATTGTTGGGTCCCCGCGGTCTGATGCCGAACCCGAAAACGGGCACGATGACCACCGATGTCGCCAATGCGGTCAACGAGATTAAGGCCGGCAAGGTTGAGTTCCGCGTCGACAAAGGCGGGGTCATCCACGCGCCGGTCGGCAAGCTGAGCTTCGAGCTGGCCAAGCTGACCGAGAATGCCTGGGCGCTGATCGAAGCGGTCGTCAAGGCCAAGCCGTCGGCGTCGAAAGGTCGCTACGTCAAGAAGATCACGCTGTGCTCGACGATGGGCCCGTCGATCAATATCGACGGCGGCGACATGGCCAAGTGAGGGACTCGAAATGAAGGCGAAGGCAAAAAAGAAAGAAGAAGTCGAGTTCCTCAAGGACGCGTTCGCGAAGAATCCGATCGTCGTGATGTGCTCGTTCCAGGGCATCAAGGTGGACGAGGACTTCCAGTTACGCAAGAAAGTACGGGCGACCGGCGCGACCTATCGCGTCATTCCGAACCGTCTGGCCCGTCTGGCGGCGGCGGGGACTCCGGTCGGCGAGGCGCTCAACAAGTTGACCGGCATGACGTCGATTGTGTTGGCCGACGACGATCCGGTCGCGCTGATGAAGGCCTTGATCGACTATTCCAAGCAGAATCCGGTATTCGGATTCAAGGCTGGCGTGGTCGACGGGCAAGAGCTCGACGCCGATGGGCTGGTGCGGCTCTCGAAGATGGCGGGCAAGAAGGAGACTCAAGCGAAGCTCCTGTTCGTGCTCAACGCGCCGGCCCAGAACCTGGCGCGGCAAATCAACGCCCCTGCCGAGAATCTCGTCGGTGTGCTCAACGCGCCGGCGCGAGACCTGGTCTCGGTTCTCAAGCAGGCGGTCGATCAAGGAAAGTTTAACGGGTAAGAGGGAAGGATTCAGTGAGGCCGGCAACCCTCTCAGGGCCCGGCGCGAGAGAGAAGGAGCGAATTAATCATGGCTGATGTGGCTGCACTATCTGAACAAATTCAAGGGCTGACTCTTATGGAGGCGGCTGACCTGGTCAAGGACCTCGAGGACAAGCTCGGCGTCTCGGCCGCGGCCGCCGCGCCGATGGCTATGGCGATGGCGCCGGCGGCCGACGGCGGGGGCGCCGCCGCCGTTGAGGAGCAGACCGAGTTCACCGTCACGCTAAAGGCGGCGGGCGTGAACAAGATCAAGGTCATCAAGGCTGTCCGCGAAATCACCAGCTTGGGACTCAAGGAAGCCAAAGCGCTGGTCGACGAAGCGCCGAAGCCGGTCAAAGAGAACGTTGCCAAGGACGAGGCCGACAGCGTCGCCAAAAAACTCGAAGAACTTGGCGCGGAAGTCGAGGTCAGCTAGTTTCAGCTAGGCTGGCGGGCGAGGCATGCCTCGCCCCTACGTGCGATGAGGACTTATGGGCAATTTTTCTGCAAATGGCTCAAGCTTAGACATCCCGCCGGAAGTTGACTTGGTCAAGTATTCGGACATCGCGCTAGCGGCCGCTCGCGAAGCCGTCCAAGCGGCGAAGCTCTACCACAAGCGCATGGGACACTCCATCATTGCGATGGAAGACGGCAAGATCATCGAGATCCCGCCCGAAGAAATCGACGTCGAGGACCCGCTCGACAAAAAGCCTCAATCCTCCGGCTTGTAGTCGCAACCCCGGCAGCGCCGCCCCGGGCTCTTCCAGGCCCAGAACGCGAGTCCGATCGCCGCCAGCAGGACCATAAGCTCCACGGCTCTCATTGTAGGGCTACAGTGGAATGCATGCCCGCCCTGCTCGGCGATATCCCCAGCGAAGACTTCCGCCGGACCGGCCATGAGATCGTCGACTGGATCGCCGACTACTGGGATCACCCGGAAAACTACCCCGTCCAGCCCGATGTCGAACCCGGTCAGCTGATCGACAAGCTTCCCGCCTCGGGACCCGAAACCGCCGAGCCGCTCGACCGGATCTTCGAGGACTTCCAGAAGCAAGTCATGCCGCACGTGACCCACTGGAATCACCCCGGCTTCATGGCTTACTTCGCCAACACCGGCAGTGCGCCGGGAGTCTTGGCGGAAACCCTTACAGCTGCGCTGAACAATATCGGGCTTCTCTGGAAGACTTCCCCGGCGATGGCTGAGCTCGAGCAGCTCACTCTACGCTGGCTCGCCGAATGGCTCGACTTTCCCAAGGACTGGTTCGGGATCATCCACTCGACGGCTTCGGAAGGCGTGCTACACGCGCTGATTGCCGCGCGCGAAGCCGCCGAGCCGCCCGACCTCAACAAGGTCGTTGTCTACACTTCCCAGCACGCCCACATGTGCGTCGAGAAGGGCATGGCAGCGCTTGGGCATGGAAGGGAGGCTTGCCGAATGATCGCTTGCGACGCCGCGTTCCGCCTGCTTCCGGAAGAGCTCACAATGGCCATCGAACAAGACCTCGCGGCCGGCTTCACCCCCATCGCCGTCAGCGTGACTGTCGGGACAACCTCCACCTCGAGCGTCGATCCAATCCCCGCGATCGCCGACATCTGCGAGCGTTACAAGCTTTGGCTCCACGTCGACGCCGCCTACGCCGGACCATGCGCAATGCTCCCGGAAAAGCGCAAGCACTTCGCCGGATGCGATCGCGCCGACTCGCTGTTGCTCAACCCACACAAGTGGATGTTCGCCCCCATGGACCTGACCGCCTTCTACACTCGCCGTCCCGAGGTGTTCCGTAAGGCCATGAGCATGCAAAAGGAGTACCTCCCGGCTGACCCACACTCGGGGGCGGTCAACTTCATGGAGTATTCCATCCCACTCGGCCGACGCTTCCGAGCGCTCAAGCTCTGGTTCATCATGCGCGCCTACGGCCGTGAGGGAATTATGGCTAACCTGCGAGAGCATATCCGCCTGGCCAAACAACTCGCGGGCCGCGTCGACGAACACCCTGACTTCGAGCGACTGGCTCCGACGCCGTTTTCGCTGGTCTGCTTCCGCTATCGGCCTTCCAGCGCCTCCGAGACGGAACTGAATCAGATCAACGAGGAACTCCTGAACGCCGTCAACGAAACCGGCGAGTTCTTCTTGTCGAACACGACTCTCAACGGAAAGTTCACAATCCGCGTCGCGATCGGTAACATTCGTACCGATCAAGCCCATCTCGACCGCCTCTGGGACACTCTCTGCCGGCTGGCTCGGTAAATCTTGGCAATCGTCCGCATCTTAGGAATCAATCTGGCCGTCCTCGCAGCTTCGCTAGCAGCGGCCGATGGGCTTCTCTGGCTGCTCGCACCGATCGAGCTCGAAGACCAGGCGATCGAGACCGAGATTCTCCAAAATCATCCCGGCGTAAAGCCACGTATCGTGTACACGCGCAGCCGGTACGGGTACCGCTCTACGTCGATGAACAGCCCTGACGTTCGCCGTGCTGACCTGCGGGTGCTCTGTCTGGGCGCATCGACGACGAATCAAGAAACGCAGGAAACCCAAGACATCTGGTGCTCGCTGCTTGGCGACTATTTACAAACAGATTCGGGCCTCACAGTGGAGACAGCCGCCATGGGGCGATCAGGCTGGAAGGCTATCGACCTACTCCACTGGATCAATCAAAACATCAGCGACTACCGACCTGACACCGCTGTCGTCCTCATGGGCGTCAACGACATGGCATTGGCCGGCGGGCCGGACTACTCGTACTTTGGCGTCGACGCGGCTCTGGCCCAGAGGGCGTTCTCAAGAAACACAGGTCAAGTCCATCTCGCAAATCGTCAGACGGATCTTCCCCCCGCCAGCGAGCAGAGTTTCGCCGCCAACTTCCTGAATTCGCGTCGGTTATGGGATGGATCGGGCGATCGGCGTCTGTCTACAGGTTACTTGTGCGGCAGCGAAACCCCCAACGCATTGAGGATTTCTGTTTGGCGGGCGTCGGGAATCGGCAGCCGTGTGACGCTGGTCTGCTCATCCACTCGATATTCCAATAGACACAGTCGCCCCAACGCCGCCAGCGCGTCCGGCAAGGTGATCGCGTGCGGGTCGTCGTCGGTCGTGCCAAACGCCGCTTGTATCCGCCGTTCCAATTCGCGGCTCAGCTTCAACGCCAGCATGCTGCACAACACATGTCCTCGGGTGCGGCTTTCTTTGCGCACGAAGATCGGCCGCACCTCGAGCAAGCCCGTCTTCAGCTGCCGAAAGTCGCGCTCCACCCGCTGCAGGCTCACGTAATGGTCGTGCACTCTTTGGCCGCTCATGCGCTCGGAGGCGACATCGGTCACGACCACGTAACAGCCCGCCAACTCCAGCGCCTGCTCGATCGCCGCCTGCTGGCGCTCGACGACCAGCGTACGTCCCTGCAAGCGCAACTCGACCAATTCTGTCAGCTTGTGACGCGCCAGCCAGGGCTTGAGCTGGCGCAGTCCGGCCGCGGGCTCGCAACGGGAAGAGGCCGTGACTTTCTGGTTGCGTCGGTCGAGCTTGCCTCCCAGCTTGGCCAGCTTGTCCTCGAGCCGCTGCCGTTGCCGTTTGGCTTCGGACTCGTTGAGGCGCAGCACATAGCGCACGCCGTCGGCTTCGACCTCGCAGACTTGTTCAGCGAACAGCTCCAGTTGCAGCACCCCTTCGCTCAAGCGCCGCCGAATCTGGGGATCGGTCAGCGCCGTGATGTAGCGCAGCCCGGCCTCCCCCAGCGCCTGCTTGCCCTTGCTCTTGACCATCCCGCGGTCGCCGACGAAGACCAACTCCTCGACTCCGAACTGCTCTTTGACGATGCGGATCTGATCCGGCACGGTCGTCGGATCGTTGCGGTTGCCGGCAAACACCCGCACCGCCAGCGGCTCGCCCTGGTCATCGGCCAGCAGTCCGATCACAATTTGCTTCTTGCCGCGCTTGCCGTCGCGATTGTAGCCGTACTCGCCCAACGCGTTGTGCAGGCCTTCGAAGTACGAGCTGGTGACGTCGTAGAGCAGCAAGCTGGGCGGGGCTCCGCGGCGCTCGAGGTAGTGGCGGTATAGCGCTTGCTCGATCTTCACTTGGCGGGCGCTCAGATCATCGAGGGCGGCGTAGAGGTCGTCTTCGTCGAAGGCGCCCAGACCCAGCACTTCTGCGACGGCCTGATCGGCGGCCCAGCGCACGGCCGAGAGCCGCGATCCTTGGTGGGCCAGGCGCGCCAGCACCAGGAACAAGGCGAGTTTGGCGGCCCGCGTTCGACCCAGCGCGGCGGTCAGGCCCAGCTCATCGGCGAGTTGCTTGAGCGCGAAGAGCAGGCCAAAGACGGGGCCGCAGACGGGAGTGGCGGGAAGCTGATCGAACTCGCCGCGGAGGGCGCGCCGGAGGGCCTCGACGCGGACGGGGCGCCAGCAGGAGAGGTTGGCGAGGGTGCGTTTTTTGACTCTGCCGTTTTGGCGGAAGGATTCGCGCAGCAAGACGGCGGGCGGCGAGTTGCGATTGGGGACGGACTCAACATACATGGGTATATTATATCACAAACAACACAATGAATAAACGATACAATAGCATAATACATGGGTACACTAAAAGCGCCCCCAAACGTGTTAAA
The DNA here is from genome assembly GCA_965247515.1 of Bryobacterales bacterium. Taxonomy (GTDB): domain Bacteria; phylum Acidobacteriota; class Terriglobia; order Bryobacterales; family UBA6623. The sequence goes on along the minus strand of OZ252029.1, from coordinate 3,326,325 downwards.
GCCAAGCAAGCCAAGCAGTTAGCCCGTCAAACGAGCCTTCCGCTGGGGGGAAGATCCGTCTGAAGGACCGTGCTCGTCAAGCGCGGGCTCTTTCCCGCCAGGTCAAAAGGCGGAGTCCAGTTTGCGTGGTCCAGCGAGCATATGCCGGCGCTACGGACCAAGCTCCAAGGCCTTCCATACTCGGATAGCCCCGAACGAAGCCCCGACCCCATTGAGGAATTCGGAGACGCCATGACTCGCGTCGTCAGCTCTCTGACTGGCGCCGGGGCCAAGGTCATCGTGGCCGGACAGCCCGTGCTCTGGAAGGAGTTGATGACGGAAGAAGAGCAGCAAGCCCGCTGGTTTGTGGTGAGAAGAGCGAACGGTGATGTGCGGGCCTCCGGCCGCTGGCTATACAACGAAATGAGGCGTTTCAACGATGTGCAGAAGGACATCGCCGAATCCGCCGGCCAAACCTTCGTCGACCTCCAAACGCTAATCCCCGCTTCCCTCGAGGTCTTCTACGACGACTGCCACTTCACTGACGCCGGCAACATTCTCGTAGCTAAGCAGGTGTTGCCGTCAGTGCTAACAGGCGGCGTCACCCAACCGCACGAACCACGGATGTGAATCCGCGGCCCCCTTGAGTTCCTCAACCTTCACCCGGCTCTCCGCTTCTGGTAGCTGGCGGGAGCGTTCGGGTCGTTCGACCCATCGCCTTCGTAGCCGGGATGACGCGGTGGCGGCTCGTCGAGCATCGTCTCGCTTGCTGGGTCGAACGCCATTGTGCGGCCCATCCGATAGCTGTCGACGCCGAGCTTGATCGCCGTCATCACCTGATAGCCGAAGCGCGCGTCGAGCGCCGGCTTCTGGCGCGACTTCACGCACTCGAGGAAGTTCAACATATGCGCGGTGCGCGCGGTTTGTTGGTCCTTGTTGTCGACCTCGAAGGTTACGCTCGCGTCGCCCGCCAGCTTGCGGAATTCGTCTTCGTAGAGGGACTCGCCGCGGACTTCGACTCGGCCCGACAGAACCTGTATCGTCCCCATCTGCCCATAGAATGTCGGCGCGTGGAAGGCGTTCGGCGCCCGCGTCGCGCTCGAACCCATTACGGTGCAGCCGAAATTCTCGTACTCGATCGTTGTCGAATAGGTGTCGGGGACCTGGCGGTTCTTGTGGAAGTAGATTCCGCCATGGCCGCTGGCGCGCATGGGGAATTGGGGTCCAACCACGTGGAGCAGCGGACTCAGGCGGTGATAGAAGAAGTCTGTCGCGATCCCGCCGGAGAATTCCCAATACTTGCGCCAGCGAAAGAAGCGGTCTCCTGAGAAAGGTTGGTCCGCCGAGCCGCCCAAGAAGCGCTTCCAGTCGACGGTATCTGGATTCGCCTCTTCATCCACGTAGTACTGCCAGACGCCGTTCTTGTGGTTCGACGAGTAGCTCGACTGCAGCCAGACGAGGTCGCCGATCCAGCCTTCCTCGAAGATCTCCTTGGCCTTAACGTAGCCGGCGTCGGAAACCCACTGGCTGCCGACTTGAAGGACGCGGCCCGTCCTCTCAACCGTCTCGGCGATCGCCTTGGCCTCAGGGATTGTGCGCGACATGGGTTTTTCGAGGTAGACGTCTTTGCCGGCCTCCATGGCGTCGATCGCCATGCGGGCGTGCCAGTGGTCGGGCGTCGCGATGACCACGGCGTCGATATCCGGGCGCGCGAGCAGGTCGTGGTAGTCGTGGTGGACGTCTTTGTCGCCGATGCCGATCATCTCCTTTGCGCGAAGCTTGGCGCGGTCGTAGATTTCGCTGACCGCGACGACCCGGAGGAGGCCCTGATCCCGTTGCATGGGGAGTAGGCGGCGCTCGAGGTGGCGCGTGCCGATGTTGCCGACGCCGATGAGCCCGACGCCTATGCGGCTGTTTGGGGATTGCGCGGCGAACGCTCCGGCGGCGGCGAGCGAGAAGCTTCGGCGGGTCATGGTCGGGATCATTCTAGCGAGTTGGCTGGTAGACTGAGCGCCGTGGCGGAAGCGATTTCGGTCGAGCAGTTTCTGAAGAGCGCAACGCTTCAGTACAGCGAGTATGCTGACGGACGCTCCCTGCCGCTTAACCTTGGGAGCAAGACGCACGCCACGATTCAGGTGAAATGCGGCCGTCGCCTGATGGACTATCTCGACAAACGAACAGATGGTTATGTCGCCAGCGGACTGCACTGCATCTTGAAAATCGATGGGCAGACCCGACTGCGGCGGCCGGACCTCGCGGTGGTGCTAGGGGACCCGGAAGAGGACGAGTCACCGTACCTGGAGCGGGCGCCCGACCTTGTGGTCGAAGTACGATCCCCCGAGGACGCGGTGAGCTACCTGTTCGACAAGGTCGCCGAATACTTCGAAAACGGGACGAAGTTGGTGTGGATCATACTGCCGGAAGAGGATTCGGTACTCGTCTGTCGGCCCGGTGAGCACCCTGTTGCGCGCGGCGCGGGGGAAACGCTTGATGGCGGTGACCTATTACCTGGGCTTGCTATCGCCGTGGACGACGTCTTAGGCGTCTGACGCCGTAAGCGGCAAGAGGTTCGCGCAAAGGCGCAAAGAACGCAAAGGAACGCCAAGAAAACGGATTCTTTCTTTGCGTATCTTTGCGCCTTTGCGCGAACCTCCTACGCCGCGACGACTGACCCATTCTCGACAGTCAAGGTCCTGTCACAACGCGCTGCAAACCCGCGATTGTGGGTCGCCATTACAACCGTAACGCCGTGCTCGGCGGGCAACTCAAGCAACATGTCGATGACCGCCTCGCCGGTTCGCTCGTCGAGATTCCCGGTCGGTTCGTCCGCCAACAACAGCTTCGGGTTCCGCACCAACGCTCGAGCCATGGCGACACGTTGCTGCTCGCCCCCGGAAAGCTCCCCCGCCTGGTGACTCTCGCGATCAGCCAACCCGACCCGAGCCAGCCAGTCGCGCGAGCGAGCTTCAGCCCCGCCCTCCCCCGCAATCAGCATCGGCATCATCACGTTCTCAAGCGCGGTGAACTCTGGAAGCAAGTGGTGGCTCTGCCAGACGTACCCGATGTCGGTGTTTCTGTAGGCCGCCAGCTCGGTCTCGTTGCGATTCGCCAGGGGACGCCCGTTGAAGACGATCGACCCTTCCGTCGGCGCCTCCAACGCGCCCAGCAAGTGCAGCAACGTCGACTTCCCCGCGCCGGATTCACCAACCAGCGCGACGCTCTCGCCCCGGGCCAGCTCGAAGTCCACCTCTTGGAAAACCGTCAGCTCAGCCGTGCCCGACCGAAATCGCTTGGCCAGCTTCTCGACGCGGACAAGCGGATCGCTCACTCCACTCCCAAAGCTTCCCAAGCCGCCTCGAACGGCTCGAGATCAGGCCAGGCGCCGTTCAGTGTCTCGAGAAACGCGATCAGGTCCTCTTGCTCTTGCTTGGTCAGGTCGATCTTGTCGACCTCGCTTTCGCCTATCGAGGTTCCGGGCGCGGTGTCGTAGAAGGCGACCACTCTTTCGATCGAATCGAAGCGCCCATCGTGCATGAACGGTTCGCGGCCCTTCCAATTGCGCAGGCCGGGGGTCTTGAAGGCGCCTTTCATGCGCTCGTCTTTCTCGATCGCGTAGCGGCCCAAATCGTCCGGGTGGCCCGTGCCGATGTTGTGAAAGTAGTCGTCGGTGAAGTTCTTGCCGTTGTGGCACAGCGCGCAGTCGCCTCTGGTAAAGAAGATCATCCGCCCGCGCTCTTGCTGCTCGTTGAGGGCGTTGCGGTCGCCGGCTAGCCAGCGATCGATAATGGCCTCGCCGGTGACGAGACGGCGTTCAAACGCGGCAATCGCTTCCACCATCGCGTCGGAAGTGATCTTGCGGACCCCCGCCTTCTTGAAGGCCCTGCGATAGTGCGGCTGGCTGCCTACTCGCTTCACGGCTTCCGGTAGCGTCAAGTCCATCTCTTGAGGATGCTGGATCGGCCCCACCGCCTGTTCTTCGAGCGACGACGCCCGGCCGTCCCAGAAGAAGAACTCGGCATCGGCGAGGTTCACAACCGTAGGCGTGTTGCGGCCCAGCACGTCGCCATGCGCGCCTTTGCTGAGCGGCTCTCCACCCTCGAAGCCCTTGCTCGGGACATGGCACGTCGAGCATGAAAAGTTTTGAGGCCGCGACAGAATCGGGTCGAAGAACAGCTTCCACCCGATGGCCTCCTGAACCGTAACCTCGGCCAGGGCCGGGGCGGCAAACAATACCGCGCACAGAATTAATCGTCGATGATCACGCCCCACGGCATTTCTCCCGTTGGGATTCTTCCCGTCTCCTTCCCGGCCGCAACGTCAATAACCGACAGGTCACCGTCCAGGCCATTCGTTACGTAAAGCTTCGAACCGTCGCGCGAGAAGGCCATTCCCCAAACCCGCCGGCCCACGGGAATCGTGGCCTTCAGGTCCAGTGTTTCACCGTCGAGGACCGCGATGGCGTTTCCGCGACCAGTCGAGACATAGAACGATTTTCCGTCAGGCCCCAGCCGGATACCCTTCGGCTTAACCAGCCGGATCTCGCGTCGCAGCTTCTTCCGCTGAACGATCTTGTTGGTCGCCAGGTCGAACTTGACGATCTCCCCGCCGACCTCGCAAGTCACGTAGCCAAACTTGCCGTCAGCCGAAAAATCGATTTCCCGGGGACGCGCGCCCACCAAAATGTTCGCCTCGAGCTTATGTTCGGGCACCGAGATCACGTGAACCATGCTGGTCGATTCGCTCGTCACGTAGACGCTCGTACCGTCGGGACCGATGGCGACCCCCTCGGGCTCGATGCCGATCTCGACCGAAGCCAGGATTTTTTCAGTCTCGGGGTCGAGCACGCTCGCTAGCCCCTCGTCTTCGTTCGACAAATAGATGTAACCGCTCTTCGGGTGGACAGCAAACGCCTCCGGGTCCGACCCGGCGGAAATCCGCTTGACGATCTCAAGCGACTGCGTGTCGATCACTCCGATAGCGTTCGCGTCACCCAGGGCAACGTAAACCAGCGAGCGATCCGGCGAAAAACCGATTCCACGGGGTTTGCCGCCGATCTCGATGGTCTTTTCGAGCTTGCCCGTGCGGCTATCGATCACCGAGATGGAGTTGTCGGCCTCGTTGGTAACGAAAAGCCGATGCGTAGGCTCAGCCGGCGCTGTAGCGGCCAACGAAACGAGAGCTCCGATCGTCGCGACGACCACGCGACCGCAGCGCTCCGATTGAGCCCGGCGCCGGTGGCGGCGGGTTGGGCTGTCAGCGGCCCGGCGAAGCTCATTACAGCCGTCTGACGCTCGAGGGACTTCCCCACCCGCCGCCACCGGCGCCGGGCTCAATGCGGCGTGAATCATCCCTCTATTCTCCTTCGCATTCCTGTAGTCCCAGCGAATCCAGCTCATCGGTCGCCGCCACACCGCGTACCGGGGCCTCGCCTGCTAATTTGCCATCGACGACGATCAGCAATGTCTGGCCCAACTGGCCGGTCTCGCGGAACGTCGAGTAAACGCCTTTGTACGAGTCGAACTCCATCTCCTCGCGGAGGTACTTCGTGAGCTCAGCCGGCGTCGCCTCGGGGTTGTTGGCGATCGCATCCGTGATCAGGCGAACACCGGCCCACATGGCCCAGCCTTCATCCGGCATTGGGTTGCTGAACCGTTGGACCCAGCGGTTATTGAGCTGACGCGCGGAAAACTTAACGAAGTCCGCGTGCCAGGCGCGGGCCACGACGTTGCTGTCCTCGGGATTCGCCTTCTTCCATTGCGCGGCCGCGTCGGCGAGCATCTTCCGGCTCGGCGCCATGTGGAACAGGTTTGGGCGGCACTTGGTACGAAGCTCGTCGTCGGTCGAGAGCACGCTGATGACCGGGACCCTGGCGGCGGCCAGCTTGTCCGCCACGGCGAGAGCCTGCTCGCTCGTCCCCGCCAGAATCACGGCCCGAGCCTCGGCGTGCTTGCCCGCGTTTTCGGGCTTGTCCATGTCGAAGCCGTACTCGATGCCCAGGAACTTGGCTTGCTTGACAGCTTCGTCCATGCCCATGGCGGCGGCATTCGCGGCCGTGTTGTTGTCGGCGTCGAAGGCGATGACCACCGGGATCTTGGCCGCTACGGACACGGCCGTGACCGCCAGAGCGAGCCAGGTCCCAAAAAGTCGAATCAGCCTTTGCATACCCGTTGAAGATTGTAGCAACGACGGCGACAAGGTCGACGGCTAGCATACGAGCTATGAAGCGAGTGGAGCTGGTCCTGGACGCCGAGAGCGAGCAGATGCCCTGGGAAGAGCTCAAGTTCTCGCTGTCGTCCGCTGTCGGATGAAATCGGCGTGATCGCCGAGCGACATCTTGAGCGGTCCCCGCCGACTGTTACGATACGGCTATGAAGCGCGTTGAAGTCGTCTTGGACACCGAGAGCGAACAGATCCTCGAATCCTTAGCCAAATCGTTCGACGGTGATTCCAGCGCCGCGGTCCAACAGGCGCTGAAGCAACACTTCGCCTCAGCGAACCGCGACCCGGATCAAGAATACTTTTGGACGGCTGAGTGGCAAGCCGGTGAGAGGGAAGCAGACAAGGATATTCAAGCCGGCCGAGTGCGTGAATTCAGCACGGTCGACGATTTGTTTGACGATCTGAACTCCTGATGCAAATCGTTCGGACCGATCGGTTCTGCAAAGAGTACAAGGCGCTTTCCGAACAGGGGCAGGCTCAGGTCGAAAAGGCTGTTCGTTTGTTCATCGCCGATCCCTCACATCCCTCGCTGCGGACCAAGAGGATGGCTGGATTCCAGGGCATTTGGGAGTTACGCGCTAGCGACAACTACCGAATTACATTTGAGAAGCTAGAACATGGCGTAAGGCTCCGGCGAGTCGGGACCCACAACGTCCTTCGCCCCTAGCGCATCTCCATGAGGATCGCCTATCTCGACTGCTTCTCCGGTATCGCCGGCGACATGCTGCTCGGCGCCCTGATCGACTCAGGCCTCGACGTCGATGTCCTGCGGGCTGAAATCTCGAAGCTCGGCCTCGAAGGCGTCGAGATTTCCGCCGAGAAATGCGTTCGTCGCGGAATCACCGGGACCGACGTCAAGGTGACCGCAGGCCACGACCACGACCACCGCCACCTCTCGACCATCGAACGGATCATTTCAGACAGCTCCCTCGACGAGGCGGCCAAACAGCGCAGCCTGGCGATTTTCCAGCGACTTGGAGAAGCGGAAGCCGCCATCCACGGCATCGACATCGAGAAGGTGCACTTCCACGAAGTCGGCGCCATCGACGCGATCGTCGACATTGTTGGCGCCTGCGTCGGCTTCGAGAAGCTCGCGATCGAGAAGATACAATGCTCGGCGCTGAACTTGGGCAGCGGGACCGTCAAGGCCGCTCACGGCGTGATGCCGGTCCCAGCACCAGCGACGGCGGCGCTAGTGAAAGGCCTACCGACCTACTCCGACGGACCGGCCGTCGAGTTGACTACGCCGACCGGCGCGGCAATCGTCGCCACGCTCGCCACCCCCGCCGGGGGGATGCCGGCGATGTCGATTGAGTCGATCGGTTACGGCGCGGGGGATCGTGATTTCGAAGACCGCGCCAACATGCTCCGGGTCGTCATCGGCGAATCGAGCGAGGCCATCGAGTCGACTGAGATTTGGGTGATTGAAGCGAATATCGACGACATGAGCCCGGAAATGTCCGGATTCGCCCGCTCCAGGCTCCTTGACGAAGGCGCCCTCGACGTCACCTTGACGCCGACGTTCATGAAGAAGGACCGCCCGGGTTTTGCCCTCTCCGTCCTCGCCAAGCCCGAGGACCGCGACCGACTCAGCGACATTGTCTTCGCCGAGACGACGACCCTAGGGATCCGTACCTACGCCGCCCGGCGCCGGGTCCTCGAGCGCTCTTGGACGACAGTCGAAACGGTCTATGGCGAAGTGCGCGTCAAGGTCGCGGCCGGCAACTTCGCCCCTGAGTACGAGGACTGCGCGAAGCTCGCCCGCGAAAAAAGAATTCCCTTCAAAGAGGTTTGGCGGCAGGCCAACTACGAGTATCTGCGCCAGACGCGAAACCAACGATGAAATACTACATCACGAGCCCGATTTACTACGTCAACGCCACGCCCCACATCGGGCACGCCTACACGACGCTGGTCTGCGACACGGTCAAGCGCTTCCGCCAAATGATGGGCGATGAGGTCCACTTCACCACCGGCACCGACGAGCACGGAACCAACGTAGCCCGCTCGGCCGAGAACGCCGGTTGGGAGCCCAAAAAGTTCGCCGACCGCGTGTCGAACGCTTTCCGGCAGGAGTGGGATGAGCTGGGATTCAACTACGACTACTACCAGCGCACGACCTCGCCGGAGCACGCCAAGGCGGTTTACCAGATCTTTCGGCGCTGCATGGACAACGGCGCGATCTACAAGGGCTCCTACGCGGGCAAGTATCACGTTGGCGATGAGGCCTTCGTCACAGACGCGGAGGCCGCGCAAGCGGATCCGGATCGGATCATCGAGATCACCGAGGAAAACTACTTCTTCAAGCTCTCGGCTTATCAAGAAAAACTCGAACAGTTCTACGCCGACCAGCCCGACTTCATCGAGCCCGAGTCCCGCCGCAATGAGGTCTTGTCTTTCGTCAAGGAAGGCCTGAAGGATCTCTCCATTACGCGCTCGAAGCTCAAGTGGGGCGTCCCACTCAAAGACGACCCCGAGCACGTGTTCTACGTCTGGTTCGACGCTCTCACGGCCTACATGAGCGCCATCGGCTACGGCCAGGACGACCCGTCCCTGTGGGAGAAGCTCTGGCCGGCCGACGTTCACCTGGTCGGCAAAGAGATCCTGCGCTTTCACGCGGTCTACTGGCCGGCGTTCCTGATGGCCGCAGGGCTCCCGTTGCCGAAGAAAGTCTACGCCCACGGCTGGCTCATCTTCCAGGGCGACAAGATGAGCAAGTCGAAGGGCAATATCGTCCGCTCCAAACCGATCAACCAGGTGGTCGGGATCGAGGGCTTGCGCTACTACCTGTTGCGCGACATTGTCTTCGGCCAGGATGGGAACTTTTCCTACGACGGATTAGTCGGGCGCTACAACTCCGACCTGGCCAACGGCATCGGCAATCTGACCAGCCGGACGGTCACAATGGTCCAACGGTACACCGGCGGAATCGCGCCCGACGCCTCCCAGGGCCCCGATGGCGGACTTCCCGCGCTCGCGGCCCAGACGATCCCGAAAGTGATCGGCCACTACGAGAAGTTCGAGTTCAACAAGGCTCTCGAGGCCACCTGGGCGCTACTAAGCGCGGTCGACAAATACATCGTCGAGCAGAAGCCCTGGCTGCTGGCCAAAGACGAGAGCCCGGAAGGCCAAGCCGCCCTCGCCGCGACGCTCTACAACTCGGCCGAGACCTTGCGTATCGGCTGCGCGCTGGTTTACCCCGTTCTGCCCAAGAGCGCACCCAAGATCTGGGCGCAGCTCGGCCAAGCCAGCGACTTAGGCGAGTACAAACTGGCCGAGCTCGCGTGGGGCGGACTCGAGGTCGGGACCCGATTCGCAGAGCCTAAAGCGCTATTCCCTCGGCTTGAGGTCGACAAGGCCGTCAAAGAGATGGAAGAGCTCGAACAAGAAGTCCTCAAGGAGCAGGCCGAGATCATGGGCCGGACATTCGAACCGGCTTCCGAGGCGCTCGTGATCGATACGCCGGAGGTCGAGATCGACAACTTCTTCAAGGTCGATATGCGTGTGGGGATGGTGAAGTCCGCCGAGAAGGTCGCCAAGACCGACAAGCTACTGCACCTGATGATTGACATCGGCGAGACCGAGCCGCGCTCGATCGTCGCGGGGGTCGCCAAGGCCTACGAACCGGAAGCGCTCATTGGCCGTAAGGTCGCTATCGTCGCCAACCTGAAGCCCCGCAAGATGCGCGGAATCGAGTCGCAAGGGATGATCATCGCCGCTTCGGGCGACGATCACCATCCCTACTTGGTGAGCTTTCTCGAAGAAGCGCCCATCGGCGCCCGACTCGGCTAGTGAGGCACGACGGCGCGGCAGCGCCGCCTCCTGCAATTGGCGCGAGGTCTCTTCTCAACCATCTGTCCCAATAAGACCGGACCTTGCACCACAGGTGCAAGGCGGCACGGCACAGCCGTGCGCCACGTCTTGCTAGTCGTCAGCTCCCGTCGTGCGGCGAATGGTCGACTGCCGACCCTTCATCTGCTCGCGCGCCTGCATGGCGTGTTTCGCTTGCAGCTTCTGGTAATCCGCCCTAATGAGCTTGGCGTCTTCATTGTTCACCGGCAAGGCGGCGAACCCGATCGACCCCATCTCGTCGTACGAGGCCAGTCCCCAGGTCACGCGCTTGGGAGGATTTTGTGGGTTGCGCGGATTCTCCGCCGAGTTGTCATAGGTGATTTCGACGTGCATCGTCGCCCCCTTCGGCAACCGAACCGGCTCGGCGTAGGTGTAGGAACCCTGCCAGTTGAAGTCCCAATCGGGGATATGGATCAGCGGAACCTCTTCACCGTTCGGCAGCACCGCCCAGCCCTTGAACTCCTTGCCCACGTAGTGCGCGTGCGGACCCGCCGAGTAAATATCGACCGCTGCGGGCAAGGTGTACTGCTCACGAATCGTGAAGGCAGACTCGCCAGCCGGAATGTCGACCCCAGCGCCGCGGCCAAACAGCGGCGGCAGCTGGATATTCACCCGCTTCCGCGTCGCGGGCTTATCGGCGTAGTAAATGGCGATCGATGAAACCTCGCTCTCGACCTTGCCCACGGGATGGAAGTGCGAACGGAAAATGAAGTCCGCATTCGGCGGCATCTTGATCGGCGCTTCTTGGGGGAAAATCTTCGGACCGGCGCCGACCGCCCAACCGCCGAGGCTGGTCGTTCCACGGACGCCGCTGCCCATGCCGCCATAGCCGACTTCTTCGTCCTTGGCGTCAAGCGCGCGGGCCTGGCCCGACGGATCCGCGGCGAACAAGCTGTGATGCATCACGGTACGCGACCCGGGACGGAACTCAACCGCGCGAACCCACTTCTCTTCGGTCGTCCCAATCGCCGCGACGAAATTGCGGTAGATGTCCGCGCCATCGGCGGGGACGCTGTAGGGCGTCTCCATCTTGACGACCAGGTCCGGCTCGCCCAGCTGCCAGCCCTCGGGGAAGTCGGGGAGCTTCGGCAACGCGGCGATGTCGCCCTCGGCCATTCCACTGCTCACCCATTTGCCGATCAGCCCAATCTGCTCGTCGGTCAACCGGCGCTCGTCCTTGAAATGACCGTAGTCCTTGGCCGCTTGCCACGGAGGCATGAACTTTGCCTCTGTCACCGCCTGAATCAACATTCCGCGCTTGCGTACATCGTCGTAGTTCATCAGAGCAAACGGCGCGCCCTGGCCAGGCCGATGGCACGACGTGCAGTTGTTGAACACGATCGGCGCAACGTGCTCATTGAAGGTGACGGCCGAGCCATCCCCCACCTTGGCGGCCGAAGCGGAAAACGCGGGTAGCGAGCAAACGAATAGAGCAAGCAGAACTCGGATCATCGGATCTCCTCCGGGAGTCGTAATTATCTTAACCCACACAGACGCCGGAAACCGCGTGAAATCGTTGCTCCGCTTTGAGCCCGGCGCCGGTGGCGGCGGGTTGAAATATTGCTCAGACTGATCCCGCGGACTATTAGCGACAGACGCCAGTTTAACATCCAACCCGCCGCCACCGGCGCCGGGCTCAAAGCGATGTTGGTGAGTGTAAGTCCGGTCCGCGACATCGGCGGGCGTCAGGTCTGCTCAACCAGGTCCTCAAGCTTCATCCGGTAGACCGCCGGCATCCCCTCGCGGTCGCTGGTGAAGTATACCCACTGGCTGTCGCCCGAAAATATAGGCTCAGGATTCGCCGCATACGGGTCCATGCAATCCGTTCCCGCGATGGGATAAGCCTTGCCGCTAGAGCCGTGCTCGCAGAGCGTAATCTCACGCTGCAGCTTGACGAATAGCACGTAAATGTTCGGCCCCGACGGGCGCTTGCTCGCGCCTACAATCGTCGATCCGTCCTGATTGCCGGTCATCCAGCCGAATGCCGAGCAGAGTGACACGGTTCGAGCAACACCCGATTCCGGCGAGCGGGCCTCGATCGTGGCGCCGCGCAACGAATCATTGGGGAATCTGACGTAAAACACCTCGCGCCCATCCGCGCCCCAGTACGCGTGGCCGACCTGTTCTTTACCCGCTCGCGGTGTCAGTTCCTTCGTGCTCTCACCACGCAAAGACGTTAGCCGCAAGCGGCCGTCGACCTTTCCCCAGGGGCCTTCGTGGTCGTAGAGGATGTCGGTCCGCCCAGGGCGAAAACGCGGGTGAGAGAGCCAGTGCCGCTCCTCGACAGCGACCCAGCTCGATCCGGCGCGCTCGGTTTCGACGACCCTCAATCGGCAATTCGGGCGTTTTTCAAATTGTGCTAGCGAGTCGGCGACGCGATCGGCGGCGGCCATCTCGATGACGGCGGCGTAACGCCCGTCGGCGCTCAGCCCTAGGTCGCCGGTGAGCGCCCATCCCTCTTCGCAGCGATGGACCGTTCGATCGCCGCCCCCGCGGGCCGAGGCCTCCCGAACTTCGTTGCCTTGAAGATAGAAAAACGTGCGGTCACGCGGCGCCAAGGTGGGCGAATAGGGGTGAACGTCAAGGCCGACGGTCAGCTGCGTCATGCGATCGCGGCCAAGATCGTAGCGATGAATCTGACGCGAGCCCGAGACTTCACTTGTGATGAGGATGAAACCGCCGCGTCTCGAGAGAGCGCGGTTGTAGTAGGCCGGCAGGTGGCTCAGTACTGCGCTGTTGGTCAGCCGCGACATTTTGCGGCCGGTCAGCGAGTCTTCGAATTCAATCTCTGGTGCAGGAATACGCGTCCCTCTGCCGGCGCCGAAAAGGGGGCGGGCGAAGGCTACGCCGGCAGCGAGCAAGGTCCTTCTAGAAACGTCTGGAGACGGCGCCTGAAACAGAATCCGCATTCAGCAGATCCATCATCCTACCAGCCTTGGCCCAGCGGTCTTGCCCGCTTGGCCGCTCGTGTTTATACTGATCTTTCCGGCCCAAGGCCCGGGGTAGCAAATGGCGTCCCGACGGTCCATAGTTCAGAGCGGCGAAGCCGAGCTTCATTCGCCCCAGCGCGAGGCGGCGATGTTTTATTCGCTGTTCCTGCGCGGCCATCCGATTGATTCGATTCGGCGTGAGATCGACGTTTCTCCGACATTGTTCCGCAAATGGATGAGAGCCAGGGAATTCGACAAGTCTTTTCGGGAAGATTTGCGAAAGATGTACAGCTATCGCAAGCAGGTGCTGGCGATCTTCGAGTCGCTGGTGACCAGCGAGAAGGCGATGGAGCACTGGCAGTAGCTACTCCGCGAGGCTTCGCCTCAAGTCCTTCATCATCATCATCAGCCGGTACGAACCCTCTGGATGTTCGATGAAACCGAACCGCTCGTAGAATCGCCGAGCATCGTCGCCGATTGCATGGACTAATACCGCTCGCACGCCGGCTACGTCAGCGCCGGCCGATATTCGGCGAAGCGCGTGTTTGAGTAAGGCTTCCCCGAGGCCGCTGCCTTGGGCCGAGACGTCCACCGCGAGTCTTGCCAGCACTACGACGCCCACCGGATGCCTGGGCAGACCCTTAGCAACCCTTTCGGGGGCCTCATCGCGCTCTACGCTCCCGACGGCCAGAGCGTAGTAACCCACGACCTGATTCGAATCGAGCGCCAAATAGGTCTGAGCCGAGTCGCCACGCTGATTGGTCCACGCAAACTCTTGCAGCCAGAGGTTCAAGGACTCTTCGCCGCAATCGAAACTCTCTAGCTGATGATCCCGTCTGAGTTTCTCGACAATCATCGAAACCTGCACGCACCCTGTCTCAGACGGCGGCGGCGCTTAGGCCTCATCGAGGACCGTGGGCTTGCTGAACAACTCTTTGAGCGCTGGAATCGACTTGGGGGGCTGATCCAACAACCGCAGAAACTCTTCGAACTGATCGTCCGGAAGCTTAAAGTGCCTCTCGTCGGCGATGTCGATTTGCGCCCTGGTGTAAGCCGCTTGCAGGACGAAATCCGAAACCGTCACCCCTCTTCGCGAAGCGCCCTCGCGGATCACCCTCTCCTGCCTCTCGGTCGCCCGGATGTTGAAACGTTTGATACGTGGCGCTGGCATGTGCGTACATTGTACCCCACCCGACCGGCCAGGTGTTTTCCGCTAAGTTAAAGAAAGATCGCGTCATGGACGCAGTTGAAATCACACGGGCGATGATCGACATCGATTCGGTCAACCCCAACGAGACCGAAATCGGCGAATGGCTGGCCGATTACTTGCGCCCGTTCGCCGACCAATACGGCGGGCGCCTGGAGGTCGTTGAGGTCCAGCCGGGGCGCAACAACGTCTGGGCGTACTGGGGAGACCCCGAGGTGGCGCTGTCCACGCACATGGATACCGTCCCGCCGCACATCCAGTCTCGAGAAGACGACGAGCTCATCTGGGGGCGCGGGGCCTGTGACACGCACGGGATCTGCGCGGCGATGCTCAAGGCGGTGGAAGGCCTGTTGGCCGAGGGCGTTCGCGGATTCGGCATTCTACTCGTCGTTGGCGAGGAAGTCGACGGCGCCGGCGCGCGCTTCGCGAATCAGAGCCCTCCGCCGTCGGTCAAGTACCTCATCAATGGCGAGCCCACCTCGAACCTGCTCGCATTGGGTTCGAAGGGAACGATTCGGATCGATCTCGAGGCGAAGGGCAAGGCGGCGCACTCGGCCTACGTTGAGCTGGGAGATTCGGCGATCGACAAGTTGCTCGACAATCTGCAGTCGCTGCGGGAAGTCGAATGGCCGACCCATCCGGTGCTGGGCCCGAGCACACTGAATATCGGCGTCATCAGTGGCGGCGAAGCCTCGAACATCATTCCCGATCGAGCCTCGGCGCAGATCGTGATCCGCGTGGTTTCGGACCTGGATGAGCTCAAGGCGCTGGCGTTCGGGGCGCTCGACGACCGCGTGGAAGCAACGCTGGTCACCGAATCGCCCGCCGTGCACCTGGAAGCGCTCGATGGCTTCGAGACCTGCATCGTCAAGTACACGACCGATATCCCCAAGCTGACCAATTGGGGCAAGCCGCTGCTGCTGGGGCCAGGGACGATCCAGGTGGCCCATACGCTCGAAGAGCACATCGCGAAGAAGGAGATCACCGAGGCGGTCGATCTCTACCAGCGGCTGGTTAAACAGCTCAAGACTACGTCGAAGAACTAGGCGTCGGGCGAGAAATCATCGTCCGGCGCGGATTACGGGAGATTTGTATGTCCAAGATCGAAGTAGGGGTGCTCGGCGCGACCGGCATGGTCGGCCAACAGTTCGTCAACCGGTTACAGGACCATCCGTGGTTCGAGCTCACGTGGCTCGGCGCGAGCGAGCGTAGCGCGGGGAAAACATACGAAGAGGCGACGAACTGGGTCCAAGACACGGCAATGCCCGCCGAGATTGCCGCTAGGACGGTGAGCGCCTGCGAACCCGGCACAGCGCCGAAGCTGGTGTTCTCGGCGATGGACGCTTCCGTCGCCGCCGAGATCGAGAGAGGCTTCGCCAAAGCCGGCTGCGTTGTGGTTTCGAATTCCCGCAACCACCGCATGGACGACGATGTTCCACTGCTGGTGCCCGAGATTAACGCTGATCACCTCGGCGTGATCGAGACGCAACGGAAGAACCGCGGCTGGAGCGGGGCGATCATCACTAACCCCAATTGCTCGACGATCGCGATGACGATGGGTCTAGCGCCGCTGAAGCCCTATGAAATCACCAAAGTGCTGGCGACCACGATGCAGGCGATCTCCGGGGCGGGCTACCCCGGGCTACCGGCGGTGGATATCGTCGCGAACGTAATTCCGTTCATCAAGGGCGAAGAAGAAAAGATGGAGTCGGAGTCGCTGAAGATCCTGGGGACCTTCGCGGGGGGCGAGATAGAGCCGTTGGCCGCGGTCGTGAGCGCTCATTGCAACCGCGTCCAGGTGATCGACGGGCACACGGTTGCAGTCTCAGTCGAGCTCAAGGAAAAACCGAGCCTTGACGAGCTGGCTTCGGCGATCCGCGAGTTCCGCGGCGTCCCTCAGGAAAAGGGGCTGCCGACGGCGCCGAAGCAGCCGGTCCACTTGCGGACCGAGCCGAATCGGCCGCAAACGCGACGCGACGCGATGGCCGAGAACGGCATGGCGGTCAGCGTGGGGCGGCTGCGAGAATGCCCGATTCTGGGGTATAAGTTCGTCGTGTTGGGGCATAACACGATCCGTGGAGCGGCCGGGGCGGCGGTGCTGAACGCGGAGCTGCTCGTCTCGGAGGGCGTGATTCCGGCGAAAGGACTTGGCTAATCGCAGCCCGGGGGACGAGAATAAGAGAAGGGCGTCATGGGTCTTACCGTCACAAATGCAGCCACCGAGGCGCTAGCCCGAGAGTTGGCACGCCGAACTGGAGCCAGCGTACAGGAGGCACTCGCATCCGCCCTTGCCGAGAAGCTAGATAAGACCCCCGTCGGGAACGGCGACCGCAGTCATGGAATCGCCGAACGCCTCATGCAAATTGGACGACACTGCGCTTCATTGCCTGATCTCGACACTCGCTCTGCCGACGAAATCTTGGGCTACAACGAGTCGGGACTGCCTGGCTAGCTGATGGTCATTGATTCCTCGGCGGTGCTGGCGATCCTGCTGCAGGAGTCCGACGCGGAGATGTACGCCAACGCAATCGAGGGGGCGGAATTGCCTTTGATTTCCGCGGCTACTTTTCTGGAGTCCGCCATCGTCGTTAGCGGGCGGAAGGGTCCGGCCGGCATGGCGGACCTAGAATCGATAGTCTCCGATGGTGAAATATGGATTGAGCCACTCGACGAGGCGCAAGCCCGAACGGCCTACGACGCCTGGCGGACCTTCGGCCGAGGCAATCATCCTGCAAAACTCAATCTGGGCGACTGCTTCGCATACGCGCTCGCAAAGACTAAGGGACGCCCACTGCTATTCAAGGGCAAAGACTTTGGTTTGACCGATCTCGCTAGCGCCTTGGACTGATTGTCATGATCGTTCTCAAGTTTGGGGGCTCGTCCCTCGCCGACGCCGATTGTCTGCGGAGGGTCGCCGGCCTCGTTGCAGGCGTTGCGAGTCGGAAGCCCGTAGTTGTCGTATCGGCGCTCAGAGACACGACGGACCGGCTTGTGGCTATCGGCCGGGCTGCGGCTGCAAGCGATGCC
This sequence comes from Bryobacterales bacterium, assembly GCA_965247515.1. Lineage (GTDB taxonomy): Bacteria > Acidobacteriota > Terriglobia > Bryobacterales > UBA6623. Next base: position 3,309,111 of record OZ252029.1, on the reverse strand, counting down.
GATGACCAAATCGACGGGCTTCGCCGCGATCACCTGGAAATCGCCGCGCAGATAGTCTCAGACTCCAACCTGTCGCGTCTCGATGCATTCCTGGGGGACTGCTTCGATGAGCTTCAACGCCTCTGCCGGCAAGTCGTCTCCGACGGCGCCCTCACCCCGATCCTTAGCGATGCGGTCTTGAGCCTAGGTGAACGGATGTCTAGCCGGATTGTGGCGTCGGTTCTGTCCGAGCAGGGTCTCGACGCCGTGTCGGTTGACTCGCGGGAGGTGGTCGTCACGGATGACCGCCACACCGAAGCCTGCCCGATTCTCGAAGCCACGAACCGGAGACTCGAGGCCCAAGTCGGCCCTCTGGTTGAAAACCGGAAGGTTCCGGTGCTGGGTGGGTTCATCGCATCGACCGAGAATGGGGTCACCTCGACGCTCGGCCGCGGCGGATCCGATTACACAGCCTCCATGGTCGGGGCGGCGCTTGACGCTGAGGAAGTCCAAATCTGGACGGACGTCGACGGCGTCATGACCGCCGACCCTTCGCTGGTGGAAGACGCCCACCGAATCCGCCGGATGTCCTTCGCCGAAGCGTCCGAGCTAGCCTACTTCGGCGCCCGTGTGCTGCATCCCAGCACCATGGCCCCGGCGCTCGAGAGCGACATCCCTATCCGCGTTCTCAACTCCCGACGGCCGGAAATTGAGGGTACCCTGATTACCCGCGAGCCGCCCCAAACCAAATCCCTCGCCAAATCCATCGCCTACAAGGAAGGCATCACGATCGTCGACATCCGCTCGATGCGAATGTTGATGGCTCATGGCTTCTTGGCTCGTATTTTCAACGTCTTTGAGGAACATGGGACCGCGGTCGATATGGTGACGACCTCCGAGGTCAGCGTTTCACTCACCGTGGATCGTACTGACCAGCTCGACGCCATCGCCGGCAAGCTCCGTGCAGTCGCCCAGGTCGAGCTCCGCCGAAACCAAGCGATCGTGTGCGTAGTCGGCGAGGGGATTCGCCACGCCCACGGGATTTCGGCTAAGATCTTTTCTGCGCTTGATGGGATCCACATCGCGATGATCTCGGTGGGCGCCTCTCGGCTCAACGTCAGCTTCGTCGTCGATGAAGGGGATCTGTCGGAGGCGGTCGGCCGGCTCCACCGGATGCTGTTCGCCGCGGTCGACACAGAAGTTTTCGCCTAGTCATGCCGGAATCCAGCAATCTCGCCCTGGTCGGCTACGGCAAGATGGGCCGCCTCATCGAGGAACTCGCTCCCAGCGCCGGCTTCGAGGTGGTCCTCAAGCTTGACGAGTTCAATAACGAGGACGGCGTCGGGATGACGGCTGAAGCCTTTGACGGCGTCGACGTGGCGATCGACTTTTCGATTCCTGACGTCGTGGCCGACAACGCGGTTCGCCTGTGCGAGCTAGGGGTTAACACGGTGATTGGAACGACGGGCTGGCTCGACCAGCTCGACCGTGTGACCGCCTCGGTCGAAAGCTCGGGAATTGGACTGATTCACGGGGCTAATTTTTCAGTCGGAGTCAACGCCTTCTACGACATTATCGAAGCCGGGGCGCGCGCCTTGGCCGCGGCCGAAGACTACGACGCCTGGGCCTGGGAAGCGCACCACAAGATGAAGCTCGACGCCCCCTCAGGCACGATGCTACGGCTGATCGACACGATGAAAAACGCGGGCTACGGGCGCCCGATCGACGTCAGCGCGACGCGCGTCGGTTACATGCCGGGGACGCACGAGATAGGCTTCGATTCGGAGGCGGACTCGATCCAGTTGCGTCATACTGCACGCAGTCGAGTCGGCTTCGCTCGGGGCGCTCTTCGAGCCGCTAGCTGGGTCATCGGCAAGAAAGGATTGTTCGAGTTTTCGCGGATTTGGAGGGAGACGCTGTGAGGACGTTCAAAGGTTGCGGCACCGCGATGGTCACGCCCTTCCGAGCCGACGGCTCGCTTGACGAAGACACGATGAGGCGGCTGGTCAAGCGCCAGATCGACGCCGGCATTCATTTTCTCGTGCCTTGCGGAACGACCGGTGAAAGTCCGACCCTCACGCTCAAAGAACACCTGCGCGTCGTCGAGATCACCCTCGAAGAAGCCAAGGGCAAGGTTCCCGTTGTGGCCGGCTGCGGCGGGTACAACACGGCGGAGTTGATCGATCTGGCCAAGACGCTCGAGGCGATGGGTGCTGACGGATTGCTGTCGGTGACGCCCTACTACAACAAGCCCAGCCCCGAGGGGCTCTACCAGCACTACCGGGCGATCGCGAGGTCCACGAAACTGCCGATCGTGCTCTACAACGTCCCGTCGCGAACCGCGCGCAACGTCACGGCCTCCGAGCTGCTGCGCTTGGCTGAGATCCCGAACATCACGGCCGTGAAGGAGGCCTCGGGCCTGATCGGACAGATGGGCCAGATTTGCCAGCAGGCGCCCGAAGACTTCGCCGTGCTCTCGGGTGACGACTCGGTGACGCTTCCACTGATGTCGCTGGGAGGAGTGGGAGTGATATCGGTCGTCTCGAACGAGATCCCAGGCGAGATGTCGCGGCTGTGCGATCTGTGCAACGAAGGAAAGTTCGTCGAGGCGCGCGCGCTGCACAGACGCTTCCACCCGCTGATGGAAGTCAATTTCTGTGAGACCAGCCCGGGACCGGTGAAGTACGCGATGGCGCGGATGGGGCTGCTCGAGCCGAACTATCGCCTGCCGATCGTACCGGTCTCGAGCGAGAGCGCGGCGAAGATCGACCGAGTATTGGCGGATGTCGGCCTGGCCCAGGCCGCGGCGGCGGACTGAAGAATTCCGAGCCGGCTGCGTGAGGGCCGTGAAAAAATGTCGGCAATCCGATTCCGGCAAGGCGGGCTTGGCATGCCAAGCCCCTACGTCGTTGAAAGCACACGATCGTCTGTAGGGGCGAGGCATGCCTCGCCCGTCTTTCGCCCTCCCCTAGGGATTTTTTCGCGGCCCCTGAGCGGGCGGTCTTCCCGGTCGGGCGGCGATCGTCGTCCGGGACAAGGGAATACACCCCGCTGACGCAGGGTGCTCGGAGCTACAGCTTCCTGAACGTGCTGGCCAGGAAACCTCGCACCAGGTCCGTCTGCTCCTCGAATTCGAGCAGAAACGCATCGTGACCGTACGTGGACGGTAGCTCGACGTAGGCAACGTCCTTATTGCGGCCACGCAACGCCCTCACGATTTCTTGGGACTGATAGCTCGGGTATAGCCAGTCCGAGGTGAAGCTCAACACCAGGAAGCGCGCCTGACAACGATCCAAGACCTCGCCGAGAGGCCGGCCGGCAATGAGATCGAATGTGTCCATCGCCCGCGTGATAGTGATGTAGGCGTTCGCATCAAACCGCGTCACGAACTGCCCGCCGCGATAACGCAGGTAGCTCTCGACTTCGAAAATGTCGTCCGACTCACCGTTCTCTTTTTGCGCGGTACGGCGGCGCCGCCCGAACTTGTCGCGCATCGAGTCGTCGCTCATATAGGTGATGTGCCCCACCATTCGAGCCACGGATAATCCCCGCGTTGGACCGGGGCCGTCGTAGTAGTCGCCGCCGTTGAAATCCGGGTCGCCGGTGATGGACTGGCGGCCGACCTCATTGAAGGCGATTTGCTGAGCCGAATGACGGTAGGTGGTTGCGACCGGTATGACCGACGCACAGTCGTCGGGAAACGAAACCGCCCACTGTAAGGCCTGCATTCCACCCATCGATCCGCCGGTGACCGAGAGCAGCTTGGTGACCCCGAGATAATCGACGAGCTTCTTCTGCAAACCGACCATGTCCGCGATGGTGACGTCGGGGAATCGCGAGCCGTACGGTTTCCCCGTTGCCGGGTCGATCGAGGCCGGTCCTGTCGTTCCCGAGCATCCGCCGAGCACGTTCGAGCAGATCACGCAGTACTTGTCGGTGTCGAGGCCCTTCCCTGGACCAATCATGGGGTCCCACCAGCCGGGCTTGCCGTCCATCTCGCTGATACCGGCCGCGTGGGCGTCCAGGGAGAAGGCATGCAGGACTAGGACGGCGTTGGTTCCGGCGGCGTTTAGCTCGCCGTAGGTTTCGTAGGCGACCTCGACCGGCGACAGCACGGCGCCGCTTTCGAGTTCGAGCGAGTCGAACGTCGCGACCTGGCGTTGGACTAGGAGGTCCGCCACTGATGTGATTGCAGCCAATCCTCTAGGATAGAGGAGGTCAATCCGGCCGCGATGAGTTAGGATGCGGTCGTGAATCCCAATCAAAGCGCTCAGGGGGTTGGCGGCGCCGGTCACCCGGGCGCCGGCCAAGATCCCGAGCCTCCCGAAACCTCGGTGGGCCAGGGCGGCGAGGCGGCGTTGAGCGATTTGCTCAAGGACCGCTGGGTCGGCAAGCTTTCGCCTCAAGTAAAGCTGGAAATTGCGCAGATGATATTCGAATCGAGAATGAGGAAGTATTCCGACCCTGAGCGCTTGAAGCAGCTCGAGGAAGAGCAGATCAGCGTAAAAGCCCTCGGCGAAGAGTATCTTCGCTGGAGGAATCGTGAGCGACTCGCAGCCGGCCCGTGAGGAAATCAGGCGGCTTGCAGCCCGGCTCCACTCCTTGCACACTGACCTGACGCGACTCGCGGACCAGCTCGATTCAGAATTCGACGCCGCGAAATGGGCGGACTTCAGCGCGACTGTCCTCGAAGCTCAACAGAGCCTCTCCGTCAGCGCGGAGGAGCAAAACGCTATCTTGCCTGGTGTGCCTTCCGGGTTGAGAAAACGGCTGTTAAATGAGATCGATTGGTTGTATCGCCTTGCCCGCGATCGACGCCGCCCAACGACTCTGTCTGAGTTTCGTGCGGGAATCGAGGAAGTTGGCCGCGTTGCTCGGCAGCTTGACGAAGCAGCGTTGTCCGACGACTCGGAAATGGTCTTCGCCGCCGTGGCCGGCGGATTGTTCTGTATGGCAGCGGCAGGCGTGGCGGTCGTCAATGGGCTAAACTCTCATCTGGCTACCATTCCGCCGGCAGCTATCGTGCTGGCGCAGGGCGCTGAGTTCTTCCGCAAGGCGATAGCGAAGGGCTTCTGGGACTAGTCCGGGGCCGCCTTGTTACGATACCAGCGCGGCAGAAAACCTCATGACAAACCTCGATCGACGCTCCTTCTTGAAGACCCTCGCGGCCGCCGCGCCCGCAGCGGCATTGTCCTGCGGCGAAACGGCCCCGGCGGGCGACTCGCGGCCGAACATCATCCTCATCATGGCCGACGACATGGGTTTTTCCGACATCGGCTGCTACGGCGGCGAGGTCGAAACTCCGAATCTCGACGCTCTTGCGGCCAACGGACTACGGTTCCGGCAGTTCTACAACGGCGCTCGCTGTTGCCCGACGCGCGCTTCGCTGATCACCGGGCTTTACCCGCATCAAGCCGGCGTCGGCCACATGACAGGCCAGTACCGCAAAGACGGCGAAATCATCCCCTCGTATCAGGGCGATCTGAACACCCAATGTATGACGATCGCAGAAGTCATGAGGACGGCCGGCTACACGACGCTGATGTCGGGGAAATGGCATGTAACGCCGTCGATCAACGCCGACGGCGAAGTCCCCAAGCAACACAACTGGCCGGTCAATCGCGGTTTCGACCGCTTCTTCGGGACGATCCTCGGGGCGGGGAGCTTCTACGACCCGGTCACCCTCGCGCGAGACGACAAGCACATCGACTCTTGGGAGGGCTTCTACTACACCACCGAGATTGGCAAGAACGCCGAGACCTTCATCGAGGAGTCTCCGCGCGACAAGCCATTCTTCATGTACTTGCCCTTCACGTCGCCTCACTGGCCCCTGCAGGCGCCGGAGGAGGCCGTCGCAAAGTACAAGGGCCGCTACGACAAAGGCTGGGACGCTCTGCGCGAAGAGCGGCGCGAGCACATGATCGAGATGGGAATCATCGACGAGTCGTGGCCGCTTACGCCGCGCGATCCGGCTGTACCGGCCTGGGAGGATGCCGAGCACAAGGAGTGGGAGGCCCGCCGGATGGAAGTCTACGCGGCTCAGATCGACCTGATGGACCAAGCGATCGGGGGCGTCGTCGACAAGCTCAGCGAGCTCGAGATCCTCGACAACACTCTGATCTTCTTCCTTGCCGACAACGGCGGCTGCGCGGAAGAGCTCGATGAAACCTGGTCGATGGGGTACTACTTCGCGGTCAAGACGCGCGACGGCCAGCGGGACGTTCAGCGGGTCAATGACCCCAACATCATGCCGGGGCCGGAGGAGACTTATCAGAGCTACGGAATCCCCTGGGCGAACGCGTCGAACACGCCCTTCCGGCTCTACAAGCACTTCGTCCACGAGGGAGGGATCTCCTCGCCCCTGATCGTCCACTGGCCCGACAAGCTTTCAAATGCCGGAACGTGGACCGATGAGCAAAGCCACCTGATCGACATCGCCGCCACCTGCGCCGACGTTGGAAAAGCGGACTATCCCGCAACCTTCAACGGCAGCGCGATCACGCCGCTAGAAGGCAAGAGCCTAGGTCCGTTAATCACCGACGGCTCGCGCGAAAGCCACCAGGCGATCTATTGGGAGCACGAAGGGAACCGGGCGATCCGGGCAGGTCAATGGAAGCTGGTCTCCAAGTGGAGCGAGCCCGAGAACAACGAGTGGGAGCTCTACGACATGGAGGCCGACCGGGTCGAGATGCACAATGTGGCCGACGATCACCCCGAGGTCGTCGACAAGATGTCGGGGCAATGGCAGGCCTGGGCGGATCGGGTCGGCGTGATCGAGTGGCGGTCGTGGGACCGCAACACCTGACGCCTTTTCCGAGCACCCTGCGTGAGCGGGGTGTCTTCCCGCTGCCACCTGCGAAAGTCGCTTGAGTGACGCGAAGACACCCCGCTCACGCAGGGTGCTCGGATTCTGCGGCTGCCTATTCCCAGCGGGGACGGGGCGCCCCGGCTGACTTGTCCCACTGCTGCTCGGGGATCTGCGCGCCGTGACGGGGCATTGAGTCAAGAGCCGCGTTGAGCCGTCCCCTCGTGTCCGCGGCCTCGTGGCTGGCAAGAGGCGACGACTCGCTCGGATCCGCCACGACGTCAAACAGTTCCCCGTTGCCATAGAGCTTGTAGCGCTTGTCCCGCATGTAACGGATCTCGGGATTCGCGTAAGGGGTGTTGAACTTTTCCGCGTATGGCCGGGGGAAGTAGTAGGTGTAGTGCCAATCGCGGGGATCGCCTTTCTTGCCGGTCAGGCGCTGCCAGAAACTGCGCCCGTCAATCCCGGGCGGGATGTCCAGGTCGGCGGCCTCGGCGACGGTCGGCAACACGTCCACAAAGTCGATCAGATCGTCGACCACGCGCCCTCCGGGAACGATACCGGGCGCTTTGATGAACATCGGAACATGCGTCCCGGCCTCGGTCGGGGCGCCCTTGTCTCCGCGAATGGTCTTGCCGTCGAGCTTTGAGTAGAGATTGTGGTGGCTGCCGTTGTCGCCGGTGAAAATCAGCAAAGTGTTGCCAGCTAGCCCGAACTCATCCAGCTTGTCCTCGAAGCGCCCAACAATGTGGTCCATGTAGGCCACCATGTCCTCGAAGTTCTTCTGGATGTCTTTCGATTCGCGGTCGGCCGAAGCGGGGGTCGGCACGAACGGCGTGTGAACCAGCACCATCGGGTAGTAGGCCAGGAACGGCTTGTCTTTGTTCTCCTCGATGAAGTCGAGCAGGAACTCCGCCATTAGGTCCGGGCCATAGTCGTTCTCTTGGACCTCCATGATTTCGCCGTTGAGATCGAGCGAAGGGTTCCAGAAGCGGCGGCGCTCGGTGATTGGGGTGTTCCAGAGCAGATGCGAATCGAAGCCGTGTCCGGCAGGGACGCCCTTGACGCGATTGTTGCCCTGAAGTTGCCACTTTCCCGCGATCGCCGTGGCGTAGCCCGCGTCCCGGAACACGTCCGCGAAGGTCCGCTCACCTGGGATCAACGCCCCGAAGTCCGCATAGTTTCGAACGTTGCTCTTGCCCGTCATAATGGCCACCCGGCTGGGGGTGCACAGCGGCGTCGAGTAGCAGTGAGTGAACTTGACGCCCGTGTCGGCCAGCTTGTCGAGCCGAGGAGTCTTGTATTGCTTGCTGCCGTAGGCGCCGAAGCACTCGTAACCAACGTCATCGGCCATGATCAGCACGACATTGAGGGGCTTGGATGAGGCGGGCAGCGCTGCTAAAGCGAGCAGTAGGGCGAAGCGTCTGAGCATGCGGATGCAGTATAGCGCCACGAGAGGGTGGTTGATACGATGACAACAGGGCCGGAGTAGCTCAGTGGTTAGAGCGAGGGACTCATAACCCCTAGGTCGGTGGTTCAACTCCACTCTCCGGCACCAAGAATACCTACGGCCGCGCGACCGTCTCCAAGGACTCGAGCCAGGAATCGATTCGTTTCTTGTTCGCTCCCAGGTCCGAGTGACCGTAGTGCGAGCGGCTATAGATCGCCAAGGTCGAGCCGCCCTCGCCCGCTTCGACGAAACGCACGGTCACCGTATCGGGATAGCCCATCAAGGCGGTTGTCGCCTCAAAGTCGTATTGCGACGCATCCGGACTTGACCCCAACAGTGAAACCCGGGGCTGGGACTCGATCATCTTGAACCAATCTTGCCTGAGCCGCTCCGGGGAAACCTCAAACGCAGGAGCTATGCGGTGCGGCTCGCTCTGGCAAAACCCGGCCGGGCAAACCAAGTATTGGTTCGGCTTCGGGCCAAGTTGAAGGGTCTCGAAATCGACTGGCGACCGCTTCACCGGCCCGAAAATCAACTCCAGCAGCGCTTGCTTCCCCACAGCGAACGCAGCGATCGTCGCGAGTAGAGCTACACCGCCGGCAATCAGAAAAAGAACGGCAACGATCCGAACAAGCATCCGTTAGTCTCCGGCTAGCGGCGGCGCGATTCTCCGCGAGAGCCAGCGATAGATCAGCGCGTACGCCGACAAGCCGCTCAGGAGATTCAGCACAGCGTCGAGCGCCGACGGACTTCGCGTGGGCCAGAATCCCTGGAACGCCTCGCTGCCAATGCCAATGACAACGCAGATTGCCACGCAGAACAGCGGTTTTCTCAGGCGATGGGGCAGCGCTGCCAGCAGGCCGAGCGCAACGAACAGGAATACGTGGAAACACTTCTGTGCCAGGAGCCGAAGCAGCCCCCCCTGTGGCCCGCCAGCCGGGGAAAAAAATGCGAACACAGCGTCCGCCCAACTACTTGCAAGGTCGGTCGAACAGAACAGGATGAACAGGACCCAAGCCCAAACAAGCGCTCCCGTCACCCGATAGTCTGATCCAGTCAAGCCTCCTATCCTAGCCCGCCGGAGCGATGTTAGACTAGGGGCGCTTTGCCTACTACCAAGCGAAACCCCAACATCTCAAGACGCGATTTTCTAGGGTCGATGGCCGGCCTAGGCGGCCTTGCCTCTTATCCGCACCCGGCGCGAGCGCAAGCTTCGGGGAAACTCAAGATCGTTTCGGTCGAATGTCATCCGGTCAAGCTGTGGTCTCGATCGACCCAGGGCACGCTGCCGGAGTTCAAGGGCGACTTCGACCCGCGGCGCTGGCATTACGGCGGACCGTTCGCGCAGTTGGCTAGCGCGGTCATCGTCGTGATCAAGACCGACCAGGGCATCACGGGCTACGGACTCGGCGCCGGCGGAGCCGTTGCAAGAGAGATCATCCACGGCCATCTCAGCAACCTGCTGGTCGGCACAAACGCGCTCAACGTCGAGCTGCTGTGGGACCAGATGTACACCTCAGCGAAGGCGTATGGCCGGCGAGGAGTCTTCGTGATGGCGCTCAGCGGCGTTGACAACGCGCTGTGGGACATCTTGGGCAAGTACATGGATCAGCCTGTCTACAAGATCCTGGGCGGGACGACGAAAGACCGAGCGCAGGCGTATTTCACGAGCGGCAATCCCGATATCGGGCTGAAGCTGGGCTTCGAGAACTACAAGCTGCCGATCCGCGACGGCGTGGCCGAGGGAAGAGCGGGCATGCGGCGCACCGAGAGTATCCTCAAAGACGCCCGCATCGCGATTGGGCCCGAACGTCAGCTGATGATCGACGTGAGCTCGCGCTGGGACGACGTCGCCTACACCAAGGAGATGGCCAGGCGTCTTGAGCCTTTGCGGCTGTACTTCATCGAAGAGCCTCTTTCACCCGACAACGTCTTGGGGTACTCGGAACTGGTAAGTGAAATCCAAGGGACTCTGATCGCCAGCGGCGAGCACGAGTACACCCACCACGGTTTCCGGATGCTATTCCACCACAACGCGGTCGAGGTGATCCAGCCGGACGTGAGCTGGTGCGGCGGGGTCACGGCCCTGCGCAAGATTGGCGCGCAGACGGCCGAGCGGGATTTAACGTTCATCCCTCATCGCGGCGGTAGCTTGTTCGGCTTGCCGTTGGTGCTTTCATCGCCGAACTGCCCGATGGCGGAGAGCTTCGGCACCGGTGACGCGGCCAGCGACTTGATGCTGGCGATGACGGCGAAGTTCGACAAGGGCTACTACTTCCCGCCTGAGAAACCGGGCTTTGGGACGGAGATCACCGAGGCGCTGGTGAAGTCGCATGCGATCGGTTGATGCTTCGACGAGCCATTTGACATCATTCGTATTTTCAAGCATCATAAAGCCGTGCGGACGACACTCAACATTGATGATGCTGTGTTCGACAGAGTGAAGCAGCACGCCCGTGCCAAAGGTGTGTCGCTGAGCAAAGCGGCGTCTTCGCTCCTACAGAAGGCGATAGATAGTCCATGCCGTACGTATGTCGACGAACAAACCGGATTCACCGTGTTTGACCCCGGGCCTGACGCGCCAAGATTGTCTTGGCAGCAGGTCAAGCAGATCATCGACGAGGACTATTGACACGCTATCTGCTAGATGTGAACGTGCTGTTGGCGCTATCGCTGAAGACGCATCTACAGCACGTGGCCGCAGCGGAATGGTTTCACGGATCGCCTGGGCGACTATGGGCGACGTCGCCGATGACCCAGGCGGGTCTCGTGCGCTTGCTGAGCAACCCGGGCATTGTTGGCGCCGAAATCACTCCGCAAGAGGCGATGGCGCGTTTGGCCGAGACGATGGACTCGCCTAGTCACGAGTTTTGGCTGGACACGCTGGGGTTCACTGAAGCGGTTCGAGAGCCGTGCGACGACTTGCAAGGCTATCGCCAAGTCACCGATGCGTATTTGTTGGGGCTCGCTTTTCACAATCGCGGAAAGCTCGCGACTTTCGACTCCGGTATCGAGTTCTTGCAATCAATCGTCGCGCAGGCAGCCAACGTGGTCGAGGTGATTCCGACCGAGCCGGCTCAGTAGCCTACTCGCCGCGGAGGACTTCCAACGGCCGGCGGTCCAAGATTCGAAAACTCGCGAGCCAACCGGCGATCTGCGCGATCAGAGCGGTGGCGAGCACCGTGGCGATGTTCGGGAGGTAGTCGAACTCGAACTGGGCGTCGAGTACCTGTTCGAGCAACAAAGCCGAGAAACCGGACGCCAGCAGCCCACCCATCAGGCCGGCAACGCCGCCAATCACCAAGAACTCCACTGAGAAAATCCGGGCGACCTTGCGTTTGGTCGCGCCGAGCGTTTTGAGCACAGCCGTCTCTCGAATCCGCCGAAAGCGGGTCGCGACGACGCTGGACGTCAAGATGATCACGCCTCCCAAGATCGCGAACGCCGACACGAACTGCACGACCAAGGCGATCTGGTCAACGACTTCCTGCACGATAGTGAGCACGTCCGCCGCATTGATCACCATCACGGCAGGGAACTGTTCAAAGGCGTCCCGCTGGAGCTCAAACGCCTTTTCGGGCTCGATCCGCACCGCACCGTAGTACGTCGCTGGCAGCCCCTCGAGCGAAGAAGGAGTGAGCACAAAGTACGACGACGAACCGGGCCGGATCGACTCGACGCGGTAAATCGACTGAACCTTCGCGGTGATGGTCCGCGCGCCGACAAGCCATTCGACGTTCGACCCCAGCCGGATCCCGAGCGTCTCGGCCACGTCTTCTCGAACCGCCGCTTGGATCTCTTGCTCTTCGGGAGACCACCAGGCGCCCTCCATCAGGTCGATCTCTTCGGGCTTTTCGCCATGCCAGGTCAATCCGCGGGTTTGGCGATAGCGAGCCGCCTCGCGCCCGCGCTGCATGTCTTCGAGTGAAACCCCGTCAATCGTCGTGAGCCGAGCCGCAACCGATGGGATGAGCTCGAGATCGCCGTCGATTCCCGGATAGCCTTTCATCAGCTCTTCGAGGCCGTCTTTCTCCTCGTCGGTGATGTTGAGCAGAAAGACGTTCGGCATGTCCGGCGGCGCGCTCTTGACCATTTGGGTGAGCACCGACGACTGGATCAGGTAGACCGAGAGGGTAAACGTCACCCCAACGCCCAGGGCGACCAGGATGGCCTCGGCGTGGGCCCCAGGGAGGTAGAGGTTCGCGAGGCCGTGGCGTATCGCGGTCGGCATTCGCAGCGGCAGCAGCGCCGGGAGCTTTCGCAGCGCTTGAAGCAGTCCCCAAGCCGTGGCTGTAAGGACCAGGAGGCTGGCGACAAGACCGCCGGCGAACCAGAGCCCAAGCTCGGCCGAGTCGCCAAGCCAGGTCGCGACGCCTCCCAGGGCGACGACGATCACGACAGCGGTAACCAACCCTGAACCGGATTCAGCCAACTTCTGCCGCCACGTCTTGCTCAAGCTCTCCATATCGCGGCGCAGGATCAACGCCGGGCGGATCCGACGAATACTCAGCAAGGGCGGCACGCTGAACAGCAGCGTCGTTAGCACGCCGATCACAATCCCCTGTAGCGCCGCCACCGGCTGCCATTCGATCTCTGGGGCGGTTGGAAAATAATTCGCTACTAGCGCGGGCATCCAGACCTGAACGACGAACCCGATGCCCACGCCCAACAGACTTCCCGCGAGCCCAAGCGCGAGCGTTTGAATCACGTAGATCCGAAGAATCTGAGACGATCGCGCGCCGATGCATTTCATGATCGCGATGGTATCGAGCCGCTGCTGGAGGTGTGAGTACATCGCCATCGCAACGCCCAACGCCCCGATGATCATCGCGATCAAGCTCACCAGGCTCAGAAAGTTAGTGGCGCGGTCGAGTCCGCGCCGGATCGTCGGATGCGTGTCACGGTAGTCGGCGACCCAACGCCGGCCGAAAACGTTCGCTAGCCGATCGTAGGCGGCGGCAACGGTAACGCCATCCTCGGGAAGTTTAAACAGGTAGCGCTGGGCCGCCCGACTCCCCCGCTGAATGAGCCCGGCGCGATCGAGCCCCGCGCGACTCATCATCAGTCGGGGCCCCACGTTCATCGTTCCGGTCATGCGGTCCGGCTCGACCGTCAACACCGCGGCTAGGCGAAACTGTGCCTCTCCAACCTGAACCTGTTCGCCAACATCGACGCCCAATCGCAAAAGCAGGTCGTCGGTGGCGACGACTGAACTCTCATCAAGGACCTCACGAAGCGCCCCTGCCGGCCGAAGCTCGATTTCGCCGTAATAGGGATATTCGCTCGGCTCAACGGCCTTGACCGCCACCAGCAACGGCCGCGAGCTCGACTCAGACGACATCATCGAGACGGTCTCGGTGATCCAAGTCCGCTCGGCCCCGCCAGCGACGATTTCGTCGAGGGCCGCCATCTGCACGGCGTCGGCCTGGTTGAACAGACGGACGGAGATATCGCCCGCCATCAGAATACGCGCGTCCTTGAGCAGCATCGAGCGGAAGGCGCTGGCGAACCCGCGCACGCCGCTGACCGCGCCCACTCCCGCGGCAACCGCCAGAATGACGAAAAGGAACTTGCCGGGGGACGAGCGGGCCTCGCGCCAGGCAATCGTCACGGCTTTGCTAAAACCGAACATTCTAATCGCCCGCGCGCATCACCGATTCCGGCTCTGTCCGGTTCATCTCATCGGAAACGATTCGGCCGTCGCTGAGAGTGATCATGCGGTCGGCGTGCACCGCAAGCGCCTCATCGTGGGTCACGAGGACCAAAGTCGCTCCTTCGCGCCGGTTGAGACTTTGCAGCATCTCGAGCACGTGAGCGCCGTTGGTCGTATCGAGATTCCCCGTCGGTTCATCGGCGAAGATCAGCGGCGGCCTGGCGACAAAGGCCCGCGCCAAAGCGACCCGCTGCTGCTCGCCGCCGGATAATTGAACCGGGTAGTGATCGAGGCGATCGCCAAGGCCAACTTCGTCGAGCAACGCGCGGGCTCGACCCATGCCATCGGCCGCTTCGCCGAGCAGGTCTAGCGGCAGCAGAACGTTCTCTTCCGCCGTTAGGGTTGGGATCAGTTGATAGGACTGAAAGACGAACCCGATCTTCCGGGCCCGCAAAATCGCCAGTGAATCCTCGTCGAGCCGGCTGATCTCCTCACCGTCGATGCGGATGCTCCCTTCGGTGGGCGAGTCCAGTCCAGCGAGAAGGCCGAGCAGCGTGCTCTTGCCGCTCCCCGATGCTCCGCGGATGGCAAGGAACTCGCCGCGCGGAACCGCGAAGTCGAGACCGCGCAGAATCTCGACTCGCCGAGTCCCGCTGTCGATGCTTTTGAAAAGGGCTTGAACTGCGAGAATCGGCTCGGACATCGTCTAGGCGGAAAAGGCTAGTATGACATTCAAGTGCACAGAGCCCTGAGTTTGGTTACAGTTGCGTGCCTATTGGGCTGTGGGGCCGAGGTTCCGCCCGAGACGCCGCCGCGACCCGCCGAGCCTCAGCGATCCCAACAACCGAGCCCCTCGGGTCCGGTGATCGTCGCCTTTGGCGATAGCCTAACCGCCGGATACGGGGTCGGCCGCGACCAGAGCTACCCCGCCCTACTCGGCAAAGAGCTCGAGCGACGGGGCTTTGAATACCAGGTCGTCAACGAGGGAGTGAGCGGCGAGACGACCTCGGCGGGTTTGGCCCGGCTCGACCTGGCGTTGTCGAGAAACCCCGAGATGGTGATCGTCGCTTTTGGGGCCAATGACGGGCTCAGGGGCCTATCGCTCGAGCGCATGGAAGCGAATCTGCGAAAGATGATCCGGCGGTTTCTCGCGGGAGGCGCGAAGGTGGTACTGGCCGGCATGAAGCTGCCGCCGAACTACAGCCGCGCGTATGTCTCCGATTTTGAGGACGTTTACGCGAAGCTCGCCGAGGAGTTGAACGTGCCTCTCATTCCGTTCTTGCTCGAAGGCGTGGCTGCGGAGCCTAACCTGAATCAAGCCGACGGCATTCACCCAACCGCGGAAGGAAACAAGATCGTCGCAAGGTTGGTCGCCGATTTCATGGAGCCCCTGCTGGAGGAACATTGAGCCCGGCGCCTGGGGGGTGTGAAAAAATCGCGCGTTGATAGCGAAAGACGGGCGAGGCATGCCTCGCCCCTACGCCCGATCGTTTGTTTTCAACAACGTAGGGGCTTGGCATGCCAAGCCCTTCTTGCCGGACGGCGCCGGAGCGGCGGGTTGGGACGTTACTCGGGCCGATCCCGTTGATATAAGCGACAGACGCCCCCGTTAGCTCGCAACCCGCCGCCACCGGCGCCGGGCTCAAGGCGAGCGACTCAAGCGGCGCTACGAACAGCCAAGGTCCGTAGCTTGTGCATATGCGGGCCATCCGGTGGGTGATTTTCCGGCTCATCGACAATCTCGGAGAGCACGACCTCGAAGCCGGGGAAATGTGACGCCAAGTCCTGATCGCTGAAATAATGCGCCCGTAACCACACCCCAGGACAAGCGCGCTCTGCGCGCCGTGTGCGGTGAAAAGACTCGCTGCCCGCCAGGCGGTCACGCTTGGCTCGTCTCCCCAAATCTTGCCTTCGGCCGCGAAACGTTTGTCCCAGAACATCGGCTCACTCATCGGCCCTATAGTAAAACGCCCGCGCTAGAATGGCCTCCTTAGCCTACGATGTCACCGGCCAAACCTCGCATCTTCTCCGGCATGCAGCCTTCGGGCGTTCTGCATATCGGCAACTACCTCGGCGCGCTGCGCAATTGGACCGAGATTCAGTACGACTACGAGCCTATTTTCTGCATCGTAGACCAGCACGCGATCACTGTTAAACAGGATCCGTCGGAGTTACGCGGGCGCATCGAGCAAGTCGCTGCGCTCTATCTCGCGGCCGGTATCGACCCCGAGCACTCGTCAGTGTTCGTGCAATCGATGATTCCCGGCCACGTCGAGCTCGCCTGGATCTTCACCTGCGTAACCCCAATGGGCTGGCTTAGTCGGATGACGCAGTTCAAGGCCAAGTCACAAGACAAGGAAGCTTCCGTTGGTACGGGACTGTTCTGCTACCCGGTGCTGATGGCGGCAGATATTCTGCTCTACCAGGCAAAGTTTGTGCCGGTTGGAGACGACCAGTCCCAGCACTTGGAGCTCACCCGCGGCATCGCCGAGCGCTTCAACCATCTCTACGGCGACACGTTCGTCGTCCCGGAAACGAAGCTCCCAACGGTCGGGGCGCGCATCATGGGGCTGGACGATCCGACGCAGAAAATGAGCAAGTCGGCGACCGGTCCGCACCACGCCATCAGCATGCTCGAGACCCCGTCGAGGATCAAGAAACTGATCGGCCGCGCGGTGACCGATTCCAAACCGGCCGTCGATTTCGGAGACATGGGCGACGGCGTCGGGAACCTGGTCAACATCTTCCAAGCGTTCTCGGGTTGGGGGAACGATCAGGTGCGTTCCCAACTCGAGGGATTGCGCTACGGCGACCTGAAGAAGAACGTCACGGAAATGGTCGTGGAGAAACTTACGCCGATCCAGGAAACCTACCGGCGCTGGACCGACGACCGGACGGAGCTTCGAGCGGTGTTGCAGCGCAGCGCCGAACGCATCGCCCCGATTGCGGAGGACACCGTGCGTCTGGCGAAAGAGCGGACCGGGCTGTATCTGGGTTGACAACGCATCGCCTAGAGTAAATGGCCATGCAGTCTCTCTGGCGCGATTTTCGTCTCGGCTGGCGCATGCTGGCTCGTGCGCCCGTTTTCACGACCCTTGCGGTCCTCACGCTCGCGCTGGGAATCGGCTCGACGACCGTCATCGTCAGTTTCGCTGACGCGGCAGTGCTCAGCCTGCTGAACTTCCTTGACGCGCTCGAGATCATGAGCGTCAGCCGAATCGACGAGCGCGGCCAAGACCGCAATGTCCATCTCACGACTTACGAGTACCGGCGCGATCACAGCGACGTGTTCGGCGAGCTGGCGGCGATCGGCGGGGCTTCGGCAAATCTTACCGGCGTCGAAGACCCCGAACCGCTGGTCGGCTACCGCGTCACGACGAGCCTGCTTCCGCTCTTGGGAGTCGAGCCGGCCGCCGGCCGGGGTTTCACGGCTGACGAGGAGAAGGCCGGGGCCGCGCCGGTCGCGATGATCAGCGAGCGGCTCTGGAAGCGGCGTTTTGGACCTGACCCGAGCGCCGGATCGGCCAAGCCATCCGGCTCGATGACAAGCTCTATACGGTAGTGGGAGTGAGCCCGTAAGAGTACTACGGCTATGGTCCGATGTCGGCCTTCGTCGACTTCTGGCTGCCGCTGATTCGGAACAAGGCCGCCGAGACAGACGAGGCAGGATTTAGGCCCAATGACGTGAGGGTCTACGGGCGCCTTCGAGCCGGCCTGAGCCGAGAAGCGGCGATCGCCGAGCTCGAGCGGGTCAGCTCGACGCTTGAATACTCTTGGCCGGCGCGCGCCGAATGGAAAGTGGGCGTCTCTCCGTTCTACGAGCAGGTCGTCGATCGGCGCGGGTCAACCATCGGCCTTTATTTCGCCGCCGCGGGCGCCGTCCTGCTGATCGCCTGCCTGAACGTCGCATTGATGATGCTCGCGCGTGCCACCAGAAGGCAACGAGAGCTCGCCGTACGGAACGCGCTCGGCGCCCGTGCTTGCGCCGGCGATTCGCAGCGAACTTTCAGCGATTGACCCCAAGGCGCCGCTGACCGATATCCGGACGATGGAGAAGGAGCTAAGCTAAGCTAGCTCTAGCCGGGTGTCGTGGGTTATTCGCTAGGCGCGGCGCCGCCCCGGCGGGTCGCCTCGAGATCACGCAGGGCGTAAACGCGTGCGGAGCCCGTCCGGTGCACAAGGTCGGTAAGATTTCGGTCGTCCAACATGGGCCCGATCTGGTAGTCCCTGAACCCTTGCTGGCCTTCGGAAAAGCTGTCGATCAGCACGTGCGTGAAGTTCTTCGACTGCAGGAACGTGTGCATTTGCTCGGCGTTTTCCGCTTTTCGGAATCCCAACATATCTGGGTGGAACCAGACATACCCGCGGCGTTCAGCGTAGTAGTGGTATCTGGTATCCCGGAACACAAGAGCCGCCGCGCCGGCCTCGGTATTCGAGCGCATGTAGTCAACCGCTGAAAAGTAGTCGTGAGCGTTTTTCAGTTTGGTCCGTTCGTCGGCGCCAAAGAACTCGACCGTCTTTCTGATGCCCATGTACTGTTGCCAGAGTTGGCCAATGGCGGCTTGGGGGTCCTCGAGAGTGAAGGTTTCGGAGTGGTCTTTTACTTGCTGATTTTCTCGGCCCTATTCTGGCGGCGAGAGAGTGCAACCGCCCTCGACAAAATCGCGCTGACGGCGATCGTGGTTTACGAACTAAAACCTGTTGCGGCCCGCGGGCTCGCACTGAACCGATTGCAACCGCCGGTGGCCCGACCAACGGTTGAGATCCCCTACTAGGAGGGCTATCGAATGCCATTGGCCGCCGCCGTGCGCCAGCAAGTGAGCGAAGTACGTTCCGATGCCAAAAGCCGCGCGCTGAACGTGTTGCAGATCGGCGCGGGGCATTGGGGCGTGAACCTGATACGGAACTTCACGCAGCTCAGCGATGTCGGCCGCTTAAGGGTTTGCGACCTGGATATCGGGCGACTCGAGTTTATTCACGACCTTTATCCCCTAATTGAGGTTTCGACCGACTTCGAGCGATCTCTGCGGGACCCGGGGATCGATGCGGTCGTCGTCGCGCTGCCAGCCTCGATGCACTATAGCTACGCCAAGAGGGCGCTGCTGGCCGACAAGCATGTTTTCGTTGAGAAGCCCCTGGCTACATCTTCCAAGGAGGCCAAGGAGCTCGCTGAGCTGGCGCTGGCAAGGCGCAGAGTCCTGCTTGTCGGGCACGCCTTCCTCTATAACGGGGCCGTACGCAGGGTCAAGGAATACATCGACAGCGGGGAACTGGGCGAGATCTACTACGTCATGGCGCAGCGGTTGAACCTCGGGCGCGTTCGCCAGGACGTTAACGCTTTGTGGAATCTGGCGCCCCACGACATCTCGATCATTCTCTATTGGCTCGACGAAGAGCCCGTAGAGGTGTCGGCCACGGGGCTGAGCTTTCTGCAAGAGGGCATCGAGGATGTTGTCTTCGCGAACTTGCAGTTTCCTTCGGGCAAGGACGCACATATCCACGTTAGCTGGCTAGACCCCAAGAAGACGCGACAGATGGTGATCGTGGGAAGCAAGAAGATGCTGGTCTACGATGACGTCTCGACCGACGCGAAGATCGTCATCTACGACAAGGGAATCGACAAAGAAGATATAGGCCGGAAATTGCCGGACGTCGAGAACTATGCGCAGTTTCAATTGCGGCATCGTTCAGGCGATGTGATCATCCCGAAGCTTGATTTCAAGGAGCCGTTGAAAGTCGAGTGTCAGCATTTTCTGGACTGCATTGCCGACGGCTCGACGCCGGTGACCGACGGCGCTAACGGTCTTCAAGTCGTCCGTGTGCTGGAGCGAATCCAGCAAAGCCTGGAGGCGTCTCGCTGGCCGCCTCGAAGATGACGACGGCCGCGGACATCGCCAGCAGCGCTCTGGTTCACCCCAACGTGCGGCTCGGTGAAGGCGTGCTGATCGAGGACTTCTGCATTATCGGGACCCCGCCCCGGGGACGTGTGAGCGGGGAGTTGGAGACGGTCATCGGCGACCACGCCGTGATCCGCTCGCACACCGTCATTTACGCCGGCAACCGAGTCGGGCGCAACTTCCAAACTGGCAACAAAGCCAACGTGCGAGAGCTCAACGAGATAGGCGACGATGTGAGCGTTGGCAGCTCCTTCAGCAACACCTGAAAGATAGGGTATGCCACGGGCGTACACTACCCCACGGCGCTCCCGAACCTGACGGCGTATCGATACCTCGGACATGCGCCGAGCGATTCCCCGGTCTCTTCGAGGTACCAGGATGAGCTCCTCTCGCTGCCAGTCTATCCCGAGCTCAGCGAGGACGCGGTTGGCCGGGTTGTAGCCGAGATACAGACCTACTACCACGGACGCCGGAGCTGCTAGCCCTCCATGTACCGAGACAAGAAGATCGCTTTGGTCATTCCCGCCCGGAACGAAGAGCGCCTGATCGGCCCGACTCTCGATGGCGCCCCCGCGCTGCTAGACCAGATCTATGTGGTCGACGATGTAAGCACCGACAACCAATCCGAGGTAGTTGCGGGAAGGGCCGCGACGGACACCAGAATTGTCTCGCTACGCCACGAGCTGAATCGAGGCCCGGGAGCAGCGATCATTACCGGCTATCGTCGTGCAAGTCGCGACAGCGCCGATATCGTCGTTGTTGTCGGCGGTGACAATCAGATGGATCTGGGCGAGGTACAACGGTTTCTCGACCCGATCATCGACGGTAGGGCCGACTACACCAAGGGCAACCGTTTCATCTTGAGCCGGCTTGAAGACACGCTGAGCAAGATGCCCAAGATGCGCCTAATCGGCAATTGGATCATCACCTGCCTCACCAAAGTCGCTTCCGGGTACTACAAGTCGATGGACGTGGTCGACGGCTATACCGCCATCACCAAGGAGACGATCGACACGATCGATTGGAGCCGCGCCTGGGGCGGGTACGGCTATCCGATGGACTTCCTCATCCGCCTCAACGCTTACGGCTTTCACTGCTTCGAGGTCCCCCGGACCGCGATCTACTTGCCCGGTGAACGACAGTCCCAGATCATCGGGCTTAAGTACGCCCTCAAGGTTTCGCCGATGCTGGTGCGGGGGTTCTTCTGGCGGCTCCAGTTCAAGTACCTGTACCGCGATTTTCACCCGCTGATCCTGTTCTACTTCCTGAGCGCGTTGGTGACTCCAATCGGCGGCCTCTGGGGACTCTATCTCGTTTTCGACAAACTGTTTCTGGGTGGCACGGCGGTCACAGCCTCTCAGTCCATCTTGGTCGCGCTTCTGCTCATCTCCGGAATGCAGTTTGGGTTGTTCGCAATGTTCTTTGACATGCAGGCGACCGAGCGTAACGGCCGTTAGGCCCGATACTCTTCACTTAACGCCACAGAGGTTGAGCCGAGGGACTTGGAGCCGCGCGCGGAAGTAAGCGGTTGCTCGAATTCGCGACAACCGCTCCCTCCCGGTCGCGGCTCTGAGACCCGCCACAACCGCGAAGTGAAGAGTATTGGGGCTAGCCAAGCTGTGGGCTAGATCACGGGCAGGTCGGCGGTCACCGAGTTGGAGTTGCCGAGCTCATTGACCGCTTGTACTGAGACGGCGGTGATGTCTCCGACTTCGCCGTCGACTCGCAGTGTCACCGTGGCGGTGAATTGACTGCCGAATCCGCTCGATTGGTTGCTTTGGTACCAGGTACGGAAGGCGTTCCGCGCGTCGATGTCGAGCTGGCTTGTTGTCAGGTTCGAACCCGCTGCACCGGTCAGCGAAAGTCGCAGGGTGTTCACCATACGCGCCGTTGAGAAGCCTGTCACCAAGACCTGGACCGTTCCAGCGTTGATCTGTCCGATTGTGGCGCCGAGCAATTGCGGAGCCTGAGTCGAAAGGGTGTAGGTCAGCTCGGGCGGACGGTCGGGGGTGATGTCTTGCCGGGTCTCTTCGATCTGAAAGGTGGAGGACAAGATGATCGTGCCGGTTACGGTTCCGGTCTGGAAGCGGATGGCGTCGCGGTTGTTGGCGAAACGCGCTTGAGTCTGGCCGGCGCGAATCGTGAAGGGGGCGGTCCGGCCGCCGGTTGAGAACTGAATTGTCGGGTCGTTCGAAAATGCGTCCGACTCGAAAGCGATCGTCAGTGTCCCGGCGACGTCGACGGGGTACGGCTCAGCGATCGAGACGCCGGTCGAGACCTGGTCGACCGCGTTAACCGCGCCGCCCGCGCCGGAGATGGTCGGGCCCGGAACCTGTCCCGGCTCGCCGCCGAGGCCGGATAGTGAGAAGGTAGTCGAATCGATCGACAAGTTGCCGCTCAGGATTCCGGAGGCCAACGGCTCAAACACGACGTTGAAGGTTAGCATCTGGCCAGGAGGCAGCGACATCGGAAGCGTCGGCAGGTCGGCGGCGGAAAAGTTTCCGGAAGCGCCGATCAGCGTGATTGTCTGGGCTTCGGTGCCGGTGTTGTTTACCGTGAAACCGACCTGGCTCGTCTGACCGAAATCGGTCTCCGGGAAGACAATCGTGTCACGAGGCTCGAGGTCGGTCGTGCCGGCGGCTGAGGTGAACGAGTACTTCAGCTCAGGACCGCTTCCTTGGCCGATGATTGTGAAGCTGGCGTCTCCGATCACGAGCGACCCAGTGGAATCATCGAGGTCGGCGGGAGTGAACGAGATGCTCAGCGTGAAGCTCTCGTTGATGTCAATCGTCGCCGGGGTGACCGGAACGTCTTCGAGCCGGAAACCCGTACCCTGTAGCGCGATGCGGCCAATGACGCCTTCGATCGTGCCGACGTTGGTCACTCGTAGCTGGGCTTTGACTTCGTCGCCAATGGACGTCGGCGGGAGTGTAATCGTCCCCCCTTCGGCCACGGATGTGGTTTGCCCGTTCTGGATCAAGTCGTAGGTGAAGGTGGCGGCGACGCCGCGGCCCATGAACCGAATCTGGCGGCTCCCAAAGCCGAAATTGGTGTTCGCTGTGCCCTCAAAAGTCCCTACTTGCTGGGGCTCGAAGATCAAGTTGAAGCGAATGTCCCGAGTGGCTAGGACGTCGACCGGAAGCAACTGCAAGCCGGAAGCTTGGAAAGCAGAGCCGCCGTTGACGACGACGCTCTCCACGCTGCCCGGCCCGCTGCCACGGTTCGTGACGGTGACCGTCGCCGCTTGACTGGCTTCGATCTCGGTGTCCTCGAATCCGATGACGCCGTCTTGGTCGAGCAACAGTTGGTTGCCGCCCGGGAGCTGATAGCTGATGGTGTAGTCGGCGACAACTCCCGACAAGTTGATCAAGAAAGAGAACGGCGCGGGGTCTCGTCCGCCGACTAGCTGCTGATTGAGAGTAATCGTTAGGCGAGCGCTAAACGGGCCGACCCCGTCGGGGACAAACGAAACCAGGAAACTCAGACCGGCGTCGGGATCGAGCGTCAAAGGCAGATCGGGTCCGGTCGTAATCGAGAACTTGGTCGAACCTTCAATGACCGGCTCCAAAATTTCGCCGGTTGAATTGAAGGGACCTTGATAGGTGACGCTGAGGAGCGCCGTTACGCGCTCACCGATCCCCGGGGATTCCAACACCAACGAACCGCCGTTGCGGATTTCATCAATGGTGCCTTCCCCCTGCGTCGTGACCAGGAACTGCCCGGGGAGGACGCCGGCTCCCATAGCCACCGCGATGATGAGGAGGCGAATCGCCGTGCCTGAAAACCGAATCATATTCGAACCTCTGTCCGCACCCATGGAATCTGCGCTCCGTTACCGGGGAGCCCCGACGCTGACCGAGCCGAGCGTCACGGAAGTCGGGTTAGGAGTCGACGAGCTGCTTCCTCCCCGGGTAGCGGCAACGATCCCGCCGGCGGCCGCTGCTCCGACGAGCGCGATGATCTTCCAGCCCATGCCCTTCTTTGGCTTCGGCGCTCCGGGAGCGTAGGCGTTGGTCTGGGTGATCTGCGCGGTCACCTTTTGGCCGGCGTGGGTCGCCTCGACGTCGATCAGGAAGGTGCCTTCCTCAGCGGTCGGAGTCATGCCGGCGGCGGATGCTCTTCCTTCGTCGTCCGTCGTCAGAGTAGTCGTGCGGGAGGCGCCAAAGAAAGTCACGCTAGGACCGGTCGAGGGAGACGTGAACATCACGACCGCTTTCGGGATCGGTCTGCCGTCGGCGTCTTGAACTTCGACGACCGGCTCGACCACCACGCGCTTCTCGATGTTATTGATACCGCCGTCGCCGTTGAGGACTTGAATCTTGATCCCGGCCTCCTGCCCAAACGCGAGCGTGGAAGTGAAAAGCGCGAAGCTCGTTACACAGGACAGTACTCTGATTGAAAAGCGGAACATGGCGTCTCCTAAATGCCTTCCGGGATCTCCCCGAAAAAAACTGCTCGAAACCGGGACAAACCGTTGCTTTGCCGGAGGTTAACTCTGAATTGATACAGGCGCAGGGTCGCTCAGCGTGGTTACAGCATCGCTAGTCCGACGAGCGTCCATACTTCTTCTTCAGCTCGCCGATTCTGGCTCCCAGCTGCTTGCGGGCGTCGGCGAAGCCTTCCACGCTGACGCTGCCCGCTTTGAGGTAGTCGAGCACGATGTCTTCGGCGGCGACGAGCTCTTCGCAGGCTTGGGCGACTTCCGCCCCGATTTCGACCGGAATGTTCGTGACCCCGTTGGCGTCGGCGTGGATGAGGTCACCGGCGTTGACGACGAGGCCGCCGACGTGAATCGGCACATGGATGTCGATGAAGTGCGGGTAGCCGTGCGAGGCGATATAGCCGTCGCAGAAGCACGGGAATCCGAGGGCTTTGACCTGTTCGTAGTCGCGTCCCGCGCCGCTGGTGATCAGCGCTTGGGCTCCGAAGGTCTTGTAGCTAGTACACATGACTTCGCCAAAGGTGGCGGCGACCGGCGAATCGTCGAGGTCTTGGAAAACGACGATTGGCGGGCCGGGAAGGTCGGAGAAAGCCGCGATTTGCTCGTCCATGGAGCCGTAGTCGCCGCCTTTCCGCGGTGGCGCCGAGGAGCGGAAGGTTGCTGTCGCGGCGTAACCGACAGCCGGCGGCAGGTCTTTATAACAAGCTTGGATGCGCTTATCCATATAGCCGGCAGTTTGCGAGCGCACGCCGAAGAGCTCGATGACGTTGCAGACTGTCGGGGTGTCGTATTTGCGGAGGATATCGAGGTCGGACGCGGTGGGATTCGCCATTAGGGACCCATGCTATCGGAAAGACCCCGGACCGTGCAGCACAGCTGCAAGGCGGCACGGCATAGCCGTACGCCACGTCGGCCTACTTCGCTACTGAGAACCGAAAGATGGTCGTTGACTGGTAGGTTTGGCCGGGCCGAAGGACGGTAGAGGGAAAGTTTTCCTGGTTGGGCGAATCAGGGAAATGCTGCGTTTCGAGGCACAGGGCCGAGCGCCGCGGGTACTTGACGCCGCTCTTGCCGGCGACGGTTCCGTCGAGGAAGTTGCCTGAGTAGAACTGCACGCCGGGCTCGGTGGTCAGCACCTCGAGCACGCGGCCGCTGGACGGGTCGTGGACGCGCGCGGCGAGCTCAAGCTCCGCGGCGGTCGAGCGGCGTAGGGCGAAGTTGTGGTCGTAGCCCAAGCCGTTGGCTATCTGTTCGCCCTTGTCCTCGATGCGGGCCCCGATCTTGGCCGGTTGGCGGAAGTCGAATGGAGTGCCGCCGACCCCTTCGAGCTTTCCCGTCGGGATAAGGGTTGAGTCGATCGGCGTGTAGTGGTCGGCTTCGATGGTGAGCTCGTGGTCGAGGATTGTGCCGCCGCCGGCGAGGTTGAAATAAGTATGGTTGGTCAGGTTGAGGACGGTCGGCTTGTTGGTCGTGGCGTGATAGTCGATCCGCAGCTGGTTTCCGTCCGTAAGGGTGTAGGTCACCGTGGCGGCGAGCTCGCCGGGGTAGCCTTGGTCGCCGTCGGGACTGATGTAGGTCAATTCGACTCCCGGGCCGGCCGCGTCCTCGAACGGCTTCGCGGCCCAGACGACTTTGTCGAACCCTCTCAAGCCCCCGTGGAGATGGTTGGCGTTGTTGTTCGTCGCCAATGTGTAGGTCCGGCCATCGAGGGTGAACCGACCGCGGGCGATGCGATTGCCGTAGCGGCCGATCAGGGCCCCGAAGTAGGGGTGTTCGCCTAGGTAGCCGTCAAGCGAGTCGAAGCCGTGAACGACGTCGCCGAGATTGCCGTTCTTGTCCGGGGCCTTGAGCGAGACGATGATCCCGCCGTAGGTTGTGATCCGAGCCTCGAACCCGTTCGTGTTGCTCAGGGTGAAGATACGGACCTTCTCGCCGGCCGGGGTTTCGCCGAAGGGGGCTGAGGAGACGGCGGCGAACATCGGGAAGGTCAGCACGAGAGCCGGCAAGATTCGAGCCATTTGCATCGGGTCAAGATAGCAGGCGATCCGCTTGCGCTCGACATCGCCCACCGCCGTCGCTCATTGCAAGCGCCTGGCGAGCTTAGACTATGACCTTATGTCCAGTGACAACGCCAAGCAGTTTCGCTACTACGAAAGCTTCGTCCACGTCTTCGTCGTGGTGCTATTGGTGTCGAACCTGGTAGCGCAGAAAATCGTCGCGATCGGACCGTTCCGGGTGAGCGCGGCGCAGGCGCTGTTCCCGATCACCTACATCTTTGGCGACATCTTCGTCGAGGTTTATGGCTACGCTCGCTCCCGGCGGGCGATTTGGATTGGGTTCTTCGCCTCGGGGCTCCTGGCCGTGATGTGCCTGTTCGCGACTTGGCTGCCGGCGGCGCCCGAGTTCCAGAATCAGACGGCGTTCCAAGCGATCTTTGGGATCGTGCCGAGGGTTCTGGCGGCGAGCTTGGTTGCCTATTGGTGCGGTGAATTTGCGAACGCGTTCGTGATGGCCAAGATGAAGCTGGCAACCCAGGGCAAACATTTGTGGGCGCGGACGATCGGTTCGACCGTGGTGGGTCAGCTGGTCGACACCGTGATCGTCATGACGATCCTATTTGCTGGTCGGCAAGACGCTGGAACGATCGTGAATCTGATTGTGAGCGGATACTCAATCAAGGTTCTCTACGAGGCGGCGGCGACGCCCTTGACCTACCTCGTGGTGAATCGGCTCAAGAACGCCGAAGGGGTCGAGATCTTCGACCGGGGAACCGACTTCAATCCGTTTCGGGGTTAGGAGGTTGGTAGGGCTCGCTGCCGCCGATGATGGCTAGCCGCATGAGTTTCGCCGGAGCCTTCACCAAGTCGGCGCACTCTTCCGCCGCCTGGTATACCCAGCCTTGCGTTGCGTCGCGGTTGAGAATCGTGATCTGATCGACGCTTCTGGGCGCCTGGGACGCCGCGATCGCCCCGCAAACAGCTCCCAAAGTGGGGACGTAGGTTTGTTGATCGAGCTCCAGTCGGTCGACTTGAACCGTAAGTTGTTGCTCGGCCGTTTCGACTCCGAACAGGTTCCACCCGGGGAACTCGGTTTGTTGAATCGCCAGCACGATCTCGGATGGCTCGGGCGTGTCTTCTGGCTGCTCCCCGAGGCCAAAGGCGGCGAGCAGCTCTTCGGCGGGAAAGAGCAGGAAAGCCCCTCCGATGGCGAGGGTAAGAACGGTTCCCACGGCGATATAGGGTAGGGCGCGGCGTAAGCGGCCGGGCCCCGCGGTCGCTCGCAGAGTCTCATCCGACACGCCTTGGGATTCTCGGAAGCTCGCGCCGATCAGGAGCGTGTCGGGGAACTCGGCGAATCGCAGGTCAGCGAAGGATAGATCCGCGCCGCGCAGGTCGGCTTCGGCGAAGTTGGCCCCCATCAAGTTCGCGCCGCGGAGATCAACCCCGGCCAGGTTGTAGCCTCCGAGATTGGCTTCGCGCAGCTGAGCCGCCCGCAAATCGGGTTTGGTATTGGGGTTTTTGTCGCGCCAATCGTTCCAGATGTGAACGCCGCGCTTGAGCTGAAGAAGTTGATCCGAGTCGGCCACGAGACGGGTCTCCGCTCAAGACTGATCGGAAGAAGCTGCTCGGAGGATTAGGGCTAGCGGCCCCAAGGGAATCCTCGGAGCCGCGCGCGGGAGCAAGCGGTTGCTCGCCAACCCGGGCAGCCGCTCCCTCCCGGTCGCGGCTCCGAGACCCCTCCGCAGTCGTTGTTACTCGCTGCCGGAAGAGACGGGGACAACCGACAGACGGTCAGCAATGCGGCGGACGTTCTCGGCGATGTCCTCGGAAGTCGCCGAAAGCATCCTCAGCAAAGCTTCGCCGGCTGCGACATCTGTGGTGTTTGCAAACGGACCCACTCCGGGTGGGCCTAAGAGCACATCAGCAAAGCTGCCTGTCCGGACTGTCGGATCGATTCGGCTCGCGGGTATTAACCCGCCGAGACCACCGAAGAGTCCCTCCGACTCGATGAGGTTCAAACTGAGGGCGGCCAGCGCGGGCGCCTGGAGCTCAAGCGCCTTTCGCAACTCGTCGAGCTTGTCGCGTTGAGTCATGGTGAGACCGATCGCATCGGCGGTTCTCTCGAGCTGGGTTCGAAAGAGCTCGGCGGACTGGCGTTGCAGTCGAGTGACCTCGACAAACAAAGCCCCTACGGCCGCGTTGTCGACGGGGTCCGCGCCTAGCGCCTCCCCAAGCATCTGTCTCGCCATACCGGCTTGGCGTTCGATTTCCAGAAGCGCCATTTGGCCATCTTGTTGATGCTGCCGCAGGTTCATGAGTTGGTCGGGAGTCAGCATGAGAAAGCGATCCAGGCCGCCGGGCAGGGCTGGCAGTCCGTCGCGTACGACGGTTTGGGCTTGGAGCGCCAGGGGCATTGTCAGCGCAAACAGAGCCAGCGTGTTGGTGAGTTTCATGGAATCTCGGGTCTCCTTGGAAGATTTGGCATCAGAGTGGCGGGACGGGCGTGACAGAGGTTCATTTTAGACGGGCCGGTCGCGAATCGGTTGCCCGGAGCGGGCGAAAGGGAAGGGCGCCGCATCCCGACGCTCGAACCGGGATTCGATCGGCCGCGCGGGCGGCACGTTTCCTGCTCGTTGCCTATGCCCCCAGCTCAAACCCGAAGGGTCGTCATTGCAAAAGGACAGGCGAGGCATGCCTCGCCCCTACAACGGCGTAGGGGCTTGGCATGGTGTCCGTCTTGCCTCGAACTGTTACTCGCTGCCGGAAGAGACGGGGACAACCGACAGACGGTCAGCAATGCGCCGAACGTTCTCGGCGGTATCTTCTGAAAGCGCTGAGATCATCTCGAGCAACGCCAGCGGATCAACTTCGATATCCATCGGGTCTTGCATCGGCGGGGCCGGGGGGGGGCGGCGGTGGCGGGGCACCGTCACGCGGTCCGGCATCTTGCGGCTCGCGATCGTCTCCCCGTCCACGCGGCGGTGCGATCAGGTTGAGTCGAAGCGCGGCCTGGGCCAGCGCCTGGAGCGCGAGCGCCCTTTGCAACAGGCCGAGCCTTTCGCGTTGATCCATGGTTAGGCCAATCGCGTCGGGAGTGCGCTCGCGCCGGGTCCGCCGGACCGCGCCGGCCCGCTGCTGTAGGGCCGTGACTTGACGGAACAAGGCCCCAACAGCCGCGTCGTCCGGCGGGTCCGCCTGCAGCGCCTCGGCGAGCATCCAGCGCGCCGCGGTGGCCCGACGGTTGATCTGCCGAAGCTCCATTTCGGTCCCTTGCTGATGCTGGCGCAGACTCATGAGCTGGTCTGGGGTGAGCATCAGAAAGACATCCAGGCTGCCAGGGAGCGCCGGTCGGCGGTCGGTCGGGGGGTCGGGGCGTTGGGCCTGGAGCGCTAAAGGCATTGCGAGCGCAACCAGCGCCAGCGCGGTGGTGAGTTTCATGGATTGCCGGGTCTCCTGAGTATTCAGCCTGAGGGTGGAGGGGCGAGCTTTGCCCGACGTGCTTTTGGACGGACAGGCTGAGTATCGGTTACACGGGACTCCGAAAGCGGTCGGCGCCTGGTAAGATATCGCCTCGATATGAAAGCCTGGCAAGTCACCAAACACGGTACGCCCGAAGACATGCAGCTCAACGAGGTCCCAACTCCTGAACCGGGGCCCGCTGAGATCCTGATCAAAAATCGCGCCTCGGGGTTGAACTTTTTCGACATCCTGCAGGCTGCGGGCAAGCACCAGTCGAAGGCTCCATTCCCGTTTACGATTGGCGCGGAGGTCGCGGGCGTGGTCGAGAGCGTCGGGGAAGGGGTTGACGACCTCAAGCCCGGCGACCGCGTGTTGTCGATGGTTCCCGGCGGCGGGTATGCGGAGTATTCCATCGGCCGCTCGGGCGGGACGTTTCCTATCCCTGAGGGGATGAGCTTCGAAGAGGCGGCGGCGATGCCGGTCGTTTATCAGACTTCGTGGTTTGGACTGGTTGATCGCGCGAACCTCGTCGCGGGGGAGACTTTGCTGGTCCACGCCGGCGCGAGCGGCGTGGGGATTTCGGCGATCGAGATTGGCAAGCACCTGGGTGCGACGGTCGTCGCTACGGCGAGCACGCAGGAAAAGCTGGATTTCTGCCGCGAGCACGGCGCGGACCACACGTTCAACTACGTAGAAGAGGATTGGGTCTCGGAAGTGAAAAAATTCCCCAAAGGTGGCGCGGACGTGATCTACGATCCGGTCGGTGGAGATGTGTTCGACCTTTCGTCGAAGTGCATTGCTCCCTGGGGAAGGCTGCTGGTGATTGGCTTCGCGAGCGGGCGGATTCCCGAGATCGCGGCGAACCGGATCTTGCTCAAACAGATGTCGGTCGTCGGGGTGTTCTGGGGGCGCCAGTGCCAGGAGGACCCGACCTACCGGGCCAAGACGCACGATAAGCTCTGCGAGGTTTACAGGGCTGGCGGGATCAAGCCGCCGGTGTATAAGACGTACCCTCTTTCGGAGGCGGTCCGGGCGCTTGCTGAGTTGTCGGAGAGGAAGGTGCGGGGCAAGGTGCTCTTGACGATGGACTAGCGTCTCTCTAGATCCAGACGATGCGCCCACGTTTCGAAAGGCGGTTGGCGAGCTCGATTACACTACACGATCAACGCGGTCGCCCGGGGACTAGCTGTCAACCCCGTTCAGATCCGCGCGTGAGCCCCGAACGGTCTACGAGAGGGATATACAAAGGGAAGTGTGAACAAACCGGGATCGATTTCCATCAAACTGATCCAATCGACCAAAGCTCGGACTGTGTCATCTAGTCGATCCCCATGGGTAACTGTCGATCTGCTAGGCGTCGGAATGACGCTTCCCAGTGCGGAGCCGCCCGCAGTGGTGCGAACCTTGCGTTCTTACCGTCCGGCGGGTAGATACTGTTAAATGTTTTTCACGTGGACGGCCACCCCTTGAAACCGGTCGAAGCCCTTTAAACAGGACCCTAGAGCGCTCTAGAGGGGCTTTCGCGAGCCTCTCAGACGTTCACTCAAGCGATCGTTTGTTCCCAACAGCTGTGGGCCGGTGGGTCGCAACTTCCGGGAACCGGACATGTCGGAAGCGACCTTTTCTGAATTGCGAATCGTATCCTGTAGCCATGGCGAGGCCGCGCCTTGATTCCGAAGAACCGCGTTCGCACCACTTGGAGTTGGTGCAGCGCTTCTACGAAGACATGTGGAATCGATTCGACACTGTGGTGTTCCCAGAGTTGCTGGAACCCGACATTACGTTTCGAGGCTCACTCGGTCAGGAAAAGTGCGGGTACAGCGGGCTGGCTGAATATGTCGCTTTCATCCAGAGCGCTTTTCCTGACTTCCACAATCAAGTGCTGGACGTAGTCGCTGACGAAACCAGGGCCTTTGCGCGTTTGCTGTATAGCGGCACCCACCAAGGGGAAGTTTTTGGGATTCAGCCGACCGGCAAGCGGTTTGAGTATTCCGGGGCAGCCCTTTTCACATTTCGCGATGGGCGTATCTCAGACGTCTGGGTGCTCGGCGACATCTATGGCCTGATGCAGAAGCTTCAGGGCTGCCGGCGAATCTGGTCTCGCTTCCGCCAACCGCAGGGAATCGGGGAAGTAGCGGTGTCTGTCGTCCGGCTAGCTCTGCGAACCGGACATGTCGGAAGTGAGCGGCTAGACTCATTGACATGCCCATCAGAGATCGCCGCCTCCGTCTGCTAGGCATTCTCGCCGCCGGCCTGTTTGCGGCTACGTGTTCCGCTCAGGAGCCGACGTATTTCCCTGGTCCCCAGGGAGAGTGGGAGTCCCGTCTGCCCGAGCAACTAGGCATGGACAGCGACCGGCTCCGAGAGGCTGTCGGGTTCGCTAAGGCCAACGAGACTGGTTGGAGCCGGGATCTGGAGGCAAACCACCACATCTCACTTGGCCGCGAGCCGTTTGGCGAGGCTATCGGCCCTTTCAAGAGTCGCGGCGAGATGACAGGGGTGATCGTGCGTCGAGGCTATATCGTGGCCGAATGGGGCGAGCCGCATCGCGTTGACATGGCCTACAGCGTTTCGAAGAGTTTCTTATCCACCACGGTCGGGCTCGCGGTCGATCGAGGCTTGATTCGCGACCTGAACGATCGCGTCGGACCATACATGCCAACAGACCATTTTGCCGGGGAACACAACTCCAAGATCACATGGAACCACCTCTTGCGCCAGACGAGCAACTGGGAGGGCTCTCTGTGGGGAAAGCCGGATTGGGCCGATCGCGCGCCGCGCGAAGGCGGGCTTGGCGAGTGGCGAGACCGGGAGCGGCCGGAGCCTGGGTCGGCGTTCGTTTACAACGACGTGCGTGTGAACTTGCTGGCCCTCGCCGCTCTGCACGTGTGGAGGCGTCCGCTTCCGATCGTCCTCAAGGAGCATGTGATGGATCCGATCGGGGCGTCGAGCACCTGGCGATGGTACGGATACGATAATTCTTGGGTGACGATCGACGGCATGCGTATGCAGTCCGTCACGGGCGGCGGTCACTGGGGCGGTGGAATGTTCCTCAGCGCCCGTGACATGGCGCGGTTCGGCTATTTCGTATTGCGGCGCGGCCGTTGGGGGGAGCAGCAACTACTCTCGGACGAGTGGTTCACGAAAGCGGTCAGCCAAACTTCCGCATCGGAGCACGGATACGGCTTCATGAACTACTTCCTCAACGGCGACGGCCAGACGCTGCCCAGCGCTCCGAAGTCAGCGCATGTGCATATCGGCAACGGCAACAACATCATCTATATCGATCCGGACAACGATCTCGTCGTCGTGGCGCGGTGGATCGGCCCGTTCGACAAGTTCATCGGTCTTGTCTTGGAGGCCATTGACGGCTGACTGAGCAGATCACTTCCGCGATTGGGGAATGTCGGAAGTGAGCCCTGCTCTGACTAATTACGAAGTATCAATTCAAGCGCGTCCCGAGGTCGTTCGAGGACCGTATGAGCACGCAGCGGTCATGAATGGCGTTTCGCCCTAACCGGCTGCAAACAAGCCACTTGAATCGCCACGATGGAAACCTGTCGGGAAATCTCGATTGCTTGAGTGATCCGTCGTCCTGAACCGTTCGCGACGCTCAGCGGTACAATCTCAGCGACGTGATCAGTCATCAAAAGATCCTCGACAAGTTCTGCCAGAGTGGCAATTGCGCTGTCTAGCCGTCTCGCGTTTGTTGTAAAATCGCATCACCGAACAGGGATGCTTCAGCATTACCCCTTCAGACAACACAAGAGGAATCAATGAACTGCAAAGAATTACCTAGTCACTCCGAGCTGAAAGCCGCTCTCGCTGCCGCAGTAGGCAGTCCGCCGAGTGGAAACGGCGGCTTTAGTCTGCACATGTGGGCCACGATCGTCGACCGGGACGGGATGGTCTGTGCGGTTGCCTTCAGCGGCAATGACAGGGGCGACCAGTGGCCGGGAAGCCGCGTGATTTCGGCACAAAA
This sequence comes from Bryobacterales bacterium, assembly GCA_965247515.1. Taxonomy (GTDB): domain Bacteria; phylum Acidobacteriota; class Terriglobia; order Bryobacterales; family UBA6623. Next base: position 3,275,445 of record OZ252029.1, on the reverse strand, counting down.
GGCCAACACCGCGAATGCCTTCAGCTTGCCCGGCTTGGCTCTCTCCACCGCCAATCTGTGGGCCCCAGTGCAACCGGGAGGAAGTCTCTTCGGCCTGCAACACAGCAACCCCGTTGACACCAACGTTGCCTACGGAGGCAACTCTGAGCATTATGGACAGGAGAACGACCCGATGTGCGGGAAGAAAGTCGGGGGCGTGAATGTCTTTGGTGGCGGACTGGCGCTGTACAACAGCGAAGGCGCACTCGTAGGAGCCATTGGGGTCAGCGGCGACAGCTCGTGCGCCGACCACAACATCGCCTGGCGGTCACGCAATAATCTTGGCCTGGATCACCTCCCTGGCGGCGTCAGCGGTGACCCGGCGAGACCTGACAACATCGTCTTCGACCTTACAGACGACGTTGGAGGTAATCCAGAGTCTGTCGGCGGCTTTGGGCATCCGCACGCCATTTCCTCGAATGCGAACGAGGAAAGCGCGATCGCAGCGGCCCTGCCGCCGATACCGTAGCCGTCTGGCGTCAGGGGCGGAGCAGAATTAGGCCGTAGTAGCCTTTTGTTAAGGGACTCGGCGTCCGGGACGCCGCAATTCGTACCCCTCACTCGCGTTCGGGGCTCGGGCGGCTACTTCTCGAGCAAGAAGCCTCCGACGAACATCGAATCAATGCCCGAGGAGTAGAAGCTCCGCACCGCGGCTCGGGGGTCGCTCACTAAGGGTTCACCGAACAGGTTAAACGACGTGTTGTAGAGCACCGGGATGCCGCTCTTGCGGCCGGCGGCTTGGAGCAGCTCCCAGAAGATGGGGTTGTCGCTGCGGCGGACCACGTGGACGCGGAGGCGCTCGTCGTCCAGGAGCGCGGCTTCGAAGGCCTTGCGGTGGGCGGGCTTCACGCGGCTCACGGTGGCGAGATAGCGAGCGTTTTCACCGCAGTCGAAGAACTCGCCGGCGCTTTCTTCCGGCACCGAGGCAGCGAACTTGCGGAACGGTTCGCGACGCTTGATGTACTGGTTCAGGTTGACCGTCGAGTAGGGGTTGAGCGGTGAGGCAAGCAGGCTCCGGGCGCCCAGAGCGCGCGGACCGAACTCGGTACGCCCTTGGAACCACGCGACGATTTGTTGGTTCGCCAGCCGATCGACGGCGGTGTCAATGAGCTCGTCGTCTGTGAGCAGGACACGGAATGCCAGCTTGCAGTTCTCGAGAATTCGCTTGATCTCTTCCGGGCCATGCTCGGGACCCAGGAAAAGGTCGTCCATCTCGTGGCGCTCTTGATGGCCGAGCACGCGATGCCAGGCGTAGAGAGCGCTGCCGAGTGCGGTTCCGGCGTTACCCGCCGCCGGTTGAACCCAGACGCGCTTGAAGGCGCCGGATTGTTCGAGCGCCGAGACGATCAGGGCGTTGAGCGCCAGGCCCCCGGCGACGCACAGGTTTTCGCCGCTACCCGCCATGGCCACCGTCGCCCGTTCGACAGCACGGTGAACGCTCGTCGCTAGGTTGGCGCGATTGGCTTCGCTCAGCTCGCCGTCTCGATCAAGCTCGGCGTCGGTGTAGAATTTCTCGCTGAAACCGCCGTCGGTCGACCGTGAGGGGTCGAGGTAGCTGTGATCAATATTGATTCCGCGCTCGGAACCCAGGCCCAGGATTCGCTCGAAAAGCTCTTGGTAGCGCGGTTCGCCCGAAACCGACATCCACTGCAGTTTGTGCTCTTCGGCGTCGGCGCGGAACCCGATCAGCTCGGCGGTTCGGCTGTAGATGGCGGCAGGCGTGTCGGGCGAGTAGAAGTCCTGGATCGGATCAAGGGCCACGCCGTCCGCCTCCCAGGCGACGCCGCAGCGCATGTCGCCGCGGCGGTCGACGGTCAGCACGCGCGCTTTTTCGAATGGCGATGGATAGAACGCGCTCGCCGCATGGGCTTCGTGGTGGTCGACAATGATCACGCGCGCCTTGGGGAACTGCGTCTTGAGCCGCAGCAGAAACGCGGGCTCGCGGCGCGAATCGATTGGCCGGGCCAGCGCGACGATGTCGACGTCCGAGCGCCCGGCCCCGGCGATACCGAGGCAGGCGTCGACAGCCAGCCTCGGCAGGCCCGCCGGGTGAGGCCTCCGCGAAAGCTTTTCTTCTTCGATGGCGGCGACGATCTTTCCGTCGCGAAGGACCGCCGCAGCGCCGTCGCGCAACCAACCGCCGATTCCCAGAACAAGCATTAACAGGCCCTCAACCGTTCGACCGTTTTCTCACGGCCGATCAACTCGAATAGTAGGAACGCACTCGGTCCGACCGCTTGACCCGTCAGCGCGGCGCGCGAGCCGTTGATCAGCAGGCCGGGTTTGACTTCCCTTTCCGCGGCGAAGGCTCTGACGGCTTCTTCAACCGTCACGGCGTTGAAGGGCTCGAGCGCCGCCAACGGGTCGGCCATTTCGCGCAGGAGCTCTCGAGCGTTGTCTTTGTCGAGGTTCTTCGCCGCCTTCTCGTCGGTCTCGAATCCGTAGCTGAAGTAAGGTTTGGCGAGCGAGCTGAAGTCGCTGAGCAGCGTGTAACGAGCCCGGATGGCGTCAACCTTTTTGACCAACGCGTCAGTGTCGCCTTCGCCAGGCCACCAGCCGGCTTCTCTGAGAACGGGCTCGACAAACGGCATCAGATCCGCGAGCGACATTGACCGCAAGTGCTGTCCGTTGACCCAGACCGCTTTCGGAGGCGCCCAGTCCTCGGACGCCTCGTCATATTGGACGACCGCGTTGGCCTTCTGGACTCCGGCGAGGTCGAAGGCGCTGGTCAATTCGTCGATCGTTAGGACTTCCCGATCGTCCTTGGGCGACCATCCGAGCAGGCTCAGGTAGTTCACGAAGGCATGCGGCAAGAAGCCGGCGTCGCGGTAGCTGGTCACGCTGACGATCGCACCGTGCTTACGCTTGGAGAGCTTGGACTGGTCGGGGCCGAGCAGCAGCGGCAGGTGGCCGAACTGGGGGACCTGCTGGCCCAGCGCCTGCGAGATCAGGATGTGTTTAAAGGTGTTGGTGAGGTGATCTTGGCCGCGGATCACATGTGAGATCTTCAGCTCGGCATCGTCCACGCAAGAAGCGAGGTGGTAAGTCGGACTGCCGTCGCTGCGAGCCAATGCGAAGTCTTCGATGTCGGCCATCTTGCGGTATTGCTTTTTGAAGACGAGGTCCTTGAATGGGACGCCGCCTTCTTGGTCGCGGGGCGTCCGGAAGCGCAATAAGAAGGCGTCCCCGGCGTGGGCGCGCCGGTCGCTTTCTTCGCGCGAAAGCTCGCGCATCCCGGGATTGCAGAGCCAGCCGCTGTAGCCCGCGTCCTGGGCCGATGATTTGTCCTCGACGGTGAAGTCGCGGTAGGCCGCGCCCTTGTCGAGCAGCGCCTGAGCGGCCGCTCCGTGAGCGCCGCGGCGGTCGGATTGGCGATGCTGCTCGTCCCAGGGCAGGTCGAGCCAGCCGAGTCCGTCGAGAATCGACTGAAGAGACTCTTGGGTCGAGCGCTCGAGGTCCGTATCGTCGATCCGCAGGATGACCTGGCCGCCCTGTTTACGGGCGAAGAGCCAGTTGAAGATGTAGGAACGGGCACCGCCGATATGCAGGAATCCCGTCGGCGATGGAGCGAATCGAACTCGAATCATGGGAGAGGAACCGGGTCTCGAATCGACTCGGGGGCGGTCCCGATCAAGTATATCAGGGGGTTAAGGGGGTATTCCTTGAGCCCCGACCTTTAGGTCGGCGGTCCGACCCCGATGTGAACATCGGGGCTCAGGCGTCGAAGCGGAAGCCTAGTCCGCGACGGGCGGACGGACGTCTTCGAGCGCGGCAAGGCGTTCAAGCTGGCCGGCCTCGGCCAGAAATTTCGACCCTGGCAGACTGAGGCAGCCCAAGCCGCAGTGATGGCCCGCGTAAAGGCGCCGAAACATGCTCTGTAGCCAGGCGTCAACTTGTTGCGGAGCCGGGAAGGAATTCGCCAGGCAGATGCCGCCCCCTTCGATCAGGCCGAGATATTCGTCAGAGCCGTCGATTTTCTCGCAGACAAGGTGGATCATCTGCGTTCCGACTTGGTGGATCTCGGCTTTAGGAGCGTCCATGGGCACATTCTCGGTGTTTTACCTGAGAAGTTCAATAGCCCAAAAGTGCTAAGCACGGGGGCTAGGAGGCATATGTCCTTTTGTCGAAACATTCATGATAAGTCTTGTGTTTTCAAACAAGAAGGGCTTCGCATGCCGAGCCCCTACGTCGATGATGAACGATAATTCGTCAGCTCGATCTTCGAGGCTTCTAAGGTCCGGATCACCTCGCCGGATGTCAGAGCGCGCAGCTCGATTTCACGGCTCTGTTTGAGGCGAGTGGGAGCGGCCATGAGCTCGTCGCGACAGTGGCCGGGGTGGCACATGAACTCAGTGGAGCCCTGGGGCAACGCGGCGATCAGCGCGCTGAGCTCGGCGGCGCGAAATCTGCCCATTAGCTGGAAGCCCGCGAAGGCGTCGGTCGACCTTCTCCCGGAGCCATCGAGCTTCGCCGTGAAGCGTCGACTCAGTGGACTCAGCCCGCGCCGAATCATCCGCGTCGAGAACCCGGCGCCGGTGCTTGCGGCGCTGAGAGGCAGGTCGAAGGGGCGGCGGATCCACTTGATTTCGTAGCGCCGCGCCGCCGACAGCATCGCGTCGAGGACGCGCGGCATCAGGTGGGTGTGCTTGTGTGTATCCAGATGCGACGGGTTGATTCCGGCCGAGCGTATCCTCTCGATCTGGGCGCAGAACTCTTCTTCAATTGCGTCCTTGCTCCAGCCAGCCACGATGCGAGCGATGAATTGTCCGAGGGTGGCCGGCAGCTGCCGGCCGCGATCGGCGAGCGAGCCGCCGCCGATCAAAACGAGATGGCAGCCGATATCCAAGCCGGGATGCTGGTCCGCCAGATTGACTGCGTCGTCGAACGCCGGGCCATTGGCCATCAAGGTCGTCGATGTCAGGATCCCGTCGGCAAAGGCTTCGACGATGCCGGAGTTGACGTCGCGCGTGAAGCCGAAGTCGTCGGCGTTGACGATGAGTCGTCGGGCCGCCACGCCGTTTCAGCTCAGTGACACTTCAGCGTCGGAAGGCAAGACCTCGACGCCGGCCTTGGCGGCGGCGCGGCGCAGCGAACGGTCGAGCGTTGCGAGGCCATGACGGTTGCGGATTGCCAGTTTGAGATAAGTCGCGTCGCAGACGCTCAGGGTGTAGCGCACCGCCAAAGCATACGCTGAATCGAAAAACGCAGGGGGAGTCACACGTTCTACGTAAACAGGCAGTGCTTTTGCCGCCCCAATGCGTCTAGCCGAGTCCTGTTGTGTCGCGCGTCCCACGTTCTCGGGTGGAGTGAACCCTAAAAATGAGACATTGAAATTTGGGACGAATTTCAGCGAATGGAAAGGAGTCCAGGATGGAAAGTCTCAAGCCGCGCAAGCCGCGGGAGTTCACGGTGGAGTTCAAGGAAGCCGCCGCCAGGCGGCTCCTAGCCGGCCAGAGCGGCACAGCGCTAAGCCGCGAGTTGGACGTCAAGCGCAGCCTGCTGTACCGCTGGCGGGACGCCTATCGCCAGGAAGGCGTCAACGGCTTGAGCCGGCGGCGAGGCCGGCCGAAACCCGGCCGCTCGGCGCCGCCCAAGATCCCTCGCGATCCGCGCGACGAACGCATCGCAGAGCTCGAACGACTGCTCGGCAAACAAGCCGCAGAGCTCGATTTTTTCGGACAAGCCTTTCGCGCCTTGAACCTCGCAGCCCCGACCAACGACGCCGGTGGCGCGAGCGGATCTACTCCATCGTCGAGCAGATCAGCGCCAAAGGCTCGCTCAGCGTCGAACACGCCTGCGAGCTCGGACGCGTGAATCGCGCCGGGTTCTATCGCCGGCTCGCCGTGTCGTCGCCCGCCGAGTGCGACATGGAATTGCGTGACCGCATGCAGCGGATTTCGCTCGAGAATCGTCGTTACGGCTACCGCCGCGTGACGGCCGAGCTGCGCCGCCAAGGCTTCCTCGTCAATCACAAAAAGGTCCTGCGGATGATGCGTAAGGACAACTTGCTGGCGGTACTCAAGCGGCGCTTCGTGCTAACAACGGATTCGAACCACTTCTTACCTGTTTATCCGAATCTAGCGGCGCACCTGAATGTGGACGGCGTCGATCAGTTGTGGCAATCCGATATCACCTACATTCGCTTGCGCGAGGCGTTCGTCTACCTCGCCGTGGTGTTGGACGCCTACTCGCGACGCGTGGTCGGCTGGCGGCTGGGGACGACGCTCAAAGCTGAGCTGGCTGTAGGGGCGTTGCGCGATGCGCTCGAGCTCAGACGCCCTGCCGCGGGGTGGATGCATCATTCCGACCAAGGCGTACAGTACGCTTCGAGCGCCTATGTCGAGCTACTGGAGCAGCACGGCGCGATCATCTCGATGAGCCGCCGCGGCAACCCCTACGACAACGCGCGGGCGGAGAGTTTCATGAAGACGTTGAAGGCGGAGGAGGTTTGGTTGCAGCGTTATCGCACGCTTGACGAGGCGCGCGCATCGATCGGCGAGTTCATTGATGAGATCTACAACCAACGCCGGCTGCATTCGGCGTTGGGATATCGTCCGCCGGCGGAGTTTGAAGCGCTGGCGCGGCCGGCGGCAACAGCAGCGAGGAATCCGAAGTATGAGTTTTGAGAGGCATAGGCAAATCTATCAATCCGATGGGCCCTGGGCGGGCAGGGAGACATCGCCGGCGTTGGAGAAGCCGGGAGCGACCTTGGCGGCCGCCCCCGGCGCTCATCGTCTTGATGAGTTTGCGGCCGGGTATTCCTTGGCGGGTTGCTCTCCAGCAGAGCCCGCTTCCGCTTCCCCGGCTAGGACCAGCGTGCGACGATACAGCGAAGAAGGCAAGCGTTTTGCGGTAAATCGTAACCTGTCCCGATTTCGACTGTCTCACGCTTGGGGTTCACTCCAGGCCGTCCTCAGGCTATTGCTTACCTCGGCAGGCCAGATGCACGGCGCAAGCGCGGACTCACCTGCCGCAAGGCGATCGAACAGTCGCTCCACCGCTTCGTACTCAGCGTCACCCAGCAGCCTATTGACTGTTATCGACGCGTCGATCACAAAAGAGGTCAGTACTTCCTCCCATAGTCGATCAACTCGCGAACCGTGAGCCCATCGTCGTGCTTGAGGTTTTTTCGGAGACGTCGTATCTCTTCAACAGCCTCAGCCGGGGTCATTTCCGGGTTCCGCTCGATGGGAACCAGCATAGCCTTAGGCTCGCCCCGCTTCGTGATGGTGATTCGCTCTCCGTCCCCGGCCCTGTCGAGCAGCTCGGAGAAGCGAGTTTTCGCCTCAAATGCGCCGATACTCTCCATGCCAACTAGTTTACCGGCTGGTTGGGCGGGCGGCGGCGCCGATGAGCTATGATCCAACACATGCAATCGATGAATCGTCGTACCTTTCTTGCTGCTTCGGCCGGCCTGGCCGCGGCCCCCGTTCTCGCCCACGACGGCATCCACTCGGTCTTCAACGGCGTGCTGATTGGGGCCCAAAGCTACAGCTTCCAAGATCGCGAAATCGGCCCCGCAATCGAGGGGATGAAAGACGTCGGCTTCGGTGAATGTGAGATGTGGATGGGCCACATGGAGAAGGGCAAGGGCTCCAGGCAAGGGCCCGGCCGCGAGGAGCTGCGAAAGTGGCGCATGACGGTCGATCTGGCCGAATTCGAGAACGTCGGCAAAATGTTCAAGAAGGCCGGCATCGAGATCTACGCCTACAACTACAGCTTCCGCGAAGACTTCACCGATGGCGAGATCGAGCGTGGATTTGAAATGGCGAAGGCGCTCGGCGCGAAGTGCATCACCGCGTCATCAAACGTCACAACCGCGATGCGCATCGACCGGTTCGCCAAGAAGGCCAAGATGCAGGTCGGGGTGCACAATCACTCGAGGATTCGCCCGAACGAGTTCGCCACGCCTGAGGACTTCGACAAGGCGCGCACCGGCACCAGCAATATTGCCATCAACCTCGACATCGGCCACTTCGTCGCGGCCGGTTTCGACCCAGTCGACTACATCGCCGAGCACCACGACGACATCGTTACGCTGCACCTCAAGGACCGCAAAGAGAACCAGGGCGAAAACACGGTGTTTGGTCTGGGGGACACACCGATCATCGAGGTGCAGCACCTGCTACGGGAGAACAAGTACAAGATCCCCGCGAACATCGAGTACGAGTACAAAGGCGAGGACACGCTCGCGGAAGTGCGCAAGTGTTTTCAGTACTGCAAAACCGCGCTGGAGATGTAGCCGTTTAGGGTCTCGTGGACGACGTCTTGCTATCGATCGCCGCACTGCTTCTAGGCGTCGTTCTCCTTGTCCTGCCGGTCGTTACCTTTGTAAGAACGCTGAAAATCCGTAAGCTCGAGGGCCGTATCGCTGGGCTCGAAGCGGCCTTGCTGCGGCTGATGCGGGAGCGTGAGGGGCGGCCCGCGCCGCCTTCCCCGTCCACCGAACTACAATCCGAGCCCGCTGAAGCGCCCGCGCCCGCCGCGCCCGGCCGGAAGTGGGAGGAGATCATCGGAGAGAGCTGGCTCGGTTGGGTTGGCATTTCCGTCCTGCTGTTCGGCGCCGCGTTCGGGCTGAAGTTCGCATTTGAGAATCGCTGGATTGGCGAGCTCGGGCGCGTGGTACTCGGTGTGGTCGCTGGCGTGGGGTTCGTCGCCTTCGGCCGGAAACAGCATCGGCTAGAACGCCGTTGGTTTTCGCAAGCGATGACCGCGGGCGGCGTCACGCTCATGTACCTTTCGGTCTACGCCGCCTATGGGTTCTATGAGCTGATCGACCCGACGGCGGCGTTTATCTTCCTGGCATTGATCGTCGTTCAGGCGCACCTGTTGGCGGTTGGCTACAACGCCCCGGGAATCGCGTTGATGGGCCAGATTGGCGGTTTCCTGACGCCAGTCCTATTGTCGACTGGAAATGACCGCTACGGCATTCTTTTCAGCTTCATCGTGCTGCTTGACGCCGGGGTCGTGATGGTCACGCTGTTGCGCGGCTGGCGCTGGGTTTCGTCAGTCTCGTTCGTGCTCACGCATGTGATGTTTTGGGCCTGGTGGGACGGCAACTACCATCCTGAGAAGCTTTGGGCTGCGCTTGCGTTCCAGGCGGCCGTTTTCGCGCTGTTCGTTGTGGCTGATCTCGAGCCGCGGCGTCGCGGCCGGCCGCTGAGCGTCGAGAATTGGACTCGGCTGTTCGCCAACCCGGCCGTCTTTTTCGCGACCGCCTATTTTCTGCTCGAGCCGGACTACTCGGAGTGGATGGGTGCGTTCGCTGTGGTGATGGCCGCGGTCTACGCGGCGCTGGCAAGAGCCTCGCCTGCAAAGCTCAGGCTGGCGCTGATCGGGGTGGCGGGGGTGTTCACGACGTTGGCCATCCCGATCCAGCTCGAGGCGCATTGGATCACCCTCGCCTGGGGGCTTCAAGCCTGTGCACTGGCTTGGCTCGCGGCACGAGAGAGGTCGCAGTGGTTTCAACGCGCGACGGTAGCGGTCTTCGGATGCGCTGTCGTCCACTACCTCGCTTGGGATGCGCCCTGGGACTACCGAGCCGCCTTCACTCCGATCGCCAACCGTGACTTCGCCAGCGCGGCGGCGCTTACCGCTTGCCTGCTCTATGCTGCGTTTCGGCTTCGGGATGGGTCTTGGCGGTTGGCGCTAGGGCTCGGTCTATCCGCCGCCGCGGTGGCGTGGCTGGCCTCGACGATTGAAGCCTACAGCTACTTCGACGTCTTACTGCGCGAGATGCCAGACCCAAGCGCCGCCGACCGGCGGGCGCTGAGGTGGTCGGGGCAGCTCACGGTTTCGGTGATCTGGTCGATTTACTCGGCGGCGCTGATCGGGTTGGGTCTTGCGCGCAAGACAGTCGCCCTGCGCTGGGCGGGTCTCGGGCTGTTTGGGCTGACGGTCCTCAAAGCCTTCTTCGTCGACATCACGGTGCTCGAAGGCGGTTATCGGGTGATTGCGCTGTTTGTGCTGGGAGCGCTGCTGCTGGGAGCGGGATGGGCCTACCAGCGGGTTTCAAAGGAACCGGAGAAGCCATGAGGATCTGCACGCTTATTCTTCTCGCACTGTCCACCCCTTGCCTGGCGCAAGACGCCGAGTCGCTCAGTCCGTGGGCGTTCTTCAAACCCATCGCGGGCGGCGCCAATCAAGGTCTCGTCTGGTTTGAGCTCGACCGGGAGGTCCTCGGCAAGAGCCGCCAGGACAACGCTGATCTCCGACTTCGTGACAGGGATGGCAAAGAGATCCCCTACGCGCTGCGCGTCCGCCGCGAGGTCGACCGCAGCGAAGAGCTCGAGATGCGGGAATTCAATCGTGGCGTCCGCGGGACGGTCACCGAAGTCAGCGTCGACCTCGGCGAATCAAGGCAAGCGCACAACGAGCTCGAGCTCGAGACGCCAGGCAGGAACTTTCGCCGACGCGTGAGCGTGAGCGGCAGCGACGACGCCCAGAACTGGGCGCTGCTGCGAGAGCCGTCGTTACTGTTTCGCTTCGAAGCCGCCGGCCGCGAGGTCGACGAGGCGAGGATTCGCTATCCGGAGAGCCGCTACCGGTATCTGCTCATCGAAGTCGCCTCCGACGAGCAGGCTGACCGCAACCCGCCGGAGATCACCCGCATCACCGCTCGTTTCATCGTCGAAGCGCCCGCCGAAGATAGCCAGTTCCCACTCGGCCTGCCCGGGCGCGAGCCAACGCGTGACCGCTCTCGGGCGGCGTCGCAGTACCTCTACGAGTTGGGCGATCCGCTTCCTATCCGAGCCTTGCGGTTTACCGTGGACGAAGAGACGTTCTCGAGGCCCTATCGACTGGAGATTCCGGCCAGGCCTTCTGAAAACTACCCACGTCCGGTTGCGTCGGGCACGCTCGAGCGCCGTCCCGGCGACGAGGGCCCCGCAGTCGAGATCGAGTTCCAGGAGACCTACACCAACAAGCTCAGGTTGATCATCACCGACGACCGCAACCCTCCGCTGCCGATCCGCCAAACGACGGCGCTGGCGGCGGCCCGCCAGGTCGTGTTTGACGCCTCGGCCGGCAGTGCGCCGTTCCGGGTCTACTTTGGAAACGGTAGCGCCCCCGCGCCCAACTACAACTTCGACAGCAGTGTAGGGGCCTCACCGTCTGACTTCGCGCAGGCTGGGCTGGGCGCGCGGCAATCGAACGCCGAGTATCGGCCGCGGGAGCTTCCGCTCACCGAGAGAGCGCCATGGGTGGCCTACGCGGCCTTGGCGCTGGCGTGCCTGGCGTTGTTTGCCGTCCTGAGGGGCTTGCTGCCCGCGCAGAAAGATTGAGCCCCGCGACGGTGTCGCGGGGTTGCGAGGCGAAATCGAGCGACGGACGTGGAACTTCACCGTCTCCAGGCAATTCGAACGGCGGCCCCCGCGACACCGTCGCGGGGCTCAATCCGGAAGGCAAGCCTAGAGAAATCGGTTGGGCTTCAAGAAGAAACCCAGCACCAGCGCCCCATCCGGCGACCGCGCGCGATGCCGGCTGCCGGCCGGACGCCACACAAAGTTCCCGGCCGTCACGACGCCTTCGTCGTCTTCGACAGAGCCCTCAATGACGTACGTCTGCTCGATCTCGACGTGCTCGTGGTCGGGAAGCTCGGCGCCGGGGTCCCAACGAAACAACGCCGTGAGCAAGCCGGAGTCCGGATCTTCGAGCAGAACCTTCATCGCCACGCCGGGGTACGGGGTGGGTTTCCAAGGCAGATCTTCGACGTTGAGGTAACGAGACGCGAGAGCCGGCAAGTCGAGCTCGACCGATGGCGTTGATGCGGACATGGCCAGCATTTTGGCACGACGCAGGGGTTTTGAAAAAAACTTCTTGACAAACGAGGGAACCAATACTAATTTCTTAGTATGCGGCCCAAGGCAACCACGCTGACCGAGCAAGAGCTTGAAATCATGAAGGTTGTCTGGGAACTTGGCTCGCCCACGGTGCGTGAGGTGTATGAAAACCTTCTCGAGCGCCGCAAGATCGCCTACACGACCGTGATGACGATGCTAAACGTGCTTGTCGCCAAGGGCCGTCTCAAGAAGAAACAAAAGGATCGGGCATACGTGTACCGGCCGACCCAGGCCCAGAGCGCGGTGGTGAGCTCGATGGTGAAGGAGTTCGTCGGGCGCGTGTTTGACGGTAGTGCGAAGCCGCTTCTGGTGCAGTTGGTGCAGGACGAGCGGCTGACCGAAAGCGATCTCGACGAGATTCGCGAGATGATCCGCGAGGCTGAGCGAAAGGAGAACCGAAATGCTCCCTGAATGGCTGACGTTCGAGCGAGTGCTGCTCTACTCCATCCAGTTCACGATCATTCTGGGCTTGGGGTTATTACTACCGCGAGTCTTGAAGCTCCGTAACGCTCGGGCAGTCTGGTTGCACCTGGAGGCGACTCTCGCGATCGCCTTGATCGCGCCACTGTTGAACCCGTTGTGGATCTATCAGCAATCGCTGCCGGGGCTCGTTCCGTGGCTGTTTGATGGCTTGGGCGGGGCGGGGTTTCGCCTGTCGACTACGGTTCTCACGCAGGCGACGCCGGAGCCCGCGCGCCTGGGCTTACTTTGGTTCGTTCTAGCCGGGGCGGCGCTGATGCTGTTCTGGAGACTGAGTGGACGGCTGCGGCTCGGTGCGTTTCGACGGCAGGCGCGAGAGGTCGAGCTGACGGATGTGCTGGGAGCCGAGACGCTTCGTCTTCATCGACGTTTCGGTGTTGCGGCGCGCTATTTCGTGTCGGATCAGATAGACGGCCCGCTGACTTGGGGCGCTTTCAATCACACGATCATGTTCCCGCCGCGTTTCCTCGAGCTGCCCGAGGCCCAACGGCGCGCAATCGTTGTGCATGAGCTGGTCCATTGCAAGAGCCATGATTGGCCGAGGTTGCTCAATGCTGAGCTCTGGCGGTCGCTGCTGTGGTTCAACCCGCTGGTTCACGTATGGGCCCAGTGGAGAGGCCTCCTAAGGGAGCAAATCGTCGATCGCGAGGCGATCCGGTTCACCGAGGATCGCAAGTCCTATCTCGACGCGCTGGTAGAAATCGCGCGGATTCCTGTCCGGAACGACGCTCTTGTCGCGCCGCTGTTCCTCGAACGAAATAATCTGAAACAACGAGTCAAGGTCATCCTTGAGGAAGGAGAAATGTCGAAGTTCCGCTCAACCGCGTTTGTCTGGGCCGCGGCCGCACTGCTGTTGCTGGTCGGTCACTGGACCCGCAGCTCTTTTCCGATCCTGCCGCAAGCGCAGGCGGCGGAGAAGATCCACAAGGTCGGAGAAGACGGCGTAAGTTCGCCCAAACTGCTCGAAAAGGTCGAGCCCAAGTCCACCCCAGAGGCTAAAGAAGCGAAGCTCGAAGGAACGATCGTAATTTCAGTGGAGATTCACCCAGACGGCCGAGCTTACAACATACGGATTGAGGAAGGGCTCGGAATGGGACTCGACGAAAACGCCATCGAGGCCATCAAGCAATGGAAGTTCCGGCCCGGCATGAAGGGCGGCGAGCCGGTAGCCGTCTCTGCGATGATTGAGGTGAATTTCAGGCGTATGTAGCAAGGCCGCTGCCAAGGGCGCGACATGTCTCGCGTTGCGCCCGACGGTTTCCCGCCATCGGATATACTAAGAGGCGTCAGAGGGAGCAAATCGAAAAATGGTTCAACTTACCGAAACCGCAATCAGCAAAGTGCATGAAATCATGGGCCAGCAGGAGCCCAAGCCTGAAGGTCTGCGCATCTCCGTCGTTGGCGGCGGCTGCTCGGGCTTCCAGTATTCAATGGCGTTCGAGAATGCGAAGCTACCGCTGGACAAGGAGTACAAGTTCGGCGACGGGCTGCGCGTCTTCGTCGATCAAGCCAGCATGCTCTACCTCGACAACTGCCAAGTCGACTATGTCGAGTCGATGGAAGGCGCGGGGTTTAAGTTCGAGAACCCAAACGTCACCTCGACCTGCGGCTGCGGCAGCTCGTTCAGCGCCTAGCCTCGTTTCCGGCCCGTCGAGTCCAACCGCTTTGTGGCCTCCGCCGAAAGCTGGAACGAACGCTACAAATCGGGTAGCCACACCGGCTCTGAACCCGACCCGCTTCTGATCCGGGCAATCCACTACCGGCATCTGTTGACCGGTTCCGCCGCGCTCGATCTCGCCTGCGGCGCGGGCAGGCACGCGGCTTACCTGGCGCGGTCCGGCTTTTCCGTGACCGCAATCGACTTCTCCCAACAGGCGCTCAAGCTTGCCGTTGAGAAATCTCAAGGGCTCGACATCCGGTTTCTCGAGCGCGATCTCGAATCCGGCAACCCTGACCTCGGCAAAGCTTGCTACGACCTCGTCGCCGTATTCGAATACCTCCACCGCCCACTTTTCCCGGCGATCGCCCGCTCAATCCTGCCGGGCGGGCTCGTTGTTTACAAGACCTATCTGCTTGGCGGCGCCGGCGCCCCCTCAAACCCGAGCTACCTGCTTCAACCCAACGAATTGCTGCGTCATTTCGACGGTTACCGCGTGTTACGCTACCAGGAAGAGCTGGCCAGCGACGTAGACGGGTGCGCGACAGGCCAGCGTGCTACTGCGGCCTTAATCGCGCAAAAGCCTGAATAGGCATCACTTCCGGCTGCGGACTTTCCCACGATTTTCATGCGTCTGGCCCTCGCGCAGATCAACCCCACCGTTGGGGATCTTGACGGCAACTCTGACCTGATCGTCGAATACTCCAAGCGGGCAGCCGAGGGCAATGCGGAGTTAGTCGTCTTCCCTGAGCTGGCGCTGTGCGGATACCCTCCCCGTGACCTGATCGAGCTCCCGGTTTTCATTGAGAAAACGGCTGAAGCTCTTGAGGCCGTCGCGGCGCGAACGGCGAACCTCGGAGTCGATCTGATCGTCGGGTACGTAGGCTCAGCCGAGGGCCTGTGTGAGCGCCGCGCCGCCAATTGCGCCGCTGTGCTTTCAGGCGGCCAAATCACGTTCGTCCAGCAGAAGGCCCTGTTGCCGACCTACGACGTATTCGATGAATGGCGTTACTTCGCCCCCGCCGAGAGCCAATCGGTGATCACGATCCGGGGAGAACGAATCGGCATCACGATCTGCGAAGACGTCTGGAACGACAAGTCTTTCTGGGACCGCCCGCGCTATCCGGACGACCCAATTAAGAGTCTGGCCGATCAGGGGATGGACTTGATTGTCAACATCGCTTGCTCGCCCTACTACATTCGCAAGCGAGATTTGCGGGAAAGGATGCTTCAGGCCGTTGCGGGACGCCTCTCCATCCCAGTCGCAATGGTCAACCAAGTCGGCGGCAACGACGAGCTTATCTTTGACGGTTCGAGCTTTGTCGCCGGCCGCGAGGGCTCAACCATCGCGAGAGCCGCTTCATTCAAGCAGGACCTGCTCCTTTGCGACCTCGACGCCGCACACGAAGACCTCAGGCACACGAGCCACGAATCAGATGCGGCCTACGACGCCCTCGTTTTGGGTACGCGTGACTACCTGCGAAAGTGCGGCTTCTCCCAGGCCGTGATCGGACTCAGCGGCGGCGTGGACTCTTCACTCACCGCCGCCATCGCCGTCGAGGCCCTGGGAGCCGAAAACGTGATCGGCGTCGGGATGCCGGGCCCCTACTCATCAGAAGGCAGCGTCAGCGACGCCAGGGAGCTCGCTGAGCAGCTTGGCGTGCGCTTCGAGCTACTCAGCATCAACCACGCCTATCAAGCGGCTCTGGCGACGATCAAGCCGGCTTTCCGGGGTTTCGTCCCCGACGTCACCGAAGAGAACCTACAGGCCCGACTACGCGGCCTCACGCTGATGGCGCTGGCGAACAAATTCAACGCCATCACGCTCACGACCGGAAACAAGAGCGAGCTCGCGGTCGGCTACTGCACCCTTTACGGCGATATGGCCGGGGGGCTTGCCGTCATCAGCGATGTCCCCAAGACGATGGTCTACGAGCTGTCGCGCGTCGCCAATCGGCGGCGGCCAGGCGCCATTCCCGAAACCGTTTTCAGCAAACCGCCGTCGGCCGAGTTAAGGCCAGACCAGAAGGACACCGACTCGCTTCCCGAATACGATCAGCTGGACCCGATACTGGAGCTCTACCTCGAAGAGCAGCTGGCGCCTGAGCAAATCACCGAGCGCCTGAGCACGGATGCCGACTTGGTCCGCAAGATCTGCCGCATGGTCGATCGCAACGAATACAAGCGCCGTCAGGCCGCCCCAGGCCTGCGAATTACGTCGAAAGCCTTCGGCATCGGCCGGCGCTTCCCGGTCGCTCAACGGTTCCGCCCTTGACTTCGGGCCTCCAACGCCGATACCTTCACATCGATGAATGGGCACATCCGATGAGTGAAGAGCTGGAATTCCGCGTCAAACGCCTCGAAACTGAAAATACTCGGCTTAAGCGTGCGGTCGAGGAGCTCTCGGTCCTCAACGAGGTCGCCTCGGCGGTAGCTTCCACGCTGACCTTGGACGAGGTCGTCAACCTGATCGTGCAGAAGTGCGTCAAGCATCTCCGCGTGGAACAGGGCGCCGTCTTGCTTTTCGACAACCAGAAGCACGAGGAAGGCGCCGCGCTGAAAACGATGGTTCGCAAGGTCGAGTCGGATTACAAGGGCATCCCCTACCGGCTGGGCGACCAGATCACGGGTTGGATGCTGAAAAATCAGGAACCGCTGGTGGTCAACGACCTCCAGAACGACACCCATTTCCGGGTGCCCACCGAAGCGGTGAACATGCGCTCGCTGATGTGCGTGCCGCTGCGGCTCAAAGGCCGAATGATCGGCGTGCTGAGCGTCTTTAACAAGCGCGGCCGAGAGGACCTGACCGAGAACGACCAGCGCCTGCTCACCATCATCGCGGCCCAGTCGGCGCAAGTCATTGAAAACGCACGACTTTACGAAGAGGAACAAGCGCTCGCCAAAATCGAACGCGAGCTTGAGACGGCGCGAACGATTCAGACAAAGCTCCTTCCCGAGCGCCCTCCAACGGTTCCGGGCTACGACATCGCGGCCAAATCCGAACCCGCCCGCAGCGTCGGAGGAGACTACTACGACTTTCTCAAGGCGGGCGAAGATTCGACGGCGATCTGCTTGGCCGACGTTTCGGGCAAGGGAATTTCGGCCTCCTTGTTGATGGCGAGCATCCAAGCGACGATGCGAGGCCAAAGCATCATGCAGGCGACCGTGGCCGAGCGCGTGGCTCGAGCCGACAAGTTGCTTTACGCCAGCACCGAGAGCGACAAGTACGCCACGATGTTTTACGCTGAGCTTGAACCCGAATCGGGCAAGCTGCGCTACACCAATGCAGGCCATAATCCGCCGGTGTTGATCTCCGCTGACGGCGAGCAGCGCTTGCTAGATGTCGGCGGACCCCCGGTAGGGCTGCTGCCCATCGCGACGTACGAGGAATCGAGCGTTGAGATGCAGCCCGGGGATTTGTTGTTGGTCTATAGCGACGGGTTCAGCGAAGCCATGGACCTGCGATTGAACGAGTACGGAGAGGATCGGCTACACGAGTTTGCGGCCAATCACCGTACCGTGTCGGCCGACACCCTGTTGAGAAAAATCATTGCCGACGTGCAGGAGTTCGTCGGCGAGGCGCCTCAGACCGACGACATGACGATGATCGTGCTCCAGCGTTCAGCGGCCTGACGGCCAGGTTCGCTTACCGTTTGACGGTGGGCTAGTTGAGCAATATTGAGCAATATATTGCCGATGACGAGTCGCTGACGACCCCGCTTCGCGGTGAGAACGTTGGCAACATGTTGTACAATCAAGCTCGGAGATCGACATGAATCTGCTCGATTTGACAGATGACTTTCCATATATTGATCCGACCGTAGAACACGTCGGAGTGAGCAAACTGCGCACCTTGAACGCCACGAAGCTTCGAGAGGCCGACAAGACGCTCGTCATCCAAGACAACGATACTCCCGTCGCGGTGCTCCTCGCCTACGACAAGTTTGTGAGCATTCAGCAGCAGATGCTGTCGCTCCTGGCTACGGTGGAAGTGCTATCGGATGAGGATGAGATGAGCTTACTGACCGCTGGTCTGAGAAGCGTGGCCGCCGGCCAAACCAGAAGCCTGGAAGAGATTGAGAGATCGCTTGAACAAGAACTAGGTTCAGAGGAGATGAATGTCGCATGATTTGTACTCCATAGAATTGGCGAGTCAAGCGGACCACACCTACTCAGAGATCTCCCGAAAAGCCTGGCCACACCTACGTGCCGGCAATTCTTCAAATGCCCACGTCAAGCGCTTTAGAATCGTGCGCGAGCTGTTGAAGAAGATCATCCCCCACGACCCGTTCAACCCAGCGAGAGCGCTATCGGGAGAGCTGCGCGGGATCTTCAGGGTCAAGAAGGGGCGGATGCGCGTGGCCTACATCGGTTCGTTCGAGGCTCGACGAATCACGGTCGTGTTCATATCCGATAAGCCTAGAAAGGAAGGCGATAAGCACGACCCCTACGCGCTCCTAGCGAAGCTCGTGAAAGAAGGAAAGTTCGACGAGTTCTTCCGCGATCTTGAGCTACGGCCGCCGCGGCGGCAATCGAAGAGCAGGGTAAAGTGATAGGCTCAGAATTGAGCGACCCCGAACGTCGATGCGCATCGTAATTGCAGGGGGCGGCGAAAGCGCCGTCCTCATCGCGCGACGCCTCATCCATGAAGGAAACGAGGTCGTCATCATTGAGAAGGACTCGCAGCGTTGTTCCGAGCTTGAGGAGGCGCTCGACGCTCATATCGTAGAGGGCAACGCCGCCAGCGTGAAGGCCCTGCACCGCGCCGGAATCCGTGACGCGGACATGCTCATCGCGATCACCGACAACGACGGCGTCAACGTGCTGGCCTGCATGGTGGCGCAGACGGATTCGGACATCCGGGTCAAACTCGCGCGCGTCCGCACTCATGAGTTTCAGGACTGGACGCGCGTGATCGAGCAAGCCGGCCTCCATATCGATTGCATCATTCACCCAGAGACCGACGTGCTCGCGCGAATCATGCGGGTCGTCGACATCCCCGGCGTCTCCGACATCGTCGACTTCGCCGACGGCGGGGTCAAGCTCTTCGGGATGAACGTCGAAGAGGACAGCTGGTTCGCGGGCAAGACCGTCGAGGAGCTCGACGCCGCCGGCCCGCCCGACAACTGTTTGATCGCGATGATTTTCCGAGGGCAGCAGGTCATCATTCCGCACGGAGCGCAACAACTGCTCCCCGGCGACCACATCTACATCTGCACGATCGCCTCGAACCTCGACGCGGTGCTGGCGTTCATGGGCGTTGAGCGGAGCAAGTCGCTCGAGCGGGTCTTTATCGTTGGCGGCAAGCAACTCGGTATCTGGGCAGCTCAAGCGCTCGAAAAAAGGGGCGTCAAGGTCAAGCTGATCGAGCGCGACGCCGCCCGCTGCGAGCTGATCTCCGGAATCGTCGAGAAAACCGTCGTGATCCACGGCGACGGCACCGATCAACAGACGCTCGAAGAAGAGAACATCAATGGCGTAGACGCCTTCTTGTCGTTAACGCATCACGACGAGGACAACATCATCGCCTCGCTGCTTGCCCGCCGCCTCGGCGCCCGCAAGGTCGTTGCCCTGATCAATCGCCTCAACTACTTGCCCATGGTTCAACGGCTCGGCATCAACACCTCCGTCAGTACGCGCACGGCCACCGTCGACGGCGTGCTGCGTTTCGTACGCAAGGGGTCGGTGCTGTCGGTCACGACATTCCGGGAAGAAGAAGCCGAGGCCATCGAGCTAATCGCGAATGAGAACGCGGCCTACATCGGCAAGAAGCTACGCGACATCCAGTTCCCACGCGGCGCCATCGTCGGGGCTATTGCACGGGCCGGCGGCGAAGTGGTGGTACCTCGGGGAAACGCTAGGGTCGGCGCGGGCGACCGGGTGATCTTCTTTACCCTGGAAAGCGTCGTGCCGCAGCTCGAATCGTTCTTTGTCGACTCGGGCAAGCGGGCCAAGGCTCTCGTGTGATTCGCTTCGCCGCCGTCGGCCACGTCCTTGGTCAATTCTTGATAGCCTTCAGCGGGGCGACGGCCTTGCCGCTGGCCTATGGGCTTTGGGTCGGCGACCCCGAGTGGGCTCCGGTGGCGATGGGCCTCGCGGCGTCGATGTCGGCCGGGCTTGTGCTTCGATTCGCTTCGAGCAACTCGGACCGGTCGCTCAGCAATCGCGAAGGGCTGCTGGTCGTCGTGGCGACATGGTGCGCGATCGGCCTGTTCGGCGCGATCCCGTTCGCCGCGTCGCCCTACTATCCGACCTTTACCGACGCGTTGTTCGAGGCCGTCTCGGGATTCACGGCGACCGGAGCCACCGTTCTCGGCGACATTGACGGCCTGCCCCCGACGCTGCAGTTTTATCGCTGCTTCAGCCATTGGCTCGGCGGCATGGGTATCGTTCTTCTCGGTGTGGCCATTCTGCCTCTGGTGGGACACGGCGGTATGCACCTCTACCGCGCCGAGTTTTCTGGGTCGAAATCCGAAAAGCTCAAACCGCGCATTACCGAGACAGCATTCGCTCTTTGGAAGATCTACTTCGCGCTGTCGGTGGCCGCCTATCTGTCATTTCGATTGGTTGGCATCAACAACTTCGATGCGCTCTGCCATACCTTCTCGGTCATCGGGACAGGCGGTTTCTCTAGCAAGACCGGCAGCATGGCCGCTTTCAACAGCCCGGCGGCCGAATACGTCGCGGTCGTGTTCATGCTCCTGGGCGGAATGAGTTTTATCCTGCACTACCGGCTGTGGGTTGAGAGGAGGCCGAAACACTTCTTTGGCGACGTGGAGTGGAGAGCGTATCTGGCGATTGTCGGCGTGGCGACGTTGGTCATCAGCGCTGATCTTGTCCGGGCGCACCAGTACGAGATCGAACTTGGGCTTAGAAGCGCACTGTTCCAGGTCAGCGCCATCATGACGACCACCGGCCTGGTCACCGATGACTTCGAAGCATGGAGCCCGTTGCCGCAGTTGATTTTGCTCGTGATGATGTTCATCGGCGGCTGCACGGGCTCGACTTCGGGAGGACTCAAAGTCTCGCGATTTCTGCTCTTGGCAAAGGTCGTCGACCGCGAGTTCCGCCGAATGGTCGAGCCTCGCGGCGTCTTCGCGGTGCGACTAGGCGGCGAAGTGATCCCCGAACGGACCATCCAGAGTCTGCTGAACCTCTTCTACCTGGCGCTGTTCGTTTACTTCGCGTCCGCCTTGCTGCTGGCCGCGCTGGGCGTCGACGTATTCACCTCGATCGCGGCGGTAGCGGCTTCGATGTTCAACATCGGCCCGGGGCTGGGTGAGGTGGGCCCTCTAGACAACTACGCCGGCCTTCCGGCCGCCGCCAAATGGGTTCTTTCGCTGTGTATGGTCGCCGGCCGCCTGGAGTACTACACCGTGCTTGTGATCCTCACCCCGGCGTTCTGGCGTAAATGAAACAAACCCCGCGCTATCAGTACGGTAGGGGGCCTCTCGCACTGTCCGTGTCGTTGGGCGCGGCCGTGGACACGGCCATGCAGCGGTTCCGCATCCAATTTCCCTGAGGGTCGGAAACCATTGATTTAGCGGGTGTTTGGGGCTGGGCCTGTGGTCCGAGCAGATTCGCATTCCTGTTGAGGAGTTGCAGCGCAGTTGGTTCTGGTATATTGTATATATATCAGTTATGAAGGCAGCCCCGGCTCGCTCCAGCCTCGCCGATGCCGAGCGTAAGCTGCGCTCCCGCATCGCCCAGCTGGTCCACGGCCGCTGGTTGCTGCATGGCACCGTGGCGCCGCGCCAACGCGTCTGCGGCAAGCCCAACTGTCGCTGCGCCCAGGGTCAACTGCACGCCTCGCTCTATCTGGTGCGCTCGCGCCGGGGAAAGGTGCAACAGCTGTTCGTGCCGCGCAGCTGGGAGCAACGCGTGCGCCAGGCCGTAGCCGACTATCAACAGCTCGAGCGGCTGCTCGAAGAGGTCTCCGAGCGCGAGTGGAAGCGGCTCCAAGACCGCCGGGAGGAGTGACGTTCTTCGACGTCTGATCCAGTACGCGGAGAAGGGTTACGGCCTGCGCAGCCGCCTTCTCGCCGGGGTCTCGGATTCCCGCCCCAAGCCGCGCATCCCCACCCGCGCTGTCGTCGAGTCGACGCTGGCGCTGTTCTGGGCCCGGCTGGGCAGCCTGAACGCTTTGGAAACGCTCGAGGGGGCGCCGTTTTGGAAGAAATGGCTGGGCCGCAAGCTGCCCAGCGCGGACACCATTGGCCGCGTCTACAGCTCGCTCGACACGGCCGTGCTGCGGCAAGCGATTCGGCAGCTGTATGAACGCCTCAAGCGCAACAAGGCCTTGCCCGGCATCGGCGGATTAGGGGTGGCTGTGATCGACGGTCATGAGTCTCACGCCAGCTACCGCCGTTGCTGTGGAGGCTGTCTCGAGCGCCGCATTCAGCGCAGCGACGGCGAACAGCTGCAGTACTATCACCGCCAAGTGACGCTGCAGTTGCTCAGTGACGCGCCCGCCGCCTCGCCATTCAACATCCAAGGCGAACCGCTTCCGCTGTTGCTCGACGCCGAACCGCAACTCCCCGGCGAGGACGAGCTGGCCGCCGCCAAACGTTTGCTCGAACGCGTTCTAGCCGCTTACCCACGGGCGTTTGATGTTGTCTTGGCCGACGCTCTTTACGCCGACGCGACGTTTGTGAACTTTCTGCTGGCGCACGGCAAGGACGCCGTCATCGTGCTCAAGGACGAGCGCCGCCACCTGTTTCAAGACGTTCAAGGACTGTGGCGAACCCAGCCCCCACAGGCGGGCGAGTATCGCTCACGCGATTGCCAATGGTGGGATCACGAGGGCTTATTATCGTGGCCGCAGGTCGCCCAGCCCTTGCGCGTCGTTCGTTCGGTGGAGACTTGGCGGCGGCGCTCGCAGCTTGACGGCGAGCTCCACGAGCATCAAAGCGATTGGGTTTGGCTAACGACTTTGGGGTCGCGGCAAGTTTCCACGGCGCAGCTGGTGCGCTTGGGCCATCAACGCTGGGACATCGAGAACCGCGGCTTCAACGAGTTGGTCAACGGCTGGCATGCCGACCACATCTACAAGCACGAACCCCACGCCATCGAGACGTTTCTCTTGACGACGTTTCTGGCATTCAATCTCTACCACGCTTTTGTCGCCCGCAAGCTCAAACCGTCGTTGCGGCGCGGCAAACCGCGAGTCTTTTGGGCGCGGGTGATGGCGGCGGAGCTGTATCGGGCGGCCACGGGCCCCTCGCCCTAGCACGCGAGTCGACTCCCCCGCCCACCCCGCGCCTGCCAGTAAGCGGCCCTGCCGCAAGAGCCGCCGGGGTGTCTTTGCCCTGCGATTCCCCACCTATTTCCGGGTCAGGACCGCGTGCGAATCTGCTCGTCCTTCACCCCACGCCCCTAAATCCCTCGATTCCCAACTACTTCCGCCTTCTGACTCAGCCTCGTTGCGGAATCGCTGCCCGTGGCGGGGTCGAATTCCGAGACGTAGATCGCCTCCGCCCCAGTGCCAAAGTAGACCAAATAAGGCTTGGGCGCGCGGGCGACTTCTTCAGGGGTGGACGAGCAGGTAGCAAGAGTCATTGCAAGGAGGAAAGGAGTCAGTTGTTTCATTCGATAGGACCGCCGCTTAGACTACCCTGGTAGACCGGTAACAGGCAAATGCAACTCGGATTCGTCAGCGCCATTCTTCCCGAGCTTTCGCTAGAAGAAGTCCTCGAGCAGGCAGCCGAAATCGGCTACGACTGCGTCGAAGTGATGTGCTGGCCGGTGGGGAAGGCCGAGCGGCGCTACGCCGGAGTCACCCATATCGACGTGGCTGCGCTCGATGCTGAGAGGGTCCAAGATCTGGTCGAGAAGACGGGAGTCTCCATCAGCGGCCTGGGCTACTATCCCAATCCACTTTCGCCTGACTCGGGCGAAAGTCAGACCGCGGTCGCCCAAATCCGAAAGGTCATCGAAGCCGCGCCCAAACTCGGCCTCACCCAGGTCAACAGCTTCATCGGCCGCGACCCGGCCATGTCGGTCGACGAGAACTGGCCACGGTTCCTTGAGACCTGGAAGCCGATCATCGCCCTGGCCGAGGACAACGGCGTCCGCATCGGGATCGAGAATTGCCCGATGAGCTTCTCCCGTGATGAATGGCCGGGCGGCAAGAATCTGGCCGCCACCCCCGCAATCTGGCGGCGGATGTTCGACGACATCCCCAGCGCAAGCTTCGGGCTCAACTACGACCCCTCGCACATGACCTGGCAGATGATGGACTACCTGGCCCCGATGCGCGAGTTCTCCGACAAACTCTTCCACATCCACGCCAAGGACGCGCGGCTCGACCGCGAAAAACTCAACAACGTGGGCATCATGGCCTTCCCGAACGAATTTCACACGCCCAAGCTCCCCGGGATGGGAGACGTCAACTGGGGCCGGTTTTTCTCGGTCCTGACCGATGTCGGCTACGATGGCCCGGTTTGCGTCGAAGTCGAAGACCGCGCTTACGAAGGAACGCTAGAGAGCCGCAAGAGAGCCCTAGTCCAGAGCCATACTTACTTGCGGAATTTCATTCCCAAATAGGCGTGGCTGGCTGATTGTATCCGAGCACCCTGCGTCAGCGGGGTGTATTCCCATTGCCCCGAGCAAGAGTCACAGTTCGAAGAGGAATACCGCCCCCTAACGTAGGCGGCTCCGAAACCCTCACGGTAACAGGACCGGTGTTCTAGCGTGCCGCGCGCGTAAGCAAGCGGTTCAACTGCGGCCCGGTCCGTCCGGGCCCCTGCCTACCTCATCCACCAACGCGGTAGAATCGACGCATCTTGATAGGCTCCAAGATCAGCCACTACAAGATCGTAGAGAAGCTCGGCGAAGGCGGCATGGGTGTGGTCTACAAGGCCGTGGACACCAAACTCGATCAGCCGGTCGCGCTCAAACCTAGTACGAACGATTCTGCGACCGCTGACGCGACTGAGCCTACAAGTCTTCGGTCTCCATTGGTGTCAACCGAAGTCGGTCGATTGACTCGAAGTCGCGGACATTTGCGGTAACAAGTGAGACGTCCCATTGAATTGCCGCGGCGGCGATCCAGGCGTCGGCAGAATCGATGGGGCGTCCGTTGCGGCGGCATTCATCCCGGACCTCGCCCCAAAGCTCACAAGTCCGGTCGTCGGGGTACAGGGTCGTGAATTCCGCGATCAGGTTTACTAAGAGATCCAGGCGACGTTGTCCCCAGCCGTTGCGGCGCGGCCAAAGTAGCAGTTCAGCTCTTGTCATGAATGAGATGGTGAGGTGGTGGTCGCTCAGGAGGCGCCAGAATCCCGCGCTTAGAGCATGCCTTTGTTTAAAAACGACGGACACGACGTTCGTGTCCACGATCAGCGCCCTCATCCGGCGGGTTCTGGGCAGGCGCGTCCCTCTCGCCGCATACGACGTATCATCTCGTTGAACTCGTCAGCTTCAGCCGGATCGCCGTCGTCCTGATACTTCAGTTCCCGGACCGGGGGCTTCAAATTGGGGATCTGCCGCCATTTCGGCTGGCGCTCCTCTTTTTCGGCCGACTTCGACATGGCTTCAGTATAGGGCTTAGCGTCGCCGAATACGGTAAGATTGCTTTGTCTTGATCGGCTCGAAAATCAGCCACTACAAGATCGTAGAGCCGCTCGGCGAAGGCGGTATGGGTGTCGTCTACAAGGCTGACGACACTAAGCTCGCCCGGTCCGTCGCGCTCAAGTTTCTGCCGGCGCACCTGCTCGGCAACGAAGACGTTCGCGCACGCTTCGAACGCGAGGCGAAAGCCGCCGCCGCGCTCCACCACCCGAATATTTGCCCGGTGTATGAGATCGATGAGGTCGACGGCCGCGCGTTCATCGCAATGGCGTTCATCGAGGGTGATTCGCTCGACAAGAAGATCGCCCACGGGCCGCTCCCCCTCGACAATGCCCTAGACATCGCGCGGCAAGTCGCCGAAGGCCTCGGCGCCGCCCACGCCAAGGGCGTGGTGCACCGTGACATCAAGCCTGAGAACGTTATCGTCGACGGCAACGGCCACGTCACGATCATGGACTTCGGACTGGCGCAACTGACCGAAGCGTCCCGGCTCACTCGTACCGACGAAACGCTGGGCACCACGGCCTATATGTCGCCCGAGCAGACTCAAGGCTCCGGGACCGACCAGCGCACCGACATCTGGTCCTTGGGCGTCGTCTTGTACGAGATGGTCGCCGGCCAGCAGCCCTTCAAGGGCGACTACGACAAGGCGGTGATGTACTCGATATTGAACGAGGCCCCCGAGCCGCCGACCGCGCTGCGAACCGGCGTTCCGATGGAGCTGGAAGTCCTCATCAACAAGTGCCTGGCGAAGAACGCCGCTGAGCGATACAAGGATGCGGGCGACATCGTCGTTGATCTCTCGACGCTCAGGAAGAAGCTTGAGTCGGGCAGGTCGAAGGTCCTGCCGCGGGCAACGAGCGAAGATCTGAGGGCTGCGCCCCACGCGCAACCGAAGCGATTCGCTTTGGCGGTCGCTCTCGCGGCGGCGGCGGTGTTCTGCGGGCTCTGGCTCAGCGCGCGCGGGGGCGGCGCCCCGCCAACAACGCCGGTTCCGTCGTATGAGCTCAGCCAGCTAACCTTCGACCCCGGCCTGACCTTTCAGCCGGCTGTTTCCGCCGACGGCAAGCTCGTCGCCTACGCCTCCGACCGCGGCGGCGAAGGCAACCTCGACATCTGGGTCCAGCAACGTAACGGCAGCCAGCCGATATGCCTGACGACGAACCAAGCCGATGATCTCGAGCCGGAATTCTCTCCCGACGGCACACGCATCGCCTTCCGCTCTCACCGCGAGCCGCGAGGCGTCTACATCGTCGAAACCCTTGGCGGCGAGCCCCGCATGCTCGCGGCGGGAGGACAACGCCCACGCTTCTCGCCATCAGGTGAATGGATCGCCTACCACGACAGAAGATCTACGTTCATCATCGCGGCAAACGGAGGGGAGCCTCGCCCGATTCTTGAGGGGCTCGCGCTAGCAGCCTATCCGATCTGGTTGATCGACGAGACACTCCTACTTCAAGGAGAAGAGAGCCCCGGGGCCGGCAGGGAATGGTGGGTTTTCGACCTGGCGGTCAATAAGGCGACGACGATCGACGTTGGCCCCTACCTGCGTCAAGCTAACCTTAACGTTAGCGCCGTTAGCGCCGGGCCGAACTCCACGGTTCCGGGCGCATATGTCGATGTTCTCGGCGGTGTCGTGGTAGGAGACCCGACCTCCCCACGCGGCGACATTTGGCTGCTGCCGATGGACGAGAGCGGTTCCTCCCTGGCGGCTCCCATCCAGCTGACACGCGGAACGAGCCGCTTCGCGGACGCCTCTTCCGACTCGGATGCCAACCTCGCCGTAGCCAGTCTGACGACGCAGTACGACATCTGGCGAATCCCGATCGATGCGAACTCGGGCAGAGTCCTTGGTGAACCCGAAAAGGTGATCAGTGAGCAATCGCTAGATCAAGGGCCCGTCGTCTCCCGTGACGGCGAACTCCTGTCTTGGACCTCGAACCGGAGCGGCAATTGGGACGCCTGGCTTCTCGACGTGCCTAGCGGGAGGCGCAGGCAACTCACCATTTCACCCGAACCCGAAGTCTACGCTTCCATGAGCGCGGACGGCCGCTGGGTTTCCTACGTCGTCACCGACGATCCCCGCTCGGGAGACTCCAAAGGCATCGGCCTACTCGAGCTGAGCTCAGGGACGTCGCGCCTAATCTGCAACGATTGCGGCCGACTCAATGGGGTCGCGCCGGACGGCAGCGGCGCATTGTCGTGGAAACCACAAAACGACCGAGTCGAGATCCTTTACATCGAAGCCTCTACGGGCCGGACTTCGGCTATCGCTTCCAAGGGCGACTGCCGTTTGTTCGGCGGACAATTTTCACCCGACGGAAATTGGATCGCGTTCCAAGGCTCGTGTGACTATGGGGGCACTAAACCCTATGTAGTGCCGTTTCGCGGCAACCAAGCGATTCCCGAAGGCGATTGGATCCCAGTAAGCGATCGACCGCAGTCTACCCAGCCGCGCTGGTCCCCCGACGGCAATCTCGTGTACTTTCTCAGCGACCAGGACGGCTTCACGTGCCTCTGGGCCCGCCGATTGCAGCCGGAGACCAAGCAGCCTCTCGGCGATCCGTTCGCGGTGCAGCATTTCCACGAATTTCGCGTCTCGCCGAACAACATCCGCCCGGGTTCCATGGGCTTGTCTTTCTCCGAGGACTTCCTTTACCTCGCCCTAGGGGAGCTGACAGGCAATGTCTGGATGATGGAAAGAGAGCGCTAGTGGCGGGCGATTTCGGATGATGCTCGATAGATTCCTGGTCAGCACTCCCCTAGCCGGATCCGATTGGGAGCTCTTGGCGGGAACTCGGGGAATCCCGAGTCGGAGCTGCAATCGAATCCGGTCGAGCAGGATAGCGCTCGAGCGGTTTGAGTCATCCCGCGACCAAGGAGCGAAAAAGCGCCCGCTAGACCTTCCGACCCCGTCCGCGTCTGAATTGTGCCGGAAGGACCGCCCCTTGGCCCGGGAACTCGTTACCGCCAGTGCGGGAACTTGAAAAAATCCCCTCCGACAAACCGGCCCGGTGGGAACCGGCTCGGCGGAGGGAAGTCTCGATAAGGCGTTGTAACTCATTCGAGCGATCTACCTAGGGGCAACTGGTCGTCCAGAGTAGGAATTCTTGTGGAATCAACGATTTAGGAGTTAGCACCGGGGAGTAGAGTGTGTCATCCGGACTCACCGGTTGTGGCGCACGGCCGTGCCGTGCCGCCGTGCGCCCGCGGCGGAAGGTCTCCGAATGCGCCTACCAACGGCACACATGACGAGATGCGAGACAAGAAACGACCTCGATTCCTCGCTCCAAGGCCGATTCATAACAGCAGCCAGACCCTTTCCTTGAGCCATGGGCTCAAGGCGGCACGGCAGGACCGTGCGCCACGTCGAAGTCAGCCTAGGTCGAGCACCCGTAGCGCGTTCTCGCGATAGACCTTCGCAAGAATCTCTTCCGGCAGCCCGATCCCGTAGATTTTCCAACGCCCTTGCGGAGGAGTCGCCGCGGTGGAGTAATCAAAATGCTCATCCTCGGTCTCGAGGAACCGGAAGTAGCCCTCGAACATCGCCGGCTCAAGCGTTTGCTGCGGGTACTTCGCGCCTTCCGGCAGCGGGACCGCATCGGTGCCGAACAGAATGCGGTCTTGATAGGCCTCGAAGAATTTTCGCGACGTCCGTGGCTGGCGACCCAACTCACCCAGCCGCGCCCCGATCTCAACCGACATATTCGGATAACGGTCGAGCCACTCGCCCACCTCGGCAAGGTTCTCCGAACGATTCCCAACGTGCAGGCAGACGAACTTCGTTTTGGGGTGGCGCTCGATCACGCGGTTGCGGGCCTCGAGCAGCTCCTCTTTCGATGGGAAGTCTCCGCCGTGGAACGACCAGTCCGGGTGGTTCCCCAGCTCCTCCCAGCGCTCGTTGAAGCGATCCGTCGGGGTGAAGAACGCATCCGGGTCCGCGGTGTGTATGAAGACGGGCAGGTTCAACTCGCCGGCGGCCTCCCACATGGGGTCGAAGCGCGCGTCGTCGACGGCGACCAACGCTCCCTCCTCCCGAAGAAAAAGCCCGAGCGTCTTGAGGATTTTGACGCCCACCGCTCCAGCGTCCCTTGCCCGCTGGAGCTCATCGGCTTGCCAGGTCGGGTAGTCGGTGTCAGCGACCCGAGTCCAAGCCGGCTCGGTGCAGACCGCAAACCGCTCGGCCTCGAGCATCGCAAGCGATTCTTGAAGCTCCTCGCCCCATCCCCCGGTGAGGTTGACCATCGTCTCGATGTTCATCTGGTCCATCCAAGCGGCGACCTGCTCGAGCTGATCTGACGCGGTGCCTGTCGCCTTGCCTAGCCCAGCGGAAAAACGCAGGTGCGTGTGGACGTCGATCGCCGGGAACTTCGCTCGCGTAATCGGCGTCCGGGAAACCACCAGCGCGCTGGTAGGCTGGAACTCCTCAAGGCCCATCTGAGTCGACATCGCGGCCGGTTCCGCCCCTTGCTGAGCGCATCCGAGCCCGCCGGCGGACGCCGCCGCCAAGAATCGCCGTCGAGTCCAGTTCATCTTGGTCATTCTAGTCGCGACAGGGTCTCTCAATTAGAAAAGGGTGGCTACAATTTCAGTTGTGAACCTCCGACTCACGATTATCCTGGCCTTCCTGCTCTCGGCCCTGCTGCCGGCGCAGGATTTACTACTCCACAACGGCAAGGTCGTCACCGCCGATCGCGGGATGAGCCAACATGAAGCCGTCCTGATTCGCGACGGCCGAGTCGCTGATGTCGGCGACAGCGAGGCCCTCCTCCCAGGCGCGTTGGCCGACTCGATCCCCGTGTTCGACCTGGAGGGCAAGATGGTCCTGCCTGGGTTGATCGACAGCCACGTTCACGCCCTTTCGGCGGCGCTGAGCGAATACCGCGAGAAACTGCCGCCGCTCGACTCATTCGAAGCGGTTCAAGAATACGTCAAGGCCCGCGCCAAGAAGACCCGCAAAGGCGAGTGGATCATCGTCCCGCGCACCTTCCCGACACGCCTCGCCGAGATGCGGATGCCGACCAAGGAGATTTTGGACGTCACCAAGAACCACCCGGTGATGTTCGATGCGAGCTACGTGGTTGTAGTGAACTCATTCGCGCTCGAGCTGGCCAAGATCGGCCGCACGACCTCGCAACCGGCGGTTGGAGAAATCGTGTTCGACGAGAAGCTCGATGCGCTCGAGGCCATGCTCAAGCGCTACCTCTCGGCGGGACTCACCGCCATCGGCGACCGAGCCGTCAACGACGAACAGATCGCCCTCTACCGCAAGCTTCACGAAGGCAAGCGGCTGCCGCTGAGAGTCGTGATGACCTGGCGGCCCGGCATCCCGCCGAACTTCGGGACGCTCCTTCGCCAGATCAAGCAAGCCGACTTCTTCACCGGCACGGGAGACGAGTGGCTCAAGTTCGGCCCCTACAAAGTCACCGTCGACGGCGGCATGACCATTGGCACCGCCTACCAGCGTCGCCCCTACGGCGAGTTCGGCAAGCAGCTCTACGGCCTCACCAACCCCGACGATCTCGGCCAGCAGTTCGTCGGGCGCGAAAAGCTCCTCGCGATCATGCGCACCGCCCGAGAGAAGGGCTGGCAACTCGCTGGCCACGTCCAAGGGGGCGGGGCCATCGACACGTTTCTCGCCGTGATGGAAGAGCTCCACCGCGAGCGCCCCATCAACCGCGAGCGCCACCACCTCATTCACGCCAGCTTTCAAAGCCCGGA
The DNA here is from genome assembly GCA_965247515.1 of Bryobacterales bacterium. Lineage (GTDB taxonomy): Bacteria > Acidobacteriota > Terriglobia > Bryobacterales > UBA6623. The sequence continues at coordinate 3,244,137 of OZ252029.1, read as the reverse complement.
AGCAATCGAAAAGGCCGCCCGCTTAGGGATCTTGGCCGACGTGCAATCGCCTTGGCTCTACCATGACGGCGACGCGCTCGAAAAGGTCATGGGCCATGAGGGGATGGAGTATTTCTTCCCGCTACGCAGCTACATCGACAACGGGATCATCATCGCCGGCGGAACAGATCACATGGTCGGTTTCGACAAAAACTCGGCCATCAACCCCTACAACCCGTTCCCGCAGATGTGGTATTCGATCACTCGCAGCCGACGCCAAGGCGAGCCGCTCTATCCCAACCAAAGCGTCACCCGCGAAGAGGCTCTTCGAATGCATACCAACTGGGCCGCCTATCTGCAGTTCTCGGAAGAAGAGCGCGGCTCGATCGAAGTTGGCAAACTTGGGGACCTGGTGGTAATCGACCGTGACTACTTCGAGTGTCCTGAAGAAGAGATCAAAGAGATCGAACCGGTGATGACGATCGTAGACGGGAGGGTTGCCTACCAGCGCTAGTTGATCTTCCGGGCGTCAACGCTTCCGCCTACCGTCTAGGCCAACGTCCGCGCCAGCGGCCGCCAAGTCGCGCCAATTCTAGCTAAAGTTAAATCAGACCCAAGGGAGTCGCCGGGCTTACTGGATCAAGACCCCTTGGACCCCGCCGCCCTCGTCTTCGGGTTCTTCGTCTTCGAGCGAATGCGGCACCACGGCCGCGGCTGCGATCGAGTCGCCTTCCTCCAGATTGACCAGCTTCACACCTGAAGCCGAACGCCCGGTCTTGCGAATCTTAGCCGAATCGATCCGAATGATTTTTCCGTTGCGCGTGATGATCATCAGGTCGTTCTCGTCGTTGACCTTCATGATCGAGATGACGTCGCCGGTGCGCTTGTTCGTCTTCATGTTGATGACGCCCTTGCCGCCGCGCGACGTCAGCCGGTATTCGTCGAGCTGGGTACGCTTTCCGATGCCGTTCTCGGCCATCGAGAGCACCATGTGGTCTTTGTCGACACACAGCAACCCGATCACCTCGTCGTGCTTGCCGAGCCGGATGCCCCGAACGCCGCGCGCCGGCCGGCCCATCGGTCGAACCTGGTCGTTCTCGAACCGGATGGCCTGCCCGTCGCGAGTGGCGATGAAGATCTCCTGACCCTCGTCGGACAACCGCGCCGAGACTAGCTCATCATCCTCGTCGAGTCCGATCGCGATGATCCCGCGGGTCATCGGGCGGCTGAAGACTTCCAACGAGCACTTCTTCACCGTGCCCATCTTGGTCGCCATCACGATGAACCTGTCCGGATCGAACTCCTTCACCGGCCGGTAGGCCTGAACATGCTCGTCCGGCATCAGCCCGATCAGGTTCGCGATGTGCCGCCCCTTCCCCGCGGCCGCCGAGTCGGGAATGTTGTAGACCTTGACCCAGTAGACGCGCCCCAGGTTGGTGAAGAACAGGATGTACGAGTGCGTCGAGCCGATGAAGAGATGCTCGATGAAGTCCTCGGTCCGTGTCCCCATGCCTTGGCGGCCGCGGCCCCCGCGCGCCTGTTTGCGATAGGTGTCGAGAGCCGTGCGCTTGAGGTAGCCGTTATGGCTGACCGTGACGACCATCGGCTCGTCGGCGATCAAGTCCTCGATCGAAATATCGCCGACCGGCGGCCCGATTTCCGTACGCCTTTCGTCGCCGAACTTCTTCTTGACCTCGCGGAGCTCGGAGACGATCATGTTGTTGAGCGTCTTCTCGGAGTTCAAGATCTCGAAGTACTCGGCGATCTTGACCTGGATCTGCTCCAACTCGTCGATGATCTTCTGGCGCTCCATGCCGGTCAGGCGCTGGAGCTGCAGCTCGATAATCGCCTGGGCTTGCCGCTCGGTGAAATCAAACGGTAGGAAGCTCGCATCCGCGCCCTGCCGCAGGAATTCGCGGTAGTCGATCTCGCGAACGCCCATCAAGCCTTCACGCGCCTCGGTCGGATTGCCCGACGCCCGAATCAGAGCGATCACCTCGTCGATACGCTGCAGGGCCTTCTCAAAGCCCAGTAAGATGTGTTCGCGCTCACGAGCCTTCCGCAGCATGTAGTTCGTCCGCCGCCGGACGACTTCGACGCGATGGTCGATGAACAGCTTGAGGTACTCGATCAGCCCGAGCTCACGAGGCTGATTGTTGACGATTGCAAGGATGATGACGCCCGAACCCTGCTGAAGTTGGGTCTGCTTGTAGAGGTTGTTGAGCACAACCTCGGGCTCTTCGCCGCGTTTGAGCTCAAACACCACACGCACGCCGCGCCGGTCGCTCTCATCGCGGATGTCGGAAATTCCCTCGAGCTTCTTGTCGTTCACCAGGGCCGCGGCATGCTGGATCAGCTTCGCCTTGTTCACCTGGTAGGGCATTTCGGAGATGATGATGGCGTGCTTGTCCTTGCCGCGCTGCTCGAAATCCGCTTTCGCACGTAGCGTGTAGTGCCCGCGCCCTGTCTCGTAGGCCTGTAGAATCCTTTCGCGCCCGCAGAGAATCCCGCCGGTCGGGAAATCCGCGCCTTTAACAATCTCAGTGATCTCTTCAAACGACGCCTTCGGCTTGCGAATCAGCAAGATCGCCGCGTCGACAATCTCGTTGAGGTTATGCGGCGGAATGTTGGTCGCCATGCCGACCGCGATGCCCGTCGCGCCATTGATGAGCAAGTTCGGGGCGATCGCCGGCAGGCATTCCGGCTCCTCGGTCGAGTCGTCGTAGTTCGGCCGAAAGTCGACGGTCTCTTTGTCGAGATCGTCGAGCATCGACTCGGAATACTGCGCCAGCCGCGCCTCGGTGTAACGCATCGCCGCGGGCGGATCGTTGTCCATCGACCCGAAGTTGCCCTGGCCGTCGATAAGCCGAACGCGCATCGTGAAAGGCTGCGCTAGCCGGACCAGAGTGTCGTAGATCGACGAGTCGCCGTGAGGGTGATACTTACCCATCACTTCACCGACGATGCGAGCCGATTTCTTATGCGGCCGATTGGCCCGAATGCCGCCCTCGAGCATGGCGTAGAGGATCCGCCGCTGTACCGGTTTCAACCCGTCACGGACATCCGGCAGCGCGCGTCCGATAATGACGCTCATCGCATAGTCGAGATACGACTTGCGCATCTCGACTTCGATGTCAATCGGGATCAGATTTTCGCCGCCCGAGCCGTCCCCCCCAAGGGGAAGCTGGGTGGGTTCAAGCGGTTCGTCTGGCAAAGTTCCGGGGGACTCCTACGAGCGGGTAAGCTATTGAATATAGCACACTTGGGTGGGTCAGAGCGAAATGCCTGTTATACTTTCTCAAGACGATTTTTTCACATTGGCGGCGGGAATTCCGAGCACCCTGCGTGAGCGGGGTGTCTTCCTGTGACAGCTGTGACCTTAGGCTCGGCAGCGGAAGCGACACCCCGCTCACGCAGGGTGCTCGGAGAACGCCCAGCACATTGCCCTTTTGGGGTTCCGGCTCGTCCGGGTTAGGGTAGGCCCCAGGCCTGTGCAGGCGCCGCCCCAGTCGACGGGTCCAATATGAGGTCTCCTTATGAGGATCGCCCATACTCCGACGGATATAGCTACCGAATGTCGCCAAGCTCTCCAGGGCCCTGGCGGCATAGAAGCCGCAATCTCGTTGGCGAGGGACAAGGGACTATCGAAGGTCAAATCGATCATCGCGATTCGTCAGGTCACCGGCAAGTCTCTGGCTGAAGCCAAGGAAGCCGTTCACAACAGCCAGACCTGGGCCGACCGCAAGGCGAGCGATGACGATTTTCATCGTGAAGTCATCGAAGCGGTCGGCCTTGACCGAGAGCCCGCGGAGTCACGAGTGGATCAGGCGCTGGACGAGCAGGTGGGCCTGAGGTCAGAATACGGGGCTTGATCATCCCGGCGAGTCCGAGAAGGCCTCCTCGAAACTGTGCAGCTTCCCTTCCCGTATGTCCTCATTGAGGGTTTTGGCAGCCCTCATGATCTGCTCGAACAGCTCCGTGTCCGCCATGATTTCAAGCGTTTCTAGAATCGACGCGGCTCTAGCCGCCCGCTTCCCGCCCCCGGTCTCGCAATTCGCCATTGTTCGTTCTGTTCCTAAGGTTAGTGTATCCTTCCTGCGATAATCTCCATCGTGCGCGTTGCCATTCTTGCACTGCTGGGGGCCACGGTTTCGGCCGCCCTTCCAGCCCCCGACGAATTCGCCGGCTTCCCAATCGGCTCCGATGGCAACCTGCTTCGCTGGGAGCGGATCGTTGAATATTTCGAGCTCATCGCGGATGACAGCGACCGGGTTCAGGTCGACGAGCTCGGCAAGACCACCAACGGCAACCCGTTCATCCTCACCACGATCTCCTCGCCTGAAAACCTAGCGCGACTCGACGAAATCCGGGCCGTCCAGCGCCGCATCGCCACCCAACCCGACGAGCTCAGCGACGCCGAAATCGAAGACCTCGCCTGGAGCTCCCCCGCCGTCGTGCTGGTCACCTGCAGCATCCACGCCTCGGAAGTCGGGGCCACCCAAATGTCGGTCGAGCTGCTCCACCGTATGGCGACCGAAGACTCCCGCTGGATGCGCCGCATCCTCGACAACGTCGTCTTCCTGCTCGTTCCGTCGTTCAACCCCGACGGCCAAATCATCGTCACCGACTGGAACAATCGCATCCGCGGGACCGACAACGTCTGGGCCCCGCTGCCCTGGCTCTACCACCCCTACGTCGGCCACGACAACAATCGCGACGCGTTCATGATGACCCAAGTCGAAGGCCGCTACGTCAACAAGATCCTCTACCAAGACTGGTTCCCGCAGGTGTACCTTGACGAACACCAGCAAAACAATCGCGGCATGCGCGTCTTCGCGCCGCCGTTCCGCAACCCGATCAATCCCAACGTCGACCCTTCGATTTGGGCGCTCGCCGGGCGCTTCGGCTTCGCCATGTATCAGTCGCTTCACGAAGCCGGATTCACCGGAGTCGGCTACGACCGCAGCTACACCGCCTGGTGGCAGGGCGGGTTCCTGCGTGGCGCCTGGTTCCACAACCAGGTCGGACTGCTGACCGAGGTCGCTAGCGCCAATCTCGCTAGCCCGGTCCAGCAGGAGCGGTCGAAGCTGGGCAAACCCGTCCAGGACGCGCCAAGCCGGTCAAGCTGGCTCGACAAGCGTGAGGAGGATCCCAACCTGCCATCTCCGCCCCCAACCGACGTCATGCCGCGCTTCGACTACCCTCGTCCCTGGCTGGGCGGAAAGTGGACCCTGCGCGACATTATCGACTCGGAGCTCGCCCTGACGACCGCGTTGCTCGAAAGCGCGGCCGACAACCGCTACCGCTTGATCAAGACACAGATCCGCATGGGCCGCGACGCGGTAGAGCAAGGCAAGGCCAGCGACCCGTACGCCTTCGTGATCCGCGCGGACCAACGCGACCCGGGCGCCGTCTATCGCTTGCTCGAGCTACTGCATTTCGCCGGCGTCGAAGTGCACCGGGCGACCGAGCGTTTCAGCGCCGGGCCACGCGTCTATCCCCCGGGGACATACGTGATCCTGATGGGGCAGCCCTTCCGCGCCTACGCCAAGGACTTACTGGAACCGCAGGAACACCCTAACCCCTCCGACATGCCGGCCGGCAAGATGGGCGACCAGCCCTACGACGTCACTGCCTGGACGTTGCCGCTCCAAATGGAGGTGGAGGCGAACCCGGTCAAAGTGCGGTTCGACGCCAAGCTCGAGGAGCTCACGGCCATCCCCCAACCGCAGGGAACGGTCTCGGGCAACGGCGAGTGGCTCAGGATCGCAGCCGGTCCGAACTCGCGCTCGACGGCGATCAATCGATTCCTCAACGACGGCGCCGAAGTTCGCATGGCGTCCGACGTACTTTGGGTTCAAGGGGGCTATGACGCCACGATCGAAGAGCTCGGACTCACCGCCGCTCGCTCAGATCTAGCTGACGGCTCCAAACGGCTAGCAGCCCGCCGGACCGCCCTCTACCGCCCGTGGACGGCCTCGATCGATGAAGGCTGGACCCGCTGGCTGCTTGAGCAGCACGAATTCCGACCCTTGCCGTTACTCGATTCCGACATTCGCCAAGGGGGCCTCGACAAGCATTGGGATGTCATCCTGCTGCCCGGCGATCGCGACGACGACAGAATCGTGCGCGGCAACTACCGCAACTCCACGCCCGAGGAGTTTCGCGGAGGTATCGGCGAGGACGGCCGCACGGCGATCCGAGAATTCGTCAGTTCCGGCGGCACGCTGGTCGTTTGGGGAGATTCCGTCGAATTCGCCCTGAAAACCTTCGAGCTGCCCCTGCGAGACGCGCTAAAAAGCCTGCCAAAGTCGGAGTTTTCCTGCCCCGGCTCGCTCCTACGCGTCCAGATCGATTCCCAGCACCCGGTCGCGCACGGCATGCCCCGCGAGGCCTCAATCGTCTTCCGCAACGACGCCGCCTTCGACCCGCTACCAGGATTCAGCTTCACCGACCTGAAGGTGATTGCCCGCTATCCCAGCGCGGATATCCTCCAGAGCGGCTGGATTCGCGGCGCCGAGCACCTCGCCAACCGCATCGCCGCCGCGGAAGTCCAATACGAAAAAGGTCGGGTGATCTTGTTCGGCTTTCGACCGCAGTTCCGCGCCCAGCCACATGGGACGTTCAAGCTACTGTTCAACGCGATCCAGTCGGCTGGCGCTAATCTGTAGGGGCGCGACATGTCGCGCCCTTAAACTCCCATGTCACGCCAAACGCTCACCATCCTACTTCTCAGCGCCGCCCTCGCCGCCCCCATGTTCGCCAAGACCAAAATCGCCTTCGTCGGCCTCAAGCATTCCCACTGCTGGCGCCAGCTCCAAAACGTCGCCACGATTGACAACGTCGAGCTGGTCGGCATCGCCGAGCCAGAGCCCGAGCTCATCGAGTTTGCGAAGACAATCCAGCCCGACGCGCACTATGAGTCCGACTACCGCCACCTGATCGAGACCACCAAGCCCGACATCATCTGGGCGTTCGTTGAAAACAACCGCCACCTCGAGATCCTCGAATACGCCGCGCCAAAGAAGATCCACGTGATCTTCGAGAAGCCCCTAGCCTCGAATCACAAAGAAGCGATCCGTATGCGCGAGCTTGCGACCAAGCACGGCGTCGAGGTAATGACGAACTACCAAATGGCCTGGTGGCCGACCAACCAAGAAATCAAGCGCCAAGCCGATTCGGGCGCCGTGGGCGATGTCTGGCGCCTGCACGGCATCGTCGGCCATGGCGGCCCCAGCGGCGAGGGCCCACGCAGCAAATACTTCTTCGCCTGGCTCACCGACCCAGTCAAGAACGGCGCCGGCGCCCTCGTCGATTTCGGCTGCTACAACGCACTCTGGTCGCTCTGGTTCAAAGGCCGGCCTGAAAGCGTCTACGCCCAGGTCAACCACCTGCAGCCGGAACGCTTCCCCAAGGTCGAGGACAACTCCGTGATGGTGCTCACCTACCCCGACGGGGTTGGGGTTTTCGAAGGCAGCTGGGACCTTCCACACAGCTTCCAAGACCTCGAAGTCTTTGGCCGCGAAGGCAGCCTCTATATGAACCGCGACAAGGTCGAGATCCGCAAAGGCCGCCGCGGGGAGCCGATGGGCGTCGAGCCAACCAAGCTCCCGGCCGAGCGCTTGGATCCGATCAAGTACATGGTCGATCGCGCGGAGTCGGGCAAGTCGGTCGACAACATCATGGCGCTCGACATCAACGTCGGGGTTGTTGAAATCCTCGACGCAGCCAAGGAGAGTATCAAGACGGGGAAGGCGGTGAGGCTTGACTAAGGCGAGCCCGGAACGCAAGTGAGCGGGCGCTGCCTTCGCCGGGTCTCAAGCTCAGTACCCGTCACTTGCGTTCCGGGCTCATGGGTTCAGCCTCACTTGGGCTTTGACATCAGCTCAGCCCGGCAGCGCTGCGCTTCGTCGTTCGCGACGCTCCACTCCTGTTCGGTGTGGACAGCCAGCTGACGCATGTAATCTTTGAGCTTGTCCATCACACCGTCGTTGCGACTGCGCGCGGAATCCAACAGATCAGCAACCGCCGAATTCTGATATTTCCTCACCCCTTCGCCCAGGGACTCAATCATCGAGTGCGAGCGGTCCAGCCAAAGGAAAGTGTCCACCACCACGGAAAGCTTGTCGGGAAACCGCTCTAGAGCATTCGCCGAACGCCCCAGGTAGTCGACGTCTTTCAGCACCTCGTCGTATTGGCTCAGGTAAACATCAGGCGCGCCGTCTTGGATCCACTCCTTCGGGCGCACCTGCTCGAGAATCTTCTGGATCGTCGCAACGTTTTCTTCAAGCTCGACGGCGGCGGCTTCGATCTCCCAGCGCGGAGTCAGCCCTTCCGCTGACTGGCACCACGCCGCGGGAAGCAGGACGAACGCCCAAAGAAACTTCATCAGCTCATCGTAGCTCTACAGGCGTTCCACAACATGGACATCGCTCGCCAAGCTCGCCAAGCGGAACGAGAGCCGCGATTCCGCTTCGAAGATCACCGCTTCACCGCCCTGCACCGCCGCGGATCCGGCGCCCGCGCCGCCGCCGCCGGCAATCGCGCCGATGGCAGCCCCGATCCCGGCCCCGATTGCCCCGCGCTTGACGCTCTTTTTCGTTTGACCCTCACCTTCGGCCGAGAAGACCGAGGTGTCGATCGCGATCGTCTGGCCGTCGTCGCCGTGGATCTCGGTCAACTCAAGCGACAAGTAAGAGCGTCCATTGACGCGGCCCGCGCGCCGAGCGTCGACGATCTGCCCTTCAACGCGGGCGCCGCGATCGGCGATGATCAGGCCGTCCTCGATGATCGCCTTGGTCAGTGATGCGGTGAAGGTGTCACCGGGCCGGCTGCGGTCAGTCGAAACAGTGTGGTCCAGCCGCACGGTGATCGGCAATCCGGCCCTCAGCGTCACTTCACGAGGCTCGCGGGGTTTCTCGACCGGGGGCGGCTCCGGCATTGGCAACGGAGCTGGCCGCGTGGGCGGCGGCGCCGGCGGCGGAGCCTCGGGAGCCGTCACGATTGCGACTTCGGGTTGCGGTTCCGGCGCGGCAACGGGCGGCGGCGCCGGACTATAGCGCGGAGCTGGTCGCGGCTCGGTCGGCGCAACGGGCGCCGGCTCGGGCGGCAGCGGGCTCCTCAAGCTAGCCTGCTGGACCGACAACGGCCCTTCGGCCGGCAACGCTTCTAGCGTGAGCGCGTCGGGTTGCTCGGGCCTCGTCGCGTCTTTCTGATAGATGCCGACTAACAAGCCGGCGATCGCCAACAAGCTCACAAGGATGCCGATTTGCACATATTTCATCACGTCTGATCGACGCACCCGCCTCCCGCAAGGTTTCAACTTGCCAAGCGGCTGATAAAATAGCGAGCTTCCCATAATGAAAGCTCTACAACTCGTCGCCCAAGGCCGCATGGAGCCCGGCCTCATCCCCGACCCTCCCGATCCGGGTCCTGGCGAAGTCCTCGTCCGGCTGCGCGCTTGCGGCATTTGCGGCAGCGACATGCATTTCTACAACGAGGGAGGCATCGGCCGCTACCCGGCCAACTATCCCATGGTACTGGGTCATGAGCCCGCCGGAGACGTCGTCGAAGTCGGCGCGGGGGTGGGGCATGTCAAGGCTGGCGACCGAGTCGCCGTCGAGCCCGCCGTTTGCTGCGGGAAATGCGAAGGTTGCCGCAGCGGTCGCCGCAACTTGTGCACCAACTGCGTCTTCATGGGCGGACTCCAGGTCGACGGCATGCTGCGCGAGTACGTGGTCTGCCCGGCCGAGAACGCCCTGCTGTGTCCCCCCGAGATGTCATACGGCGCCATCACCGTCATCGAGCCTCTGGCCGTTCTGATGCACACCATGGAGCTCGCCGATCTGCGCTTCGGGCAGTCGGTCGCCATATTGGGCGCCGGTCCGATCGGCCTGCTCGGCGTCGCGATGTCAAAGCTCACCGGGGCGTCGATCGTCGTGGCGGCCGACACTGTCGAGCACCGCCGCGAGAAGGCCAAGCAAATGGGCGCCGACGCGGTGGTCGACCCCTCGAAGGCCTCGGTCGTCGAAGCCGTCCAAGACCTGACCAACGGCAAGGGCGCCGACGTGGTGCTCGACTGTGCGGCCAAGCCCGCTTCGATCAACGCCGCGCTCGAATCGGTCGCGTGGGGCGGAACGATCGTGCTGGTTGGCATCCCGTCGGAAAAGCACCTCCCGACCGAATTCTGGTGGGGGATTTCCAACGAAGCCACGATCAAAATCCAGAAGCGTAACAACGGCAATGACCACGATGCCCTGGCGCTGCTCAAGCGCAAGCAGTTCGACCCGGAAACGATCCTCTCGCACCACATTCCGCTCGAGGACGGCGACAAGGGCTTCAAGTTGATGAGCTCCTACGAGGACGGCATCATCAAGCCGCTGATCACGATCTGAGGCTTCTTCGGCGCCTTAACGGGGGCCGAGAAGTACGCGGAGTCTTGTATACTTACCCTAGATGAATTCGGACTTCCTTTTCGCCCAAGGCAGCTGGATATCAGGCGTCGGAAGAGTTCTCGATCTGGGGGGCTGTTTCGAGGAATTCAACGACAGCCCAGGCGTCAGGATCGCGGACCAACGTGCCCTCTACTCCGACTGGCGGATGGTTGGGGACGATCTGCGGCGTGCAATGAAGTCAGAGCAGGAGCGGGTCAACGTCGGGCGACGCTAAACCCCCCGGCCCAGTCGTTTCGCAGGATTCCGAAACGGCCGACCCACCGACGTCGAAGCCTCAAGAGAAGGATGGGTCGGGTTTTGCTCTAACCAATGAGCAAGTCCTAGCGTCCTTTTCCAGTTTCAGTGGGCCGCTACCGCCGCCTGCGGCTCTGCGCGCCTACGAGGAAGTCTTTTCAGGATGCGCCCAGCGCATCGTGGCAATGGCGGAAGGGCAATCTATTCACAGACAGGACCTGGAAAGAGCCCGCGTCGAGGCGACCAACAGGACGGAACATCGTGGACAAATTTTCGCGTTCGTAATCGCCCTGGCGGCAATTCTTGGCGGCGTCTACCTGATCTCGATCGACAAGGATGCCAGCGGCTTGACTGCGATTGTCTCCGCTTTGGTTGCACTCGTTGGAGTTTTCGTTTACGGGAGGCGCGTCCAGGCCAAGGAACGCGAGGACAAGCGCCGAGCCTTTGAAGAGAGCCAGGCGCCGAAGCGGCAGCTCGAGCTATTCGACAATGAAGGGTCCGAGACTCCGTCAGCGAAGCCCGACTAGGGAAGGGCTTCCCCTCTCATCCGCCTTCCGTGTGATACCTTCTCCAGAACTATGCCCGCTGGCAACCGCTTAATTCCGCGCGAAAATCTCATCGCCTTCATCCTGCTGACCAGCTGCTTCGCCTGGTGGGGCGTTGCGAACAACATGACCGATACGCTCCTGGCCGCCTTCAAGCGGATCATGAGCATGTCCGACGCCCGCACCGCCTGGATTCAGTCCGCCTTCTACGGCTCCTACTTCTGCCTGGCCTTGCCCGGCGCAATCTTCATCAAGAAATACTCCTACAAGGCCGGGGTCCTGCTGGGACTAGGTTTATTCGTCCTCGGCTCGCTGCTGATGTACCCAGCCAGTCTGACGATGAACTACTTTCATTTCCTCGGCGCGCTGTACATCCTCGCCGGGGGCCTGTCGGTCCTCGAGACCGCCGCCAACCCCTATATCATCGCCATGGGGCCGGCCGAGTCGGGCACTCAACGCCTGAACTTCGCACAATCGTTCAACCCGATCGGGTCGATCAGCGGGGTCCTACTGAGCAAGTGGTTCATCCTGTCGAACCTGAACCAGGCCAGCGCGGAAGATCGCGCCGCGATGAGCGCCGGTGAGCTCGAGAAAATCCAGTCCGCCGAGCTAGCCGCCGTCATGGGACCCTACGTCGCCGTCGCCTTCGTACTGATGGCGCTATGGGCCGTATTCGCCTTCATGAAGATGCCCAAGGGGTCCGACGAAAGCGGCGACCTCAACCTCGGCGCCACGTTCGGGCGGTTGATCAAGAAGCGACACTACCGCTGGGGCGTTATCGCGCAATTCTTCTACGTCGGGGCCCAGATCGGGGTCTGGTCGTTCACGATCCGCTACGTGATGCAGGAACTCGACTTGAACGAGGAGCAAGCCTCTACCTACTACCTGGCGTCACTGATCCTGTTTACCTTGTCTCGATTCATCTGCACAGGTTTAATGAAGTTCATGTCACCCGGCGGTCTGCTGGCCGGACTGTCGGTACTGGCCATCGCGTGTTCGCTGGCGACCATCTACGGGGGCGGCTACGTTGGCGTCTACGCGCTAATCGCCATCTCGGGCTGCATGTCGCTGATGTTCCCCACCATCTTCGGAATGGCGGTCGAGGGCCTGGGCGACGACACCAAGATCGGCGGCTCCGGCGTGATCATGGCCATTCTCGGCGGCGCGATCATCACTTACATCCAAGGCCAGGTTTCAGACACGACCCAAAGCATCCAAACCGCCTACTGGGTCCCCCTGCTGTGCTTTGTGGTCATCGCCTACTACGGACTTGTGACCTGCCGTCCGGAGACCGAATCGCGCGGATAGCACTCGATTCATGCTCCTGAGCCTCAACCAGATCCAGAAGCGCTACGGCGGCGTCCACGCGCTACGCCGGGGCGACCTCGCGGTCGAAGCCGGCCAGGTCCACGCGCTCGTCGGCGAGAACGGCGCCGGCAAGTCCACGATGATGAAGATCATCGCCGGCATGGTCCGTCGCGACGGCGGCGAATTGCTGTGGCGAGGTCAATCGGTCGACTTCGAGAAACCGGCCGACGCCCACGCCCAAGGCATCGCCATGGTCCACCAGGAGTCGCTACTCGCGCCCCACCTCACCGTCGCGCAGAACATCTACCTCGGCCGCGAAGTCCTGAAAGGGCCTATCCTCAACGGCGTCGAAATGCGTCGTGAAGCCGCCAAACTAATCGAAGAACACAGCTTCCCGATCCACGCCGATTGGAAGGTCGAACAACTCAGCCCCGCGCAAAAGCAACTGGTCGAAATCTGCCGTGCCCTGCACGGTGACTCCAGCCTGATCATCTTTGACGAGCCCACCTCGTCGCTCTCAGACGCCGAAGCCGGGGAAGTCTTCAAGATCGTCCGTAACCTGCGAGATCGCGGGCTGGCCATCATCTACATCACGCATCGGCTGGTCGAATTGGACGAGATCGCCGACCATGTCACCATCCTGCGCGATGGCGAGACCGTGCACTCTTGTCCTTATTCGGAGGTCAGCACCACCCAGGTCGTCCACCACATGGTCGGCCGCGAAGTCGAGCACATTTACTCGCGCGAGCCAATCGACCCCGGACCCGAAGCGCTGTCAGTCGATCTGCCCGGCGCGAAGTTCCGGATCCGCGAAGGCGAGATCGTCGGGCTGGCCGGCTTAATGGGCGCCGGACGTACGGAGCTCTGCGAAACCTTATTTGGCATTACCCCGGCCACCCAAGGGTCATTCGCCATCGACGGACAACCCCAGCGGATCGACTCGCCCAACGCCGCGGTGAAGGCCGGAATCGCACTAGTCACCGAAGACCGACAGCGCACCGGCTTGGTGTTACGCCTGCCGATACGAGCGAACGTCACCCTCGCCAACATGGGCGGCGTCAGCTCGAAAGGCATCGTCAGCAAAGCGAAGGAGCGATCCATCGCCAAGCAGTTCGGCGACCGCATGAAGCTGCGAGCGCAGTCGGTCGACATGCCCGCCGAAAGCCTCTCCGGCGGCAACCAGCAGAAGGTCGTAATCGCGAAGTGGCTTTACCGCAATACAAAAATCATTTTGTTTGACGAACCCACGCGCGGCATCGATGTCGGCGCGAAACGAGAGGTCTTTGCTCTCATGGATGAGATGGCTCGCGAGGGCAAGGCGATTCTCATGGTTAGCTCGGAGCTCGGTGAGCTGATGCAGGTCGCCGACCGGATTCTGGTGATGCGAGAAGGCGAGATCGTCACCGAGTTGCCACGTACAACGACTCAGCAAGAAATCATGCGATTCGCGGCGGTGGGAGTATGAACAAAGCCGCCTTCCAGAAACTGCTCCCGTTCTTGAGCCTGATCGGGCTGTTTACCTTCCTATCGATCGCATCGCCGCACTTCTTGACGGCGCTCAATCTGTCGAGCGTCGTCCGCCAAACGGCCGTGATCAACATCATGGCTCTGGAGATGACGTTGATCATCGTCTCCGGCGGAATCGATTTGTCTGTCGGCTCGATCCTGGCGTTCGCCGGCGTAGCGGGGACGATGGCCCTGGCCGAAGGCTATCCGCTATGGGCCGGGATCGTTGCGGCGGTGATCGCCGGCTCCTTGTGGGGGTTATTCAACGGCATCGTCACAACCTGGCTCAAGATTCCGCCGTTCATCGTCACGCTCGGAACGCTGGGAATCGCACGCGGAGTCACTCTGATCATCTCGAACGGCTTACCTGTCGTTGGGCTTCCCAAAGATCTGGCCTTCCTCGGCGAAGGCTCGATCGGCGGCGTCCCCTTTGTATTGGTCGTCTTGATCGTCTGCGCGGTGATCATGCACGTGGTGCTTGACTCGACCAAGCTCGGCCGCTACACCTACGCCATCGGGTCCAACAAGGACGCAGCGGTCTACGCCGGTATCCCGGTAAGCTTCTACACCGTCGCCGTCTACACCATCTCTGGAATGCTGTGCGGCCTCGCCGCAATGATCGAAGCCTCACGCCTAATGACCGGCCAACCCACCGCCGGCCAAGGCTACGAGCTCCAAGTGATCGCTGCCGTCGTGATTGGCGGCGGGAGCCTCACGGGCGGCGAAGGCAGCGTCATCGGAACGCTCATCGGCGCATTCATCATGGGCCTGCTAGCCAACGGCAGCGACCTGCTCGGGATCAACCCCTACCTACAGCAAGCGATCATAGGCATCATCATCATCCTAGCCGTCGCGCTAGACAACGCCCGAAAACGTCGCTTCACATAGAGTGATTGAGCCCGGCACCGGGCTCAGAATGTTGGTATCAAGTCCAACCATCATTCGCGCGGCCCAGCTCCCCCAGTACGGCTTTGTCCTCAAGACCGACGTACGCTCCTATTTCGAACGATCGATCCGGGACTACTGCTCGATCGACTGGCGGTCTACATCGACGATCCGTTCCTGCTACGGCTCGTTGCGGGCTAGCTCGATCGCTGGATCGAATACGCCGGCGTGTACCGACAGGCCGGCGGGCTGCCGCGTCATAATGGAACTCGTGAAGGATTTCTTTCCCAGGTTCTTATGCCTTCGATGCGACTTCGGAGGTTAGCTTGGCGATCGCTTCGTCGACTGACAGTGCTCCGAGGTCGCCCTGCTTGCGGTGCCGGAGCGCCACCTGGTCTGCTTCGGCTTCGCGCCGGCCGATGACCAGCATATACGGAATCTTCTCGAGCTGCGCTTCACGAATCTTGAAGCCGATCTTCTCGTTGCGTTCGTCAATCTCGGCGCGCAGGCCCGCCTCCTTGAGCTTGCCTAGAACCGAGTTGGCATACTCGAGCTGGTTGTCGGTGATCGGCAAGACCTTTGCTTGAACCGGGGCCAGCCATGTAGGGAACGCACCGGCGTAATGCTCGATCAGGAGGCCGAAGAAACGCTCGATCGAGCCCAGCAAGGCGCGGTGGACCATATACGGCCGATGCTTGGCGCCGTCGTCGCCCACATACTCGAGCTCAAATCGGCGAGGCAGGTTGAAGTCGAACTGCACGGTCGAGAGCTGCCATGAGCGCCCGATCGCATCGACGATCTTGATGTCGATCTTCGGCCCGTAGAAGGCCGCCTCGTCCGGTATCACCTTGGCGTCGATGTCGCGCTCGGCCAAGGCGTCACGCAGGCCGTTTTCGGCGTGCTCCCACTCTTCGGGCGTCCCGGCGTACTTGCCGCTCACGCCGCCGTCCCAGGTGGAGAGCTCGACCTGATAGTCGCTGAACCCAAAGGTCTTGAGCACATCGATCGCGAAATCGACACAGCCGACGACTTCGCTCTTGACCTGCTCGGGGGTGCAAAAGATATGCGCATCGTCTTGGGTGAATCCCCGGACGCGCAACAGCCCGTGCGTGACTCCGGAGCGCTCATAGCGGTAGACCGTTCCCAACTCACCGAGCCGGACCGGCAAGTCGCGATAGCTGTTCATCTTGTTCTTGTAGATCAAGATGTGGAACGGACAGTTCATCGGCTTGAGCTGGTACTCAACGTTATCGAGCTCCATCGGCTTGAACATGTCGTCCGAGTAGAAATCGGCGTGGCCTGAGATCTCCCAGAGCTCGCGCTTGGCCACGTGCGGGGTCACGACGAGCCCGTAGCCGCGCTTGAGGTATTCGGCTCGCAGCCAATCTTCTACAAGCGAGCGAATCAGCGCTCCCTTGGGATGCCAAAAAATCAGCCCCGGGCCGGCGGTTTCTTGGATCGAGAACAGGTCCAGCTCTTTGCCCAACTTGCGGTGGTCGCGCTTTTTCGCCTCCTCGAGCTGGTTCAGGTACTTCTTTAGGCCCTTCTTGTCGTAGAACGCGGTCCCGTAGATGCGCTGTAGCTTTGCGTTCTTCTCGTCGCCCTTCCAGTAGGCGCCGGCTACCGACATCAACTTAAACGCCTTGATCCGCCCCATCGACGGGATGTGCGGCCCGCGGCAAAAATCGTTAAAGCTCTCGCCGGTCTTGTAGATCGAGACTTTCGGGTCGTCGGTCTTCTCCGAGATCAGCTCGCACTTCATCAAGTCGCCCTGCTCCTGGTAGAGCTTGAGCGCCTCATCGCGGTCCATCCAGACGCGGCGGTTCGGAAGATCTCGGTCCACAATCTCCTGCATGCGCGCTTCGATCTTCTCGAGATCGTCGGGCGTGAAGGCCTGCTCGCGCTGCATGTCGTAGAAGAAGCCGTTGTCAATCGGCGGACCGATGCCGAGCTTCGTTTCCGGATAGAGCTCCAGCGTGGCGGCCGCGAGCAAATGCGCCGCCGAGTGACGAAAGACCCGCAAGGCTTCGGGGTCGCGCTCGGTCAGGATGCGAATATTGGCATCGTCGGTTAGCGGGTGCGTCAAGTCGACTAGTTGGCCGTCGACTTCGGCGACCAAAGCGGCCTTCGCAAGCCGATTGCTGATCGACTCAGCGAGATCGAGTGGAGTCGCGCCGTCGGCGAGCTCTTTGACGCTGCCGTCGGGCAAGGTTAGGCGAACCATAACTTTCTATTGTCCACCGACTGGGGGAGTGTCGTGAACTTCCGCTAACCGATGACGATCTCGTCCTGCTCGTACTTCTCTGCGTAGATCTCTTCGTTGACCTCGATCCCCAACCCCGGTTTATTGGAAACCGAGTACATACCGTTCTTAAACGGATAACCCTTCGCAACAATCGCATCCATGGTCGAGCGGTCGTCCTCGGCGGCGATCACACTCTTGACCGCCTTGGCCAGGTGCAGGCCCATCCATAGCCCAACCTGTGATCCCCAATTGTGAGGCACGGTGCGAGCCCCGGCCTTCGCGGCCAACCGAGCCGACTCGAGATTCGCGAGAAAACCCCCGCGCCGGATGTCCATCTGCGTCACGTCGACCAGCCGGCCGGGCTCGAGAAACGGCTTGATGTCATCGACTTTTCGCATGCTCTCGCCCTCGGCGATCAGAGTCTCGATGCCTTCCGCCGACATCTGTTCGCGAAGCCTCGTGTAGTCGGCGACATTCTCGGGAAAGATTTCCTCCATCCAGTAGAGCTTGACGCCTCTGGTTTGGCGCAGCAGTTCCCAGGCGCCGTCGAAGTTGCCTTTGTAACCGTTGTTGGCATCGGCCAGAACCCTCGGTTTCGGCCCGACCGCGTCGCGAACAGATTGCAGGATCTCGATGTCGCGCGCGAGCCCGGCGTCGGTCGCCATCCACTTCGAGCCGCGACCGACCTTGAACTTCATGCCGAGGTAGCCGCTGCGGGTCGCCTCGACCGCCTCTTCCACTACTGCCTGGGCGCCACGGTCCTTGAACCAGAGGTCGCTGAAATAGAGAGTCCCGTCGTAGACCTCGACTTGGTCCCGCGCCGAGTCGCCAATCAGTTGCCAGCAAGGCTTCTGGGTCAGCTTCCCGATCAGATCGAAGAGCGGCCCATCCAGATGCATGTAGCTCGTTAGCAGGGAAGCGAAATCTGGCGACCGGTCCACGATGAGACCGTCGCGCATCTGGTAGAGCTTGAGCGGGTCCGCGCCGATCAGTTGGCGAACCGCCTTCTTGAAGGCGCGGTCCGGCAATTGGTATCCCATCACACCGACGCCTTCTAGCCCCGAGCTGGTCTGGATGCGGACCAGGGTGTTCTGATAGGTGTGTCCCTTGGGTCGCTCGTCGTACGAGTTCATGCAGACGAACTTGTGGAAGCGGCCCTGGATCGGTGTCAGGATCACCCGTTTGATCCGGGTTCCAGCCGCGGCGGCGGTTCCGGCCAGCAGCGGCGCCCCCATAAGGAAAGTTCGTCGATTCATCAGTTTCTCCGTTGTCGGATATCCTACATCCTCGTGGAAGTTTCGATCCGCCCCGTTCGCCCGGATGACGCCGAGGCGCTGACCGAGATTCTGAATCCGATCATCGCGACCGGGCGCTATACGATCTTCGACACACCGTTTTCTGTCGAACACGAGCGGGAGTTTATCGAGCGCTTCCCGCCCCGAGGACTTCTCCTTGGCGCCGAAATCGAGGGCCGAATCGTCGGGTTCCAAGTGCTCGAACCGATTGCAGACTACACCCACGCCTTCGACCACGTCGCCAGCCTGGGGACGTTCGTCAAACTCGACCTGCGCCGCCGCGGGCTCGCACGGAAGCTGTTCGAAGCAACCTTCCGAGCCGCGCGCGAGAAGGGCTACGAGAAACTGTTCACCTTCGTTAGAGCAGACAATCCCGGCGCCTTAGCCGCGTACAAGAGCCAGGGCTTCACGGAAATCGGAAGAGCGACGCGCCAGGCGAAGGTCAACGGCGCTTACGTCGATGAGCTGATGATCGAGAAGTTTCTTTGAGCCCGGCGCCGGTGGGGGTGTGAAAATCGCGCGTTGAGTGCGAAAGACGGGCGAGGCATGCCTCGCCCCTACGGGCCGATCGTTTGTTTTCAACAACGTAGGGGTTTGGCATGCCAAGCCCTTCTTGTCGGAATCGGATCGCCGACATTATTTCAGGCCCTATTGCAGGTTCTCGAGCATGTAGATGTCGCCCCGACGATTCTCTAGCGGGGCGATCAGCTCGGAGTTCGTGATCGCGAACTTCGTGTAAAGCGCTGTCTCCGGCAGGCCTAGCGCTCCGCCCTGCGATGCGGTGACCATCTGGGCTTCGCCGCCCTGGGCCGGCATCATCCAGATCTCGAATTCCCCGCTGCGGTTGGACGAAAAGTAGAACCGCTTTCCGTCGGGTGACCAGGCGCTGTGACCTTCGACCGCTGGGTGCGCCACCCATTCGACGATGTCACCGGATTTTACTTCCAAGCGCCAGATGTCGGGGTTGCCGGCACGGTCCGCCGAAAAGGTCACGTAGCGCCCGTCGGGAGACCAGGCCGGGTAAAGCTCGTTCCCTTCCCAGTCGGTGAGGCGCGTCGGCTCGCTTTCGCCTGTCGCACGGGTCAGCCAGATGTCCCAGGTGTCTTCGTGGTTGAAATAAAAGACGAACCACTCGCCATCGGGAGACCAGGTGGGTTGGGCGTCGCTGAACGGGGACTCGGCCCGAGTGACTTGCAGCGCGACACTGTCCGGGGCGGGCGTTCGCCAGATCTGATAAGCGCCGCTGACAGTGGAGGAGTAGGCGATCGCCACGCCGTCAGGTGCGATCGTCGCCCCGATCTCGCGCACCGAACGGTCCCAATCGCGGGTCAGCTTGCGGCCTTCGTCGTCATCAGGGGTCCGGTAGTGGATGACTCCCTGACCGGCGTTCTGCGAAGTCCACGCTAGCAGTGATCCGTCCGGAGTTGCGGTCGGGTAGTAATTGCGTTGCCCGCTGAAGGTAATCAGGTGCGAGTCGCCGCTGAGCAGCCCGGTCTTGGGGTCTAACTCGAGCCCCCAAAGCTGGCGCTCGACGCGACGGACGGTGAAGGCTAGCCGCTTGCCGTCGGGCGAAAAGCGCGGCTCCACGTCGTCGGTGGCGGACACGCTGAGCCGCCGGGCTGGCCCGGCGGCGAAACCCGTGTCGGGGTCGAGCTCGACTTGCCAAAGGTCCTTATCGCCGCCGAAGGCCCCTTTAGCGAAAACGAGCGTGGAACCCGTATTCGCGTAGGCGATTCCGGCTACTTCTTCGCCGGTGGGGATGAGGCTCAGCTTTCGTTTCGCCTCACCGTCACGAGACACGACGAACAGATCCCGATGTGTGCGGTCCCAATAGACGAGCGAACGGCCATCGGGCGACCACTCGTGATAAGTCGATCCGCTCGTGCCGCTGACAATCGGCTCGGGGTCGCCGCCGGAATAGGCCACGGCGTAGAGCGTCCCGTTCCAGTCGAAAGCGAGTTCCTGTCCGTCTGGGGACCAGCGAGGATAGGCCCCGAAGTCTGTCACGCGGACGGCTTGCCCTCCAGCCTACGGCATCAGAAAGATTCCGCCGGAGCTGCCCCGAACACTGAAGGCGATCGAGCGTCCGTCGGGCGACCAGGCCGGCTGAACCTCGTCTTCTGGAGTCTCAGTGAGTTGGATCTCCTCCCCGCCGTCGGTCGGTTTCGTCCACAAATCCATGTTGCCGCCGTAGTCGGACGCGTACACAATCGATGCTCCGTCGGGCGACCACGAAGGGTTGATAGAGAGCCCTTCCGAGCCTGTCAACTGACTGAGCGAAACATCGGCGGGCGGTGGCTCTACGGCGGAGTGGTTCGTGAGCCAGCCGATGCCCGCGGCGAGAAGCGCACCGCCGCAGGCCGCCAGGGCGAGATCCCTCCAGCCGGCCTTAACTTTTTTTCGAGACTTGGGAGTGAGTCCTGCCGCGGCCTGGACTCGTCCCGTCTCCCAATCCTCGAGCACATCCTCTAGGGCGACCCGCAGATCGGCCATGTGTTGGAAGCGCCGCTCGGGGCCCTTGCGCAGGCAACGCGAGATGATCCGTTCGAGCTCATGCGGAACCGACGGCGCGACTTCGCTCACCGGCATCGGTTGCTGCTGAACGATCGCGGCCAGAATCGAGATTTTCGAATCGCCGTCGAACGCCTTGCGGCCGGTCGCCATTTCGTACAGCACGGCGCCGAACGAGAAGACGTCCGAGCGGGCGTCGACCGGTCGGCCCTCGGCCTGCTCGGGCGACATGTAGGCGACCGTACCGACGATCGCTCCTTCTTGGGTCTCGGGGGTGGAGACGCCGCTCCAAGAAAGAGCGTCGTTTTCGGTCAGCTTGGCCAGCCCGAAGTCAAGCAGCTTGATGCGCCCTTCCTCAGTGACCATCATGTTGGCCGGCTTGAGGTCGCGATGGACGATTCCGACCTGGTGCGCCGAGGCGAGGGCGTCGGTGATTTGTGCGCCGAACCGCAGCACTTGCGAGACGCCGAGCGCGCGTTCGCCGATCTTGATGGCCAGCGTGTCTCCGCTGACGTACTCCATCGCGATGTAGTTGACGCCCTCGTATTCGCCGATTTCGTGGATCGTCACGATGTTCGGGTGGTTGAGCGCCGACGCCGCTTTCGCTTCTTGGATGAAGCGCTTCTTTCGCTCCGGTAGCATGACCGCGTGCGCCTTGAGCGTCTTGAGCGCGACCTGCCGGTCAAGGCGAGTGTCGCGCGCGCGGTAGACCAAGCCCATGCCGCCTTCGCCGATCTTCGACAGCAGGCGGTAGTGCCCAAACGTTTGGCCGATCTGGAGCTCTCGCGGGGAGGAGGCCGCAGACGACGGGGGGTCCGACGCGCTGCCGGAGCGCAGCCGATCCCTGAGCTCGACCAGAGTTTCGAGCGCCTGGTCGAGCCTCTCGAATCGGTCTTGCGGGCGCTTTTCCAGAACCTTCGAGACGAGGCGCTGAAATTCTTCCGGAAGATCGCCGCGCAGGTCGGCTAAGGAAGGGGCGGGAGAATTTAGGATTTCGTACGACAGCGCCGCGCGATGAAACCCTTGGAAGGGTAGCTCGCCGGCCGATAGTTCATACAGCAGGACTCCGAACGAGAAGATGTCGGCGCGCTGATCGACCGCCTCGCCCAAGATCTGCTCGGGCGCCATGTAGGCCATCGCTCCGAGGACGCTTCCGTCTTCGGTCAAGCCGGCGTGGGCTTCCATCTTGGCCACTCCGAAATCGGTGACCTTCAGCGTGCCGTCCTCGGTGATCAAGACGTTCTCGCTCTTGATGTCGCGGTGGACGACTCGCGCGCGTGGGCGTGGGCGAGGCCGCGGCCAATCTGGAGCGCGTAGGTCACGACCGCCTCGGGATCGAGGCGCTGACCTTTGTCTTTCAGGCCTTGGAGTTTCGAGTGAAGCGTACCGCCCGAGATGTACTCGAGCGCCAGGAACTGCATCCCGGCGTCGCGGGCGTAGGCGTAGATGGTCGCGATGTTGGGATGGTTGAGGGCCGAGATGGCTTTGGCTTCGCGCTCGAACCGCGCGGCGAATTCTTCGGACTGGACCGTGGCGAGGATCTTGAGGGCGACGAAGCGGTCGAGCTGAAGGTCGCGAGCCTTGTAGACGGTCCCCATGCCGCCCTCGCCGAGTTGCTCGAGGACTTCGTAATGGCTCAGAGTACGACCGACGAGGTTCATCGCGGAGCGGCCTACTCATTATCGACGCGATTCACGCCCAGAAAGTAATCGGCGGGATTGGCCGACGCTGCTATCGCTTCTCTACACGACTACTTGGGTTCGTTTTTGGTACGAAATTCAAGAACGAACCCAATTTTTGCGATGAGAATCGACTACTTGCGGCCGTAGAACAGGTCACGGCCATCCGCGAGGGCCTGCATCTTGCGATCCGCGACGTTGCGCTGGAGCATCCAGAACCCGCAGTCCGGGTTGACGTAGCGGATCCGCTCTTCGCCCAGCACCTGGCAAGCGTTCTCAATGCGTAAAGCGATCAAGTCGGCGGATTCGACCTCGTTGTCCTTGATGTCGACGACGCTGAGCCCCAGGCCGATTTTCGGGTCGAGGTCGGCCAGCGCGGGCAGCTCGTCGTAGCCACGCCGGGCGAACTCGAGCACATAGTGGTCCACGTGCAGAGAATTCAAGAACGGCAGCAAGCTTTTCCAGAACCCCTTTTGGATCGTCTGGCCCCCGTAGTTGCCGAAGCAAATGTGGCATCCGCGCGTCGACTCGATGCCGTCAAAAACATGGTTGAGCGCCGCCGCCGCCCACTCGGAATCCTCGGGGTGGCCGGAGATGTTGGCCTCGTCGAGCTGAACGACATCGGCCGGGATGCGCGCCAGCTGCCGCCCGAGCACCTCGGCGATCGCCATGCAGACCTTGTCATAGGAGCCGTAATGTCGGTCGGTAACCGTCTTAGCCAGCATATGCGGACCGGTGCAAGTGAACTTGAGGGGCTTCGAGGTAAGCGGCCGAGTGAATTCATAGTCAGCGGGCAGGTTTAAAACGCCCTCGCCAATTTCGCCGCTCACAATCCCAGCCGGGTCGCTGCGAAACGCCATCCCCTGGTCCGCCCGGAAGGCCTCGATGTCACTAACCGAGTAGCTCGTCTGGACGCCCGACATGCGACTGACAAAGTAGTCGATCATGCCGTTGGTCTCCGGATGCGAAGGATCGAAGCGATTCAGCTCGCCGTCGGCGACCAGGTCAATGCCGGCGCGCTCCTGAGTCGCCAGGACGACCGATATGGCGTCACGAAGTGTGTCCTTCGAGGCGTCGCCGTAGAGCCAGCGAGGGATCGGGTAGGAGCCAACGACCGAGGTCTGGATACGCATGCGGGATCATTCTAGTCTAGATCTGAGGCGCACTCGCCAATAGAACATTAGTTGCTCCTCTTGGATACACTGAGCATCGTGGGCCCTAGAAAACCCATTCGAGAACAGGGTGAGGACCTGCGTACCTTGCCCACATATACGCTGCCGGAAGCCGCCGCCTTTCTGGCGATTCCCGAAAGCACGTTATACGCCTGGTTTCGCGGCCCGCGGAACCCTCTTGAGCCTGCCGGACATGCCGGGTCTATATCTCTGCTTTCGTTTCGGGACCTAACCGAAGCCTACGCGCTCCAGCTGCTGCGCAAAAAGGGCGTTAATATGCGCGACATCAGGCTGACACTGCAGGATGCTCGCCAAGAGACCCAGTCGCAGCATCCTTTGCTGCACCCCAATACCCGAGTATTCCTGGGGAATCTGATCGTACCCGCTATAGGTGAATCGGGACTGGGATACGTCGATGTCTCACGAGGTCGACAGATTGCTATTTCCGAAGTCGTCGAGGCTTTCGGCGAGCGGATCCTCTTCGACGACAACGAGCTGGCGCGAGAGATTCGTCCCTGGAGGCGACCCGTTGCCGAACCGATGCTGAGGCCAGTGTCAATTGATCCGGACGTCGCCTCGGGCAGGCTCGTGGTTGTCGGGACCCGCATACCGGTTCAGGTTCTGCAACGCCACACCGTCGCCGGCAAGTCCCCAAGATATCTGGCGGATGAGTATGGCATTAGTGTCGAGCTAGTCCGGCAGTCATTGAGTCATATTGGCCAGGCCACGCAAAAAGCCGCATGAGCCGTGGACTCTGTTCCTCGACGATGCCTTTGGAAAGAAGAGCGCCCCGGATCAACTCCGCGCCGCCGGGTTTCGAGTGGAATGCTTCGAGGAATGGTTCCGTGACGAATCCGGCAAGAAACGCGAGTCGGTAAAGGACCCTGAAATCATTCACTTCTGCGGTCAACGCCGATGGGTATTGGTTACGACAGACAACCGCATCATCGATCGGCATCGAGAAGAGATTCAGCGGACGGAAGTTGCGATTCTGGCGACAGCCCACAACAGCGCTCCGACAATGGATGAATGGGTCGAGGCCCTCATCAAAGCGAAGCCCAGGATCGAGCGCAGGGTTCGCAAGGAACGCCGCCCTTGGTTCGCTCAGTTCAACCGGCAGGGAGTATTCACCAAGCTGTGGCCTCGATAAGGGATAAGACCTTGACACTACGTACGTAATAGCGTACGCTAACGCTTGATGTCCGAACGTGCACTTACGGCTAGTCAGGCCCGGTCAAACCTGTACCGCTTGCTTGACGAAACCGCCGAGTCGCACGAGCCGATCTTGATTACGGGGAAGCGTTCGAACGGCGTACTGATTTCCGAAGAGGACTGGAGAGCGGTCCAAGAAACACTCTATCTCCTGTCTATCCCAGGGATGCGAGAGTCCATCAAGGAAGGGATGGCGACTCCGCTCGAGGATTGTTCTACTGAGCTTGACTGGTGAGCTGGGAACTCAGGTTTACCAAGCAGGCGCGACGTGACGCGAAGAGGCTGGCTGAATCTGGCCTGAAGGCGAAAGCAAGCGCGTTGCTTGATTTGTTACGCGAAGATCCGTTCGCCAGGCCCCCGCCGTTCGAGAAGCTAAAAGGTGATCTTGACGGCGCCTATTCCCGGAGGATCAACATCCAGCACCGACTGGTCTACCAGGTCGAAGATGACTTCAAGGCCGTCAGAGTTCTGCGCATGTGGACTCACTACGAGTGAAATGCCAGGCAAACCCATCCACGACTCCTACTCGACCCTCTCCGAGCTGGCGCTCCCCAACGATGCCAACGGGCTTGGTAACGTCCTGGGCGGCAAGATCATGCACCTGGTCGACATCGCGGGCTCGCTCGCGGCTGTCCGGCACTCGCGCGGGCACGTCGTTACCGCCTCGTTCGACCAGATGGATTTCCTCGAGCCGGTGCACATCGGCGAGCTGATCACGCTTCACACGGCGGTCAATCGGGTCTTCCGGTCATCAATGGAAGTCGGCGTCAAGGTCTTCGCGGAGAACATGCGCTCGGCCGAGGTTCGCCATGTGGCGTCGGCCTACTTGACGTTCGTCCACCTCAACGACGATCGCAAGCCGACTCCGGCCCCAGCGGCTGTGGCGGAAAGCGACGACGAGCGGCGCCGCTACGAGCAAGCTGGCGAACGTCGAAAGGCCAGGCTGGCCCGCCGCTGGAAGGACGACTGAAGCCGGCGAAATAAAGCGCTCGACATGTCGCGCGCCTACTCGTCGGGCTCGATCGGGCCGTCTTCATCGATCACGTCGTCTTCCGCCGGCGGCTCGACTTCTTCATCGGCCTTGGCGATGAACTTGATGAAGTCCTTATAGACCACGAGGTTCGGGCCGTCGTCGCGATTGAGCTTCAAGCAGTCGCGGTCGTACCACTCGAGCCGTCCAACCAGCTCTTCGTCGTCTCGCAGCGTCAACACGACGGTCGTCTTGCTCTGGATCTGCTTGATGTAGTAGTACTCTTCGGCGTGAGTCACTTCCGCCGGCGGCGCCTTCTTGCGCGCGCGAGGAGGACGGTTGGGACCGCCGCCAGGCCGATATTGCCTGTGGCGGGGAGGATCGTACGGTTCGTTCATGGGGGTGTTTGTCCAGAATTATCACATAAGCGCGCGCCCGGCAATATTCCGTCGAATTATTGCTTCGCCGCGATGCGCCTGAGCTCGAGCGCAAAGGCCTCCAAGGCCGCTTGCTTGCCGATGTTGCGGCGTCGCCACTCTTCGAGCTCTTCCAGGCGCAGCGAGGCCCGCTCGAACCACTCAAACGAGGCCTTGTCGGAGAGCTCGCGCAGCTCCTCGCGGATGTCCGCGTTCACGAGCCCCCCGGAGCCGTGGCGCAGGTGCAGCAGATCTCCGAGCAAGCTGAAAAGCATCTCGATCAGTAGCTCGAGCTTCTCGCGGCTCCGGCGCGCGACCGCTTCAGTCTTGCCGATCAGCTCCGCGAATGACTGCACGCCGAGCGACGTCTTGAGCACCTCGAGCATGGCGTCGCGACGCCACAGGTATTCATCGACATCAAGGCTCAGCGCGCGTCCGGGGCTGCCCTGCGCCCAGCCGGAAAGTCTGTGGCGAAGGGTCTCATCGAAGTCAGTGCGGGATTCGAAGAAGCGCTCCATCTCCTCGCTCGACAACGGTGCGAAGAAGAACTGCACCGTACGCGAGCGGATCGTGGGCAACAATTCGTAGGGGCTCTCGGCGGTCAAGATGATCGTCAAAGCGGGCGCCGGTTCCTCGAGCGTCTTCAGCAGCGAGTTGGCGGCCTCGTCGTTGGCCCGGTCGGCCTCATCGATCAAGAACACCCGGCGACGCGCCTCCGACGGATTGTATTGGGCCGCGTGACGGAGCTGCCGCGCCTGCTCGACGGTGAGGATCCGCATCGGCCCGTCGGGAGGAAAGATCAGGAAGTCAGGGTGAGTCGAGACGATCAACGGCGCTTCGGACCGTTTGGCGGCGGGCAGTTTCTCGCGCTCTTCGAATTGCTTCTGGTATTCGTCGAGTGAAAGATCGGCGGCCAACATCCGAGAGCAGCTCGAACATTGACCGCAGAAGTCCGCCTCGGCTTCGCGGCAATTCACGGCGGCGGCGAGATAGCGGGCCAGCGTCGCTTTGCCAACGCCTCGCGCGCCCGCGAAAAGCATCGTCTGCGGCAAGCGATCCTCAGCGATCATCCGCTGGATCGACTCGACGACGCGAAAGTTACCGATGAATTCGCTAAAGGGCACGTTCTACTTCGCGGCGGACCACTTCGAACACTTGAGTTTGGTCGCCAGAGGCGTCGATGCGCTTCACGCGCTTGGGGTTGGCTTGATGGATCCGCAAGTAGCCCTCGCGGACTTTTCGGCGAAAGTCAAGATCTTCGCGCTCCATACGGGATTCGTCGACGGCTGACTCTCGGCTAAGCGCGCGGCGTAAGCCAACCTCGGGGTCAAGGTCGAGCCAGAACGTCAGATCCGGCTCCATGCCGCCACAAGCGACGGCGTCGATGGCGCGAACGGTCTCGGCCCCAAGACCGCGGCCGTAACCCTGATAGGCGAGAGTCGCGTCGGTGAAGCGATCAGCGATGACGACCTTGCCGGCCTCGAGCGCCGGCCGGATCACTTCTGCCAGGTTCTGGGCGCGAGAGGCGAAATAAAGCAGCAGCTCGGGCAGGGGCTGCAGATCCGTGCTACGGGAATCGAGCAGCAATTTGCGAATCTCCAGACCTACGCGCGTGCCGCCCGGCTCCTGGGCGACGACCGCTGCGCGCCCTTGTGCTCGCAGCCAGTCCGCTAGCAGCTCGATCTGCGTCGTCTTGCCGCTGCCGTCCACTCCCTCGAAACTCAGGAAAAGACCCAAGGGGCGATTATATGCCACAGCCGGGCGAGGCATGCTGTCTCGCCCCTACCCTCAAGCATGGCCGAGAGCGGCCGATAAGCAGTATGTGCCGTCCGAAACTCAACAACGCGCCGATGCGACTTACAACGACTTTCGCCACGCGGTTGGGCTAGCCCAGGTCGACCCGGAGAAATCCGGCAAAATTCTGAACTCGCTGTTTACGAACAACCCCGTCGCGATGCGATCGTACGTTCTGGGCTGGTTCCAGGGCAAGCTGACAGACGCGGTCGCCGAGGTCTTGCTTCCTCGGCTCGACGAACACAAGCTTCTCGCGCCTCTGTTGCTCGATCCCAACGCGCTGCCTGAGTCGCGCGCGGCCAAGCGGGCTCAGCGAGCGAGTGAAATCGTTGAGGGGTTTAATTTCGAGGTCGCCGAGACCCTCGCCGCCGATGCATCGAATTCGCTGCGGGCGGTCAACATCTTGGCGACCTTGCCTCTTGAAAAGGGGATGGTCCCGCTGCTGATCGATCGATTTGTCGAAGCGGATTCGGACGTGCAAGCCGTGATCGCAACGATTGTGGGCCAACTTGAACCGGACCTGCGGACGGTGGAAGTGATCCTGTCGGGCGGCGAGGCCGAGGTTCGCGCGAACCTGATCGAGACGCTGCTCAAGACCGGACACGAGCAACTCGGACACTACATGTTCCTGGCTAGCGGCGACCCCGATGGTAAGGTTCGAGCGAAGGCGTGCGCCGGGCTGCTGCGTCTTGACGATCAAAGAGGGGGTGAAATCCTCAAGCAAATGCTGAGGTCGCCCGACGCCACGCACAAACTGTGCGCCACCACAGCCGTCACCGACCTCGGTGACGAGCAGTTTGAACCGCAACTGAGAAAGTTGCTTCGAGAACCCGACATGGCGCTGCGCCGCTCCGCGCAGCAAGCGCTGGCGCAGATTTCAGCCGCGAAGACACGCAAGCGACATCAAAAGCGCGCGGAGCGGTCATCGGGAGTTGCCAAGCGCCCCGAGAGTCAACCGCGGCGAGAGCGCGGTAAGAGCACCGGTAGCGTGAGTAATTCCTGGAGATTGATCCGGTCGTAGGGGCGCGACATGTCGCGCCCCTACTCCTTCAGCCGAAGCGTAGGATCCTCTTCCAACCTCGCTCGGTGCGTGACTCTTCTTCGTGCCCGGCGAGATTGCAGGCCAGGCGAAAGAGTTGGTCGCCTAATTCTGAGTCGCGTGAAACCAGCCCGCCTCTGACCGTTGCGTCGGTGACCGCCACGTAGTCGTTGGCCGTCGACCAAGCCACTGGAATGCCGACGGCGCGCTCCACTTCGGCCGGGCTGACCGAGTTGCGTGAGCCCACGCGATTGAGGACGAGCTGGACAGTGGCCAGCGGCAGCCCCAAGGTCAGCAAGTCGGCCACCTTCCGGCGCGCGAGATGCAGCGAAGTTAGCTCGGGCGTACAGACCAGGTAGATCGACTCGCAGTTGGTGAGGACCTCGCTGCCGGTGTCGGAGATCGCCGCCGGCATGTCGGCGATGAAGTAGTCGTAACAACGCGCCGCGGACCGCAAGACGGCGGGCAAAGTTGTCAGATCCGCAGTCGAGATGGTGGACCCCTGTTCGGGCGCAACGAGGACGTCCAAACCTTTCCAGCGAACCGTGAGCTGATCCCAGAGCTCGTCTAACGAGTCCACCCGGCGAATGGCGTTCGCAAGTGTGTACTCAGGCGACACGCCCAGCCGAAAGCCGGTCGTGCCGCAGTGAATGTCGCAGTCAATCAGCAGAGTTCGAGCGCCCATGTCGGCGCTGATGGACTGCGCCACGTGCGTTGCCACGGTCGAGGCGCCGTCGGTGGCCTTGCACGGCAGAAAGCAAACCAGACGGCCGGCTTTAGTTGACGTCATTGAGTCCCCGCGACCCGCGAAAAGGCTCTTTAGGTCTTCAGGGGCGAACGGAGGCGTCAAGTACTCACTTGCTCCCGCTCGCATGGCGCCACGCAGAGACTCCGTGGATTCAATCGCGTCCGCCGCCACCGCCGCGACGCCGGGATGGGTTTGCTTGAGGCGCTTGATGACGTCGAAAGCCCGCGGGTCGCCGCCTAGTCCCACAACGGCCGCCTGTACCGTGCACCCAACCGGCCGCATCAGCTCCTCGAGCCCAACGCGGTTCGGGTATTGGCGCACCACCTTGGGACGGGCGCGCAACCCCGACCTCAGAAGCGAGTCGTGTAGATCAGCCGCGAGTTGGTCGTCCGGCCAAATGATGAGGATCGTCTGCTCCATGCCGATGGTAGACGGGCAGACCTCGCCGCCCATAAGACCATCGGCGCATCGGGCGATAGGGCTTAGCCGTTATACCCGACGTAGCGAGAATTTTGTTCTCGCTGTGCAGCCGTGTCTGTCCATCTAGACATTGCGGCAGCCGGTCGCAGTGGACGAAACGGCGATGCGGCCTAATCTCTCCCTGCGCGCCTGGGCTTAAAGTTGCGACGTGAAATCTTTGCACCGAAAGTGTGAATATCGGGGCGCCGACAGCCTGACTCAAGCGTCTTGGTGCTCGTTATGGAAACGCTGATCAAGGGCCATCTTGTTGGCATGCGCCAGCCGGCCCGACAGTTCCCTCATTTCCGGCTCGGACATCGGCCGGAAGTCGCGAGCGAGTTGGGTGTTCTCCCGAATCATTCGCAGTTGCGGCATCCCGATCGTCATGACCGATACGGGCAGTGACAGGACGTAGCGGATCAGACTCGCCGCGCTCGCCTTACCCGGCGCCTCTCCAACGAGCCCCTCCTGCGCTGTGACCTTCATGCCGATGACCCCGAGCTTCTTGTTGACGGCCACGGGCAGCGCCACTTCCTCGAAGCTGGTCCCCGGATGAGGTTGCGGGGCTAGCGGCTCCCCAAAAATGTCTGTGACGCCGCCTTTCTTCCAGTAGCCGGCGCCGTCGGGGCTGCGGCCTTGCAAGCCGGCGTTCAGGGCCATCTGTGTGCAGTCGAAGTCGTGACGCTCGAGAGCCTCCGCCAACGTCGCGGGATCGGTGTGGGAGGTGATTCCTATGAAGCGAACCGTCTTCTCGTCGCGCAACCTGCCGAGCGCCTTGATCGCTCCGTCCTTTTCGAGTCGTTCCAGGTCGTCTTCATACTTCAGGCTGTGGATGTGCAGAACATCCAAGCGGTCGGTCTGGAGTCGCTTCAGGCTCGCTTCACAGCGGGACAGGACGTCGTCGTAGGTTCGCGCCTGCGTTTTGGTGGCAAGGAAGACTTCGTTGCGACGGCTCTTCGTCGCCCTGCCGACCCAAGTCTCGCTCTTCCCGTCGCCGTACGCTTGTGCTGTGTCGAAGTAGCGAATCCCCGATGACAGCGCCAACTCGAGCGCCTCCAGGCCGCGGTCCTCCGTCTCGTAGCCGGCCCACAAGCGGTTGCCGCAACCGATCGCCAGAACCGGAAGCCGCTCGCCCGTAGCGCCGAACTCGCGCATGGGCAGTGCGCTGCTCTTTGCAGTTGCGCCTGGCGCGGTCGCCGCCCCCGCCGCGCCAATGAAATTCCGTCGAGAGAGTCCGCTACCCATTTGAGCCTCCGCAGACATTCTACGCGGAACCAAGGGCTGAGCTACCGAACGGCTGGATATTTGGCGGGAATGTCAAAACTGCCCGCAGCCGCCTCAGGCCGCGTTACCGGCCGGCGACTCGCCAGCCTGGATGAGGCAAAGCTCAAGGTGTTTCAGGAAGGCGGCGTCGATTTCGTCCTTGTCGGCGGCTTGGCGGCGCGCGCGCACGGCGCGGCTCGATCCACTCAAGACGTCGATGTCGTCTACAGCCGCTCGAAGGCGAATCTGCGGCGCTTGCAGGCAGCGCCGGTCGCCTATGACCCCTACCCGTGGGGCGCCCCGGCTGGGCTGCCCTTCCGCTGGGACGAGGCAGAGCCGGCCTCAACTTCACACTGACGACGAGCTTGGGCGCGATCGATCTGTTGGGAGAAACGGGTCCACGATCAGCCACCACGGAATCCTTGCCAGGCCGGGCGAGGACGGCATGGGAGCAGTATCCCGAGTATCAGGCTCCGGGGCGCACAAGTCATTGATTCCAATAGGGGTTGAGGGCCCGGGCGGGCGGAGGACATTGGGTTCGTTCCGTCACTTTTTTGTTGGGCGGGCACCGGCGGCGCCAGCAATTTGCGCTGCGATGGCCATGGTGTTCGCCAACGGCTTCGGTACCTTGTCGACGATTTCTGAGCATTTGTGGCGAGAATTCCGAGCACCCTGCGTGAGCAGCGATTTTCGAGGCCCCAATAATTAGACGAGGTTCGAATCAGCGGAAGCGGAAGTCGAGCTGGAAGCCGTAGAGCCAGGGCATTCGCGGGTCGACGCCCTCGGCGGCAAGCTTGGCGGGCAGATTCTCATAGTGTCGACGCAAACGCTCGGCATGGGGCGGATTGTAAAAGGTGACCACAACCGTGTCGTCCCGCACTCTCACGTCGCCGTCGAGCCCCTGCAAGACACGCCGTCCAAACTGCCCAGCTTCCCAGTGCTCGAAGGGGTCGCCGAGGCGTTTGCGCAGTTGATCAACCGCCGCCTGGGCCACCAGCGCCAAGCTCATCTGCGCGTAAGGAACGTTGAGATTGGTCGTGCCGGCGCGCTTCCAGCCCAGCGCCTGATAGGCGTTGAAGAACTCTTCGATGCGCCAGCGCTGGGGGTAATCGCGGCAAAGCTGATCGAGCTCGTCGCTGTCACGAGTCGACAGAAACGCCGAGTACTGATAGGGCGGGCGCTCGCCGAGGCGTTGCACGATCTGCTGCAGGGGAGCGTCGGAATGGCGCAGGCGATAGGGCAAACGGCCGCTCGCCAGGCCGGGCCAATGCGTGCGAAACGCAGCGTCGGGCAAGGCGGCGAGCTTCGCCTGCAAGGCCTGCGTGCGCGCCATCGGACACAGCAGATCAAAGCCCGGACGGTCGTAGACTGTTTGAAACAATTCGGCGCTGAAGTGCTCAGCATCGGCCAGCAGCAGCACCGCCTCCGAAGCCGGCGTCAGCATCTCGTCGAGCATCTCGAGCAAGTCGGGAGTGGCTTGCGCGACGCTGCGCGAGGAGCTGGCAAGGGTCATCGCAAGCGGCTGTTGGGTGTCGACGTCGAAGCCGAAAAATGTCTGCAAAGCCTTGACGGGAATTTGCCCGGGGCTCAGCACGCGGCGGCGCATCTGGCGCTGGGAATAGCTGCGCAGGCGGTGCGGATCCAGCGCCACCAGGCGGGGATCGAAGTGTCCGGCTGCGCGGCGCAAGCGTCCCAACTCGATCTGCATCTGGCGGCTGTGTTGGACCGTCAGCGGCTCGAGCAGCTTGTGGACGGCCTGATCGCTCGCCACAAAAGGCAGTCCGTTGGCCAGCTCAAAACCCTTCTGGGAAAGCGACCGGCTGCGCCTGACGCCGCTGACTCCGAGGGCGGCTTCGTGGACCATTTGCAGCGCCAGGCGAGGTTCGACGCGCGCCGACTCGCGGCGCTGAAGCCGCACAACAGGTCCCACGTGCCGAGCCGAAGATGCTCGGCCAACAGCAGCCAGACGCCGACCATCGTGCCCGAGACCTTCTGCGCCAGCAGCTCACGCACGCCGCGCTCGACGCTGAGCGGGTCGGCTGGCTCGCTGCGTCGGACCAACGCCGTGCGCTGCGTGCCGACTTGCTGCGGCTCAGCCAGCGGCCGGAAGGCGTGGAGTTTTTTTTTGTAGGCCGAACTCGGCAACGACGCGTTCGACGCTGCGTTTGGAGATCTTCCAGCCCGCCTGAGTCAGCTTTTGGGAGATCACGGCGGCCGACGCGTCAGGATCGAGAAAGCGTTGACGAACGACCAGCTGGACCAACTGCGGGGTGCGGCGATAGTTGGTCTTGGGGCCGCGCTTGGCGCTCTCGAGAGCAGCGCCGCCGCCTTGACGATAAGCCTTGAGCAGCTGGTAGTAGCGTTGCTTGGAGTAGCCGTACTTGCGGGCCGCGGCGGTGGCGCCGAGACCGTTGCAATGGCCTTCGAGCAGCATGGCAAGCTTGCGTGTGACTTGATCATCAGCGGCCACGGGCAGCTCGCCGGCCGGTCCGGAAAGGACCTCGCGGTGGGGATCGAACTCGATCATAGGGGGAACCTCCTGAAGACGACGGTAGCAAGAAGCGGGGCCGAAGGGCAAATAAACTATGGCGGTACCGAGTCGAGGAAAGAACAGACGGCCAAGCGGTGCAATTCCAGTGAAGAGCGATTGGGCTGGCATACTAGCGTCAACCGGGCGTGTCAGGCGGAAGGTCTCGGCGACCATTAAGCGCCATAGTTTATTTACCTACAAACCGCCCCGGCCAAAGCTTTTCCCAGCCAAACTCGGCCCTCGACCCCCGCCTCTGTAAAATCAAATCAGCCCGGGAAATCGCTGCGTGAGCGGGGTGTCTTCCCGTTAAGAGCTGAGTCTCTCGCCTGGAGTGGCGGGAAGACACCCCGCTCACGCAGGGTGCTCGGAGAACGCGCCGCTCGTTGTCCTTTATGGGTTCCGGCTCGTCCGGGTTAGGAGCCGTCCAAGGGAGCCGGACTCTGTTTCCAGGATAGCGGTCAAGGGGATTTAGTAGTCGTCGGGTTGTGGGTTAAGTCGGGGTTAAGTCATTGAAAAGAATTGAGAAAAACGGGGACACCCAAGATGCGTCACCGAAAGCGACCGAAAGCGCCCTCGTTCTAGGCGTGCTGAAGCGTTTCCTCTGGCTCTTCGTACTCGCCACGCCGCTGCTCGCGCAGCCTAGCCCCAACTTCGTGCTCATCTTCGCCGACGATCTGGGCTACTGGGACCTGTCGTCCTACGGGGCGAAGGCCCACAAGACGCCGCAGCCGGACCGCATGGCCGAGGGCGCGCGCTTGACGGACTTCCGCTGCCGTACTGCCGCAAGCCGATCGCCGGGCGCCGGCCCGCTGAGAAATGCAGGCTAACGCCTGAGGCGGCAGTACGAGGGTACTAGCATTCTTACGGTGTTCGCCCCTCTTGCGGGTTGCCAAATGGGAGATCAGAATCTTGGTAAGCCCATGAGGACCGCTTGGAGCAGCTTCTGGCATTCGTTGACCAACCGCGCCGGCATGCGCTCGGCGGGGGGGCCAACTGAGCGGCGAAGGGCCGCTCGGGTCGCAACCGACCTGAAGGTGATTCTTCGCTGGGAGGAATCGGACTCAAAGCTCCGTAGTGCGACCGCGACGGTCAAAGAGGTTTCTCACAACGGAATGTCGGTAGCCAGCGCCAAGTCGTTTCCGTCTGGGCAGACCGTGTGGGTGATGCGGAAGTCGGCCCCGGCGCTCAAATCGATCGTGCGCCACTGCGCATTCGAGAAAGGCTTATTCATTATTGGACTCGCCCTTGTCGTGAACGAGCGCCGGCGAGCCGATCGCTTCCCGACTGACGGCGAGGGAGTGCTTTTTTGGCCGGGCGAACTGGGCGAACAATTCGAAGCCAATGCCAAGGTCGCTGATCTCTCGGAATCAGGAATGCAGCTTGTGGTCGACCGAGACGTCCCAGTTGGGATCACTGCCCGCTTGGCCGGCGACCTGGTGGTCTGCATAGGAACTATCCGGTATTGCAAGCCCAACTCCAAGGGCGAAACCGTGGTTGGGTTTCAGTTCGTGCAACAGCCATACGCAAAGCGCGAGGCGGAAGCGCTAAACCTGAAAATCGTCTGACGTAGGGCCGGTTCTGGCCCGCACTTAGTGTTTCCGCCCGATTGGCGCATGGAACCGAACAGCCAAAGACTGAGATCGGATGAAGATCTCTGACCTACTTCGCTGGGGACCGCGTAAGACGGCGCCGACTCCGATCGAGAAGCACCTGCCCGCATCATTCCAAGAGCGTCGCTATTCCCAACGTCGGCGCGTTCAGGGTCCCGCCCAGTTGTGGTGGGTGAGCGGCGCCGGAGACGTTGTCCGGGGCGACGGATCCTTCACCGACGCTGGCGACGAGGGCATTGGCGCCGAATTGAACAAGCCGGCGCCGGTTGGCAAGACAGCCTGGTTTGCGTTTGACAACGAGCAGCCGTGGCTGGCGATCATCCGTCATTGCGAAGCAAGTGAAGGCGGATTCAGCCTAGGCGCGACGGTCGAGCCCTTAGCGGCAACAACGCAAGATTCGGGTTCGGTCGGGCTTGAGTGGTTCGACGGCGACGGCGTTCTCCAATTCGCGGGCGCGAACGTTCGCTCGGGAAAGGAAGGCCACTTGGAACTGAATTCGGAGTCGGCGGCGCCGGAACGCGAGATCGTCTTGATCAAAGGGGCCGAGGTGTGTTTCCTAGCCGTAACCGCTCGCTGTGAAGCTCGCGGAGATCGGCACTTTGTCGAGGTCGTAGTCCTGACCGAAGCCGCTCCAAAATACTGCGGCCTCGCGGCCTGAGCGCTAACGCTCGACCTCGACGCCCCGCCAGAAAGCAACGCTCCCCTTGATTTGCTTGGCCGCCTCCTTGGGTTCGGAATAGTACCAAGCCGCGTCGGGGTTTTCCTTGTCGCCAACGACCAAGTCGTAGTAATTGGCAGTCCCCTTCCACGGGCACACCGACGTGTTTTCGTTCGAGCGGAAATAGTCCTTGTTGATTGATTCCGCGGGAAAGTAGTAGTTCCCTTCAACGACCACACCGTCGTCGCTTTCGGCTAGAACCGCCCCTTCCCAAGTTGCGCGCGCCATTGGTTTAGCTGCGGTAGCGGTACGTGATCCGGCCGCGAGTTAGGTCATACGGAGAAAGCTCGACGTTGACCCGGTCGCCGGTCAGGATGCGAATACGGTGTTTGCGAAGCTTTCCCGCGATCTGTGCCAGCACGGTGTGCTTGTTCTCTAGCTCAACGCTAAAGATGCCGCCGGGATGCTTCTCGATGATCGTTCCTTGAAGCTCGATTCCTTCTTCTTTCGCCATTATCCTCTCTGTCTGTCAGCGTTTAGTATTGCACGGGCCGGCTCTTGCGCTAACCTCGGTCACAATTGATAGAAACCGATTTCTTGGTGATCGGCGCCGGCGTTGCCGGCCTGCGCGCGGCAATCGAAGTCTCCCCGGCCGGCCGGGTGCTGGTGTTAACCAAGGACCGGCTGACCGAATCCGCCTCTGAGTACGCCCAAGGCGGCATCGCGGTCGCTCTTAGCGATGACGACGAAGTCAGCCTCCACGAGCAAGACACGCTTCAAGCCGGAGCGGGCCTTTGCGACGCCGAGGCGGTGAAGGCGCTGGTCGAAGAGGGCCCCGACCAGATCCAGCGACTCATCGAATGGGGCGTCGAGTTCGACCGTTTGGGCGGCAAGTTGGAATTCACCCGCGAGGGAGCACATAGCCGTAACCGTGTTCTCCACGCTCATGGAGACTCGACCGGCCGGGAGATCGCTCGGACGTTGTTCCAAAAGGCGGGAACGATCGACAACATCACTTTCCGGAGTTTCGCTGCCGCGGTCGACCTGATCGTCGAGGGCGGTGATGTCCGCGGAGCTCTAGCCTGGGATCAGCAGCGCCGCGAGATCGTTCCGATCTACGCCAAATGCGTGTTGTTGGCTACCGGTGGCCTAGGTTGCGCTTATTGGGAGACTACGAACCCCGATGTCGCGACCGGCGACGGCGTAGCGATGTCCTATCGGGCGGGCGCGGAAATCGCCGACATCGAGATGGTCCAGTTCCACCCGACGGCGCTGTTCTTGGAAGGCGCTCCTCGATTTCTGCTGTCGGAAGCCTTGCGGGGAGAGGGCGCTTACCTGCGGAACTCCGCCGGCGAGCGTTTCATGGATCGTTACGACAAGCGGGGCGAGCTCGCTCCTCGAGATGTAGTTTCACGCGCCGTGGTGGCCGAGTTCCACCGCGTCGAGAGCGGCCCTATCTATCTCGACGCCACCCATTGGAAGAAGGGCCTCGCCGCCAAGCGCTTCCCGCGAATCTACGAGACCTGCGCCCACTACGGCCTCGACATGGACGAGCAGCAGGTTCCCGTCCACCCCGCGGCTCACTATGCCATGGGGGGAGTGCGGACGGACTTGTGTGGGAGAACGAACCTGCCGGGCCTACTCGCGGCCGGTGAAGTGGCGAGCACCGGGGTCCATGGGGCGAACCGGTTGGCCAGCAACTCTCTGCTGGAGGGGCTCGTGTTCGGGGCGCGGGCGGGGAACACGATGCGCCAGCTCGTCGGCAGGGCCGCGACTCCGGTCCGCCTACCGGAGCGCGGCCCCGTCACGCCGCTGCCCGGAAACGTTGTGTTCGACCTCCGGCGGCTCGCCTGGCGCCGGGCGGGCATCGAACGCTTCGGCGAAGAGCTACGAAAGGGAATTGCCGAGTTGGAGCGCTTTTCCCCAATCTTCGGTGAGGGCGTAAACCGCAACAGCCGCCAAGGTTTCGAGGCGGACAACCTTTTCGCGGTCATCTCGCTAATCCTCAATTGCGCCCTTGCTCGCGAAGAAAGCCGAGGGGCGCATTACCGCTCGGATTTCCCCGAGCCGCGCGAGGAGTTCGCGTTGCACTCGCGGATTTCCAAGGCGGCCGGGCCCGGGTTCAGTTAGTGCCGGCGCCAATTGTCGATTGTTTTTTGTGCCCCGAGCCGGTTGGCTCCGGGTTCAGAAGCGAACTCGAACGACGGACCCCGGGCTTCAGCGTCGGCCGTTATTCGAGCGACGGCCCCCCGAGCCAACCGGCTCGGGGCACATTCAGTCCGCCGCGCGAGGAGTCGCTAGCCCCAATACTCTTCACTTAAGGCCGAATTGCAAGTCTGTTTGCGGAACCCGCTCCCTCGCGGTCGCGGCTCTGACGTTGCGATTCAAACGCTAGTAGGCGGGCGTCAGAGCCGTGACCGCAAGGGAGCGGGTTCCGCATTCAGATCGCGCACCGCCACACCGCAAAAGCCTTAAGTGAAGAGTATTGTCGCTAGGCCGCATTTCTCACCACGCGGCGAGCGAAAGCGTCGCGCGCGTCCACGACGCGCCACATCCTCGGAGAGCCGGCGTACCGAATCCTCGTCATAGTCGGTGTACTCTCCGCGATCCAGCGCTTCGTCCGCCTCTTGGATCTTCCCGCGCAAGTCCTCCAGCCGACGACCGTCGTCCTCGAGCATCCGCCGAAGAGCGTCCTGGATGACGGCGGACTCGGACTCGTACCATCCGCTCTCGACCCGATCGCGAACCATCTTTCCCATCTCGGGAGTGAGCCCGATTGTCATGGCCTCAGTTTCCGGCAGGGCGAACGCTATGTCAACAAGTCCGCGCAAACCATCTTCCCCGCACATGTAGCGCTGATTGCCCGGCCCCAGCGCACGACCTAGAATGGAACTCAGGCGATGTCCCAACCCCCTTTCGTCCACCTCCACAACCACACCGGCTACTCGCTGCTCGACGGCGCCTGCCACATCTCCAAGTTGATGTCGCTCGCCGAGACGCGTGAGTGGCCAGCGATCGCCATCACCGACCACGGGAACCTCTTTGGCGCGGTCGAATTCCACAACACCGCGAAAGCCAAAGGAATCAAGCCGATCATCGGCTGCGAGGTCTACGTCGCACGCGGCAGCCACACCGAAAAGACCGAGCAGGGCGGCTACCACCACCTACTGCTGCTTTGCAAGAACGATGTCGGCTATCGCAACCTGATCAAGCTCGTCTCGACCGCTTACCTCGAGGGCTTCTACTACAAACCTCGTATCGACAAAGACCTGCTCGCCAAACATTCAGAAGGCCTGATTTGCACCTCCGCTTGCCTGGCCGGAGACCTCGCCCAAGCCCTAGTCGAGAAGGACGACTACCAAGAGGGTCGCAGGCTGGCTTACGAATACCTCGACATCTTCGGCAAAGAGAACTTCTACCTCGAAGTCCAAGACCATGGGCTCGAGCTCGACAAGAAGCTTCTGCCCCAACTCCACCGCCTGAGCCAGGAATCCGGCATCCCGCTGGTCGCATCGAACGACGCCCACTACCTGACCAAGGATGACGCCGGCGCCCACGAGGCTCTGCTGTGCGTCCAGACCGGCAAGACCCTATCCGACACCAATCGGATGAAGTTTGAGACCCAGGAGTTCTACCTCAAGTCGCGCGACGAGATGCTCCAGGCGCTCGGTGGAGACGAGGGTCCGCTGAACCGGACCTGGGAAATCTCCGAGATGTGCAATCTCGACATCTTGCCGGTCGAGAATCCCTTCCCGGAGTTCCAGGTCCCCGAGGATCACACGATCGACTCCTACTTCGAGTACGTTGCCCGCCAGGGCCTTGAAAAACGCCGGGCGCGCCTCGAGTACATGCACGAACATGGCCGGCTGGCGCGTCCGATCCAGGAATACTACGAGCGCCTCGATTACGAGATCAGAATTATCCAAGGGATGAAGTATCCAGGGTACTTCCTGATCGTCTGGGATTTCATCCGGTACGCCCGCTCGAGGAACATCCCGGTCGGACCGGGCCGCGGTTCCGCCGCTGGCTCGTTAGTCGCGTACGCAATGGAAATCACCGACATCGACCCATTGCGGTACGGGCTGCTGTTCGAGCGATTCCTCAACCCCGAGCGCGTCGATATGCCCGATATCGATATCGATTTCTGCATGCACCGGCGCGGCGACGTGATCAGGTACGTCACCGAAAAATACGGCCGCGAGCAGGTCGCCCAGATCATTACCTTCAACACGATGGCGACCAAGGCGGCGATCAAGGATGTGGGCCGTGTGATGGACCTGTCGTTCGGCGAGGTCGACAAGCTGACCAAGCTCGTCCCGAACGTTCTCAACATCAAGCTCGACGACGCGATCAAGCAAGAGCCGAAGATGCAGTCGGCCATCGACGACGACCCCGTGGTCGCTCAGCTGATGGAAACGGCGCGGCGGCTGGAAGGCACGGCGAGGAACCCGTCCGTGCACGCGGCCGGCGTTGTGATCGCCCCCGAGCCGCTAGAAAACCTCGTCCCGCTCTATAAGACGAACAGGGACGAAATCGTCACCCAGTACGACATGAAGGGCCTGGACTACCTGGGCCTACTCAAGATGGACTTCCTTGGGCTGACGACCCTGACGGTCCTGGACGACGCGCTGGCCTGGCTCAAGAAGGCCGAAGGGATCGATCTCAAGTTTGAAGACCTGCCGCTCGACGACAAGCCGACCTACGAACTGCTGACCAAAGGGCTTACCAGCGGAGTCTTCCAGTTTGAATCGCCCGGCATGCGCGACATTCTCGTGCGCTACAAGCCCGAGCGTCTTGAGGACCTTTGCGCCCTGAACGCGCTCTACCGGCCGGGGCCGATCCAGGGCGGCATGGTGCAAGACTTCATCGACCGCAAGCACGGCCGCAAAGCGGTCTCGTATCTGCTACCCGAGCTCAAGCCGATCCTAGAGGAAACCTACGGCGTCATCGTTTACCAAGAGCAGGTGATGCAGATCGCCAACGTGGTCGCCGGCTACTCGCTCGGCGAAGCGGACATACTGCGGCGCGCGATGGGCAAGAAGAAGGCCGAAGTAATGGCCGCTCAGCGCGAGAGCTTCGTCAAGGGCGCGCTCGAGCGTGACTTCCCCAGGCCCAAGGTCGAGAAGATTTTCGACTTGATGGCACAGTTCGCCGGCTACGGTTTCAACAAGTCGCACTCGACCGCGTACGGGTTTGTCGCCTTCTGCACGGCCTACATGAAGGCGCACTACCCGGTGTACTTCTTGGCCGCCGTGCTGTCGTCGGAGACCGGCAACACCGACAAGGTCGTGCGCTACATCAACGAGTGTAAGGACATGGGCATCGAGA
Organism: Bryobacterales bacterium; assembly: GCA_965247515.1. Classification (GTDB taxonomy): domain Bacteria; phylum Acidobacteriota; class Terriglobia; order Bryobacterales; family UBA6623. Next base: position 3,202,297 of record OZ252029.1, on the reverse strand, counting down.
TCCTGCCGCCTGATGTGAACTCGTCCGATTGGGCCTTTACGCCGGCAGGCGACAGGGCAATCCGGTTCGGTCTCGGCGCCATCAAGAACGTCGGGCGATTGGCGGTGGATGCCGTAGTCGCGGCCCGCGAGCGCGTCGGCCGGTTCAGGTCGCTGTTCCACTTTTGTGAAGAAGTCGACTGGACGAACGTCAACAAGCGCATGCTCGAAAGCGCCATCAAGGCCGGGGCGCTCGATTCGCTGGGGGGGCGCCGTTCCCAGCTCATTGCGGGCCTCGACCGGGCGATCGAATCCGGCCAGCAGACGGCCCGCGACCGGGCGGTCGGCCAAGGAGGCCTATTCGCCGCGATGGATACGGGCGAGGACAAAGACGCCGAACGGCTTCCCGAGGTCCCCGAATTGCCCGAGAAGGAAATGCTGGCGGGCGAAAAGGAAACGCTAGGGTTCTACGTCACCGGCCATCCGCTCAATGCCTATCTCGATAAGATCGCCGACCTGGCGACCGCCGACTCCTCGAACGTCGGCGAGATGTCTTCGAACGCCGACATCGCGATGTGCGGCATCCTTACGGGGATTCAGCGCAAGAGCAACCGCGAAGGCCGGCCTTGGGCCGCGGCGGTGCTCGAAGATCTCAAGGGCAGCCTTGAGCTGCTGGTCTTCGCCAACCAGTACGCCGACTTGGCAACGCTGTTGGTCCCGGACTTGCCCGTGCTCATCCGCGGCAGCGTCCGGCTCGACGAAAGCGCGCCGGCGAAGGTGTCGGTCAACGAAATCGTCGCACTCGACAATACCCGGCTTTCGCTACCGGCACAGATCTCGATTACGGTAAGACTTGAGAACGGTTCAAATGGCCAGTCCGACCTCGCTGAGCGTCTTCAACAGCTTTTTTCGGACAAACCCGGCGACACCGACGTCCGCCTGCGCTTGTTGCGTCGCAAAGACTTCCTTGTATCCTATGATCTGGCGGAGCGAGTGCGAGCGGACCGCGAGTTCCGTAACGCCGCCGAGAAAATATGCGGGACAGGAGCGATCGAAGTGATCGCCTCGGGCTAGATGAGCGACCTACGCGACTCAGAACCACAGCGTTTGCAGGACAGACCGCAACCGGTTCCGCGAGAAGGCGAACTCACCGCCTGGGACTATGTTCAGCTGGCCCGCCATCCCCAACGCCCGCACGCCGTCGATTATATATCTCGACTTTTTGAGGGCTTTCAAGAGATCCACGGCGACCGGCTTTTCGGCGACGACCCGGCAATCATCGCCGGGTACGGCTTCTTCCGGGGCTGGCCGGTGGTGGTGATCGCTCAAGAAAAAGGACGCGACACCAAGGGCAAGCTCCACCACAATTTCGGGATGCCCAAGCCCGAGGGCTATCGCAAGGCCCTACGCGCGATGGAGATGGCCGACAAATTCCGCCGGCCAATCATCACGCTACTCGACACTCCCGGAGCCTACCCTGGCGTAGACGCGGAAGAGCGCGGGCAGGCCGAGGCGATCGCGAGAAACCTCTACCGCATGGCTGAGTTTCGCTCGCCCGTCGTAGCCGTTTGTATTGGTGAAGGCGGCAGCGGCGGCGCCCTGGCTTTGGGGGTTGCGAATCGAGTTCTGATGCTTGAAAACTCGGTCTACAGCGTCATCTCTCCCGAAAGCTGCGCCGCGATTGTCTGGCGAGACTCAACCAAGGCCGAGCTCGCGGCGAACGCCCTCAAGCTCACCGCTCCCAACCTGATCGAGTTGGGGCTTGTGGACCAGGTCGTCCCTGAACCCGACGAAGGCGCCCACACCGACGCCGATCAGACGGCGGCGAACTTAGCCGATGCGATCGAAGCGAACCTGATTGAGCTTGCGAAATTTGACGGCGCGGCGTTAGTCGACGACCGCTTTCGAAAGTTCCGCCTGATGGGCGGGTTTTTCGAAGAGGGCGGAATCGTACCGCCGGCGGCGGCTGAAGCCTCGTAGGGGCGTAGCGTGTTACGCCCGCCCGACTAAAGTTCGAACCGGCGAAGGATGTCCTTTTCCAACTCGTGGTCGAGCCTCTCGACGGCCTCCGCCGGCGACAGCCAAGCGATCCGGGAAACCTCGTCATTCGGCTCGAACGGCGGCGTGTTCGTGACCTTCATCCGATAGAAGAGAACGACCTTGGGACGCTTCTTGACGTAATAGTCCACTGCCCCGACGAAACCGACGATCTCCGCTTCGCAGCCCGTCTCCTCCTGGATCTCCCGGACAGCGGCTTGTTCGAAGGTCTCTCCGGGTTCAAGCTTCCCTTTGGGCAAAGACCACTCGTCGCCGTATCGCGGGCGCTGGACGAGAGCGACCTCAACGCTGTCGCCCACTGGACGATAGAGGACCCCGCCAGCCGCAAGAATGACGCGAACGGAAGACATAGCGAGATTAGACATGGCGCAAGGCGTCTCCAGCCCACCACAGCTTGGGTTGACGGCCAGAACCTTGCACCACAGGTACAAGGCGGCACGGCATAACCGTGCGCCACGTCGGACTCGATTCGCATCGGCGCGCGCGCCCCTACGCCGGCGACGGCTGCTCGCCTTCCAGGCCAGGCAGAGCGCCGGGCGGCGTCGACTCCGGCTGGACGACCTCTTGGCCTTCAGACGGGGTATCCTCCTCCGGAACGGCCGGCTTCAGCGGCTCGAGCTCGCGACCCTCAATCAGAGCAATCACCTCACCACCCTCGAGAACTTCCCGCTCCAATAGCGCCTCGGCGATCCGGATCATCGCGTCGTTGTTGTCTTCGATGATCTGCTTGGCGCGGGTGTAGCCATCCATCACGAGGCTAATGACTTCCGAGTCGATCCGAATGGCGGTCGCCTCGGAATAGTCCCTGTGCTGAGAAATCTCGCGCCCCAAGAAGATCTGCTCTTCCTTCTTCCCAAACGTCAGCGGCCCCATCGTGCTCATGCCCCATTCGCAGACCATTTGGCGAGCCATCTCGGTCGACTGCTCGATGTCGTTGCCGGCGCCGGTCGTCATGTGCTCGAGGAAGATCTCTTCGGCGATGCGGCCGCCCATCAGGATCGCCAGCCTCGAGCGCAAGTATTCCTTCGAGTAGGTGTGCTTGTCGTCGAGCGGCAGTTGCATCGTCACGCCAAGCGCCTGACCGCGCGGAATGATCGTGACCTTGTGCAGCGGATCGGCGTTGCCAATCAACGCCGCGACAATCGCGTGACCGGCCTCGTGGTAGGCGGTGTTCTTCTTCTCCTCGTCGGTGAGGATCATCGAGCGGCGCTCGGCGCCCATCATCACCTTGTCCTTCGCCAGCTCGAAGTCGGACATCGTCACGACTTTGCGGTTCTGGCGGGCGGCGTACAGCGCCGCTTCGTTGCACAAGTTGGCCAGGTCCGCGCCTGAGAATCCGGGCGTCCCGCGAGCCAAGACCGTCAGCTCGACGTCATTCGCGAGCGGAATCTTACGAGTGTGAACGCGCAGAATCCCCTCGCGGCCTCGTACGTCAGGACGGCTCACCACCACTCGGCGGTCAAAGCGCCCGGGCCGCAGCAGGGCCGGGTCAAGAACGTCGGGCCGGTTCGTCGCCGCCATCAAGATGACGCCCTCGTTGGCGTCGAAGCCGTCCATCTCGACCAGCAACTGATTCAGAGTCTGCTCGCGCTCGTCGTGCCCGCCGCCCAAGCCGGCGCCGCGGTGGCGGCCGACGGCGTCGATCTCATCAATGAAGATGATGCATGGGGCGCTCTTCTTGCCCTGTTCGAACAAGTCACGAACGCGACTCGCGCCAACACCGACAAACATTTCGACAAAGTCCGAACCGGAAATCGAGAAGAACGGAACGTTCGCCTCGCCAGCGACGGCCCGCGCCAGCAGCGTCTTGCCCGTACCCGGAGCTCCGACCAGCAAGACGCCCTTCGGAATCCGTCCGCCGAGCTTCTGGAATTTTTGGGGCTCGCGCAAGAACTCGATGATCTCGTGCAGCTCTTCCTTGGCCTCTTCGACGCCGGCTACGTCTTTGAACGTCACCTTCTTCTGCTGCGAAGTGAGCAACCGAGCGCGGCTCTTGCCAAAGCTCAGGGCCTTGTTCCCGCCCGCCTGCATCTGGCGCATCATGAAGATCCAGAACCCAAACAGCAGAATGAACGGCAATGCGTTGATCAGAAAGCTCAGCCAAGCCGGCGTGCTCGACTGCTGAACGGTGATCGTGACCTCGTTCTCGGTGAGCAGAGTCACCATGTCGGGGTAGTTCGGCGGAATGACGGTCTTGAACTGCGAGCCGTCATTGAGCTTTCCGTCCACCTCCACCTCATTGGTGATCGTGACCGAGGCTATGTTCTTGGCCAGCACCTCGCGGCGGAATTGCGAGAAGTTGTATTCCTTCTGGCCCACGCCGTTGCCGGTCTTGACGACCTGCCACAGAAGAACCGCCGTGCACAGCATGACGACCCAGAAGAGGGCTGTTTTGACAGTGGAATTCACGTTATTTCTGCTCCGCCAGGCAGTATTTCGAATGACCCCTATCTTTTGTAGACGCCCTGCGCCCACGATTTGATACTGGTAATTTCCCGTCCCTCGAGATCCGTCTCCCTAATCGCCAACGCATCGCCGGACGAGCCCTCCATCTTCCAATCGGCCGAAGCGCCAAATCCCCGCAACCATGCGAGGTTGTCCGACCCGTCCACGACCACCGGCCAGCGCCTGCGTTCCCATTCAGGAACCCTGGCTTGCTGGAAGAGTCGCTTGACGAGGCAGGGGCGCTTTCGGGCGTCTGGTCGAAAACGGTCGCCGGGACGCCAGTTACGCAGCCGAGCGGAACCGCCGAAGCGATTCCAATCGACATAAGCCCAATTTGAATCATTATACCCCCAGTCTGTCGGGGGGGCTCGACATAGCTCGGCGTGAACGCGTGTATGTCCGCCCGGGGTGATCAGACTCGCCGGCGGGACGATCTGTTTATCGACATCGCCGGGGCCGGTTGAGCTGCCGGAAGCGGGGGTCAGCCGAACCCAGTCGAACGACCGTTGAGCCGTCATCCCGGGCAAGCTGAGCCGGTCAGAGCCGGCGGTCTGGGAGGCCAGGACTCGCAGAGACTCGATGTGCTGGTAGGACATCGAGGCGCCGCTGATTTGATCAATCGCGGATCTCAGCAATCGGCGGCTGATGCTCGGGTGCAACTTCGCGAACTCGTCTGTCCGAATCAGCACGGCTGGGTCCGACGGGACGAGACTCGCTTCAGCGGCCTGCGAGACGGCCTCTCTCCAGTAGTCCTCGTCTTCCTGTGCAAGACTCGCCGTCCGAGCGAGCGCCTCTTCGATTCTTGGGTTCCAGTCACGTTCGAGAGTGGGTAGGAGCTCACTTCGAATCCGATTTCGGGAGAAGCGTAGGTCCTGATTGCTCGAGTCTTCGCGCCACGACTTACCCCTCGATTCCAGATACGCGCGAGTCTCTTGTCGGGGGATGTCGATCAGCGGACGAACAATCCCCGTGTCGAGAACGGGGCGAATCCCGCGAAGCCCCTGCTCGCCGGTCCCCCTCATGAGCCGAAACAGCACCGTCTCGGCCTGGTCCGACCTGGTATGTCCTGTTGCGATGCGATCCACTGTTCCCTTCTCGACCAGCGCCTCTAAGAAGCGGTAACGCTCCAGGCGGGCGGTTTCTTCGAGGTTTCTGCTTTCTCGCTTGGAGATCGTGTGAATATCCGCACATTCGCTGTAGAACGGCAGGTCGAGCGACCGGGCGAGATCGGCGACAAAACGTTCATCAGCATCGGATTCGCCGCCACGAAGGCAATGATTGAAATGGGCGACGGCCAGCTTGATACCGAGCTCAAGAGCGGTCTCGACCAAACACCACAGCAGCGCCACCGAATCGGCGCCGCCTGAAACGGCCACGCCTACACGCTCACCCGAGCGACACATTCCCGCGTTCCGGATAGTCTGGACGACCTTCGAGGTCACCGCTTCATTGTATTTCGGTCCAATCCGATTGCGCGCGCTAAAGCCGCAGCGACGGTTGGGCCTTCAACTCAAACCCCGACCGCTCACCGCGCGCAAGCCTCGGATACGCCGCCGCCGCGATCATGGCCGCGTTATCGGTAGACAACGCTAGCGTTGGGAACCGGACCGGGTATTGCATGTCTTGGAAGCGAGTCCGCAGACCCGAGTTCGCCGCGACCCCCCCGGAGACAATGATCGACCGCACCGCGTGCTCCTCCGCCGCCCGCACGGCCCGCTTGAGCAACTCTTCGACGACACGGTGCTGGAAGGCGGCTATCAGGTCGAGCGTCGCCTGAGGCGTGGCTTCGCGCGCCTGATCGGCTGTCGGCCTTTTGTCCATGAAGAGGCGCCGCCTTTCGAGAATCTCATCCTCCATGTCGGCAGCTTGGACGAACCGCAAGACCGCCGTCTTCAAGCCGGAAAAACTCAAGTCGAGTTGGTTCCCCTTCATTCGCGAGCCCGGCAAGCTGACCGCATTGGGATCGCCGTATGGGGCAAGCCTGTCGATTAGCGGTCCGCCGGGATAGCCGTACCCCAGGAGCTTCGCAACCTTGTCAAAAGCCTCCCCCGCCGCGTCGTCGCGCGTCCGCCCAAGCAGGCGGTATTCGTAGCCCAACCCGTCGCTTTCGCTCGCAAGAAACAAGTGACTATGTCCGCCGCTCACGACCACAGCCAACGCCGGAAATTCCACCGGGTCATCGGCCTGCTCGGCCTCGAGAACGACGGCTTGGATGTGCCCTTCGATGTGGTTGACGCCCAAGAACGGGATGCCGAGCGAAAACGACAACCCCTTGGCATACGTCAGGCCCACCAGAAGCGAACCCACCAGACCCGGCCCGTACGTCACCCCAATCCCGTCGAGATCGCCATAGCTCAGACCGGCTTGCTCTAGTGCTTCACGGACGACCGGCGTAATCGCTCGAAGGTGCTCACGGGAAGCCAGCTCGGGCACGACCCCGCCGTATTTCGCATGGACGTCGAACTGCGAGGCCACAACGTTGGATCGCAAATCCAAGCCGTCGACGATGACAGCCGCCGCGGTCTCATCGCAAGACGTTTCGATGCCGAGAATCTTCACTGAATAGCTGGAATGCGGGCGCGGCTTCGCAAATCGGCTAGCAACGCATCGGAGATGTTGATGTCACCCAGGTCCACTCCGCCTGGAGTAGGGCCGTGGTAGTCGCTTCCGCCGGTAACGGCAAGACCAAGTTGGGCCGCCGCATCGCGCAGGAGCTTGGTTTCCGCCTTCCCGTGGTCGCGATGATAGGCCTCAACGCCTGAGAGGCCCAGCTCGCCCAGCTCGCGGAACGAGTCATCGGGCTTACGGCCCGTATTCACGAAAAACCGCCAAGGATGCGCCCAAGACGACACCCCGCCCGAGCTTGAGATGGCGGCAAGCGTCTGCTCGATCGAAGGCTCGTCCCGGTCGACAAAGCCTGGCGCGGAGTCGTCCAGATACTGGTCGAACGCCTCGCGATAGCCCTCAACGTAACCTTTCTTGACCAGCAATCGCGCGAAGTGCGGCCGGCCCGTCTGTCCCCTTCCCAACGCCTCGACCTCCTCGAGCTCAACGTCGAGTCCCAACTGCTGGAGCCGCTGAGCCATCCGCCGATTGCGGTCTCGACGGGTCTCCTTCAGCCCGACAACATAGTCGCGAAAGGCGCTGTCGGCTCCGTCAAAGAAGTACCCGAGGATGTGGACCGATTGACCGTGAAACTTGGTACTGAGCTCGATGCCGCAGATCAGATCGAACTCGAGCCCCGCGGCATAGTCGGCCACGTCGTCATAACCGGCGAGGGTGTCGTGATCGGTGATCGCCAGAGCCGACAGCTTGATCCCCGCCGCCAGATCAACCAGCCGGCGGGGACTCAGGGTCCCATCCGACCGGTCGGTGTGCGAATGGAGATCAACCATCTACTAGAGGGCGACTAATTCGAGCTCCACTAGTTTAGCCCAGACCTTCTCGGCGCTTTCCTCAGGCGTTTCGTCGCGCGAGTTGAAGTGCACTTCCGGGTTCTTGGGCGCTTCGTAGGGGTCGTCGACGCCCGTAAAATTCTTGATTTCGCCGGCCCGGGCTTTCTTGTAGAGGCCCTTGACGTCGCGCGCTTCGAGGGTGTCGAGATCGCATTCAGCATAGGCTTCTACGAAGTTCTCGATGCCGGCGCGAATCTCGTCACGCACCGACGCGTACGGAGAAATCGCCGCGGTGATGGCAACCGTTCCGTTACGCGAGAGCAGCCGCGCGACGAAGCCGATGCGCCGGATGTTCGTGTCGCGGTCTTCCTTGCTGAAGCCGAGGCCCTTCGACAGGTTCGTTCGCACGACGTCACCGTCGAGCACTTCAACCTTCGCGCCGCCATCCTTCAGGCGTTTTTCGATCATGTTGGCGACTGTTGATTTGCCCCCGCCCGAAAGGCCAGTGAACCAAAGTGTGAATCCTTTATGTTGCATGAGTCTCCATTCTACTTACTAAGCTGTGGACCGTTCCCATTTCCTTGACCCGGCCGAGCCGGAACCAAGAAGTCACATCCAGCGGACTGCGACCCCGGAGCCGCGACCGGAAGGGAGCGGTTGCCGATGAGCGGGAACATTGGTCGCCTACTCGAGCAACCGCTCCCTTCCGGTCGCGGCTCCGGGCGCTGCAACCGTCGCAGATTCCTGCCGGATTTGTGCAGGAATCGTTTGCAGAGGTACTTACGCCACCGGCCGCCCCACCGGCAAGACTTCATCCAGCAGGACATCAAGAGTACGGCGCAGCTGCCCAGTCGGCGTTGCATGCATACCGCATTCTTTGTCCACATCGGCGGCTTCCCACCACCAACGTCCGGCGCGCTCGGACTCCCCCGACTTGATCGCGCGCGTGCACGGAGCGCAGCCGATGCTCGGATACTCCTGTTCGTAAAGCTTGTGAGTGGGGACGTCGTTGCGCTTGATGTAATCCCAAACTTGGCTGTCACTCCAGTAGACCAGGGGCGCGATCTTGACGATTCCGCCGTGCTCCTCATCGAGCTCAATCGGCTCCACCAGGCCCCGTGAAGCGCTTTGCGAGCGGCGCAGGCCCGTAACCCAAGCGTCCAACGTGGCGAGCTTGCGCTTCAGCGGCCGCACCTTGCGAATCTCGCAGCACAATCGGCGCTTCGTGGCAGCTTCATAGAACAGGTTCGGGCCGTGCAGTGAGATCATCCGAGTCAGCTCAGATGAGTCGGGCGTCAGCAATTCCACCGTGACCCCATATCGACTCCGGACCCGCTCGATTAGCTCGTAAGTCTCGGCGTGGAGCCGGCCGGTATCGAGGCTAAAAACTCTGACATCGCCGCCAGTCAAGCAAGCGGCCATGTCGAGAATCACCATCCCGGTGGCTTGAAAGCTCGTGCTGATGGCGAAGCGGTCCCCGAACTCGTCGATCCCCCACTTGAGGATCTCCTCGGCCGTAGCGCCCCTCGCCGGCCAACGAAAACGGGAACCGGACATCGCCGGCGCCTACTTGCGATACGCGTCGATCAAGATCTTGGCGACCTCCGGCCGAGTGAACTCAGCCGGCGGGGCCTCGCCCTTCTCGAGCATCTCGCGAACCTTCGTCCCGCTCAGGTGCACATGGTTCGCGCGGTCGTGGGAACAGGTCTTGGACGACGCCATGCCCTCGCAGAGCTTGCAGTAATGCACGAAGTCGAAGAAAATCACGTCGATACCCAGCTCGCCCGGTTTGAAGTCCGCGAAGATGTGCTGCGCGTCGAACGAGCCGTAGTAGTTGCCGACCCCTGCATGGTCGCGGCCGACGATGAAGTGCGTGATGCCGTAGTTGCGGCGCACCTGGGCGTGGAAAACGGCTTCGCGCGGGCCGGCGTAGCGCATCCAAGCGGGGAAAGCGGCGAGCATCGTGTGGTCGGGCGCGTAGTAGTTGTCGACCAACGCGTGGTAGCAGTCGAGGCGAACCTGCGCCGGCGTGTCGCCCTCCTTGGTTTCGCCCATCAGCGGGTGGATCACCAGCCCGTCGGCGGTCTCGAGAGCGATCTTGGTGCAGAACTCGTGGGCGCGGTGAATCGGGTTGCGTGTCTGGAACCCGACTACCTTCTTCCAGCCCTTTTCCTCGACGAGCTTTTTGACCTCGCGCGGCGATACCGGCAGGCCGCCGGGGATGTCGAGAGTCCAATCGTCAAAGGCGTCGGCGGCGCCGGCCAGCGAATACTCGCCCGCGTCACGCAGCCAAGCGACGCCCGGGTGCGCTTCGTCCTCGGTGCGGAAGACGTTCTTGTTGTACTGCGCCTTGTCGATCTCGAAAATCTCTTCGACCGTGACCACGCCGGCCAGCGTCTCACCGTCCATCAGAATGACCTTGTCGGCGCCCTTGAGGCTCTCAGCCGTCGCTGCGTCAGTCGGGAAGATGACCGGGATGCTCCAAGGCTCTCCGCTCGTCAGGTGCATCGTCTCGGCGGAGCTCGCGGTGTCGGCCGCGTTCATGAACTGGCGGACCGGCAAGTAGCCGTCCTGGGCCAGCAGGTACAAGTCGCTGAGGTTGCGGAAATTCGCTTGGATTCGCGGCGCCCCGGATTCGAGGATCGCCGCCTTCTGGGCTGCGTCGATGGCCATCAGTCGTTAAACTCCTGTTTCTCTATCGATTTAGTAGACATTCGCTAGATTAGCACAAACCAGCGTACCTCGCCCGGTCGTGGGGTCGTGGGAGCGTGACACGTCGCGCTCCCTTGGACGTTCCCGCGACCGGGTAACATGGATGAACCTTCCCCCGCGGGCCCAGGTTGAAGGGCGCGACATGTCGCGCCCCTACTGTAGGCCGGTCGCCGCGGACACTGGCGAAAAAGGTGCAGCCCGCCCGCTACTGTGACGTCGCCCTCCCGGTTCCTCTAGATAGAACCTTTAGCTACTCGCTGCCAGCGAGCCTGCGTGACCAGGTCAGCCCCGGCGCAAGGGTCGTGGCTCCGTTCGGGCCGCGCAAGCTCTCCGGAGTTGTCGTCCGAGTCTACGGCGAGCGCCCAGACATCGACGTTCGCGACCTACTGCGAGTGCTCGACGAAGAACCCGCGCTCACCGAGGAGCTGCTCCACCTGGGCGAGTGGATCGCCGAATACTACTGCTCGCCGATCGGCGAAGTTCTCAAGTCGATGCTGCCGCTGGGGTCGGAGATTCGCTCGTCCAAGACGGTCGAGCTGAGTCCCGCCGGGCGCGCGGCCGCGGAACGCTTCCGGCGCTCGGCCGGAGTGGACGATCCCGCGATCAAGGTCTTGCAAGCCCTTGAGGCGCGACCGCTTAACGAGGCCTACCTGAAGCGCAAAGTCCAAGGCTGCGCCACCGCGATCGAAAGTCTCAAGCGTCAGGGCTACCTCAAAGTCCGCACCGAAGTCGAGGAACGGGACCCTCTCAGATCCCGGGAAGGACGGTTTGTCGTTTCAGCCGCCGACCCGGCTAAGCTCCCCAAGAAGGCGCCCAAGAGCGAGCGTTGGCTTGTTGAGTACCTGCTCAAGGACCCCGGGCCTCACGACCTCGAGTCGCTTGCGATTGAGCGCAAGGACGTCGCCGCCGTCGCCCGCCGCCTCGCCCGCCAGGGGATCGTCAAGATGGAGGTCGCCCGAGATGCGCCGGCCATCGCTCGAAAGAGCTCGCAGGTCACCCTCAACCTTAAGCAAAGAGAGGCCCTGCGAGAAATTTCGGGCGCCCTGGAAGCCGGCTTGTATCGGACGTTCCTGCTGCGCGGCGTCACCGGCTCCGGCAAGACCGAGGTCTACATGGCCTCTATCGAAGCGACCCTCGTGCTCGGCAAGACAGCCTTGCTAATGGTGCCGGAGATCGGGCTGACGCCCGCCGTCGCCTCACAGTTCTTCGCCCGCTTCGGAGACCAAGTCGCCATCCTCCACAGCGCGTTCTCCGGCTGGCAGCGCGCTGAGCAATGGCGCAGAATTCGTCGTGGAGAGGCGCGAGTCGTCATCGGCACGCGCTCCGGAGTCTTCGCGCCTGTCCCCGACCTCGGGCTCGTCATCGTCGACGAAGAACACGAGTCGAGCTATAAGCAGGACGAGATGCCTCGCTACCACGGCCGCAACGTCGGCGTCATGCGGGCCATGCGAGCCGGAGCGACGGTTGTGCTGGGATCAGCCACGCCTAGCCTCGAATCACGCTACAACGCCGAGCTTGAAAAGTACGGCCTGCTTGAAATGCCCGAGCGCATTGAAGAACGCCCCCTGCCACAGGTCGAGATCATCGACATGCGGCGGGAGTTCGTCGAGACCCGCCAGAACGACCTGTTCTCGCGCTCACTGGCCGAGCAGATCGAGGGCCGGCTCGCCGTGCGTCAGCAGACGATGATCCTGCTCAACCGCCGAGGTTTTTCGATGTACGTGCTGTGCCGTGCATGCGGCCATCGGATCGAATGCCAGAACTGTTCGGTGACCCTGACCTTCCACCGCCACGAGCAACAACTGCTGTGTCACTACTGCGACTACGCCGAGGCCGTTCCGGAGAAATGCCCGCAGTGTTCTTCCGAGCACATTTACTTTCAAGGCAGCGGATCGGAGAAAGTCGAGGACGAGCTACGTGAACGCTTTCCCCGAGCCCGCATCGCCCGACTCGACCGCGATTCAGTCAAAGGCCGCGACCACTACGAAGCCATCCTGGGCGGGTTCCGCGAAGGCTCCTACGACATCCTCGTCGGGACGCAGATGATCGCCAAGGGGCACGACATTCCCAACGTCACCCTCGTCGGAGTCGTATCTGCGGATGTCGGGCTGGGAATCCCCGACTTCCGCGCCGCCGAGAGAACCTTCCAACTCCTCACCCAAGTGGCGGGCCGAGCCGGACGAGGCGAACAGCCCGGGAAGGTCGTCATGCAAACCATGAACCCGGACCATTGGGCGATCAAGCTCGCGGCTGAACACGACTATGGCGGGTTCTACAAGAAAGAACTCTATTTTCGCCGCCTGCTGGCCTACCCGCCCTATGCGTCGATGGCGACGTTGCTCGTGCGCAGCAAGAAGCTCGAAGAGGCCCTGGCCTGGAGCGGCAAGCTCGCGGCCGAGCTACGCGACCTGCCTTCCGGTGTAACGATGCTGGGGCCGGCCGCGGCCCCGGTTCACAAGCTGAAGACCGAGTATCGCTATCAATTCCTACTCAAAGCCGGCAATCGCGCCAAGCTGCGCAAAGCCATCCAAAGAGCGCGCGCCTACGCTCTCAATCAGGACTGGCCAGCCACCGGTCTCGTCGTCGATGTCGACCCGATGAGCTTGCTGTGAATCAATCTCAAGCGGGCCCAAAGAACGCGGGCGAGGCGTGCCTCGCCCCTACAGGCAATCGCTCGTGTTCAACGGCGTAGGGGCTTGGCATGCCAAGCCCGTCTAGTCGCCGACCGCCGCAACCGGCTCGTCAACCCTACTAAACCCCAGCTGCTCGAGCAACTCCACGATGTCCTCATCCAGCAGGCCCTTGCGCGTGTCGGCCAAAGTCGTGAACGCCGTATAGACCTTCATCGTCTCGTCCCGATTGAGGTCGCCGTATCCCAGGTCGATCACTCGCTGATGCAGCGCGTGACGCCCGGAGTGCTTGCCGAGCACCAACTTTGACGCGGGCACTCCGACCGACTGCGGCTCCATGATCTCGTAGGTGCTGTGGTGTTTAAGGTAGCCGTCCTGGTGGATGCCCGCCTCGTGCGCGAACGCATTCCGCCCTACGATCGCCTTGTTCGGTTGCGGCCCGAACGTAATCGTCTTGGCCACGGTCTGGCTAACGCCATAAAGCTTCTCGGAGACGATATTCGTGTGATACGGTACACGATCGGGCCGAACGTTCATCACCGCCACAACCTCTTCGAGCGCACAGTTCCCCGCACGCTCGCCAATTCCGTTGATCGCCACCTCGATCTGCCGCGCGCCGGCTTCGAGCGCCGCAATCGCATTCGCCGTCGCCAGCCCGAGATCGTCATGAGTGTGAACGCTGACAATCGCACGATCACCGACTTCGTCTACGATCTCCGCGATGATTTCCTTGTACGACTCCGGCGTGCAAAAGCCAACCGTATCGGGAATGTTGATCGTCGTCGCCCCGGCATCCACGCACGCGCTAGAGATTCGCCGCAGGTAATCGAGCTCCGTCCGCGAACCGTCCTCGGCCGACCACTCCACGTCGTCGACGTAGCTCTTCGCCTGCTCGACCGCCGCCACGGCTTCGTCGAGAATCTCGTCCTGGCTCTTGTTGAACTTGTACTTCAGGTGAATCGGACTGGTCGCGACGAAGCAGTGGATGCGCGGATTCTTCACGCCCTCGAGCGACGCCGCCGCGCGCTCGATATCCATCGGGACCGCGCGGGCCAACGCCGCAATCCGATGATCGGGATACTCACGGCTGATCGCCCGCACCGCCTCGAAGTCGCCGTCGGAGGCGACCGGGAAGCCAGCCTCCATAATGTCGACCCCAAGCTCAATCAATTGGCGCGCAATGACCATCTTCTCCGGCGTGGTCATCGAACATCCCGGCGACTGCTCGCCGTCACGTAGCGTTGTATCGAAAATCAGTACTTGTTCCGACATTTGGGGGAAGGGCTCCTGCGCTAAACTTAACCCGCCCGCAATCAATAACGCAAATTTATTATTCTTCGAGTAACGATTACAATTACAAATAGTTCATGCCAGGTCCTCTTGACTTGTACTTGCTCGAAACCTTCCGCGCCATCGCCGAGGAAGGCAGCTTCTCACGCGCCGGCCAGCGGCTACTGCGAACCCAGCCCGCAGTCTCGCTCGCCCTCAAACGTCTAGAAGCGGAAATCGGCGCGCAGCTCATCGACCGCTCCTCGAAAACCCTAAGCCTCACCGACTCCGGCCGACTTCTGTTGGAGTACTGCGATCGCTTCAACGGCCTCGAACGTGACCTGCGTACGTCGCTCACCGAGCTACGCGACCTAGGCGCGGGAAAACTCACCGTCGGGGCCAACGAGTCGACCACGTTGTACCTGCTCGAGCACATCGCCGAGTTCCGCTCACGCCACCCTGGCGTGCGAGTCGAGATCCGCCGGAGCCTGTCGAGCCGCGTTCCCGAAGAGATCCTGCGCGGATCGCTCGAGCTCGGCGCGGTCAGCTACGACCCTGGAGACGACCGACTCGCCGTTCGCGAAATCTACAACGACGCCCTAGCGTTCGTCGTCTCCCCGAGGCACGCCCTAGCCGGCCGCCGCCGAGTTCATATCCGAGAGCTTGGCGAAGAGGTCTTCATCGCCCACAACGTCGTCTCGCCCTATCGCCGCAACGTCATCGAAACCTTCCAACGCAACCACGTCCCCCTCAAGATGGACATCGAGTTACCGACGATCGAGACGATTCGAAAAATGGTGCAGCGCAACCTCGGGGTGGCGTTCTTGCCTCGAATGTGCGTCCAAGAAGAGATCGCCGCCGGCGACCTGCGCGAGATTCGCGTGGACGAAATGCAGATGGAACGCAAGATCCGACTGATCTACCACGCCAAGCGCCAACTATCCCACGCGGCGGAAGAATTCTTGCGGGTCGTTACAGCCTGAATGGCAGCCTACGAACCAGCCCCAAGCTCCCGCCTGAGCTTCTCAATCACCGCCCGCGCTTCGCGTTGAAGCCGGTTGGGGGTCGCGTCGAACTCCTTGAGGAATGTCGACCAAAGCACACTCCGCGTTTTTACATCCACTAGAAACAGCGTTCCCCGCGGTCGACCCACAGGCAAGTTCGCCGGCCGTTGCAGCCGGAAATCGCCTTCGATGCTGTCGCTAGAGGGCTCCTCCTCCCCCTCTTCAGCCTTTTCCCCTTCCACCTCGGGAAGCGGGAAAATCTCGTCCATCCCTTTGAGAAACTTCCCGTCGATGCGGTCGGTCATCACAGCGGAAGCGTTCTTGGGGTCGACGGTGACGTTGAGGGTCCCATCGCCGCTGGCCTCTTGGGCAAGGTACTGATCGAAGGCGCTGGTCATCGGCCAGAAATAGACCGGGCCCGAGCTCGACAGCGTTTGAGCCTGCGCGACAGTCGCGAAGCACACCAGCAACAGGAAGCGTTTCCACATGACCGGGATTATAACAACCACGTCTGATAGGCTCTGAAATAGGTGTTCGAGGACCCCAAAAAGCTTCAAAAAAACCGCTTCGCCCCGATTGTTCCAATCCTAGGAGTTGTCGCTCTACTCGGCGCCGCCGGCTTCGGCTACCTCCGCTGGCTCGAGTCGCAACCGGGCCCCGGCGAAGCGGTCCTCACCGACGAAGCGCGGGCCTACCTACCGAACCTGAAGCTTCGCGACGTCACGATGTCCGCCAAGGACGACGCTCTCGGGCAGACGCTGGTCGAAATCAATGGCTCTGTCGCAAACAACGGAGACCGCGTCGTCGAGATCGCCGAGATCAACTGCATCTTCCGCGAAGTCAACGGGATCGAAATCGACCGCCAGTTGGGGCAGGTCGTGAGGCGCCGCGACGGTCCTCTGCCGCCCGGGGAAACGCGCAGCTTCCGGTTGCCGTTCGACGACATTCCCTACGGCTGGAATCAGAATCTCCCGAGCCTCTACATCGCCCAGATCCAGTTCCAGGAATGACCACTTTACACAGGTCTAAGCCCCGTAGGGGCGGCATATCGCGCCTCGTCCTCGGGCCTGGAGCGGGCGTTGTAGGGGCGCGACATGTCGCGCCCTTGTGCGGGGGGCCGACAAGGGAGCACCGAGCCGTAGTGCCGGCGCTTTTGGACTTCTTTCTCGCCCGCTATCTGACCGCGGCTGTTACCCCCTCTTGGCTCATCCTTTCGCCGACACGGAGACGCACGGGCTGATCGCCCGATCCCACCCGGCGGTCCATCCGCGCGTTGACCTGCATCACGCCGGCCACGAAAAACGGGGCCGCGCCGGCATATAAGGTCTCCGCTGGAAGTCCGCCGATCGTCACCTCGACCTCCGCGACGGGCCGGGGGGAAACCTCGCTTGCCAGCCGGCCGTCCACGCCCGCCGGATCGGTTTGGCCTTCCCCCGTAGCGTAGACGACCAGGATCGAGCCCTGCTCAGCCGGGTTGCCGGCCGAGCGGGCGCCGGGGTTGGCAGGCCGCAAAGGAAGGCGGCAACGCAGATACCCGCCACTGAGCATTGCGGGAGTCGCCCGATCCCTCCCCGCGGTTTTCTGATGCGCTTGAATCGTCGTCCAATTTGGGGACCCTCCTTCTTCCAGCGGGCGTCATTAAGGCTCATTCCGAATCGAACCGCACGGCCTTGCTAACACGTCCATCCGCCTCAAGCGCCAACGTATGCTCGCCCGGCGCCAGATCTTCGGGAACCTTCACATTCACCTGGTAGAGCCCCGAGAACCCCGGCGCCAATCCGCTGAACACCGGCTCAAACGCTTGCCCGTCGATCAAGACCCGCACCTGAGCCACCGTCCGAGAAAGCGTGAACTGTCCAGCGGCGCGGCCGCTGACGTGGGGCGGATTGACGACTCCCAAGCCCGTTGCATAGACCTCGAGGAACTCACACGGCCGAGCCGGACGCTCCCACGCCGCTCCACCGGCCGAGTACCGAATCGCCCCGAACCCGGTTGCTGAGTCTTCGAACACGCCTGGAGCCGTCGGCGCCATTCCACCGGTGATCAAGTCGCTATCTCCGGCCGGCGCCTGCACACGAATCGTCATCGTGGCGCCGCGCGCTTCTTGCGGAACCTCAACGTTGAGCTGCCCTGGCGTGGTGGCGAGAATAGCAGCCGGAGTCCCATTGAGCAGAGCGGTTGCGCCGCCCAAGGTGCGAGGCAGCGGGAACTCGCTGGCCCTCTCCTCGGCGCCCGCCAGTCCGACTCCGAAGATCGATATCAGCTGTCCCGGCGCAAAGGGCCCCAACTCGAAACTTGCTGCGTTGACAACCCCGTGGGCGTCGAACCGAGGCCGCGAGACCGCTGACGAGGCGCGAGCCATGGCTGTCACCCCAGGGGATGGCGCCAGAGTCGCCGCAAGCTCGTTATTGTCGCTATCTCCGAGCCGCCAGGTCGCGGCGACTCGGCCTTGGAAGTCCGTCACTCCCGTCTCGGGCGTTACCGTGCCGCCGCTGCTGGCCGCCAATTGGACTTCCACGCCCGGGTAGGGCAGCCGGTCCTGATCTCGGACCACAAAGACGACCGGCTCGCGTAGCGCTTCCTGTCGAGCCCCGGTTTGCCGATCTCCTGAAACAACTTCGATGTCGAGCCGGGAAGCGTCGTCCAGAACTCGGATCCTCGCAGTCGGAGAATCGAACCCGTCCACGCCGGCCTCCGCCCGCAGGGACGTAATGCCCGCCAGGCTGCCCACAACTTCGAAGTCGACAACCGTCTCACCCGCTGGAATGGTCACCACTCCGGGAACGATGATCCCCGCGTTGCTCGCCGTGAGTCGAACCGGCAGATCCGCGTCGCGAGTCCTAGCGATCCTCACCCGTGCGTCCGCGGTCGAGCCCGCCAAGACGCCGCTGGCCGGCCAAGCCGAGAGCTCGAGCAGCTCGTGTATCCGAGCGACGCCGCTGGCTCGACCAGCTGTCGCGGTGTCGAGAAACTTCAACCAACCCTGGCGAATCCGGTTGAGTTTCGCTATGTCCGCCTCGGGCGCGTTTTGGGCCTCGTCGTCGACCAGTAGCATGAACGCGTAATTAAACTCCTTCGGCGACACGTCAGCGCGCGGAACCCGCGGGCCCTCCGCGGCAATGATGTCGTCGATCGTGATGTTCTTGCGAATGCCGTCGAAGCTCACCCCGCTCTGCGGCGCCCGCGCGCGACTCGAGGACCCGGCGCCACTCGGGTTCTCGACAAAGAACGTCGCGCCCACTTCCTCCGGGGAAATCAGGCCCATCCCGTACAGATCGAGCGAGCTATACCCCGACACGGCTCCCGTCGTTCGGAAACGCGGCGAGGCGCCCTCGCCCATGTCGCTGATGCGGTTCCCTTCGAGCACCGAAGCGTCGGTATTGAGGAAGAAACTCCAGTGCGCCATCTGCCGGCCGAGCGTGCTCGAAGAGCGGAGCCCGGTGGCCGGGTCAATGATGTCGAGGTAAGCCAGCCAGCGGTGGCCCGTCTCATGACCCAGCAAGGCCACGGTCGTCGCTTCGCCAATCAGTGGGATAACGACCTCGGGGTCTTCCGGATACTGCCTCAACGGCCCCATGTTCAGGAAGCTCACCAGCCGGCGATCCCATCCAAAATCGCGACCCAGATCGACGATCGGACTTTCGCTCAACAGATCGCCGATACCCGTGATCTCATTGCGGACATTTACTTCGAACGCGAACGACCCCGGGCCGGGTGTGAACCCGATGTTGTTGAACAGCACCAGGTAGTCGTAGGCGTCGTCGTGGTTGCGATAAAACCGCTGACCCGCGGCAAAAATGTCGGTGTGCGGAATCGTGACGAAGATCTCAGCCACGCCGCTTGGAAACGCTTCGGTCCAACCCTCGGAGAGATCCACCGCCGACGGCTCTGAGGAAAGCCCCCCGTCGAAAATCCCCACCAGCACGCTGAACAAATTCACGGTGCGGTAGTGAAATCGAATGTCGCCATCGGGGCGCAGCTCGATTTGAAAGGTTTGCGGCCGTCCCGACCCGCCTTGCGTGAACTGGGGTACGGCGTCCCAGGTAAACACCGCCCGATCCGGCAGCAAATAGGAACGAACCTCGGCGCCGGGTCGGGTCGGATCAAGATCCACAAAGTAGCCGGCGATCACCGGCGGGCCGCTGGCCGCCCGTGCGAACGTACGCGATTGGGTCCCTGAGTCGGGTTCGACGAAAGTGATCGTGCCGTCCGAGTGCACGAAGGCCTCGCGATAGGAGTCGCCGAAGTACGGAAAATCGAATGGCAGCTCAATCGCTCGTGCATCGTCATCGGCAAGACCCAGGGGCACGCCGCCAAGCCTGGCGGTCTCATCGAACTCGTGGGGCCTGGCTTCGCCTAGGTAGCCGGCCTCGGTTCGATCGATGAAAACCGAGCGGCCGTCGAGGTCCGGAAAGTTCGGGGGCGCGACGACGCCGTTCGAGCGGTCGATGATCGCAATGTCTCCGATATCCGGGCGAAGGGTCTGTTCGATCTCGGGTTGTAAGCTCGCGGCGCCCGCGCCACGCGACAGGGTTTGGTTGTGGAGAAATCGCTCCGTCAGGATCCGCCCGGGATAGTCGCCGCAATACTGCTGGCCGTCGTGGCCTCCGACGGATCTTCCCCCCGCCAGCGAGCAGAGTTTCGCCGCCAACTTCCTGAATTCGCGTCGGTTATGGGATGGATCGGGCGATCGGCGTCTGTCTACAGGTTACTTGTGCGGCAGCGAAACCCCCAACGCATTGAGGATTTCTGTTTGGCGGGCGTCGGGAATCGGCAGCCGTGTGACGCTGGTCTGCTCATCCACTCGATATTCCAATAGACACAGTCGCCCCAACGCCGCCAGCGCGTCCGGCAAGGTGATCGCGTGCGGGTCGTCGTCGGTCGTGCCAAACGCCGCTTGTATCCGCCGTTCCAATTCGCGGCTCAGCTTCAACGCCAGCATGCTGCACAACACATGTCCTCGGGTGCGGCTTTCTTTGCGCACGAAGATCGGCCGCACCTCGAGCAAGCCCGTCTTCAGCTGCCGAAAGTCGCGCTCCACCCGCTGCAGGCTCACGTAATGGTCGTGCACTCTTTGGCCGCTCATGCGCTCGGAGGCGACATCGGTCACGACCACGTAACAGCCCGCCAACTCCAGCGCCTGCTCGATCGCCGCCTGCTGGCGCTCGACGACCAGCGTACGTCCCTGCAAGCGCAACTCGACCAATTCTGTCAGCTTGTGACGCGCCAGCCAGGGCTTGAGCTGGCGCAGTCCGGCCGCGGGCTCGCAACGGGAAGAGGCCGTGACTTTCTGGTTGCGTCGGTCGAGCTTGCCTCCCAGCTTGGCCAGCTTGTCCTCGAGCCGCTGCCGTTGCCGTTTGGCTTCGGACGCGTTGAGGCGCAGCACATAGCGCACGCCGTCGGCTTCGACCTCGCAGACTTGTTCAGCGAACAGCTCCAGTTGCAGCACCCCTTCGCTCAAGCGCCGCCGAATCTGGGGATCGGTCAGCGCCGTGATGTAGCGCAGCCCGGCCTCCCCCAGCGCCTGCTTGCCCTTGCTCTTGACCATCCCGCGGTCGCCGACGAAGACCAACTCCTCGACTCCGAACTGCTCTTTGACGATGCGGATCTGATCCGGCACGGTCGTCGGATCGTTGCGGTTGCCGGCAAACACCCGCACCGCCAGCGGCTCGCCCTGGTCATCGGCCAGCAGTCCGATCACAATTTGCTTCTTGCCGCGCTTGCCGTCGCGATTGTAGCCGTACTCGCCCAACGCGTTGTGCAGGCCTTCGAAGTACGAGTTGGTGACGTCGTAGAGCAGCAAGCTGGGCGGGGCTCCGCGGCGCTCGAGGTAGTGGCGGTATAGCGCTTGCTCGATCTTCACTTGGCGGGCGCTCAGATCATCGAGGGCGGCGTAGAGGTCGTCTTCGTCGAAGGCGCCCAGACCCAGCACTTCTGCGACGGCCTGATCGGCGGCCCAGCGCACGGCCGAGAGCCGCGATCCTTGGTGGGCCAGGCGCGCCAGCACCAGGAACAAGGCGAGTTTGGCGGCCCGCGTTCGACCCAGCGCGGCGGTCAGGCCCAGCTCATCGGCGAGTTGCTTGAGCGCGAAGAGCAGGCCAAAGACGGGGCCGCAGACGGGAGTGGCGGGAAGCTGATCGAACTCGCCGCGGAGGGCGCGCCGGAGGGCCTCGACGCGGACGGGGCGCCAGCAGGAGAGGTTGGCGAGGGTGCGTTTTTTGACTCTGCCGTTTTGGCGGAAGGATTCGCGCAGCAAGACGGCGGGCGGCGAGTTGCGATTGGGGACGGACTCAACATACATGGGTATATTATATCACAAATAACACAATGAATAAACGATACAATAGCATAATACATGGGTACACTAAAAGCGCCCCCAAACGTGTTAAAGCCAAGCAAGCCAAGCAGTTAGCCCGTCAAACGAGCCTTCCGCTGGGGGGAAGATCCGACAGTAGAGTCGTCCCTGGGCTCGTTCAACCCGCTGGGGTGGAGCGTCTTCTCGCTCGTCGCGCTGGGCTTCTGGCTCTTCGTCGGCGCCGAGTTTGTCACGACTCTTGCGGAAGAAATCAAGAAGCCTAAGCTCTACATTCCGCTCTCGATGTTCCTGGGATTGGTGATCATCCTCGTGGCAGGCGGTCTGTACGGCCTCGCCTCGCTCAAGTACGTTACTGCCGAGGATCTCGCCCGTTCGACGACGCCGCAAATCGACATGGCAACCGCTATGCTGGGCCGAACCGACCAGGTGTGGATGTCGCTCGCAAGCATCCTGGCATCGGCCACTACCATCAACACTCTGCTCTGCGCCCTACCGCGGATGCTGTACGGCATGGCCAAGAACGGGCAGCTGCCCTCCATTGTCGGCAAGCTCAATCGCTTGCAGGCGCCGAGCGTGGCCACCTATGTTGTTGCGCTTGCGATCCTGACTCCGCTGCTCATAGGCGTGGCCACGACCGCAACATTCGTCACCTACCTGCTGGCATCAACCTTTACCTGGGTTATCGGGTACGTCATCGCCCACGTCGATCTGATCGTGCTCCGCATTAAGCGTCCTGAGATCCGTGGCGGTTTTCGAACCCCGCTGTTTCCGGTCCCGCAGCTGCTGGGTCTGTTCGGCCTCGTCTGGATGCTCTTCAATCTTAGCCCTGAGCCTGGGCTCACCCGCGGCATCTACACGATCGCCTTCGTGTTCCTTGGCATATCGGTCGTTTACGCCGCCCTGTGGGTGCTCCTCAAAGAGAAGAAGGGCCTGTTCCAGACGACCGCCGTCGAGGACCTTGTTAATGACTTCGACCAAGACGAGTCCAATACCGCCACCCCGAACTCGGCGCCGGCGCGCCTGTAGTGTAAAGTTCAGGCGGGGGGGGCCTCATGATCGGTCCGACATTCGAGACACGCCTGGCTACGCGAGACGAGATGCTCGAAGCGGTTGGGTGCATCGTCGCCGCGTTCATCACCGACCCGTTCGCGCGCTTCACGTGGCCCTCTCCTCACGATTACCTTCGCGCGATGCCTTCGTGCGCCCACGCGGTCGCAGCTGGTAGCTTCGAGCACGGGAGCGCTATCGTGACTGCCAACTTTGGTGGTGCGGCGCTGTGGTTGCCTCCTGGTGTGCACCTGAACGGCGAGGCGCTCGAGACCTTGTTCCGCGACACCGCGAAGCCCGAGCACTTGGATGATGTGCTGGCCACGTTCGAGAAAATGAGTGAGTGGCATCCGGACCAGCCTCACTGGCGCCTACCCATGATTGGCGTGGAGCCCAACGCGCAGAATCGAGGTTTTGGCGGTGCGCTGATGTCCTACGCGGTGTCCCGGTGTGATCAGGAGGGCATGTTGGCCTACCTTGAGTCGTCCAATCCCCGCAACATCTCGCTGTACCGGCGCCACGGGTTTGAGGTGATGGGAGAGATCCAGGTCGGAGAGGCGCCGGTCATGACGCCCATGCTGAGGAAGCCGCGTTAGCAACCTGGGACGTCCAACCGGCGGGTCCAGCTGACGGGTGTGCGCTGCTCTTTCCGGGTGGGCTAGATGGTTCGGCGCCTCGGGCAACCGCATGCTTCCGCGCGCGGCTCCGAGTATCAGCCTAACTTGACTGGTTTGCTCAGATTCGCCTACTGGCCGAAACCGCCGCCGCCGGGGGTTTCGATGCGCAGGGTCGAGCCGGCTTTGGCCTCTCGTGAACCTTTCGAGTCCATCGACTCGCCGTCGAGTGAGTTTCGGCCGGGCTTGCCGGGTTGACCGCCTTTTAGGCCGTAGGGGCCGCGCGTTCGACGTTCGCTCAAGATTGTAACCTCGGTGTCGGCGAGCAGCTCCAACTCGCGGACGATGCCGTCGCCGCCCCGGCGCGCACCGTCTCCCCCGGACCCGCGACGTACTGAGTAACGGCGCACCCGCAGCGGGAAAGAGTGCTCCAGCGCCTCGGTGGGCGTGTTGAGACTGTTCGTCATGTGGGTGTGGATGGCGCTGAGACCGTCCGCGGAGGGGCGGGCGCCCATTCCGCCAGCGATCGTCTCGTAGTAGGCGAACCGGGCGCCTGTGCGGGGATCGACGCCGCCCAAGGTGAGGTTGTTCATGGTGCCGCTGCTGGCGGCGGGGACTTCGTCTGGGAGGGCTTGGGCCAGGGTGCCGAGAACGACGTCGGTGATGCGTTGGGAGGTTTCGACGTTGCCGGCGGCGACGCTGGCCGGGAGGGAGGCGTCGACGATGGAGCCTGGGGTCGTCTGGATGCTTACTGGCCGCATCAGGCCGGCGTTGTAAGGGGCGTCGTCTGGGATCAGGCAGCGGAAGCAGTACATTACCGCCGAGGTCGTGATCGCCCGATTGGCGTTGACGCCGCCGCGGACTTGGGGCGAGGACTCGCGGAAGTCGGCCCTGGCTTGATCACCCGAGATCGTGAGGCGGCAGCGGATCGGGATGTCGCGCTCGTCGAATCCGTCGTCGTCGAGGAAATCTTCGAACGAGTACTCGCCGTCGGGGATTTGCTCGATTCGCCGCCGCATCAGTGTCTCGGCGTAATCTTGCAGCTCGGCCATGCGCTGGGCGACTTCGCCGGCGCCGTATTTGTCGGTGGCGTCGAGCAGTCGGCGTTCTCCAGTGCGGTGCGCGGCGAGTTGGGCGCCGAGGTCGCCGAGGCGTTCGGTAGGCGTGCGGACGTTGGCCAGCAGCATGGCCAGCAGGTCGGCGTCGAATTCGCCGGCGCGGACAAGCTTGACGGGGGGGATTCGCAAGCCCTCTTGGTAGATCTCTGAGGCCAGCGGCATCGACCCGGGGGTCATGCCGCCGACGTCGGAGTGATGGGCGCGGGTTGCGAGGTAGAAAGCTGGTCGGTCGCCGTCGAGGAAAACGCCGGAGACGGAGGTGATATCGGGCAGGTGGGTGCCGCCGCGGAAGGGGTCGTTGAGGAAGACGACGTCGCCGGGGCTGATTTCGTGGGCCTTGCGGGCCTCCTCCACAGCGGAGGGCATCGCCCCAAGGTGGACGGGCATGTGGTCGCCCATCGCGACAGTTTGGCCATTAGCGTCGTACACGGCGCAAGAGTAGTCGCGGCGCTCTTTGATGTTGGGCGAGAAGGATGTTCGCCGCAGGACGATGCCCATTTCCTCGGCGATCGAGACGAAAAGATTGCGGAAGATTTCGAGCTCGAGGTTCATTGGGGATCAACCCGTACGTCGTGTCATCTCCTGCAACTTGGCCGCGGCGGAGCGTTTCTTCCGGCGCCAACTACGAAACTCAGAAGCACTGATCACCAAGGAAGCCATGCAGGCCGCAAGCCAGAACACCTCACCCTTTGCCTCGGTCAGATAAGCGGCGAGACACGTCACTGCTATTGATAAGGCCGAAAAGCAAAACGAGCGCGAATCCGCGGCTTCTACCCCAGTCTCGACGAAGCCCTCGAGAAGTTTCGCCTCTACCTGGTACATGGTGAGATTTTGTTGGTACAGTTTGGCCTTCAAGGCAATTTCCACGACCGGGGTCAAATCTCTCAGATCATCTACGGGTGTCGAGTCCAGCCTCGGGTCTTTCGTCAGACGTTGCAGACGACATCGTTGTTCCTCCAAAGACAAAACGAGCACACCCACTGGGTGTGCTCTCTAGTTTCGGCAGTTTCGCCTACTTCACTTGTTCGAAGAAACCGCCACAGGCTCGTCCACTGGCTTCTTGGCTCGCCAGAACGGGAAAACGAGCTCCCTCAGATCGCCGTTGCGATCGATCAGGAGCCGATTGCCTTCTTGTTCAGTTTCCTCGAGCCCCCATTGCATGAATCGCAACGCATGACGGACCAGGTCCGCTCGCGTCGCCAGTCCAGTTTGACGCTGAAGCTCGTCTAACTCTGCCAGCGCCTCGGCGCTGAAATCGAACTGCAACCGTTTTCTTTCCGTAGTAGTATTCAAAACTTACCTCCAAATCTAAATGTGTCCCACCGTGCTACTCCTCGGCGGGGTAAACCAGCTGTCCGATGAAACATGCATCCAGTATCAATCGCATAGTACTACCTATCTGAGTATTTAGCAAAGCTGAAATGACCTCTTGCTCCTGAGCCAGTCGACAACACTCGGGTCGGGATGGGGCTTTGTGGGCTCACTCAAGACGTTCGCGTCAACCAGGTAGGTCACAGGTCCTGACGGCGAAGTTCGGAGGGAAGAACGATTTGACCTTTGGTCGAAATGCGGGTTTCCACTGGGCGCATGAGCAGCAATTTCGCTACTCGAGGTTCTCGACGAGGATCAGGGCCGCCCCCCGGGATGTCCCAGTCGTCCGGGAAACGCAGCAGCTCCCGGACCGTCTTGGTCTCGAGGTCCACAGCTACGACTCGCCGTTCGGACGGTAGCGGGGCGGGACTGCGCACGTCCGAAGGGCGTGAGCTGTTGTCTTGTTGAGCCTTACGTCTGGCCGATCATTCCGGGCGCTCCACTGGGTCCATCATCCAAGCGTTACCCGTGACGGTCGCCATGTTGAAAACGATCTTGTCCCGAGCCACGGAGATCTCCTGAGAGCCCAGGTCGACGTTGAAGATCGAACGTCTGGGGTCGTGGGAGTGATAGGCCGCGAGCGGTTCCCCGACGGGCCTCTTCGTGTCCGGGTCGAGACGTTGCGCCCAGATGCAACTGAATCCATCCATATTGCTGACGTAGTAGATTAGAGCCCCGTTCGCTGCCCAGCGACACTTGTCGAACATGGATTCCCCGACAGAGACCTCAACCCAATCGCGCTCTGGAACCGGCGTTTCGCCCTCGATGCGCGCGACAAAGAGCCGCGATAAAGAAGGCGTCTCCAACTCACGCTTCATGAAAAGGATCCAGCGGCCGTCGGGCGAGAATTTGGACTGATAGAGTTGAGACCGCTCGTTGCGTGAGATCAATACATCTTCCTCACCAGTGGCGATGTCGAAGGCAACGATACCGCTGCTTCGGCGATGCAGGAGGAGGCCTTCATCAGGCGACAGGCCGTCGAACCGGCCGCCGCCGCCGAGAATGGTGCGGGTAAGGCCGCCGTCCAACTGCGCTAAATCGAAACGCCAACCGTCTTGTTCTGTAACCGCGTAGGCGATCTTTGATCCTGTCGAATTGATCCACGGCCACAACTCGACCATGCCGCTTCCGGCGACGGTTGTTCGAACTCGAGTCTTCAAGTCCAGAGTCATCACGTCGCGGTTTCCGTTCCGTTCAGTCACGAAGGCGACGGTCTCACCGTTGAGCGAGATTGCCGGCCACCCTTTCGAAGCAGGGTCATCGGTCAACTGCTCGATATCGCCCGCCAATAGTCCGCTCTTCGTGTTTAGGGGCAGACTCCAGAGATCGATCTGGCGCCGCAGACTGGCAAATACCAGCCGCCCGGATTCGGCGGAATCTCCGCCAAAGTGTTCCTCGGCGCCGAACGTCAGTCTTTCGGGAGGGCCGGGGGCTCTTGAACCTGGTCCAGGTAATCGCCGTCGCCAAAGGCTGCGGCTGTTGGACTCAGGCAGAGAGAAAACCACGTAGGCCCCTTGTGCCGTGGATATTCGCGGCTGCCAGGTCTGGTTGACGAAGTCACGACTCATCTGGTAGGCGCCCGTCGCGTGGGCCGGTGTTCCGTCGAGCGGTACGATCCACCAGTCGGTTGTATCCGCGCGGGTCCGCCGGCCCTCAATAACAAGACCCGAGCTATCGTCAAGCCATACCGGCGACCGGGCCAGTACGAATTCTTCAGTACGCGAAACGGGTGACAGGCCGGACACGGGAACTGGAGTGAACCCTAAAAATGAGACATTGAAATTCGGGACGAATTTCAGCGAATGGAAAGGAGTCCAGGATGGAAAGTCTCAAGCCGCGCAAGCCGCGGGAGTTCACGGTGGAGTTCAAGGAAGCCGCCGCCAGGCGGCTCCTAGCCGGCCAGAGCGGGACAGCGCTAAGCCGCGAGTTGGACGTCAAGCGCAGCCTGCTGTACCGCTGGCGGGACGCCTATCGCCAGGAAGGCGTCAACGGCTTGAGCCGGCGGCGAGGCCGGCCGAAACCCGGCCGCTCGGCGCCGCCCAAGATCCCTCGCGATCCGCGCGACGAACGCATCGCAGAGCTCGAACGACTGCTCGGCAAACAAGCCGCAGAGCTCGATTTTTTCGGACAAGCCTTTCGCGCCTTGAACCTCGCAGCCCCGACCAACGACGCCGGTGGCGCGAGCGGATCTACTCCATCGTCGAGCAGATCAGCGCCAAAGGCTCGCTCAGCGTCGAACACGCCTGCGAGCTCGGACGCGTGAATCGCGCCGGGTTCTATCGCCGGCTCGCCGTGTCGTCGCCCGCCGAGTGCGACATGGAATTGCGTGACCGCATGCAGCGGATTTCGCTCGAGAATCGTCGTTACGGCTACCGCCGCGTGACGGCCGAGCTGCGCCGCCAAGGCTTCCTCGTCAATCACAAAAAGGTCCTGCGGATGATGCGTAAGGACAACTTGCTGGCGGTACTCAAGCGGCGCTTCGTGCTAACAACGGATTCGAACCACTTCTTACCTGTTTATCCGAATCTAGCGGCGCACCTGAATGTGGACGGCGTCGATCAGTTGTGGCAATCCGATATCACCTACATTCGCTTGCGCGAGGCGTTCGTCTACCTCGCCGTGGTGTTGGACGCCTACTCGCGACGCGTGGTCGGCTGGCGGCTGGGGACGACGCTCAAAGCTGAGCTGGCTGTAGGGGCGTTGCGCGATGCGCTCGAGCTCAGACGCCCTGCCGCGGGGTGGATGCATCATTCCGACCAAGGCGTACAGTACGCTTCGAGCGCCTATGTCGAGCTGCTGGAGCAGCACGGCGCGATCATCTCGATGAGCCGCCGCGGCAACCCCTACGACAACGCGCGGGCGGAGAGTTTCATGAAGACGTTGAAGGCGGAGGAGGTTTGGTTGCAGCGTTATCGCACGCTTGACGAGGCGCGCGCATCGATCGGCGAGTTCATTGATGAGATCTACAACCAACGCCGGCTGCATTCGGCGTTGGGATATCGTCCGCCGGCGGAGTTTGAAGCGCTGGCGCGGCCGGCGGCAACAGCAGCGAGGAATCCGAAGTATGAGTTTTGAGAGGCATAGGCAAATCTATCAATCCGATGGGCCCTGGGCGGGCAGGGAGACATCGCCGGCGTTGGAGAAGCCGGGAGCGACCTTGGCGGCCGCCCCCGGCGCTCATCGTCTTGATGAGTTTGCGGCCGGGTATTCCTTGGCGGTTTGCTCTCCAGCAGAGCCCGCTTCCGCTTCCCCGGCTAGGACCAGCGTGCGACGATACAGCGAAGAAGGCAAGCGTTTTGCGGTGAATCGTAACCTGTCCCGATTTCGACTGTCTCACGCTTGGGGTTCACTCCAAACTGTCATCACGCTTGAGGCGCTGTTCGGCGAGGCGTTAGCTTCGGAAATACCCGTACGGCTACCCACCCAATAGGCGATCTCCAGCCGGTGGGAGAGAACCTCGGCCCGTTGCCATGTGGAGCGATGAGCTTCTCTTGACCTCCTAGCGCCGGGACCAGATATACTCCGCCGCCCTCCCGGCGCGAATGGAAGACGATCGTCTGGCCGTCGGGCGAGAAGTCGGGCTCCATGTCATCCGCCGGGTCGGAGGTCAGCCGTATCGGCGAACCACCGCCGCCGACCTGTTGAACCCAGAGGTCGAGGTTGCCTTCGCCGGAGCGATCTGAGGAGTAGGCGATGAACTTGCCGTCTGGAGATATCGTCGGCTGATAGGTTAAGCCGCCGTCGAAGGTGAGCTGCGTGAGAGTGTGGCGTGGCGCCTGGGGAGCGTCGGCCGTCATCCAGCCTCTTATCCACCAGCCGGATCCCGCGGCGATGGCCGCCGCTGCTGCGAGCGCTACCCAGGCCATGCGCCGTTTCGGAGGCTCGTAAGTCTGATCCTCGGAGACCGCAGGCGCTGCCCGGCCGATAATCACTTTGGACTTGCTGCCTCTGAGCTTCTCCGCCAGGGCTTCAAGATCCACGATGAGATCAGGCGCCTTTTGATAGCGTCTGCCGGGATCCTTGGCTAAGCACTTAGAGACGTAGTCCTCTAGCTGCATCGGCACGGCCGTTCGTAGCGCTGTGAGCGGCTCCGGTTCCTCGTTGATGATCGAATACACCACGGCCTGTTCGTAGTCACCCCTGAATGGGTGTCGGCCGGTGATCATCTCGTAGAGCACGACGCCGAACGACCAGATGTCGGTCCTGTGATCGGTCCCCGAGCCCTGCGCCTGCTCGGGACTCATGTAGGGGGTTGTTGCCCAGAGTTTCGTTGGTCCGAGTTAGGCGAGAGGCTTGGGTGAGTTGCGCCAGGCCAAAGTCCATGACTGTGACGTGGCCTTTGGCGTCAACCATCAAGTTTTCCGGCTTGATGTCGCGATGGTGGATTCCCTTGTCGTGGGCGGCTTCGAGACCCCTAGCGGTTTGCTGGGCGATGTCGAGGGCTTCGTCGAGCTTGAGGGGGCCCTGTTTGATCTTCTTGTCGAGTGACTCCCCTTCGACAAGCTCCATTGCGATGAAGGTCTTGCCGTCGGACTCATCAATCTCGTACACTCTGCAGACGTTCGGATGCGACAGTGCGGCGGCGGATTTGGCCTCACGGTCGAAGCGTTTGCGGATGTCCGGGTCGCCGAGCAGGTGCGCCGGCAGGAATTTCAATGCGACCAGGCGCTCGAGCTTCGTATCCTGGGCCTTGTAGACTACGCCCATGCCGCCTTGGCCGAGCTTTTCGAGGATCCGGTAGTGGCTGATTGACTGACCTAACAAGCTGGATCGATTCTACCGCCCGGAAGGGAGCCGATGTCGGGTAGCATCGAAGAACCCGCTCCCTTGCGGTCGCGGCTCTGACGCCCATCGACTAGACTTTGGGTCGTGACTTCAGAGCCGCGACCGCAAGGGAGTGGGTTAATTCCGGGCTGGCTGGCGCTCAGTCGGCTAGGTACGGCGGGGTATCGCCGGTTCTGCGGGGAAGGCCTTTCCAGGGTTGGAGGGCGGGGAGGTCAAAGGTCTGGGCGCGGGCGCGGAGGGAGTCCATCCGCGAAGCGCTCAGCGGTTGATGGGCCTTCGCGATTCTGACGTCGTCTTCGACTTGGCTGACCGCGTCGCAGCCGACGATGTTGCAGTCAGCGCCTAGGGTCCAAGCGTAGTTGAGGCACTCATCGAGCGTTGCTTTGCGCTGCGAAAGCAAGGCTCCGGCGGCTGTGGTCTTCATGGCGAACAGGCCAATGCCGCTTTTCTTGGCGGCGGGAAGCGTCTTGGCCTCGAAGCTCTTCTGGCGGCGTCAAGCTGAGCGCCCGAATGACGGCTCATCCGAATTTCGTACAGTCGGGACGTTATCGGATCGAGTATGATTCGTCGGCGCGGATTCCGTTGGTGGCCGGGCTGACCTGGCGGCTGAGCCTGTTTGATCGCTTTGATAGCGCACCGCCGAGGGAAGAGGTCGAGCAAAATGACTACGGGATGGTGAGCACATTCGGGTTTTCGTTTTGAGCGTAGGGGCGAGAAATGTCGGGCCGTTGTGCAGGGGCCGAGAGCAGAATGTAGAGCCGTCGACGCGCATGACATGAAGGGCGCGACATGTCGCGCCCCTACCTCAGCTGAGCCGCGATGGCTTCGGCGATTTGGCCGCCGTGGAAGCGGCCGTTCTCGATGAAAACTTCGCTGGTATGCATGCCGGCGACGATCACTCCCGCGAGGTAGACGCCGGGGCGGTCGCTCTCGAGCGTCTCGGGGTCGGTCTTGGGCCGCTGGGTTTGGTCGTCGAGGCGGATGCCGACTTTTTCGAGGAACTCGAGGTCCGGCCGGTATCCGGTCATCGCCAGGACGAAGTCGTTGTCGAGGACTTGCTCGCCGCCGGGCGTCCGAACGCGGATCGATTGCTCGTCGATCTGAGTGACTCGCGAATTGAATAGAGCCTTGATCACGCCGGCCTTGATGCGGTTGTTGATGTCGGGAAGGATCCAGTACTTGACGCTCGAGCTCATCTCGGCGCCTTGGTGGATCAGCGTCACGCGAGCGCCGGCGCGGTAGCATTCCAGCGCGTAGATAGCCGCTGAATTCTTGCCGCCGATGACCGCGACATCGAGGTCGAAAAACGGGTGCGGGTCCTGATAGTAGTGCAGGACTTTGTCGAGATCCTCGCCCGGCGCCCCAAGACGGGTCGGGATGTCGTAGTAGCCGGTGGAGAGAATGACCTTGCGTGCGCGGTGGCAACGTTTGGCGCCGAACCGCGTGGTCGTGCGGACTTCGAATGCGCCGTCTTCGCCCTCGACGGCGTCGGCCCGTTCGTACTGACGGACGTCGAGCTTGTAGTGCGAGGTGACGCGGCGGTAGTACTTGAGCGCCTCGGTGCGGGTCGGCTTGTCCCGCACCGCCGTCATCGGGATGTCGCCGATCTCGAGCAGCTCGGGCGTCGTAAAGAACACCAGGTTGGTGGGGTAGTGGTAGAGCGAATTGACCAGGCAACCCTTGTCGATGACGATCGCATCACAACCGCGCCTCTTGAGCTCGATCGCGCAGGCCAGCCCCGTCGGACCGGCGCCGACAACCACTACGTCATGAATCGAATCGGGGGACTGCCCGGAAGCGGGAGAGCGCGACAAGCACACATTATTTCACGGGTGGCTCTAGCTTGAACCTCACCGTCACGGAACCCGCTTGCGGTCGCGGCTCGGACGCCTTCCGGTTAGCGTTTGACTCGCGACGTCAGAGCCGCGACCGCGAGGGAGCGGGTTCCGCATCAGGCAGAACTTCCGCGCCAGTGACTTTACAAAAATTCAACGGTGGGCGCCTCCATTTCCTGCCTTTGCCATCGTCTGTCATCGTCGGGCTACGCAGTCCTTCGGATCGCCTCGGGCCAAGCCGGTTCGGACCTGCCTTCGCTGTTGTTCGAATGCCCAGCCGCCAGCCGCAGTCCCTGTAGCGCCAGCTCGAAGCGGTCACGGATGCCGGTCTTCTCGAAGATGTGCATCAGGTGGATCTTCACCGTACCGGTGGCGATGCCTAGGGCCTCGGCGATTTCGCGATTCTTCATGCCCTTGGCGACTAGAGCGGCCACTTCTTGCTCGCGGGGGGTGAGTGGACGATTGCGCGGTCTCTCGAGCGGGGTTTCTTTGAGTAGGTAGAGGTTCTCGGTCCAGATTTCGCCATCGGTGACGGTCCGCAGGCAGTGACACAGGGCTTCCGGGGAGATCGACTTCTTCATGATTCCTCGCGCGCCCGCCTGCAACGCGCGAAAGCACTCGATGTCGGACATATTCACCGCCCAGATGATGAGCTTCAGATCAGGGAGCTGCGAATGGACTAGCGCCAACGATTCGACCAACGGGTGCATCCCGAAACTCCGGTCGATCACGAGGATATCCGGCTGGTGGGCGTTCACCAAGGCGGCGGCGTCTTCGAGGCCTTCGCAGGACGCTCGAAACTCGAACTCCTCGCTGCCGTCAAGCAGCGAGCGGAGCCCTTCATGGACGATGGGCTGCGGGTCGCACAAGCAAATCGAAATCATCGGTGTTCATGCCTCCGAGGCTTCTCGGGGGATGCACGCTTGAGCGCTATGCCCCCTAGAGCTTCATCGACCTGTAACCGTGATTTCTTAAGGGTGTAGCGGAGTATGGGCCGAGATTGTCCCGCCGGCGCTGTCTCGCGGGCGGGACCTGCGATCCTGGGCACGCCTGGCGCCCGGCGCCGCGTTCAACGCCGGCGGCGAAGAACGCGCTCAGCGCCGCTTGTGGCCTGACCACATGTTGTGCGCGTCGGGCGCGGAGGCGCAGCTGCCGAACTTCCCAGTGAACTCGGAGGCGCTTGTGAAGTTCAGGGTCACCCGACCCCAGTTCGTGAAGCCGGCGCGATCGGACGGGCAGGCCGCGGCGCTGTCGTCTTGGAGCCAGTATCCGCGGATCGTCTTGCCATCGAAGTGACCTGAGATTTCTCCGAATACGCCCTCGCGCTCGTAGTAGCCTTGTACGCGGCCGATGTCGTCGACCGAAATCCGCAGGTATCCGCCGGGATCGGTCAGATACTTGCCATCCACTTCGCCGTCGAGGACGCCGAAACTTGGCAGGCCGACGGGTGCGCCGATCGCTACACCTACGGCCAGAGCGAATACCAGAAAAAGTGGTACACGAGACATTTTGAAAACCCCTCTATAGGGAACGACGCACGCCTGTGCGAAAAGGTTCCACAAAGACACCACTGAAATGTGGTGTTATTTATGAAGATACCATACGGACCCGTCTGAGACAATCAGCTGGTCATGCAGAAAGCGGACGGAATGAACTATGCCCCGACGGGCAAGGCCGAGCCCGTAGTGGCCAAAGGGGAATTTCCGATCGCCGCGGTTGGCCTCGATCACGGGCATATCTACGGCATGTGCAACGGGCTGACCGAAGCCGGCGCAACCGTGAAGTGGGCCTATGACCCGGACCCGCCCAAGGTCGCAAAGTTCATCGAAACGTATCCTGACGCCAGGCCGGCCCGTAGCAAGCAAGAGGCGCTTGACGACCCCGAGGTCAAGCTGGTCGCTTCGGCGTGTATTCCGTGTGACCGCGGCCCGCTGGGATGCGAGGCGATGAGCTGCGAAAAGGACTACTTCGTTGACAAGGCGCCATTTACCACCGTCGGCCAGCTAGAGGAAGCGCGGGCTCGGGTTGCGCAGTCGGGTAAGAAATACGCTGTGTACTATTCCGAGCGGCTCCATACCGAATGCTCGATCTATGCCGGCAACTTGATCGATGAAGGGGCGATTGGGCGTGTCCTACAGGTGATCGGTCTCGGGCCCCACCGCCTGAGCGCATCCTCTCGGCCGGATTGGTTCTTCGAACGCCGCCAATACGGCGGGATCCTGATCGATATCGGCTCGCATCAGATCGAGCAGTTCATGCACTTTGCCGGGGCCAAGGACGCTACGATCACGAGCGCCCGCATCGCCAATTACCACAACAAGAACTATCCGGAGCTCGACGATTTCGGGGACGCCTCGCTTGTCGCGGACAATGGCGCCACGAACTACTTCCGGGTCGACTGGTTCACGCCCGACGGGCTGGGGGCTTGGGGAGACGGGCGCTGCTTCATCTTGGGGACCGACGGGTACATCGAGCTTCGCAAATATCTCGATATCGGCCGGGATGCGGAGTCGGACCAGCTGTACTTGGTCAATGCGAAGGGCGAGCAGCGCATCCCGACGGCGGGGACGGTTGGATTCCCGTACTTTGGTCAGCTCATCCTGGACTGTCTGAACCGCACTGAGAACGCGATGACGCAGGAGCACACGTTCAAGGCGGCCGAGCTTTGCCTGATTGCGCAAGAGCAGGCCCTGAAGGTCGAGTAATGACCCTGCAAGGCGTCATTTTCCAAGGGCCGGCTCTCGAGAACCCCTCGAAGCTTCAAGGCCTGCCCGATGATCTGATCGAGATTCTCTGGCAGGTGAACGGGTTCGTCGCCTACGCCGGCGGGTTGCACATTCGCGGCATGGTGGATGAGCCGGGCTGGCATTCCTTCGACCGCTACTGCTCGGGCGGCATGGCGCTGCGGCAGCTTTTTCACGAAGTCCGCGACTACGACATCCCCTTTGGACAGGACTTTTTGGGCAACCAGTTCCTGCTGCGCGATAGCGTTGTCTTCCGCCTGCGAGCCGACACCGGGGAAATATCGAGCATGGGAGTAGGCTTGGGGCAATTCTTGGGCGAATCCCGCGAGGCCCCGATCGAGTACCTGGGGCTCGAGCTGCTGGCGCGATACCACCAAGAATACGGGGCGCTCGAGCCGGGTCAGTTGATCCACACCATGCCGCCGCTTTGCCTCGATCGAGGCGAGCAGAAGCTGGCGTTGAAGGCCGTGCCGGCGGATCAGGCGGTCACGTATTTGGCCAGCGTGGCCAGGCAGGTCACCGATGTGCCTGACGGCCAAGAAATCCGGCTCGAACTGGCTTGGCCCCCCAGTAGCATTCATTAGGGTAGGAGGGAGTATTCAATGAACACCACATCACGACGCGAATTCTTAGGCGCCTCAGCGCTGGCAGCCGGTTTGGCCAACTGCGGCCCGGCGCTGCCTCCACCTAATATCTTGTGGATCCTCGCCGAGGACTTTTCGCCCGACCTTGGTTGCTACGGCAACAAGCAGGTTCACACGCCGAACCTCGATCGCTTGGCGTCGCAGGGCGTGCTTTACACCAACGCCTGCGTCACGGCCCCGGTCTGCTCGGCGGCGCGTTCGGCGTTGATGGTGGGGATGTATCAGACCTCGGTAGGGGGCCACCACCACCGCTCCCATCGCGTCGACGGCTACAAGCTTCCCGCGGGCGTGCGGCCGTTCACGGCGATGTTCCGGGAAGCGGGGTATCACACCTCGAACGTGAAGACGCCCGCCGCGGGGCTGACCGCCAGGGGCAAAACCGATTTCAACTACAACCTCGACGAGAAGCCTTTCGACGGAGATGACTGGAATCAGCGTCCCGAGGGGTCAAACTTTTACGCGCAGATCAACTTCGGTGAAACCCACCGCGCGTTCAAGCCTTTCCCAGATCGGCCCATCGACCCCGACGTCGTCGAGCTGCCGCCCTACTACCCGGATCACCCGGTTGTGCGAAAAGACTTCGCGCTCTACCTCGAGACGGCCCAACACCTCGACGTCAAAGTTGGCAAAGTGCTCGAGCGCTTGGAGCAAGAGGGCCTCGCCGACAATACGATCGTCTTTTTCTTCGGCGACCATGGCCGGCCGCTGCCGCGCGGAAAGCAGTTTCTCTATGAAGGCGGTCTCTTGATCCCGATGATGGTGCGGATCCCGGAGAAATACCGGCCGGGCGATTTCGAGCCTGGAACCGAGAACGACAACCTGATCAGCCACATCGATATCACGGCGACTTCGCTTGCCTTGGCTGGGATCGAGCGGCCTTCGAACATGCAGGGTCAGGTTTTCATCGGTCCCGAGTCCGCCCCGCCGCGCGAGTATCTGTTCTCGGCGCGCGACCGTTGCGATGAGACCACCGACCGTATTCGCTCGGTCCGCACCAAGCATTGGAAGTACATTCGCAACTACATGCCCGAGCGGCCCTACACCCAGCCGAACCACTACAAGGACACCGGCTACCCGCCGTTGCAGGTGATGAAGCAGCTCAAGGCCGAGGGCAAGCTCACCATGGCGCAGCAGCCTTTCATGGCGGACTCGCGCCCAGCGGAGGAGCTCTATAACCTGCAGGCTGATCCGCATGAAGTGCAGAACTTGGCGGCCTCGGGAGAGCAGCTTGACCGGATCGAAGAGATGCGGGATGCACTTGAGGCGTGGATACAAGAGACGGGCGACATGGGCCAGAAGCCGGAGGACCCGACGCCGGACGAGTATAAGTCCCGAACCAGCATCGACGGCTGGGCGACTGCAACCGGGGTCCTCTCGAAGACCGACGGTGCGCTACGAATGGAGTGGTCGGGGAAGGCGAATCAGGTCCGCATGCCGTGGGTCGTCGAGGGCGGCGATATGGTACTGCGCTTTCGGGCGCGGTCCAGCGATGTCGCGCCGAAGGAGTTTTTCTGGGGGACGGTTGAGAATGTGCGCGGGACCGGCAATCGGGTAGCGGTCGAGTTCACCCCGAATGGCCGCTGGAGCGAGGGCTCGATTGCGTTTGCCCCCGACACCTGGCTGGTCAATCTCGGCTTGGATTTCGGCGAGGCCGACGGGGCGATCGACTTCGAGTGGATTCGCCTTTTCCGCCGCGAGGGCCGCCGCCAACAGATCATCAAGGACTGGCGCTTCGGATAGGAGAGGCCGGTCTTATTTCCCGATCGTCGACTCGTATTCCCGGAAGTACTGTCCGATGACGGGCAAGTCGAACCGCCGCAGGATGCTCGTGTTGGGCTCGCGTTCGAGCAGGAATTCGAACGACCTCTTGACAAGCTCAAGCGTAGAGAACCGGCCGGCCGTGAGCTTTTCGGCGTAAGCGGGGTCGACAGTCACGATGTGCTCCGTGCGGGTTTGACCGTCGACGGTCACGTGAAATCTTTCGCCGTCGGCGTCGGCTTTTACCTGGATAGACATGGGATTGTTCCCAATCTAGCCCATTAGACTGAAGAAGATGGAACTGGTTGTCCGCGGTGGTGGGATGCACCTTAACAGCCGGCTGTAGCCCTAAACTAAGTTTGCCGGAACCCGCTCCCTCGCGGTCGCGGCTCTGACGCCTGCCGGTTGACGTTTAACCCTTGATGTCAGAGCCGCGACCGCGAGGGAGCGGGTTCCGCATTCAGATTGCGCATACCCACTACGCAAAGGTCCTAAATAACGAGTATTGGCCTTCAACAGGCGCGCAGCGGCGGCGTTGCGAAACGTGTCAGCGCGAACGTGTGACCTGCCTAGCCCTGAAAGCGGTACGAGTACAAGTCGCAGTCGCGAAGGACGAAACGCAGGCGAATCGGCTCGCCTTCGAGCGAGGAGACGTCATCCCCCGAGCTCCAACTGTAGGCGGCTGCGATGCGGTCGCCGTAGATGGCCGGGCCGGCTGCTAGGGAAAAACCGTCTAGCGGTCGCCCAAAGCGGTTTTGAAGCTCGACGCTTAAGCTTCCACCCGCGCCGGTCGCATAGTTGAGCACGAGGCGGCGCCCGCTGAACCGGATCGGCTCGGTCGTCAGCTCGCCCCCGCCGTAGCCGGCCCGCGCCGAGGCTAAACCGTCCAGGCGCAAGACGCCTCGCTCCAGGTGCGCCGTGTCGAAGCGGTAGTGGCGGCTGTAGTAAACCGACATCTCGTCCTCGGCGGTCTGCACCAACCCCCAGGCCGGCATGGTGCTGCGGTCGCCCCAGTTTCTTTCGTCCCGGCCGGGCCGAATCCAGGCCTCCATGAATGTTCGGTCGAAATGGACCCCGTCGCGGCTCGACATCATGACAGCCTCGGAGACCCCTTTGGCTTCGTGCTCGGGCAGCAACCGGCGTTTGGGGAAGAAGCGCTTGGGGAAGGCAAAATAGTAGGCGGGGTTGCGGAAGTAGGGAGTGACCGCGTTGGTGTAGAAATGCTCCCGAGTCGGTGGATCGAGCTCAAGCTGCCGCCCGCGGCCCCAGTGCCGGAAGTCGTCTGATTCTACGACTGCGATTGAGCGGACTCCCCCAACGAACGTACGGTAGTAG
Source organism: Bryobacterales bacterium (assembly GCA_965247515.1). GTDB lineage: Bacteria > Acidobacteriota > Terriglobia > Bryobacterales > UBA6623. Next base: position 3,163,239 of record OZ252029.1, on the reverse strand, counting down.
CAGCGATACTTGGCCGCGTTTGAATCCCAAAAGGCGAGATTTTGCGAGTCGAATTTGCCGTCGGTGTAGACCGGCTTGTCCGATAGAAGTCGCCAGCGGATCCCGTCTTGGGAGGCGAACGCGAACAGTACGGTCCTGGGGTCTAAGCCGCGTCCCAGCGCCTTGTAACGCTCCGGCGCCGGAACGTCGGGACGCGTGTCCTTGAAGGGAGTGAAGTTGTGCGCGCCGATCCCTCTCCACAGGATGTTGTTGCGCTTCGAGCCGCGCCAGTCGTGCAAACCGAGCTCTGGCTTGGTCCAGCTGATGCCATCGGCGCTCTCGGCATAGCAGGTCTGGTCGCCAACCTCGGGGTTGGGCCAACCGCGGTAGTACATTCTGTAGCGGCCCTCGTCCTCGAAAACGGTCACGTAGGCCGAGGCGGGCCCTTCCCAGGGCTTGTCGAAGTAGACGGCGGCGCCGGCCGGGCGCGGCGAGTGAAGCAGAAGCTCGACGTCCCGGGTCTGAGCGATGCGGTGACGGTCGACGAACAACTCGACGGCAGAGCCAATGTAAGGATCAAGGTCGGGCACGGTCGGACTCGGCCTATAGTTTAGTGCTAACGTCAGGCAATTCTGCCGAGGCGGTCGAGCATTGGAAACAAGCCATCCGATCCAAGCCCGATTACGCGGCCGCCGATTGCAATTACGCGGTCATGCTGGATCAGGCCGGAGAACACGGGGGCCATCTCACAGCTGGAAGCAGCGCTACGCGCCGAGCCAAGTTTCACCAAAGCGCGCGAACTTCGAGACAGCATCGCGATCTTACGGAGAGAGAATTGATCGTTTGGCGACGAACTTCGCTCGGTCACCCAGTCGCGGGAGCGCGGGCGGAGCAGTGAACCGCCCTTTCTCAGACATGCTTCTGAGCCGCCGGGTTAGGTGGTACTGGAGGTGGGGGTCGAACTTCTTGCGCCCCTTTCGTTTCTGCAAGTTACTGATTCTAAAAGCTCACTAACTTCCCTGAACTCCAGGAAATACACCTGCGTTGTACACCAGTTGTACAAAGCGGATGGCGAAGGCACGGCGAACACGCACATTCTTCACCGATGTAGGAGGCGGTTGGTCCGCTGGAAAGCTGCGAGCCGGGAACCGGCTCGGGCGAGTAGGACAAGCCGCTTCAACCGGTCATGGATTGTCGGTCGCAATGACGGCAGGGTCCATTGACTAGACACTTTGGTTGATTGGCAGGAGGTAAAGCAATATGGACTTTTCAAGAAACAGCAAGATGGATCTTGGAGACATCACGCGACGCACACGTGGCCCGCATGGTGCATGTTACCTGAGCATTCCCGATGTCATCAGCCGGAGAGCCGCTACTGTGGGGCTGGATCGCGGCGGCACGGATACTCCGAAAGGCAGAAGTCCAAGATCCACGGCGGAGCCGTCCGTCGATAAGTAGCTGCCAACCAGGCAGGCGCGAGCTGCCATGCCTGGGCCTCCTATGGAGGCAGGGAGAGCCTGGTTCCGAAACGGAGCCGGGGCTAGTCCTCCTATGCCTCCTGACGGACTTTTCCAGGGAAAAACTTAGTTGGAATGTCTCTGTAGTAGTAATAGTAATAGTGTGAATCGTGCTACTATCTTGGTAGGTCGTAGCACGATAGCCCTGACCTGACAAGAGAACCCGCCGGGAGGGGGCATGAGCGGCCAAGCCTCAAGGACGATCCACAACTCCCGTCGCTGGCGCAGGCTGCGCCGGGCGGTGCTGGCGTGCGAGCCGCTTTGCCGGTGCTGCGAGGCGGCGGGCCGCGCCAACGCGGCGGCGGAGGTCGATCACGTCGTGCCAATCGGGCGCGGCGGCGAGGAGTGGGATCGGGCGAACCTGCAGCCGCTGTGCCGGGCCTGCCACGAAGCCAAGAGCGCGCGGGAGAACGCGGCCGCTCTCAAGCGGGTGGGCCTGGACGGCGTGCCGCTCGAAGCCGGACCGGGGGGTGGTCAAGGACCGGGGGGGCAAGCGTAGACCATCTTACCCCCTTGATTTTTCTCTCGCGCAGGTTTTTAGGGTAGGGGGATTTGGACATGGGAGCACGCGGACCGAATCGTCAACCGGTGGAGCTGAACGTGCTGCGGGGCGGACGGGGCAAGCGGGAGCGGCCGGCGCCCCAGGCCGTTGACGTTAACCCGGCCCTCGGAGTCGAGCCGCCACGGGATCTGAGGGGACACGCCGAGCGGCGCTGGTGGCGCTGGCTAACGCGGCAGCAACAGGCGCTGCGGCTACTGCGGGAAACGGATGCGGTTTTGACACGGCTACTGGCCGAGACGCTGGCGAGCTACGAGCGCCTGGCGGCGGAGTGCCGGGAGTTGAAGACGGTCGGGGACGGCGGATCACGCCGGATCGCGCCAGAGTACCAAATACTAGCCAAGGAGCGCGAGGTTTGCGTGCGGCTGCTGCGCGAGATGGGCATGACGCCGGCGGCGCGCAGCAGGCTATTGGCCGAGGCATCCGGCGCAGCGCCAGCCAATGCGATCGAAAACAAATATCTCGCGCCGGCGATCTAGGCCGGATGATCCGGCCACGGCCTACGCGCGCGCCGTGGAGCGCGGTGAGATCGCCGCGGGACCGCTGATCCGGGCGGCCTGCCGGCGGCATCTGGAGGACCTCGAAGCCGTCCAGCGGGGACGCAAGCCCTGGCTGGCCTGGGATCCGGCCACGGCCACGCACGTGCTGGAATTCTGCCGCGAGGTGTGCACGGTAGTCCATCCGGTGACGCGGCGCCGCGAGCCGTTCGCGCCGCTGTGGTGGCAGGCATTCGTGCTGGGGTCGCTGTTCGGCTGGCGGGTCGGCGCGGACGATCCGCTCGGACGCTACCCCGGGTCGCGGCGTTTCCGCACGGCCTATATCGAGTCGGGCAAGGGTTCGGGCAAGTCGCCCCTGGCGGCGACGGTGCTGCTGTATGGGCTGTTGGCGGACGGCGAGCGGGAAGCGGAGATCTACATCGCAGCCGCGAACTCCGACCAGGCGCTGATTCCCTGGCGGGACCTCAAAGAGATCATCCAGCACAATCCGGAGCTCGACGGCCGCCGTGGCGGGCTGTGCGAGGTCTTCGGGGGCACCGACGACGGCCGTGTGGTGTGCGCCCAGACGGCCAGCTTCATTCAGACGCTGGCGCACCATAGCGAAGGGGCGGGCCGCAGCGGCTACCGCCCGCACATGGTGCTGGTCGAGGAGTTCCACGAGCACCCCACGCGCAGTATGCTGGACATCCTGGACGAGGGCAAGAAGGGGCGCTCGCAGCCGCTGACGCTGATCGTGACCAATGCCGGCACTCAGCAGTCCGGTCCCTGCTGGGAGGAGCACGCCCACGCCGCCAAGGTGGCCCAGGGGCAGCTCGACGCCGACGACTATTTCGCGGCCATCTTCTCGCTGGACCGCGACGACGACCCCTTCGCCTCGTCGGACTGCTGGGTCAAGGCGAACCCCTCCCTGGGCACGGTGATCCGCAACGACTACCTGACCGAGCAGCGCAACAAGGCCAAGATCAGTCCGGCCCGCAGGGCCGGCTTCCTGCGCCTGAACATGGCCCGCTGGCCCGACGGCGGCGGCGACTGGATGGACTGGGAGACCTGGCAAAACTCGGAGGTCGAGGCGCTGGACGAGGCCGCGCTAGAGTCGGCGCCGCTGTACGTCGGGCTCGACCTGGCCGACGTGCGCGACATGACGGCACTGGCCTGCGCGTGGAAGCTGCCCGACGGCAAGCTGCTGGCGCGGGTGCGGTTCTTCACCGCCGCCGACACGCTGATCGACCGCGACGACTACTCCTCGGGGCACCTGTCCTACTGGGCCGAGAAGGGGCTCATCGAGACGACGCCCGGGCGCATCTTGAACTACCGCTTGCCGGCGCGGGTGCTGGGCGAGTTGGCCGGCCGCTACGACATCCAGGGCGTCGCCTACGACCGCTATCACGTCACCAGGTTCGAGCAAGCCCTCGAGGACGAGGAGATCGAGTTCTACACCGGGCAGCCGGGCTCCAGCCAGGGCCTGCACCTGGTCGACCACCCGCAGGGCTTCCTGCGCTCCAAGCGGGACTCGAGCGACCTGTGGATGCCGGCCTCGATCCAGGCGCTGGAAAACCGCCTGCTGGCGACCAAGCCCACGATCGCGGTCGAGGCGCAGCCGGTGCTGCGCTGGAACCTGGCGGCGGCGGCGGTCAAGCGCAACGAGTCGAACGCGATCCGCTTCGACAAGCGCCTGGCACGGTCGCGCTCACAGGGCTCGATCGACGGCCTGGTCGCGCTGGCGATGGCGGTCGGCCTGGCCGATCACACGGCGCCCGAGCCAACCGGCCTGGCGGCGCACTGGTCCAACCCGGACACCATTCGGGCGTGGCTGGGCTAGGAACAGAAGCCAGCCACACAGCTTGCGCAAGGCCTGGTAGTGCGCTAAAAGCGTTGCTCTTGGTGGCGGCCTTGCGAGGGCAGGCCGGCAGCGGATCACGGCTCAACCTTTCGATCGTCGCCATCGCTGTTCTCAGGGAACGGCAACGGTAGCGTGCGGTTAAAGGGTGGCATGGCGCGATCGACAAATTGGCAACGCCGTGATAGCCTGCGCTGTCCTGGAAGACGGTAGACGTCTACTCACACAAAGCACGTTTATGAGGGCGCTAGGGCGTGCGAGGCAGGCCAAGGGAAGGCAGTACTACGATGGTGACGTCAATCTCCCTGCTTTTTTGACCGCCAAGAACCTTAAGCCTTTCATTCCAAATGAGTTGTATGTGACGTCAAGTCAGATTGAGTTCCGATCTTTCCCGCACGACCGAAGCCGAGCGAGTCCGTCGTAGCACCGAGCGAATCACCGGCGTCCACCACACAAGGCCTGATCGTGCTACGATTGGATGAAGTCGTAGCACTGTAAATGACGCTCCAGCGCATCCTCAACGCCTTCTCAGTGCTGGTCGGCCCCGATAAGGCGGGATCTGCCTGGCCCGGGGGGCCCCGCGGAGACGAGCCGCCGTCGCGCGTGTTTGTGAACCCGCACACGGCGATGGGCGTGCCGGCGGCGAACGCCTGTGTGTCGATCCTGGCCGGGACCCTGGCGCGCCTGCCCTACCAGGTCACCACGCGCGGCCCGATCTTCGAGCCCTTCGCCGCGCATCCGGCGGCCGCGCTGCTCGAGAATCCCTCACAGACGATCGACCCGCTACTGTTCTGGGAATCGATGGGCCGGGCGCTTCATACCCACGGCAACTCCTTTGCCTGGATTCGACGGACCGGCACGGGCGTTCCATTTGAGCTGGAGCCGGCCGACTGCGCCTCGATCCAGCGCCGCGAGGGGCGGCTTGTCTACACGCTGTCGCTGGCGGGCGACGGCTTCCTGGGCGCGGCGGAGACGGTCACGGCCGGCGCTGAGGACGTGCTGCACCTGGCCGGCAGCGGTTACGACTGGCGCACGGGCCTGTCGCCCTCGCCGATCGCGCACGCGGCGCGCAACGCCCTGGGCATGTGGCTGAGCGCCACGGAGCACCACGCCTCGACGATGGCGCGCGGCGCGCACACGCCGCTGATGTTCGAGACCGACCCGATCGTCAAGCCCGAACAGGCGGAGGAGATTCGCGAGAAGCTCGAGAAGAAAGTGTCGGGATTCCAGCGGGCGGGCCTGTCGCCGGTGCTGCCGCCGGGCGTCAAGCCGAGCAAGACCGGCTTTTCCTCCGTCGACCTGCAGCTGATCGAGCTGCTCAAGTTCAGCATCCAGGACATCGCCAGGGTCTGGATGGTGCCGCTGTTCCTGCTGCAGCACTTCGAGAAGTCTTCGGGCGGCTGGACCAACTCGAACCTGACCGAGCAGTGGACCAACTTCGTGCGCTTCAGCCTCAACACGCACATCGCGCGGTACACGTCGGAGTTCGATGTCAAGCTGCTGCGGCCGGCCGAGCGGCGGCGCTACCGGACGCACATCGACACCGGGCCGCTGGTGATGGGCTCGCTCAAAGACATCGCCGAGACAATGGAGGTCTTGACGGCGAAGGCCGCGATCTGGACGCCCGAGGAAGCGCGCGCCTACACCGGGCGCGGGCCGGTGCCGGAGGGCCAGAATCTGCGCCAGCCGACGGGAGCGCCGCGGCAGGATGTCGAAAGCGGCTGAGAAGCGGCTGGGGCCGCTCGATTCCGATATCGCCGGCGCGGCGGCCCGCATCCAGCAGTTGCGCGACACGGGACAATTGCGCGACGCGCGGCGACTGATCCTGCACCTCAAGCCCAACGGCAAGCGGATCGGGCTTGTCGAAGTGGGCAGCGTACGGACGTATGAAGTCCTCATGGGCACTGATGGGGTACAACACATGTTGGGTTTTGACGAGCTCCCAACTAGATATTGTGGTCCTGTTGAAGATTTTGCTTGACAGATCCTTGGGACAGGCCTTAACATGAGTACAAATTAGCCGCTGGGGGCTCCCTGGCGGCAGGTTGGTGCTCTCTAACCTCGCGCGAACCCACTGATAGCGTCAAGCCAAGGTTGCGAGGAGGGGTAGGCACGACCTTATAGTGACCCACTGAGCGTCAAGCCAAGGTCACTCCGAATGGAGTGGTCGTGGTGCGCTCGGACATACTTACCCTTCTACTAGAGCTGGAGCGCAGTGCGCCTCCGGCCACCCAACCCGGCGAGCCGGTTCAGATCGCCCTGGAGGCCTCCGATGAGGAGGCTGTCCTGCGGCTGTATGGGCCGATCGGTCCCTGGGACCCCGAGCATTTCATCGGTGCGGACGCGGTAGCACGGACCCTCGGCGAAGTGCGCGCGCCGGTGGTGCGGGTACGCCTGCAGTCGCCCGGCGGCAGCGCCGCCGAAGGCTTCGCGATCTATCAACAGCTGCGGACCTGGCCGGGCCGGGTAATCACGCAGGTGGACGGCATCGCGGCCTCCGCCGCGGGCCTGGTGTTCCTGGCCGGCGATGAGCGCTTGGTGCCCAAGACAGGCGCTCTGGTGATGCTGCACGAGGCGCACCTGCTGCTGCTGGCGTCCGGCCCAAAGAGCGAGATCCGCGAGAGCGCTGCCCAGGCGGTCGATCTGCTTGAGAAGTTCGACGCGGAGATCGCGGCGCTGATCGCCGAGCGCAGCGGCATGTCCGAGGCGGACGCCGCCAAGGCGATCGAGCAGACTACCTGGTACCGCCCGGCAGAGGCCATCAAGGCCGGCATCGCTACGGGCCGTCTGGCTGACGCGACCGTCGCCCCCGGCATCCGGCCCGGCGTGCGCAACCAGCTTGAGCAGTTCGGCGCCGGCGCCGATCTGCTGGCCGAGCTGTACATCGCAAGAGACAGTAGTAACGGGGCTTCGCCGTCAGGCCCGATCGATGACGGCAACGAGTTTCTAGCGCGGCTCAGCGCCGCCGAGATAAGGAGGGAAATGCTATGCGCGTAGATACTGTGCAACTCGAACAAGAACGGACAAGGATGGAGGGCTACAGCCCGGAGAGGCTGCAGGCCGCCATCGATGAGGTCGAAGGCAAGCTCAACACCGTCTTCGACGAGGCGGGCCCGGAGCTGGACCTGTCGGGCGTGGCGAGCCTGGACGGCTCGACGCCCGACAAAGTGAAACAGCTCTCGAAGATGCATGTCGAGCTGACGGCGGCCCGCGTTCTGGTCCAGGAGCACCGCGAGATGGTCGAGCTTCGCGACGCCATCCAGGCACGCAACACCGGCGGCGGCCCGCGGGGCGGTCAGAACGGCTCCGGCAGGCTTGAGCCGGTCCCCAGGCCGGGCGGCCCGGCGGCCCCGATCGACGTTGGCGCCCTATTCACCCAACACGAGGTCTTTGCCGGGGGCGGCGGCTTCAGCCAGTGCTGGAAGCAGCGCATGAACATGGGCGTCGAACTGGACCTGGACGTCCGAAACACCCTGTTTCAGACCACCGCCGGCTGGCCGCCGGAAGTGATCCGCTCGGGGAGGGTGGTGCCCGACGCGCAGCGGCCCGTCCAGGTGCTCGACCTGTTCCCGATGCTTTCGACCGCGCAGTCGGCCTACAAGTACATGGAGGAGACCACCTTCACCAACGCCGCCGTCGAGCGCTCCGAGGCCGGCGATGCAGCGGAGTCCACCCTGGCGTTGACCGAGAAGGATGAGTCTATCCGCTCGATCGCGACCTGGATACCGGTGACCGAGGAGCAGCTCGACGACGTACCCGGCGTGCAGTCGTACCTCAACATGCGGTTGCCGTTCATGCTGCGCCAGCGGCTCGACCAGCAGGTGCTCACCGGCAACGGCACGGCGCCGAACATCTCGGGTCTTCTCGACCGCACCGGCCTCGGAGTGATCGCCAAGGGTTCCAACACGGCGCTGGACGCCCTTCGCAAGGCGATCACCAACGTGCGCGTGACCGGCCGCGCCAACCCCAACGCCTTTGTCCTGCATCCGAACGACTGGCAGGAGATTCAGCTCGCCAAGACCTCCGATGGCATCTACTTGTACGGCTCGCCGGCCGACATGGCCGTGGGCCGCGTCTGGGGTCTGCCGGTGGCAGAGGCCGACTCGCTGACCGAGAACACTGCGTTGTGCGGCGACTTCACCGGCTATTCGGCGTTGATTACCCGACAGGGCGTGACGATCGACATCACCGACTCGCACGCTTCCTACTTCATTGCCATGAAGTACGCGGTGCGAGCACGGCTGCGGGCCGGGCTGGCGATCTTCCGTCCGGCGGCATTCTGCAAGGTAACGGGGCTCTAAGGAGGACATCATGCCTCAAGTAGCACGACAGGCCGACTCCCGCCAATGGGCGGAGCAGGAATTGGAACCGGCCCCCAGTGCCGCCAGGACAGCCGACGGCACGGGCGAAGGGGTCGATACCGCGGCCAGCCTGGTCGGAGTGGCCGAGCTGGAAGTGACGGCGGCGTCGGGTACGGATCCGACGCTCGACGTCAAGATCATGGGCGTCGATGGGGACAAGACGGTCGAGTTGGGCAAGTTCGCCCAGCAGACCGCCACGGGCAGCGTGTTGCGTATCCCTGTGGCGCTTCCCTATTCCAAGGTGCGTGCGGACTGGACGATCGGCGGAACGACTCCGAGCTTTACGTTCAGCGTGAACCTGCGGGCCGGACGGCGGTAAAGAGAGAGGAGGAAACCCGATGGAACCGGTTTTTATTGACCGCGAGGTCTATATCTCACCCCAGGGTTCTTACACGTGCGAGGCGCCCATGGGGATGGGTTGCCAAGTAGCTGCCCCGGCGGGCAAGAGCGTCGAGCCGGAGAAGCTGGGCCTGGACCGCCGCAAACTGATCGCCGCCCTCGCAGGCGGCGCGGCGAAGAAGGCGCCGGCGAAGGGGGCGAGGAAGCGTTGACCCTCCGGCCCCGGCTCGAGAAGGCGGCCCCTGATCCGTCCGTCACACCCGTGCCGCTGGTGCCCCATGCGGACGTGCGGGAGCGCCTGCGGCTCGACGACGCCTTCGGCGACGAAGAGATCCGCAAGCTGCTCGACGAGGCCGTGGCGTATGTCGAGGGCCTGACCGGCCTGGCGCTGCTCAAGGCAAACTGGACGGCTACCTACGAGCGCTTCCCGGTGGACGGCGCAGCGCTCATCTTGCCGGGCCTCAAGGCCGGCATCACGAGCCTGGCGTACGGGGCCAGCCAGACACTGCCGGCTCACGCGACCGTGGCGGGCACGCCGCGCGGCGACCTCGAAATCCACGCGGCCGCGGGACCATGGCCCCGCGATGCCGGCCGCTGGAGCGTGGTGGTCAGCGGCAGCCGCGGGGTGGAGGCGGCCGGCTTGCCCGGCGACCTGCGATCGGCCGTGTTGCTCGAGATCCAGCGGCTCTACGACCGCCACGATGGGGTCGGTCAGGCCATCTCGGACCTGTGCGGCCGCTACCGGCCCGTGACTTTGTAAGGGGAAGGACAGGACATGGAGATTGACGTAAACGCGATGCTCGCGATGTTAGCGGTGCTGCTGCCGCTGCTGGGCGGCGCCGTGCTGCTGTGGCAGCGCACGACCGCCGGGCTGCGGGAGTCGGTGGCCTGGCGGGCGAGTGTGGATGTTCGGCTTGAGCAGATCAACAAGCGGCTCGATGCAGGCGAAAGGCGCATGAGCAGGCACTCACAGGAGTTGGAGCAGGAACGTAAGTGCCTTAACGAGATCAAGGTCCTGCTGGGACGGATCGAGGAGCGGATCAAGCAGTGACGATCATTGACTCCATCATCCGCCGCGAAGGCGGCTATGTCGATCACCCCGCCGACCGCGGCGGCCCGACCAAGTACGGCATCACGCTGAAGACGCTGGAGGGCTGGTGCGGCGAGCCGGTGACGGCGGAAGACGTGCGAGACCTCGACGAGAGCGAGGCGCGGCGGATTTACGAACGCCTCTACATTCAGGGGCCGGGGTTCGACCGCATTGCCGGCCGCCGGTTGCGGGAACTGGCGGTCGATTGCGCCGTCAATCACGGTCCCTCGCAAGCGGCCCGCTGGCTGCAAATCGCCGCGGGAGTCAAGGCGGACGGGATATTCGGCCCGAAGTCGTTGGCGGCGATCAACGAAGCGAACGAGACTGCGTCGTTCAAAAGCGTGCTGGCGAGCCGCTGCCGCTTCTACGGGCGGCTGATCGCAAGCGATCCTTCGCAGGCGGCGTTCGCCGCCGGTTGGACTACGCGGCTGGCCGAATTCATTGAGACAGCTTAAAGGAAAAAGGAGGAAGAGAACCAATGGAAGGCTATCAGAAGGTTGAAGACAAGACGGATTCGTTGCTGGTAGTGCTGGCCAACAAGCCCTTCTCGGCGCCGGCCGTCGTGCTGGCCGGCGCGGGGCTGTTCTGGCTAGGGTTCTGGCTGGGGAGCTGAGGCTAGATGAGCTTCTTGGGCAAATTGTTCGGCGGCGGGGTGATCTCGGCGGCGGAGGGCGTGGCCGGGATCGTCGATAAATTCGTCGAGACCGACGACGAGAAGAAGGCGGCCGAGCTGATCAAGGCCAAGCTGATGATGAAGCCGAGCTTGGCGCAGATCGAGTTGAACAAGATCGAGGCCAGCCACCGCTCGATCTTCGTGGCCGGTGGACGGCCTTTCATTTTGTGGGTCTGTGGAGTTTCATTGGCGTTCTACTTTATCCCGCAATTTGCGCTGGGCGCCTATCTGTGGACGCGTCAAGTGCTCACCACCGGCGAACTTGCGGCATATCCCGTGGCGGCTGATGGGCTGTATGAGTTGGTGTTTGGGATGCTTGGTCTAGGCGCCTTCCGGACCGTGGAAAAGCTTGCCGGCAGGGCGAAGTAGCGATGCCACGAGACGCCTACCCGAACCTGGACCGCCGGATCGTGTTGTTGGAGCCGGACGCCGCCACGAAAAACGAGCTCGGCGAGTCGGTTCCAGGCGATCCGATCGAGCATCCCCGCTGGGCGGCGCGGCGCGATATCACGGGCCGCGAGAGGCTGCAGGCGGGCGCCGAGTTTACCAAGCAGCGCACGAGGTTCGTGATCCGCTGGGACTCGAGCGTTCGGCCCGGCTGGAGACTGCGCGACGAGTACGGACGGGAGCACGAGATCGAGGGGCTGGCCGAGATCGGCCGGCGGCGCTATCTCGAACTGCAAGTCGTGAGGAACGAATAGCCATGGAGAGCCCTGAAGCTCATGTTACGCGCCTAGTGCTGGGATCGGACCCCTTATTGGCGGGCCACTGTCATCCGAGCGTGCAGCGCGAAGTGGGCGAGGGCGACTTTCCGGCTGTCGTCTACCAGGGCGTCGGCGGCGACACGGTGACGACGTTTGAGGGATCGAGGCAGCGCACCTGTGCCATCCGGCTCGACTTCCGGGCCAAGACGTTCGCCGAGGCCATCCGCCTCGCCGAACAAGGCTTGGCGGCGGTCCGTTCCGGCGGCCGGCTGCGATCTGTCTCCGGGCCTATTGACGACTACGACGAGGAGCTTAACGTTTACCGCCGCATGTGGACCGTGGAGGTCACCATCTGATGGAAATCGAAATCACCGGCATCGAGGAAGCGGCGGCTCTGATCGGGGCGTTGGACGCCCTGCCCGGCGTACTGGGGCAGGTGGCGTTGGAAGACGGTCTGCTGGAAGCGGCCAAGGTTGTCGCTGCCGAAGCGAAAAACACCACCGCTTTTAAGGACAAGACCGGAGCGTTGCGGGCATCGATCCGGGCGCGCCGGGGCAAGCGCCGGTACAAGCCTTCGGCCCTGGTCGAGGCCACCGCACCCCACGCGCATTTGGTTGAGCTCGGAACGATCAGGGCGCCGGAGCATCCCTTTCTGGAACCGGCGGTGCGCAACACGCGGGCGGACCAGAACCGCGCTTTCGCGCGCGGCGTGGGAAAGAACTTCAAGAAGGTGGAGCAAGAACTTACCGGCAAGCGCCGGGTGAGCAGAAGGACGCGCCGGGCGCTTGCCGCCGACTGAACCCAATTCAAAGGAGGAAAACATTATGGCAGTACCAACGGTACACGGGAGCGAATTCGCCAAGCTGGAATATTCGAGCGACAGCGGGTCGACCTGGATTCAAGTGCCGGGCATCAACAGCTACACCGAGTCGGGCGGCGAAGCGCCCGAGCGGGACATCGTCACGTTCGACGGGGTGGCGAAGCGTTCGGGCCATCCGCGCGTCCCGTCGATTGAGTTGAACGCCACTTACAGCCCGGCGCACGCCGCCTGGAAGGAGATACGGACGGCCTCGCTCAAGGGGACCTTGCTGGACTTCCAGCTGACCACCAAGGAAGAGGCGGTGAAGTCTATCACCGGCCCAACCAATACCGTAGCCATCGCCCTGACCGGCGTGGTGGCCTTCGCGGGAGCGATCAAGCCGGCTGTCAGCCTGCTGGGGCCCGGCATGGTGATCAAGGTCGGCAGCTCGAAATACGTTATCGACTCGATTTCCGACGCAGCCACGCCGGTCGTCACGGTCAAGCCCGCGCCGAGTACCGCGGTACCGGCCACATCGGCTTATTCGATCGTGCTGCCGTCGATGCGGCGGGGACCCTTCGATGCCAGGGTGCGGCTGGCCGGCAATGTCAGCCTGGAATCGGAAGGCGATATGACGACTACCCTGACCTTGGCCCCGCGGGTTCAGCTGTCCGAATGGAGCATTGCCTAATGACACGAAAAAAGAAGACCACCAACGAGTTTGCAACGCCGGACGACATCAAGGCGATGTTGTCCGCGCCGGAAGAGGTCACGGCCGCCGGTTTGCGGTTCCAACTTCAACCGCCCACGGCGGCGGAAGCGATGGCGATCCGCGACTGGCTGTTTTCCGAGATCAAGCAAGAGCGAGAGAGCGGCGTGCTGTTTCAGGCGGCGCGGATGTCGCTCAAGGCCTGTTTGGGAATGGACCTCAACGAGGACGAGGCGGCCCGGCTCATCATGCGCACGGGCGGCGAGTCCGGCCTGTTGGCGAAGACGGCGATGCGGCTGTGCGGGCTTGATTCGATGTTCTCGCGCAAGCAAGAGGCCGAGGCGGTCGGTGATCCGAACCTTTTTTTATCGCGCGAGAAACCGGCCGTCAACTAAGCGAGGTGCTGGCGATGCCGGCGACTCAGTACTACGCCTGGGAGCGCCACTTTCGGCGCTGGCCGCCGCAGTCCGTCGTCGTGCCCCAACTGCTCGCCACGATCTGCGTCCTGATCTGCCGGGCGATGGGTTCGACGGCGAAGCTCAGTGATTTCGCGCCCTGGATGCGAACGCCCCAGGACGAAGAGGCGGAGCCTGATGAGGGGGCTCTGAAACAGCGCGTGCTGATGGTTCAGCACGCTTATCAAAGGAGCCGCGATGCCGGGACAGGTTAACGTCGGAAGCGCGTATATCTCGCTGCGCGCCCGGACCAACGAGTTTGTGCGCGGCGTGCGGCGCTCGTCGGATGCGCTCCGAACCCAGGAGCGCACTCTGCGCAGCCTGCGCCGGGGAGTGCGTCAGACCAATCAACGGTTCCAGGAGTTCCGTCGGTCGGTGCTGTCCGTCCGCGGCGCCGTCGGCCTGATTGCCGGCAGCGCCGGACTGGGGCTGTTAATCAAGCGGCAGGCCGAATTCGGCGCGAGCCTGGTTGAAACCAGCGAACGGCTGGGCTTTTCCGTCGAGCGCCTGCAGTTGCTCCAGCGCGCCTTCGAGGGCGAAGGGATCGCGATCAACGCGACCAACATCGGCCTGCAGCGCTTCACGCGGCGCCTGGCCGAGGCGGATGCCGGCCAATCGCAATTACGGCATACCTTCCGGCAACTGGGCGTCGAACTACGTGCCTCCAACGGACGGCTGCGCGATTCCCACGACGTGCTGCTTGATGTAGCTGAGGGGCTCAAGAACACCGAAAACCAGCAAGAGCGCGTGCGACTCGCCTTCAAGCTGTTCGACAGCGAGGGCGTGGCCTTCGTCAACGTCTTGCAGCGCGGTCGGAACGCGCTGTTTGAGCAGGAGAACGCTTTCCGGCGGTTGGGTTTGGTCACAACGGAGGAAGCCCAACGGCTCAAGGACTTATCCCAGAGCTTTACCGATCTGAGCAATGCCGCGCAGATCGCCGCCGCGCGTGGGGTGGCGGAAGCGGCTGACGAGCTTACGCGACTCAACGAAGCGCTGATCGAGCACGGCCCGCAAGCTGTCTCGGCGATGGTCAAGGCCGTTGAGGCCCTCGTGAGAAACCTTGACCTTCTCAGGGACACGCTTATCTTCACCGGAGTTCTGTTCGCGGGGCGTTTTGTCTTTCAGGTCGGGCAGGCCGTCAGCGCGCTGTGGGGGCTTTCGGCGGCCGCGATTGCGGCGCGAATCGGAGTGGGGGCGCTGGGCGGTCCCGCCGGGATAGCCATCGCCGCCGGCTCCCTGGCGTTTTATGCGGCTCAGGCCAAGCAGGCCGCGGACCAAACCCGTCTGTTGAGACAGGCGCGGCGCGAGCTGACCGGACGGAGCGGCGAAGAGATTGGCCTGATCACATCCATCGAGCAGCAGCTTTCCTCAGCCGATACGGCGAGACAAAAGCTCGAAGCGGCCCAGGACGGAATCCGGCGGGTCTCGGAAGAGATCCAGAAAATCAACGCGCTGCTGGTTAAGGGCGTGGAGGATGTTTCCAGAAGACTGACGCTTCGCACCAATGTAGAGGACTTGAGGAAATTCCAGGGTGACTTGCTCCAATTCATTCAGGGCGTGGCAGAACAACCGCTGGAGATTCCGGCCAGAATCAAGCTGACCGCTGAGGATCTCGACTTACTTGGGCTTAAGCCGACCGAGGAAGTTCTTGTTACGGCTGCGCCATTCACCGAAGACTCATTGCGCAACTATAACGCCGAGTTGGAGCGGGGGCTGACGCTGGCCCAACAGGAGTTGGAGCTGGCTCGGGCGGTTGGAGTAGAACGGCTTCAGCTTCAGGCGCGATTCAAGATCGTTAATGACCTGCGGGCGCGGGAAGTTGCGCTGGCTCATCAGCTCGAGGACGCCCAAAAGCGGTTGGCGGCGGCCGGCGAACAGGAGAAAGACTCGGCCATCAGCGCCGTCGAGGCCGCCGAAGCCAATCTGAACGCCTTTAAAAGCCGGATGCTGCCGGCGGCGGACGAACTTACCGCCAAATATCTCGAACAGCTTCAAGCACAGCAACGGGTTACCCAGGAGCTAAGCAGGCAGCAAGCCTTGCTGCAAGCGCCCATCCAGGTCCTGCGGTTCGAGGACGAAATTACCGATTCGATCCGGGAGCTCGAAGAGGAGCTGAACCGGCTTACCGGCCAGGCGGTCGAAAAGACGGCGCGGGGCGTGCTCGAAGCAAGAAGGCAGGATATCGCGCGGGAATTGCGGGACGCTGCCCTGCTGGGCGACGAAGCGGCGGTCACAGGGCTGTTTGAGCAGCTTGACCTTATCAAGGCCAACGAGACGGCGTTGTTCAAGCTCGCCCAGGACCGCCTGGACGTGGAACAGCTGATCGCCGACACCAGGACGCAGCAACAGGTCGAGCAGGCCGTTCAGCCGTTCCTGATCGAGGAGTTCGACAAGACAATCGCAGCTGAGCTCAAGCGGATCGAGAACGCTAACCGGCTGGCGCTGCTCAGGGGCGAAGAGCTGTTCGACATGCGGCAGCAGATCAAGCTGGAGGAAACGCAGGCTGATCTTGAGGCAGCCATCGCGGAGGCGAAGGAGAAGGGCAACCGGCAGGAACAGGATGCGCTTGAAGCGGCACGGGAAGCGATTGAGATAAGGCTTCTCGACACAAGCGTCCTCACCGATGAGCTGCGAGAGCAGCTGCGCATCGCCCGTGAAAGAGGGAAGGCGATCAAGGAGTTCACCGACCGGCAGAAGGAACTCCAGCAGGCCGCCGAGGGCTTCTCCCGAGCGATCACTAAGGGCATGGAGGACGCCATTCTTGGGGCAAACAGCCTGCGGGACGCGCTAGCCGGGGTGCTGCAGGAGATCGCCAAGATCCTGCTACGGGTGGCGCTGCTCAACCAGATCGAAAACGCCCTGACGGGCGTGTTCGGGGGAGTATTCGGGGTGCCGGGCAAGGCCGCCGGAGGGCCGGTCGAGGCGGGCCGTCTCTACGCGGTGGGCGAGAAGGGCGCGGAACTGTTCCGGCCGCGCACGGCGGGCGAGATCATCCCCAACCACGTGCTGCAGTCGGCCAGGCCGATCGGCGGCGGCGCTCCCGTGATCAATATCAGCATCAATATTCAGTCCAGCGACGGGCCTGGCGTGCGGGCGGCGCTGGCTGAGGCGGTCCCGGTGATCAGGGAAGAAGTGGGCCGGGCGGTCAAGGGTGACGTGACAAGAGATCTGCTGCGGCCGTCGGTGTTGCGGAGGACTCGTGAACGCTGAAACCGCACACCTCAAGCACCTGCTTGATGGCGCTTCGGCCCTTCTCGCCGACCTCGACGCTGTGGGTTTCCCCGTTGCGCCGGTTGATCCAACTGAACGACTCGGAACGGTATATGCGGCGCGCTATGTCCGCCGCCTCGTGGTGGAAGAGCCGCGCAAGGCCCGGACGTTCAGGAAAGCGCATCACTTCACCGGCAAGACGGAAAGGTTTGTAAGCCCACGTGCGCTTGCTCTCGTCGTAGTCGACAAGTTCCTGCCGCAGCCGGTAGTCGCCATCCTCGCCTTCGACGGCGCTCCAGAAGCCGAGCTGCAACTGCACGCGGTCTTTCTCGCGGCGCACAGCACCGGAAAAGCTCTTGTTCTTGAACTCGAACAGGAGCATCAGGTTGTGCTCTTCCGTGCGTGTTCCCCACTTGTTGCCGGGCTCCCACAAGGCGCAGCGCAGGGTCAGATCAGTGGGGTGAACCTCGTACGGATCGCTAAAAGCCTCAGTCCTCAGCCCCTTCTCGGCAAGGCTGACATCGCTCACTTTCCAGCTTTCCCATATAAGAAGTTTCTCTGCCCGGTCACCGCCCCACGTTGGCGTCGCGAGCAGAGCCGCGAGAACCAGTATTGTCGGCAGTCGCATAGTGTTCATGTAGACGTCCCCCAGCACGGCCAAGTTGCGTCCACGAGGAGTATATCATGGCGCTGATCGACTTCCCCCCAGTCGTGCTGATCGTGCGCTCCGATCTGGCGCTCCAGCACCCCGGCCAGATCGTGCTGCGCTCGATCTACGGTCCGGGGTCGCAGGTTCTGAGCCGCGGTCCGGGCTACTGGTCGGGGCGGATCGAGATTGCCGAATCCGACATATCGACCGACGCTCAGCGGCGGGCCGTCGAGACCTTCCTGGCGCAGCTGCGCGGCGCCGAGAACACCTTCGAGGTCCCTATCGAGCGCCCCTCGGCGGGCGAACTGACGGCGGGCACGTCGTTGACGGTGAGCGCGGCGGCGCTCTCTTCGGGCGAGCTCGAGGTCACCGTGAGCGGCGCGACGGACGGTCTGGTAGCCGGGGACTACGTGCGGATCGGCGGCCGGCTCTACCTGCTGACGAGCGATTTGGACACTTCGAAATGCACGGTGGAGCCGCCGGCGGTTCCCGAAACGAGTGAAGACGTTGTGTGGGAAGACGTTACCTGTCTGGCGCGGCTGGCCGTGGGCGGCGGCGGCGGTTCGATTCCCCTGTTGTGGACGCCCGACTTCGGAGGCCCGTGGGCGATTGATTGGGAGGAGGCGATCTAGGATGGCGGCCTGGCTGCAATACCTGATCACGATCGAGACTTCGCCGGTGCTGCGTTTCTGGACCGGTCAAGGCGATTTGACGCTTTCGGGCAACACCTACCAGGGCGGCGGGAAAGCGCTGGGAGTGGGCGAGCTGGAGGTCGCCTCGGGATCGCCCGACCGCAGGATGACGATTACCCTCTCGGGCATTCCCACCAGCTTGCGCACCCAGTTTCTCCAGGACGTCGGGGCGGTCAAGGTGAGTATCGCATGGATCTACAGCTCCGACAAGGGGGCGAGCTGGAGCCTGGCCCCGGTATCGTTCAGCGGGCGGCTGTCGGCGCCGGCGATGGGGGAGGGGACGCTCACGGTGGAAGTCGAGACCCTGCGGGGCGACGTAGACCGCGGCGTGCCGCGGTTCTGGTCGGACGAGGATCAGCAGCGCCGCACGTCGGGGGACAAGGGAATGGCCTACATGAAGCAGCTGGCGAAGAAGGGGGTGGAGACAGGATGGCCGCCCTAAACCAAAGGGTCCGGGACGTGCTGGAGCGCGAGGGGCTGGGGCCGTCCCGCTGGCGCGAACGCGACTGCATCACGCTGGCGCGGGCCATGATACGCGAGCTGTCGGGTTCAAAGCCTGCGTTCGATCTGCCCGGCTGGGCCGAGGGGCTCACCGAGCGAGAGGCCATCCGGCGGGCGCCCCGGGAGCATGGCTCTGTGCGCAACTGCTGGCTCCAGATGCTCAGCTCCGAGCCGCTTCTCAAGCGCCTCAAGCGAGGGACCATTCCCTCGCCGGGCATGATCGCGCTGACGCCGGCGAGGGGTTTCGAGATCAACCATACTCCGGCACTAATCCGCGGCCCGCTCGTAGGCGTCATCGGTCCCGACTGCGCGTTGTGGACCAAGACCCATCAGGGCCTGGCCCGGGCGCACCCGATCGCTGATCTCTGGGAGGTCGCCGCCTAAATGCCTTTCCTGGTCCCCGTCATTACGACGGTCGCGGGCTTTTTCGGCGCCACGGTTTCAGCGGCCGTTGCCGCCAAGATCGCGTTTTCCATCGGCTGGGCCGCGGTCTCGTACGGGGTGCGTCTGATGGCCCGGCTGATCTCCAGCGAAAAACGCATGGAGGCCCTCGACGGCCCCACCCGCACCATCAAGAGCGAGGTCGTCCCGGTCCGCTGGGTGCTCGGTGCAAAGGTCCGCACCCCGGGGGTGCTCTGCTACTTCGGCTCCCGGGACCGCGAGGCCCGCATGGCGCTGATCCTCTCCGAAGGCGCCTGCGAGAAGATCGACAACCTGATATGGATCGACGGCCAGGCCGTCAAGCTGGTCCGCACCACCCGCTCGACCGGCGACAAGCTGACCCCGGTGGCGGGCAAGTACAAGGACTACATCGAGATCTACGAATACTTCAAAGCTGACGGCGCCCAGGGCGTCGACATGCGCTATGAGGAGACCGCTATCTCGGGCGAAACATGGTCCAGCGACGACACCGACTTCAACGAAACCTTCCCCACCCACACCACCCTGTATCATCAGTACGCCGATCAGAACAACCAGACGGTCACGGAACCCTTCCGCACCCACTTCCCCGACTGGACCGAGAATCACAAGCTCGATGGGGTTTCCTGGGTCTACGTCAAGCTCACCCAGCCCGAGTACCAGGACCTCAACGACCGCGTCTGGACCCGGGTGCCGAATCTGGAGTTCCGGGTCAACGGCCTCAAGATCAACTGGCCCGGACTGGTCACCACCTGGGCCACCGCTACCTCCTACAGCGTGGGTGATTTCGTATCGAACGACAGCAAGGACTGGCGCTCGACGGTGGCTCATACCTCAACTGCCGCCAACAAGCCGACCCAGGCCAACAGCGGGGGATCGAACTGGGTGGAAGATCCATCGCCTGCGGCCTCGACCGAAAACGCTGCCGCCATCCGCCACTGGTGGGAAACCGTGCGCCGCGGCCGCCCCGCCTCCGCCATCGACTCGACCGACTTCACCGCCGCCTATAACCTCTGCGATCAAGCGGTCACCGTCACGCTGCCCTCGGGCTACAGCGGCTGGAACCCGACCTCGAAGCGCTACACCATCAACGGCGTCTTCAGCGCCGGCGACGATGTCAGCCAGGTCGAGGACCAGCTCGACGCCGCCTGGGCCGGCGAGGTCATCGAGTCCCGCGGCAAGCTGCACTTCCGCCCCGGCAAGGACAGCCAGAACGCCATCCAGACCATCACCGATTCGGACATCATCGAGCCGCCCGTTATCAAGCCCTGGCCGGCTCTCCAGGAGCGGGTCAACGCCATCAGCGGCGAGATCCCCCAGTCCGACGAGCATGACTGGACCAAACTGAGCCTACCTGAGATTCCCGACCCCATCCCCCAAGCCACCCTTACTCGCGACGGCGGCAAGCGCAGCGGCCATGTCCGTCTGGCCTACCTCACTCATCCCATCGCCGCCGGCCGCCTGCTGGCCACCAACCTGCGGCGCTCGCAGGAGAGCCTACGGCTCGAGATGGTGGTAAGACCCGGCAACAGCTTCCAGCGCACCGGGCTGATTCCCACCGACCGCGTCCTGGTCACCAACTCCGAATACGGGCTGTCTTCCACCCGCATGGAAGTCGAGCGGGTCCTGGTCCAGCAAGATGGCTCGGTGGCGCTCACCCTGCGCGAGGATGTCTCCGGCACCTACGCCGACACGCTCGTTCTACCGCCCGCCGCCCCGCGCGTGATCCGCCTGCCCGAGGCAGGCGACGTGCCGGCTGTCGAGGGCTTGGCGGTGGAGGAGTTTGCCGAGATCGCCACAGACGGCGCGGTCACCGTCGGGTTGCTCTTCAGCTGGACCGCGGCGGCGGTCTCCTACACCGAGGTCCGGGTCAGGGAAAAACCCAACTCAGGCGATCCCCCTTGGACTCTGGGGACCAGCACCACGGCCGAGTTCCGCTTCCGCGGCGTCACGGTCGGCAAGACCTACCAGATCCAGGCCCGCCACCGCAATCACGAGGACGTCGCCGGGGCCTGGTCGGTGCTCGAGCATACGGTCGGCCTCGACCCGGATTTCGAACCCGTTCCGGTCCACGACCCCGCCCCCGCGACCGGCGCCGACGACGACGCGCCCCGCATCCAGGGCGGCCTCGACGCCGTCTCGGCCTCGGGCGGCGGCCTGCTGGTTCTGCCCGTGGGCGACTACCGCCTGAAATCGAAACTTACCATACCGTCCAAGGTAGTCCTCCGTGGCCACGGTCCCAGAACCCGCCTGATCCGCGGCGCTTCCATCGCCTCGGCCGATGGGCTGATCAACTTCAGCGGCCAGGACTCGGGCCTTGAGGATTTGACAATCGACGGCGGTGTCACGACGGCGGTGGGCATCACGACCGGCACCGGAGTGGGTGAGCTGTTCGAAACCGCCGGCATCAACGGCAACCCCACGCACGCTGTCCTGTCCGATAACTCCTCGGTGAGAATCAAGTCCGGGGCCAAGCGGATTCATCTCAGCGGCGTCCACATCGAGCATACGAGCGGCTACGCCGTCTGGCTGGACGCCTCGACCTCGAATGTCGAAGACATCCGCATCGAAGGCTCGCTGTTCCGCAACAACCGCCCGCACTTCTTCGGCCCCCTCGAGGACGAAGACTACGACCTGCGCCATGGCGGGTCCACTACCGCCCCGGCATCGTTTGGGTCCACGGAGTTCAACGCCCTCACTCTGCTGGCCGGCCGCGACCCCCGAACCGCTTACAACATTACTCTCTCCAGCCTCGCCCAGGAGTGGACCGCGTATCTGCTACTGCCCCAGGGACAGAACTTCTGGTCCATCAAGGACGGCAACGGGAATGAGATTCTCGATCAGTTCACCGACGACGAAATCACCATCTCGGGAACCGCCTACCACCGCTACTACCTCACCGGCCAGGCGGCGGACACGGATCTCGATCTCACCGTCGTCATCAGCGGGGACGACGACACGAACTACGGCGCCTGGACGGGCGGCATCTTCGCCTCGGGCGACGGTTCAAACTACGCCGTGCGGGGCCTTTTGGTCTCCGACTGCTCCTTCTCCCGTATGGGGGGCAACGCGGTGTGGAGCTGGGCCTCGGCCTTCGGCGCCTACCACGACTCGATCAGCGTCGTCGGCTCGACCTTTTCCGATCTCTGCCTCGACGGCGTCCAGATGGGCGCGGTGCATAACTTCGCCGTCACCGGCAATACCTTCCACCGCGTCGGCTACCAGACAAAGACCGATACCGATGCCCCGGTTCCGAAGTACGAGGCCGGCCGCTACGCGGTGGCGATCGACTGCTCGGGGCATTGTACCGGCGTCTTCTCGAGCAACTCCATCCGCTCGGTCAACGGCGGATCGATCGACCTCGACGGCATGGCCGAGGGGGTGGTCTCGGGCAATACCTGCGTCATTCCCGACTCCTCCGACCCCGACTACGCCAACGACTCGATCGCCTCCTACGGGATCTCAAACGCCAACCTCACCCGCGGCATCAACCTGGGCCGCACCTACAACGCCTCGGGCGCCCGCCGGCTGGTGATCGCGGACAACATGCTGGTCAACCAGGCCGGCGGCGGCATCTCGCTCAACGCCTCCCGCGATGTGCTGGTCCAGGGCAACGCCATCATCCAACCCGTCATCGCCGGCGGCAACGCCGAATCCGGCCCCATTGTCTTGAGCAACCGCGGCTCGGCGGACAGCGAGCGCACCTCGGGCTGCACCATCAGAAACAATCAAATCTACCTCAACGCCTCCGGCCACTGGGCCATCCGCGAACTCGATACCGTCTACGGCACGACCAACAACTTCCAGTCCGGGGACCGCAATCAGGTTCTGGGCAACCGTGTCAGCGGATCCCATAAGGGCGAGTTCAAGCGCTCCCCCAACAGCGACTCGGTCTCGGGGATCGAGATCTCAACCAACGACTCAGCGGTTGATCAGATCGAGCAGTCGATCATCGCCCAGGAGGGATCGGGCACCACGGCCGCCTTGAAGGTCTACAAAAACGTCGCCGGCGCCGATACCCAGCTGCTCCAGGTCCAATTCTCGAACGGCGCGTTGCAAGTTGGCGGGACTGCCGGCAGCGGCCTGCTGCTGACAGGCGACAAGACCGACGCCTTCGCCGGCGACACCGTCTTCAGCGGACATCTCGTAGCCGACGCCTTCCTGGCGCTCAAGGACCATGGCGACGGGGACTCGACCTACGACGACGACAACGCCGACCTGCTCGACGACAGCTGGGGCTTGCTCAGGTGGTCGAAGACTGACGATCGCTGGGAACAGTCGACCGGGGTGAACTCGAGCGACGAGCGAGTGTGGGAAGCCTTCAAGGTGGTGGCGGCGGGCGCGGACAAGCAGCTACAGTTCAACGACGACGGGGCCGTGGCGGGTGACGCCAACCTCACCTGGAACAAGACGCTCAAACATCTCGTTGTGGTCGGAGTGGACGCCACCGCCCTCAGGATCAGCTCCACCGCGAGCAATGCCCTCGACATGTACGCCTCCGGCTCGGGGTCGACCTCGGGCGGCGGCATTCAGTGCCGCGCGATCGCCGCTTATCAGAATGCGGGCAACGCCATCCAAGCTCCCAACGGCGGCTTCACCGGCAAGACCTGCTCGGCTACCGATACCGCCGTGAACGCCCTGCAGGCCTCGGCTGGCGGTGTCAGGAGCCAGAAGGCCTTCTACGCCAAGAGCCTCTCCAGCGCGCCCACCAATCCCGGGTCTGGGTACTCCGGCTGGAGTCATAAGTCCGGCTCCATCTGGCGTTACTACAAAACGGGCACCGGCGCCGGCTGGAAAGAGATCGACCTCTCCGCCATTGACGGCTCGAAGAACGGCGACTTCACCACCCTGAAGGCCAGCTCCACCGCGAGCAATGCCCTCGACATGTATGCCTCCGGCTCGGGGTCCACCTCGGGCGGCGGCATTCAGTGCCGCGCGATCGCCGCTTATCAGAATGTGGGCAACGCCATCCAAGCTCCCAACGGCGGCTTCACCGGCAAGTACTGCTCGGCTACCGATACAGCCTGGAACGCCCTGCAGGCTTCCAATGGCGGTGTCAGGAGCGCCAAGGCCTTCTACCCCAAGAGCCTCTCCAGCGCGCCCACCAATCCCGGCTCCGGCTACGGCGGCATCGCCCATAAGACCGGCTCCACCTACTGGTTCTGGGACGGCTCGGCCTGGATATCGAGAGACGTTGCCAACATCTGACTTTTTTTAGGAGGAACTTAACTGATGAACTTGACCACTACCCTGCAGCAGCGCATCGTGATGCGGGCGATCCTGTCGGGCAAGCGCGGCTCGCGCAAGCAGATGAGGACCCTGGCCCGCGCCGCCGAGGCGCTGCCCCTTGAACCCGAAGCCTGCGGCATGGATCCCGAGACCGTCGAGCGGCTCAACTACTCCTTCAACGACACCGATGGGGTGACGATCGACCCCGAGCGGCAGAAGGAGCTCTCCGGGATCGAGGTCTCATCCGAGATCGACCCCGCCGTGGCCGACGGCCTGCTGGAGGTGCTCGACGAATACGAGGGCTGGACCCCCTACGACGTCAAGTGGGTGGATGAGGTTTGCGTACAGCTGATGGGCGTCAATGGCGGCAAGCAGGGGCGGAGGAGGCGCGGGAAGAAGGCGGGGTGAAGGGGCGGTAGCGGTGCTCACTTGTCGCAACGCCCGGCAGGGAAATGCCCCCTATCCGGGACAGATTGGAAACGTTAGTCAATTAGTAACCGCTTGATTCGCGACATGCGGAAATCAAGGCCAGCGTACTCGAGTTGCGGGATGTCGAGGTTTCGCCGTGCGTACAACGAAAACTGCCAAATAGCCATCCCGTCGGCCGGTTCGGGAAGGGTTTCGAGCACATCGGCAGCGATAGTCAAACCACCGTCAACCGCCGGGACGCTGCAGTGCACTCCCGATACCACCCGGCGGGAAGAGTCGTGTTGATCAGAGGTCCGGACACCGATTAGCAAGTCCACCCTGTCCCCGGATGCGTAACTTCGGCCCGTCCATTCGACAGCAATGTCTTCGCTAAGATCTATTGACGCCGGAGCCATCACCGCCGGTAGGCCCGGCAATTCGACCGCTGCTCCGAAGGCCGCTACGTCGGCACCTCCCGGAGCTCGTAACGTCCAAGTACCGGCCAGGAGAAGGTCCGCGCTCCCCGGCTGATCGAATAGATCGAAGTAGTACCGATCATCGAACGGTGGCATCAGTCGCCGCAGTTCCATCTTTCGGCCCCCCGGACCGACAAACTCGAGCGACTCACCTGCGTCCGCTGGCAGAAACAGAGGATTTGGCGGCGGCGGCCGTTGGGGTAGCGGCTGAACTGGTCCCCCGGAGAAGTCTCCGTTCACCCACCGGGCTAAAGAAGAACCACACCACTCACCTATCTCTTCAAGAGGCGCCATCGACTGAGGGCTACGCAAAGCCACCCCCGAGCCGTTGGCGAGATCGAGGCTGGCGAATGCCAGCAACCGTCGCCTCGGCAGCGGTCGCTCGCCTTCGGTGGGAGAGATCACGTCCTCCGCGTCGCTTAAGAAGACTTGTAGCGTCTTGATGCGCTCACCGCGATCGAGGTCAGCGAGCTTTTCAGGCGACAGTTCCCATGGGTGATCGCATCTACCGGGGGTATCGCCAATCGCTACCGTGACTTGACCGGTCGAGCTTAGTCCACGGGAGACCGACACAGGAACGTAACACCCTGTGGGCAGGTCCTCGCGATTCGGCAGCATCACGTTGAATTGATCAACGCCAGCGAAACCGGGAGCAGGCCCTGCGTAATGCGGTTTGAGAGACAGATGTCCGACGGTCACCCGAATGTCCTCGGCAGCGGCCGGCTCACCTAAGCCGGTGCCCCAGAGGATGATGTATTGTCCGCCGCTAGCGGGGTTTGTGAGCGTATTGAGTGGTTGCTCGGTCGGCGAGATGAAATTTTGAATTACTCCAGGCCCGAACCCTTGTTGGCTGACCGCGAACAATCCCGGCATCGAGTCGACTACCAGAATTTCGACCCGCTCGCTGCTACGGCCCTCGTAAACCGCCGTTAATTCAGCTGGTCCGGCGGGTATTTCAGACGGTAGAATGCCAGCCAGTTGAAAGGCCCAGGCGTGGACCATATCCGCGTTGTAGACCACGCCGCTCCCGACCGACCGAATCTGGATGCTTGATGCCGCGAGTTCGGAGGGGAACGGCTGTGCTGCAAGAACCAAGTCGTCGGGTCCCAGCCAAGCGCCACGAACGAGAAAAATCCCACCGCGAGGCAGTGACGGCAAAAGCCTACTGACACTCGATGCCCCATGGCGAACCCCAAACCGTTCCACCACGGGGCTTGGTCTGTCAGTTTGAGCTGTCGTAACAAGACCGCCAACTACGAACAGACTCAGCAGCACACGGTGCATACTCGCTACCTCCTACAGATCTTCCTGCTCTCCCACTCGTATTATGCCCTATGCGCAGCGTTCGCACAGCCGCCCTGCTGGAGGTGCTCGACAAAGCGCGTCGGGGGCGGTTCAGGTTGGCTACTGACTAGACAAAAGGATACGTAGAGCGGTGAAAATGATTATACTCCCGACGACCCACAAACCGATCTTAGCGCCGTAAATGTCTCTACTGGTTTTCTCCAGCCCTTTGGCAACCTCTGTGAGTTTTTCTCCTTGCGCCTTGGAGCGTTCCTCAACGCGACCCATCGCATTGCTGAGATTCAGGACAGTTTCATAGAAGCTGGAGAAATCATCTTGCGATGGAGATCGTCCTTCGACTTCGGGGGATCGGGGCGGTTCGGATTCGTGTCCGTTCATTCGCTCATCCCAACCATCCAGTCCCATAGATTGGTGCTGGCGTAACCGTGATGGCCCAGGATGGAAAGAACCACGACCGAGCCGATGTCGCCATATGCGTCTTGCGTTTTCTCCGACAGATGGGACGTGGCCCTAAGCCTCCAGTCAGAAAGCATAGCCGAGAGCGACCGTTGAACGTAGCAGGGGAATCAAACCGATACGGAGTTCCGGAGCCACGAAGAAGTGCTTGGTTATGAACCACCGGACACCCAGCCCCCCGGCGAAATTGATGCTCCCTTGCTTGCGCCACTCGAACTCTGGAAGCGAGGGATCGAAGAACTGTAGCGCGTTTGGTTCGAGGGCACGATACTGGGTATATCCGCCCCCGATTACCAGGTAGGGGTTAAAACGCTGGCCCGGCGAAAACTCGAACTCCACCACCGGAGTGACGAGTGTGGCGCGTTCCTTGAAGTCGCTGTATTTGCCGAACATGTTGGCCTGCAGCACCTCCACGCCGAGCCGCAGGCGGGGGCCGACGGCAGCCGTTACGGATCCGCCGCCTATCCAGGCGTGGGGAGGAGTGTCTTCCAATAAGTAGGTGTGGCCCAAGTGTCCACGCAGGTCAACGCCACGTCGTTGTCCATAGACAGGTTGCAGGAGCAGAACCAGACTAGTAACGAGGACAATTAAGAAAATCTGTACGTGTCGCATGGGATGATACCTTACGTCCAGACACTAACGCCGGCGCGCGTCTTTTCATGCCCCTAGCCTGACGGCCTTGTAGCCCGGGTTTCCGTTTCCGCAGGTCACCGCGTAGCGCTTGGGCAACTTAGCCCCCCGTCACAGCGTCCTACCCGCCCACAGCACCTGCCCGAGCACCTTGCCATCCCTCGGAAACGGCAGGGGTGAGTACCCCTACTGGTTAGTGTCCCCTGAGGTCTCGGTGGATTCGTCGGAATCCGTATCCGGCTCTTCGGGTTCGGTGGGTGCTGGCTCCGGCTCCGCCGGTGCCGTCGGTGCGGCTGCCGGGTCGGCGGTCGGCTCGGGCTCGGGGGTCTCCTGGCATCCGCCTAGGGCGAACAACGTGATTGCCGTGAGTAGTATTGCTGTTCGGATTTTCATAGTTCCTACCTCCTTTGAAGGGGACTTATCTACCTGACTCAACCTAGCATGAAAGGCATGCGTGCGGCTCGGTCGGCTCACAGCGTTCTCCCGCCCACCGCACCTGTCCGACTACCCGGCCCGCCCTGGGCCACGGTAACGGCTCATAGTCTGCCACCCTCTATTCGAAGACCCCGCCGACGCCCTGTTGTCACTGCTCGACGAGTACGAGGGCTGGATTCCCTATGACGTCAAGTGGGTCGATCAGGTCTGCGTGCAGCTGATGGGTGTGGACGGCAGCCAGCAGGGGAAGAGGAGGCGCGGGAAAAAGGCGTGAGGGGCCGGTAGGGGCCAGTGGGAAGGAGAAGATAAGGCGAGAAGTCTTCCCTTGTGTTATCTTCATTTTTGTATGACTGACTCGAAGATCGAGTGGACCGATCGGACCTGGAATCCGGTTCGCGGCTGTCGAAAGATCAGTCCGGGATGCAAACACTGCTATGCGGAAGTATTCGCGGAGCGCTTCCGGGGAGTTCCAGGCCACCCTTACGAGCAAGGATTCGATCTGCGCCTAGTTCCCCAGAGTATCTTGCAGCCGCTCGGTTGGTCACGCCCGAAGACGGTCTTCGTGAACTCCATGAGCGACTTATTTCAAGATAGGGTTCCCAACACCTTCATCGAGGCTGTGGCCGCAGTCATGACCGCGACTCCCTGGCACACATATCAAGTGTTGACCAAGAGACCGGGCCGCATGCGTCGCCTGCTCGCGGGCCGCCTGCGCTTCGCGGCGCGCGCCGGGCACGTTTGGTGGGGTGTCAGCGTGGAGAACAAACGCTACGGCGCGCCGCGCATTCGTCAGATCCGCCAAACCCCCGTGGCCGTCCGATTCCTCTCCATCGAGCCGTTGCTCGATGAGGTGGGCGAGTTGGATCTATCGGGAATCGCGTGGGTGATCGTGGGCGGCGAAAGCGGTCCCGGCGCGCGCCCGATGCGGCAGGAGTGGGTCGAGTCGATCCTGTCCCAGTGCCGCGCTGCCAACGTCCCGTTCTTCTTCAAGCAGTGGGGCGGAACCCGCAAGAACAGGACCGGGCGGCTGCTCTCAGGCCGCACCTACGACGAAATGCCGCCTCGCAGCGCGGTCCCCGTTCCCGACTGCAGCTGGCGGCGGGCGCTACGCGACGAACTCCAGGCACGGCTTGGCCGTCTGAACCTGCCCCCGGCCGCCCTGGCCTGATAGGATCGTTGAGAATTGCCTCGTGGACGACCACCTTGTGCGGCTCTTCGATCTGCCGCCTTTCCTGTTGTGGACATGGTTACATCCGATCCAAGATATGCTTTGCGATCTTTTTTGCGATCCGGATTCCCTTCCGATTGCCAACGAAAAACAAGAACTCAAACAATGGGGAATTCGTCGAGTTCCTCAGAGTGCGGGACGCCGTGAGGAACCTGTCACCGAGCAAGTCAGCCAATTTATTTTTGTAGATTTGGAGAAGCCCGTCAACGCCAGGCATTCTCTCATACTCAACCTCACCGTCAAACAGATTTTGCTGCCGCTTTTCTCGATAAAGATCTCGCCAGGCGTCGTCCCCGTATACTGTAGTTAGCCGATCGCCCCACCCCTCCGAGATGTCGTCCGGCCTCTTTGATCTCGGTAACATCCGTGCGACCGCGGATGTTGGAAAAAGAATCCAAGTATCCAGCGCCTGGAAGCCTGCTATCGTTTCAATCGTTGCCCATCTCACTTGGGTGGCGAATGGATCAAGAAAAAGAACGCCCCGCCAGCGAGACCAATTTTCTTGAAGATTGGACAGGAAGGCATTCGCTTCGTAGTTCTCTAATTGGATGTTCCTGCTGGGATGCCCGGTGCGCAGGTTCTCCAGCTCTGCATACCGGTCGGGGTCTTTTTCAACAAAAATCAGCTTGTCGAATTGCTTGTTATCAATGTTGACGGCTCTTGATGCCGAGCCACGTATGAAGTTTTTGGCATCATGATCTTCTTGATCCAACTCTAAGTAGCCCGTGCCGGCAAAGGCGTCGATGTACATCAGTTTCAACGACGTGTTTTTTAGCGCGGTCGTGTAGGCGTTCAGATAGTCTTCCAGTATTTTTAACTTCTCTGCGGTCCATGGTCCGCCGTAGTTCGCCTGGGGTTCGTTCACCACCTTCGAAACCGCCACCAAACCGCTGCTCGACGATGCCCCTGGGGGTATTAGCCCTCCGGGGGCATCGATACAATATCTTTTACATGCAAATCTTGAAACTTCTTCATTGCCGGAGTGAGATCATCGGTTAGATTGCAGTAGTTGTCGATTACACGATCCAGCATGTACTTGGCCTCCGCTGGTGCATCAGCTTCGAAACTCTTAGGCTGGCTAGGGCGCGCGGCGTCCCACTCGGCAGGAATCCGTGCATAGCGGCTACTGGCTAAAGGCCGTGCTGCGCGCGCCACTCCAAATACTTCGTGAGGACAAGCTCTTCGACCTGGGTCCAATCGTTAGCTCGTGGTTCGCCGCAATCCTTGTTCGTTGAATTGCTAAAGACGATTACATCCGGATTCTTTTGATCTTTGCGTAGCTCTTGAATATTCTTGGGAGTGTCTTCAATGTAAAGATCGGCCCCGACGGCTGTTTTGTCCCTCATGAAACAGAGATCCCAATAGGGGATTGCGTGGTGATCCAGCCAGTTCACAGTCTGCTGGACGGTGACTACATGGGAGCCCCCAACGTAGAGCCGGTGCGTAATAATCCTGATTCTGATGTCGATATCAGATAACCGACGGAGCACTTGCGGGGCCTGCGAGATTGGCTTGAGGCAGGTGAAGAAATCCCGTTGTTCCACCGCGAAACGATGAAGTTCTTTGTATTTCTTCTTGTCTAGGCCCCATTCCGTGAGCCCGTAGCTGGGGTACGGGGTGAGTTCATTGAGACGCTTGCCCAACCACTCGGCAGCGATCGGACGGATGCCAGCATAGAAGTCAGCAACGACACCGTCGAGATCGACGCCGAAGACGAAACACTTGTTGTTCGTTTCGGGAGTCTCGTCACTCACAGCGTCCTCTCCTTTTCCAGAATCAGTACCTTCCACGCCAGCTCCGTCAACCCTACACCATCCTGACTCAGAGAGACAAGGCGGTTGCCGGATGCATATTTCAGCAGGCCTTCAAGGCCAGCTTCATCGGCTGCGCCCACCACGCTCAACAAGGCATTGCGGTCTTTAATTTTGATCGTCTTGAAAGGCTCATCTCCCGCTTGCTCCTTGAGATAGCGGATCAAGTTGTTTTCCTGCTGGGGCAAATCTGGCAAGGGACAAGCTAAGACCCACACATTCCCGTCGTCGATCCTGAACGGGGCTTCGTCCGAAGGTCGGCTTCGGATTGCATGACTAGCCCGTGCACGGGCTAGTTGAATGTTCGGCTCCCGCTCCAATGTGGTTCGAAGTAGTCCTCGCACCACCCTCCCAGTCAGAATGTATGGTCCACAGCATGGACAACGAACAAAATCTTTATCAGCCTGATGCTCCGTTGTCGCATCACTTCGCTCACAAATTGGGCATTCATCCGGCATGGTTTTTTTTCTCCCTTTACAACGTCCACCTATGTTCACCACTAACGGTTCAAAACTTCCCCGACCCCTATTACTCCTCCGTGTGCGCCCACCAGACCACCTGGCCGAGCGTCTGATCGTCCCTCACGCATCATCCGGGGCTTGTACTCGCCGTTGTCGCTGTCGGCCCACCAGCGGCCCCCCGCGCCGGCGTCCTCACAACGTCCTCCCCGTCCACATCACCTGTCCGATCACCACGGCCTCGCGGGGCCACTTCACCGGCTTGTACTCCTTGTTGTCGCTCACGAGCAGCCAGTGGTGGTTGTCGTGCATGAGCCGCTTGATTAGCGGGCCGTCGTCGGAGCGCACGGCGAAGATGCGGTTCTCGAGGCGGCGGGTGCGCTGGTGGTCGATCAGGATCATGGCCCCGTGGTGTAGCGTCGGCTCCATCGAATAGCCGTGCACGTCGATCACGCTGCACTTGGCGGGGTTGAGTCCCTTCTTGCGCAGCCAGTCGCGGCGGAAGCCGATCTGCTTGACGACGTGCTCGCTGTCCACGACCGCCCCTGGGCCCGCCGAGCCGAGAACGCCGTACTTGCCGACCCAGGCTAGCTCGGGATCGGCTTCCTGGTGAAGGAGTTCGGCGGCTGGGGCCGGGTCGTCGGTGCCGTTCTGCGGATCGACTAGCAATCCAGCCGGCACGCCCAACTCAGTGGCAACCTCGC
This sequence comes from Bryobacterales bacterium, assembly GCA_965247515.1. Taxonomy (GTDB): domain Bacteria; phylum Acidobacteriota; class Terriglobia; order Bryobacterales; family UBA6623. The sequence continues at coordinate 3,131,108 of OZ252029.1, read as the reverse complement.
GGAGCGTCGGGAGCAAAATTCCAGTCTTGCCGTTGACCACACGATAGAGCCAGTTCGGAGCGTGCCCAATCGCTGTGGCAACGGAATACGCAGACCTGCCGCTCGCCTCAAGCGCCCGCTTCAGATTCGCCGCAACAACTGCATCCGCCGAGGATTGAGGCACTAATGGGATTGTCTGATATTTCTACTTGACAATCCAGTATCCACTAGTTACTATGTACTCAATGAGTACCTTACAGGACTGTTCGAAGCTGCGGGGCCGCATCGCCGAGATCAGCATTCGTCACGCAGATCTTGCTGGCCACCTTGGGATTAACGCGACACTGCTGAGCGCAATCCTGCATCGCCGTCGCCCGCCGCCCGCCGACTTCTTCGAGAGGGTCAACGCGGTCCTCGACCGCGAGGAGGCGGTGAGGAAAGCGTTGCAGGAAACCAAAGAGAAGGTGCTAAAGGAGTGGGGGGCGTGATGGACGAGCAGCGAGTCCGCAAGATCGTGCGCGAGGAGCTAACAAAAGCCGTGTCAGTCCGCGACGTGCTTAGGCGTGATGGGGAAATGAACGTAGATGGTGGTGCGGCACTCGGCGCAGCCGTATGCGGATTCACTCCGATCGCTCGCCGTTCTTCCCATTGGACCCTTTTGCAGAAAGCGCTTCTTACCGCGCTGATAGCAGTTTGTGCAAAGCCAATGCGGTGTTTCGTCTCCCTGCACGGTTTTCTTTGGCGCATATACGAAAGCACCCGTAGCCACTTGGCGAAGTTCATACTTCTGCTGCTCTGCGCCCCATGCTTCAAGCTGAGCTACCTGTTCTTCAAGCTCACCTATGCGCTCCAAGAGCGTCGCTCGCTCCTGTTGTATTCGCCACACGGCTTCATGGGTATCAACGATCTTAGGGCGGCTCAGGAAGCGCGCGAGCGGGTGCTCAACGAGGGGGTGGCTTGATGGACGAGCAGCGAGTCCGCAAGATCGTGCGCGAGGAGCTGGCGAAGCTTATGGCTGCTGGTCTTCGCCGTCCTGGGATTTCAGGCGATCCACCTCATCCCACGTCTGAAGAAGGGCGGTGCGATCCTCAGCCGACAGAACGCCCTTCGAGAGGAAGTGCTGCCTTACGCCTATCGGCAGTCCGCCACCGATATCAACCGGGAGGATCGTGTGGCTCGCTTTGGCGACGATGCCAGGCAAACATCGACTTGGACCAGGACGAGCGAGGGGGCGTCGGGGTGAAGCAGTACAACATCTTCCTCGGCCGGCGCCTGAAATTTGACATGCCGGCAATAGTCTCCGTCTTTCTGTACCGACCTGGCTTCGTATCTTTGAGGGATCACAGCTCTCGCGGCTGCTCCAAACCGTCTCTCAGGCAAGATCACCAGCGGCTGCCTGAGCCCAACAAGATAATCGCGGCGCTTGCACTCCCTGCCCAGCCGCACACCGGCCAACAGCCATTTGCTCGCGTCCTGCTCGCTCAGCGTGAGGTGGAGCGCCACAGGGTTGTTTTGACGCTCAGCACATGGAATGGCCTTGATTTTTATTTTTGGAGCGAAAATCCGAAACATGGTCACGATCCGAACCACGGAAGTGCCCCAGGGCAACAGCTAATCGATCAAGTTTTCCTCCTGTGCCTGAACCTCGTTCAGGGGGAACGCGGGGCGGCTGTTGCGAGCGGCCGTCCCGCAATGCATTACCACGGTATCACGCAGGCGGCGAGCGAGGCGCGGGAGCGGGTGCTGAGGGAGGGGGCGGCGTGATGGGGCGTAATCCACTGCCTGGGGACAGTCGACCAGCCTATGAGTACGGACGCTTCCAACTGTGCCTGGACACCGATGCCGACACCGCTGGACTCTTTCTGGAGAACGTGAACCGGGCCGGCGAGCATTGGCTGACGCTGGCGCTTCGGAACGAACCCCACTGTCCAATTGGCTACTTGCGCCTGCGTCCCATCAGCCCGAACTCACATATTTTTGAAGTAGCCGAAGTGCGTCCGGCCAGGGCCACTGCTTCGTTTACCAGACGGGTCGTCAGGGATTGCAGGGCCGTCGCCGGAAGGGAGCGCATAGCATGGGCAAGCGCACTCTTTTCCTTAACGGGCAGATCGGACGAGTCGACCCGCGCGGCCAGCAAGGAGCGCAGATTGTCTGGGTTGAGCTTGACATACAGATGCAGGACTCACCCCTCGACCGCCTGGAGGTGACGGAGAAGGCGGTGAGCGAGGCGCGGGAGCGGTGCTGAGGGAGGGGGCGGCGTGATGGGGTGTCAGTTCATGATCGAGTTGCCGGAGGCCGACCCCGAACTGACGGGGAGGCGATTGTGCGCCCTGCTGCGCGCCTTACCTGCGATCAACGAGGAGTTGAGCCCCGATGACTGTGTAGGCGTAGCCCTTCCTCCGGGCGTGACCATCGATATTTCAAGCTCCTGGTCGGGCGTCAGCGCCATTCCAGAAGCCGAGCAGGGAGCTGATGAGCCAGCAAACGGAGCCAAGGCACAACAGATACAGAACGACCCCCTGGAACGTAGGACGCCAAACCGGGCTGGTCACCTGCATCGCTCCGTAGCCGGCGGGCGTCTGCTCTCTGGAAAGAAAGCTCGTTTGAGTCGTCCAGCATGCCATTTCCGCCAAACCCCAAAAGATCGCACTCAGCGCGGCGGCAATTACGCAGGAGTCCTCAATGCCGGGCATATCTACACTCAGCGCGGCTGTGAGGACGAGCGCGGCCACGGCGATCATTGCCTGATGCCACGTCAGCTTATCGAGGTTCTTGATCACCTGTTCTGGACTCTGAGAACGGCGATAGCTGAAGCGAATCAGCGACTGATTGTACCGCAGGCGGCGGAGCGGGCGGCATGATGAGCACTGGGTTCAAGTCCTCGCCGGAGGCGACTCTTCTCCTGTCGATCCTGGATGTTGCCCGTGACTTGGCTGCCGGCACCGAGACGGTTTCTGAAACCAAACGAGCATTGCACCGCCTGGGGAACCCGCTCCCCACGCCAAGTGAAGCCGAAGACTTGCTACGGCGCGCTGAGCAGAGAATCCAAGAGATTCTCAATATCACTCCGGCTCAGTATGCCCGGTTAGATGCCGATTACGGGCTAACTCTGACAGGCCGTCCTGGGCACGACGAATTGCGGATCGTTGCACGTCCTGCTAACAGCGGGCGCGGCAGGGCACGGAATGGGTAAGAAAAAATGATCGAGATCAAAAACTCCGAGGGAATAGTCCTGTACGCCAGCGAGACGGCTAGCGACCTTCGAGCGGCCGTGGTGGAAGCCGTGGGGAAGAAGGCGAATCTCGGCGGGGCGAATCTCCGCGAAGCGAATCTCGGCGGGGCGAATCTCCGCGGGGCGGACCTCCGCTGGGCGAATCTCGGCGGGGCGAATCTCCGCGAAGCGAATCTCTACGGGGCGGACCTCCGCTGGGCGGACCTCCGCTGGGCGGACCTCGGCGAAGCGAATCTCTGCGGGGCGAATCTCCGCGGGGCGAATCTCCGCTGGGCGAATCTCCGCGGGGCGAATCTCGGCGAAGCGAATCTCTACGGGGCGAATTTCCGCGGGGCGAATCTCTGCTGGGCGAATCTCCGCGAAGCGAATCTCTACAGAGCGAATCTCCGCGAAGCGAATCTCTGCTGGGCGGACCTCGGCGGGGCGGACCTCGGCGGGGCACGGTGCAGCTCCGTGTTGGCCGAGAAATGTGACCGCATATTCACAGCGTCCAGCGGATCGGGCTACCAGATGGTGTTTGTCCGGCACCCCGACGGCATCTCGGTACACGCCGGTTGCCGTGACTTCGAGTCTATTGCCAAAGCCAGCGAGCACTGGCGAGAGGGGAAAGGCCATGATCCGAAGCACTTGGCTGACTGCCTGTCAGCCCTGGACCACCTGACGGCGCTGGCGAAGCGGCGCGGCTGGACGCTGCCTGAAGAAGACAGCGAGGCGGCGGCATGAGCCTGACCGCCGAACAGCTCCGCACCCGCGCGGGCAAGCTGACCGCCAGCCGGGTCCGTGTCCTGATGGACGGCAGCGACCAGGACTTATACGACCTGTGGCGCGAACTTACCGGCGATCCAACCTGCCGGCCGCCCGACCTTTTTGGTGTGTGGGCGGTACGGCTGGGCGAAGCGACCGAAGACCTCAACCTGGACTGGTACGAGTACAAGACCGGACGCCGGCTCACCAGAAAGGGCGAGGTCGTCACATCGCAAGAGCGCGCGTGGGCGGCGGCGACCCTGGACGGCTTCGACGAAGACCACCCGGACGGCCTCGCCGTCATCGAATGCAAACACGTTGGCGGATTCGAGCCTTTGGAAAAGGTCGTAGCCCGCTACCTGCCGCAGGTTCACTGGCAGATGTACGTGACCCGCACACGGCTGGCCGTCTTGTCCGTCATCGAGGGAGCGCGCGAGCCCAGGATCGAGGAAGTATCGCTCGACCGCGGCTACCTCGACGAGCTGCTGCGGCGGGCCGATCTGTTGTGGCAGTGCGTCGAGACGCTGACGCCGCCCGTGGCGCTGCCTCCTGCCGAGCCGCCCAAGCCCGCCACCAGGGAAGTCGACATGACGGACAACACGGATTGGGCATCGCCGGCTGCCGCGTGGCTGGAGCACCGCCCCGCGGCCATAGTGTTCCGCTCAGCCGAAAGAGCGATCAAGGAACTAGTGCCCGCCGACGCCAGCCGCGTCCACGGGCACGGAATCACAGTGAAGCGCAGCCGCAACGGGGCGCTGCGGATAGGAGCCATCAAGTGAACGAAGAACATGTAAGTGAACCGGGGATGAAAGGCGTCTCGGGGCCGAGATGCGATCCCGGTCGGCCTAGCCCGAGGAGAGAACAGCCGTGTCTCGTAGCGGCGCTGGCCAAGGCGCAGAGCGTAATCACAGCGCCGGCGCGTAACCGCGTGGTGACCGTCAGGACCAAGACCGGCGGCAGCTACACCTTCCGCTACGCCACGCTCGATCACATCATCGAAGACATTCGCAAGCCGCTCACCGACAACGGCCTGTGGTTCACGCAAATTATCGAGAGGGACGAGGACGGCAAATACCGCCTGGTCACGCGGCTGTTGCACGAAAGCGGCGAGGCCATCGAGAGCCACACGCCGTTGCTGGTTGAGGACAAAGGCAACCAGGCGTTCGGATCGTCACTCACCTACATGCGCCGGTACGCGCTCACCGCGTTGCTGGGGATCGCGGCCGACGAGGACGATGACGGCAATTCCGGCGACGGTCACACCGTGGAAGCGATGCGCAAGCGGCCGCAGCCGGAAGCGGCGCCTGCCGGGTCGACAAACGGCAAACCGCAGAAACCGCATGGAATACCCGTACCGGCAAAAGAAGGCGGCGCTGACGGGGAGCGTGACTGGATCGCGTGGGGTTCCACACTTGCCGCCGCGCTCAAGGCGGCAGCCCCGGATGAAGTCGAGGAGTGGTTGAAGCGAAACGCGGACCAGCTCAACAACTGCAAGGAGCAGGCGCCGGCGATCCACAAGCGCCTGTTGAAGATCGCTGTCCCGAAACCTCGCGGAGAACCCGGAGAGGTTTGCCCCAAGGGCCAACAAGAGGAGGCCGCCTGATGCCGACCGTTGACTTCTCTGAAGTAGATACCGTGCAAGACTACTCGCTGCTGCCGGACGGGGAGTATCTATGCCGCATCGAGTCCATCGACGACACGATGACCACGAACGCCGGAGATGCGATGTGGAATCTCCAGATGGTCGTTGATGACGGCGACTACCAGGGAAGAAAGGTTTTCGACAAGATCGCCTTTTCCCGGGCGGCGCTGCCGCGGGTCAAGCTGCTGTGCGAACAGCTTGGGCTTGACGTGAGCGGCGTATTCAATCTGGAGCCGGAACGCTTGATCGGCCGTGTGGTCCATGTCACGGTCGAAATTCAATCCTATACCGACCGCTACGGCGAAGAGAAGCAAACCAACAAAGTCACGTTCGCCGGCTATCGCAAGGCCGGCGGACCGCCGGCAAGCAGCCCCGAACCTGATGAGGACCTGCCCTTCTGATGCAGGTCCTTCTCACACGCTCGATCTCCGGCCTCAAGGCAGCGGACCACTTTGCCGCCGAAGCGCTTTCAAAAATCAAACACGGCCAGGAAGTGCGCTGCGAGATCAGGCGGGTCCGCAGACCCAAGCAGCTGCGGCTGTACTGGGCGCTGATCGACGCCTGCTGGCAGCACCAGGACCGCTACGCGACCAAGCAGGACCTGAGCGACGTCATCAAAGTGGCCGTAGGCCACTCGGACGAAGTAGTTACCAAGTCGGGGAAAGTGGTGGCGCGGCCCAAGTCTATCGCTTTCGGCAACATGCCCCAGGATGCCTGGGAGGACTTCTTTGGCCGCGTGATCCAGTTCGTCTGTGAGCGGATCATCCCGGGGACCGACGACGAGGACCTGCGGGCGCACCTGGAGGAGCTGGTCAGGTGATGCTCGAAAAGGACTTCTTGCAGTCGGTGAGGGATATAGCAAGGCTGTCCGGCTGGATGGCGTACCACACCTACCGCAGCGACCGCAGCGAGCCGGGGTTTCCCGACCTGGTTCTATGCCGTCCGCCGAGAGTGATTTTTGCCGAGTTGAAGAACGAAAAGGGAAGGGTGTCGGATTACCAACAGTGGTGGCTTGACCGGCTCGGGAAGTGCAAGGGCGTGGAGGTGTTTCTATGGCGGCCGTCGGATTGGGATTCGATTGTGGAAGGGTTGCGGCGAAAGGCATGACCTTACTGATCATCCTGAGAGATTTATTGCTGCGCGGTTGTAGCCACAGGCGGATCACCAGGCCGTACCGGGACGAGGCAGGGGCCTACACGCGCTGCCTGGAGTGCGGGTCGCGGATCGCCGCGCCGCTGTGGGACATGGAGCAGCACGGAGCACCAGAGGCGCTGAAATGACTGTGCTTGTCAAATACGACGCGGCCAGGCATGCTCTCGCGGCCGCCCGGTCGGCTGACGAAGCAAAGGACATCCGCAATAAGGCCGAAGCCATGCGCGTGTACGCCCGCCAGGCCAAGGACCGCCAGCTTGAGGTTGACGCCGCCGAAATCCGTATCAGGGCCGAGAGGCGCTTGGGCGAGTTGATCCGTGCTCAGAAAGAGACAATGGGCCTGGCGACAGGTGGACAACCCTATCATCCTACCGGGTCCAAAAAGGACCCGGTAGAAAATGGACCTACTGATCCTCGAGAAGTACAGCAATATCAAGGACTTCCTACTGGGTCCCAAAAGGACCCGGTAGGAAGAGGAACCGTTCCAACCCTGTCGGAAGCGGGTATCGACAAGAAGCTTGCCGACCGTGCCCGCAAGCTCGCCGCTGTGCCGCAAGACAAGTTCGAGGAACTGGTCGGCGAATGGCGTGGGAAGGCGTCTGCCAGCGACAGCCGCATCGCGGTAAGCCTGACGCCGCAAGAGTCCGCCGACCAAGCGGCGCGAAACGGCAAGACCGGCTCAGCCAGTTCCAAGAAAACAAAGACCTTACCACCGGCTTCCGCCGCCAAGCTCCGCAAGGAAAACGAGCTTCTGGAGGCCGAGCTGACCGAGGCCAAGCTCGAACTCAACGAGCTCCGCACGAAGAACGACGAGCTCGAGGAGCGCATCGCCTTCGTCCAGGGCGAATCCAAGCCCGTCGCGGCCGTGCGCGAGGAGAAGTTCAACAACTACCGCGCCCACATCCAGACGCTCAAACACTCGGTTTACCGCTGGCAGACCCAGTTCCAGGAATCGAATGCCGAGAACAAGGCGCTGAGGCGGCGCCTGCGGGCCCTGGGGGAGAACATCCGGCCATGATCCCCGAGCCGCGCGACTACCAATTCCGATCCATAGAATTCGTGCGGCAAGGGATACGCGACGGCCATCTGCGCCAGATCCTCTGTATTCCCACAGGCGGAGGCAAGACGATCTGTAGCGCGTACCTGATCGCCGAGGCCGTCGCCAAGGGCAGCAAGGCGGTCTTTGTCTGCGACCGCGTGGCGCTGGTCAACCAGACTTCGAAGGCATTCACCGAATTCGGCATCACGCACGGCGTGGCGCAAGGCAAGAACACGTTCGGGCGCTCGCTGCCGGTGCAGATCTGCTCGGCCCAGACGATCGAGGCGCGGGGCTTCTGGCCGGATCTCGATCTAATCATCGTGGATGAATGTCATTCCCAACGCAAGGCCGTGCTGGAGTTTGTCACCGCGATCGGCAAGCCGGTGATCGGCCTCACGGCCACGCCCTTCAGCGCAGGGTTGGCTCAGACCTACTCGCGGGTGGTGAACGTCACCACCACCGACAAGCTCATCGCCGACAAGTGGCTTGCTCCGCTGAAGGTGTACGCGGCCAAAGAGATCGACATGAAGGGGGCGAAGACCACTGGCGGCGAGTGGCTGAGTTCGGAAGTCGAGCAACGCGGCTCTAAGATCGTCGGCGATATCGTCGCGGAGTGGCAAGACAAGACCGACAAGCACTTTGGCAAGCCGGTCAAGACAATCGGCTTCTCGGCCACCGTCGAGCACGGCGAGGAGCTGTGCCGCGCTTTCCAAGCGGCCGGTCATGATTTTCGGCAGGTCTCCTACAAGGACGACAACGACGAGTCGAGAGCGAAGTTAATCGAGGCTTTCCGGCGCGGGGAGGTGTTGGGACTGATCAGCTGTGAAGCCTTGGCGAAAGGATTCGATGTACCCGACATCCAATGCGGCATTGCCGCGCGGCCTTATCGCAAGTCGCTGGCGGCCCACATTCAGCAGATCGGCCGGGTGATGCGCCCGGCGCCGAACAAGGACTTTGCCCTGTGGCTCGATCACGCGGGAAATTACCTGGGATTTCTCGACGAGACGCTGGAGTTTTTCGCCCAGGGCGTGAACGAGCTCGACGATGGCGAGCGGGGCCGCGTGGTGCGCAAGCAGTTCCGAGCTACTGAAGCGCCCAAGTGCCGCCGCTGCGGCTACGTCTGGGGTCTCGACGAGGAAGCGGATCTGTGTCCCTCGTGCGGGCTGGAGCGGGGCCGCGGCCGCTCGCGGGTGGCGGTGGCTCCCGGCCGCCTGGAGGAGGTCGAGGGGGCCGCGGGACGCAACCAGGACTGGGCCGCGGACAAACGGTTCGTCTGGCAGCACATTCAGCGCATTGCGACCGAGCGGCGGCCCGGCGACCCTGAGGCCGCCCGCAAGTTCGCCCTGGCGCAATACCTCAATTGGTTCAACGAGTGGCCGCATGGCAATTACCGGCCCGCCTGGGCTCCGGCGGATCCGCGCGTGGAATCGCGCGTGAGGCGGCAACTCAACAAGTGGCGCAGGCGGCAATACGCCATCCAGCGATCGGTCAAGGCGAGGGGCTCAGCATGACGGAACCAACCACGGACCAGGTAGCCCAAGCGCTCGAGTGGATCTTGCCTGAGGACCGCGACACCTGGGTGCTCATGGCGATGGCCTGCCGCTCAGCGCTGGGCGAGGACGGCTGGGCGGTGTGGAACCACTGGTCGCAGGGCTCGGATAAATACCGGCCCCGGGACGCTGTTGCGGTCTGGCGCTCGGTGCGGTCCGAAGGAGGCGTCACGGTTGGGAGCCTGTTCGAGATGGCCCGGCGCGCCGGCTGGCGGCCCAACGCGGCGGGTGGATTCCGGCCACATCGACAACGTACGCATCGGCCCCCGCCAGTCTCCACCGGTCCCTCGCACGAAGAGGCGGCGGCGAGGGCAGAGGAGATGATCACCGAAGCGAAGCTGGACACGCATCCTTATCTCGCGCGGAAGGGATTCCCAGACCGCAAGATGCTGGTGCTGGGCGAGACCCTGTTGGTCCCGATGCGGCCGATTGACGACTACAAGCGGATCGCCAGTGTACAGACGATCCGGCCGGACGCTGAGAAGCGCTCTCTCAAAGGCGGCCGGGCTTCGGGCTGCGTCTATCACCTGGGCGCAGGTGAACAGTGGTGGGTCGAGGGGCTGGCGACGGGGCTTTCCGTACAGGCCGCCTTGCGGCTGCTCTACCGGCGGGCGCAAGTGACGGTCTGTTTCTCGGCCTCGAATCTCGCCAAGGCGGCGCGGCGCGGAATCGTGATCGCCGACCACGACGAAAAGAGCGGTGCTGGAGAGAAAGCGGCACGGGCCACGGGGCTTGACTGGTGGATGCCGCCCGAACCGGGCGACGCCAACGATTTCCATCAGGCGCACGGCGTAGAGGCGTTGGCTCAGGAGTTGAGACGAGTTCAATGGAAGCGCTTACGGGTGGCGGCGTGAAACTGCCTGCCATGGAACGGCACTACTCGCCGGGCGAGCTGGCCGAGATGTGGGGCGTGTCAGCCGCAACGATTCGCCGCTGGTTCTACCAGGAGCCGGGCGTCGTCAGGTTTGGCAGCGAAGGTCAATTGGACAAGCGGCGCAAGATCCTGCTTCGGATTCCGGCGAGTGTTGCTCAGCTAGTCCATGAGCGGTTGGTGGTGAAATGATGCTGCGGATGCCAAGAGGCCATAGAATGGAGCGCATGCTCACCCTCTACCGCCGCCATGCGTCCTCCTGCAAGCATCACAAGGCAGGTGCGGCGCATCTGAAGTGCGACTGTCCGCTATGGGCCTGGGGCTCGTTGCCGAACGGCCGGTGGGTGAGAAAAGCGCTTGGCACCCGAAGCATGGCCGAGGCCCGCCGAGCCGTTGAGCGCTGGGAGCGCGACCAGCGCACCGGCGCCCCGCCTTCGGTCGGGTTCGCAGTTGAGGCGTTCTTGGCAAGACACAAGGATTCGGCGCGGTCTACTCGTATCAAATACTCCAAGATCATGAAGCTGTTTTCCGCGTTTTGCGAGCGTGCTGGTTACGACAGGATCGACAGCATCGCTGTGGAGGTTTTCGACCGTTACCACGCAACCCGCGACATTGCCCCTCTGACCTGGGCCAAGGAACTTCAGGTGTTGCGTTCTTTCTGCGAGTTCTGTGTGCGGCGAGAATGGATGCGGCGGAATTTCGCCAAGGAAGTCGAGAGCCCCAAGGGACTGCAACCTGCGGACCGGGAGCCGTATAGCGAAGAAGAGATGGTGGCGATCCTGAATGCGTGCGATGCCATCGGGAAGCGGCCCTATGAACGGCTCAGAGCCCGCGCGATGGTGCTTGTGATGCGCTACACAGGGCTATCCATCCGCAACACCTTCCTACTGCGCAGGGATCAGATCCGCGATGGTTACCTGGGAGTCCGCCGCGCAAAAAACGGGAAACCGGTAAGGGTGCTTGTCACGTCGGACCTACAATCAGCTCTTGACGCTGTTCCGCTGCCAAGCAGAGCCCCGGATTCAAGCTGCCCTTATTTTTTCTATAGCGGTCGTGACGAGATCGCTATAGAGTACGCGCAGCGGTCGGTTGAAGGCACCATGCGCGCCTTGTTCAAACGTTCCGGAGTCAAGAATGCGAAGACGCATAGATTTCGCCACACGCTAGCGACGAGAATGCTGGAGAAGGGGGCGTCTCTCGAGGATGTTGCGGCGCTGCTTGGGAATTCGGCGCGCATCGTTGAGAGATATTATGCGAAGTGGTCCCCAGGGCGGCAGGCCAGAATTGATCGCTACTTCAGGGCCGCTCACGGCATTAGCGAAGAGGCAAACACAGTACAATGATCGTTGTACACCAGTTGTACATGCGTGCCTCCACGATGGATAACCCATTGAAAACAAAGGGTGACAAGGTGGTACTGGAGGTGGGGGTCGAACCCACATGGGAAGTGAATCCCGCTGGATTTTGAGTCCAGTGCGTCTGCCAATTCCGCCACTCCAGCATTCTTCGACGCTATTGTACTTCAATGGCGCTAAGCCGTCCGGGATGAGCGCTGAGGTCCCGACCCGACGACGTGATGGATTGGGCGGCATGGGTCGACGCACTCTCCGAAAGCATAGCGGGGCGCCTGGAACAGCCGGCGGCGTACTTGCCGAATCTCTCGACCTCAACAGCTGGGCAACAGTCCACTATAATAGACAACAATTGACAACATTCTCGGACGAGGCTATGGAGCGAAGCGATTTCTACACATTGGCTGAGGCGGCGGAGGTCCTTGGCGTGCACTACGAGACGGCCGCCCGCTGGGCTCGGTCGGGCAAGCTCGAATCGGTGAAGATCTCGCGAAAGAAGGTCCTGATTCCCGTTAGGAATTGTCGCCGGCTCCTGCGGAGCTCACGTCCCGACACTCTCGCCAACCCCCACGGCAATGACCCCTGGGCGGGTCTGGTCGGTCAAACGTCGGCGGAACAAGACGAGCAACTCCGCCAAATCAAGGCCGAAATGGACGAGCTCCCATTCGGCCACCCCGCGAAATGGCTCAAGCTCGCCGGAATGATTACCGACGAAGAAGGCGACCAAATCATGGCCGCGGTCGAGGAAGCGTTTGAGGTTGTGGAGGACGATTGATTGGGGCTTTTCGTTCTCGACACTGACCACCTTACGTACATCCAGAAGCGGCAGCCGCCCGTAATGGAACGGTTGTCACGCCTCAGCGCTTCTGATCAGTTAGTGACTTCCGTGGTGGGGCTAGCTGAGCTCCTCAAGGGGATTGAACGGCTCGAACCGGGCTCTCGGCGCGAGCACCTCCGGCAGGCGTGTCGGGCCGTGCTGAGCGGGATGGACGAAATCCTAGAGATCAGCCCAGCGGTCGCGGTCTACTTCGCCAGGATCGAGTCTCAGCTGCGTCGAGCCGGGCAGCCGATTCCGGTGAATGACATCTGGGTTGCCGCCGTCGCGATGCGCCACGGGGCGGCTCTGGTGAGCAATGACGCCCATTTCCGGCGCATTGATGGACTGCGGGTCGAGAGCTGGTCGGCTTAGATATCATGTCGAAGTCCATGCCGAAATCGCGTCCCAATATCGTTTTCATCATCACCGACCAGCAGCGCTTCGACACCATCAACGCCCTGGGTTTCCCTCACATGGATACGCCCAACCTCGACCGTTTGGTCAACGAGGGCGTCACGTTCACGAACTGCTTCATTCCAGCGCCGTCGTGCGCGCCTTGTCGGGCGAGCCTGTTCTCGGGCCAGTACCCGCACAATGCCGGCGTGATGATCAACGGCGACAGTTGGGACCGCTCCTGGGTCGAGCTGCTGGCCGATAGCGGTTACACCTGCGTCAACATCGGGAAGATGCACCAGGCGCCCTACAACGAGCGCTTCGGGTTCCATCAGCGCTTCCCTGTCGAGAACAAAGACCGCTACCTTGAGGGCCGCTACTTCATCGACGAGTGGGACAAGGCGATCAAGGCTCGCGGGCGCGTCAAGCCCGGGCGGTTGAGCTATCGCGACATGACCGACTACCGCGAACGCCTCGGGGCCTTCGAATGGCCGCTCGAAGACGACTTGCATTCGGATATCTTCGTTGGCGACACGGCGACCTGGTGGCTCAACTATTACCCCAAGACCGAGCCGCTGTTCCTGCAGATCGGCTTCCCCGGGCCGCACCCGCCATATGATCCGCCGATCGAATACGCCAAGCCGTACCTTGAGAAAGACCTTCCGTTAATGGAGGTCACGCAAGAAGAGTTGGACGCGCAGCCGGAGCCGTATCGCGGGATGATCCAGCACAACTGCGAGGTCGACCACGACTCGGTCGTTCACCAGTGGCATCCGACCCAAGAGCAGCGCAAGCGTCAGCGCGCCTACTACCTCGCCAACGTCACGATGATTGACGAAAAAATCGGCGAGATCCTCCAGGCGCTGGAGGACAACGGCTACCTCGACGACACGATCGTGATCTTCACCTCCGACCACGGCGATGCATTGACCGACCACGGCCACTCCCAAAAATGGACGATGTACGACACCATCACCAAGACGCCGCTGATCGTTTGGGCGCCGGGGCGCTACGGCACAACTGGTAGCGGGGCGGGCCGCAAGGTTGAGGGGCTCTGCTCGCTGATGGACGTCGGACCGGCGATCCTCGAGATGGCCGGCCTCGAGCCGCCCAAGAAAATGGCGGCCGAGTCCCTGCTTCCGGCCATCGAGGGTAAGGACTGGGAGCCGCGCGAGTACGTCTTCTGCGAGCAAGGTCGCGACGTCAACTTTACGACGAGCGCCTATCAAACGATGGTCCGCAGCGAAGACTGGAAGCTGGTTCACTTCGTCGATCACACCGACGGGCAGCTATTCGACATGAAGAGCGACCCCGAAGAAGTGGACAACCTCTGGAACTCTCCGCCGCATCAGGAGAAGAAGCGGGAGCTGATCGAGGTGATGCTGAGGTGGCGCGAGCGGAGCTCATACGAACGCTCGGGCTGGCGCACGACTTGGGGCAAGTGAGCCCGGCGCCGGATGGCGGCGGGTTGGAAAGCCGCTCGAACTGATCCTGCTGGATGTCGGCGACGGACGCCCGTGCTAGATCCTTCCCGCCGCCACCGGCGCCGGGCTCAAGGGGTCGGGTTTGCAAATGATGTCGCTAGCCCCAATACTCTTCACCTAACGCCACGGAGGTCGAACCGGGGGACTTGGAGCCGCGCGCGGAAGCAAGCGGTTACTCGAATTCGCGACAACCGCTCCCTTGCGGTCGCGGCTCTGAGACCCGCCACAACCGTTAAGTGAAGAGTATTGGGGCTAGGCAAAGCGCCGGGGTTGGCAACAGCGCCAATTGCGGCCGCCACAAATCCGGTTTAGATCCTCCAACCAACCTCGGCCGCAAACGCGACGACGGCGTCACGCGCCTTTCTTGTTTCTCGCTTCGATGACAGCGCCTTTAGAGTTGCAGCGATGCTCGAAAGCTCCTCGGGGGTGGCAAGCACGGCGCCGCGCTCCAGGTTACTCAACTTGGTGCGAGAGAAGCCTACTCGTTCACACACATCCGTGCCGTTGAGGCCGAGGGCCGCCCGAACCCTGCGTAGATTTTTTTGGTCCATGAATCAGATATTCCTCGTGTCCGGCTCTCGGGGCGGAAGGCCCTTAGCCCCCCGCTCCAAATCTTCCTCAATCGCGTGTACAGCATTCGGCGTCGTCATCGGCGCGACTCCGCCGAGTGTCGAGCTGATCTCAACCGTCTTTCGCTTCAAATAACAGTATTGCGCGAGGTCCTTCGACGCAGCCACCTGGCGGCGTTGGTGCATGAATCGGCCTCGGCTGTCGCGCGCGGTCGTCGATTGAGGCTTTCCCGCATAGATGTTGTTAAGTATTTTCCCGCTGAGCAAATGACCGCACGAACTCGCTCCCAGCCCTGGGATAGGGCCTTGGAGCGCTCCAGGCAGGGATTTTGGAGGTCCTTAGAGGGTCATTCAAGCGAACGTTTGTTTCCACCAGGAAAGCCTTGTCAAGGTCCTGAGCGCTAAAATCGAACCCATCTTGGTTGGGCAGACCATCAGCCACTACAAGATCACCGAGAAGCTCGGTGAGGGCGGCATGGGGTGGTGTACAAGACCCAGGACACCAAGCTCGAGAGTTGGGTCGCACTGAGATTCCTTCGCTCAGAGACCATCGAAGACGACGAGCACAGGCGGCGTTGCCTTCGCGAGGCGGAGGCGGCCGCCGGCGCTGGATCACCCCAATATTTGTGCTGTCCAGCCATTCCGTCCATCGACGCCAGCCGGCCAGGATCATCGCATCGATCAATAAGCTAAGCTGTTGACAGGTTTCCGCTCACTCAGCGCGTTAGCGGTGGCCTGTAAGCAGAGACGATCGTCGTGATCGAAGGCCTGTTCCGAGACTTTCGCTTGGCCGTGCGGATGCTAATGCACCGTCCGACGACAACGCTCTTGTCACTGGCTACGTTGACTTTCGGCATCGGCGTCGTCACCGCAACCTTCTCGATCGTAAATGCGGTCTTGTTGAAGCCGCTTCCTTACCACGACCCCGACAAGCTCGTCATGGTGTGGAACACCAACGAGCGCGAAGGGTTCACTGCCGATCAGCAGAGAGCTCTTGGCAACTCGATGTCGCCCCAGGAGTTCCTCGACTGGCAGCAAGACTCGGACGTTTTCGATCGAATGGTCGCCTTCACTTCGTGGTTTGGAACCATCGAGGAAGACGAGAATCCAGAGACGTTTTTCGGGTACCAAGCTTCACCCGGGCTCTTCGAGTTGCTCGGCGTCGAGCCGCTCCTCGGGCGCGGCTTTGTTGATGAGGAAGAGAAACCGGGCGGCCCGGCCGCGATCGTCTTGCAGTATGACTTTTGGCGCAGGCGGTTCAACGCCGACCCTTCCGTGGTCGGCTCAACGATTCGCCTGACGCGGGGGCCGACGCGAATCGCGGGCGTGATGCCGCCGGGCTTCGTGTTCTTCAACCGTCAGATCGAGGCGATCGCTCCCATGCCGTTCGACGAACGTAGCAGGACGCGGTCTCGAGGCTCAAGATACCTGCGGGTCGTCGGCCGCTTGAAGTCCGGGGCTTCGCTGGAGCAGGCACAGGCGCAGGTCACCGTGTTCGCGGAAAGCATGGCGCAGGAGCATTCTCAATTCAACACAGGGTGGAGGCCCGAGCTCGTTCCGATGGCTGAGGACGCCGCTGGCGAACTGATGCCGGCGATGAAAGCGCTCCTCGTGGCGGTGTTGTGCGTGCTCGTCATCATGTGCGCGAACATCGCCAACCTGCTGTTGGTACAGGCCTCGTCGCGCGCGAAGGATATGGCGCTTCGCAGCGCCCTGGGGGCGGGCCGCTTGCGCATCATCCGCCAGATGCTGGTCGAAAGTCTGATGCTTTCGGTGACGGGCGCGCTGCTTGGCCTCGGACTGGCTTACGGACTCGTCGGTTACTTCCAGACCCTGCTGCCGGACCGCTACACATGGGGTAAGTACTTGGTCCAGGCCGATGCGGTGCAGGTCGACGGGGCGGTCGTAGGATTCGCCATCGCCGCGGGCGTCGTTGCGGGCTTGTTTTTCGGCCTCCTGCCTGCGGTTCACGTGACAGGCGCTTCGCTCGGAGAGGCGCTGAAGGACGTTTCGCGAGGCTCTGTCGGGGGACGCCGGGGGCAGACGATCCGCAACGGGCTTGTCATCGCGGAGGTCGCGCTCTCGGTCGTCATGGTCATCGGGGCCGGTCTGCTGGTGCGGAGCTTTCTGACGCTGTATTCACAAGGCTCCGGCATCCACTCAGACGACGTCTTAGGCCTAAACGTTTGGATGCCCACGCAAGCGATCCGCGACGAGATTGAAAGCCGGGAACTGACGGGAGACGAACAGAACAAGTTGTGGCAGACTGCGGGCCGCTCGTTTCAAACCCGAATCGTAGACGAGTTTCTGCAGATTCCCGGAGTCGAGGACGTTACCGTCGCCGGCCGGCAACCCATGGCCGCCTATTACAACCTCTCAGAGATGGAGGCGGCCGGACGCCAGGTCGAGACAGATTCCGAGATTCCGAAAGTGATCATGAATTGGATCGAGCCCAATTACTTCGAAGTCATCGGGATCCCATTGTTGAAAGGCAGGACCTTCAACGAGGATGATCGACCCGAAACTCGTTTGGTGACGGTCGTGAGCCGCCAAGCGGCGCTGATGATGTTCGGGACCGAAGAAGCTATCGGAAAGCGATTCCGCCAGAAGCCCCGGCCGGACCGTGACCCTCCTCCGTGGTTCGAAGTCATCGGCGTATGCGGCGACATTCGCGAGGACGGCCTACACCTACCTCCTAAACCTTACGCTTATCTCTCCAAGGACCAGAGCGGCTGGTACGGAGGCGGTTGGTACTTTCTAGCGACCGCCGGAAAGCCCTACGGCTTGCTGCCGGTGATCGAACGCGCGGCCCGCAAGGTCGATCCGCGGACCATCCTCTACCGGCCGCGAACCATCGACGACACCGAGCGCGACTCGACGTGGCAGCTCAACTACGCCACGCTCATCCTTGGGGGATTGTCCGCGCTGGCGTTGGGCTTGGCTATGATCGGCGTCTACGGCGTGCTGGCGCATTCGGTTCGCGAACGGACGCGCGAGATCGGCGTCCGGATGGCCCTGGGCGCGGAACGCAAAAGCGTCTTATCGCTCTTCGTCAAGCAGGGCGTCGGGTTGGTTGGCGCAGGGGTGGTAATCGGCGCGGCGCTAGCGGCGGGCTTCTCCCACTTGCTGGGAACGCTGTTGTACGGCGTGGAGCCCCTCGACGTCCAGACCTTCGCAGGCGTGGCCGTCGCGCTGATGGGAGCAGGCGCGGCCGCCAGTCTGCTGCCCGCGCTGCGAGCCAGCAATGTCCAGCCGATGCAGGCTTTGCGCCAAGAATAGAGCGGTGCCCATGGGGCCCGGGCGGCGGCTTGAATTGTCTTCGTCTCGGAAGTCCACCCAAAGCGAAGAGAATCGGGTGCCTTCCACCCACGTAGCGCAAAACCAGTACGAAGAGTTCCGCGACTTCGAATAGCCTAACGAATAGAACACAAAGGACTTAGGGTCTAATCGACTGATTCCTGTCAGGAAATCGCGTTCGCTTGAGTCTCCACTAAGAACAACCGATCTTAGGTCGCTGTACTCCCGAAACGGTCCGCCTGCTCGTGATTCAGTCCGAGCCGCGCTCAGCCAAGGGCCGCGAGTCAGCGCGCGGGCGCGGGGCCCCTCGGCGCATCACATCCCCGCGAAGTCCCCGCGCAGGGTGCGCTTCAAGGTCTTCCCCGCCGCGCTGCGCGGGAACTCGTCTTTGATCCAGACCCGCTTGACGCGCTGGAACTTCGCTTCGACCTTGGCGTTGATCCAGTCCTTCAGCTCCTGCTCCTCCGCCGACCGTCCGGTCTTGAGCAGGACTGCCGCCACAGGGGTCTCGCCCCACTTCTCGTCCGGAACCCCGAAAACGGCGACCTCGGCGACGGCCGGATGCTGCACGGCTACTTCCTCGATATCGCGGGGATAGACGTTGACTCCGCCCGAAATGATCATGTCCTTCTTGCGGTCGACGAGGTAGAGGAAGCCGTCCTCGTCCAAATAACCCAGGTCGCCGCTGTAGAGCCAGCCGTCCTTGATCGCCTGTGCGGTAAGGTCCGGGCGCTTGTAGTAACCCGGCGACAGAATGGGGCCTCTACCGACGACCTCGCCGACCTCGCCGGGCGGGAGATCGGCGCCCGCTTCGTCGCAGATGCGCATCTCGAAGAAAGGAGTGCAGGAGCCGACCGATCCCGGCTTGCGACTGAAATCGGCATTGTCGAGGAACGTCAAGAACCCTTCAGTCAGGCCGTAGATCTCGTTGAAGCGACCTGGCAGGAGCGCCTCGAGGCGCAACTTGTGCTCCAGATGTAGCGGCGCGCCCACCGACAGGATCAGCTCGAGCGACCGCAGCCTCTCGAATGTGGCGCCGGCATGGTTGAGTAGCGCGATGATTTGCGCCGGCGCCATCACCATGTGCGTGACCTTCTCGCGCTCGATCGTCTCGACCACGGCGTCGATGTCGAAGGTGCTGTGCAGGACGTAGGTCGCACCGCTGAAGAAGGTCGTCATGATCGTGAGAAAGGCGCCGTTAAAGACGAGCGAACCTGATTGCAAGCAGACGCTCTCCGGGGTGAAGCGGAAGGCTTGCGATAGCAGCGTGCCATTACATTCCGCGCACGGAGTGGGTGTGCAAAATGCCCTTGGGATCGCCGGTTGTACCACTCGAATAGACGATGTCGTAAAGATCTTCGCCGCCCAGCCCGGCGTCCGGGGGCTCCGCGGAGGACGCGCCTTCGACGAGCTCGTCGAAGCGCCGAAACCCGGAGCGCGGCCCTTCCTCGGTCAGCGTGCGCCCAGGGCCGGTCAAGATAAAGCGATCCTCCGCGATATGGCGCAACTCGCCGCGCGCCTCATCGACCAGGAGTCGGTAGTCGGGACCGGCGATCACCATGACCGCGTCGGCGTCGTTGAGCAGATTCGCTAAGCCCTTGGCCTGAAGCAGCGGGCTCAGCGGCGCCACGACCGCGCCGATCTTGGCGACAGCCCAATACAAGCTCAGCAGCTCGAGGCAGTTCGGCAGGACGGTTGCGACCTTGTCGCCCTTGCCGATACCGGCCGACAGGAGCCCGTTGGCCAGGCGATTGACGCGCCCGTTGAACGCAGCGTAGTTCAACCGCTCGCCCTCGAAGACGACGGCAGTGTGGTCCGGCCGATAGGTGGCGTGGCGCGTTATGAGGGTCCCGATGTTCACCCGATCCGATCCGCAAAGCTCCGGGGAGCGTCCGATCATACCGTAGTGGCCGTTCTTGGGGCGCGGCAAAGCGGCTGGCGGCAAGGCCTGGCCCTGTCACCGCCCAGCGTTGTTTTGTCGAGCGCTTCGGTCCGTTTATGAATGGCGAGCCAACCGATGCCCGTAGATCCGTTTCATGTCCGGCGGCTCGGTGCAGAAGTAATGCACCCAGATGTATGCGCCGAGATTGTCGCACGCCCGGGCACTCACTTCTGGGGACAACGCCGCGACAATTCGCAAAAGGCCGGCGCCGGGGCCGCACCAGCAGGCCTAACGGCGTATGATAGCCTTCGGCGCCGACCGGTGGGATTACCGACCCAGATCGAGCAATACGTCGCGACTCGTGGCGTTAATCTAGTCGGATTCGCATCGGTAGCCAAGCTCAACAAAGCGGTTCCAGTCGGCTCTAGGCCGGAGGAGCTATTTCCCGAGGCGAAGACCTTCGTTGTACTCGTGAAACGCACGTTACTCGGAATCGGGTGGTCTCGCCACAAGGTCAACAAGCAACTTTCAGCCGCTCGTTCCATACGAGCGCTCGACCGAGTGGCTGGGAGTCTCTCCGAATGGCTCGAGACCGCGGGAAATGCCTCGCTGCCTGTCTCCTCGAATGCGCTCGACTTTGACCGGCGTGGTCCCAGCGACGTAACACCCTGCGGACAGGGATCCTACCTGCAACGTTGCGCCGCGGTCGAGGCCGGACTAGCGACCTGGGGTCTCAACAAGATGATCCTGACACCCGAGTTCGGTCCCCGTTTGTTCCTGGGAGGCTTGCTGACGACCGCCGATATCGAGTCAAGGCGCAGCCCTCTCCCGGAGTTGTGTCCAGGACTCGAAACCTGCGGCCGATGCGCCGCGGCCTGCCCAGAAGACGCGATACCCAGAAAAGCTAGGAAGGGCATCCGTTTGGAGGACTATCGAGCCCTCGACGCCCAAGCCTGCGCCCGCAGCAGCCAGCCTTTTGGCTACCAGGCCTTCCAAGACCACCTGGTTCAGATCCTCGAGACCAAGCAGCCCGAGCAGATGTGGAGCGCTGTTCACCGCCCGAACACCGGCATCTTCTGGACGGAGATGTCAATGGTTAAGGAGGGGGTAGCGGCCGGCTGCAGCGAGTGCGCGGAAGTTTGCCCGGTCGGCGCCGACTACGAGCGCCTATCCCAGTCGCCGCATCGCAAACCCACGCTGCCCGACCCGCTACCTCGGGAAGATACCGAAGACGCCTGGGCGGTTCCATGTTTGGGTCGACGCGAGACTCGCTTGGCGTCGCCGACGTCGCGGAGTACGACAAGCTCGTGCCCAACGACCAGCGCCCCGCCTATTTCTGTGAGGGGATGCGCAGGATCGTCGTCGTCACCAAACATCTGCTCACCGGAGCGATGGCATTCAAGGATGTCAGCACCCAGTCCCTCAACTCTCATCTAGCCCTGGACGAGGCCGGAGATTGCCTCTATGAATTGGCTGAATGGCTGGAGGAACGCGGTCACCTGGCCGTCCCTCTTTCTCCCGAATTCGCCGACACCCAGATCCAGAAGACCGGCGCCGGTCTGCTCGACCTCAAGTACGTGGCGGAGTTCGCCGGCCTTGGACACGTCGGTTTGAACCTCAATTTCCTGACTCCCGAGTATGGTTCGCGGGTCTACTTGGGAGCGCTTCTGACCGACGCGGAGCTGGAGCCGGACCAGCCTTTGAAGGACCCGATCTGCCCCGGTATGACCTGCGGCCGCTGCGCCGCGACCTGCCCCACCAAAGCAATTCCGCTCGAGGCCGAACGCGATGACGTCAACGACTACCGCGACCTCGATCAGAAGGCCTGTTCGCAAGGGGCGATGAGACTGAGCATTCGCTCGCTCTTCAAGGTCTTGCGCATGCTGACCTTCGAGCTCAAGATCCCTGACATCGACCGTGTTCTCGACATGACGTACTGGAAGGACTTCTGGATCGCAACCAACAGCAAGCGCGGCGCTTTCGCGGCCTGCTTTGAATGCATGTACGTCTGCCCCTACGGTTCCAAAGACGTCAAAAAGATCTTCGCGATCCCGTATCGAATGCAGGACGTCAAAGGCGGCAAAGTCGAGCACACTCGCACCGCCACTTCCCATCTCGTCAAGTTCGTCGGGCCCCCGACCGACCGCGAACACGAATACAACCGGTCGCGCGACTTCCAGGAACTGGGTCGGTAGTGTAGTGTTCGTGAAAAGGTTTCCAGCAAAACAGACTTTACAATCTGCTTTTCGGAGCACCCTGCGTCAGCGCAGCGATTCCGCAACGAGGCTGAGTCAGAAGGCGGAAGTAGTTGGGAATCGAGGGATTTAGGGGCGTGGGGTGAAGGACGAGCAGATTCGCACGCGGTCCTGACCCGGAAATAGGTGGGGAATCGCAGGGCAAAGACACCCCGGCGGCTCTTGCGGCAGGGCCGCTTACTGGCAGGCGCGGGGTGGGCGGGGGAGTCGACTCGCGTGCTAGGGCGAGGGGCCCGTGGCCGCCCGATACAGCTCCGCCGCCATCACCCGCGCCCAAAAGACTCGCGGTTTGCCGCGCCGCAACGACGGTTTGAGCTTGCGGGCGACAAAAGCGTGGTAGAGATTGAATGCCAGAAACGTCGTCAAGAGAAACGTCTCGATGGCGTGGGGTTCGTGCTTGTAGATGTGGTCGGCATGCCAGCCGTTGACCAACTCGTTGAAGCCGCGGTTCTCGATGTCCCAGCGTTGATGGCCCAAGCGCACCAGCTGCGCCGTGGAAACTTGCCGCGACCCCAAAGTCGTTAGCCAAACCCAATCGCTTTGATGCTCGTGGAGCTCGCCGTCAAGCTGCGAGCGCCGCCGCCAAGTCTCCACCGAACGAACGACGCGCAAGGGCTGGGCGACCTGCGGCCACGATAATAAGCCCTCGTGATCCCACCATTGGCAATTGCGTGAGCGATACTCGCCCGCCTGTGGGGGCTGGGTTCGCCACAGTCCTTGAACGTCTTGAAACAGGTGGCGGCGCTCGTCCTTGAGCACGATGACGGCGTCCTTGCCGTGCGCCAGCAGAAAGTTCACAAACGTCGCGGCGGCGTAAAGAGCGTCGGCCAAGACAACATCAAACGCCCGTGGGTAAGCGGCTAGAACGCGTTCGAGCAAACGTTTGGCGGCGGCCAGCTCGTCCTCGCCGGGGAGTTGCGGTTCGGCGTCGAGCAACAGCGGAAGCGGTTCGCCTTGGATGTTGAATGGCGAGGCGGCGGGCGCGTCACTGAGCAACTGCAGCGTCACTTGGCGGTGATAGTACTGCAGCTGTTCGCCGTCGCTGCGCTGAATGCGGCGCTCGAGACAGCCTCCACAGCAACGGCGGTAGCTGGCGTGAGACTCATGACCGTCGATCACAGCCACCCCTAATCCGCCGATGCCGGGCAAGGCCTTGTTGCGCTTGAGGCGTTCATACAGCTGCCGAATCGCTTGCCGCAGCACGGCCGTGTCGAGCGAGCTGTAGACGCGGCCAATGGTGTCCGCGCTGGGCAGCTTGCGGCCCAGCCATTTCTTCCAAAACGGCGCCCCCTCGAGCGTTTCCAAAGCGTTCAGGCTGCCCAGCCGGGCCCAGAACAGCGCCAGCGTCGACTCGACGACAGCGCGGGTGGGGATGCGCGGCTTGGGGCGGGAATCCGAGACCCCGGCGAGAAGGCGGCTGCGCAGGCCGTAACCCTTCTCCGCGTACTGGATCAGACGTCGAAGAACGTCACTCCTCCCGGCGGTCTTGGAGCCGCTTCCACTCGCGCTCGGAGACCTCTTCGAGCAGCCGCTCGAGCTGTTGATAGTCGGCTACGGCCTGGCGCACGCGTTGCTCCCAGCTGCGCGGCACGAACAGCTGTTGCACCTTTCCCCGGCGCGAGCGCACCAGATAGAGCGAGGCGTGCAGTTGACCCTGGGCGCAGCGACAGTTGGGCTTGCCGCAGACGCGTTGGCGCGGCGCCACGGTGCCATGCAGCAACCAGCGGCCGTGGACCAGCTGGGCGATGCGGGAGCGCAGCTTACGCTCGGCATCGGCGAGGCTGGAGCGAGCCGGGGCTGCCTTCATAACTGATATATATACAATATACCAGAACCAACTGCGCTGCAACTCCTCAACAGGAATGCGAATCTGCTCGGACCACAGGCCCAGCCCCAAACACCCGCTAAATCAATGGTTTCCGACCCTCAGGGAAATTGGATGCGGAACCGCTGGCGTCAGCGGGGTGTATTCCCCATGCTCAAAGCGCCTTCCGCAACCGTAAGCGGAATACGCGCCGCTGACGCAGGGTGCTCCGAATTGCCGCCGGATTCGCAATTCCAAAGACCACTTACCAGGTGGTCCAAGCACTAGCACCCATGGCGAATCCAACGAAGCAGGATATCCGCACCGAAGCGAAGAACCTCGAGATCGATCTCGTTGGCTTCGCTCGCTGGCATGAGCTCGAGCAATCTGCGCCCGAGTACGACAAGCCGTCATCGCATTCAACGCATCTGACGACGCTGATCGTGCTGGTGAAGCGATACGCGTCGGGCGCCTCCATGGCGGCCGATCATGCCCTACAGCAACACACGCTTGGACGCACCGCGTGGCGGCTCGAGGAATCGGCCGGCCGGCTGGCGTACTGGCTCGAGGAAGGCGAGTCGATGGCCGCCGTGCTTTCCGCCATGATTCCGGATCTGCGACATCAGCCCCTCGATTTCGCCCTACCGTCGGGACAGGGCTCCCAGCTCTTGCGCCAGGCCGCCGTGAAGGCCGGCCTGGGGACGTTGGGGCTCAACACCATGCTGCTGACGCCGCAGTTCGGACCGCGCGTCTTCTTGGCGGGAGTGCTGACGGATCTCGATCTCGAGCCCGATAACGCGCTTGAAAGCGAGCTCTGCCTGGGGCTCCCCGAATGCGGACGTTGCGCCGCGGTTTGCCCCGAAGACGCGATTCCGCGTCGAATCCCCGAAGACGCCACCGTCGCGGATTCGCGTTCCCTCGACGCCGAGGCTTGCTCGCGCAGCTCACAACCCTTCGGACCACGGCGTATGGCCGAGCATCTCAAACGAATCTTCAAAGCCGAGCACGCGGCGGAGGCTCGAGCGATCGCCGCCGAACCCGTCACGATGCAACTCTTTCATCACCTCACCGTGATGAAGCAAGGCGCCTTTACCGGCTGCGTACGCTGCCAAACCGTGTGTCCGGTTGGCGATGATTTCCCGGTGATCGAGGCTTCAGAAGCTCATCGCGAAATGATTGCGGGTGAGATTCGCCGCACGCGCGGCGAAGGGTGGGTTTCCGTGGACTCGCTTGCGGTGGGAGTCCCGTAGCGCAGGGCTGGAACAGACCTGTGGCCTTTGCAGCTTTCCAAATCCGATCCCCCACATTGAGCGGCAGCCGAACCTCATCCATCGCCATGGGGCCGGCTGGGTCGACGAACCAATCAATTCGCTTGAAAAAGTCTAGCCAATCAGCCGGAGAACTTCGTCCACAGGCCCGGGTTCAGCTCGTAACCGATACCCGGCCTCTCGAGCACCTTCAGCCGTCCGCCTACAATCGACTCCCCCAGGGCTCGGAGAAATGGGCTCCGTCCCCTTTGCCCCCTTCTGCTAGCCTTGCGCTACCGGACTTTTCCCCACTTCATCCCAGTTTTGCCGACCGACGTTTACCAGTGTGGTAAGATATTCTTACTGGTTCGGTAAGGTGCCACCAAGGACGAGGCTACGATGAGTAAAACCGAGATTGAACAGATCAGTGTTGAGACCTTGCGGGAGTTGCAGGTAGGAAGCGGCGACCCCGCATGCGTCATCGACCCGGGAGTGGTTCCGCTTTCACAGCTGGGATTCTTCGATAGCCTTCTAGCCATCGAGACGACTCTTGTGCTCGAAGAGCGACTCGGCCTCTCGTGTGGCGAGGACAGTGTTTTCCGAGACGATGAAGCGGCTGAGCCACTGGCGATTTCTGACATCGCGTCGCGGCTGGCGCTGAAAATGGCGGCCTGAGTATGTCAGAAATCACGAGAGAACAGATTGCTTCCCGGTTGCGTGCCGCGCGCGAGGCGGCCGGTCTTAGTCAAGGCCAAGTCGCGAAGCTCCTAGCCCACCACCGTCCGACCATCTCCGAAATTGAAGCCGGTCGGCGCAAAGTGTCAGGTGAGGAACTTACCCGGTTCGCGTCCCTCTACGCAGTCAGCGTCGAGTGGCTGACCAGCACGGCCGGGGAAACGGATGCGACCGAAGACCGGATTCTTGTGGCTGCGAGAGAACTCTCGAAGATGAAGGATCAGGATCTCGACCGACTGATGGGTTTGCTGCAAATGATTCGGAAGGGTAAGGCTTCCAAATGAGCCCTGAGCGTCGCAGACTAGCGCTTCGAGCCTCCGCATGTGCCTTGCGAATGCGCCAGCATGCTCGGATCGGGCCACATGAGCCGTGCAGCGTCTTCGATCTGGCGGACAAGCAGGGTGTCGAAGTGCGTCTAGCGGCGCTGCCCTCGGCCGAGGGCATCTACTCGCCCGGAAAACCCGTGATTGTTGTCTCGTCGCTGCGCCCTCCTGGCAGACAAGCGTTCACCTGTGCGCACGAGTTGGGCCATCACGCATACGGTCACGGCGAGCAGTTCGATGAACTTGTGGAAGAGCGCGGACCGCGACGTCGCTTTGACCCCAAGGAGTTCCAGGCTGACTGCTTTGCCACCGCGTTGCTCATGCCCAGGACGGCGGTGTTAAGAGGTCTCGCTTTACGGGGATGGAATGCTATAACGCTGTGCCCAGAGAAAACGTATGCCCTCGCGTCGTGGCTAGGCGTTGGCTACACGACGCTGATCTCGAATATGCGATGGGGAATGGGGTTGCTCAGCCCCGATCAGGCAACCGCCCTCGAAAAGATCAAACTGCCGCAGATTCGCAAGTCAGTTCTGGGGCGGGATTGCAAGGAACATCTGGTCGTGGTTGATGAACACTGGACCGGCCGCCCGATTGACGTGCAGGTCGATGACCTAATAGTTCTGCCTCCTTCGACCGCCATCGGGGGCGTTGATGTAGAGCAAATTGGCGGTTTCGACGAGCGGTGTTTGGTGCGGGCTGCGCGGCCTGGCGTCGGTCGGGCGTCTTCGGCCGATGGTGCGTGGGCTCAATTCATCCGCGTCAGCAGAAAGCAGTTTGCCGGACTGGCGCGGTTTCGCCATTTAGAGGAGGTCGATGATGAGTAAGCTATATGTTGCCAAGAATCCGAACTTGTCGCTGGCATGGGTACAGGTATTGTTTAAGCTCCTCGATCGAGGTGTCACCGACCTATCCCCGGCAGCTATCACTATCACGGATTTTGATGACCATTCCCTCCCGCGCCAACTGCCTGAGATTCAAGCGGGGCTTGACGCTTTCAACAAGCAAGAGTGCCGGACGATCGCGAGCACTATTTTTCCAAACTCGCTTTGGACGCCCGGCGACGACGCACAGCGTCTGTTCGCCCGGTACGATCGGATATGGCCTACGATCGCCAAGTGTCCCCTAAACACTAAGGGTGTCTATTTTCGCCGCCTTACTTCCTTCAACCCCGACGGCATGCTGGCAGATCGGCCACCCGTTAACCAGTTGAGTCACGTGATCGATACGTTTCACCGGGGTAATCACAGGCACAGCGCCTTGCAGGCTTCCATATTTGACCCAACTGTTTTTGGCAACTTCACTTGGCCCACTTCGGCGGTTTATTTTGGCCCCCCTGTAAACGGGCCTCTAAGTCATTGATTTCTGGTCACCTCCTTTCGTTTTTGGGGACGTGGTCCGGAGCGGAGCCCGAAGGGCGAAGCGCAGGACGATGTCCCCAAAAACGAGCGCCCTCCTTGCTACCGCCCTCGCTTCTTCTTCGCCAGCGCCCTACGAAAGCGGTAGGACTCCTCGCCCGTCTCGATGATGTGAGCGCGGTCGGTAATGCGATCCAACAGCGCCTTACATAGCCGTGTGTTCGGGATCACCTTCGTCCACTCCGAGAACGGCAGGTTGGTCGTTAGCATTAGCGCCGCCTTCTCCGC
This sequence comes from Bryobacterales bacterium, assembly GCA_965247515.1. Taxonomy (GTDB): domain Bacteria; phylum Acidobacteriota; class Terriglobia; order Bryobacterales; family UBA6623. The sequence goes on along the minus strand of OZ252029.1, from coordinate 3,103,098 downwards.
GCGATCAGCGATGACTTGGAACAGGAACTCCGCTCCCACCTCCGCGAGCGGGACGTAACCCACTTCGTCGATCGCAATCAGCTCGTAGCGGGACCAGCGTGCGAGCACTCGACTCAGCTGCATTTGCTGCTTGGCTTCGACGAGTTCGTTGACCAGCGCCGACGCCGTGGTGAAGCGCACCCGCCGTTTCTGCAGGCAGGCCGCCACGCACAGGCCCGTCATCAGGTGGGTCTTGCCCGTGCCGCAATCGCCGAGAAACAGGATCGGTTCCGAACTCTCGATGTAGCCGCCTTCGGCCAACTCGGTTAGCTGCGGGGCCGAGACCGCCTTCGTCTCGGAGAAGTCGAACTCCTCGAGCGTCTTCATGCGAGGCAGCCGCGCTTCGCGTAAGCGACGATCCACCGTACGTCGCTCGCGCTCTTCCAACTCCGCGCTTAGCAGCGCTTCGAGATAGCCGACCGGCGTTTGTCTCTCGCGTATGGCTTGTTTGGCCAACGTCTCGAATTGCGCGCCCACAGTCGGCAGCCGCAGCAGCTTGCACTGTTGTTGGATGGCCTGCGCCGCCAGGCTTTCGTTGGGGGCGCTGGATTTGCGGGCGCTCATTGCACCGCCTCCGCCGCCAGCAACTGATCGTAGTTCGTCAGCGTCGGCAAGGGCCGCTCAAAGCGTTCCAGCTCCGGCGCCACCAGCGGCGGCTGAGCTAGCCGTTCGAGGCACTGCGAGGTCAGCAAGTAACGCACCGCCGCCTGATCGCAGCAGCCGCACTCGAGCGCTTTCTCGATCGCCTCGCTCAGCTTGTCCCAACCGTGGCGTTTGCCCTCTTGCAACAGCTCGATCATCTGTTGCGTCCCCGCTTGCTTGTCATGGCGCTGGATCAACTTCGCCCATAACGTGTCGTAGCTCGCCGGCCAACGCCCGGCTTGGCGCCATTGTTCCAGCGGCGTCGAGCCCGCCAGCGCTCCCGGCTTGTGGGCCAATACGTCGAGGTAATGCTCCAAATTAAAGATCTTCTGCTGCCGAGAGTAGCTGCGCTCATGTCGCGCGATGCGACGACCTTCGTGCCAGACCTCGACCGACTCGGCGTAGATCTTCGCCTGCGCCCTGGTTCCCGGACGCAGCGGCGTCGAGTAGAAGTTCGTGCGCACCTTGACGCAGCCTGTCGCGTCAACCTTCGGGAAGCTCGACACTTCGATTTCAAAGCCTTCCGCCGCCAACCCCAACAACCGCTCGCGCTCGATCAGCATCCCCTCGCCGACCGTCTGGGCACGCCCGGCGACTGTGCGCGCTTCGTCGGTGCGACAATCTTCCAGGAGCTTGCTGTTGAGCTCATCCAGCGTCGCGGCTTCAGGCAGCGGCACCGGGGTGGTTGCGCCGATAGCGGCCCACTTCGCCTTCCACGCCCCCTTTCTCGTTGCCTTTGCCCGGTGTGCAGAACTCGGAGGCGAAGCGCCAATGCGAACGAAAAGCCACGAAGCGCGCCGTCTCCTCGCGTCGCGCGCCGCGCAGAATCCGCTTCACCGCCGAAGAGAGATTATCGTACCTCAATGTCCGAAACACCCCGCCAAAGTAGGCCAAGGCCAGCTCGTGCGCTTCCAGAAACGCCTGCTGCGTCGCGCGCCGATAGGCGCGATGAAAGGCCGCGCCGCTCGCCATCGAGCGCATCGTGAACACTTGCAGCTTCACGCGCTCGCCGTCCATCTCGGCCCACGACTCGTACCAGTCCACCTGCGCTTCTTGGCCCCAGTCGTAGCTTTGCGGCACGAACGTCTCGCGCTTCTCCAATCCCAACTCGCGCTTGCGCTCTTGAACGTACTGCCGCACCGTGCGCTCGGCCACTTCGCAACTGGTTTCCTCCCGTATCCGGTTCCAGATACGGTGCGCCGTGTGACGCTGCTTACGCGGCGCCTTGCGGTCCTCTTTGAGAATGCGGTCGATGAACCCCACCGCCGGCGCCAGCTTGGCGCGCCGTCGCGCCGGCTTCTTGCGCGGCGGCGGCAGCGCGCTGGCTACCGCCTCGCGCACCATCCGCCGGTGCACGCCCAGCTTGCGCGCCACCCCCTTGATCGTCCCCACGCCGAATTCGTACTCGCGTCGAATCTCTTCGAATAGTTCCACTTTGCTCCTCCAGTCCAATTCGTTCCTCCGTTGCGGGCGATTCCCGTAAACAGAGTATCCGTTGATTGTTCTAGGGGGGCCAAATCAGGGCGCCGAAAGGGGCCAATTCAGAATGCCAAACTCACCCAACTCGCGATCACACGCACAACCGCCGCCTCGGTTTCCCTTGCCTCCAGCAAGTAGCCTTCAACGCGTCGGACGAAAATCTGGAAGTGACAGGTTACTACGCACTCCAGCATCACGTACCAAAGGCATATGGCAACTATCTGGGCCTATGCTGGCTCGGCAGGTTCATGGCTCACCAAATGGGCTTGCGGCTCACGCAGGTCACGTGTATGGTTTCTTCTCTCAAGATAGGCGATGGACTTGCGAAGTCCCGCCTCGGCCCTCTAAAGGAAACCCTAGAACGCATATTGGAACAGCGTCAGGTTAGGGCGGCATAGTGCGCCAAGCCGGAAAATTATACGTCTTCGAAGGCCCGGATGGTGTGGGGAAAACGGAGTTGTCGACTCGCTTCGCCGCGATCCTGAACGAAAGAGGTGTTAGGGCGAAGCGCCTTTCCTTTCCAGGGAAAACAGAAGGAAGCATCGGCAAGGTCGTCTACGACCTGCACCATCAGCCAGAATCCTTTGGCGTCACCAAGCTAGCCTCCACCAGCTTGCAGCTCATGCACATCGCCGCCCACATCGACGCCATTGAAAACACGATCTTACCCGCACTACGCGCTGGGACTTCGGTTGTCCTGGACAGGTTCTGGTGGTCCACAAAGGTGTATGGACTTGCCGCGGGAATGAACAAGAAGGTATTGGCCCCCATGATCGATGTGGAATTGGCCGTGTGGGGTACCGTGACGCCCGCGGCCATATTTCTAATCCAGCGTGATACCCCACTGCGACCTGAGCCTCTTGACCTTTGGCTCAAATGGACGGAGCTCTATGACCGCGTCTCTGCCCAGGAGCGGCTCCGAACTCGGGTGGTTGCAATTGACAATAATCAATCGGTCAATGACTCGATCGTCCAACTTTCGCAGGCGCTGAACGAGGTTGGCAGTCCTAAGGCGCAATCCGATACGAGTCAGTTGGCTTTGGAGCCGTCCGGGCAGCCCCCAGAAAGGGCGGCTGCTGTGGCCGCGCCTCCGCTCGTGTTCACACCCATCTCTCCCGCCTTGCCCACCATCGTATACGACACTTACTGGCGCTTTGCTGCTGAGAGACAGGAAATATTCTTCCGGCGATGGAGGCGGCAGCCCCCCCCGTGGACATCCGACTCGATCTTCTCTGATTTCAAATTCACCAACGCATACAGGGCGTCGGACCGGGTCAGCCAATTCCTGATCAAGCACGTAATTTATGAAGGCGAGCAATCCGAGGAAGAGATCTTTTTCCGAATGATCTTATTTAAACTCTTCAACAAGATCGAGACGTGGCATCTCCTGGAGCATCACTTAGGTGCTGTTACCTACAAAGAGTATGATTACCGGGCCTACGATGCGGTCCTTTCAACAACGCTCGACAAGGGCGGTACGATTTACTCCGCCGCCTATATCATGCCGTCCGGCAGCAAGGCTTTCGGCACGACCCGAAAGCATCGCTCGCACCTCAAGTTGCTCGAACGAATGATGGATGACGAAGTGCCCTTGCGTATTGCGGAGGCCAAGACCATGCTCGATGCTTTTACCTTGCTTCGCTCTTATCCGATGATTGGTGACTTTCTGGCTTACCAGTACGTTACGGATCTCAACTACGGCACTCTTACAGATTTCTCGGAGATGCAGTTCGTGATTCCTGGGCCGGGTGCTAAGAGTGGCATTTCCAAATGCTTTGAGTCCCTGGGTGGACTCAACGAGGCCGATATGATCCGAGTCGTCGCAGAACGGCAGGAAACCGAATTCGCGCGGCTGGAGATAGGTTTCGAGTCCCTGTGGGGCCGCCCACTACAGCTTATTGATTGTCAGAATCTGTTTTGCGAGGTTGACAAGTATTCGCGGGTCCACCATCCCGAAATGACCGGAAACTCACAACGCAGCCGGATCAAGCAGAGGTTTCGGGCGTCTGCGGTGCCGGTCAATTACTGGTATCCGCCCAAGTGGGGCATCAACGATAACATCGCCTGTGCAGAGAGGGAGCTAAAGGGTGAAACTTCACGAGTATCAGCTTGAAGCGCTAAAAACAGACCAGGTACCCGGGAACCGAAAGGACAAGGACGACGCGGGCATCATGGTGCCGCTGCTCGGACTCGCTGGTGAAGCCGGTAGCCTGCTCACAGAGTACAAGAAATGGCTTCGCGAGGGTGCCTCGTACCAGATCTTCAAGGATCGCGTTGTCGAGGAGCTGGGCGACATCCTGTGGTACGTTGCCAATATCGCTTCGAAGGAAGACCTGAATCTGGAAGTTGTCGCAGAAGAGAATCTAAAGAAGGTGCGACGACGGTGGATGCCGCCGCAAAATGAGCCGGCACATCACATGCTTGTGTTTGACCAAGCGTTTCCCGCAAGTGAGCGACTTCCTCGCCAATTCCGCATTGGGTTCGGAGAGGATGTCTTGCGGGACGGCATTAAGGTGAAGATGACAATGAATGGGGAACCGCTCGGCAATGAACTCACTGACAACGCGTATGAAAGCGACGGATACCGATATCACGATGTTTTTCATCTTTCCTATGCTGCGGTCCTTGGATGGTCGCCGGTGATCCGCAAGTTGATGAACCGGAAGAGAAAAAGCGATGCAGGAGTGGACCAGGTCGAGGACGGAGGGCGCGCTACGGCCATAGAGGAGGGTATTTCTGCGCTGGTGTTTGGCTACGCCAACGAGCATGCCTATCTGGAAGGCGCGACTCATGTTGATTACGGTGTTCTCCGAACAATCAAACAGCTCACCAGTCACCTTGAAGTCAAGGACCGTTCAGAACATCAGTGGCAGGGTGCGATTCTTTCCGGTTTCACGGCTTGGAGACAGCTACACCACCACCGGAAGGGCATCCTAGTGGGCGACCTCGACAAACAAACGCTTGAGTTTGAGCGTCTGCCCAGAAGAGGCGACTCATGACAGCCAGTCCCGTAGCGCAGGGCTCGCAGAGGAGATCGGAGGAGATCGGGGACGGAGATCGGGGGGCGATCGGGGCGATCGGGGACAGCCTCCGAACTCACAAACCTACGCCAAGTAGCCACCTCTGACCGGTGCTGCCTACGGTGCATTTCCAAGCCAGCGCCCGACCCGAGACGAGCGAGCGAACTCGACACCCCAACGCCCGCCACCCGGCCAAATCGCCCCATCACCCAACTCCCCAAAAATCTTCCCCCATCCTTTCAACAACTTAGCCCCAAACCGCCCCGTTGCTGCCGCCGCCGGCGGTTAACCTTAACTCGGAGCCCCGCGGCCAAAAAACTTCCGCTTTGTTCCGCTTTTCTCCGCTATGTCGAAAAAACCCACCCTCAAACCCCAGCAAGAGCGCGCCATCCTTGCTCTGCTCACCAAGGGAACCCAGTGGTCCGCCGCCCAAGAGGCCGAGGTCTCCACGCGCACCATCCGCGAGTGGCTCACCCAGCCGCACTTCCAAGAGGCCTTGCAACAAGCCCACCGCCGCTCCGTCGACTTGGCCTTCGCTGAAATCGAAGGCACGGCCCAGCAGGCCGTCCAGACCTTGAAGGAGGTCATGGGCAACGTCAACGCAGCCCCCGGCACCCGTGTCCACGCCGCCCGCACCTCGCTCGAGTTGGCGGGTCGGAGCCGCTACCTTCGGTCGCTCTACGGCAGTAGAGATGGGGATGTTGAGGTCGAGGCCCCGGCGTCCTTGCCGCCGGCGGGAGACTCTCCGTCGGCCTGCTAGCCCCCATTTCTTAGTGCGCCGTACTGGCGCGAACACCCTGCGGGGTGAAAGGCCCCGCCGATGAAGATGTCGGTCGACATCGAAGCTGGCGAGCAGCGTGGTCCGGTAACGGGTCGAGCTGAAGCCTCGCGACAAAGTCCGGGTAAGCCGGGCGAGCAAGCCGTTAGGCCGTAACGCGCAGTATGCCTGAGCAGGCCTCGAAAGTGAAGTTGCGGACGCCGACCCGCCTGAGAAACGGGGAAGGCCGCAGCAACCGGGAAGCGACCGACGCATGCACCGGTTGGGTCCGCCGGGGTAGTGGGCGCGGCATGACGCTGAAGGGTGTTCGTAGTCAAAGGCGGGAGGCCCCACCGGGCGGAGGTCGCAACTCCAAACGTTGTCTACAGGGCGGCGGCCGCGGCGGGGAGTCGGACAGGGCCGTAGTAGTGAAGAAGCAGGGTAATGCCTGTGGAGCGAGGGGCCCTGACTTCCGGCATGCTTGTCAACGAGCGAGAGGACGAGGCGATTGGCGATAAGCCTAGCAACGCCGTTAGGATCCGGAAGCTCGGGCGCAAGCTCTGCCTCAAAGCGAAGCAGGAGATGGGCGTGCTGCGCCTGCGCGGGGCGCAACTGGGGCCGCCGCCTGCGACAGCGATGAGGTGAAGCCGGTCGGAGAGCCGGATGCGGGAAATCCGCACGTCCGGTTCGATGAGCGGGGACGGGAAACGGAGCCAAGGCGGAGACTGAGACACTGGCGCAAGGCGAAAGCGGCCAGCAACAGCTACTCCCTCCGCCTAAAGCCACCGCGCCCGTCCTCGACTCCACCCACGTGGCGAGCGAAAGTGCGTGAGAGGCTCGCCAATACGAGGCGCGAGAAGGTTGGCACGCGCAGGCGTACTCGACTGTACGTTGAGCATGACGACCGAGCGCAACGAAGTAGTGGTGGGCCTATTGCGTGCTTTCGCCGTCAGGTGGCGAGAAATGTGGGTTAGAATCCATGCCATGAGATTTCGCCCGGCTCAGGTCGCTCGAGCCAGCGCCACGCCGGTCTGGGCGGCCTGGTTCGTTCCGGCGTCCAGAACGAGGCCGAACCCGTCAGCCAATCGTGTCAGGTAATTGAAGATGCCGACGATGTGTGCGACCTCTAGACAGCCCTTGTCGTTGAAGCCTAGGGTTCGCAGCGGCGCCCAATCGTCCTCGGTCATCTTGGTCGGCTCTAAGCTGAGCTTCTCGGCGAGCGTGCAGAGGGCCCGCTCGCGCTCCGAAAGCCCCTCGGCTTGTCGCCAATCACGCGCCTCTAGGGCCCGCACCAGCGACTCGCTGCCGTTCTCGACACGCAGAAACTCTGCGTGAGACTGCGTTCAATAGTGGCAGTCTTGGGCCCCGGCGGCTACCGCCGCAACCATCTCGCACTCCCGGCGTGACAGGACTCCTTCCGACGACAACATCAATTCTCGAAAGAGCCGGCCAAAAGCCGGAGCGATTCTCTCGTGATGGCCAATCAGACGCCCCATCGCGGGAATGAATCCGAAGTCGTAGTGGCGACGCCGGTCTGGCGGGATGCTGTCGCGATACTCCTCTGCTGTAATCAGATCGATCCAAGCTTCTCGGACTTCGGGGTCGGGCACTCGGTCAGTCCTCCTTGCGGACATATTCCCAGTCAAGCGGCATACCGTTGATCGGGTGCGTCGGCGGGGCGATCCAGTTGGCGACCTTGCCAACCTCGAAGACGGGCTTCATGAGGTTCATCACGAACGCCCTGTCCGCATCGCCCGGGAGGAACTCGTGACGTCGAGCCAGCCAGGCTTCCTCGCTGAGCCTGCGCCCGCCGGGGTCGACGTGGAGATTGCGATAGAGCCCGATCTTGCGGTGGAAGCGTTTGTCCGGCAGCATTAGCCGATGAGGGATCCCGAACTCGGCGATGACGCGGTTCCAGCGCTCGAGGACACGCCGGCACTCGGCGATGTATGCGTCGCGAAGGACTTCGTTCATCGCGTTGCGCATGGGAGCGTGGCGAGTCTCCCAGCCGTTGGCTCCGTCCTGGACCACTTCGTAGGTCCCGTCGAGCGCCATATGGTCGTCGTACTGGGCCTCGTTGTTGCGTCCCTTGAGTCCGGCCGAGAAATAGTTCGACGCGTTGGTTGAGACCTCGCTGCCGAACAGATCGAGGCTGACGCTGTACCAAAGATTGACGTAGCGCTGAATCGTCTCGAGGTCGACGACGCCGGCGCGGCGCGGGTCATCTTCTCCGCTCGCCAGTACCTCGCAAGCCCTGCGGACAACCCGCGCCACTCCTGATTCGCCGACGAAGAGATGGTGACCCTCTTCGGTCAGCATGAAAAGCGTCGTTCGTGACAGCGGGTCGAATCCGCTCTCGGCCAGGCTGCGCAGCTGGTACTTCCCGTCGCGGTCAGTGAAGGTGGCGAACATGAAGAACGACAGCCAATCTTCTATAGGTTCGTTGAAGGCGTCGAGGATACGCGGTTTGTCCGCATCGCCGCTGGAGCGCTCCAGCAACTCTTCAGTCGCCTCGCGTCCATCGCGGCCGAAGAAGGAATGAAGTAAATACACCATCGCCCATAGATGGCGGCCCTCTTCAACATTCACTTGAAATAGGTTGCGTAGGTCGTACTGGCTCGGCGCCAGCTTGCCGAGGCGGCGTTGCTGCTCCACGCTGGCCGGCTCGGTGTCTCCTTGCGTGATGATGATGTTCCGCAGTATGTTGCGGTACTCGCCCGGCACCTGTTGCCATGCCGGATCACCGTAATGGTCGCCGAATCCGACCGTGCGGTCTTGTTCCGGCGGCGCCAAGAAGATCCCCCAGCGGTAGTCGGGCGTCTTGACGTAGTCGTAGTGCGCCCAGCCTCCCGCCTTCACGGAGATGGCCGTTCGCAGATAGACGTCGTGAGCCTGAAAGCCCTCCGGCCCCATCTCCATCCACCAGTTCATGTAGTTGGGCTGCCAATGCTCGAGCGCACGGGTGAGGCGGCGGTCGCTCGAGAGATTTACGTTGTTGGGGATCTTGTCGTAGAGCGACATGGCGCAACCATACAATAGCGCCCGCCGGGCTTGGCGCGCGCCTCCGGCGGGCGGTGTCGACCTGCTCGCCGCGGATCACGTACATTTGCGAGGCGATCCGCTCGATCGTAATCATGCTGCCGACCTTGGCCACTTGCGCCACTGTTGCGAAGCCGGTAGCGACCTGTCAAGGCGCCGGCCTAAGCTCCCAGCGCCACATCCGGAAAGCGATCGGTCGCTCCTCGGTTCCGGAAGCGTCGAGGTAGATCGCTGTATTCGAAACATCGGTGTGGCCCATCCATTTCTGGATGATCGTCAGCGGCACGGCCGCGGCGTCGGCGACAATTCCGAAGGCGTGACGCAGGCCCCTGGGCGTAGCGGCCGTTCCGCAGACTTCGGCTGCTCCCATCACCTCGCGCACTCGTCGCCAGGCGGTCGTGCGCGACCACTTGCCACAGCTTGGATGCCAGGCCGACGCGGGCGTTGCGCAGCTGCAGGCGTGCGAGCGTGTCGAGTGTGAACGAGCCGGCATGTTAGCCAGCCCGGTAGGCACAGGGACAGCGCGGAAAACGCCTCGGCGACGTTTCTTGAGCGATTCAAGATCACGACGCCTGCCGCAGGATCGACCCGGTCAGGCGTCAGGGCAAGCGCCTCGGAGATCCGGCAGCCGGTGTAGGCGAGAACTTCGCAGAACGCTCGAACCGGCGTCGGAGCGGATCGGGCGGCTCTTCAGGAAGCGGTCGCGCTCGTGTTGGGTCAGGTATTTGCGCGACCCGCGCATGTCATAGAGTTGTTCCATGCGCTATGCTGTACCACGTCGGCGGCGTGAAACAGTCTGGGTAATAATGTTTCATCAGAGATCGCGGACGGGCGACTGCTCTGGCTGATCTGATTGCTGGCCCAGCGTCGCGTTCCTCGATCCGGGCTATCCTCTCATGACAGCTTCCCTGTTTTTGGGCCGAGTGCCTCGGCGAGGCTCTGCGGCTCATCATTGGTCCAGATTGCTAGCGACGGGCTCAAGTTGACAATGCCTCGTGCCATCACAAGCTGCGCGTCGGAATCAAGTACCCAGGGTGAGTGACAAGGATCAGATCGACTACGGGGCGGTCCGGCGCTACTTCGCCCGATCCGGTGGGAGCGAGCCAGCCAGCGCGAGCTATATGGCGCACGCACAAGACTTGCCAGAGAATGCCGTCCACTATCGCTTCCGGAAGGAGTGCGCGACGATACGTGACTGGCTCGATGCGATTCGACCGGAAGAGCGCGTACTCGACCTCGGCTGTGGGGCGGGGGCCTGGACCGAGCGCTTCGCCGAGCGCTTCGGCGTCGTCGTCGCGATTGAACAGAGCGCCGCGATGCTCGCCGCCGCAAGGACGAGACTAGCGTCTCGGTCGAACGTCGAGCTTCTGAACCAGGATGTTCGAGATCCCTTACCGTCCGGGCCCTTCGATCTTGTCTTCGTCGGCGGACTCTGCATGTATTTGAGCGACGCCGACACGATTGCGCTCCTGAGGGCAGTTGCCGAACGTCTCTCTGTTCGCGGCCGTGTCGTACTACGCGAGTCGACCGTTGCGAGCGGATCCGAGCGTACCGACGGCGACTACCGAGCGATTTACCGAAGCGTCGACGTCTACCGAACGCTCTTTCGGGACGCAGGCGTGCCGCGTGTCGACGTACGCCGAAACTACGCATACACCTACATGGAGATCGCCGTCGAACTCGTGGAGATGCGACGCCGGCGCCTGCGCTTGCTACCTCATACGTCACCGTTTCTCGGCGCGCTGACCTGGTGGTCGCTGCGGGTTGCTTCGCCTGTGTGCTTTGGGCTTCTGCCCCGAGCATCCGCGTGGCTTGGAGTACGTTGGCCGAAGCTCCAGAATCATTTCTTTCTCCTGCAAGCCGCCAGTTGATTCACTCTGCCGGAGATTCACGGAGCAGCACATGACAACGGACCGATTGAACCACGCGCCCAGCGGGCGTCCGGAGAGAATCCGCAAGGCGGTTATTCTCGCCGCTGGCGTTGGCGACCGGCTCCGTCCGTTCACCGACGAGTTCCCGAAAGCACTGGCCGAGGTTGGTGGTGTGCCGATCCTGGACAACTCACTCTCTCACCTGGCCGCTGTTGGCACTGAAGAGATCACGATTGTCGTTGGCCACCACAAGGAAGCCATCATCGAACGGTATGGCTCGAGCTACCTCGGAATGTCGATGGCCTACGTGGTGTCGGAAGTCTACGAGAAAACCAACAACATCTATTCGTTGTGGCTCGCTCGTGGTCACCTCGCCCAGGACGTACTGCTGCTGGAGGCGGACGTGTTCTTCGAGCGTGCGGTTCTGGAGCGCCTGCTCTCACAAGGCTCGGGCAACCTGGCCGTCGTGTCGCGGCACCAGAGTTGGATGTCGGGCACGGTGGTCAGCGTGGATGCTCGCGGTCGTGTTCAAGCGACGATCGTCGCCCAGAATCAAGAGAAGGATTTCGACTACTCGAAAGTCTTCAAGACCGCCAACATCTACTTATTTCGTCAGGACTTCCTCAAGCGGTATTTCTTGCCGCAGCTGGAAGCGTACATCACGTCGAAAGACTACGACGAGTACTACGAGTCCATCCTCATCACGCTCGGGCACCGAGGCAAGAACAGCCTGATCGCGGTGAATTGTGATGACCTCAAATGGTACGAGATCGACGACGAGAGCGACCGTTTGGCTGCTCAGTATCTGTTCGGGTCAGCGCAGGAGCGCTATGAGCACATCAAGACCCAGCACGGCGGCTACTGGCGCTTCGGGTTCGTCGATCACGCCTACCTGTACAATCCCTACTACCCGCCGCAAACGGTGTTCATCGAGTTCGAGGAGCACCTCCGCGACTTGGTGCGGAACTACCCAGCGGGGCAGGATGTTGTCGCCCGCCTGGTCGCTACTCTGATCGATCAACCTCCGTCCCGAGTCGTGGTGGGGAACGGGGCTTCGGAGCTGATCAGGATCATCTCGAGTCACCTTCCCGGACGAATCGCGTGTCCCGTGCCGTCCTTCAACGAGTACGAAAATGCCGCGCGAACCGGGACCTTCGTCCCTTTCGAACTGCCGTCTCCCTCGTTCGAACTCGACGTGGATGCTTTTGCCGAACAGGTGATCGCGAGCGCGGCGAAGGTGGCGATCGTCGTGACACCAAACAATCCCACTTCGTTGGCGGTGCCTCGGAACGACATTCTGCGCCTGGCCGCAAGACTGGAAACGGCGGACTGCATGCTGGTAGTCGATGAGTCCTTTGTTGACTTTACAGACGACTACCAGGCGCTGACCGTAGAGCGTTGGGTCGGCCGCGTCCCCAACCTTGCGGTCCTCAAGAGCCTAAGTAAGTCCTTCGGGATCGGAGGACTGCGGCTGGGCTATCTCCTGACGGCCAACGAGGCGTTCGCAAGCGCAGTACGGGCCGAGCTGCACATCTGGAACATAAACGGCTTCGCGGAGTCTTTCCTGCGTCAAGCGCCACGGCATCGCAAGGAGTTCAGGCGGAGTTGTGCTCTGGTTCGGGAGCACTGCCACGAGCTCTATCACGGGCTGAACGAGCTCCCCGGCGTGACGGCGCACCGACCTCAAGCCAACTTCGTGATGTGTCGTCTTTCAGCTTCGGGAGCGTCCGCTCCGGACGTCGCCGAGCGGCTCTTCGTGGAGCACAACATCCTTGTGAAGCACTGCGCCGGCAAGCACATGGCCGATGGAGATCGGTATCTACGCATTGCTAGCAAGACGCGACCGGAGAACCAAGCGCTCGTCGAATCGGTACGGGAATGCCTGACCCAATGACGGGTGAACGGCGCCGACGAAGCGCCCTGTCTCTCGTTTACGACAGAGCCAATGGGCTGACGTTGGCGGGGTTGGTGTGCGGAGTCCTCGCCATCTCGTTCATCGCGCGCGGCGCCTATGCCGCCGCCATGACAGCGCTGCTGTGGGCGCTGTTCTGCGATTGGTTCGACGGTCCTCTGGCGCGGCGATCACGCGGTCGGACCGACGAGGACCGCGCCTTCGGCGCGCAGCTCGACTCCTTAGTCGATATCGTCAGCAGCGGGGTCGCCCCTGCGATGCTCCTGGTCTGTATGGGGGAGTTCGACACCTTGTTCGTAGCGGGCGCTCTGCTACTCGTGATCGCTGGAGCGATTCGGCTCGCACACTTCAACGTTCTTGGCCCCGAGAGTGGCGCGTACAACGGTCTGCCCATCGATACGAACATCGTCGTGGTGACGGCCTTGTTCCCGTTTCGCGAGTTGCTTGGGCACGTCGCGTTTTCCTGGGTGCTCTTCGCTGCGATCGTCACGCTCGCCATTCTAAACGTGGCGCCGTTCCGAATGCCGAAGTTGGTCGGCGGCTGGTACTACGTCGTGGCGGCCTACGTCGTCGTGATGACGGCGGTGAATATTCAGCTCTTCGGTGCGCTGAGTGTCCCAGCGCGCCCGTAGTTCAGCTGGATAGAGCTGGAGTGATGACCGGTCTTCTAAGCCGGGGGCGAATGTTCGTCGAACAAAGTGATCAGCCGAGATGGTCACGGGCAAGAAGGCGTTCGAGTCAGCGGCACGGCCGCGGCGACGGCGACGGCGACGATGCAGAAGGCGTGACGCAGGCCCTTGGGCGTAGCGGCCGTTCCGCAGACTTCGGCTGCTCCCATCACCTCACGCACTCGTCGCCAGGCGGTCGTGCGCGACCACTTGCCACAGCTTGGATGCCAGGCCGACGCGGGCGTTGCGCAGCTGCAGGCGTGCGAGCGTGTCGAGTGTGAACGAGCCGGCATGTTAGCCAGCCCGGTAGGCACAGGGACAGCGCGGAAAACGCCTCGGCGACGTTTCTTGAGCGATTCAAAGATCACGACGCCTGCCGCAGGATCGACCCGGTCAGGCGTGAGGGCGAGCGCCTCCGAGAGGCGGCAGCCAGTGTAGGCGAGGATTTCGCAGAACGCTCGATCCGGCGTCGGAGCGGATCGGGCGGCCTTCAGGAAGCGGTCGCGCTCGTGTTGGGTCAGGTATTTGCGCTGTCCGCGCATGTCGTAGAGTTGTATGCGCTAGGCTGTACCACGTCGGCAGCATGAAACAGAATGGGTAATTCGGTTGCACCGACAGAGCGTCTACCCTCCATCGGGCCTGAATCTGTCGGTATGGCATGGCACGTGTTGTTCAAGCGCACTCCGGGGATCAGTCATCGCGGCGCAGTCAAAACGCGTAGACGCGGTAGGCTTGCACGATGACTAATGAAAAGAGGGACAAGCTGTAAGCGACAGCGATGCAGGTGGCACGTCTCCAACTGGCTTGTCGCGCGCCGAGAACAGCAAGATGCCAAAGGATTGGCCATCCGACGAGGACGGTCCAGAATGCTGCTTGATCGTATTCAAATGCCAGATGATCAGGCCTGAAGAACCGCAACCCCACATAGCCGAGCAGCAGCGAGAACGGGCTTGTCATCGAGAACGCCTGCAGCCTTGTCAGCGGCTCGAACCTCCGGCCGATGCCGCAGTAGAGGAGACCAAGAAAAAAACCTCGCCCGAGAAAGCAACTGCTGAACCCCGCGGGTCGACGTAGTCGGATCCGAACCAGTCCGCCGGCGGTATACCAATCGAGCGCAGAGGTTCTCCGACTGCAAAGGGATAGACGCAAAAGCCCAGAAAGCTGATGGCGGCTCCGCAGGAAACGAGCGCCGCGAACCTGACGATTGGCTGGGTCATCTCCGATCAGAGCCTCAGAAAGCGACCCGATCATGGTATCGCCTAGCGGCCCCTGAGGACCCCCGGATTCTCCTGCGTCAAGCGGTCGGGACGGTCCGCTGCAACAGAATGGGGGGAAGGGATGCAGAAGAGCCAAGGGGTCTAGCGGGGTGTGATTCTAGTCCGCGTCGTCCGCCGCTCGGAAACCGATTCGCGGTTTCTCCGGCGTGTCGGGCGGACCTAGAAGCGCCTGGATGTGCTCAAACAGGACGCCGATCTCCTCATCGTGCTGAGCGACTTTGCGGGCCAGGTCTTCGTTCGTGAGCAGCACCCGACGAAGCCGCACGAAGGTGCGCACGACAGCTAGGCTGACCTGCACTGCCTGAGGGCTCCGCAACACCGCAGAGAGCATCGCGACGCCGTGCTCAGTGAATGCTCGGGGAGCCGTCCGCCGCCCGCCCCAACTTGAGGTCGCAATTTGCGACTTCAAGTTGGCGAACTCGTCTCGCGTCAGCTGGAACATGAAGTCTTCCGGGAAGCGGTCCAGATTGCGACTCACCTGCTCGTTGAGACGCTTGGTCGGTACGCCATACAGCTCGGCCAAGTCGGAGTCGAGCATAACCTGCTCGCCGCGGATCACGTAGATTTGTGCGGCGATCCGCTCGATCGTAATCACGCTGTCGACCTTGGCCACTTGCGCCACTGTTGCGAAGCCGGCAGCGACCTGTCAAGGCGTCGGCCTAAGCTCCCAGTGCCACATTCGGAAAGCGATCCGTCGCTCCTCGATTCCGGAAGCGTCGAGGTAGATCGCTGTCGCCGAAACGTCGGCGTGTCCCATCCATTTTTGGATGAAGGTCAACGGTACGGCCGCGGCGACGGCCACGATTCCGAAGGCGTGACGCAGGCCCCTGGGGCAGGCGGCGGCTCCGTCGACTTCGGCTGCCCTCATCACTGCGCGCACGCGTCGCCAGGCGGTCGTGCGCGACCACGACCACAGTGCCGGGCCAAGGCCGAAGCGGGCGTTGCGCAGCTGCAGGCGTGCGAGCGTGTCGAGTGTAAGCGAGCCAGCATTTTAGCCAGTCCGGTAGGCACAGGGACAGCCCGAAAGATACCTCTGCGTTTCTTCTTGAGCGATTCGAAGACGACGACGCCCGCTGCCGGATCCACCCGGTCAGGCGTGAGGGCGAGCGCCTCTGATAGGCGGCATCCGGTGTAGGCGAGAACTTCGCAGAACGCTCGAACCGGAGTCGGAGCGGATCGGGCGGCCTTCAGGAAGCGGTCGCGCTCGTGTTGGGTCAGGTATTTGCGCGACCCGCGCATGTCGTAGAGTTTGTTCCATGCGCTATGCTGTACCACGTCGGCGGCGTGAAACAGAATGGGGGGAACGGTTGAACCAGAAATCGTACAGGTCCACCGAGCCTGTGGCGCTGAAAAAAAGCTCTTTGTTCGGCCCGCCGAAGGAACGGGTTTGCGTCCGGGAGCGCCGCGCGATTACACTGTCTGTGGCAACGCATCATGCCCGGAAAGAGGTGGACCCAGAAAGACCGAGACGCACTGATCGGGCAAGTGAAACGGGGACGGAACCTACCTCAGATCCGTGTCCGGGGACGATCTCCGGCTGCGGTTAATCAGCAGCGACAAAGGCTCCGCGATTCGGGTGAACTCGCTCATCACCCCAAGCGCGAGCTGCAGCTGTGGACGATCAAGGAGATCCGCTTGTTGGCCGACTACAGCATGAGCTACGGGCTCAGCGCTGCCGAAATCGCCGCCAAAGACCTGCTGACGGGCCGCAGCAAGGACTCGATTGGTCAGCAAATGCGGCGGCTAGGGTTAGGAGATCCGAAGCGTCGACGCGCGTCGGCGAACGCTCATCGCCTCAACCTGGAGCAACGCGAAGAATTGAAACAGTTTCTGAAAACCAAGGGGCGCAAGCTGGCGAGCCGTGAGGTGGCTGAGCGATTCCAGTTGGTGCCAAGTACGATCACAGCTTACCGGCGTCGGCTGAACCTCCAGCTGTCGTGGCGCGAAGCACGAGACTCGGCGGACCACAGGCGGCGTCAGGCTCGCGCCCGGAAGATGATCAGCAAGAAGAACCGTGCCCGCTGGGCGAAGTGGCGTGCAGGGCGACGTCGAGCGTTGCGGCAACTAGAGCGTCAGCTGAAGCGCGGTGGAGAAAGCGGACCTGAGCGTCAGTGTGTTCGCTGCGAAGAGCACTGGCTGGAAAGAAAAGAGTTCTACGCCTTGACGAAGAGGACGCGTCGCGGCGGCACGGCGTACACGATTTCGCGGACCTGTCGCGCCTGCCGTGCCGAGCACGGCCAGTAGGTGAGGGGACCCCTTCGATGGGGCTGCTTTCAGGGGAGCGCCGCAAAAACTGTCCGATAGGAGCCCTCTGAGGCGTTTGCGCTAGGTGGGTGGGCCCTGGGGCCCCCTGGATTTCGCCTGCCATCCGGGCCGGAGATCCCGCCTAGCGCCACCTTCGGTGAAACAGAATGGGCGGAAGGGTTGCAGCGGCGATCGTAGGGCCACGGCTTCTCGGCAATCTAACTCGTCGAGTAGCTGATAGAGTATACGTGGGGTACACCCGGGAGAAGCGCGATGAAAACATTTCTGTCGTTCGTAATACTTCTCATTGGCGGTTGCTCGGCCGCGCCGCCGACAGCACGAAACACAGACGAGGAGCCGCGGCGTGTTCCTGTCGCCAAGTCGTTCCGCCACGTTCTGCACTCGGATACGATCGGGCAGGACTTCCTGATCGACGTCTCGCTGCCGTACGTCGTGCCGGACGAGCCGATGCCCGTGGTCTACGTCACCGACGGCAACACAATGTTCAAGCTCGTCACATACACGACGCGTACCCTGCAGCTTGGAAGGGAACTGCCGCCGATGATCGTCGTCGGCATAGGCTACGTCGTGACGCCCACGGCAGGAGTCCTGGCGTTGCGAACACGCGACTTGACGCCAACCCTCGATGCGACATTTGAGGAAAGCCTAAGAGAAACGCCTGTGCCCGAGTTGATGGCTATGATGGCGCTGCCTGAAGGCATGGAGACTGGAGGGGCCGCCGCGTTTCTCGACTTCATCGAAACCGACGTGAAACCTTTCATTGCCGCCAACTATCCGGCGATGAAAGATGACTCGACGCTCGTCGGGGACTCCCTCGGCGGTCTCTTCACGCTGTATGCGTTATTCAATCGCACCGGCGACTACCAACGTTATATAGCTGGCAGCCCCTCGCTCTTCTGGGATGAGAAGACGCTTTTCAACGACGAGGCCGCGTACGCCGACCGCGCCGATGACCTCGATGTCGACCTCTTCCTGTCCGTCGGCGGGCTCGAGGAAGATTCGGAGAAGCCGGAGGATGATTCTAAGATGGTCACCAACGCGCGGATGATGGCGAGTCAGCTGGAGGATCGCGGTTACCCGAACCTGCGGCTGACGTTTCACGTGTTCGAGGACGAGACGCATCTCTCGGTGATTCCGGCGACGATTAGCCGCGGGCTTCGAGACGTGTTCGCGAACGATGTAGCGCTGCCGTCGGACCATTAGCGACGCACAAAACGCCCGCGTCACTTTGTAATTTTCAGTCCGGCGTAGGACTGGACCGTTCAAGCCGTTGAGAAATCCGCCGACGGCTCTCGGCATGTGAAAGAAGCATTTTTGGTCTTCCCGAGGATGACTTCGGTCTTGATTTACTAGACGATAAAGTATATTATCGTCTAGTAACCTGTTGATTCCAAGGACCTTCTGGCGAGACCTCGGCGCCCGGCACAACGCTCTTTGTTCGAATCACGCCCAACTGTCCACAGTAACCTCCGCCAAATCAACAACTTAACGTTCGGCGTCTGGCTCCCGACGCCTCCTGGCCTTATTCTGAGACCGAGGGCGGATCTTGAGGCTCGAGCCTCAGCGCGATGAAAAAAATCGCCAAACGAACCCAATTCCAGAAATGGCGCCCAGCGACAAGATATTGATCTCAAGAAACTTAGACGGAGAATCGAAAAGGCGCGAGCACGACCTAGTGTAGGTCGTCACTAATCCCGTAACATATTCTCCAGACCGGCTTCTGGATAATCGGAGCCCGAAGCTCCTTCAGGAGCGGCATAACCGTAGCCCCCAGCGCAAGCTGGGGGAAAATAGGACCGGCGGGTCCCTTTGTATTGTCTTCCGAGCCCTTGTATTCGCGCCGCCGAGCGCGAATACAAGGGCTCGGAAGAGGCGGAGGAGGCTCGTAGACTATCAACACCCCCAGCTTGCGCTGGGGGCTACTGTTATGCCGCCCCTGACGGGGCTCGAAGACGTCCGACAATAAGTTGCAATCTGGCTGGCGCACTACACTAGCGCAGGCCCTACTCACGTCCTCCGCCAGTCGAAATCGGGTCGCTCGGGTTTGCCGTAGGTCGTAAGGGCCCCTCTCTCGCCGGTCGCGTTGGGGCGGGAGAAGACCCAGTTCTGCCAGGCCGTCAATCGGCCCATCACCTTTGTCTGCCAGGACTCGGCGCCGGCGAAACGTAAGTTGGCCTCCATCGCAGTGAGCGCGTCGGGGGAGAAGCTGGCCCGTTCTTCGATCGCAACGCGCAGCTCGTCATCCCAGTCGATGTCGTCAAAGACAACGGTCACCAAGCCGGTTTCGTCGGCTTCGGGAGCGGTGTAGGTCCCGGAGGCGGAGACGTTGCGCACCGCGAGCCGCGAGGCGCCGTGGCTCATTGGCAGCAGGCCTTGGTTGAGCTCGCCTAAAGCCACTCTGACCTGGACATCCTCGTCGTCGAGCATGTAGCTTCGGTCTGCCGCCAGGGCGAGCTCGAACAGGCTTCCCGCGAAGCAGGAGCCCTCGTCAATCACCGCAAAGAAACTCCGGGCCGTCGCATCGAGCCGTCTCAGCGTCCGAGCCATCAACAGCACGACCTCGCTGACAAACCAGTCGTCGCGCAGCTCGACTAGGGTCGAGTCGAACTTCAAGAGCATCTCGATGTCCCCCCGAGTTCGTAGTAGCACCAGTCCGATTTCCGGATGGTGCAGGCGTAGACGCAACAACGCGTCATCGAGCTCGCGAAACGCCCGTAGCGGCCAGAAGGCCGCGCCGGCCTGGCGAACGCTCTCGCGCGTGTCAGGGGGCTGATCTTGCGGCCCCTCGATCGTGAGCGTGGCGGTCCGCCCGGGCGCGTCGAGCTTCAAGAGAACGTGGCGATATCGGATCTCCTCGTCCGATTCTTCAGGATCCAAAACGTCCAACACGACGCCGGGGCCCTCCTTGGCTGAGAGCGCGTCCGCGCGAGCCCGGGCCCGTGCCTCGACTTCTTCGTGGAATCGGCTTCGCGGCAGGACCGCGTCGACCAACCCCCATTCGACAGCCTTGCGCCCTTTCAGGCCCTCCGCAAGCGTACAGAAAACATCCGCCCGATCGCGGCGAACTTTGCGCTTGTCCACGAGCCGCGTCAGTCCGCCCGTTCCCGGCAGGACCCCCAACAGGGGCGTTTCGGGCAGGCTCACAGCCGAGTTGCCGTCGTCGATCAGGTAGATCTCGTCGCACGCCAATGCCAACTCATACCCACCGCCGGCGGCGGCTCCATTGCAAGCCGCCAGGTAGACCTGGCCACTGTTGGCCGAAGCGTCCTCGATGGCGAAGCGCGTCTCGTTGGTGAACTTGCAGAAGTTGACCTTGAACTCATGAGAGGACTGCGCCAGCATGCCGATGTTCGCGCCCGCGCAGAAGATTTTACCGGGTGGCGCGGTTACCACGACCACACGCACTTCGGGGTGCTCGAAGCGCATCCGATTCACCACGTCCGCCAGCTCCAGATCGACCGAGTAGTCGTAGGAGTTCAGCTTCAGCTCATACCCCGGCTCGAGAGCAGCGTCGGGTGAGACATTCATCGTCAGATACGCCAGAGGAGGTTCGAGCCTCAAGAGCCAATGGCGATATCGACTTGGATGAGTCTCAGTCGGCGGAAGAGATTTAGTTGGCATGGCGATCAAGAGCCCCCGACTTGGCGACTCTGGCCTTCCCAATAGGGCTCGCGAAGCTCGCGCTTGAGAACCTTGCCGCTCGGGTTTCGCGGTAGCTGCTCCATGAAGTCAACCGAGCGCGGGCACTTGAACCCCCCAAGGCGTCCCCTGCAAAACTCGATGACCTGATCTTCGGCCAGATTCGCCCGTTGTCGCAGGACCACGACAGCCTTCACCGCTTCCCCCCACTTCTCGTCGGGGATTCCGATGACGGCCGCATCCACAATATCGGGGTGTTCGAATAGGACGACCTCGACCTCGCGCGGGTACACGTTCTCTCCGCCCGAGACGATCATGTCCTTGACCCGATCCTGGATATAGAGGTATCCGTCCCCGTCAAGACGACCAGCGTCGCCTGTGTGCATCCAACCGCCTCGCAGGGCTTCTTCGGTCGCTTCCCGGCGGTTCCAGTAGCCCTCCATGACCATCGGTCCGCGACAAATGATCTCGCCGGTTTCGCCTGTGGGAACGTCCGCTCCCTGTCCGTCGACGACCTTCAGCTCAACGTCCGGGGCGGCCTTTCCAGCTGAAGCCAACAACTCGGGCGCATCCGACAGCGCCGTGGCGTGGTCCGCGGGAGTCAGGTAAGTAATTGGAGCGAACTCGCTCATGCCGTAGATCTGTAGGAAGTCGCAGCGGAACACCTCCGCCGCCCGACGCAACGTTTCGGCCGCGATGGTAGATGCCCCGTATGCGATCAAACGAAGGTCCGAGTAGTCGCGTTCCGCGACATCAGGGACGAGTGCAAGACAAGCCTGCATCATCGCCGGAACCAGCGGCGCGATGTGAATCCCGCCGGAGCTCAGCATGGCGACGACGTCGGCCGGGTTGAACTCTTCACGGATGACGACGCTGCTCCCCGTAAAGCCGGCGTTGATCGCAACGATCAGGCCAAAGATGTGATAAAGCGGCAAGACCATCAAATGGATCTCGTCGCTTTCTGTAAGCGCCGGCCCGGCCGATCGTATCGTTTCGATCGTCGAAGAGTGGGTGGCGATGGCTCCTTTGGGGCGCCCCGTGGTTCCACTCGTGTAGAACTGGAAGCAGGCGTGGTCGCCGCTGAGATCGGGCTCGACTTCGGCGCCGTCGCCTGACGCCAGCCAATCGCCGCTCGAAACCCAGCCTTCACGGGATTCTCCTGCTAGGCTCACCAGCGAGCCGACGCTCGACAACTCTCGCCGCACCGTATCCAGTCCCTCGCCACAAGCCTCGTCACAGATGCAGACTTTGGAGCCCGAGTCGTCGAGAATATATGCCCACTCGCCAGGCGCTAGGCGATAGTTCAACGGAACCGGGACGACCCCCGCTCTCAGCGCTCCCAGGTAGGCCGGCATGCAATCGAGGTTGTTCTTCGAGAGAACTCCGGCGCGATCCCCCGTCGAGAGACCGGCGGCGCCAAAAGCGTTTGCCCAGCGGCGTGACTGCTCGTAGGTCTGTCTGTAAGTGAGACTGCGGTCTCCATAACGGAGATAGGTTGCGTCGGGGCTCGCCTCGACCCGGTCGTCGAACAACTTCGTTACGGTCACAGCGTGAGATATTGTAGCTAGGTTCGAGGTCGGGCTAACGCCGTCAGCTGTTCGATCATCGTTGCATCACAGTCGTGACCAAACTATCCTAGGGGCGCCGGGCCGCATAAGAGGCAGCGGTAGGATCGAATGCAGCGGACAAGTAAAGGAGGCATGGGGCTTGCCGCTGTGCTGCTGCCTCTGAGCCTCTTCGCTCAAGGGGCGGGCTCGGATTGGTCCACCTACGGCGGTGACCTGAGCGCCTGGCGCTACAGCCTGCTCGATCAGATCAACACCGGCAATGTCTCGCAGCTTGTCCCCGTCTGGGCCTTTCAAACCGGCGACTACGCGAACGGACTGCAAGCGACGCCAATCGTGGTCGACGGCGTGGTCTACCTCTCGACTTCGTCGAACCAAGTCTTCGCGATCGATGGCGCAACAGGCGACTTGATCTGGAAGTACGCCTACGCCCCGCTCCAGGGCGTGGCCGCCACGGACCGGAGCCGGGGAGTCGCGTTTGGTCACGGTCTCATCTTCATGGGGACCGATGACAGCTATTTAGTCGCGCTCGACCAAAAGACCGGCGAGGAAGTCTGGCGAGTCGCCGTGCAGGACTCCGATCAATGCGGCTGCTCGATCACCGCCGCTCCGTTGGTCGTCAAGGACAAGGTCGTCGTCGGCGGCAACGGCGGCGATAGGGCATACCGCGGGAGCCTGTCCGCCTTCGACGCCAAGACCGGACGCTTCGCTTGGCGATTCTTCGTCACCGCTGGGCCAGACGACCCGGGGCATGATACGTGGTCGGGCGATAGCTGGCGGCTTGGCGGAGGCGCTCCCTGGATGACCGGCTCGTTCGATCCCGAGCTCGACCTGCTCTACTGGGGCACCGGCAACGCGGCGGCCGATTTCGACGGCGAGCCGCGCAAGGGGGACAACCTATACACCGCCAGTGTTGTTGCCCTCGATCCGGACACGGGCGAGCTCGTTTGGCACTACCAAACTGTGCCGCACGACGTTTGGGATTTCGATTCGGCCTACGAGTGCATCCTCGCCGACCTGCCGGTCAAGGGGAGCATACGAAAGCTCCTTCTACACCCAACGAAGGGGGGCTACACCTGGGCGCTCGACAGAATCACCGGCGAGTTCGTCGGGGCCTGGCCCTTTGTCGATGAGATCAACTGGGTCAGCGGCATCACCGAAGACGGCAAGCTGGTCGGCCGCCGCGAGCCGAAGCTCGGCGAGCCTACCTACGTCTGCCCTAGCGTCATGGGGGCGAAGAGCTGGAATCAAGGCGCCTTTTCGCCTCGTACCGGTTGGCTCTATCTCCCTGCCGCCAGCATGTGTAACGAACTCTATGTGCGCAAGCAGGAGCCGGTCGAAGGGAAAGGCAACATGGCTGGCTTCTGGCGGCTGAAGCGACCCGGGGGGCGCGAGAACTACTCGTCTGTGACCGCCTTCGATCCGGTGACGGGCGAGAAGAAGTGGGAGCACCCTTACCCGTACATCCTGCTTGCTTCGGTTCTCACGACCGCTGGAGATCTGGTTTTCACCGGAGATCCCGAGGGACGCTTCTTCGCGCTCGACGCCCGAACTGGGGAGAGGCTTTGGAGTTTTCAGACGGGGTCGGGGCACCGCGGCTCGGCGGTCAGCTACGAGATCGACGGCCGCCAGTACATCGCGACTCCAAGCGGCTACGGATCGATCGCCGGGCCGATTATGTCGATGTTCGACGACTACCTCGAGCGCGATGGGTCACGCTCGGGGGGGACGCTGTTCGTGTTTGCGCTGTCGGAGCGCGCGCGATGAGACGGGGCGTCGCCCTGTTCCTGCTGGCGATCTTGCCGGCTGTGCCACAGAACCTGCAGCTTGATTTCGCTGAGATCAGCCTCGGATCGGGGATTTACTCCAAAAACTGCGCCAATCAATATTGCCACGGTGCGGGTGGCGACGCGGGACAAACGCCTGCACTGGTTGGACAGGGCTGGGATCGCGAACGGATCGACCGCGCCGTGCGAAAGGGAGTCCAAGACACGAACATGCCGGGTTGGGAGGGGAAGCTCCCGCCGGTCGACATCCAGGCGGTTGTGACGTACGTTTGGAGCTTGCAACGGCTCAAGACCGAGCAGGAGCGATTGGCGCCGAATCGGGCGTCGCTGGCGCATCCCGGGCGAGCGCTGTTCTTCGATGCGACTAGGGTCGGCAATTGCGGGGCCTGTCATCGGGTCGACGGTTGGGGAATCCCGGTGGTGGCGGTCCTGCCTCCGCCGGAGACGGTGGCGGCGCTGCGGGCGTTTTCCGCCACGAGCGTCGCGATGGCGACGACCCCTGGCGGGGAGCGCTTCCCTGCCTGGCGGGTCGAGTCGACCGACGAGTCAGTGAGGGTCTACGATTTGAGCTCCACCCTTCCAGTGCTAAGGGCGTTTCAGGCCGGGCGGGTCAGGCTTGCCGACGGAGGCGAGTGGAGCCACGATGAAGTCCTCGGGCTCTACGAGGACGACGAGCTCAATCAGGTTCTGAGTTTTCTTGGGGCAGTTGCCGCTCGTGAGTAACGGGCGGGCGTGGCAACTTGCCAAGCTCACATCGTTCACCTATCGTGATGCCAGCCAACCGAGACGTATGGGGAGGAGCGCCATGCAACCGTATGTGCCTGTCCGCTCGAGCTTGATCTTCGCGATCTTTGCAGCTGCCATTGCTCCCGCCAGCGATCTGCCGAATCCCTTCCGCCGATTCGACGTCAACGACGACAACAGAATCACTCGCAAACGGCGCAGCGGGAATCCAGCCGCAAATTCGGGGGTGGCGCTGAGACCCACTCTGGGCCCATGGCCGTCGGGCCGCTTCTTGCTCTAACTAGCTGCAAACAAGGATGATTGGGGCGTTGCCACTGAAACCTAGTGAAAAATCTCGTTGTCTTGTGAAATGGAAATCGGAGGGCCGATATTTCACACTTTCGGCGCAAAGATTTCACGCCGCAACATCGAGGGGTCCGGTTTGCAAATGATGTCGCTAGGCGAAGCCCTACAAAGCAGCGGCCGAATTCGGCGTGCGCCGGCGCGCGGAATCCTGAGCAAGACATCTGGGTTCATCGCCGAAGCCGGCTTCACCCACTCGCTTACGCCGGCCCGCAATTGCACCTACGGGTGCCTCTACTGCTACGTCCCGACGATGCGGATCTACGGCGGTCTCAAGCCCGAGGATTGGCGTCGCTGGGGGCAGTTCACGACGTTCAAGTCGAACGCCGCCGAGTTGCTCGAGCGTCAACTGCGGCCCGACCAGGTCATCTATTGCTCTCCTCTGACCGACCCTTACCAACCGGCCGAAGAGTCCGAGAGGGCGATGCCGGCGATTTTAGACGCGCTGATAGCGAGACCGCCGCAAGCGTTCGTGGTGCAAACGCGCGGCCCCCTGATCGTGCGAGACGTTGATCGGCTCCAGCTCCTGGGCCGGCGGACGCGGCTCAGGGTTAGCTTTTCGATCACGACGAACCGCGAAGACATCCGGAAAGCCTACGAGCCGCACTGCGAGCCCATCACCGCTAGGCTGGACGCGGTTCGCCGACTCCGGCGGGCTGGGATCGCGGTCCACGCCACGCTTGCGCCGCTGTTGCCCTGCGACCCCGAAGAACTTTGCGACTTGGCGCTAGAGGCAACCGACCGGGATCTCATCGGCGACCCGCTGCATGTCCGCGCCGTGAAGCGGAGCGGGGCGACCACCAGGCAGCCCGCCTGGGATCTGGCCTCGAAGCTGGGGCACGAGGACTGGTTCGAGCCTGCGTTCCAGCGCGATGTCGTCGCTCGAATCGCCGCTCGCGCCGGCGCTGCGGGGCATCGCTTCGGGGTAGGGCCCGAGGCCTTCGGCTGGCTCGCATCCTGACTATACTTGTAGCATTCATGTCTGCTGCCGAACAACAATCTCTGGTCGACCGCTTGATGGGTCTTTGTGGGGGCGCGTACACCCCTGAGCAGCGCCGCAAGTACTTTATCTCGGGGCCCCAATGGGCGGGCGCGTACCAAGGCCAAGCTGTCTTCCATGCTCCGGTGCGCGAACCGGTGTCGTTCGAAGAAGTCATCCAGCACCTTGGTGAGATCGGCATTCCTTGCTGGAGCACGCACGACACCGACGTGATCGACACCGACACATTGTTGACCGCCGGCCAGTGGGAGGTCGTCGAACGAATCAACAAGGCGCTCGACGACAACGGCGTGCGCTGTTCGATGGTGACGACGGAGACGTTCTTCCATCCGGTGTGGGCGGCTAGCGCGGCGGCGGAGGCGCCCGAGGTCCGCGAGTACGCGGCTCGGCGGCTGAGCAACACGGTCGAGATCGGCCACACTCTTGGAGCCCAGTTCGCCGTCTATTGGCCGGGAACGTTGGGCTATATGGTGCAGGGGGCGATCGACGAAACCCAGACTCTTCGCTGGTTCGCCGACGGCCTCAACGCGGCTTGTGAACGAGACATTGAGGTCGCCAAGGATAAGGGCAGGCCCACGCTGAAGCATTGCCTCGAAGCGAAACCGTTCGAGCCGCAGGCGCAGATCATTTTGCCGTCCTCGGACGCCATGATGGCTTTTATCGGCAGCGGCCTGCTTGACCATCCCGAGATGGTTGGGCTGAACCCGGAATACTTGCACGAGCTGATGTGGGGCGGCGCCACCCGCGCGGTGGTTGCTCGGGCGCTGCTTGCGGGGAAACTCTGGCACTTCGACATCAACGACGGCTATCCGCTCAAGCACGATGTGGACCTCGGCGTCGGGATTGTCAACCCGCTTGATTGGCTCAACATCCTCGTTTTAATGCGCGCGCACGGCTACGAAGGCCCGTTCAACCTCGACTTCAAGCCGCCCCGGACGACGTCGAACTACGGCGTTTGGAAGATCAGTTTCCCGACGGCGGTCGACCGATTCATCACGCTCTGGCAGATCGCCGGTGAGGTGGTCGATGACCCGATCGTCAAGGAGGCAACCGACGCGCTCAAGGCGGGCGGCGGGGCGTCAGGCGGTGGGGATGTGAACGATATCGTCGCCGCCAACAAGGAAGTTCTGAATATGCACGAGCTGATCGCGCACCGCTTGTTCCAAATCCTGATCGGGCAAAACCGGGGGCGGACGTTTTCGGCGTAGTGCAAGTTAAGGAAATCGTCCCGTTTTTCGCCGTCAAAAACATGCCGCGGGAAGCCCACTCGGGGCGGCAAAGCCTGAGTAGGAAAATAGCTGGGCAGTCAAGGGTTGCATCTATCGCTTCCGCAGGACGTTGGCGAGGAGGAAACGTGGGCGGTAGGAGGGAGGGAGAGAGGGCGCCCGCAAAAACGAAAGGAGAAGACCTGAAATCAATGACTTAGAGGAAGTTCAAGGGGTGGGCCAAAACAAACCGCCGAAGTGGGCCAAGTGAAGTTGCCAAAATCACGCCGGACCTTCCTCAAGCCGACTTCGCCTCGGATACCTGCCTGGGCGCGGGCGCTTCCCGGGCACACCCAGACTGATGCCAAGGAGAACGGTGTTCGGCGCCCGCCATTCGACGCCGGCTCGCCAAAACAAGCCGTCAATAGAGCGTCCCGTCCTCAGCTCGCGGTGATTCGTCCGGAAGGTCAGCCAATGCGCAACGTCGTCTCCCGGAGTCGGCTGCCCGTTGCATAAGTTGTTGATTCTGCTCAACGACGAAGTTTTGTCTACACACAGCAAGTCAAGAGTGTTTGGAGCTGCAAGCTGAAGGTTACGGGTGAGGACGCCAAGACGACGGAAGTGAGCAACCACCACCCACGTCACTGCTTGTTCTTCTCGCGAATGCGCAGCCGAGGATTGAACCTTGGGCCATTGTCTTGATCTCGATTCCGCCAGGGCGCCCTACCCGCTATCATCTGAACATTACGCCCGCGGGCCGGTGGCGGTAGCGCTGTTGGAAAGGGGGTCCGAAGCCCGCTTTCCCGCTTCCGGGCCACATGGCTTAAGTCCGTTTCTTCAAGCAATCCCACCGTGGCTCCATGAGTGACTACCAAGCACAGAATCCCCTCATTGTTCAAGGCGACCACAGCATCCTCGTCGAAGTGGCGAGTCCCCGATACTCCCAGGCGCGGGACGAATTGGCGCAGTTCGCCGAGCTGGTAAAGGCTCCGGAGCATATTCACACCTACCGCATCACTCCGCTGTCGATTTGGAACGCGTGTGCCGCGGGCCTCGAAGCGCAGGGCATCATCACGGCGCTCGAGAGCTTCTCGAAATACCCAGTGCCGCCGCATATCTTAGTGGAGGTCCGAGACTATGCATCACGCTACGGCCGGCTTCGGCTTCACCGCGAAAATGGTGAGCTCGTTCTTTCCGCCGAAGACCTCGCATTGGCTGAAGAGGTCTGGCACAGTAAACACGTTCGGCCTTTCTTGCGTGAAAGGCTCTCGCCCACCTCGTTTCGTGTCGATGCCATCGCCCGCGGGGAGGTCAAGCAGGCTCTCATCAAAGTTGGGTTTCCCGCGGAGGATCTGGCGGGGTACACCGAAGGGGAGGCTCTGGCGATCGCTCTGCGACCCGTCACGGCGGAAGGTGCCGACTTCGGCTTGCGGCCATATCAGATCAACGCCACCGAAGCGTTTCACCAAAGCGGCAGCGAGCGGGGAGGCTCGGGGGTGATCGTGCTGCCTTGCGGCGCGGGAAAAACGATTGTCGGCATGGCGTGCATGGCCGGCGCCCAGTCCTCTACGTTGATCCTAACGACCAGCGTTACAGCGACCCGGCAATGGATTCGCGAACTGCTGGACAAGACGTCCCTGGAAGCGGGCCAAATTGGTGAATATAACGGATCGACGAAAGACGTCCGCCCGGTCACGATCGCCACGTATCAGATTCTGACCTGGCGAGGGCGCAAGGACTCGCAGTTCCCCCACCTCAAGCTCTTTGACGAGCGCAACTGGGGGCTGATCGTCTATGACGAAGTGCATTTGTTGCCCGCGCCGGTGTTCCGCGTGACCGCGGGCTTGCAGGCGCGGCGGCGGCTGGGGCTAACGGCCACGCTCGTTCGCGAGGACGGCCGCGAAGAAGACGTGTTCGCCCTCATCGGCCCCAAGAAGGCCGACGTGCCTTGGAAGGTGCTCGAAAACCAGGGCTGGATCGCCAAGGCCCTGTGTACCGAGATTCGGCTCCCGATGCCGCCCGATCTGCGTATGACGTACGCCATGGCCGACAATCGGCACAAGTTCCGGATCTGCTCTGAGAACCCCCTCAAGACGCAGGCCGTCGTCGGACTTCTCGAACGCCATGCCGGCGAGCCGACTCTGGTCATGGGAACGTATCTGGATCAGCTTCGAAAGCTCGCCGAGCCCCTCGGGTTGCCGGTGCTGACCGGTGCGACTCCTCAAACTCGACGGGACGAGTTGTTCGGGGCCTTTCGCGAAGGGAAGATCCAAACTCTGGTCGTTTCGAAGATCGCCAACTTCGCCGTCGACCTGCCGGATGCCGCTGTGGCGATCCAGGTGTCGGGGACCTTTGGATCGCGGCAAGAGGAGGCGCAGCGATTGGGGCGCCTGTTGCGTCCCAAGGCGGGGGATAATCAAGCGCACTTTTACACACTCGTGAGTGCAGAAACGGTCGAGCAGGATTTCGCCATGAAACGGCAGCTCTTCCTCTGCGAGCAAGGGTATGAGTACTCGATCGTGGATCTCGAGGAAGAGAAGCTCGGAGGTCGCATGTCGGCATGACGCACTTCGATCTAGACTGGGGCCAGGTCTTCCCGGCGTTGTCGCTCTGGGAAAGACTTCCGCGTGAAACTCGGCGCTTGTTTCTCAAGAACGTCAAGCCTTCCGAGCCCGCGCGCAAGCCCGAGCTTGGCGAAGCATTTGCGCTGCTGGAGGAACTGGGTTTCTTCCAACCCTCCGAGGGCCGTATCCGGGCCGCGCTGAAACCTCAGTTCAAGGCTTTCGTCAGGGTGGTGCGGGCGATGGATCGCAACAAGGTCCACGACTCGCCCACGGACGTTGCGTTCAAGGCCTACTTGAAGGACAACTTTACACTAGACGAACGAGCAGCCCTTGGAGCCGCCGCGGGTCATCGAGAGTACAGGTACTACGTGAACTACAACCGGGAACCGGAGCTCTACCGGCGGACAGCGTCCAGTCACTGGGTCAAGACTTTCGTGGCGTCGTCGTCTGCGTCTTGGCGCCGCGAGCAACGTCAGGGTCCCGTGCCCGACCCGGAGGTGCACGCGGAAGCTCAGAAGGTGGTTCGCTTTCTGATCGAGCGCGGCGAGCCCATCGCCCTCAAAGACCTGCCCGCAGCCTGGGACGACCGGGGCCACGGCCGATTGCCCGACGCCCTTGTACATGGGATCCGTGAGCTGCTCATCTTCCCGGCTTTGCGCGACAGCGACCTCGAACCCATCGTAGGCATCTGGCCGTCGGTGGCGAGGAGACTCTCGGCCGCTCCTCCCAGGCCGGCAATTGTGCCGAAGGCCGGCGAAGTCTTCCAGGCTCCCTTTCTGGTGGACGACATGGCGGCGGTTGTGGTCGTGTGCGCATCCGAACCGCTACGGCTGCGCGGGAACGACTGGAACCTTTTCGTTAAGGCCGAGAAAGAGATCGAAGCTCAGTTGGTTCCTCTGCCCGAATGGCTGGAAAAACCGTTCTCGCTCGGCCCCGTCGCCCGGACTGATGCGGCGCTCCGGCTGTTGCGGCAGACGGGCCGCTTGGTGCAGGCGGGCGTTGCCGGGCGCGACCTGCGCCTCGAGGTGACCAAGAAGGGACGCGACTGGCTCTCGCTCAGCCCGAGGGAGCGTCTTCAAGAGCTGCTCGACCTGATGCGAGAGCAGATGGGGGAGCGAATGTCCTCGAAGAATCCGTCCAAGAAGAACACCTCGGCGAAACGCGCTCCGCTCCGAGCCGCACCCCGCTTCATAGACGGCTTCGACGACGGCGAAGACGATTACGACGACCCCTACTACGACGCCGACTACGAACCCTCATCGTCTTTGAGCCTGTTGCCATATACACTCAGCAGCGGCCACCGCGAGCTGAATAATGCCGAGCTAACGAAGGCGGTACGGCAGCGCTGCGCGGAATTGCCGTCCGAGGGGTTCGTCGACCTGGCGGCACTCCTGGAGTTCGAGGCCCGCGGAGAACATCCGCTCCGCTGGCTCCTTGGACTCGATTCGTACTTCTCACTCCACCTCGGCCCGATCTCCTCCTATTCGCCGAGCGAGGGCGACCTGGATGTCGCTTGGTCCCGGCTCCTCTCCGACACAGTCTTCCAGCGTCTGCTCCCGCTGGGCGCTGTGCAGCTGGGTGTGGGCAAACAGGGAGCCATCTCGCTGGGTCTGTCGGAGGCGGGTCGCTATCTCTTCGACCTCGCACAGCAGTTCTCGATTGACCTGCCTGACGACCAAGGGGAGCAATCCGTCGTGGTTCAACCGAACTTCGACGTAGTCTTCTTAGCGCCCTCTCCGGCAACGGAGGTGGTGATCTCTCGGTTTGCCGAGCGCAGGGGCAGACGGGTGGGCGTGCTGTTTCAGATCACCAAGCAATCCACTCTCATCGCCGCCTCAGCCGGACTGGCAGCCGAACAAGTGATCGAAAGCCTGCGGCAGGTCTGTGCGAACGAGTTGCCGGCCAACGTCGAGCGGGAAATCCGTGGCTGGTTCGCGCTGTGCCGCCGCATCGAAATGCGGCCGGCGATCGTCATTCGCTGCCCGGATGAGGACACGGCCGCGCGCGTGCGGTCGGTCGGCAAGGGGAAGGTAAGGGCGATCTCCGAAACAGTGCTCGAGTTGTCAGAACCCAAGCAGAAGACCCAGTTCGTCCGCAAGTTGCGCGGCATGGGGATTTTCGTGTGACTTACGGCGTTGTTGCGGCGTTGGTGCATGAAATCAGCTTTGGCTCCACGTAGTCCCGGGTCGGAGTCCTGATCGATCATGGAGATCAAGGGGACGACGTCATGGCCGCAGCGAAATCGAGCTGGGTTAACCGCAAGTACAAGACGAAGTGGTAAGCCGAAGTCCTACGCCGTGGTGTCGTGAACGACGGCTGGGAAAGCGGCCTGACTCGCGCCGGAACTGATTCATGCACCAACGCCGGTCTCAGCGGCAACTCGTGAGCCGCGAACATAGGACAATACGAATCCTCAGGCGACGGCTCAACCTCAACGCGCGGACATACTTGAACCATTTGCTGTGTGACCGGCGACGGGCTCCGCCGGCAAGAACGTCCCGACCTAGTATAGCGTTTCAAGAAAACATATCTATCCCGTAACGTTTCCTGCTGGGCTGGCCGCATGCCGGGAAAATCAAAGCGTCTCAAACTCGTTCTCACGCCCCAAGAGGTGCAACATCTTCAGCGCCTGCGTGCTTCGCGGACGGCTCCGGTTAGGGAGGTGCAGCGGGCTGAGATTCTGTGGCGTTATCATTCCGGCGAGACGATCGCCGAGATTATGCGAGCGGTCAAGATGACGCGCAAAAGCGTCGGCAAATGGATCAACCGAGCCCTCGCCATAGGCGTGGAAGCAGCGCTCAAGGATGCCTATCATCGTCCCCGGCCGCCCGGCATCACCGCCGATGCCAAGGCCTGGGTGGTGCATTTGGCCTGCAGCAAACCCACCCAACTCGGTTACGCCGCCGAGCTGTGGACCCGCAGCGCGCTCGCTCTACACGTGCGCCGGCATGCCGTGGAAGCGGGCTATCCGGCCCTGGCCCAAGCGGCTAAGGCGACCGTACATCGTATTCTGGCCGAGCAACCTCTGCATCCGGAGAAGGTGAAGTACTACCTCGAGCGTCGCGATCCCGATTTTGAGTCCAAGATGCGGCAAGTGTTGCTGGTCTACCGCGAAGTGGCCTTTCAGAATGAAAGCCTTCGCGACGGCCTATCGCCGGGCGTGATCACGGTTTCGGTCGACGAAAAGCCCGGCGTGCAAGCGATCGCCAACGTCGCGCCGGACCTGCCGCCGAAGCCTGGGCGGCATCCCTGTGTGGCTCGCGACTACGAGTACAAACGGCTGGGAACGTGCTCGATTCTGGCGGCGCTGGACTTGCACTCCGGCCGGGTAACGGCGCGGGTGGAGCGGCGTCACCGCAGCCGGGAATTCATCTTGCTGCTCAAGGATTTGGACCAATTCTACCCGGACCAATGCACGATCCGATTGATCTTGGACAATCACTCCGCCCACATATCGAAGGAGACGAAAGCCTACTTGGCGACGCGTCCGAACCGCTTCAAATACGTGCACACGCCGACCCACGGGTCCTGGCTCAACATAGTCGAGACGCTGTTTGGCAAGATGGCGCGCACGTTCTTGAAGCGTATCCGAGTCGCGTCGTGGGAGGAGCTGCGGGAACGAATTCTGCAGGGGATCGCGGAGATCAACGCGGCTCCGGTGGTTCACCGCTGGAGGAAGTTCGAGGCGCTTGAGGTCGCCTAGAGAGGATATGTGTTAGTGAAACGATATACTAGTCCACAACTGACTTCTCGCGGGTCCCAATAGGGGGAGGGGCGATCACTCGCAACGCGACCTGGATCGGGCTACAGCGCTTCGGGTGCGCGACAAATTTGTGACTGCCGGCGGCGCTTGGCCGAACAATCATAGCCCCGGGATTCATCCCGGGGTCAAAAAGGGTATAGCCCGGGCAGATAGGTAACACAATTCCCCGATCACATGGGTAACACATTGGCATCCTAGAACAAAAGGAGGACTTTTGTTTTGGGATGGAAGGAGACCCGTGTGCAAGACGAAAGATTGCGATTCGTTCAAGAGGTTCTAACCCGGGAGGATGCCATGGCCGCCGTCTGTCGGCGCTTCGGCGTCAGCCGCAAGACCGGCTACAAATGGCTCGATCGCTACGCCCAACAAGGCGTCGCCGGATTGGCCGATCAATCCAAAGCGCCCAAACGGCAAGCGCAAGCCTTTCCCGCCGAGATCGAGCGAGAGATCCTGGCCTTGCGGGCGCGCTATCCCACTTGGGGCGAAGACAAGCTCAAAGCGCGACTCGAGCGCACCAACCCTGACATCAATTGGCCGGCGCACTCCACTATCGGGGCGCTGCTGAAACGCCACGGACTCACCCACCCCGGTAAGCGCCGGCGCCACGCCACGCCTTCCAGTAAGCTCACCAGCGCCAAGGCGCCCAACCAAGTTTGGGCGATCGATTTCAAGGGTTGGTTCGAAACCGGCGACGGCAAACGCTGCGATCCGCTGACGATTTCCGATACGGCGAGCCGCTATCTGTTGCGTTGTCAAAGGGTCGCGCGCAGCGACACGGCGCACGTGCGGCCGCTGATGGAAGCGACTTTCCGGGAGTACGGCCTGCCCACGAGGATCCTTTCCGATAACGGTCCGCCGTTCGCCTCGACGGGCTTGGCGGGGCTTTCGCGGCTCAGCGTGTGGTGGATCCGGCTCGGGATTCAACTGCAGCGAATCGACCCCGGACACCCTGAGCAAAACGGGCGTCATGAGCGCATGCATCGGACGCTCAAGGCCGAGACGGCGACGCCGCCGGAGCGCAACTTGCGAGCGCAACAGCGGGCGTTCGATCGTTTTCGGCAGATCTACAACCAGGAGCGTCCGCACGAGTCGCTAGCGATGGCAACGCCGGCGAGCGTGTATCAGCCGTCGTGGAGGCCGTATCCGGAGCGCTTGCCGGAGCTGGAGTATCCGGATCGGATGCTGCCGCGGCGAGTGCAGAGCAAGGGCGACATTGGGTTGCTGGGGCGTCAGTTGTTTCTCAGCGAGACCTTGGCGGGCGAGACGGTGGGCCTGGAAGAGCATGAGCACGGCTGGGCGGTCTGGTTTGGGCCGCTGGAGCTGGACTGGCTCGAGCGTAGCCTATTCGAGGGCCCGCGGCCGGGCAGGGGGGAGCACCGACTGCGGCGGAAACGCTCGGGGGGCGCCTCCTCCGCTCGCCCTACGGGCTCGCTCCCCCGGCGCCCCCCGAGCGTTTCCGGGAAGGATTTCGTGCAAAGAACCTTCTCTTGGTTCAACCCTTAAACTGTTACCTATGTGGTTGGGGAAAAGTGTTACCTAGGTGCTGGGCTGTTCAAAAGCAGCCGGTGCGCGACCCAGACTCTATTCGGGTGCGATTCCGCGCCTGGGCGCGGAATCGCACCCGAATGTCGGAAGAAGGCCGCCTAGCGGGTCGGTTTCCCCGGGATGAATCCCGGGGCTATGATTGTTTCGGATGGCCTGCGCCCGCGCCCCACGTAGGTGTACCCTCGGACAAGCGTTTAACCATTGCAGTTACGCCTTTCGCTCACATTTATGTCGCACACCCCAGCGCTTCCCGCCTTGACTGCCGGGGTTATCCTGGTGGTAGAGATGGATTTCTGGACCACAAACGCCCGAGCGATTTTCAGGTTCTAGTACTCACACGAAAAAGCCGGCAGCGACTAGTACAAAATTCCGAACGAACCCAATTTGCCGCGCCACAAGAGTCGGCGAAGCAACGTGCTTCGATCGCAATCGATTCCAAGCATTGTCAGGACCGGGAACGGGCTATAATCCCGTCGGGACCCGGTGCTGGGGCCCGCAAACTTAATCATGTCTCGGCCGGCTGATAGGTGAAAAGAATCGCGGTCCAGCCCCGTGTTAGCGATCCTGCGTCGAGACAATAACGGGTTCACTCGCAAGGCCGTGAATGGTGATCTGACGGCGAGGGGGCCGGGGCATTGCAGGCGTGGTTCGGTCGACCTCGGTCCCGCCTTGTGGAAAATTCGCCTTGAGCTGGTCAACCGGGACTTGCAGTTGGGCCGTGATTCTAGCTCCGTCGTGGCTGAGAGCCAGGCTCTCATACAGACTGGGTTCATCGCCGCCGGAGGTCTCGCTCAGCGCCAGCAGAGCTTGAGCGGCCTGGTAGAGCTGGGCGGCTTGCTCCTCCGACGTAGAGACCAAGTCGAGCGAGAGCGAGAGCGGATCATCGAGCGAGAGTCCGATGCCGATCGACTTCAGGCCCTCCAACGCACCGCTCGCCATTGGCGGAACTCCCTCCTGGCCGCCCAGGTCGAACGGCCCTCGGGCGGCCAACCAGATGGGATGCCCGGCCAGAGCGGCGATATCGGCGATGAGGCCTTCGTCGACGGTCGAATCCACTGCCGCCCCGCGCCTGTCTAGAGCGGAGCGGATATCTTCGACTGGTCCGATTGCGGCTAGGCGGTCACTGAGCGCGACAAAGGCCAGCGTCTGCTGGTCCGATTCATGAATCGCGAGCTTGAATCCTTGATACTCCTCTTCGCCGCAACCCTCGCCGCAGAGCGCGGCTCGCCAGGCGTCGTCGCTGAAATCGCCCCGGGCTACGGCGATTCCCGCGGGCTCGATCTTGACCGCGATCAGGAGCTCTTCGAGGCCGAGCAACGCGTCTTTCGATAGGCGCTGGCTGAATTCGGGCAGCTCGGGGATCTCGCTACTGGCTTTGGCGAGCGCTTCTTCGACCAGAGCGCTGCCGGCGATCTCGCCCGGCCGAATCCCAATCACTAGGTTCGAGTCCGGCGGAAGCAGCTTGACCAGTTCGGGGTCGGCGGCGGGCGCCCCCACAGGCAGTAGCAGGACGAGGATTACGCAGAGTCGCGACGATAGCTTCATTTCCGATTCAATCGTACGGTCCGCGCGCTCGAGCGGAGTATCGGCCTTTGGCCCTAACCCGGGGGCCCATCTGCATGACCTTTCGGGCCAGTTTCGGGCTTGAGTCATAGGGGGGACCCCGGCCGAGGCATATGACACCCACACGGAAAGAGATTTGGCGTCTGTCTGCTGGCCCGGGCTAGCTTTCATCACCGCCCAACTCGGCCTCGAGATCTTCAACGGTCGGCAAGCTGGGCTTGAGATCATCGGGCAGCGCCTTCGTCAGCTCGAAGTTTGAGACGCCCATGGGCTGGCTCACCCCCCTCAGAGCGTACTCAACCACCAGCGGGTTTCCCTTGGCCTTGCACAGCACCAATCCGATGCTGGCATCGTCGCCGTCGCGGCGCAGCTGCTCATCGATCGCCGACAGATAGAAATTCATCTTGCCCGCGAATTCCGGTTGAAACGCCTCCATCTTCAGGTCGATGACCACAAAGCTCCTCAGCTTGAGGTGGTAGAAGAGCATGTCGACGTAGAAATCATCGCCGGCCACGTTCAGACGATACTGGCTGCCCACGAAGGCGAATCCAACGCCAAGCTCGAGCAGGAAGTCGCGCAGATGTTTGAGCAAGCCGCGTTCCAGATCACGCTCCCGCGCCTGCTCGCCGAGCGTCAGGAAATCGAAGTTGTAAGGGTCTTTGAGCAGATCCCTCGCAAGGTCGGATTGGGGGGCCGGCAGAGTGAGATCAAAGTTGGTTTGAGCCTGCCCCAGTCTGGCATGGAGCTCGCTCTCCAACTGATGATCGAGGATGGCCCGGCTCCAGCCATTCTCCAGGGTCTTGCGGGCGTACCATTCGCGCAGCTCACGGGTTTCGAGACGGTCGAGAAGGCGCAAATTATGGCCCCAGGGTATTTGTGCAACAAGTTGTTGCACTATTTCCTCGTCCGGCCAAGCCTGGGCAAAGGACCTCATATAATTGAGGTTTCGGCTGGAAAACCCCTTCATGTCGGGAAACGCCCTGCGCAGGTCGACGGAGAGTTTCTCCACCACGGCCTGGCCCCAGCCCTGCGTCTGTTGGCGCTCAAGAATATCGTGGCCGATTCGCCAATACAGCAGATTCAGCTCTGTGTTGACCGCGACCGCTGCTTTGATCTGGCGATGACGGATCTGTTCCTTCAGCTCGCTGAGGAACTCGTCATAGCCTTCAAACTTGCTGGGCAGAGCGCTTTTGGACATGGTTGCCTACGACTACCATTTTGGCCGCAGCCATGCAAGCTATGTAGGCCGGTCAAGCCGGTCAACGTGGTAGCCGTGGTAGCTGCTCAGATCGACGGTTGATACACAGGTTGATACACTTGAATGCATGGCGGCAGGCCCCTATCGGCGCCGCCGTTCGTCGTACAGGAGTAGGATTTTTTGGACGTTCAAGCCACTCAGATGCGCCCCGGGATGCTGATTAAGTTCAAGGGCGACGTCTTCACCATTCACAAGACCGAGCATCGGACGCCCGGCAACAAACGCGGATTCGTGCAGGCCCGCATGCGCAACATGCGCACGGGCGCGATGATCGATCACAAGTTCGCGTCGGAAGACTTCACCGAAAAAGTGGTGCTCGAAGCCCAGCAGATGCAATATCTGTACGCCGACGGCGACCAGCATTACTTCATGAACACCGAATCCTACGAGCAGACCAGCATCCCCGCCGAGCAGCTTGAAGAACAGATGAACTACATCATTGCGGACTCGGTGGTTACGGTTCAGTTCTACGAGGAAAAGCCCTTCAATATCGAGCTTCCGGCCTCTATTGAGCTGATGGTAACCGAGACTGAGCCGGCAATCAAAGGCTCCACGGTGACCAACGTGACCAAGCCGGCCAAAACCGAGACGGGGCTGGTCGTCCAGGTGCCGGGTTTCATTAAGAACGACGAAAAGATCAAGGTCAACACGGCCGACGGAACCTACATCAGCCGCGCTTGAGGCGGCAAGAGGTTCGCGCAAAGGAAGAGAAGGCTCGGGTGTTCTTTGCGCCTTTGCGCGAACCTCCGGACTCGGGCGGCCAAAGGCCGATAAGGCCTTTAGTGTCCGATCGTGTGATCAAGGCGGTCTTGGGGCTGCTGGGGCTGAGCTTCCTGGTGGCGATCGGCTGGAGCGCGGCCGGCCCCGCGCTCGAGGGGCGCAACGACTTTATCCCCCTCTATGTAGCCGCGGGACTGTCTGGCTCGGCCGAGCTTTGGGAAGCCGAGCGCTATTTCCGCTTCATGCATGAACGGTTCGGCGACTACGGCGACGCCCTGGTCTGGATTCGGCCGCCGTTTTACGCGCTGCTCCTCAAGCCCCTCTCGTGGTTCAAGTTCGAGACGGCCCATGCCGTTTGGTGGCTCGTTAGGGTGGCGGCATTGCTCGGGTTCGTCGCCCTCTGGAGGATCCCGTCGCGGGGGGATGCTGGGCTGTTTCTCTGCCTATCGCTGCCGGCGTTGGCCGGGCTATTGCAGGGCCAGGACGTGGCGTTCGTGCTCCTGCTGGTCGCGATTGCGGTTCGGCTTGCAGGCGCTCGTAGAGACTTGCCGGCGGGGCTCGCGCTGAGCCTGTGCGCTATTAAGTTCCTCCTATTCCTGTTGCTTCCAGCATTGCTGCTGGCCCAACGCAAAGGGCGAATTCTTGCCGGGCTTGCAGGTGGCGTCGCAGCCTGGATCGCGCTGAGCTTCGTCGCGGGCGGGCTCGATTGGCCGCTTCGCTACACGCGGGTCGTCTTCGCCCAGAGCGTAAGCCCGCGGTTCGAGTCCATGCCCAACCTGCACGGACTTCTGGCGGGCGCGCCCATAGCGGAATGGACGCTTTCGGTCGCCGTCTTGCTGCTGAGCTGTGTGACGTTTCGGAGGGCCAGCTTTCAAGACGGGTTCGCGATCTGCCTCTTGGGCGGTCTGCTGATTAGCCGGCACGCCTACGTAGCCGATTGTCTGCTGTTGCTGCCGGTCTCGCTGGTGTTTGTCACGGGCGATCGTCCGGCGGGACTGCGATTCGCCGCGATGTTGCTGCTGTGGCCGCCGCTCTACCTGATGTTGCTCGCCGGCGGAGGCCTGGCCCAGTTCGCGCAGGTATTCCTGGTGCTGTTCTGGAGCTTCGCGAGCGCTCACGTCTGTCGAGTACTTCCCTCTCGAGCGGTGCTATCATCGAGCCCGCATGCGTCGACGTGAACTGTTGTTTGGCTCAATGGGAGTTGGTCTGGCTTCGTGCGCAGGTGGGCCTGAAGCCCCTGGGGATGGCTTCGATCTGGCGTCGGACCTGATTTCCGGGATCGCCGCGAGCGGGCAGCTTCGCTCGGCGGTGTTGACCGTTCAAAACGGAACGACGATTCGTAGCCGCGCATTCGGCGAGGCGCCGTCCGAGGATGCGATCTTTCTCATCGCATCGATCTCAAAGCCCATGACCGCCACCGGGTTGATGCTGCTGGCGGATCGCGGAGAGCTAAAACTATCCGACCCGGCCCAGAAGTTCATCCCCGAGTTCAGCGAGGGCGACCGTTCGAAGATCACCATCAAGCACCTGCTGACCCATACATCTGGTTTGCCCGATCAGTTGCCCGAGAATCAGGAGCTCCGCGAGCGAAATGCTCCGATCGAGGACTTCATCGAGCGGGCGATCCGGACGCCGCTCCTGTTCGAACCGGGCGCGCGTTACCAGTACCAGAGCATGGGAATCTTACTGGCGTCCGAAGTCGCTCAGAGAATCACCGGCGAGCGATTCCCTGACTTCTTGCGGCGCGAAGTATTCGCCCCGCTTGGGATGACCCGGACGGCGATGGGACTCGGGAGCTTCACCCTCGATGAAGTCGAGCGTTGCCAGGTCGAGTTCGCCGCTCCCGAGTCCGGCGCCGGAGACCCCGCCGCCGCCGGCTGGGATTGGAATAGTCCTTTTTGGCGGAGCTTCGGCGCACCTTGGGGCGGCGCCCATTCGACCGCGCCGGATGTCAACCGATTCCTGCAGTCGTTCTTGCACCCCGACGGGAAAGTCCTCAACGAAGAGACCGCCCGTTCGATGATTGCGGAGCTCACGCCGGGGATGGAAAAGAGCCGAGGGTTGGGATTTGCGCTGGGGGAAGGCGGAAAGAACAGCTCAGCTAGAGCGTTCGGGCACGGCGGATCGACAGGCACGTTGAGCTGGGCCGACCCGGAGGCGGATCGGTCGTTTGTCTTGCTGACGTCGCTGCCGTCGAGGAAGTCGCGGGACCTGGTGCTGCGTCCCGCGTCGGATCTAGCTTCGGGTTGACTCGGGCTGGAGACCTACGATGCGCGGCGGACAGACTTGATCGTGACGGCCACTGTCGGGATGTTTTCATGGCCGCCTTTCACGCCGGTCTTGACGCCGGCGATCGCGTCCACAACTTCCATTCCCTCGATCACCTTGCCGAACACGCAGTAGCCCCAGCCGCTGGCCTCCTGATCGGGGTCGAGCAGACGGTTCGCGGTGTGGTTGATGTAGAACTGCGCCGCAGCGCTGTGGGGCTCCGCCGTGCGAGCCATGGCGATCGTGCCCCGAAAGTTCGAAAGGGAGCCCCTGGCCTCGTTCTTGATCGTGGCCTTGGTCGGCTTTTCGTTCATGTTTGAATCAAAGCCCCCGCCTTGGATCATGAAGCCCGTGATAACTCGGTGGAAGATTAAGCCGTCGTAGAACTTGTCGTCGACGTAGCTCAGGAAATTCTCAACGGTAGCGGGGGCGCGTTCTGGCGCGAGCTCGAGTTTGATCGTTCCCTTCGAGGTCTCCATCACGACGACGGGAGGACCGGCGGGCGGTTTCGGTTCCACTTTTGGTTCTAGCTCCTTTTTAGATTCTGGCGGGGGTTCCTCGGCGACGGGGGGTGGTTCTACCCTGGCCTGCTCGACGGTTTCGGGCTCTCCGGTGGAGCTCTCAGGCGGAGCTTCCGAGCCTCCGCAGGCTAAACCAAGAGACAGGACAAGAATGATCGCTAGGATGCATGCGTCTTTTCGTAAATTCATCGAAACCTCCTCCGGGCGGTGGCGCCTGGGAAGGTTTAGCTTACCAAGGCGTGCGACCCGAGGTAAACCTCGGGGCACTGGAGTTTCTACATTTTCCGTCCGAGTTTCGGCCTTACAAGAAAACGAGAGCAACTGGGTGAGCTTTGTAGGACGATTTGGGTATGTCCGACGGGGCGCACGAAGCCCGCGAAAATGTAGAAACTCTTGACCCCGAGGTAAACCTCGGGGCTCATCCCGGTATAGCCCGGGCAGATAGGTAACACAATTCCCCGATCACATGGGTAACACATTGGCATCCTAGAACAAAAGGAGGACTTTTGTTTTGGGATGGAAGGAGGCCCGTGTGCAAGACGAAAGATTGCGATTCGTTCAAGAGGTTCTAACCCGGGAGGATGCCATGGCCGCCGTCTGTCGGCGCTTCGGCGTCAGCCGCAAGACCGGCTACAAATGGCTCGATCGCTACGCCCAACAAGGCGTCGCCGGATTGGCCGATCAATCCAAAGCGCCCAAACGGCAAGCGCAAGCCTTTCCCGCCGAGATCGAGCGAGAGATCCTGGCCTTGCGGGCGCGCTATCCCACTTGGGGCGAAGACAAGCTCAAAGCGCGACTCGAGCGCACCAACCCTGACATCAATTGGCCGGCGCACTCCACTATCGGGGCGCTGCTGAAACGCCACGGACTCACCCACCCCGGTAAGCGCCGGCGCCACGCCACGCCTTCCAGTAAGCTCACCAGCGCCAAGGCGCCCAACCAAGTTTGGGCGATCGATTTCAAGGGTTGGTTCGAAACCGGCGACGGCAAACGCTGCGATCCGCTGACGATTTCCGATACGGCGAGCCGCTATCTGTTGCGTTGTCAAAGGGTCGCGCGCAGCGACACGGCGCACGTGCGGCCGCTGATGGAAGCGACTTTCCGGGAGTACGGCCTGCCCACGAGGATCCTTTCCGATAACGGTCCGCCGTTCGCCTCGACGGGCTTGGCGGGGCTTTCGCGGCTCAGCGTGTGGTGGATCCGGCTCGGGATTCAACTGCAGCGAATCGACCCCGGACACCCTGAGCAAAACGGGCGTCATGAGCGCATGCATCGGACGCTCAAGGCCGAGACGGCGACGCCGCCGGAGCGCAACTTGCGAGCGCAACAGCGGGCGTTCGATCGTTTTCGGCAGATCTACAACCAGGAGCGTCCGCACGAGTCGCTAGCGATGGCAACGCCGGCGAGCGTGTATCAGCCGTCGTGGAGGCCGTATCCGGAGCGCTTGCCGGAGCTGGAGTATCCGGATCGGATGCTGCCGCGGCGAGTGCAGAGCAAGGGCGACATTGGGTTGCTGGGGCGTCAGTTGTTTCTCAGCGAGACCTTGGCGGGCGAGACGGTGGGCCTGGAAGAGCATGAGCACGGCTGGGCGGTCTGGTTTGGGCCGCTGGAGCTGGACTGGCTCGAGCGTAGCCTATTCGAGGGCCCGCGGCCGGGCAGGGGGGAGCACCGACTGCGGCGGAAACGCTCGGGGGGCGCCTCCTCCGCTCGCCCTACGGGCTCGCTCCCCCGGCGCCCCCCGAGCGTTTCCGGGAAGGATTTCGTGCAAAGAACCTTCTCTTGGTTCAACCCTTAAACTGTTACCTATGTGGTTGGGGAAAAGTGTTACCTAGGTGCTGGGCTGTTCATCCCGCGCATCCCGGACCTAATGAATGTCGAAGTTCTCGCGGTGGAGCGAACCGTCGCCGCGGACAAACACATTCGCCCTTAGCAACTCCTCGAGCTCTTGCAGATAGCTGTTGTCGCGGGACTTCAGCTTCCGGGCGATATCTGGGTGAACGCGCAAAGTGAGGTCCTTGGACTCCCCCACATTGGCCGCGAGCTTGCGGCCCTCGCTCAAAATCTCGAAGATGACGGTCGGGACCGACTTGACGAGCCCCGACCCCTCGCAGGTCGGGCAGTGCGAGCATAGGGCTTTCTCGAGCGATTGCTTCACGCGCTTGCGGGTAATGCAGACCAGCCCGAACTCGTTGAACGCCAACGCCT
The DNA here is from genome assembly GCA_965247515.1 of Bryobacterales bacterium. Lineage (GTDB taxonomy): Bacteria > Acidobacteriota > Terriglobia > Bryobacterales > UBA6623. The sequence goes on along the minus strand of OZ252029.1, from coordinate 3,059,440 downwards.
TCGACGGCGCGCGGTCTGTCTGGAGCTCTTTCTCGAGCGATTGCATGACCTTCAGGCGGTTCTTGCGATCCTCCATGTCGATGAAGTCGACCACGATGATTCCGCCCAGGTCTCGCAGGCGCAATTGCTTGACGACTTCTTCGACCGCTTCGAGGTTGGTCTTGACGATAGTGTCTTCGAGGCGGTCGGACTTGCCGACGTATTTGCCCGTGTTCACGTCGATCGCGACCAGCGCCTCGGTGTGGTTGATGACGATGTAGCCGCCTGACTTCAGCCATACTCTGGCGCGCATCGCCTTATCGATTTCGTTCGAGATATTGAATTCGTCGAACATCGATGTCGCGCGTGTGTACAGCTTCACCCGTTTGAGCAGCTCGGGTTGGAAGCGTTCGACGAATTGCAGGGTGCGCTCGTATTGCTCTTCCGAATCGACCCAGATCGTCTTATAGCTCTGGCCCAGGTGGTCGCGGAGAATGCGTTCGGAGACGTCGAGGTCGGCGTGCAACATCGCCGGGGCGTTGCGCTTCTCGGCCTTCTCGCTGATCGAGGTCCACAACTGGGACAAGAAGTCGATGTCGGCGTTGAGCTCGTCGTCGCTCGCACCCTGCCCCGCCGTGCGAACGATGAAGCCACCCGGTATCCCCTCCAGCCGCGACTTGATGACCGACCGCAGGCGCGCGCGCTCGGCGGCCGAGCCGATCTTTCTGGATACTCCGACGTGAGCCACAGTCGGCATGTATACCAGGTAGCGCCCGGGCAGCGCCACATGAGCGGTCACGCGAGCGCCCTTTTTGCCTAGGGGCTCCTTTGAGATTTGCACGATCACTTCTTGACCGGGCTTGAGCAGGTCTGAGATCAGCGCGCCCTGGGGCCGAGGACCATCGTTTTCGTCGTACTTCGGCTTGCCGTCGTACTGCGTTTTCTCGGGGGACTTTCGCTCCTCCTGATCGGATTCTCTGCCGCTAGCCTGACGGGTCGCATCATCGCGGCCGCGCCCACGCCTGCCCCGGCCGCGGCGGAGGTAACGTCCACCAGAGCGACTGCGCACGGAAGCTTCTTCCACGGGTTCGCCCGGAACAGCTTCAGAGTCCCCTTCAGCCGGCGCCTCGACGGCGTCGCCCTCTTCCCCCGAGGCTTCGATCGCTACTTCTTCAGACTCGGAGACGGATTCGTCCGAGTCTTCCTGTGCTTCATCCTCATCCGCACTTGCTTCGATGTCCGCGTCCCCCAGTGAACCTTCGGGCTCTAGATCTTCGTCGCTTTCGCCGGAGCCGTCCACGAGCTCGGTTTCTTGTTCGACTTCCGGTTCCTCGGGTTCGTCCTCTTCGTCTACAACCACTTCGTCCTCGAACTCTAGGGAATCGTCGGCGGAGTCTTCCTCGGGATCGAGGTCGTCCTCCCCTTCTTCGTCGCTCGAGTCAGCACTAGTCTCACTGTATTTCGCGAGAGACTCGCCAGGCAGAACGACCATCGAATCGTCATCCGACGTTTCCGCCACAGCGGCCGACTCGTCGGTCTCGGCGGCGTCAGGCGAGGCGAAATCCTCAGCGGCCTGGGGTTCTTTCGGCTCGTCGGAGGCTTCCTCCTTGTCAGCGGAAGCGTACTTGGAATCGGGGAACTTGCCGCCGCGGCCGCGCCTTCTGCGCGAACGCCGACGCCCATCACGCCCCTTGCCGGAGTCGTCTGAAGGCTCGGCCTCGGCCGCCTTGCCGGGACTTAGCTCCTTCTTCTCGGCCGGGAGGACTTCGTCGTCGTCGTCGAGCGCCCCTCCTTCGATCTCGGCCGCCTCGTCAAGGACGTCGGAGACATACAGAAAAGCGTCTCGCTCGAGGCCGAGCTTGACGAAGGCGGACTGCATGCCGGGCAGTACCCGGTTCACACGCCCTTTGTAGATGCTTCCGGCTAGTGCGCGCTCGGAAACGCGCTCGACGTAGATCTCAGCCAGCCGGTCGTCTTCGAGAATGGCGACTCGCGTTTCATGCGCGGTCGACGAGATAACGAGCTCTTTCGACACTGGGTTCCTCCACGGAGCGGGAGTCCCTGACGAAACAGGCTCGGGCGGTGAAACGAAGCTGTCAACGTTTGGTCCATCGACTTGAGGCCCAGCGCGTACGAGCCAGTTGCGATTCCTGGTCGTCAAGTCTCTTGCTGGTCAACGCCGTGCTGGTTAACACTGGGGCCTTCAAACTGTCCACTCACTTGCGGAGCCAGCATGAGCGTTCTCTCACCGACTCAACGCCTCAAGCTTCATCTCCCGTCGCCCGATGTTTCTTGGGGCTCCCGCTCCCGATTTCTTTTCCAAAAAAACGGGATCTTAATCTTTGATTGGCGAAGGCGTCCGCTAATTCGCGAAACGCCGCATATGTACGTTATTCACCAATCCCAACAACAGAAAAGTCGTTAGGGTACTCGATCCTCCGTAACTCATCAGAGGCAAAGGGATGCCCGTAACGGGCATCTTGTTCACAACCATCCCCACATTGACGACGACGTGGAACAACAGCAGCGCGGCGACCCCCATGCAAACGAGCATTCCCTGGGAGTCCGAGGCGGTCTGAGCATTGTGCACGATTCGCATCAGGAGGGCGAAATACAGGGTCAAAGCAATTGTGACCCCAACAAAGCCGGTTTCTTCGGCATAGGCCGCGAAGACGAAGTCGGTGTGCGGAACGGGAAGGAAGCGCAGCTGGGTTTGAGAACCCCGTGCGAACCCCTGGCCCCAGATTCCACCGGCGCCCACGGCGATTCTTGATTGAAGGGATTGATATCCCCGACCCCTCGGATCCTGCTCGGGGTCCATGAATGTGGTCAGACGCGCTTGCTGATAAGGCTCGAGCGAGCGCCAGACAAGCGGCAGCATCAGTAACGCCGCCAAAACTCCGATTGATACGTATTTCCACCGCAGCCCGCCCAGCAATACTCCGATCCCGAAAATGGGGACGTAACTCAAGGAGGTGCTGAGATCCGGTTGGCGAAGAACCAGTAGCCACGGGACGCTAAATATGGCCGCGCCTTTCAAAAGGCCGACGATCTTGAGTCCGCCTTTCGGTAACTCACTGAAAAGGCGGGCTGCCAACAATACTAACACCACCTTGGCGAACTCGGACACCTGCAGATTGAACCCTCCGATGAAAGGCAGCCAGCGTTGAGAGCCGTTGATCGTTGGTCCGAAGGCCCAAACGGCCAATAGCCCGGCGATCGTGAGTCCGTACAACGCCGGCGATTGCCCAACAAGCCAGTGATAGTTGACTCCTGAGCTGATCCACAGCAAGACGAAACCGACCGCAACCCAAGCGATCTGGCCTAGGTAGGCGTCTTCCCAGGCGGTGGCGCCGGCGGCGCTGTAAATCTCGAGCACGCCTAGCCCGGAGATCAGAAACGCCAAGGCCAACAGAGGCCAGTCGAAATCGCGGATTGAATTCTTCTGTGTCAACGCGGAACCTCGCCGGCGGCGGCCGAAAGGTTCGAGGGGTCGCTTGGGGGCGTAGGCTTCGGCGGCTGAGTGGCTCGATCCCAGGCGAGGCGGCGTTTCTTGTCGAAGTGCGCTTTGATCACGTCACGTACGATCGGGCCCGCCAGCGGACCGTGCTCGCCGTTTTCGAACAAAGCCGTCACGATGATTTCCGGCTCCACGCAAGGCGCGAAGCCGACGAACCAGGCGTCGTCGAAAAAGCGCGGGTCCGTATTGGTTTCCGCGAATTGGCGCGACACTCTCTGGGCCGTTCCGGTTTTGCCGCAGACGTCGTAGCCAGGCAATGCCGCGCGCGCGCCGGTGCCTTCGTTGATGACGCCGCGCAAGCCTCGAATCAGGACGCTGAGATGCTTCGGATCGATTGCGAGGCGACTCGGCTCGGGTGGCTCAAAGTCGGGGTCGAGCTGTTTTCGCTGGTCGTAGGGCAGCAGGTGCGGACGATGCCAGACTCCTCCCGCCACTAGCCCGCCAAGCGCGTAGGCCGCCTGCAGGGGTGTAACCGTTAGGGCCCCCTGCCCGATGGCGACTGAGATCGTCTCGCCGGCGTACCATTTATCGCGGTAGTAGCGGATCTTCCAGCTACTAGACGGCAGGAGTCCGCGTCCTTCGGCGGGCAGATCGACCCGGGTCACGTCGCCGAACCCGGCCAGCCTAGCGTACTCGGCAATCGTATCGATTCCAACCTCGTGTCCGATGGTGTAAAAGTACACGTCACAAGAGTGCACCATCGCTCGCTCGAGGTCGACCCAGCCGTGGCCCGCCGCCGAGTGACACCGAAAGTATCGGTCGTAGAACGTCGCGCCGCCCTTGCAGAACACTTTGAAGTTAGGGTCAACCGCACCGCTCGCGACCGCCGCCAGCCCAACAATCGGCTTGAAGATCGACCCCGGGGCGCGTTGCGCTTGGGTCGCGCGGTTCAGTAGGGGTTTGTCGGGGTCCGCGAGCACTTTCCCCCAATCCTCCTGGCTAATACCGCTGATGAGCTCGTTGAGGTCGAATGAGGGGCTGCTCGCGACGGCGAGCAACTCGCCATTGTTGGGGTCTAGGGCGACCACCGCGCCACGTCGGCTCTCTAGCGCCAGCTCGGCGACCGCCTGTAGGTCGACGTCAATCGTAAGTTGCAGATTTTTCCCGGCAATCGGTTCGACCAGGTCAAGATCGCGAATCCACCGAGAGCGGCTGTCGACTACGACGAGGCGGCTGCCGTCGGCGCCTCTCAAGGCTCCTTCGTACTGCCGCTCGATGCCGGACTTGCCGATTCTAGCGCCGCTCTTATAGAGCACGAAATCGTTCTGATTGAGTTCCTCTTCACTAATCTCGCCGACATACCCGAGCACGTGAGCGCCCACACCTTCGCGCGGATACAGACGTCTCTGTGACAGCACCAATTCGACTTCCCGCAATTCAGATCGATGCGCCTCGAGGAACGCGATCTCGCCTTCGCTAAGATGCTCCTTGATCGTGATATTTCGATATTGCGGCCCCTCATTTTTCTCCGCCTCGCGAATGCGGGCCTCAATTTCACCGGCGGCTAGATTGAGCCCCTCGGCGATCAACCGGTAGTTGTCCGGGTTCAGGTCGGCAATCGAGAGGACGGCGTGAAAACTCGGCAGGTTGTCGACCAGAATTCGACCATCGCGGTCGAGGATCTTGCCCCTTGGCGCCGGTACGGGCAGTGACTTGACGGAGTTCCGCGCTGCGCGTTCTTCGTAGAGCTCGGGGTCGCGGACCTGCAGTTCCCAGAAGCCGGTGAGCAGCCACAGGAAAACGATCGCCGCCGCGTATTGAAAGACCGCGATCTCGACATCACGCGTCCGTTTGTCTTGGATGTTCGGGGTCAACGCTCTGCCCTAGTCAACTCGACCTTCTTAGAGGGTCCAACGACCGGAACAGCAGCAAGGCAAGTCCGGCGTGGACCGTCGCCAGTACCAACGTCCTCGGCGCATCGAAAACGACTTCGCTACCCAGCAGCGCCCCCTTCACAACCCAGAACAGCGTCTGGTGGATCAGGAAGAAAACCGCGGTCAGGACGCTACGCGCGCCGCCGTAGTCAACCTCCATCACGGAGCTAACGGTAGACGAGGAATAGCCGACGACGGACTTGATAATACCAAACACCCCGATCGGCCCATGCGTGAGCCCGTCCTGCGCCAAGCCCATCGCCAACCCGATGCCCATGCCGGCTAACGGGCTTTTTTCAAGCAGCGCAAGATACACCAGCACGACCAATGGAAAGTCCAGCAGCTCGACAAAGGGCAGGTAGGCGGGGAGCGCGACCTGGAACGTCAGCGCCAGCGCCGCCGCGCCAACGATCACGCCCGGATGCAGACGAGTGGGCTGAGCCGCGGCCTGCGGCGCAATCTCCGACTTCGAGGCGGGGTTCATCGCGCCCGGTCGCCGGTTGGCGGGGCTGAGTCGTCGTCTGAGTCCGCTGCTGAGTCCGGCTGGGGCGACTCCTCGGGCTCGATCGACGCCCAGTACGATGGCGAGCTCGGATGCCCCAGGTTGAAGTCCGGCGCGGGCTCCCACTGCTCGCCACGGCTGAAGCGGTATCCCTGGCGCGCCGCAATGTCTCGATAGCGCTCCTTAACTCGATCCGCGTCCGTTTCTTCGACGTGAAAACTGGGCCGTTGGGGCGCCTCCGGGTCACGACCTCGCGCGCTCTTCCGGGTCTCGGCCGTTGGGAGTGGCAGGAGTTTTTCGGGCAGCTGCGGAGTTATCTTGTCCGGGAGGTCCTGGTGGACCCCGGTTACGACCGCAAGGACTTCGTCAAGCCGGTCGAGCTCCACGAACGGACGGACGACGATTCGCTGAAAAACCGGTCCTGGCGTCGCGCTAACGACTTCTCCTACCCGCAACCCCATGGGAAAGACCCTGTCTTCGCCCGAAGTAAAGACCGTCTCCCCTTGGCGCACCTCGACGTCTTGACCAACGTACTCGACGAAGCACTCCTTCTCACTTCGCGCTTTCAAGACACCGCGCACCCGACTGCTCGCCAAGACGACGCCAACGCCGGAATCGGAGTCATTGATCAGCAGCACCAGTGAAGCGCCTGAGTAAGCGGCTTGGATTTTGCCGACGATCCCGTCCGCGGTGATGACGGCGTTACCGGGCAACAGACCGTGCGAGCGGCCGCGGTTGATCAACAATTCCTTGGAACTTGAATCCGCGCCCCCGCCGATCACCTCCGCTAGGACCGTCTCCGAAAGTGAGTCTTGTTGGTAGGCGACCAGCTTTTCCTGGCGCTCGAATTTGCTCAGGTCTCGGCGAAGGTCCTGATTCTCCAGCCGCAGGCGATCGAGCTCCCGCTGGATGATCTCGTTTTCTTGGCGGACGTCGACCAGCCAGAAGTATCCTTCCCATACAGACGAGCCCAGACCCATCGTCTGGTGCATGACGTTTGCGATGGGAGCGAGCGCTCCGAGACCCCAGGCCCGCAGCAGCGTCCCGCCACGGTCGCCGCGCACCTGATGGGCGAGCATGATCAGCTGAACGACGATGACCGCGCTCAGTGCGGAGATATTCCGGTACTGGGTTAAGAAACCCATCTAGCTGGGCTTACTATAGCGAAATCCGACGCAGGAGGTTGAAGTCCTCGAGCATCTTGCCGGTTCCGAGCACAACCGACGCGAGCGGGTCCTCGGCCGCCGACACTGGGAGCCCGGTTTCTTCGCGAATTCGCCTGTCGAGATTCCTCAGCAGGGCGCCGCCGCCCGACAGGACGATGCCGCGGTCGCTGATGTCGGCGCTCAGTTCCGGCGGCGTCCTCTCGAGCGCCACCCGGATGGCGTTCATGATCGTGCTAACGCAGTCGCTGAGCGCCTCGCGAATCTCGCTGTCGTCAACGGTGACCGTACGGGGCACGCCTTCGACGAGATTACGGCCCTTGATTTCCATCGTCAACGGCTTATCGAGCTTGAACGCCGAACCCACCGTCATCTTGACTTTCTCGGCCGTTCTCTCGCCGACCAACAGACTGTACTTCTTCTTGAGATACGCGATGATCGCCTCGTCCATCTCATTGCCCGCCACCCGGACCGAGCGCGAATAAACGATGCCCGACATCGAGATGACCGCCACGTCGGTCGTCCCGCCGCCAATGTCGACAATCATGTTGCCCGAAGGCTCGGTGATCGGCAATCCGGCGCCGATCGCCGCCACCATGGCCTGTTCGACCAAGTACACCTCGCTCGCGTTGGCGCGATAGGCGGAATCTTGGACGGCGCGCTTCTCGACCGGAGTGATCTCGCTCGGCACCCCGATCACGATGCGAGGATGGACGAGCATCTTGCGGTTGTGGGCCTTCTGGATGAAGTAGGCCAACATCTTTTCGGTGACCTTGAAGTCCGCAATGACTCCGTCTTTCATCGGCCGAATCGCCACGATGTTGCCCGGCGTGCGGCCGATCATTTCCTTGGCTTCGTGGCCCACGGCAACGACTTCGTTGCTGTTGCCCGCGTTAATCGCCACGATCGACGGCTCGTTGACAACGATGCCGTGCCCGGCGACGTAGACGAGCGTGTTCGCCGTACCCAGGTCAATCGCTAGGTCGCGAGAAAAGATGCTGAAGAGCGAGCGGAAATTCATGAAAAACTAGCTTGTCGGGAGTCCCAGTGAACTCAGGATATAGCAGAACTGTTTCGGGGGGAAGCCCGCCCCAGCTCCGTTTGTACACACCTTCGTAAACACCGGCGGGCGCGGATGTCTTTAGTTTAGTAGAACTTGTCCCGAAAGACCTCAGCGCAAAGGTGATTTCCAGTTGCGCTCGGCGTCGGGCCGCCGGATGTAGTTCGGCTCGACCTGCTCCGGGACCACTGCGTCGGGCGAACGATTCGCAAGCGCGGCAATCGGCTCGGCAAGGTTCTCGACCACCAAGCGCCGGTCCGACTCATCAAGCGGGGCGGCGCTGGCGGGGCCGAAAACTTCCGCTCCCGTCGAAACGAACAGCGCGTCCGCGGCTAGCGCTCGAAACTCCTCCCACGCGAACGCGGACTCTGGGATCAGGGGGTCGCAATTCACGTCAAACACCGCCGCATAGACTTCGCCTCGCCGGGCGTCGAGCACAGCGGCAACGCGGTCCGCCGGAGCCCCGAAAGCGAGCGCCAGAAGGTTCGACACCGGCGCGACCTGCTTGCCGTGCGCCTCCGCCAGCGACTTGACCGCCGTCAGGCCAATTCGAACGCCGGTGAACGAGCCCGGGCCAGATGCCGCGGCGTACAGGTCGATGTCGGAAAGCGATACCCCAGCCTCGCCCAGCAAGCTCTCAATCTCGCCAAAAAGGATTCCCGCGAAGCCGTCCGAGGCCTCGACCAGTCGTGACCCCAAGATCCCGCCGCCGTCTGCCAACGCCAGGCTCCCACGAGGGGAGGTCGTATCGATCGCTAAGCAAACGCTCATGCCTTCACGACTTCGGTCCGACGTGGCGCACGGCTGTGTCGTGCCGCCTTGCGCCTATGGCGCAAGGTGCGGGCCATTTGATGTGGAGGTAAACCACCTTGGCAAGAGACCTTGCGCCACAGGCGCAAGGCGGCACGGCACAGCCGTGCGCCACGTCTATTCCTTGACAAACGAAAATGCCTTGAACGACTCGAACAGCCGCCCAGCCCCATCAACGCCCAACAATCGAATCTGCAGTGTCGACGGATACCGATCCGCGAGCGATTCGGGCAACTTCCAACGCCCGAACTGAGTCGTACCCAGCACCCGCGCCGCCCGATTCGAGCCCGACGCCTCAGCCAGCCAGACGTAAAGCATCTTCTTCGCCGCGGCTGTCGACTTCGTCAGCGTCGCGTTGAAGTCGTACTCTTGACCAGCTACCAGCTCATTCCCCTCAGGGAACTGAATCGCATAAGGAACCTCGGCCGCGCGCGCCTCGACTTCTTTCATCTTGACGCCGCGAGCTTCCAAGAAGAACGACTTGTTCATGCGCTCCTTCTTGCCCTCGCGGCGGACGTATAAGACCCAGTCATGCGATGGATCCGGCGGCCCAGGCGAGCGAAACCTTTCGCCCTTGAACTTCTTCTTGTCGTCGAGCCAGGTCCCATCGACGGGGTTGAACCAGCTCACGTCATAGCCATTCTTGGGCAGGATAATCTCGACCGGCCCCGACTCTTCCACATACACCATGAATTCGACGCCAACCGACGTCTCGCCGTCGAATCCGGTGTAGTGCATCGAAAGCGCCGGCCCGCCCTCGACCCGGTAGTAGGTCTGAAGGTCGAAATAGCGTGTTTGGGTGAAGAAGTCGTACAAGTGGCCCATGTAGCGCGCGCCCGGAGAATCGGCGAATTTAGGATCGACATTCGACAGCTTCCGCCCGCCGTACGTACCCGTGTTTCCAAAGGTCGTATATTGCCCTCGCATCGCCGCCCGCCAAAGTCGCTTGCGGAACTCGTCACTGTCGACATGATGCGGATGCGATTTCCCGGCCCCGGAGTCCTCGTAGCCGAACTCGGTGTTGACCAACGGCAGGGCGTTTAGCTCGTAGTCAAGCGCCGCCAGCGAGGGCGCCGAGGATTGCTGGACCAGATAGGTCATCCAGCCGTCATCGACCAGAGTGCTCGAAGTCGCGACCGTATGGGTCGAGCGCGGATGTTTGTAGGGGTCCATTTCCGCGATGTATTTGTTGAGCTCGGTGAGCAACTTGCGGCCGTCCTCGTATTCTTCGAATTCCTGGACTCCTTGCCAAGTGATGTTGAACGCCGCATAGCGCGCAACCAGATAGCGGACATAGCGCTCTCGCTGACGTCTCCGCGGCAGCAGTTCAGCTAGCTGATTGCGGTCGCCGCCGAGGATCAGGTTGTACGTGAAACCCTTCTGGTTCATGTAGTCGACCCGTCGGTCAACTTCTCGAAAGTGCTCAACAACAGGGCGGTCCGGGTCCGCGAGAACGACCTTGGCCGTCTCGTCCCAGCCCAGCACCAGACCTCTCAGATGGTTGAACTTCTGCTCCGCTCGGATGTCGACGATCGACTTGAACGTCTCCCACCCGATGGTCGCGAAGCTGTAGAGGGTGTCGCCCATCCAGTAGTGACCCGTATTCGGAGTCGTATATCGAAAGAAGCGAGTGTTGAAGACCTCGATGAACCCATTCGTACGCGCCGCGCTAGCTTGGAAGCCGAAGATCTTCTTGTCGACACTCGCCAAATTGGAAATGATTCGGAAATCCCAGTGCCCTTCGAAGTCAGGCGAAAACCGCATGCGGAAGGTGGCGCCGCCATCCCAGAACCCTGGCATGACCTTCGTCCGGCCTCCGTCCGGCGACCGAAACTCCGCCTTGAGCTGGACCGACACGTAGGGGTTGGGGTGCGCCTGGGCCTCCTCGGCCGTCATCTCGAACGAGATCTCGCAAGGCTCGAAGAGCGGGACTCCTGGGCAGACCTTCACCTCCGCGGTTAACGTCGCAGCGCACAGTCCAAGAGCCAGAGCCCAAACAGGTCTCATGTCTCAAAGAATAGAGTGCGAGCGCGGCCATCGCAAATCAGCCGGTACTGAACATTTCGTTCCGAGGCGTCGCGCAGGTAGGGGCGTAGCGTGCTACGCCCGCCGACTGCCGCCCAAGTTTCGGGACAATTCTTCACACCCTCCAGTGAGGGGACAGAGCCTGCCGACGAGTCGCCCGGATCATCCGCTCGGCGGCGGGCGGCAACATTGCGGCAATCGCGTTAAACTCAACAACGTGCGAATCGCCGTCCTCGTTGTCCCCCTACTCCCACTGGCTGGAGCGCTCCTCGCCGAGGACGTATCCTTCAACCGCGATGTCCGGCCGATACTCTCTGAGAACTGCTTCAAGTGCCATGGGCCCGACAGCAACGCCCGACAGGCGGGTCTGCGACTCGACCGGCGTGACGATGCGCTGGCGGCCAAAGCGATCGTCCCCGGCGATCTGACGGCGAGCAAACTGGTCCAGCGAATTCGAGCGACCGACGCGCGGAAGATGCCGCCCGAGTGGTCGAACAAGAAGCTCAGCGATGAGCAGCGCGACTTGCTCGCGACATGGATCGAGCAGGGCGGGGAGTTTGAGTCGCACTGGTCGTACATTCCGCCGCGGCGGCAGTCGGACGAGACGATCGACTCGCTGATCGGGCGCAAGCTGGCCGAACAGGGGCTCGAACCGGCTGCCGAGGCCGATCGGCGAACCCTCGCGCGGCGTCTGAGCTTCGATCTGACCGGCTTGCCCCCGGATCCGGAGTTGGTTGACGAATTCGTCCAGAGCGGAGCCCGGCAGGCGTACGCCGACCTGCTCGACAAGTTTCTCGCTTCACCCCACTTCGGCGAGCGCATGGCGGTTCATTGGCTGGACTTGGTGCGCTACGCCGACACCGTCGGCTATCACAATGACCTTCCCGTGGACATTTATCCCTTCCGGGATTATGTGATACGCGCGTTCAATGAGAACAAGCCGTTCGACGAGTTCACTCGGGAGCAACTGGCGGGGGATCTGCTGCCCGCCTCGACCGTCTGGCAGAAGGTGGCCTCGGGATACAACCGCCTGAACCGCATGACCAACGAGGGCGGCTCGCAGCCTAAAGAATATCTGGCCAAGTACGCGGCCGATCGCGTTCGAAACGTGTCGACGGTTTGGCTGGGTTCGACGCTGGGGTGCGCGGAGTGTCACGACCACAAGTTCGACCCGTTCCTGGCGAAGGACTTCTACTCGATGGGCGCGTTCTTCGCCGACATCGAGGAGGTCGGCGTTTACAGCGGGAGGAAGCAATTCGGCCCGCGCATTCAGGTCCTCTCAGACGACGCCCTGCGTGAGATCGCGACGATCGATTCGAAGATTGCCGAGCTGAAGGCTAGCGGCGAGGGAAAGAATGAGGCGAGCCCGGCCAACGTTGCCGCTTTGGGTAAACACACGCGCAAGGCGGCGAACAGTTGGAGGACGTTAGACCCGGCGCGCGTTTGGCTCGATTGCACGGACCCCGATCTCAAGCAGGAGGAGTGCGAACGCGCCGGCATAAGTGAAGTTGGCGATGGCCTGGTCGAGTTGAGCCTGACGGGCAAGAAGAAGCCTACAAAGGCGGTCGAGCGGGTCGAGATCGAGCTCAAGGGTAAGCCGATCCGAGCCGTTTTGTTCGAGGCGTTCGTCCATGAGCCCTTCCACAAGTTCAGCTTGACCGAGTTCCGGGTCGAGATGCTAGGAGACGGACGGCCAAAGCGCTTAGAGTTCTCGGAGCTGTTGGCGGATTTCGAGGGTGATAATTCGCTGATCCGGAACACGATTGACGACAGCCACAAGCGATTCACTGCTTGGTCGGGCGATCTGTGCTTGGAGGGAGAGCGTCGGGCGGCGTTCGTCCTGGCCGAGCCCATCAAGCCGCAGGCGGGGCAGCGCCTGCGGATCACGATGAAATATGACGGCCCGATGGTTGGCCGGTTCCGGCTCTCGGCGACGGACGCGGCGGTCCCTGAATTGCCGCTGTCGGAATCGGTCCGAAAGACACTGGAGTCGGACCCTTCGTCTGAGAAGGCTTTGGCCGAGTTCGAGCGCCTGACTTCAAGCAACTCGAACTGGCGGGAGATCGGCCGGCTCGAACGCCGCAAAAAGCAACTCGTCGACTGGGCCGATTGGTCGATCACGACTCAAGCCATCGATCAGCCCCGCGAAATGCGCATCCTGGGACGCGGGAACTGGATGGATGAGTCAGGCGAAATCGTCGAACCGCAGATCCCGCAATTCCTCGGACCCATCCAGACGGAAGGAAGGTTGACACGACTGGACTTGGCGAATTGGCTCGTCGATCGCAAGAATCCATTGACCGCGCGTGTGTTCGTCAATCGCGTGTGGAAAGTGTTTTTCGGGACGGGCCTTTCCAAGATTCTCGACGACATTGGGTCTCAAGGCGCGCCGCTGGCGCATCAAGAATTGCTGGACTGGCTCGCGGTCGAGTTCATGGAAAGCGGCTGGGACGTCAAGCGCCTGATCCGGACGATGATGATGTCTCAGACCTATCGCCGCTCGAGCGAACCGACCCAGGAATTGCTGGCGGCTGACCCCTACAACCGCTTGCACGGACGCCAGCAGATGCAGCGGCTTGAAGCCGAATTCATCCGGGACAACGCGCTGGCCGTCAGCGGGCTGTTGAACACGAAGATCGGCGGCCGCAGCTCAAAGCCCTACCAGCCCGAGGGCTACTACAAGGAGCTCAACTTCCCCAGACGCGTGTACGAGGCGGACTTCAACGACCGGCAGCACCGGCGGGGGCTCTACACGCACTGGCAGCGGACGTTTTTGCACCCATCGATGATGGCCTTCGACGCCCCGGCGCGGGAGGAATGCACGGCGGAGCGGTCAGTCTCGAATACGCCGTTGCAGTCGCTGGCGCTGCTGAATGACCCAACTTACGTCGAAGCGGCCAAGGCCTTCGCGGAGAGGATTCTGTCGGAGGCCCCAAAGTCGGCGGAAGAGCGAATCGACTTCGCGTTCGAAGAGGCGTTCTCACGCAAGGCGTCAGCTGACGAGCGTGAGATTCTGGTGGAGCTGCTGGACGGTCAGAAGGAACGATTCTCAAGCGAGCGCCCGCGCGCCGAACAACTACTCGCCACAGGTCTGACGGCGCCTGATCGGCGTGCGAAAAAGGCCGAGCTCGCGGCATGGACAAGTGTTGCCAGGGCGCTGATGAACAAGCATGAGTTCGTAATGAGGTATTGAGGCTCATCAATTCCTATCAGCAGACGAGTTCGATACAGTATTAAGTATGAACGCTCAAACCGACGCCAGAACGATAGGCACAGAATCCGCAGACGAGCTGCTGACCGTGGAGCAGGCAGCCGCGGAGCTGGGAAAGACCGGGGGACGAATCCGTCACTACATCAATCAGAAACGTCTCCCCGCGCAACGGGTGGGCGGCGGCGCGCGGGCAGCTATGTGGCTCATCAGGCGGGCCGACCTCGAATCCGTCCGTCATCTAAAGCCGGGATGGCCTGTCGGCAAGCCTCGGTCGCAAGCCGCCGGAGATGCCGCGCGCGCGGATTTGCGACCAGAGATCACAGTCGACGACCCAACCCTTATCGACTTAGCCGCCGCCGTTGGGCAGCGGACCGGAGAGTCACTCGACCAGGTTGTGTCGAGAGGGATTCGGACTGTGGCTCAGGCGGCGGAGGTCGTGAAGCCAGATCCCCAATTGGTCGAGGATCTACTCGAAATCGGGAGACATTGCGCGGCCCTTCCGACATTTGACGACCGCAGTCCTGACGAGATCATTGGATATGACGAGCACGGGATCCCAACCTGACGCAGATGGTGCTCGACACGTCAGCCGTCGTTGCTATTCTGCTCAACGAGGCGGAGGCGGAAGCGCTCATTCGAGCTGTTGCGTTAGATTCGGTGCGGCTAATCTCCGCGGTTTCGCTGTTCGAATCCTCGATGGTGATCGAAGGCAAGAAGAGAGTGGCGGGAATCGAGGATCTCGACTGACTCATTCTGCGGTCGTCGATTGATGTCGTACCGTTTGATGCAGATCAAGCCGGCGCCGCACGAAAGGCATGGGCCCAATTCGGGAAGGGAAATCATCGTGCGGCTCTGAATTTTGGTGATTGTTGCTCTTATGCTTTGGCGCGAACAAGCGCACAGAAGCTGCTTTTTAAAGGAGCGGACTTTACAATGACGGACATCGAATCTGCTTTAACGGGAGAAGGATCATGAAGCTCACGCTGCAAGAACAGTCGTCTAGACGTGCATTCCTCGGTCGAGCGTCAATGGGCCTCGGCTCACTCGCCCTCAGCGCGCTCCTAGACCCCAACACGGTCTCGGCGGCCGCCTCGGGAATCGAGGGCTACCCGAATTTCGACCCCAAGGTCAAACGAGTCATCTTCCTCTGCATGGCGGGCGGACCCTCGCACCTCGAGCTGTTCGACCACAAGCCCGAGCTCGTGAAACGCGACGGCGAGCCGATGCCGGAGTCGTTCACCAAGGGCCAGCAGATCGCCCAGCTCCAAGGGAAGGAGCTGCGGGTGCTGGGGCCGCAGCACGGGTTCAAGCGCTACGGCAAGTCGGGACAGCACATGTCCGAGCTACTGCCGCATATCGGGTCGATCGCCGACGACATTTGCATCGTCCGGTCGATGCAGACCGATCAGATTAACCACGACACCGCCCACACGTTCATGAACACTGGTTTCCAAATCGTGGGGCGGCCCAGCATGGGTTCGTGGATCACGTACGGGCTGGGGAGCGAGTCCGAGGACCTGCCGGGGTTCGTCGTGCTGACCTCGGAGGGCGGCGCGCAGGGCCAGCCCATTGCGGCGCGGCAGTGGCATTCCGGGTTTCTGCCGAGCATCTACCAAGGGGTGAAGTTCAACTCAACTGGCGACCCGGTGAACTACGTCCGCAATCCGGCGGGAGTTGACCGTGAAATGCAGGGCCAGGTTGTCGATGCCATTGGCAAACTCAACCGCGCGCAGGCCTCGATGGTCGACGACCCCGAGATCGAGACGCGCATCGCCCAGTACGAGCTCGCCTTCCGGATGCAAATGGCCGTGCCGGACTTGACCGACTTCTCGCGGGAGTCTCAGAAGACGCTCGACGCCTACGGCGAGGGGCAGTTCGCGCGCAACTGCCTACTGGCGCGCCGCATGGCCGAACGCGGAGTCCGCTTTATCCACCTCTATCACCGCGGTTGGGATCATCACGGCGACCTCAAAGAGGGCATCGTCGAAAGCTGCGGCTATGTCGACCAGGCGTCAGCCGCTTTGGTCAACGACCTCAAGCAGCGCGGCATGTTCGACGACACGCTGATCGTCTGGTGCGGCGAGTTCGGCCGGACGCCGATGTCGCAGGGCAAGCGTGAGACGGCGGGCCGCGACCACCACATCAAGGGCTTTTCGATGTGGATGGCCGGCGGCGGGATTCGGGGCGGAATTAGCCACGGCGCGACCGACGAGATGGGCTACGCAGCGGTCGAAGACACCGTCCATGTGCACGACTTCCACGCGACGATGCTGCACCTGCTTGGGGTTGATCACTTGAAGCTGACGTATCGGTTCCAAGGACGGGACTTCCGGTTAACCGACGTCCACGGCAAGATCGTGAAGGAAGTGTTGGCTTAGGCCTGATCCTGTTCGCTTCGACCTTTGGGGGTGAGGTGGGAATGACGTGAACCCCGGAACCCGCTTCCTTGCGGTCGCGGCTCTGACGACGGTCTGCAACGTTTGATTCGCGACTTCCGAGCCGCGACCGCAAGGGAGCGGGTTCCCCAAACTTCAGCCACAGTTGGCGGGCTAGTCCGAGACCATCAGCTGGGCGAACTGAGCTTTCTCGCGGTGCAGGTACTTGTAGGGGTTCACCGGCACGCCGCGATAGCGGACTTCGTAATGCAGATGCGTTGATGTCGAACGACCCGTCGAACCCGCTCGACCGATGACCTGTCCGCGGCGTACGACTTCGCCTGGCCGCACATAGTAGTCGGTGAGGTGACCATATAGCGTTACCAGGCTGTTGCGGCCGTGGCTAATGACCACGCGGCGGCCGTATCCGCCCGACCAGTCCGCGTCGAGGACTCTGCCGTCAGCCGAGGCCACCACGGGCGTCCCTTTGCGAGCCGAAAGATCGATGCCGGGATGGAATGCGCCCTTGCCCTTGAACGGATCCAGGCGAGAACCGAATGAGCTGCTGATGCGCCCCTTGATCGGCCACACGGAAGGCGTAGTATTGCTTAACAAGGCCAGCGAATCGCCGGCGCTTGTGGCGGGTAAACGAACTCTCTGGAGGACATCGAACTGGTTCACCGACCGTGTGTAGCCCGGGTCGCCATTCGCGGAATTGCTAGAAAGCCACGAATCGGTCTCAAATTGGCGCTTGATGCCGAATGCGATGGAGACTTCCGAGGCGAGGTTCCCCAGCGAAGCCAACTGAACATCCCGCTCCTCGGCCTGCCGGCGCAGTTCGTCGTACTTCTTCTCGAGCGCTTCCTTTTCGGAGCGCATCTGGTTGAACTGCGACACCTTCGTAAGCATCCGCGCGTAGCTCGACAGGATGCCTACCGACGCGATTGCCCCGAAGACGCCGACGCAGACCAGCAAATGGATCGCGTAGTGCGGAACGTGAAGTCGTTTGAGCCGCCCAAAAGTAGAATGGGCAAGCACTACGACAAAGTAGTTGCTCTTCATCCGAGATTCGTACTGCAGGGCGCCTTCGTGCGCCCTTTCTTTCTCTTCGAACGCGGCGTTTATGCCAGGAAAGTTACAACGCCTGCTGTTGCATGAGAAAGTAGCAGGCAGGAGGGCCGACTGTCAACAATGCAGAATCGGCCAAAGAGCGTTCCTCCTTGATGATTCTCGACACAGAAAACGCCCTAGTCGACTACATCGCGCGCACAATGCCTGCGGTGGAGAGCCCACTGATACGAGTCGGAATAGGCGACGATGCAGCAGTTATAGGACCTTGCTTAGAAGGGTATGAGACCGTCGTTACAACGGACCAACTCATAGAAAACAAACATTTTACTCCTGCCACCCACCCGGCTGAAGCGCTCGGCTCGAAGCTCCTGGCGAGGGGCTTGAGCGATGTCGCCGCCATGGGGGGGCGCCCGCGGTGGTTCCTGCTGTCGCTATGCCTCGCGGAGTGGTGCTCCGAGCCCTGGGTAAAACAATTTATTGGTGGAATGATTCACACCATAAATTTTCTGAAAACCCCTGACCTGCCGTTGATCGGGGGGGACCTAGCTCGGGGGGAGACTTTTTCCGCCCATGTGACGGTGGCCGGATCGGTTGCGGCCGGGCGAGCGCTGTTGCGGTCGGGCGCTCGAGAGGGCGACTTGCTGTACGTATCCGGGGAGCTTGGAGGGTCGGCCTTGGGGCTCGAGCGATTACTCAAGGGTGAGCGGCTGGACGACCCGGCAGTGCTTCGCCACCTCAAGCCTGAGCCTCGGCTGAGGCTGGGGCAATTTCTAGTCGACGCGGGCGCGTCTGCGGCGATAGATGTTAGTGACGGGCTGTCCATCGATACCGCGCGTTTAGCGACGGCTTCCGGATTGGCGGTCGAGATCGAGGCGGAGCGGGTTCCCCGATTCGCGGGAGCTTCAGATCAGCAGGTGTGGCACGGGGGGGAGGAGTACGAGATCCTGTTTGCCGCGCCGGCGGCGGGTTCGATCCCTGAGCAGCTCGCCGGCTTGAGGATTTCGCGAATCGGAACGTTTCGTAATGGCACGGGCGTCTTCCGCAACGAACAGGGGGTGACGGCGGCGGTCACGGCGGAGGGATTCGACCACTTTTCACACGTCCGACCGCGCTAGGGTTCGTAGGGGCGAGGCATGCCTCGCCCGTCTTTCCCGACCCGGTTCGGCGCTTTTCCGAGCACCCTGCGTCAGCGGGGTGTCTTCCGCTTACCCTTGCGGCCGTCGCCCGGGTTGTGGGAAGACACCCCGCTCACGCAGGGTGCTCGGAATTCCTGCCGGATTTGTGCAGCAGCCGCAGCTCTTTCGTTGTTAACGCGCCGCCGCCTAGGTCGCCGTCCGCGGCCACTCGCAAGTCCTTCTGCTTGTCGCTAGCTTCGAGAGTCGCCACCGCGAGTATGTTGCCTCTACCGTCGAGCTTCACGACGGTTCCGTCTTGGGTAATGATCGAGTAGCCGCTCTTCTTCGCATTGGCCGCCAAGGCGGCGCTTCGCGTATGCGATTTGGCCGCGTCGTAGGTCTTCACCTTGCCGACGCTCTTGTTGTCGATGAGGATTCCTTCGACGGTTTCCGAGGCCAGAGGGGCCACTGAGGATAGGGCGAGAATAGCCAAGACCATGACGGATCGCATCATTTGCTCAATTGTAGGCCTTCAGCGGCGTTCCCGGGCGATATACTGGCGGCCTATGGTCGTCCCAGCAGCGAATCCTCCAGCCGCGACCGGCATTGCGCTTGCGCTGATCTTCGCGTCAGCATGCATGGCTGAAACCCGTCCTTTGATAATGGGCAGGAACGGAGTTGTCGTTTCAGGTCATCACCTGGCCAGTGACGCCGGGCTCGACATTCTCAAAAAGGGCGGTAACGCGGTCGACGCCGGCGTGGCGACCGTGTTCGCGCAGGCGGTGGTCGAGTTCGACCGATTCGGCTTTGGCGGCGAGGTCCCGATTCTAATCCACCTGGGCGATGAAAAGCGCGTGGTGGCGATCAACGGGCACGGGCCGGCCCCGATGAAGGCGTCGATCGATTGGTTTGAGCAGCGTGGCATCGAGGCGATCGCCGGCGACTGCTTCTTGCCGGCGGTCGTGCCGGCCGTGATGGATTCGTTGGCGCTCGCGCTTGACGAACACGGCAAGCTCTCGCTTGGAGAAGTGCTCGCCCCGGCAATCGAGCTCGCGGAAAAGGGGTTCCCGGCCTACGAACCATTCTTGAGCCGCCTGCGCGGCGTTGCCGGCCGGATGAATCAAGACTGGCCTTCGTCGGCCAAAGTGTTTCTGCCCGGCGGCGCGGTTCCGCAGGTGGGAGACATCTTCGTCCAGGCGGATCTGGCAAAGACGTTTAAGCGCCTCGTCGCAGCCGAGGATGCCGCGAAAGGCGCCGGCCGCAGCGCGGGGATCCAAGCCGCGCGCGACCTTTTCTACCGCGGCGACATCGCCCGAGAGATCGTCGACTTCCAGAGCAAGTTCTCATGCACCGATCAGACCGGCGCGACTTCCACTGGTCTGTTGGCTACCGACGACTTCGCCAATTACCAAGCCCAGCTTGAGGAACCCGCAAAGACGAACTATCGCGGCTACGACGTCTACAAGGTCGGCTTCTGGTCGCAGGGGCCGGTCTTGTTACAGGCGCTCAACATCCTCGAGGGCTTTGACGTTCGCTCGCAGAAGCACAATTCACCCGAGTATGTGCACCTGCTGACCGAAGCGATGAAGCTCGCCTATGCCGATCGTGAGTGGTACTACGCCGACCCCGACTTCGTGGGCGTGCCCGAAGAGGGGCTTTTGTCGAAAGCCTACGCCGCCGAGCGCCGCAAGCTCATCAACATGGAAGCCGCCTACATCGGGCTTCGTCCCGGAAACCCGTATCCGTACCACCCCAAGCAGATGGCGCATGCCGCGATCCCGAAGTCGATCGAGTTTCGTCCCGACCCGCCAGGAACGACGGGCACGCGCGTGGCCGATGCGGAGGGGAACGTCTTTTCCGCAACGCCGAGCGGCGGCTGGTTCCCGACGTCGCCGATCATCGAGGGTTTGGGATTCGTCCTCGGCACGCGCGGGCAGGCCTTCTGGCTTGACCGCGATCAGGCCAACCGCCTCGAACCCGGCAAGAAGCCCCGCACCACGCTCACTCCCACCCTGGTGACCAAAGACGGCGAGTCGGTAATGGCCTGGGGAACTCCGGGCGGGGACGCCCAAGACCAGGTCAACCTGCAGGTGATGCTCAACGTGGTCGAATTCGGGATGGACCTGCAGACAGCGATCGAGGCGCCGCTGTTCCAGATTCTCGACTTCCCGCCGTCGTTCTTCCCGAAGCGCGGGCGGCCGGGCATGACCTCGTACGAGAATCGAATCTCTCCCGAGACGATCGCCAAGCTTGGCGAAATGGGCCACGAGATGCGGCCAGTCGGGGATTGGGCGATTGGCGACGCCACCGCGCTGAAAGTCGACCTACGGCGGGGCGTCCTGTTCGGCGCCGCCGGGCCGCGCCGGAACAAATCCTACGCTGTCGCCTGGTAGTCGATGCTGCTGATCGGCCCACCGGGGAGCGGTCGGACGAGTTACGTCCTTGACCGCGTCGAGCGCGTGATCCGCCAGGGGAGCGACTTTCAGCTCATCACGCCAACGGCCAGCATGGCCCGTCACCTGCAGCATGAGCTGGCTCGGCGCGGGTTGGTCGTCCCGACCGACTCGATCGAGACTATCGCGCGGCTCGTCGAACGCCTGACGCCTGACATGCGCAGTCCGAGCCCCGCGGTTCAGGATGCGCTAATCAAGCAGGCGATCGACGAGGCCGGCCGGGAAGAGTTTCGGTCGGTCCAGCGAACTCCCGGCCTGCGGAGCAAACTTCTGCAGAGCATCGCCGAGCTCGAGGCCGCCGATTGTTCGGCGGAGCGCCTGCGGCCCTTGTGCATGAGTCCGACGCAACACGCGTTCCAGCGGGTCTTTCAGTTGTACGAAGAAAAGCTGGCGCATCACGGACTCACGTCCGCCGGGAAGCGATTGTTCTCCGCCGCGGTACAGTGCCGCGACCGTAAGGGAGCGGTCGGCTGCATCTACTTCGACGGATTCTTTCACCTGGCCGAGGGCGAGGCGCGCCTGGTAAAGGAGCTCTCATCACTCGCCGAAGTCGTCGTCTCACTACCCGAAGGACGAGAGCCCGCCTCGCTAGCGGAATTCGAAGTCGAACGTCTAGCGGAAGTCCGGCGCACCCAACCGCGTACGACGGTCGTTGTCGCTTCGAGCATTGAGCAAGAGGTGGAAGACATCGCCCGAAGAATCATCCAACAGCGCCGGCCGTTGCGCGAGATCGGCGTCATCTTGCGTTCACCTGACGCCTATGCGACGACGATCCAGGCCGTGTTCGAACGATTCGGCATTCCATTCCGCCTGCGCCGCGACACGCCCCTGCGGCAACACCCTGCTATCGCCGTGGTTCGAGACCTAGCTTGGGCGATCGCACGCGGTCTCCCGGGCGCGGAAACTCTCGCCGCCCTGACCCGGCCGGCGTCGCCGTTCGCCCGTCCTGAAACGGACGCGTACGACTTCCGGGTGCGCCAACGCCTGCCGGGTCAGGGCGCTGAATTCTTCAAGAAAGACGCCCCTGGGCGAGTAGCCGATTTCATTGACGAGTTGGCCGGTCGTGAGGTCTGGTCGGACGAAGCCGCCTCGGCGAACGCGTGGAGTCGGCGAATTGGAGATCTGGCTCGAATGTTGTCGAGGACTGCCGCGGCGGATCCCGCCACGACGCCACAGCGGGCGCTCGAACTTCGTGGATACGCCGAAGCTCGGCAGTCGCTCGGCGCCGCACTCGAGGAGGCCGCCCAGCTATGCGACCTCGCCGGTGAGACCTCGATCACACTCAGCCAGTACCTGGAACGCTTGGACTCGGTGCTGGCGCTCACCCCCGCCCGAACACGCGACGAGCGGCGCGACGTGGTCAACGTGCTGTCGGTCTTCGAGGCGCGCCAATGGGAGCTGCCGGTCGTGTTCGTGTGCGGCATGGTCGAAGGACAGTTCCCGGCAAACGAGACGCCGAACTTGTTCTTTTCCGACATCGATCGCAAGCGATTCCTAGGGAACGGTATCCGGCTTCGAACCTCGGACGAAAAGGCCGAGGACGAGAAGTTCCTGTTCAAGATCGCCACGACTCGGGCAACGGAAGAGCTGTGGTTGACCTACCCAGAACTAGACGCCTCCGGGGCGCCGTTGCTGCGGTCATTCTTCCTGCCGCCGGCGTCGGAAGGCGACCTCACCGCGATCTCGTCGAAACCCAACGAGCACGGCGCTGGGTTCTCGAGCAACCGCTCCCTCCCGGTCGCGGCTCAGATTCGAGACGAATCCCTGGTTAGACAGATCTCCGAACGAAATCGGCGCTTCTCCCCGTCGAGCATCGAGGACTACCTGCAGTGCCCGTTCATGTTCTTCTCGAAGCGTACTCTGCGGCTCCAGGAGCGGCCGGCCGACCCCGACGGCCGCCTTGACGCTCTGCTTAAGGGGACCATCGTCCACCGCGCCATCCTCGACTGGAGCCGCTCGGGATTCCAGTCGATCGGCGAGATTCTCGATAACGTCTTCGACGAAGAGCTCCGGCGCACTCGCCAAACCAAGCGCTTCCGCACCGAGTTGGCGCGCACCAGCATGAAAGCCGACCTCGAGCGGTTCGAGCGCGACAACTCCGCCAAGACTCTGCCGCGGACCTCGTCAGCCGACTACGAATACGAGTTCGAATACATCGTCGAAGCCGAGGGCCCGGCGGGCTACGCCATTCGCGGCCGCATCGACCGCTTTGAAACGATCGACGAGCAGTGGGCGATCGTCGTCGACTACAAGTACTCTTCCGCGAGCCGTGTCGGCCAACTGTGCCGCCAGCATCGCGAGGGCGCGAAGGTTCAGGCCCCGCTGTACCTGTCGGCGCTTTCGCGGCAGTTCAACCTGCGCCCCGCGGGCATGCTGTTTTGGGGTTTGCGCGGCGAGACCTCGATGGGAGGATGGGTCAGTGATCGACCCGACTTCACACCGGCGACTCCCAAGCTCGTCAAGCAGGTCTCCGATGACGAGCTGACTCAGATGATCGACGACGCGGAGCGAACCGCCGCCGCCTCGGTGGCCGAGGTCCGTCGCGGCGAAATTCGCGTCGACCCGCGCGACCGCGGCCATTGCAAACGATTCTGCGAGTATCGCGACTTGTGCCGGATCAAGCTTTGACCCACACCGAAAGCCAGAACGAAGCGATCACCAGCTGGGGGCAGGGCGATGTCTGCGTTATCGCCGGCCCAGGCTCGGGGAAGACGCGCGTCTTGGTCGAGCGAATCCGCTGGTTGGTGACCGAGAAGCGCGTCGACCCGGAAAAGATCGCCGCCATCACGTTTACCCGCAAGGCGGCGACCAGCATGTATCAACGGCTGGTGCGGCCGCTGGCGGCGGATTCGGAGCTCAGGCAGGCCTTCGAAAAAGTTCACGTCTCGACGATCCACGGGCTTTGCGCGCGACTGTTGAGAGAGCACGCACTCTCGGCCGGGGTGGATCCGGAGTTTCGCCTACTCGATCCGGCGGAGGCCGACTTTGAGCTTCGGCGCGTGATCGACGAGACTCTCGACAGTCTCTACGAGCAAGACCCGCCGGCCGCTAGAGCATTCCTCACGGCATTCAAAGGCGCGAACGACTTCGTCGACGAAATCGACTACTCGCGCGTCCATCAGCAACTCAAGAATGTGATCGAAAGTATCCGAGCTTCGGGCGAACCGGAGTTGCGGCCCGCTGTTGAAGACCCTCACGCGCTGCTGCGAGGATGGCCGGCTCGCGCTGTCGGGGCTATTCTCGAGAACTATCGCACGTGGAAGCGCGTCCACAGCGCGCTGGACTTCGCTGATCTCGAGCTGGAGACCGTACGCTTGCTCGACAAAGACCCCATGGTCGCGCGGTTCGAACATGTTCTAGTCGACGAGAACCAGGACACGAATCCGCTCCAGGCTGAGCTGATCAAACTGCTCTCAGTCTTTGATGCAACGCTCTTCGCTGTCGGCGATCTAAACCAGTCGATCTATTCGTTCCGCAACGCCGAGCCGAAGGTTTTCGCGGCTTTTCGCGAAGATGCGCTTGCCGGTCCTGGACGGGTCGTCGATCTGCGCGAGAATTTTCGAAGTCGCAAGGACATTCTCGACGCGGTCCAGGCACTTACCCACAAGGCCCCCGGCGTCGAAAGACACGAGCTGCACGCCGCCCGTGAATTCAAGGCGAAGCGCGTCCCCAGCGTCGAAGTTCAGCTTGTGCGGGCGCGTAGCGCTGGGCAGGCCCGGCTGAGGGAGGCTCGCTGGACCGTCAAGCGGATCATCGAGCTACGGGAATCGTTGAGGCTAGGCGGCGATCGCCGGCCCCTCTGGAAGGACTTCGCGATCCTGGTCCGGACGAATCCCTTGCTGACGCCCTTCGCGGAAGCGCTTCGCTCGGCCGGCGTGCCCTATCAGCTCAATGCCGGACGGAGCTTCTTCGAATCCGAGGAAGTTCGCGATTTCTTAAGGCTCCTGTGGACCTTGGACAACCCGCGGGACGAGATCAGCCTAGCGGCGGTGCTGCGATCGCCGCTTTGCGATGTTTCAGACGAGGCTTTGTTTCGGCTAAAGGCGGACGGCCGCGCGCTCGCCGTGGCGATCCAAACGGCGGATGGACTTTCGGCAGACGAAGCTCAGGCAGTGACTCGATTCGCCCGGCAGCTCGACGAGCTTCGCGCCGAACGCGAAGACGCACCTGTGGAAGCGCTGCTGGCGCGCGCCCTGAACAAGACCGGCTACGAGACCTGGCTGCTCGAGCAGGAAGGCGGGGCGCAGCGGGCAGCCAACCTCCAGAAGCTGGCTCGAATCGCAGCCCGCGCGGGAAACCACGGAGAGCTTTCATTCGGCGAGATGATCCGGCGGCTGGACCTGATGGGCGCCGCCGCCGGGGCGGAGGGCGAGGCGACGGTTCCCGATGATGCGGCCGATGCGGTCCATTTGATGACCGTCCATACGGCTAAGGGTCTGGAGTTCCCAATCGTCTTCTTGCCGGCGATCAACTCCGCCGGCCGCAACGAGAGCGACTCACTGCTGTTCTCGCCCGAACACGGTCTGGGAGCCCGCTGGGTCGACGGCGGGCGCGACGGGCCTCTCAAGGATCGTGTCGTTGAAGATCCGCCCTACCAGCGTCTCCACGAGCTCAAGAAACGTCGTGAGAAGGAGGAGGAGGACCGCATCTTCTACGTCGCCTTGACCCGTGCCGAAGAGCACCTGGTGTTGAGCGCCGCCTGGGGGAACCAGGTCCGCGCCGACGCTTGGTCGAAACATCTTCGCGACGGACTCGGCCTTGACATCAAGCGAATCGACGAGGAGCCGGTCGAGCTGACGACACGAGGCTGCCGGATTCGCCTCAACGCAACCGATCAGGATCCCCGGATCGAGTCGATCGAAACCCCCGAAGAGCGGCGTCTCTCGGTGGTGCGAGTCAACCCGCTGACCGTGAAAGGGCAAGCGGACTCCGAGGCCACGGTTACCGATATCGCACTGTTCGCCGAGTGTCCCCGCCGCTACTACTACTCGCGCTTCGTCGGCGTGGGAGACTCGGGAACGGCAGGACGTTCCGGGTCGCGGGGGGGCGAACCGGCGGCTGCCCTTGGGTCGACGGTCCACGACCTGCTCGCCGGCGCCCTCGACCCCCAGCAAGCTTCGGCCGAAGCGCGCCGCCTCGCGGGCGTATTCGACAAGAGCGAGCTTGGGCGGAGAGTCCAACGAGCGGCGAAGGTCGACCGCGAGCAAAGTTTGCTCTTCCCGGTTCGCGGGCGATTGTTGCGAGGACGGGTCGACCTGGTGTTCGAGGACGCTGCCGGGCGCGTGCTGGTGGACTATAAGACCGACGACGTCAGCGCCGCTGAAGCCCGCGAGAAAGCCGCCGAGCACTCGCTTCAGCTCCAGCTTTATTCTTTCGCGCGGCCAGCCGACCGTGCGGTGGTCTACTTCCTACGGCCGGACGCACCGATCGACGTGCCAGTCGACACCGCCGCTCTCGACCGCGCCGCCGACCGAACCGAAGAGCTCTTCCAAGCGCAGGAGAGGCTGGAGTTTCCGCTAAACGTCGGGGAGCACTGCCGGCTGTGTCCTCATTACCGCAAGTCTTGTCCGGCCGAAGTTCCGAGGGCTCGTGCGACTGGAACGGGGCAGTTGCCGCTCTTCGGCTAGCGCCGGTTCGGTTGGCGTGATCTTGAGCGCTATCGAATCGAGGTCGGAATAAGCCCTGGGAGTGATCTCAACGCGAAAAGCCATGCTTCTTGCGGAGCCGTCCTGCCGCCTCTTCTAGCGGGATGACTTCTCCTCTGTCGGCTTGCTCGATTCCTTCCCGAATCGCCGCTACGGTCTCTGCTCGCTCGAGCCGCTCGAGCAGTGTCTAATACGCCTCGGCATTCTGCACGACAAGTTCCGCGCGGCCGTTCAACGTCAGCACAAGCGGCGAGTCTTGGCCTTTGAGCTTGTCCACGTAGTCCTTCAGGTTCCGTTGGAGTTCCGTGACGGAGCGAATCTCTCGTAGGTCGGTCATAGGCTAGCCACTCAGAGTGTAAGCGGGTTATCGCATGGTGTCGAGTCTCGGCAAGATGGAGCGCCAGCTCATTCAAATCCTGACCCAGGATGCTTGCAGCTTGACCGCCACCGACTCGCCCCGTTATCGTTCAAGCATGGCTGCCGTTAACTTTCGCCTCGTGCAGAGTCTGACCGACACGGAGCGGTCGGTCCTCGCCAGTCTCGTGGGCAGACCGCTCAAAGACGACGAGGTCTTTGACATCGGCGTGTACGCCCCTGAAGAAGCATCCCGGGAAGGTCAGCGGGCGTCAGGAGAGAAGCATCTGGCCGACGCACTAGCCGATATTCAAGCGACGGCTCCGGACGTATCGCGGGAGGAATTCGAGAGAGAGGTGGACCAGGCGATGCGAGCCGTACGACCTCGCTACCAGAGCATTCGCGAGTGAGGATCGTTCTCGACACCAACATCCTTGCGCGCTCCTGTGTGCCGTCGTCAGGGCCCGCGTACGAGCTGCTTCAACAAATCCGGGCCAATAGCGATCACACGCTTGTACTTTCGCCCTATATCGTTTCAGAGCTAGTGGACGTGCTTCGACGGCCGTATTTCACCGAACGCCTGAAGATCTCCGAGGCACAGATTAGAAAGTATGTCCGATCTCTGCTTGAGCTGGGCGTGCTCGTGAACCCAGAGCCGGGGCGCCTGCCGGTTTTGACGGATCCGGACGACGAGATCGTTTTGGCAACGGCTATCACGGGAAAGTGCGACGTGCTCTGCTCGCTGGATCGTCATTTCCATGGCCGCGAGGTCTTGGATTTCTGCCGGTCGCAGTCGATCGACGTGACGGATGACGTCGAGTTGTTGAGGCGGCTTCGCCTGGCCCAGGCGCCACCCATCCAGCCCTAGCGCTAAGGCGATTCGATTGGCGTGATCTTGAGCCCGGCCCCGGTGGGGGCGGGTTGAGAGACAACACGGACATCCGTCGCTTACATCTAGCGGAATCAGTCGGAGCAACATTTCAACCCGCCGCCGCTGGCGCCGGGCTCAAGTGACCGGGGCTCAAGCCGCGCGGTGAGCATTCAAGACGGGTCATTGGGCGCGACCTTGGCACAAGAGCCATACTTCCTTCTGAGGCGATCTGCAGCCACCTCCAGTGGGATAGCCTCACCCCGGTCGGACTGCTCAATGCCTTCTCGAATCGCCGCCAAGGTCTCTGCTTTCTCAAGCCTCTCGAGTAACGTCTGGTTGTTCATTCGTAAACCATCCCATCGGTGGACAACAGGTAGAGGGTTTCTGAGTACGGTAGTCGGAAAACCTCCCGCTCGAGTATCGGTTCCGCAAGCTTCGCGATCACCAGGCCCCGCCCGAGTAGCGAGACCCCGGCCCCCGATTCGGCGAGCAGGCCATCCGCGGAGGCGATGAAGGGCAGGTTGAGTCCACTGCGCCAGTAGACAATACTTGTGCCATCCGGGACCGCACCAATTGGCTGGATCACGAAAATTCCAAAGAAGATTCTGAAAGCCAAGGCAAGGCAGGCAAGACTGCCGATGCCGACGGCTATGGGTTGGCTCTTCAACTTCACACCTTTCTATCGCCTTTCCGACTCCGCCGCAGCTTATCGACAATCTCCCGCACCTCGCTGTCGTCATCTGGCGGAGTCAGTAGGCCTTCCCCGCAATAGCGGCATTTAACAGCCTCTGACTTGACCAGCTCCGCGCAATACGGACATTTCTTCATTTCGCCGCGGTGAATGGCTTCAGACTCAACCGCGTTCTGATTCTTTGACACGACGAGAGCCAATAGAAACCTGAAGGGCCCGAAGAAGCCCGATCGCAAACCAACCGCATCCGTCACGGCCCTTGTTCGACGCGACTACGGCGCTGATGACGCCACAGAGTATCCAAGGGACAATAATCTCCATATTTTTCGAATTGCAAGAGAATTTTGTTTTCGCGGATTCGGCATGGACAGAATAGCCAAGGTAAGACGCGTATGCAACTCCTCCGATCCGACGCTTGCCACGATCGACGCAGGGCTCGGCGACCCCGGAAGAGTATTCGGATTCCAGGGATGAACTCTGAGAGTTAGGCGGGGACCCGCAAAACTTCGTACCGTCGCATTTCAGATCGCATTTCCGCGATCTGAGACATGAGCCCGCCCAGAGTCGCCTTGAATACCCGCGAGTCCATGCTATCCCGGTTCTGGCGGGCTGTCTCGACTGACGACTCAAGCACTGCGATCTGCTGTTTTGTGACCTCGTACTGTCTCTGGTTTTCAATCATCTTCTATGCGCTCCACGGCAACAATTCCTTACGACCGAGCGGTCCGGCCCAGGCCGCTACCGTTCGATCCCAAAAGCGTACAGATACCCCTCGAAGTCCGTGATATAAACCCGACCATTGGCGATCGAGATCCCGCTCCAGTGGTTCCAACTGGTGATTTGGCCGCCGCTGTTCCAGAGCTCTTTGCCGGTGCGGGCGTCGAGCGCGTAGAGGACGCAGTTGGTCGAACCGGCGATGCGCTCTTCGGCGGTGTTGGTGAGTCCGACATCGGGCATGGACTGGTGGGTGTCTTCGCCGTTCCCGTAGGCGAAGACGATCCCGTTGGCGATGACGGGCGGCTCGGCGCGGTTCATGTTGGGGGAGATCCAGCCGGGCTCGAGCCAAGCGCCGGCGCCGGAGGGATTGTCTTTCACTTTGAAGGCGACGATCGCCCCGTCAATCACTTCGCCGTTCTCGATGGGCGCGTGGAAGTTCGAGTGCTTCGGGCCCCAGATTGGCGAGAGGACCCAGACCGTGCCGTCGTCGTCGGTCCAGCTCGCCATGGCGCCCCAAACGCCGGCGGACTGGAAGTTGACGTCTTCGTTGCAAACCAACGGCGAGCGGTATTCCGGCGTGCGGTGGTCGTCGCCGCCGATCGACTCGAGATCCATCAAATACATCGCGCATTCCTTGCCGGCGTCGACCATCATTTCGCGGCCCTTGTAGCGGAAGATCACCGGGGTGACCTGCATGTCGAGGTCGCGCTTGAAGAGCCACTCGGCGTTCGACGGGCCGTAGTAATCGACGAGCTCGAGCGACTTGGTGTCGGGGTCTTGCTGCAGGCCGATGATGCCGTTGCCGAAGACGTCGTTCTCGGGATCCCAGACTCCGTCGCCGGTGCCGGTGTACATCACCTTGTCGGAGCTGATCGCGGGACCGGTGCGTCCCCACATGCCGCCGCCGGCCGGGCCCCAGCTGCCGACCTTTTTCGTCTCGAGGTCGTAGGTGTAGGCGATGTTCGGGTTCCCGCCGCAGTGTTGCGCGGAGTGGGTATAGATGACGTCGTCGACCAGGTTCATCGCGTAGGGCTTGCCGTTGGGTGGCATGAACTTCGCCGGTGGGGCGAGGTCTTCGCCATCGGCGAGGTTGACTTGGCGCAGGCGGCCGTCCCATGAGGCGGCGTAGATGGTGTACTTGCCGTCGCCGTCGCCGGGGCCGATGACGGGCGTCGCGGTCAAGCCGCCGGGGCAGAGCAGGTAGGGCTCACGCATGCCGGGGCTGGGGTCCCAGTTGCGGTCGAAGCGCTTCTTCCAGATGAGCTTGCCGTTGGAGGCGTCGATGGCGAAGATGTTGTCGGAGACGCCGGTGGCCAGGACGATCTCTTTCGTGCCGGCGTTGGTCTTGACGCCTTCAGCAACGAGCACCGGCAGCAGCGAGTGCATCTGGCGCGGCTCGTTGTCGAGCTTGATCTTCCACAGGAGCTTCGTCTCGGAGACGTTGTCGAGGGTGAAGACCTTCTCGTCCTTCTGCCAGGCGGTTCGCTCGGAAGTGCCGCCGTCGGTGAGCCAGTCGGCCGACCAGGCGGTAGTCGTGGTCAGAGTGATGATGAGGAAGCGCGTAAGGATTCGCATAGGGCCCGTCTGACACATTCTATACGGTATATTGACGGGCAGTGATGAGAAGCAATTTCGACAACAGCCGCGCGTCTCTCCGAGCCCTTCGCTACGGGGTTCTTATAGCAATCGTCGGTCTCGCGCAGGCCGATGACTGGACAACGATCGGCTACGACGCACAGCGTTCCGGATGGGTCCGCACCGACTTGAAGATCAACACAACATCCGTGACGGGCCCGGAGTTTGGGTTGCTCTGGAAGATGCAGCTGGGCGACCAGGCACGTCGGATGAAAGCCTTGTCCGCCCCGATGTTGCTTGATTTCTTGATCGCACCCAAGGGATTTCGGTCGCTCGCGTTCGTCGGGTCGAGCTCGGGGAGCGTATTCGTCATGGATACCGACCTGTCGCGGATGGAATGGGAAAGACATCTCGACTTCAGTCCCAGGCCTGCCGCGACCGCCGACTGCCCGGGCGGCATGACGTCGAGCCTGGGCCGTCCGACCGCCGCAGCCTATCCCGCGCTAGGAGGATTGACCGCTCGTGGTCGACGTTCGCCGGGCAAGAGCGCAGTCGGACAGCCCGATCAGGGCTCCGTGATCCTGTCGGAAATACAGCCGCCGGCCCCCCGCCCCCCTGCCCCAAAAGCCGATGCTCGAGTTCGCCCCCAGACGGGACGCTCGCTGCGTGGTCTAGCTGTACTATCCGTTCTGACCGCTGACGGGATGCTTCGAACGATTTACGTCTCAAACGGCCGCGATCACGTGGCGCCGATCAAGTTCTTGCCGCCCGACGCGAATGCCCGCGGACTCATCATCGTCGATGACGTGGCGTATGTCGCAACAGCCAACGGATGCGGCGGCGCTCCCGACGGCGTATGGGCGCTCGACACAGAATCGAAGAAGGTCGCGATGTGGAAATCCAGCGGGGGAGCGGTCGCCGGCCTGCTCGGACCCGCGGTCGGTTCCGACGGTGTGGTGTACGCGGCCACGGCCGACGGAGCCCTGGTCGCACTTGAAGCCAAGACCCTGGAACAACTTCGGACGTCCACCTCAAACGGGTTCCGCTCGTCGCCGGTTATCTTCGATCACGACGGCAAGGACTACGTCGCGGCGCTCAGCGCGAGCGGCAAGGTCCAACTGTTCGACGGAAGCCAACTCGGGTCCCCGGTGGCCGAGTCTCCTGCTGTCTCGGCTGGGGATGCTCCGGCCTTGGCTGCGTGGACCGATTCCAACGGCGATCAGTGGATTCTGGCCAATGGAAGGGCCAAGGTCACCGCCTGGAAGGTAAGCGCCGACGGTTTCTCCCCCGGATGGACCTCGCGAAACATGACATCGCCGCTGGCGCCGATCGTCCTAAACGGCATTGTATTCGCGACAGCGGGCGGAAACGCCAGAACCAACGCGGTCCTGCACGCTCTCGACGGCGTGACAGGAAAACCGTTATGGGATAGCGGCGACTCCATCCGCTCATCCGCGTCGGGCTATAACCTCTCCGCCGGTCCCAGCCACATTTACCTGACAACCGACGATAGCTCGCTCTACTCCTTCGGTATTGGGATCGAGCACTAATGCAGTCGGTAGCTCGAGTCGCATTCGCTGCGACCGTCTTGTCCGTCGGAGCCCCGGCCCAGCACTTGCCCGAAGGACCCGGCAAAGCCGAGATCGAAAGCCTCTGCAAGAAGTGCCATGACCTAGCCAAGACGGTCTCCCTACGGCAGGATCGCAACGGCTGGGGCGCTACGCTCAAGAAGATGGTCGGCCTGGGCATGAAGGCCAAGAACAAGGAGCTTCGCACGGTCCTTGACTATCTCGCGACGAACTTCCCGGCCGAAGCGGTTCCGCCGGTAAATATCAACACAGCCCGCGCAATTCAGCTCGAGAGTCGGCTGTCGCTCAAGCGCTCGGAGGCCTCGGCGATTCTGCGATACCGCAAAGAGCACGGCGACTTCAAGGCGATCGACGATCTCGAGAAAGTCCCGGGCATCGACATGGCCAAGATCGAAGCCAAGAAAGATCGGTTGACGTTCTAAGTTGAGCGACCAGCCGTCACCCCAGACCGGTCATCCGCCCGCGCTCAGCGTGGCGATCGCGATCGACCGCGAACGTGACCGAGCCGCGATCGCCTTAGAAAGCGTTCTTTCTCAATCGATCATCTCGCGGCTGGAAGTTCTGATTCTTGACGCGGGGCACGCTCGTTTTTCCCCTATCCGTGGAGCGGCTCACCCTGCTGTCAGGGTGTTGCCCGTCACGGACGGTGCAGGGTATGGCGATGCGCTGACCCTGGGGGTGCGCCAGGCGCGGGCGCCTATCGTGGCTTTTCTTGAAGAGCATGTTCAGGTTTTCCCTGGATGGGCTGAAGCGATTGTCGCCGCGCATGAAGGGCTCTGGGCCGCCGTGGGCGGAGAAGTTCACCCTGGCCATCTCGACCGCCTTGCCGCGCGCGTCGTTGAACTGGTCTCACGCCACAACTGGTCAGCGCCCGCGCAGCGAGGCGAAGCGATCGTCCTGCGCTGGCAAAACGTTAGCTACAAACGTGACCAGCTGCTTCGGTACGGGGACCGTTTGCCTCTGTTGCTGCAGGCGGAAGGGACACTCTTCATGCAGCTTCGCGCCGACGGAGAACGCCTCTTCATTGAACCGGCGGCGAAACTGATCCATGCACATGAGTTGTCATGGAGCGTGTTTCTGTCGGGGTCGTTTCTGTCGAGTCGAATGGCGACGGCATGCGCCATGAAACTGTCGGGCGAAGAAGGGATGCGCAAGCTCGCCGGAGCGCTGCTCGGCCCCGTACGATGGCCGCTGGTTTTGCTGCGGCGAACGCGCTCTCTGCCCGATCGAGCTACCTGGGAGCGACGATTCTGGCTCTACCTGCCCTTTGTCTTGCTGTACTACTCGACCGTCGCTGTGGGAACATTATGCGGCCTCGCATTTGGCATCGGCGGCAGCGACCGTCAATTTTTCAACGCCGAGGCCAATTCCGTACGGAAGGTCCCCGCTCCGCCGGGCAGGGCTAAGGCGTGAGCGCTCCGACGGTCAGTGTCGTCATTCCGCTCTATCGGTCGTCGGCGACTCTGACCGCTTGTCTCGAGGCGCTGGCTTCACAAACTTTCCGAGATTTCGAGCTGATTCTTGTGGACTCGAGCCCAACCGATGAGGCTCGAGCCGTTGCTGAACAATTCCCCCAAGCGCGCTACTTCCACGTACAGCGGCGCCTGTTGCCCCAAGCTGCACGGAACCTGGGAGCCGGCCGGGCGAGAGGCTTGTTGCTGGCATTTACGGACCCCGACATACGCCCGGAACCTTCGTGGTTGTCGGAGCTCGTTGCCGGCTTTCGCCGAGATCCCGCGATCATCTTCGGCCCGATTGCGTGTCTCGGCCGGCGCTGGATTGACGTCGGCGCACACTTCACGAAATTCAGCATCTGCTTGCCAGGAGGCATTGCCAAGAGGGTTCGGCTCTGCTGGTCGGGGAACGTTCTAATCGAGCGAAGCGCCTTTGACAGCCTTGGCGGTTGGGAGGAATCCCGCAGCCAGGGCGACAGCGTACTAAGCGCACGCGCCGAGGCCGCCGGTTATCAGATGCGTTTCGAGCCTGAGGCGGTCGTCTTCCACGATCATGAGCGGATCCTGGTCCGGGAGTTTGTGAAAGAAAGGTTCCGCCGCGGCCGCGAGTTTGCGGAGATTGAAGCTTCGGGCGAACTCTGCCGTCCGCCGCGGCGACGGGCTGGCGTTCTGCTGCTGCCGCTACGGCTCTTGAGTGGAGGTTGGAGAATCACGCGTTCCGCCGCGCGTTCCGGAATGCTAGTGGATCTGATTTGGACGAGCCCCGTTGTGGCAGTTGGCCTCGTTAGCTGGTACGCCGGGCTCGCGGCCGGCATGATGACGACCACGACGGTGGCTCCTGGGGCCGCGGGGTTGCAGAATAGCCCGGGCCGTCAGGGGCTGTGAAAAAATCGCCCGTTGAGCGCGAAAGACGGGCGAGGCATGCCTCGCCCCTACGGACGATCGTTTGTTTTCAACGACGTAGGGGCTTGGCATGCCAAGCCCGTCTTGCCGGAATTGGATCCCCGACATTTTTTCACAGCCCCTCAGGCTGGGGGTTGAGGGTTCGGGCTCTGGAGCAACTCGGTGCGCGAGATTGGCGGAAAACTCCGGGGCAACGTGGCGCCTCCGCTAAGGGTGAGCGTGGCGCTTTCGCTCAACCAGGGGAGTGTCGAGCGTCACTGTCGCGTGGCGTTGTTGCACGATTCAACGTCCGCGCGAGTTGGGTCGCTTGTCCGGCCCGTCGTTCATGACGCCACTGCGTAGGACTGCGGTTTGCCAAGCTCAGCCATCCGGTTGAGGATGTGACATCCGATCATGGCCTCCCTCGTTAGGGCCTGGCCGTTCCTCGCCTTCAGGCTGCCTCCGAGCATCGACTTGTATCGGAAGAATCCGTTCTCTACACGCGCCTGTTGCCGGTAGCCCGACTCCTTCTGCCACTCTCGTCGTCCGATCGTTTGAATCCTCTCGAGCGCCGCCTCTCGCTGCGCCCACGGGCCGTCCGTCGGCCCCGCCGACACCGCCGAGCGACGCGGCGGGATCACGATCACAACGTCCTCGGCGCCGGCCTCGCCGACCCGATCGTAAATCGACCTGTGGTCGTAGGCCCCGTCCGCCGTGAAGCGCCGGATGGGATCCTCGATCTGGTCGTGCAGATCAGGGACGGTGCAGGCGTCGTCCGCGTTGCTCGCCGTGACCTCGGCCGCCACAATGAATCCCTCGTCATCCACTCCGATGTGCAGTTTCCGCCAGTCCCGGCGTTTCTTCGATGCCTTGTACTTGTGCGCGTTCCATTCGCCCGAACCCAGGATCTTGAGCCCCGTGGAATCAACGATCAGGTGGATGGGGCCGTTGTGGTCTCGGGTCAGCGGCTCCAACTCGACGGTTTAGTTCCGGCGCGAGAGTGTGGTGTGGTCCGGGGACTTGAGGTCGAGGCCCATCAAGCTAAGTAGCGAGTCCAGGAAACCTTCGGTCTGGCGAAGCGGCAGGCCGAAGACGACTCGCAAGGTCAAGGCGGTCAAGATTGCGACGTTCGAGTACCGCCGCTGGCCTCCGCGCAGACCGCTCTTCGCGGGCGTCCAGGCGGCGATTGCTTCCTTGCTGAGCCAGATCGTGACGTCGGCGCGACTCCTGAGGCCTTGCTCATACTCCTTCCAGTTTCGGACTCTGCACTTCGTCTTGTACTTACGGTTAACTCGACTCGACTTCGATGCGGCCATGACGTCGTCCCCTCGATCTCCATGATCGATCAGGACTCCGAGCCAGGGCTACGTGGAGCCGAGGCCGATTCATGCACCAACGCCTCTTCTAGGCAACATTCGATGACGGAAGCGCCGTTTAGCTTTCGCGAAGTTTCCGCCGCCCCACAACTGGAGCGGAACGGAGTCGCAATGAGACTTTCTGACAGCTAGCAGCTAACGCCGACTGGGCTCTATGGCGTTCATATTGGGGAGCCTGGCGCTGTTCGCAGTCACGGAACCCTTCGTACTAGTTTTCGGTAACCCGGACTGCGGCTTGCACTGAGACTCTCCCTACCTAGAGCACAACATCCTCGCCCTGGAGATTCGCGATCCAAGTTTTGGATACTGCGGGGTCACACGAAACGTTGCAGAAGCAAGAGGCTAGCGAGGCCCGCGAGCGAGGTAACCGATTTCATCACGGTATAGGACTTCAGAGTGTCGGGCACGCTCATCCCACAGTATTCCTTGACCATCCAGAAACCCGCGTCATTGACGTGTGACGTGAACGATCCGCCGATCGCCACCGCCATGACCATCAGGGCGGGCTCGATCTGCGGCAGCGACACCGTGAGAGGCGCCACGAGTCCGCCGCCGGTAACGATCGAAGCAACCCCGGACCCGATGATCAGGCGCAGCGTTGCTCCGACCAGAAACGCGAGCAGAAGCGGCGAGATCTGAGCCTGTAGGAGAAACTCCGCAAAGTAAGGCCCCGCGCCGCAGTCCACTATCACCTGCTTGTAGGCGCCCGCGCCGCCAATGATGAAGAGCATCGAGCCGATCGCGTTAAGGGAGCTTGTGGTTTGCTCGAGCAGCGCGCTACAGCTCAACCCGCTTCGTATCCCAAGAAAAATCAGAGCGGCTACGGCCGAGACGACTAGTGCGATCAAGGGAGAGCCGAAAAACGAGATCCATTGGTATAGCGACGACTCCACCGGGGCTGAACGCGGCGCCAAGGCTCCGATAGTGATCAGGACGACCGGCAGCAAGACGACTGCGAGAACAGCGCCGAACGCTGGGGGACGTGTTGGGGGCTGCTGTTTTGCGACCAGCGTTGTGAAGCTTTCCGGCGCCTGCACGAATATGCGCCTGCCGATCCATCTTCCATAGATCATGCCGCCCGCGACGCTCATCGGCGCAGAGAGCAGCAGGCCATAGAGGATGACCTTTCCTAGGTCAGCGTCCAACAGTTGCGCGACAGCTGCCGGGCCCGGGGAAGGAGGGACAAGACCGAACGTGGCCGTGAGAGCGGCCAGGAGAGGCATCGCGTAGAGAAGAACAGACTTTCCCGTTTCGCGGCTCAAGCTCCACACCAAGGGAATGAGAGCCAAGAACGCCGCATCGTAGAAAACCGGGATGGCAATCAGGTAAGCAGCGCCGAGAAAGGCCCAAGGTATCTTCTCCCGCCCAAAGGCCTTGATGAGAACGGTGGCCATGACCTTGCCGCCGCCGGAAACTTCGATCATTCGCCCTAGGATCATTCCGCCGCCGACGAGCAAGCTGATAGAGCCGAGCAGATCCCCCATCCCCTTCTGAAAAGAGCTGACGATGGCCAGCGGCTGCATGCCGGCCGACAATCCCAGCACGACGCCCGCCGCCAGCAGCGCGAAGACCGCATGCGCCCTGAAGCGCAGGATCAGCAGCATCAACACGGCAATCGAAAGCAGCATCGCCAAGCACCTGAATGTTCTCCGACAGGGTTTTGATACCGGGATCGGAACGCTGATCGTGCAGGATGTCATAGAAGTCGATGCGGCCCTTGTAAGCGCCGAGGGCAAGCACGTATTGCGCGCAATGACTCCGCAGCGCATTGTCGTCGATGATCTTGAACCCGGACTCAGGAAAGCGCAGAGTCATGCGGACAATGTCGGAGCCGGCCAGACCTTCCGAGTGAAGGATGTCGAACAGCCCGTCCAGGCCAGAGATGTGTAAATGCACAAGAAGCGTACTGCTTGACATACATTTCCATCAGCTTCCACTGCTTGCCGAGATCCCGGAAAAGCTCGGTCTCGTCCCACTGCCCCGTGAAGGCTTCACCGAGGGGGTACTTTCCTTCGAAGATCGTGGGCGGCCCCCCCAAACCGCAGGCGGCGAGATGCGCGCTTCGCACTCCGTGGAAAGACGCAAGCCCCATGTTGTAGGGGCGTGAGTGCTCGGTCGGATCGTCCACCCAAGAGAGCAAGCCCGAGGCCTGCGTGCCGGCGAGGCCAAAGGCGTGTCGCAGAGCCGCTCCTTTCAACCCGAATAGGTGGGCGGCGGCGGCCATTGACCCGAATGTGCCTGCCACGCAGGTGGGGTGAAAACCACGTGCGTAGAGCGTTGGAGCGCCGAGTGCGTAGCTCACGCGGCAGCAGACATCGGTTCCGAGCACGAGCGCGCCAAGCACGTCTCGTCCGGGCGAGTGCAGGCGCTCGCCGACCGCCAACGCGGCGGGCATGACCACGGCAATGGCGTGCATGATGGCGCCGGGATGATGGGCCTCGATATCGCCGTAGTAACCGAGCGTTCCATTGATCAACGCCGCTGTATTGCAGTCGGTTTGCAGCGGCGTGCCGAAAATTTGAGCTTCTGGTTTTCCCCCCAGCTCAGCGGCCCAGCGATTTAGAACGGCGGCAATGTCAAAACGGGGCGAGGTCGCGCCCAGCAGCGCGCCGAGACCATCGTGAGTCAACTCTTTGGCACGAGCGACGACGGGATTGGGAAGTTGGTCGAATTGGAAGCCCTCCAAGAACTCGCAGAATCGATCGGTAGCGCCGCGGGGAGGAGAGGTCATGGTCATGCTTTTGCCGGTGGGCGAACCCAACACGATTGTGTACCATAGTGGCGCCTTCCCCTGGCGGCATATCGTCCCCTGCGATCGTCTGGAGTGAACCCTAAAAATGAGACATTGAAATTCGGGACGAATTTCAGCGAATGGAAAGGAGTCCAGGATGGAAAGTCTCAAGCCGCGCAAGCCGCGGGAGTTCACGATGGAGTTCAAGGAAGCCGCCGCCAGGCGGCTCCTAGCCGGCCAGAGCGGCACAGCGCTAAGCCGCGAGTTGGACGTCAAGCGCAGCCTGCTGTACCGCTGGCGGGACGCCTATCGCCAGGAAGGCGTCAACGGCTTGAGCCGGCGGCGAGGCCGGCCGAAACCCGGCCGCTCGGCGCCGCCCAAGATCCCTCGCGATCCGCGCGACGAACGCATCGCAGAGCTCGAACGACTGCTCGGCAAACAAGCCGCAGAGCTCGATTTTTTCGGACAAGCCTTTCGCGCCTTGAACCTCGCAGCCCCGACCAACGACGCCGGTGGCGCGAGCGGATCTACTCCATCGTCGAGCAGATCAGCGCCAAAGGCTCGCTCAGCGTCGAACACGCCTGCGAGCTCGGACGCGTGAATCGCGCCGGGGTCTATCGCCGGCTCGCCGTGTCGTCGCCCGCCGAGTGCGACATGGAATTGCGTGACCGCATGCAGCGGATTTCGCTCGAGAATCGTCGTTACGGCTACCGCCGCGTGACGGCCGAGCTGCGCCGCCAAGGCTTCCTCGTCAATCACAAAAAGGTCCTGCGGATGATGCGTAAGGACAACTTGCTGGCGGTACTCAAGCGGCGCTTCGTGCTAACAACGGATTCGAACCACTTCTTACCTGTTTATCCGAATCTAGCGGCGCACCTGAATGTGGACGGCGTCGATCAGTTGTGGCAATCCGATATCACCTACATTCGCTTGCGCGAGGCGTTCGTCTACCTCGCCGTGGTGTTGGACGCCTACTCGCGACGCGTGGTCGGCTGGCGGCTGGGGACGACGCTCAAAGCTGAGCTGGCTGTAGGGGCGTTGCGCGATGCGCTCGAGCTCAGACGCCCTGCCGCGGGGTGGATGCATCATTCCGACCAAGGCGTACAGTACGCTTCGAGCGCCTATGTCGAGCTGCTGGAGCAGCACGGCGCGATCATCTCGATGAGCCGCCGCGGCAACCCCTACGACAACGCGCGGGCGGAGAGTTTCATGAAGACGTTGAAGGCGGAGGAGGTTTGGTTGCAGCGTTATCGCACGCTTGACGAGGCGCGCGCATCGATCGGCGAGTTCATTGATGAGATCTACAACCAACGCCGGCTGCATTCGGCGTTGGGATATCGTCCGCCGGCGGAGTTTGAAGCGCTGGCGCGGCCGGCGGCAACAGCAGCGAGGAATCCGAAGTATGAGTTTTGAGAGGCATAGGCAAATCTATCAATCCGATGGGCCCTGGGCGGGCAGGGAGACATCGCCGGCGTTGGAGAAGCCGGGAGCGACCTTGGCGGCCGCCCCCGGCGCTCATCGTCTTGATGAGTTTGCGGCCGGGTATTCCTTGGCGGGTTGCTCTCCAGCAGAGCCCGCTTCCGCTTCCCCGGCTAGGACCAGCGTGCGACGATACAGCGAAGAAGGCAAGCGTTTTGCGGTGAATCGTAACCTGTCCCGATTTCGACTGTCTCACGCTCGGGGTTCACTCCAGTCCGTCCCCCTTGACACGCCTGCGACCGGGGGGCGCAAGCGATTGATTTCATTAGCGGTTGAGGGCCCGAGGAGACGGAGTCGATTGGGTTCGTTCCGTCACTTTTCTGTTCGCCGGGAGCCTGGCGCCGGCGGTGCCGCGCGAGGAGGGTTTGGAGGGTGTGGCCGAGGTTGCGGGCCAGGCTGGATTCGTAGCGTGAGAGTTTTTCGAGCGAGCCGCAGCAGTCGATCAGGGCTTGGCCGATAGCGAGCGGTAAGTCTTCGTAGCGGCCCCTGGCCTTGGCTATGGCCGAGTTCAGTAGAGCGGCTTCGAGGATGGAGATGCGGCTGAGTTGGAATTGGGTGAGGGCGAGCCGGCGGATGAGGCTTTCTTCGATGGCGTCTTGGGGCTGGAGTCGCCAGCGGTAGCACTCGGCCAATCGGTCGATCTGCTCGGCGTCTTCGGCTGACGGGGATTGGTCGCGGGCGTAGAGGCCGTGTTTGCGGGCGTTCAAGCAGGAGCGGGCCTTGCCGGCGGCGGTCCTGGGGCCGGTGGAGCGAAGGGCGTTGCGCCGGTTGGCGGCGATTTGCGCTGCGCTGGCCATGCTGTTGGGACCCGTCGCCGGTCGCGCGACGCAGCCGGGCTCCGGTTCC
Source organism: Bryobacterales bacterium (assembly GCA_965247515.1). GTDB lineage: Bacteria > Acidobacteriota > Terriglobia > Bryobacterales > UBA6623. The sequence goes on along the minus strand of OZ252029.1, from coordinate 3,018,072 downwards.
AGGATAAGGGTCGAGGGCGGGCCGGAAGTCGTCGGGTTGGGTCTAAGTTATTGAAAAGACTTGGGAAAGCGACTGTTGAGATCTTGTGACAGGCCGGCGCCGACGGGCCTGAAACAGGTTGGGAAAACGGGGACGCCCAAGAACGACTGATAGTGTCGGCGGTGAGCTGCGCTAGCAGCACCCAGCGGAGGTGACAGAAGAGTGCTGATTCAACAGGGCTTACGAGTTCGGTGGCTGTCACCAATCTCCTCACCAATCTCCCTCCCAATCCCCCCAATCTCCCGTCACCAATCTCCCATCTCCGCCAATCTCCGTCACCGATCTCCTGTCACCGATCTCCTTTGGCCCCCCCGCGGGCGACTAAAGTTTGGACCTTTTCGCAGGTGCTGGAGGCACGGCCAAACTGTAGCTTCTCGACCCCTGAGCCGCGGACGGAAAGTCCGCGCCAGTGACGTTAAAAGCAAGGGGAGTAGGCGCGGACTTTCCGTCCGCGCCTCAGTAACCGGACCGGCCCGCGGTTACGCCCTTGCTTCTGAATGTTCCTTTCAGCTACTATCTACACAGCCTGTGTGAGCCTGAAATCAGACTGACGGTACGTATTTTTTCGTAATGGCAAAGAACAAAAACGCCCGACAGAAGAACACGCAAACGGAACGATCGTCTGCGTCTGCTTCCGACGCGTCAAGCCTGACTCCAACGCCGCGGTTAGTTAACCAACCTGATACGAAATCCATGACAATAACGGATGGCAGAAAGATCCATCCCACCGTAATGTACCCCTTCGCTCATCCGGCTAACGTAAGGCACGTCACGGCTCTCTTATTTCACGCCTGTCATTGAACCCTGCTCTGTACAGTACGCCCATTATAATCTTGAACAATCAGACCTATCATCGCAACAAGCTGAACCTCGATTTCGACAAATTCTTCAAAAGTGTTGTTAGAAAATATTCCGAAGTCATCCATGAATGGAGTGTTGACTCGTGTCAAATGTGGTTGAGGGGATTGGGTACTTGTTTCGACGCCTCGCGTTCAGACGGCGACGTCTTCTGGTTGATTCCTGGCGATTTCAACTACGACAGCGCCGCTGGCCGCGAGGTGCTGGACAAACTTCAAGATCTACCGATGCAAGTCTATACCGGCAGCTGCGACCTGTGTCTGGGTGAGATAAATGTTGAGCCGAACAGCTCCAAACAACTGATCGACACTTACGGTACTTATGGGCTTTTATACAATTGGTTTCCACTCCAGGCCCAGACGATTCGGGAGATTACAGACAAACCTAGAACGGAATTCTTCGCCATCAATAAACCGTACCTGATGTACGCGCTGGACCACCGGTGGTACGCATATGAACAGACGATAGTGATCCTACTTCAAGGAATGCTTGGCCGGATGAAGAGGCGAAAGATCGAAACGATTAAACTTGGTGATATTTCGGATGAGCCTCAAGGGAGGGATTCACTGGGTTAGTGCGATGCAACAGGTAGAGCGAACTGAAAGGGTGCTAAACCTTTACTGGCGCGAAATAAATGAGCCGCAGGACCCACAGTGGCCAGACAAGTTTCGGAAGTTGGATTTTCAGTCAGAGCAGATTCGCGCAGCCGCGCTTGTCATTCTTGAGCAGATCCTTCGCAGGGATTGACGTCTGGCCCCAGCGAATTCAGCCGCCGTCCCGGATCTCCAGCAAGGAGAGTTAGTCGGTGACTTGAGCTATCAGCGCGTGTGAGCGGGCGAGGAGAGATCGACATGGCCGCAGAAAAGCAGCAAAGAAATAGAGCTGGAAAGTTTGCGCCCTTCGAGAGCCTGATGAAAGGCAAGGGGCAGCCCGAGATCGCAATACTGAACTTCAAGCACTACTACCAGAAGTTCTGTTCGCAAGGTGAGGACGGCGGCTTTGTCCGCGAGGCTGAACTCTCACCTATAGAGCAACTACCCAACGCCGAAAAACTCACAAAACCGAGCCGACGTACCACCGCGGATCTTCGCAAAAGAACCGTAATGATCAAGCTGAACGGGGGGTTGGGGACCACCATTGGGCTTTCGGGCCCAAAGTCAATGCTCGTGGTCAAAGAGAACTACACGTTCCTCGACGTCATAGCGCAGCAAGCGTTGCGGGCCGACGTTCCGCTTGTTCTGATGAACAGTTTCAACACTGAACGCGCCAGTCTAGAAGCGCTCGGACGGTACCGTCTGAAGAATGGAGAGATTCCGAAGGGCTTTCTTCAGCATCAGGTGCCGCGAATTCGAAGGAGTGACTACTCGCCCGCCGAGTTTCCCGACGACGAAAACCTAGGCTGGTGTCCGCCCGGACATGGCGACCTGTATCCTGCGCTAGTCTCGAGCGGCCTGCTCGGCATATTGCTAAAAAGTGGCTACCAGTACGCTTTCGTGTCAAATGCTGACAATCTCTCTGCATCGCTAGATGATGCTATTCTTGGCTATTTCGTCGGTAACAACCTCGATTTTCTGATGGAAGCTTGCGACCGCGAGGAGCGAGACAGGAAGGGCGGTCATCTCGCAAACGGTTCAAGCCCGTCAGGGTTCTTGCTAAGGGAGAGTGCGCAGTGCCACGCTGACGATCGTGCTAGCTTCCAATGTGTCCAAAAGCACAAGTACTTCAACACGAACAACCTATGGATTCGTCTCGAGGCAGTTCGGAGACTGCTTGACGAAAAGAGAAACATCTTGGATCTACCTATGATCGTGAACCCGAAGATCCTCAATCCGAATGATAGATTTCCGACACCCGTTTACCAATTGGAGACAGCCATGGGAGCGGCGATTCAGGTATTCGAAAAGGCGGACGCGATACGAGTATCCCGGTCGAGATTCGCTCCTGTCAAGACGAGCGACGATCTCGACCTGATTCGGTCTGACAAATACAGGTTGACCAAAGACTTTCGCCTAGTCAAGCGAAGCTGGTGCTTCGACCGTCTTGCTGGAGCGCTCGCAGGTGCGTTCGGCTGCAAAGAACCAACTTTCAGGCGGTCGAAGCACTAGTGAGTTGATCCTTCACCCGGCGGACGGTCGCGCATGGCCGCTTGCCTGAGCGAACAGCCGTGGCCGATCGGCGACAATGATTCGTAAGGTCGCTTCGTTTGGCATTCGGGGCGCCCGGCGGAGATCGGTGACAGTCAGGTAATTCATAAGTCGGTTAGAATCAGCACTCGCTTTTTGGAAGTGTGTCTAGCCGACCACAATTTCCGATCTAACCAACAACGGCGACATCGTGGGGCAGACGATCTCCGCCAAGGCGAACGCCGGCACGCCCTACTCCTGGACGCAGACCTAGGCCAGTCGGGGCGGGGCCGGGATCGACATTCGGTGCGCAGGTATAATCAAGCCAACGATGAGATTGACCGCCATCATCCACCGGGCCCAGGAGGGCGGCTATTGGGCCGAGGTTCCGGCGCTTCCGGGCTGTGCGACGCAGGGGGGAGACGCGCGAGGAGCTGATGAAGAACCTGCATGAGGCGGCAGAGGGATGCCTCACGCTGAATGTCGAGTTGGGGCAGCTAGAGGCGGATGATGAAGCCGTCGAGATTGCGGTTTAGCCTCCATACTGTTCACTTTAGCTGACCAGGGCATGGAGGACGCATTGGAGCCGCGCACGTCAGCAAATGGTTGTTCGGGTTCGCGACGACCGCTCCCTCAGGGGACGTGAAACAAACCCAGGAGCGATCGTGGAGCCCCGTTCACGGGGCTTGTTCAACCTAGGCCGGTCCTTTAGGGTCGGTTGCCAGGAGCCGGCTCAGCAATATCAACCCCTTTGATTCCAATGGTTTCCTAAAGGAAACCATTGGAATCAAAGGGGTTGGGGAAACGTCGCCTCTCAACCGTTAACCGGCCTTAAAGGACCGGCCTACTAACAACAAGGCCCCTGAAGGGGCCTGACAAACGATCGTCGGCTCGAGTCGACATTTCGGTGACCGGCAGGGCGCGCGGAAGAGATCTCGGTTCCGGTCCATGGCAAGCGCGAGCTGAGAGCCGCGCGTGGGAGCGAGGGGTTGTCGGGGTTGCGCGCAACCAAGAAGGACGGCGTGCGGCCGCGATTCCGATTTCCTGCCGGATTTGCGTGGTGCGCTCGATGTATAGCGAAGCCTTCAACCACCACCCCGGCCAATCCCTGCTGATGAGCGGGCACACTCAGTTGGGCCGGCCCACCCTCGGCGCCTGGGTGGGCTATGGGCTCGGCAGCGAGTCGCAGAACCTGCCTGGATTCGTCGTTCTCAGCTCGGGAGTGGGGACCAGCGGCGGTTCGAGTAACTGGGCAAGCGGTTTTCTGCCGTCTACCTATCAGGGCGTGACTTTCCGCGGCGCGGGGGACCCGATCCTTTACCTTTCCAATCCGCCCGGTCTGAGCCGTGAGATGCAACGGGCGCGGCTCGACGCCATACGGAGTCAGAACCAAGAGCGCTATAAGAAAACCGGTGACATCGAGATCGCCTCGAGAATCGCTTCGTACGAGTTGGCGTTCCGGATGCAGTCTGCCGCGCCCGAGCTATTGGACTTTTCCAGCGAGCCGGACAGCATCAAGGAAATGTACGGCGTTGACCGCGAGCCGACCCATCCCTATGCCGTTAACTGCCTGCTGGCGAGGCGGATGGTCGAACGCGGAGTGCGTTTCGTCATGCTGGCGCATTCCACCTGGGATGATCACGTTGAGCTCAAGAAGGGACTCAAGAAGAACTGTGACATTACCGACCAACCCGCCGCGGCGCTGGTCAAAGACTTGAAACAGCGCGGCCTGCTCGACAGCACTATTGTTGTTTGGGGAGGAGAGTTCGGGCGCACGTCTCTAGCTGAGATGCGCCGCCCCGAAGATGCCGACTATGCCGGCCGTGACCATCACCCAAACGGGTTCAGCATGTGGCTGGCCGGCGGCGGCATCCGCGGAGGGCAGGTGATCGGGGCGACCGACGAGCTAGGGTTGACGGTCGCGGAAGACAAAGTGCATATTCACGACCTGCAGGCGACTCTCCTCAATCGTTTGGGGCTGGACCACACCCGCCTCACCTACCACTATTTGGGGCGGGATTTCCGCCTTACCGACGTTGAGGGAAACGTGGTCAAGAAGATGCTTGCCTGAGACGTCTTGGAGGCCTTCGCCAGCTTTGCGACGGAGGCTGACGGGTTTTGGGAGCAGCCGCGCAAGCCCGACGACACGAAAAAGACCGGATCGTTTACGAGTCCGGTCTCTTTTCGATCGGCTATGGAGTTTTCGGAGGGGCAGAGGTCGCTGACGTTGTGACCGCGCCTGCCTGAATCGGGTTTAGCCCAACAAAGCATGTACGACTCTGCCGTGAACGTCGGTTAGCCGCCGCTGAATGCCGTTGTGATAGAAGCTCAGTCTCTCGTGGTCGAGACCCAGCAAGTGCAGCGCCGTGGCGTGCAGATCATAGGTTGTCACAGGGTTCTCGGCTGGCTCACGGCCCAGCTCATCGGAAGCGCCGTAGGCTAGACCCGGCTTCAGCCCAGCTCCCGCCATCCAGCAGGTGAAGCATTGTGGATGATGATCACGCCCGGCGGTTTTCCCTCTCCCTTGGGATATGGGGGTGCGGCCAAACTCGGTGACGCCCATCACGAGCGTATCTTCGAGCAGTCCACGGCTGTCGAGGTCGGCGATGAGGCCGGCCACCGGCTGATCATATTCGTTGGCCATTTTCTCGTGGTTGGATCTGATATTGCCATGCGCATCCCAATTCTTGCCCGAGCCGCCATGGTAAACCTGCACGAATCGAACGCCGCGCTCGCTCAGCCGCCTAGCCAACAGGCAGCTCCTTGCCAAGTAGGCGGTCTCCTCACGCTCGAATCCATAGAGCCGACGTGTCGCATCGGTTTCTGCGTCGAGGTTCGTAATACCGGGAACGCTGAGCTGCATTTGAGCGGCGACCTCGTAGCTGCGCAGACGCGCCTCCAGGTCTGAGTCCCCCGGATTCGATTCGGCGTATCTCCTGTTCATCTGCTCCAGCCAGGCCATAGCGCCGGATCTTGCCTGCTCGGTCACCCCTCGCGGCGGCGACAGGTCGGGAACAGACTCCCCATCACCCTGATTGCCAAACGCCGTCCCCTGCACCGACGCAGGCAGAAACCCGTTGGACCACTGCACCGAGCCACCCCAGGGATGGACGCCTTCATCAGGCAGCACGACGAACGCCGGAAGATTCTCGTTGTCCGATCCGAGGGCGTAGCTTACCCACGCTCCCATAGATGGGAAGCCGGTGAGGATGAACCCTGTGTTCATCTGAGCGATCGCCGGCATATGGTTCGCGCTCTTGGCAACCATGCTGCGGATGAAGGTCATCTTGTCAACTTGCGTCGCCATGTGCGGCAGCAGCCCGCTAACCCATGCGCCGCTCTCGCCGTGTTGTGCGAAGTCCCAGGGGCAGGCGAAAAGATTGCCGCCTTGCCCGAAGAAGGTTTCCATGGAGTAGGGTTGGCCGTCTCGGCTTTGAAGCTCGGGCTTGAAGTCGAAGGTATCGAGGTGGCTCATCCCGCCGACGCAAAAGACCTGGATCACGCGTTTGGCGCGGGGAGCAAAGTGTGGAGCGGGCCCGCTGAGTCGCTCGGCCGCCCGGCTCGACTCGAGCAACGACGACAGCGCCAGCCAGCCGAGGCCGCAACCAGCGTCGAGCAACATTCGCCGCCTACTGGACATAGATGAACTCGCTCGTGTTGAGGACGCCCCAGCAAAAGGCTGCCAAACCGTGTCGTTCGACAAGCGCTCGACTCGAAGCGTGCTCTTGCTCGTCCGGCGAACGGCCGAAGGCCAGCAAAAACGCCCGCTCGACCTGACCCTCTATATCGGGCGCTTCGCGACGTAGGCGCTCGGCCAGCGCCGCCACCCGCAGCTGCACAAACTCATTATTCATCAGGCTAAGCGCCTGCAGGGGCGTCGTCGTCGAGGGACGTTTCGGCGCCTTGACCGCGGGCAGCGGACAATCCAGCGCGTCGAGCATCGGGTGCCCCCCTGTGTTGACGTTCATACGATAAATCGTGCGGCGGTTGTACGCGGGCTCGTCGCGCTCAAACCGTTCGTAGATTTGCAATGCGGCCTTCCTGCCGAGCTTGAACGACCGGAAGCTGGGGCCGTACATCTTCCGATTTAGGCTCCCACTCACCGCGAGCATCGAATCGCGCACCTCCTCGCCCGTCAATCGCCTCGGCTGGAAACGCCACAACAGCCGATTACCCGAATCGGCGCGGGAGGCGGCGGCGTCAAACCGGGAGGATTGGCGGTAGGTCCGCGACATCAAGATCAGCTTGTGGAGTTGCTTGAGGCTCCACCCCCGCCGGATGAGCTCAGCGGCCATTGCGTCGAGCAGCTCGGGATGGCTGGGACGCCCGCCGTTGTAACCGAAGTCGCTCGGGTTAGCGACCAGTCCGACGCCGAAATGATGCTGCCACAGGCGGTTGACGATCACGCGAGAGAAGAGCGGGTTGTCGGGGTTGGCAATCCACTGGGCCATTGCGCCGCGGCGCTCAGCATCACTGGCTTTCGCGGAAAGATCGAATTCCGGACGCAGCCCTTGAATACAAGACAAGCCGCCCGGCGTTACCTCCTCTCCTTTTTGGTTGACACTGCCGCGGATCAAGACATGGGTCGGCTCGAGCGGATGAACAGCGGCGCTGTAGGCGAGCGCCGGCGCCGGCACGGCTCGCAAGTCGCTTTCAAGCTTGGCGCGCTCGCTGAGCAGGGAGGCCATTTCGGCCCGCGCCTCTGCGTCCATTGCCGTAAGCAGTTCCTCCGGGGAGGAGTCTCGCACGCCGGCCTCGAACGCCGCCGCGACCTGGGTTGCGCTCAGCGCGGAACCGTAAAGCCGGGCTTCGGCGATCTGAAAATGCTCAGATACCGGAAACCGCACACGCGCGTCTCCGGGACGGTAGACCTGCAATCGTCCGGCGGCTGTGTCGGCATTCGGCTTGTAGGGTGAACCGTACGCCTCTCCGTTTCGGAACAGAGTGATCGTCCCGTCGACCGAGTACGCGATGGCCAGCTGAATGGTCTCCCCGGGTTGCGCCGCTTCCTCAGGACCGCCTACGTTCTCAGAGCGGAATCGGCCGACCGAAGAGTTCTCCCATTGCTTGCTTTCGCCGCCGGCGCATTGGATCCCGTCGACCGAGGCGCCGCGATAACCGCTCTGGCTGCGAATCTCCATCACGGTCGTCGCCTTCTCGGGCAATTTTCGGATATGTATCCACGCCTCCAGTGTCTTCGCCCGGATCTCGGCCTTGATCGGGGCGCTGACGGCAACCGACTGATCGCGGCCGGGCAAGGTTTCGGTTGCCTCTGATCCTTGGTCCCCCCGGCGCCGCAGGCGCCCCTCGGAGGCCTCGATCGCGCCGACGAAGCGCGTATGCAACGTGGAGAAATCATCCCGCCCGTCGACATCGAAGGCCCAGCGGGCCAGCGGCCTGGGGACTAAGGTGTCGGTATTGCCGAAGGCTTCCGGCGGCCTGACGCGGCGATAGCGCTCCCCCAGCTCCGCGTCGATTGTCGCGATCCGGTCCTTGAGCGCGGCGATCCGCAGATCCCGCTGCTGCTGCGCGCGAGGCGTGAGTATGGGCTGCCCGTACGGAAACAACCCGTCGAGCGCGAACCCCGGATCCGGCCAAGTCGGTTGCCAGACTGCCTGGAAGGCCGACTTCATTTGGTAGTACTCTTTCTGCGAAATCGGATCGAACTTGTGGTCGTGGCAGCGGGCGCAGTTGACCGTAAGACCCAGGAACGTCTGGCTGACCACCCCTAGCAGTTCCTCGAGCTGCTCCTCGCGAACCCCTGCTCGTTGCCCCGGGACGGCCGACGTCAGGCCAACCGCGTCCGTGGGCCCGAGAGTCAGCAGACTTGTTGCGACGATGCTGTCACGCGTGACTGGTTCGAGAACGTCCCCGGCCAGCTGTTCCCGCGCGAACTGCAGGTAGGACTTGTCAGCGTTGAAGCTCTTGATCACGTAGTCTCGATAGGGCCAGGCGTGTTCGCGGATCAGGTCGCGTTCAAAGCCCTCGCTTTCGGCGAACCGAACGATGTCGAGCCAATGGCGCGCCCAGCGTTCCCCGTAATGAGGCGATGCGAGCAGACGATCCACGAGCTTCTCGTAGGCGTCGGGGCGCTCGTCGTGGATGAAAGTTTCCACTTCTTCAGGACGGGGCGGAAGACCGATCAGGTCAAAGCTGACACGCCGAATGAGAGAGCGCTTGTCAGCGGGCGGCGCCGGCCTCAAGGAATTCTCAAGGAGCTTCGAATACACCCAGCGATCGACCAGCGAGGCCTGCCACTCGCTGGGAACGCCCGAAATGGCCGGCGGCGTCTCCACCAGCGGTTGCAGCGACCACCAGTCGGCGCCGGCGCGGTTTTCAGAGATCTGTCCCGACCAGTGAGCCCCTTCTGCGATCCAGGCTCGAAGCGCATCCTTCTCAGCGGCAGGCAGCGGCGCCTCCGGCGGCATCTCGTCTTTGATCAGCCTGGCCAGCAGCAGGCTCTTATCGGGATGACCCGGGATGATCGCCGGCCCTCGCCCGCCTCCCCGCAGCGCTCCTTCACGCGTCGAGAGGTTGAGCCCGCCCATTTGGGTCGTGGACCCGTGACACGTCAGACAACGCGACTCCAGAATTGAATTAGGAGACAGGTCGGCGGCCGGAAGCCGTCCCGCGCCGGAGCCTAACAGAACTGCGGCGACCCAGAATATGAGGATAGATTGCGCGGTCATGTTAGCCCTTCGGTCGAAACCTACGTCGTAGCGCCCAGTCGGATTGTATCCCAGGATCGATCGCTCCAGTTCCGGATTCTGTACTTCGTCTTGTACTTGCGGTTAACTCGACTCGACTTCGTTGCGGCCATGGTCCCCTTGATCTCCACGATCGATCAGGACTCCGAGACCGGGCTAACAGCCCGTGGTGGAAGTTACGCGGGCCCCGTTACGCGCTTTTGGGGCGGCATGGCTTTGGACCGGCATTCGAGGCTGGTGCGGAGCCAACTACCTTCAGACGGCGTTCGAGCGCGCGTAACCCTTTGGGCGACAGCCATTTGCGGCCGTCGGCTTTGTCAGTCGTCGGAGAAGATCAACCCGGGTCATCGTCCTCCTCCTTCCTCGCCGAGCGACCGCAGGAGCCTGTCGCGCGACCCACGGGACTTCCACCACGGACTGCTAAGTGGAGCCAAAGCCGATTCATGCACCAATGCCGCTAGATGGCAGCATAGTGCGCACCACACGCTGCCAGGCCTCGTGTGGCTGACTCAAAACAGCAAGCGCAGCAGAAACCGGAACGTCCGTCCGTCGTTCAGTGTGTTCGTGATCTGCCCGAAGCTCGGGGCGGTCAGCTCGTAGGTCGGTGCGGCAAATTGCGGCGTGTTGAAGAAGTTGATCGACTCGACGCGAAAGATCAGCGTTTGTTCGGAGCGAATGCGGAAGGTTCGCGCCAGCGCCGCGTTGATGTTGCTGATGCCGTCGCGGCGGAAAGTATTGCGACCGAGGTTGCCGCGGTCTTCGAAGGGCCCGATGAACGCGAAAGCCGAGCGCGGCAGTTTCGCGGCGTCGTCGGGATGGCCGAGCGTAACGCCCAGAAGCGATGGGTCGAGGATGTGAGGACGGTCGCTGCGGCTGCCGTCCACGTTGCCGAAACCGGACGCGTCGGATCCCGAGACGACCGTGAACGGTGTCCCCGTCTTCAGCAATGCGATCGTCGACAGCTCCCAGTTTCGAAAAACTTTCGACACGAAGCCGCCGCCTAATGTAAACCGCGGAAACTCGTACGAGATCCTCCATAGAGTGGCGTGGCTCTGATCGAACGCGCTGGGTCCCTTCAAGTCTTCGAAGAGCAACGATTCCGACTGATTTCGAACCGACCGGCCGACCCCCCTGGAACCCGTCGAGGTATAGTCCGCGCCGAGATCAATCGCCTTGCTGAACCAGTAGGAGCCGTCAATTGTGAAGCCCTTCCAAGAGGGGATCACGAGACTCACGCGCGCGGCGTCGAAGTACGCGCGGGAGTTGTTGATGATGTGGCGGATGTCGATGAAGTCGGGGTTCGGGCGACGGTCGTCCACCGTTCTGCTGATCTGCGCGATCCCGGGAACGCGCACCGCGCGGTTGCCATAGATCCTCTGGAAGAGCTTGTGCGCGCGGCTGCCGACGTAGGCAAGTTGCAGCTTCCAGGCTGTCGCGAGAGAAGGTTCCCAGCTCAGATTGTATTGATGGGAATAGGGCGAAACCGTGTCGGGAGAGAACACCAAGATGGTGCTGCGGGCGTTGGGGTCCGGCGCAGCTGAAAGTCCCAGAAGCGCCTCGACCAGGTTCGGATCGTTTTTGGAAAACTTAACAGCGCCGGGCGGGTTGAAGCGGACCTGCTCATAGGTGGATGGAATAATGTCGGCGTAGTGTGTTCCATAGGCGCCGCGCAGAACTCCCAGCCGCCCCGGCATACGATACGCGAACCCGAACGTCCCGGCGACGTTGTTGCAGTCGCAGCCATAGGTGATGTCGTTGAGGTTGTTGACCTCGCTCGGTTCGGGCAGCGGCTGGTAGCGCAGCCCGAAGTTCAGGGTCAGGTTGGGGTGGGCGTTCCACTGATCGCCGATGTAGAACTGCATCAGGGAACTGCGAAATCCGCGGTAGGTCTCGCCGATAGCGCCGGAAAAGCGACCGGGGGTCCCCAGCCGCAGGTTCGTTATGGCGTCACGGCCGAACTGGCTTCGAAACGAGATGTAGCCGCGATGAGTGCTGACTTCTGATCCGTTTCGCTGGCGGCGGGCGAGCTCGAAACCGGCTGTCAAAGAGTGCCGACCGCGCACGTGCCGGACCCTGCCGGCATAACGGAAGAGATTCTGGGCGCGATCGAGCGGGACGGCGGAGCCTGGGCCTATCTGTTCGAGAGCTCCCCCGATCCTGACACTGGGGCCAATACTGTTCGGCTCCTCGATGAGCAGCGTGCCTATGCGGTTGAAGCCGACGGAGAGGTCGGATACGGTCGAGGGGTTCCAGCTGCGGCTCCAAGTCAGGCCGGCGACGTGGGCTTTGGTGATCGTGTCCGGATTCTGGCCCGCCACGAGCTGGAAGGCATTCACGCGCTGCGATGTCAGGCTGTAGCGCGCCGTGATGCGGTCGTCGCCCGCGGTCTGGTCTAGGCGGGCGGCGATGTCGTCGGTGTCGACAATCTGAGAGGAGTTGGTGTTCAGGGCCCGTTCGTCGATGTCCGTGCGATTGGGAATTTCATCCGGATAGGCCGACAAGATCGCCTCGACGATCGCGCGCGTGGCCGGATCCGCCGCCAGCGCGGTTCTCTCGTCCGCCTTGGGCACGAGCACATTGCCGTTGACGTTGCCCCGAATCTTCTGTTGGGAGCCTTCGGTGAATAGGCGAGCGCCGCGCCACAGAGGGATTCCGATGTTGAATCCGTAGTGGTTTTCGCGAGCCGGCTGAACTTCGCCGACTTGGAAGAACGAACGCGCCGTGAAGACACTATTGCCGTGCGTCTCGTAGAGCATCCCGTGGATCCGGGAAGAGCTCGATTGGCCGACGTGCAGCGGCAAGGTCGGACGAGTGCCGAACTCGGAGCCGAAGTAGTTTCGATCGGGCTCGAATTCGCTAACGATCGTCGCGGTCGTGCCCAGGCGGATGTTCAGCTCTTGGATGGCGTTGTTGTCGATGGGGTTGAATTGGACGTTCTCGTTGCGGCGGCTCTCGCCCGAGTTGACATCGGTCACTCCCAGCAGGTTGAGCTCTTCGCGTCTGGCAATGGATTCGTCGGGTTCGGCGGACTCGGAGACGGCGGCGGGCGGCGGCTCCTCATCGCCGCTTTGGTCGGCCGCGCGGACCGACAGCACCGCCATCGAAACGACGACTACGCTGACCGCTAGCCGAAATGAGCGCACCTTGCGAACCGAGTGTCCAACCAAGTCTACTCCTAGTCGCAGTAGCAGCGCCGGGACCACGCGCAGAGCAGAAAGGGCTTGCGGTGTATTCTCCGGATTCGTGTCGGTAAATCTCACTCCCACGAACGATCCCGCCGCAGCTCCGAAACCCGTCGAAATCGCCCATCGGGGGGTTCGGCGCATAGATATTGTAAATTAATTTACCGCTGACCCATCCACCCCTTGAAACCGCTCGAAGCCCTGTGAACAGGGGCCTAGAGCGCTCTAGAAGGGCTTTTGGGCGCCTCTCAGACGGTCACTCAAGCGAACGTTTGTTTTCACCAGGAAAGCCTTGTCAAGGCCCTGAGCGCTAAAATCGATGCATCTTGGTTGGGCAAACCATCAGCCATTACAAGATCCTGGAGAAGCTCGGCTCTCGGGGGCATGGGTGATGTCTGGAAGGCCGAGGACACGAAGCTCGGCAGACCCGTCGCTCTCAAGCTCCTGGCCTCTCACCTGCTACGAGACGAGGAAGCCCGCAAGCGTTTCCGCCGTGAGGCACAGGCTGCGGCTTCGTTGAGCCATCCCAACGGCACAGCGATCCATGAGATCGACGAGGCTGATGGCGAGACATTCCTAGCACTCGAGTACGTCGAGGGCGAGACGCTTGAACAGCGCATCGAGCAGGGACCTTTGCCGCTTCAGGAGGCGCTAGACATTGCTCGCCAAATTGCCGAGGGCCTGCAAGCGGCGCACGCTAAGGGAATCGTCCACCGTGACATCAAACCGGGTAATGTTCTGATCACACCCGACGGGCGAGTCAAGATATTGGACTTCGGCCTGGCGCTGTTGACCGAGAGATCAAAGCTCACCAACCTCGACACGACAGTCGGCACGGTCGCTTACATGAGCCCGGAACAGACCCAGGGCTCGGGGACCGACCACCGAACCGACATCTGGGCGTTGGGCGTCGTGCTGTATGAAATGGTGACCGGCCAGCATCCGTTCAAGGGCGACTACGACAAGGCCGTGATGTACTCGATCCTCAACGAGGAGCCTGAACCGATCACCGCCCTGCGAACCGGCGTGCCGATGGAACTCGAGGTCGCGGTGAGCAAAGCCCTGGCCAAGAAGCACACTGAGCGTTATCAGAACACCGACGAGCTGGTCGTCGACCTGAACGGCCTACAGAAGAGGCTGGAATCGGGTCGCCCACGTGTCATGGCGACATCCGCCCAAACGGCCTCCATAGGGCGGCATGCCGCGCCCTATTCGAAGGTGCATTGGGCTGTGGCCGTTCTGCCGACGGTCGCCTTGCTTGGACTTGGGTATGTCCACTTCAGCGAATCAGAACCGGACCGCGCGGTTCGGCGGTTTACGGTGAAGCCCCAGGGCCTGCTCGCGGGAGGGATCTTTCCAGACGGTAAGCATCTGTTCTATGGGACTGAAAGCGAGGGAAAACCGGTCGTCTGGGTCAGACCTATAAGCAGCGAATTCGCCCGACGGTTGGACGAAACGCACGGGCTGGTTGGAGGGTTCCCTTCACCCGACAGTCGATCTTTTGTGTTCGCCGCTGACGGAGAACTGAAACGCATGTCGATTGACGGAAGCGAAGTGGTTAAGCTCTGTGAGCTTCCCTGGCCAGCTAGCGCCCGACCGTTTTCGGGCGGGGATTGGGATCCAGTGACCGATCGGATTGTATTCTCGTCAGGGTTTAAGCTCTACCAACTTCCGGCGCGCGGCGGGCAGCCCGAACTTCTCGATGAGACCTCAACGTTGGACTTCGCGCCCCGATTTCTGCCTGCCCATGACGGAGTTCGCGCGATTGTCTACTACACGACGAGCGGCCAAACCAATACCGCCAAGGTCATGTTGTTCGATCTTGAGAGCGGAGAACAGCGCGAGCTTGCACAGGGGGCAAGTCCTTTCTATTCGCCGCCAGGGCTGCTGCTCTACAACGCTCGGGATGGTGAAGGATTCGAGGAACTGTGGGCTCTGCCGTTCTCCCTGGACGGCCTGCGCCCGACGGGAGAGCCTTTTCCGATCGCCGAAAACGCGGATGAAGCTAGCGTCTCCGCTGACGGAACCTTGGCGTATGTCGACGATGATCCGGTCGTACCGCAACAACTGGTCTGGTTGGATCGAAGCGGTGCACGCCTTGGGACAATCGGTCAGTCACAGCGCGAGATTGGATTTCCTGCTCTTTCCCCGGACGGCAAGGGAGTACTGTTCCGGGCGACCGACGGCGGGGAGGCGGCTTTGTGGTCGTTTGAGTTGGAGATCGGCGATAGGACTCGGCTGACGTTTGGACCGGTATTAGTCGGGCATGCGGCTTGGAATCCGCGCGGAGACTCGATTTTCTATACCACCGGCCGCACAGACAATCGGGGAGATCTCTTCCGCAAGAGCGCCGACGGCTCAGGCGACGAGGAGCTTTTTGTCAAAGGAGACGGGTATTTTGTTCGCCATCCCGACTGGTCGCGAGACGGCAAGACGCTGATCTACACGTACCGCGGCGGTGTGTACTATCGGGAGCGAGCTCTAGGCGGCGACTTAGGTGACCCCGTGGAGTTTCTGCAATCCGGGTTTGTCGACCAAGCGCCCAAGTTCTCACCTGACGGTCGATACCTTCTCTACGCCAACGAGGAATTCGGGACCCGGCACGTCTTTGTTCGAACCTTCCCGGACGGCGGCGGCCTGCGCCAAATCTCGACCGAAAGCGGACATCAGGCGCGTTGGAGCCACAACGGTACGGAGATCTTCTACGTCAACCGCGATGATTCGACGCTCATGCGGGTTCCGGTGAACACGGCTAACGGGTTTTCGGCCGGACCGCCCGAGAAGTTATTTCAACACCCTGGTCTCGACGCGCCCGGCGGAAGCCCAACCTACGACGTCGACCACACCGGCGAGCGCTTCGTGGTGATCGAAGAAGTGGGAGGCGAGCGGCCGGAACGCTCGATGCACATTGTGGAGAATTGGTACGAAGAATTCCGCGACCGCGAATAGGCTAACGCGCAGATCAGAAGAGGGTTAGGTCCGAATAGCGTGAGTGCCTCACGCTCGGGAAAACTGCTCGTTTGCGCTGCTCGATAACTGCCCAGCTTGTCGGTGACGATCACGCGCGGCACGTAGCACAGACCCTTCAACAGCTTCAGGAAGAAGCGCTTAGCGGCACGCTTGTCTCGGCGTTTCTGCAGCAAGATGTCGAGGACATCGCCGTCCTGATCAACGGCCCGCCACAAGTAGTGCCGCTCGCTGTTGATGTTCACGAAGACCTCGTCGAGAAACCAGGTATCGCCCGGCCGGGCTTGACGCCGGCGCAACGACTTGGCGAACGATGGACCGAACTTGAGGCGCCACTGACGGACCGACTCGTAGCTCACAGTGATGCCGCGCTCGGCCAGCAAATCTTCTACGTCCCGGAAGCTCAGAGAAAAACGGTGATACAGCCAGACGGCGTGGGCAATGACCTCGCGCGGAAAACGGTGGCCGGCATACGGGTCAGGCGACGATTTCATCTCCTGATGATGCCCACCCCCTGCCGCTGCCCGTCAACTTGACAGTACCCGCCGCAAGCCTCGCTACCATCTCGCCGAATAGCCGTCGGTTGAGATGCCCTCGGCGAGCAGCAGCCAGTAGTACCGCGCGTGCTTGACCAGCCTGCCGCCGGTCTTCATCAGCCACCCCGGTATCTCCACTGGATGGGGTATTTAGTTGACTCCAGTAGCCACTACATCTTGGGGGTGCCCGAGCCGGCCCAAGCCGCCTCAACCATCGTCTTGTAGGGGACCGGGTCGGCGGCGACCGCCTGCTGCAGGAGGCGATAAAAGAGTTTGCCTCGCGACCGCGAAGTCCGCCGGTTGAAGCGGAACGTGAACTCGTCCAGGTAGTAGTCCAAATACTCCTGGCTGACAGCCCCCTGATGGGTTCCCAACAGCCAGCGCTTCAGCAGCGAGGCGACACGATGGACTCGCGGCAGCAGCTTGCTCGCCGCTTGTCGCTTGCCGCGCAGCACGGTGACTTCGTGACGGTAGCCTTTCTGCTCCAATCCCGCATAGCCTTCCCAGCCGTCGGTGTGCAGCAGGCTGCCAGGCTCAATCGCTTCTTCGACAAAGGCTTCCAAGCTCGCTGCCGAGGCATTCGCGATCCGACGCAGCCGGATGCGGCCGATACCGCGCCCATCCTCCTCGGCGGCCACCGCAACTAACGCTTTACCAACCATTTCGCGACCCCGGACGCCCTCTTCGACTCCGCCCACATACGTCTCGTCCAGCTCGACTCGCCCGGCCAGCCGATCGCGCCCAGGGCGCACCATGGCGCGGCGGACACATGGCGCGGCGGAACTTGTGCAGCCAGGTCCAGGCGGTTACATAGCTACCCAAACCCAAGACCCGCTGCAACTCCAGGGCGCTGGCCCCGCCTTTTTGGCTGGTCACCCACCAAGCTGCCCGGAACCACAACGTCAGCGGCTTGCGGGTGTCCTGAAACATCGTGCCTGCAGTTACCGAGCCCTGCTAACCGCAGGCGGCGCAGACCAGCAGGTTCCGTTTGCTGGTCCATGCCGACCGGCCCGCACACTGCGGGCATACGAAGCCGTCGGGCCAGTGCAGCTTCAGCAGGTACTCACGGCAGGCCTGCTCGGTCGAGAATCGAGCTTCCAACTCGACAAGGTCTCGGGGTAATCCTCCTGCACGCCTCCCACCACAACATGTTGTGCCTACTGGAGTCAACTAAATACCCGATCTCCATTGATCCGATTTCCCGCGGCGCCGAGAAACAACTCGTCCGGTACATTGGCCACGTGCGACAGTCCGATTTGGCTCGTGTGATGCGCGAGGCGGACTACCAAATGAAGAAGTGGGCCGTAGGGAGTGAACAGCCCGAGATTCCAGACTTCCGGAGTGTCGATCGATTAACTCGTGAACACGGACTGCGCTACCTGGAAGCCGCACGGCGTTTTTGGTTCGTGCCGGAGGACATGCGCTTTCGGGCGGGTGGAGGCGCATTACTCTTCGATTCAGGCGAGATGACGGTAAAGACTGAGTATATCCAGCAAACTGGCAGGAGAGCCCGTGCCGAGCCAGCTGACGAGGTATTTGCTCGCGCCTTCAGCGAGCGATATGGCGAGATCGCAGCGAAGTATCCTGTCTTTGAAGAGCTGTTTGAATATGCCAAGTTTGTGAGCTTGGCACGCCACATCAAGGACAACGGAGTCCCGCTCCTTTGGTTCTTGCTTGCCAATAGGGATTTGGCATTGACCGAGACCTCCCCCGGAACAGTTGATGCGCTGATTAAAGAGTCGGAGTATTTGCGGTACGTAACGATTGAAGGCGGAGTGGATCTGGCACGGCACACCGCTCAAGAGAGCTACGTCATTGACGCGGCAGCCGTTGAGGCGCTTGTCGCGGCGAGACGCGGTGCCGAGAACTCTGATCGCCAAACCGGTTCTTCGGTGACCGCCCCAACGGTTACCTTCGTTTCTCAGGACCGGGACTACTCCGTGCGATCTTCGAACGACGTTGTTGTGGGCGCGCCGGCCCAACCGGGAACTCCCGCTATCAAACAGACGTGGCATTGCGCGCCGGCGGCCAGCCGTCCTTGGAGCTCATTCGGTACTACGATCCGACCGGTACTTCGGGCGATTTTGGTCCCGGTTGGCACGTTATGGTGCCTTTCAGGGTCGAGCCGGCGGGCAAGAAGACGGTTCCGTTCCTGAACGCCCAAGTCCCGGAGAGAATGCGAGTCGAGGATCTCATGACGGGGAGGTCCGAGATACTCACCTTTAGTACAAGTCGTTACGCCCTGGAATGTTACGTATCCTCTGAGCCCGAGGCCAGCCCCTGGATAGCCATCGTGTGGATGAGTAACGGTTCATTGCGCCTTCTGGCGGATCTTCCCCCCAGCGGAAGGCTCGTTTGACGGGCTAACTGCTTGGCTTGCTTGGCTTTAACACGTTTGGTGGCGCTTTTAGTGTACCCATGTATTATGCTATTGTATCGTTTATTCATTGTGTTATTTGTGATATAATATACCCATGTATGTTGAGTCCGTCCCCAATCGCAACTCGCCGCCCGCCGTCTTGCTGCGCGAATCCTTCCGCCAAAACGGCAGAGTCAAAAAACGCACCCTCGCCAACCTGTCCTGCTGGCGCCCCGTCCGCGTCGAGGCCCTCCGGCGCGCCCTCCGCGGCGAGTTCGATCAGCTTCCCGCCACTCCCGTCTGCGGCCCCGTCTTTGGCCTGCTCTTCGCGCTCAAGCAACTCGCCGATGAGCTGGGCCTGACCGCCGCGCTGGGTCGAACGCGGGCCGCCAAACTCGCCTTGTTCCTGGTGCTGGCGCGCCTGGCCCACCAAGGATCGCGGCTCTCGGCCGTGCGCTGGGCCGCCGATCAGGCCGTCGCAGAAGTGCTGGGTCTGGGCGCCTTCGACGAAGACGACCTCTACGCCGCCCTCGATGATCTGAGCGCCCGCCAAGTGAAGATCGAGCAAGCGCTATACCGCCACTACCTCGAGCGCCGCGGAGCCCCGCCCAGCTTGCTGCTCTACGACGTCACCAACTCGTACTTCGAAGGCCTGCACAACGCGTTGGGCGAGTACGGCTACAATCGCGACGGCAAGCGCGGCAAGAAGCAAATTGTGATCGGACTGCTGGCCGATGACCAGGGCGAGCCGCTGGCGGTGCGGGTGTTTGCCGGCAACCGCAACGATCCGACGACCGTGCCGGATCAGATCCGCATCGTCAAAGAGCAGTTCGGAGTCGAGGAGTTGGTCTTCGTCGGCGACCGCGGGATGGTCAAGAGCAAGGGCAAGCAGGCGCTGGGGGAGGCCGGGCTGCGCTACATCACGGCGCTGACCGATCCCCAGATTCGGCGGCGCTTGAGCGAAGGGGTGCTGCAACTGGAGCTGTTCGCTGAACAAGTCTGCGAGGTCGAAGCCGACGGCGTGCGCTATGTGCTGCGCCTCAACGCGTCCGAAGCCAAACGGCAACGGCAGCGGCTCGAGGACAAGCTGGCCAAGCTGGGAGGCAAGCTCGACCGACGCAACCAGAAAGTCACGGCCTCTTCCCGTTGCGAGCCCGCGGCCGGACTGCGCCAGCTCAAGCCCTGGCTGGCGCGTCACAAGCTGACAGAATTGGTCGAGTTGCGCTTGCAGGGACGTACGCTGGTCGTCGAGCGCCAGCAGGCGGCGATCGAGCAGGCGCTGGAGTTGGCGGGCTGTTACGTGGTCGTGACCGATGTCGCCTCCGAGCGCATGAGCGGCCAAAGAGTGCACGACCATTACGTGAGCCTGCAGCGGGTGGAGCGCGACTTTCGGCAGCTGAAGACGGGCTTGCTCGAGGTGCGGCCGATCTTCGTGCGCAAAGAAAGCCGCACCCGAGGACATGTGTTGTGCAGCATGCTGGCGTTGAAGCTGAGCCGCGAATTGGAACGGCGGATACAAGCGGCGTTTGGCACGACCGACGACGACCCGCACGCGATCACCTTGCCGGACGCGCTGGCGGCGTTGG
This sequence comes from Bryobacterales bacterium, assembly GCA_965247515.1. Classification (GTDB taxonomy): domain Bacteria; phylum Acidobacteriota; class Terriglobia; order Bryobacterales; family UBA6623. Next base: position 2,997,715 of record OZ252029.1, on the reverse strand, counting down.
GGCGACTGTGTCTATTGGAATATCGAGTGGATGAGCAGACCAGCGTCACACGGCTGCCGATTCCCGACGCCCGCCAAACAGAAATCCTCAATGCGTTGGGGGTTTCGCTGCCGCACAAGTAACCTGTAGACAGACGCCGATCGCCCGATCCATCCCATAACCGACGCGAATTCAGGAAGTTGGCGGCGAAACTCTGCTCGCTGGCGGGGGGAAGATCCGTCTGGACAAACTGGGCAACGAGTTTCAATTCGACCAGTCCGGTCGAATGACGCACATGTTGATATCGAAAGACTATACGGTTGAGTATCTCTATGATCGGGAACGGCTGGACCGGGGTGCGTTTGACCAGTCACCCTACCGTCTCAGAGTCGATGGCGACGAAATGGAGGAGGTTGCCAATGTCATGGCGCCTTCGCATTTTGTCCTCGTGGATGAGCACAGCGGTAGTGAAGAGACATTCGTCTTCGATCGAGATTCCTCCCGGAACATGGCCGGCTGGGTGCCGGAAGACGGCGAGGCCAGCCGGTATGTGTTCTTGGTGCTGATGTCCGATGCGTCGTTCCTGCTGGAAGACCACAGAGGAGGACAAGTAAGATTCGACGGAGCAGGAGCCTTCGACTACATGAGCCAACCAGTAGTGCGCGCCCTTCGACAAGGCGACCAGAGGATCGAATTCGAGTATGAGGGCCGTCTCAACGACTTTCGCATTAAGCCGGCCAGAGTCGTCCAGGTGGGTGCGACCAGTGCGAGCTATTCAGTTCGTTACGATTACGGTTACGACGGGCGACTAGCGAGCGTGAGTGCTTCAGACGGCACCAAACGCGAGATCAATTACGAAGGTCCCGGAACGTGGATTACAGCGCAGGCTGGACAGTGACAGCGCAGGCTGGACAGTGAGATAGCCTCTGTTCTCTTGTGCGCATGCCGAGGCATGTCGAAGGGCCCCGGCTTCAGCGGTTCCGCATCCAATTTCCCTGAGGGTCGGAAACCATTGATTTAGCGGGTGTTTGGGGCTGGGCCTGTGGTCCGAGCAGATTCGCATTCCTGTTGAGGAGTTGCAGCGCAGTTGGTTCTGGTATATTGTATATATATCAGTCATGAAGACAGCCCCGGCTCGCTCCAGCCTCGCCGATGCCGAGCGTAAGCTGCGCTCCCGCATCGCCCAGCTGGTCCACGGCCGCTGGTTGCTGCATGGCACCGTGGCGCCGCGCCAACGCGTCTGCGGCAAGCCCAACTGTCGCTGCGCCCAGGGTCAACTGCACGCCTCGCTCTATCTGGTGCGCTCGCGCCGGGGAAAGGTGCAACAGCTGTTCGTGCCGCGCAGCTGGGAGCAACGCGTGCGCCAGGCCGTAGCCGACTATCAACAGCTCGAGCCTCGTTGCGGAATCGCTGCCCCGGCTTGACAACGATACGTCTGCCGCCGCAGTCATGATACGGTGGGGCAGGAACGGACTATTCGGTTTCTGGGATGTCGAAGTCGGCGTCCAGCCAGAAATCATTCTGACGGCTGACTCCGACCCTCCAACACACCCTTTGACTACGAGATCGGCCACGGTGGCGGCGAAGCCGGTGTTCGCTACCAGACCGAATTAGCCTTCAGGAAGAATGGCATGCTAGGGCTGAAGCTCGTAGTGTCCAAAAACTCGACCGGACCTGAACCTGCTTTGTTTCAGAGAGTTGCGCCTGGCGTTCAGGGCGACGGAAAGCGGGGTTCTTGGACGCCTGGTTGGTAGACTTGCGCCCAATGTCGCTCGATCCGCTGCGCCGTCGCCCTTGCCGGCTGGCTCAACCAACAGCAGCAGGACGTCATTGAGTATCTCCACGAGGAAAACCGAGTGCTGCGGGAGCAGCTCGGCAACAGACGCCTACGACTCAACGACGATCAGCGCCGCCGCCTGGCTGCCAGGGCCAAGAAGCTGGGCCACAAGCTGCTCCGGGAGGTGGCCTCGATCGTCACGCCCGACACCTTGCTGAGCTGGCATCGGAAGCTGATTGCTCGCAAGTACGACAGCAGTCAGCGTCGAGGTCCCGGGCGGCCCCCGGTGAGGGAGCAGATTCGCAGCCTGGTCGTCCACATGGCGCAAGAGAACCGCGACTGGGGTTACACCCGCATCCGGGGTGCGTTGGCCAATCTCGGTCATCGGGCTGCGCACAATCGCCAACATCCTCAAACAACACGGGATCGAGCCTGCGCCGGAACGCTTGAAGAAAACGACTTGGCAGGAGTTCTTGCAGACGCACTGGGAGGTGCTCGCGGCTGCGGACTTCTTCACCGTCGAAGTGTGGACGCGATCCGGCCTGGTCCGAGTCATGGTGCTGTTTGTGATCGAGCTGTCGACGCGGCGGGTTAAGATCGCCGGGATATCTCCACAACCCGATGGAGTATGGATGACTCAGATCGCTCGCAACTTGACCGATGTGGAGGACGGCTTTCTGGTCGGCAAGAAGTATCTGATTCACGATCGCGATCCGCTGTTTACGCGGGAATTCCAAGAGGCGCTGGGCGCGGCGGCAGTACGAAATGTGCGCCTACCGGCGCGATCCCCAAATCTGAACGCCTACGCCGAACGCTTCGTGCGCAGTATCAAGGAATCCTGTTTGGATCGCATGATCTTGTTCGGAGAACGATCGCTGCGCCGGGCCGTCAAAGAGTTCGTCGCCCACTATCATTTCGAGCGTAATCACCAAGGACTCGACAACCAGCTGATTTTTCCCGACAAGTTGGACGCGGAGGCCAGCGCTCCGATCGAACGTCGGCAGCGGCTGGGCGGGATGTTGAAGTATTACCATCGACAGGCCGCCTGAAAAGCCTCCAAGAAACCAAAGCCGCCGCTGCTTCGCGCAGCGGCGGACTGTCCAGGACGGGGATTGCGAGCTTTGTGCGCCCCTTCGATTCAGGCCGGCAACCTTGATCAGCCTCCGCCCGCCCACGAAACGGGCTCCGGCCACGGCTCCTCGCTCGGTTCTTCTTGCTGCAATTGCCCCCGGCATGGACCGGTCGAGTTTTTGGACACTACGGGCAGGCCTTCCTCGCCTGACATCACGAGGGAATTCGTTATATTATACTTGACATTGTCAGATTCATGGCGTAACGTCGGATTAGGACGAGTGCACAATGCCTGACGGCGACCATTTTTGTTGGAAGGTTAGGGGGCCAGGATCGAGGAAGCTCGTCGAGGTTGCGCTGGGCGGTAACCGAATCGACATCGTGGCGGATCACGCGATCGACATGGTCGTACGGCATCTCAACGACCCTGAGCACAGGCTTCTACTTCCGAGGATACTGCGGGGTCTGCGAACGGTTTGCTCTCGGGACGGTTCGACGCTCGAAGATCTGCAGCGGGAGCTTCGCCACATTGCAGGGGAGAGCGATGTCGCAAGCGTCGCAGCAAAGTCCGCCGAAAGTCTATTCGTATCGCGATTCGGGGGCGACAACTATGGGGACATCTCCGCCGCTCTGCTCGCTCAGTTCGCCGGTGATCTGATCGAGGCGCGGGCGTTGACTCACGCCCGAACGGAACTGCTGAAGGAGTACGGGCGGTCCCATCGAGAGCATTGCAAGTGGATACATGACCTCCGCGATGCCGTCGGTCGTGAGCTGGAGTCAAAGGTTGAATCCGTCTACGGAGGCAGCAGCAGGATTCGGCCACCGCGCCGTCTCGCAAAACGCCGGCGCATGACGCTGGAGGAATTGCATGAGCCCATCGCGCGGCAAACGCTCTAGTCAGTTGAGCTTCGACTTCAGCGAAGCGGGCCTCTTGCGCCAGTGCGGGGACATCGCGGACGGAGATGGTTTCGCCTTGCGATATCACATTGACGAGCGGGAAGCGGCGAACCACTTCGGTCAGGTCCTACCGCCCCTCATGGCTGACTTCGTCGATGTAGCTGTTGCTCCGATTGGTCGCAGAGCTCTTCAGCGTAGTAACGGGAAAGCGAATCGACATCGTGAACCCACATACGCTGCACACGAAATCTCAGATGTGCAATGCACTGCCGGAAGCGCTCCAAGGCTTCATCGGCGCCACCTATTCCTGCGACAGCTCGGGCTCACGACGGACTGGAAGTGCACAGTGCGGAACCTGCACTTCTTGCCTACTGCGCAGGTCTGCCCTGCACGCGGCTCACTTGCCCGAAGCCGTCGCCTACGCGCGCGATGTGAGATCGCAGGAGTTTTCTGGCAAGCGCCGACACACGCAGGGATTGGATGCGATGAGTTGGCAAGTTGAACGGCTCTCTGCCTGTTTGGGTAAACCAGAGCCGTGGCGCGCGCTACTGAATGAGTTCCCGGAACTGCAATCCGCAGCCGAGGAGTTGCAGCTTCAGTACCCCGATGCAGAGATCCCAAGCGAACTCAACGCCCTGTACGACCGACACTGTCGGGATTGGCGGTCTTTCGCGCCGTCGAATTGGCCCAGCTCAGCGAGAAGGGCTGCATAGCTATGCCTCAGGGATTGGATCGGATTGACCCGCGGGTACTGGGCGCTCGCCTTCAAGATGCCCGGCGGGCCTCCGGACTCACTCAGCAACAGGTCGCGACGGAATTGCGCATGGCGCGTACCACGATTGTCGCGCTTGAGAAAGGTGAACGGAGAATTCCGGCAGGCGAGCTGATGACCCTCGCGAAGCTCTATCGGCGGCAGGTGTCGGAGCTTGTTGGTCGCGAGCAGGTCACCGAGGGTTTCGTTCCACAGTTCCGTTCAACCGAGCGTCAAACGCTGGCAGTTTCACCCGAGTACGAAAGAAGCGCTTACGAACTCCAGCGGCTATCCGAAGACTACACCGAACTGGAAGGCATGTTACGAGTGCGGCGGCGCTGGCAGTACCCGCCCGTATACGAAACGACCGGGGCAACTCCTGAGGATGTCGGGGCGGAGGTTGCGGGGGCGGAACGCAACCGCTTGGGGCTCGGCGACGGGCCGATCGGAAACTTGCAAGAGCGTTTGGAGTCGGATGTCGGGTTGCGTATCTTCTACTTCAAGATGCCCGCAAAGCTGGCTGGCCTATTCGCCTACAACGAGGATCTGGGGGCCTGCATCGGGATCAACTCGAACCATCCTGCCGAGCGGAGGCAATGGTCGTTGGCCCACGAAGCCGGTCACTTTCTGATGCATCGATTTCGTCCCGAGATCACGGTATTGGACCTAAATCGGCAACGATCCTCCAAGGAACGAGTTACGGATTGTTTTGCCGAGAACTTCCTCATGCCCGCTACGGGGCTTACTCGCCGATTCACCGAGCTTCAGAGGGCATCAGACCAGGGCGCAACGCTCGCGGATGTCGTTGGTCTCGCACGCCTCTACGGTGTTTCGTTCCAAGCGATGGTTCATCGCTTGGAGACGCTTCGTCGCATTCCTTCAGGAACGTGGCAACGGCTTGCTGCGGAGGGTTTTCGAGTCCGAGAGGCCCAGCGATTGCTGGGAATCGAGACTGAACCGCCACCCGGAGAGCTGCTGCCACAACGGTATGTGTCTCTGGCCGTGGAGGCCTTTCGTAAAGAGTTACTCAGCGAAGGGCAACTTGCTCGATATCTTCGTACGGACCGAGTGTCGGCGCGATCGGTTGTAGCGGATCTGGCGAGAGATATCCACCAGGAGGACGAGGGTGACTTCACGCAGCTAGAACTGGACTTGGCACAGCCGCTGAGCGGACGGTAGCTGTGAGCTTGGTCTCGTGTCCAGTCGTGTTTGACGCGTCCGTCCTCATCAACTTGCTGGCGGCTCAGCAGGCGGAACAGGTCATCCTCTCGCTCGCGGTCCCCGCCTATATCTGTCCCGCAGTTCTCGAGGAAACTCTGTACGTCCGTTCAGAACGGGCTGGCGATCCTCCAGATGAGGTACGCGTTGACGAACTCCTGGACTCGGGAGTGCTTCGGCGGGTCGAGCTCAACGATGACGAAGAGCAAGAGCTGTATGTTGCGTACTCGATGAGTCTAGACGACGGCGAGGCGATGACGATCGCGCTGGCTGAGAGTCGCAGTTTTGCGGTGGCGACCGACGACAGGAAGGCCCGACGGTTAGCGCAACGCGATGGATCGAGCGTCGTCAGCGTCATATCCACGCCGATGCTGCTTCGCCATTGGGCGCATGTCAAGCGGCCGAGCGGTGAAGCGGTGCGGCTAGCGATCCACCGGATTGAGGTATCGGCTCGGTTTCGGCCTGGCGCGGCGGACCCACTGAAGGGCTGGTGGGACTCGCCAGGGTGACCGTCGTCGGCGGTAAGTCGCCTGGCGGCACACTCCATTCGCACTCCATTGAGAAAGCGCCATCCGTAAATCATTGAAAACTGGTTGGTAGGGTCGAGAACTGGCGCGGTGGCCCGTCAGGACATTGGCTTGGCTGTCACCGGCACAATCGGCGGCGGCCCGCAGACTTACAACGCCAGTGTGACGGTCAATGACGGAAACAGCCCGGCCCGTAACGACCAACTTCACCTGGACGATCGTCGCACGGTCGCGAAGCCCGACGAGCTTGGTCGTATCGATCGCGGCATGCCGGTATAGCACTACAGCTCGTCTTTTGAGCGGCGCCGCGAAGGCTCCTTCGCGCTCACGAAGCCAGGGCGCTGCAGCGTGCGAGCCCTTCGCAGCTGACCAACCTCAGCTGCTGCGGTGGAAGGAAGGAGGTTAATGACAAAAAGCTAGAGCAGAGGCTCGACGATCTTCTGGGCCTCTTGAACGTCGTCGACGCTCCAGACCTTCATGATCGCGCGGTCGTACTTGGTAAGCGACCGGGTGCGCTCGATCTGAGCCGAACGCAGGAATCGGAGCCATCCCGTGACCCTTCCAGGAACTCGATTGTCGAGCTCCCCGTCGATGAGGTTCTCGTACGGTCGCCATGCCATAGATTTGTGGTTAATGACAAAGACTGGGTCGTACGCCCAGCGGGCGAGCGATAGGAGAAACTTTCTAAGAACCCTCCTTTGTGAGTGAATTCGTGACGTCTCATCAAGGACTCGACCGCCTCGATTGACGCTATGGGAGTCTGGCCGCCTGTCTCCGCCCGTCAGCGTTCCAGCGCTCGACGCCAGAGGACGGTTCACCTCCGCCGCCTCCGGCTTCCGATGAACCAACGCTTGAGTCTTCGATCGCACTTGACGAGCGTCGCGATCGCCGTCAGGGCGAAGAAGATCACCGCGGCTTCTTGAAGAAGCTCGTAGTGCATAGGGCATCTTGGTCCGCACGAAGTAGCGCACGCTCTCCATGCCGCGGTCGAGCTCGAGGGCGAAGACACACCGTTCGATCGAGAAGACCGCGTCGGGAACGATCGGATACGACCAGTTCAGCTTGGAGAGCTGCCAGCAGGCGAAGAAGTAGCCGAGGCCTGGGGTCGACTCCGCCGCCAGCCGCAGGTCGTTGACTCCGGTGAAGTGCTCCAGTTGCTTGGGCGGGCAGCGCTCCAACGCCACGGCGTCTTCGTCCAGCCTCTCGAGATATCGCTTCCCGGCAGGCCCCAGAGTGAACAAGGCCTCGCCCATGCGGTTCGTCCGACGCATCCGAAGGTAGCGCGTTCGGCGGTCAGTTTGCGAAGGCGCTTGCGGCAAGCGTCCAAAGACCGAGAGCAAAAGAAACGTCGATGCAACTGCCGGGTGGTCAGCCAACGCGCCGCCTTCAGCAACCGCAGCAGATCGACGCAACGATCGGTCAGTATCATGGCCGGGGCAGACTCCTGGTCACTCCGCACTGGAAACAGCGCGCCATGCGGGGCAAGGAGCGACAGACCGGACAGGTTCGCAGAACATGGCCGTGGTAGGTGTATCCACAGCTACAACGCCACATCCCGACGAGCGAGATGACGCCGTGGCAGACCTTGCAGCGAAGAGCGGTCGTGTAGGCGAACTTCAAGAAGCGCAAACGCCTCAGAATCCGAACGAAGGCGCGCAGCAGCAGAATCGGGCTCGCCAGAACCCACAGCATCAGATCCAGACTTTTCATGACGCCCCTCCCCTGACCTGCCGATAGGCCGTCTCGAGACGCTCGCCGACATCGCTGTCCGGTGCGTCGGAGAACTGCTGGTCGCGTTCTGAGACCTCGCGGTCGAACTCGCGTCGAGACAAGCGGGCGCCTAGGCCCGGATCGTTCAAGATCGGGCGGATCTGCTTTTCGAGATCTTGGGGAAGATCAATGTCCGCGGTCCAAATCTTGAGAGCGTGTTCCGAACGGGTCTTGAGCCAAAGATGCCCGACACGATCGGGCAGATGCGCCACCGCATCGAGCTCCATGGAGCGTTCTTCGGACAGCGGATAGAAGCGCTGCTCATCGAACGTGTCCCTCTCGCAAACCCCAGCCAGCAATGCCAGCGCCATCAAAGCGAATAGGCTCTACCAGATCAGACCTTCGAGAGTTTTGATAGGACCAGCGGATCTCTTCGACATCACGCACTTCTTGTTCTTCAAAAATGAGCGGCCGGGACACGTCCGATTCGAGTCCCGGTCTGGCGCTCAGGCTGCCGGCTCGCGACGAGACCGCCGCCTGCGTTGTTTCTGTCCGCGAGGCCTCGTCAGCTTTGGAATGGCGTACAGATCACGACCTGGCTTCTGAGGGGGTCGTGGCTCGCGATCTCCACTCGGCCGAGAGTGCTCGTCTTCTTCGTCGACGAGGACGATCAGCTCAAAGCCGAACTCTCGATTGATCAGCTCCCGTGTCGCTCGGTCGAACGGTCCGAACTCCAAAGCCTGGTCCGGGAACCGCCGGTTGAAAGCCTTCCGGCCGTGGTGATAAAGGTCAAAGATCTCCACGGTCGCGGCCGCCTTGCGGCGAGCGTGCCGCTCGATGCGTCGCAGGCGGCGGCGAAGGCTCAGCTGACGAATCTTGAAGGCCGCAAAGGCTTTCGAATCGTGAGCAGAGCGGCCGCCGAACAGGATCAGGAGATGGCCGGCGAAGGCCAGCAAAGCCAGAACGGCGGTCTGCAGCCGAAGCTCGGCGACAAGCCCGGGATCGGATACCGTCGGCTGGGTCGCCGGCATGGTCGCTACCGCGGCCATCGGAATCACCGCGGCGAAGACGACGCCGGCCGCTGTCCAACCAAGGCTTGCGCCTTTGATCCATCCCTGTTGCTCGCGCGCGAGCTCCCGCTTGAGCGAAATGCCGATCTCTATCAGCAGCACGATTAAGGGACTGAACACGCAGGCCAGCGGCACGATCCAAGGCCAAGAGTGGAAAGCTCGGCGGGCAAAAAACTCCGCCGTGGCCGTGAAGAGCAGGAAATCGATCCACCAGGCGCCGAGGATGATCGCCAGCAGGAACACGAAGGCGGCGACGGCGCGAAAGTGCAGTCCCAAGAAGTCCGGATGAGCCTCATCGAGCTTCCGAAGTGATTCCGAGAGCTGTTTCGGAACTGTACGAAGAGATTCGACGCGAATACGAGTTCGGCGTGGGAACGTTGAGGGGGGCGGCGCGCAAGCTGGGCGTGCATCGGCGCATGGTGCGCGAGGCGATCGCCAACGTGCTGCCGCCGCCGCGTAAGAAGCCACAGCGAAAGCGCCCCAAGCTGGCGCCCGCGGTCGAGTTCATCGATCGCATCCTCAAAGAGGACCGCAAAGCGCCGCGCAAGCAGCGTCACACCGCATCTGGCGGCGGGTGCGCGAGGAGACCGGCTGCGAAGTCGCCGAGCGCACGGTGCGGCAGTACGTGCAGCAACGCAAGCGCGAGTTGGGCTCGAGAAGCGCGAGACGTTCGTGCCGCAAAGCTACGACTGGGGCGAAGAGGCGCAGGGCGAGGACTCCTATCGTTCTGGGGCCGATGGCGTAAGTGCCGAGGGCTGACAACCCCCTGTCGGCCACAGGTTGCTTGCCCCTGCTTCAGCACGCGGCCATGGATGACCGGCTAGGTTTGAGAAGGCCCTTGAACGGTCGTTCCGCTCCCTACGTGTTGAGAAATGCGATCTAAGGCGGGACCGCTTGGAATCGACCCGCCGAACCTGCCACAATTGACCGGAGCGCGTTCGCGTCCGCGCCCCGGGAGCCACGATGAGGGATTCTCTGCGTGCGCTGTGCCTGTGTCTGTTGTTGACCCTGGCAAACGCACCCACATTTGCTATCGAACGACTATTCGTTTTTGGAGTGAACCCCAAGCGTGAGACAGTCGAAATCGGGACAGGTTACGATTCACCGCAAAACGCTTGCCTTCTTCGCTGTATCGTCGCACGCTGGTCCTAGCCGGGGAAGCGGAAGCGGGCTCTGCTGGAGAGCAACCCGCCAAGGAATACCCGGCCGCAAACTCATCAAGACGATGAGCGCCGGGGGCGGCCGCCAAGGTCGCTCCCGGCTTCTCCAACGCCGGCGATGTCTCCCTGCCCGCCCAGGGCCCATCGGATTGATAGATTTGCCTATGCCTCTCAAAACTCATACTTCGGATTCCTCGCTGCTGTTGCCGCCGGCCGCGCCAGCGCTTCAAACTCCGCCGGCGGACGATATCCCAACGCCGAATGCAGCCGGCGTTGGTTGTAGATCTCATCAATGAACTCGCCGATCGATGCGCGCGCCTCGTCAAGCGTGCGATAATGCTGCAACCAAACCTCCTCCGCCTTCAACGTCTTCATGAAACTCTCCGCCCGCGCGTTGTCGTAGGGGTTGCCGCGGCGGCTCATCGAGATGATCGCGCCGTGCTGCTCCAGCAGCTCGACATAGGCGCTCGAAGCGTACTGTACGCCTTGGTCGGAATGATGCATCCACCCCGCGGCAGGGCGTCTGAGCTCGAGCGCATCGCGCAACGCCCCTACAGCCAGCTCAGCTTTGAGCGTCGTCCCCAGCCGCCAGCCGACCACGCGTCGCGAGTAGGCGTCCAACACCACGGCGAGGTAGACGAACGCCTCGCGCAAGCGAATGTAGGTGATATCGGATTGCCACAACTGATCGACGCCGTCCACATTCAGGTGCGCCGCTAGATTCGGATAAACAGGTAAGAAGTGGTTCGAATCCGTTGTTAGCACGAAGCGCCGCTTGAGTACCGCCAGCAAGTTGTCCTTACGCATCATCCGCAGGACCTTTTTGTGATTGACGAGGAAGCCTTGGCGGCGCAGCTCGGCCGTCACGCGGCGGTAGCCGTAACGACGATTCTCGAGCGAAATCCGCTGCATGCGGTCACGCAATTCCATGTCGCACTCGGCGGGCGACGACACGGCGAGCCGGCGATAGAACCCGGCGCGATTCACGCGTCCGAGCTCGCAGGCGTGTTCGACGCTGAGCGAGCCTTTGGCGCTGATCTGCTCGACGATGGAGTAGATCCGCTCGCGCCACCGGCGTCGTTGGTCGGGGCTGCGAGGTTCAAGGCGCGAAAGGCTTGTCCGAAAAAATCGAGCTCTGCGGCTTGTTTGCCGAGCAGTCGTTCGAGCTCTGCGATGCGTTCGTCGCGCGGATCGCGAGGGATCTTGGGCGGCGCCGAGCGGCCGGGTTTCGGCCGGCCTCGCCGCCGGCTCAAGCCGTTGACGCCTTCCTGGCGATAGGCGTCCCGCCAGCGGTACAGCAGGCTGCGCTTGACGTCCAACTCGCGGCTTAGCGCTGTGCCGCTCTGGCCGGCTAGGAGCCGCCTGGCGGCGGCTTCCTTGAACTCCACCGTGAACTCCCGCGGCTTGCGCGGCTTGAGACTTTCCATCCTGGACTCCTTTCCATTCGCTGAAATTCGTCCCAAATTTCAATGTCTCATTTTTAGGGTTCACTCCATTTTCACTCGGGCACGACTGTCCACATTTATGACGCGGAAACGTTCGATCTACTCGGTTCCCCTGAAGTCGGCGCCGGCGCGGTGCATGCCATTGGGGTCCCCGACCCGGAAAACCCTACCCAGTTCCTCAAGTATTTCGTGATCACGGCCGCCAACGCCATGGTGCTCGAACCCGATCCGCCGTTCGCTCTTCGGCGGCGATTGACGCTCAGTGGGGGCGTCAGCCTCGGCGACCAGAGCGCCGTGCTGGCGCCCAACGGGCGTCACATCTTGGTTGCCTCTGGGACCTTCTTGCTCATTTTCGATCCGCTAGACCCTTCCGACCCGGCGCCATTCTTGATTCGCCTGGGGGCGCCGGCGACCTCCATGACCGTAACCGCCGATTCGACCGAGGCGCACGTCACCATCGAGGGCCGGACCTCAACCTTCGTCATCCGCCTGGGAGAGGATGTCCCGCGGCGCTTCACCGGTCCGGTCGAGTTGGATTCGGTCCCAAACAAAGCCATCGCGGCCCCGAATGACACAGGGGTGTTTTTCAGCGAGTTTGACGAGGCAACGGCGATCAGCACATCCACCGGCCTGGTCATCGGAACCCCAGGGCATGGCGGGGGTCTGACGCGGCAAATGGGCTTTTATGGAGGGGCCCCGCTCAATGAGATGTTTATCGTGAATGGAACCAACGTTTCGACGATCAATCTCAATACTCGAACGTTGGACTTTGTCGTCAGTCCGCCGTCGTTGGTCGACAAAGCCGTCTCGACGGAAACCAATCTGCTATTCGTGCTCTCGAGATTCGGCGGTCGAATCTTCCGTACGAACCGCGACGGGTCTCAACTGCGGACGATGCTGAATCCCGCCACCGGGGCGGCCTTTACGTTGCCGCCGATCGACATCGAAAAGGATCGCTTCAGCCGAAACTTCTTCGTCGCTTTCGGTGGAACGGGTGCGGTGATGCGGTTCAGCCGCGACGGCACGGAGCTCCAGCGGGAAACCGTTCCTCCAGACGCGCCAGAGAGGATCGAGGTGTTGTCGACGCCCGGGTCGTCGACCTCACGCCTTGAGATCTATGGTGGCCTCGGCCAGGCGGGTCCGGCCCATGCGCCCTTGCCAAGACGGTTCGCCGTGCGCGCGCTCGACGTCCAGGGCCGCGGTGTTTTCGGCCAAACGCTAACCTTGAACGGTTTCGCTCCCGGGGTGACCTTCGACCCGGATCTTTTAGTGACAAACGCCTACGGCGTGGCGTCTTTCGAAGTCACGCCGCCTATCGATACGACGTTCGAGATTGAGGCGCGCGCGCCGAACGGGCTCACGGCTCGGTTTCCCGTCAACGACGCACAGGCCGGAGCCGCCAGCCTGTCGGTTGTCCCGGGCGACTATCAGATCGAGGTTGCCGGGAACGACTTTCCGCGCACGACGAGGATCCGGGTGATCACCGACGGGGTTGAGTCCGACAACATCCGACTAACGATCAGCCCCCCAACGACACGGTGATGTGCCCCGCCACCGCGTTTACCGGGGCGAATGGCGAAGCGAGTTTTCAGTGTTCGGCGGGAAACCTCTCCAGCGCGTTTCCCAGATTGGTTCGGGTCCCGGTGCGTGACGAATTCGGGCGCCGTCTGCCGCGCGACCTGACGTTCACCGTGGTCCCCAGCGTGGCCGACCTTCCGCGTGAGCCACAACGGTTAACACGCGACGTCATCGAAGGAATGGCGGGGACGACGCTCAAACGCGCAGCACGATTGCGGCTCCTGCGAAACGACGGGTTCGGCGTGGTGCCGAACGTCGGCGCTGAGTTCGCGGTAGACCGTGACCGGGTAACGTTCGATCCGCCGATCGTGCCCTCAGGTGCGGACGGGGTCATTTCCGCGGACATAACCTTCGGATGCCGGCTGGGCAATGGCGAGGTGGTCGCGTCGGTGAACACGCCCGGGCTGCCCCGCGAGACATTCCGTTTCCGAACCCTTCCCGGTGAGCCCACGGTGCTCCGGCGAATCCAAGGGAACGGAACCCAAGGCGATGCCAACGAGCGACTCGACGGTCCCGCACAAGCGCTGATTGGCCAACTGGTCGACTCTTGCTCGAACGGCGTCCCTGGGGTCGATGTGAGCTTCCTCGTGGATCCCCCGGGTGCGGCGACCCTTGAGAACGAGTTCCGCCGCACCGGCATAACCGGTAGGATATCGGCGCTCGTGCGGTTGGGCAACCAGGCGGGGCCGGTCTCGATCACCATGCAAGCCGGGGGACATGAGACGACGTTCAACCTGTTCGTCAATGTCACTCCGAGCGCGTTCAGAAAATCTCAAGGCGACCGCCAGGACGTTCCGGCCGGAGCTGTCGCGGCGCAATTGCTGACCGTCCAACTGATCAACGACAACGGCGCTCCGGCTCCAGGCAGAGATGTGACCTTTTCCGTCGTCGAGGGCGTCGGCTCGTTCGAAAGCGTCGAGACCGGCGCTGTGCTGCAAGGCGCGGCGATGCAGGGCGCTCCGACGGCGACAGTTCGCACCGATGACGCCGGGCAAGCCTCCGTCATGGTGAGAGCGGGCCCGATGTTAGGGGCGCTGCGAGTGGAAGCGCGCTCGGGCGACATTGTGACGGTCTTCGACTTACGAGTCGTGGGGCGGACGCCGCAAGTTTCGGCCGTGGGCTTCGTGAACGGCGCGAGCTTCATCGTCGGCTGGGTTCCCGGCAGCCTAGGGACGATCTTCGGGACCGGACTAACGGAGGAAGTCGACGGGGCGGTGGTCGCAACCGGCCCGCCGTTCCCGACCGAGCTCCGTGGCGTTCGAGTCGTGGTGGACGGAGTCCCGGCGCCGATCATCGCGCTGTCAAACATCAACGGCGTCGAGCAGATCAGCGTTCAGACGCCGTTCTTTATTACAGCGCCCTCCAACTCGGTCAATGTCGAGTTATTCAACAACGGCGTTTCCGCGTTGTTCCCAAATGTGCGAACCCTCATCGCGCAGCCAGGGGTCTTCGAAGTTACCCTGCCAAGTGGGCGATTCGTCGCAGCGCTACACGCAGACGGTGCGCTGGTAGAGCCGCTCAACCCGGCGCGCCCTGGCGAAGTGATTGCGGTCTTCTGGACCGGAGGCGGCCCGGTGGAGCCGGCAGTCGTAACCAACACTCCTGGGCCGGTTGAACCGCTGTCGCACACCGTCAACGAACCGCTGATTACGCTAGACAACCGGCCGCTTCAAGTTCAGGTGAGCGTCCTCGCCCCATTCCTGTTGACGGTCTACCAGTCCAATGTCGTGGTTCACCCGGACTCGCCGGACGGCTTTTTGCCATTCTCGATTAGCATGATCGGCGTGCGCAGCCTGGAGACGCAGTTGCCGGTGCAGCGGTAGCGGGCCGGCGATATCACGAGCCCCGAACGCAAGTGAGCGGGTGGGGTGGACCGTTGACGGGATCGCCAATCACCCTACCCGCTCACTTGCGTTCGGGGCTCGTGGGCTGCTGGAGCCTGATATTCTTGACGGCAAATGACTAGACGAGCTTTTCTTTCGCTTGCCCCGGCTACCGCTCTAGCGCAGCGCCGCCGGCCCAACGTCGTCTTCTTCATGACCGATGACCACGGCGCCTGGT
Source organism: Bryobacterales bacterium (assembly GCA_965247515.1). Taxonomy (GTDB): domain Bacteria; phylum Acidobacteriota; class Terriglobia; order Bryobacterales; family UBA6623. The sequence goes on along the minus strand of OZ252029.1, from coordinate 2,982,471 downwards.
CGTTGGGTTCGTACGGCTGTGGCGAGATGAAGACGCCGAACCTTGATCGGCTGGCGGCCGAGGGCATGCGCTTTACTCGCGCCTTCTCGTGCACTCCGGTTTGCTCACCGTCGCGCGCAACCTATTACACAGGCAAGCTGCCGTCGCACCACGGCGTGCAAGATTTCCTGCTGCCCGATGACAGCTATGGCCCAAAGAGTAGGCGGTTCTTGGAAGGGCAGACGACATTCGCCGAGATTCTCCAAGGGCAGGGCTACGCCTGCGGCCTGGTCGGCAAGTGGCACCTCGGGCACGACACTGAAGCTCAATCCGGATTCGACTACTGGTACAGCACTCCGCGTGGCGGCGGTACATACAAAGACGCGGAGTTTACCGTCAACGGCGAAGTCGTCACCGACACCGGCTACAAGACCGACTTCGTGGGCGATGGCGCGCTCGACTTCCTCGAGAAGAACCACGACCGCCCCTTCTGTCTCGTCGTTCCGTTCTTTGCTCCGCATAGCCCCTACGACTATCAGCCGGAAAAGTACCGCGAGCCCTACGCGGACTCGGAGTTCTCGTGCTACCCGCACATGGACCTGCACCCGCAACGGCGAGGCCGCTTCGAGCAATATCACGGAAGCCGCGAAGCCTATACCAGCTACTCAGCCCTGGTGACGGGCGTCGACGCGAACGTCGGCCGCGTGATCGACAAGCTCGACGAGCTCGGGGTGCGCGAGAACACGGTTGTCGTTTTCTCGGCCGATCAGGGGTTTAACTGTGGTCACCACGGCGTCTGGGGCAAGGGCAACGCCACAATCCCGTTCAACATGTTCGAGGAGTCGATCCAGATCCCGCTGATCTGGAATCACCCTGGGGAGATCGAAGCCGGCCAGGAAGTATCGGCGATGGTCTCGACCTACGACTTCTTCCCGACTGTGCTTGATTACGTCGGCGTCGAGGCCGAGCCGGCCCGCGAGCGCGTTGGGCGCAGCTACGCGGGCTTCCTGCGCGGAACCTCGCCTGAGTGGTCGAACGACGTCTACTTCGAGTACGGCTACACCCGCGCGGTCCGGACGGAGAATCTGAAATACGTGGAGCGGAGCGATGGTTGGCCGAACGAGCTTTTCGACCTAGAAGACGACCCGGGTGAGACCATCAATCGCGTGGGCAAGCCTGAATATCGTGAACGTCGGCTCGAGCTTCAAAGAAGGCTGCACGCTTTCTTTGACCGAGCAGGGGCCCCGTCGATTGACGACTGGCGTTCGACGACCAGGCAGATCATCCCTACGGACGTCGACTACTACCGCTGGAAGGACTAGCCCGCGGAGCTTCAGCCGTGGGGAATAGGATCAACCGGTCCTTTTATCCCCATGGGCGGAAGCGCGGCCGACAAGATGTTTCCCCAGGCTGAAGCCCGGGGTTCCGCGGGCGTAGCCAGCTACGCCCGCTCGGCTACAGGGTTCGTAGGAACTCGATCAGATCCGCCTTCTCGCCGGCAGCCAGGTCGAGTCCGAATTCATGCCCAGGCGCCGGCCCGTCCCCAAAGCCCGTGCGGACGTAGTCCTCGCCCAGTCTCGCCGGGTCGAACCAGTCTTCCAGCGTCGCGACTGAGCCGTTATGCTCCAGCGGCCCGCGATACCACAGGCCCTTGAGCGAAGGAACCTTGTAGTACCCGGTCCCTTTTTTGGTCTGAAGGGCGGACCGCGGGTCGGTTCCCACTCGGCGGGACATCACGTTCAAGCGCTTGCGATCGGCGCCGGAAGGATCGAAGCCGTCGACGGCAACCAGCCGGTTATTCGTGTAAGGGCCGGGAGTGTGGCAACCGCCGCACCCGCTTCGCCCGAACACCTGCTTGCCACGCGCCGCTGACTCGTTGAACGGGTGAGGATTTGGGGGCGGCTCGAGCGAGTAGAGGAACAACGCCAAGGAGTAGAGCTGGGCGTCGCTGTAGCGCCGGCCCTTGCCGGGCGCGGGCCTTCGCATGGGCTCGAATTCGCCATAGCGGGCGTAGCCCATCAGATCTTGGACCAGAGACGAGTAGCGCATCAGGTCCTCGGGGCTCCGCTGCCGCACCAATCCCGTGTGATCGAGAAAGCGGCGTTCCTTGACCCCAATCAGGTCGGGAATCTGTGGCGGGACGAACATGCTCGTGAAGGAGCGAGCCGTCACACCCGGCGGAATGGCCTTCCCCGCCGCGACGAGCTCTTCGAGCGGCATCGTCCGCGCCTGGCGGTTGAGGTCATCGTCGAGCCAGGGCAGCTCGAACTGCAGCGCGAATTGGCGAATCTGCCGAAGGATCTTTTCCGGACCCAAGAAGCGCCCCGCGCGTTCGAGCATCAGCGCGCCTTGGACATCCCCCGGATTGTTGCCTTGCGCGCCGGCGACGACCGTGCCGTCGGCAAGGACCCGCGTGTGGCAGGTATTGCAGCCCATCGAGCCTAGTTCGACCTTGCCCTTTTCGCGAACAACCCAGGTGGCGAACGGGATCGTCCCATCGCGAGCGACGGGCATCCCGGTCTCTTCGATGAAGCTCGCGTCGCGCAGCTGATCCGCGCCGAAGAACACCGGCCCAAACGATGTGGGGGCGTTGAAAATCAGCTCGCCGGCGGCGATCCAATCCTGCTTCGTCGTGAGGTTCTTGGCGTCGAAGGCGACTTCCGGCTCCCGCCGCTTGAGCCACTCCTGGTAGCCGTCAGGTTCGCGATCCGGGTGGTAGACCGGGTAGGTGCGGTAGATGACGCGTTCTGGGATGCGGTAGTAGTCGGCCTCGCTGATGTGCTTGGGCGAGAATTCCGGCTTCGCGAGAGGGACTTCGAGCTCCCGCACGGCATCGTTGGTCCAGACCTTGGGGATGTAGGGAACCCAAGCGCTCGCCGCCAACAGCAACAACCAGTGCATGGGGTTCAGTCTAGCCCGATTTCGCGGGCACGGCCAAAGTGTAGGCTCCCGGAACCCGCTCCCTTGCGGTCGCGGCTCTGACGTAGCGAGTCGAACGTTTGTCCGGCGGCGTCAGAGCCGCGACCGCAAGGGAGCGGGTTCCGGAAGAGCGCTAGATACGTCATCGTATTTCCGCCCCCCCCACTAAGTCATAATGGCCCCAGCTCATGACGCGATCGACGCTGTTTGCCTGCGCTGCCATCCTGCTTTCGTCCTGTGCGGAATCCGTACCCACGGCCTCGCAAGCCCCTCGCCCCAACATCCTGTTGATCGTCTCGGACGACCAGGGGTACAACGACCTCGGCCTTCTAGGCAACGGGATCATCACCCCGGCGCTCGACCGGCTTGCCCGCGAAGGCACGCGCCTGACGAACTTCTACGTCTCGTGGCCCGCCTGCACTCCCTCGCGCGCGAGCCTGCTGACCGGGCGCTATCCGCAACGCCACGGCATCTACGACATGATCCGCAACGAAGCGCCCGACTACGGTTACAAGTGCCGGCCGCCGGAGTACGAAGTCAGCTTCGAGCGCATCGGCGGCATGGACACGCGCGAGATGATCCTGCCTCGGATGCTGAAACCGTCCGGGTATTCGAGCGCCATTTTCGGCAAGTGGGACCTCGGGAGCCTTCAGCGTTACCTGCCGACATCGCGCGGGTTTGACGAGTTCTACGGCTTCGTCAACACGGGAATCGACTACTACACCCATGAGCGCTACGGCGTCCCGAGCATGTACCGGAACCTTCAGCCAACCGAAGAAGACAAGGGCGAATACTGCACGTTCCTGTTCGAACGCGAGGCGCTGCGATTCCTAGAATCCCACGCCGGCGCCGACCCCTTTTTCCTCTACGTGCCGTTCAACGCTCCGCACGGCTCTTCGGCGCTGGAACCCGAAATACGGTCGACCGTCCAGGCGCCTGAAGAATTCCAGAAGATGTATCCGCCTCTCGAGCAGGAGTACGAGGAGGGCGCCCGTTACGGTTCTCCCGCCAAAGTCGTCACCCGCGAAGCTCGCCAGCGCGACTACCGTGCCGCCGTGACGGCGATGGACGCATCGATCGGCAGGATGCTCGACCTGCTCGACGTGAAGGGCGTCCTTGACGAAACGATCGTCATATTCTTCTCTGACAACGGCGGCAGCGGAGGGGCGGATAATTCTCCCCTGCACGGCAACAAGGCCACCACCTGGGAAGGAGGCGTGCGAGTGCCGTTCATGATTCGCTGGCCCGAAGGCGGCGTGCCCGCGGGGGCGCTGAACGACGAATTCCTGACGACTCTCGAGCTTTTCCCGAGCTTGGCGGCGGCGACGGCGACTGACTTGCCCGGAGATTTGATTCTCGACGGATTCGACTGGTGGCCGGTGTTGCTGGACGGAGCAGAGTCGCCGCGTCAGGAAATGTTCTGGCAACGCAAGGACCGCATTGGCGTGCGAGTCGGCAAGTGGAAGTGGGTGGACATGGAAGGTAAAGACGGGGGCCTGTTCGACCTCGAGGCGGACATCGCCGAGAGTGAGGACCTGTCGGAATCCGAACCCGAGGCCCTCAAGATGGTCAAGCAGCGCTACGCCAACTGGCTCAAGGCAATGGAAGCCGCCGAACCGCGCGGGCCGTTCCGAGATTTCTAGCCCGCTTGGCGACTACCGGGGCGCCGTACGAGCAAGGGAAGTGGGTTCGTTTGGGTTCGTTTCTGGGCTCTTCCGAGTTCCCGGAGTGGGCGCTGAAACCGCCCAATGGTTTTCTTAATCAATGACTTAGAGAATACAGTCGTGACGGGGCGATCACATCGCCGCTGCTAGCGCTGCACCCGCTCACTGGCGTTCGGGGCTCATGTGTTCGCGAACATTCGCTTCAGGATGGGCGGTGTCGCTAGCGTCGTCACCATCACCATCACAACCATCGCCGAGAGAGTATCCGGGCCGAAGACCGGCTTGCCCGCCACGCTCAGCGAGGCCCCGATGGCGGCGAAGATCAACCCGACCTCGCCGCGCGGGATCATTCCAACTCCGATCGCGACCCTGTTCAAGCCCTTCTCGAGAACTCCGAGTGAGCAGACCTGCTTGCTGATGATCGCCGCGACGCTGAGGCCGATCGCGAATTCGATGACGCTCATTGAGGTGAACACGCTGAGGTCGACCTGAATGCCCATCAGGACGAAGAACACCGGCACGTAGACCGCGCTCAACGGCGCGAGTAGTTCCTCGATGTGCATCTCTTTCATTTCCTTGTAACGGCGGAAGTGCGCGTTGTCGAGCACCAAGCCCGCCGCGAAGGCGCCGACGATCGGGGCGAGTCCAACCTTCCGCGCCAGGGCCGCCATCAAGAAGCAGTAGCAGATCGAGAGAACAACGGGGATGCCCGTCACGCGAAAACGTGCGCCGAACTCGATCACCTTTCCGGCAAGTAGTTGCCCGGCAACCACCGCAACGGCAAGGAAGGCCACCGATTTCGTGACGATCCAGGCGACCGCGCTATAGGAGACTTCCGCGGAGCCGCCCGCATCGATCGACTCGACCAGGCCGGCGACGACCGCCAAGATGATCAGTCCGAGCACGTCGTCGACCACCGCGGCGCCGAGAATGATCTTGGCTTCCTTGGTGTTCATCTTGTGCATGTCTTTCAGGACACGGGCGGTGATGCCGACGCTCGTCGCGGCCAAGGTGGCGCCCGCGAACAGATGGACGTACCAAGCCTCTGCCGGCAAGAAGTACGAGGAAACTCCGTATCCAAGGATGACCGGGGCGATGACTCCGAGGACGGCCACTAGCAGCGCTGACGATCCCACCGCCATCAGCTCTTTGATATTCGATTCGAGCCCGACCTCGAATAACAGCAAAATCACGCCAATCTCGGCCGTGACGGCCAACATCTGGTCGTGCTTGAACCACTCCAACCCAGAGAAACCAAAAAGATGGAGGTTGCCCAAGGCCACTCCGAAAACCAGTTCGCCCAGTACCGCGGGCTGATTGAATCGCTCAAACAACTCGCCGCCGAGCTTGGCCGCGATCAGCACCGAAACTAGCGCGAACAGGAAATTCGAAAGGTGATCGGCGTGACCGACCTCGCCTCCCTCGGTAGCGGCGAGCAAGCTCGTCGCGGACAGGGCGAGGCCACAAAGCAGCAAACGAAGAGTTCTCATCACGAGTTCCTACGGTAGTTTTCGGGAAATCCGGTCAAATCCAACGAGGCGGGGGCGGCTGCGAGCAACCTACGACTCAACGATATCACCCTGAACGCCTCTAGAGCGCTATCGACGGACCGGCAAGCGAGCATGAGTTGATAAACTTGGGCCTTGCCCCGCAAGGCTAAGCGAGAACCTCCTCCCGTCAAGCCTAAGCGCACCTCCCGCGCGCCGCTGTGGGCGCTGCTCACGGGCGTCATTCCCGCTCTTCTGGCGTTTGCCCACACCCCGTACATCAACGGGCCTTACTACTGGAAGTGGAACTATCTCGGCGTTAACCCGGCGCCGTTTTTGGCGATGGCGGCGATCGCATGGGCGGTCTTGTACTGGGCCGACTCGCAAGCGGCCGAAGGTGCGAGGCTTGGCTCGTCGCTGTGCGCTCTAGTGGGGTTAGCTTGGGTCCTAACGTTCTCTTTCACGGCGTTGACGCGCAACGGGCTTGGGACGGTAGAAGATCGGGTCAAGAATCCAGACAGCACCTCGTACTACACCGAAGCGCTCAAGATCGAGTCGGTCGGAGAATGGCTCGATGAGTTCGATCAGCGCCTGCCGCGCATGGCGCTGCACGCGGCGACCCATCCTCCGTTGCCGACGCTGTGGTACTGGGCATGGAACCGGCTGTTGGGTCCCGACAAAGGAGCGTTCTACGGGGGATCCGCCCTTGGGGTCATTTCGGGACTTGTGGTCTTTCCGCTCTTCTCCCTGGCGCTGCGCGTGACAGACAGCCGCACCGCCGCTCTGGCCACAGCGGCGGTATGGGCGGTATTGCCGGCGAGCACGATTATGCTGGGATGCTTCGACACGGCCTATGTAGCCCTCTCAACAACGCTGCTCGTGCTCTGGATTCGAGCCGCCTGGGATGGACGGATGGCCGCGGCGGCCGCGTTCGGAGTCGTACTTTTCGTCTCGCTAATGTTCAGTCACAGCTTTCTGATGCTAGGGGCGGCATTCGCACTGTTGGGAATCGCGCCGGCGGCGTTCGGCGCTGATCCTCGCGAGCAGGTCCGCCGATTTGCGCAAGTCAGCGTCGTCGCGCTTACGGTAGTCGCGGGCCTACTTGCCGCTAGCTGGGCCGCCTTCGGCTACGACCACTACGCAGCCTTGCGTCAGTCGATGCGGAACCAAGAAGGCTTCGCGGCGATACTGCAGCGCCCCTGGGAATACACGGTCGTGTGGGATGTCTACGACTTCTTTCTGGCGTCCGGTTGGGTGAGCTTCGGCGTCCTTGTCGCTTTCGGACTCCGCTGGCGCTCACAAGGGGCGCCGCTTCCGAGGCCTTGGATGCCGGCTTTCGCGGCGAGCGCCATCGCGACTCTTGTGATCGTCGACTTGAGCGGGCTGCTACGCGCCGAAACCGCGCGGGTCTGGCTCTTTCTGCAACCCCTAACGCTACCCCTGATCGGTTACGAACTGTCGAAATGGAGCTCGGGGTGGCGGCTGGCCGGCTTTGGCGTGTTGGTGTTCTCGCTTGCGGCGATCCGCTCGCGGATGGCGTTCATCTAGTGTAGTGCGGGTAGGGGTGCGACAACATGTCGCGGCCCTACGACGCCTTGCTCTAAGGTGTGATCTGATTGGCGCACTACACTAGCGAGGTGCTGCCTGAACACAGGCGTCTATCAACTCCTCGTTCCCGCTCCGGAGGGGGGTTCATGCACATTCGTAAGAGTACAGGCCCCTCAAATCCGGTACTTCTCGATGGCTTCTTCGTCTAGGTCGATGCCGAGTCCGGGCTCTTGCGGGATGTCGAGCATGCCGTCACGGGCGGTGATGCGTTGCTTGGTAATGTGATCCCGAAGGGTGGTTTCTTCTTCGGCGACGAATTCGAGGATGAACGAGTTTGAGATCGAATTGAGGAAATGCAGGGCCGCCGCCACGTTGATGTAGGTCGTGAATCCATGGTTGACGACCGGGAGTCCGCGGTCTTGGGCTAGGGAAGCGATCTTCATCGCCTCGGTGAATCCGCCGACGCGTGTCAGGTCGACCTGGACGATGTCGATCCGGCCGCGGTCCATGAGGTCGATGAATGACCCTCGGTTGCTCTCCTCTTCTCCGGCGGCGATGCGGGTGTCAACGGCTTGGCTGAGTTTGCGGTAGCCCTCGTAGTCGTCGGGCAGCAGCGGCTCTTCAAGCCAGAAGATGTTGTAGTCCTCGAACGCTCGGGCGCGTTGGATGGCGGTCTTGGTGTCCCAGACGAGGCCGGCGTCGACGAGGAGGTCGGCGTCGCCGAGTCCCTTGCGAGCTTCGCGAACCAGCGCGATGTCGGTCTCCTCGTCCTGCCCCATGGGGTCCCAGCCGAATTTCACGGCGGTGAATCCGCGATCGATGTAGCGCTTGGCGAGATCGCGGGTCGCGGCGGGCGTCGGTCCCCAGAGGGAGCTGGCGTAGGGGCGGATCTGCTGGTGGAATCCGCCGCCGAGGAGCTTCCAAATGGGAAGACCGAGGGCTTTGCCTTTGATGTCCCACAGGGCGATGTCGATGCCGCTCATGGCGTGGAAGCCGGCGCCGCGGCGTCCGCCGTAGATGTTGCCGCGGTACATCTTGTGCCAGATCTTTTCGGTCTCGAAGGGGTCTTCGCCGATGACCAACTCGCGTAGTCCGGAGGCGGTGGTGTGAGAGAACGGCCCTTCGATCGCGCCCTTTGCGGCCATCGGGTTGGAGTCGACCTCGCCGATGCCGCTGATCCCGGCGTCGGTGCTCACGCGGACGATCAGGGCGTCTTGCCCGGAGTCGCATTGCTCCTTGACTTGTTCGGAGCGGAGGTAGATTGCTTCTACGTCGGTGATTTTCATGGCGAGTTGACCGGGACGACACTACGGTAGCGGATCGGACGAAGCAAGAGACCTTGCAGCACAGCTGCAAGGCGGCACGGCACAGCCGTGCGCCACGTGATTGACCTGCCCCCTAGGCCCATCTACAATACTCAGATAGGTCCTCAGCGGGATTTGCGTCTTCGTTCGCCCTCGTCCCGCCGGCTAAGAGATGTTCGACAACCTTTCAGACAAGCTGCAGCGCGTCTTCAAAGACCTCCGCGGCGAAGGGAAGCTCTCGGAGGAGAACATCCAGGATGCGCTCAAAGCGATCCGGATGGCGCTGCTCGAGGCGGACGTTAACTTCAAGGTTGTCAAACAGTTCATCGAGAAGGTCCGGACCCAGGCGCTGGGCCAGGAAGTTCTCACTTCGTTCTCGCCGACCGAGCAGGTCGTCAAGATCGTCAAAGATGAGCTGACCAAGGTTCTCGGCTCGACCGAGTCGAAGCTCCGGTTCGCGAACTCGCCGCCGTCGGTCTATATGATCGTCGGCCTGCAGGGTTCCGGCAAGACGACCTCCGCCGGAAAGCTGGCTCTCTGGCTATCAAAGAACGGGCACAAGCCGCAGTTGGTGTCAGTCGACGTTTACCGGCCGGCCGCGCGCGAGCAGCTCAAGATCATCGCGGATGAGATTGGCCAGCCCGTTTATTCAGGTGAAGAGGGCGAGAATAGGCCGATCGAGCTCGCCAAGGCCGCCAAGCGCGAGGCCATCCAGGCCGGCCGCGACGTGCTGCTGATCGATACGGCGGGCCGGCTGCATATCGACGAAGATTTAATGGCCGAGCTCGACGAGCTCAAGCAGGAGTTCGGGCCCGTCGAGACGCTGTTCGTCGCCGACGCAATGACCGGTCAGGACGCGGTAAAGTCCGCGAAAGAATTCCACGACCGGCTTGGGATCACCGGCGTCGTGCTGACGAAGATGGACGGCGACGCGCGTGGCGGCGCGGCGTTGTCGATTCGCCAGGTCACCGGCCGGCCGCTGAAATTCGTTGGCGTCGGCGAGAAGCCCGACGCGTTTGAGCAGTTCCACCCCGAGCGTATTGTTTCGCGCATTCTCGGCATGGGCGACGTCCTGTCGCTGATCGAGAAGGTCGAAGAGACCGTCGACAAGAAACAAGCCGAGGAGATGCAGCAAAAGCTGATGTCTAACGAGTTCACGCTCGAGGACTTCCGCTCGCAACTCCGCTCGCTCAAGAAAATGGGCTCGCTCGAGTCGTTGCTGGGTATGCTGCCCAACGTCGGGCCGTTCAAAGAGCTACAAGGGGCCCAGGTGGACCCGCGCGAGCTGACACGTGTCGAGGCGATTATCAACTCGATGACCGCCAAGGAGCGCAAGAACCACGAAGTCATCAATGGACGTCGCCGGCGCAGGATTGCCGCCGGCAGCGGGACAAGCGTTCAAGACGTCAATTCGCTGCTCAAGCAATACCGCCAGGCGCGCCAGATGATGCGCTCGTTGACGGGCCAGGTCACCAAACGCGGGGGCCTCAAGAGAAAGCGCAAAGGGAAAGCCGGCAAAGCCCGCAAGTCGCCGATAGCGTACATGGGCGGCAGCGATCTGCCCGATCTGACTAGGCTCCTTGGGCGTTAGAGATTTAGGAATTAGGAAGAGGAAGAGGAGAACCCATGGTTGCAATACGCTTGGCCCGTTTCGGCGCCAAGAAGAAACCGACCTATCGCGTCGTGGTGATGGATAAGCGCCGCGCACGCAATAGCAAGACGCTCGAAGTAGTCGGCCACTACAATCCGCGGCTGGAGCCGATCGAGCTGAATATGCAGCGTGATCGCATCGACTACTGGGTCGGCGTTGGCGCGCAGCCTTCCGACACGGTGAAGCGGCTGGTGAAGTACTTCGACGAGCACGGCGCCAACGTTGAGGCGCCGAAACGCGAGGCCGCCCAAGCGGCTACTGCGGCGAAGCCCGCGGTGCTGGCTCCGGTGCCCGAGAAGGCGGAAGAACCCAAGCCCGAGGAAGCCAAGGCTGAGGCGACGACTGAAGAAGCCACCCCAGCTGAAGAAGCCAAGGCTGAAGAACCGTCAGCCGAGGTTGCTCCCGCTGAGAACGCAACTGAAGAAGCCGCTCCCGCTGAGGAAGCGAAAGCCGAGGAGCCGGCGGTTGAGGCCGCTCCCGCCGCCGAAGCCAAGCCCGAAGAGGCCGTCGAGGCAAGTCCGGAGCCGGCCGCGGAATCCGCCGAGGAGCCCAAGGCCAAGGACAGCTAGAATCCACGCCGCGCGATCAAGGCCGGGCTTGGCGCTCGACCTGGCCTGATTTCCCCTAACGGGTGCGGCTCAAAAACACCCCTGGAGCGCTAGCGGAAGTTGGGAGGATGCTGTGCCGGAACAAGGATCGCCAGAAGAACAAGGATCAGCCGCCGAGCTCGTTGAAGTCATCGCCAAGGCGCTGGTCGACAAACCCGAAGAGGTCGGGGTTGAGACTGTTGAGGGCAAGCACGCACAAATCCTGGAATTGAGCGTCGCCGAGGACGACCTTGGCAAAGTGATCGGCAAGAAGGGCCGCACGGCCAAGTCGATTCGCACGCTGCTGGGGGCGGTTGGAACGAAGTTGAATAAGCGTTTTACGCTCGAGATCTTGGAACCTTGAGCCCAGGATTGAGCAAGGAGGAAGGCAAAAGCTATATCTCGATCGCGCGGATCGGGCGAACTCGGGGGAATCGCGGCGAGGTGACGGCCGAAGACTGGTGTGAAGATGACGCCAGATTCGCCGCCGGCGCCGAGTATTCTCTGTTGCGGCCCGATAAGACGCGCATGCCGGCGACGCTCGAAAAATCCTGGCGACACCAATCGAGGCTGATTCTCAAGTTCAAGGGCGTTGACACGATCTCGGAAGCGGAGCAGCTGCGAAACTTCGAGGTCCAGATCCGGCAAACTGAGCTTGGCCCCCCGCCGGAAGGCGAGCACTACTTTCGCGACCTGATCGGTTGTGAAGTGGTCGACGCCGAGGACGGCAGGTTGATCGGGCAGGTCGAATCGGTCCAAGAAGCTGGAGGGGCCGCGCTGCTGGAGCTGCGATCAGGCAAACACGAGGTTCTAGTTCCCTTCAACCCGGCGATTTGTGAGATCGTCGACGTTGAGAAGAAACGGATAACGGCTCGTATGCCCGAGGGACTTGAGGACTTAAACAGTTGAGATTCCATCTGCTGACGATCTTTCCCGAGTTTCTCGACGGCCCGTTCGAGCTCGGGGTCGTCGGCAGGGCTCTGAAAGCCGGCGTGATCGAAATTGAAACGCATGACTTGAGAAACTACGCATTCGACCGCCACCGCACAGTCGACGATCGGCCGTTCGGAGGCGACGAAGGAATGGTGCTTCAGGTCGAGCCGATCTTCCTGGCGCTCGAGGCAATTAAAAGCCGCGCCCCCGGCGCCTCGCGGCGAACGGTATTGCTCTCGGCTCAGGGAGCGATGTTTGACCAGGCGGCGGCGGAGAGGTTGGCAAAGTTCGACGAGGTCGTATTGATTTGTGGCCGTTATGAGGGAGTGGACGAGAGAGTGTCCGAGCATCTGGCGGACGAGGAGTTGTCGGTGGGAAGTTTCGTACTTAGCGGCGGAGAGTGGGCGGCCGGAATGGTCGTCGATAGCGTCTCGCGGCTGCTGCCCGGGGTGCTGGGGAACGAAGCTTCCAGCCGGCGCGAGTCGTTCTCGGGCGAAGATGGGGTGTTGGACTATCCGCACTACACGCGGCCGGCGGAGTTTCGCGGGTGGAAGGCGCCGGATGTGTTGCTGAGCGGGAATCACGAAGAGATTCGTCTTTGGCGTCGTCAGGCGGCGCTCGCGAAGACGTTGAAGAATCGTCCGGAGCTGCTTGACCAAGCCGGTCTGAGCGAAGAGGACCAGGGGCCGCTGAAGGACTTAAGAGAGTAAGAGTTCGCGCAAAGGCGCAAGGCGCACGTAAGGAAGATTCAGGCTTTGCGTTCTTGGCGGCTTTGCGCGAACCTAATTTGGAGATCGCGATTATGCGAAACGCAATTCTAGAAAAAATCGACCGCGGTGGACTGAAGGACGACATCCCTCGGCTCGAGCCCGGCGATACGCTCAAAGTTCACGTCCGCATCCGTGAGGGCGACAAGGAGCGCATTCAGATTTTTGAAGGCGTCTTGATCGCGCGCAACAACTCAGGGATCAGCGAGACGATCACTGTCCGCAAGATCAGCTTCGGCAGTGTTGGGGTGGAGCGTATCTTCCCGGTGCACTCGCCCGTGGTTGCCAAGATCGAGTCGGTGCGCAAGGCGAAGGTGCGGAGGGCGAAGCTGTATTACCTGCGCAACCTGCGCGGGCGTGCGGCGCGGCTCCGCGAGCGCGACCGGCGGTAAGGCCTTTTGCTGATTCCCGACGCAGCCGAGCGGCCCCCGAGCCCGACCAGGAAGCGTCCTCGGGCCACCACTCGCTACGAGCGCCTCGCCCGAGCTGACGGCTACCGCCGGGTTGCGGGCGTTGATGAAGTGGGTAGAGGTTGCCTGTGCGGCCCCGTGGTCGCGGCGGCGGTGATCCTCGACCCGAGCAAGACGATTCGCGGGCTGGCCGATAGTAAGACGCTGGACGCCACCGAACGCGAGGCGCTCGACGAGCGAATTCGCGAACGGGCCATCGCGTACGCGATCGGGGCGGTCGATGCGGCATGGATCGACTACATCAACATCTATCAAGCGTCGCGCAAAGCGATGGAAATCGCGGTCAACAGGCTCGATCCCGGGCCGGACTACCTACTTGTTGACGCTTTGCAAGTGGGCGTCGCGCTGCCTCAGAAGGCCATCATCAAAGGTGACGCGAAGAGTCGCTCGATCGCCGCGGCCTCGATCGTTGCGAAAGTGGAGCGCGACCGCTGGATGCGCCGCTTCGGCGAGGCCTTCCCCGAGTACAATCTAGAGTCGAACAAGGGCTACGGGACGCCGGATCACCTGGCGGCTCTTGACGAACATGGGCCGACGCCGATCCATCGCCATAGCTTCGAACCGGTGGCCAAGGCGGCTCGGTTCTCGATGGAGTTGCCGCCCGAGGCCCGGCCGCGGCAGTTCGAGCTGTTCGAGCACGAGGACGAGCTGAATGGTTGAAGCTGAAGCCGCCGCGGCGGAAGAACCGGGCCGTAGCCGGCGCGTGGTCAAGATCGTCTTCGTGCTCTTCTGCCTGGAGATCGGATTGATTCTGCTGCTGCTGCCTTGGACGCTGCTGTGGGACAACAACTACTTCTTCAGCCTGCACGCCGAGTGGAATCGTTTTTGGCTGAGCTCGTATACGCGGGGCGGGGTTTCGGGTCTGGGGCTGGTAAATCTGTGGATCGCGGGCGCGGAGACGCTGCGGATGTGGCGCTAACAAGGGCGAGCAGCGAGCCCCGAACGCAAGTGAGTGGGTGCAGAGTTCGACGACCCCACCAACTCCGTACCCGTCACTTGCGTTCGGGGCTCACGATCGGCCCCATCGACGTTTGGCGCGAAAGTTTGCGTAGCCGAGACGACTTCTTAGCTCCCGGCTGCCGATGGTGGCCATTGCGGTCTTATGCTATCACTCGTAGCTACATATGCGCGCTGTCGTTCAGCGAGTCAAGCGGGCTCGCGTGGTTGTGGATCAGTCAACTTCGGGCGAGATCGAGGCAGGTCTACTGGTATTCGTCGGAGTGGGCGCCGAGGACACTGACGCTGACGCCAACTATCTCGGGGACAAGGTCGCGGGGCTGCGGATCTTCGAAGACGAAAGCGGCAAGATGAGCCGGTCGGTCTCGGACGTAGGCGGCCGAGTCCTGGTGGTCTCGCAGTTCACGCTCTATGGGGACGTTCGCCGAGGACGCCGGCCGAGCTTCGACGCCGCCGCGCCGCCGGCCGAGGCGAATCGCCTCTACGAACTGTTCTGCGAGCGCCTCCGTCAGGCTGGCATCCAGGTCAACACGGGCGTCTTTCAGGCCATGATGGACGTTGAGCTCGTGAATCACGGGCCGGTCACGATCCTGATCGATTCGAAGAAGACGTTCTAGCGGATCTTCCCCCCGCCAGCGAGCAGAGTTTCGCCGCCAACTTCCTGAATTCGCGTCGGTTATGGGATGGATCGGGCGATCGGCGTCTGTCTACAGGTTACTTGTGCGGCAGCGAAACCCCCAACGCATTGAGGATTTCTGTTTGGCGGGCGTCGGGAATCGGCAGCCGTGTGACGCTGGTCTGCTCATCCACTCGATATTCCAATAGACACAGTCGCCCCAACGCCGCCAGCGCGTCCGGCAAGGTGATCGCGTGCGGGTCGTCGTCGGTCGTGCCAAACGCCGCTTGTATCCGCCGTTCCAATTCGCGGCTCAGCTTCAACGCCAGCATGCTGCACAACACAGGTCCTCGGGTGCGGCTTTCTTTGCGCACGAAGATCGGCCGCACCTCGAGCAAGCCCGTCTTCAGCTGCCGAAAGTCGCGCTCCACCCGCTGCAGGCTCACGTAATGGTCGTGCACTCTTTGGCCGCTCATGCGCTCGGAGGCGACATCGGTCACGACCACGTAACAGCCCGCCAACTCCAGCGCCTGCTCGATCGCCGCCTGCTGGCGCTCGACGACCAGCGTACGTCCCTGCAAGCGCAACTCGACCAATTCTGTCAGCTTGTGACGCGCCAGCCAGGGCTTGAGCTGGCGCAGTCCGGCCGCGGGCTCGCAACGGGAAGAGGCCGTGACTTTCTGGTTGCGTCGGTCGAGCTTGCCTCCCAGCTTGGCCAGCTTGTCCTCGAGCCGCTGCCGTTGCCGTTTGGCTTCGGACTCGTTGAGGCGCAGCACATAGCGCACGCCGTCGGCTTCGACCTCGCAGACTTGTTCAGCGAACAGCTCCAGTTGCAGCACCCCTTCGCTCAAGCGCCGCCGAATCTGGGGATCGGTCAGCGCCGTGATGTAGCGCAGCCCGGCCTCCCCCAGCGCCTGCTTGCCCTTGCTCTTGACCATCCCGCGGTCGCCGACGAAGACCAACTCCTCGACTCCGAACTGCTCTTTGACGATGCGGATCTGATCCGGCACGGTCGTCGGATCGTTGCGGTTGCCGGCAAACACCCGCACCGCCAGCGGCTCGCCCTGGTCATCGGCCAGCAGTCCGATCACAATTTGCTTCTTGCCGCGCTTGCCGTCGCGATTGTAGCCGTACTCGCCCAACGCGTTGTGCAGGCCTTCGAAGTACGAGCTGGTGACGTCGTAGAGCAGCAAGCTGGGCGGGGCTCCGCGGCGCTCGAGGTAGTGGCGGTATAGCGCTTGCTCGATCTTCACTTGGCGGGCGCTCAGATCATCGAGGGCGGCGTAGAGGTCGTCTTCGTCGAAGGCGCCCAGACCCAGCACTTCTGCGACGGCCTGATCGGCGGCCCAGCGCACGGCCGAGAGCCGCGATCCTTGGTGGGCCAGGCGCGCCAGCACCAGGAACAAGGCGAGTTTGGCGGCCCGCGTTCGACCCAGCGCGGCGGTCAGGCCCAGCTCATCGGCGAGTTGCTTGAGCGCGAAGAGCAGGCCAAAGACGGGGCCGCAGACGGGAGTGGCGGGAAGCTGATCGAACTCGCCGCGGAGGGCGCGCCGGAGGGCCTCGACGCGGACGGGGCGCCAGCAGGAGAGGTTGGCGAGGGTGCGTTTTTTGACTCTGCCGTTTTGGCGGAAGGATTCGCGCAGCAAGACGGCGGGCGGCGAGTTGCGATTGGGGACGGACTCAACATACATGGGTATATTATATCACAAATAACACAATGAATAAACGATACAATAGCATAATACCTGGGTACACTAAAAGCGCCCCCAAACGTGTTAAAGCCAAGCAAGCCAAGCAGTTAGCCCGTCAAACGAGCCTTCCGCTGGGGGGAAGATCCGTCTAGGCGACTGACGCCGCGAGCATCTGAACAAGCGAGTCAAAGTGTTTGGTAAGGCCCCGGAGCCGCGCGCGTGAGCAAGCGGTTGGTCGAAGTTGCGAAAACCGCTCCCTCACGGTCGCGGCTCCGGGCTGCGCTCTTGCACTGATGGGAGATACGAAGTCGATTTCCGGGGTATACTGTCGCCGGCATGAGATCTTGGTCCGGTTGCGCTACGTCCGTGCTCGCGCTGCTGTTTTGCGCGGACGCTTGCCTGCCGGTCCGGGCTCACTGGTCAACGAGGCGCTGGCGTCGACCACGCTGACCTCGCTCCAAGCCTTCAACCTCGGCTTGCCGGTGACCTATCAGCACGGTTTCGGCGACGGCGCCAGCCGCTCGACGGAGCCGACTGTCGCGGGCTATGTGCAAGACCGTTGGAAAGCAAAGAAAACCTCACCATCGACATCGGCCTGCGCTCGAGGGGCGGCACGACCGCAGTCCCAGCCAGCCTCTGGGGTTCACGTCGGTGGTGGGACAGCGGCGCTTCCAGCTGGGGGCACGGCTGGTGTTTTAGCCCGCTGCCCTTCCGCGGTCTAGGCACCGTAATCCAGGGGTTTGAATCGCCGTAAATATGGTACTATACTGGCTGTGAAGACCACGGTCGAATTACCTGACCCGCTGATGCGTGAGGCGAAGGCCTTCGCCGCCGAGCGCGGCATCCCGCTGCGGGAGGTCTTCCAGCAGGGGCTCGAAGCTGTCTTGCGGAACGGCTCGGGGCGGGCCAAGCCCTATCGTATGAAGACAATCACGACAAAGGGCGAAGGTCTACAGGTGCAAGGGGGCTGGGAAGAGATCCGGTCGCTAATCTACGAGGGCCGCGGCGGATGATCGCCGTTGACACGAACATCCTCGTTTACGTGGTTCGATCAGACGTACCCTGGCACGCCAAGGCCGTCGAACAGGTTCGGGGGCTCGCGGAAGGACCGAAACTCTGGGCGATCCCCTGGCCTTGCGTTCATGAGTTCCTCTCCACCGTCACTCACCCAAAGATCTTCAAGCCCCCAACTCCGATTCTTGCGGCCTTCGAGCAACTCGAGAGCTGGATGGAGAGCCCGACCCTGCGGTTGATCGGCGAAGGGGCCGGCTATTGGGATCATCTCAAGGCAACGGTACTGGAGGGCAAGGTGGTCGGACCGCGCATCCACGACGCACGCATTGCGGCGATCTGCGAACAGCACGGCGTCCGGGAGCTGTGGAGCATGGACCGGGATTTCTCGGTGCGCCGTACTGGCGCGAACACCCTGCGGGGTGAAAGGCCCCGCCGATGAAGATGTCGGTCGACATCGAAGCTGGCGAGCAGCGTGGTCCGGTAACGGGTCGAGCTGAAGCCTCGCGACAAAGTCCGGGTAAGCCGGGCGAGCAAGCCGTTAGGCCGTAACGCGCAGTATGCCTGAGCAGGCCTCGAAAGTGAAGTTGCGGACGCCGACCCGCCTGAGAAACGGGGAAGGCCGCAGCAACCGGGAAGCGACCGACGCATGCACCGGTTGGGTCCGCCGGGGTAGTGGGCGCGGCATGACGGTGAAGGGGGTTCGTAGTCAAAGGCGGGAGGCCCGGTGCGGTGGAGGTCGCAACTCCAAACGTCGCCTACAGGGCGGCGGCCGCGGCGGGGAGTCGGACAGGGCCGTAGTAGTGAAGAAGCAGGGTAATGCCTGTGGAGCGAGGGGCCCTGACTTCCGGCATGCTTGTCAACGAGCGAGAGGACGAGGCGATTGGCGATAAGCCTAGCAACGCCGTTAGGATCCGGAAGCTCGGGCGCAAGCTCTGCCTCAAAGCGAAGCAGGAGATGGGCGTGCTGCGCCTGCGCGGGGCGCAACTGGGGCCGCCGCCTGCGACAGCGATGAGGTGAAGCCGGTCGGAGAGCCGGATGCGGGAAATCCGCACGTCCGGTTCGATGAGCGGGGACGGGAAACGGAGCCAAGGCGGAGACTGAGACACTGGCGCAAGGCGAAAGCGGCCAGCAACAGCTACTCCCTCCGCCTAAAGCCACCGCGCCCGTCCTCGACTCCACCGATTCCCGCGGCTTCGCGTCCGTAATCCGCTCGGCGCCGGCGGCTAGCCCTCGACTTCCAGCTGGGGGCGCGGCTGGCGTTTTAGGGCGGCCCAGACAGAGCCGGTTAGGCCCTGGTCAACGTCGAACCCTGCTTTGCGCACCCCGGCCATGAAGGGGTCGATGACCTCCGCAGAGCACCATTTCAACATCTCTTGACGAAGGAATTGCGGTGGCATCGGCAGGACTGCGAGAAACGTCTGGAGGTGCGTTCGCGCCGCCTCAACGTTGCCGAGATGACCGTGGATCGCGGCCAACGCCGCGGTTGCCCCCCAATATCCAGGCATGTTGATCTTCTCCGCGAATTCGAGCGCTTGTTCATACTCAGACTTCCGGATGTGGTCCCAGACGAACATGAAGTTCAGCCAACCTGCGTGGTGAGGATTCATCTCCATGACCCTCTTACTCACCGCGCATCCCTTCGCCCAATCACCGCTGCCGTAGGCCATCAGCTGGCCGGTCATCGCGATATTGTTCGTGTCTCGCGGGTTGAGAGCCAACACTCGTTCAGCGGCTGGGAGAAATGATGTGAACTCCCGCCGATAGTAGTGAGCCTCTGCCAAGGAGCGGTAGGCGTTCTGGCTCGTGGCATCGAGCTCCACCGCCTTTCGCCCGGTTTGTAAGGCTCGGTCCAGCGTGTCAGGCAAGACATTGAATCCAAACCGATGTTCATCGAGATACACTCTTGACAGACACGCCCTCGCTTCGGCGTGGCGGGGCTCTTGCTTCACGGCTCGTTCTAGGGCGGCCCTTACTTCGGCGTGCAAATCGGGCCGCACCTGCTCCCAATAGGCGAACGTCAGCAGCACGCTCTCGTCGGCAGTCAACGTATCGGCCGGCTTCGCCTTCACAAGCGCGGCGAGCGTTCTCGTTAGCACGTCGGATGAGTCGGCCACTGTTGCCACGATGCGGTCCGTCAACTCATCCTGCACCTCGAAGATGTCGGTTGCGTCGAGGTCGCGGTTCACGCGCTCGGCCCACAAATGCGCGCCGGTCCCCGCATCGAGCAGCTGCACGCTCACCCGGATGCTCGATCCGGCTCTACGGATACTCCCTTCGAGCACGAATCGAGCGTCCAGCTCCTTGCCGACTTGCCGTGCGTCAGACCGTCCGTGGAAGTCCGCCGCCGCGCTCGACGACACGACAACCAGGTGACGGAACTGCGACAGCCCGGCTGTGATCTCTTCCGTCAGACCTTCAGCGAAAGACTCGAGCTCCGCATCGCCGGAGCGCGTTTTGAATGGCAAGACCGCCACCCGTGGAACCTCCGACGGCGCCGCCACGGGTCGGGGCCCCGACGCCGACTCTTGCCCCAGAAGCGCATCATGTAGCTCTCTGCCATCGCGATAGCGCCCTTCGCGGTTCTTGGACAAACAACGCCCGATGACCGTCTGAACTTCGTCAGGGACGCCCTCGAGCGGATCCGGGTCCTCATTCAGGATCCAGTAGACGATCGCCTGCTCGTAGTCCCCGCGAAATGGAGGCCGGCCGGAGAGCATCTCGTACAGCACGCAGCCCATCGCCCAAACGTCGGTCTGGGCGTCCACCTCTTCGCCTTGCGCCTGCTCGGGCGACATGTAGGCGACGGTGCCGAGGGTCGTGCCTTCGCGGGTGAGCTTCGAGGCCGCCGAGGCCAGTTGCGCCAAGCCGAAATCGAGGATCACGCCGCGGTCGTTCGGGGTGACGAACAGATTGGCCGGCTTGATGTCGCGGTGAACGATCCCTTTCGCATGCGCCTCGGCCAGACCTTCGGCAAACTGCCTGGCAAGGCGCAGTGCGCGCTCAGCCTCGATCGGCCCTTCCGTAATCTCCGCCGCCAGCTCCCGCCCTTCGAGACACGCCATCGAGATGAACGTCCGCCCCTCGCTCTCGCCAATTTCGTGGATCGTACAGATGTTCGGATGATCGAGCGCCGCCGTGGTCCTGGCCTCCCGGAGAAACCGCCTACGGACATCCTCGTTCGAAACCAGGTGCGGTGCTAGGAACTTCAGCGCGACCGGCCGACCAAGACGTGTGTCCTCGGCCTTGTAGACCACGCCCATGCCGCCCTCGCCGAGCTTGTCGAGGATCTTGTAATGGCTGATGGTCTGGCCGATCACGACGCCTAGATTAACAAGACTTTTACTTAGCGTCCACTTGCTAACCTGACACTTGGCCCACAAGCGCTTTGAGAAGTTCGCCTGGGGATTCCTGCTCTACCTCATCGCGGTGATCCTCTTCGGCGCCTGGGTGCGCATCACACACTCCGGCGCGGGGTGCGGCAGCCACTGGCCGACCTGCCAGGGTGTCATCGTTCCCGTCGCCCCGAGCGCGAACACGATCATCGAGCTCACCCACCGTTTGACCAGCGGGCTCTGCGGCGTTTTCGGACTTGTGATGGTCTGGTGGGCCTGGCGCCTCGATGGCTTCGGCCCAATGTTTCGGGCGTCGTTGGCGACCTTGTTCTTTATCCTCGTCGAAGGGGCGATCGGGGCCGGGCTTGTGCTCAAGGAACTGGTGGCTGATGACGACTCGGTCGCCCGCGCGATCGTGGTCGCGTTGCATTTGTCGAACACCTTGCTGCTGACCACCAGCGCCGCGCTTGCCGCCTGGCTAGCCGGGGGGCGACGTCTCCAGTTCCCGCCGAGCGGCGACCCTTTCACGCTTCGCCTTGCGTTTGCGGTAGCCCTTCTGATCCTGACCAGCATGAGCGGGGCGGTTACGGCTTTAGGCGACACTTTGTTTCCCATCGAGCCTACGCTGGGGCCGGGGCTCATCGATAAGGTGAGCGCCGACCTCTCGGCGGCGAATCACTTCCTTGTAAGGCTTCGCGCGGTTCACCCCGCGGTCGCCGTGTTTGCGGCGCTCTACGTTTGCTGGCTGCTTGTCCCGCTAGTCCGCGCGGCGTCAGGGCCGGCCAGCCGATGGGCGAAGGTTGCGCTGCACCTGACCTTGACCCAGCTGGCTCTGGGCGCCCTAAACGTTCTGCTCGCCGCGCCGGGATGGCTCCAAATTATCCACCTGCTGCTGGCTCACTCCCTCTGGGTCGCCCTGTTGATAACCGCCCTGAGCCGCGACCGTGAGGGAGCGGTTGCTAGAAACACCGACAACCGCTTGCTGACGCGCGCGGCTCAAATCCCATGAACCAACCATTTCTAGTTGTACTGACCGTCGGGCTCGCGGCCGCCGCGGCCCAATCCGCCGACCATCCCTGGAAGCTTCACATCGTCGACAACACCTCCCAAGGAGCTGACGGCGTACGCCTAGCCGACGTCAACGGCGACGGACTCCAGGACATCACCACCGGCTGGGAGCAGGGGAACATCGTCAGGGTTTACCTCAACCCCGGTCCCGCCAAGGCCGCCAAGCCCTGGCCCGCGGTGACCGTGGGTTCGGTCCCGGCGCCTGAGGACGCCGTCTTCGCCGACCTCGATCAAGACGGCTCGATGGACGTCGTCAGCTCCACCGAGGGCGGCTCGAAAAAAGTCTTCATCCACTGGGCCCCGAAGGATCGATCGCGGTATCTCGACGAGTCCGCCTGGGAAACCGCCGCCTTGCCGGCGTCGATCGACACTCAACAATGGATGTACGTTCTCCCCCTCGATGCGGACGGCGCTAACGGAATCGACCTCGTGGCGGGCTCGAAGAATTTGGGAGGATCGGTCGGCTGGTTCCGCTCGCCGCCCGACCCTCGCCGCCTCGACCAGTGGCAGTGGAAGAAGTTCTACGGGGCCGGCTGGATCATGTCGCTGATTGATCGCGACATGGACGGCGACGGCGACCTGGACGTCTTGGCGTCCGACCGCCGCGGGGTTGGCCGCGGAGCGCTGTGGTTCGAGCGACCCCTGTGGGGCCAGCATCGTATCGGAGCTGTCAACGAGTACGAGGCGATGTTCCTCAAGCCGGGGGATCTCGACGGCGACGGGCTAGAGGACATCGTTGTCGCAGCCAGACTTGGCGGGCTATACGTCTACCGCAGGCTCGACTCGACCGGCGACCGTTGGGAGACGAGTCGAATCGAAATGCCAAGCGGCATCGGCACGAACAAGGCCACGGCCATAGCCGACTTGGACCTGGACGGCGATCCCGACATCGCCTTCACCTGCGAACGCGCGCACGGCGACCTCCACGGCGTCGGCTGGCTCTCGCAGCCCGGCTGGGATTTTCACCCCATCAGCGGGCCGCTCGGAGTGAAGTTCGACCGCATCGAGCTGATCGACCTCGACGGCGACGGAGACCTCGACCTGCTCACCTGCGAGGAGATCGAGAACCTGGGCGTGATCTGGTATGAGAACCCCGCGCGATAACAGACGATCGATCAAAAGATCCTTGCAATTTCGTAGTCAGACTACGAAAATACAAGGATGATGTTGCCACGATCGCGGCAGCTTTCGAAGATTCAGGATGTTCTAGAGCAGCATCGGGTCTGCGCCTTGCTGGGGCCACGACAGTCGGGCAAAACCACACTGGCAAATGAATTGATTCGTCAGACGGATCTTCCCCCCGCCAGCGAGCAGAGTTTCGCCGCCAACTTCCTGAATTCGCGTCGGTTATGGGATGGATCGGGCGATCGGCGTCTGTCTACAGGTTACTTGTGCGGCAGCGAAACCCCCAACGCATTGAGGATTTCTGTTTGGCGGGCGTCGGGAATCGGCAGCCGTGTGACGCTGGTCTGCTCATCCACTCGATATTCCAATAGACACAGTCGCCCCAACGCCGCCAGCGCGTCCGGCAAGGTGATCGCGTGCGGGTCGTCGTCGGTCGTGCCAAACGCCGCTTGTATCCGCCGTTCCAATTCGCGGCTCAGCTTCAACGCCAGCATGCTGCACAACACATGTCCTCGGGTGCGGCTTTCTTTGCGCACGAAGATCGGCCGCACCTCGAGCAAGCCCGTCTTCAGCTGCCGAAAGTCGCGCTCCACCCGCTGCAGGCTCACGTAATGGTCGTGCACTCTTTGGCCGCTCATGCGCTCGGAGGCGACATCGGTCACGACCACGTAACAGCCCGCCAACTCCAGCGCCTGCTCGATCGCCGCCTGCTGGCGCTCGACGACCAGCGTACGTCCCTGCAAGCGCAACTCGACCAATTCTGTCAGCTTGTGACGCGCCAGCCAGGGCTTGAGCTGGCGCAGTCCGGCCGCGGGCTCGCAACGGGAAGAGGCCGTGACTTTCTGGTTGCGTCGGTCGAGCTTGCCTCCCAGCTTGGCCAGCTTGTCCTCGAGCCGCTGCCGTTGCCGTTTGGCTTCGGACGCGTTGAGGCGCAGCACATAGCGCACGCCGTCGGCTTCGACCTCGCAGACTTGTTCAGCGAACAGCTCCAGTTGCAGCACCCCTTCGCTCAAGCGCCGCCGAATCTGGGGATCGGTCAGCGCCGTGATGTAGCGCAGCCCGGCCTCCCCCAGCGCCTGCTTGCCCTTGCTCTTGACCATCCCGCGGTCGCCGACGAAGACCAACTCCTCGACTCCGAACTGCTCTTTGACGATGCGGATCTGATCCGGCACGGTCGTCGGATCGTTGCGGTTGCCGGCAAACACCCGCACCGCCAGCGGCTCGCCCTGGTCATCGGCCAGCAGTCCGATCACAATTTGCTTCTTGCCGCGCTTGCCGTCGCGATTGTAGCCGTACTCGCCCAACGCGTTGTGCAGGCCTTCGAAGTACGAGCTGGTGACGTCGTAGAGCAGCAAGCTGGGCGGGGCTCCGCGGCGCTCGAGGTAGTGGCGGTATAGCGCTTGCTCGATCTTCACTTGGCGGGCGCTCAGATCATCGAGGGCGGCGTAGAGGTCGTCTTCGTCGAAGGCGCCCAGACCCAGCACTTCTGCGACGGCCTGATCGGCGGCCCAGCGCACGGCCGAGAGCCGCGATCCTTGGTGGGCCAGGCGCGCCAGCACCAGGAACAAGGCGAGTTTGGCGGCCCGCGTTCGACCCAGCGCGGCGGTCAGGCCCAGCTCATCGGCGAGTTGCTTGAGCGCGAAGAGCAGGCCAAAGACGGGGCCGCAGACGGGAGTGGCGGGAAGCTGATCGAACTCGCCGCGGAGGGCGCGCCGGAGGGCCTCGACGCGGACGGGGCGCCAGCAGGAGAGGTTGGCGAGGGTGCGTTTTTTGACTCTGCCGTTTTGGCGGAAGGATTCGCGCAGCAAGACGGCGGGCGGCGAGTTGCGATTGGGGACGGACTCAACATACATGGGTATATTATATCACAAACAACACAATGAATAAACGATACAATAGCATAATACATGGGTACACTAAAAGCGCCCCCAAACGTGTTAAAGCCAAGCAAGCCAAGCAGTTAGCCCGTCAAACGAGCCTTCCGCTGGGGGGAAGATCCGCCTGACAAGCGGCTACCTGAGTGCTCTTGCTCACAATTGCGGTTGCACCCGCTCCCTTGCGGTCGCGGCTCTGACGCCCGCGGGTTAACGTTTGACTCTAGGCGTCAGAGCCGCGACCGCAAGGGAGCGGGTTCGGCAAAGCCATGCCTAAGCGATGCGTTTCCCGAAGGCTGAAAGCGCCAGCTCGACAGCCAGTTCCGCTGTTTGGTTTTCGGTGTCGAGGATTGGATTGACTTCGACGATGTCCATCGACCGCAGCAGACCCGTGTCCGCGGCCATCTCCATGGCCAGGTGAGCTTCGCGGTATGTAATGCCTCCGCGACGCGGCGTGCCGACGCCGGGCGCCTCTCTGGGGTCCAACACGTCCATGTCTAAGCTGAGGTGGATTCCCTCTACTCCCGCGGACGCCCAGGAGATCGCCTTCTCCATCGCGGTCTTCATTCCGTCTTCATCTACGTCCCGCATGGTCAGCACGTGAACGCCCGCCTCGCGGATGTTTTGTCGCTCGCCGTCGTCAACGTCGCGCACGCCCACCAAAACAGACAATGTGGGGGCGAGCGCGGCGGTCTTGTCGAACACCCGTGCGGGGGCGCCCTCGGCGAGGCCGAAGCAATAGGCCAGCGGCATGCCGTGCACGTTGCCGGAAGGGCTCGTCTCGGGAGTGTTGATATCCGCGTGGGCGTCGAGCCAGATAAGGCCTAGCCGCTGAGCCGCCAGTCCGCGTGACGACCCCGCCAAGGTTCCGATCGCCAAGGAATGATCCCCGCCCAGCGCCAGCGGCGTCCATCCGTCATTCACGAGTTTCCCGATGCGGCTGGCGACGCGCTCGCAAACCTTCGCGATTTCGGTTGCATAGCGCGCTCGTTGACTCCCGACCGGGCGGCGTTCCGGGATGCCGACGGCGATGTCGCCATCGTCCTCGACGGTATGGCCCAACTCGCGCAGGCGCTCCAGCAGGCCGGCCGAGCGAATGGCGGATGGGCCCATGCCCACTCCCCGCCGGCTTTGGCCGAGGTCCAGCGGTACGCCGACAATTCGAATCTTTCGCTGAGTCAATGGAACTCTCGACCTGTCCGCACCCATCATATTCAGTAGAGAGCTATGAACGAAACCGACCTTGAAAGGCGAGTCCTAGAAACAGGCCGCGAATTATACCAGTTGCTCGGCGACGGCAAGCCTTCCGCTTTCAAGAAGGACTACTGGAGCGGAAGAATGCTCGAGTGGTGTGTGCGCGACGAAGCGTTCAAAGTAGAGATGTTCCGGTTCGTCGACGTCTACCCCTACTTGCACACAGCCGAGGACGTCGCCCGGCATCTTCAAGAGTATTTCGGCCGGCCCGGCCAGAACCTGCCTCTGCCCTTCAAGCGCCGTCTGTTTTCGCTCTCGCCGAACTCGTTCGCCTCCAAGATTGCCGCGCGTGCAGTCGGGAGCAACATCCGCTCCATGGCATCGCAGTTCATTGCCGGGGAAACACCGAAGGAGGCGGCTCCGACGCTCCGCGGGCTTCGTCGTGAAGGGGCCGCGCATACGATCGCTCTGCTCGGCGAGGCTGTTGTCTCCGAGGCGGAGGCCGAGGATTATTTCGAGCGATACCTCAACGTGTTGGACACGCTCGAGACGGAGAAGGCGGTGTCGATGCCTTTCGGGGACGGTGATCTCGACTGGGGCGTGACGCCGCAAGTCAACGTTTCCGTCAAGGCCACGGCGCTCTACTCACAACTGCGACCGCTGGCGTTCGATCGGTCGGTCGACGCGGCCAAGGCTCGACTGACCCCCATTCTGCGCAAGGCGGTCAGCCGCCATGCGTTCATCAACTTCGACATGGAGCATCGTGAGCTCAAGAACCTCACGTTGACTCTATACCGGTCCATTCTCGAAGAGCCGGAGTTTCGAGGCTATCCCCACACCGGAATCGCGGTGCAAGCCTATCTTCTCGAGACGCTGGACGACCTAGGCGGGCTGCTGGACTGGAGCCTTCAGCACGACCAGCCCGTCACAATCCGACTCATCAAGGGGGCCTATTGGGATCAAGAAGTCATCCATGCTCAGCAGAACGGATGGCCGGTTCCGGTCTTCACCAACAAGGACGCGACGGATGCGAATTTCGAACGGGCGGCGCGCCTGATTCTCTCGCACGACGCCCCGGCGCGGCTAGCCTGCGGTTCACACAACATCCGCTCTATTGCGTACGTGAAGGAGCTGGCGAGAGAGTTTGATGCGGATGTCGAATTTCAGGCCCTCCACGGGATGGCCGACCCGGTCAAGCGCGCCTTGCTGTCAGCCGGAATGCCGACGCGCATGTACGTCCCGGTCGGCAAGCTTCTCCCCGGTATGGCCTATCTCGTACGTCGGCTGTTGGAGAATACCTCCAACGAGTCGTTCCTGTTGCGGAGCTTCGCCATAGGCGACTCGCCGGAAGAGTTACTGCGCAAGCCGGGCGCGCGTGTTTCCGCGGAAGCGCCGTGCCCTTCCCCCGCTGAAGACGGTTTCCGCAATGAGCCCCCCTTGGACTGGACTTTGGAAGAGAATCGCAGCGACTTCGCGCAAGCCTTAGCCGCCGTTCGATCCCGGGCGCCTGCTAGGACTGGGCTGTTCCTCAATGGCGAGGAGGTTTCTTCCGGGCAACAGATTGAATCGGTCAACCCGTCGAACCCAGACGAGACGGTCGCGATCGTCTCATCCGCAACGGTTGAGCACGCCGAACAGGCTGTCGCCGCGGCCCGTGACGCACTCCCAAAGTGGAGAGCGACCGATCCAAGCGAGCGAGCGGCATTGCTATTCCGGGCCGCGCAGCTCGCTAGGGAATCGCGTCTGGAACTGGCGGCTCAGCAGGTTCTCGAGGTCGGCAAGACATGGGATGAAGCCGATGGCGACGTCTGCGAGGCGATCGACTTCCTGAACTTCTACGGGCGCGAAATGCTCCGGCTGGGTGACCCCAAAAAACTAGCCGAAACGCCCGGTGAGGATAGCCGCTTGCTCTACGAACCGCGGGGCGTAGCGGCGGTGATCGCGCCTTGGAACTTTCCCTTGGCGATCTCCACAGGCATGACCGCGGCAGCCCTCGTCGCCGGGAATACCGTCGTCTACAAGCCCGCCGAGGAATCCGCGGGAGTCGGCGCCGGGATGGTTCGAATCTTTCGGGAAGCTGGCGTCCCTCCCGGGGTATTGAACTTTCTTCCCGGCGACGGCCCTCGGATCGGAGGCTTTCTCGTGGCGCACGCGGATGTCGCGCTGATAGCGTTCACGGGAAGCATGGAGGTCGGCCTCGAGATCGTCAGGCGCTGCGCTGAAACGCCCGAGGGACAGCGAGGCGTCAAGAAGGTCATCGCCGAGATGGGCGGCAAGAATGCCATCATCATCGACACCGACGCGGACTTCGACCTGGCGGTGCGCGACGTGATTCATTCCGCATTCAGCTTCCAGGGTCAGAAGTGCTCGGCCTGCTCGCGGCTGATCCTGCCCGAGGCGATTCACGACCGCTTCTTGGAGCGCCTGATCCCAGCGATCAAGAGCATTCCAATTGGCTTGGCCGAGGACCCCTCCACCCACATCGGCCCTGTCGTATCGCGCGAAGCGCGGCAGAAAGTGGAGCGTTACATCGAGATCGGCCGTGAGGAAGGGACTGTTACGCTGCAGCTGAACCCCGCCCAACAGGATGGCCACTTTGTCCCCATCACGGTGCTGACGAATATCGCACCCCACCATCGCGTCGCCCAAGAGGAGATCTTCGGCCCCGTGCTGTCGGTCATCAAGGTCAAGGACTTCAGCGAGGCGCTTGAGGTTGCCAACAGCACCCGATTCGCCCTGACCGGCGCCGTGTTCTCACGAAGCCCGAGAAACATTGAGACGGCCCGCCGACGCTTTCAAGTCGGCAACCTATACATCAACCGCAGCTGCACGGGCGCACTCGTCGAGCGTCATCCGTTCGGCGGCTTCAAGCTCTCCGGGTTGGGCTCGAAAGCCGGAGGCGAGGACTATCTCCGGGAATTCTTGGTGGCCCGCACGATTACCGAGAATACCGTGCGCCAGGGCTTTGCGCCGCCGGATTGAGGCGGCGTTCGGGCTCCGCATGTCAGGGTCTTGAGCCCGTCAGGGCGAAGCAATCAACAGCCCAGGGCGAAGCCCTCGGTGTTGCCTCCGATCTCTATTTCACGCCGCGTAATGACATGGGTTCAGGACTAGCCCAACTTCCGCAGTTAGAGCGCCGAGTAAGGGCTAAACATCTTGTTTTCAGCACAGGCATAGGCGAGTCTTCACTACATGGAGTGGATTCTTAGTGAGCTGGGCAGCTCGAGGCCGAGCTTGTGGAGCAAGATGGCCTGGTGCTGGCTGGGGCGGACGACGCAACGCTTGCGGATCGTCACCCGCGCTCGGGTCGGCAGCGCCAGGTCGACCGGCATGATCTTCGACAGCTCCTCGAAGACCGCTGAGATCGACCTCGACCCAGCGCGGTTGTTCCTCTTTGGCGAACAGCTGACCTTGGCGGCCGGCCGCCGGATCGGCGGCGCTGTGCACGCCGATGCGCCCGGCGGCGTCCATCTCGCCGAGGTAAGCGACCACGCGTTGGCGCGGCCCGCGGGCGCTGCGATCGCTTTGAACCAGCGCCCAATAGGCGTGACGCTTGCCATCTTTTTTGCGATAACAGCGTCGTAAATACATACTTCGATCCTACGCATTCAGCAGCGGTTTTCTAGGGGGTAGGTCTTCACTACACGCGCTGCGGAGCCGATCCTGGCCAGCGCGCTGGAGCGCCGCTATTGCAAATCAATCATTTGCAAGCTCTCGCCGCCGCACCGCCGGCGCAAACGCACCAAAAAAAATTATAATTAGGAGATACGGGCGGTCCCCCGCCGTCCGTTCCCTTTCACATTGATGTCGTCCGCTGAAGATCGTACCCGTCTGCTCACGGAAGCTCTCGACGAGAGGATTCTCGTCCTTGACGGCGCCATGGGGACTCAACTCCAAGCGCGCGATCTGACTGCGGAAGATTTTGGCGGAGAGGATCTCGAAGGCTGTAACGAGAACCTGAACCTCACGCGGCCCGACGTGCTGCTAGACGTCCACCGGGACTATTTTCAGGCCGGGTCGGACATCGTTGAGACCAATACCTTTGGCGGGACCGCCGTCGTGCTGGCCGAGTATGGCCTTGAAGACAAGGTCTACGAGATCAATTCCGAAGCGGCGAAATTGGCCCGACAAGCGGCCGACGAGCTGTCGACATCGGATCGGCTTCGGTTCGTTGCCGGGTCGATGGGCCCGACGACGAAGGCCATCACAGTCACTGGCGGAATCACGTTCGAGGGGCTGATCGAGAATTTTAGGGACCAGGCGTTTGCCTTGGCCGCGGGCGGCGCGGATATGTTGCTGCTCGAGACCTGCCAAGACACGCGCAACGTCAAGGCCGCGCTGATCGGAATCAACGAGACTTTCGAGAAGCTCGGATACCGGCTGCCGGTGATGGTATCGGGGACGATTGAGCCTTTCGGCGCCATGTTGGCGGGACAAACGGCGGACGCTTTGGTCGCGTCCCTCGAGCACGTCGAGTTGCTCTCGATCGGGCTCAACTGTGCGACCGGTCCAGAGTTCATGACCGACCACATCCGCACGATTCATGAGATGGCGCTCTCACGCGTGTCGTGCTATCCCAACGCCGGCTTGCCGAACGAGGAGGGGGAGTACGACGAGACTCCGCGGTTGCTGGCGAATTCGCTCGATCGTTTTGTCAAGAACGGCTGGCTGAACTTCATCGGCGGTTGCTGTGGGACGACTCCGGCACACATTCGAGCCATTGCGGACATGGTCGATGGCCGCGCGCCGCGCGTCCACCGAGGCGAGCGCAAGAGCTACTACACCGGCATCGAGTTGGTTGAGGCGAGCGAAGACAATCGGCCGTTGCTCGTCGGCGAGCGCACCAACGAAGTCGGCTCGCGCAAGTTCAAGCGGTTGATCTCCGATGAAAAATTTGAGGAGGCGTCGGAGATTGGCCGCGCACAGGTGAAGAACGGCGCCCAGATTATCGACATCAACCTCGAGAACCCGGACCGCGAGGAGATCGATGACATCGATTCGTTTTATGGGCAGATTATTCAGAAAGTTAAAGCCCCGTTGATGATCGACTCGACCAGCGCCGAGGCGGTCGAGCGGGCGTTGACCTACTGCTTAGGCAAGTCGATTATCAACTCGATCAACTTTGAGGATGGCGAGGAGCGGTTCGACCGCATCATGCCGTTCCTCAAGAAGTACGGCGCCGCGATCGTCATTGGCTCGATTGACGAGGACAAGCAGCAGGCGCAGGCGATCACTCGTGAAAGGAAGCTTGCGATTGCTCAACGGGCGCACGATCTGGCGACGGGCAAGTGGGCGATTCCGGCCGAGGACTTGGTGTTCGACCCGCTGGTGTTTCCTTGCGCGACGGGCGACGAAAACTACATTGGGTCAGCGGTCGAGACCATCGAGTCGCTGCGGATGATCAAAGAGGCGTTACCGCGCTGCAAGACGGTGCTGGGCGTGAGCAACGTCAGTTTCGGGCTGCCGCCGGCGGCTCGGGAGGTTGTCAACTCGGTCTTCCTGTACCACGCGACTAAGGCTGGACTCGACCTGGCGATCGTCAACACCGAGAAGCTCGAGCGTTACGCACAGATCCCCGAAGAGGAGAAGAAGCTCGCCGAGGACTTGTTGCGGAATGCGCCGCCGGAAGGGGCTGACGACCCGGAAGACTACCGAGAGCAGTCGGCCGAGCGTCGCGCGGAGATCAACAACTACCACATCGCGAGGATCACCGAGCACTTCCGCAACGCCTCGGGCCGGGCGAAAGTCAAGAAATCGATGGAGGGCATGCCGCTGGACGAGCGGCTGGCGAACTACATCCTCGAAGGTACGAAAGAGGGGCTGGTTGCTGACCTCGAGCTCAAACGCGGGGAGGGCGCCGCACCGCTCGACATCATTAACGGGCCGCTGATGGACGGCATGGCCGAGGTCGGGCGGCTTTTCAACAACAACGAGCTGATCGTCGCCGAGGTGCTGCAGTCGGCCGAGGCGATGAAGGCCGCCGTGGCGCATCTCGAGCAGTTCATGGAGAAGGAAGACAGCGCCAACAAAGGGAAGATCCTGCTGGCGACCGTCAAGGGGGACGTCCACGACATCGGCAAGAACTTGGTCGACATCATCCTGACCAACAACGGCTACGAGGTGATCAACCTGGGGATCAAGGTTCCTCCGGAAGACTTGATCAAGGCTTACCGGGAGCACAAGCCCGACGCTATCGGACTTTCGGGTCTTTTAGTCAAAAGCGCACAGCAGATGGTGATCACGGCGGGCGATTTCAAGGAAGCCGGCGTTGATGTGCCCGTGTTGGTCGGCGGCGCGGCCCTGAGTGACGGCTTCACCAAGCGCAAGATCGGCCCGGCCTACCAGCAGCTGACGTGTTACGCCAAGGACGCTATGAGCGGCCTGGCATTGATGAACCGCGTGATGGACCGGGACGAGCGTGTGAAGTTGGCCGCCGAGCGCGCCAAGTCCGAGGATGCGACCCCTGTGGTTGAAGCGGCGCCGGAGAATCTTTCAACCCAGCGGAGCTCGCGGGCCCGCGCCGACGTGCCGGTGTTGCCACCGCCCTACGTTGAGCGAGTTGTTCGCGACGTGCCGCAGTTGCCCGAGATTTGGGGCTATCTCAGTCCGGCGATGGTCTATACGCACCACTTGGGCTTCCGCGGGAACTTCGAGAAGAAGCTGGCCGATCGCGACCCGAAGGCATTGGAACTCTTCGATCTTGTCGAGGACCTCAAGGAAGAGGCCGCCAAGTTCATGAAGGTGAAGGCCGTCTGGCGTTTCCTTGAAGCTGCCGGCGAAGGCAACAAGATTCACATCTTCGAGCCCGGCGCCGCTGAACCGTCCCACTGCTTCACGTTCCCACGCCAGCGGCGTGAGGACGGGCTGTGCCTGTCGGACTACGTGATGAGCTCAGACAACGGCGTGCGCGACTCGCTCGCGGCGTTCGTAGTGACGGCGGGAGAGGGGATTCGCGAGAGAGCCCTGGAGTATAAGGACCGGGGCGAGTATTTGAAGTCCCACGGAATCCAAGTGCTGGCGCTCGAGACGGCTGAGGCCTGCGCCGAGTGGGTGCACCGGCGGATTCGTGAGGACTGGGGTTTCCCGGACCCGGCTGAAATGACGATGAGGGATCGGTTGAAGAGCAACTACCGCGGACGGAGGTATAGCCCGGGCTACGCCGCCTGCCCGGATTTGGAAGACCAATCGGGTATCTTCAGTTTGTTGAACCCTGAGGATATTGGGGTCTCTTTAACCGATGGATGCATGATGGAGCCCGAGGCGAGCGTGAGTGCGATCGCGTTCCAGCACCCGGATTGCGTGTATTTCGACGTGAGTAAGTAGCTTACGGCAGCCGTTGCTCAAGCAGTCGGGGGGCCTGAAGCCAGAACCCGCTCCCTGGCGGTCGCGGCTCTGACGCCCGCGCGGTTAGCGTATGAGCGACGACGTCAGAGCCGCGACCGCCAGGGAGCGGGTTCCGCGGCATTCCCGCTAACCCGATGCTGGATCGAGGTCCCAATCGGTTCCGGCGTGGGCCTCCGCGAATCTCCGCAACGTTTTGTACTCGGCGCGCTTGCGTCGCCTCTCGAGCCAGTTCGAGATCACCTCGCTAGCCCAGCCGGCGACTGACCGACGAGCTGACTTCGGCTTGAGGTTCATCACCACTCATTCTAGAAGAACATCTGCAGCATCTCGCCGTGCATCTCGTGAAGCATCGACCGCTTCGCCGGCCAGCGAGGATCCGCCAACCCAGCGTCCCACTCTTCAACGACTTTACTGAGCTCAGCGACGACTTCCGGGTTTTCGTCCGCGACGTTGGTCTGTTCCCCGATGTCCGCTGACAGGTCGTAGAGCACCGTCAACTGCCCGTGCGGCGAATCGTCGGGCCAATCCTTGAACGGCAGCCGGCCGGCGGTCTTGTCCGTCATGTCGGCGAAGGTCATGTCGGTCTTGTTGATCTTCCACAGCTTCCACTTGCCCGCGCGGACGGCGATGTTCGGTTTGGCGCGCCAGAAGAGATACTCATGCGGCGCCTTGTCGTTCTCGCCGCTTAGGTAGGGCAGCAAGTTCACGCCGTCCAGCCCGGTGACCGACGCTCCCACCGCGGCGGCGAAGGTCGGGAACAAATCAAGAGAGATCACCGGGTGCTTGAAGGTTTCCCCGGCCGGTAGGCTCGCCGGCCATTTAAAGATGAAGGGAATTCGGATCCCGCCCTCGAGGTGGTAACGCTTGAAGCCATTCAAGGGCTCATTCGAGCACGCGCCGTTGATGTATCCCGCGCAACCGTTGTCCGACAGGAAGACGACCAGGGTATTCTGCTCGAGCCCGTGCTCGCGCAGCTTTAGAGTGACGGCGCCGACCATGTCATCGACCGAGGAAACCATCGCCGCGTAGATCCGAGTGTTGAGCTCCTCGATGTGGCGGTAGCGGTCGAGGTATTTTTTTGTGGCCTGCAGAGGTGTGTGAGGCGCGTTGGGGGTCATCATCAGGAAGAACGGCTTGTCGCTGTGGCGGTCGATGAAGTCCTCGGCTTTCTCGATGAAAACGTCGGTGAGGTATTCTTCGACCTCGACTTGCTCAAAGCCGTCGAAGATCGCGTTGGCGTCGCCGCGGGTCGTGGGAGCATTCTCGGCCGGCCAAGACTCGACGCCTTCGACGCGGGAGTCGATGAAGGTCGATCCGCCGGCGAGCATGCCGAAGTATTCGTCGAAACCGCGGCTCAGCGGATGGTGCTCGCGCCGTTTCCCTTGGTGCCATTTGCCGACTAGCCCGGTGGCGTAGCCGGCGCCTCCGAGCATGTCGGCGATCGTGGTTTCGTCGAGTGAAAGGCCGATCTTGTCATCGCGCGTGGCGACGTTGTACTCGAAGCCGTGCCGCTGTTGGTAGCGACCGGTGTAGAGCCCAGCGCGCGACGGGCTGCAGACTGGGTGAGAGACGTATCCATCGGTGAGCCGAACGCCTCGAGCTGCGAGCTCGTCGATGTGGGGTGTCTTGATGATCTTGCTGCCGTAGACCCCGATGTCCGCATAGCCGAGGTCGTCGGCCATGATCACGACGATGTTCGGCGGCGGCGCCGGCTGTGGTGCGCTTGAGCATGCGCCGAAAGCGACGATCGTGAAAGCGGCGGCGAGGAGTCTCATGTCGCGCCATTGTATCGGAGTTGCTGTGTCTTACAATGAGTCTCGAAATGGCTCGTTTGATGGTTATCCCCTTGTTGCTTGCGGCATCTGCCTTTGGGGCGCTGCCGGAGCTGACGGACGTCCACGGGAAAGCGCTGCCGGGACCCGGTGAGGCGAAGGCGACGGTGATTTACTTCATCACCCACGACTGCCCCATCTCGAATCAATACGCACCCGAGATCGGTCGAATCTGCCAGGAGTACGGCGAGCGCGGAGTGCAGTGCTATCTGGCCTATGTGGACCCGGATTTGACGGTCGAAGGAATCGACCAGCATCGCACGGACTACTCGCATCAATCGGCGGCGATCCTCGACGCGGCTCATGAAATCGTAAAGGCCGTCGGGGCCACGGTGACTCCCGAGGCGGTGGTGCTTGATTCCAAGGGCGAGGTCGCGTACCTGGGCCGGATCAACAACTTTTACGCGGGACTCGGCAAGCCGAGACGCTTCGTCACGCAGCACGATCTTCGTGACGCGCTTGACGCGGTGCTGGCGGGCAAACCCGTCGAGAACCCCCGAACGCAGGCTGTCGGGTGCTACGTGCCGACGCTGCGGTAGCCCTTCCCGGGGCAAGCTTTCAAACGCACATCTTTTATATAGGAGTTTCAGGCCGGTTTATGCTATAATAAGCCATAGTGAAAACCGCTTAGGAAAACATTCGAGCACGCTCTCGATGCGCTTTGCCCTTCTTGTACTGTCAATTATTGGCAGCGGTGATAGTCTGCAACTAGCCCGCTGACGTCCGGAGCATCTGAACAAACGAGTCAAGTTTCGCCGTCACGATGCCTCGTCGGTTTAAGGTCGCGGACTTCGCTAGTTCTTTGACCGCCTGATTCGTTTGCAAATGATGAGGGAATAATCTAGCCCAACGCTAGGCTTAACGCGGCGCGCCTGCCCGTCGGCAACGGCATCACGTCAACGGGAACAGCACACTCCCCAACCAGGCCGCCGCCAACCCCGTGAACCCCATCGCAATCAGCGACACCGTCTTGGTCTTCAGCGCCTCGACCTCGGTCAGCCCGGTCATCGTCCGGAACACCCAGAACCCAGAATCGTTCATCCAACCGCCGGTGATCGAGCCGGCGCCGATCGCCATGATGATGTAGACAACGTGATATTCCGGCGGGCTATCGAGGATGATCGGGGCCATGATCGACGACACGGTGATCATGGCCACGGTGGCGGAGCCTTGGGCGATCCGGAGCATGGTTGACACGCCGAAGCCCAACAACAGGTACGAAATCCCGGCTCTCTTGGCCAGTTCGCCGAGCACCTCGCCAACACCGGCTTTAACCAGCATCCCGCCGAAGGCGCCGCCGCCGGCCGTGATCAGGATGATCAGCCCCGCATCCTTGATCGCCATCTCGGTCGGCTTCGCCAAATCCCGCAAGGTCATCCCCTTCTGTCGAGCCAGCACCCACATGGCCGCGGCCGCGGAAACCATCAGCGCCAAGCTGGGGTTGCCGAAGAACGTCATCAGATGAGCGAACTCGCTCCCTTTGAAGAAGGTATTCGTCACCGTGTTGGCGGTGATCATCACGACCGGCAAGATAATCGGCAGGAGCGAGATCCAAAAGCCTGGGAGCTCCGCTTCGTCGCGGTTGGCGATCTTTTCGAGCTCTTCAAGCGAGGGCCCCGGAGCCTCACGGATCGGAATGTTCATCTTGCGGTCGATCCAGACGGCGTAGCCCCACGATGCCATTGCCGACGGAAGCGCAACCGCCAGGCCCACGATAATCACCACCCCCAGGTCGACATCCATCGTCGCCGCCATCGCCAGCGGCCCCGGCGTCGGCGGCACGAAAACATGGGTCGCGGCTCCGCCCGCCCCAATCGAGAGCGTGTTGAGCAGGTAGTTCTGTCCCCCGGCCCGCATCGTCATCGAGCGCGCCAGAGGGATCAGCAGGTAAAACACCGTGTCGTGAAACACGGGCACCGAGAGCACATACCCGCTCGCCACCATCGACAACGATGAGTATTTCTGCCCGAACCATCGCACGAACGCCCGGGTGATCTTGTCCGCCGCGCCGCTCTGCATCAGACATTGGCCAATGACCGCGGCCATCGCGATCGCGACTCCGATGCGGCCCACGACGCTGCCGAAGCGCGCCCCCACCTCGCCCATCACCTCGTTGAGGGCGACCTCGGGCGAGAGCAACCCGATCAAGATCGCCGATATGATCAGGGCCACGAAGGCGTTGATCTTCCAACGAATGATCAGCAGGAAAACGGCGACAACGGCGATGAGCAGAATCAGCAGTGGATGCATGGCGGCCCGCACATCATACAATGACCGATTGGCAGGACGTATTTGGGAACAGCGTTGGCACCCGTTTCGCGAGGAGTGGGTGTTGTTTGCATCACATCGGGCGGGGCGTCCCTGGGTCGGCGACACCGCTGGCAGCAGTAGCGGTGCGAATCCTGTCTACGACCCTACGTGTTATCTGTGCCCCGGGAATAAGCGAGTCGGCGGTCACAACGAGGACTACACGGGAGTCTTCTGCTTCACCAACGATCTGCCGGCGTTCTCTGATGTCGAGGAGACGTCGGATTCAGGCGATGAGCTCTACCGCGCGCGCCCCGCTCTAGGGACCGCTGAAGTGGTCTGCTACCACCCGAACCACGCCATGACGTTTGCGGACTTGAGCGTCGACCAAGCCGCAGCAGTGGTCCGAGTTTGGCGCGAAAGGTCAATCGCGTTGGCCCAGCGCCGGGAGATCGATCATGTGGCGATCTTCGAGAACAAGGGCACGCTGGTCGGGGCGTCCAACCTCCACCCGCACTGCCAGATCTACGCCGGGAACCTGGTTTTCTCGATCACCGAGCGAGAGCTGGCAGCCGCCATACGCTTCCATGAGCAGACCGGCAAGCGCCTCGGGGAAGCGGTTCTCGAGCGCGAAGCGGCGGGAGGGCGAGTCATCTGCCAGAACGACTCCTTTCTCGCCTGTGTGCCTTGGTTCGCCCGCTACGCCTACGAGGTGCTCGTCCTACCGAAGCGTCCCGTCGCGGCTTTGGCGGACCTCGATGAAGCCGCTTGCGTCGACCTGGCCGCAATCATGCGTGAAGTCTGCATCCGCTACGACAACCTTTGGCGAATGCCGCTGCCCTATGTGATGGCAATCCATCAAGCGCCTTGCGATGGCAATGACAACTCGCTGTTCCCGTTCCATCTGGAGTACCACCCGCCGCTGCGCAAGCCCGACACGATGAAGTACCTCGCCGGGTCGGAGATCGGGTGCGGGCTGATGACCAACGAATCAGACCCGGATGAAAAGGCCGCCGAGCTGCAGGCGGTATCGGCCGAGCTTTACCGGCCGAGGCCCGCCGAATGGGACTAGCCCTTGGACTAGCCACTGCTCCGGGCCGGCTGGATTTCCTGGGCGGCGTGGCGGACTACAGCGGGTCGCTGGTGCTGGAGACCCCGATTCGCGCCAAGACCACGGTCGCGGTCCGAGAGATTGAGGGTTCGACGATCAAACTATCTAACCGGGGACATGGGCGCTGGGAGATCTCAGTCGGCGACCTTATGCTTCTGCGCCTCGCAGACGCTCCCACATGGACGCGATATGTGTTGGGCTGCGTCTGGGCGCTGTCACAGGCGAAGAACTGGACCCCAAGGGCCGGACTCGACATTCGCATCCGGTCGACCGTCCCGGAAAACGTGGGAGTCGCAAGCAGCGCGGCTCTCGAAGTCGCGGCGCTTCGCGCACTCGGGCTGCTCGCCGGCGTCCGCTGGAAGGGAACCGAGCTTGCGCGCCTCGCGCAGCGAGCCGAGAACGAGGTAGTCGGAGCTCCCTGCGGATTGATGGACCAGCTCACCACGCATCACGGCAAGCGCGGGGAGGTGCTGCCGATCCTGTGCCGTCCGGATCTGCTCTTGGAGCCTATCCAGATCCCGAGGGGACTAAGAATCGTCGGTTGGCACAGCGGCGTGAAGCACAGCGTATCCGGCGCGCCCTACAAAACCGCTCGAACCGCGACCTTCATGGGGCGCCGCATCCTCGAGGAAAAGACCGGTCTGCGGTGGAACTACGCGGCCGAGATCGCTCCGTCGACCCTCGAGCGACTTAGCCGCGATCTCCTCCATGAGTCGATCCGGGGCGATTCGTTTCGCAGGCGATACGGCGGGACGGCCGACCCTCTCTCTCGTGTCGAGGGGCGGAAGGTCTATCGCGTCCGTGATGCGCTCGAGTTCCCAGTTCGCGAAAATTTTCGCGCCGAGTTGGCCGTCTCCTTGCTCAAGGACACGACAACAAAAGGTCGCCGCGAACGTCTCACCCAAGTCGGCGAGCTGATGGTGCAATCACACGCGGGATATTCGCAGCTTGGCCTGGGCGCTAAAGAAACCGATCAAATGGTCGACGCCGCTGTGGCACTACCAGGAGTCTACGGGGCTCGAGTGAGCGGCGGCGGCAGCGGCGGTACGGTGGTAGTTCTGCTGGAAGGCCGGGCGATGAAGCAGCTGCGCGCGCTAGTCGAGCGGACCAGCTTCAAAGGGGTGCAAACTTCGCTGATCCAGTGAAGAGTGGCGGCTCGGAGTCACTCATCGGCTCCGCCACCGGTAAGCCTGATCTAGGGCCGAGAAGATCGCAGAGCTTCGTCACTCGCAGCGATTGGAACGTCGCCCGATTGATGCCTGCGATCCAAATTGCGAAGCGCGCTATCTGCGATGGCTTTCCCTTCCTGTCGCGTTATGATGCCCGCGTCACACATTCGGCGCAGCCGGAAAATTAAGAATTCCGCCTCCAGGATTCTCCACACTCGACCGAACGCCCACAAGGTGGCGGCTCCAACGACCGCGGCGACGATAATCCCCACGATCGGCTGAGAGGCGACGATTTTGAGCGATCCTACGCCAATCAGGAGCACGAGCGTCGCCGCTACAATGCCGAGCATCGGCAGAAGTCTAATTACATACACTCTCGCCGCATCGCCGAGTCCACGCTGGACCGGCAAGAGGCTATCCGAAGCATCAACGCCCATTGGGCCCCTCCCTCATCATTCTCGCAACTCTCTCGTCGGACTGCCTTCTCATGAGCAAGTAATCCTCCGCAAACGCAAGCCACACCGGATACAGGAACGCCCCTGCTGAGAATACTTGAAAGACAGTGATCGCAGCGTTGCTGATCGGCGTTGTCTTGAAGTCAAGCTCGTTGAGGGCCCAATCAACTCCTACGTTGAATGCGGCCCATATCAGCAGATAGCTCGTATTGACCAGTGTCTGGAGTAGCCACCATCCCAGCGTGACCGCCCTTTCGACCAATAGCTGTCTGCTTGTCAGACGCACTAGTCAAGCCGATTGACGGTCCGAGTCGACGAGCTCTTGTTCCGAAACGACCGTATAGTTCACGTCAAGATCTCGTTGATTACGTGCCCGTGAACGTCGGTCAAACGATAGTCCCGACCGCCAAAGCGATAGGTCAGCTTCTCGTGATCCAGCCCGAGCATGTGGAGGATCGTCGCATGCAAGTCGTGGATCGTGCGAATCCCGTCGATCGCGTGGTAGCCGTATTCGTCGGTCCCGCCGTAGATCAGGCCTTTCTTCAAACCGCCGCCGGCTAGCGCCAGGCTCCAGCCGTAGGGGTTGTGATCGCGTCCGTCGGCCGCCTGCACAAACGGCGTGCGGCCAAACTCGCCCGAGAAAATCACGAGCGTCGAATCAAGCAGCCCGCGCGACTTCAAGTCCTTGATCAACCCCGCCACGGGCTGGTCCACGGTCACCGCGTTCTTCTTGTGGCCCTTCTTGAGGCCGTTGTGCTGGTCCCAGGGGTTGCTCATGCTGCCCCCGGTCAAGTTGGCGACCATGGTCAGCTCGACGAAACGTACTCCGCGTTCGACCAAGCGCCGCGCCAACAAGGCCTGCCGTCCGTAGGACTGCGTCTCGGGGCTCTGAGCATCAAGCCCATAGAGTTTCTTCGTCGCCTCGGTCTCGCCGCTCAGATCGACCAACTCTGGGACCGAGCTTTGCATGCGGTAAGCAGTTTCGTAGTTGCTAATCGCCGCCTCAACTGGCTCGTGACCGCCCGTTCCGGCCAGGAAGTCGCGGTCCATGTCGTTGATGAACGCCAACCGGCTCCGCTGCATGTCGTCGGCTTCTTTCGGGCTAACGTTGCGCAGGGGCTCTTCGTTCTCGGGATAAAGGAAAGACCCCTGATGGATTGCCGGCAAGAAGCCGTTGCCAAACATGTTGATGCCACCCAGCGGTAGGCCGCCGCTGCCGAGCACCACGAACCCCGGCAGGTTCTGGTTCTCGGTCCCCAACCCGTAGGTCGCCCAGGCGCCCATGTTCGGGAAGCCCGTAAACGGCATGCCGCAGTGGAAGTAGAAATTCGCCTGCGCATGTTCCATGAACTTGGCGACCATGCCGCGGCAGATCGTCAAGTCGTCGGCGACCGTGCCCAGGTGAGGAAACAGGTCGCTGATCGGGATCCCCGCCTCGCCGTAGTTATGAAACTCCCAGGGGCTCGGCATGATGTTGCCGTCCTGGTTGAACATCGTCCGCGCCGTCTCGAACGGCATCGGTTGACCAGCCTCTTTCGCCAAGCGCGGCTTGGGGTCGAACGAGTCTACGTGCGAAAGGCCGCCCGAGAGGTAGCAGAGAATGACGCTTTTGACCTTCGGGTCGAAGTCCGGCTCACGTGGAGCCAGCGGCCCTTCGGACTTCGTAACCGCCCCGTACGCCGGATCCGACATCAAGGCCGACAACGCCAACGCCCCAAACCCCGTCGAGGTTCGCTGAAGCATCTCGCGGCGACTGAAGAGTCCGTTGACCGTTGACCGTTGACCGTTGACCGATTTCCTTGATCGCATGATGAGGCTCTTCACCGAATGTAGATGAACTCTTTCAGGTTAAACAGGGCGTGTGCGAAGTCTTGCCAGATCTGCTCGGATTTCAAGACTTCGTTATCTGAAATCCCGTGTTTCGCCGCAAGCTCAGCCACGTACGTCTCCGAACGATCCTTCTCATTCGCGGCCGGCTCGCGCGCGAACGCCTTGACGAACATGCGGCTGATGCGGTCGGCGGCGGGTTCGTCTTGCTTGACTAGCTTCTCGGCCCAAACCTTCGCCTGACCGATAACCAACGGGCTGTTGAGCATCGTCAACGACTGCGCCGGAACGTTCGTTTCGTCCCTCTGCCCCCGGGTGGACGCCGGCTTGGGCTGGTCGAAAACCTCAAGGAAAGGGTTGTGCGCGTTGCGGCGAATCTCCTGGTAGACCGACCGCCGGCCGTCGCCATCGAGCGGGCCGACCGGTTTGTCGCCCTTCGTCTTCCCCCTCCCGTACGCGTAGAAGACTCTGATCGACTGGCCATGCATGGTCAAGTCGAGCCGTCCCGAGACCGCCAGCAGCGAATCGCGAATGGCCTCGCCCTCGAGCCGCCGGATCGACGCATGTTGCAGCAAGCGATTCTCCGGATCTAGTTCCATCGCAGCGGGCGCCGCTTCGCTGCTCATCCGATACGCTTGCGACGTCGCCAAGAGCCGAATCATCTTCTTGATTGACCAGCCCTCTTTGATGAAGCGATCCGCCAAGGAATCCAGCAATTCCGGATGCGAAGGCTTCTCCCCGAGCTTCCCGAAGTTGTCGACCGTCCGAACCAGCCCTCGTCCAAAGAGGTAGCGCCACAAGCGGTTCACCATTACCCTAGCGGCTAGCGGATTCGAAGGGGCCGTAAGATCTTCAGCCAGATCGAGCCGCGCCGTGACTGGCTCACCATACTCGCGCCCGCCCAGCGCCGTCAGGAAGCGACGCGGAACCGGGTCGCCATGGTTATCAACATCGCCACGAACGAGTAGCGTCTGATCGGGACCGCCCTCGTCGATGATCACCGGCGCGCGCCGCGGGATCGGCGTCTCCTCTTCGAGCTTGCGGTAGTCAGCCACCAGCTTCGCAACATCGTTCAAGGCAGCAACCGAATTCGGCAGCAACTTGTTGCGAACGAAGAAATCGAGATAAGCCGCCTGCCGCTCGTTGAGAGACTCTTCCCGCCAAGCCTCGACGGCTGCGAGCAGCAACCGTTCATAGAGCGCCGCAAGCTCGTCACTCGAGCTCGGAGCGCCA
This sequence comes from Bryobacterales bacterium, assembly GCA_965247515.1. Lineage (GTDB taxonomy): Bacteria > Acidobacteriota > Terriglobia > Bryobacterales > UBA6623. The sequence goes on along the minus strand of OZ252029.1, from coordinate 2,939,073 downwards.
GCCGTAAGCACGTACTCAATTGGCGTCACCGTGTCCCGCGGCGTGTCGTCGCCATTGTGGAACACGACCTGCCCAACACCCATGTAAGAACGTCCGTCGTCATTGGGCGTCGGGCGCGGCCGCTTGCTTGCGTCGATGGAATCAGGCAAGTAGTTCGTTGCGTCCTGCAGGGTCGCGTACTCGATATACGCCGAGAACCCCTTCCAATAGTCGGTCTTCCAGGTGTGCCAGTCACCTTGATCTGATTTGGCGGTGTAGCGCTGATGGTAGATGCCGCCGCGTGGGACCGAGTAATTCTCGATCATCAACCGCGCCACCGGGAAGTTGCCCCCAGCCAATCGCAGTGAAATGTAGTCGCTGTCGATGGTAAACCGCGGAGACTGCAACACGCCGTTGTGCTTTTCAGTCAGCAGGTGCGTGTAGACGCCAGAGGGATACACCCCACGCACAATCTGATCGCCAGCCGGAAGAATCGCGAATTCGCCCGGCTTCGACGGTTCATCACCCAAGCCGACGCCATGCCTGAGCCACTTGTCGTAGTCGGACTTCTTGCTCAGGTCCCATTTCCAGTCGAAGCGCGTCTCGTTGAACTTTTCGCGCGAAGCCGTCTCCAAGCTCCAATAGGCAGCCAGCCTCTCCCAGCCCTGGCGAAACTCCTCACCGTCGAGGTCTCGCAGCAGAGCCCAAGCGTGCAAGGGAGACTCCGAGCCCCACAGCGCTTCGCGGTCCGTCACATCCTCTTCAAACAGCGTCTCGGCCTTCTCGAGCCACGTCTCGGCGAGCTTGCTCTTGATTTCCGCCTTGAGCTCAGCCATTCGGTCAGCCGTCGAGAGCAAGTAGCCCACGTCGTCGAGGGCCCTCTGCGTGGGCCGCGCACCTTTGATCACGCCAAACATCGCGTAGTAGTCGGTCTGGCTAATCGCGTCGAACTTGTGATCGTGGCAGCGAGCGCACGAAACCGTGAGGCCCATGAAGGTCTTCGAGATGACGTCGACCTGATTGTCGGTCCACTTGACGCGATCTTCCCAAGGCTCCACCGGCTGGAAGCTGTGCTCGACCATCCGAAAATGGGCCGTACCGATCAGCGATTCATTGACGTTGAGCTCACGGTTCACCCGCGGCGTCTTTAGCAGATCCCCGGCCAGGTGCTCGCGAATGAGTTGGTCGTAGGGTACATCCGCATTGAAAGCCCGAATCAAGTAGTCACGGTATCGCCAGGCCTCTAAGGTGTCGGGGTCACCCTCGCTGCCGTGCGACTCGGCATACCTCATCAAATCCATCCAATGCCGCGCCCAGCGTTCGCCAAACCGGGGCGAGGCGAGCAGCCGATCAATCAGCGTCTCGTAAGCGTCGGCCGAAGGGTCCTTCACAAACCGCTCGACCTCCTCGGGCGTTGGCGGAAGCCCCGTGATATCGAACGCCGCCCGGCGAATGAACGTGTGACGATCAGCCGCCGCGGCGGGTTTCAGGCTTTCCGACTCGAGCTTGGCGAGCAAAAAGCGATCCACCGCGCCAATCGGCCAAGACTCATCGTTGACCGCAGGGGGCGCGGTCACCTCGACCGGCTGCCAGGCCCAGTGCGAAGCCTTACGCGCCTCGAGATCAAAGGGCGCGCTCGGGTCAGGCGCCTCCTCGGGCTCATCCGGCCAAGGGGCGCCCATTTGGACCCACTTCGCGAATGTAGTGATCTTGGCGTCCGGCAGCTTGCCGGTCGGCGGCATCTGCTTGCCCCGCCCCTGTAGGACTTGCAGGAGCTTCGAGTTGAGCGGATCCGCTTGCGAGATGACCGGGCCTGTTTCCGAGCCCTTGTGAACGCCGGCGGCGGAGTCGAGCTTCAATCCAGCGAATACCTGGCGGGCCTTGGCGCTATGACAGGCGTGGCAGTGTTCAACCAACAAAGGCCGAACCTCGGCTTCGAAGAACTCAAGCTGTTCTGACGAGGGCGCCGCGGCGAGACTAGCCGCCGACCCCAGACACAACACGACCGCCGTCGCGAATCCCTGGATTCGCCCCGCAAAAACGCCGCCGAGTCGAGTACCGTGCAATTTACCCGCTTATAAATATAGCACCGGTCACTCGGATCGACTCTTCTGACCGGCTTCCACTCAGCCTTGCGGCGAAGGTCCCCGGGAGTCATCGTTCAATCGAACGTAGCAGTTTCGACGTCGTGATGGCTTGACCGAGGTGGGGCTGGGTGTGCTCGGCCAAGTGCCTGATAAGTCCCCGAACTGAATCGACCGGCAGGGGCCGAGTCCGTTTCAGAGCCGCGCCTGTCAGTACCTCTGTAAACGAATCCTGCACAAATCCGGCAGGAAATTCGGAGCACCCTGCGTTAGCGGGGTGTTTCTCCAGCAACCACCCGCTTACGCGGGCGGCTCCGAAAGGTGGCCCCTGGCGTGGCGTCCTTGTTGGTTCCGGCTCGGCCGGATCAGGGTGCGGTCAACTCTCGAAACGCGGACGCTGACCGCACCCTGAGGGGATGTGAAAAAATGTCGGGAATCCAATTCCGGCAAGACGGGCTTGGCATGCCAAGCCCCTACGTCGTTGAAAACAAACGATCGTCCGTAGGGCGAGGCATGCCTCGACCGTCTTTCGCGCTCAACGGGCGATTTTTTCACGGCCCCTGACGGGCGCGGCTCTGAAACGGCGGCTGTGCGACAACCAGTCCGCGGGCTAAGTCTTGGCCGGATCGTAGTCGGGGTTTGACCTCGGCGGTTGTGCGCCAACTTTCTGTCGCCAGGCATCGAGTTTCGACTTGAGCTCTTCGACCTTACCCGGCATCTCGGCAGAGAGGTCCTTGGTTTCGCCAATGTCCTCGGCGAGGTTGTAAAGCTCAACCCGGCCATCCTCGTAGAACTCGACTAACCTCCAATCGGCGTCCCGAATCGCCGAGTAGGGCGTCGCGCCCATGGTGTGGTAGTGAGGATAGTGCCAAAAGAGCGTCTGGCGTCCAAGCCGGGCAGTCGGGTCGCGCAAGAGCGGAACCAGACTTTCTCCGTCCAGGACGTGGCCCCCAACGCGGTCGACGCCTGCAACCTCGAGGATTGTCGGGTAGTAGTCGACGGTGATGATGGGTACGTCGCTACTCGAGCCCGGCCGGGTCACGCCCGGCCAGTAGACAGTCCCCGGCACTCGTACTCCGCCCTCGTAGACCGATCCCTTGCCGTCGCGAATCGGCTTGTTCTCCGTGGGCCGGCCGCTGCCGTGACGGTCAAGCCCGCCGTTGTCGCCCGTCATGATGATAACGGTGTTGGCCGCGGTTCCCAACTCTTCGAGCTTGGCCCGGACCCGGCCGACGCTTCTGTCTAGAGCGGCCAACATGCCGGCGTACTCCGCGTCGGTGTGTTTCATCCCTTCCCGTACTCGGGGCCCAAACGGCGCGGCGTCCGCGTCCGTGGCTTCAATCGGCGTATGCACGGTGTAGTAAGGAAAGTACAGAAAGAACGGCTCATCGCCCCAGTTTTCGAGGATCTTCAAGGCCTCATCCGTCAGTCGGTCGGTGAGGTACTCACCCTCTTCCCCGCCCTCGGGCATCGGACCAAGAGTTCGATCGGAGCCTTCGCGGCGGTAGGGGTAGTGGTACGACGGAGGGGCGCCGTGTTCGTTCCCGGCCACGTTGATCTCGAAGCCGTGCTTTTCCGGGATGTAGTCGTCCTCGTCCGCGTCGCCGGTCGGCTCCAGATGCCACTTGCCCACCATCGCCGTGCGATAGCCGGCGCCGAGCATCGCCTCCGCAAGGCTGGTGTGATGTTGCTCGAGTTTCATGGTCCAGTCGGGCGGCAGCAACTTCGCATATGGACGCTGGTGTCCGCGAATCCAATCGGTGACGTGAGTGCGTCCCGGATATTGGCCCGTCATCATCGCGGCGCGAGTCGGCGAGCACACCGTGCACGCGGCGTACGTGGTGCTGAAGCGCATGCCGTCGGCCGCCAGCTTGTCGATGTTCGGCGTGACGTAAAGATCGCTCCCGAGATAGCCGGCGTCGCTCCAGCCCCAATCGTCGACGAGCAGCACAATGAAGTTGGGACGCTGCGCTACGTCCGGGGTGGGTTGGGCGGCACAACCGAGGAGGAGCAGTGAGCAAAGGCTAAGTGCGGGCCGGAGGATCATGACGAGGCCTATTGTAGCGGAGAGGTTCGGCGCCGGCGCCGGCCCGGAGCTGATACGAGCAATACTAGAGCCGGCCGCTACAGAGCCGCGACCGGAAGGGAGCGGTTGCTCGAGTAAGCAACCAATGTTCGTGCTCATCGGCAACCGCTCTCTGAGGGGCTGTGAAAAAATGTCGGGGATCCAATTCCGGCAAGGCGGGCTTGGCATGCCAAGCCCCTACGTCGTTGAAAACAAACGATCGTCCGTAGGGGCGAGGCATGCCTCGACCGTCTTTCGCGCTCAACGGGCGATTTTTTCACAGCCCCTGACGGTCGCGGCTCCGTAGACGGCCGTTTGAGTCTGGTCCGAAAGTTCAACGTCAGTCGAGAGCCGGGCTTCGCCCGCTCGGCAAACCTACGAACCGGCTTCCGCGGGCGCGACCTCGGCTCGGTTGGAACGCTTCTGCGTGAATAGGCCCCTCGTCAGGCCCCACACCAGACGCCAATTCTGCCCGAACACCCTGAACCACTGGAAGCGGCTCATCTGCGGGAAATAGATCCCACGAAACGCAATACGAGCCATCAAGTGCGTGATTCGCTCGCCTACAGGTTTGCCTGCCAAGTACTCGATCGCTTCGCGATTCCTTTCCGGGCTGTACGAGGAGCGCCAGGCCTCGCCCACTTCGGTGCGAGCTTCCTCGATCGTCATTTTTAGCGGCTTGTGGCACATCACGAACGGAGCGAACTCCATCCAGTGCTTCGGCCGAGCGAGTCGTCCCGCCGCCAGCAGGCGATCATAGAGCGGCGTCGCCGGGAAGGGCGTCAGCTGGCCGAACACCGGTAATCCCGGAGGCCACTCCGCGATCTTCGACAACGTCCTGGCCGCCACTCCGGGGGTATCGTTATCCATCCCAAAGATGAACGAAGTAATGGCGTAGATATTTCGGTCAGCCAAGCTCTCGAGCACTCCCTGATAGGTCTCAGGCTTGTTGAAGCTCTTATTGACGTCCGCCAGGTTACCCACGTCGATCGACTCCATTCCGATGAAGATCCATTTGCCGCCTGCCCTCTGGATCAAGTCGATTAACTCGTCATCGAGTAGCAAGTTCGCGCTGATCTGCGCGACCCAGGGCATCTGTGCGTCGGCTGCGATGATGTCGCGCAGCAGCGACTTTGTCCGCTTCTTGTTGATCGCGAAGTTGTCGTCGACAAAGAAAATTGCCGCCTGACCGCGCTCCTCTTTCGCACGGCGTTTGACCTGCAGCATCTCGTTGACGACGCTTTCGTTCGTGCGGAATCGCAGCGAATCCCCGAAAAATCCCGTCACCGTGCAGAACTCGCAGCCGTAGGGGCAGCCCCGGCCAGATTCGATCGGAATGACACGGAACGACCCCCACCCGCCTCCAAGCTTGCTCAGACGCGAGCGCAACATGTTAGGAACCATGTTGAACTGATCCAGATCCAGCTCGGTCCAGCCGATGTCGGGATAGTTCTCCAGACTCGGCTTGACTTCGACCCCCTCGGAGTCGACCGGCTCGTAGAGTTCCTTCAGGCAACCGTTGGCGGCGTCCTCCACCAGCTGCGGCCAGGTGTTGTCGGCTTCTCCGACCGCGATGGCGTCCGCGTAGCGGATTCCCCCGTCTCGGCCGAGCGGCTCGTCGGGCACCTCGGTCACGTGCGGTCCGCCCATCACGACCGGCACCCCGATCGCTCGAATCGCCAGCGCCATCTTGTAGGCCCGAGCGATCATGCGCGTCATTGCGCCGATCCCTACCAGCCCAATGTCGTTTTCTTTGATGTACTCACACAACTGGGCCTCGTCCATCGGACGGGCGTTGCCATCGACCAGAAAAACTTTGTGCCCCGGCGGGGTCAACCTCTGGAGAAGAAACATCCAGAGATGCGGCATGAAGTTGCGCGTCATGCCGTTGTCAGGGTTGTAGAGGAGTATATTCATGAGTCGGTTTCAGGCGCAAATGTCCGCGCGCGGCTGCCGAGATCCAATACTGCCCCCTCGCAGCTTCGGGGCGAGCGCGGATCTAGCGCTGAGGGTACTTTACACTATTTGCGGATTCATGAGCGGGCGTGCGCTACCGGCCACTAGCACCGCAGACACTAACATGATACCTTCCGAGGAATGAGATGCTCGCTATCTCGTCGAGATTTCCTGGCAGCGGCGGCGGCGGCCCCGGCCACATTCGCCCAATCGAAGCCGGTTCCGGTTGGCATCGAGCTCTTCTCGGTCCGCGGTGAGCTCAAGAAAGACCTCTTCGCCACGGTCACCGCCGTCGCCAAGATGGGCTACCAGGTCGTCGAGTTCTACTCCCCATATTTCGGCTGGACCCCCGACTACGCCAAGCAGGTGAGCACGCTGCTCGACGACCTCGGCATCCAGGCCCGTTCGATGCACAGCCCCCGTGCGGCTTTCGAAGCCGACGGCCGCGAGAAAGCGGTCGAGCTCAACAGCATCGTCGGCAGCACTTCGGTCGTCATGGCGAGCGCCGGAGGTAGGTTTGAAACCGTCGACGAGTGGAAGCGCGTGGCCGAGCTGCTGACCCAGTCCCAAGAGGTCTTCGAGCGCTCCGGGATCCGCGCCGGCTACCACAACCATCAATTCGAGTGGCGGCCGCTGGAGGGCAAGCGCCGAGCAATGGACGTTCTCGCCGCGGACACTCCACACTCGGTCACACTGCAGCTCGATGTCGGAACCTGCGTCGAGATGGGCGTCGACCCGGTCGCCTGGATCAACGCCAACCCGGGCCGCATTCGTAACATCCATTGCAAAGACTGGACCCCAGGCAGCCACGAAGACGGGAAGGCCTACCGCGTCCTGTTCGGGGAAGGCAAATCGCCCTGGCGCGAGATCTTCGCCGCCGCGGAAAGCGTCGGAGGCGTCGAATTCTACCTGATCGAGCAAGAAGGCAGCCGCTATTCGGAGCTGGAAACGGCCCAGCGCTGCCTCGACACCTACCGCAAAATGAGGGCGTGACGTGGCGCACGGCTGAGCCGTGCCGCCTTGCAGCTATGCTGCAAGGTCCGGGGGTATTGTTGCGGGCGGATGGTCGTAATCCGGAGACCTTGCGCCATAGGCGCAAGGCGGCACGGCTCAGCCGTGCGCCACGTCACCCTGTTCCCCGCTATTGCAGATGCAATATTGACACCACGCATTAGTGGTGCTATAATGAACGTCACAACAGCCACGTGACACAAACCGGCCTGACGACGACGCAAGCTCCCTTCATCGAGCGCTGCCGAAAGCGCGGGGAGACCTACATCAGGCAGCCTTACGAGCTCTACTCCGAGGAAAACCAATGCACCTGGCGGCGGCTCTTCGACCGCATTGAGCCGGCCTGGCAACGATACGCCTGCCGCACATTCCTGTCCGGCGTCGGCGCCCTTCATCTCAGCCGCGACCGAATCCCGAAGCTATCTGAAGTCAACCCCTACCTGAAGCGATTGACGGGCTTCCGCGCGAAGCCCGTGGCCGGATATATGCCGGCGCATCTGTTCTTCGATTCGCTCAGCCGCAGGGAATTCCCGACCACTATCACCGTCCGCGGCGCTGAGAAGTTCGACTATTCGCCCGAGCCCGACATCTTCCACGACGTCGCCGGCCACGTCCCCATGCACGCGGACCGCGAGTTCGCCGACTGCCTGGTACGGATCAGCAGCTTCGCCAAGGCGGCCGTCGAGAGCGCCCGCGACATCCCCAATCCCGAGCACAGGCTCGACGTTTTGGCGAGCCGTCTGAAGGCTTTGGCGCGCTTCTTCTGGTTCACCGCCGAATTTGGGCTGCTCCGCGATGGCGGCCGTTTCCAAGCCTACGGAAGCGGCCTGCTCAGCTCGGTTGGAGAGCTCCAACGCTCGGTCGACCACGAAATCGTACGCCGCGACCCACTCGACCCCGAGCAGGCGGCGAATCTGCCCTTCGACGAGACTGAGTACCAGCCTCGGCTGTTCTTCATCGAATCGTTCGAGCAGCTCTACGACCGTGTCGAACAGCTCTTCAGGATGCTTCGTGAAGGACGCTTAGACAACGTGACGCCGGGCAAACCTGGGTTCACCCGCGGGCAGCTCGAAGGGTTCCTGCGCTGGGACGGCGCCACTGCTTGATAAGATGTGGCGTCCAGGTGATAGAGCAGCGGCCGTCGACCACGTGCCCCGCCCGTAAGGGGCCGTGAAGAAAACCTATTGTCGCGTCGGCGCGCGGGAGCGCCAAGCGCACGCCAAGCTCAGCGCTGCCGAACGCCGCCCCTGCCGAAACCGCAACTTCTGCGCCTCGACTCCTGATTGACCGCCTGAGCGGCCCGGAAACGGTCGTTTCGGGCCGTTTCCCGGCCCTTTTCGCCCCCCGAACCGCCGCTACGCCGCCGCTTGCGCCGCCAGCCCGCACTCCGGCCCACGACGCCAGACCAGCCGGATCCAAGCCGCAATGTTGTACGCCAAAACCCCCCACAAAAGCTCCGATCGCGCCTTTCGCAGCCCTCGTACTCGAAACTTGCGCACCCCAAATCGCTCTTTCAACCAGGCGTTCGGAAACTCCGCCGTCTCGGACCGCTTGCGATACGCCGCCCGCCCACGCTCGCTCTCCATCCAGCGCCGATGTTTCGCCATCACCGCGTTCTCTTCGCTGCGGCTCAACGTTCGATGACCGCTCTTGGGGCAGCACTTGTGTCGCTGTGCGCATTCGCGACAATCAGATGCTTTTGCCTGATACTGCCGATATTTGCGCTTCCGCTTCAGCGACGATCGCTGATACGTCAAGGTCCGCTGGGCCGGACACAGAAACGTGTCCGTCGCCTCGTCGTAGATGAAAAACTTCGGCGCGTAGCGCGGCCCAATTCCCGCCGCTTTCAACGCCGCCTTCGAGCCCTTGTCCGGCGCCGGCGCCGGCGTCGCGTATTCGATTTCAGCGGCTGCCAGCGCCTCGATGTTGGCCTGGTTGGCGTAGCCCCCGTCCGCTAACACTTGCTTCGGGGTTCGCTCGAAGCGCCCTTCCACATCGTCCAGCGTCGGGGTCAGCTGGCCCGCATCGGAGGCGTTGTTGGTCAACTCCACGCCGACCACGATCTTCTCTTTGGCGTCGGTCGCCAGCTGCGCGTTGTAGCCGAGTCCCCAACCGCCGTTGGATTCGTGTTGCGGGCGCGCTTCCGGCTCGCTCTCGCTCACCCGCGCCTGGCGTCGTTGCTCTTCGTCGCGCTTGCCCGCTTCGACCTTGGGCAGTTCCTCCAGCGCCTGCTCCATCCGCTCGACTCGCTCCCGCAAGGTCCGCTTACGCGCCGCCTGACGCCGCCGATTCGAACCCTCGTCGTCGGCTTCTTCCGAGAGTTGACGCACCGCTTCGCGCGCTTGTTCGAGATGCCGCTCGAGCGTCGGACGCCTGCGTTGCGACCCGCCCGAAGCTTGCGCCCGGATCCGCGTGCCGTCGACGGCCACCTGCTCGAGATCCACCAGCCCCTCTTGACTCAGCTGCGCCAATACCTGTGTCAACAAGTTCTCGAGAGCTTTTGAGTGGAATACCCGAAAATCCGAAAGAGTGTGATGATTGACGACCGCCATGCCGCACAACCACTCCAACTCCGGCCGATAGCGGCTTTGACGCGCGATCTCACGCGCCGAGCTCATCCTTTCCGAATACGCCCAGATCCAGATCGCGACCAGCAACCGCGGATCATGCCGGCCGCCCGGCGGACTCCTTGCGGGTTTCCAGATGAGCAGCGAAGCCGGACAGGTCGAGCATGCCGCTCAGCTCCCAGATGGCGCGCACCAGATGGTCGGCCGGCACGAGCCGTTCGACGTCGATCGCGGCATAGGTGAATTGGTCGCGATTGGGCTGTCGCAGCTGCAGTTGGTCAACGGGCACGGCTTGGCGCGGCTTGGCGGGGCGTTGCTCGAGCTCGACTAAGACCTGTTGTTCGCCCATATAATAAGGGCGTTGGACGCCGCCGCCAAGTTATCCGAACATTCGTTTGCCCTCATGTTTTATCCCATTTTGATCCACTCGCGCCATTCCGAACCGCCCCAGGGGAGCTTCGGCGGCCACGACGGGTTTATTTCACAGCCCCTAAGGGTGGGGGTCCCCCAGCGCCCGAAGCAGGGCCAATGCCGGCATTAAGGGCGCGACATGTCGCGCCCCTGCGCTGGGCGCTCCTGGCGATCGCCCTTTTGGCCGCCATCCTTGTCCCGTTCTTTCTCTTCGAACCGGAAATCACCAGCTGGACCCAAGCTCTTCTTGAAAGCGAACGCTCCCGCTGGATCGTCGGCGCCCTGCTCGGCCTTCTGCTCGCCTCCGATGTCCTGCTGCCGATCCCTTCTTCACTGATAAGCACCGGCTGCGGATACCTCCTCGGGGCCCTTGCCGGAACCCTCATCTCTTGGCTCGGAATGACGATCGGGGCAATCATCGGCTACGCGGTCGGCGCCAAGCCCGCCAAGGCAGTCACCGCCAAGGCGGTCGGCGACGACGGTCTGACCCAAGCACGAGCCGCTCATTCACAATACGGAGATTGGTCGATCATCGTCTCTCGCGCCGTACCCGTCCTCGCCGAAGCCTCGGTGATCCTCGCCGGCGTCGCGGGAATGCCGTTTCGCCGCTTCTTCGCGCTAACAGCATCGGCGAACTTGGCGATATCGGGCGCTTACGCAACCGTGGGAGCTTTTTCAATGGCGGCCAACTCATTCTTGTTAGCGTTCGTGGGTGCGATTCTACTTCCGGGACTCTTGATGCTCGTATTGCGCCGGCGGCGCGTGACCAGCGTAAAGGCCGTAAAGACATACATACAGAATGTAGGTGAATTTTACATACATTCTGTATGTATGTCGGCGGCGCAGGGTCGGGAAGAGTGTCGAAGTTCCACGGGGCGCGGGGTAGGTCGGTGGTATCGTAGTTGGCGTCATGGACAACCCGCTCCTTAAGCGATTCCCCGGCGTTATCGGCTTCCCCGTCACGCCTTTCGACGAAAACGGCGAATTCGACGAAAGTGCATTCGGCCAAAATGTGGAATTTCTACTCGAAACCGACTTCGCCGCACTTGCTTTTTGCGGATCCAACGGTGAGTTGCCAGCCCTCACCGTCGACGAGCACCAACGTATCTGCGAGCTCGCGGTCTCAATCACCAACGCAAGCAAAGGCGTCATCGTTGGCGTCGGCCAAACTCTCCGCACGGCCCAAGAGATGGCCCGCAACGCCCGCAAGGCCGGCGCCGACGCAGTGATGCTCATCGCGCCCTACACCAACGACATGAACGAGCCCGGCCTGGCCGAATACTACCGAGCCGTTGCCGGCGAAGCGCAGCTCCCCTGCTTCCTCTATCAAACGAAATGGAGCGGCCTCCTCTCCCTCTCGCTCCTCGATCGACTCACCGGCGTCGAGAATATCGCCATGATCAAAGACGAAAATGGCGACCTGTCACACTACCTCAAAGTCCGCTCCAATTTCGGGGGGCGTTATTTTTGGGTAAACGGGATGGCCGAACCATTCGTCCCAAGCTATTGGAACCTCGGAGTGCGAACGTTCACCTCCGGACTGGCTTGCTTCATGCCGCAAGTCACCTCCCGGATTCGCATGCTCGCCGAGACGGGCGACTTCACGCCGTTGAACCGCCTGCTCGACGAGGTCGTCACGCCGCTCTACGAGATTCGCAACCGACGGCTAGGCTACAAATGCTCGATGATCAAAGCCGGAATGAATCTCTGCGGCCTCCCCGGCGGACGCGTTCGCGCGCCGATGATCGAGCTCAACGGCAACGACATCGCCGACCTGGATCACCTGCTGGTCCGCGGAAAGCTCAAGCCAGACGCCCTGGTCGCATGACGCCGCGGGCCGGCGTGCGCGTGATCCGCCTCGCCTTCGCGCTGCCTCTGCTGATTTCTCTCGGCTGCTCTGAGCCCATCTACGACTCCGAGGCCCGCGTCGGCCCGCTAGACGAGCGCGGCCGCGAGCAGCTCAGCATCGGCAAACTCGTCAAGCGCCGCCAGATCGCGCCCGTCCGCAGCGTCGCCGAGTCTGTGTGGCAGACGCGCCCAGAGCGGGATGCGGAAGAGCAACCCGACCGCGTCATTCGGGAGCTGAACATCCCGGCCGGAGCGACCGTCGTCGACTTCGGCGCCGGAGTCGGCTACTACACCTGGAGGCTCGCCAGGCAAGTCGGCCCGCGGGGGAAAGTCATCGCCGTCGACATTCAACCCGGCATGATCGAGCGCTTGAAAGAGACCTTGGCGGCTCACGACGTCAGCAACGTTGAAACCGTTCTCGCCCTCGAGGACAACCCTCGCTTGCCCGAAGGCGAAGTCGACCTAGCCATCCTCGTCGATGTCTACAACGAGCTGCAGCAGCCCGAGGTCTCCATGCAGCACCTACGCCGCGCGCTAAAACCCGACGGCCGGCTCGTCATCATCGACTACAAGCGCGAGGACGCGAGCATCCCGATTCCCGCGCCCTATCGGATGACAGTGTCCGAAGTCCGCGAGGAAGTCGAGCCAGTGGGATTCGAGTTCGTCGGCACGCTGGACTTCGTGCCCATCCAGCACATCGTGATCTTCCGCCCGGGCAATCCTGGATAGGCCGGCGCGGCGACGCCCCGTGCTCCAAAACGCACTCAGCTGACGTTCGGAGGCTCCACAACTTCGACCTCCGAGTATCGACGGAAATGCGCGGGGTCGAAGGTCAGTATTTTGTCGATGCCGTGCAGAATCATTGCAGCCACGATCCGCGCATCATACGAAGCGATACCTACTACCCGGTGCGAACTCACCAGGCCCCGCCATTCCTCGTAGATGCCTGGCAGTTCGTCAAGAGGTTGGAAAGCCGACTCGAAGTGCAAAGAATAGTCCAGGGCGGTTTCCGGACTCATGCCTAAGCCGTTTGTCGATTCCGGCCTCGTAGCTACCGTCCAAAACTCGATTAAATTTTGCGCGAGGACATTCAACGACTCGCCTTGTCGGAGTAAGGTCTTGACCGCCCGCGTCGCGAGGCGTGACTCGTGTCCACCGCGGTCCGCCAATCGGACCAGGATGTTTGTGTCGAGCAAATATGCCATTCGCGACAGCGGCTCGTCAGTCAGCGCGGTAGATCTGTTCTCGAGTCAAAGCCTTATCCGGCAATTCCGGCAGCCTTTCCTGAGACGCCAGCCAATCTTCGAGTTTCTCGAACGCCGCGACCGGATCGTCCGGGGGCGGGTCGGGTTCGCGGGCCGTTGTGGAGTTGAGCAAACTGATCGCGCGCTGCATTGCTGCCTCGTAAGTTGGGAATTCGCCTGAAACAACCTTCCTGCGAAGCTCACTCTCGAGTTCAGGGCTAAGCGTAATACTCATCGCGACCTCTTGCCAGTTAGTGTAGACGACCCGATACGCCCCTATCGCATCACCTTGATCCGGACATTCCTGTACTCGACCCACTCCGACGGTTCGTGCGACTGGAACCCAATCCGCCCCGTCGCACTGCGCGAATCGTGAATGTCAGCCGTCTTGCGTCGGTTGATGTAAACCACCACCCGATCGCCCTCGACAAAGATACGACCTTGATTCCACTTCCCTGGCTTGTGAATCGGCTTGCGCCACAGGTCCGACGTATACGCCCGCGCCCGTTCATACAACGATCCCGGAGGATTTCGGATATCCAGCTCCGAAAGGTTGCATTCGAACCCCGCAAACGCCGGGCGCGCCTCGGTATCGTCGCCGCCGGCCCAGGGAAACCGGAACCCAACTCCCCCATTCGCCCCTTCGCTCAGGCGATACTCAAACTCCAAGACGTAGTCCCCGTACTGCTCCTTGGTGAAGATCCAGTCGATGCCAGTTGGCTTCTCCCCTCGTAGCACCCCATCCTGGAGCGACCACTTCGCGCCGCCGTCCCAATAGGGGTCGAACAGCGACTCAACGCTTTGCCCTTCGAAGAGATCAAGGAGCTCACCCGGCGCCTGCTCCATTCGCTCCTCGAGCAGTTGGAAATCAGGCGCCGACGGCTTCAGCTCGAGAATCTCGATATCCTTCCAGCGAAACTCCGTCGGATCATCCCCGCCGTGCATCTGAAGGCCCACGGCCCCCCGAAGCGACCGTCTGACGTAAGTCTCCGCGACAACCTCTCCGCCCATCAAACTGACGATACGGTCGCCGACGCAATGCACCTCGAAGTCGGTCCAGTCAGCGTGCTCGATGTTGTTCGTGTAGGCGCGCGCCAGGTCGTAAATCGCGCCATTCGTATTCCGGTCGCCTTCGCTGGTTCCTTGTTGAATCTGAATCTCGTAGCCGTTGAAGGCCGGTCGAAACCGCTTTGCATGCCCGGGATCGCGCAGCAGGATTCCGCTATTGAAATGACCCAGCTTCGACTTGAATTTCAGCCGCAGCTTGAAGTCCGAGAAGTCACTGAGCGAGACCAGCCAGCCCGCGCCTCGTTCACCCGGCTTGCGGCGCACGACGAGCTCTGAGTCCTCGGCCCGCCAGTCGCCGCCCCCGACGACCTCCCAGCCCTTGATGTTTTCTCCATTGAACAGCGGGCGCCAGTCATCGGCCCACGCCCCAGATACCAAGATCGCCGCCAAAGCTACGATCAAGCCGATCGCACTCATCAAATCCCCAGGGCTTTCTCAATGACCTTCTTCGTTCTGAAGATCGCCGTAAGCTCCGAGTGCCAGACCTTGTCGTCGCCTAGATCCTGCCAAGTTGCGCCCGCCATCGTGGAGAAGCCCGATTCAATCCCCCAATACCCGGTGTAGCCGGCGTCCTTGCAAATCTTGATGAGGCGGGCAAGGTCGTAGATTGGGTGAAACCAGGCCGGGTTCCATTGCGCCTTCACCGAGACCCCCTGCGCCCACGGCATCAACTTACTCGTCACCTCATACGGGTCGCCGCCTTCGTTGAGATTGCCAAAGTCGGGCAGCGTCCCAAAGCGCGGATGGTCCACGGCCTTCATGATCGCTGGCAACACCTCGGGGTCCGACGATGCGCCGCCATGATTCTCAATTAAGACATTGAGGCCTGATTCTTCTGAATACTCGAGCTGCTGCTGAAACGAGTCGGCGGCTCGCTTCACAATCTCGTCCTTTTCGTTCTCCCACCCCTCGCGTGGTCCGCCCAAGTTGCAACGGATCGCGTGGCAACCGAGGTAATGCGCAATGTCAACCCACTTGCGGTGCGTGATCGCCGCCTGCTTGCGCTCGGCTGCGTCGGCGGCGGCCATGTTCCCTTCTCCGTCGATCATCAGCAAAACGAGCTCGACCCCATAGCTGTCGACGAGTTGCTTGAGCTCCCGCAGGTCGCGCAGCATCACGCTGTCGAAGAACTGATTCACCAGCTCCAGCCCGTTCAGGCCGCAAGATTCGCGGCAGATTCGAGGAAGATCGTTGACCTTCCAGCGGCCCCGCCGGAAGCTGCGATTGAGCGACCAGGCAGCCAGTGAAATGTCATCCTTCTTCGGCAGGGCCGCGGCGGCAAGCGGAGCGACAGTCGACGCGGCAAGAAACGAACGGCGGGTGGGGAGCGGCATAGCCCTTTCATTCTTGCAAACGGTCACGGCATTACGGCAGACGATAATGGCCTTGTGGGCGTCGCAGCCGACATCATTCTCATCGTCGTCGCTGGACTGCTAGGAGGCTTAGTCGCTCACCGGCTCGGCCAGCCCCTGTTGGTGGGCTACATTTTGGCCGGCAGCCTGATCGGTCCTCACGGAGTAGGGCCGCGGGTCGTCGAGATCCGCGACATCGAGCTCCTAGCCGAAATCGGCGTCGCGTTGCTGTTGTTCGCACTCGGCCTCGAAGTCTCGTTCAAAGACCTCAAGCCCGTTCGCAGAATCGCCCTGATCGGCGGGCCGATCCAGATCGTTATCACGATGGGGCTGGGATATCAATTGGCAACCCGCTGGTTGGGGTGGGAGAGCGTTCCAGCCGTCTGGTTTGGCGCCTTGATCGCCCTGTCCAGCACGATGGTCGTGCTCAAGACCTTGATGGCCGGCGGCTTTCTGCAGACCCTGGCCAGCCGCGTAATGATCGGCCTGCTGATTGTGCAAGACCTCGCGGTCGCTCCGTTCATGATCGTTCTGCCGCAGCTGAGCGAGCTCGAAACCATGGCGGGGGAGTTGGCATTGGCCGGCCTGCGAGCCGTCATTTTCCTGGCGGCGATGGTTCTCATCGGCACCCGAGCGATTCCATGGTTGTTGGCAAAGATCGCTCGCTGGGGGAGCCGGGAACTGTTCCTGGTCTCGGTCCTCGCGCTGGGCATCGGTGTCGGCTATGGGACCTATCTGTTCGGACTATCACTGGCCTTTGGGGCGTTCGTCGCGGGAATGGCCCTGAGCGAGTCCGAGCTCAGCCACCAAGCTCTGAGTGACATGGCGCCGTTGCGCGACGTCTTCGGACTGCTGTTCTTCGCCTCCGCCGGTATGCTGTTCGACCCCGGCTTTGTGATGCGGAACGCGGCCATGGTCATCTCGACCATCCTGCTCGTCATGCTCGGCAAAGCCATCATATTCGGTTGCCTCACTAGGGCCTTCGGCTACGTCTACCGCGCGCCGATCATCGTCGCCCTAGGACTGGCGCAAGTCGGCGAGTTCTCGTTCGTGCTCGCCCGCGAAGGACTCGCGATTGGAGCTCTTTCCGCCGACGAGTACTCCCTGATGCTCACCATCGCCCTGGCCACGATGGTCATTTCCCCGCCCCTCTCCTCCGCCGCGCCGCCCCTCGCAGCCCTTTGGCGCAAGGTCTTCCCCGGCCGGCCGGCCCGAACCACCTTCGAACTTCCAGCCAAGCTCGAAGACCACGTCATCGTGGTCGGCTACGGACGAATTGGCATTACTTCCGCCGAGGTGATCGTGGCCATCCACGCGCCGCTGATCGTCGTTGAGCTCAACCACGAGATCGCCGAGGACGCCTCGCGCGACGGTTGCCAGGTGATCTGGGGCGACGCCACACGCGCTGAGATTCTCGAAGCCGCCGGCCTTCACTCGGCGCGTCTATTGCTCGTTGCCGTGCCCGACGCCGCCAGCACAACCACGATCGTCCGGCAGGCTCGCGGTCTTCGGCCCGACATTCCCGTCGTCGCGCGCGCCGCCTACCGCGAGCACCTCGACGAGCTCAGAAACCTAGGCGTCTCGGCCGTGGTGCAACCCGAATTCGAGGGGGGCCTCGAGATGGTTCGGCAGGTATTGCGCAGGTACCGCATCACCCCCGCGGAGATCCAAAAGTTCACCGATGTCGTCCGCGAGGGCATGTACGGACCGGTCGGCCAACCCGGCGAATGGGAAGAGGCCGAGCGACTCCTGCAGCAGAAGGCGCCACAATATGGCACAGATGAAACCTAGTCCGCTGACATCCGGAGCAGCTGAACTAACGACTCAAGTTTCGCTGAACCTCGGAGCCGCGCGCGTCAGCAAGCGGTTGCCGGAAGCTGCGAAAACCGCTCCCTCACGGTCGCGGCTCCGGGCCGCGCATACACTTACCGGCAAACGTTTGCACGCCGGCGTCAGAGCCGCGACCGCCAGGGAGCGGGTTCCGCGACAAAGGCTCGCACTGGCGGCGTTCCTCTTGGCCGCGCCCCTCGCCGCCGACGAGTCCACCCTGACCGTCGAGCGAATCTTCGGCGATGAATTCAAGCCCAAAGAGTATTCCGCCCGTTGGCTCGAAGACAGCCCCGCCTTCACTACGCTCGAAGACTCAACCGAGCACAAGGACCACAAAGACATCGTCCGCCACGAGCCAGCTACCGGGAAATCGCGCGTCGTGGTCTCCGCATCCGAGCTCATTCCGGCGGACGAATCCGAGCCCCTCGAAATCGAAGACTACGCCTGGTCTAAAGGGCTCGGCCAAGTCCTGATCTACACCAACTCGAAACGCGTCTGGCGCCGAAACACACGCGGGGACTACTGGGTCCTCGATCGGAGCGCGCGCCAGCTCCGCAAGCTCGGCGCCGCCGCCGCCCCCTCGACGCTGATGTTCGCCAAGTTCTCACCATCGGGCAAACAAGTTGCATTCTTACGCGAAAGGGATATCTACGTCGAAGATTTACTAAGCGGCAAGACCAAGCGCCTAACGCACTCGACCGGCGAAGACGTTATCCACGGAACAGGCGATTGGGTCTATGAGGAAGAGCTCGGCCTGCGCGACGGCTTCAAATGGAGCCCCGACGGAAGCCTCATCGCTTATTGGCAGATCAATACCGAGGGAGTCGAAAAGTTCCCGCTCATCAATCAAACAGACTCGCTCTACCCCAAAGTCGATTGGTTCGCTTACCCAAAAGTCGGCCAAACGAATCCCATCTGCCGTATCGCTGTCGTTAACATACGGGACGGCGAAACCACTTGGATCCAGTTGCCCGGCGATACACGGGACCACTACGTGCCAAAGATCCATTGGACGGATAACTCCTCCCAACTTTTAGTCGAACAACTCAACCGTTTGCAAAATACGAATCGCTTGTATATGGCCGATGTGTCGACTGGAGAGACGTCTCTCATCCTCACCGAGAAAGATGAAGCCTGGGTTGACGTCCACGACGAGCTCAATTGGATCGACGACGGCGAACGCTTCACTTGGATAAGTGAAAGAGACAGCTGGCGCCACATCTACATCGCTTCGCTTTCTGGAGGCGAGCCACAGCTCGTAACGCGAGGGGAGTTTGACGCTGTGGAGCTGCTGAAAGTCGACGGAGACAACAAACATCTCTACTTTATCGCCTCACCCGACTCGGCGGCCCAACGCTTTCTCTACCGAGTAGATTTCGACGGCGGCGGCCTACAAAGAATCACCCCAGCAACGGCCAGCGGCGTGCACGGCTACGAGATCTCTGCTGACTCGCGTTGGGCCATCCACACTTGGTCGACGGCCGGACATGCGCCTGAGTCCGAGCTCATCTCGCTCTCCGATCACAAGAGCATCCGGCCGCTAGACGACAACGAAAAGCTCACCGCGAACCTCGAGAAGCTATCCCGAGAGCCGACCGAGTTCTTTCAAGTCGACATCGGCGACGGGATCGAGCTTGACGCTTGGTGCATGAAACCGCCCAACTTCGACGCCTCAAACAAATACCCACTGCTCGTATATGTCTACGGCGAGCCGGCCGGGCAAACGGTTGTTGACCGCTGGGGAGGCAATCGCGAGCTCTGGCACACTTTGCTAACCCAACGCGGTTACGTCGTCATGAGCTTCGACAACCGCGGCGCCAAGTCACCTCGAGGACGAGCCTTTCGCAAAAGCGTCTACCGTCAAATCGGCATTATATCTCCGAAAGACCAAGCCGCCGCCGTACGCGCAGTGATCAAACAGCGACCTTACCTCGACCCCAGCCGCGTCGGCATTTGGGGCTGGAGCGGCGGTGGATCGTCGAGCCTGCACGCCATCTTCAAATACCCCGACCTCTACCAAACCGCCATATCCGTGGCGCCCGTCCCCAATCAGCGCTATTACGACACCATCTACCAGGAGCGCTACATGGGCCTCCCCGACTCCAACGCAGAAGCCTTTCGCGAAGGCTCCGCTATCAACTTTGCTAACCAGCTCAAGGGTAATCTCTTACTCATCCACGGAACCGCTGATGACAACGTCCATTACCAAGGGGCGGAGCTTCTTATCAACGAACTAATCAAGCACAACAAACAGTTCCAGTTCATGTCCTACCCCAACCGAACTCACTCGATAAAGGAAGGCAAGAACACCTCCCGTCATATGTTCGAACTAATGACAAACTATCTGTTAGAACATCTTCCCCCGGAGTGAGCGCACGATTGGTCCAGGCCGCCCATCGAGGACGCACATCATCGTGAGCCCCGAACGCAAGTGAGGGGTGCGGCGTTCGTGGGGTCGTCATTCGCCGCACCCCTCACTCGCGTTCGGGGCTCATTGCCCCGCTGCGCTAGAAACTCAGCGAATACGCCCCGTCCTTCACCGTCGGAAACTCGACCGATCCGTCTTTGCTCTTTATTACTGGGACCTCTTCGGCGCCAGCAAGCACAGCTCTCACACCGGCGGCGCGCAAGCGGAGCGGGTTGCCAAGTAAGGATTTGATTTGCGCCGACCGAGGCTTGCCGTCCCTCCACTCGACCGATACCTCAAACCCGCCCCGCGCCCGCAAACCCTCCACCGACCCGGCCGCCCAATCAGCCGGCAAGGCCGGCAACAAGTGCACCTCGCCCGCATGCGATTGCAGCAGCATCTCCGCCACCGCCGCCGTCCCGCCAAAGTTCCCATCAATCTGAAACGGCGGATGCGTATCGAACAAGTTGTACAAAGTGGACTTCCGCAGCAAGGCCATCAGATTCTCATGCGGCGCACTCGCAAACACCTCGCGCGTAAAAACCGCGTTTCGGACTCGATACTCCGTTTTGACGATCCCTGTCGAAAGATCCAATTCCCTGCGATAGTCACCCAGGCTTTGTGGCGGGTCGGTCTCAATCCAGAGATCCCCGAGCGTCTGATACCCGCGCGGATAAATCCGCTCGCCCATGATCTCTTTTCCCACCAGCTGCTCGGCCTCCACGTACTTGCCGGCAAAGAGCAACTCCCGAATCCTGGGCAAATGCTCGTACGCGCCCTTGCGATCGCGGTCAATCGGCGACCCCGCCCAGACCGACTCTTCGTTGAGCTGAATCCTCTCCTTCTCGACGCGCCCAAAGACCATCGCACCGAGACTGCCATTGCCAACCGGCAGAGCCTCGATCCACTGCGAGGCCGGCTCGTCGTACCAGAGCTTGGGTTCAGTTTCGACCGGCGCGACTGCAACCAGCGCAAGAAAAGCGAAGATCTTGACGAAACGCATGGCGTGTCGCCAGTTTAGCGTGTATCAGCCGCGGACCACTTCACGCTGAGGTCCCCGCTCAATGCCAGCGTCTCCGCTGGTGAATCGATCTGAAAGATCGACCAAGGGCCGGGCAGGAAAGGGTATTTTTCGATGACCGATTCGTCGACATCGACCCCTAACCCTGGTGCGTTCGGGACCAGCAAGCTGCTGCCGACAATCTCAAGCGAGTCCACGAGAATCTCGTCCGCGAGGGGAAAGGGATACATCCCTGGGCGGTCGCGGTTGGAATAGCAGGGGAACTCGAGCCACTCGACCACATCCTCGTCCCAGCACACGCCAAGCTGCGCGGCTGTGACAACTTCGAGTAACGTCCCCCAGCAGTGAAACGCAAAGTGGACGTCGGTTCCTGTGCAAGCTTCGAAGATCCGCCGCCCGGTCTCGAACCCGCCATGGCAGCACACGTCAGCCTGAACATAGTCGACGCACCCCGAGTCGATCAGATCCAAAAACCCCGCCTCATCCGGCTCGTGCTCGCCCGAAGCCAGCGGTAGAATCTTCTTCTCGCGAAGCTCACGATAGGCGGCGTGGTCATCCGGCGGGAGCGGCTCTTCCAGCCAGGTCGGCCCATACCCGGAAAGGTCGCGAACAAGCTGCTCAATCGTTTCGGCCGAGTAGCCGCGGTCCCCCATTCGCCACCATCCATGGGCGTCGAGCATGATCCCGAAGTCCCCGCCGGTCGCTTCGCGAATCTGTCGCACTGTTTCGAGGTCGGCCTCGGGCCCGGCGGCCGGCCGGAGCTTATAGGCACAGAAACCCAATTCGCGAATCGCCGCCGCTTCCTCGGCGTACCCCGTCGGGGACATGTACATCCCGGCCGAGCCGTACAGCTTGATGCGGTCGCGTTTGCGGCCACCGATCAGCTCCGACATCGGACAGCCTTCGTACTTAGCGACCAGGTCGATCAAGGCGATCTCGACCGGATAGTACGCCTGTGAATCAAACCGGAGCTCGCGCCACGCGGCGGGATCTCGCCCCTCGAGGAACGATGCGACGTCGGTGTTGATCTCGCGCTGAGCCCCCGTGTCGGCTGGGCCGGGCGCGTATCCGGTGAGACCGTTGTCGGCCGTGACCCGAATCAACATCGCGTCGCGTTTGAAGATCGTCCGCTCGCCGCCCCAGAACCGCATCTTCAGCGGCTCGTCGAAGGCGTACGACATCAGAAACGCCTCGACTTTGGAGATCTTCATAGACGCAAGGCCGCTTGCTTACGCTTACGCGCCGCGACGTGGCGTACGGCTGTGCCGTGCCGCCTTGCGCCTATGGCGCAAGGTTTCTGTTCGCTGCCGGGCGCTCACTCGCGAGGCGGAGGCTGTGGGTCGGTTTTCAAGCGCGCAAGCAAGAGACCTTGCGCTACAAGCACAAGGCGGCACGGCACAGCCGTACGCCACGTCGCGACCGTAAGCAAGCGGACCGCGCCCTTATCGCGGCCCCGCGTAATTCACCCACATCGGACTGCCCCAAGCGACATTCCCATCCGACTGCTCGACCCGCACATAGTAGTACTGCGTCCCTTCATGGGCGCTCGAATCGTTGTCCGTATACTCGAACGTGGCCTCGGGTGCGTTCGGCGTATGCGTGTAGATCACCTCCGTCCCACGGAAGATCACCACCCTCGCCACATCCACCGTTCCACGCACCTTCACTCGAATCGGCAACGGCTCAGAGGTGTAGAACTCATCCCCCATGAAGTGCTCGCCCATCCGCACGTCGAGAAGGATGTTATCCGTCGCGCCGTAAGTGTGCCGGCGCCGAATCGCATCGAGAATCCCCTCGCGCGTCGTTCGGTCCGTATAGACCATCGAGTAGGAATAGTGCGTCGACCCGTGGTCGGAGCTCACCGTGATGCCGAGCCTGTAGCCCTTCTCCCAAGCGTTACGCACCATGCCGATCGGTTCATAGCCGCCGGGCGCGTCCTTGGGATCGCCGCTCTTTGCCGACAGCGGCGCCCCGACGTACTCGTAGTTCGTCCGCGCGCCCTGGAAAATCTCGACCACCGGCTCGATCTCCGGGTCGTTGTCGCGCCAGTCGGTCCCCATGCGCGTGCCGGAGGTATGAGAGATGGCAACACCGCCCATCCGCCGGACCGCGTCGTAAAGGTGCTTGGTATCGTCGCGCACCAGCTCCCCCGCCCCTACCGGCGGAATGTCACCGACGACGCTATCCCCAAGCGCATAGCGGGCGGCGTCTGAGCGCAGAAAGAACGGCACAACCTCGCCCGAGCGATCGGCATAGAAGATGTTGCGGTGGCCATTCGGCTGCGTCGCCGAACGCTCGAAGCCGTAGACCGCGGTGTAGGCGCCGGGTATGTGATGCATGTCCGTGGCCTTCTGCGAATACCACCACCAATAGTCGTATGCGCCGCCCTGGTGGTCGGTCGAAGCGCCGAAATCCATCGCTGAGGCGTCGATCATGTAGCGATAGAAATCGAGCAACGAGCCGTCATTGCCGCCGCCCCCGTCCCAGCTCAGCTCCGTGTGCCGGTGGAAATCGCCGCGCACAATCTGCACCGGGCGCCCGTGGACCGCCGTGCGGTAGCCGCGTAGCGCGTCGAGGTCGGCGCCCTCGTTGGGATGACCTTGTTTGACCTCGATCTCGCGCTCGGCCACCGCTTGCAGTTGCGGGTCAGCAGCGTTGGCCGCGGCAACCTTGCCCACATAGACTTCACCTTTGATCGGCCGGTGGGCGTAGTCCTTGGTTCGATTGTCGGTCGGCCAACTGAACCAGAGCTCGTTGCCGGAACCAATCGCGGCGTTCACCCTGGTTGACGAGCGTCCCCAACTCTTGGGAAAGGCCACCGGCGCCTCCCAGCCCGAGCCGTTATAACGCGTCAAGTAGTACTCCCAATAGCCGCGGTTGCCGTTGCCCTGGCCGGTGAAGTTCAGCCGGAGCTTGGCCGCCACCCACAGCCCGCCGGCGCCGTCAACGAAAGCATGCGGCGAGTAGGTCCATCCCGGACGCCCGTCGACCTTCGAGAAAGCCTCTTGAAGCGGTTGAGTCGGCTCTTGCAGCCGCCCGTTGGCAACAACGCGCATGGCAACGTTTCGCTGGTTCCCAATCACCGCGCCGGCCTCGGCATCGCGAATGCGCAAGTTGTACCCGGTGTCCTTTCCCCAACCAGCGCGGCCTTCTTCGTAGGCGACCCAGATGCGATCCTCGTTGTCGATCGCGATCGTCGGCTTCACCTCATAGAGCGGCGTCGCGGCGATGGCCCTCTCCGGCTCGGTGATCCGATTGGTCTTCACGCCCGTCAGGAAGACGTCATAATTGCCATTCTTGTAGCTGTCGTAGGTAATCCAAAGCGTTCCGCCCGAGTCGAACGCCGCCGCCGGCTCCCACTCGTTCGCCGGACGCGCGGTCACCGCAAACGGCGCCGACCAGCCATCGCCCGCCAGACTACTCAAGAAAATGTTCGAGTGCTTGTGGCGAAACCCCTGCCAGACCACCGCGAAACCGCCGTTCCCGTCGCCGGCAAGCCTCGGATTGATGTCGGTCAACGGGTCATCCGTGATCCGAATCAGCTTGTCCCAGGCCTGCTCGGCCGGGTTGAACCGCCGCGCGTAGATGTCCCAATTGCCATCCAGCCCCTGCGACCAGACGACCCAGACGCGGTTCTGAGAGTCGACGCCAACCTGCGGCAGCCAGACATCCCCACTCGTATTGGGGACGTAGAACTGGTTCCCCCATTTGCCGTCTTTGTGCTGGCGCAGGCTGATCTCGTCGCGCCGATCGGCGTAGTTCATCCAGGCCTGCCACATCGACCCATCAGGAGCGGCGGCGATGGACGGAAGATCGTCCTCCCGCGTCTCCCTGCCCGTCATCGTGACGTCAGAGAAGGTTTGCGCGGCCGCGCTAGCCGCGAGAAGGAACAGGGCAAGGCGTTTCATGGCCGCTATCATGGCGCGAGCGGCGAGAAAGCGCAAGGACGGGTGCGCGACGTAAATGTGGTCGAAAGGCGCAACTGCAATGGTTCCAAGTTTGTCTGGATGTATGACGTACTTTCTGACGTGAGAGTCACGTCCGGTAGTGAGCCCGGCGTAGCAACGCCGGGGCCAAAGTTCTCGAGGCGATGGCGGCTTCATTTGGGGACGACGTAGGCCTTGGCTCTGGACCCGGCGTTGCTACGCCGGGCTCACTACCGGACGACGATTCTAGCGATGTAGACATTACAAAACCTATCCGTGCTCTACCGGCCGGCAAACAGCTATCACAAATTTGTCGCGCACCCCGCAAGGACTCCCTTATAGTCCCATCAGGACCCGCAGGCGATCTTCAACCGCCGCCATGGTTCCCGGCGTCACCTGGCCAAGCTGCTTGATCAGACGTAGCTTCGAAACCGAGCGAATGTCTTCGCACTTCACGTAGCTGACTAGCGTCAGCCCGCCTTCCGGCGGTCTAATTTCGACGTGCAACGGAATCCCTTTGAGCTTGGAAGTTAGCGCAGCTGAGACGATCAACTCCGCGGGTCCACGATTGAAGGCGTCGACTGAGAGAATGAGGCCGGGGAGTTTTCCGGATTGCTCGCGTCCGATCGTCGGGCTGAAGTCGATCAGCCAAACCCCGCCCCGCGCTGCGATCTGCGGCGTCAATCGTCTTCAAGTCCGTCAGCCATCGCGAGATTCCGAGTCTGTCGCTCCGCCAACTCCTCAGCCCAGGCGTCAGGATCGGCCTTAAGAGCGGCGTACGCGCGGTTCGTCTCCTCAAGCATCCGCTCGCGCCGGTACAACTCGACGGCCCGATCCGCGGCCTGGTGGATCGAGCAACCGTCTTGCTGGGGGATCGCCTTGAGCGCGTCCCGCGAATCCTCTCTGATTCGAATATTGACGCTCGCCATGCCCACGAATTAGTATGCACTTTCGTAGCCGATACTGTCACCGTTCCGCGCGAGCCCTCCTCGCGACCTAGTGCAAGCGCGGAAACTGTCCGCAACGCCGCTGGTCGTATTCGCATTGGTCCCTGCCTGCTCGATCAAGAAGTACGCGATAGACGCGGCGCCACGGATTCGCACGGACGAGAGATGAATGGCGCACCGACAGATCTGGCGGGCAGGCCTCTTCGGCGGTGAGATAACTTTTGATCTGCGGGGAATCGTTAGAAGGACGCGCTTGCTGTCAGGGGGGGTGGGTTTCCGCGGGCAAATCCGGGTAAAAGCGGGCATTTGCGGTGAGTTTTGAAGGGCCCCGGCGTGAAGGGCCGAAGTTGAGTGATGAGTCCGCATGGCCGCCGCCGGCTGGCAGTATCAGGATACGGGTGAATCTCGGTCCATTCGGCGGAACCGTGGGCTAAAGCGCTGACAGCATTGGGGATGTTTTTTTGAAGTGCGCGTGACCAACGCCGGAACGCCCGCATCTCTCTCGATCCGATAGCTGTTTGAGCTTCATCTTCACCAAATCCGCGACCAAACCGATCATCAGCCCGCCGTCGTTAAAGACAGCGGCGATCGCGTCTATAGCAAAACAGCTATAATAAGATAGGACTCCGCAATGGCCTGGACCGTCGAAACCTTGAACGACGTTGTGGACGCGGAGCTCGAAGAGCTGCCGGCCGATATGCGTGCTCGCTTTCACTAAATTTCCCAACTGATCGAGGAGTTTGGACTGGAGCGGGTCCGCGAGCCCCATGTCAAGCGCCTGCGCGGGGCGCTGTGGGAAATGCGCATGAAGGGCAAGGACGGGATTTCACGGGCCCTGTACGTAACCGCTGTTAAGCAGCGCGTCGTCGTCCGGGTGTTCATCAAGAAAACGCAGAAGACGCCAACCCGAGAGATCAATCTGGCCCTGAAGCGAGCAAAGGAGATTTCGCTATGACCAAAGTAAGCGACCTTCACCGGAAGTGGATGAAGAACAAGGACTACCGCAAGGCCCATGACGAGCTCGCCCCGGAGTTTGCGCTTGCCCGAGCGGTCATCCATGCGCGCGTGACGGCGGGCCTCACGCAAGAGCAGCTCGCGCAGCGAATGGACACAACCCAATCCGTCATTGCTAGGCTCGAAAGCGGGCGGACCCGGCCATCCACGCAGACACTCGAGCGGTCTGGCCACGGCAACCGGAACGCGGCTCAGGATCACGTTCGAGCCGGCCGAGGCCCGGCTCTAGCTGGCTAGGGACCCCCGAAAAAGGGTCGCGGTTGCCACGCTCGGTCGCTCAGTGTATGGCCACATCGAGATCGCTGTAAACGCCTGATATATAAAGATTTCCTTGATTTTGTCCCTGTCCCGCATCTCTATTTCGCGATTTCGCGGGAGCGCGTCAGTTCACGCGCCCGATTAGGGGGTGGATTCGTCGATGATGCCGTCCTTGGTCGCCCGAACTTCCTGCGCCGTGAGGATGCGCGGGCCGAGGGCCACCATGCTGTGCGCCATGGTATCGGCGTCGATGTCGGCGCCATCAGCTGAGACGAAGGCGCTGAGGTCGTAGCAGGCCAGGATGTCGTAGCTGCCGGCGAGCAGATCCGCCGCGATGAACTGGAAGGTATGGCCGGCGGTCGTGTCAAGCCCGAGTGCGACCGTCACGTCGCCTTCGATGCCGAGACTGGCCGCGATGCATGCCTCGTCACAGCCGTCAAGCGCGCCGACCACATCCAGATCGACGTCAACTGTAAGCTCCTGCCGGCGTGAGGCCAAGATCACTGGGCCAGGCGGCGCGAACTCCAAGCCGCCGACTCCGTCAAACGCATCCCTGCAGGTGTCGGCGTCGTAGAGCGGGCCCGTGGGCAGCACCAGAATGCCGGCGCGCACACTCCCCTCGGCGACCGCGGTCGAGGTCCCGGCCTTGTTCTTGCCCTTAGCCTGCGTGAACGTCACCAGGTTGATCTGGCCTGAAATGATTCCAAGGATCTCGTGCCACTGCCCGACGTGGAGCTTGGCGAGCTCGGCCTCGGCGACCGGTCCAGCCGAGGCCGTGCAGGGTGGAGTCACGCAGCTACCGTCGACATCCACATCGATCATCACAATGTCGGTGTCGTAGGTGGCGGCAAACTTGGAGGATTGCGCGTAGGCGGCAGTCGCCAAAGTCAGTGACGCCGCAACCGTGATGATGTTCATACACTTCATTTTTTAAGCTCTCCTTGTGTGATTGGACTGTAGGCTGGAAGGAAACACCGTGCAATTGCAAGGCATGTGGCTCTAGGCAGTCAATGCCAACTGGGTTCAATTTGAGCTGGTACTTTTTGCCTGGGGCTTTTGGGGACGGGGCTTTTGGGAGGCCTTTCGGAACAGCCTCCGAACTCGTAAGTCTTTTCCACTCAACAACAATGTATCACTCCGGCCGAGTGGTGCTGCTATGGCGAGACTGTGCTTTTCGCACGACTCTCCGCCAGTCGGCTCGAGCGACGAGACAAAGCACTCACCCCGATCTCGTTGCAACCGCTTCATAACCGAAAGCGCTGAGGCGTCATCACGCGCTCCACAACCGAATTTCCCCCTTGTTTTCAGACAGTTGCGCCCGACCGGCGACCGCTACGCCAGATCAATCGCTTACACTGAAACCGACCCAGGTTTCCCGCAGCCGCCAACGAAATCTACCGATTCTTGCCGCTTTCAGCCGCTATGCCCACAAAACACCCCTGTGCATGCCCGCCGCCGCGGGCCAGGCAATCCATCATTTTCTTCGTCCTAGTACTCACACGAAAATCGGCCAGTTTTTAGTACTAAACGCAAAACGAACCCAATTTCTCAACCAACCCGATGGCCCCTCGCACGACCTGCCAACGATCACTCGTGGGCGAGTCTTGAGGGCCAAAGGGGACGGAGTCTTTTTTCACAGGAGATCGGGGGGAGATCGGGGACAGGGGAGATCGGGGACAGGGTGGAGTGAACCCTAAAAATGAGACATTGAAATTCGGGACGAATTTCAGCGAATGGAAAGGAGTCCAGGATGGAAAGTCTCAAGCCGCGCAAGCCGCGGGAGTTCACGATGGAGTTCAAGGAAGCCGCCGCCAGGCGGCTCCTAGCCGGCCAGAGCGGCACAACGCTAAGCCGCGAGTTGGACGTCAAGCGCAGCCTGCTGTACCGCTGGCGGGACGCCTATCGCCAGGAAGGCGTCAACGGCTTGAGCCGGCGGCGAGGCCGGCCGAAACCCGGCCGCTCGGCGCCGCCCAAGATCCCTCGCGATCCGCGCGACGAACGCATCGCAGAGCTCGAACGACTGCTCGGCAAACAAGCCGCAGAGCTCGATTTTTTCGGACAAGCCTTTCGCGCCTTGAACCTCGCAGCCCCGACCAACGACGCCGGTGGCGCGAGCGGATCTACTCCATCGTCGAGCAGATCAGCGCCAAAGGCTCGCTCAGCGTCGAACACGCCTGCGAGCTCGGACGCGTGAATCGCGCCGGGTTCTATCGCCGGCTCGCCGTGTCGTCGCCCGCCGAGTGCGACATGGAATTGCGTGACCGCATGCAGCGGATTTCGCTCGAGAATCGTCGTTACGGCTACCGCCGCGTGACGGCCGAGCTGCGCCGCCAAGGCTTCCTCGTCAATCACAAAAAGGTCCTGCGGATGATGCGTAAGGACAACTTGCTGGCGGTACTCAAGCGGCGCTTCGTGCTAACAACGGATTCGAACCACTTCTTACCTGTTTATCCGAATCTAGCGGCGCACCTGAATGTGGACGGCGTCGATCAGTTGTGGCAATCCGATATCACCTACATTCGCTTGCGCGAGGCGTTCGTCTACCTCGCCGTGGTGTTGGACGCCTACTCGCGACGCGTGGTCGGCTGGCGGCTGGGGACGACGCTCAAAGCTGAGCTGGCTGTAGGGGCGTTGCGCGATGCGCTCGAGCTCAGACGCCCTGCCGCGGGGTGGATGCATCATTCCGACCAAGGCGTACAGTACGCTTCGAGCGCCTATGTCGAGCTGCTGGAGCAGCACGGCGCGATCATCTCGATGAGCCGCCGCGGCAACCCCTACGACAACGCGCGGGCGGAGAGTTTCATGAAGACGTTGAAGGCGGAGGAGGTTTGGTTGCAGCGTTATCGCACGCTTGACGAGGCGCGCGCATCGATCGGCGAGTTCATTGATGAGATCTACAACCAACGCCGGCTGCATTCGGCGTTGGGATATCGTCCGCCGGCGGAGTTTGAAGCGCTGGCGCGGCCGGCGGCAACAGCAGCGAGGAATCCGAAGTATGAGTTTTGAGAGGCATAGGCAAATCTATCAATCCGATGGGCCCTGGGCGGGCAGGGAGACATCGCCGGCGTTGGAGAAGCCGGGAGCGACCTTGGCGGCCGCCCCCGGCGCTCATCGTCTTGATGAGTTTGCGGCCGGGTATTCCTTGGCGGGTTGCTCTCCAGCAGAGCCCGCTTCCGCTTCCCCGGCTAGGACCAGCGTGCGACGATACAGCGAAGAAGGCAAGCGTTTTGCGGTGAATCGTAACCTGTCCCGATTTCGACTGTCTCACGCTTGGGGTTCACTCCACCCACCGAAAGCCGACTGTCACCGAAAGCCTAATGTGGCCGAAGACAGCACGTGGAAAACCTCCTCCGCTGCCTGCCCGCGATAGCCGAGTTGTTTGACGAGGCGATCCGCTTGCGCAACGAGTTCCGGAGCGGAGCGGGCTCGCGTTAGACCCGTGGCGGTATTGCGGCGGCTCGAAAACTCTCTCGCCTTCGCCGTCCTGACCGTAATCGCCTTACTCCCCCTAGTCGACATAGTCGCGCGCAAAACGATGGGCGGCATCCCCGGATCGATCCCTCTGGTCCAACATCTAACCCTAGCGCTCACTTTTCTCGGCGCCGCGTTGGCCGCGCGCGAAGAGCGTTTACTGGCGCTCTCCACCACTCGCTTGTTTGACGACAGGTGGGCCGCCCGAGTGAAGGTATTTGCCTTTGCGGTTGGAGTTGGGTTGACCGCCTGGCTTGCTCTAGCGAGTTGGGAGCTGGTGCAAGCCGAGCGGGAAT
This sequence comes from Bryobacterales bacterium, assembly GCA_965247515.1. Classification (GTDB taxonomy): domain Bacteria; phylum Acidobacteriota; class Terriglobia; order Bryobacterales; family UBA6623. The sequence goes on along the minus strand of OZ252029.1, from coordinate 2,908,318 downwards.
TCGGCGAGGAAGCCGCCTGGGGCGTACCGGTTTGGGCCTTTCTGATGGTGATGCCGGTCGGCTTCTGCGCGATCGCGGTCCGGCTGATTCTCAAAGCGTCCACGGGCGTGCCGGGCCGCTTGCTGACCGCGCTCGGGCTCGCAATCCCGATCGCCCTCCAATGGTGGCCGGCGATGGAGGAGTGGCCCGTGCGCGGACCCGGGCTCCTTCTGATCGCGCTGGCTACCGTGCTCGGCATGCCGATCTTCGCGGCCATCGGGGGAGCGGCGTTACTGCTTTTCTGGCACGACATGACGCCGATCGCCGCCGTCCCGACCGAGACCTACCGGCTTGCCGCGTCGCCGATGCTGCCCGCGATTCCTCTTTTCACGCTCGGCGGATACTTGCTCGCCGAGGGTGGAGCAAGCGAAAGGCTGACGCGGTTGTTTCGCTCATGGGTCGGCTGGGCGCCGGGCGGTTTGGCGATCGTGACGACGCTCGTGCTGGCGTTCTTTACTCCACTCACCGGCGCGTCGGGAGTCACGATTCTTTCGATGGGCGGCCTACTATTTCCGGTCCTGCTCAAGGCGCGTTATGACGAAGCCTCCTCACTTGGACTGGTCACCGTGTCCGGGTCGATCGGACTGCTGTTTCCGCCCAGCCTGCCGGTGATCCTCTACGCGTTTTATGCCGAGCAGTCGTTGGAGCGCCTGTTCTTGGGCGGGCTGCTGCCGGGGGTCTTACTGGTGACGGTGGTCGCGGCGTGGGCGGCTCATCAAGGTTCCAGGCAAGGCGCCGTGACGACGCCGTTCAACTCCGGCGAGGCGCGCGGCGCGCTATGGGCGGCGAAGTGGGACCTCATGCTCCCTGTCGTCGTTCTCGCCGGCATCTTCGGCGGATTCACCACTCTCGTTGAAGCAGCGGCCGTCACGGTGGCTTACGCCTTCCTACTCGAGTGCGTCTTCTTCCGTAGCCTCAAGATTCGCGCCGACCTGCCCAAAGTGCTGCTCGAGTGCGTCACGCTCATCGGCGGGTTCATGATCATCCTAGGCGTCGCACTGGGCCTGACGAACTGGCTGATCTTCGAAGAGATCCCGACGCGGGTTCTCGACTGGGTGCAGCTCAACGTTGGCTCGAAATGGCTGTTCCTGTTGGCCTTGAACCTTTTCTTGATTGTCGTTGGGGCGCTGATGGACATCTACTCGGCCATCATCGTTGTCGTTCCGCTGATCACACCGATCGCAGCCGCCTACGGGATCGACCCCGTCCATCTGGGCATCATCTTCCTCGCCAACATGGAACTGGGCTATCTGATGCCGCCAATGGGCGAGAATCTTTTTCTTTCGGCGTACCGCTTCGATAAGCCCTTGTTCGAGATCTATCGCTCGACCCTGCCCTAGCAGCCCGTGGTGGAAGTCGCACTGTGAAACAAGAGGTGATAAACTTGTTTTATGGCAATGGGACGGCGTAAGCGACGCGAGCGGCAGAAAGACCTATGGGTCGCCACCTCGGAGTTGCCCAAGAGCGCTGGGCATCCGTTTTATCTGCGGCTCAGCGAGTTATTTGACGAGCACGAGTTCGACGCCTTCGTCGAAGGCCAGTGCGAGCAGTTCTACGCGCCGAGCTTGGGACGGCCGTCGCTCACGCCGGGCATCTATTTCCGCAGTTTGCTGATCGGGTATTTCGAAGGCATCGACTCGGAGCGCGGCGTCGCTTGGCGCCTTGGCGACTCACTTTCGCTGCGGCGATTCCTGGCGATCGAACTCGATGAACAAGCGCCGGATCATTCGACGATCTCGCGCACGCGGCGGCTGATCGACCTCGAAACGCATCGCGCGGTGTTCACCTGGGCGCTGCAGCTGCTGGCCCGCGAAGGCCTGTTGTCCGGCGGAACGATCGGGGTCGACGCGACGACGCTGGAAGCCAACGCGGCGATGCGCTCGCTGGTGCGTTGCGACTCCGGCGAGGGCTACGAAGAGTATTTAAGACGTCTAGCTCTGGAATCGGGAATCGAGACGCCGACGCGCGAGCAGTTGGCCAAGATCGACAAGAAACGTAAGAAGAAGGCCTGCAACAAGGATTGGAAGCATCCCTACGATCCCGACGCCAAGGTCACGAAGATGAAAGACGGCCGTACGCACTTGGCGCACAAGGCCGAGCACGCGGTGGATTTGCAGACGGGCGCGGTGGTGGCGGTCACGCTGCAAGCGGCCGACGAAGGCGATACCACGACGATTGAAGAAACGCTGGTCGAGGCGGCCGAGCAGTTGGAAGCGGCGGCGGAAGAAGCCGCTGGCGCGGTCGACGAGCTGAGCGAAGTGGTCGCGGACAAGGGCTATCATTCGAACCGAGTGCTGACGGATTTTGCCGAGCTGGACGTACGCAGTTACGTGAGCGAGCCGCAGCGAGGGCGACGCAAATGGGGCGGCCGAACGCGCAACGCGACGCGGTGTACTCCAATCGGCGGCGGATCAAAGGCAAGCGCGGCAAGCGTCTGATGAAGTTGCGAGCGGAGAAGGTTGAGCGCAGTTTCGCGCACTGTTACGAGACGGGCGGGATGCGGCGATTGCACTTGAAAGGCCGAGAAAATGTTTTAAAGAGGCTGCTGATTCACGTGGGCGCGTTCAATTTATCGATCGCGATGAGGGGCAAACTGGGCGCGGGGACGCCGCGCGGGCTGGCGGACGCGAGGAAAAGGACAAAAGTGTCGGTTTTGGGGCTTGTATTGGCGTCTTGGGCGGCCTTGGGGCGGTTGTGCGGGGCCCTGGGGGCGGTTTTCAGGAGATTCCCGGCGAAGGTGCGAGATTCAGCCGGCGCGCCGCTGGCCACGCCGATGCTTCTCGCGGCCTGAAACGGGGTGTTTTGCCACGGGCTGCTAAGCCGCCGAAACGGCCACGTTCACCTGCGCATGCAGGACGACGGTTCCGGATTCGAGTTATCGAAGTCTCTTCAAAAGCGCGAGTCGTTCGGATTGGCCGGCATGCGCGAGCGAGTGGCTTTGTTAGGCGGCGATATCGATATCAGCACCGCTCCCGGTCGGGGAACCAAGGTGTCGATCGCCATCCCTGTGTGAGGGCGTCCCCCTAACGCAGTTTTTTGGCAGCACAGCAGATAGGAAGGAAGGAGATAACAGATGAATAAGATAAAAGTCCTGGTAACTGACGACCATACCTTGTTCCGGCAGGGAATCTTCAACTTGCTCGATAACGAGCAGGATATCGACGTGGTAGGGGAGGCCGCGAACGGCACCGATTCCGTGAATCAGATCACGAATCTGCGCCCCGACGTCGTCCTGATGGACATCGGCATGCCTGGCCTGTCGAGCTTCGAGGCCACTCGTCAAATCAAGAAAGTTCGTCCCGAGACGAAGATTCTCTTCTTGACGATGTATGACGACGAAGATTATCTGGTGGAGTGCATGGAGGTCGGCGGCAGCGGATATGTCCTGAAGGACTCCCCCGCCCCGCAACTTCTGGCGGCGATCCGCGACGTCCATCGCGGCGGCTCGTATCTGAGCCCCAAGATGCTGTCGCAACTGGTGGACGATTTCCGTTCACGCATCAAGACGACGCACCGTCAACCTCGCTTTGCGACGTTGACGCCAAGAGAGAAAGAGATCCTTAAGTTCCTTGCCGAGGGGCAGTCGGTCAAGGAGATTGCGCAATTGCTCAACCTTAGTGTGAAGACGGTCGAGGCGCATAAGTTCAACCTGATGCGCAAGCTCGACATTCACAACAAGGCGCAATTGGTGCAGTACGCGATCCAAAAGAAGATCATCAAGATCCCAGTCGGACCGTAGTTGTTGGAATGCTCCGGTAGGGTGGGGGGAAGACACCCCGCTCACGCAGGGTGCTCGGATCACAGTAGCTTCGGCCCCGAGGGTTAAACCCTTGGGGCCGGGCGACTTGGACCCCCGGCGGAGGATCGGCAAAGAATGGAGTCGAGCCGCCGGGCGCCGTCCGGTAGTCGGACGCACCGAGGGATTCATCCCTGGGCTTTCGGTGACAGTCAGCGATATGTGGTAATCTGGCCACACTTGTCGAAATTCCGATCAGCCCGATCTGGCAAACTCCCTTTGTTATCAACGGCGGAGGAGGGCTCACCTCGGTTCGGAGCCCGCTCGAACCGGTCTTTTCCACAATTTAGTGGAATTCTCTGACTGTCACCGATCTCGCTGGTTCACGAAGGGGCCCTGGATTCGTTTGGGCCGACCGACGAGGTCCTAGATGAGAAGAATGTGGAGAGGGTGTTTGGGGTGCGGGTGGAGCGGGTCGAGAGTGCGGGTCGGCGTCCGGCGCTGCTGTTTCAGAGATTCGATTCCGAGCGGCGTGAGTGAAATTTTTGGGCCCCTGGGGGCAAGAACCGGCAAGAATCGGCTGACTGCGCCGGCGCGCGGCGGGGAGGTCGGTCCCTGGTTTTAGATTAAGGCACGGGCGGAGGGTCTGCGGATCGTCGCCGGGCTATGTCGTTGAAAGAACACGGGAAATTTGGTTTGGGAAGTGTGTGATGGGGTCTGGTCGGGGTCGCTAGGCCCTGCCTCGCCACGAATGGCGAGCCGGCAACCCTGGAGGGTCGCGCCACGTCGCGCCACGGGCTCGGACAGGAATTTGACAGATGGCCGCGGCCCCTATTTCCCCCAGCTTGCGCTGGGGGCTACGCCAGTCCCGCCCAAACGTAACCGGCCGCGACTGAGTACCAACCTGCGATCACGAGTAAGAAGGGACCAATACTGAGCCTGATCGCCGGGTCCGCCAGCCTGGGAACCGCACGGTCAAGCCGGCCGTGAGGGCCATGATGAAGTCGTGTTCCGGAGCGCTCCCCTTCTACAATGGGCCTGCTGATGCGACACTCGTCACTGATTGTTGTTCTGTTGGTCAGCGGTTTGGACGCGCAGTTCGAAACCGCGGCCCCGTTCGCAAGCAAAGAACGAGCGGCGCAACGTGCCGCGGCGCTTGGTGTCGGCCATGCGGAAATCATCGGACCCGACTCGGCGGTGGTCGGGACCTACAGCCAATTCCGGCTACGCTTTACGGTTGGCCAGGCCGGACTCGCAAGGGGAGGCGCAATCCGCATTCTCAGCCAGCACGGCTTTACTTGGGATATGTGGGGCGGGATCTTTCTGCAGAACCGGAACCCTAAAGCGGTAAACTACCTGAGCTATCGAACCTCCACGGGCGCACCGCTGCACTGGAAGGGGTATCCGCAATACGGTCCTGAATCGCTCTCCGAGCAGTATTTCCCCTGGGAGTCGGCGAACGAGCTCACGCTGGTGGGCGAGGCTCTCGACCAAGGCGACTGGATCGAAGTGGTGTTTGGCGACCGCAGTCAGGGATCGCCCGGGGTGCAGATGCAGCTGATCGACGAAACCGCCTTCGAGCAGCGAGTCTTTGTCGACTCATTCGGCCAGGGCGAGTTCTTGCCGCTCCCGGAGGTTCCTAGCATTCAGGTTTTGGCAGGCACGGGCCGCGACCTGAAGGTGATCGCGGCTAGCGACTGGGATGTCGGCAAACCGGGTTGGGTCAACGTTTGGGTCGACGACGGATTCGGCAATCCGGCGGAGAGTTATCGCGGGAACGTGACGCTGGAGGCCATCAGCGGCGGCGCTTGTGCACGGCGCTCCTTCAGTGAGGCGGACCGGGGCGCGTATCGCTTTGAAGAATTAACGCTTTCGCGTCCCGGAGTCGTGCGGTTCAGGGCGCGTGATGACGAAGGGTTAGAGGCGATCAGCAATCCCGTCCGGGTTCACCGCGTGATGCCACAGGAGAAGATCTACTGGGGCGACCTGCACACCCATACCAAGTATTCGGACGGGCGCGGTACGCCGGAGGAGATGTACGACTTTGGCAAGCGCATCGCGGCGATCGACTTTTGCGCCGTTAGCGATCACGCATTCATCACCACAGACTGGATGTGGGAAGAAATCGTCGAGACTACAAATCGCCTCAACGAGCCGGGGCGGTTTGTGACCTTCGTCGGCTTCGAGTGGAGCGGCCCTAGCGATGTAGGGGGCGACCACAACGTCTACACGGTCAACAATAGTCTTCCTCTGATGCGCTCTTATCTGCGCTACAACTATCGCAACTTGCGCAACTATCATGGCGCCGGGAAGCAAGCCGGCCATGTGGAGGATCTGTTTCGGATGCTCGGCGCCGAGTACCGCGATGAGAACATCCTCGTGATCCCACACTACGGGGGCTGGCCAGGGAACCCTGAGTGGCATAACTCTCAGCTACAGCGGCAGATCGAGGTCTTCTCCGACCACCGGCGCTCGGAGAACTGGGTTTCAACCTATCTGGAGAAGGACACCGTGTCGGGATCATGGCCTCCACGGACAACCACTCGGGGAACGCGGGATATGGCGTGCGAAGGGAGGATCGTTACACCGGCGAGGACAGGGCAACCTTCTCGCGCTTCAGCCCGGCCGAGCGCGGCGCCTCGCTGGTTGCTGTTCTGGCGGATGAGCTAACCCGCGAGGGAGTCTTCCAAGGCATCTACCACCGCCGCACGTATGCAACGACGGGCGAGCGGATCATCATGCGCTTCTCTGTTGAGGGTGAGCCGATGGGCGGCGAGATCGAGGCGACCGGCGCGCCCAACATAACCGTCTCAGCCGTCGGCATGGTCGACCTGGACGCCGTACGGGTCGTCAAGAACGGGAAGATCGTCTACTCGGCCGCACCAGGCTCAAACCAGGCTGACTTCGAGTTTGTGGACCTCTCGGGCGCCCAATCGGGGGACTACTACTACCTGGATCTGATCCAGTCCGACGGCGAAAAGGCGATTTCCAGCCCGGTATGGATCAACTAAGCCACGCGCGCCTCCCGATTGCGCGCGTTTATGATGGCCCAGCGGGAGGGAGCGGGTCAAGGGCTTGCCGTGTGGTTGCCCCTTTGAGCCCGGCGGTTCGGAATTTGGGGAGTTCGGGGACGGAGTTCGGGGACAGCCCCCGAACCGACCGCTGACTGGCAGCGAAAGTCGTTCTTGCTCGTGCTTCCGGGAGTCGCTCCCAACTTTCGATGATGACGGGGTATCAAGGGCGCAGTCCTTGGCTAGTCAGAAGCGAGCCTGGCCCCAGCGCTGGGTTCCAGTAGCCGAACGACGCAAGCCCTGGCACTGTACCCGGCGTTGCTACGCTGGGCTCCCTGCAATCTCATATTTGTCGCGCACCCTCTCCTGTCGCGTCCGGGCGAGCGGGCCCGGATGCGGTAAAGTCAAAGGCAGTGCATCGCGTCTGGCTGGCCCTTGTGTGCCTCGCGGCGGCCCCGCCCGCGAGTCCCCAGGACGAAAACAAAAAGCCGTTTGATGTCTGGGCCCTCCAGCGGGTTTCGCGCATCACGGATCCCCAACTTTCACCCGACGGTTCGAAGGTCGCTTTTGTCGTCGAGAGGAGCTTTTTGCTCACCAACTCGAACGAGCGCCATATTTACATTGCTTCAGTCGAGGGAGGCGGCGAACCCCGCCGTCTGACTTTCGAGGGAAAATCGAACACGGGGCCAAGATGGTTCCCCGACTCGGATCGACTAGCGTACATCTCCGACCGCGACGAAGTCAGCCAGGTTTGGATCACCGATTCGGGTGGAACGGCCGCCGAGCCGCTTACCAACTTCCCGAGCGGGGCCGAGGGTGTCGCGGTCTCGCCCGACGGCACGCGGATCCTGTTCACATCCAGCGTATTTTCGCAATGCGAAGCCGACAATGACTGCAACCAACGGCGGCTGTCGGACGAGTCCGGCCTAGGTAGCGGGAGGGCCTACGATTCCCTTCCCTACCGGGAAGACGGCCGCTGGCTTGACGATCGGCGTCGGCACCTCTTCATTCGCTCGCTTTACCAGGAAGAGAGCCCCGTCGTTGACTTGACGCCCGGCCCGTTCGATGCCGAGGCAGAGGGATACGCCTTTTCGCCCGATGGAACCGAAGTATGTTTCACGTCCATCCGTAATGGCAGGCCAGGCCTGTCAACCAATTCAGATCTGTTCGTGGTCCCGGTCGAGGGCGGCGACCCGCGCCGAATCACCGAGAATCCCGCGGCCGACGTGACCCCGGCTTATTCCCCCGATGGCCTTTGGATTGGTTTCCGTTCGCGAAATCGGCCAGGCCACGAAGGGGATCGCTTCGTTCTGCGGATCTACAATCGCGACACGGGAGAAGTCTACCCGCTGACCGAAGCGCTCGACCGTCCTGTGCGGAGCTTCGCTTGGTCGCCCGATTCGCGTCGGCTCTTCTTTATTGCTGAAGACCGTGGGCGGGCGCCGATCTTTACCGTCAAGGTCGGCGGAGGGGCGACCCAGCTCGCGGTCTACGGCGAGGCGTGCTACTCCGACGTTCAACTGCTGCCAGACGGCAAGTCGATGATCTATCGCGCCGACAGCGGCACCAGCCCGGCGGAGATCTTCCGGGCGTTCTCCACTGGCGGGCGTCCGTCGGCCATCACGCGAATGAACGAGTCGCTGTTTGAAGAATTCAGCGTGGCCGCGCTCGAAGAAGTCGAGTACGAAAGCCTCGACGGCAAGAAGATCACGGGATTCCTGGTCAAACCGCCAAGGTTTGACTACGACAAGAAATATTCGCTGGTCACCCTGGTGCATCCCGACCGCTACGGCGCCTGGGGCGAAAGCTGGAGCTACGACTGGAACGCACAAGTCTTTGCCGGCTCGGGGCTCCTGGTGTTCCTGCCGAATCCCCGCGGGGCGACCGGATTCGGGCAAGGCTTTACCAACGACATCCGCGGAGACTGGGGCGGCCGCGCGTTCGACGACATCATCGGAGGCATCGACCATCTGCTGTCGCGTCCCTATGTCGACGCCACCAGGCTTGCGGCGGCCGGCGGGTCGTTCGGCGGCTATACGGTCAACTGGATGCTGGGACGGAGCGAGCGCTTCAAGGCGCTGGTGTCGCATGGCGGAATTTTTGACTTGCGCAGCTATTCCCTATCGACCGAGAACCTCGCCCTGTCACAGTGGGAAATGAACGGCGCTCCGTGGCAAAACCACCAAGGTTATGAGCAGTTTTCGCCGAGTAACTTAGTACAGAACTTTAAGACGCCCACGCTTGTGACTCACGGGGAGCAGGATTCACTCATTCCCGCGACTCAGAGTCTTCAGCTGTTTACCGCCCTGCAGGTGTCCGGGGTTCCGTCGCGGCTGCTGACGTTCGCGGACGAGGGCGCGGAAATCGTGAAACCGCGGAACCGCGCGCAGTGGTACCAGGCCGTGACCGAATGGCTCGAGAAGAGGCTCGAGTAGGCTAGCAGCCCGTGGTGGAAGTCACGCGGGCCGCGTTACGCGCTGTCCGGCCGACACGGCTTTGGATCGGCGTTCTAGGCTGGTGCAGATCCCAAGACCTTCAGAAGGCGTGCAGGCGCGCGTAACCCTTTGGGCGACAGTCATTTGCGGCCGTCGGCTTTGTCAGTCGTCGGAGAAGATCAACCCGCCTACCTAAATAGCGATCCTCCGGATCGACGTCCTCCTCCTTCCTCGCCGAGCGACCGCAGGAGCCTGTCGGCCGGGCCTCTCTAGCGCGCTCCGCGCGACCCACGGGACTTCCACCACGGACTGCTAGGGGGACCTAGTATCATGAGCGCTATGCCGGTCGCCGAAGCTACCACGCCTGAGGCTCTCCAGGTCTCGTTGGATGACTACCTGAAGATGAGCTTCGAATACGACGCCGAATACGTCGACGGCGAGATCGTTGAGCGAGCCATGCCTGACAACTTCCATTCCAGGACGGTTTATCAGCTCATCAAGATTCTTGTCCCGTTAGTCGATTCGAAAGGATTGGCGGCTCGGCCGGATATTCGGCTTCGTCTCTCGCCGAAGAAGGTCAGGATCCCAGATATTTCTCTGTTTCGCGAAGACCCCACCGAGGATTACCCTTCATCTCCTCCGCTGGTTGCGGTCGAGGTGGTTTCGGCTGGCGATGCCTTCTCCAGGCTCCTAGGCAAATTGGAGGAGTATCGCGAATGGGGCGCTGAGAACATCTGGGTCGTGGAGCCTCGAGCCCAAAAGTTCTTCGTTTTCGACGACGAGGGTTACCGCTCAGCTCCGCGCTTCGAGCTGCCCGAATTCGATTTCGCAATCGAGCCCGCCGACCTATTCGATTAGCCGCCCGCGCAACCGGCCCTTTCTCGCGCGCGCTACTATAAACGCGGGGAATGTTCGTACGGCTCTTACTGCTTTTGGTCTGCTTCGCGTCCCTGGGCGGCGCGGCGATCGCCCTCTATCTAACCGATGGGGCCGAGATGTCCGTACGCGAATACGAGGTGATTGAAGACCGCGTGCGCTACTACAGTCTCGAGCGCAGCCAATGGGAAGAGATCCCTTTGGAGCTGGTCGACATCGAGAAGACAGAGTCACGCATCGACCGCGACGCAAACCGCCGTGAAGCCATCCGGCGCGAGACCAACATCGAGAAGGCGGCCGAGCGCCGCGGCCGCACCGAGCTGCACAACGTCCCGATCGAAGAAGGGATCTACCACTACGCCGACAACACGGCGACCTTCATCGACCAAAGCGAAATTGTGCTCGAGGTTAGCAAGAAGCGGACGTTTCTCAAGATCATGGCCCCGATGCCGAACATTCCGTCGAAGCGGGTGCTGACCGTCGAGGGCGCCCAGTCGAAGTTCGTTGTTCGCGAAGATCGTCCGATCATCTTCGTGCGGATGGGCGACACCCACCGCCTCGAGCTTGCCAAACTAGCCTCCGAACCCGGGAAGAAGCGACGCGTCGTCCAGATCATCAACTACATGCAGGTCAGCGACGAGATGGTCGAAGAACAAGAAGTGCTGAGGGTATTTCGCCAACAGCTGGCCAAAGAGGTCTACAGAATATGGCCCGTCGACCCGCTGCCCGCGGGTGAATACGCGATTATCGATTTCACTGCCGGCGAGGCGAATCTGCGCGTGTGGGATTTTTCCGTCCAACCCTCAGCCCCGTCGGCTCCATGACGAAGCTCGCTTTGGCGGCCGTCGTTCTAGCCCTTGCGCTTGTCGGCGGAGGAGCGCTGCTGCTTGAGCCCGCTGGCTCGGGGCCGATCCCCACCACGACGGTGGAACGGGGCGACGTCGAGAGCGTCTTGACCACCAACGGCCGGGTCGAAGCGGCCGACCGCTATGACGTCTTCGCCGAGTCGGCGGGTCGGGTGATGCGAGTGGCCCTGGAAGAAGGCGACGCCGTTCGCGCCGGAGGCGCTCTTGCAACCCTCGACGACAGCGCAGCGCGGGACGCACTCGCGGGCGCCCAGGCGCGACTCGACGAAGCCATCGCCGCGCGGGCGGCGCTCGATCAAGGACTCGCTCCCGCGGAGAGGCTACAGCTTCAGTCGGAGCTCACCGCCGGCCAGGCGTTGCTGACAAAGCTTGGCCGTGACCTAGCTCGGACCGAGCGACTTGTGGCCTCAGGCGCCGCGCCGTCCGCCGAGCTGCAAGCGATCCGCGAACGCATCAAGTCGGTTCGCGCGGGTAACGGCTTGGTTGCCTCAAAGCTGGCGGTCGAGGCGACCTCGGCTCAGCGAGACCGAGCCGAGGCGCGGGTCCGCGAAGCCCAGGCGGAGGTCGACCGGTTGCGGCGGCAAATCGGCGCCGCGGTGGTCCGCGCACCCCTTTCGGGCGTCGTGTATTCGCTTGGAGTTCGCGCGGGCGCGTATGTGACGCCGGGTACGCTCGTCGCCCGCATCGCCGGCCAGACGGCGACTCAAACGCTGGTCTACGTGGACGAGCCCGAGCTAGGTCGAGTCGAAGTCGGCCACCGGGCGCGCCTCAGCGCCGACGCGTTTCCCGACCACGCCTGGACCTGTAAGATCGAGCGGCTGCCGAGCGAGGTGATCGAGTTGGGTTCCCGCCGGGTCGGAGCCTTGCGCTGCACGATCGAGAATCCGTCGGAAGAGCTGATTCCCAACTTGACGGTCAATGTCGAGATCGTCACCGCGCGGGCGGAAGGGGTCCCGTACCTTGCGCGAGAGGCTGTTGCGCGGGCCGCGGGTAAAGACTTCGTCTGGATACGGGACGGCGAGGGCCTCGCGCGACAGGTGGCCGTGCAGTTTGGCGTGCGGGGCGTTGATCGCGTGGAGATCGTCGACGGTCTAGATGAAGGGGAAACGGTGTTGCTCCCGGGGACACGCGAATTTGCCGAGGGCGATGAGGTCAACGTCGCGCCATGAGACGCACGATGTGGCGCACGGCTGTGCCGTGCCGCCTTGCAGCTGTGCTGCAAGGTCTTGTGGTACGAACCGGCGGCGGATGCCGCAGAAGAGACCTTGCGCCACAGGCGCAAGGCGGCACGGCACAGCCGTGCGCCACGTCGGTCCTCGTTTTCCTGGCGACGGCCATGCCCCTCCTTGCCGTCGGATCGGACCACCGTTGCACAACATCAATCAGCTGTCGCGACGCGGGCATCCAACTCTTCATCGCCGAAGACTACAAAGCAGCCGCCCGTGAATTCGAACGCGCCGTCGAGCTTGCTCCAGAACAAGCCGAAGCCTTCGTCTGGCTCGGCCGCGCCTACGGCAGACGCGCCGAACACGCAACCGGATTCGCCAAGCTGGGAGCGTTCTCCCTGGCGCGAAAGGTCCGAAGCTGCTTCGAGCGCGCCGTCGAGGCCGAACCGTCCAACCTCGCGGCACTGGAATCTTTGCTCAGCTTCTACCTCGACGCGCCGAGCATCGTCGGGGGCGGAGTCGACAAGGCCGACCCGATCGCCGAGGGTATCTCGCGAATCCGTCCCGCCAGCGGACTCCAAGCCAAAGCCGCGATCCACCGCAAGCGCGAAGAATTCGAGCAAGCCGAAGCGCTCCTCCGGAAAGCCATCGAGCTCGAGCCGGACGAAGTCGGTCACTTGCTCAGCCTGGCCTCCTTCCTATCCCGGCGCGAACGCTACGACGAATCCGACGGCCTCTTCGCCAAAGCATTCCAACGGCAGCCGGATTCCCCGCGGGTCTGGTACTCGCGCGCCTCCGAGCTCGTACGATCGGGGCGCAACGCCGCCGAGGCTCGCAGCCTGCTCGAGCGCTACCTCGCGACCGGCCTCTACGCCCCCGACGCCGAACCTCACTCCGACGCCCGCAAGCTGCTGGGGCGCCTGTGACGACCGAAACCATCAACATCGCTCTACACGCCCTGTGGTCAAACAAGCTCCGGACCGCATTAACGGGCTTGAGCATGCTGATCGCCAACGCGTCGGTCATCACTGTCGTCAGCGTCGCCCTGGCCGGGCGCGACTTCGTCATCCGCCAGATCGAAGGCGTCGGCTCGAATCTCATCTATGCCTACTACGAAGCCGGCGGCAACGTCTCCGCGGCCGAGGCCGACTACATTACGCTTGCCGACCTGGGCGCCATCCGCTCACGGCTCGGCGAACTCGCCGCCTCAACCGCGGGAGTCATCAGCAGTTGGGACTGGGTGACCGTCGACGGCCGCGCGCAACAGGTACGCGTGCTGGGCTCGAACGTCGAATACCGCGATGTGAGGAATCTCAACATCCTCGCCGGGCGCTACTTCGACGAATCCGATGTCGCCGACCGCATCAAGGTCTGTCTGCTCACTCCCGAGCTCGCCACGCGCGTCTTCGGATCGCCCGCTGAGGCCGTCGGTAAGACGCTGAAGCTCCACGGAATCGGGTTCCGGGTGATCGGCGTCTTCGAAGAGGGTGTCGAGACCTTCGGCCAATCCGAGGTCGCCGGCAGCAGCGCGCTGATCCCGATCACGGTGATGCGCTACTTCCAGCCGGTCGAACGCGTCGACCCGTTGTACATTTCCGTGCGATCCCAAGGCGAAGTCGAGCGGGCCAGCGCCCTGGTCCGCGAGACGCTCGAGTCGCGGCACCGGCCGGGGTCGCTCTACCGCGTCGACAGCCTCTCGGGCGTGCTGCGCGCGGCCGAGCAGATTTCGGCTGCGCTCACGGCCGTGCTGATCGGGGTCGCCGGCATCACGCTGTCGATCAGCGGCATTTTCATCATGAACATCATGCTGATCGCCGTCTCGGAGAGAACCTCAGAGATTGGTCTGCGAATGGCCGTCGGAGCGACTCGCCGCCAGATTCGGTCGCAGTTCCTGGCCGAGGCGGTTGCGGTAAGCGTACTCGGCGGCCTGGCTGGGGTCGCCCTGGGAATCGCCGTTCCGCTGCTAGCACGATCGCTGCTGCCGCAGCTCACGATCCCCATCTCGGGCTGGTCGATTGTGGCCGCTGTGGTGGTATCTGGGACGGTCGGGGCGGTCTTTGGGCTGGCGCCGGCGTCAAAAGCGTCGAAGTTGAGCCCGGTCGAGGCCCTGCGACGTGATTGAATGAAGGGAGTGAACGCTAGCCTTGAGCCCCGTGAGGGGCGGCATAACCGTAGCCCACAGCGCAAGCTGTGGGAAATCGGATCGCGAAATTCCACCTCCCGCCGTCCGCGGGCTAGGGGGCAATCTCAAGACCCACAGCTCGCGCTGTGGGCTGCGGTTATGCCGCCCCTGACGGGGCTAAGAAGGATCGTTTTAGCGACCCTGTTATTGTGCGCCGTCGCCTTCGGGCAGGACGCCCGTCCGATTAGCCTGCGTGACGCCGTTCAAATCGCGCTCGAGCAAAACCCCGAGATCACGCTCGCCCGCATCCGGCAGGCGAAGGCCGAGCAGACGGTCCAGATCGCCAAGGGCGCCTTCTCCCCGGTGGCCTTTGTCGGGTCGGGGTTGGGCTACACCGACGGCATTCCGCAAAGCGTCGAGGGAACGACGCCGTCGGTCGTCCAAGCCGGGGGGCGCATGACGCTCTACGACAAGTCCTCCCTGGCACGCATCCAGCAGGCCAAGGACGGGGCCGAGGCCGCTCGCTACGTCGCGGCCGACAAAGAGGACGAGATCGCCTTTCAAGTCGCCTCGACGTATCTCGATTTCGAGCGCTCTTCGCAGCTCCTCGACCGCATCCGCTCACAGATCGAGAGCCTCAAGAAGATCGAAACCGCCGTGAAGGCGCGCGTCGACGAGGGGATCGAGATCCCATTGGCCCATCATCGCGCTTCGTTGGACGTCGCCTCCGCCGAACAACAGCTCGCCCTGGCCGTCCGTCGCCGCGACCTCTTCGAGTTCGCCTTGATCAAGCAACTCGGGCTCGACCCGAACCTTCCCTTGACCGCGAAGCCGGATGAATCCGACGAGCTCGAATTGCCTGACAACGAGGACTCTTCCACGACTCGCGCCGTCGCCAATAGCTCAGCCCTCAAGGGCCTCGACGCCAACATCCGCGCCAAGCAGACGGCCATCAAGGTCGAGAAGGGGGCGCGCTACCCGCGGCTCGACCTGGTCGCCCAGTACTCCTTGCTCGCCAAATTCAACAACTTCGAGGAGTTCTTCAACCGCTTCCAGCGGCACAACTCCCAGGCCGGCGTTGCTCTACGTGTCCCGCTATTCACAGGCAAGGGAGTCTCGGCGCGGATCGGCCAAGCGAAGATCGAAGAGCGCGAGGCGCGCGCCCAGCGCGAGGCGAAGCAAGTTGGCATCGAGGTCGAGACTCGCCGTTCGCACCACGAAGTCGAAGAAGCCCGCGCGGCGCTGAAGATCGCCCGAATGGAAGCCGACTACGCGGCTGAGGCGTTCGGGATCGCGAAGATCCGCTTCGACGAAGGCCAAGTCGCCCTCGACGCGGTCGAGCTAGCGCGAATCCAGCGAACCCAGGCCAACCAGGAGCGCGAAGACGCCGAGTACGCCCTTCGCAGAGCCCAGTTCGACCTGCTGCGGCGGATCGGTGATTTGGCCGCGCGGCTGCGCTAAAGATCGCCATGCGAAATCGTAGGGGCGTAGCGCGCTACGCCCGGGTCGAGCACGCTCGACCCCTACAACGCCGGGCTACCGACCAAGCTTGTAGTTGTGGGCCGCAACCGCCGCCAGCCCCCCTGACGCGGCTGTGTTGGCAATCGCGAACGCCTTGTAGGGGTTTCTGTCCTTGCGCTTCTTCGCGGCCGCCCACTGGAAGGCCATCATCCCCCCGCCGATCGCCGACTTCAGGCCAATCGTGCGTCCCATCGAAATTCGTCCGTCAGCCCCCCGCAGCAGCGGGTTCAGCTCCTTCCGCCCGGCCGAGGAGTGCGCGTCGAGGACGTTGACGAGGGCGAACGCCGCCAAACTCGCGATCCAGGCCTTCTTCCAGCGACGGCGCTTCTGCGCGATATCCCGGCGCGATTTCGCGGATGTGGAGAAGTAGCGGTTGTTATTCTGCAGCGCCGGCCCGATCGCCGGACTCAGCCCCAAACGGGCGTGAATTGGCGACTCGGCATTGACCGAGGCGGTGACAAGAAGAATCCAGGCGGCGGTCAGCAGGGCGCGTCTCATCGTGGTTCTAGATTGACTCCGAACCCTCGAACGCTCCATGACGCGCGCGGATCAATTCTTGGCGGTACCGGAGTTTTCAGCACCGGTACGAAACGACCAGGAGCGCGTTTTCCGAGCCGCCTGCGTGAGCGGGCGGTCTTCCAGCAGGTGCGAGGGGAAGACACCCCGCTGACGCAGGGTGCTCGGATTTACTGCTACGAATGTGCAGAAATCGCCGGCATGGGTACTCACAGGTTTGGCGCCACGTCCAATCCGTGTATACTAGGCCCGAGTACTAGCCCGGAGGAAAACTTATGGCTTTCTGCAGCAGTTGCGGTGCGACGATGGAAGAGGGAGTGAAGTTCTGCCCAGGCTGCGGCAAGCCGCCCGACGGCGGCGACGCCCCGGCAGCCTCAGCCCCAATGTCCCCAGCAGCGGCCGGCGGCAACGACAACGTGATGGGCGGCCTTGCCTATCTGCTGATTCCGGCGATCGTCTTTCTCGTGGTTGAGCCCTATAGCAAGAACCGCTTCATCCGGTTCCACAGCTTTCAGTCGATCTTCTTCTGCCTTGCGTCGATCGTTGTGCAGATCGGGTACGGAATCATTTCCAGCATTCTAGGGTTCTTGGCCCTCATCTTGGTTCCGGTCGGGATGCTGCTCAGCTTGGCCATATTCGCGCTTTGGGTCTACTGCCTGATTCAAGCGTTCCAGGGCAAGGAATACCACATCCCGATCGTCGGCGACTTCGCGGCGAAACAGGTCTAACGCCCGAGACCTTGCGATAATGGGCTCCCTATGGATCCCCAAGAAGTCCGCGGCAAACTTGGCGGCGCGATCGGCTTTCCGATAACGCCGTTCAAGGAAGACTACACTCTTGATCTCGAGGCCGTTCGTAAGAATACGGCCGACATGCTCAAGTTCGATTTCTGCGCCATCGTCGCGGCCGGCGGTACGGGTGAGCTCTATTCGCTGACGCCGGAAGAGCACAAGCAAATCGTCCAAGCGACCGTCGAGGAGACGGCGGGCAAGGTTCCCGTGATCGCCGGAACCGGCTTCGGCGGCGGTTTGTCGGTTGAGCTGGCTAAGCAAGCCGAAGAAGCGGGCGCCGACGGCCTGCTGATGTTCGCGCCCTATTACCCAAACGCCGACTTCGAAGGGCTGGTGCGCTACTACAAGGGCGTCGCCGACGCGACGAGCCTAGCGGTGTTCATCTACAGCCGCGACTCGGTGAACCTCACGCCGGGGCAAGTGGCCCGGCTGGCCGAGGAGATCCCGACCCTGATCGCGCTCAAAGAAGGACTCGGGGACATCCGCAACCTTCAGCGCATCATGGAGCGCTGCGGCGACCGGCTCCACTGGATCGGCGGGGCCGGCGACGACATGGTCCCGGGATACTATTCGATCGGCGTGCGGACCTACACGTCGAGCATTTCGACGATCGCCCCAAGGCTTTCGCTGCAGCTGCACGAAAGAGCCTCGATGCTCGACAACTCGAGCTTGTCGCGGTTGATGTCGAACTACGTGCTGCCGCTTTACGCCATGAGGTCCCGCCGTCGCGGTTACGAAGTCAGCATCATGAAAGCCGCCATGGAGATCCTCGGCAAGCCCGCCGGGCCTCCGCGCCCTCCGCTGCCTCAGATTCGCCCGCAAGAGCGCGAGGAACTGGAAAAGCTGATGGCGGCGTACGATCCGGTGCTGTAAGTGTGACGTGGCGCGCGGCTGTGCCGTGCCGCCTTGCGCCTATGGCGCAAGGCTGGAGTTTCTACATTTGTGGACGGGGAGGGCCATGGTTGAGGTAGGTCGGTAGATAGTGATTGACATACCGACAGGATTGAGCTATTCTGTTCTTGGCCCCGCTCGGCGCCGCTGCCTATGCCCGACGATCTCCGCGATACTCTTCTGGAAACCCTAGAATCAGCCCTCGATGCTCAGCTGCGCGCCGTTCGTCGGCTGCGATCGAAACCCCCTCCCCGGCCCAAGCGCCCTTCGCCTCAAGGTATGTCTCAGGTCGATATGGCCCATGACATACTCGCCGGCGCCGAGCGTCCGCCGCATATCGCGGAGTTGATCGAGGGCATTCAGGCCAGGTTTTCCCGTGCGGTTGACCGCGAAAGCCTCGTCTCGGCGCTGTCGAAGAAGATCGCTCGCGGCGACCGTTTTGTGCGCACCGCGAAGAACACTTTCGCGCTGCGTAGCCCGGATTAGCTACGCGGCCCGGATTAGCTGTCCCCTGGAGGTTCCCATGCTGCTTCCTCAGTTCCTGTCGATCAGCGCTGATTGGAGGCGCGCCTTTCCCCAGCAACGCACGCATCGACGCGCGGTGCGCCAAGGCCTGGGAGGCCTGGTTTGCCTGGGCCGCCGCACGCTTTCGCGCATTATTTGGACCAACGGCGGCGAGCAAAACAGCTGGAGCGCGGACTATTTTTTGCACGAGCGCTGCAAGTGGCGTCCGCAAGAGTTGTTCGCGCCGGTGTGGAAGCGCGCCTTGGGGTTTTGCCGCTCACGGTTGGTGGGCGTGGCGATCGACGACACGCGCTTGCGCAAGACGGGGCGTAGGATCAAGCAGGCGTTTTATCAACACGATCCGCTCTCGCCGCCGTTTCACGCGAACTTGATGCTGGGGTTGCGCTACTTGCAAGCGTCGTTGTTGGTTCCCTTCGATCGCGGCGGCAAGACCGGCGCGCGGGCCTTGCCGGTGCGTTTTGAATGTGCGCCGGTTCCCAAGCGTCCCGGCAAACGCGCCGGCGACGCCGAGCGAGAGCAGTACGAACAAGCGCGCAAGCGCTGTCGCATCTCGCAACGTTTAGTCGACATGATGGCGCCGCTGCGGGCTGCGCTGGATGCCGCCGGCGGGATCGCCAAGAAGATGGTGTTGTCGCTTGACGGCAGTTTCAGCAACCGCACCGTTTTCCTGGCGCCGCGCGATCGCACCGAGCTCATCGCTCGCACGCGCCTGGACGCTGTGCTGTGCAAAGCCGCGCCGACCGGCTCGCGACGCTTCTATGGGGTCGAAAAGTTCCGCCCCGAACAGGTGCGCCGCGACGAGACGATCGTCTGGAAAACGACCAAGCTATTCTACGGCGGCAAGCGCCGCAAGATCCGTTATAAAGAGGTCAACGAGGTGTACTGGCAGGGCGGGGCGCGGCGCACGCCGTTGCGTTTGTTGGTGGTCGCGCCGACCCCCTATAGCAAGCGCCTTTCGAGCAAGATGTACTACCGCCAGCCGGCGTATTTACTCACGACGGACCTCGCCAGCCAGGCGCGCGAGCTGTTGCAGATCTATTTCGACCGTTGGCAGATCGAGGTGAACCACCGCGAAGAGAAGGACACGTTGGGCGTGGGACAGGCGCAGTTATGGAGCGAGACGGCGGTCCCGAAGCAACCGGTATTGGCGGTGGCGGCGTACAGCGCTTTGCTGCTGGCGTCGTTGCTGGCGTATGGTCCGGGGCGCGGAGAGGCCTATGCGCCGCTGCCGAAATGGAGGAAAAAGGCAAAGAGGCCTTCTTGTCTGGATCTGGTGGCGCTGTTGCGGAAAGAAATGGTCGAAAACCCCGATTTGCTGGCTCCGCTGGGGCTCAAACCCTCCTGGCAGGCCTTCGGCGCCGCCGCTGACGGGTAAAATATGTAGAAACTCCAGCCTTGCGCCTATGGCGCAAGGTTAACCGTCGATGGTCCGGTCAATGGTCGCGGACTTTCCGTCCGCGGCTCGGCAGCCGTCAGCCCCGGCCCTGGGCCAAAGGCAAGCCGCATGCGCTACAGTGTCGGGGCTTGCCAATGGACACAAAACCTTCCTCCATGCGCTGGTACGTTGTCGGGCTGCTGTGCGCCGGCATGGTCATCGGCTATATCGACCGCGTGAACCTATCTTCGGCCATCCCCCTCATGGAGGAGGAGTTTGGGTGGTCGAAGACCCAACAAGGACAAGCGCTCGCGGCCTTCTTCTGGATCTACGCCGCCTTGCAAATCCCAGCGGGTTTGGCCGCAGACCGTTGGGGAGTGCGGGTCACCTTCGTGGGCGGCTTCTTGATTTGGTGTTTGGCGACGGCCGGGACCGGTTTGACGAGCTCGCTCGCGATGCTGCTGGGGTTCAGGCTGTTGCTGGGGCTCGGGCAGGCGATCCTCACGCCGGGCGGAATGCGATATATCCGGATGCACTTTTCTGAAGAGCAGCGCGGGTCGGCGATTGGGATCTTCATGTCGGGGACGAAGTTTGGGCCCGCGATCGGATTCGTTATCGTCGCGTACTTGATCGAAGCTTTCGGTTGGCGGGGCATGTTTGCAGCCTTGGGGCTGGGCGCGCTCGTCTGGCTCATCCCCTTCCTAGCGTGGGTTCGCAAAGACGACCCGGCCGCGTTACCCGGACGGCTGGGGGCAACCGGTGACGTCAAAGAGGTCAGCACCGCCGCCTTGCTCAAGAGTCCTGTCATCTGGGGAACGTTCATCGGCACGTTCTGCTACATGTACTTCGTTTACTACTGCATGACCTGGATGCCGACTTACTTCAAAGAGCAGTACGGCATGTCGATCAAAGAGCAGGGATGGTACGGTGCGGTCGCCTTTGGCGGAATGGCTTTGGTCATCGTGTCGGCGGGCTGGGTGGGCGATCGCCTTGTTGCGGCGGGTCGTGATCCGGTTGCGGTGCGCAAAGGGTTTACGATCGCCGGGCTGTGCTGTGCCTCAACTCAGACCCTAGCCGCGTACACCGATTCGGTTTCGACGATGCTGTTTTTCGCCATCTTCTCGCTGTGTGGCTTAGGTTTGATGACGGCGAACTATTGGGCCCTTACGCAAACGCTCATTCCCGGCGGGCGCATCGCGCTGGTCGCCGGGATCCAGAATACGGCGTCGAACTTGGCGGGAGCCATTTCGCCCTGGGTGACGGGCTGGTTGGTCGAGCGCACGGGGAGCTTCGACGCGCCGATCCGCTCGATTGGCGTGTGGCTGGTCATTGGTCTCGCCAGCTACATATTTCTCGTACGCCGCAAGTACGCGCCTATTCCCGAATAGCGCCGCCGTCTAAAAGAGCCCGCGCTACGGATTCGCCGATCCTATCGCCAATTTCGTCGGTGTGGTGCACCTCGTCAACGAAATTCGATTGAACTTTCGGCACCTCTTTGTCGAGGTCGACTAGCAACACATCCTGCTCGCTCGCGACGCGTCTGACCCGTTCGTTCGCTTCTCTCATCGCCCCGGCCATGGCCTTCGATGATGGGTATTCGCGCTCGAGAAACCCCGTCCAGGAGCTACAGAACGAAAAGCCGAAGCCGTCGGGACGCTTGACATCATCTTGCTGGTCGTCCCGATAGGCCGTTGGCTGAGTTAGCAACACTGCCTGGCGCCCATCCCTCTTTACCAACGCTACAGTTCTTCTCAGGTTCTCCTCGAAAGGATCTAACGAGCGGAACCAATCGACAGGATGGTCTACCGTTCGGTTGTTGACAATCGTATAGGCGCTTCCAAATAGACCCAGGAATAGAGCTCGCTCGGCCGTGAGTAGCCGAGCCGTACGAATCGTCGCCCCGTAGAAGTGGCTGTAGTCATCCTTATAAGGGCCGATAGTAAACTCCTCATTGGCGCACGAGCGTACGACATCATTGATACCGTGCATAACGAGCACAATATCCGGATCGAGCCGGTAACCGTAGGTGGCATAGTTGATAAGCGAGTGTTTCGTTGTCCACCAGGGGACAGCCGCGTTCAGAACAGTTGTCGACCGTTCGGGCAGCTGGCGCTCCAGCTCTTCAGCCAGTGTCCGAGGATAGGTAGAAGTGAAGGTTGTCGATCCGCCCATCGCAAGGATTCGCAACTCGCCCTCGGCCTTAGCTCTGACGTCGAACCGAGCGGGGGGCATCTGTAGGAACGGGTCATACTGTCTAATCGTGTTGGCGTGGTAATAGTAGATCGAGCCTGCGAGGTAGGCAGCCATCGCCAGGACGGAAGCCGGGATCGCTGCGAATGCCGCCTTCTTCCAACCCAGCTCCTGCCGAACGAATCGATAGACCTGAGGCCCCGCGAAGATAAGCAACGCGAAAGCGAGCACAACCAGGTAGCGGCCGCTATAGCGAAACAAGAGTGGCTCGCTAGATTGGCGGCCTAGCAATAGCGCGTATACAGCTACCGCACAGGCATAGTAAACAACCAATCCGACCCATCTTAGAGCTGGCGCCATATGAAGGAATTGGCAGTGGCCACAGAAACCTGCCTAACTGTGCTGACCGCCTGATACGATGCACGGCGTTCTGGCGGTTAAGCAAGCCGGGCTTGACATGACAAGCCCCTGCCGTTCCACGAGATACGCTCTTGTCGATTCCCGAGTCCGTATCGTACCATCGGGCCGCTGCTACACTGATGCTCATTGCGACGCCGACGATGCCATTGCTGTCCGTCGAGGATTACCTCGCGATGAACGACTCCGAATACCCCCGGAGTACGGCGAC
Organism: Bryobacterales bacterium; assembly: GCA_965247515.1. GTDB lineage: Bacteria > Acidobacteriota > Terriglobia > Bryobacterales > UBA6623. Next base: position 2,885,630 of record OZ252029.1, on the reverse strand, counting down.
AGCGCGACAGGGCACGGTGTCCAGGGATGCGATGACCCGGAGATTCTAGTTCCGTCAACAGCGATGTTCCGATAACCGGCTCACCATAGCGTCTCTGGCGCATTGAACTAGTAGCCGCCGCGTAGAGCCGTCGACTTGATCTCGGCGATAAACGCCTCCAGCCCGGCGAACCGAATTTCGAGATCCCCAAATCGACGGTTAAACGTCCGGTCAACGTTGCCGGCCACGACGAAGTTTTCACCCGCCGGGTAACGACGGCGAAAGGCTGCAAGCCCTTTCGGGTCGAAGCCTTCGGCCGACCATTTGCACTCGATCGCCAACGGTTCGAGTCCCCTCCGGGGCAGCACGAAATCAACCTCGTGCCCCCGCTTGTCACGCCAATATTGCACTCGCCGAGATTGAGTTTGGGCGTAGATTTCGTTGAGGACAAAATGCTCCCACAGCAGTCCCAGATCTTGATCGCGAAGCCGGTTCCAGCCCTTGTAGTAGCAAACAAACCCAGTGTCGAAGCCATATACTTTCGGAGCGGCCACGATCTCGGCCTGCTTGTGAGAATGAAACGGCCGGAGCACATGCACGACAAACGTGTCCTCTAGAGCCCTGAGGTAGTTCGTGATCGTTGGCCGGCTCACCTCGCACGCTCTGGCGAATCGTGACGCCTCAAAAATCCCCCCGCTTTGAGCAATCAACATCTCCGCAAACCGAGTGAAGGCCTGTCTGCGTCCGAGCCGAAAAAGCTCCTGGATATCTTTTGCCCAGTACGCATCCATCCAATCCTGGAACTCCCTTTCCGGATGACTCTCCAGCAGTAAATGAGGCGGAAGACCGCCGCGGAGTAGCCTCGCGTGAACATCTGGGGCCGCAAAGTCGACGAGATCCCTTGTCATGACCGGGGCCAGCCACACATCCACCTTCCTCCCGGTAAGCGTGTCGCCAAATTTCGTTGAGGCCGCTAACGTGGAAGAACCCGTCGCGATCACCTGAGTGTCCGGATAGTGATCGGCGGCGATCTTGAGCACTTCGGACGGCCGATCGAGCCGATGAATTTCGTCGAGGGCTATCCTGCGTCCACGCAGGCTATTCAAAAAGACCTCGGGGTCCTGCAGCATTCTTCGGGTGCTAGGAAGCTCACAGTCAAAGTATTCGACCGGGTCCAGGCTTTGGCACAGAAACGTCTTGCCAACCCGCCGAACGCCGGAAAGCCAGACCACCCCCCGCCGTAGCCAGGCGTCCTCGAGCATCTTGAGCCAGAATGTGCGATGAACCATATGCAGGTACTGTTTACATATTATGACACTATTTGTAAAATATGGTTGCATATAGTTCCGTTCATCTGCGGTAGAATAGTCTCCAACCCCAGGAGGTTCCAATGTCTGACGATTCACGCCGCAGTTTCTTCCGTTCGATGTTCGGCAGCGCTCTTGCCGCCTCGATGGCGCAAACCGCCATGGCGCAGAAGGATAGCGCCAACGGCATCCCCACGCGCCGGCTTGGCCGCACCAACGAGCAGGTCTCGATCGTGTGCCTGGGCGGTTGGAACATCGGCGCCGTCGAGAACAAGAACGAAGCGATCAAGATCATGCACACGGCGATCGGCGAAGGCATGACCTTCTTCGATAACGCCTGGGATTATCACGACGGGGGCTCGGAGGAGATCATGGGCCGCGCGCTGGCGGATTCGAGCAAGCGCGACAAGGTTTTCTTGATGACGAAGAATTGCGAGCGGACCTACGACGGCAGCATGAGCAACCTCGACGACAGCTTGCGCCGTATGAAGACCGACCGCATCGACCTGTGGCAGTTCCACGAGATGTGCTACGACAACGACCCGGATTGGGTGTTCGACAAGGGCGGCCTGAAGGCGGCGCTCGAAGCGCAGAAGGCAGGCAAGGTTCGCTACATCGGGTTCACGGGGCACAAGGATCCGCGGATTCATCGCAAGATGCTCGAGAAGCCGTACGACTGGGCGACCGCGCAGATGCCGATCAACGTGATGGACGCGCACTACCGCAGCTTCCAGAGGGAGGTGGTGCCGGTCTGCTTGACCAAAGACGTCGGAGTGATTGGAATGAAGGGGCTCGGCGGCGGCGCTCCACCGAAGATCCTGGCCGACACCGATTTCACTTACGAAGAATGCCGGCGCTTCTCGCTGAGCTTGCCGATCTCGACCCTGGTCTGCGGCATCATGTCGATGAAGGAGCTCACCGACGCGATCAACGTGGCGCGGAACTTCAAGCCTTTAAGTGCGGAAGAGACGGCTCGGATGGTGGTTCGAGGCCAGGCCGAGGGCAGCGATGGCCGGCACGAGCTGTTCAAGTCGAGCCAGCGTTACGACGGACCGCACCACCGCAAACAGCACGGTTTCGAGTTGGCGTAAATCAGCCGCGCCCCACTAGCGGCATTTGCGTCGCCATCACGGTCATTGTCAGCACGTTGGCGTCGAGCGGCAGATTCGCCATGTAGACTACCGCACGCGCGACATGATCGACGTCGATCGTCGGCTCGACGGCGCGCGTACCGTTGGCTTGGGGAACTCCATCGGCCATCCGCGCGGTCAGCGGAGTTGCGGCGTTGCCGATGTCGATCTGGCCGCAGGCGATGTTGTACTTGCGGCCGTCAAGCGCCGTCGACTTGGTCAGCCCAGTCACCGCGTGCTTGCTGGCCGTGTAGGGAGCGGAGTTTGGCCGCGGGGTCTGCGCTGAGATCGACCCGTTGTTGACGATGCGTCCGCCTTGGGGGTCCTGCGCCTTCATCATCTTGAACGCTTCTTGGGTGCACAAGAAGCTGCCGGTCAAGTTGACGTCGACCACCGCTTGCCACTTTTCGTAGGGCAAGTCCTCGAGAGGCACGGGCGGGGCGCCGATCCCAGCATTGTTGAATAGCAAGTCGAGACGGCCGAAGCGCTCGCGCGTCTGCTCGAAAAGCGACTTCACCTGGTCGGGTTTTCCGACGTCGGCTTCCACAAGCAACAGTCGAGACCAGTCTTCGCCGGCGTCTTTGACGCTTTCTTGCAAGCGCTCTCGGCGGCGCCCGGCCAGCACGACTCCGTAGCCTTCGTTGAGTAGGGCCAGTGCGACAGCGCGGCCGACGCCGCTGCCGGCGCCGGTGACGAGGGCGACTTTCTCGATTGGAATTCCCATAGCGTTCTCGCCATGGTAGGCGACCGTTAGTACCTGTGTAAACGATTTTTGCCGCACAAGTCCGGCAGGAATTCCGAGCACACTGCGTGAGCGGGGTGTCTCTTGCCACAACCCGAGCGACGGCCGCAACCGTAAGCGGAAGACACCCCGCTGACGCAGGGCGCTCGAAAAGCGCCGAGCCGTTGGTTGGGGGCATAGTCCACTTGGGCAGGAGGGTCTAACGTTGGCGGAGCCGGACGCCGATTTGACCGACTAGATGCGCGTGCTGCACGTGGTAGGCGGTTTTGGGGTCGGCGGGGTCGAAACTTGGCTGCGGGACTTGGTTCGTTCGTGCCCGGATCTGACCAAGCAATGGAGCTTCTGCCTGCTAGCTGACGAAATCGGCGAGTTGGCCGGCGAGGTCGCGAAAGATGGCTGCACGATCGTTCGATGCCCACTGAGGCCGGCCGTGACGTTTCCGGTGCGGTTTTGGGCGCTGCTTCGGCGCGGGCGGTACGACGTGGTCCACTCGCACGTGCTGTTGTTCAGCGGGGTCGCTCTGGCGATTGCCGCGCTGGCCGGGGTCCGGGGGAGGGTGGCTCACGGGCACAATTCTCACGACAGTTCCGGCGAAGGGCCTTGGCGTCTGGCATACCGCTGGGCGATGAGGCGGTTGTTGCGGCTAGCCGCGGGCGAAGTCGTCGGCTGTTCGACCGAGGCGCTGCGGTTTCTTGGTAGAGGGCGGATTCTGCCTTATGGGCTTCCGTTAGGAGATGACGGTGGTTCGGGCGATGAAGGGCGCGACATGTGGCGCCCCTACCCGCGGAAGCGTCGGCTGGTGGGTTCGCTGGGACGGTTGGTTCCGCAGAAGAATTTCGGGCGGCTGATTGAAGCATTCGCCGAAACCGCGGACGAGCTCGAGCTGGTGATTTGGGGCGAGGGTCCTTTGCGAGAGGAGCTCGAAGCCCTAGCCTCCCTCGATGCCTTCGTAATGCCTTCGCTGTACGAGGGACTGCCCCGCGCCTTGCTCGAGGCGCAGGCCGCCGGGCTGCCGTGTTTGATTTCCGACGCGGTCTCCGACGAGGCGATTGTGCTGCCTGAGCTCGTTGAGCGGGCTCCGTTAGTCGAGCTTGCCCATGGAGCCGCGCGCGGAAGCAAGCGGTTGCTCGCCGCCCCCGCCGTCGTCGCCGACTCGGGCAACCGCTTCCTTCCGGTCGCGGCTCCGGGCGGGGCGCCCCTCGACTGGGCCCAGGCGCTAGCAAGGGCGGTCAAGCGCCCGCGCCTCTCACGGGCTGAGGCCGACCGACGCATGCGAGCGGCCGGCTTTGATCTAGCCGGCAATGAGCGCCCGCCGCCGATCGCCGGGCCTGAGTCAGCTGTCGATGTGGCTCGGCCTGCTGCTGCATGGGGCCCTCCTAGTGAGCGTCCACTTGATTGAGGACGATCGCTGGGCGTCGGTGGCGGCCTTGGGCTCGTTTGCGGTGTGCCTGGCGTCGTGCCTGTTCTTGCTGCGGCTTAACGGGCTTTCGCCGGCGGTCGTCTACGCCAATGTCCTTGCGGTCTTTCACTTGGGACTGGCTGTTCCCTGGGCGCTCGGTGTCGCGTCGGACCCGCTGCCGAGATGGCTGCTCACTCATCCTCTCAGGCCGGCGATGACGCTCGTCATGGTCGCCTTCGCGGCCTACCAAGTCGGCGCGACGATCGCCGTCTGGCGCTGGCCGGGCCAACGCCGTCCTGGAAAAACGGCCAAGACCTATCACAACAAGGTGCTGTTCGACTGTGGACTCGTGCTCACGGCGGTCGGTATCGGCGCGCTGGTCTGGGGAATCCACACGCTCGGGTTTGACCGGCTGGCGAACGCGACCTACTTCGAGACCTATCGCTTGGTCCGCACCTACGACCCTCGCTTCTTCATCTCAAGCCTTCAGATTGTTCCGATGGGGCTGTATTTGGCGGCCGCCTCGGCGCCGCTCAACCGCTTGGCGATCGTGCTTGGCGTGGGCGGCGCGTGGGCCGGCTGCATCTTCCTGCTGGGCTTTCGGGGATTTGCGTTGGTGCCGATCCTGACGCTTCTGGCGGTGCTGAGCAAACGCGGTTTTCGACTTCCGGTGTCGGCCTATGCTGTCGGGGTTCTGATCGCCATGCTGGCCATTCCGGCGGTACGCGTTTTCCGCGCGGACCCGCTGGCGCAGCGCTCGCTTGGCGGATTGCTGGTTGCCTCGCACCCGTTTGAAGCGCTGCAGGAGATGGGCGGGAGCTTGCGTCCCCTTGTCCACACGTTGGAGCTTCTCGACGACGAGTCGTTTCGCTGGGGGCAAAGCTATTGGCAAGCGGCAAAGCTGGTTGTGCCGAACCTCGAAACCGAGTGGCAGGGCGATTCCTACATCCCGCTCGAGCAGCTTCCGCCGTCGCATTGGGTATCAAAGCTGGCGGCGCCGTGGAGCTACCAGAACTACGGAGGCTTGGGTTTTTCAGCCGTCGCGGAGCCTTATATGAACTTTGGCCCGGCCGGGGTCGTTGTTTACTTCCTGCTGCTGGGAGGGGCGTTGGTCTGGGTCGATCGGATTGACGCCTCGCGGCCGATCCGGCTGGCGGTTTGGGCGATGGTTCTTGGCCCGATGCTGTGGACGACTCGCAACACGCTGGCGGTCTTCTTCCGGCCGGCTGTTTGGGGGATCTGCGCGGCGTTTGGGGCACATCTGTTGTCGCGGAGCTTGTCGGCGGTCAAGAATCCGCGGTCAGCGGCGCCGGTCGCGGCCGGTGGCCGATTCGCGCGGAGGAGATATATCTAAATGGAAACGTCTACAGTCAGTGCGAGTTTTGTACCCGCCGCGGCCGGCTGATTTGCTCCGCGGGGTGGTCGAGATTCTGGGCTCGGGGGTCCTGACCAACGGCTTGCAGGTCGAGCGTTTCGAAGTCGCCGCGGCTGAGTATCTCGAGGTCGAGCATTGCGTGGCAGTGTCGAGTTGCACTTCGGGGCTGATGCTCACCGCCCGCTGTCTCGAGCTCCAGGGCGAAGTCATACTGCCCAGCTTGACGTTCTTCGCCTCCGGACACGCGCTGCTTTGGAACAACCTGCGACCCGTTTTCGCCGATTGCGACCCCGAGACATTTCAGATTTCGGTCGAGAGCGCCGGGCGCCGGTTGACGAGCTCGAACGCCTGGGGCGCCCGCTGGAAGAGCCGCGGCGTCGCGTCATACGGAACCGCGACCGTCTACAGCCTTTCGCCCACCAAGCAGGTCACCGCGGGCGAGGGGGGGATCGTCGCGACGGGCGACCGCTATTTGGCCGAGGCTCTGCGTAAGGCCCGCAACTACGGCAAAGGCGCGTCGTATGACTGCGACATCCTAGGACTCAACGCGCGGACGACGGAGATCCAGGGGTTGATGGGACGGCTGGGGCTCTACGGGCTGGACCGCGAGATCTCCCGCCGCCGCGCCCTGGCCGCCGTGTACGAGGCCGAGTTAGAAGGCGTTGCCGGGGTTCAGCTGCAGCGTCCGCCGGACGGATCTTCCCCCCAGCGGAAGGCTCGTTTGACGGGCTAACTGCTTGGCTTGCTTGGCTTTAACACGCTTGGGGGCGCTTTTAGTGTACCCAGGTATTATGCTATTGTATCGTTTATTCATTGTGTTGTTTGTGATATAATATACCCATGTATGTTGAGTCCGTCCCCAATCGCAACTCGCCGCCCGCCGTCTTGCTGCGCGAATCCTTCCGCCAAAACGGCAGAGTCAAAAAACGCACCCTCGCCAACCTCTCCTGCTGGCGCCCCGTCCGCGTCGAGGCCCTCCGGCGCGCCCTCCGCGGCGAGTTCGATCAGCTTCCCGCCACTCCCGTCTGCGGCCCCGTCTTTGGCCTGCTCTTCGCGCTCAAGCAACTCGCCGATGAGCTGGGCCTGACCGCCGCGCTGGGTCGAACGCGGGCCGCCAAACTCGCCTTGTTCCTGGTGCTGGCGCGCCTGGCCCACCAAGGATCGCGGCTCTCGGCCGTGAGCTGGGCCGCCGATCAGGCCGTCGCAGAAGTGCTGGGTCTGGGCGCCTTCGACGAAGACGACCTCTACGCCGCCCTCGATGATCTGAGCGCCCGCCAAGTGAAGATCGAGCAAGCGCTATACCGCCACTACCTCGAGCGCCGCGGAGCCCCGCCCAGCTTGCTGCTCTACGACGTCACCAGCTCGTACTTCGAAGGCCTGCACAACGCGTTGGGCGAGTACGGCTACAATCGCGACGGCAAGCGCGGCAAGAAGCAAATTGTGATCGGACTGCTGGCCGATGACCAGGGCGAGCCGCTGGCGGTGCGGGTGTTTGCCGGCAACCGCAACGATCCGACGACCGTGCCGGATCAGATCCGCATCGTCAAAGAGCAGTTCGGAGTCGAGGAGTTGGTCTTCGTCGGCGACCGCGGGATGGTCAAGAGCAAGGGCAAGCAGGCGCTGGGGGAGGCCGGGCTGCGCTACATCACGGCGCTGACCGATCCCCAGATTCGGCGGCGCTTGAGCGAAGGGGTGCTGCAACTGGAGCTGTTCGCTGAACAAGTCTGCGAGGTCGAAGCCGACGGCGTGCGCTATGTGCTGCGCCTCAACGAGTCCGAAGCCAAACGGCAACGGCAGCGGCTCGAGGACAAGCTGGCCAAGCTGGGAGGCAAGCTCGACCGACGCAACCAGAAAGTCACGGCCTCTTCCCGTTGCGAGCCCGCGGCCGGACTGCGCCAGCTCAAGCCCTGGCTGGCGCGTCACAAGCTGACAGAATTGGTCGAGTTGCGCTTGCAGGGACGTACGCTGGTCGTCGAGCGCCAGCAGGCGGCGATCGAGCAGGCGCTGGAGTTGGCGGGCTGTTACGTGGTCGTGACCGATGTCGCCTCCGAGCGCATGAGCGGCCAAAGAGTGCACGACCATTACGTGAGCCTGCAGCGGGTGGAGCGCGACTTTCGGCAGCTGAAGACGGGCTTGCTCGAGGTGCGGCCTATCTTCGTGCGCAAAGAAAGCCGCACCCGAGGACATGTGTTGTGCAGCATGCTGGCGTTGAAGCTGAGCCGCGAATTGGAACGGCGGATACAAGCGGCGTTTGGCACGACCGACGACGACCCGCACGCGATCACCTTGCCGGACGCGCTGGCGGCGTTGGGGCGACTGTGTCTATTGGAATATCGAGTGGATGAGCAGACCAGCGTCACACGGCTGCCGATTCCCGACGCCCGCCAAACAGAAATCCTCAATGCGTTGGGGGTTTCGCTGCCGCACAAGTAACCTGTAGACAGACGCCGATCGCCCGATCCATCCCATAACCGACGCGAATTCAGGAAGTTGGCGGCGAAACTCTGCTCGCTGGCGGGGGGAAGATCCGTCAGAGGTCACTGTGTTGCGAGCTTGTCCCGCACTCTGCCACGGGATGTCTCTGTGCCACTTCGAACTGGACTGAAGCTCCACATCACGCGCAATGCCGAGCGCTTCCCGTGTCGCCCTTTGTCCAACTGCTCGGGCGATGTCGGATTCTCGCCCGAGCTCCGCACGTGAGAGCCCTAGCGTTGCGGCCAGAGCTATCAGAACAACCGTCTCAACCGAAATGACCATTAAGTCGCGGAGCGCTCTCTTGAGCATTGTTCTCATCTCCTCGACCGCGCGGCGTCCAAGAAGTTTTCCAGCGCCCAGATCTCTGAGCGCAGGTCAATCTCGGCATAAAGAATCTTGCCTCCGGTGGGATGAATCGAATGGTTGGGCGATCGACCGGTCTTCAGCCCCATCGGTTCCGACTCTTTGCCATCACCGGCAGACGCCACCAGGATTGGACGTTTCCACGACCCGGGTCCTGTGAATAGATCAAATGCTTGCCGTCGTGAGACCAACTGAGCCCTCTGGGCAAAGAAATCCGTGACGCTCCGTTGAACCTAAGAAGCTCACTGGGTTTACCATCTTTGAGCGGAATCAGAGAGATTGCCTCGAAGAGCCCGTTGCCGCTCACCAAGGCGAGGGTCTTGCCATCTGGCGAAAGAGCAAGCCCTGTGAAACGGACATTCTTCTCTCCACTATGAAGAACGCGCTCGTCGCCGCTGTGAAGGTCGCGTTCGCGGATCTCGCCATATACATGCTTGGACGTTAGAACGTAGTACAAGCTCCGCCCATCGGGAGAATACACGCCGTCTGAGGGCTTTGAGTCGGGCTCCATGGGCACGACCAACGCTAGGTCTCCACTCATGGCGTCGACCTCCCACAACCCTGAGCGCCCCTTGGGGTCCCAAACTTCTACTAAGATGTGGTTCCCATCAGGCGACCACACAAGCCGGTGACGAGTTGAGACATCTAGCCTCAGGTCCAATTCTCGTAGCGTTTCGCCGTCAGATGATTGAATTACAAGGACCCGCTTTCCAACGAGGAACTGCGCTGTTTTATCGCGCCTCGAAAGGTAGGCAATCTTCGAACCATCTGGCGACCAAGCAGGTGACGCGCTGCGCCCCTGGTAAGTCTTGCTTATCAGTCGGGGTTGTCCCTGGAGCGTTCCGGTTCCCGGGTCGTACTCGGCGAAATAGATGTCACTGCCGCCAATTTGTCGGCCAACAAACAGTGCCCCGTCTTTAGTGATGCCGGTGGGCCAAATGAAGTGGCCTAGTATATCGTTTCACTAAACTATATCCTCTCTAGGCGACCTCAAGCGCCTCGAACTTCCTCCAGCGGTGAACCACCGGAGCCGCGTTGATCTCCGCGATCCCCTGCAGAATTCGTTCCCGCAGCTCCTCCCACGACGCGACTCGGATACGCTTCAAGAACGTGCGCGCCATCTTGCCAAACAGCGTCTCGACTATGTTGAGCCAGGACCCGTGGGTCGGCGTGTGCACGTATTTGAAGCGCCGCGAGTTGGACGTCAAGCGCAGCCTGCTGTACCGCTGGCGGGACGCCTATCGCCAGGAAGGCGTCAACGGCTTGAGCCGGCGGCGAGGCCGGCCGAAACCCGGCCGCTCGGCGCCGCCCAAGATCCCTCGCGATCCGCGCGACGAACGCATCGCAGAGCTCGAACGACTGCTCGGCAAACAAGCCGCAGAGCTCGATTTTTTCGGACAAGCCTTTCGCGCCTTGAACCTCGCAGCCCCGACCAACGACGCCGGTGGCGCGAGCGGATCTACTCCATCGTCGAGCAGATCAGCGCCAAAGGCTCGCTCAGCGTCGAACACGCCTGCGAGCTCGGACGCGTGAATCGCGCCGGGTTCTATCGCCGGCTCGCCGTGTCGTCGCCCGCCGAGTGCGACATGGAATTGCGTGACCGCATGCAGCGGATTTCGCTCGAGAATCGTCGTTACGGCTACCGCCGCGTGACGGCCGAGCTGCGCCGCCAAGGCTTCCTCGTCAATCACAAAAAGGTCCTGCGGATGATGCGTAAGGACAACTTGCTGGCGGTACTCAAGCGGCGCTTCGTGCTAACAACGGATTCGAACCACTTCTTACCTGTTTATCCGAATCTAGCGGCGCACCTGAATGTGGACGGCGTCGATCAGTTGTGGCAATCCGATATCACCTACATTCGCTTGCGCGAGGCGTTCGTCTACCTCGCCGTGGTGTTGGACGCCTACTCGCGACGCGTGGTCGGCTGGCGGCTGGGGACGACGCTCAAAGCTGAGCTGGCTGTAGGGGCGTTGCGCGATGCGCTCGAGCTCAGACGCCCTGCCGCGGGGTGGATGCATCATTCCGACCAAGGCGTACAGTACGCTTCGAGCGCCTATGTCGAGCTGCTGGAGCAGCACGGCGCGATCATCTCGATGAGCCGCCGCGGCAACCCCTACGACAACGCGCGGGCGGAGAGTTTCATGAAGACGTTGAAGGCGGAGGAGGTTTGGTTGCAGCGTTATCGCACGCTTGACGAGGCGCGCGCATCGATCGGCGAGTTCATTGATGAGATCTACAACCAACGCCGGCTGCATTCGGCGTTGGGATATCGTCCGCCGGCGGAGTTTGAAGCGCTGGCGCGGCCGGCGGCAACAGCAGCGAGGAATCCGAAGTATGAGTTTTGAGAGGCATAGGCAAATCTATCAATCCGATGGGCCCTGGGCGGGCAGGGAGACATCGCCGGCGTTGGAGAAGCCGGGAGCGACCTTGGCGGCCGCCCCCGGCGCTCATCGTCTTGATGAGTTTGCGGCCGGGTATTCCTTGGCGGGTTGCTCTCCAGCAGAGCCCGCTTCCGCTTCCCCGGCTAGGACCAGCGTGCGACGATACAGCGAAGAAGGCAAGCGTTTTGCGGTGAATGGTAACCTGTCCCGATTTCGACTGTCTCACGCTTGGGGTTCACTCCAGACTGCAACCTGCGGCAGTGATTGATATTAGGGCGAGGAAGAAGGACAGGACGACCTGCAATCTCCACGACATAGGGGGCCGAAGGATGGGTATGTCCAGTCGGACCGCAACCGGGCGGTCAAGACCTTGCCGTAGCAGGAGTCTCAATACTCCGACCCCGCTTTCGGCCGGGCCTAGATAGCAAAACGGCGGCGTATCCAACGCCGCCGTTCGTTCATACCCGAATCCCCAAAGAGCCGTCCTCCCTTTGGGTGACCCGATCCGATTCAAAGAGTGGGACGCGTTTCATGCACTGAAGCGCGTCCCGCTTCCCATTCACTTCAGGTCGAAGCGGTCGAGGGTCATCACCTTGGCCCACGCCCTCACAAAGTCCCGGACGAACTTCTCCTCGCCGGCGCCGTAGACCTCCGCCACCGCGCGCAGCTCGGAGCTGGACCCGAACGCAAGGTCAACCGGCGTCGCCGTCCACTTGACTTTGCCCGTCGCGCGATCGGCTCCCTCGTAAATGCCTTCGGCCTTCGAGGACTTGGTCCACTTGGTGGACATGTCGAGCAGGTTCACGAAGAAGTCGTTGGTCAGGGTTCCGGGCTGATCGGTGAACACTCCGTGCTCCGATCCTCCGGTATTGGCGTTCAACGCCCGCATACCGCCGACCAGAGCGGTCATTTCCGGCACGGTGAGCGTCAGCAGGCTTGCCCGATCGACCAGCGCTTCGGTCGGCGCCATGCTTTGGCCGGCGTGGTAGTAGTTCCGGAAGCCGTCCGCTTTCGGCTCCAGGAAGGCGACCGAGACCACGTCGGTCTGCTCTTGCGAGGCGTCGGCGCGCCCGGGGTTGAACGGAACGGTCACAGAATGGCCGCCATCCTTCGCGGCCTTTTCGATGGCGGCGGCGCCGCCGAGGACGATCACGTCCGCGAGCGAGATTTTCTTGCGCTTTTGCGCAGCGTTGAAGTCCTTCTGGATGCCTTCCAGGCGACCCAGCACTTTGGCCAGCTCGCTGGGGTCGTTAGCCTCCCAATCCTTCTGCGGCGCGAGGCGAATGCGCGCTCCGTTGGCACCGCCGCGCATGTCCGTTCCGCGGAAAGAAGCAGCCGACGCCCAGGCCATGCGAACCAGCTCCGGGACACTCAGCCCCGAGGCGAGGATCGTCGACTTCAGTTTCGCGACATCCTTGGCGTCAACCAGCGGATGATCGACTTCCGGGAGCGGATCCTGCCAAATTAGGACCTCGCTCGGAACCTCCTTGCCGACGTAGCGGGAGCGCGGGCCCATATCGCGGTGGGTCAGCTTGAACCACGCTTTGGCGAAGGCGAGCCGGAACTCCTCCGGGTTCTCCTGGAAGCGCTTGGCGATCTTGCGGTATTCCGGGTCGGCCTTGAGCGCGAGGTCGGTGGTGAACATCATCGGCGCATGCCGCTTGGAGGCGTCGTGCGCGTCGGGCACGAGGTTCGACGCTTCGCCGCCGGCGGGCTTCCACTGGGTGGCGCCGGCCGGGCTCTTGGTTTGCTCCCATTCGTAGGCGAACAGATTGTCGAGATAGTTCGAGCTCCACTTCACCGGCGTGGTCGTCCAGGCGCCTTCCAAACCGCTGGTGACAGTGTCGCCCGCGTTGCCGCTGCCGCACTTGTTCTTCCAGCCCAGTCCTTGCTCCTCCAAGGGGGCGCCTCCGGGCTCGGGCCCCACGCATTCGTTGGGCTTGTGGGCCCCGTGCGCCTTGCCGAACGTATGACCGCCAGCGATGAGCGCAACCGTCTCCTCATCGTTCATCGCCATGCGGCCAAAGGTGTCACGAATGTCCTTCGCGGCCGCCAGCGGATCCGGCTTGCCGTTCGGGCCCTCGGGATTGACGTAGATCAGGCCCATCTGAACGGCCGCCAGCGGGTTTTCCAGTTGGCGGTCGCCTCGGTAGCGCATTTCGCCGCCGAGCCACTCCTTTTCGGGGCCCCAATAGACCAGGTCGGGCTCCCAGTCGTCCTCGCGGCCGCCGGCGAAGCCGAAGGTTTTAAAGCCCATGGACTCCAGCGAGACATTGCCGGTCAAGACGATCAGATCGGCCCAGGAGATGTTCCGGCCGTACTTCTGCTTGACGGGCCAGAGCAGCCTGCGGGCTTTGTCGAGACTGGCGTTGTCGGGCCAGCTATTGAGCGGGTCGAAGCGCTGCTGACCGCCGCCGGCACCGCCGCGCCCGTCCTGCACGCGATACGTGCCGGCGCTGTGCCAGGCCATGCGGATGAAGAAGGGCCCGTAGTTTCCGTAGTCGGCCGGCCACCAATCTTGCGAAGTGGTCAAAACCTTCTGGATGTCTTTCTTCACCGCGTCGAGGTCGAGGCTCGCAAACGCCTTGGCGTAGTCGAAACCGTCGTCCAGGGGGTTGGACTCGGCCGCATGCTGCCGCAGCGGCGAGATGTCGATTTGGTCGGGCCACCAGAACTGGTTTGGTTTTGGCTCCTGGGCGCCGAGCGCATCCGTCAACAGCAACAGCGGCGCCGCGACCACGGCCGCGGCCAGCAGTGTCTTCAGGATCTTGTTCATTGTCTCCTCCTTGATCGATTGGACGGTCTGTCGAGATCTGACTGGGATGAGCGGCGCCGCAAACCTCGCTCCGACGAGGGCTGAGGCAATCGAAATGCCATCCCGCTTTTGCGGCGCGGCGCCTACTCCAGCGGTCACGCGAGATGCGCGAACTTGTACTCTAGTTGATTCTATTCGACTTCTAACCGGACAGTAGTGAAATAAGAACGTAGTGACCATTTGAGTGATGTCTCGGCCCGCGCCACGGCGCTATCGACGTGCGTAGGGGGGGTGTGACGCGTGCTTTCGATGAGAAACCACGTCGCGCGGCTAGTTTCCGACGCGAATCCACGCGTTACACACGCCCTCAGTACGTGCCGACCAGCCCCAGAGACGCTCAAGATCGATCCACGACGGTACCGCTAAACTGCAGTGTATGCCCGGTCGACTTCGCAACGGCAATCGCCCCGGCGACCCCTCCACCGCCCCTCAATGCGGCGCCAAGACTCGCCGGGGTTTGCCTTGCCAAGGTCCGGCGATGCGCAATGGTCGTTGCCGCATGCACGGCGGCTGCTCGACTGGTCCCAAGACTCTCGAAGGCCTGGAGCGCTCGAAGATGGCGCGATGGAAACACGGTCGCCGCAGCCGTGAAGCTCGCGAGCATCATCGACTGACCCGAGCGGTGCCCAAGACGATCGACGATCGTGACGCGGCGCTCGTCGTCGCCATGGACAAGACGCGCCCGGATTGGATTCGCGATCGCGCTTGGGAGCAGTTCCAAGAGCTGCGTGATCTACCAAGGCAATGCTTCGACGAGGCGATCGAGCTGCTTCACCTACTCCGAAGGCGAGCCGCCGAGCGCGGGGAAGTCTTCGACATTTGAGCGGGCGAGGGGGTCCGCATTTCGAGTGTTCGTTCGTCGCCACACGCCGATTCCCGCCACCACAACACCTGATCGACGTCAGCGCGATTGCGGACTGATTCGATTACCCTGGGCGAGCTTGCAGCCAACTCCCCGGCGTCCAGTCGATTAGCCCCACCCCTTTTCGTTGGTGGATGGGGTCCCCAGCGTCCATGGGGTCAATACCGGTAGTCCCCAGCGGTACAATCCCCCCAGGTCACCCGACATCCGGCCTGAACCGCCAGGCTTGACGCGGGTTCATAAGTAGAGGATATCGATGCATCCGATCTGGACTTGCCTGATTGTATTGGCTCTTGCCACCGTGGCTGCGTCGCAAACAAAGCAGACTCCCGGCGATTCGCGGTTGTTAGCCCAGCACTCCTCTGCAATCGCTGACAGCAACGAGCACCTCAAGCATCCGAACTGGCTAGGCCCTTTTGTCCCCACTCCTGCCGCAGTGGTGAACGCCGGCTTAGAGCTTGCGAAAGTTGGCGCAGACGATCTGGTGTATGACCTAGGCTCCGGTGACGGGCGGATCATTCTGGCGGCAGCCCAGAGATTTCAGGCTAGGTCGGTAGGGATAGAGTGGAACCCAGCGTTATGCGAAAAGACCTCTGCGGCCATCCAGCGCCTTGGATTGGAAGGCAGGGTCAGGGTGATACAAGGGGACATTTTCAATCAGGACGTAAGCTCGGCTACGGTCGTGACGGGGTATCTGCTGCCGAAGTCATGGGAACGGCTCGCGCCCATCTTGGCGAGACAACTCAGAAATGGCGTCAGGGTCGTCTCAGTGAATTATCCGATTCCAGGCTGGCGCGTTGTCGAGGAGAAACAGCTCAGGGGCGAATCAAAAACCGTTTCTTGGGACCTGTATCTATATCGAGTCGGATTGCTTGCCCGGTAGATGGCGGAAACAAACGATCCCACAAATGACCGTCTGGGAGCCCCCGAATGGCCCTTCTAGAGCGCTCTAAGGCCCTGGAGTGAACCCCAAGCGTGAGACAGTCGAAATCGGGACAGGTTACGATTCACCGCAAAACGCTTGCCTTCTTCGCTGTATCGTCGCACGCTGGTCCTAGCCGGGGAAGCGGAAGCGGGCTCTGCTGGAGAGCAACCCGCCAAGGAATACCCGGCCGCAAACTCATCAAGACGATGAGCGCCGGGGGCGGCCGCCAAGGTCGCTCCCGGCTTCTCCAACGCCGGCGATGTCTCCCTGCCCGCCCAGGGCCCATCGGATTGATAGATTTGCCTATGCCTCTCAAAACTCATACTTCGGATTCCTCGCTGCTGTTGCCGCCGGCCGCGCCAGCGCTTCAAACTCCGCCGGCGGACGATATCCCAACGCCGAATGCAGCCGGCGTTGGTTGTAGATCTCATCAATGAACTCGCCGATCGATGCGCGCGCCTCGTCAAGCGTGCGATAACGCTGCAACCAAACCTCCTCCGCCTTCAACGTCTTCATGAAACTCTCCGCCCGCGCGTTGTCGTAGGGGTTGCCGCGGCGGCTCATCGAGATGATCGCGCCGTGCTGCTCCAGCAGCTCGACATAGGCGCTCGAAGCGTACTGTACGCCTTGGTCGGAATGATGCATCCACCCCGCGGCAGGGCGTCTGAGCTCGAGCGCATCGCGCAACGCCCCTACAGCCAGCTCAGCTTTGAGCGTCGTCCCCAGCCGCCAGCCGACCACGCGTCGCGAGTAGGCGTCCAACACCACGGCGAGGTAGACGAACGCCTCGCGCAAGCGAATGTAGGTGATATCGGATTGCCACAACTGATCGACGCCGTCCACATTCAGGTGCGCCGCTAGATTCGGATAAACAGGTAAGAAGTGGTTCGAATCCGTTGTTAGCACGAAGCGCCGCTTGAGTACCGCCAGCAAGTTGTCCTTACGCATCATCCGCAGGACCTTTTTGTGATTGACGAGGAAGCCTTGGCGGCGCAGCTCGGCCGTCACGCGGCGGTAGCCGTAACGACGATTCTCGAGCGAAATCCGCTGCATGCGGTCACGCAATTCCATGTCGCACTCGGCGGGCGACGACACGGCGAGCCGGCGATAGAACCCGGCGCGATTCACGCGTCCGAGCTCGCAGGCGTGTTCGACGCTGAGCGAGCCTTTGGCGCTGATCTGCTCGACGATGGAGTAGATCCGCTCGCGCCACCGGCGTCGTTGGTCGGGGCTGCGAGGTTCAAGGCGCGAAAGGCTTGTCCGAAAAAATCGAGCTCTGCGGCTTGTTTGCCGAGCAGTCGTTCGAGCTCTGCGATGCGTTCGTCGCGCGGATCGCGAGGGATCTTGGGCGGCGCCGAGCGGCCGGGTTTCGGCCGGCCTCGCCGCCGGCTCAAGCCGTTGACGCCTTCCTGGCGATAGGCGTCCCGCCAGCGGTACAGCAGGCTGCGCTTGACGTCCAACTCGCGGCTTAGCGCTGTGCCGCTCTGGCCGGCTAGGAGCCGCCTGGCGGCGGCTTCCTTGAACTCCACCGTGAACTCCCGCGGCTTGCGCGGCTTGAGACTTTCCATCCTGGACTCCTTTCCATTCGCTGAAATTCGTCCCGAATTTCAATGTCTCATTTTTAGGGTTCACTCCAAAAGTCCGGCCCGAAGCGAACCCGTTCCCAGGTCGCCGCCGGCTAGCCATCACAATCGATCAAACAACGCAAGTTGTTGATGTGGCAGCCTTTAGAGACACAAAGGTCCAGCTAACCGGCCCGCCCCATGTTACGCTTCCCTTGGATGCTCACCGCGCACTCGGAAAGGCGGCCGGCCACGTTGCTTGGGTCAGACCCGACCCGCCGCAAATGCGCTCCAACACCCGGATTCGCCCGGATCTACCCGCACCAAAGGGGGGCTTGACAGAAATGGCTCTCACAGCAGCACACTCAAACGCCGCATATGCGGCTCGAAATAGCGCTCCAGCCGCCGCCTCGTCTCCGCCGCCAATCGCCGCAACGCCTTCACTGCAAGGTCAACGTACCAGAAAGTACTACCGCCGGAAAACTTGGCCCCAAAATATGGACCAAATTCGGAAACGAACCCACCCCCAAGGGGACAAGCTCCTTCTTCCGAATCGCGGCACCGTCGATTTTGATCGGAAGTCCTATCATAGCAACGACTCATACCGCCTGGCCGGCCTGCTCAACTGACCGCGATAGATCGTAAGAGATTTAGAATCAACGACTTGAAATCATCGAAATGAGTTAAGGTGACTGTCGCCTTCGGGCCCCTTCGGACCACCTAGTACGAGGCAGTAGGCTCATCAAGATCTGTTACTCAACAGCCAGTACAGGTGTGCAAAAGGATAGAACCTACCTGACGGCGCAGGGGCGATTGGGCGTCACACAGAACCCACAGCGCCCGGATACTGCGGTGTCTGACCCCCTTATGGCGAGGTCAGTAGCCGAGGTAGACGGTCTTGTAGTCGGTGTAGAAGTCGAGCGCCGCCGGGCCTTGTTCCTTAGGCCCGAAGCTGGAACCCTTGGTGCCGCCAAACGGGAGCTGGTATTCGACGCCGGCACTGGGCAGGTTCACGGTGACTAGCCCCGCTTGGATGCCTTTGACGAACTCGAATACGCGCGAGACGTCTTGCGTTTGCACCGACGCCGATAGCCCGAACTCGGTGTCGTTGGCGAGCTCCATCGCGTGGTCGAAGTCTTTGGCCTTGATGATCACCAGTACCGGCCCGAAGACCTCTTCGCGTGCGATGCGCATGTCGTTGTTGACGCCGGTGATGACGGTCGGGGCGAAGAAGTAGCCCTTGTCGTAGTCCCCTCCCGTGAGGACGTGGCCGCCGCATTCGATCGTGCAGCCTTCTTGCTCGGCGATGCGACAGTAGTTGTCGTCGACTTCGAGCTGGCCTTTGTCGATGGCCGGGCCGATCTGGACCCCCGCCTCCAAGCCGTTGCCGACCTTAAGGTTCTTGGCGGCTTCGACCGTTGCGGCGACGAATTCGTCATAGATCCCTTCTTCGACGATCACGCGGCTGGTGGCCGTGCATTTTTGGCCGGTCGAAAACATTGAAGCGTTGATCGTATTCCCGACCGCTTTGCCCAGGTCGGCGTCCGCGAGAACGATCGTCGGGTTCTTGCCGCCCATCTCGAGCTGAATCCGGATTCGACGAGCCGACGCGCGGGCGTGAACGGCGTTGCCGACTTCGCATGATCCGGTGAACGAAACCGCGTTGACAGCCGGGTGGTCGACCATCACATCGCCGACCTCGCCGCCGGAGCCGCATAGGTAGTTCACAACACCGGCTGGGACGCCGGCTTTGTGGCAGGCTTCCACCAGCCGCCATGAACACAACGGCGCGGCCGAGGCGGGCTTGAGCAGGACGGTGTTCCCGGCGATCAGCGCGGGGGCGAGCTTCCAAGCCGGGATGGCGCTAGGGAAGTTCCAGGGGTTGATCAAGCTGACGACGCCAACCGGCTTGCGCTCGGCCCACATGAACACCCTCGGACGCTCGGAAGGCACCATCATTCCCGGCTGGCGCGAGCCTTCGCCGGCGAAGTAGCGGAAGATGTTGATCGAGCGCATGGTCTCGCCCTTGGCTTCGGGGATCGTCTTGCCTTCTTCCCGAGTCATCTCGCTGGCGAGTTGGTCGAGGTTCTTCTCGAGACTGTCGGCGATCTTAAACAGCAAAGCGCCGCGCGCCGGAGCGTTCATCGCGGCCCACGCTGGGAAGGCGGCTGCCGCGGCCTCGGCGGCGCGCGTGGCGTCGGCCGCGGAGGCTTTTGAGAACACGCCCACCAGCTCGCTGGTGTCGGCCGGGTTGCGGTTCTCGAGAGTGCGGTCGGATTCGACCCACTCGCCGTTGATGTAGTTTGGAAAGCGTTGCGCTTCGCTCATGTTGGGGCTCCTAGGGGAACGGCCATTTTAGCAGGCGGGGGTTTTGTTATCCTCGTGCCGAGGTATCTCCGAATGAATCGTCTCGCCGCCTGCCTGTTGCTTGCGTCCGTAGCCGTGTTCGCCCAATCGTCGACGCAGACGACTCTGCGAAATCCGCCGCCTGGCGCGAACCGCGTCTTGCTAGTCACGCTGGGTATCGGCGACAGCGAAATGACGACGTGGGACGGGTCGATCACGGTGACCAACGGGGACCTGGTCGGCTTGGTTGGCTATGAGATGCGCGAAGGCGACCTCATCCATCCGCCCCGCCGTTGGGAGGCCTCGACGCGCCGCCCCTTCCCGTTCACCCGCAGGAGTCACGACTACAACATCCTCGAGGACCTCTCGCCTGATATCCACCTCTCGCCGCGATTCCACGTCTACCTCAAAGAGGGGCCATCGACTGGTGTGAAGCTTTCGACTGAGCAAGGCGACGTCGAGTTTTCGACTTCTGATGTCCCGCGGGTTGGTGCGGCGGAATTCATGGGCGGACGCGTCGAGGTCGCCGACTCGGCTTACGGCGTCCTAGTCGGCCGTGGCGGGCGCCGCCGCTTCGACCAACGACTAACCGACAACGACTACTCTTCCCTCACTGTCACCTCCGACGGATCGGTCTGGACGGCCTGGACGGGGTTTTCCGGCTTCTCGAGCCAAAGCGACCGCGTCTTCGCCGAGAAGCTTGACCCGAGCCTAATGGCGCCGGCCGGCGGCCGCCCGCACTCCGTCAGCCCTGAAAAAGGCGACGTGCATCGTACGGCGATCGCCGAAGACGCCGAGGGCAAGATCTGGGTGGTCTGGTCGGGCCAAGTCCGCGGGAACTGGGACCTCTACGGGCGCAGCTTCGACGGCACGTCGTGGTCGCGGATCGAGCGTTTGACCAGCGCCTCGCAGCCCGACGGCCAGCACAAGCTCATCAACGATTCACAGGGCCGCCTGCACCTGGTCTGGCAAGGCTTCCGCGCGAACAAGGCCGGCGTCTTCTACAAACACTTCGATGTCAATGACGGTTGGTCGGATGAGATTCGCGTTAGCGCGCCGAATGCGGGCAACTGCTGGGAACCCGCGATCACGGTCGACAGCAACGACCGTGTCTACACCGCCTGGGATCAGTACGGTGAGAACGGCTACGACGTCCGCATGCGCTCGATCTTCGACGGCAGCGGACCGAGCTCAGATTCGATCGTCGAGGTCGCGGCGACCAAGCGCTTCGAGGCCTACGTCACCCTCGCCGCCGACGCCGACGACCGCATCTGGCTCGCCTGGCACGAGTCCGGTATCAACTGGGGCAAGGACTGGGGCTATCCCTTCGATATCCAGGCCAATGGGACCGGCCTATACAACTCGCGCAACATTCGGATGGCCGTCTGGGAGCAAGGCCGGCTCCGGCAGCCGGCAGGTTCGCTCGAGGAGACACTCCCAGGCCCAGGCCCAGGCGGGAATTTTTATGAGTACCCGCAGCTAGCAGTCGATGGGCAGGGCCGCGTCTGGTGCTTTTACCGCCACCGGCGGCCGGCCCGGCACAACCTTTACTGGCGGACCCCTTCGCACCACTCTTTGTGGGAAATCTACTCGAGCTACTACGACGGCGACCAGTGGAAGGGGATGAACCTACTGCCCTACTCGACCGGACGCAACGATATGCGCGTCAACGTTGCCCGTCTCGGCGACGGAGGCCTGGTGGCGGCCTGGCCGACCGACCGACGCTCGTTCCGCGACTGGGTCAACATGCTGCCCGATGTCTTCGCGGCGCGGATCCCAACGCCTGAGGGCGCACCCTCCGCGTCCCAGCTTGAGCCCCTCTCTCTCCCGCCGGCGGAGGCGGCTCGCCAACCGCCGAACCGCCCGCGCCGTGAAATGCTGGTCGACGAGCCCGTTCATCCCAACGATGCCGAGGATGTTGCCCGCATTCGCGACTACGTCTACGAAGTCAACGGCAAGCGCTACCGCATCTATCGCGGCGACATGCACCGCCATACCGAGATTTCGTGGGACGGCTACAACGACGGTTCGCTCGAAGACACCTACCGCTACGCGCTTGACGCGGCCGACCTGGACTTCATCGCCATCACCGAGCACAATTTCGGGGTCGCTGACGAGTACGACTGGTGGCGCGCCCAGAAAGCGGTGGACATCTACCGCGTCGGCTCGTTCTTCGTGCCGCTCTACGGGTACGAGCGCTCGGTCACCTACCCCAACGGCCACCGCAACGTGATCTTCCCCTACCGCGGGGCGCCGATCCTCGACCTGCAGCACTACGAGCGTGTTGCGGCATCCGCGCCGACAACGGTTTACAAGCAAGGCGCCGAACGGTTCTTCGCCTACCTGCGCAAGTACAACGCGATCGCGATGCCGCACACCTCTGGCACCGACATGGGGACGAACTGGCGCGACTACGACCCCGAAGTCGAGCCGATCGTCGAAATCTACCAGTCGGACCGGAACTCCTACGAGTGCATC
Source organism: Bryobacterales bacterium (assembly GCA_965247515.1). Lineage (GTDB taxonomy): Bacteria > Acidobacteriota > Terriglobia > Bryobacterales > UBA6623. The sequence continues at coordinate 2,863,491 of OZ252029.1, read as the reverse complement.
GACTGTTGGCGCTCCGCTCCGGCCGACGACGTACCGAAGCAGTTTGGCGGCTACAGGCCCGACGGCATGGTGTCGGTGGCCTGGGAGAAGGGCTACCGGCTTGGCGTGCAGGCCAGCTCGGACCATCTGGCGGTCCACACGGCCTATTCGGTGCTGATCGCGGAGGAAAACTCGCGCGAGTCGCTGGTGGACTCGATCCGGGCGCGGCGAACTTATGGCGCAACCGACAACATCATCGTCGACTTCAGGCTTGTTGACGGTGAGACCGAATACATGATGGGCTCGGACGCCACGATCTCAGGCCAACCGGAGTTCCGCGTCCACATCGAAGGGACCGATCTGCTGGGCGAGGTCGAGATCGTCAAAGATAACGTTCGCGTCTACCGCCAGGAGCCCAACGCCAAGGTGACGGACTTCACATACCACGATAACACCACGCCGGACTCGGAGGAGGCGAGCTTTTACTACGTGCGCGTGCGCCAGAAGGACCGCGATAAGCAGGTCGCGTGGGGCTCGCCGATCTGGGTGACCAGTCGCTGATTCGTCAGCGGTTCCGCATCCAATTTCCCTGAGGGTCGGAAACCATTGATTTAGCGGGTGTTTGGGGCTGGGCCTGTGGTCCGAGCAGATTCGCATTCCTGTTGAGGAGTTGCAGCGCAGTTGGTTCTGGTATATTGTATATATATCAGTTATGAAGACAGCCCCGGCTCGCTCCAGCCTCGCCGATGCCGAGCGTAAGCTGCGCTCCCGCATCGCCCAGCTGGTCCACGGCCGCTGGTTGCTGCATGGCACCGTGGCGCCGCGCCAACGCGTCTGCGGCAAGCCCAACTGTCGCTGCGCCCAGGGTCAACTGCACGCCTCGCTCTATCTGGTGCGCTCGCGCCGGGGAAAGGTGCAACAGCTGTTCGTGCCGCGCAGCTGGGAGCAACGCGTGCGCCAGGCCGTAGCCGACTATCAACAGCTCGAGCGGCTGCTCGAAGAGGTCTCCGAGCGCGAGTGGAAGCGGCTCCAAGACCGCCGGGAGGAGTGACGTTCTTCGACGTCTGATCCAGTACGCGGAGAAGGGTTACGGCCTGCGCAGCCGCCTTCTCGCCGGGGTCTCGGATTCCCGCCCCAAGCCGCGCATCCCCACCCGCGCTGTCGTCGAGTCGACGCTGGCGCTGTTCTGGGCCCGGCTGGGCAGCCTGAACGCTTTGGAAACGCTCGAGGGGGCGCCGTTTTGGAAGAAATGGCTGGGCCGCAAGCTGCCCAGCGCGGACACCATTGGCCGCGTCTACAGCTCGCTCGACACGGCCGTGCTGCGGCAAGCGATTCGGCAGCTGTATGAACGCCTCAAGCGCAACAAGGCCTTGCCCGGCATCGGCGGATTAGGGGTGGCTGTGATCGACGGTCATGAGTCTCACGCCAGCTACCGCCGTTGCTGTGGAGGCTGTCTCGAGCGCCGCATTCAGCGCAGCGACGGCGAACAGCTGCAGTACTATCACCGCCAAGTGACGCTGCAGTTGCTCAGTGACGCGCCCGCCGCCTCGCCATTCAACATCCAAGGCGAACCGCTTCCGCTGTTGCTCGACGCCGAACCGCAACTCCCCGGCGAGGACGAGCTGGCCGCCGCCAAACGTTTGCTCGAACGCGTTCTAGCCGCTTACCCACGGGCGTTTGATGTTGTCTTGGCCGACGCTCTTTACGCCGACGCGACGTTTGTGAACTTTCTGCTGGCGCACGGCAAGGACGCCGTCATCGTGCTCAAGGACGAGCGCCGCCACCTGTTTCAAGACGTTCAAGGACTGTGGCGAACCCAGCCCCCACAGGCGGGCGAGTATCGCTCACGCGATTGCCAATGGTGGGATCACGAGGGCTTATTATCGTGGCCGCAGGTCGCCCAGCCCTTGCGCGTCGTTCGTTCGGTGGAGACTTGGCGGCGGCGCTCGCAGCTTGACGGCGAGCTCCACGAGCATCAAAGCGATTGGGTTTGGCTAACGACTTTGGGGTCGCGGCAAGTTTCCACGGCGCAGCTGGTGCGCTTGGGCCATCAACGCTGGGACATCGAGAACCGCGGCTTCAACGAGTTGGTCAACGGCTGGCATGCCGACCACATCTACAAGCACGAACCCCACGCCATCGAGACGTTTCTCTTGACGACGTTTCTGGCATTCAATCTCTACCACGCTTTTGTCGCCCGCAAGCTCAAACCGTCGTTGCGGCGCGGCAAACCGCGAGTCTTTTGGGCGCGGGTGATGGCGGCGGAGCTGTATCAGGCGGCCACGGGCCCCTCGCCCTAGCACGCGAGTCGACTCCCCCGCCCACCCCGCGCCTGCCAGTAAGCGGCCCTGCCGCAAGAGCCGCCGGGGTGTCTTTGCCCTGCGATTCCCCACCTATTTCCGGGTCAGGACCGCGTGCGAATCTGCTCGTCCTTCACCCCACGCCCCTAAATCCCTCGATTCCCAACTACTTCCGCCTTCTGACTCAGCCTCGTTGCGGAATCGCTGCTGATTCGTGCCAGAAGTACCAGCTAATGACATACAATGTCTTCAGTGACGCAAGAAGCCAGTTGTACCACAAAGGTCTCGGCGGGGGGACGAATCGTAATCCCAGCTGACGTTCGTAAGGAACTTGGTATTGAAACCGGTGACAAAGTAATGCTCCGAGTAGAGGACGGCATGTTGAGCGTGTATTCTCCCCGCCACGAGCTCCGCAAGTTTCAACAACGTGTCCAGGAACTCGTGCCTGGCGACGTCTCGCTAGCCGACGAGCTCATCCGAGAGAGGCGCCGGGAAGCGGACGATGAGTGACTACGTCTTGGACGCGTCAGCAATGCTCGCTGTGTTGAAACGAGAGGCCGGGAGCAGAGGCTGTTGAGCCGATTCTGTCCGAAGCGTTTATGAGTGCGGTTAACGTATGTGAAACCGTTACGAAGCTCGTGGACTTCGGGATGGCGTTCCAAGAGGCGACGATCCGGATCGAGGTGTCTGGCATCACGGTCGTCTCGTTCGACGCCCGCGCCGCCCGGCAAGCCGCGGGCCTTCGAACGCTCACACGGCCGTTTGGCTTGTCGCTGGGCGACAGGGCCTGCCTAGCGACCGCTATTGCCATGACCGCTGTGGCGGTGACGGCTGATCGAGCCTGGGCCGAGCTGCCGCTCGACGCCGAGATCCAAGTAATCCGCTGAGCTTCGTGGAGGCCAACGCGGTCGGTCGACTGACAAATCAAGACGGGCCTCGTCCACCTAAGCTGAGCGATGGTAAACTTAGTAATATATGGAATCCTCGCTGTCATCTGCCACAAAGCTCTCTTCGGGGGGCAGGATCGTCATTCCTGTTGAGATGCGCAAGGAACTTGATATCGATGCCGGCGACGAGATCCTCCTACGGATGAAGGGGCGGATGATCGAGCTGTATACCCGAGATCAGGCGATACGCGAGATCCAGGAGCGTGTGAGGCAGTTTGTGCCGGAGGGCGTCTCTTTGGCCGACGAGCTCATCGCTGAGCGTCGTGTGGAAGCCGCAAATGAGTAGACCCGTGCTCGACGCCTCGGCGCTCATGGTAATCGTCAATGCAGAACCCGGCGCCGATGTCGTCAGGCCGACACTGAGCAGCGCGGTCGTAAGCGCCGTGAACGCGTCTGAAGCCGTCGCGAAGCTTTCCGACCGAATGCCCTTCGAGGACGCGCGCCAGGCAATCGAGGGGCTCAACGTCGAAATCACGCCGTTCGATAGGGGGCTTGCTATAACGGCCGCCGGACTGCGCACTAAGACGCGACCCTTCGGATTGTCGTTCGCGGATCGAGCTTGCCTGGCGACGGCCGCGGCCATAGACGGCGAGGCGTTCACAACCGACAAAGTATGGGCCGAGATCCCAGTTGAAGTGCGGGTTCGGGTCATCCGCTAGCGGCGTGACGCGAAGACGCCTGCTCGCGGCTACGGCAATCGGTGCGACCGCGTGCTTGCGGACCCCGCGGCCGATCGCCGGCAGCTTCGTCGACCAAAGTCACCTCGTCGGTCATCGCATCCGGGACGGTGGCGGATTCCCGCGTCCAACCGAGGTCGAAAAGGTCCCCATCGTCATCGTTGGCGGCGGGATCGCCGGCCTCTCCGCCGCCTGGCGCTTGCAAAAGCGCGGCTTCAACGACTTCGTCCTGCTCGAGATGGAAGACCAGGCGGGCGGCAACTCGCGCTACGGCGAAGACCCCTCGACCGCCTACCCCTGGGGGGCCCACTACATCCCGATCCCAGACCGGCGCATCCCTTTGGTCGAGGAACTGTTCGAAGAGCTTGGCGTCCTCCGCAACGGCCGCTGGGATACCCAGCACATCAGCCGCGAGCCATTGCATCGACTTTTCATCAACGGCGGCTGGCAGCCTGAGCTCGAACCCGGACCCGAGGCGCCGCAACTCGACCGCGACCAGTTCGACCGTTTCTGGGAGCGCATGGAATACTTCCGGCAAGGCGGGGAGCTCACGATCCCCATCCGCCAGCCCGTCGAGACCGCTTACCTCGACCAGCTGTCGATGAAGTCGTGGATGATTCAGGAAGGGTTCTTCAGCGAACGTCTGCTCTGGTATGTGGATTACGGCTGTCGCGACGACTACGGAACATCGAGCGCCGAGACGTCGGCCTGGGCGGGAATCCACTACTTCGCCGCTCGCTCGGAAGACGACGCAGGATTCCTGACCTGGCCCGAGGGTAACGGCTGGATCGTCAAGCGTCTGCTCGAAATCGTCGGCGCGAAGGTTCGGACCGGCTCGCCCGTGGTGCGGATTTCACGTTACGGCAAGCGCCTGATGGTCGCGACGCCACAGCGGACCTACGACTGTGAGCGCGTGATCTTCGCGGCGCCCACATTCTTGGCGCCCTACTTGATCCCGGAGCTCGATTTGGACACGTCCGGCTTCGTCTACGTCCCTTGGTATACCGCAAATCTGGTGCTCGACCGCCCTACCGCGGGGCCGGCGCCTGCTTGGGAAAATCTGATCTACAACTCACCCGGCCTGGGCTACGTCGATGCGCGCCACCAGCGGGGAGGCGGTGAAGGCCGAACGGTTTGGACCTACTACCGGGCCTTGACTGAGGCATCGCTGGCCACGGCGCGGCAATCGCTGCTCGACACGCCCTGGGAGGTACGCGTCGACGAGGTCTTCGACGACCTGGCCCAAGCGCACCCCGACATCCGCGACTGCGTTGAGCGAGTCGACATCATGCGGATGGGGCACGCCATGATCAGCCCGCGCACAGGGTTTCTGACTTCGCCCCAGCGTCAGGCTATAGCGAATCTCGAGGGCCCGATCCAGTTCGCCAATTCCGACCTCAGCGGGATTTCGATTTTCGAGGAAGCCCAGTATCGAGGCGTACAGGCCGCGGAGCGTGTGCTCGGGCAGCTCAGCTAGCGAATACCGCGGCGTAGCCAGCCGCTCCAGTCCGCGCCGCCACAATCATAGCCCAGGGATTCATCCCTGGGTCTGGAGTTTCTACATATTTTACCCGTCAGCGGCGGCGCCGAAGGCCTGCCAGGAGGGTTTGAGCCCCAGCGGAGCCAGCAAATCGGGGTTTTCGACCATTTCTTTCCGCAACAGCGCCACCAGATCCAGACAAGAAGGCCTCTTTGCCTTTTTCCTCCATTTCGGCAGCGGCGCATAGGCCTCTCCGCGCCCCGGACCATACGCCAGCAACGACGCCAGCAGCAAAGCGCTGTACGCCGCCACCGCCAATACCGGTTGCTTCGGGACCGCCGTCTCGCTCCATAACTGCGCCTGTCCCACGCCCAACGTGTCCTTCTCTTCGCGGTGGTTCACCTCGATCTGCCAACGGTCGAAATAGATCTGCAACAGCTCGCGCGCCTGGCTGGCGAGGTCCGTCGTGAGTAAATACGCCGGCTGGCGGTAGTACATCTTGCTCGAAAGGCGCTTGCTATAGGGGGTCGGCGCGACCACCAACAAACGCAACGGCGTGCGCCGCGCCCCGCCCTGCCAGTACACCTCGTTGACCTCTTTATAACGGATCTTGCGGCGCTTGCCGCCGTAGAATAGCTTGGTCGTTTTCCAGACGATCGTCTCGTCGCGGCGCACCTGTTCGGGGCGGAACTTTTCGACCCCATAGAAGCGTCGCGAGCCGGTCGGCGCGGCTTTGCACAGCACAGCGTCCAGGCGCGTGCGAGCGATGAGCTCGGTGCGATCGCGCGGCGCCAGGAAAACGGTGCGGTTGCTGAAACTGCCGTCAAGCGACAACACCATCTTCTTGGCGATCCCGCCGGCGGCATCCAGCGCAGCCCGCAGCGGCGCCATCATGTCGACTAAACGTTGCGAGATGCGACAGCGCTTGCGCGCTTGTTCGTACTGCTCTCGCTCGGCGTCGCCGGCGCGTTTGCCGGGACGCTTGGGAACCGGCGCACATTCAAAACGCACCGGCAAGGCCCGCGCGCCGGTCTTGCCGCCGCGATCGAAGGGAACCAACAACGACGCTTGCAAGTAGCGCAACCCCAGCATCAAGTTCGCGTGAAACGGTGGCGAGCGCGGATCGTGTTGATAAAACGCCTGCTTGATCCTACGCCCCGTCTTGCGCAAGCGCGTGTCGTCGATCGCCACGCCCACCAACCGTGAGCGGCAAAACCCCAAGGCGCGCTTCCACACCGGCGCGAACAACTCTTGCGGACGCCACTTGCAGCGCTCGTGCAAAAAATAGTCCGCGCTCCAGCTGTTTTGCTCGCCGCCGTTGGTCCAAATAATGCGCGAAAGCGTGCGGCGGCCCAGGCAAACCAGGCCTCCCAGGCCTTGGCGCACCGCGCGTCGATGCGTGCGTTGCTGGGGAAAGGCGCGCCTCCAATCAGCGCTGATCGACAGGAACTGAGGAAGCAGCATGGGAACCTCCAGGGGACAGCTAATCCGGGCCGCGTAGCTAATCCGGGCTACGCAGCGCGAAAGTGTTCTTCGCGGTGCGCACAAAACGGTCGCCGCGAGCGATCTTCTTCGACAGCGCCGAGACGAGGCTTTCGCGGTCAACCGCACGGGAAAACCTGGCCTGAATGCCCTCGATCAACTCCGCGATATGCGGCGGACGCTCGGCGCCGGCGAGTATGTCATGGGCCATATCGACCTGAGACATACCTTGAGGCGAAGGGCGCTTGGGCCGGGGAGGGGGTTTCGATCGCAGCCGACGAACGGCGCGCAGCTGAGCATCGAGGGCTGATTCTAGGGTTTCCAGAAGAGTATCGCGGAGATCGTCGGGCATAGGCAGCGGCGCCGAGCGGGGCCAAGAACAGAATAGCTCAATCCTGTCGGTATGTCAATAACCATCTACCGACCTACCTCAACCATGGCCCTCCCCGTCCACAAATGTAGAAACTCCAGGCCCAGGGATTCATCCCTGGGTAACCCAACCGGGCGCCCCCCACCTGCCCACTCCTCATCAGTTCCCAGGGATGAATCCCTGGGCTATGATTGTGTGCCCGCCCTCACACGCCTTGCCGGTAGTCGATCCCATGTCTGTCGAGTAGCGCCCGCCACTCTTCGCCAAAGGGAACCCGCTTATGATGCTCCTCCTGCTTGGCGATGTACCCGTAGACCTGGTCGAAATTCGATCGCGACACGCTGAACACACCGTATCCGGCCTGCCAGCCGAACAACCGCACGTGTTCTTTCGCCCAACGTGACGACGCCCCCTTGATCTGGTGCAATAAGTCCGGAACCGTTACATCGAGAGGAGGCGAAAGCAATAGGTGGACATGCTCGCGATGACCGCCGATGATGTGCGCCGCGCCACCCTTCTCTTTCACAATACCCGCCAAGTAAGCGTGGATCTTCGGCGCAAACCCCCGCGACAGGAACGGCTCCCGACTCTTCGTCGCAAAAACAACATGCAGCAGGATGTCCGAGTAACTTTGCGCCATGCGCGAACAATCATAGCCCAGGGATTCATCCCTGGGTCTGGGAACGACCCAGGGCCTCCCGTTTCGCCCTGCCATTGTTCTCCCCCGCTGAAGCGGGGAGAACAATGGCAGGCGGGAGGTGTCGCCGCGTCTCCAATGTGTTCCCAGGGATGAATCCCTGGGCTATGATTGTTCGACCCGCGAGGCCGGCGCGCTGGAGCAGATTGCCAGCCAAAAGAAAAGGGCCGCGCTACCGTCGAAACGGCGGCGCGGCCCTTAACAGTCCGTGGTGGAAGTCCCGTGGGTCGCGCGACAGGCTCCTGCGGTCGTTCGGCGAGGAAGGAGGAGGACGATGACCCGGGTTGATCTTCTCCGACGACTGACAAAGCCGACGGCCGCAAATGACTGTCGCCCAAAGGGTTACGCGCGCCTGCACGCCTTTTGAAGGTCTTTGGATCTGCACCAGCCTAGAACGCCGATCCAAAGCCATATCGGCCGAACAGCGCGTAACGCGGCCCGCGTGACTTCCACCACGGGCTGTTAAGGGTTAAAAGGTTGTACTTGGGTTACCAGCCGATGCGCAGACCGAGGTGCCAGAAGCGCTGGTCGTTGCCTTCGCGGCCGGTGTTACGAACCCGGTTCAGGAGCATGAAGCTGCCCGAGTTCACGTTCCGGCTGTTGGGCCGCTCGAAGTGCGGCGTGTTCGCCAGGTTGAACAACTCGGCGCGGAACTGGATGTCCACACGCTCGCCGATCGTAAACTTGCGGAAGACACCCAAGTCCACGTTGATCATAGAGGGCCCGCGGACATTGTTGGGGCCGCAGGCGCCGAAGCGCACCTGCCCATCCGCAGGTTGCGCGAACGCGCTGGGGTTGTAGAGCAACTGGTCGCCCACCGGATCGAACTTCACCGGCTCGGCGACGCAGTCGGCAATCTGAGACGAGCCCGCCGAATCGAGGTCGCCGTCGTCGGCTGACCGCATGCTCCAGCGACTGGGGTAAGGACTGTCGGGCTCGGCTGTCCTCAAGGCGGCCGCCAAAACCGAACGCGACCTCTTTCACCTCAAGCGCGAGATTCTCGAGCTGGACCTCGAGAACCCGCCCGCTCGATCACCGCTGCCTTCTCTGACCAGAGGAGCGCCTCTTCGCGTTCACCCTCTGCTCGTCGTTCTTTGTCGTGCGGACGAAGAAGAACATTTTGCTGCAACGCCGCTACTCTCATCGGGTCGACAAGTCCACGGGCGTGCGCTCGGATCAGACCGTCATCCTGACAGCCAGCGCCTCGGCGAAAGCCTATCCGGACGCGTTGCGGCGAGTCAGCTACGTCGACGCCGAGACCAACAAGCGTCTGAAGTTTTTGACCAACAACTTTGCGCTCCCGGCAGTGACCATCGCCCAGATCTACAAGTCGCGTTGGCAGGTCGAATTGTTCTTCAAGTGGATCAAGCAGCACCTGAGGATCAAGAAGTTCTACGGCACTTCCGAGAACGCCGTGAAGACGCAGATCTGGAGCGCCGTCTCGTTTTACGTACTGGTGGCGATCGTGCGCAAGAGGTTGGGCCTGGAGGCGAGTCTCTACCAAATCCTACAGATTCTCAGCGTGACCCTTTTCGAGAAAACGCCCATTTTACAGGCCTTCGGCGATCCCGAGTCCCAAGAAAAATCAGACCCAATTTATAACCAGTTGAATCTATGGGACTTATAGCCGGACACTAGTGATGTCAATTGGGTGACAATTTATTGCAGTTTTTCTACGAGAGTAAAATATGGACCTGTTTAACCCGCGCCCAGCGTGCGAGCTTCGTGCTGGTATGACAGCCCGAGAACAAGTTGTAGTGGACGATTTTTCACCCACTCTGTCCGCAATCCCAACGGCTTTCGGAAAACTAGTGTACATGGCATCCCTGCGAGAGGACGATTCCAGCCAGTACGAGCATTCCGGACTCGCGCGACGCTGCGGGAAAAATGAAGCGACTACGGCACTGCAGGTGCTACAAGAGCTAGTCTTCGTCGAATGGCTGAACTACTCGCTTGAACGGCAAAAACTAGACCTTGAAGAGTACCTAGTAGCCCTGCCGGCCGAGCGAGGGGCGGTCCTTGAGGAGTGGGCACTTTCCACTCCCTACGTGAGGCTTCCGCCCGCTGGGGCTGGTCCGGGCGAGAGGCGCCTCTTCCAGTCTGACTTGGAGATCATCCTGGAGCTACTTCAGTTAGAACATGGAGTCGATCGTCCGGCGTCGAGATAAGCGTCCCAGGTATTCCTGCAGCTTGTGATGCGCCTCCAGCGTGTGGTGCTTGCCGCCTTTCGCACAGCTGGCGCGGCAGCGCGGCATCACCGAATACCTGCACAACGGCGGCTCCAGTTCCTGCTATCCTACCCGAGGTCCGTAGGCCCTGGCGACCGTCGTCTGCCCCCTTAGCAAACCGTATGGTGAGTTCGGTCTGCGAGAGAACGAGTGGATCAGGCACATGCTGATCGTCGGGATGACAGGAACTGGCAAGACGAATCTGGCCTTTCAGATTCAAACTTGCCTTCTCACAGTGGCGGCTCTTTCCGTCCCAGCGCCCGCCGCCGAACCTCGAGCCGCAACGATCGGCTCTTCCTTGACGATTCGTCTCTACAACTACGCCGGCGTGGACGCCGACACACTGGCGTCTTCGGGCGAGTCGGCGCGGCAGATCTACCAGCGCGCCGGCGTCGAGACGCATTGGATCGAGTGCCGCACCCGGCCCTACCAGCCCATCTTCGACCCGAGCTGCCAAGCGACGCCCGGCCCGGACGTCATCCGTATCCGGATCATGCCGACCGTACCCGCCAAGCTCCGCTTGGTGGGCGACGCGGTTTACGGCTTCGCGCTGCCGTCGAAATCCGGTGGCTTCGGCGGAGCGACCGTGATCTTTTGGGATCGGGTAGCCAAGAGCGCCAGTCTTTCCAAGGCCGCTGCGGCGGACCTGCTCGGCTGCGTGATGGCCCACGAAGCGGGCCACCTGCTGCTCGGTATGGACAGCCACTCTGCTCAGGGCCTCATGAGCACCCAGTGGAAAGCTGCGGAGTTCCAGAAAATCGCCGAAGGGGCGTTCGGCTTCGTCGGCCGCCAGGAAAAAAGGGTCGCGCGCCAAGTTTTGGTGCGATTGGCGGCGGCCTCAAAAGCCAAGCACGGTCCATAGGAGCTTTGTCCGCTGCTCGAAGGAACCGGAACAAGGCGTCGTCGCCAAGATTTCGCCCGACGGACGCCAATGTCATGTAGTTAAATATGGACATGTTGAACTTGCGCCGGACGGTTTGGCGGTCCGCTGGTTGGGTAGCCCCTTTCTCCATGGTTGTCTTGGTGAGCCTTTCGGCCGCACTATTTTTCTGGGGGTATTTCAGTCATCGCGACCGAATATTTCCCTACGATTTTGTTCGCGGGCTATTACACACGCGACGAGTAATGTCCCCGGCACACCCCTCTCGAGGCGAAGTTCTTAGCACTCTGCCTTACCTGCACAGCGCTACTGACCCCCACGGCAATGATTCAGGGGTCCTCATCCGTGAAGATGCGAAAGCGCTTTCAGGGTATACACTTTACGGCCCGAGAATCGAGGCGAAAGCGTACCTGATTCACATGAGCGGTGATGTGGTTTGGGAATGGAGCCGACCCGAGGAAGAAGGCTGGCAACACATCGAATTGTTAGAGGACGGCGGACTATTGGTCACCGTCAAGGACCGCTATGTCGAAAGAATCGATCAAGACTCAAAGCCGCTGTGGCGCTACCGCGCGCGAGTCCACCACGACCTGTGGGTGTCGGGACAGGAAGTTTGGACGCTGACACGTGAACCGCACCTCGTTCCCGAGGTGAATCCCGGCTTCCCAACGGGTATAGCCCGGGCAGATAGGTAACACAATTCCCCGATCACATGGGTAACACATTGGCATCCTAGAACAAAAGGAAGACTTTTGTTTTGGGATGGAAGGAGACCCGTGTGCAAGACGAAAGATTGCGATTCGTTCAAGAGGTTCTAACCCGGGAGGATGCCATGGCCGCCGTCTGTCGGCGCTTCGGCGTCAGCCGCAAGACCGGCTACAAATGGCTCGATCGCTACGCCCAACAAGGCGTCGCCGGATTGGCCGATCAATCCAAAGCGCCCAAACGGCAAGCGCAAGCCTTTCCCGCCGAGATCGAGCGAGAGATCCTGGCCTTGCGGGCGCGCTATCCCACTTGGGGCGAAGACAAGCTCAAAGCGCGACTCGAGCGCACCAACCCTGACATCAATTGGCCGGCGCACTCCACTATCGGGGCGCTGCTGAAACGCCACGGACTCACCCACCCCGGTAAGCGCCGGCGCCACGCCACGCCTTCCAGTAAGCTCACCAGCGCCAAGGCGCCCAACCAAGTTTGGGCGATCGATTTCAAGGGTTGGTTCGAAACCGGCGACGGCAAACGCTGCGATCCGCTGACGATTTCCGATACGGCGAGCCGCTATCTGTTGCGTTGTCAAAGGGTCGCGCGCAGCGACACGGCGCACGTGCGGCCGCTGATGGAAGCGACTTTCCGGGAGTACGGCCTGCCCACGAGGATCCTTTCCGATAACGGTCCGCCGTTCGCCTCGACGGGCTTGGCGGGGCTTTCGCGGCTCAGCGTGTGGTGGATCCGGCTCGGGATTCAACTGCAGCGAATCGACCCCGGACACCCTGAGCAAAACGGGCGTCATGAGCGCATGCATCGGACGCTCAAGGCCGAGACGGCGACGCCGCCGGAGCGCAACTTGCGAGCGCAACAGCGGGCCTTCGATCGTTTTCGGCAGATCTACAACCAGGAGCGTCCGCACGAGTCGCTAGCGATGGCAACGCCGGCGAGCGTGTATCAGCCGTCGTGGAGGCCGTATCCGGAGCGCTTGCCGGAGCTGGAGTATCCGGATCGGATGCTGCCGCGGCGAGTGCAGAGCAAGGGCGACATTGGGTTGCTGGGGCGTCAGTTGTTTCTCAGCGAGACCTTGGCGGGCGAGACGGTGGGCCTGGAAGAGCATGAGCACGGCTGGGCGGTCTGGTTTGGGCCGCTGGAGCTGGACTGGCTCGAGCGTAGCCTATTCGAGGGCCCGCGGCCGGGCAGGGGGGAGCACCGACTGCGGCGGAAACGCTCGGGGGGCGCCTCCTCCGCTCGCCCTACGGGCTCGCTCCCCCGGCGCCCCCCGAGCGTTTCCGGGAAGGATTTCGTGCAAAGAACCTTCTCTTGGTTCAACCCTTAAACTGTTACCTATGTGGTTGGGGAAAAGTGTTACCTAGGTGCTGGGCTGTTCAAACGCTGGTCGATAAGATTGTCGTGCTCGACCTTGAAACCGGCGCCTTTATTCGGGAGATCGATGTGCTGTCGATCATACTGGCATCTCAGTATCGATTCCTGCTCCCAATCGTCGCCGACCTAGAGCCTCTGGAGCGTGCGGAACTCGACATCATTCACACCAATCACGTTGAGGTGTTCGACGGCTCTCAGGAGAATGTTTCGCCACTGTATCGGGCAGGCAATGTGCTGATTTCGATGCGGCAGATCAGCGCGATCGCAATCTTGAATCTTGAGGCCCCATCGGTGGAATGGCTCTGGGGACCTTCGAATGTGGTCTTTCAGCACCACCCCACACTGACACCCGCGGGAACCATCTTGTTGTTTGACAACGGTTCGAAATTTTCAAGGCTTTGGGAACTCGCACCACAGACGAATCGGGTCGTGTGGCGATATACCGAGCCCGACTTCTTTAGTAGGCTTCGAGGCAGCGCGCAACGTCTGCCGAACGGCAACACGCTGGTCACCGAAAGCGATACCGGGCACATCTTTGAAGTAACGCCGCAGGGGGAACGCGTCTGGGAGTTCGCGGTCCCGCACTTCGATGAAGACGGCGAGCGATCAGCCGTCTGGAGAGCTACACGTTACTCAAAGGAACAGCTCTCGTTCTTGTTCTAGTCGGGAGCTGCTGGCCGCACCTCAGGACGAGCGGCATGAGCGTGTCAGGTTCGCGTCTTGGGCAGCGGAGACCCTCGGCGTCAGCGATGTGTTCGTCGAGCAACTCGCGGTCAATCTGGGTTTTCTTTTCTTCGCGCGAATGCCATGAATCCTTCGCCGTTAGTGGGGATTTAGCCTGCCAGGTGTGGAGGAGCGCACGCACGATTGGATGAAGAAGTACGGCTACGCGTAGAGGTGTGCGTAGCCCACTTCTCCACCGATGAGCCGAATCCCAAGCGCGGCTTCAAATTGGTTGTAGATCCCGATACGACCAAAAGGTCGTGTTCCGCGCGCGCTTCGGCCGGCAAGCGTGCCGAGCGGTGATCGCGCTAGGCTCTTCGGAAGCCTAGAATTTAATCCCTCTTGCGACGCAGACGCGTCATAGGTTTTACCATTGCAGTATAGAACGGCGCAACGCCCGTGCGATAGGGCAAACGTGCTCAAATTTACATCGAGTCCGATCCGTAACCTGCCACCGAACGCCTCCGCCTGTCTCTGCAGGCGCCCCTTCGGCTGAAGCGGGAGTGGTGCGAGAACGACTCAGTTGAGGACAATCTGTTCTAAATCGTTTGTTTTGAGTCTCTTGTGGCTGCCGGTAATGGCTGGGGCGGATCCCGAGAGCTATTGGCCGCAGTGGCGCGGACCTCACTTCGACGGCTCCAGCCGAAGCGCGAAAGATCTCCCGGTCGAGTGGAGCCCGACCGAAAACGTCCGCTGGCAGGTCGAATTGCCCAGCTGGAGCGCAGCCACGCCGATCATTTGGGGCGGAACTGTCTTCGTCACATCGGCTGAAGAAGGGTTCATCGCACCACGCCGCTACAGGCGAGGCAAGCGGGGCGAGACCGCGAGGAAATCCGGGCCTCCGAGTTGGATCCCAAACGAAACGCCTCAAAGCTCCAAGGACAACATCCTGCTGCTGGCCGTCAACCGCCGCGATGGGGCCATTCGCTGGACTCGCACGGTCGGCGACGGGAACCGTGTCTACCGCAAACAGAACCTAGCCTCCCCTTCGCCGGTTACCGACGGAACTCTGGTGTGGGTGATGACCGGCGCCGGCCGGCTGACCTGCTTGAACTTTGCCGGGAAAGAAGTTTGGACTCGCGACCTGCAAGCCGAATACGGTCCCTTCGGAGTCAATCATGGCTACGCGTCGAGCCCGCTGCTGGCCGACGGGCAGCTATTTCTTCAGGTGCTGCACGGCATGAAGACGGACGAACCATCCTACGTTCTCGCCGTCGACAAGCTGACCGGCCGCACGATCTGGAAAGTGGACCGACTTACCGACGCGCCTTTCGAATCGCCTGACGACTACTCCACCCCGATCCTGGTGACCGTAAATGAAAAGCAGCGGCTGGTCGTCTCAGGCGGAGACTACGTGACCGGCCACAGCCTGCGCACGGGGAAAGAAGTCTGGCGGATGGGCGGGCTCAATCCCAAACACGAGCGCTTCTACCGCACGATCGCGTCCTCGATCGCGGTGGGCGCCGTGATCTACACAACCAGCACGCGCGGACGTCCATTCATCGCGTTTCGCCCCAGCGGGTCGGGCGACATCACATCGTCGGCGAGTGTGTGGCAGAACGACCTCGGATCTGATGTGCCGACCCCGACGACCGATGGCAAGAAGATCTACGTTGTGAAGGATCGGGGCGTGCTGACCGCCCTCAATTGTCGCGACGGAAGCAAGGTCGCCGAGCCTAAGCGACTCGAGCCCGGCACCTACAGCGCGTCTCCGCTGCTCGCGGACGGCAAGCTGTACGCGACGAACGAGGACGGGGTGACCTCCGTTGTGTCTGCTGACAGCCTTGAGATCCTTGCGGTCAACCGGCTAGAGGGTCGCACGCTAGCGAGCCCAGCCGCGGTAGGGAACCAGCTGTTCATCCGTACGGCCGAGCACCTTTACTGCCTTGCGAAGCAGCGCTAGCTACACGCTATGCTAGAGGCGTCCCCCCGTTAAAGGAGTTTGACCATGGCCGAGATACGCCTCGGCGACATTCTCGACGATCACTGCGGCAAGTGCAGCATGCTGACCAACCACTCGGTGGTGACGGTTAGCGATGGAGAAGTCGCCCGAGTACAATGCCGCACCTGCTACTACGAGCACAAATACCGACACGGCAAGGGCGGGCGCAAAAAACCGAACAAGAAGTCAGACCTGTTCGATCAGGTCTTGGGCAACATCGACCTGCCGGGCAGCCGCAGCTAGCCCCAATACTCTTCACTTAACGGTTGTGGCGGGTCTCAGAGCCGCGACCGGAAGGCAGCGGTTGTCGCGAATTCGAGCAACCGCTTGCTCCCGCGCGCGGCTCCGGGCTTTAGGCAATCTAGTGAGTCGCGGCCGGCGTTAGCATCCCGACCAGATTTCCGTCGGCGTCGAATTCGATCGATTGGGGCTCGCCAGTTACCTCGATTTCGGGGTTCTTGCCTAGCCGCGGCAGCAGATTCTCGCTGACCAGCACGTCGGCTAGATCCATCGAATTTCGAATCCAGACGATCGAGCATTCCGAGACATCAAGCTTCCCGCAGGTCGGCAGGATCTTCTCGATCGAGGTTCGATCGTCCGGGAAATGGACGGGCGTCGCTCCGGCGGTCGGCGCCGAAGCGGTCAGACCATTCACCCAAGTAGCGTTGTAGTCGACCTTGGCCACGAGCCTGTCCGTCGTGATATCAGCCATGCCGAGGCCGATCGCGTTGCCGTAGCTCATGTCTGACAGATCGCGCACGAAAACGCGGTTGATCTTCGTGACGCCGGCCCAGCCATTGGGACCGAAGACCGAGCGGTTGATGACTTTCGTGTCCATGCCCGCCCCTGAGAAGTTCTTGCCCATCTCGTCGACGATCAGCAAGTCGACCGAGTCGCCGGGAACGTTCGCCTTCCAAGACTTGGTCAGGGCCAGCAGCTCTTCTTCTTGCCCGGCCATGTTGCGGGCCCCCAGCGCGGCGACTTTGGCTGTGTCGTGCCAGGCGTCTTCGAGAATCGCGAGTCCGCCCAGCATCTTGCCGGTGCCGAGCACGACGCTCCCTACGCCCCGGATGACGTGCTCCATGCCGGTCTCGAGCGCCCAGGTGTGGTAGCGCTTCGCCCCTTCCCACTTGCCCAGACCGATGGCCATCATTTTGTGGACCCCGGATTCGAGTTTGCCCTCGAAGTCGGTGTGCCATTTCACCCGGCTACACAGCATCACCCCGTCGCTTTCGAAGGCGTTGCGGTCCATCGAGACCTCGAGCCCGTCGGGCGTCGTGCCGATCTTGACGACTTCAAGAGAGCTCACAATCGGCGCGCCCATGCGCTCCTCGGTGATGCCGTAGTGGCGCAGTACGTCGGCCTGACCCTCGGCGGTGGCGGCGCCGTGGCTGCCCATCACGGGAATGATGAACGGCTCGGCCTGGCGCGACTTCCAGAAGTCGCAGACTGCTTTGACGATGACGTCGATGTTCTGTATCCCGCGGCTGCCGGCGCCGACGGCGATTCGACTGCCCGGCTTCACCGCGTTGGCCCAGCCCGCCGCCTCCATCTGCTCGCGAACTGCCGCTGCTACATCAGGCAGAGCGCGGTGCGGGAAGTTTTGACGGATGTGGACGAGACGTTGAGACAGCATGCGAAATTCCATTATAGGAGCGGTAACCCGCCTTGCAGCTGTGCTGCAAGGTCTCAGGACGCAAAAAGCCCCGCCGACTATCGGCGGGGCTCGGATTTACGCTCTAGCGGACCAGCGCTAAAGGGCCTTCTGTAGGGCTTCGCCTAGCGTGCCTACCTGCTCGCCCTTGCCGGATCCTGCTCCATCGCCGCCGGTTCGCCGGCGTGGACGGCGTTGTCTGGGCGGCCGCTCCGCCCCACCTGGTTTTTCGCCCTTCGGGTGGGCGGCTTTTGCTCTCAAGAGCTTCCCATCAATAGGAGCTCGGTTAAAACGGCGAATGATCGCCTCCATTTCTTCGTTGTTGGGCGCCTCGATAAAGGCGTAGCCCTTCGATTCTTGCGTCTCGAAGTCACGGATCACGCGAATCGCGTCCGCCACCAAGTCGCTGCTTTCAAGCCAAGACCGAATATCATCGGCAGTGGCCCATTCGGGTAAATTCCCGAAGTAGACGTTGTAGCCCATTCCGTACGTGGGAAACTTCTTCCTGTCCTTTTAGTGGTTTGCCTCTGGGTGGAGCCCTACAAAACACAGCTCCGCCAGGTAGAGGTGGATCGAACGTCCCCAGAATAACACACTGCAACCCGAGCTCTGGGCTCGCTAATTGTCGGCCGTTGCCGGCCGCGACAATAGCCGGCATGAGCGCCGCCCACATAGCGTCGAACATGCCTGAGCCTACTACCGAATCCTCGACCACGCTCGGCTATTCGGAGGAGGAGCACGGCGACCTGCCGCCCGGTATGTGGACTTGACCCCTACGGCCGACTCGTACTCCGAGCACCCTGCGTCAGCGGGGTGTTTTCCGGTTGCTCAGTCGACGATCGCTCATGAAAGGGGAAGACACTCCGCTCACGCAGGGTGCGCGGACACGCGCTTCCGCTGTTGGCCTGTGACCGAATGGATCTCCCGTCCGTCATAATCTCTCTAGCTATGCAGCGAATTTTCTTGATCGCCTTGGCGCTCGCCGTTTCCGCCGGCGACGCCTACGCCCAAAAGGTAGAGGCGCAAGTTCACACGCTCGACAACGGGATGCAATTCTTGTTCGTCCCCCGCGAAGGCGACCCTAACGTCGCCGCCGGGTGGGTGGCGAAGGTCGGTTCGGTCGACGAGCGCCCCGGCGTCACTGGAGTCGCGCACCTTTTCGAACACATGATGTTCAAGGGCACTCATGCCCTGGGGACCAAAGATATCGACAAGGACCTCGCGACGATCGCCGAGCTCGACAAGGTTCGCGCTCAGATCCGTGAGGAAGAAGAGAAACTCATCGAGGACCATCGCCGTGGCCGCATCGAAGACCCCAAGGACCCCGCCGCGCGATCGGAACGCCATAAGGAATTGATAGGGCAGTTCCAGGAGCTGCTGGGGCAACAACGCCAGCTCATCATCAAGGACGAGTTCGACCGCATCTACACCATCAGCGGCGCATCGAGCATGAACGCCGGAACGACGAACGACTACACAATCTACTTCATCAACGTTCCCTCGAACAAGCTCGAGCTGTGGTTCTGGATGGAGTCGGATCGGCTGGCGAATCCGGTCTTCCGGGAGTTCTACAGCGAACGCGACGTGGTGCACGAAGAACGCCGGCTGCGGGTCGACTCAACACCCACCGGAAAAATCGACGAGCAGTTTGACGCCATGTTCTGGCAGGCGTCGCCCTATAGCTGGCCGGTGATCGGATGGCCCACCGACCTCGAAGGGCTGACTCGTGAAGAGGCGCTCGAGTTCTTTGAGACCTACTACGCGCCAAACAACCTTGCGGCTGCGATCGTCGGCGACTTCGACCCGACCGAGGCGATCGAGTTGGCCGAGAGGTACTTTGGCCGCCTCAAGCCCGGGCCAAAGGCGCCCGAGCCGGTGCGGACGCGCGAGATAGAGCAGCTTGCCGAGAAGCGGATGACGGCTTATGCCGAGACTCGGCCTCGGGTCCAAATCCGCTACCACACGGTTGCCGACGCCCATGCCGACGAGCCGGCGCTGCTGATGCTCGGCTCGCTCCTCAATGGACGAACCGGCAGGCTCTACAAGTCTCTCGTTCTCGAGCAGAAGGTTGCGGCCCAAGCCGGCGCCGGTGTCAACGGGCTGAAGTACGACGGCTACTTCCAACTGCAAGGCGTGGCGCGGCCGCCGAACAAGCCCGAGGATGTGGAGAAGGCGCTCTACGCGGAGATCAAGGTGCTCCAAGAGACGCTGGCCGAGGAGCGTGAGCTGCAGAAGGTGAAGAACCAGCAGCTCGCCGGCGACTTCCGCAAATTGAAGTCGAAGTTCAACCTGATGATGCAGCTGCTGAGCTACGAGGCGCTGGGTGATTGGCAAAACATCAACAAGTTCTCGGACCGCATCCAAACCGTCACGGCCGAGGATGTCCAACGGGTCGCGAAGAAGTATTTCAAACCGGAGAATCGCAACGTGGCGCTCTACTACACCAAGGAAGGCGCCGGGCCGCCGCCCGGCAGGCGCGGAGCACGGGGCCGAGGAGGTCAGCGATGACGAGAAGAGATTGGTTTCGCATCACAGCTGCGACGGGCCTCAGCACAGCCGCGTTCGGCGCCGACGACATCCCGGCGCATCCGCGGGAGCTGAAGTTCGGCGCGATCGAGTTCGAGCCGCCCAATGCGGAAGAGCATCGACACGAACTGCCGCATGGAGCAGTCGCCTATCTGGTCGAGGATCACCAGTTCCCGCTAGTCGACCTCTCGGCGACAATCCGCGTTCCGTCGTGGCTTGTGCCTGAGGAAAACTGGGGCCTCGCGGGGATGGTGGGCTCGCAGATGCGCTCAGGCGGAACAAAGACGCTCTCGGCGCGCGACTTCGACGAAGAAGCGGCTTTCCTGGCCACTCAGATCGGTTCGAATATCGGCCAGACGTCCGGGTCGGCTAGCGTCGGGTGCCTCAAAGCCAACCTCGACCGTTCGCTCGAGATGTTTTTCGACATGCTCAAGAACCCCGGCTTCGACCCGGAGCGGTTCGACTTGGCCAAGGCCCAGCAGCTTCAGGGGATGGAGCGGCGCAACGACCAGACCCGCGCGATCGCCGGCCGTGAGTTTTCCCGCCTCATGCGCAAAGGGCATTTTACGTCGCGCCAGATTACCAAGGCGTCGCTTGAATCGGTCACCGTCGATTCCATGCGCGAGCTCCACGCACGCTACTACCATCCGTCGTCATTCATCTTCGCGGCGGCGGGCGACTTCGACACCAAAGAGGTGGTCGACCGCCTCAGCGAGGCGCTCAACAGTGGCTGGCCGGCGATGTCGAAGCCCGACGTTCCCGCGATTCCGGCGCCCACCCATGTCCCTGATCCGGGCGTCTACTTGGTCAACAAAGAGGATGTCAACCAGTCGAACATTCGGCTTTTCCATCGGGGGATCGCGCGCTCGAACCCCGACCACATCGCGGTCGCGGTGATGAACGACATCCTCGGCGGCGGCGGATTCGTCTCGCGGATCACTTCGCGGGTACGCTCGGACGAAGGGTTGGCCTACAGCGCCGGGTCCAGCTTCCGCGCCGGAACCTACTACCCGGGCAGCTTCAGCGTTGGGTTCCAATCCGTCAACGCCAAGTGCGCCGAGGCGGCGGCAATCTCTATCGAAGAAATTGCGCGCATGCGCGAGAGCAAGGCGACGGCGGAGGAGCTAGCGACCTCGATCAACTACTCGGTCGAGATCTTCCCGCGCTTCTTCGCGACGGCGGGACAGATCGCGGGCACATTCGCCAGCGACGAGCACACAAATCGCGAGAAGGACTATTGGCAGAAGTACCGCGACCGGGTTAGTTCGGTGACGGCCGATGAAGTTCTGCGGGTCGCCCAGAAATACCTTCAGCCGGAAAACCTGACGGTCCTAGGCGTCGGCCACGCCGGCCAGATGCTCGCGGGCAACCCCGACAAGCCCCAGTACAGCTTCAAAAACTTCGATAAGGACGGTGAGATTGAGATGATTCCGCTGCCGGATCCGCTGACGATGGAGTATCCGGGCGCGTGATAGGCTGAGTGCGATGGCGACCACCACACTGATTTCTGTGGAAGAGTACCTTCGGACCAGCTTCGAAGGGACAGACGCGGAGTACGTCCACGGCGAAGTTGTGGAACGAAGCATGCCGGATTTGTATCATTCGCGAGGACAGCAGAACCTAGCCGAGATTTTTGGTCCGCTGCGCCGAAAGCACAATTTCGATGCCGGGCCTGAGCTTCGCCTACGGTTAGCCCCGGATGTTGTCCGCATCCCCGACTATTGCGTTTTCCGTGAGAAGCAAAGCGAGCGGGTCCCGCCGAGCCCGCCCATGGTTGCCGTTGAGATCCTTTCGCCCGGCGATCGGCCGGGCGATCTAGGAGCAAAGTTGGCGGAGTACGAAGAATGGGGGATTGAGCATATCTGGGTGGCCGAGCCTGGATCGCGACGAATGGGAGTATTCGCACAGTCAGCCATACGATATGTGGACAAGCTGGAACTGCCGGAATTCGGTTTGACGATCACCGAGGCAGACCTATTCGACTAGGTGACGAAGGGAACGATCCCGCGTACTGATCCCGGCTAGTTTAGGCGACACGCGCCGGGATACTCTCGATCAGATTTCCCGTGTTGCGGCGCGCAAGGTCAAGCTCGTAGGCGCTTTGTAGGTTCGTCCAGAACTCAGGCGACATACCGAAGTAACGACCCAGACGTAGGGCGGTGTCCGCTGTGAGAGCCCTCTTTCCAGCAACGATTTGGTAAAGCCGGTTTGGCGGAACCTCGATCAGCTCCGCCAGCTTTCGTGCCGACAAATCTAGCTCTTTGAGCTCGTCCTTCAGGACCTCGCCAGGGTGGATCGGTGTTCTGGCCATTGGTTTCCTCCTTGCCTAGTGATAGTCGACGATTTCAACATTGGCCGGTCCGGAATCGCCTGATGACCACTCCAAGCAGATCCGCCATTGCAGGTTGATCCGAACCGAATACTGGCCTTCGCGGTCGCCTTTCAGGCTTTCGAGCCGATTCGAATTGAGCGCCGCTAAGTCCGCGAGAGTCTTGGCAGCCTCGAGAATACGCAGCCGCTTCTCGGCCTGTCTCCGACACGGTTCCCACTTCGCGACACGTTCGCCGTTGGCAAGGCGCCGCGTGTTGCGATCACGAAAGTTCTGAATCAACTAGCTGCATTGTACCGCTTGTGACGCGGTACGTCAACCGTCTTAGCGCGCTAGGGTGCGCGACAAATTTGTGACTGCTGGCGGCGCTTGGCCGAACAATCATAGCCCCGGGATTCATCCCGGGGTCAGAAAAGCGGCCGGTGCGCGACCCAGACCCCATTCGGGTGCGATTCCGCGCCTGGGCGCGGAATCGCACCCGAATGTCGGAAGAAGGGCGCCTAGCGGGTCGTGAACAGCCCAGCACCTAGGTAACACTTTTCCCCAACCACATAGGTAACAGTTTAAGGGTTGAACCAAGAGAAGGTTCTTTGCACGAAATCCTTCCCGGAAACGCTCGGGAGGCGCCGGGGGAGCGAGCCCGTAGGGCGAGCGGAGGAGGCGCCCCCCGAGCGTTTCCGCCGCAGTCGGTGCTCCCCCCTGCCCGGCCGCGGGCCCTCGAATAGGCTACGCTCGAGCCAGTCCAGCTCCAGCGGCCCAAACCAGACCGCCCAGCCGTGCTCATGCTCTTCCAGGCCCACCGTCTCGCCCGCCAAGGTCTCGCTGAGAAACAACTGACGCCCCAGCAACCCAATGTCGCCCTTGCTCTGCACTCGCCGCGGCAGCATCCGATCCGGATACTCCAGCTCCGGCAAGCGCTCCGGATACGGCCTCCACGACGGCTGATACACGCTCGCCGGCGTTGCCATCGCTAGCGACTCGTGCGGACGCTCCTGGTTGTAGATCTGCCGAAAACGATCGAACGCCCGCTGTTGCGCTCGCAAGTTGCGCTCCGGCGGCGTCGCCGTCTCGGCCTTGAGCGTCCGATGCATGCGCTCATAACGCCCGTTTTGCTCAGGGTGTCCGGGGTCGATTCGCTGCAGTTGAATCCCGAGCCGGATCCACCACACGCTGAGCCGCGAAAGCCCCGCCAAGCCCGTCGAGGCGAACGGCGGACCGTTATCGGAAAGGATCCTCGTGGGCAGGCCGTACTCCCGGAAAGTCGCTTCCATCAGCGGCCGCACGTGCGCCGTGTTGCTGCGCGCGACCCTTTGACAACGCAACAGATAGCGGCTCGCCGTATCGGAAATCGTCAGCGGATCGCAGCGTTTGCCGTCGCCGGTGTCGAACCAACCC
This sequence comes from Bryobacterales bacterium, assembly GCA_965247515.1. GTDB lineage: Bacteria > Acidobacteriota > Terriglobia > Bryobacterales > UBA6623. The sequence continues at coordinate 2,839,794 of OZ252029.1, read as the reverse complement.
TTGAAATCGATCGCCCAAACTTGGTTGGGCGCCTTGGCGCTGGTGAGCTTACTGGAAGGCGTGGCGTGGCGCCGGCGCTTACCGGGGTGGGTGAGTCCGTGGCGTTTCAGCAGCGCCCCGATAGTGGAGTGCGCCGGCCAATTGATGTCAGGGTTGGTGCGCTCGAGTCGCGCTTTGAGCTTGTCTTCGCCCCAAGTGGGATAGCGCGCCCGCAAGGCCAGGATCTCTCGCTCGATCTCGGCGGGAAAGGCTTGCGCTTGCCGTTTGGGCGCTTTGGATTGATCGGCCAATCCGGCGACGCCTTGTTGGGCGTAGCGATCGAGCCATTTGTAGCCGGTCTTGCGGCTGACGCCGAAGCGCCGACAGACGGCGGCCATGGCATCCTCCCGGGTTAGAACCTCTTGAACGAATCGCAATCTTTCGTCTTGCACACGGGTCTCCTTCCATCCCAAAACAAAAGTCCTCCTTTTGTTCTAGGATGCCAATGTGTTACCCATGTGATCGGGGAATTGTGTTACCTATCTGCCCGGGCTATACCCTCGGTTTCCCCGGGATTCATCCCGGGGCTATGATTGTTTCGGATGGCCTGCGCCCGCGCCCCACGTAGGTGTACGTTCGGACAAGCGTTTAACCATTGCAGTTACGCCTTTCGCTCACATTTATGTCGCACACCCGGCGCGCTACGGGGAGCCTTGGCCAATGGCGGGCCCCTAGCCCGGATCGTGACAGAAGTCGCAGTCGTTCGGCGCCCTGTGCTTGGCGTGGCACTCCATGCAACTGACCATGTTGGTCGCCTTTTCTTTGAACATCACTTCACGTTCGGCCACCGGACCGTGGCAGGTGTCGCACGTGATTCCGGCGTCGGCGCTGTGTGATTCGTGGGCGAACCAGACATAGTCGGGGACTCGATAAATCTGCGCCCACTCGATCGCCTCCCCCGACCTGGCGTACTCGGCCAGCTTTTGGATGTGCGGGCTCTCGGTCTTCACGGCCGAATGGCACTCCATGCACGTTTGCTCTGCCGGAAAGAGCATAAAGAAGCCGTCCTCATCAAGCTCATGGCAGTGCTTGCACTCGAGGCTCAGCTGACCCACGTGCAGCTTATGGCTGTAAGGCATCGGCTGCTCGGGCGGCGGCAGCGGGAGCTTGTCTAGCGGTGACTGATAGCCCCCCTTCTGGCCGTTGAGGACCAAGCCCCCCGTCACCACGGCCGCCACGATCACGAAACCGAAAAATCTCATAGCGAAAATGCGACAATTTCGTCGCCCGAGGGAGAATCGCCCTTTCCTCCGCCGGCAGAGATCACCAGGTACTGCTTGCCGTCGACTTGGTAAGTGGCTGGCGTCGCGAAGCCGCCGGCGTTGAGGCGGTGTTCCCATAGGATCTCACCGCTGTCAGAGTTGTAGGCGCGGATCTTGCGGTCGAACGTACCGGCGAAGAACACCAGCCCGCCCTTGGTCGCGATCGAACCGCCGTGCGAAGGAGTGCCGGTCTTGGGGATCCCGCGCTCGGTCAGCTCTTCGTACTCTCCGCTGACCACGCGCCAGGCGAATTCCCCCGAGTCGAGGTCGACCGCCGTCATGTGCGCCCAAGGTGGTTTGACGATCGGGTAGCCCTTTTTGTCCCGAACCTTCCAGCGCTCGCTGAGCTTGTACTCGAATGGTTCGCCGGTGTCGGCGCGGGCGATCGTGATGCGGTTCGTGTTCTCTTCCGAGTTCACGAAAATCCGGTTGCGCTCGGGGTCGAAACTGCACCCGCCCCAAAGGATCCCTCCGCGGAAGCCCGGGTGGATGAAGGTCCCGTCGAACGTCGAAGGATCGTAGAGTTGGCGGCCGTCGGTGCGATCCCAAAGCGCCTCCATCTCCTTCTTGGTCTCGGGGTCGATATCGCTGACGTCTTCGCGAGGGATCTCGATGCGGCTCAAGGGCGGCGGCTTGGTCGGATACGGCTGGGTCGGCCAAAGCTCCTCGCCTGGGATCGCCGACGGCTTCATCTTGCGCTCTTCGACCGGAAAAATCGGCTTGCCGGTGTCGCGGTCGAGGAAGAAGATAAAGCTCTGCTTGGTGACCTGCGCGACGGCGTCGATTGTGCGGCCCTCGTGCTGCATGGTGATTAGGGCCGGTTGAGCGGGCAGGTCGTAATCCCAGATGTCGTGGTGGACGACCTGGTAGTGCCACTTGCGCTCGCCTGTCTTGGCGTCCAGCGCGATCACGCAATTGCCGAAAAGGTTCTGGCCCTTGCGGTCGCCGCCCCAGTAGTCGAACGCCGGCGAGCCGGTCGAAACGAACACCCATCCGCGCTTGGCGTCGAGGCTCATCCCGGCCCAGTTGTTCGTGCCCCCGACGCGCGTCCAGGCGTCCTCGGGCCAAGTCTCGTAGCCGAACTGTCCGGGGCGGGGAACCGTGCGGAAGAGCCACCTCAAGGTCCCGGACCGCACATCGTAGCCGCGGATATGGCCAGGTGCCGCCCGTTGCGGGCCCTCGCCTCCTCCGCCGCCGACGATCATGATGTCCTCGTAGATCACGACTGGGCTGGTGAGGTTGGTCGACAGCCCCTCCATGTCGTGGTCGAAGTTCTTGTTGAGATCGAGCGCTCCCGCCTCGGCGAAGTCCGGGTCGAGCTTGCCTGTCTCGGCGTCGATGCCGTAGAGCGTGTCGCGGACGGGCGCGAAGATGCGCTTCTGCTCGCCGTCCTCGCTCTGCCAATAGGACACGCCTCGGCTTTGGCCCGGCGGGCGCCGGCCGCGTTGCCCGCCGGCTGGGTCGAACGTCCATAGGAGCTTGCCTGTCTTGGCGTCCAAGGCCTGGGTCTTGAGCCTGGGCGTCTGAAGATACATCACCCCATCGACCACGATGGGCGTGCATTCGTTGGTCGTCTGAGGCCTTGCGCTCGAGTCGCCGGTCTTGTGGACCCAGGCTACTTGCAAGTCTTTGACGTTCGACTGATTGATCTGGTCGATCGGAGCGTAGCGGCTGGCGCCGGGGTCGGAGCCGTAGTATCGCCACTGCCAGTCTCCTTCGGCGGCCTGCGCCGAACCGGCCATCGAAGCCGCCGCAAGCGAGGTCAGGAACGATCGTCTGTCTAGAGGAAAACCCATGCATACACTCCTACCGCACAAACCAGGCGGTTCAATATCCTAGCCCACTTATGTAGACGAGTGAGGGCGGGGGCGGCGTTACGCCTGGCGGTCTAGGTGGGCAGAATGTCAGATGATTGCAACTCGCAGTCGAGCTCCGGGACGGAGTAGCCGTTCACTAGGTGCAAGCTCCCGTTCTTGAAGACAAAAAGCCGCTTGGCTTCAGGGTCAACCAACCAGATGTGACTGACGCCCCATCGTTCGTACTCCATGAGCTTGTCGTGAACTGAGCCCGATCGGTCGTCTGGCGAGAGAACCTCGGCGATCACGAGACCTGGCGCTGATGGGCACTTTTCGGTCGGCGTATCAGAATAGAGGGCGAAGTCCGCCACTCGGTAGCGGCCAGGCTCAACCTGCATTCTCAATTCGGTTGCGGCGTACAGATCTCGATTCAGAGAATAGAAAAAATGTCCCAGCTTGATCGGTACCGGCGCGTGAAGGCTGTTCGGCATGCTCCTCTCCACAACCTCCCCATCCAAAAACTCCCGATCCGGGCGATAGTTCGTCCGCAGATACTCTTCGACCGAGATTTGAACAGCTGTCGCCATCTGTGGCCTCAGAATAACACCTGGCTAGGCCAGGATCTCGTTCACGACGCCTAGAAGATGTCCGCGCGACGAAGCTTGGTCGCAAGCTCCGGGATCGCCAATGAGTCGGCTGGGTGCAGCGCTCCTCCGCGATAGACGAACATCCTCTCGTCCTCGGGGTCGACAAGCCATACGTGAGGGACACCCCAGCGGGCGTACTCTGCCAGCTTGTCGATAGTAGGCGCGATGCGATCGTCGGGGGAAAGGATCTCCAATACAATCGCCGGAGGAATGGACGGGTGCTGCTCGGGCGGCTCCTGGCCGAAATAGACTGCTAAGTCAGGTACGCGATACCGGTCGTCGTCGAGCTTCATCGTCAATTCGGTGCACGAAAAGACAGCATGCCCCGCGTCAGCCAGCTTTTCGAAGAAAGCTGCGGCCCTAGATTGCCTTCTCGAATGCGGGCGGGTCGGCATGCCCCGCTCGACTATCTCGCCCTCGACATACTCGGCGTCGTGCTCGTAGGTTGTACGGAGGTATTCGTCGACCGATACCTGAACGACCGTCGCCATGCGCTCAGCTTAGCACCGCCGCCGGGGCGTCCACTAGGCCAAAATTTCGTTCACAACGCGCCCGTGAACGTCGGTGAGCCGGTAGTCGCGGCCGGCGTGCCGATAGGTCAGCTTCTCGTGATCGAAGCCCAACTGGTGCAGAATCGTCGCCTGGTAATCGTGAACGGAGACGACGTTCTCAGCCACTTCGTCGCCGAACTCGTCGCTCTCGCCGTACGTCATTCCGCCTTTGATTCCAGCTCCGGCTAGCCACGACGAGTAGACGCGAGCGTGGTGACCCCGACCTTCGGCGCCGGCCTCGGGGGTGAATGGCGAGCGGCCGAACTCGGTGGTAAACACGACCAGCGTGTCGTCGAGCATGCCGCGCGACTTGAGATCCTTGATCAACCCGGCGATGGGCAGGTCGACGTTTTTCGCCAACTTGTCATAGCGGGACATGTGGGCGTGGGCGTCCCAGTTGTTGCTGAGAGACGAATCGCCGTCAATGAGCTCGACGAATCGTACTCCCCGCTCGGCAAGACGGCGGCCGACCAGGCACTGCCAGCCGAACCCTTCGGTCGACCCGCGCTCGAGCCCGTACATCTTCAAAGTCGCATCCGATTCGCTCGAGAGGTCGAAGGCGTCCGGCGCCTCCATTTGCATTCCAAACGCGGTTTCAAACGACTTAATGCGAGCTGTCAGGTTGGTGTCGGTCTCACGGCCTTTGAGGTGCTGGCGGTTGAAGAACTCGAGCATGTCGAGCTCGGTCCGCTGAAGCTCGGGCGTTGCCGAGCGCCGGTGCATGTTCGAGATCGGCTCGTCACCAGGGACGATCCGCGTGCCCTGGTGAAGCACGGGCAAGAAGTCGGAACCCCAGTTCTGGCCGCCGCCATAAGGCAGCCCTTCAGCAACGACCATGAACGAGGGCATGTTCTCGTTCTCGGTCCCAAGGCCGTAGCTGACCCACGATCCGATGCTTGGGCGGTTGAATGTCGCCGAACCTGTGTGGATTCCGATTGTCGCCCCGAAATGATCGCCGTTGATGTTCTTCATCGAGCGGATGACGCAGATATCGTCGATCACGCCGCCGATATGGGGGAACAAATCGCTGACCGGAACGCCGCTCTGTCCGCGCGGCCGGAACTCCCAGTCCGCGCCTTTGTAGTGCTTCCGGCCGTGTTGTTCGTTGTGATGCTCGCGAAGGTACGGCTTGGGATCGAAGGTATCGACGTGCGACACGCCGCCGGTCATGAACAGGAAGATGACGCGTTTTGCTTTGGGGGCGAAGTGAGGCTGCTTGGGCGCTAGGGGGTTGACGGCCGCCGGCGATCCTTCGAGCATTTGAGAAAGAAGCCCGGGCAAGAGCATCCCGCCGCCGGCTAGCGAGCGGATCGTTTGACGGCGATTGAGCAGTTTCGGGCCTGCCATGACGCCCTTATCTTACAACGCAGCGGGAGCAGGTTTCCGAGCCGCCTGCGTGAGGGAGCGGTTTTCCCGTAAGTACAAGGGGAAGACATCCCGCTGACGCTAAACGCAGGATACTTGGAATGTCGCCCGAAGGGGATGTGTTGAGCAACACCCTGCTGACGCAGGGTGCTCCGAATATGGCTGGTGGCACGGTGATGCTGTTGTATGCTGGGGCGGACTTGGCGGCTCCAATTGACAACGCGGGCTGGAGGCGAGAACCGCAAGCATACCTGGTCACTTTCTCTTGCTATGGAACGCATCTCCATGGCGACGAGCGCGGCTCAGTCGACCGGTGCCACAACGTCCCTCGCACTCCTTACTTCGAGCCGCAAAGAGGGCGGGCTGTCGTCGCGCGCGTCGTCATGAAGAGTCCGCCGTACGCCCTCGATTCGGATCGGCGCGGTGTAACGCTTGGTGCGCTTTGCGAGACCTGCAATTACCGCGGCTGGGGCCTGCTCGCGGCTCATGTCAGAAGCAACCACGTCCATGCGGTAGTGGCGACACAGGCCGATCGTGCTGCGATTCTGAGGGATCTCAAGGCCTATGCGAGCCGGGCGCTGAACAAGCGGTTTCCCGAAGACCAGCAGCTCAAGAAATGGACCCGGCACGGGAGCGCGCCAAGGCTGTGGGGCAATGCCGAAGTCGTTCGGTCGGTCAACTACGTGCTGCACGGGCAAGGCGAACGCATGGCCGTGTATTCGCCCGACGAGTTTCCGCGGCCGTCGGAGCCGCCCGCGTGAGCGGGCGGTTGCTTTGAGCGACACCTTGCTGGTGCTGAATGTCGTTGGTGGTGGGGGTGGTTTTGAGCAACACCCCGCTGACGCAGGGTGCTCGGATTCGCTCACAGCATCGCTTGGGCATCGCGGGCCGAGATGAACTCGATCGGCGGACGCATTTTCTTGCTCGCCAGCGTTCGGACGCCCCACAGAAAGACCTTCATCGCCTTGGGGTCCTTGCCGTCAAGAATGTCCCAGAAGGTTTTCAGCTCATCATCGGCGGTGACCCGAAAAATTCTCTGGCTCCAGCGCACGCGTCCGTCGACCTGGCCAGGAAAGTCAGCCACCATGAAATGCAGCTGCTGAATCACTCTCAGGGCCAGCGGCTCGTCATTTTGCGGCATGATCAAAACGGTGCCGTGATTACCCGCCCGGTACTGGCTCGCGAACTCCCCGAAGGTCTCCGCATCGGTCAGCTGAAGGATCGAGTTGGGTTCATCGCCGTGACGATCGCCGCCGGAAATCAAAGCTAGATTCTGCCGCTCGGCGAGCTCCATCGTTGTCCGGTTCTCTTTGTACGACCGCAGACCGTTGAGCTCAAGGGCGTGCAAAAACGGGCGATACTGCTCGATGAACTGGTTCATCAGCCGGTTGTGGATCTCGCGCCCTGTCAAGGGCTGATCCCAAATGGGGTGATTGAAGACGACCAGCGCGTCCGGAATCCGGTCGAGCTCGGCGAGCAGCTCGCCTAGCTTCTTGGGGCTAGGATTCGCGGTGAACCGCTTCATCTCGCTCATCCACTCCGAGGCCGACTTCGGGGGCAGGTTGTGGACCCCTAGGTGGAAGTAGGTTTCGTGATAGGGCGTCGTCCACTCGACCGATATCGGCGCCACCGAGCTGTCATGGACGTTCTGTAATCGGAGGTTCGCCTCGATCGTGTCATGATCGGTCAACGACACCAGCGCCGGCGCCTCCACCTGTTCGGTGATCTGTGCCCGTTCGATTTCAAACGCCTGGGGCCCGGAAAGCGGCGAGGTCCACCACATGCGCCGCATTTGTTCTTCCAAGCCCGGGACAACCGCGTTCGATCCGTGATGGGCCCTATGATGGCGGGTCAACTGGTCCGTGATGAAGCGCCGAAACGTCGGATACTTTGCAGCCAGCCGCGAGACGAACGTCATGCTCTCTTTTGAGTGCATGGTGTGGCCGTGCAGCGAGACGCAAGTGCGAAAGCGCTCGCATTCGCGCCGGTCCCTCTTGAAATGCAGGTGCTTCCGCTTCACTTCAGATCCAAGGGGATTGGAACTCCTGGGCCAGCCGCTCCTCCTTCAGTTTACCTAACCCTCGCTCAACCCATCCCCGGCGGGTCGTAGACCACCTTTTCGGCCTTCGGATCGAAGAACAAAACCTTGCCCTCCCGGTAGCTCTGGACGGCCATGGTGATCACGCATTGCGCCTTATAGCCTGTCTCGGCATCAAGGTTCGGCTTCTTGCGCGTCCGTGTGCATTCGATGAAGTTGGCCATATGCGCGTCGGGCGGCGTCGGATTGACAGGGATATCCACCGCCGAGTAGCCAAATTTCTGAAAGAACTCCGGCTGGTAGACCGGTTCGGCCTCCACCGTAATGTGATCGGTCGCGCCCTCGAAGCGGCCATGGTCGACCATCGTGATGGTGCCCTTCTGCCCGCGGATCAGCCCGGGGATATGCTTCGAATTGGCCATTGATGCGCTCAGCACCAGCGAATGGCCCTTCGCGAAATCAGCCAGTAGGTTGAACGTATCGGGCACCTCGCGGTCAGGGAAGGCGTAGATGCCGCCGCTCGAGACCACACGGTAGGGGAACTGCGATTCACCCCAGCAAATTTGTAGCGGCGCGACGACGTGATAGAACAGGTCGGTCGCGATTCCGCCGGAGTAGTCCCAGAACTTGCGGAAGCGGAAGTAGCGCTGCGGGTCGAAGTTGCGCTTTTGGGCCGGCCCGAGCCACATGTTCCAGTCGATATAGTTGACGCCTTTGCCGTCCGGGCCGGCGTCGGGCTCGATCGCCCAACCGCCCCCGCCGCGACGCTCCGGAGTCGAGTTCCACTCGCCCATGAGCGAATTGCGATGGTAGGAACCCTGGCTCGAAATGAGCTTGCCGATCATGCCGTCCTGGATCGCTTTGCGGGCCTTCCACCACTGATCGGCCGAAGTCGTCTGCGAGCCCACTTGCAGAACGCGGCCGGTCTCCTTGACGACTTTGACGACCTCTTTGGCCTCCTCAATGGTGTGCGTCATCGGTTTTTCGAGGTAGACGTCTTTGCCGGCGCGCATCGCTTCGATCGCGATCGTGCCGTGCCAGTGGTCTGGGGTCGCGACGACGACGGCGTCGATCTCGGGACGGGCCAGGACTTCGCGGTAGTCGAGCGTCGCGAATTCGGCTTTCGTTCGCTCTTGCGCCAGGGCCTTGCGCTTCTCGTAAACGTCGCAGACGGCGCCGATGTGTATGTCGTCGCGGCGCTCCATCATCGACAGCATCAGCCGCTGCAGGCTAGAGCCGCGGTTGCCGACGCCGATCTGGGCGATGTTGATCTTCTCGTTGGCGCTCGATTGCGGCGCCGCCGATAGTGGGCTTGCGGCGGCTGCGCCGGCTAAGGCCGAACCCAGAAAATAGCGGCGATTGACTCGTGTGCTCATGAAGGCGAATTTTACCAGGCTTGGCTAGTCGATCACCTATCAGTTCTTGGCCGAATCGCTCAAATAGAGCTGGAAACCTAGGAATAGGACTCCAGCGACCACCCTTGAGCCCGGCGCGAGAGAAGCTCAAGCAGGAAGCGATCGCCCACGCCGCCGAAGACCTAGCCCAAGTCGAAGAGTGGTTTCCAGCGTCCGTAAGCAAACAACCATAGCATTCAAAGCATTTCCGTCCTAGAATGGTTTAGTGGCCAGCGAGAGCGAGATAGCTGAGCGCTTCCGTCAGCTCGAGCCTTGGCTCGACGAGCGTATGCGGCGCTTGTGGGCGGCGGCGGAAAGCGCCGCGCTGGGACGCGGAGGGATCTCGTTGGTGGCGCGTGCAAGCGGCGTGTCGAGACGCGCCATCAGCGTGGGTTTAGCGGAGCTCAAGCAGCCGCCGGAGGAAGGGGGGCGTCGCCAAGTCCCCATTCGCCGTCCAGGCGGGGGCCGCAAGAAGACTCAGGCCAAGGATCCGGCCCTGTTGCGGGATCTGGAGAAGTTGGTGGAGCCTGGCACGCGTGGCGACCCGGAGTCGCCGCTGCGCTGGACCTGCAAGAGCGTGCGCAGGCTGGCCGAAGAATTGCGGCGCCGCGGGCATCAGGTGAGCCATACGCTGGTGGCCGAACTGCTGCATCAGCTCAACTACAGCCTGCAAGGGAATCGCAAGACCCGCGAGGGCTCGTCGCATCCGGACCGCAATGCGCAGTTCGAGCACATCAATGCCAAGGTCGAGGAATTCCTCGAGCTCTCTCAGCCGGCCGTCTCGGTGGACACCAAGAAGAAGGAACTGGTGGGGGATTACAAAAACGGCGGCCGCGAGTGGAGGCCGAAGGAGCGCCCGGAAGCGGTTCAGGCGCATGATTTCGGGAAGCAGAAAGATGTGCCCTATGGGGTCTACGACCTGGGGCGGGACGCCGGTTGGGTCAGCGTCGGAACCGATCATGACACCGCCGCGTTCGCCGTCGAAAGCATCAGGCGATGGTGGCACATGATGGGCCAGGCGTCCTACCCCGAGGCCCGCCAACTATTGATCACGGCGGACGGCGGGGGCAGCAACGGTTCGCGAGTACGGCTCTGGAAGTTGGAGTTACAGAAGCTGGCGGATGAAACCGGGCTGGAAGTCTCGGTCTGCCACCTTCCGCCCGGGACCAGCAAGTGGAACAAGATCGAACATCGTTTGTTCTCATTCATTACTCAGAACTGGCGAGGCCAACCGCTGGTGAGTCACGAAGTGATCGTCAATCTGATCGCCTCCACCACGACCCGCAGCGGGCTGCATGTCCGCAGCCAACTCGACACGGGCAAATACCCCAAGGGGATCAAGGTGAGCCAAGCGGAGTTCGCCACGATTCGGCTGCGTCCCGACGCCTTCCATGGCGACTGGAATTATTCCATCACGCCCCGCCCATAATGCGACGGTTATTTCCTTGCGGACCCTAAGCGATCGGAGCTTGGCCACGATCGTCTCGATGTCATCCTTCGATGCCATCCTCACGCTCTTTGGCCTTTGCTGCCAAATACAAATCCCCCAGGGACTGCACGCTTATCCGCTCTTTTTTGAGCTTTTCCAGGTGCTTCTTACTAGAGTACTTCTCTATTTTCGCCTTGAAGAATAACTCTGCAGCCTTCAGCTGTTCAACTGCTGGAAGAGCGCCTACGGGCTCGGTCTTAGTCGGCTGGACTTCATTGATTGTTGCGTCTGAAGACTCTATATGGCGGAAGCTCACGTAGCAGGCCTTCAAAGGTGCCACGATCGGGTCTGCACGCCAGTGAGCATCATACCAATGAGCGTCCCGCTTGGCTTGCCCGCGCCCTCCAAACCGACTCCAGCTACGCACAACTGGTGCAAAGAATAAATCCGGAGCTTCGACAGATGCGTATTTGCCCATGCTGCCCGCAACTCGGACGATCAGCCGACTATACGGATGCGCAGGTTGATCCGTTGCGACCGACCAATCCTCGTTTCGGAATGTAGCGTGCTGACAAACTACACTCTCTGTAAGCGCCATAAAGTAGCCTCCAGTCTTAGCCCAACTCGGGAACGCTCGCAGAACTCAATAGATTCCTTAGCGTCTTGGCCTTGATCTCCGCTCTTACAATCAAATCCCGAAGAGTATCGATATCGTCGGGATCAAGGGCGACAAACAAGTCTCTGGTCCGCGAACCCTCATGATAGCTAATCTTCAGGCTATGGACCAAGACGCCACCGCCGGGTGGCGCGCGCGCATCGTCTCCAAAGATCGGTCGAATATCAGTGAAGATCCGAGCCGTACAAAAAACGTGCTCGTGCTCGTGCTGGATCGCTATAGCCTTCGAAGCTAGCTTGACGGCTTCGATTGCTAGGAGCCGATCCAGCCGATTCTCAAGACCGCTAGGACGGTCTTCTCCGTCCTGCTCGGCCAGTGATTCAAGAATCTCCTTAGTAAATTCTGAGAGGTCTCTAATTCCGGAATGGGTATACACCGAACGGAGCGCTGTCAGTGTTCCTACGACCTTGCCCACGTCGTCAGGTTCCAGGTAGGGATACTCCTTGGCAAGGACTCCGGGGAGATCGCGGGAGTTCGTAAGGTCGGGGAGGTGATCGAACGCCACAACCAGGGCCTCTATGGCAGCTAGCGGCAGTCCTGCGATCAGCCCAATACCGTCCTGGTAGGGCTCTGGCACTCTAAACTTCGCCACAGCAGTAGCCTCCGAAACAGTCGCTGAGATCTCGACCTCCGACACCGGCGGCGACTGCGAGCGCCGGACACACCGAACGATGTAGCTGGGCTTGGCCGGCTAAGAGCGACCGGATGCCTCTCACCCGTCCATCATATCGACGTCTGAACCGGTTCTGACGGTTCCTTTTCATTGGCCTGAAAAAATCATAAATCATCGATCATGTTTTAGCAAGGGGATTTAAAGGGCCAAGCGAGCCCGACCGTCAGTCGTAATCAAGCACCACGCCGCGCTTGTCAAGCAGTTCGCCGGTCGCTTGATAAAGCGTAAGGAGCGCCCTGCGGTAGGCGATCGATTGCGCCAGCAAGTTCGCCGCGCTGGCTACCAGGTCGTCCTGGGCGTCGAGAACGACGAAGGCCGTGCTGACGCCCAGGTCGTACTTTTTCTGCTCGGCGTCGAGGCGTTTTTGGGCGAAGTCGCGAGCGACTGTCGCTTGCTGCACGCCGGCCTTGCTTTGCTCGACTCCCGCGATCGCTTGCAAGACGTCAAGGCGAATCTGCTGCTCCTGATTGCGCATCTGGAGCAAGTCGCGTCTCTTGGCGATCACAGCGTCCGACAGACCCGCCGCGGCGCGACGATTGCGGATAGGCAACTGTAGAGTCAAGCCCACGGCGTAGGTCGGAAAGTTGAACCCGAACAACTGGTCGAGCGCGTCGCCCAGGCCGCCGGGAATCGCCAGCGAAGACGTGCCGCCAACCAGGGAACGCTCGAAGAAGTTGCCGCCCAGACCGGTGGCGGAGTACGTCCCCGTCAGGTTCAAGTTCGGCTTCATCTGGTTGTTCGCTTGCTTGATCGAGAGGTCGTCGGCCTCCAGCGCACGTTGACGCTGCTCCATTTCAGGCCGGTAGAGCAAGGCGCGGATGACGGTCTCTTCCGGGTCGAAGGTCGGCGTGTAGGCCGGCGGCTCGGCCGACTCGGTCAGCACCACGGGCAGGTTGCGAACGTCCGGATGCAGATCAGCGCTCACTTGGCGCCGGACCGCGTCCTCGGCCTGCTGTAGCTGATACTGCGCCTGGGTCACCTGGACTTGCGCCGTGGCGAACTGCTGCTCGGGCTGGAAGATGTCTAGCGGTGAAATCGCGCCCAGCTCCAGTTCGAGCCGCGAGCGCTCCAGGAACGCGCGGGCGAGCTCTAGGTTGTTTTCTTGAACCCCCAGCCGCTCACGGTTGTTGACCGCGTTCCAGTAGGCGTTTTCGGCCTGGAAAAGGATCTGGATCACCTGCTGGCGAACCTGAGCTTTCGTCTCATAGAGCCGCGATTCGGCGATCATCACACCCAGGCGCTGGATGCCCCGGCCGCGGCCACGCAGTAGAGGTTGCGTGAGCTGGAATTGCAGCTGCTCACTGAGCGACGGGTTGAAGCTGGCGAACGAGCTATTGTCCGACCGCCGGACGCTCGAGAAGTTGGTCTGGAACTCGGTGCCGGTATCAAAAGTCTGGTTGTAGCCGATGCGGCCAACTTGGTTCAGCTGGCTACGCACGGCCGCGCCCTGCAGGACGTCGACCGAGGGGTTCTGCGAGCGCGTGGTGTTAAACGAGGCCGTGGCCGTCGGATCAAACGGACTCAAGGCGCGCGAGATGGCGTTTTCTTGCTGGTAGACGTTGAGCTTCTGCAAGTTGATGTTGGGGTGATTGGCCATTACCAGCTCGATAAAGTCGTCGAGTGAAAGCTGCAGCTTGCCGTCCACGACGTAGTCCTCGAGGTTCGCGACCGAGTCGATCTCGACCTCGTAGGGCGCGCGGCCCCATTGCTCCTTGAAGTAGCTGAAGTCTGGAAAGACGTTGAACTGGCCCCCGGCGGGGGCGGCAAGCGCCATAGCGAAGATGACGACGATGGACGTCTGCAGGGGCTTATTCATAACGAATTGCTTCAATGGGGTCGAGTTTGGAGGCTTGCATCGCCGGGTATATCCCGAACAGGAGACCTACTGCGACCGAGACGCCGAAGGCGACCACGATTGAGATCATCGAGACGACGGTCGGCATGTCGGCGGCCGCGGCGATGATCTTCGAGCTGGCGAAGCCCGCGGCAATGCCCAGGAGTCCTCCAACCATCGATATCAAGACGGCCTCAATCAAGAACTGCCGAACGATGTCGCGCTGCTTGGCGCCGATCGCGCGGCGGATGCCGATCTCGCGGGTGCGCTCGAGAACCGTGGCGAGCATGATGTTCATGATGCCGATGCCGCCGACCAGCAGCGAGATGCTCGCGATACAGATCATGACGATTTCAAAAATGCGTTGTTGTTGGCGGCGCTGAGCGAGCAGGCCGGCGGGAACGGTGATCGAGAAGTCGCCGGCGTCGTTGTGCGTCGCCGTCAGAATCGCGCGAACGACTTCAGCCGTTTCGATCGGATCGCCGTCGGAGTCGACGCGGATGAAGATGCCGTCGACCTCGTCGCGCAGATACGAGTTGTTGTCTTCGAACCGCCGCATCACCGAATTGAGCGGCGTGACAATTAGATTGTTGCGGTCGTCGGATTCGAGGCCTTCGATGTCTTCTTCGGCGGTCGCGGCCGGCGCCATCACGCCGACCACCCGTAGCCACACGTCGTTGGCTTTGACGTACTTGCCGACCGCGTTGCCGTAGCCGAGCAGGTTGACTTTAGCGGTTTCGCCGAGGACGCACACCGGCGCCGACCGCTGCTGCTCTTCGTCGTCAAAGAAGCGACCCTCGAGTAGCTTGAGCGAATAGATCTCGGTGTAGTTGGGCATCACGCCGATGAGCTTAGGAAGCTCTTGATCTGTCGGCGGAAGAATACTGGTTGGGGTGAATGTCTTGCGCGGCGACATCGCCGTTATGTTGGGCGTGTTGGCTTCAATTGCGCGAAAGTCGCGGAAGTTCAGTCCGGCGGAGAGCTCGCGAACCGCCAGCAGCGTGTCACGGTCGATCGACTCTTTCGCCTCGACGATGATGTTGTTGACGCCGAGCAGATCGATGTAGCGGATGATCTCCTGCTTGGCGCCCTCGGTGATCGAGAGCATCGCCACCACCGCGCCAACGCCGAAGATCATGCCGAGCATGGTGAGCAGCGAGCGCAACTTGTGCGCCCACAGGCTGCTCAAGCCCATCACCAGCTCAGGCAGAACGCTGGGAACCGGCAGCGCCATCAGCGATCCCCTCTGCCACCGCCGCCGCGGCCGCCGCCGCCCGGTCCGCCGCCGCCACGCCCGCCACCGCCGCCGCCCGTCGGCCGAGGCGTCTGCTTGCGCGTCACGCGCTCGCCTTCGGGGATCTTGAGCGAAATCTGCTCGCCTTCCTCAAGACCGGTCTTGACCACGATTTGAGACTCCGCCCGGCGGCCGAGCTCGATCTTACGCTGCTCGAGTCGCGAGCCGTTCCAGGCGTAGACGACTGGGCCCTGGGTCGATTCGAACACCGCTTGATATGGAATGTAGAGAGCGTCGGGCAGATTCTCGACGATCACCTCCACGTCGGCCAGCAGGCCTGGCCGCAGGAGGATGTCGACATCCGAGCCTTCGCGCGGAGGAGTCGGCAAAATCGCCGCTTCGCGTTGCGCCTTGTTGAAGCCGGATCTGTCCTCGGGGACTTCTTCAGGTTTGGCCGCGGCCTGAGTGGGGGCGCCGCCGCCGGGGAAACCACCGCCACCCGGGAAACCACCGCCGCCGCCTGGGAATCCTCCGCCTCCGGCGCCGCCGCGTCCGCCTCCGCGTTGACCGCCGCGGGCGCCGCCCATCGCTTGCATCATGATCTGGCGGCGCTCGTCTTGACTGAGGTCGGTGATCGCGCGGCCTTTCAACGCGGCTTCAACTTTCTTACGGGCGTCCTCGGGGAGTCGGCTCAAGAAGTCCGCTCCGCCGCGTCCGCCGCCGCCGGGTTGCTGGCCGCCGCCTTGCTTCGTACGGTTGCCGCGCTGACGAGCTTGCTGCTGCCCTTCGGCGCCTGGTTGGCCGCCCTCAGCGCCCTGCTTGGTGCGGGCGCCGCGCTGGCGCTGGCCGCCTTGGCCGCCTTGCGCCTGCTGGCCGCCGCCGGGCTGCTGGAAGCCGAATCCGCCTGGCGCGCCGCCGCCGGGTGCGCCGGAGGGGGCTCCTCCCGGGCCTGCGCCGCGCTGGCCGCGGGCTCCGCCGCCCTCTCCACCGGCTCCCCCAGCTCGCCGCGCCCGAGGGGCGCCGAAACCGGTAGCCGCGTTTTCACGGGCGGTGGCGAGAATTCGTTGAATCTGATCCTGCTTCGCGCCGACGTGCTCAAGCAATTGCGCCATGTCGACGCCGAGACTGACGTCGAACTTCTTCGTCGCTTCCCCACGGAAAACGTTCATCGTCGCGGTGTTGCCCAACCGCTTGATCTGGCCGGTCACGACCTTTCCCGGCAGTGCGTCGAGTCGAATCAACGCCTCTTGATTGTCGGTGAGGTTCGAACGCTCGACCTCTTCGACCTTCGCGATCAGCTCCATTTCGGAAAGGTCGAGCAGCTGCACCACCGCCATCCCAGGGGGGATCTGATCACCCTCGCGAATCTCCGGAGTCGTCTGCCCGAACCCGCCGCGGCCCCCGGAGCGGTTTTCGAGGATCGACACGAGCCCCGAGATCGGCGCCAGCACTCGGGCCTGAGCGATGCGTTTGCGCTCGCGGTCGGCGTCCAACTCCGCTTTCTTGAGCTGTTCGAGTAGAACCGCCAGCTCGGCCTCTTGCTGGGCCAGGCGATTCTTGATGTCTTCCTCGAGCTTGACCTTGCGGCGATTCGCTTCTTCCAGGCTCAGCTCGTTCTTGCGCGCGTCGATCGCCGAGATCAGCTCGTTGCGGCGAACTTCGAGCGTCCAGCGTTTGACCTGGAAATTAGCTCGTACCAGCTCGACCTGATCCTGCATTTTGCGGATCTCGAGCTCGGTCTCGGCCTGCTTGAGCTGTTCTTGGATTTTCTCGACCGCCAGCAGGCTGTCTTCCAGAGCCGCCACGCGCTCGGAGTCGTCAAGCTCGACGATCAAGTTGCCGCGCCTGGCCAATGAACCGGCCGGCGCAAGCTGCAGAATCTGCGACTGCGACCCCAGGTTCGGGGCGGTCAGAGTCAGCGAACGGACCGCCTTCAATTCGCCGCGAAAGTGGGTCTTGATGGTCAGGTCGCCGCGTTTGACTTCCGTCAACGCCATCTGCTGCGATTCGCTCTCGGTAGGGAACTGTTGAACCAAGTAGTAGCCGCCGGCGACAACCCCCGCTATGACCAGAAGAAAGCTCAGACGAACGATCATTTTCCTCATCGGTTAGCCCCTCGCCGCCATAATCGATTCTGGGTTCTCGAGAGCGATTTCGTCGCCCTCGTCGATGCCGCCGCCGACCACGATCTCGGTCGAATTCCGCGCCAGTACCTCAATCGGCTGGCGGCGGTAGCTTGTGCCATCCTTCACGAACACGGTCGGCTGACCGTCGATTTGAAAGCTGGCTTTGGTTGGAATGATCAGAACGTCGGGCCGCCGCTCGACAACCATCTCGACCGTTACGCTCATGCCGGGCCGCAGGCGGGGATCGATCTTCTCGAGGCTGGCATGCGCTGGGAAATTCTTGTCCGGCGGCAGGCGCCGGAAGACCAGGGTCGCGATCGGGCTTAGCCAAGACACCTTGCCGCTTAGCATCGCATCGGGCACCGCATCGACCTTGAACCGGCATTCCTGATTCAAGTCCACTCGTCCGCGGTCGATCTCCTCAATGCCAAACTCGGCCCTCAGAGAAGTCAAGTCCGGGATCTCCGCGATCACCGCCCCAGTCCATACCGTGTCGCCTTCTTGGAAGGGCGGCCGGCTTGTTCCAAACGAACCTTGGGCGCGGTTGTTGTTCATAATGCTGACAATCCCGTCGACAGGCGAACGCAGTTCCATGCTGCCGAGGTAGGTCTTCGAAAGGTCGCGATCTCGGATTGCCTTGTCCAAGCGCTCGCGGAGCCGGGACATGTCGGCTTCTTGCGAAATGTTGGTCGCGTTGGCGTTGGTCTCGGCTTTGCCCTTCTCGCCCTCGGCGACGCCGACATCGATGCGATTCTTGAGGCCTTCGATCTCGGAAAGGATCTCTTGCTTGCTCGCCTCGAGCCCGGCCCGCTCCAGGTTGTAGGTCGCCGTCATCACTTCCATCTCGTTGCGCTCGTCGACGATCGAGTGCTGCGCGTCCGCCTGTTTGATTTCGCTCTGCACCTGACGAACGGTGGTGTCGCGCAAGATGAAGAGATCTTCTTGCGCGGCCTCGTCGAACTTCACCACCACTTCACCCTTGCGGATCGGACGGCCGCTCTCGGCCAGTTGGACGATCTTGAGATCGGGCGTCTGGGGCGCGGAAATCTGAACCGACTTGGCGCTTTTGAGCTCGCCGCGGCTCGAGACGGTGGTGACGAAGTCGCGGCGCTCGACGCGCGCGGTGGGCACCTCGGGAGCCGGCGGTTCGTAGAGATTCAGTAGCGCATAGGCGCAGCCGGCGCCGATCCCCATCAGCACAAGCCAGCTAATCCAGGGGAATCTTGTCATTCCGTTTGCCATATGCCCTACTCCTTATCCGGCGGCAGCGCCAGCGCAACTTCGTCTCCGGCTGCAAGCCCGTCGGTCACTGCAACATGGGTCTCGTTCTTGGGCCCCAACCGTACAGCCTTGCGGATGAAGTCCGCCGCGTCGCTGGGCTTGAAGTGGACGAACCAGTCGCCATCCTCTTGATGTAGCGCCTCGCGTGGCGTCACGAGCACGTTCTCATGCTGCTCAACCAGGATATCGGCACTTGCCGACAGGTCGGGGATGATGGCCGCGTCGGTAGCGTCGATTCGCACCTTGACGGTGATATTGCGAACGAAGTCGCCGACGCCCACACGGAAGCGCCCGCCACCTCCGCCGCCCGTCATCGCTGAAACCGAGATCACCCGGCCGGGCCACATGCGATCCGGATAGGCGTCGAGGCGAACTTCGGCCAGTTGACCCACTCGAACCAACTGCGAATCGGCCTGGTTCACCTTGGCTTCGAGCACCATCGATGTGGGGTCGACGATCTGCATGAAATATGTGCCCGGCCGGACCTGGTCGCCCTCGGCTGACTGGGCGAAGCTCCCGTCGCGGAACATTGACTGCATCACGACAACACCTGGGATCGGCGTGCTCACCACCAGATGCGCCGCGTTCATCTCGACGCGTTTGAGGTCAACCTCTTCCTGCTCGCGGTCGATCTCGGTTGCTCGCAGCCGGGCCCGATGCACGATCTCGAGCTTCTTCAGCTCTTGTTCGAGCTCTTTGTAGGTGGCTTGCGTCTCCTCCACCGTCAGCGCCAGGATTTGCGCTTCGATCTCGGAGCGAACCTCAGCGGTACGAACATCGAGCTCCGCCTTTTCCCATTCGGCTTTGGCCGCGCGGTACTCCTGCCTTTTGGTCTCCGCCTCCACCATCGAGTTCGCCGTCTGGACCTTGAGCAGCTGGTCGGCTTGCGAAACGCTGGTCTTTTGGTCTTCGATGGCTTGCTCTTGCGACTGACGATCGAATTCAGCGACGACCGCCCCCTTCTCAACCTTGGCGCCGGGCTCGGCCAGCTTGATCAGGGTGAGTCCGCTGCTGCCGCCGCCTCCGCCTTGACCGCCGGCGCCGCGTCGCCCGGTCCGAATCTGGGGCGCTCGAATCGCCGCGAAGTTCTCCGCCGTGACCGTGCCTGAGAGGCGAATGGTGCGCTTGAGGGCGCCGTTGGAAACCTTGGCCGTCGGCACCAAGCTGGGCCCCGCTGGCCCGCCGCCGCCGGTTTGAGTGGCCATTTGGCTGAAGATCGCGTAGCCGCCCAGCACTCCGACGGCGAAGAGCATCAGCCCCCAAGGGCCGCGCTTTTTGCCCGGCGAATCGGGCGGTGATGACGGAGGCGCAACGGGTTCCGGGCCCGGAGGCGGCTCGGGCATCGGCTGAATCGCCGGCGCGCCGGCCGAAAACGCCATCGGTATCGCCGATGGCATGAATTGTTTCACTTCGCGCATTTTGTACCCCGATCGGTCCTAACCTGGTTCGAATCAACAAGGACCGGTCGAAATCCGGGGTTCAAAAGTAAAGACGAAGTCTCCGCGCGAAGGTTATCCGGAAGTTGCCGACGTGGCGCACGGCTGTGCCGTGCCGCCTTCGAGCTGTGCTCGAAGGTATGGGGTCCGGAGACCTTGCAGCGCAGCTGCAAGGCGGCACGGCATAGCCGTGCGCCACGTCGGGGGTCCTTACTCGGCCTCGTGGTTCTTGCGGCGCATGACGACCAGCGCAAGCAAGATTACCGAGATCACGCCGCAAATGAGGCGAAAGGTCATCGGTTCCATGGTTCCCTCCTGTTTTGGCTCACCGCTCAGCCCTCCATCATCGGGATCAGCTCGGTGAAGATTCGAACAACGACAGGTCCGACGGTCACGACAAATAGCGATGGCAGGATGCAAAAGAAGATCGGGAAGACCAGCTTGATGCCGATCTTCGCGGCCTGTTCCTCGGCCCTTTGGCGGGCCGTCATGCGCATGAATTCCGAGTGCGTTCGCAGCGTTGAGCCGATGCTGGTTCCAAAGCGGTCGGCCTGGATGAGCGTGCTGCAGAGCTTCTTCATATCGTCAATGCCGGTGCGGTCGCCGAGGTTCCTCAGGGCTTCCGAGCGTCGTTTGCCGTGGCGCATCTCGAGATTGGTGATGGCGAACTCGGTGCTGAGATCCTCGTAGCTGGCCTGCATTTCGCGGCTCACCTGGACGATCGCCTGGTCGAGCCCCAAACCGGATTCAACACAGACCACCAGCAAGTCGAGCGCGTTCGGCAAGGCCTTGGCGATGCGCTTTCGGCGGCGTTTGACGAGGTGCTTGAGGACTTCGTTGGGACCGGAGTAGCCTAGGCCCGCGGCCAAGACCATCAGGAGCGGAGAGTTGTCGGGCGGATCTTCCCCCCGCCAGCGAGCAGAGTTTCGCCGCCAACTTCCTGAATTCGCGTCGGTTATGGGATGGATCGGGCGATCGGCGTCTGTCTACAGGTTACTTGTGCGGCAGCGAAACCCCCAACGCATTGAGGATTTCTGTTTGGCGGGCGTCGGGAATCGGCAGCCGTGTGACGCTGGTCTGCTCATCCACTCGATATTCCAATAGACACAGTCGCCCCAACGCCGCCAGCGCGTCCGGCAAGGTGATCGCGTGCGGGTCGTCGTCGGTCGTGCCAAACGCCGCTTGTATCCGCCGTTCCAATTCGCGGCTCAGCTTCAACGCCAGCATGCTGCACAACACATGTCCTCGGGTGCGGCTTTCTTTGCGCACGAAGATCGGCCGCACCTCGAGCAAGCCCGTCTTCAGCTGCCGAAAGTCGCGCTCCACCCGCTGCAGGCTCACGTAATGGTCGTGCACTCTTTGGCCGCTCATGCGCTCGGAGGCGACATCGGTCACGACCACGTAACAGCCCGCCAACTCCAGCGCCTGCTCGATCGCCGCCTGCTGGCGCTCGACGACCAGCGTACGTCCCTGCAAGCGCAACTCGACCAATTCTGTCAGCTTGTGACGCGCCAGCCAGGGCTTGAGCTGGCGCAGTCCGGCCGCGGGCTCGCAACGGGAAGAGGCCGTGACTTTCTGGTTGCGTCGGTCGAGCTTGCCTCCCAGCTTGGCCAGCTTGTCCTCGAGCCGCTGCCGTTGCCGTTTGGCTTCGGACGCGTTGAGGCGCAGCACATAGCGCACGCCGTCGGCTTCGACCTCGCAGACTTGTTCAGCGAACAGCTCCAGTTGCAGCACCCCTTCGCTCAAGCGCCGCCGAATCTGGGGATCGGTCAGCGCCGTGATGTAGCGCAGCCCGGCCTCCCCCAGCGCCTGCTTGCCCTTGCTCTTGACCATCCCGCGGTCGCCGACGAAGACCAACTCCTCGACTCCGAACTGCTCTTTGACGATGCGGATCTGATCCGGCACGGTCGTCGGATCGTTGCGGTTGCCGGCAAACACCCGCACCGCCAGCGGCTCGCCCTGGTCATCGGCCAGCAGTCCGATCACAATTTGCTTCTTGCCGCGCTTGCCGTCGCGATTGTAGCCGTACTCGCCCAACGCGTTGTGCAGGCCTTCGAAGTACGAGCTGGTGACGTCGTAGAGCAGCAAGCTGGGCGGGGCTCCGCGGCGCTCGAGGTAGTGGCGGTATAGCGCTTGCTCGATCTTCACTTGGCGGGCGCTCAGATCATCGAGGGCGGCGTAGAGGTCGTCTTCGTCGAAGGCGCCCAGACCCAGCACTTCTGCGACGGCCTGATCGGCGGCCCAGCGCACGGCCGAGAGCCGCGATCCTTGGTGGGCCAGGCGCGCCAGCACCAGGAACAAGGCGAGTTTGGCGGCCCGCGTTCGACCCAGCGCGGCGGTCAGGCCCAGCTCATCGGCGAGTTGCTTGAGCGCGAAGAGCAGGCCAAAGACGGGGCCGCAGACGGGAGTGGCGGGAAGCTGATCGAACTCGCCGCGGAGGGCGCGCCGGAGGGCCTCGACGCGGACGGGGCGCCAGCAGGACAGGTTGGCGAGGGTGCGTTTTTGACTCTGCCGTTTTGGCGGAAGGATTCGCGCAGCAAGACGGCGGGCGGCGAGTTGCGATTGGGGACGGACTCAACATACATGGGTATATTATATCACAAATAACACAATGAATAAACGATACAATAGCATAATACATGGGTATACTAAAAGCGCCACCAAGCGTGTTAAAGCCAAGCAAGCCAAGCAGTTAGCCCGTCAAACGAGCCTTCCGCTGGGGGGAAGATCCGTCAGAGCTAACTCCGAGCTGCGAGCAGAGCAGCCACATGCCGCCCGGGAGCGCGATCAGCGCCACGACTTTCAAGCCCATGAACAGCTTCAATGCGCTGGGAAGCCGAAATCCGGCATTGTAGAGGCGCTTCTGGATCTGTGACAGATCGGCGGGATTCGAGGGTACGAAGCTGCCGAGTTTCTCGAGTACCTCGCGAAACGCCAAACTGGGATGTTTCGCCTCGACGTCGCGGACTTCGCCGAGCACTCGCGAGACCACATTCTGGGGGCTGACCCAGAAGCGCATGCCCAGGAAATAGAGCAGCGAGCCAATAAAGATGAACAGCAGGACCGAGATCGCCAGAACCATCGTCTACACCTCGATCTTCACGATCCGCGACATGATGAAGTACCCCAGCAAGACGAACCCGATCGCCGCGCCCGCCATCAGGTTGCCCATCTCGTCTTCGACGAAGAACATCATGTGGTCGCGATTGACGAAATACATCATCACGCCCACCCCTGCTGGGATACAGGTCAGCACCAGGCTCGACAAGCGCCCGTGCGCGCTGATCGAGCGGATCTCGCCGCGCAGCTTGAAGCGCTCGCGGATCAGCACCGAGAGATTCTCGAGAATTTCGGCCAAGTTGCCGCCCGTTCGCTTCTGAAGCACCACCGCGGCAACGAAGAACTGCACGTCAAGCAGCGGCATGCGCTCGGACAGTTTCCCCAGAGCCGATTCCATCGGAAGACCCAAATTCTGCTCCTCGAACGCGCGCCGAAACTCACCCGCCAAGGGCTGCGCGAATTCCTTGTGCAACATCTCGAGCGACACCGAAAACGCGTGTCCGGCGCGCATCGCCCGTGCAATGAATTGGAGCGCATCGGGAAGTTGGCCCTCGAAGGCGTAGATGCGCTTGCTGCGTTTGCGTTTGAGGAAGAGGATGGGCAAGGACCCGGCGGCGGGCGCGATGATGAAGGCGAGCTCCTTGATTTGGGGAGGCGCCATGTACCAGCAAAGGTTGAACGCCACCAGCGCGAACGACACGCAGGCCAGCGCCACCTGTCCGGGCGCCCAAGTCACTCCGGCTTGCTCGACCAGCGTGTTGAGCCCGCGGTCGATATTGAGCTTTTGAAGCGCCTTGGATAGCAGGGTCTTGGCATCGCCGCCGAGGAACAGCGACTTCGCGCCTGCCCCTTCGGTCGACTTCTTCTTCGCCGCGGACGGCTTCCCGGCGAGACGATCGCGCATCTTTGCCGAGTCGCGAGTTTGGAACGTTCTCTGGACGAAGACGTACGTCAGGCCCGAAACGGCCAACGTCGCGACGAAGATGATGACCAGCAGCCCCATGGTTTCTAGCCCACCTCCATCGACGACTCGAAGACTTCGGCGCCCAGGTTGAGCCCCATCGACAGCATCTTTTCGTAGAAGCGCGGCCGGATCCCGGTCGAGGCGAAGCGGCCCTGGACGATTCCCTCGGAGTTAATGCCCCTTTTCTCGAACACGAAAAGGTCTTGTAGCGTGATGGTCTCGCCTTCCATCGAGCCGACCTCAGTGATCGACATGATCTTGCGTGTGCCGTCGGAAAGCCTTGCCGTCTGGACGATGACGTCAACGGCTGACGATACTTGCTGCCGAATCGAAACCAGGCCGAGGTTCGAATTGGCCATGGTGACCATCACCTCCAGCCTCGTCATCACGTCGCGGGGAGTGTTGGCGTGAACGGTCGTCATCGAGCCATCGTGGCCCGTGTTCATTGCCTGAAGCATGTCGAGCGCATCTTCGCCGCGACACTCACCAACTACGATGCGGTCAGGGCGCATGCGAAGGGCGTTGATGAGCAGCTCACGCTGGCGAATCGCGCCGCCGCCCTCTATGTTGGGATGGAGTGAACCCCAAGCGTGAGACAGTCGAAATCGGGACAGGTTACGATTCACCGCAAAACGCTTGCCTTCTTCGCTGTATCGTCGCACGCTGGTCCTAGCCGGGGAAGCGGAAGCGGGCTCTGCTGGAGAGCAACCCGCCAAGGAATACCCGGCCGCAAACTCATCAAGACGATGAGCGCCGGGGGCGGCCGCCAAGGTCGCTCCCGGCTTCTCCAACGCCGGCGATGTCTCCCTGCCCGCCCAGGGCCCATCGGATTGATAGATTTGCCTATGCCTCTCAAAACTCATACTTCGGATTCCTCGCTGCTGTTGCCGCCGGCCGCGCCAGCGCTTCAAACTCCGCCGGCGGACGATATCCCAACGCCGAATGCAGCCGGCGTTGGTTGTAGATCTCATCAATGAACTCGCCGATCGATGCGCGCGCCTCGTCAAGCGTGCGATAACGCTGCAACCAAACCTCCTCCGCCTTCAACGTCTTCATGAAACTCTCCGCCCGCGCGTTGTCGTAGGGGTTGCCGCGGCGGCTCATCGAGATGATCGCGCCGTGCTGCTCCAGCAGCTCGACATAGGCGCTCGAAGCGTACTGTACGCCTTGGTCGGAATGATGCATCCACCCCGCGGCAGGGCGTCTGAGCTCGAGCGCATCGCGCAACGCCCCTACAGCCAGCTCAGCTTTGAGCGTCGTCCCCAGCCGCCAGCCGACCACGCGTCGCGAGTAGGCGTCCAACACCACGGCGAGGTAGACGAACGCCTCGCGCAAGCGAATGTAGGTGATATCGGATTGCCACAACTGATCGACGCCGTCCACATTCAGGTGCGCCGCTAGATTCGGATAAACAGGTAAGAAGTGGTTCGAATCCGTTGTTAGCACGAAGCGCCGCTTGAGTACCGCCAGCAAGTTGTCCTTACGCATCATCCGCAGGACCTTTTTGTGATTGACGAGGAAGCCTTGGCGGCGCAGCTCGGCCGTCACGCGGCGGTAGCCGTAACGACGATTCTCGAGCGAAATCCGCTGCATGCGGTCACGCAATTCCATGTCGCACTCGGCGGGCGACGACACGGCGAGCCGGCGATAGAACCCGGCGCGATTCACGCGTCCGAGCTCGCAGGCGTGTTCGACGCTGAGCGAGCCTTTGGCGCTGATCTGCTCGACGATGGAGTAGATCCGCTCGCGCCACCGGCGTCGTTGGTCGGGGCTGCGAGGTTCAAGGCGCGAAAGGCTTGTCCGAAAAAATCGAGCTCTGCGGCTTGTTTGCCGAGCAGTCGTTCGAGCTCTGCG
The DNA here is from genome assembly GCA_965247515.1 of Bryobacterales bacterium. GTDB lineage: Bacteria > Acidobacteriota > Terriglobia > Bryobacterales > UBA6623. The sequence goes on along the minus strand of OZ252029.1, from coordinate 2,814,135 downwards.
ATGCGTTCGTCGCGCGGATCGCGAGGGATCTTGGGCGGCGCCGAGCGGCCGGGTTTCGGCCGGCCTCGCCGCCGGCTCAAGCCGTTGACGCCTTCCTGGCGATAGGCGTCCCGCCAGCGGTACAGCAGGCTGCGCTTGACGTCCAACTCGCGGCTTAGCGCTGTGCCGCTCTGGCCGGCTAGGAGCCGCCTGGCGGCGGCTTCCTTGAACTCCACCGTGAACTCCCGCGGCTTGCGCGGCTTGAGACTTTCCATCCTGGACTCCTTTCCATTCGCTGAAATTCGTCCCGAATTTCAATGTCTCATTTTTAGGGTTCACTCCAGGAGGCCGCGTCTCTAGGCGCGCGACGTGGGGTTGCTTGAGCTGCAGCTCGGCCGCGTCCTCGATCGTGACGACACGCTCCTTGGGCGAAATGTAGGCTGACAGTCCGTTTAGGAGCGTCGTTTTGCCCGAGCCCGTTCCGCCGGCGACGATGATGTTGAGTCGCGCGCGAACGCAGGCCTCGAGGAGCTGCAGCATCTCGGCCGACATCGAGCCGTACTCGACTAAGTCCGCCGGCATCAGCTTGTCTTGCGAGAAGCGCCGAATCGAGACCAGCGCGCCATCAAGCGCAAGCGGGCGGATGATCGCGTTGACGCGCGAGCCGTCCGGCAGCCGGGCGTCGACCATAGGAGAGGATTCGTCGGCGCGCCGGCCAACCTGCGAGACGATCTTGTCGATGATCCGCATCAGGTGTGAATCGTCTTTGAAAGTCACGCCGGAGAGCTCCAACTTGCCCTGGCGCTCGATGTAGACCTGCTTGGGACCGTTGACCAAGATGTCGCTGATCGTCGGGTCCGAAAGCAGGGGTTCGAGCGGACCAAGGCCAAAGACCTCGTCTAGCACCTCGCCGACGATCTGATTGCGCTCGACCGAGCTGAGCAGGGTCTGTTCGTCGTCGATGAGGTTGCTCAGCGCGCCCCGCACTTCGTTGCGCAGCGTCTGGGTCTCGATCATCGCCAGCGCGTCGAGGTTGATCTTGTCGAGGAGCTTGCGATGAAGCGTGAACTTGAGCTCTTGGTGGCGCGAGTTGAGCGCGCGAGACTTCTGGGCCAGAGGACCCTTGGAGGGCTGTTCCCAGCTGGAGGGCGTCTGGTCAGGCGATCGCAGTTCGGTTACAGGCATACGGGATCCCGCAAGTGTGCTTATCGACCGCGTCCGGACGAGCTTGCGTTATAAATGGGGCATGGCCGACCCCAAGATCGAGCTCACTTCTCAGCTTTTCGCCGTCAGCGAGCAATTGGTCGCGATGGCTGTTAGCGGCCTAACGCGCGAGGAGGCTCTGCGCTCGCCCGATGGCGGACCCAACCCGATCATCTGGACCTTCGGGCACATCACGAACACGCGCTGCGGGATTCTCGCAATGCTAGGTCGGCCGCAAGAGGTCCAGTGGAAAGAGCTATTCGGGAAGGGCGCGAGGTTGCGGCCCGACACCGACTACCCGGCAATGGAAGAGATCCAGGCGGTCTGGGACGACGTTTCGCCCAAGCTACGGGAGCGACTGGCGACGGTTACGGTCGAGGAGCTGGCTGTCACGGCGCCCCGGAAATTTCGGATCGCGGACGATACCCTGGCTGGGGCCGTCGCATACCTGGGGTATCACGAGGCGTACCACGTCGGCCAAATGGCCTACGTGCGGAAGTGGTTGGGCAAGGGCTCGATGGTGGGGTAGCGGCTGCGACGCTAGCTTGCCCTGGCAACCGGCGAGGGCGTATCGACGCGGCGAAGGCTTCCAGGCGGTACGCCGAACACCCGCTTGAACGCCCTGCAGAAAGCCGCTTCGGATTCATACCCAACCCGCTCGGCGACAACCGAGAGCGGCTCGGACGTTTCTCGAAGGTGCGTACGGGCGAGCCGCATGCGCCACTGCGTGACATAGCGCAACGCCGTTTCACCAACGAGGCGGGTGAACCGCGCCGAGAACGCCGAGCGTGACATGCCGGCCTCGTGGGCCATCGAGAATGGAGTCCTGCATCGGTGGGGGATTGTTTCGGGCCATGCTACCGCCATGAGGCTTACTTGCCCGGTTTCAGCCTGAGATGTGCTTCCCGTCGCGCCCTTTAACTTGCCCTGGGGGTAATACCTCAATGAAAGCCCACAGGCAATCCCGCCTACGGCTCCATGCTCTGGGGTCGGCCTCCGCACAAGGGCGCGACATGTCGCGCCCCTTCTTCTCGCGAGTTAGAACCTTGTCCTACGCCGATCCCCTGAGTCCGTCTTCAGCCAAAGCCCTTATTCCAGGCGGAGACTCCCAACTGGTACGCTCGTCCCAGATGAGTGCAGCGAGCGTCTTCGAAACCGCCAGCAGTCAGGACCAAACACGGGATCTTGGCCGCTTCACTCCGATCATCCCCGAGCACGTCAGCGAGCTGGGGGTCAACCCGAACACCGTCATCAACTTAATGCTGAAGATGACGATGCTCGAGGGCGAGACGGCCCTGAGCCTCGTTGCGGAGCGGCTTAAGATCCACCAAGTCGTCGCCGACGAGATCTTCCAGCACTTGCGGCGCGAGCAGTTCGTCGAAGTCAAAGGCATGACGGGCAACGACTACGTCATGACCCTGACCCAGACGGGTCGCCAAGTCGCCCAAGACCGCTACCGCGTGAGCCAGTACGTGGGTCCTGCGCCAGTGCCCTTCGACGATTACAACCGAGCGGTTCGCAGCCAAACCTCGCGCCACCACGTCAATCGCGACAAGCTCAAAAACGTCTTCAACGACCTGTGCCTCTCCGACGAGGTGCTCGACGAGCTCGGGCCGGCGATCATGTCGAACGCTCAGATCTTTCTGTACGGCTCGACAGGAAACGGCAAAACGTCGATCGCCGAGCGTCTGGTCCGCATCTTCAAAGACGACGTCTATATTCCGTATGCCGTTGAGGTCGACGGCCAGATCATCAATGTTCACGACTCGGTCGTGCATCGCGAGCTCGAACCCGAACCCGGGACCGACCCGCGCTGGATCCGCTGCTCGAGACCCTGCATTGCGGTCGGCGGCGAGATGGTCCAACAGATGCTGGAGCTACAGTACGAGGAATCGCTAGGTTTCTACAACGCTCCGTTGCAGATGAAGGCCAACAACGGCCTGTTCATCATTGATGATTTTGGCCGCCAGCTCGTCGATCCCAAAGACCTGCTCAACCGTTGGATCGTGCCCTTGGACCGAGGGGTGGATTTTCTGACGCTTCGGACCGGCGTGAAGGTGCCGGTTCCATTTGAGACATTGGTCGTCTTTTCGACGAACCTCAATCCCAAAGATCTCGCCGACGAGGCCTTCCTCCGCCGCATTCAGAACAAGGTTAAGATCGACGCGATCACCCCCGAGATCTTCGACAACATTCTGGCGCGCGTCTGCGAGGATCATTTCGTCACGTGGACGCCTGGGCAATCCAGATTCGTGCGCGATACCTGTTTGGGCGACGGCGGCGCTGAAGTGTTGCGAGCCTGTTACCCGCGGGACATCGTGCTGATCCTCAAAAACATCGCGAACTACGAAGAGAGGCCGCCGGAGCTGAGCCGCGACGACATTCGGCGAGCGGTGAAACTCTACTTCGCGAACTAGGCGCCGGAGCCACGCGCGTAAGCAAGCGGTTGATCAAGGCTGTGACAACCGCTCCCTGACCCGGACGAGCCGGAACCAAGAAGTCGCATCCAGCGGACTGCGATCCCGGAGCCGCGACCGGAAGGGAGCGGTTGCTCGAGTAGGCAACCAATGTTCGTGCTCATCGACAACCGCTCCCTTACGGTCGCGGCTCCGGGGCGCGGCCCGCTATCCTCGCGATAATAGGCGGATGGCAAAGGGCGAACGCTGGCCCAGTGAGCATTCCGTCGCCCGCGATTCCAAGACGGGTGCGGCCGTCCATCAGGTAACCGATCATCCGTCGATCAACCACCCGGCTTATTTCCTCAACACGACGTTCAGCCCGGCTCAGGACGCCCTGATCTTCACGTCCTATCGGAGCGGGGAGGCGCAACTATTTGAGGTTGGGTTTCCGGACGGGGAAATTCGGCAGCTCACCGGCGGTAACGCCATGCATCCCTTTTCGCCGACGATCGCGCCTAGCGGCGAGGCCATCTTCGTCAGAAAAGGCGCGGTTTGGGGCCTCGACCGCGACACCCTCGACGAGCGCTTAGTCGCGGACTTCGGCGGCCAGCTGGGCGAATGCTCATTGAGCCCGTCAGGCGAGTGGTTTACCGCCGCCTGCCGCCGCCACGGCGGCTGGGGAGTCGCCGTGGGCCGAATTGACGGATCTGAGACGGGCTTTCATGCGTTCGCTCGCACTATCATCCATCCGCAGTTTTGCCCGGCCGACCCGCAGTGGATCGAGTTCGCTGGTGACCCAGCGCCGAGAATGCATCGCATTCGGCTGGACGGGTCGGGCCTGGAGTGCCTGTACGAGCACGGCAACGACGAATTCGTCGTCCACGAAACGTTTCTGGGGGACCGGCCGGAACTCGTGTTTACAGTATGGCCGAAGGCGCTCAAGCGCATGGACTGGCGGAGCCGAGAGATTTCAACCATCGCCGAGCTCAACGCCTGGCACATTACCCCGAACAAGGCCGGGACGAAGATCCTGTGCGATACGGTTCACCCCGACATCGGCCTTCAACTCGTCGATGTCGAGACCGGCGAACGGCGAACGGTTTGTCATCCAGCGGCGTCGTGCCAGGGGACCCAGTGGCGGACTTCTCGATACGCCGTAGCCGAAGATTGGGAAGCGGCTCGCGCGTCGGCCGAGAAGGAGAGCGCGCTGAGCTGGATGGAGATGGCCGCGGACTCGGTCTACGGCCCTCAATGGACCCATCCTCACCCGTCGTTTTCGCCGGATGAGACATTAGCCGCGTTCGCGAGCGACCGGAGCGGTCATCCTCAGGTCTACGTTGTTGAGCTGGCTTGATCGTGATCGCGCCCCGAGCCGGCGGGTCTGTGAACAAGCGTCCGTCACCGCGAAAAAGACGGGCGAGGCATGCCTCGCCCCTACAGACGATCGTTTGTTTTCAACGACGTAGGGGCTTGGCATGCCAAGCCCGTTCTACTTCTTTCTCAGCAGCAAACCGACCTTGGGCGACTTCGCGATCCGCTCGCGGTTGACGTAGGCTTCGTGATTCTTCTCGATTCGCGAAGGCTGGTATCGGTAGTTCACCATCAGCCCGGCCGATTCGGCCAGGCCCTTCTCGGAAACGTCGGCCAGCCAGTTGATTCGTTCGATCGAGGCGCCGTTGCCGAGATGAAAAGCCGCCACCGGATCGAGCGCCCGCGTGCCTCGGCGCTGCTTCACCAAGTAGTGAGCGCATAGACGCTTGAGCGGCTCGCGCAGGCGGTCCGCCGCCTCTTGCCAGGCCTCCTCGTCAAGCCAGCCCTGGTCGAATGCCATGTCCGCGGGCAGGATCTCTTGCGCTTGTTCGGGCCCCAGTCCTCTGAGCCAACCAGCGAAGCCCGGGATTGGCGACAGGGTGACGAACGTCTTCAGGCGAAGCTCTTCGTGCAGCAACTCAGCCACCACCTGTTTGATCAAGAAGTTGCCGAACGAGATTCCGCGCAACCCGACCAGGCAGTTGCTAATCGAGTAGAAAACCGCCGTGTCCGCGTTCGTGGAGTCCATGACCGTGGCGTTCACGTCGAGCAACGGCCGCATCGAGTCAGGAATCCCTCGAACCAACGCCACTTCCACGAAGATCAACGGTTCGTCGGGCAGCGCGGGATGGAAGAAGGCAAAGCAGCGGCGGTCGCTCTCGAGCCGGCGTCTCAGGTCGTCCCAACCCGCGATCTCATGGACGGCTTCGTATTTGATGACCTTCTCGAGGATGTACGCCGGCGTCTGCCAGTGGATTCTCTTGAGCTCCAAGAAGCCGCGGTTGAACCACGATGTCAGCAGGTGCCGCAGAACCGAATCAAGGGGTTTTAGCTCCGGCTGCGCCGGCAGCAGGTCGAGCAAGTCCCGGCGCATGTCGACCAAGGCGGCGGTGCCGCCCGGCGCCATGTTGATTCGGCCAAACAGGGCTCGCACGGGGGGCTCGGCGGCCCTCCAGAGCTCCAGCAACGTGTACGACCCCGGATCGGCGCGGTAGTGCTCGGCGGCGTCGAGAACTTCGTCGACGTCGGCGGGGTGATTGTCGGCCAAGGCCTGAAAGAATTCGAGTCGCTCCGCAGCGGACAACGACCGGTAGCGGTCGACAGCCTCGCGTGCGAGCGCCGTGCCGATCGCTTCACCGCGCTGGGAAAGCAGGTCGCGGCAAAGCTCGTCGAGCGACCCGGCCCTGCCGCGCCCGAAGAGCTCGCGTCCGCGATCCGCGATCGAGTTGAGGACGACTCGAATCGCTGATGTTGCGCTTGCCATGTTCTTTTAGCGAATCGGCATGGAGCGGGTCCCGCAGGAGTCTAGTGTAGTGCGCCGGACCGGCCGCTGCTTGGGGGTCTGGCGTCTACATTTTCGCGGGAAGTAGACGACCCCAAGGTAAACCTTGGGGCTCAGCGCCGCTAGTAAGCGCCGCTGGTGAGCGCCGCGGATTTACCCACGTGGCGGCGAAAACCGGCAAGAAGCGGTGTTTTTCGATGGCGCCCGGAGAGGGGTCGGTCCCCAATTCTAGGTTAAGGCATGGACGCTAGGGTTGCAGGTGGCGGACGGCCCTAAGTGATTGAAATGACTTGAGAAAACTGATTGAGAAATGGTGTGACGGGGTGTGGAGACGGCGTGTCAAGCTACGCCCCAGGCTGTTATTTCGGACGCGCCGTCGGCGCTCTGCCCGGCCCCTACCCCGCGGCGTCGAAACATGAACGGGGAATTGGTGGACCTGGGGGGATTTGAACCCCCGACCTCCTCCATGCCATGGAGGCGCGCTCCCAACTGCGCCACAGGCCCACGCTAGAGGTAACTTTTCTCAGGATACCATGGGTACGTTGGTCGAAAACCGGCTCTGACGTGCCCGACATTGCTCCCATTCGGTTCCGCTCGGTCTCGTATCGAATCGGTGAGGCGACGCTGGTTCGCGACCTCTCGTTCGAGGTGAAACCGCGTGAAACGCTGGTCCTGCTGGGTCGCAGCGGATCGGGCAAGACAACCGCCCTTCGTCTGATCAACCGGCTGCTCGAACCCAGCGCGGGCGCGGTCGAAGTCGAAGGGCGTTCGACGCTCGACTGGGATCCCATCGAGCTGCGCCGCAAAGCGGGCTACGTGATCCAGGAGATTGGACTGTTTCCGCACTTCACGGTCGAGCAAAACATCGGCGTTGTTCCACGCTTACAGGGTCGACAGGCGGCGACGGACTCTCTGCTCGGGCGCGTGGGCCTGCCTAGCGACCTTGCCGGGCGCTATCCGCGGCAGCTCTCCGGCGGACAACGCCAGCGAGTCGGCGTTGCGCGGGCGCTGGCGGCCGACCCCCCGATTCTGCTGATGGACGAGCCGTTTGGCGCCCTCGACCCCATCACCCGAGCCGAGATTCAGCGCGAGTTCCTCAAAATGAAGTCGGAGCTCGATAAGGCGATCGTGTTCGTGACCCATGACATCCGCGAAGCTCTGCTGCTGGGAGAGCGTATCGGCTTGATGGAGGCCGGACAGCTGGAGTGGATCGGGACTCCCGCCGATTTTCGCGCTTCCGCGAACCCGGCTGTGGCCGCATTGAGGTCGAGCCTGACGTGACGTTCTTCGACGCCCTCGTGCGGTACCAAGGCGACCTGGTCGCCCGAACGGGCGAGCATCTCTTCCTCGTTGGAGTCTCGATACTGATCGCCGCGCTGATCGGAATCCCGGCCGGAATTCTGGTTACTCGACGGCCCCGGCTGGAGCGCTGGGTCCTGGGCCTCGCCAACACCTTGCAGACCATCCCGAGCCTGGCGCTGTTCGGATTCTTGATCCCCATCCCCATCATCGGCGGGATCGGGGCCCGTTCGGCGATTGTCGCCCTGGTGGTCTACGCGCTGCTGCCGATCGTTCGGAACGCCTACACCGGGATCAAGCAAGTCGACCCGGCGGTGCGCGAGGCGGCGATCGCGATGGGGATGACCGACCGTCAACTGCTCACGATGGTCGAGCTGCCGCTCGCGGCGCGGACCATCATGGCTGGATTGCGGGTGGCCACCGTGACGGCGGTCGGAGTCGCAACGATCGCGGCCTTGATTGGCGCCGGGGGCCTGGGGCACTTTATTTTCATGGGGCTGCAGACCGTGAACTCCGGGCTGATTCTGCTCGGAGCGGTCCCGGCGGCGCTGCTCGCCGTGGCGGCGGATTTTTTGCTTGGCCGCGTAGAGCGAAGGTTTACGCCGGTCGAGCGGGTGTAGCAGGGCGCACAAAGAAAAGGACCATGCCCGGGTGGGCATGGTCCAGTGGTTGGTTTGAAGTCGTTCTACTTAGAACGAGTACTTGAGGTGGAACTGGCCGATACGACCGGCGCTGGCGCCGGTGATCACACCCAGACGACGATCCGTAATGCTGCCCCGCCGCGGCGTCCCGAAGTTCGCGTGGTTGGGCAGGTTGAAGAAGTCAACGCCGAACTCCACGACATGGCGCTCGGTAATCGAGAAGCGCTTCTTCAACGAAACGTCCATGTTGATCGTGCCGGGACCTTCGATGATGTTCCGGCCCGCGTTGCCCAGCTCACCGCCAACGTTGCGGCTGAAGACGGTAGGATCGAACCACTGAGCGATTTTCTCGCTGGTCGGTCGACTCGTCGACAATTTCGGATCGCCGTTCAGATTCGGACGATCGTGGCGGACCCCCGTCAAGGAGCGGTCCGCGCCGCTATCGACATGGAACGGCCTTCCTTCGTTCAGGGTGATGATTGACCCTAGCTCCCATCCGCCGATGATGTGCCGAGCGAAGCCGGTCTTGGGTCCGGGAAGCTCGTAGAGAAACGAGGTGACAAAGGTCTGCCGCAGGTCAAAGTCGCCGCGGCCACGTTCGGCCGCGCGGTTCTCTGGATTTTGCAGCCCGTTCTGGGTGACCGTCGCGAAGGCCGCGCTGGTTAGCACCTCGTCGATCGCGTGTCCGTAGGTGTAGGCGACCTGGAAGGTCAGCCCCTTGCTGAAGCGTCGCTGCAACTGGAATTGGAGGCTGTTGTAGTTCGAGTTCGCCCCGGTGTTGAGCTGGCCAATCGACGCAAAACCCGGATAGATCCGGCGTGAGTCGGTGTTGCGGCCCGTGGCGCCGGGCCCGAACACAGCCCGGTTCTGCTCGCGGTTGTAGGCCAGATTTCGCCCGACGTTGCCGACGTAAGCCAGCTCGACCATGAGATTGTCAGTCAACTGCTGCTGCAACGTGAAGTTGTAGGTTTGCATGTAGGGGTTGACCAAACCAGGGGCAAACCCTTTCGGGAGCGTGACCGGGAATACGAAGTTTGGATTGTTGAGGTCGACCGTAAAGGGGAACGGATTCACCCGGCCCCCGAAAGGCGCGGACAACGCCTGCGGAGCATTCACGTCTATCGACAGGCCGAACGGCTGCAGCGCCTGGACGCCGCCCGCCATCTCCGCCGTTAGGGGATCGTACGAGATTCCATAGCCGGTGCGGACGGACGTGCGGCCATCGCCGAAAACATCCCAGGCGAGACCGAAGCGCGGCGCCAAGTTCAGGTTGTCCCCCCCGTAGGGGAATTGATTGTCCGCTATCCAGAGCAGACCCGCGGGGGCGCTCGGGACAAAGCTCGATTGGGCGCCTGGCACAACCGCGGTCTGCTGACTTTGGCCCTCTTGCCAGCGCGGGTAGAACTCGTTTCGCAACCCCAGGGTCATGGTCACGTTCTGTCTGAGCTTGAAGTTGTCTTGGAAGAACATCCCCGTCTGGATATAACGGTGATCGAATTCGATCGGCGACGCCTGTCGCAGGCGGCGAGCCCTGCCGGTGACGAAGTCGGCGATCGGAACTCCGGTTCTGCTGCCGGTGAATTGCCATTCGCTGCCCGTTGCGCGGTTGTCGCGGTAGAGGAACTGGTTGCGCTGGAGGTCGATGCCCCATTTGATGTTGTGGCTGCCTTTGACCAGGCTCATGTTCCACGAGAGTGCGTAGTTCTGTGACAGGCGCTGGCGATGGCGGCCCGGCCCGAGTTGAAAGCGGTCATTGACCGTAACCAGGGGCCTCGAGGGCACAACACCGCCGGCGTGCCTGAAATCGGTCGCGCCAAAGTCAGACAGATCGTCGGTATTGGGAATCGCCTCTTGGTAGTTGAACCGCGTGTAGGTGAGGCGGACGGTGTTCAGCAGGGTCGGGCTGAAGATGTGGTTGTCTTCAATCGTGTAGGTCTGCATACGGTTGAACCGAGGGTTGGGACCGTAGTTGATAAAGTCAGCGTTGCGCAGCGGGTCGGCCCCTTCGTTGTGATCGTAGAACAGGCGACCGTTGATCTTGTTCTTGTCGCTGAAGGTGTGGTCGATCCGAGTTAGATACTGATTGTCATCGCTCGGCTGGCTGACCTGCGTTACGAAGCTGCCATTGGCGCGGTCGGGAAAGGGAACCCAATTGTCCATCATGAACGTGGCAACCGGATCGATCAGGTTTGCCGGCACGATGTTGTTCGGGAAGGGATCGCCGGTGTCGCCGTTTTTGATCGGCTCGCTGCCGGTGAAGTCGCCCGCGCGCTCGGCGGCGGTCGCGGGGAACGCTGTCCGCAAACGATCCTCATTGATGCGCTGGCCCTGGTAGGTGAACTGGAAGAACGTCTTTTCTTTTATGATCGGTCCGCCAACGGTTCCGCCGAACTGGTTGAAGCGGAGCTTTGGCACCGTGCGCGAGAAGAAGTTGCGGGCGTCGAGGGCGTCGTTGCGCAAGAAGTGCCAGACGCTGCCGTGGAACTCGTTGGTTCCCGACTTGGTGACGGCGCTGATGACGCCGAAGCCGCGTCCGTGCTCGGCGCTGACGCCGGTGGTAGAAACGCGAAACTCCTGGACGGCGTCCGGTGGCGGCAGGATCAGGCCTTGGCCGCGATGGAAGTAGCTCATCGAACCGCCGTCCAGCAGATAGTTCACCGAGAAATGCCGGCCGCCGTTCATGCGGACGGTTTGTTGGCCGAACGAGGGTCGAATGGTTGTGCTTACGCTCTGGACGCCCGGAACGAGCCGGACCAAATCCAAGGCGTTGCGGCCGTTCAAGGGAAGATCCTTGATGCGGCGATCGTCGACCGTCATACCGATCTGAGTGGAGCGGGTGTCGACCTGCGGCGCTTGGCCGGTGACGGTAACCGTTTCGGTCACGGCGCCGAGCTCGAGCACGAAATCGACGCGCAAGCTCTGCAAGGCCGACAGGCCAACGTTCGGACGTTCCAGCGTGCGGAAGCCTTCCGACTGCACCATCGCCTGGTAGCTGCCAACTTGCAGTTGGGTGGCGAGGTAATCGCCCGTGGCGTTGGATTCGACGGTCTTCGACTCGCCGGTCCCTTCGTTGATAAACGTGATCTGAGCGCCCGGTACACCTGCGCCGGTTTGATCAGTGATGATTCCGGCGATCTCGCCGGTGGTGGATTGGCCGAACGCGACAACCGCGCTCAGCGCCAACAGAACTAAAACTCGAGGCATTGACATGACTCCTGAAACGCCGAGACCCCCCCGGCGTTGGTTTCTGATACGAGTGGACAAGGAAGAGGAGCGTTGCGGCGGGACGCCGGCCGTGCGAGGCGATAGCTTTCCGGTCCGCGATCCGGCCGGTCATCGTACGTTTGATCCCCTAAAGACTTTTGGTTCAACCAATTGCGAGGCAAGGTTAGCCTCTGGCGGTTGATTATACACAGTTGAAGTGCGCAATGGTGTTTTGCGATACAAAGGGCTTGCGCGACATGAGAGTTACTTCAAAGCGTAACGGCAATCGTTTCACGCCGGTCTGAACGCTGGAGGATGCTCAGATTGCCGCCCCGCGGAATCCTGCCATTGTCTCATCGAGATCGGTACGAATATAATCGACCGATGCCGGGCGGTGTCAAAGACGCGATCAAGGAAGCCGTGCTGCGTCGAATGGCGGGCGACGACGCCTTCGTTCGAGGACAGGACTACTACCGGCACGGCCATGTGCTTGCCATCGTTCCGGACGGTGACCGTCTAACCGGGTTGGTGCGGGACACGCGCAACTGTCAGGTCGAGCTGGAAGTCGACGATGGGATCCTCGACTACCAGTGCGACTGCGCTGCCGGCGTGGAGGGGAATTTTTGCAAGCACGGTGTCGCGGCGGGCCTGGCTTGGTTGAACAAGTCCGCGACGCCGAAAAAGCGCCGGGCAAAACGGGTCAAGCTCGAGGACGCGGCGAACCTTCTTCGCGAGGAGGACCACGCCGTCGTGGTCGGCATGATTGTCGAGTGGGCGCGCGAAGACAAGGAGCTCGAAAAGAAGCTGATCGCCTATGCCGCTCACCGCACCAGTCCCGAGGCGGCGGCCGCTATCGTCGAGAAGCAACTCAAGGAGGCGATGCGCTCCAAAGGACACCTCGATGCTCACCACAAGGTGCGCGTTTGGCTTCAGACCGCCGAACCGGCCGTCGACGCGCTCGAGCGGCTGCTGGCGGACGGGCAGCCGGCGGCGGTCGTCCGCATCTGCGAATCGGCCCTGGCGGAGCTGTCACGAGTCCTTGAAAAGGCGTACGACTCCGAAGACCAGATCGCGGTAATCGAGGATCGAATCGCGGGCCTGCACCGCGACGCGTGCGAGCAGGCCCCGCCGGATCCGGATGAGCTGGCGAGCGCCTTGCTGAAGTTGCAGCTCGATCCCCACCTGGATTCTTTCCACGACGCCTACAAGGCCTACGGGGGGCTGCTTGGCGACGATGGGTTGGCGCTCTTTCGTATCCGCGCCGAGGATGCCTGGGCCACCGAGCAGCGAGAGCGCGAGGAGCAAGGACTGAAGCGCAGCGGTCAATACGGTTACGGTTACGCTTACCGCAGCGGCGCACAAAGGGTGATGAAGTCGCTGGCGCTGGACGCCGGCGATATCGATCGCTTTATCGAAATCATGGGCGGCACGATTTCGACCGAGCAGGAGTACGGGGAAATCGTTAGCGCCTGCCGCGAGCACGGGCTCGAGGACAGCGCACTCGAATGGGCCGAGAAAGCGCTTAAGGCTCTTCCGGACCGCCCGTTGCCGCAGATCCGCAACTTCGTGGCCGAGCAGTACAAGAAGCGCGGCCGCGTCAAAGAGGGCGTGCAGGTGATGTGGAAGGCGTACGTGGGATCGCAGTGCAGCGTCGAGCGCTACGGCCTTCTCGAAGAGTTCGTCCGCCCGTTGGGCGACTGGGACCGGATGCGGCCGCGGGCGTTGGACGCCGCCCGCGAGGCCAGCCTCGACCGGATGGCCGTGACCTGGAGACGCAGGTCTTACCAGCAAGAGAGCAGCCGCGAGCCTCTGATTCGCATCTACATGTATGAAGAAGACATTGGCGCGGCGTGGCGCGAGGCCACCGACGGGGGATGCGGCTGGTATCTCTGGCGCGAGCTGGCCGCGCTGCGTGAGAAGGATCATCCCGAAGAGGTGATCGAGGTCTACTTCAATCTCGCCAAGGAAAGCATCGACAGACAACACGGCAGTAACTATCGAGAGGCGGTAGAGCTTCTGATTCGGGCGGCGGAGTCGGCGCGCAAGGCGAATCAGGGCGCTCGATTCCGCGCAGGCTTTGCGGCGATTCAGGCTGAGCATAGGCACAAACGAAATCTGCAGATGCTGCTGCGAGAGCACCAACAGGCGCTGGCGGTTTGATGGGTTTTCGATCACCCGTCGCTTGCGCCTGTTACGCTCTAGCCTGCGTGGGCTCGCATCTGATGACGTCGGAGATTCCCGCATCGCGCTTTGCCGAGTTGGCGCTGAACTGCGTCCATCTCGAGTACCCGAATAAGATTTCGCACACGCTCGCTAGCAACGCCGATGTCGGCCCGCCACGCGAGCTGACGCCGGTTTTCTATGGGTGTTTTGATTGGCACTCCGCGGTGCACGGACACTGGCTGCTGGCGCGGCTGGCGCGGCTCAATCCTGATGCCGGGTTTGCGCCGCGAGCCAGGGCGGCGCTCGCTGAAAGTTTTACGGAAGACAGGGTCGAGGCGGAGGTCCGCTATTTGGCCACCCCCGGTCGAGAAACATTTGAGCGCCCCTACGGGCTCGCCTGGCTGTTGCAGCTCGCCGCCGAGCTGCGCGAGTGGGACCAGGCCCGCGAATGGAGCGCCACGCTGGAGCCGCTCGAATCCGCCGCCGCGGGGCGCATCAAGGACTGGCTGCCGAAGTTGACGTATCCAATCCGCACGGGCGAGCATTCGCAGACCGCGTTTGCATTCGGACTGGCGCTCGACTGGGCGCGCTCGAAACCTGACCGTGAAATGGAGGGTCTGCTGGACAGCCGCATTCGGGAGCTTTACCTCGCCGACTACGACTGTCCGCTCGACTACGAGCCCGGCGGGCAGGATTTCCTCTCGCCGTGCCTGGCCGAGGCGGACCTGATGCGTCGAATCCTGACGCCGGAGGAGTTTGCTTCGTGGCTCGCCGGGTTCTTGCCGGGTATTCCTCGTGACGGTTCCAGCGGCTGGTTGCGGCCGGCCGAGGTCAGCGACCGCGCCGACGGCAAGATTGCGCATCTCGACGGGTTGAATTTGTCGCGCGCTTGGATGCTGGAAGGGATCGTGGCGGGCTTGCCTGACGACGACCCGCGGCGCAGCGCTCTCGGGGCGGCCGCTGAGTCTCATCGAGAGGCCGGCCTCGGGGCCGTGACCGGCGAGCACTACGAAGGCGGGCATTGGCTGGGGAGCTTTGCGGTGTACCTGGTCACGCAACGCGGCCTGTGAACGACGCACCTTGAGCCGCGACCGTGAGGGGCCGTGAAAAAATGTCGGGGATCCAATTCCGGCAACGGGCTTGGCATGCCAAGCCCCTACGTCATTGAAAACAAACGATCGTCCGTAGGGGCGAGGCATGCCTCGACCGTCTTTCGCGCTCAATGGGCGTTTTTTTCACAGCCCCTGAGGGAGCGGTCGGATAAGTTGGCGGTAACCGACCACTCCCTCACGGTCGCGGCTCAAGGTTGCAGCTCGGGTCGTGCGTGGTCGGCATGCCGCCCTGGTGGCATAATGGGCGCGATGTTGCGCCAGCTCGTGTTTCTAACCGGACTCTTTTGTTTCGCCACGGTGTCGGTCGCCCAAGGTCCATCGCTTTCGCAAGAAGCGAGCGAGCTCGAGGGGGCGGTTTCGATCCGTGTGATGTTCGGGTTGAAGAAGCTGACCCCGATGCGCTGGGACGGCAAGATCAGCGTCGGCCCGGGGCGAGTTCTGCGTGTCGACGGAGTTCACTTCGAAGGGCGCGATGAGATCCAAGGTGACGACTCTTGGCTGCTGACGACGCGGGTTACGCGCTATGCCGATTCGTCGATGCCGCGCGGGTACGACCCGGTCCACACGCGGCCGTTTGCGATGGTTCCCAATGGCGTCGTCGCGATGTTGCAAGCCGACGACAACGCCACCGTCACGGTGGAAACCGTCAGCGGGGATTTCAGCTTTCGCCTCACACAGATTCCGCTGGGTGAGCGGATGATCTTCCTCGACGATGAGGTGAGTGTCGAGCGGATTCCGAACACGATCGACCTTACCGCCGGGGGCCGCTTCAATGACTACCCGGGCGTTGCGTTCCAGGCCGATGGCGCGATGTGGACGAGTTGGATTTCGTATGCGAACCGTGAGGACGCTGTATTCGCCGCCCAACGCGGAGACGCGGGGTGGCAGCAGCCGGTACGCGTGAGCCCGCCAGGCTATGACGACAACTTCCGCTCGGCCGCGGCAGTCGACGGGCAGGGTCGACTCTGGGTGATTTGGTCGGGGAAGCGTGACGGGCGCTGGGGGCTTTTCGCGCGGTCGCGAAGCGGAGCTACCTGGTCGGACGTTACGGCTTTCGGCGGCGGGCAGGGCGAAAATCTTTACCACGCGGCGGTCGCTGATTCGGCCGGCAGGGTGCACGTGGCCTGGCAGGGCTTTCGCGATGGGGTCTCAAAGATTCTGCACCGGCGGCTGGAGGGTGACTCTTGGTCCGCCGAGCGGGTGATCAGCACCGGCGATGCGGACAACTGGACGCCTGCTCTGGCGGCCGACTCCAAGGGCGCGGCATGGGTTGGCTGGGACGGCTACGAGGCCGGCGACTTCAACGTCTACCTGCGCAAGGTCGCCGGCGACGGGTCGTTGGGCAGTGTCGTCCAAGTGACGCGTTCACAAACCTTTGACGCCAATGTCGCGCTGGCGTGCGATTCGCAAGACCGCGTTTGGGCCGCCTGGGATCACGGCGAAGCCAACTGGGGCAAGGACTGGAGC
Source organism: Bryobacterales bacterium (assembly GCA_965247515.1). Taxonomy (GTDB): domain Bacteria; phylum Acidobacteriota; class Terriglobia; order Bryobacterales; family UBA6623. Next base: position 2,797,856 of record OZ252029.1, on the reverse strand, counting down.
TCGCAACGCTTCAAGCCCGGCGGAGGCGCGGGACTCTACCGTGTCCGCAGCGTTCGCGTCGCGGTGTGGGACGGCAAGGCGATTCAGCAGCCGAGCCAACCGATTATGGACGCGGTTCCGCCCGAGTACAAGGACTACTTCCAGCAGGCGCGTCTGGTTGTCGACTCCAACGACGGCGTCTGGGCCATGGGGCGGAGCCTGACCAGCACGACCACTCGCGTCAACAACAACTGGGGCGCCGGCGGACGCTGGGAGGCTGTCTTCACGCGTCTCGACCAGAACGGTTGGACAGCGGCGTCGACCATCAGCCGCAGCGCGGGGCGCAACGACGTTTGGGCCCAAGGCGCGCGCGGGCCCGACGGCAAGGTCTGGTTCGCGTGGGCTCGCGACGGGCGCGGGTTCGGCGGACCGACTCCGATTAACCGGCCGAGTCCGCGGGCCGGGGTGACGCAGCTCAGCTACACCTCGATCGACCCTTCCGATCCAAGCTGGAAGCCGGCTGGCCCGCCCCAGCTGGGGCCCTTCCAGGAGAACGCAGTCACCGCGCCGCCCGTCCATCCCAACGATGCCGCGGATGTCGCGGCGATCCGCGGATACCGCTACGAAACGCCTGACGGGACGCTACGCATCCTACGCGGCGACCTGCACCGCCACACGGATATCTCGGCCGACGGCATCGGCGACGGGGGCCTCAAGGACTTCTACCGCTACGCCCTTACGGCGGGCCAGTACGACTTCATGATGGTCGGCGATCACCAGTACGGAGGCAACTCCGACGGGCTTGAGTACAACTGGTGGCGCACCGAGAAATCCGAGGACATCTACCTGGCGGCGAATCGCTTCTGGCCGATGTTCGGCACCGAGCGGAGCCTCAACTACCCGAACGGGCATCGCAACACGGTTTTCGCCACGCGTGGGATTCGTGAGCTCCCGATCACGGTTGGCGAGCGCCGTGGGGAGATCAACACAGGCTCCCTGCTCTACCCCTACTTACGGCGTAACGGCGGCATTACAACGTCGCATACCTCAGGAACCGACCAAGGCACCGACTGGCGTGACAGCGATGAGGAGGTCGAGCCGATTGTCGAGATCTACCAAGGCTTGCACGCTTCGTACGAATACATTGGCGCCCCCCGGGCTGAGACCCCCGACAAGCAGTATTACCATCACGGCGACACCTGGCGCCCCAAGGGTTTTGTGTGGGAGGCCTGGGCGAAAGGGATCAAGCTCGGCGTCCAAGCCAGCGCCGACCACATCGCCACCCATGACGCCTACGCCTGCGTGTTGGTTGAAGACAAGGCCAACATCACCCGCCAGGACCTTCTTGACGCGATGAAGAAGCGCCACACCTACGCGGCAACCGACAACATCATCGTCGATGTCCGGATCGGCGACCATGTGATGGGGGACGCCTTCAGGTCGACCGACCGGCCGGTGGTAAAGATCCGGGCGATTGGGACGAAGCCGCTCGACAAGATTGTGCTGATCAAGAACAACACGTTCGCTTATACGACTGAACCCGGGACGAGGGAGGCGAACTTCGAGTTCTCGGATTCGGAGGCCGAAGAGGGCGAGAGTTACTACTACGTCCGGGTCGAGCAGTCGGATGGGTCGCTGGCATGGTCGAGCCCGATCTGGGTGGACTACCGGCCATGAAGCGCCGCGACGTTCTGGCGCTGCCGCTAGCCGCGCTCGGCTGCAACCGGAGCGACCGGACCGTCATCGGCGTGGCTCCGAAGGGAATCAACTCGATCTTCTGGCAGGCGGTTGAAGCCGGCGCGCGCAAGGCTGGGGAGGAAAACGGCGTCGACATTCTTTGGAACGGCCCTCCCCAGGAGACCGAATACGCCCGGCAGATCCAGATTGTCGAATCGATGATCAACCGGGGGGTGGACGCGATTGCGATTTCGCCGTCGGATCAAAACGCGCTCGTCGGGATTGTCGAGAAAGCGATGACGATGGGAATCCCGGTCGCGGTCTTCGACTCGGGGATCAACACCGAAAACTACGTCTCGTTCGTAGCGACTGACAACGAAGCCGCCGGCCGGATGGGATGTGCGAAGGTCAGCGAGCTGATCGGCGGGTCTGGCGATGTCGCGATGGTGATGCACGTTCCGGGGAGCGCTTCGACGAGTAAGCGGGAGATCGGCTTCGAGGCGGCGGTCGCTGAAGAGTTCACCGGGTTGAAGATCGTCAACAAGCAGTACTGCCAGTCGGACCGGTCGCGGGCGTTGGCGATCGCCGAAGATATGATGACCGCGCACCCGGATCTCGACGCGATCTTCTGTTCTTCCGAGGCTGCGACCGTCGGAGCGTCCCAAGCGCGTAAGGCTCGGGGGTTGGGCGATCGGCCGAAGCTCGTCGGCTTCGACGCCGCGCCGACCTTGCAGCAGAACCTGCGGGAAGGTGCGATTGATGCCCTGATCGTGCAGGAGCCGTATCGGATGGCGTATTTGGCGGTGGAGACGCTGGTCAAGAAGCTCGCCGGGGAAACGCCGCCGAAGCAGATCGACTCGCCCGCCCGCGTGGTTACCGCGGCCGATATGGACAAGCCGGAGATTCAGAAGCTGTTGAATCCGGTTTGAAATCAAAGGACGCGACATGTCGCGCCCCTACCAGAGCCGTTCCCGATCGGTGGCCCATCGAAGCGGGTTCTCGCGGATGTAGTTTCGTCGGTCTTCGAGTTCTCGCGCGGTCCGAATGAGTCGTTCATGGTATCCGCGCTGCCATATTGTCCCGGTCGACCAGGCCCCGGACTCGCGAGCCGTCTTCGTAGCTGCAGCCTTGAACGCACGCACGACCGATCCAAGCGAATTCGGAACTAGCGGCCCAAACCGATTCGGCTGCTCCGCCTCCTTGACTACCGGCGGAAACGCCACCCCAGGGCTCCGTGGGTCCGCAGGGGCGCGACATGTCGGGCCCTTATCGCCCCAATTCACGACGATCCCGTGAAGGTGATTCGGCATCAGCACCCACTCATCGAGCGTCACATTGGGAAAGTGGTTCGGGATTGCCTGCCAACATGATTGGACGACTCGACCGAGGTCGTTGGCGTGGAAACGCTGGTCTTGGAGCGACCCGAACAACGCCGCCCTATCCCGCGCACAAATAGTCACAAAGAACGATCCGGCGATCGAGTAGTCGTAGTCCGGTAGACGCATCGACCTGCGTTGACCGAATCTGGGTTTTGGCAAGACTGTCGAGATTGTAGCGTTGAAGGGCGCGACATGTCGCGCCCCTGCGGACCGTTAGCCCACCAGCTCAAGCTCGCTAAAGAAGAACCCAATCTCAATCGCCGCATTCTCGGGCGAATCCGAGCCGTGGATCGCGTTGTTCTGAATGTTCGTCGCGTAGAGCTTCCGGACCGTTCCCTCGGCCGCGTCCGCCGGATTCGTCGCGCCCATCACTTCGCGCAGGCCTTTGACCGCATCCTCGCGCTCGAGACACGCCGCGGTGATCGGCCCTTGCGTCATGAACTCGACCAGCTCTCCGTAAAACGGCCTTTCCTTGTGGGCCGCGTAGAAAGCTTCGGCCTGGGCCGTGGTCAGCTGCAGCTTCTTCATCCCCACGATGCGGAAGCCTGCTTTTTCAAGGAGAGCGAGGATGTTCCCGCCATTGCCGTCGGCCGTCGAGTCCGGCTTGATCATTGTTAGAGTGCGTTCGATTGCCATAAGTTCTTACAAAAGACTCGCTAGGGTCGATGCCATTTCCGCGGGGGACGGAGCGACCTTGATACCGGCCGCTTCGAGCGCCGCTTGCTTATCGGCCGCGGTTCCCTTGCCGCCTGAAATAATCGCTCCCGCGTGGCCCATCCGCCGCCCGGGAGGCGCGGTCGCCCCGGCGATGAATGACGCCACGGGCTTGGTCACGTTCTTGGTGATGTACTCGGCCGCCTGCTCCTCGGCCGTGCCGCCGATCTCGCCGATCATCATGATCGCGCACGTGCCGGGGTCGGCTTGGAAAAGCTCGAGGGCGTCGATGAAGTTCGTCCCGATGATCGGATCGCCGCCGATGCCGATGCAGGTCGACTGGCCGATTCCCATGTCGGTGAGCTGGCCGACGACCTCGTATGTGAGTGTCCCCGAGCGTGAGACGACGCCGATGTCGCCGGCCAAGTGAATGTGGCCGGGCATAATGCCCATCTTGCATTTGCCCGGCGAAATCACGCCAGGGCAGTTCGGTCCCAGGAGTCGTGTCTTCGAATGCTTCAATGCCGCGTTAACGCCCACCATGTCAGCGGTCGGGATGCCCTCGGTGATGCAGACGACGAAGGGGATCTCGGCCTCGATCGCTTCGAGGATCGCGTCGGCCGCGCCCGGCGGCGGCACGAAAACCAGCGAAGCATTCGGCTGGGTCGCCTCGACTGCATCGGCGACCGTGTTGAACATCGGGACGCCGATCGCCTCTTGGCCGCCTTTACCGGGAGTCACGCCCGCGACGATCTGCGAGCCGTACTCGGCGCACTGCTGGGCGTGGAACTGGCCCGCGCGCCCAAACCCCTGGACGAGGATTCTGGTGTTTTCGTCGACTAAAACGCTCATCTGGTTGGTCCTAAGACGGGCGAGGCGTGCCTCGCCCCTACGCGGCGGCGGCTACGGCTTTCTCCGCCGCTTCCTTCATGTTGTCCGCGACAAGGAAGTTCATTCCCGACTCTTCGAGGAGCTTCTTGCCCTCCTCGACTTTCGTCCCTCTCAGCCGCAGCACAATCGGGACGCCGATCTCAAGCTCTTTCGCAGCCGCGATGACCCCTTCCGCCACGATATCGACGCGCATGATCCCGCCAAAAATATTGATCATGATCGCCTTGACGTTGGGGTCGGAAAGGATGATTCGGAAGGCGTTCTTGATCTGATCGGCGTTCGCTCCGCCGCCCACGTCGAGGAAGTTCGCCGGGCTCCCGCCGGCGTATTGGATGATGTCCATCGTCGCCATCGCGAGGCCCGCGCCGTTGACCATACAGCCGATGTTGCCGTCGAGCTTGATGTAGGTCAGCCCGTGGTCAATCGCGTCGGTCTCGAGAGGGTCTTCTTCGTCGAGGTCGCGCAGCTTGACGATGTCGGCGTGGCGATAAAGCGCGTTATCGTCGACGTCGAGTTTGGCGTCGAGAGCCACCGCGCGTCCGTCTTCCGTGATGACAAAAGGGTTGATCTCGATCAGGCTCGCGTCGATCTGCTCGTATGCCTTCGCAAGCGCGGTCATGGCGGCGATAGCGCCCTTGAAAGCGTCGCCCTCGATTCCAAGCTTGAACGCTAACCGGCGCGCCTGGAATCCGGAGAGTCCGAAGCCTGGCTCCATCGTTTCCTTCAGGATGAGCTCCGGCCTATTCGCGGCGACTTCCTCGATCTCCATGCCGCCCTCGGTCGAAGCCATGAAGACTGGCTTGCCAATGGCGCGATCGAGCGTGATGCCGAGGTAGATCTCGCGGGCGATCGGCAGAGTCTCTTCGACCAAGACGCGCTTGACCACTCGTCCGCCCGGCCCGGTCTGGTGCGTCACCAGGTTCATGCCGAGGATTTGCGAAGCCAGCTCGCGCGCTTCGTCGGCGTCATCGGCGAGCTTCACGCCGCCGCCCTTGCCACGGCCGCCAGCATGAATCTGAGCTTTCACGACCACCCTGCCGCCGAGCTTCTCAGCAACCTCTTTGGCCTCGTCGGGGGTGTAAGCGACTTCGCCTTGCGGAGTCGGAACGCCGTATTGACGAAGGATCTCCTTCGCCTGATATTCGTGAATTTTCATGGGAGCCGGAAGTGCGTGCTACGATCGCGTTGCGGACTTGCGGCGGCGACCAGGGGGAACCCCCACTATACGAGATCGCCCGAGACGAACGCAATTTGCATGGGAGCCTTACTAGATGCGCTTCACAAGGCTGTCGAAGGGCGCAACTTAACAGAAACCGAGGCCTCCCAGGCGCTCGAAGAAATCCTCGCCGGAGACGCTGATCCCGCCGTCATCGGAGGGCTGCTGACCGCCTTGCGAGTGAAGGGCGAAACCGTCGACGAGATCGTGGGATTCGCGCGCACCATGCGCGCCCACGCGGCGCCGGTCGAGTGCCAATCGGTCCGCGCCGAAGAGATGGTCGACACCTGCGGCACCGGCGGCGACGGCGTCGGCACGTTCAACATCTCCACGGTAAGCGCGTTCGTGGTGGCGGGCGCCGGGGTCCCCGTGGCCAAGCACGGGAATCGCTCGATCTCGAGTCAGTGCGGCTCAGCCGATGTGCTCGAAGCGGCTGGGGCGAACGTCCAGCTCACGCCCGAGCAAGCGGCCCAAGCGATTGATGAAGTTGGCGTGGGGTTCCTGTTCGCGCCGCTGATTCACCCGGCGATGAAGCATGTTCAGCCAATCCGCCGGGCGCTCAAGATGCGGACGGTGTTTAACTTGCTTGGACCGCTGACCAACCCCGCCGGGGCGGGCGCCCAGGTCATCGGCGTCTTCGACGGCTCGAAGGTCGCCGATGTAGCGCAAGCGATCGCGCGACTGGGAGTGCAGCGAGCCTTCGTGGTTCACGGTGAAGACGGCCTGGACGAAATCACGACGACCGGGAAAACCCGCGTGGCGGAAGTCGCCAACGGCAGCGTCACCGAGTCAGCCGTCACGCCAGCCGACTTCGGAGTCGACCAAGCCGATGCGGCGAGCTTAGAGGGAGGGGACCGAGAGGCGAACGCCTTGACCCTTCAGCGCATCTTGGAAGGCGCCCGCGGCCCGCGACGAGACATCGTTGTGGTGAACGCGGCGGCAGCTTTGGTCGCGGCCGGCAAGGCCGAAGACTTCGCCGAAGGGGCTAGCTTAGCCGCCAAGTCCATTGACACAGGTGCAGCGTTGGACAAGCTCCATCGGTTCGTTGAATTCACCGGTCAATTTCGCGCGGAGTAGGACGGCGCGTTCGTAGGGGCGAGGCATGCCTCGCCCGCGTTTTTTTGATCACAGCAGGCCTTTGATCTCTTGGAAAATCGCGCGGGTCGCCGTCGAGCGGTTCAAGGTATAAAAGTGAATTCCGGCGGCAGACTCAGCCAGTAGCCGTTCGCATTGTCGAACGGCGTGATTGACGCCCAGCTGGGCCACGGCGTCGGGGTCGTCTTCAACCGCTTCAACCTTCGACAGGAGCTGTGTGGGCAGCGCCGCGCCGCACATGTCGGTAAAGCGTTTGATCTGCTTCACATTCCGAATCGGCATGATGCCGGCGAGGATCGGGATCTTGACGCCCGCCGCAACCGCGCGGTCACGGAACCTCAGAAAATCCTCATTGTTGAAGAACAGCTGGGTGATCAGAAAATCGACTCCCGCGTCGACCTTGCGCTTAAGGCTGTCGAGGTCGGCATCGGAGCTTGACGCTTCAGGATGCTTTTCCGGGTAGCAGGCGCCGGCCAGGCAAAACGGGTAGTTGGGTCGAATGAATTCAACTAGTTCGCTGGCGTAGCGGAATCCGCCGGGGGTGGCCTTGAACTCGGATTCCCCCTTCGGGGGGTCGCCGCGCAGGGGCAAGACGTTTTCCATCCCGCTATCGCGAAGACTGTTGAGAACTCCGGCGATTTCGTCTCGTGTGGAACCGACGCAAGTTAGGTGCGCCATCGACTCGATTCCGATTTCGTGCTTGATGCGCTTGACCAGGTCGACGGTCTTACGACGGGTTCCTCCGCCCGCCCCGTAGGTCACCGAGACGTAGCTCGGCGACAGCGGCCGTAGCGCCTCGATCGTGCGGAACAGGTCGTCGAACCCACTGTCGTCCTTCGGGGGGAAGAACTCGAAGGAAATCGTCGGTTTGCCCGCGCTGAGGATGTCGATGATCTTCATCGCCCGAAATCCCAGCCTACCCTATTGCCGCAGGATCGCCCGGCCCCACAGGTTGAGCGTCCGTTCGCAGTGCCGCCACACGCGAGTGGGTCGATCGTCGATGACTTCAAGCTCGGCGGAAATTTCGATCCAGTTGCCGTCGGGGTCCTTGTAGAACAGGAAGAGGTTGTTTCCAGGGCCGTGGCGGCCAGGGCCCCAGGAGAGCTGGATATCGAGGCCGGCGAGGTGGTCGGCCCAGTCGCGGACGGCGTTCCAGTCGGCCTGCTCGTAGCTGTGGTGGTCAAGACGTTTCTCGGAGGCGCCGAAGATCGCGAAGCTGTGGTGCTCGTGGTCGCTCCGGAGAAAGCAGGTGGTCAATCGGCCTTCGTCTTCGACGCGATCGGAGACATCGAGGCCGATGACGGCGGTGTAGAACTCGACCAGTGCGTCGATGTTGGGGCTGCGGACGACCGCGTGCTGGAGACGTCCCCAAGCGTCGGTGGGCGGACCTGGGCTAGCGTCGACGGCGAATTCGAGGCGGTTCCCGTCGGGGTCTTCCACAGAGAAGGCGTCACGGCCGGACCACAGAGGGCTGGTCGACCGGTGGTGGTCGCAGCGGCTCCGGAGGGCGTCGAGCTCGGCCTGCGTTTCCACAACGAAGGCGCTGAACCCGTGGGAGTTCGGCGGCCCTCCCGCGAAGAGTAGCTGGCGAGAAGGGCCTTCGCACAGCCAGTCGCCATCCGCCAATTGGCGAACCTTGCCGTGGGTCGTTTTGCCATGGAAGGCCGCCAACTCCCCCGGCTGAGGGGAAAGGATCTGGATGTGGTCGAGGCGCATGGGACAGCCAAACATTATCGACCAGGCCGGAGGGACTGGACACTGAGCCGCGGACGGAAAGTCCGCGCCCACTCCCTTAGCCGCCCTTAGCCGGGCATTCCTAGGCGCGGACTTTCCGTCCGCGGCTCAGTGTCCCGGCGGCCAGCTGATCAACTCCTGCAGGCGCACGAGGTCGGTGGAGCTGGTGATTGCGGCCATTACGTAGCGGTCGGGGCGTATCAGTACTGCACAATCGCTGTAGGCTTCGAGCGCCTTCTCAATTGTTCCGTCCAGGTCGCGAACCCAGTCGCCTGAATGCGGGAAATCGGCGTTCGCTGAAGTAACGCGAATCCGCCGCATTGGTAGAGAGCCGAAGGCGGCCTCGGGGACGAGCCCAAAGCCGCGGTCGCTCATCGAGATCAGTGCGAATCCCGGCCCCAACGCATCGTCGAGCTTCACGACTCTCCGATCCGGCAACTCCACGTTGGGCTGTGGAAACAGCCGCCCGACGATGGAGGCTTCCCCGCGCCCATCGGGGACCAAGAAGCCCTGCTTGAATCGCGGTTTCGGCTTGTAGCGCATCTGGGTGATGTAGTCATTGAGCGGCGGGATCAGCTTGATCGCCCGAAAGCCCGCTTGGACGAGGAAGGCTTTCGCTATTGACGACGGCATCATGACGCGCCCCATGCGAACCGCCATTTCGATCAATGCCCAGGCATGATCGCGGCGCTCTTGTTCGTAAGTCTCGAGCAGGCTTTCACCGAGCTCGCCGCGGGCGACCGCCGCCAGCTTCCAGGCGTAGTTGACGGCGTCGCGGATGCCGCTGTTCATCCCCTGGCCGGCAAACGGGGGCGACAGATGCGCGGCGTCGCCGTGCAGTGAGACTCGTCCGACTTTCCAGCGCGGCGCCATGCGCGCGTGGAAGGTGTAGATCGTCCGACGGCGGATCTTGGCGTGCTCGTCGGGGCCGTGGGAGGCGAGAAGGCGTCGGACGTTTCGCTCGCTTGCGAACTCCTCGGGATCCTCGCCCTCGAACATCTTGAACTCAAATCGCCGGGCGCCGCCGGGGCCCGGCAGCGTGATCCCCGGGCGGCGGGGGTCGCAGAAGACTTTCGTGTGCCGGTAGGAGTCCTGAGTGCCTTCGAGGTCGATGATCAGCCAGGGCTCTTCGTAGGAATCGCCTTCCATCTCGATTCGAAGCCCGGTGCGAACGGTGCTGCGTCCGCCGTCGCAAGCGGCGAGGTAGCCGACGCACACAGTCTTGGCCTTGCCATCGGCTGAAAGGACGCTCAAAACGACCTCGCCTTCCGAGTCGTCGAAGTCGACGAGCTCGTGCTCGAACCATTGAGAGACGTGGGCAAAGCGATCGAGGCCTTTGCGGAGTTGGCGTTCCAGAATCCACTGGTGGAAGGCGTTACGGCGGGGGTAGCCGTACTCGCGGGTGCGCGGGTGGACAAAGCTGAAGGGCTTGCCGGAGGGCGAGTGGTAAAGCGAGCCGTAGTCGGGCATCGTTTCGGCGTAGACTTCGTCGGCGAGACCGATGCCCTGCATGGCTCTCATCGACTCGTCGTCAATCGAAACGGCTCGAGGTTCGCTGACGGTGGAGAGGTTCTTCTCGACGAGCAGCGTCTTGATGCCGTAGACGCCGAGGTAGTTCGCTAGGGTCAAGCCGACCGGGCCGGCGCCGATCACGGCTACGTCAAAGCGATCGGTGGGTTGCGGGCGCAGCAAGCTACTCTACCTTGAGCTCGGATATTCGCCGAGAATCGAGACCGGGGAATGCTTCGGAGCCGCGCGCGGGAGCAAGCGGTTGCCCGCCAACGCTATTATCGTCGCCTGCTCGGGCAACCACTCCCTTCCGGTCGCGGCTCCGGGGCCCGGATCGGCGCTGATTGGCGAATTGGGCGAGGTCCCGCGGGCATAGCACGCTACGCCCAACCTTGCACCACGTCGGGCCGACTAAAGGAACCAGGTCGGCTCGGTTCTGCCGCCCGTCTCGCGCATCAGTTGGCCGATGCGTTCTTGGTAGTCGCGAACCCTCTCATAGTGGGGGTGGTTTCGTTCCTGGAGCCGTTGAACGAGCGGGCCGCCTTCCTTTTCAGTGTGGACGTCGCCGATCAGGTTATTCATCTGATGAGGGTCTTTTTTGACATCGTAGAGCTCATCGCGATCCCAGACGCCGTGGTACTGCATGTAGCTGTATTGGTCGGTCCGCAGTCCGATAACTGTTGGCGTCTGAGGGTAGGCGCGCTCCCAGAAGTATTCATAGACGAATTCGCGCCGCCAGTTGACGCTCCTGCCCTCGAGTAGCGGAAGCAGCGAGCGCCCCTGCACCGTCTCGGGAGTTTCCGCGCCCGCCGCGCTCACGATCGTCGGGTGGATATCGATGTTGAGAACCATCTCGTCAACGACCTTGCCGCCGCCGCATAACGTCGGGCAGTGCGCGATCAGGGGCACGCGCATTGAAGGCTCGTACATGGTCCGCTTGTCAATTAGCCCATGCTCGCCGTGCTGAAAGCCGTTGTCGCCCATGTAGATGATCAGCGTGTCGGAAAGCTTGCCGAGCTCGGCCAGCTTGTCCATCACTTCGCCGATCGAGTCGTCTAGGCTGCGAACGCATTCGCAGTAGTCGCGGTAGAACTGCTCAAAACTGACGCGGTTGTTGTAGAGGCCGTCGACGCCGTGCCAGCTGTTGCGTTGCCGGCGCAGCCAGTCGGGCTTGCCCTTGTAGTTTTCGTCGCTGTCGGCAAACGATTCCGGGTAGGGAATTGGCTTCTCGGAATAGGAACCCTTGTGCCGCGGAGCCGGCTGGAAGGGCCCGTGGACCGACTTGTGCGACAGGTACAGCATGAACGGCCCGTCGGCGTTTGCTTCGAGGAATTTCTTGGCTTCCTCGGTGAGGATGTCGGGGTTGTAGCCCCTGACCAGTTTGCGGTCGCCGTTGAAATTGATCGTCGGGTCGAAGTAGGTCCCCTGTCCGGCAAAGCTGACCCAGTGGTCAAATCCAGGGCGAGGCTCATCGCTCCCGCCGCCCATGTGCCACTTGCCGACGAACCCTGTCTTGTAACCCTGCTTCTGCAGCACCTCTGGGAATGTAAATAGGCCCGGAGTCAGCGGAGTCGAGTTGTTCATCACCCGATGCGCATGCACGTATTGGCCGCTCAAGATCGACGCCCGGCTCGGCGAGCACAGCGACGTCGTCACGAACGCATTGCGGAAGTGCACCCCGGTTCGGATCATGCGGTCGAGGTTGGGGGTCTCGAGCCAAGGATGCCCCATTGCCGAGAGCATGTCGAAGCGATGGTCGTCACTCAAGATGAAGACGATATTTCGCTTCTTGCCCTGGGCCGTGGCCAAGGCGGGCGCGGCAGCGACAGACGCGGCGGCGCCGATGAAATTCCCCAACAGATTCCGACGTGTCATGGGCTTAGTCAGGCTAACGCTCTGATCAGAACGCGTCAAGCGTGGAATGTTTGTCAAAGTTGTCAACGCCCGTCACCGGGTTGGGCCCAATTCTGTTACCCTTTCTGCACCGGGGCGCCCGCAACGTCGCCGCGAGAGGAATAGGGAAACTAGGCGCCAACCGCCATTGGAGAGGAACAGGAACCATCATGTCTGACTACTTCGAACGCAGTCTCATCATCCACGAGCAGCTCCGCGGCAAGCTTGGAATTATGAGCAAGATCGCGATTAGAGACCGCAACGACCTTTCGGTCGCCTACACTCCCGGCGTCGCCCGCCCTTGCGAAGTCATTGCCAAAGACCCCAGCAAGGCGCGCACCCTCACCGTCCAGGGAAACGCGGTCGCCATCGTCAGCGACGGCTCGGCCGTGCTCGGGCTTGGCAACATCGGCCCGCTGGCGGCAATCCCGGTGATGGAAGGCAAAGCGATTCTGTTCAAGGAATTCGCCGACATTGACGGCTGGCCGATTTGCGTCGACACCCAAGACGTCGAAGAGATCATCCGCACGGTCGAGATCATTGCTCCCGTGTTCGGCGGAATCAACCTCGAGGATATCGGCGCCCCGCGCTGTTTTGAGATCGAGAATCGACTCCAGAACCTCGGGATTCCCGTCTTCCACGACGACCAGCATGGGACGGCGATTGTCCTACTGGCCGCGCTGCTCAACGCCGGCAAAGTCACCGGCCGCGACTTGACCGACATGAAGGTGGTCATCAACGGCGCCGGCGCCGCCGGTACCGCTATTGCGAGACTGCTGCGTTGTGTGGGGCACGACCCCAACGTGTGCGTCCCCGTACGCGATGTGATCGTATGCGACTCCAAGGGCGCGATCCACGCCGGCCGCACCGACCTCAACGACATGAAGAAGCAGTTGCTCATGTACACCAACGCGAACAACCAAGCGGGCAGCGTTCAGGAAGTTCTCAAAGACGCGAACGCATTTGTCGGCGTGAGCAAGGGCAACTTGCTGACCGCAGAGGACGTTTCGACGATGGAAGATGCGGTTGTGCTGGCGATGGCTAACCCCATCCCCGAGATCATGCCCGACGAGGCCAAGAAGGGCGGAGCGGCGGTGATCGGCACCGGCCGGAGCGACTTCCCGAACCAGGTCAATAATGTCTTGGCGTTCCCGGGGATTTTCCGAGGCGCGCTCGACGCCAGCGCAACCAGGATCACCGAAGAGATGAAGATCGCCGCCGCGAAGTCGCTGGCGAGCTCGGTTGAGAACCCGACGGCTGACGAGGTGTTGCCGGCTTCGCTCGACCACCGCGTCGCCCCGCGCGTCGCCGCCGCGGTAGCCGAGGCATGGGACCCAGCGTCGGTTTCGTAGGGGCAGCCCAGGGATAAATCCCCGGGGCTACGATTTAGCGCCCGCGGGCGTGTGAGTGTACACGTGCCGCTCGAATGCGTCGGGAGGCCAACGAAGAGCGTTGGAGTTGACTAGTTCCGCCATGGCACATCCAATCGAACGGCGAGTATTTCTAAAGAACTTGAGCGCGGCGGGCGCCGGCCTCTTCGGCGCTTGTGGACAAGCCCCGGAAGCCGAGACACGAAAGCCGTTTGAGGTCGAGATCACACCGATCACATCGGGTCCGCTGAATCATTTCTTTGGCTACATCGGCCATGTGCAGAACACCCCTTGGAGCGGTGACGACCGCTTCGCCCTAGCCCTGCGAGTCGGTTTTCAAGACCACATGCCCGAAGTGCACGAGCCCGCCGACGTGGTCTTGATCGATATGGAGAATGGCTACGAGGTGCGTCAGCTGGACGAATGCCGCGGCTGGAATCCCCAGCAAGGCACGATGTTCTATTGGAACCCCGACAAGCAGAACACCCAATTCTTTTTCAACGATCGCGACCCGCAGACGAACAGGGTCTTCTGTGCGCTCTACGACGTCGAACAGGGCAAGCGAATCCGGGAGTATCGCAACCAAGAGCGCCCCATCGGCAACAGCGGCGTGGCGCAGAACGGCGGTTCATTCTTAGGGCTCAACTACGGACGGCTAGCGCACTTGCGGCGCGTAACCGGCTACGTGGGCGCACATGATTTCAGCGAGGGCGTGGTCCATCCCGACGACGACGGGATCTTCAAAACGGATATCGAGTCGGGCAAGCAGGAGCTCGTCGTCTCCTACAAACAGATCGCTGAAGCCCTGGCCGAGGGCCAACCTCACATCGAACGGATTCCACTGTTTATCAACCACACGTTATGGAACCGTGATGACGACCGGATCTACTTCTTTGCCCGGGGAGGCTGGTCAGGCGGAGCTCCTCGCGAAGAGCGCATCAACACCCCGATGACGGTGCGCCCTGATGGAAGCGGTTTGACCCAGCAGCGGATCTTTATCGGCGGGCACCCCGAGTGGGAATTCGGCCCGAACCTGATGGGCCGTGTCGAGGACGACCTGGTGCTCTACGACAGCGACAGGCAGGAGATCGTCAAGAAGATTGGGACGCCAGAGATCTTCCCGGAACCGGAAGGCGACACCTCGTTGTCCCCGGATGGGAATTGGATCGTTAACGGCTGGAAGGAGGGCGGAGGGAACAAGTACGTGCTCTACCGCCGCTCGGACGGCGCTTGGATCCACACCGACGTCGTCGACCAGAATGGCTATACCAGCGGCGACCTGCGCAACGACCCGGCCCCAACTTGGAACCGGGCGAGCAATCAGGTGCTGTTTCCGTCGGTGAGCGCCGACGAAGGGCGCTCGCGACAGATGTATTTGATGCGGATCAACGTGGTCTGACGACCAGGGCGTAGGTCGTTACGCCCGAGCACGCGGATTCGGAGCCGCGACCGGGAGGGAGCGGTTGCCCGAGATCCCGACAACCGCTTGCTCCCGCGCGCGGCTCCAGGGATCCCCCCCGTTCGAGGAATCCAGCAGGGCGCGCCATGCGCCCCTACGCGAACGCCTCGTGGACCGGGTAGTAAGTCTCCTCATCCGACCCCGGTACGTACTCGAATCCGCGGCCAAGCGGGTCGTCGTCGCGGACCTTCGTCCAGTCGATGCCGAGCGCCGAGTAGATCGTAGCCTCGATATCTTCTGGCCGGACCGGACGCGCCCGCGACCATCCAGGCTCGGTCGTGAAGGCGCCGGTCTCGTTCGTGGCGCCGATGATCCGGCCGCCGGCGATGCCTCCGCCGGCCATCGCGTAGAACATTTGCAGGTAGTGATCGCGGCCGTTGCGCGTCGCCGAAAGCGACCCCGTTGTCCGGCCGAATTCCCCGCAAGCGACGATCAGCGTCTCGTCAAGCTTGCCGATCGCGTCGAGGTCTTGGACCAGCGCCGCGAAGGCCGGGTCGAACTGGCTGGACTGAGCGTAAATGTTACGGCCGACCATGCGGCCGTTGACTTCTTGGCGGTCGTAGATCCCCTGATGGTGATCCCAGCCGTTGGAGTTGATCTGGATGAAGCGCGTCCCCTGGTCGGCCTCGATGACCTTCTTCGACAGCAGGCAGGCGTCGCCGAAGCTTGTGCCGCCATAGCGCGCGCTTTCCTCCTCGTTGTAGGCGAACGCGTTCTCCACGATCGGGTTGAACATCAGGGCGCGGGCGCCGTCGTAGAGTTTGCCCAAACCGACCGCGTCGGCCCCAAGCGGGGACCCTTCGGCGCGGTTGGCCGCGTCGAGGTTGTTCAGCAGCGCCCAGCGATCGTTGAATCGCTCCCGTCCTTCGCCGTGACTCGTGTTCGCCAAACCCATCGGGTCGGGTCGGGTCTTGAAAGGCGCGTACTCAGCAGGGAAGTACCCCGAACCGGGCGTATTGGCCGGGTTGAACGCGATGAAGGTGGGGAAGATCTGGTCGGACCGCCGCTGCGGGTCCAACTCGATCGCCGCCACGCTGCCTATGTGAGGGGCGATGCGGCCCAGCGCCGAGGTCGGATTCCGGCCAATCTGGAGCCAAGTCTGCGCCAGCGGATGCGCCAGAGCCCAGCTCAACCCGGACCGTATTATCGTCATCTTGTCGAGCACCCCGGCGGTGTTCGGCATCAATCCCACCGGGAACCGGATCCCATTCACCGTCTCGGGTTGAAAGTCGGTCGGAGTGACCCCCGGGATCTCTTTGAGATCAAGCAAATCGACGTGGCTCGGAGCGCCGCGCATGAACAGGAAAATCACGTTCTTGGCCGTATTCTTGGTTTCAGCCGAAGCCGCCGAGAGCGTGTTGCCGCCGGAAATCTGATCGGCGAGATAGTAGCCGCCGATGCCGGTTGCAGCGTTGCGGAAGAATTGGCGCCGCGAGATGTGCGGCCGCTCGAAAAAGTTGACATGAGCGTGCGGACGCTTCTTTTGCAGGCGATCGAATCTTTCTTGTTCGTTCATTTTTCTGATCCCAAAATGGCTAGTGGTTGAAGACGAATTCGACGCTGTTCATCAGGGCCCAGAGCAGGTCCTCGGCCTTCTGCCGACGGTCGCCCGTGTTGAGGTACGCAACGCCGGCCACGCGCTCTTCGGGAGTCGCGAGTCGTCCCAGCGCGGCGACGTAGAGCAGACCGACGAACGAGTCGTCGGTTTCCTGGGCCAGTTGCGCCAGCGTCCCGTTGTTCGAGCTCTGCTGGACGCGGTTGACCAAGGTGGGGTTGTTCATCAAGTGAAGCGCTTGCAGAATGCTGACCTCGGCGCTGCGCGGCGTCTCCTCGCGGTCTCCCCGGAAGAACGCGTCGAGGAAAGAGTTAGCGAGCAACGCTTCAGGCCTCCTGGCGTTCCCGGGAGGGGACTCGACAACATCGGGCAACTGCATCGCAAACTGGACCCGGCCGATCGCCGCGGTGGTGACGTAGGACGCTTGGGCTCCGGTCGCAATCACGACGGCGTCGTGAGCCTCCTCCGCGGTCAGTCTGCGCACGGGATGGCGGGCGAAATACTGCTCGTAGCTCGGGCTCCAAGCGCCCTCGTACCTGGACGAGAGCTGATAGGCGTCGGAGCTGACAATCTCGCGCATGAGCCACTTGAGATCAAAGCCGTTGGAGATGAATCCGTCGGTGAGAAACTCGAGCAGCTCCGGGTGCGAGGGTTGGATCGTCCAGGGCCCCTCGGGCGGGTTGAGCGGGTCGAGTCGGTTTAAGTCGAACTGGGTAACGGGCTCGACGATGCCGCGCGAGAAGAAAACTCCCCAAATCCGGTTGGCGGCGTTGCGGGCGAACTGCCGGTCGGCCGTCAGCAGGCGAGCCAGTGCGTCTCCGTAAGCCTCGCGGAATTGCGGCGTGCCGCCCCCAAACGGGTATTTCGGCGTGGCGAAGGCTTCCCCGGCGTTGTCGGAGGCCTCACGCGCCGGGCGGTTCCCGCCGGTCGTGTTGATCGCGTAGACACCCGCCTGGCGACGCTGTCCGCCACGCTCGCCGGGTCCGAGGATATTCACATACCAGTAACGCGGACGCGGCCCGAGGGCGGCATTGCCATTCGGATTCGGGGGCACTCGGTAGCGTGGCCGCTGCAATTCGACACGCTGGAAGAATGCGGCCAGGCCCCAGCCGTCCGCTCGCTTGGCTTGTTCGCCCCAAATGCTGAGAGAGTCTAGGTGGCCGGCCCCGTCATGGCACAGGATGCAATCCATATGGCTGATGCCGAGGAAGTCGCGTGCCACGAAAGCCGCCAGCGTGTCATAAGTGTCTTGAATCGGGCCGCCGGTGGTGAGTCCGCCCACCAGATAACTCGACGCGGTCGCTTGCACCGGAGTTCCGGCCAAGAAGGCGCGGTAGGCGTTGAATGAATCGAACGGCGACTGTCGAGACAACGTGGGAGGCCATTCGCGGCCGTCGTTCGCGCCGTACGCGCCGACTACCCCGCCGACAAGCTGGTCGTAGGGCATATTGTCGCGCATGGCGTCGCGGATGTAGAGATGCAGCGCATCGCGGCCGGACGGATAGCGATTGACTTGCGCGGTCCGCGTTGTGTTGCGAAGCATGTCGCCGAAAAACATCGTCCAGCGATCCGCCCACTGGCCGCTCGCCAGTAGCCGTTCGACTGTGCCCTGACGTTTATCGGCCGAACCGTCCTGTAGAAACCCAACGACTTCCTGCAGCGTAGGAATGCGGCCGGTGAGGTCCAACGTAACGCGCCGCAGGAACTCGAGATCGTCGGACTGAGCCGCCGGCGCGATTCCCTTGCGCTCCAGTTGGCCGAAGACGAAATCGTCGATCGAGGAGCCTTGGATGGGGCCGTCGTCAACCTGCAACGCGGCCATCGACCCTGAGCGAGACCGTCGCGGCGAGCGGCGGCCGGCCGACTGGCTCGGCATCGCCGCTGTGACGGCGGCATTGAGCTCCGCCTGGCGCTGCATGGCCATCAACTGCGCGCCAAGCCCGACGGACAGGAAGTCTTCGCGAGCTTCGCCAAAGAAAGTGCATTCGGCGTGCTCGACCCAAGACTCCGCGTCGTGCCATAAATCTTCTTCGTAGTCGAGGTCTTCGTCAGCGAACGCCCAAGGCGCGCCGAGCGTGGCCATCACCGCAACGGCGGCGAAAAGGCCTCCCGCTACGGTCGATCGTTTCCAACTGTGCATTCGTTCCCTCATATGAAAAGTGTTTCTATTCCGTCACTTAGGATAGCTGGCGGCTCTTTGGGCCGCTATCGGTTCCAAACACTAGGTTCGGCCTAGAGTTGCGGAAATTCGTCGCCTATAGCGAACAGTACGAAGGAGCACCTTCGGACCATGGACTTCAGACATTTCGGCGATCACCGTAGCCACGGGTTTCGGAGCCGCGACCGGAAGGGAGCGGTTGCCCGAGTCGCCAACGATAGTTCCATGAGCGGACAACCGCTTGCTCCCGCACGCGGCTCCGAGGCATTCGGCCGTCGCCTCAAACGATCTCGTGCAGCTTCCGCAAAGCCGAAGGAAACTCGCTGACCCCCGTTTTCAAAGCCTCCGAGGCCAAAGTGAGATACAAGTCGCCGACCGTGCCGATGATGCGAGAGTGCCGCCCACGCTTGATCGAGCCCGCTCCGCCGGCGACCAGCACCGCCAGACCGCTGTTTTTATGCGCGTTCGCTTCGGCGTGCTCGTGAACCATCACAAGCAGCGTGTTGTCGAGCAGGTTGCCGTCGCCTTCAGGCATCGCCTTGAGCTTCGCCAGTAAATACGCAAACTCCTCAACGTGCCAGCGGTTGATGTCGCGCATGATGCGCTGGCCTTCGCGAGTCTCGACCTGTCCGTGGGTGTACTCGTGGTGGCGTCGCGCCGTGTACCCCAGCCAAGGGAACCTCGTCAGGCTCTGACACTTGGTGAGCATGTAGGAAGCCACGCGCGTCTGGTTTGACGCGAATGCGTGGACCAAAAGGTCGGACTGTAGCTTGGCGATCCGCGGCCAATCCTTGAGATCGCCCCCCTCCGGCGGACGCTCGACAACCTGGTTGTACTCGGGCGGGAGGCTCGCCACTGCCTTCTCCACGTCCCTCACCGAAGTCAGGTATTCATCCAGGCGCAGCTTGTCCTCGGCCCCCAGATCGGCTTGAAGCGACGTCGCGTCAGCCCGAACCACATCGAGTACACTCTTCTTGCGGTCGATCCAATCGGCTTCTTTCGTGCCGAAGAGCCGGTCGAACAGCCTCGTCGGCAGCATCTCGGGAGGCAGCGGGCGATCCCGCCCCGCCCAGCTCATGTTGCGCTGGACCGACTCGCCAAACGACTCTTGACAGACGCCGACTTGAAGCGATTTGAACCTTGACTCCTGTCCGATTTCGCGCGCGATCACCTGGTCGACCGAGGGGCCGCCGGCGCCGCGTCCGGTGAATGACGTCCCCGACATCAGCGAGCTCATCGAGCGGTGATGGTCGTTGCCCGGGCCGGGGTCGCGAGCTGTCGGGCTATCGAGCCCGGAAATCACGTGAACGTCTTGCTTAAATCTGGCCAGCGGGCTCAGGCACGGCGGCAGGTTGTACTGCTCGCCCGTTTCGCGCGGAATCCAGTAGCGCTCCATAATCCCGTTGCCGTTGAACCAGACTACGAACCGCGACGGGATTGCACCGCCCGAGACCTGATTTGTCGCCGCCAAAGCCGTCCCGTTCGAATTGAACATCGCGGCCAGCCCAGGGAGCCCCACTCGGACCGCGGCCCCGCTTAGGCCTACGCCCCGCAGGAAGGTCCGTCTTGAAAGTGGCTTCGACATGAACTTGACCTCGACGCTAACTTGACCGCGACAGAAAGGACCCCGACGTAGCTATGGAGATTATAAGCTCTTTGAACCGGAATCCCGACTCGCGGAAGCGATCATAGGCGCGATCGATGGTCTCGCGGTCGGCCAGCGTTTCGGTGCGCCCCATCGCGTAGCGGAACAGTTGTTTGACGATGCAACGTTGGCATTCCACATTTTTGGCCAGAATGGCGCCTAGCTCACGCGGGTTTGAGAACGCTGAATCGGCGACTCCAACGACCTCGGCGGTGGTGTCGATCTCGAGATCGTACTCCGTAGTTTTGGTTTTGATCTTGCGCTTCTGCTCGTCTCGCGTCGGGGGAATCTTGACGTGGTGGGTCTGGCGGAACCCCCCAACCGCATCGAATTGCTCCAGCCCAAACCCGATCGGATCGATCAGACGGTGGCAGCTCACGCATCCTTCGCTGGTCAGGTGAATCTGCAAGCGGTCACGGTTCGTGAGCGGGCGCTCGTCGCTGAGCGGGGGCAGTGAAGCGTTAACCCCAGGCGGAGGCGGAGGCACCATCTGACACAAGAAGTGCTCCCGCACGAACAAGCCGCGCCCGGTCGGCGAGGTGTCGGAAGGCTTGCTCGTGAGAGTGAGGAAGGTCCCCTGCCCAAGCACGCCCGCGCGGGGCGAATCTGACGGGTATTCAACTCGCTGATAATCCTCGGCCGGGTCGGGCAATCCGTAGACCTGCGCCAGCTCGGAGTTCACAAAGGTGTAGTCGGCGTTGAAGAATCCTCGGAAGTCGAGGTCATTCCAGACAAGATGGTCGAAGAGCCGGCGTGTCTCTTCGGTCATCGCGGCGGCCAGCGCGGTGTTGAAATCCGGGTAGTATTTCCCGTCGCGGATACTGTCCAGGGCCCGGTCGAAACGCATCCATTGCCCAAGGTATTCGCCAAGCGCGGCCCTGGCCTTGGGATGTTCGAGCATCTTGCGCGCCGCGGCCTCGATTTGGTCCCCGGTAGTCAGCTGACCCGAATCGGCCAGGTCGGTCAGCCAGTCATCCGGCGTCGTGTTCCAAAGCAGCAGCGCCAGCCGCGAGGCGTTGTCGTAGCCGGCCAGGTCTTCGCTAAGCTCGGGCCGCATCAAGAAGTGCGGGGACTGCAGCAGCGCCTCGACGACGAGCTGAGGCCCGGCCTCGCGCGACAGCGCCGCGTATCGCTCGACTTCGACCGTGTGAAGCGGCCGTCGAAACGCCTTCCGGCCCAGTTCGCGAACGAAGCTTTCGTGGCACACGGGGTCGGTGATCGGCAACGCGCAAGGAATCAGCTCATTCGGATCTCCGCCACGAAACGCGTTAACGGCAACCTTCTCGGCGGCAATGCCATACGCTTCCATGAGTAGCGGAGAAGCGCTCTGACCCTCAGCCTGATTCTTAAACCCGTGAATGAAATCCTCGGGCGGGAACTGGTCCGCTGGGCGAGAGAGCTCGCCGAAGAGATCGCCAACGATGTTGTTGTACTGGCTGTGCGTCAGTCGGCGAATGACCGTTCTGGCCGGCCCAGTCCGGGTAGGAGCTTGAGCGGCCAATTCTTCATCTGAAAGGCTGGCCAGGTGCTCGACCCATTTCAGGAGCAGGGCCTCGTCGGCGCTCCCCTGCTTGATGCGTTCGCCGCCGGGGTGTTTGGCGCGATTGGTCGGCTTGAGAAACAGCAGCGAGGCCTTCGGCTCGGCGCGGTTGACGACTCGCGCCAAACTTACGCCAAAGGATTCGATTTCTTCGTCTGTCGCCTCGGCTGGCGGGAATTCGAAGCGCGTACCTGAGGCGACGCCGTTATCGTTATGACAAAGATTGCACTGCGCCTCCATCAGCTTCGGGTACAGTGCACGTGAAAAGAACGCAGGTTCCGCGGCGAAGCAAGTTCCGCAGGCGATCAAGAAAACGATCAGCTTACGCATCGGCGACCGTCCGTATTGTAACGCCCGCGCCCGCGGAACCCGCTTACATATACCCGCCTTCGCCGTCTTTGGCCTCTTCCACGGGAATCGCCGCCCGAATCTCACGCCAGCCCTTGAGGATGACCGACGCGTCGGATCCGCAGGTCAAAAAGCGCAGCCCGCGATCCTTGAACTTCTCGAGCATCACCGGGTTGGCCGCATGAACACCCGGCGCCACGCCGTTCTTGTCGCAGGCAGCGACCATGCGATCGATCGCGTCCCAGAACTTCGGATGATCGAACTGGCCGGGGATCCCGAGGTTGACGCTTAGATCAAACGGCCCAACCATCGTCGCGTCCACCCCCGGCACGGCGGTGATGTTTTCGACATCGTCCACGAACGACTGGGTCTCCATCTGGATAATCACCATCGATTCCTCGTTGGCTGACTCCATCTCGGCCTGAGCGCCCTTGAACTCGAAGTCCGTCACGATGCTGCGCAGCCCGTACCCGCGCTTCCCCATCGGGGCGAATTTCATCATGTCGACAATCTGCTCGACCTGCTCGCGAGACTCCACCCTGGGGCAAACGATTCCCATAGCGCCGCAATCGAGGGCGCGGGCGGTGAGGTGGTATTCGTTTTGCGTCACCCGCACCAGCGGCATCACATCAGCCGCGCGGGCGACTCGGACAAGCATCTGGATGTCGGCGAAGCTCGGCCGGCCGTGTTCGGTGTCGATAAAGAAGTATTCAAGGCCGGAGGCTTTCACGGCCATCACGGCTTCGGTGCTCATGTAGTCAGTCAGGCAGGTCCCAACGACAAAGCCCCCGGCCTTGAGTTTGTGTTTGATCGTGTTTCTTTGCATGGCGTAGAGCCATTTTGTACCACAGCGGACCTGGACCAGCCCCCCGGAGCCGCGCGCGTAAGGGGCCGTGAAGAAAACCTATTGTCGCGTCGGCGCGCGGGAGCGCCAAGCGCACGCCAAGCTCAGCGCTGCCGAACGCCGCCCCTGCCGAAACCGCAACTTCTGCGCCTCGACTCCTGATTGACCGCCTGAGCGGCCCGGAAACGGTCGTTTCGGGCCGTTTCCCGGCCCTTTTCGCCCCCCCAACCGCCGCTACGCCGCCGCTTGCGCCGCCAGCCCGCACTCGGGCCCACGACGCCAGACCAGCCGGATCCAAGCCGCAATGTTGTACGCCAAAACCCCCCACAAAAGCTCCGATCGCGCCTTCCGCAGCCCTCGTACTCGAAACTTGCGCACCCCCAATCGCTCTTTCAACCAGGCGTTCGGAAACTCCGCCGTCTCGGACCGCTTGCGATACGCCGCCCGCCCACGCTCGCTCTCCATCCAGCGCCGATGTTTCGCCATCACCGCGTTCTCTTCGCTGCGGCTCAACGTTCGATGACCGCTCTTGGGGCAGCACTTGTGTCGCTGTGCGCATTCGCGACAATCAGATGCTTTTGCCTGATACTGCCGATATTTGCGCTTCCGCTTCAGCGACGATCGCTGATACGTCAAGGTCCGCTGGGCCGGACACAGAAACGTGTCCGTCGCCTCGTCGTAGATGAAAAACTTCGGCGCGTAGCGCGGCCCAATTCCCGCCGCTTTCAACGCCGCCTTCGAGCCCTTGTCCGGCGCCGGCGCCGGCGTCGCGTATTCGATTTCAGCGGCTGCCAGCGCCTCGATGTTGGCCTGGTTGGCGTAGCCCCCGTCCGCTAACACTTGCTTCGGGGTTCGCTCGAAGCGCCCTTCCACATCGTCCAGCGTCGGGGTCAGCTGGCCCGCATCGGAGGCGTTGTTGGTCAACTCCACGCCGACCACGATCTTCTCTTTGGCGTCGGTCGCCAGCTGCGCGTTGTAGCCGAGTCCCCAACCGCCGTTGGATTCGTGTTGCGGGCGCGCTTCCGGCTCGCTCTCGCTCACCCGCGCCTGGCGTCGTTGCTCTTCGTCGCGCTTGCCCGCTTCGACCTTGGGCAGTTCCTCCAGCGCCTGCTCCATCCGCTCGACTCGCTCCCGCAAGGTCCGCTTACGCGCCGCCTGACGCCGCCGATTCGAACCCTCGTCGTCGGCTTCTTCCGAGAGTTGACGCACCGCTTCGCGCGCTTGTTCGAGATGCCGCTCGAGCGTCGGACGCCTGCGTTGCGACCCGCCCGAGGCTTGCGCCCGGATCCGCGTGCCGTCGACGGCCACCTGCTCGAGATCCACCAGCCCCTCTTGACTCAGCAGCGCCAATACCTGTGTCAACAAGTTCTCGAGAGCTTTTGAGTGGAATACCCGAAAATCCGAAAGAGTGTGATGATTGACGACCGCCATGCCGCACAACCACTCCAACTCCGGCCGATAGCGGCTTTGACGCGCGATCTCACGCGCCGAGCTCATCCTTTCCGAATACGCCCAGATCCAGATCGCGACCAGCAACCGCGGATCCCATGCCGGCCGCCCGGCGGACTCCTTGCGGGTTTCCAGATGAGCAGCGAAGCCGGACAGGTCGAGCATGCCGCTCAGCTCCCAGACGGCGCGCACCAGATGGTCGGCCGGCACGAGCCGTTCGACGTCGATCGCGGCATAGGTGAATTGGTCGCGATTGGGCTGTCGCAGCTGCAGTTGGTCAACGGGCACGGCTTGGCGCGGCTTGGCGGGGCGTTGCTCGAGCTCGACTAAGACCTGTTGTTCGCCCATATAATAAGGGCGTTGGACGCCGCCGCCAAGTTATCCGAACATTCGTTTGCCCTCATGTTTTATCCCATTTTGATCCACTCGCGCCATTCCGAACCGCCCCAGGGGAGCTTCGGCGGCCACGACGGGTTTATTTCACAGCCCCTAAGCAAGCGGTTGGTCGAACGTGCGAAAACCGCTCCCTACGGTCGCGGCTCCGGGACTCGCCCGACGTCGCTAGAAAATGGCGGCCAAGAGTCCAGCGATTAGCCCGCCCAGGACTAGCGGGATGACTAGAAACGTGATCAACAGGGCGAATGCGACCCCCCAAAGCAGATACCAGATGGTCTTGATTGCGATCCAGCCCATCCAGCAGGCAATGCCAACCGCGCCCGCCACGGCGAGAACGGGCAGGAAGAAAAAGCCCACCATCAGCAGTATAAAAAGCTCGAACATGGCAGCCTCCGCTCATTTGTACGAATCACCGCGCGCGATTGTTCCTCCTCAACGCGCGGCAACCTGATGCGATAGAATTCCAGTTCCGATGCCCGACATCAAGCCCATCCGCGTCGGCATGATCGGCGCCGGCGTCATCTCGCGCCGTCTCCACGTGCCCGCCCTTAGCCAGTGTCCAGGCGTCGAGATCACCGGCGCCGCCGACACCGATTCGATGGCGGCTCGCGAGCTTGGGGCCCCGGATTACTTCACCGACTTCCGCAAGATGCTGCAGCGCGATCAGATCGACGCCGTGGTGATTGCTTGCCCGAACAATGTGCGTGCCGAGATCGCGATCGAATGTCTCGATGCCGGCAAGCACGTCTTATGCGAAAAGCCGCTCGGTATGAACGCCCAAGAGACGGAAAGAATGCTGCGGGCCGCCGAGGACTCCAAGTGCGTCCATATGGTCGCCTTCACTTACTCCTTCTGCCCAGCCGCGCGCTATCTCAAACATCTAATCGACGACGGCCGGCTCGGGCAGATTCTTCAGATTCGGGGATCGTATCTGAAGTCGCTAGCGCCGCATCTGTTGGGCCGGCGGTCGAC
Source organism: Bryobacterales bacterium (assembly GCA_965247515.1). Taxonomy (GTDB): domain Bacteria; phylum Acidobacteriota; class Terriglobia; order Bryobacterales; family UBA6623. The sequence continues at coordinate 2,772,093 of OZ252029.1, read as the reverse complement.
CAAAGAGCTCGCTGGCTCGGGCGTGCTCGGCGATATCGGCAGCCACCTCATTCACTTGATGCGCTGGTTTGCGGGGGACATTGAAGAAGTGACGGCCTGGCAGCGCAAGTTCCGCACCGGCCCGGCGTCCGACGTTGAAGACTGGATGGCGTTCCTGGGCAAACTGCCTTCGGGAGCGGTCGCCACGATGGAAATCTCGAGAATCTGCGCCGGCCGCGGCGCGGACACGACGGAAGAGCAAACGGTCGAGGTCTACGGAACCGCCGGCTCGGCGATCTTTTCGACCCAGGCGCCAAGAACGCTCAAGACCGCTTCAGCGAGCGACCACACCGCGCCGATGGAGACGGTCGACGTGCCCGAGAGCTTCCTCAAACTCGAGGGCTCTGCTAACAACCCCAACGAGGGCGACCCCAAGTGGAGCTATCGCCTTGACCAGGGCCGCCACTTCATCAAGAACATCCGCGACGGCGAGGTTCGAACGCCATCGTTCGCAGACGGCCACGCCGCCCAACGTGTGATGGACGCGGCCCTTCGTTCCTGCGAAAGCGGCCTGTGGGAACGGGCGGGGTAGGGGCGTAGCGTGCTACGCCCACGGGTGGAGCACGCTCAACCCCTACAACTCGAGACCCCGACGACCATACGCGGCTCCCACTGGAATAGGCCGTCCCCCAACCAAGATCTAAGATGAAGGTCTAGAGTCTTTGCGCCTTGCAGCCGATATCAACCAATGACGGGCTGATCGTTTTCGCCCACGGCTCGCGAATCATCGAAGCGAACCGCGCGGTCGAGATCGTCGCCCGGGAGGCCGCCCAAGAGGCGGGGTTCAAACTGTGGCGAGCGGCATTCTTAGAGCTAGCGGAACCGGGCCTGGCAGCGGCCGCCCGGCAACTGGCTCGCGAGGGCGCCAAGCGCATCGTTGTGACTCCGTATTTCTTAGTGATGGGCGTCCACTTGCAACAGGATCTGCCGCGGCTATTGCAGGCCGCGGGGGAAGGGGTTCCGGGAGTGGAACTGATCTCAACACCGCCGCTCGACGGCCACCCGGCGCTGGCCGGCATCGTCGCCGAGCGCGCTAAGAAGGCTGTAGGACTATGATTCGAGCACGGAAATTCAAGGCCAGAATCGTCGATGTCGAGGATCTATCGCCAGAGGTCCGGCATTTTACCTGCGACGTACCCGAGGTGGAAGACTTCGAGTTCAACGCGGGGCAACACCTCAAGATTACGCTGTCGGCCGGCGGACAGTTCGAAGAGCGCTACTACTCGATCGCTTCGGGTCCCGGCTACGGTAATCGCTTCGATCTGTGCATCCGGCTTAGCGACGATAAGATCGGCGAGGCCATCGGCAATTTGGATGCAGGGGCCTGGCTGCAGTGCTTCGGGCCGTCCGGCAATTTTGGCGTCCGCCAATCTTCGCGCGACTCGCTGTTCGTCGCAACCGGCGCCGGAATCGCGCCGCTACGGTCGATGATTGAATACCTAATCGACCAACACGAGGCCGCCGTTCAGAAGGCCGTTGCGAACGGCGACACTTCCCCGCAACCTCGCAACCTCTGTCTGATTCACGGAGCTCGAACGGTCGATCGGCTGCTCTACGAAGGGCAGTTCGATACTCTGGCGGCCGAACACCCGTACTTCCACTTCTGGCCGACGGTGAGCCGGCCAAGCCCGGATTGGGAGGGCCGCCGCGGCCGGGTTCTCTCTCACCTCGACGACGCCGTTAACGGCAATGCCAAAGACATCGACGTTTACCTCTGTGGCCGCAACGACATGATCAGCACGGTACGCGAGGAGCTCAGCGAAGCGGGAGTCGCCGAATCCTCAATCTTCTCAGAGCAGTAGGGGCGAGGCATGCCTCGCCCTGGGTCGAGCACGCTCGACCCCTACAACACCCAGGTGTAACGACCTCAAACCGACGAGCGTGGCGTCCGGAGCCGCGACCGCGAGGGAGCGGTTGCCCGAGTCAGCGAAAACAAAAGCATTGACGGGCAACCGCTCCCTCACGGTCGCGGCTCCGGGCTCATCTTGCGTTGGACAAGACGCTCCTCAGGGCGCCCCACGAGTCCGCGCTAGGATGGAAACTCATGCCTTCCGAATTGGTATGTTTCAACCCCGACTGCGCCCAACGCTATCCGATTGACGAGGTGCTGTACAACTGCCCGACATGCGGCGGCCTGGTCGAAGTCAAAAACAACTTCAGCGGTGTCGAGCCCCAGGACCTCCGCCAACTTTGGGATCGCCGACGCCTCAGCCGCGAGCCCCTCGACGTCTCCGGCGTCTGGCGCTTTCGCGACATGCTCCCCTTCGTCGAAGACGAGTCCCACGTCGTGTCGATCCGCGAAGGCAACACCCCCCTCTTCGACGCCCCCCAAGCCGCCTCCTACGCCGGCCTTGACGCACTGGCCCTCAAACACCAGGGATACAACCCCACCGCGTCGTTCAAAGACAACGGCATGACCGCCGGAGCGACCCAAGCGCGCAAGCTGGGCATGCGCCGCGTGGCCTGCGTTTCAACCGGCAACACCTCCGCCTCAATGGCCGCCTACGCAGCAGCAGCCGGAATGCAGGCCATCATCTTCCTGCCGCACGGCAAGATCGCCTATGGCAAGCTGGCCCAAGCGCTCGAGTACGGCGCCCGCACGATCCAAGTCGAGGCCAACTTCGACCAGATCTTGGCGCTGGTTCGCAAATTGGCGGATGAGCTCGGAATTTATCTGCTCAACTCGGTCAACCCTTTCCGCATCGAGGGCCAGAAGTCGATCGTGATCGAGCTGCTCGACCAGCGCGGTTGGCGGGTCCCCGATTGGATTGTGCTACCAGGCGGCAACCTCGGCAACGTTTCCGCGCTCGGCAAGGGCCTGAGAGAGCTCAAAGAGATCGGCTTGATCGACAGATTGCCGCGAATCGGCCTCGTCCAGGCGGCAGGATCAGCGCCGTTTCATCACCTATACGAGGCCGGCTTCACAGGTTCCCTCAAGCCCGTCGTCGAGCCTGAGACGTTAGCCACGGCGATCCGCATCGGCGACCCGGTGTCGTGGCGGAAGGCCGCCTTCGAGGTCCAAACCTGCCAGGGCGTCGTGGCCGCGGTCAGCGAGCAGGAGATCGCCGACGCCAAGGCCATCATCGGCCGATGTGGTATCGGCTGCGAGCCAGCCTCAGCCGCCGGCCTGGCCGGAATCAAGCGCTTCGTCGAAGCCGGCCTGATGCCGCCTGAGTCCGACACGGTCGCCATCCTCACCGGGCATCTGCTAAAGGACCCCGACTACGTGTATCACTATCACACCGGAGCGTTGAAGGCCCCCAACGGCGACGAAATCGCATCAACCTTCGGCAACGCTCCTGTCGTCATGCCTAACGATTCGGCGAAGATCGCCACGTTGCTCGACTCGGACTCCGCCTGAAGCGCCTGCATCCGAGGCTCCGACGATAACCAGCGGCCTTCCGCATCGAGCCCGCTGGATTGGCTCCAGATGCGCGGTTCGGCCCCGCTCCAGTCCTCGACTGCGGCTTCGAGCACGTCCTTGCTGAGCGCGCACGAGACCCGATACGCAGCCGCAATGGGACCGCTCTCATTGCGCAGACTCTCAAGGCGCTCACGGCAGCGGTCGCCCGGCAAGACCCGCACCCGCGAGTCGGTCATCCTGACCAGCAGCGTATCCGACGGCGCGTGGCCCGCGAAGGCCATTTGCAGCAGAGTCGAGAGAAGCTCGCGCGGCCCCGAGGCCGCCCACAACGCCAAGTCCGCCGACACGGCTCCTTATCGGCCAAGGAATCTAGGGCGCCGTCGAATGGTCACAAGCGATCCTCGCCGACAAGGCTCCGACACCCCTGCCCCGTGGCAACTCTCCGCTTCCGATCACTTACGGTAGTCGGCCCGATAGCTGCTGATCATTAGTTTCACTCGGAACCAGCGGCCGCTTGAAACGCGTCAGACCCCCTTAAACAGCGCATTGGAGCGTCCCGAGCACGGTTTCGGCACGCGCCGAGCGGAGAATTTATTGGATCGTTTGTTTCACTAGGTATCGCCATGGCGGTAGAATTCGGGCGTCGTGATCGGCCAGACCATCAGCCACTACAAGATCCTCTCCAAGCTCGGCGAGGGCGGCATGGGTGAGGTCTGGAAGGCTGAAGACCTCAATCTTGAACGACAAGTAGCGCTGAAGTTCCTAGCTTCTCATCTCATCGCGGATCCTGAAATCCACAAACGGTTTCAGCGCGAGGCCAAAGCGGCCGCGTCGCTGAGTCATCCCAACATCTGCTACGTCCATGAGATCGACGAAGTCGATGGCAGAGCCTTTTTGGCAATGGAGCTGGTCGAAGGCGAGGGCCTCGAAGACCGGATTGAGCAAGGCCCCCTTCCCCTCAACGAAGCTCTCGATCTTGCCCGACAGGCGGCGGAAGGCCTCCAAGCCGCGCACGACAAGGGGATCGTCCATCGCGACATCAAGCCGGGGAACATTCGCATCACCGCGGATGGACGGGCCAAGATTCTCGACTTCGGCCTCGCGCTGCTAACCGAAGGCTCAAAGTTGACGAAGCTCGACACAAGAGTCGGGACGGTGGCCTACATGAGCCCAGAGCAGGCGCAGGGAGCTGAGGTCGACCATCGCAGCGACATTTGGGCCCTCGGCTGCTTGCTGTACGAGATGGTTTCGGGCCAGCGGCCGTTCAAGGGGCAGTACGACCAGGCCCTGCTTTACGAAATCGTCGGCGAGGAGCCGGAGCCGCTGACGGGACTGCGAACAGCGGTGCCGGTGGAGCTCGAATTTATTGCAAACAAGTGCCTCGAAAAACAGGCGGTCAACCGCTACCAAACGGCTCGTGAGGTCATGGTCGACCTTCGGAATCTCGAGGAGAAGCTGAAGTCGGGGAAGTCGACAATCTTGCGGAGTGGGGCGGCGGCGGCTGGGGTCAGCGGCGTGAATTCGCTTGACCAAAGTGTTGCTCGATCAGCGGTCTCGGTTGACCCGGGGCCTCGTGGCCAACATCGGGAGCGACTTGCCTGGCTCATCGCCGCCGCTCTCGGCGTTGGAATGTTGGCGTTGGCCTTCGTCCATTTCGGCGAGAAGCCGCCCGAGGCGCCTTTACGGCGGTTTACCCTCACGCCCCCGGTCGGCATCGCCGCGTCGGACCGCCTTACCGACGTTGCCATCTCACCCAACGGACGACACATTGCTTTTACCGGCGCCGGGCCCGACGGAAAACTGTGGGTCCAAGATCTCGATCAACGGCAACCACGCGCCATCGAACGCAGCGAGGGGGCCGCCGGACCATTCTGGTCGCCTGACAGCGAATTCATTAGCTTTGCCGCGGCGAGCGAACTGAGGAAGGTTTCCCGGCAAGGCGGTCTAGCTACTGTCCTTTGCCAGATGGCCTCGTCGGACTTCTTCGGAGGCTCTTGGAGCCCCGATGGTGAACTGATCGCATTCGCCTCTGCCAGTGTCCCCAATATCTCCAGTGGAGTGAACCCCAAGCGTGAGACAGTCGAAATCGGGACAGGTTACGATTCACCGCAAAACGCTTGCCTTCTTCGCTGTATCGTCGCACGCTGGTCCTAGCCGGGGAAGCGGAAGCGGGCTCTGCTGGAGAGCAACCCGCCAAGGAATACCCGGCCGCAAACTCATCAAGACGATGAGCGCCGGGGGCGGCCGCCAAGGTCGCTCCCGGCTTCTCCAACGCCGGCGATGTCTCCCTGCCCGCCCAGGGCCCATCGGATTGATAGATTTGCCTATGCCTCTCAAAACTCATACTTCGGATTCCTCGCTGCTGTTGCCGCCGGCCGCGCCAGCGCTTCAAACTCCGCCGGCGGACGATATCCCAACGCCGAATGCAGCCGGCGTTGGTTGTAGATCTCATCAATGAACTCGCCGATCGATGCGCGCGCCTCGTCAAGCGTGCGATAACGCTGCAACCAAACCTCCTCCGCCTTCAACGTCTTCATGAAACTCTCCGCCCGCGCGTTGTCGTAGGGGTTGCCGCGGCGGCTCATCGAGATGATCGCGCCGTGCTGCTCCAGCAGCTCGACATAGGCGCTCGAAGCGTACTGTACGCCTTGGTCGGAATGATGCATCCACCCCGCGGCAGGGCGTCTGAGCTCGAGCGCATCGCGCAACGCCCCTACAGCCAGCTCAGCTTTGAGCGTCGTCCCCAGCCGCCAGCCGACCACGCGTCGCGAGTAGGCGTCCAACACCACGGCGAGGTAGACGAACGCCTCGCGCAAGCGAATGTAGGTGATATCGGATTGCCACAACTGATCGACGCCGTCCACATTCAGGTGCGCCGCTAGATTCGGATAAACAGGTAAGAAGTGGTTCGAATCCGTTGTTAGCACGAAGCGCCGCTTGAGTACCGCCAGCAAGTTGTCCTTACGCATCATCCGCAGGACCTTTTTGTGATTGACGAGGAAGCCTTGGCGGCGCAGCTCGGCCGTCACGCGGCGGTAGCCGTAACGACGATTCTCGAGCGAAATCCGCTGCATGCGGTCACGCAATTCCATGTCGCACTCGGCGGGCGACGACACGGCGAGCCGGCGATAGAACCCGGCGCGATTCACGCGTCCGAGCTCGCAGGCGTGTTCGACGCTGAGCGAGCCTTTGGCGCTGATCTGCTCGACGATGGAGTAGATCCGCTCGCGCCACCGGCGTCGTTGGTCGGGGCTGCGAGGTTCAAGGCGCGAAAGGCTTGTCCGAAAAAATCGAGCTCTGCGGCTTGTTTGCCGAGCAGTCGTTCGAGCTCTGCGATGCGTTCGTCGCGCGGATCGCGAGGGATCTTGGGCGGCGCCGAGCGGCCGGGTTTCGGCCGGCCTCGCCGCCGGCTCAAGCCGTTGACGCCTTCCTGGCGATAGGCGTCCCGCCAGCGGTACAGCAGGCTGCGCTTGACGTCCAACTCGCGGCTTAGCGCTGTGCCGCTCTGGCCGGCTAGGAGCCGCCTGGCGGCGGCTTCCTTGAACTCCACCGTGAACTCCCGCGGCTTGCGCGGCTTGAGACTTTCCATCCTGGACTCCTTTCCATTCGCTGAAATTCGTCCCAAATTTCAATGTCTCATTTTTAGGGTTCACTCCACCAGTGTCCCCAATATCTACCGAGTCTCATCTCTGGGAGGCTCAATCAGCACGCTGGTCTCCCAAGACATGAGTGACACCCTAGGGGAGGGAAACGCGCGCCCCCATTTCCTGCCGGCCGCGGCCGGCTCCCGCGTGCTTTTGTTCACCACGGGAGACTCGCAGGAGCGGGTGCTGATGGTCAAGGATCTCGACGGCGGCACGCTGCGAGAGCTGGGTCCCGGGGGATTTCCGGTCTACTCGAGCAGCGGTCACCTGGTCTACCAGGCGGGCCGTCTCACTTACGATCTTTGGGCGCTGCCTTTCTCCCTCGACACGTTGCAGGCAACGGGGGAAGCCTTCCCGATATCGCAGAACAGTCGCGACCCGACCGTTGCCGGCGACCAAACCCTCGTCTACAGCAATGCTCCGGGGGCGGGCCTGCGACAGATCGTTTCGCTCGACCGCGAGGGCCAAAGGCTGGGTCCAATCGGGCAGGCACAGGAAGGCATCGCTTACCCGAGCCTGTCGCCTGACGGGCTTCGGGTGGTGGCCGAGGGGCTGGAGGGTGCAAGCACCAAGATCTGGATGCACGACGTTGACCGCGGCTTGAAGACGAGGTTGACTTTTTCCCCAGCCGGCGACCTCCGGCCGAAGTGGTCTCCTTCAGGAACGGAGATCTTGTTTACCTCTTTTCGAGACGGGAGCGCAGACATATTTGCCAAGCCGTCGAACGGAAGCGGCGAAGCGGAACTTTTGGTGGGTACGGAAATCGGCGAGTGGCCCTCCGAATGGTCCGCGGACGGGAAGTACATGCTGTACATAGTGACCACCGGCAGCCGAAACCAAGACATTCGCTACCTCCAGCGGAAGGAACAAGGCGAGGGGTATGAGTCCCGCCCTTTTCTCGAAACGCCGTTCTTCGACGGCAACCCTCACCTGTCGCCGGACGGCCGCTTCCTTGCCTACTCGTCGGACGAGTCGGGTCAACGCGAGATCTATGTGAGGCCCTTTCCGGCCGGAGACGGCAAATGGCAGGTCTCGGCTGCCGGGGGGATCCACCTGCGCTGGAACAAGAACGGCAGGGAGATCTTCTATGTTGAGGGGCGGACTCTCATGGCGACGCCGGTTTCGACAGAGGGCGGCTTCTCGGCGGGGCGGCCGACGCCACTGTTCGAGCACCCTGCTTTGGAAGATGTGACTTCTACGCCGTACGACGTGTCCTCCGACGGTGACAGCTTCATCTTGGTCGAAGGGGTCGACGACGGGACAAACCGGCGGTCATCCACATCGTTCAGAACTGGTACGAAGAGTTCCGCGAGCGGAACTAAGCCTCACGAAAACAACCACTTAACGACCATCCGCCGAAAGATGTCGAAATATTAGATTGCGCCGAGGAATCCCGCTTAGTCGCGGGGCGGAGTACAATTTGGGCAAACCGGTGCGCCGCGTGCACGCGTCAAGATCGGCTCCATCGCCAACCATCACGAGACGCCCGACCGGCGTCGGCAGACAACGAGAGAAGACTGCTGTAGAGGAGCCTCGTTGTGACATGGAAGAAGGGTCCGTCAGTTTCTGAAGTCGACAGGAAACCAACTCTATTCCGATATATCGCTCCGCCGAACAAGCGTCATGGATTCACCGAAAACCGACCTATCGCCCGCGTAGTTGAGCAGAAACCGCCGCAGCTCCGCGGTGGGGGCTGTCAGCACGACGCAGGTGTACACCGTCGGCGACCGCTTCGATTTGGCCATTTCCACCTCTCTACGAATTTCGTGGGAGACGTCGAGCTTTCCGGCCACGCTGTCTCGAAACAGCCGCTCGTGATCGAGCGGCGCGATCCTGACCATGCGTTGATCGATTTCGAACTTATAGATTCCAAAGCAACGCTCGTCCCCGTCGTCGTCGAAAAACAGGTGGTTCGAGCAGTTGTCCTCGGCTAGCTGCAGGAAACGCAGATCGCCGATCTGGGTGAGTGAGGCGGTGGTTTCCTCGGTTTCGCCATCCTCCTCCCAGGAAACCAGGTAACCGTCTCCATTTCGACGGAACGTGAAGGTATCAGAGTCCTCGTCGGATTCACTCCAAGTTCCCAGGAGGCGGTCGTCAGCAATTGCGTCCCCACTGCCAATCAAGGGACTCGTGAGCACGACGTCGTCACACCCCCCACTGCAAGAGCTAAACAGGCCAACAGGACAATCCAGGTTCTTCGCATCTTCGTCTCCTCGGAGGTGAAACCGACGCGCTCGGCCTCATCTATGTCACCTCGTCCTCGGGCTCGAAGCCGATCTCAGTTATGGCTCTAACAATACTCTAATAATAAAGGCGAACCGTGCCCGAAGAACGGGCCGCGCCGCCGGAAGTTCGTCCCGACAATGATGTCTCGCGGGATTGGTCTCGCCTCGGTCATGTCCCGAAGCTTAAGGCGGAAGAAGCTCCGCGCCTACCTCTGCCATGACACTTTCTGAAGTGGCACGAGATCACGCGACCCTTGCGGCGGACCCCCTGGGGTAGTACCATTGCTGCAACTCATTCTCCGCGAGGGCTTGAGATCTCGGCTAGATTCAAGAGGGGCTGAACGAAAGCCGAGACTGGCCGGACGGAGGGCGCGGGAGGGCGCTATGGACCGCTGGATGCTGCGTGCTGTGCTGGCGGCGCTATCAGGGCTGATCGCCTTCCGGCTGCGGCCCTTTGGGCTGGCCCCGTTCGTTTCCGCGCTGGCCGGCGTCGGCTTCGCGGCGATCGTGGTCGCGGTAGAGCTTCGCCTCCGTCGGACCAACGTCAAAGCGCTGGCTGGAGCGGCGCTCGGCGCGGGCGTCGGCGTCTTGGCTTCGTTTCTGATCGCGGGAGTGCTGGGCTCTTCAGGATTGGACGCCGAGTTCGTCGGCGCGGCGCAGCTAATTTGTCTGCTCTTCGCCGTCTATCTTGGACTCGTCATTGGCGCGGCAAACGGCGAATCGCTTGGCTCTGCCGGACTTGATCCCCAGGAACCGGGCGCCGCGCCCGCCGCGACGCCGAAGATCTTCGACACCAGCGTCATCATTGACGGCCGAATTGTAGACGTCATCGAGTCCGGGTTCCTCGATGGACCCCTGATCGTTCCGCAGTTCGTCCTATGGGAATTGCAACTGGTTGCCGACTCCTCCGATAGCGTCAAACGGAATCGCGGACGCCGCGGGCTCGATATGCTTCAGCGGCTCCAGAAGATGAGCAGTATCGAAGTAAATATCGTCGAGAACGACTACCCCAAGCTGCATGAAGTCGACCAGAAGCTGATCGAGCTCGCCAAGGAGATCAGCGGGAAAGTCATCACGAACGACTTCAATCTCAACAAGCTGGCGCGTCTGCAAGGCGTGGCGGTGTTGAACGTCAACGAACTGGCCAACGCGCTCAAACCGGTCGTGCTGCCGGCCGAGACGATGAAAGTCTTCATCTTGAAGGAAGGCAAGGAGTTCAACCAAGGCGTCGCTTACCTGGACGACGGCACGATGGTGGTGGTCGACAACGCTCGCCGGCAAATCTCCAAGACGGTCGAGGTGTCGGTGACAAGCGTGCTGCAGACCACCGCGGGTAAGATGATCTTTGCGCGCTACGAGGGCGCGGGGGCCGACGCCGAGTCTTCGGCGCGGCGAAAAAGTCCCGGGGAATCTCGGGCCTACTCGGGGCAAAAGGTTGAGCAAGGCGCCGGCCGCTAGCTCGCCTAAATAATCCGCATTGATGAAGGCCATCGCAATCATTCCGGCCGCCGGGCTAGGCACTCGGATGGGTAAGTCGTCGAGGGACTTGGGGTGCGGCGAGCGCAAGCAGTTCATCGCGATCGGCGGAGCGCCTGTTCTCGTCCACACACTTCGGCGATTCTTCGAGGCCGACACGATCTCAGAAGTCATTCTGGCCGTACGCGACGCGGATCGCGATCTGGTCGAGGAATGCCTCGCGAGCGAGGGGACGAAGAAGCCGGTTCGACTAGCTCCGGGCGGTAACAACCGGCAAGAGTCGGTCAAAAACGGCCTTGCGATGGCGCCGGCCGACGCCGAGGTAATCGCGGTCCATGACGCGGTGCGGCCGTTCGTGACCGCTGCGCTGATTGATCAGGCTGTCCGCCAAGCGGAGACGGATGGGGCGGTGATTCTGGGAGTGCCGGCGGTCGACACGGTCAAGCGAGTCGACCAGAAGATCGTCCACGCGACACTGCCGCGCGAGCGCATCATGCTGGCCCAGACGCCACAGGTCTTTCAAGCGGCGCTCTTGCGAAAGGCCTTTGAACGGGCCGAGCAGGATGGCTTTATCGGCACCGATGAGGCAAGCGTCGTCGAGCATCTGGGCGAAGACGTGCATGTGATGCTTGGGAGCGAGCGCAATATCAAGATCACCCGGCCAGGCGACCTCGCTCTCGCCGAGCTCTACCTCCAGGAAATGACGCGCGAAGGGTAGCTCGAAGTGGAGATCCGCACCGGAGTCGGCTACGACCTTCATCGTCTTGAAACGGGCCGCAAGCTAATCCTGGGCGGCATCGAGATCCCGTTTGAGAAGGGTTTAGCCGGCCACTCGGACGCTGACATCTTGATGCACGCCATGACCGACGCGCTGCTAGGGGCGGCGGCGCTTGGGGATATCGGCGAGCTGTTCCCGCCCACCGACGAGCAGTGGAAGAACGCCCCCAGCGAGGTCTTCCTCAAGCACGCCAGAGAGCTGGTCGAGGGCTACGGTTATCGCATCGTAAATGTCGATGCGGTCGTCGTTATCGAGCGGCCCAAGATCCTTCCGCACCGGGACGCGATCCGAGACAACCTGGCCAAGATCCTTGGCATTGAGCGGGGACGAATCGGGCTCAAGGCCAAGACCTCCGAGGGCGTGGGGCCTGTCGGGCAAGGTGAAGCGGCCGAAGCCCATGTCGTCGCTACGCTGGAACGCGAAGAGTCGGCAAAGCTGATGTGAGGCCTAGTTGCAATACTCTTCACCTAAGATTCGCCGGGCGGATGCGCTCACTTGGAGCCGCGCGCGTAAGCAAGCGGTTGCTGGAGCCTGGGGCAACCGCTCCCTAACGGTCGCGGCTCTGGGTCGCGGCCTCAAACCGCTAACTGAAGAGTTTTGGGCGTAGTTGGTATGCTTGATTTTCCGCCAAAGTCGGCGGCTAAGGAGTGCGTTTTGGGGAAGTCTCTTGAAGGTCATATCGCGGTTGTCACGGGTGCAAGCAAGGGTCTCGGCCGGCAGATGGCGGAGTCGTTGGCGGCGGCCGGCGCGAAAGTCGCCTTGGTCGCCCGCAGTCAGCAGCTTTTGGACGAGGTCGAGGACGGCATCCGCTCGACGGGCGGCATGGCCGAGTCGATCGTCGCGGACGTCACCGACGAAGGCGCCGTAGCCGAAGTCTCAAACCAAGTCGAGGAGCGCCTGGGCGTCTGCGACATTCTGATCAATAACGCCGGCATCAATAACCGCAAGTCGGTGGTCGATTTTACGCTCGACGAATGGAACGAGATTCTGGGCGTCAACCTGACCGGACCTTTCCTGATGTCGCGCGCGTTCGTTCCGGGCATGAAGCAGAATCAGTGGGGACGGATCATCAATATGACGTCGATCATGTCGCACGTCTCATTGCCGAATCGGACGGGATACTCGACGACGAAAGCGGGCTTGATCGGCTTTACGAAGGCGCTGGCGTTGGAACTCGCGCCGACGGGCGTGACGGTCAACGGAATCAGCCCTGGGCCTTTTGCGACAGAGATGAACAAGCCGCTGATCGAGGACCCGGAGAAGAACAAGATGTTCCTCGAGAGGATTCCGATTGGGCGCTGGGGCAAGGTGCGGGAGATCGGAGAGCTGGCGGTCTACCTGTGCTCTGACGACTCGGGATTCATTACCGGCACCGATATCGTGATCGACGGCGGCTGGATCGCGCAGTAGCAGCTGACCCGGCGCACGGCCTCTTCGTGCTCCACACCGGTTCCCCTGCCCTACAATAATCGCGTGAAGACTATCCGGCTCCTTCTACTACTCACCGCAGTCACCGCCGCGAGCGCCCAAGACTACGACCTTCTACTGAAGGGCGGTCACGTCATCGACCCCCGCAACGACATCGATCGAGTCGCGGACGTGGCGATCAGCGACGGCAAAGTCGCAGCCGTTGGGGATAATCTCCCGGCATCGTCAGCCAAGCAGGTTGTCGACGCGCGCGGTCTCTACGTGACGCCCGGCCTGATCGACATCCATGTTCACGTCTTCGCCGGAACGGGCGAGCGGGGTTCTTATTCGGGCGACAACAGTGTCTACCCGGACGCGCATACGCTACGCGCCGGCGTCACGACAGCGGTTGACGCGGGGAACTCGGGGGCCGGCAACTTCGAGGAGTTCAAAGACCGCGTCATCGACCGTTCGAAGACCCGGATTCTAGCCTTCCTCAACATCGTCAACAAGGGCATGCGCGGCGGCGCCATTGAGCAAGACCTCAAGGACATGAAGCCCGGTCCGACCGCCGCCATGGCGAAGAAGCATCCGCAAATCGTGGTTGGCGTCAAGACCGCCCACTTCGAAGGCCCCGAGTGGGATCCGGTCGACCGAGCTGTTGAGGCGGCCAAGATGTTCGACGGAGTCGTGATGGTCGACTTCGGCCAGTTCCATCCGGCGCGCCCGTTCGGCGAGCTGATCACCGAGCACCTGCGCGATGGCGATATCTACACTCACCTGTACTTGGGCCGCGTTCCGATGTTCGATGAGAAAGGCCGGCTCGAGCCGTACTTCTTCGAGGCCAGAATGCGCGGCGTGAAGTTCGATGTGGGCCACGGGGGCGGCAGTTTTTGGTGGGATAAGGCCGTACCGGCGATCCGCCAAGGGTTGTGGCCGGACTCGATCTCGACTGATCTTCACGTCAACTCGATGATGCAGGGCATGAAGAACATGACCAACGTGATGTCGAAGATCCTCAACCAGGGGGTTCCGCTGTACGACGTGATCGACATGTCGACCAGCGCACCGGCCCTGCAGATCCGGCGCGAGGAGTTAGGACACCTTGGCGTCGGCGCCCCAGCCGATGTCGCCGTGCTGCGGTTGGATCACGGCCGCTTTGGATTCGTTGACGCGCGCGGCGCGCGGTCGGAGGGGACAAAGAAGCTTACCTGCGAGCTGACCGTTCGCGATGGCAACGTGGTCTGGGACCTAAACGGGTTGGCCGCGCCGGATTGGCAGCTGCACTACGGCAAGCTTTGAAGCGCTTGATGGTAATCTCAACGATATGGGAGCGCGTGTCGAAGACTTGGAGCGAATCGCGCGACCCATCCTGCGAACGCATGGGATAAGGCGGGCGGGAATCTTTGGATCCCGTGCTCGAGGCGAACATCAAGCTGGCAGCGATGTCGATATCGTCGTCGAATGTCCCGATCAGTACTCTCTGTACGACTTGGTGGGGCTGCAGCTTGAACTGACCGAGAAGTTGGGCGTCGACGCCCACGTGTCAACCTATCGCTCGTTACACCCTCGAATGCGCGAAACAATACTTTCCGAGGAACGGCCGCTGCGACTCCGGCCAGCCCAAAACCTTGCACCACAGGTGCAAGGCGGCTCGGCATAGCCGCGCGCCACGTCAGGCGCTCCCCGCCGCCAGCCTCAACTGCTCTTACCCGACCTCTTGGTTCGCGCGCTCCAGCAACGCCCGCATGTACGAAATGCAGTACGCCGTCCCCGCCCGGTTGATCCCCGAGTCGCCGACCAACGCCGGAACGTGATCAGGCATCAGCGCGCCGGAAAACTTCGCCGCCCGCAGCCCCCGCATGACCTTGTAGAGGTCCAAGTACCCCTCATCCGGGAAGGTCTCGATGAAGTCCGGCAACGGCCCGCTCACAGCCCTGAAATGCACCTCGGCGATCTTTCCGCGGGCGCCGAAGGCCTCGATCATCTCGAAGACGTCCTTGCCCATCTGGTCGCCGCCCTCCGACCATGTGCCGACGCAAAACGTCAGACCCCAATGAGCCGCCCCTTGGCCTTCAATCGCTTCCGAGATCTGCTCGGCGCGGCGATATCCGTCGTAGTGCACGAACATCTTGCCGACGCCGTTCATCATGGCGATCGGCGGGTCATCGGGATGCAGCGCCATCGTGACCCCAGCCTCGGCCGCCACGGGCAAAGTCGCACGCATGAAGTATTCGTAGTGCTCCCAGATTTCCTCGACCGGGTAGACCCGCGCATGGCGCTGCTTTTCAACCTTCCCGCGAAAGTCTTCCAGCCGGAACTGCCGCGTCGCGTATCCCCTTGGCGCGTCGACCACGTCGGTGGTGTACGTGTTGCCCGGATGGAAGTCGTAGCTCGCGACCGGAATGCCAAGCTTCCCGCAATTCGCAAGAAACCCGTTGTAGTCCTCAATATGGCGATCGCGCCCCGCAAGTCCCAGCTGCACGTCGAGCTCGCGATAGGAGTAGAAGACCGCCGAGTGGATCTTCATCCCGTAGCGCTCGTAGCGACGTTGCACGGCTGCCATGTAGTCCAGGTCGGCCACCCGCGGGTCGAACCGCACCCGCGCCCACTTGAGGCCGATTTGGCGCAGAAAGAGCAGGTCGTCCTCGGTGATCTCGGACGGGAGTCGACGGCACAGTTTGATGTTGTCGCCCTCGGCCGCGGGTGCGGCGCCCGCTGCCGCCGCGAGCGGCAGGCGTAAAAAATCGCGTCGGTGAGTCGGCATGACGCTGGTCATCCTAACACCGCGGGCGGATGGTTTAGAATCACTGCAGCATGGCCAACCAGGGAACGCTCGAGCTCGTCCTCAACGATGTCCGCCGGGGTACGCTCAAGGGGTTCAAAGCGAGAGTCGAGCTCAGGCGTTCCGGCGGCGATCTGCCGGACGTGACGCTCGACCCGTTTCCGGCCAAGGCCAAGCTGCTCCTACCGGCCTTCCCCCAGGCCGAACAGGTTGAATTTCGAGTCGTGACCGAGCGCTTCCGAATTCGCTCTGGAGGCGTGTTCACGCTCACCGACGGGGAGACGATTCAGCGCACCCTGACGCTGTTTCGGCGGCCATCAAGATGGCGGGCTCGCTTCACAAGACTAGCCCGGCTGGGCGGTAGGCACCAAGCCCTCAAAGACGTCCTAGGACTCTCCCCCAACCTGAAAGTGAAGAAGGGCCGGGCGTTCGACGACTACGACGACGCCGACAGCTCCCGGACAATTCTGGCCAAGGCCGCCCTGCTGAACCTCCACGCCAAGCTCTCGGCGATGACCGAGCCGGTGGGCGGGAACCGGGACTGGTTCTCGTTCATCGACGAGATCCTCGAGATCGACCGCGAACGGCTGATCGCGCGGGTCGATCCGCGAATGGGCGAGGTCGTGCGCACGATCAAGGACCGCATCTCTGACTTCGGCGACTACAAGCGCACCCCGGCTAAGAACCACGCCGGCAACGTCGCCCCGCATCTTGGTGATTTCCGCAAAGGCGACATGTTCAGCATCAAGTCCCGCGACGCTAAGGGGAACATCCAATTGACCCTGGCGCCCGGTCTCGACTCGGCCGGAAAGGAAATCTTGCTGCTCGATACCGACATCGACGAAAACGGCAAGCTCTTGGCCCATATCGCCGACGTTTTCAAGCACAAATTCACCGGTGGAACGCACCCCTTCGCGATTCACGAGTACCTGGCGCTCGAGCAGCCGAACCGGGACTTGGGCTACAAACTGGTCTGACCGCGCGCCAAGACCCGGCTGCGATACACTTTCGGAGAGGAGCTTACCGACTTGCATTCGTTCGATTTCGAGCGCCCTTCGTCCGTCGACGAGGCCGTCGCGCTATTCAAACAACACGGTGAGAACGCCCGAGCGCTCGCAGGCGGCACCGACCTCATCGTCCAAATGCGCGTGGGCCGCCGAACGCCCGGGGTCGTGGTCGACCTCAAGCGGATCCCGGAGCTCAACCAGATCAACTGGGACCCCGCCACCGGGCTCACGCTCGGCGCCTCGGTCCCCTGCCACGAGATCTACGGTAACGAGGACGTCCGCCAGAACTACCCCGCCCTAATCGACGCGGCGGAGCTGATCGGAGGTACGCCGATCCAAGGCCGCGCCAGCATCGGCGGGAACCTTTGCAACGCCGCGCCCAGCGGGGACGCCATCCCGGCTCTGATCGCCCTCGGCGCCGTGTGCAAGATCGCCGGCCCAGACCGAGTGCGCGAGCTACCGGTTGAAGACTTCTGCACCGCTCCGGGAGAAAACGCCCTGGCCGACAACGAGTTCCTGGTATCTCTGTCGCTTGCGCCGCCGGTCCCGAATTCCGGCGCCCGTTACATCCGCTTCATCCCGCGCAACGAGATGGACATCGCCGTCGCCGGCGCCGGAGTCTCCGTCGTCCTCGAAAACGGCGCCTTCAAGTCGGCCCGGGTGGCTCTGGCATCGGTAGCTCCCACGCCACTCTACGTCGAAGCCGCCGGCGCCACGCTCGCCGGCCGGCCCGTCAGCGACGAAAGCATCCAAGCCGCCGCCGACGCCGCAAAAGCCGCCGCCAAACCAATCAGCGACATGCGCGGCGCCGCCGAATACCGCAGGCATCTCTGCGAAGTCTTAACCCGACGCGCCCTCAATGACGCCGTCGCCAGGGCCCGGGGCTAGTTCTCAATGTCTAAGAAAACGCACGTTCAGGCCACCATCAACGGCGACCCCACCCAGTTCCTCTGCGAACCTCGCCAGAGCCTGCTTGAAGTCCTACGCGACGTCGTAGGACTCACCGGCACGAAAGAAGGCTGCAATGACGGCAACTGCGGCGCTTGCACCGTCAATCTCGACGGCCGCATCGTTTGCTCTTGCCTCGTGCTGGGCGTTGAGGCCGACGGCGCCCACGTAACGACCGTCGAAGGAATCGCCGGCGGACAAGAGCTGCATCCGCTGCAGCAGTGCTTCCTCGAAGGCGCTGCCTTGCAATGCGGCATCTGCACCCCGGGATTCCTTGTCGCCGCAAAGGCGCTGCTCGACAAGAACCCTAACCCCAGCGAAGGCGAAATCCGTCTGTGGCTAGCGAACAACCTGTGCCGCTGCACGGGTTACGACAAGATCATCCGCTCCGTCCAAGAAGCGGCCGCGCGACTCCAGGAACTCCAGGAGGCTTAATCGCATACTGGTCAGTCAGCTGTGGTAGGTTAAGATCCATGGTCAGAGAAGAAAACGCGAAAGATCTCGAGTTTCTCATCAACACCGCGCGCACGGTCGCACTCACCAATGAAGAAAAAGAGCAGCAACGCCGCAGCTTTGCCTACGGCAACGCTAATATTGAGAATTCTCGAGTCACCCGTGAAATGGTCGACCGGCAAGCCGAAGAGCTTAAAAAGCTGAGCAATGGCAGCGGATTTGAGGAACGGACACACTATTCCTGAACTAATATCGGAAGACAAGCAACCTTATTACAACGCTCTCGAAGCTGCCGACCAGACGTTTGCGGACGATCCTACGAAGTTTGACTTCGAGGACCTGGAAGCATTGATGTCCGCGTTGCCGGCACAACAGCTGCGTTTAATCTACGACCGCGCCGTCGAAGGCGATTCAAAGGGACAACCATGAGCACGACACTCGACCCCAAAACCGAAATGGTCAAGAAGCAGGGCCTCAACGGCGGCAGCCACAGCAACGGAGCCTCTCAGAACGGAGCAGGCTACGAGCCCAACATGGTGCTGGCCCAGAAGACCTTCCGCGTCGTGGGCACGCGCCCGGTCCGCCCCGACGGCGCCGACAAGGTCACCGGCCGAGCCGCCTACGGGGCTGACACCCAGATCGCCGGCTTCGTGCAGGGCGCCATGCTACGGAGCCCCCACGCCCACGCACGCATCCTGTCGATCGACACCTCCGAGGCCGAAGCCGTCGACGGCGTCTATGCCGTTGTCACCAGCGCGGACTTCCCGCACCACAACGACTCGAAAATCGTCAATCTCGGCGAAGGCCCCACCCCGCTTAGCTATGGCCGCGACAACCTGCTGGCGCAAGGCAAGGTCCTCTACAAAGGCCACCCGATCGCCGGCATCGCCGCCGTCAATACCCACGTCGCCGAAGAAGCGGCCGCGAAGATCAAGGTCGAGTACGAAGTTTTGCCTTGCGTGCTGACCGCGCCCGAGGCCGCCCAAGACGACGCCCCGATCCTGCTCGAGGACCTCAAGACCGTCGAGCTCGGCGAGAAGACCGACAAAGTCAGCAACATCGCCGACCACTTTCAGCACGTCAAGGGCGACATCGAAGCCGGTTTCGCCAGAGCCGATGTGATCGTCGAGCGCGAATTCGACACCTCCACCGTCCACCAGGGCTACATCGAACCGCACGCCTGCACCGCCCTCTGGAATAGCGACGGACGCCTGCACGTCTGGACATCCACCCAGGGCGCTTTCCCCGCCCGCGGTCAACTGTCCGACATGCTTGATGTTCCAGTATCGGAGATAAGAGTGACCCCGACCGAGATCGGCGGCGGTTTCGGCGGAAAGATCCCTGTCTACCTCGAACCGGTCGCGGCCTTGCTGTCGAAAAAGTGCGGGCGCCCGATCAAGCTCACCATGACCCGCCAAGAGGTCTTCGAGTCCACCGGCCCGACGCCGGGCTCGCACGTCAAGGTCAAGATGGGCGCCACCAACGACGGCAAGATCGTCGCCGCCCAGGCTGCGATGTACTACGAAGCCGGCGCCTACCCCGGCTCGTTCGTCATCCCCGGCGCAATGTGCATCTTCGCCGCCTACGATGTCGAAAACGCCGTCATCGACGGCTACGACGTGGTGGTCAACAAACCCAGCTCCTCACCCTACCGCGCGCCCGGTTCTCCAATCGCGGCCTTCGCCGCCGAATCGGTCGTCAACGAGTTGGCCGAAAAGATCGGCCTCGACCCGCTCGATTTCCGTCTTCTCAACGCCGCCAAAGAAGGCACGCGCCGCCCGGACGGACCGAAGTTTCACAAGATCGGCTGTGTCGAGGTCATCGAGGCGATGAAGAACCATCCGCACTACTCAGCGCCGCTTGCGGGCGCCGCCGATTCAAACGTGAAGAGGGGCCGCGGCATAGCGGTCGGGTTCTGGTTCAACGCCGGCCTCGAGTCCAGTTGCTCGATCAGCGTCAACGGCGACGGCACCGTGAATCTGGTCGAAGGCTCAACCGACATCGGCGGCTCACGCGCCTCCATCTCAATGCAAGCCGCCGAGGTTCTCGGGCTCGACGCTGCTCAAGTCAAACCCACGGTCGCCGACACCGACTCGGTCGGATTCACCTCCGTCACCGGCGGGAGCCGGACGACCTTCGCCACCGGCGCCGCCGCCCACGACGCCGCCCAAGACGTGGTCAAGCAGCTCAAGGAACGCGCGGCCATTCTCTG
This sequence comes from Bryobacterales bacterium, assembly GCA_965247515.1. Taxonomy (GTDB): domain Bacteria; phylum Acidobacteriota; class Terriglobia; order Bryobacterales; family UBA6623. The sequence goes on along the minus strand of OZ252029.1, from coordinate 2,751,755 downwards.
GGAAGTCGCCCCCGAGTCGGTCGAATTCGAAGACGGCGAGTTCTCCGCAACCGTCGAAGGCGAGCTGAAGAAACTCTCCTTTGCCGCAGTCGCACGTAAGCTCACCAAGACCGGCGGCCCCGTCGTCGGGCGCGCCACCGTCATGCCCAAAGGCGTTGGCGGATCGTTCTCCGGCTCCATCGCCGATGTCGAGATTGACTCCGAGACCGGCAAGACCCAAGTCACCCGTTTCACGTCTTTCCAAGACGCCGGCAAGGCCATCCACCCCAGCTACGTCGAGGGCCAGATGCAAGGCGGCAGCGTCCAAGGCATCGGCTGGGCGCTCAACGAAGAATACTTCATGAGTCCCGAGGGCGAGATGAAAAACTCGACTCTGCTCGACTACCGCATGCCGACCACTCTCGACCTGCCGATGATCGACACCTGCATCGTCGAGGTCGCCAATCCAGGGCACCCTTACGGCGTCCGAGGCGTCGGCGAAGCGAACCTCTGCCCGCCGTTGCCGGCCCTAGCTGACGCCATCTATGGAGCCATCGGCGTTCGACTCAACCGTCTTCCAATGAACCCCGTCGCCATCATGGAGGCCATCTGGAACAAGTAGAATGAGTCCAATGGCGACCCAGACGACGCTACATAGCCTCGCCGACTACGAGGCGCTGCCGCGAGACTTGCGCTGCGAGCTAGTCAAAGGGGAGCTAAGAGAATTGACGTTTCCACGGTTGGAGCATTCCCGGGTTCAAGGGAACCTGATTTGGCTGATTCGAGATTACCTGCACCGCAATCCCATTGGACAGACCGGCGCCGAGTATGGATTCGTCCTTGAGCGCGATCCGGATACATTGCGAGGCCCCGACGTTTACTTCATCCGCAATGAACGGCTCGCCCTGATCGAAGACGGCGCCTGGATGGAAGGCGCCCCCGATCTCGCGATCGAGATCCTGTCACCCTCCAACCGCCGGCGAGACATCCACGAGAAGATCGCCCAGTACTTTCGCGCCGGAGCTCAGCTGGTTTGGGTCGTCGATCCTGACCCTCGCGTGGTCTATATCCACCGCGCCGACGCAGAAGTTCAAGTTGCGACCGAATCCCTCGAAGCTGCCGACCTACTTCCCGGGCTGAAGATCGACTTGCGCGAAATCTTCAACACCTAGCGCCCGATGGCCATCGTCTTCCTTCCCACCGCGCTAAGGGCCGCGGCCGGCGCCCGCACCGAGATCTCCGTCTCCGGGGCAACCGTCCGAGAGGTCATCGACAGCCTCGAGTCCGAAATCCCCGGAATCCGCGACCACCTGCTCGACGACGGCCGCCTCAAGCCGAATCTGGCCATAGCAATCGACGGCGAAATCAGCAACCTCGGCCTACTCGACAAAGTGGACGAAGCCTCCGAAGTCCATTTCGTCCCCGCCATCTCAGGCGGCTCGCCCGTATTTCTCAGTGCGCCGTACTGGCGCGAACACCCTGCGGGGTGAAAGGCCCCGCCGATGAAGATGTCGGTCGACATCGAAGCTGGCGAGCAGCGTGGTCCGGTAACGGGTCGAGCTGAAGCCTCGCGACAAAGTCCGGGTAAGCCGGGCGAGCAAGCCGTTAGGCCGTAACGCGCAGTATGCCTGAGCAGGCCTCGAAAGTGAAGTTGCGGACGCCGACCCGCCTGAGAAACGGGGAAGGCCGCAGCAACCGGGAAGCGACCGACGCATGCACCGGTTGGGTCCGCCGGGGTAGTGGGCGCGGCATGACGCTGAAGGGGGTTCGCAGTCAAAGGCGGGAGGCCCGGTGCGGTGGAGGTCGCAACTCCAAACGTCGCCTACAGGGCGGCGGCCGCGGCGGGGAGTCGGACAGGGCCGTAGTAGTGAAGAAGCAGGGTAATGCCTGTGGAGCGAGGGGCCCTGACTTCCGGCATGCTTGTCAACGAGCGAGAGGACGAGGCGATTGGCGATAAGCCTAGCAACGCCGTTAGGATCCGGAAGCTCGGGCGCAAGCTCTGCCTCAAAGCGAAGCAGGAGATGGGCGTGCTGCGCCTGCGCGGGGCGCAACTGGGGCCGCCGCCTGCGACAGCGATGAGGTGAAGCCGGTCGGAGAGCCGGATGCGGGAAATCCGCACGTCCGGTTCGATGAGCGGGGACGGGAAACGGAGCCAAGGCGGAGACTGAGACACTGGCGCAAGGCGAAAGCGGCCAGCAACAGCTACTCCCTCCGCCTAAAGCCACCGCGCCCGTCCTCGACTCCACCCACGTGGCGGGCGGAAGTGCGTGAGAGGCCCGTCAGTGCGAGGCGCGTGAAGGTTGGCGCCCAGGCTTGTCGGGGTGTGAATGGGCGTACTTGACGGTACGATGAGCACGACGATCGAGCGCAATGAAGTAGTGGCGGGCCTATTGCGTGCTTTCGCCGTCAGGTGTTGAGAAATGCGGGCTAGTGCCAATACTCGCTACTTAAGGCTTTTGCGGTGTGGCGGTGCGCGGTCTGAATGCGGAACCCGCTCCCTTGCGGTCGCGGCTCTGACGTTGCGATTCAAACGCTAGTAGGCAGGCGTCAGAGCCGCGACCGCAAGGGAGCGGGTTCCGCGAACAGACGTGCAATTCGGCCTTAAGTGAAGAGTATTGGGGCTAGTGCGCGTCGCTACCTTCAACAATCGCGGATTCGATGATCGCTTGCGCCACGACCTCGCCAATGAGCTCGCCTCCCGCATCGGTCTGATGCACGTCATCATAGAAGTTGTCTTCCGTCTTTGGGACGCGGCGATCGACGTCGATCACCAGCGCCTCCTCATCGCGCGCGACCCTCCTCACCCGCTCGTTCAAATCTCGTAGGGCGCCTTCCATGGAAGCGCCCGAGGGATACTCTCTTTCCAACGGCCCCACCCACGATTCACAAAACAGCAGGCCAAACCCCACCCAGTCCACGCCCTTCTCCTCCAGGCCCCCACGATACATCGACGGTTGAGTCAACAACGCCACCCGAGCCCCGTCAGATCGCACTCGTCTGGCGATCTGCCGCAGGTTTTCCTCGAAGGGATCCAACGAGCGGAACCACTCCGGCGGGTAGTCGACCGGCCGATTCGTCACCAACGCGAACGCGCTCCCAAACAAGCTCAGGAACACGGCACGCTCGAAGGTGGGCCGCTGTGCGGCTTGTGACGCCGGCCCGTAGAAATGGCTGTAGTCGTCCTTGTAGTCGCCAATCGTAAAGATCCCGTTGGTGCAAGATCGGACGACGTCGTTGATCCCATGCATAACAAGGACAAGGTCCGGATCGAGGCTGTGGGCGTAGGTGACGTAGTTGATCAGGGAATGTTTTGTCGTCCAGAAAGGGACTCCGGCATTGAACACCCGGATGCCGCGCTCCGGGTAAGCCGCCTGCAGCAGGTCTCGAAGTTTGTCGGGGTAACGCGACCACCCCGTTGTGGATCCGCCCATTACCAGGATCCGGTATTCGTTTTCCGCTCGCGGCCCCGCATCAAACGTCACAGGAGCGTTTTGCAGGAATGGGTCGAACCTCTTAACTCGAGTGGAATTGTAGTAGTAAGTTGAAGCTGCGAAGTAGAGGCCGAGCGCCACTGCCGTTGCGGGGATCAAGGAAAAGGCAAACCTCCGCCAGCCTAGGCGCCGAAGGATCGAGCGAACCGCTGTCGGGACGAGAAAGATCCCCAAAGCGACCAAGAGGACCGCGAGATAGCGCCCACTGTAGCCCAGCAGAATGGGGTTTTCAGATTGGCGGCTCAGAAGGAGCCCGTAGACCGCGATCGCGCCAACATAATAAGCAACTGAGGCGATCTTTTTCACAACCGCGGTGGAGTCAATCGTCCGGCCGATCGAGGACAGTCCGATTTTACGTCACTTCGTTCTCTCGGCCGCCGCCGACGCCACAGTCCACGCCAGTAGTTCCATGAGGAAGGCCAAGAAAGTAGTACCAAATTCCAAACGAGCTCAGACTTGGCGCCGCTGGCCAGGGCCTAAAATAAAACTGGAACTATGAGTCTCACCAGACGATCTCTTCTTCGCACTGCCGGTATCGTCGGCGTCGGTTTCTCAGGCCTTCACAGTCTTCTCTCCGAAGGGACTGACACCGCCCCCGACCCCAATTGGTCAGCCGAAGGCTACGGCGAGCTGATTCGAGACCAGGACGGCGTACTCGATTTGCCCCTAGGTTTCGGCTATCGGGTCCTATCGAAGACCGGCCAGCTGATGAACGACGGCTACCGTGTCCCGGGCGCCCATGACGGCATGGCCGCCTTCCCTGGCCCAGACGGAAAGACGATCATCGTGCGCAACCACGAGCTGCGCCCCGACCAAGTCAAGCGTGGGCCCTTCGGCAAGAGGAACAAGAATCTCGGCCGAGTGGCCCCGGAGGCGTTTTATGACCGTGGCAACGGCGAGGCCCCATGCCTCGGCGGTACGACGACTCTTGTCTACGACACCGCGAAACGACAGCTTGAAAGCCATCACCTGAGTCTGGTCGGCACGATTCGCAATTGCGCCGGCGGACCCACGCCGTGGGGCAGCTGGATCAGCTGCGAGGAGACGACTCAGCCCAAAGAGGGACCCTACGAAGCCGACCACGGCTACAACTTCGAAGTCCCCTCAAAGGGGTCTGGCTTGGCCGCTCCGATTCCGCTCGAAGAGATGGGCCGCTTCAACCACGAAGCAATCGCCGTCCACGAGGCCGGCGGAGTCGTCTACGAAACCGAAGATCGCGGCGACGGGCTACTCTATCGCTTCATCCCAAACGAAAAGCAGAATCTAGCCAAGGGCGGGCGACTGCAGGCCCTCGCTATCGCCGACCAACCCCGCCTCGACACCCGCAACTGGAGAGAGCCGGCGCTCAAGCAGGGTGAGTCCGCGGCCGTGCGTTGGATCGACCTTGAAGACCCGCGTTCGCCGAAGGACGACCTCCGCAAGCAAGGCTCGAGCAAGGGCGCGGCGATCTTCGCCCGCGGCGAAGGCATCTGGACCGACGGCGACGACATCTACTTCGCCTGCACCGACGGGGGCGAAGCCAAATCCGGCCAGATCTTCAAGTACACCGCTTCGTCCGCCGAAGGGACCGCCGCCGAAGGACGCGCCCTGGGCAAGCTGCAGTTGTTTCTCGAGTCGCCCGGCAAGCGGATTCTCGAATACGCCGACAACCTCACCATCGCGCCCTGGGGCGACATCATCATCTGCGAAGACGGCGACGGAATCGACTACGTCGTCGGCATCACTCCCGAGGCCAAGGCCTATCAGCTCGCCCGCAATGCCATGAACGACAGCGAATTCTGCGGTGCGACGTTCTCGCCCGACGGCTCGACCTTTTTCGTCAACATCCAGAACCCCGGCCTCACCCTGGCGATCGCGGGGCCATGGAGCCGGCGAGCGACCTAGGCGGAACCGCAACGGCGTCAAGCGAGCCCAGAGTATCAGCGCCGGGTACTGGACAATTTGGTTTCGCCGATTCACCTGTTAGGGTCTATAATGCAACCGGTCCTAGAACCGGATCTCCTGAAAACGAGATTTTAGATCGGCCGCCGCGCCGGGAGGAAATCACACACAACCAGACAACACCAGAAGGAGCCACTCATGGGTCGCCTATATCTAGCCAAGGAAATCATGGTGACGAAAATCGTCACTCTCGAGCCCAGCACTCCTGTGTCGGCGGGAATCGCTCGCCTGCTCGAAAAGAACATTACGGGCGCGCCCGTCGTCTCGCCCGGATGGAAGTACGAGGGCATGTTTTCGGAGAAATGCTGCATGGAGTTGCTCACCGGCGGCGAGTCAGAGCTCCGGTCCGTACGCGCAGCCGATGTCATGGCGACCGAGCTCGCCACGCTGAGTCCCGACATGGACGCCTTCGACGCCATCTGGCTACTGCTCGACAAGCGTGTTTCCGGCGCCCCTGTGGTCGACCAAGACAACCGCTTCCTCGGGGTCTTCTCCGAAAAGACCAGCATGTCGGTGCTGCTTGGCGCCGCTTACGACCAGCTCCCGAGCAGCTCAGTCGAAGCCTTCATGGATCGCGACACCGGGCGCCTGATCGATGAAGCCACCGATCTGCCGACCATGGCGGCCAAGTTCCAGAACACTCACTATCGCAGGCTCCCTGTGCTGCGCGACGGCGTCCTGATCGGACAGGTTAGCCGCCGCGACGTGTTGCGGAAAGCGCTCAATCTCAAGAAAGGTCTCGAGTCGAGGACAGTAGGCGAGCATGCCGATACTCAGCTGACGACAATCACCGAAGACCTCGACCTGCTCAGCATTGTCTCGGTCTTTCGCAACTCACACTACCGGCGGGCGCCCGTCATGAAAGCGGACGAGCTCAAGGGGATAGTGAGCAGACGCGACGTGCTCAACGCCGCGCGAAAGGTTGTTGCAGCCGCCCCGCGGCGAGAACAACCGCTGCTGTACCTGAGTGCGCTGGGCGCGCAGAGCCAAGCGGCAACGTCGTAGGGGCGCAATCCCACCTTCCGTCGTGACCGGCGCAGTATGCTGTTGTTCAAACCTATGCGACTGATCCTGACCTTGGCACTCTTGCTTGCCGGTCCTGCCCTGGCCCAGCGACCCTACATCCTCTGGATCGTCTTCGAGGACATCAGCCCGGAAATCGGAGCGTACGGCTACGACTACGCGATCACGCCGAATCTCGACGCCCTCGCCAAGCAAAGCGTCGTCTACACGCGGGCCTATTCAAACGGCGGCGCCTGCGCCCCCGCCCGGTCTACGCTGATCACAGGAATGTACCCGCCGGCGATTGGGACGCAACACATGCGCTCGGCAGGCGTTCCGCCCACGTTCGTCCGGGGCTTCCCAGAGTACTTACGCGATGCGGGCTACTACGCGTCGAATCACTCCAAGACCGACTACAACTGGATTCAACCCGACTCGACATGGGACCTGATTGACGCCGACTGGAAGACAAAAGGCTGGGACCAACGGGGCGGCAAGCCCTTCTTCACCGTCGTCAACATCACCGACACGCACTCGAGCCAGACCTACCATCCCTGGGCGGGCTGGCCAGAACGGCGCAAAGCTCTCTCCGATGCCGAACGCCACGATCCCGCCAAGGCGATCATCCCGCCGTTCTACCCAGACACGCCTGAGATCCGCGAGATCTTCGCCCGCTACGCCGATAACATCACGTTCGCGGACCGCATCGTCGGCCACGTTCTCGAAAAGCTCGAAAACGACGGACTGGCCGACGACACGATTGTCTTTTTCTACGGCGACCACGGTACGGGACTGCCGCGGAGTAAGAGCTTCCAGTTCGAGTCATCGACGCGGGTGCCGCTGATGGTCCGCTTCCCGGAGAAGTACTCGAAGTGGGCGCCCGCCAAGCCGGGCGAGCGAACCGGCCGGATCGTAAGCTTCGTCGACTTCACGCCGACGGTGCTGAGCCTTGCGGGCGTAGACATCCCCGACTATTTCCACGGAGAAGCGTTTCTGGGCGACGACGCCGGCAAGCCACGAGAATACGCCTTTGGCTACCGCGACCGCATGGACGAGCGCTACGAGTTCATTCGCTCGGTCAGGGGCAAGCGCTTCCGCTACATCCGGAACTATTTCCCGCATTTGCCGTGGTTTCACGAGCAGACGCGGATCTACCCCAGTACTAATCCGACCCTGTCGATGTGGCATGAGCTGGCGAAGGCGGGGAAGCTGACCGGCCCCGCGGCGCTCTACATGGCGAAGACGAAGCCGCGCGAGCAATTGTTTGACTCCGAGGCCGACCCCGACGAGATCCACGACTTGGCCGGCGACCCGCAATACGGCCAAGAGCTCGAGAGGCTCCGCGGGGTCCTGCGCGAGTGGACGGTCGAGACGCGCGACTTGGGTTTCTTGCCCGAGGAAGACATGTGGCTGCGTTTCGACGGGCGGCCTCCTTACGACGAAGTGCGCGGCGGCGATGCCTACCCGCTCGAGCGAATCATGGCGGCGGCCGATCTGGTTGGACAGGGCAAGGACGTGCTGAAGCGGCAAGTGAAAGGGCTTGGCGACGCGGACTCGACGACACGGTTCTGGTCCGCGGTCGGGATCGACGCGCAGGGAGCGGATGGCAGGGCCGCTAGGCGGCCGCTTCGGCGGCTCCTTGATGATGAATCGTACGCGGTGCGGACGGCAGCGGCGAAGGCCCTTTGCCGACTTGGGGAGTGCGACGAAGCTCTCCAGGCACTGATCACGAACCTTCGCCACGAGCATCAGTATGTTTCGCTCCGCGCCGCGAACGCGCTGCACCAGTTAGGCGATCGGGCCCGCCCGGTCCTGGCCGAGATGGAGGACTACCGGGGTGACGTGGAGAGCTTGCCGTTCCGGGAGTTCTTCAGCACGACGAATTGGTCGCAGAAGGTCCTGACCGCGGCCCTGAGGGACTTGGAATAGCAGAACCCGCAACTCCGTTAGGGAGCGCCCCATGGGCCTGACGGCCCACCCAAAGGGATGAAAACCGCGCACTCCGAGCACCCTGCGTAAGGTGAGCGGGGTGTCTTCCGGTTTGGTCGAAAGGGAAGACACCCCGCTTACTTACGCAGGGTGCTCGGAATTCCTGCCGGATGGGTGCGCGACAAATTTGTGACTGCTGGCGGCGCTTGGCCGAACAATCTGAACAGCCCCGGGATTCATCCCGGGGTCAGAAAAGGTATAGCCCGGGCAGATAGGTAACACAATTCCCCGATCACATGGGTAACACATTGGCATCCTAGAACAAAAGGAAGACTTTTGTTTTGGGATGGAAGGAGACCCGTGTGCAAGACGAAAGATTGCGATTCGTTCAAGAGGTTCTAACCCGGGAGGATGCCATGGCCGCCGTCTGTCGGCGCTTCGGCGTCAGCCGCAAGACCGGCTACAAATGGCTCGATCGCTACGCCCAACAAGGCGTCGCCGGATTGGCCGATCAATCCAAAGCGCCCAAACGGCAAGCGCAAGCCTTTCCCGCCGAGATCGAGCGAGAGATCCTGGCCTTGCGGGCGCGCTATCCCACTTGGGGCGAAGACAAGCTCAAAGCGCGACTCGAGCGCACCAACCCTGACATCAATTGGCCGGCGCACTCCACTATCGGGGCGCTGCTGAAACGCCACGGACTCACCCACCCCGGTAAGCGCCGGCGCCACGCCACGCCTTCCAGTAAGCTCACCAGCGCCAAGGCGCCCAACCAAGTTTGGGCGATCGATTTCAAGGGTTGGTTCGACACCGGCGACGGCAAACGCTGCGATCCGCTGACGATTTCCGATACGGCGAGCCGCTATCTGTTGCGTTGTCAAAGGGTCGCGCGCAGCAACACGGCGCACGTGCGGCCGCTGATGGAAGCGACTTTCCGGGAGTACGGCCTGCCCACGAGGATCCTTTCCGATAACGGTCCGCCGTTCGCCTCGACGGGCTTGGCGGGGCTTTCGCGGCTCAGCGTGTGGTGGATCCGGCTCGGGATTCAACTGCAGCGAATCGACCCCGGACACCCTGAGCAAAACGGGCGTCATGAGCGCATGCATCGGACGCTCAAGGCCGAGACGGCGACGCCGCCGGAGCGCAACTTGCGAGCGCAACAGCGGGCGTTCGATCGTTTTCGGCAGATCTACAACCAGGAGCGTCCGCACGAGTCGCTAGCGATGGCAACGCCGGCGAGCGTGTATCAGCCGTCGTGGAGGCCGTATCCGGAGCGCTTGCCGGAGCTGGAGTATCCGGATCGGATGCTGCCGCGGCGAGTGCAGAGCAAGGGCGACATTGGGTTGCTGGGGCGTCAGTTGTTTCTCAGCGAGACCTTGGCGGGCGAGACGGTGGGCCTGGAAGAGCATGAGCACGGCTGGGCGGTCTGGTTTGGGCCGCTGGAGCTGGACTGGCTCGAGCGTAGCCTATTCGAGGGCCCGCGGCCGGGCAGGGGGGAGCACCGACTGCGGCGGAAACGCTCGGGGGGCGCCTCCTCCGCTCGCCCTACGGGCTCGCTCCCCCGGCGCCCCCCGAGCGTTTCCGGGAAGGATTTCGTGCAAAGAACCTTCTCTTGGTTCAACCCTTAAACTGTTACCTATGTGGTTGGGGAAAAGTGTTACCTAGGTGCTGGGCTGTTCAAAAAGCAGCCGGTGCGCGACCCAGACCCCATTCGGAAGAAGGGCGCCTAGCGGGTCGGTTTCCCCGGGATGAATCCCGGGGCTATGATTGTTTCGGATGGCCTGCGCCCGCGCCCCACGTAGGTGTACGCTCGGACAAGCGTTTAACCATTGCAGTTACGCCTTTCGCTCACATTTATGTCGCACACCCCTGCCGGATTGACAGAGTTACTCACGGTCGCGGCTGCGGTGACAGTATTGGGTCTAACCCCGGCTGAGGGCCCGCAAGGTCGGCATGACATTCCCAAGGTTAGAACTCGGCCGGCCCAGCTCGAAATACAACTGCCGGTAGACCCCGTAGAGTCGCTCGTACTTGGCTTGCTCGCCCGCATCCGGTTCCACCACTCGGTAGCCGGGACACAGGGCGTCTTGCGCGGCCTCAACCGAATCGAACGCTCCGGCCGCCAGGAAGGCGAATATGGCCGCGCCGACGCTCGTGCTTTCCCGCTCGGGGATCAGCACCGGTTTATTGAGCACGTTGGCGTAGACGCGATTGAGCGTCTCATTGCGCTGCGGGATCCCGCCGCCGTTGATCACGCGGTTGACCGGCACGCCGTATTCCTCCATGCGCTCGAGGATGATGCGGGTGTGGAACGCCGTCCCTTCGATCGCCGCGAACAACTCGTCGGCCGCAGTGTCGGTGAGGTTCCAGCCGAGGGTGACGCCGCCGAGCTCGGGGTTGACCAGGACCGTGCGGTCGCCGTTATCCCAGCTCATGCGGAGGAGTCCGGTTTGGCCGGCGCGATAGTCCTCGATTTCTCCGGAGAGCTCGCCGACGGTGGTTCCGGCGCGGCGGGCGATCGCGTCGAAGATGTCGCCGACGGCCGAGAGCCCGGCCTCGATGCCGAAGTAGTCGGGGTGGATCGAGCCGTTTACGACGCCGCACAGGCCCGGGATGAGATCGACCGGTTTGGCGATCGCCATCATGCAAGTCGAGGTGCCAACGACGTTCACCACATCGCCTTCGCGAATTCCGGCGCCGATTGCGTCCCAGTGGGCGTCTAGCGCGCCGACGGGGATCGGGATGCCGGCCCTGAGGCCAAGCCTTTCGGCCCACTCGGGAGCGAGTCGTCCGCCAATCTTGTCGGAGGTTTGATACGAACCGCCAAGCTTCGCCCGAACGCCCGCAAAGGCCGGATCGACTCCCGCCAGGAACTCGTCGGAAGGCAGCCCGCCCAGCCCGTCGTGCCACATCCACTTATGGCCCATCGCGCAGATGCTGCGCGGCATCAGCTCGGGGTCGGTGACGCCGCTCAATTTGGCGACCAGGTAGTCGCAATGCTCCGCCGCGGTCACCATTTCGCCCGCTCTACCCGAATGCCTTAGCCAGTGCAGCACCTTGGCCAGCCCCCACTCGGACGAGTACACCCCGCCGCACCAATCGATAGCCGGCAAGCTCTGGGAACGCGCCGCTTCGGTAATTTCCGACGCCTCGGACTGCGCGCGATGGTCGCACCAGAGGTAGTAGTCCCCGACCGGCTCGAGCCCTTGCCCAAGTGGAATCACCGACGAACCCGTCGTGTCGAAGGCAACGGCTTCAACCGAGTCACCGGAAACGCCGGCTTCTTCGAGAGCTTGGGGCAAAGCCGTCGCCAGCGCCGACATGTGATCCTCGTGCCGCTGCGTCGCGTGGTCGGGATCTTCGTGCTTGCGCAGCAAGGGATACTCCGCCGTCGCCGACCCGAGCCGTCCGCGCTTGTCGTCAAAGATCGACGCCCTCACGCTCAAGGTCCCAAAATCCACTCCCGCTACGATCGCCATAATCCAAGAGATTGTCGCAGACCGCGTGGTAGCATCTGCTCGATGTTCTCCCCCGAGCAAGAAGCGCAACGGGGTAAGGCCGCCCGATTCTTCCCCAAGTGGGAGTCGGACGACCTCCCCGACGCCCCCAAGTTCGGTCTCAAACACTGGAAGGCGTTGATCGGCCCGGGCCTGCTGCTCGCCGGCAGCAATATCGGCGGAGGCGAATGGCTCTTCGGGCCTATCGTCACGGCCCGCTACGGCGGCCAGCTGATGTGGCTCGCCACGCTGAGCATCGTCTTTCAGGTTTTCTACAACCTGTCGGTGATGCGCTACACCGGCGAGCCGATCTTCGTCGGCTTCTTCCGCACCGCGCCAGGGCCGAAGTTCTGGGTCTTTTTCTACTTGATGGTGGATCTGGGGGGTATCTGGCCGTATCTGGCCGCCAATGCTGCTGTTCCGCTTGTGGCGGCGTTCATCGGGCGAGTCCCTGGGACCCGAAGATGGCGGCCTGCTTCGGATCGTGAGTTACTGCGTCTTCCTCTCCGCGTTCATCCCACTGGTGTTTGGCGGCAAGATCTACAACGCCATCGAGAAGATCATGGTCACCAAGATCATCTTGGTGATGGGCTATCTGACGTTGGTCGGATTGTTCATGGTGAGTTGGGCGACCTGGGTCGATATCTTCACGGGCTTCGTGCGTTTTGGATCGATGCCCGAGACGGAGGTCGACTGGGGGACCCTGGCCGCCTTCGCCGCGATCGCCGGCGCGGGCGGACTCTCCAATCTGCAGTTCTCGAACTACACTCGCGAGAAGGGCTGGGGGATGGGGGAACGGGTCGGCGCGATTCCGTCGATTGTTGGCGGTCGCCGGATCACCCTTGCGCACGTTGGAAAGATCTTCCCGGCGACGACCCAAAGCGTTGCGCGCTGGCGTGGCTGGACGAAGCACGTCCTGCGCGACCAGACCGCCGTCTGGATGGTCGGATGCATTCTCGGGATGGCGTTGCCGTCGCTGTTGTCGCTTGAGTTCATCCCAGGCGTCGAAGTCGAAGGACACGCCGCGGCCGCCTTGACGGCGCGCGGAATTGCCGACCGCTCGGGCGACGTTTTCTGGTTCTTGACGCTGATCTGCGGGTTTATCGTCCTCGCGCCTGGGCAGATCAGCGACATCGACGGCATCACGCGGCGCTGGACCGACGTGATCTGGACCGGTAACAAGCGAGTCGCCCACATGAAAGGCGGTCAGGTGCGCTACGTCTACTTCACGATCATGGCGGCCTATTGCGCCTGGGGGTTGATTGCTTTGCGATTGACGCCGGATCCGTTGGTGTTGGCGGTCGTCACCGGCTCCCTGCGCAACGTTGGCCTAGGGGCGACTTCGTTGCACACGCTCTACATCAACCGCAAGCTCTTGCCGGAGGAGTTGCGTCTGCCACTACACATGCAGATCGGGCTGGTCGGTTCGTTCCTATTCTTCCTCGGGATCTCGGCGATCGCGTTTAACCAGCAGCTCGGGAGACTCTTGGCGCAATGAAACGTGGGTATCTGGACGGCAAGCTAGTCTTGCTCGAAGGCGACATCACAAAGATCGCGGCCGACGCCATCGCCAACGCGGCGAACTCGCAGCTCGTTGGGGGAGGCGGAGTTGACGGCGCCATCCATCGCGCCGGCGGGCCCTCGATCATGAGGGAGCTCGATGTGATCCGGGCTGAGAAGGGAGGCTGCCCCACCGGAAGCGCCGTTATCACCGGAGCAGGCAACCTGCCCTCGAAATGGGTGATCCACACCGTAGGGCCGATCTACAAGGACGGCCGATCCGACGAACCTGAGTTGCTCGCCTCCTGCTATCGGACTTGTTTGGAGCTGGCCCGTGATCGCGGCGCTCGGACCATTACGTTTCCGTCGATCAGCACGGGGGTGTACGGATACCCGATGGCCGCAGCCGCTGAGATCGCGTTGGAGACAGTCGCCGCCGGGCTCGAGGAGATCGATCAAGCGACGTTTGTTCTATTCGGCGTCGAGGCGTTCGAGACGTTCGCGAATGTGGCAGACCGGCGACTTTGAGTGGTGGATCGCTAGGCGCCTCGCCGCTACATCCAACCCGCTTGTTTCTAACGACGTAGGGGCTTGGCATGCCAAGCCCGTCCCGCCGCACGGCGCCTCTTCGGCTGTCCGAATCCCCCTAGCCCGCGGCCGCCTGGGCCAGCCCCATGGCGAAATCTCCTTTGCTCGCTTCAGGGCCAGATTGATCTCTCGGGTTGGCATCTTCCGCGTTTTCTTGATGAACACCCGGACTAGGACGACCCGCTGGTCAACCGCGGTCAGGTAAAGGGCCCGTGAAATTCCGTCCTTGCCCTTCATGCGCAATTTACCTGAGCGGGCGTTCGCGCCCGTAGGGCGAAGCAACCAACAGCCCCGGGCGAAGCCCGCGGATTCGGAAGGGGGCGAATTGGTTCCAGTCGCCTTCCGGGCCTTTGTTTTCGTGCCGGAGGCCCGAAAACAAAGGCACTACAAGATATAGATAGAGTCGGACTCATCACAGAGGAGATCGAGCGAGGCCTCTCCCGGGAAATGAGGGTGAGCTCGGGCGGGTACGCGCTCAAAGCTGAGGGGCTCAATCAGAGGGTTGGGCCGGAGAGTAGTCGGGCGGGCGTAGCGCGCTACGCCCCTACGAGACTAACCGCCTAGTCGCCTGAGGCGGGCTCGGGAAGCGGGGCTCGCAACTTCAGGTAGCCCTCGATCGCCAGCCAGACGCTCAGTGTGAAGATCGACCCGGCGACGAACAGCAGCAGCATGTTCTGCGCCTCCCAGTACTTGCCTAGGTCAATGACCATCGCGGTTAGCGTCACCACGACCATGAAGACCATCGGCACGAAGTACGGCCAGTGGTTGGCTCGACGCTTGCGTAGGTAAATCGTAATCGTGAGCAGCGTCAACGCTCCCAGCGCCTGGTTGGTGCTACCGAACAAACTCCACAGCGCTAAGCCGGCGGGTTGGCCGTCGATTTCGTAGAAGGCGAAGACTGCGATCAAGGCAACGGCAATGAACGAAGCGTTGTAGCGGCCGATGAAGGTCACCCCGACGGAGCCGGCGATTTCCTCGATGTTGTAACGCAGGAGCCGCGTTCCTGAATCAAGCGATGTCAGTGCGAACGAGACCGCCACGAGCGCGATAAAGGCTTGGCCGACCTCCATCGGGATGCCCAACGTTGTCACGAAGCTGGCCGCTCCATCGATGAACGCCTTCATCTTTTCCGACAGCGCGCCGGCCGATTCCCAGCTCGAGTAGTGCTGGCTCCACGCTGCGTATGACGGGAATCCAGCCGTGCAAGCCAGCACCGCCATCAAGCCGAGCATCGATTCGCCCACCATGGCGCCGTATCCAATCGGGACGGCGTGGGTCTCGTTGGCGATCTGTTTCGACGTGGTGCCGGAAGAGACCAGTCCGTGGAAGCCGGAGACGGCGCCACAGGCGATCACGATAAAGACGAAAGGGAAGATCGGCGGCGCCCCGGCGGCCGTGGAGTTGACGGCCGGCGCGGCGAATTCGGGCCGCAAGATGAAGAAGCCCAGGTAAGCCGCGCCCAGCCCCAGGTAAAGCAGCAGCGAGTTCAGATAGTCACGCGGTTGGAGCAGCAGCCAGACCGGTAGGATCGAAGCCGCCAGCGCGTAGATGAGCAGCAAGACGATCCAGGACTCGGTCACCAGGTCGGGCCTCGCGAACACCAGACCGCCCCAGATCGACAGCAGCATCAACACGAACCCTACGCCGGTTAGCTTGCCGATGCCTGCGTTTCGTTTGTAGACCAGCCAGCCGATCACCATCGCGACCCCGATCAGGAAGAAGGTCGGGAAGACCGACTCGGGATACGACTGTATGGTGAACAGCCCAGCGACCGTTCGCACGAACACGCCCATCACCAGGCAGATCAGGAACAAGATCAGCAGCAGGAACAGCGCCTTGGCTCGGTGACCGATCAGGTTCTCGGCGACCTTGCCGATGCTGAGTCCCTTGTTGCGCATCGAAACCACCAGCGCGCCGAAGTCGTGGACGGCGCCGATGAACAGCGTTCCGAGGACGACCCAGAGCATCCCCGGCAGCCAGCCCCAGATCACAGCGATCGCGGGTCCGAGCATCGGGGCCAACCCGGCGATTGACGCGTAGTGGTGACCGAATAGGATCACCGGACGGCTGGGTACGTAGTCCACGCCGTCGTTGATCTCGTGAGCGGGCGTTGTTCGGTTCGGGTCGAGCTCGAAGATTCGGCGGCCCAGATAGCGGGCGTAGAAACGATAAACAACGATGTAGGCGACCAGACAGGCGGCGGCGGATAGGACGGCTTGCACGGGCTTATGATAACCAACCTGAACACGCCCCTTCACGTGTTAATCTGAAAAAGAACTGGCCGGTCGTCCAACGGCAGGACACATGGTTTTGGTCCATGGAACCAAGGTTCGAATCCTTGCCGGCCAGCCAAAGCCGCCAGCCGTACTTGCCCGGCACTTGGGTGATTGGCGGAACCCGGAGCCGCGACCGGAAGGGGCCGTGAAGAAAACCTATTGTCGCGTCGGCGCGCGGGAGCGCCAAGCGCACGCCAAGCTCAGCGCTGCCGAACGCCGCCCCTGCCGAAACCGCAACTTCTGCGCCTCGACTCCTGATTGACCGCCTGAGCGGCCCGGAAACGGTCGTTTCGGGCCGTTTCCCGGCCCTTTTCGCCCCCCGAACCGCCGCTACGCCGCCGCTTGCGCCGCCAGCCCGCACTCCGGCCCACGACGCCAGACCAGCCGGATCCAAGCCGCAATGTTGTACGCCAAAACCCCCCACAAAAGCTCCGATCGCGCCTTCCGCAGCCCTCGTACTCGAAACTTGCGCACCCCCAATCGCTCTTTCAACCAGGCGTTCGGAAACTCCGCCGTCTCGGACCGCTTGCGATACGCCGCCCGCCCACGCTCGCTCTCCATCCAGCGCCGATGTTTCGCCATCACCGCGTTCTCTTCGCTGCGGCTCAACGTTCGATGACCGCTCTTGGGGCAGCACTTGTGCCGCTGTGCGCATTCGCGACAATCAGCTTCTTTTGCCTGATACTGCCGATATTTGCGCTTCCGCTTCAGCGACGATCGCTGATACGTCAAGGTCCGCTGGGCCGGACACAGAAACGTGTCTGTCGCCTCGTCGTAGATGAAAAACTTCGGCGCGTAGCGCGGCCCAATTCCCGCCGCCTTCAACGCCGCCTTCGAGCCCTTGTCCGGCGCCGGCGCCGGCGTCGCGTATTCGATTTCAGCGGCTGCCAGCGCCTCGATGTTGGCCTGGTTGGCGTAGCCCCCGTCCGCTAACACTTGCTTCGGGGTTCGCTCGAAGCGCCCTTCCACATCGTCCAGCGTCGGGGTCAGCTGGCCCGCATCGGAGGCGTTGTTGGTCAACTCCACGCCGACCACGATCTTCTCTTTGGCGTCGGTCGCCAGCTGCGCGTTGTAGCCGAGTCCCCAACCGCCGTTGGATTCGTGTTGCGGGCGCGCTTCCGGCTCGCTCTCGCTCACCCGCGCCTGGCGTCGTTGCTCTTCGTCGCGCTTGCCCGCTTCGACCTTGGGCAGTTCCTCCAGCGCCTGCTCCATCCGCTCGACTCGCTCCCGCAAGGTCCGCTTACGCGCCGCCTGACGCCGCCGATTCGAACCCTCGTCGTCGGCTTCTTCCGAGAGTTGACGCACCGCTTCGCGCGCTTGTTCGAGATGCCGCTCGAGCGTCGGACGCCTGCGTTGCGACCCGCCCGAGGCTTGCGCCCGGATCCGCGTGCCGTCGACGGCCACCTGCTCGAGATCCACCAGCCCCTCTTGACTCAGCTGCGCCAATACCTGTGTCAACAAGTTCTCGAGAGCTTTTGAGTGGAATACCCGAAAATCCGAAAGAGTGTGATGATTGACGACCGCCATGCCGCACAACCACTCCAACTCCGGCCGATAGCGGCTTTGACGCGCGATCTCACGCGCCGAGCTCATCCTTTCCGAATACGCCCAGATCCAGATCGCGACCAGCAACCGCGGATCCCATGCCGGCCGCCCGGCGGACTCCTTGCGGGTTTCCAGATGAGCAGCGAAGCCGGACAGGTCGAGCATGCCGCTCAGCTCCCAGATGGCGCGCACCAGATGGTCGGCCGGCACGAGCCGTTCGACGTCGATCGCGGCATAGGTGAATTGGTCGCGATTGGGCTGTCGCAGCTGCAGTTGGTCAACGGGCACGGCTTGGCGCGGCTTGGCGGGGCGTTGCTCGAGCTCGACTAAGACCTGTTGTTCGCCCATATAATAAGGGCGTTGGACGCCGCCGCCAAGTTATCCGAACATTCGTTTGCCCTCATGTTTTATCCCATTTTGATCCACTCGCGCCATTCCGAACCGCCCCAGGGGAGCTTCGGCGGCCACGACGGGTTTATTTCACAGCCCCTCAGCGGGCGGTTGCTAGAGTAAGCCAAATGCGCCGCACGCTCTAGCAACCGCTCCCTTCCGGTCGCGGCTCCGGGCGCCCATTTCGATGCCTCCGATCGGTCGAATAGGTCATTGTTATCTATCGGTCTGCTATGCTGCTGTTCTCTTCAATTGACTTGAACCCAGGCATGGCTAGAAGTAAGGAGGTCCACTTGGCCGAACCCAAAATTACGCTGACGGATTCTAGAACCGACAAGTCCTACGAAATACCCATCCAAAACAGCACGATCCGAGCGATCGACCTGCGCCAAGTCCGAGAAGTCTCGGACGAGTTCGGGATGATGACTTACGATCCGGGATACACCAACACCGCTTCGTGCTCTAGCAAGGTCTGCTTCATCGACGGGGACAAGGGCATTCTGCGCTACCGCGGCTACCCCATCGAGAATCTGGCCGAGAACTGCACCTACACCGAAGTCGCCTATCTGCTGATTTACGGCGAACTGCCGACTCAATCCGAGCTGTCCGGCTGGAACTCGGAAATCAACATGCACACGATGGTGCACGAGAACCTCAAGAAGTTCATGGACGGGTTCCGCTATGACGCCCATCCGATGGGGATGCTGGTTAGCGCGGTTGCGGCGCTGTCGACGTTCTACCCCGAAGCGAAGAATATTGCGAGTAAGACCAACCGTCGAAAGCAGCAGTTACGCCTGCTCGGCAAGATGCCGACACTGGCCGCATACGCCTACCGCCACAGCCAAGGTCTGCCATACACCATCGCCGACAACGAGCTCACCTACACCGAGAACTTCATGAACATGCTGTGGCGTCGGACCGAGCCGAAGTACGACCCGGATCCGGTGCTCGCCAAGGCGCTCGACGTGCTTTTCATCCTGCACGCCGATCATGAGCAGAACTGCTCCACCAGCACGATGCGGACCGTCGGCAGCTCGAACGCCGACCCCTATATCTCGCTATCGGCTGCTTGCGGCGCGCTCTACGGTCCGCTGCACGGCGGCGCGAACGAAGCCGTTCTGAAGATGCTTGATGAGATCGGGAAAATGGAGAACATCCCGACGTTCATTAAAGAGGTCAAAGAAGGCGAGCGTCGCTTGATGGGCTTCGGGCACCGCGTCTACAAAAACTACGACCCGCGCGCCAAGATCATCAAGGCGATCGCCGACCAGGTCTTTGAAGTCACGGGCAAGAACCCTAAGATCGAATTGGCGAAAGAGCTCGAGAAGATTGCGCTCGAGGACGATTACTTCGTCAAGCGCCGACTCTACCCGAACGTCGATTTCTACTCCGGGATCATCTACGAAGCGATGGGCTTCAAGCCGGAAATGTTCACCGTGCTGTTCGCGATCGGCCGCACCGTCGGTTGGTTGACTCACTGGGAAGAGCTGATGGAGGACCCCGAAGCTCGCATCGCGCGGCCGCGTCAGGTGTACCTGGGCCCCGGCGAGCGCGAGTTCGTGTCGATCGCTGAGCGCCTGGGCAGGATGCAGAGCGAGCGAACGTAGCCGACCTGGCGCACGGCTGTACCGTGCCAACCCCGAGGTAAACCTCGGGGCTCAAGCGGTATAGCCCGGGCAGATAGGTAACACAATTCCCCGATCACATGGGTAACACATTGGCATCCTAGAACAAAAGGAGGACTTTTGTTTTGGGATGGAAGGAGACCCGTGTGCAAGACGAAAGATTGCGATTCGTTCAAGAGGTTCTAACCCGGGAGGATGCCATGGCCGCCGTCTGTCGGCGCTTCGGCGTCAGCCGCAAGACCGGCTACAAATGGCTCGATCGCTACGCCCAACAAGGCGTCGCCGGATTGGCCGATCAATCCAAAGCGCCCAAACGGCAAGCGCAAGCCTTTCCCGCCGAGATCGAGCGAGAGATCCTGGCCTTGCGGGCGCGCTACCCCACTTGGGGCGAAGACAAGCTCAAAGCGCGACTCGAGCGCACCAACCCTGACATCAATTGGCCGGCGCACTCCACTATCGGGGCGCTGCTGAAACGCCACGGACTCACCCACCCCGGTAAGCGCCGGCGCCACGCCACGCCTTCCAGTAAGCTCACCAGCGCCAAGGCGCCCAACCAAGTTTGGGCGATCGATTTCAAGGGTTGGTTCGACACCGGCGACGGCAAACGCTGCGATCCGCTGACGATTTCCGATACGGCGAGCCGCTATCTGTTGCGTTGTCAAAGGGTCGCGCGCAGCAACACGGCGCACGTGCGGCCGCTGATGGAAGCGACTTTCCGGGAGTACGGCCTGCCCACGAGGATCCTTTCCGATAACGGTCCGCCGTTCGCCTCGACGGGCTTGGCGGGGCTTTCGCGGCTCAGCGTGTGGTGGATCCGGCTCGGGATTCAACTGCAGCGAATCGACCCCGGACACCCTGAGCAAAACGGGCGTTATGAGCGCATGCATCGGACGCTCAAGGCCGAGACGGCGACGCCGCCGGAGCGCAACAGCGGGCGTTCGATCGTTTTCGGCAGATCTACAACCAGGAGCGTCCGCACGAGTCGCTAGCGATGGCAACGCCGGCGAGCGTGTATCAG
The DNA here is from genome assembly GCA_965247515.1 of Bryobacterales bacterium. Lineage (GTDB taxonomy): Bacteria > Acidobacteriota > Terriglobia > Bryobacterales > UBA6623. The sequence goes on along the minus strand of OZ252029.1, from coordinate 2,730,977 downwards.
CCGTCGTGGAGGCCGTATCCGGAGCGCTTGCCGGAGCTGGAGTATCCGGATCGGATGCTGCCGCGGCGAGTGCAGAGCAAGGGCGACATTGGGTTGCTGGGGCGTCAGTTGTTTCTCAGCGAGACCTTGGCGGGCGAGACGGTGGGCCTGGAAGAGCATGAGCACGGCTGGGCGGTCTGGTTTGGGCCGCTGGAGCTGGACTGGCTCGAGCGTAGCCTATTCGAGGGCCCGCGGCCGGGCAGGGGGGAGCACCGACTGCGGCGGAAACGCTCGGGGGGCGCCTCCTCCGCTCGCCCTACGGGCTCGCTCCCCCGGCGCCCCCCGAGCGTTTCCGGGAAGGATTTCGTGCAAAGAACCTTCTCTTGGTTCAACCCTTAAACTGTTACCTATGTGGTTGGGGAAAAGTGTTACCTAGGTGCTGGGCTGTTCAAAGCCAGTAGCGTCCGCGGCACTGAGCCCCAAGGTTTACCTTGGGGTCGTCATCGGTTTGCCAAGCGCCGTCGAGAATCCCTACAATACTATTTAGACCTAGCCATCGGCGAAGTCTGGGAGTGGGCCTCGGCCCACTTTTTTGTTGCCTGGACTCTGACACTCAAAACGTGGCCAACACGAACATTGCCGACAGCGCCCGGCGGATTGCCGAGCGCGTATGCCGCTCCGAGGGCGTGGAGTTCGTCGACGTCGAATGGAAGGGCAACAATAATTCCGGCATTCTGCGGGTTTTTATCGATACTCCCGAGGGCGTCACGCATGATCATTGTCGGCGCGTGTCGCGCCAGATGTCGACAATTCTCGACATCGAAGAGGTCGTTTCGGCTGATCGCTACCAGCTCGAGGTGTCTTCCCCTGGGCTTGACCGCAAGCTGTTGAAGGTCGAAGACTTCGAACGGTTTTCAGGGAAAAAGGCGCGCCTCCGGCTTGAGAAAGAATACGCCGGCAAGCGTCAGCTGACGGGATCTCTGCGCGGCGTCGAGGACGGCGCAACGATCGTCGTCGAGACCGGCGCTGATGAGACGGTGCGTTTCCCGTTCGACGACGTGCGCTCGGCGCGTCTGGTTGTCGAGTTCTAGTTCCTTAATACGAGAGGATTTCATGGCAGGCATTTCTTCGGAAATCGAACAACTCAGCCGACTCAAGGGCATCGATCCGGCGATCGTTCTCGACGCGGTCAAAGACGCCATGTTGGTGGCGGCTCGTAAGTACTACAAGACCGCCGAGGACTTTGTCACCGAGATCAACCCCGCGGACGGTGCGATCGAAGTCTACGCGGTCAAGACGGTCGCCGATCTCGTCGCCAACCCGGGCCTGGAGATTAGTCTGTCGGAGGCGCGCAAGACAGACCCGACCGCCGAAATCGGGAAACAGATTCGGTTCAGGAAATCGACTGAAGCGTTGGGCCGAATCTCCGCGCAGATGGCCAAGCAAGTCATCTTTCAAAAGGTTCGCGAAGCCGAGCGTGACACGATCTGCATCGAGTTTCAAGATCGCATCGGTTCGCTCGAGACCTGCACGATCAAGCGACTGGAAGGTCCCGACCTGATCGTGGACCTCGGCCGGACCGAAGCCAGGCTCCCGCGACGAGAGCAGTCGAGGCTCGAGAGCTTTTCGCCTGGAGACCGCGTTCGAATCATCATCAAGAACATCGAGAAGGCTGGCCGCGGGCCGGCGGTGATCGTCTCCCGGGCGTCCGAAGAGCTCGTCAAGCGGTTGTTCGAGCAAGAGGTGCCGGAGATTTACGATGGCACGGTCCGAATCATGGCTTGCGCGCGGGAAGCGGGCGAGCGCACGAAGGTCGCTGTCACTTCGAACGACCGCGACGTCGATCCGGTTGGCGCCTGCGTCGGAATGAAGGGTATGCGGGTGCAATCGATCATCCGCGAGCTGCGTGGCGAAAAGATTGACATCATCGAATTCTCGGAAGACCCGATTGAGCTGGCCAACCGGGGTCTGAGCCCGGCGCGAATTTCCCGAGTCAGCATTCTCGACGCGACCTCGCGGCACCTCGAGGTTGTGGTTGACGAGATGCAGCTTTCGCTGGCGATCGGCAAGAAGGGCCAAAACGTTCGCCTTGCCGCGAAGCTCCTCGGCTGGCGCATCGATATCAAGAGCGAGGACGAAAAGCGTCAAGAAGTCGAGGCGGCCATGGCCGCGATGTCGGGTTCAAGCACGCCGGTAAGCGTTCTGATCGATTTCGGCCTGGCTGGCGAGACCGTCGACAAGTTGGTTCAGGCCGGCTCGGCAACCGTTGAAGCGGTCGCTGACATGACTCCGGAGCAGCTCGCACAGGTCGAGGGGCTCGAGCCTGAAGCGCTGGATCAGATCACTCAGGCGGTGGGTGGCTACTATGCTCAGTTCGATGCCGAAGGGTCGCAGGACGACGACTCTCAAGACACCGATGACGACGGCGCAGGCGAACTTGGCGAGCAGGACGAGGCGGTCAGCGCCGCGCCGGAGGTGCTTCCTGGACAGCCGGTGGAAGGAGCTGAAGACGAAGAAGATGACGACGAAGAAATCCCATTGGACGACTTTGATAGGATGGGTAAGTCCTATCAACAGCCTATAGAGCCTGGCGAACAGCAGGCCGTCTTTGACCAGAAGTTCGGTGAGACGGTCGGCGCCGATCCGGCAGACGCGGATCTGGCCGATTCGGATCTGGCCGATTCGGATCAAGCCGATTCGGATCAAGCCGCGGCGGATCAAGCCGTGTCGGATCTAGAAGGGCCGGTCGCTAGCGAGTCCTCGGGTACGACAACTCCGGACCCGACAGATTCCGATTCTTCTTCCCTTGGGGAAACTGATGATGTAAGCGTTGATTGAAGGAGAGAAGAGGCGGCTTGGCACGTACGAACAAGATTCGAATAAACGAATTGGCTCGAGAGCTCGAAGTCAAAGCCAGCGCCATTCTGGACGCCCTCCAACAGGTGGGCGTCGCGGAAAAGAAGACGCACTCGAGCTCCATCGACGACACGACAGCCGATAAGGTACGCAGCCACGTCCGTCAGGGTGTGCTTGGGTCTCAGGCGAAACTGCCCGAGCTCGAGCTTCCCGTGCGGGAGCGACCAAAGCCCAAACCAGCAGCGCCGCCTCCAACCGGGATGACTTCCACTTCTACGCTTCCATCGATACGCCCCTCCGGGGGCCCTCCGCGCGGACCGCTAAAACCGCCGGTCATTCTCAAACCGCCGTTAAAGACGACGGCTCCGGTAGCCGCGCCTATCGTTGAAAAGCCGGTTGCTCGGGTGAGCCCGCCGCCGGCCGGTCCAAGGGTCGAGGCTCCGCGGCCGGGTCCTCCCACGGTTCCCGCGGCTCCTCCGGCGCCCGCGCGACCAGCGGCCCGCGAGGCTCCGGCCATTCGGCCGGCCGCGCCAGGAGCCCCGCTACCGCCGCCTGTTCCGCGGATCCCGAAGGTCGGCGCCGATCGCGGCGCGGCTCCAGTCAGGCGGGGCGTTGGGAATGGCGCGGCGAGATCGACACAGTCGCCAGGAGGGCCCGGGCGGCCCGTACGGCCGATCCCGAGGACGCAAGGGGATACAGGCGGGCTGGGTCCCAGAGCGCCGCTCGCGCCTTCTCGGCGAGCCGCCGGGCCAGGTCAGCCGGCGCCGGGAGCGCCCCGTCCAGGTACGCGGCCCCGCGGTAGCGCACCGGGTGCGAGAACGGCGCAAGCGCCGACGCCGGGCAAACCGATCTACGAACGCAGGCCCCCAGGGCCGGTGCCGGGGATGCCGAGCCCCTACCCGGGCGGCCCCCGACCTTACCCGGGCCGCGGCGGCCCGGGCGGAGCGCCGGGGCGGCCGCCGGGAGCCCCCGGACGCCCCGACACCCGCCGCGGCCGGCCGCCGGCGCGCCCAAAACGCGACCAGGAAGCCGAGAGAGAGACTCGTTTTCTACAACGGCAGGCCGCTGCAAAAGCAGCCCAGGCGGTTCCAAAGGCCGAGAACATCAACATCTCCATCGGCGACGGCGCGACCGTCAAAGAGCTCGGAGACAAGCTCGGAATCAAGCCGAGTCTGATCATCAAGGGTCTGGTCGACAAAGGTCTGTTCGCAACCATCAACCAGACGCTCGACATGGAGACTATTAAGGGCCTCTGCAAGCTCTACGGCGCCGAAGTCGAGGAGATTAGCTTCGAGGAAGAATCGCTGCTCGAAGTTGAACTTCAAGAAGATGCCGAAGAGCTTACGCCACGCGCTCCGGTGGTGACCGTCATGGGCCACGTCGATCACGGCAAGACGTCTTTGCTTGACGCGATCCGCGAGACAAGCGTCGCCTCGCGCGAAGCTGGCGGGATTACTCAGGCAATCGGCGCTTCCGAGGTGACTCACAACGATCGCCGCATCGTCTTCATTGATACGCCCGGCCACGAGGCCTTCACCCGCATGCGGGCGCAAGGCGCGAAGGTGACCGACATCGTCGTTTTGGTCGTCGCGGCTGACGACGGTGTGATGCCGCAGACCCTTGAAGCGATCGATCACGCCAGAGCGGCGGGAGCGCCGATCATTGTCGCCGTCAACAAGATTGACAGGGACAACGCGCAGCCCGACCGTGTGAAGCAACAGCTTTCCGACCGCGGTCTGATGCCCGAGGACTGGGGCGGCGACACGGTGTTCGTCAACGTCTCGGCGCTTGAAGGAACCAACATCGAGCAACTGCTCGAGATGATTCTGCTGGTCGCCGATCTTGGCGAGTTCAAGGCGAACACCAAGCGCCAGGCGGTCGGCACGGTTCTCGAAGCGAAGCTCGACCGCGGCCAGGGGCCGGTTGCGACGATCATCATGCAGAACGGCACCCTCAAGGTCGGCGACTATTTCGTTGTCGGCGCCGTATTCGGCAAGGTCCGTGCGTTGATCAACGACAAGGGCGATAAGGTGAGCGAAGCTGGCCCGTCAACCGCTGTTGTGGTACTTGGCCTCGAGGGACTGCCGGATCCCGGCGACGCCTTCCACGTCACCGAAGACATCGATCGCGCGAAGAAAGTCGTCGAGTTTCGCGAGCTAAAGGCCCGCGAACAGGCGATGCACAAGACCGGGCGCTTCTCGCTCGAGCAGCTCCAGGAACGGCTCAAGGCCGGCGAGATTCGGGACCTGCCGCTGGTTCTCAAGTGCGACGTTCAGGGCTCGCTCGACGTACTCGAGACCACGCTGCGGAAGCTCAAAAACGACAAAGTGCAGGTGCAGCTGATCAGCACCGCCGTGGGCGCCATTTCAGAATCCGACATCCTGCTGGCGATCGCCTCAAACGCGATCGTGGTCGGCTTCAACGTCCGTCCCGAGCGCAACGCGGCCGCTTTGGCCGAACGAGAAAAGATCGACATCCGCCTGCATACGGTCATCTACGAGCTTGACGACGAGATCAAGAAGGCCTTGGCGGGCTTGCTCGAGCCGGTCATCAAAGAGATCTTCGAAGGCCGGGCCGACGTGCTCGAGGCGTTCAACGTGTCGAAACTGGGGACGGTCGCCGGCTGCATGCTCCAGGAGGGCCGGGCCTCGGGCTCGAGCAAGGCCCGCCTGCTCCGCGATAACGTCGTCGTCCACACCGGGCGAGTTGGCTCGCTGCGGCGCTTCAAAGACGACGTCTCGGAGGTTCGCGCCGGGCAGGAATGCGGCATTCGGCTGCATAACTACAACGACGTTAAGCAGGGCGATGTAATCGAGCTCTTCAGGACCGAGAAGGTCGCCCAAGAGCTCAAGATCGATCCATCGTAGGGGCGCGACATGTCGCGCCCCTGGAGTTTCTACATTTGTGGACGGGGAGGGCCATGGTTGAGGTAGGTCGGTAGATAGGTATTGACATACCGACAGGATTGAGCTATTCTGTTCTTGGCCCCGCTCGGCGCCGCTGCCTATGCCCGACGATCTCCGCGATACTCTTCTGGAAACCCTAGAATCAGCCCTCGATGCTCAGCTGCGCGCCGTTCGTCGGCTGCGATCGAAACCCCCTCCCCGGCCCAAGCGCCCTTCGCCTCAAGGTATGTCTCAGGTCGATATGGCCCATGACATACTCGCCGGCGCCGAGCGTCCGCCGCATATCGCGGAGTTGATCGAGGGCATTCAGGCCAGGTTTTCCCGTGCGGTTGACCGCGAAAGCCTCGTCTCGGCGCTGTCGAAGAAGATCGCTCGCGGCGACCGTTTTGTGCGCACCGCGAAGAACACTTTCGCGCTGCGTAGCCCGGATTAGCTACGCGGCCCGGATTAGCTGTCCCCTGGAGGTTCCCATGCTGCTTCCTCAGTTCCTGTCGATCAGCGCTGATTGGAGGCGCGCCTTTCCCCAGCAACGCACGCATCGACGCGCGGTGCGCCAAGGCCTGGGAGGCCTGGTTTGCCTGGGCCGCCGCACGCTTTCGCGCATTATTTGGACCAACGGCGGCGAGCAAAACAGCTGGAGCGCGGACTATTTTTTGCACGAGCGCTGCAAGTGGCGTCCGCAAGAGTTGTTCGCGCCGGTGTGGAAGCGCGCCTTGGGGTTTTGCCGCTCACGGTTGGTGGGCGTGGCGATCGACGACACGCGCTTGCGCAAGACGGGGCGTAGGATCAAGCAGGCGTTTTATCAACACGATCCGCGCTCGCCGCCGTTTCACGCGAACTTGATGCTGGGGTTGCGCTACTTGCAAGCGTCGTTGTTGGTTCCCTTCGATCGCGGCGGCAAGACCGGCGCGCGGGCCTTGCCGGTGCGTTTTGAATGTGCGCCGGTTCCCAAGCGTCCCGGCAAACGCGCCGGCGACGCCGAGCGAGAGCAGTACGAACAAGCGCGCAAGCGCTGTCGCATCTCGCAACGTTTAGTCGACATGATGGCGCCGCTGCGGGCTGCGCTGGATGCCGCCGGCGGGATCGCCAAGAAGATGGTGTTGTCGCTTGACGGCAGTTTCAGCAACCGCACCGTTTTCCTGGCGCCGCGCGATCGCACCGAGCTCATCGCTCGCACGCGCCTGGACGCTGTGCTGTGCAAAGCCGCGCCGACCGGCTCGCGACGCTTCTATGGGGTCGAAAAGTTCCGCCCCGAACAGGTGCGCCGCGACGAGACGATCGTCTGGAAAACGACCAAGCTATTCTACGGCGGCAAGCGCCGCAAGATCCGTTATAAAGAGGTCAACGAGGTGTACTGGCAGGGCGGGGCGCGGCGCACGCCGTTGCGTTTGTTGGTGGTCGCGCCGACCCCCTATAGCAAGCGCCTTTCGAGCAAGATGTACTACCGCCAGCCGGCGTATCTACTCACGACGGACCTCGCCAGCCAGGCGCGCGAGCTGTTGCAGATCTATTTCGACCGTTGGCAGATCGAGGTGAACCACCGCGAAGAGAAGGACACGTTGGGCGTGGGACAGGCGCAGTTATGGAGCGAGACGGCGGTCCCGAAGCAACCGGTATTGGCGGTGGCGGCGTACAGCGCTTTGCTGCTGGCGTCGTTGCTGGCGTATGGTCCGGGGCGCGGAGAGGCCTATGCGCCGCTGCCGAAATGGAGGGAAAAGGCAAAGAGGCCTTCTTGTCTGGATCTGGTGGCGCTGTTGCGGAAAGAAATGGTCGAAAACCCCGATTTGCTGGCTCCGCTGGGGCTCAAACCCTCCTGGCAGGCCTTCGGCGCCGCCGCTGACGGGTAAAATATGTAGAAACTCCAGGGGCGCGACATGTCGCGCCCTTCAATTGCTCGCCTATGGGAGTCCTCGGAGTCCTGACCCTTGAGCTCGTTTTGCACGACGCCCATTCCCTCAAGGAAAAGCGTCACACCGTGCGCGCGCTCAAGGACCGGCTACGAAAGCGCTTCAACGTTTCAGTTGCCGAGATAGACCGCCAGGACTCCTGGCAGCACGGAGTCGTGGCCGTCGCAGCAGTCGCCTCGGATCGCACCCACCTCGAGTCGATCCTGGCCCGCGCCGAGGACGAGGCGGCCGAGATCTTGGGCGGGGCCTTGGCGGACTCGCGAGTCGAGCTACTGTAGAATATCGATGAAAAGTTTCCGCAAGGAGCGGGCTGAAGGGCGCTTTCGTCGTGAAGTTTCCGAGGCGATTGAGACCGAGCTCGCGGTCGGCGACGATACTCCGCCCGTCTCGGTGAGTCGCGTGGAGCTTTCCAAAGACAACGGCCGACTCAAAGTCTATCTGCTCCCGCAAACAGGCGACGCACCCGACGAGCGCTCTTTTCTGCGGCCTTTCCGCGATGGATCAGGGCGAATTCGCACCGCCCTTACGGCGCGACTCGCGCTGAGGCGGGCGCCCGACATCAGCTTCCATCTCGACCTCGGCGCGATGAACGCCGCTCGAATCGACACGCTGCTCAAGCGTGTGGAAAAGCGCTCGAAAAAGGGCCTTGCGCTATTGGCCGTGCTGTCACTGGGTTCCATCGGGTCCCCAGCCGCAACCCTTGAGCGACTCGAGCAAAGCTCCCGAATCATGGGCAGCGAATTCCGCATCGCCCTCTACGGAGAGAAGCTCACTAGCCTGTCAGCCGCCGCGACCGCCGCATTCGACGAAGCCGAACGAATCGACGCCCTGCTGAGCAACTATCAACCTGACAGCGAACTGAGCCTCATCAACCGCTCCGCATCCGACGGCCCGGTCTTCGTCTCGGCCGAGTTGGCCTCGCTATTGGAGCGCTGCCTCGACTACAGCCACAAGTCTGAAGGCGCGTTCGACATTACCGTCGGGCCACTCGTCCGTGTCTGGGGGTTTTATCGCGGCAAAGGCGAATGGCCCGGCGAACGAGCCGTGCAATCCGCACTAGGCGAAGTGGGATACCAAGACCTCGCCGTCGAGGGCGCGGCAGTCGCCTTCCTCAAGCCAGGTCTCGAGCTCGACCCCGGCGGTATCGGCAAGGGCTACGCCGTCGATCGCATGGCTGCCGTGCTCCGCGAATACAGCATCACCGCCGCCCTGATCAGCGCCGGGACATCGAGCATCTACGCCATCGGCGCCCCCCCTGGCTCCCCGGAAGGGTGGCGGGTCGAAATCCAAGATCCGCGCGACAATTCGTCGGTGGCGGCGACAGTTCACCTACGCGACAACTCGCTGTCGACATCAGGCTCAAACGAAAAGTTCTTCACTCACCAGGGAAAGACCTACTCGCACTTGATCGACCCGCGCAGCGGCCAACCGGCCCAGGGTCTGCTCGCGGTCTCGGTCTTAGCGGACGAAACCCTCGACAGCGAGGCTTGGACCACCGCAATCTTCGTCAACGGCCCCGACTGGGCGAGGCAACACGCCCCCGAGCCGCTGAAAGTGTTCGTCTGTAGCGCAACCAATACCTGCGAGTGGCTAATTCGATAGCTCTGCCCTTGAGCCCCGCGACGGCGTCGCGGGGTACGGTGACCGAACGCGCGACTGTCGCATGAAGTTGGTTCCCGCGCGCCTGCCAGCGCCCAACCGCACTCCACCGGATCGGGACCCAGCCTGCTCGAATTCGCGATCACTCGAAACGGGCTGATCTTGCAGACAAACGCGCACGCCCCGCCTGTCGGATCTTCCCCCCGCCAGCGAGCAGAGTTTCGCCGCCAACTTCCTGAATTCGCGTCGGTTATGGGATGGATCGGGCGATCGGCGTCTGTCTACAGGTTACTTGTGCGGCAGCGAAACCCCCAACGCATTGAGGATTTCTGTTTGGCGGGCGTCGGGAATCGGCAGCCGTGTGACGCTGGTCTGCTCATCCACTCGATATTCCAATAGACACAGTCGCCCCAACGCCGCCAGCGCGTCCGGCAAGGTGATCGCGTGCGGGTCGTCGTCGGTCGTGCCAAACGCCGCTTGTATCCGCCGTTCCAATTCGCGGCTCAGCTTCAACGCCAGCATGCTGCACAACACATGTCCTCGGGTGCGGCTTTCTTTGCGCACGAAGATCGGCCGCACCTCGAGCAAGCCCGTCTTCAGCTGCCGAAAGTCGCGCTCCACCCGCTGCAGGCTCACGTAATGGTCGTGCACTCTTTGGCCGCTCATGCGCTCGGAGGCGACATCGGTCACGACCACGTAACAGCCCGCCAACTCCAGCGCCTGCTCGATCGCCGCCTGCTGGCGCTCGACGACCAGCGTACGTCCCTGCAAGCGCAACTCGACCAATTCTGTCAGCTTGTGACGCGCCAGCCAGGGCTTGAGCTGGCGCAGTCCGGCCGCGGGCTCGCAACGGGAAGAGGCCGTGACTTTCTGGTTGCGTCGGTCGAGCTTGCCTCCCAGCTTGGCCAGCTTGTCCTCGAGCCGCTGCCGTTGCCGTTTGGCTTCGGACGCGTTGAGGCGCAGCACATAGCGCACGCCGTCGGCTTCGACCTCGCAGACTTGTTCAGCGAACAGCTCCAGTTGCAGCACCCCTTCGCTCAAGCGCCGCCGAATCTGGGGATCGGTCAGCGCCGTGATGTAGCGCAGCCCGGCCTCCCCCAGCGCCTGCTTGCCCTTGCTCTTGACCATCCCGCGGTCGCCGACGAAGACCAACTCCTCGACTCCGAACTGCTCTTTGACGATGCGGATCTGATCCGGCACGGTCGTCGGATCGTTGCGGTTGCCGGCAAACACCCGCACCGCCAGCGGCTCGCCCTGGTCATCGGCCAGCAGTCCGATCACAATTTGCTTCTTGCCGCGCTTGCCGTCGCGATTGTAGCCGTACTCGCCCAACGCGTTGTGCAGGCCTTCGAAGTACGAGCTGGTGACGTCGTAGAGCAGCAAGCTGGGCGGGGCTCCGCGGCGCTCGAGGTAGTGGCGGTATAGCGCTTGCTCGATCTTCACTTGGCGGGCGCTCAGATCATCGAGGGCGGCGTAGAGGTCGTCTTCGTCGAAGGCGCCCAGACCCAGCACTTCTGCGACGGCCTGATCGGCGGCCCAGCGCACGGCCGAGAGCCGCGATCCTTGGTGGGCCAGGCGCGCCAGCACCAGGAACAAGGCGAGTTTGGCGGCCCGCGTTCGACCCAGCGCGGCGGTCAGGCCCAGCTCATCGGCGAGTTGCTTGAGCGCGAAGAGCAGGCCAAAGACGGGGCCGCAGACGGGAGTGGCGGGAAGCTGATCGAACTCGCCGCGGAGGGCGCGCCGGAGGGCCTCGACGCGGACGGGGCGCCAGCAGGAGAGGTTGGCGAGGGTGCGTTTTTTGACTCTGCCGTTTTGGCGGAAGGATTCGCGCAGCAAGACGGCGGGCGGCGAGTTGCGATTGGGGACGGACTCAACATACATGGGTATATTATATCACAAACAACACAATGAATAAACGATACAATAGCATAATACATGGGTACACTAAAAGCGCCCCCAAACGTGTTAAAGCCAAGCAAGCCAAGCAGTTAGCTCGTCAAACGAGCCTTCCGCTGGGGGGAAGATCCGCCTGTGCAACTCGCGCGCACCGAAGTCCAGCTCGAACACTCCAAAGCGGATTAGGTTGTCACTCGCTATCAGCGCGCTCCTGCATCCAGATGTTGCCGGTTCGCTCGGCCAGCGTGATGAAGATACCATCCGCGACGACGACGAATTCCGCGCGCCCGGGGTTGCCTGTGGCGATGATATTTCGTTGCGGATCGTGGCTGTGATAGATCGGCAGCAACTCGCCGATTGGCCGCCCCTGTTCGCGATCAAACCGCCGGGCGTATACGCACCAGAAGCCCTCGTGCTCGGAACCAAAATAGATGACGCTTCCATCAGGCGCCCAGTCCGCTTTAAAGTCGTTGCGGCCCGCCGGAGTAACTTCGATCCATTCCGTGGGCGCCAGCGTAGCGTCGGGTCGGTAGGGAGCGACAAAGAGCTGTCGCTGGGCGCCGGGCGTGTTGATGCGGTGAAAAGCCAACCAGCGTCCGTCGGGCGAGAACCTCGCATCGGCCAGGATGCGTCCTTGATCGTCCGCAAGCAAGACATGCGGTTCCTTCGCGCTTAGGTCGACGCGGCGCACCCGAGCTCCGCCGTAAAAGACGAGGGCCGTGCCGTCCGGCGTCCAGTCGTTCGGGTAGCCGCACGGGGTACAAACACGCTCGGGCGGTCCTCCGGCAGCGGGAATGCGGTACAGCGTCCTTTCTTCGTCGTTTCGATAGGCGACTTGGCGACCATCCCGGCTCAGACTGCCTCCTGAGATATCTTCCGGCCCCGAGCGCAGTTCGCGCGTGGAGCCCGCCTGTAAATTCCGCAGCCACAAGCCCCTTCCGCCGTCGAGCTGAACGGTATAGAGCAAAAGCCGGCCATCCTGGGTCGCCGATGACGGCGATTCCCCCCGTGCCGAGGCGACCACGCGCTCGATCTCGCCGACCACTTTCACGGCGTTCGCCTCAATCGGGATCTTGTAGATGTCCAGATTCAGCCGCGTGTTGGCGAAGACCAAGTCTCCTTGTCTGGAAGTGGAAGCGCCCGAAGCCTGAGCCGCGCCGAACGTCAGTCGTTCGGGTGCCCCCTCGAATCCTCTCTCCGCGGAGAATGCGATGCGCCAGACCACGGACGCTTGGTTTAGATAGGCGCGGAAGACGACACCGTCGGCTAGCCATTGGTCCGCAACGAAAGGTGACGTAAGGATCTCATTGCTTCCTTGCAGCCCGTGCGCCGTGAGCGCTTCAGTAGCTTGAAGCTCCGTCCGCTCGCCGCTTTCCAGCTCGATCACGGTCCAGACCGCGTTGCCCGATGTCAGCAGATGTTTGCCGTCCGGCGACCAAACAGGCTGCCTCGCACGCTCGAATCGCTTGGCCCCGCTCCCATCCGCCCAGGACGGCGGCGTGCGGCGCGCCAACCCAATAGGCGATCCGGCTCCCGTCAGGCGAGTATCGCGGCCAGCGTCCCAGGGCGGCGATGAGCCGCGGTTCCGCTCCCCCGAACGCGGGCGCGGCGTAGATTTCGCCGCCGTCTCGCTCCGACCGAAACACAATCGAGTCAGCATTAGGCGAAAAGGCCGGAGCGCTGTCGTCCGCCGGGTGATGGGTGACCTGAACCGGGCTCCCCTCGGGAATGCGTTTGATCCAAATATCCAAGTTGCCATTCTCGTTGGCGGCGTAGGCGAGCAGACTGCCATCGGATGAGATCCCGGGCTGGAAGGCCAGACCCGCGGATTCGGTCAGGCGAGAGACATCTCGCGGCAGTTCGGGTGGGGCCGACCGAGTGCTCAGGACCCAATACACCGCAGCCATCACGACGACGGTCAAGGCGACGAGCGCCGGATTGAGGCGACGACTCCTGGACGCCTCGGGAGGTTCGGCGAGCGGGCGTTCGACCGGCGCGATGAAGCGATAGCCGGTTCGCGGAATCGTTTCCAAGAAGCGCGGCGACGCCGCCGAATCCCCCAGCGCCTGGCGAATCTTCTGAACCGCCGTGTTCAGACTCTTGTCGAACTCGACGAATTCGTCTTCGGCCCAGAGCCGCTCCTTGAGCTCCTCACGCGTGACGACCTCGCCGGGCTTTTCGACCAGCGCCTCCAGCACCAGAAACGGCTGGTCTTGCAGGCGCACCCACACACCCCGCTTGCGCAACTCGCGAGCGGCGAGGTCGAGCTCGAAGACTCCAAAGCGGCGGACGCTCCCCATCTCTGACTCGGGCGAAATCGCTGTCGATCGGCCTGTCGGCAACTGCTTGATAGCCAGTTCGCGCCAGGACGGTTTGGATATATCGCCAAATCGCTGATTCTCGGTCTCGCAAGCCGCAAACGGAGCGAGACCAATGACCAAACAAACCTTCTCAAACACCTTCTTCGCAATGGCGATCCTGACCACTCCCGCGCTGGGAGCCGCACCCGTCCTCGAGTCGACCGAGTCTATTCTGACCATCCGCCTTTACAACTACGCGGACGTCAACTCCGAAACCCTAGCCGAGGCCGGCGAATCCGCCCGGCGAATCTACTCCGCCGCGGGCGTCGAGACGCGCTGGATCGAGTGCCGCACACAACCCGATCAGCCCATCTTCAACCCGAGCTGCCAAGAGGCTCCCGGCCCCGGCATGATCCGCATGCGGATCATGCCGACTGTCTCCGAAAAGCTCACCCAAGTCGGCGGCTCGGTCTACGGCTTCGCGCTGCCCTCGAAGTCAGGCGGCTTTGGCGGAGCAGCCACGATCTTCTGGGATCGGGTCGCCAACAGCGCCGCGGTCTCGAAGGTGACCGATGCCGATCTGCTCGGTTGCGTGATGGCTCACGAGGCCGGCCACCTGATCCTTGGATTCGACAGCCACTCAGCGATGGGACTGATGAGCGCTCAGTGGACCAACAGTGAGTTTCAGAAGATCGCCGAAGGAGCCTTCGTGTTCATCGGCAGGGAGAAGAAAAAGATCCAGCGCGGGACGGCTGCCCGATTGGCCGCCTCCCTCTAAGCGCTGGGGCGCGGGTCCCTGGGTGCGCCGACACAGCGATCGCAGGGCTTGACCTCCCACCGCGGCCGAGGCGAGCCAGGGGACCCGCGCTCTTTTGACCACTTACTTTGACCATGCTAAAGTCCAGGCATGCAGGAGATTGCGATTTCGAAGTTCAAGGCGACCTGCCTGGCGGTGCTGGAGGACGTGCGCAAAACGCAGCAGCCGATTCGTGTCACCCGATTCGGCAAGCCGGTCGCCGATATCCAGCCGCCGGCGATTGACAAACCCGAGCGCATAGTCCTTGGGGGCATGGAGGGCACAATTGAGATTCTAGGAGACATCGTCGGTCCGTCCATGCCCGAGGAGGATTGGGACGCCCTTCGAAAATGAAGCTGCTGCTCGACACGCATGTTTGGATTTGGACTAGCAGCAACCCAAAGAAGCTCAGTAGCCGCGTCAAGCGTGCGATCAGTGACGCTCAAAACGAACGCTGGCTGTCGCCGATTAGCATTTGGGAGTTAGCGAATCTAGCCAGAGCAGGACGCGTAAAGCTCGACCGCACGTTTGACGATTGGGTCGCACATGCTAACCAGCGGTTAGAGTGCAGGCAGGCTCCGATCACCTTTGAAATCGCCCTCGAGACTCGCGGCGTAGCGTTGTCGCACCACGAGCCAGCCGACCGGATCATTGCGGCGACTGCTCGTGTGCTCGGTTTGACTCTCGTCACGGCCGACGAGGACCTGCTGGCCGCCCCCAACGTCCCAACGATGCCCGCAAGCTGAGCTTGCTAGCATGTCCGATTGATGCGGTTGTTTCGCGCGGCGGCGGCTGGGTGGCAGGCGATTCGCGCCTTCGTCCCTCGGCTGCTCACCCTGGGCCGTCAGCTCTTCAACGAGGTGATGGGCATGTTCTTCCTCGCGCTGGCGGTGTTCTTCACGATCGGCGCTCACGGGTTGATCACTACCTACAACCGGCTCGACGAGCATCCGGAAGAGTTCCTGCAGTTCCTTGGTGTTTTGGCCTTCGTACTGATGTGGGTCGGCTTTGCGGTGACCTCATTCCTGCGCGCTCGAAAACTGGGCCGCAGCTACGACGTTGAACAGTGAAACCGCTCTACACCCCCGGCGACACTGATCCCGAGGCCCCCGGCGAGCCCGGCCAGTACCCCTTTACCCGCGGGGTCCACTCGGGGATGTACCGTGATCGTCTCTGGACGATGCGCCAGTACGCCGGCTACGGCGACGCCGCCCAGTCGAACGAGCGCTACCGCCAGCTGATCTCCCAGGGCGCCACGGGGCTATCGGTCGCCTTCGACCTGCCGACGCAGATGGGCTACGACTCCGACCATTCGCTGGCGATGGGCGAGGTGGGTCGCGCCGGCGCTGCCATTTCATCCATCGCCGATATGGAGCGCCTCTTCCAAGGGATCTCGCTCGAGAAAGTGTCGACATCGATGACCATCAATTCAACGTCGATGATCCTGCTGGCGCTCTACGTGGCGGTGGCGAAACGCCAAGGCGCGCCAGTCGACCAACTTCGAGGGACGGTCCAGAACGACATCCTCAAGGAATACATTGCTCGCGGGACCTACATCTACCCCCCTCGCCCCTCAATGCGGATCGTCACCGACCTTTTCTCATGGGCTCGCCGGAACGCTCCCAAGTGGAACGTGATCTCAATCAGCGGCTACCACATGCGCGAAGCCGGCGCCACGGCGGCCCAAGAGCTCGGCTTCACCCTAGCGAACGCTCGGGCCTACCTCGATGCCGCTGTCGAAGCCGGGCTCGAAATCGACGAATTAGGCCCTCAGCTTTCGTTCTTCTTCAGCGCGGACAGAAATTTTCTTGAGGAGATCGCCAAGTTCCGTGCCGCGCGCCGGCTTTACGCCCGCCTGATGCGCGACACCTACGGCGCCAAGAACCCGCGTTCGTGGAAGATGCGTTTCCACGTCCAAACGGCCGGCTCGTCGCTCACCGCCCAGCAGCCCGAGGTGAACACCGTGCGAACGGCGATCGAAGCGCTCTCAGCCGTTCTGGGCGGGGCTCAGTCGCTTCACACCAATAGCTTCGACGAGGCGCTGGCCTTGCCGACTGAATCCTCGGCCAAGCTGGCGCTGCGGACTCAACAAGTTATCGCCCACGAAACCGGCGTGACCGACGCGGTCGACCCACTGGGCGGCGCCTACGCGATCGAAGGCCTCACCTACCAGGTCGGGCAGGAGGCCCAGGCCTACCTCGACCGTATTGCCGCGCTGGGCGGCATGCTGTCGGCGATCGAACAAGGCTACGTTCAGCGCGAGATCCAGAACTCGGCCTACGCCTTCCAGCAGCAAGTCGAGTCCGGCGAACAGGTGATCGTCGGAGTCAACCAATATCAACTCGCCGACGAGAAGGCCACGCCGATTCTCAAGATCGACGCGGCGGCCGAACGTCAGCGTGTAGCCGAGCTCGCAGAGTTCAAGGCGTCCCGCGATCAGGCGGCAGTCCAAGCGGCCCTCGCCGACTTGGCCGAGACGGCGTCCGGCGAAAGTAATCTCTTCCCGCGCGTTCTGCACGCGGTCGAGAGCTCGGCCACGCTTGGCGAAATCTCTGACTGTCTGCGGGCGGCGTTCGGAACCTACGACGAGCGCGTCACGGTCTAGCGAAATCCGCCTGAGCCCCGATGTTCACATCGGGGTCGGATCGGACCGCCGACCTAACTAAAGGTCGGGGCTCAGTTTGGGCTTGAACTCGAAACGACCGTCCGCACCGACGCTAGCCCCAATACTGTCGACTTAAGGAGGAATAATGACGATTTTGACTTGCGTGCGTTCGTTGCGAACGGGGTCGCGCGGGCGCAGCGGATAGCCGCTCATCTTGCGTTTGACGCCGCGCGGGCGGCGCCGGCCGCGGCTGGAGACCACCCGCTCCTCAAGGAGTTCGTCGAGAACCAGTTGGTAAAACGCTTTTCTAGCCCGAGGGGGGAATAGCCACCGCAATCGCCAGTTTGCGGCGGACCAGTCGTACCGCATGCACGTAAGAAAGCTGGTCGGGGTCCCGCCCGCCCTTCTGGGCGGCTTGCTGCATCAGATCACGAATCGCGAAATGCGCCAACAGCAGCCCCCAAAATTCCTGTCGCACCAACTCCGGCGTCTTGCTGCGCAGCACGATCTTGGATCCTCGCAAGTGCGTCTTGAGCTCGTCAAAGGCCGTTTCGATTTCCCAGCGCTGGTGGTAGAGCGCCGCCAGTTCGGCCGCCGGCGCCGCAGCCGGATCGAGCAGGCTGGTCAGCAAACGGTAGAGCGGTTCGGCGTCGGCAACGCCCTCGAGGCGATACTCGATGACGCGCACCGCGATGCCGTTGGCTTGGCGCCGGCGGTCGCGATCACTGGAATAGATGCGGCTCAGATAGGAGCCGTCCGAGAGCGTCTGCTCGACCGGCAGACGCAGGTTTTTCTTGACGCGCCACAACAGATCCGCCCCCGTCCCGCGCGCCTGTTTCCATAGCGGATAGCCGAAAAAGTTGCGGTCGGCCAAGCAGAGCATGTCCTGGTCCAGGGCCGGTAGCAGTTGCCGCGCCAGTGCGATTTCACTCTCCGCGTAAGCTCCCATGCGCGAGCCGAACAGCACGTGCGTGCCGTTTTCCAGCAGCGCTACGAAGCGCAATTGGGGATAGGCGCTGACGCCGCGCGAGGCCCCCGGGCGCCCGAACGCCTGCACGTTGCCCGGCTCATCGGCGAGGTCGAGAACGCTGCCGTCGATCGAGACCAGCCGCCGGCCTCGGCGCCAGGCGCCGCGGCTGTCGGGTCCGGCGATCGGCCGCACAACCTCGTCGTGCAAGCGGCGCAGAGGCTCGGCCCCCAGCCGGATACGGGCCCGCGAGATGCCCGAGCGGCTTGCCGCGCTCGGCCCTTTGGCCCCGACCCGCAGCCAATGGAGTCCCTCCAGCAGGCAGCGCAGCACTTCGCGATACGACACCTGCATGTACAGCGCCAAGGCGATCACGTAGTAGACCATCACCGGCGCCGGCAAATCGCGCTGACGGCGGTCACTCTTGTCGCTTTGTCGCAGCACGCGATCGACTGTCACACGCGGAAACCGCCCGGCCAGCACGCCCAAGCTGATGTAGTCGGTAATCCGTGAGCCCGCGGGAAGCTCCGCCAATGTCCGTGCCATACCGCACCCTCCTCCTCTCGTTGGGAACAGGATAGCGCATAAATGTTCTTAAGTCGACAGTATTGGGGCTAGCCCGCATTTCTCAGTGCGCCGTACTGGCGCGAACACCCTGCGGGGTGAAAGGCCCCGCCGATGAAGATGTCGGTCGACATCGAAGCTGGCGAGCAGCGTGGTCCGGTAACGGGTCGAGCTGAAGCCTCGCGACAAAGTCCGGGTAAGCCGGGCGAGCAAGCCGTTAGGCCGTAACGCGCAGTATGCCTGAGCAGGCCTCGAAAGTGAAGTTGCGGACGCCGACCCGCCTGAGAAACGGGGAAGGCCGCAGCAACCGGGAAGCGACCGACGCATGCACCGGTTGGGTCCGCCGGGGTAGTGGGCGCGGCATGACGGTGAAGGGGGTTCGTAGTCAAAGGCGGGAGGCCCGGTGCGGTGGAGGTCGCAACTCCAAACGTCGCCTACAGGGCGGCGGCCGCGGCGGGGAGTCGGACAGGGCCGTAGTAGTGAAGAAGCAGGGTAATGCCTGTGGAGCGAGGGGCCCTGACTTCCGGCATGCTTGTCAACGAGCGAGAGGACGAGGCGATTGGCGATAAGCCTAGCAACGCCGTTAGGATCCGGAAGCTCGGGCGCAAGCTCTGCCTCAAAGCGAAGCAGGAGATGGGCGTGCTGCGCCTGCGCGGGGCGCAACTGGGGCCGCCGCCTGCGACAGCGATGAGGTGAAGCCGGTCGGAGAGCCGGATGCGGGAAATCCGCACGTCCGGTTCGATGAGCGGGGACGGGAAACGGAGCCAAGGCGGAGACTGAGACACTGGCGCAAGGCGAAAGCGGCCAGCAACAGCTACTCCCTCCGCCTAAAGCCACCGCGCCCGTCCTCGACTCCACCCACCTGACGGCGAAAGCACGCAATAGGCCCGCCACTACTTCGTTGCGCTTGGTCACCGTGCTCAACGTACTGTCAAGTACGCCTCTTCACATCCAGACAAGCCTGGGCGCTAACCGGCGCGCGCCTCGTATTGACCGACATCTTCATCGGCGGGGCCTTTCACCCCGCAGGGTGTTCGCGCCAGTACGGCGCACTGAGAAATGCGGGCTAGCCCCAATACTGTCGACTTAAGGAGGAATAATGACGATTTTGACTTGCGTGCGTTCGTTGCGAACGGGGTCGCGCGGGCGCAGCGGATAGCCGCTCATCTTGCGTTTGACGCCGCGCGGGCGGCGCCGGCCGCGGCTGGAGACCACCCGCTCCTCAAGGAGTTCGTCGAGAACCAGTTGGTAAAACGCTTTGCCTACCCTATCGACATGGGCGTCATTGCCGAGCTGCGCGCCCTCAACTGCGAGATCGGCATCCACGGTTACAACCATGACGGGCGGCTTTTCTCGTCGCGTGGTGAGTTCCAACGCCGCGCAACGGCAATCAACGAGGCGCTCTCCACGCATGAGGCGGTTGGGTTTCGCGCCCCGATGGTGCACCGCAATCCCGAGTGGCTCCAGGACCTGAATGTGGCCTACGACGCGTCCTTTTCGATAGCGATCCGTTCCAAGCGATGCCCCGCGGCGTTGGCGGCGTCTGGCCGTTTATCGTCGGACGTTTCGTCGAACTGCCTTACACCATGCCGCAGGACCACACCTTACTCATCGCGTTGAATGACAGCAGCGATCGGCTGTGGCGCGAAAAGCTCCAATGGCTGACTCAGCGACGCGGCATGGCCCTGATGGTGACCCATCCGGACTATCTAAGCTCACCCGCCCGATTGAATCTCTACCGAGGTTTTCTCGAACATGTGCGAGAGCTCAGCGGCTATTGGCATGCCCTTCCACGTGAAGTGGCCGACTGGTGGCGGCTTCGCCAGGAGTCAGAATTGTCCGACGCCTCGGGGAGTTGGTCGGTCTCGGGCCCGGCCGCCACGCGCGCACAGCCGGCGCGGCTCGAAGCCAACGATCGCGAGCTGGCCATCACTCGTGAGTGAAGGCGTCACGACTTCCGATTCATAGTCGATCCGCTCGTTGTCCGCATTGAAGACGAAGTACTTCCCGCTGCCCGCGACTTCCGTGGTGAAATCGGCGCCATCGCCCCCCAACACGATCTCGTCTAGCCGAATACCCGGCGCTGATGATTTGGCCGGCCGCGGCTCTTCGGTTGCGCTAAGCTGGCGCGTGCATGGAACTCACTCGGCGAGCGTTCTTGGGCGCGTCTCTTGGCTTGGCTAGATCGGCCACGGCCGCGGAGAAACGCAATGTCCTGTTCATCGCGGTCGACGATCTTCGGCCGGCGCTGGCCTGCTACGGCGACCCGATTGCGATCACTCCGAACATTGACCGATTGGCGTCAAAAGGCGTGGTTTTCCGCCGGGCCTATTGCCAGATCGCGGTTTGCAATCCATCGCGGGCCTCGTTGATGACCGGCCGCCGCCCCGACGAGATCAAGGTCTGGGACTTAGAAGCACACTTTCGGGACACGCTGCCCGATGTTGTCACTCTGCCCCAACACTTCAAGAACAACGGGTACTTGACGCGCAGTATTGGCAAGATCTATCACGGCAATGGCCGGCCGCAGAAGGACCCGCCGTCGTGGTCGGAGCCGCCCGTTTACGATCAGCGCCCGCCGGCGGACTTGCGTTACACGAGCCTCCACAACTTTGCCGGTTCGGGGCTCAAACGCGACGCATACGACGATGGTGAAGCGCCGGATAACCACTACGTCGACGGAATGGTGGGCGATTACGCCGTCCGGACGCTTGACCTGCTCAATCGTCTCGGCCGGCCGTTCTTCCTGGCCGTGGGTTTTCGCAAGCCACACCTGCCCTTCTGTGCGCCGAAGAAGTACTGGGATTTGTACGATCGCGACAGAATACCGATGCCGCAGCCGGGTAGCCATCCGGAGGGGGCGCCCGAGCTGGCCGTCCGCACTTGGCATGAGTTGGAGACCTACCGGGATGTTCCCCTGGAGGGCCCCATTCCCGAGGATAAGATACGGCAGCTTCGCCACGGCTACTACGCCTGCGTGAGTTACGTCGACGCGCAGATCGGGCGTTTGCTCGATGAGCTTGACCGGACGGGGATGGCGGACAACACTGTCATCGCTCTCTGGGGCGACCACGGGTTCAACCTGGGCGAGCAGGGGCTTTGGACCAAGTCCAACAACTACGAATGGGCGACCCATGCGCCGCTGATCATCGCCGAGCCGGACGGCAAGGCGGGGAAGACGGATGCGCTGGTCGAATTCGTCGACATCTATCCGACCCTCACCGAGCTTTGCGGTTTGAGCTCGCCCGGCGGTCTTGCGGGCGCGAGCCTGAAACCCTTAATGGACGACCCGCGGGCCAAGGGAAAAGAAGCGGCGTTTAGCCAGTTTCCCCGTCAGCAGACGGGATATCGACACGACGGCGCGGGGGACATCATAGGCTACACCGTTCGCACGGATCACTTTCGCTATGTGGAGTGGCGCGAGGGCCAAGACGGCGCCGTGGTCGCAAGGGAGCTGTATGACCACCGCGGCGATGCCATGGAGTCGCGCAATGTAGTCGACGACACTCGCTACGGCAAGGATGTCCAACGACTCGGTGAATTGGTGAGCGGCCGTTTTCTGGCGCCGGCCGGCTAAGTACTCTGACTCGCAATTGCGCTTGCGAATTTACCGGGGAGAGGAAGCTGCCGGATTGCGGAACCCGAATGCCGGTACTAAATCAGGGACTCGAGCAAGTCGGTAACGCCGAGGTGGCTTGCCCAGCGCTGAAGGTAGGGGTGGTCAAGGCGTCCTTCCTGGACCGCGAGGATCCCCTTAATGTCATTGAGTTGACGTTCGGAAACCTCGCCGCCGGAGCGATACCAAACGAGTTTTGTGAGAATCGATCTTCCGCCGTCACAACCGGGAAGGATACGACTTCCCCAGCCAGAGAGAGCTGGGCCGGCAGTCGACGCTCGAGCTCTTGGCGATAGTAGGGGTCAGCAGGAACCGGAAAAAGGTCAAACTTGTATGCACTGTCAACGTGAATTAGGTTGAATGGCCGGCCGGCCCGCACGGCCTCGAAGATGGCTTCTGGAGCAAGCGAAAAGTCCGTTTCCAGCCGTGCGACGAAGTCGTCGAGCCGGGCTCCGTCGAAGCGAGCAACGATGTCTATGTCGACGGTGGTTCGGGCCGAGCCGTGAACTGAGCTTGCGAGAGATCCGCCCACGGCATGGGGGATGCCGAGGTCGCGAAGGACGCCGAGGAGCTTGTTGAATCCCGTCGCAAAGTCAGCCATCGCCCTTGGGGTCCCATCCATAAACTCGCCGAACCGTCTCGTCGCCCAAGCGCCGGGCGGCTACGCGCAGAAAAACTTCCCGGTCGTCAGCGTCGGGATACATCATGCGAACCCCTGCCTCGGACGCTTGAGCCGCCAGTTCGACAAGCTCGAATACCTGTCGAGCTCGACCGGCTGGCCCCAGTTTGCGCTGGGCTTCAATGAACGCCTCGAACGCCTCAGGATGCGTGTCGGAAAAGAAGTCGGAGTCCAGCACGTTGTTGCTAATCGAACTTCAGATTCTTTGAAAAGAACGGCATCGTCTTCGTCTCAATCCGCTCAGCGACTCGATTGATGTGATTGCCTTCGTAGATCGCGAATTCGTGCTCGATGTCGTAGTCATCCAGCACTCCGTCGAGCGTCTGAATCGTCGCCGCTATGGCCCGATCCTGGTCGCCGGCGTCGAACGCGATCGCCTGGAGGTGCCGGACATTGCCGATGAACTGATCGATCTGCGCTAGCACAGAGTTCGCCGCCACCTTGGCGGCGACGGACGGTTGTGGCTCGCCGTCTTTGGTTGGCAGGTCGAAATAGAACGGGGGATTCTTCGGGTTTGGCGCCCACACGACGGCCGACGAAAAGACCGCCTTGACACCGAAAGGCGCCTTTGCGAAATCTTCGTCCGTCTTGATGAGCTCCCACGCCGGCGGACCGTCGCCGCCGAGTCGGCTGATGAACCTTGGACTCAAGCAACAAGGGCTCAACAGGTAAAGACTCGAAAAAACATCCGGGCGCTTCATGCCGATGCGCATCGTGCCGTAGCCGCCCATCGAGTGGCCGGCCAGACCGCGCGAGGAAACCTCAGCGATCGTGCGGTAGTGAGAATCGACGTACGCCACGAGTTCCTCGGACACGTAGGTCTCCCAGTCGCCGGTCGTGACCGAGCTCGAGTAGAAGCTGCCGTAAAAACGCGTGAACGCGTTGGGCATCACGACGATGACTTCGCGCGTGTCGTCGCGGGCGGTTGCCTTGTCGAGGACGGTTGGGAGGTTGATCCAATGGTCGGGCTTGATCCACCACTTCTCCATGCTGTCGGTGAACCCGTGGAGCATGTAGACGACCGGGTAGCGGCGGCCGGGTTCGTCAACGTAGCTCGGGGGAAGGTAAACGGCGACGTCGCGTACTGCAGAGTCGCCTGAAAGATTGCCTTCGAGACTCTGCCCTCGGACCTGGACGCGCTCGACGACGCCTTTGTCGGCGGCGGAGGCAGTTAGGGTGACCAGGACCAGTGCCGCCACGAATCGAATGGGGGTAGGGTTCACAGTTCATCTCCCCCGCGCGGCCAGCCAACGGCGTAGCGAGTCTTGGCTCTCACCCGAACGGCGTCCGAAGGTTATCCCTTCGACGCTAATGTCTTCATCAAGGTCGGGCCAATGAATGCCCTCGCCGCTTCCGATGAGCCGCCAATTCTGGCGTTCTTGAATCGTCCCGTTCGACAAACGAGGGTGCCAGCCCAGTGGAACCGCGATCGACCGGCCGTCGGCCAGGTCGACGGTCAAGGTCTCGTCGTTGATAGCGACGGACACGGCGGCCACGGCGCGAGATTCAGTTTCCAAAGAAGGCATTCCACTTCAGAGGCCTTTCCGAGCCGCCTGCGTCAGCGGGCGGTGAAAAAATGTCGGCGATCCGATTCCGGCAAGACGGGCTTGGCATGTCAAGCCCCTACGTCGTTGAAAACAAACGATCGTTCGTAGGGGCGAGGCATGCCTCGCCCGTCTTTCGCCCGCGCCTGGGGATTTTTTCACAGCCCCTCAGAGGGCGGTCTTCCCGCATGAGTTTGCGACCGTCGCTTTCGCCAACAGCAAGACACCCCGCTGACGCAGGGTGCTCGGATAGCCTGCGCTCGCTACAGGTTACCGCGGCCGCTCTACAAGCCGCAGGCACGGCTCATCGTCAGCGGCCAGTACTCCGGCTTGTCGCCGATGTTCTGCTGATACATGCTCATCCGCCAGGGATAAAAGCTTACCGCCGCTGGCCCGATCCCACGCAGGGCGCATTGCCAGTCGCGGAACTCCTCAAGCGTCGGGAATCGGCTCGCCTCTCCCTCGCAGTCGTCGCACTGGAACGACTGCGCACACACGATCGGCTGGGCGCCCATCTTTTCGCGCACGAAATCGACTTCTTTGCGCATCACCGCCAAGTGGCCGCGAAAGTCGTACTCCTCGCCCTTCTTGAAGCGATAGCGCCAGACTCCGACGTAGTCCGCGACCCCGGTCTGATCGGCGAAGCGGTCCTCGATGCAATCGGTCCACACGGTCAGATACGCGCCCGGCTCCCAGGCGCTAGGTTCGCCCAGGTCCTGGTAGATCTTTGCCTCGGGCCAGACGCCTTTGATGGTCGTCCGCAAGTCGCGAAGCTCGGCCGCGGAAAGCGCCCCGCAAAGGTTGCCTTTGTGGGTGAACGGGTCGATCCAATAGGGTTCGTTGTAGACAAAGACTGCCTTGACGAGCTCCGAACGGGCTTCGGCGTAGCGCAAGAACTCGCGCCCAATGGGGGCGATTTGCCAACGGCCTTTCTTGAGCTTGTAGGGCTCGGGATAGAGGCCCACGATCAGCTTGATCCCGGTCTCTTCGGCGGCGTCGAACATCTCGTCCCAACCGGGACGATTGTCGGGGCTCACGGTCGCAATCACCCACTCATGTCCCAAGTCCCTGAGTGTTCGAAATTCGCTGATCTGGGCCCAGTGTGTCCCCGTAGAGACTTCCTCGGCGGGAATCGCCGGGGGAGCGTCGAGCAGACTCAGAGGCGCCTTGGCGATGTCGGGCCTGTTGTCGGCAACCAACGCGAGAGTTCCGATCGCGGCCAAGGCGCAAACGGTCGCGGCGAGCTAGACTCTTCCGTTGGTGGTGTCAGGCATCGCGACTAGCCTCTTGAGTGCGTTCATGAGCTTCGTATGGCGACAAATTGAGGGGCTCTCCAGCTGACGCCGGACTGGCGGTGGGAGGTGAGGTGATCGTAGACCTCGAGGTTGCGCCCGACCATCAAGCGCGTATCGAAATGCGACTTGGCGTACTCTTGCGCCGCGGCGCCGAGCGTCGCGGCCAGGTCAGGGTTGGCGATCAGTCGTTGAATCGCCTCGCCGAGCTCGACCGGAGCCTGGGCGGGCGTGAGAAGTCCAGTTTCTTCGTGGAAGATTTGCTCGCGATTCCCGGGAATTGCCGTGGCCACGATCGGCTTGCCAGCGGCCATCGCCTCAATGTTCGAGATCGAGAGCCCTTCCCGGTGAGAAGGCTGAGCGAAGAGATCGAAAGCCGCGAGTACCCGTGGGACGTCCTTACGAAACCCGAGGAAGCGCACTACATCCGACACTCGCTGCTTGTTCGCCAAGGCCTTGAGGTCGTTCAGGATCGGCCCGTCGCCCGCGATCGCCGCGCGAGCATGGGGGAAGCGCTCAACGACAGCTGGCATCGCTTCGATCAGTTCTTCAAACCCCTTCTGCGGCGCGAGGCGTCCGAGGCCGCCAATGATGAGCTCGTGGTCAGCGAAGCCCAGCTCCTGCCGCGCCGCCGCGCGATCGGCTGAAAGGTAGGGCTGCAGGTCGATCCCGTTATGGACCGTGCAGATGGTTTCTTCGCGTTCGACGCCTTCATCAATCGCGGCTTGGCGGTGCTCTTCGCTTACGCTGATCGCCCCATGGGCCGCGCGCGCCGCGAGCTTTTCGAGCCACAAATACAGGCTGTGCTTGAGCCCTGGCGGGGTCTGGCTGAAGCTGTATCCGTGCGCGTGGTGCAGAATGTTCCCTACGCCGGCCAGGCGCGCGCCGACTCGACCTAAGAAGCCGCCTTTGGATGTATGAGTGACCGCGAGGTCGTAGCGCTCGCGCATGCAGAGCGTCCACAGATCCCACAGCGGAATCACATCGGTCGGTGAAATCTCCCGGCTCCATCCCCGCAGCCAGATCGGCTTCGCGCCAATTTCGGCGAAGCGCCGTTCCGAGACCGGGTCCAGGCAGACGACGTGAACTTCGTCGCCGCGCTCAATCAGCCCGCGGCAGATATCGTGAACAACGGCTGATCCGCCTCCCCAGGCTCCGCCGCACAGAACCTGCAAGATCTTCACGCCACGCTCCCCTCGAGCGCTGGATGCCGAGCCTGGATCCCCCGCCGGGTGCGATGCG
Organism: Bryobacterales bacterium; assembly: GCA_965247515.1. Lineage (GTDB taxonomy): Bacteria > Acidobacteriota > Terriglobia > Bryobacterales > UBA6623. The sequence continues at coordinate 2,704,229 of OZ252029.1, read as the reverse complement.
AGGCGACCATCATCGACTCCATCTTGCCCAGCCGATCGCTGTAGGGAAGCCTCTTGCGCGCCCAAGTCGCGAGACTAGCGGCCAGCCCATTCGACAGGAAGGGGGCGAAGGCCGGGTTCCAGCGAACTCCCCAGCTTCGCGGCTCGGACACGTACCCGTAGCGCAGCTTGAAATCGTGGAGTCCCGCACCCGACGATAGCCCTTCGGTTCCAAAGCAGGCGACGTCAACGTCAGGGCGTTCGAGCGCCGACTTGGTCGCCTGGAAGACCAGCCCATCGTTCGGCCTCATCTTCAACATCGCACGGCTCGAGAACTGGTGCAGGATGTTGAACCACCCATGCTCGACGTAGGTGACCATGTACGCGCCGAGCTTGCCGCGGGCGAACGCTCCGACGGTGTCGATCCCCTCCGAGCGCTCGATGGCGTCTACCAGGCGCGCCCACTTCTTCTGGTCGGTAAACTCGTCGTCGCCCCGCTGCTGCCGGCTCATTGTTTCGTGATTGAGCTTGATGGCCTGCTCGAGAAGCTCTTTCCTGTCACAAGGGCGGATCTCGAAGTTTTTCAGACCCTTGCGCGTCTTATGACGAATCGTCGACTTGACGTCCTGGATGTCGTAGCCGGGCTTGCGGCAAATGTAGAGTCCCGACTCCAGGCCAACCCCGTTCGCGGCCAGGTAGCGCGCTCCGAGGCCCTTGTGCTTGCGCAGCAGGGCGTCGATTTCGGCTAAATCCGGGTCAATCTCGAGCTGATAGGGAAGGGCGGATAGGAACCCGCCTTCTTGGCTGTACCACAGGCATCCCGCAGCTTCGACGATGCGCCAGCCCCGCCGCTCCATGAAGTTCGCCAGCAGCTTGCCTTGCGGTTCGCGGGTGGGGGTCTGTTGGTCGGATGCAGGCATTAGGAATTGCCGGCCCCGATCGCCCGGTTCCGCCCGACAAACGTCAGGCAGGCCCGGTCGGCTCGAAGCCGGCTCTTGTTTGAGGGCAATGGATCTGCCAAACGCCGGCTGAGAGCCAGGCTATTCGCAACAGGTTGATTCAACGTGAGTTAGACGGAGAACGGGGAAGCCGGCGGAGCGCCGGGAAGTGATCGACCCTGCGTTGTGGGTCCGAAAACCCTGATGAGACCATCAACGGCCCTGGCGCAGCGCTGTGGGACGTGAAAAGATCCCAAACCCGATTCCGGCAGGACGGGCTTGGCATGCCAAGCCCCTACGCCGCAGCGCTGCTTAGCGTTGCGGCTCACCCCGGGCGCTGAAACAGGCTGGACTCCGCGCCCGGTCCTACGTTATCGTGGGCGTCTCGGAAATCCCGAAACACAGGAGAAAACCATGGAAGAAATTATGAGCCGATTTACCGCCGTTGTCGGCGCGGACATTTGGAGCGTCGGTAAGGCGCTCGCGCTTTTGATAGGGGGCTGGGTCGTCGCCCACATCGTTGCCGCTATCGTGCGCAGCGCGCTGCGGAAAACCTCGATCGACAACAAGATCGCTGCTTGGTTCGCCGGCGCCGAACGCATGGAAAAGGTCGACCTCGAGGCCGCGGTTGGAAAAATCTTCTTCTACCTGGTGATGTTGTTCGCGCTCGTGGCGGCCTTCGAGGCTCTGCAACTCACAGTCGTGACCGAGCCGCTGCGCGCCCTGCTCCGCCAAGTCATGGAATACGCGCCTCGACTCTTTAGCGCGGGAATTCTGCTCGGCGTTGCCTGGCTGATCGCGACCGGCGTCAAACTGGTCGTCAGTAAGGCGATATCAGCAAGCAAGTTCGAGAAGCGTGTGATGGAAGAGGCCGGCGAGCAAGGCGGTCAGAAACCCGTTTCCGAAACGATTGGCGAAGCGCTCTACTGGTTTATCTTCCTATTGTTTCTGCCCGGCATCCTCGGGACGCTCTCGCTTGCCGGGATGATGCAACCGGTGCAGGCCATGATGAACGAGGTCATCGGCTTTCTGCCGATCTCTTCACCGCCGGCATCACCCTGGGCGTGGGGTGGCTGATCGCGCGAATCGTTCAACGCATCGTTTCGAGCTTCGCGGCGGCGGCGGGTCTTGACTCACTCAGCGAGAGGTTCGGTCTTCAGACCGCGCTCGGCGGGCAACAGCTTTCCAATATCCTCGGGACGGTCGTCTACGTTTTCGTCTTCATCCCGATTTTGATCAGCGCTCTCAGCGCCTTGCATCTCGACGCCGTGACCGAGCCCCTGAGCAACATGCTCAACATGATTCTCGGAGCGGCGCCCGCTTTGTTCGGCGCAACCCTGGTGCTCGCTGTTTCATACTTAGCCGGTCGACTCGTCGCTGGGCTGGTGGCGAACCTGCTTGCCAGCGTCGGATTCAACGCGATCCTCGAAAGGCTCGGGCTTGGCAAAGCCGCCGGCGACGAGAACCGCAACCCGTCGGCGATCGTTGGGTCGATCGTGCTGGTGTTCATCATGCTGTTCGCGGCGACCGAAGCGGCGAACTTGCTGGGCTTTGACTCGCTCGAGGGGCTGGTAGGCGAGGTGCTGGGCGTCGCCGGCCACGTGGTCTTCGGTGTCGTCCTGTTTGGGGTCGGCCTGTTCTTGGCGAACTTCGTGGCGTCGACCCTCGGGTCATCGGGCGCCCCGAATGCCGCGGTGCTGTCGATGGTCGCCAGGGTCGCGATTCTCGTCTTAAGCGGGGCGGTCGCGCTGCGCCAGATGGGCATCGCGAACGAGATCATCCAATCGGCGTTTACTTTGACGCTTGGCGCCGTGGCCGTTGCCGCCGCCATTGCCTTTGGCATTGGAGGGCGCGACTTGGCGGCCAAGAAGCTACAGGAGTGGAGCACGTCAGCGGAGTAGCAGTAGCTCAAGCTGGGACGAGAGTTGAGCGACTGGGAGTCCGCGTGCACCCGACTTACTCCCTCCGCGTCGGCGCATCCGCGACCACAGGCACGCTTTCTAGGGCTAGGGGCTCGCACCACAATGCGAAGATAGTCACTGAAGTGGCATACGACGTCAGGGAAATCGAATCGGCCTTCGCCAAAGCAATCGAAGGCGAGACGCGATTCGACAAGTTTTCGAAGATCCTCTACTCGACCGACGCCAGCGTTTGGCAGATTGAGCCCATCGGGGCGGTGATTCCCAAGCATGCCGGCGACGTTCAGGCTGTCGTCGAGATCTGCGCCAAGAACAAGGTCCCGATTCTTCCGCGCGGGGGCGGCACGAGCCTTTCCGGGCAGACGGTTGGCGAAGCGGTCCATATCGACTTCGCCAAGTACATGAACGGCATCCTCGAGCTCAACACCGAGGAGCAGTGGGTGCGTGTCCAACCCGGGGTGGTGCAAGATCAGCTCGGGCGCTTCCTTACACCGCACGGGTTCCAGTTTGGGCCGGCGACATCGTCGGCAAGCCGCGCGACTCTAGGCGGGATGATCGGCAACAACTCCGCCGGTTCGCATTCGATCCTCTGGGGCAAGACGATCGACCACGTCCTCGAGCTCAAGTGCGTATTGGCCGATGGATCCGAGGCCTGGTTTCGGCCGCTGGAGAACGGTTCGCTGGCGCCGCTGACCTCAGGCGGTACGTTCGAGTCCAAGCTCTACCGCGGATCGCTCGAATTGGGCGAAAAGTACCGCGATGAGGTGCTGGCGAAGTTCCCCCGCATCCTGCGGCGAGTGAGCGGGTACAACCTCGATGAGCTGATCGCGAACGACGACTCCTACGGCGCGGGGTATTCGAGTCAACCGGGCCCGCTCAACCTGGGCCGAATGGTAGTCGGCTGCGAGGGAACCCTCGCGGTGGTCATCGAAGCGAAGCTCAAGATCGTCCCGCTGCCGAAACACAAGGCGCTGCTGCTGGCTCACTTCCGGTCATTGTTCGACGCCGTGGACTCCACTGAAACGATCGTCGAAACTAACCCGGCGGCGGCTGAGCTAATCGACGACTTCATCCTCAACAGCGCCCGCCAGCTGGTCGACTTCAAGGACAAGATTTCGTTTGTCGACCCCGATGCCGCGGCGCTGATGGCGGTCGAATACTACGGCGACAGCGACGCCGAGGTCTCCGCGAAAGTCGCCGAGATGAAGCGCATCCTTGCCGCCAAGAAACTCGGTTTCTCGTATCTCGAGGTGACCGACCCGCGGATTCAGGCCAACGTCTGGCAGACCCGCAAAGAGGCGCTCGGAATCATGATGAGCGTGAAGGGCGACACCAAGCCGATCGCCTTTGTCGAAGACCCGGCGGTGCCGCTCAACGAGATGCCCGAATTCCTGCGCGGTTTCCGTGAAGTCCTAGCCGAATACAACGCCCACGGCGGCTACTACGGGCACGCCTCGGTCGGCTGCTTACACGTTCGCCCCATGGTGAATCTGAAAGAGGCCTCGGGCGTGAAGGCGATGGCCGAGATCGCCGACAAGGTCTTCCAACTCGTGGTCAAACACGGCGGCTCGATGAGCGGCGAGCATGGCGACGGCATTGCGCGCTCGAAGTACAACCAGTGGCTGTTCGGCGATGAGGTCTACAAAGGGTTCCTCGAGCTCAAGAAGCTGTGGGATCCCGACAACATCCTGAACCCAGGCAAGGTCGTCAACGCGCCGGAGCTGACTGAGAACTTGCGTTGGGGGGCTGAGTACAAGCCGATCCAGATCCAGACGCACTTGGACTTTTCGCGTGAGGGCGGGTTCAACCGAGCGATCGAGATGTGCAACGGGGCGGGGGTCTGCCGCAAGCGCGAGGTCGGCGTGATGTGCCCCTCCTACCACGCCACGATGGACGAGGAGCACTCGACCCGCGGCCGCGCCAACCTGTTGCGCGCGGCGTTGTCGGGCAAGCTTCCGGCCGATGATTTGACGTCCGAGCGGATGTACGACGCGCTCGACCTGTGCCTGGAATGCAAGGCCTGCAAGCGCGAGTGTCCGTCGAACGTCGACATGGCGAAGATCAAGTACGAGTTTCTCGCCCAGTACTACCAAAAGCACGGCACGCCGTTGCGGGCGAGGGCTTTCGCGAATGCCGAAGGGCTTAACAAACTCGGCACGATCGCGCCAGGACTGGCCAACTGGACCCTCGGGCTCGCGCCGGTTCGCAAGATCAACGAGATGATCCTAGGGGTGGACGCGCGGCGAAAGATGCCTCCCTACGCCGCCGAGACGCTCGATAAGTGGTTTTCTAAGCGTTCGAAATCGGGTAAAGGCGAGCGCGGGCAGGTCGCCTTGTTCAACGACTGCTTTACGAACTACAACTACCCCCAGACCGGGCGGGCGGCGGTAGAGCTGCTCGAGGCGGCGGGTTATGAAGTTGTACTGCCGGACAAGGTTTGTTGCGGACGTCCGTCGATCTCGAAGGGGTTGCTCGACGACGGCAAGCAGCTCGCCCAGCAAAACGTGCAGAAACTCGAGCGGTATGCCCGGGAGCAGATCCCAGTCGTTGGCTGCGAGCCGAGCTGCATCATGACACTCCGCGACGACTACCTCGACATGGTCAAGGGGCCGGGTGTTGAGGCGGTGGCGGAAAACGCCTGGATGGTGGACGAATTTCTGGTCAAGGAAAAAGTCGACCTGCCGCTCAAGCCCGGCAAGAAAGTCCTACTGCACGGCCATTGCCACCAGAAGGCGCACATCGGGACCAAGCCGACCCTTGACGCTTTGAACATGCTGCCTGACTCAACGGTGGCCGAAGTCAACTCAGGCTGCTGCGGGATGGCGGGGTCGTTTGGGTTCGAAAAAGAACATTACGACCTGTCGCAGAAGATCGGGAGTGGACGGCTGTTTCCCGCAGTGGAAGCGGCAGACGGCGATACGGAAATCGCGATCACTGGTGTGTCGTGCCGGCAGCAGATTGGGCACTTCACCAGCCGTCGGCCGAAGCACGTGCTCGAGATCTTGCGCGACGCACTTGTGTAGGGGGTGTGAAAATGGTCGCCGGGCCTTCATGGAACCCCGTTCACGAGGCTTGTCCGGGCTAGCCCGGTCCCTTAGTACCTCTGTAAACGATTCCTGCACAAATCCGGCAGGAATTCCGAGCACCCTGCGTGAGCGGGGTGTCTTCCCACAACCCGGGCGACGGCCACAACCGTAAGCGGAAGACACCCCGCTGACGCTGACGCAGGGTGCTCGGAAAAAGCGCCGAACCTTTGACCTTTGGGTTCCGGCTCGTCCGGGTCAGGTTTAGGTTAGGGCTGGGGTTGGGAGCTGGCACGGGCGTCTCCCGCGAAATGCAACCTACCGACGCCGCTGTTGCCTCTGTACCCGCCGCCACCGGCGCCGGGCTCAATCAGGACGCGAATCGAAGGCCTGTCATCTTAATTGAGCGGCAACACGATCGCCGCCAGCTGTGTGAACACGTACCCCGTGACGCCCATTACCGCCAGCAAGGGCGTCCAGGTCCGCAGCGACTCGCTCTCCGTCAAGCCGGACATCTTGGTGTAGATCCAGAAGCCCGAGTCGTTCATCCACGAGCCGACCAGCGAGCCCGAGCCAATCGCACAGGCGATGTAGACGGGGTTGAAGGGAAGCCCTTCGGTCACCAGCGGAGCCATGATGGAGCTGACGGTGATCATCGACACAGTGCCTGAGCCTTGCGCGACTTTGAGCAGAGCGCCCAGCAGGAAGCTCAGCAGCAGCATCGGGACGCCAAAATCCTTCGACATTTCGCCGATCACGTCGCCGACGCCGGCCTTCTGAAGCATCCCGCCGAACGAGCCGCCGCCGGCCGTAATCAAGATGATCAGACCGCCCGAGGCGAAGGCCGTCTCGACCGTACCTTGCAGGCCCGCCAGGGAGACGCCCTTCTGCTTCATTAGGATGTAGACCGCCAAGCCGGCCGAGACCAGCAGGGCAAAATTCGGATTCCCCAAGAAGCTGGTGAATTGCTGGATTTCGGGCGCGGCGTCGACCGCTCCGGCGAGCGTGTTGGCAGTGATCATGAGCACGGGCAATATGATCGGCAACATCGAAAGCCCAAAGCCAGGGAGCTGATCCTCATCCTTCGCCGCAAGCGTTTCCAGCTCCTCGAGCGACATCCCTGGGGTCTCGCGCAGCGGGATGTCCATTTGGTTGTCGCGCATCTTCGCAAACGCCCAACCAACCAACGACATCGGCAGGCCGATCATCGCGCCGACCAAGATCATCACCCCGAGGTCGATGCCTAGCGCGTCGGCCATCGCCAGCGGCCCCGGCGTCGGCGGCACCATCGAGTGCGTCACCGCGCCGCCGGCTGAGATCGCCATCAAGAACAGCAGGTAGTTCTTGCCCGTGCGCACCCGCATCGCCCGCGCCAACGGCACCAGCAGGTAGAAAACCGTGTCGAAGAACACCGGGATCGAGAGCACGTAGCCGCTGCTGAGCAGCGATAGCGAGGCGTTCTTGTCTCCCAATCCTCTGACGAAAACACGTACGATCTTGTCCGCGGCGCCGCTTTCCATCAGGCACTGGCCGATCAAAGCAGCCAGGGCGATTACGATGCCGATGCCTCCGCAAACCCTGCCGAACGCGCCCGCGACCTCGCCCATCACCTCGCCGAGCTGCACCTCGGGCGAAAGCACGCCGACCGTGATCGCCGCGGTAATCAACGCCACAAAGGCGTTGATCCGGAGCTTGATGATCAGGATGAAGACGACCGCGATGGCGACGGCGAGAACGGCTAGGGGGTGCATGGTCGGGCCAAATGTTAGCAGGTCGCCCTATGCTTGCGCCATGGCTGCGCACACCGATCTGCAGATCGGGGCTCAGAGCTCCGAGGTTTACCTCAGGGTCGACAGGCTCGCGCTGGCGATAACCCGCCTAGGCGTTGGCCCGTCGTCGATCACCGCCGCAACGACTCGGGTCATCAGCTCGCGGTAGAAATCACGGTGCTCGTTCATCCTCTGGTCGCCGCCCAAGCGGACGACCACCAGGTCGAGACTCGGGACGACGAAGCAACCTCTCATTCCCCATCCGGACATGAAGAACGCGTCGGCGGGGACTTCGGGGCCCAGCGACCCGTGGTTTCGGTTTGTCCACCATAGATAGCCGTAGTAGTCTTGTCCGCCGGGTTCGGCAAGCCAGAAATTGGGCTGTCTTGCCGCGGCCTGACCCAGATGCGGCGCCCACGACGTATAGCGCTTCACCCGTTCGCGGCTAATCACCTGACCAAGATTCCACGAGCCCTGGCGAAGCGCTAGGTAGGCGATACGAGCCAGGTCACGGATCGCTGGGTGGGCGCCGCCCCTTGGCCCGCCCGAGCCTGTGCTGTGAGCAGCAAACTCCGACCAATGGAACTTCCCTACGCCGACCCGCACCGCAATCTCGTCCATGAAGAATTGCGAGAGCTTCTTGCCGGCGACTCGCTCGACGATCAAACTCAGCAGGTCGACTTCAGACGATGAATAGGCCCAACTCTTGCCGGGCGGCGATTCCACGGGCCGAGAGTTGACGACTTTCAAATAGTCGGCGTGGTAGGGGCCGTCAAACGGTTTCAGCCCCGACGACATGGTCAGTAGATGTCGTAGACGGATTTGCTTGCGGCCCGGGTCGTCACGACCCCACTGCTCGGGCAAATAGCGATGGGCAAACTCGTCCTCGCCGATCTTGACATTGATGAGTCCCCCGTCGGACATGTCGAACAACTTAGCCATCGCCAGCGCTGTCAGAGACTTGGTGCATGACGAGGTGGCAAGCGATTCGTCGAAGGTTCGCCATTCACCGACGATCCAGCCGCGCCGGATCACAAGCAAGCTGTCCATCCCATCGAAGCCGCGGCAATATTTCCATGCCTGCTCGAGGCTTTGGAAATCGACGCCCGCAACGTCGCGAATCCGTTGTTGCTGTTTGATGTCGGGGGGCTGGTTGGCTTCGACCAAAGCGCGCCAGCCGCCTTCCGACTCGGGCGGCGGATAGTACTCCAGGAACTGAGCCCGTGCTTGAATCGTCCAACCGCTCAAGAAAAGCAAGATCAGCGCGGCTGTTTGCCCCCATTGCCTAGCGTGAGGGAATCTAGAAGCGAAGGATTTTTTCATCAGAGGCCCTTAATGCATTTTTATCTCAATATGATTTAAAAAGGAACGAACGTACTACGGACGTAGGCCCGAGAGTACGGCCCCGCGGTCCACCAGAGATAGCCGTAATTATCTTGGCCGCCGGGTTCGGCAATCCTAAAGTTTGGTCGCCGGAAGGACGCTTGGCCTAGCTGCGGCGCCCACGAGGAGGAAAGTAGTCCGCAAGCTGGTCCGTCTGGCCGCAGCTCCAAAACAGCAGGACAGCGAGCGTCCCCGAGGCCGCGAGACCGGCTTCAGGCCCGAGGCAACTGGCGTTCAATCGCGTCCGCTTCCCCATCACGGCCCTCCCGCCTCAACGCCGCCGCGGTTTGCTCGAAGAGCTTGACCGCTTGAGGATCTCCCGCGGCTAGGAGCTGTTGGCGCAGCTCGCGGCTTTTCGCGCCAGCCTGCTCGGCTTCGGCGGATAGTCCGACCTTCGAGTTTGCAATCGCCAGACGTTCCCAAAGCGCGCTTTCGAGGAGCTGGTCGTCGCCGCTGTGGTTGAGGCCCTCTCTTGCGGCGAGGTTGGCGTCGGCGTAGCGTTCGAGGCTAATCAGCAGACCGGAGCGGATTGTGTAGTACGCCGCATGGAGGTTCGCGGGGAAGCCTTCGACGCGGCATGCGTCGAGCACCATCAGCGCTCGTTGGGGCCGCCAGCGGGCTTGCACGGTGTTCGCGGTCGTCCAAACCAGGCCGACGGTCCAGATTCCGCGCTCGAGCTCGTCGCGAATCATCGCGGCTGTTTCGTCGACATCTGTGTCGGGAACCCACCAGGTCAGCTCCCGCTCCAGCTCCATTCGCTCCGGCCTGGCCTCGCGAGTGTCAATGCCGCGGAAGAGCTCGACGGCGAGGCGAACCGAGGCGCGCGTGTGAAGACCGATGCGCTGAGTCAGGAACGACAGCATTTGCCCGGCGAGTTGTTGCGCGCCCGACGGCGGCATCGACGCGAGGATCGCTTGCGGCGGCAAGGGATCGGAGAATCCGTAAACCAGCTCGCCAGGAAAACCCGGATGTTGGAACCGCTCGGCAAAGAGTTTCAGGGGCGAGTCGGCGCCGAGGGTTTCGTCGATGAAGTCAATTTGGTCATCCATGTCGTCTTCACTGACTCCGGCCAAGGTGAGCAGCGACCGGACGGGGATATTGTCGCCGCACAGCGAGGCGGCGGACAGGAACGTTTGGATGCGCGTCCGTTGATCTTGCGGCAACTCGTTGAGGACGAGGCTGATCGGTTCGAGCGGGTAGCTGAGCGTCCGATCGCTCCCCGCGCCCGCCAGAAGAGGACTGATAGCCGACGCGGCGCCGCCTCGTGAGCCGCTCGTACTGGCGATGACGGCGTCGAAGAACCCAGCCTCCGCCTCGATCCGATCGCCCACGAACGCTCGCAGCTCGCCGGCGTCGAGCGACATCAGCTCGAAGCGGATCGTCCCACGCTCACGCGCGATTTTTCGGTCGCCGTCGTGCGGTTCACACGACGCCGCCAGGCCGAATCTCGGGTCGTCGGTCAGCTCCAGGAAGTCCTTCCGCAGCAGCGCCAATTGATCGACTGCGTCAAGGACGTGAACGACGAGCATTTCTCCGTCGTCGAGGCCGTCGAGCAGCTCGCTGCAAGCGCCCCGCCCGGAGCCGAGCAATCCGAGAATTCGATGCAGCAGGCGCTGGGACTGCTCATCGAGCCCGACGGCAATTGCCGCCAGGGCCGCGTCCCGTGACGATCGTTGGTCCGCTTCTCCAGCGAAGGCGGCGACTAGCTCGTCGCTACCCTCTCGGCCGCGCTTGTCCAACTGAAAGCGAAGGTAGTCTCCGATTGAGCCCTGGTCAGGCTCGTAGCCGTCGAGGTCGAAGCTCGAGAAGGCGACTTTCGTTCCCGCGCCGCGCGCCCGGGCTACGGCTGTCTGGAGCAGGTAGCGCCTTCCGCTAGCGCGTTTGCCTGACAGAACGACGACCGGCCGGCCGCCTTCTTCCGGATCGAGGATCCAATCAGCAAGCTCGGCGATCTCGGTCTCGCTATGGAGAACCAGGTCAAAGTTTTCCTGCACGGGTTGCATTAGCTGAAACGGTGGCCGCGGAGGTGATCAAGCGCTGCCTGCGCTGTAGCGGAATCGATGCGCCCGGTTGCTTCGTAGTAGTTGACCAGGTCCGACACCCGATAGAGGCTGTGGACAGGGACCCCTTTTCGCTCCAGGATCTCGTCTCCGCCCTGCTCACGGTTCACCACGACCAGGATGCGCGAGACCGTTAAACCCTCTTCCTTGAGCCGCTCCAGGCTCCATAGCTTGGTTCTTCCCGAGGCCATCACGTCGTCCACAAGCGTGATCTCGCGGCCCGGGTCGACGACGCCCATATAACTGCTAGACCCCGAACGGCCGCCCGGATAGGAGGCCGGCTTCTTCCTCATCTGGCCGTAGAGCAATGGCTTCTCAGCGCCGCGAGAAGCCAGCGCCGCCGCCAGTGCGATCGGAGTGGCGGTATCCGGGATCCCAATCACTTGCTGCGGCGCCGACTCGTCGGCCAGCTCCATGATCCTTCGGTACAGCGCCCCTCCCAACTCGGCCAGGGTATCGAGATCGTCGTAGAGCTTGTGGCGGAGATCGATGAAGATCGGCGTGCTGAGCGCGTACTCTTGCTTCACTCGCTCGCCGAAGAGCACCAGGCCGCGCTCCCAGAACGCCTCGAGCAGATCGTCTCTAATAAGCACAATACTCTTCACTTAAGGCTAGAAGTTGCGTTCGAGCTCGCCTACGGGCGACACAATCATAGCCCAGGGATTCATCCTTGGGTTCGCGGTTTGGGCGACGCAGGTTCGTTCCCTCTCTGTGCAATCCGCGCCCAACGGGCGCGGATTGCACAGAGAGGGTGTCAGCGGGGCCCCTGGCGCTTCCAGTCCCAGGGATGAATCCCTGGGCTATGATTGTGTCGCTCCGCGAGCGCGTTGTTGCTAAGTGAAGGGTATTGGGGCTGACGGCAGAGGGGGAGCTCATAAATCGAATTCGGTGTTTCTAGCGCGGCGTGAGCTTGATTCGCGTGCGCCCGTTGGAAGCTTCGACGCGATAGTCTACCGCTGATTCGAGGTCAGCGACCAATCGCACGCTTGGCGGGTCGAGGGTGCGCTGCGAGTAGCGAAGCTTGACGACGCCGCGTCGGCCGACTTTGATCTCGCCGACAACGGGCGAGAGTTTCAGCCGACACTGATCCAGGTCCATCACAAGACGCGGCGGCCCGTCCAACCGGAATGTCTTGATTCCCACCTCGCCCTCGGTTGAAAGGGCGACTGCGAGCCCCGTGCCGTCGTCGACGACTTCGATCTTGGTGACAGCCGTTGTCCCGGCCGGCGCGGCCGGCGGCTGGACCTTCTTCGTTGCGGGTTTCGTCGTCGTCTTAGGCGCGGGCTTCTTCGGGGGCGGAGGCTTGCTCGACTCGCCCAGGGTGACGATCGGCCTTGGCGCGGTCGGACTAGCCGCCGCCTGTCGGGGTGCAGGCGTTGGACTTGGCTCGGGCGCGGGCCGGACTTCCGACAGTTGGGTGTATTCCCTGGCGCCGTCTGAGAGCGAGACTCGAAACGTGATCCGCTCCGAGCGAGTCTCGGGGCGGGCGCTGCCGCGCGAGTAGTAAGTGGCTGTATCGGGTTGGCCGAAGAACCCTCCGCCCCTCAGCACACGGTGTTCGCCCTCGTCGGGACCTTGGGGATCCTCGCCGGGCGACTCGGAGAAATAGTCGTCGGCATACCAATCCGAGGTCCATTCCCAGAGGTTGTTGGCGACCGCGTAGATCCCGTAGGGGTTGGCCAGAGCCACTGTCGCCGGATCGTGCCCCCAGGGGTATTTGCGCTGTTCAAGACCGCCGCGGACGGCCCTTTCCCAGCGCGCTTCGGCCGGCAATTCGATCGTTTTGCCGAGACGCCGGCTGAGCCACTCGCAATACGCCTTGGCGTCCTGCCAACTTACCCCCGTCACTGGAGCGTCATCCGAGTCGTCCGCTGGGCTCTTGTGCGACGAGCGAAATTCCCGGTACTGAGCGTTTGAGACCGGTCGAACGCCGATTTCGAACGCCGGAACCTTGACGGCGTGCTCGGGTTTCTCCCAGCTCGTGCCGTCTTCCGAACCCATCAAGAACTCGCCCCCGGGGATGGGCTTGAGCTCTGGGGAAGCAGGTTCTTGCGCCGCCGCCCCAATGGACAGCGATACAAGCACGAGCAGCAGCCGGCTGAAGAGGGGGAAAGCCAAAGTTGATGGGGCCTTAAACAGCTGATTCTAGCCCAATTGGAGAACCAATCTAGGGTGAACGCCCGAAGAGAGGATGCCGATGGAATTGACAGACTCCCATCAGGCGCCCCCTATGACAACGCGATACCTACTCTTCGGCCCTTTGGCGATTGCGATTCTGGCTGGTTCCCTGGCCGCCCAGAACCCGCTGAATCCGTTCGATCCGGCCTACAAGACCTGGCGTGAGCAACTCGAGCTTGGTCAACAGTTACGGCTGGAAGGCAAGTTCGACAAGGCCGAAGAGGCCTTCGTTTCAGCTGTGTCCCACTCCGAGCGATTCGGCGCGGCCGACGTTCGATTCGGCGCTGCCCTGAATGCGCTGGCGCTGTTTTATCACTCGCGGGGGAACCATGACGCGGCCGAGCCGCTCTATCAGAGGGCGACTCATGTGCTGGGCGCGGCCGTCGGCGCCGATCACCCTGACATTGGCAAGGTTCTCAGCAGCCTTGCGGCGCTCTACGTCAGCACCGACCGGCCCGGCGACGCCGTTCCGCTGGCCCAGCGTCGTGTCCGGATCGTTGAGAAAGCGTCTGGTAGGCGAAGTCGCGATCTGGTGGCCCCGTTGAACGCTTTGGCTTTCGCCTCGTTTCTAACGGGCGAGCTCGCCGAGGCCGAGACGCATCAGAGACGCGCGATCGAAATCCTGAGCTCGTCGAGGGCCTTCGCTACCGAAGTCGACACCACGGCGATGAGCAGCCTGAGCGTGATCTTGACGGCCGCCTCCAAGAAGGCAGAGGCGGTTAAAGTGCTCGAAGAGACCTTGGAAGTTCGCCGCAGCCTGCAAGACGACGCTTCACTCGCCGCGGCCCGCGACATGGCCAGACTCGCCGAGATTTACGCGGACCGGTTCCATTTTTCAGCGGCTGAAGCTCTCATGCGCCGGTCGCTAGAGATCCGGGAATCGTTTGCTGCTCAGCACGACCCGGAGGGCGCCACAGCCTTCAACAACCTCGCTGAGATCCTCAGAATACAGGGCGCGTTCGGCGAGGCCGAGACCCTCTTTCGTCAAGCGCTGGCGCTGTGGACGGAGACGCTTGGCGCTGATCACGTCGAAACCGCCGTCAGCAAGCACAATCTAGCCTCGGTTCTGCGCGACCGCCAGCGCTATGTCGAGGCCGTAAAACTGCTGACGGAGTCGCTCGCCTCGCTGCGTAGACAGTTGGGCGAGCAGCATCCTAAGGTGCTCCAGGTCGGCGCGGCCCACCGTGAGGCCATCGAGCTTTCCCGCACCGGAGTCTCGCTGGTTTTCGACGTACGATAGGTCTCGGGCGGCTGGTTGGCGGCCTGATAGACTGAAGGGCATTCGAACTCTCGCGAGTCGTGGTGGGCTTGAGCTTGGGCAGATTCCCTTTGCGCGTATGTGGTCGTCGGCTGGTTGTCGGGCTGGTGTGCCTGCTCGCCTTAACCGCCGATCTCGAAGCCCAATCCGACAACTGGGACGCGGCGATTGCTGAGGGCGATCGCGCGCTGATCGGCCGAGATTTCGCCCGGGCCGAAGAACTCTTTCAGATCGCGCTCACCCAAACCGACCCGAGTGACTGGCGCCGGCCAACGTCGATGGTGCGGTTGGCGCGAGTCTACCAGGCCAGCGGCGATTTCGCGAAGCCTGAGACTCTCTTCCGTCAAGCCGATCCGCTCGCGAGGGACTCGTTTGAAGACCCTGACTACGCGGAGTTCTTGAACGAGGTAGGCCACTACTATCACATGCGTCGAAAGTACGAAGTCGCCGAGCGTTTCTATCTGCAGGGATTCAGGGGCCGCGTGAAGGCGCATGGGCAAGAGCATGCCGCCGTCGCCGACAGCATTAACAACATGGCGGTCCTGTTTGAGAATCAGGGCCGCTTCCCCAAGGCCGAGGTCTACTATCAGCACGCGCTCGAGATTCGCGAAAAAGTCTTGGGCGCGGACCACATCAAGACTATCGAGACGTGCGAGCACTTTGCGCGGTTGTTGCATAAGCTGACTCGCGGCGACGAGGCCGCGCCGCTCGAGCAGAGGGCGCGCAACGTCCGCCAGCCGTTGCTTGATGCGGCGCTGGGCGGGCGGGTCGAAATACCGGACATTGTGGTCAGCGGACCTGGGACCAAGCCTCCGGTGCTGATCGACCAACCGGATCCCGAGTACACCGACGAGGCCAGGATCGCGCGCCACGAAGGCTCGGTTGCGATCCGAGTGGAGATCGACACCGAGGGGGCTCCTCGAAATCTCCAGGTCGTGCGGACGCTCGGGCTTGGGCTCGATGAGAAGGCGGTCGAGGCGGTGAAGCGCTGGCGTTTCCGGCCGGCTCGGAGAAACGGGCGCAAGGTCGCGTTTCGGGCAACGCTCGAGATTAATTTTCGCTTGCTGTAGACGCAACGGCCATAGTGGAGCCGGCAAGCACATTATTGTTCTTGGAGCCCCATCTTCGACCGGAAAGACCAAGTATCAGGCGGTCACAGAACTAGGCTCACTCGAAAACCCGCTGACCGCCGACCACCGCGGAATGCGCCGCGGCCCCGGAGCCGCGCGCGTCAGCAAGCGGTTGCCCGCGGTTGCCCGCGGTTGCGACAACCGCTCCCTCACGGTCGCGGCTCCGGGGCGCCACGGGAAACCACCGTTTCTTGCCGGTTTTTGTCGCCATGTGGGTAAATATCCGCGGCGCCTACCAGCGGCGCTGAGCCCCAAGGTTTACCTTGGGGTCGGCGTACGCACATTCTGTATGTATGTGAAGTATGCGATGGGCCAGCTCTGAAACTACGCGAAAGCCAGATAGAATAGTTCCCGTGAACCCGACTTCAAGACGGGCATTTCTCGCTAGTGCGGCTGCCGCTGTTGCGGCCCGCGCCGCCGTCGACTACCCCATCAAACTCGGCTTCAGCTTCTATGGGATGAAGGAGTTTCGGCTCGGCGACGCTTTCGAAGCAGTCGGCCGGATTGGTTACGAGGCCGTCGAGCTGACCATTCAGGAAGGTTGGCCGACCGAGCCTTCAAAGCTCGATCCCGGCGACCGCAACCTGATCCGCTTCTTCCTTCAAGATCTCGACATCGAACTGTCGGGGTTGATGGAGCGTATCCTGCTGACTGCCGATGACGAACAACACGCGGCCAACCTCGACAGAATCCGGCGCGCCGCTGAGCTGGCGCACGAGCTCTCTCCCGAGAAACCGCCAATCCTCGAGACCGTCTTGGGCGGCAAGCCCGACCAGTGGCCGGCGATCCGCGAGCAGATGGCCGAGCGGCTGGCGGACTGGCGCAGGGTTGCCCGCGAAGTCGATATCACCATCGCGATCAAACCCCACGTCGGCGGAGCGGTCCATCTACCCGAACACGCTTTGTGGCTGCTCAGGCAAGCCGGCGGTTCGCGAATCAAAGCGGCCTACGATTACAGCCACTACCAGCTTCGCGGGCTGGACCTGGAGGGCACCTTGCGCGACTTGGGCCCCGAGACAGTGTTCGTCCATGTGAAAGACGCCGCGGGTGACGCTGAAAAGCCCCAGTTCCTGCTGCCTGGACAGGGGACGACCGACTACCCGGTTTTGCTACGGCGCTTGAGCGAGCTCGGCTACACCGGGGCCGTCATGGTTGAAGTCAGCGGTCAGATTCACAATCGGCTGGACTACGACGCCGTCGGCTCGGCCCTTGACAGCTTCGAGTTTCTCGAGCAGGCGTTCATTGACGCGGGCCTGCGCCAGGACGAGGCTGAACTACTATAGAGATTCAAGGAACGAAACCGGAGTCCGCCCTCGTATATACGATTGCCGGGCTGGCTCCGGGGAAGGAGAGCCATGCCCATCAGCCCAGATCTGCTTGAGATTCTTTGTTGCCCGGAGACCAAGGTTCCGGTCGAGATGATCGACGCCGAGCGCCTTGCGAAGCTGAACTCGCGGATCGAGGCCGGCGCGGTGAAGTACGTCGATGCCTCGAAAGTCGAGACCCCGCTTCAGGAAGGTCTGATCACCGAGGACTCGAAGACGGTGTACCGGATCGACGACGACATTCCGGTGATGCTGGTGGATCAGGGCATCGAGACCAGCCAGCTTTCGGACTTTTAGCAGCCCCGACTGGGG
This sequence comes from Bryobacterales bacterium, assembly GCA_965247515.1. GTDB lineage: Bacteria > Acidobacteriota > Terriglobia > Bryobacterales > UBA6623. Next base: position 2,686,956 of record OZ252029.1, on the reverse strand, counting down.
CGCGGGGAGGACGCGATGGGCGGACTGGAAACCTTGATTGGCGCTCTCGGACTGTCCTTCGTCTCTGGCATCAACCTCTACGCGGCGGTCTTGGTCGTCGGGTTGGGGCTGCGCTACGGCTGGTTCCCGTTCCTCCCGGAGCAGCTGAACGCGCTCTCGGACCCGTGGGTGATCGGGATCGCCGGTACGTTCTATCTGCTCGAGTTTTTCGCGGATAAAATCCCGTTCGTGAACACGGTTTGGGACGGGTTCCATACCTTCATTCGCCCTACCGGAGCGGCGCTTTTAGCGCTGGGCGCGGCCGAGCAGTTGGGGCCAGCGGCGCAGGTGATTGCGATGCTGATTGGCGGGTCGGTGGCTCTGGGCACGCACTCCACGAAGGCCGGCTTTAGGTTGTTGGCGAACACGGCCCCGGAGCCGGCGACCCAGTCAGTGATCAGTGTGGCCGAAGACGTAGGAGTCGTTGGGCTCTTGGCGCTGGTCTACACCTATCCGATCCCGGCGTTGGTCGTGCTCGTTGTCTTGTTGGCATTGATGGCCTACATCACGCCACTGATCTATCGCACGCTGAGGTTCCTAGTCGGCAGTGTGGCGGGTATCGTGTTTGGCTGGGCTGAATCGGCGTCGGACAATCCAGCGGATCGGCCGGACTGGGTCCAGGCCGAGCTCGAAGACGGCCCAACCTGGCGGGTCTACAAGGGCTACGCGCGGTCGGTGAACGGTGCTCCGGCGCTGTCGATCGGATTTCTGGCGGTGTCGGATCTAGATACGTACTTCGTGCGCAAGGGCTGGTTCGGGGTTAAAACCTCGCGGCTTGGATCGCCGATCAGCGAGGTCGAAGCCGGCGTGCTTTGCGATATCGTTCAATTCGCCTCGGGCGAGCGGGTCTGGTTGACGAAGAAATGGGCTCGGCTCTACCGGGAGCGGGTCGGCGGCCAAGAGTCCGCCGGCACGCTCGCGGCGACTGCATCGTAGGGGGCGGCAGTGTTCGGCAATACTGCCGCCCTCATGGGTCGCTCAAAGGTGACCCCGGCGATGTAGAGTGGCTTGTCCGATCACGTGTGGTCTTTGGACGCACTCCTGACTGAGGCGGCCAAGACCTGAACCCAGAGCGGCATTTTACGCCTGAGGTATACACCGAAACCAGCTACCTGGCCGATTGTACAATGAGGGTGATCGGTGGTACTATCCCACGGTCACGCGAATCGAAACCAGGTTTCGAACGTCTACAACCATATGCCTGCGATTGACGCATCAAGCTACGATCTGTTCGACCTCAACCACTACGACGAAGAGTCTCTGTCTCTAGATGAGGCTTCGGAAAGAGCAGCCCAAATGCGGAGAGACGGTCCTGCCAGGATTCACCGGGTCGTCCAGGCGGACGTGAGCGGTGAACGCTTCCACGTCGAGAGCATATATCCGCTGGAGCTATATGTCGAGCTGGCTGGAAAGCTGAACGCCCGCTGGGCAAAGATCCTGTCCCGTCGTGCATCAGGACGTCTCTCGAATGGCTGAGGGCGGGGCGGCTCCAGCTAATAGCGGCTCTTCAGGCAAAGCTGAAGGCGAACCGGAAGCAGCCGAAACTCCACGGAAGCTGAAGCCCGAGGTCATCCCTCCAGAAGCCGAAGAGGCGCTGAAGAAAGTTGTAGACGAAGGCGGGTCCAGCGCCCTCCTGTCAATCTTTGGTCAGTTCTCACGGACGACAGTCGGACCGGATCCCGACACAGCGCTCTCTTGCAGAGCATGACCCTGAAGTCTCCATCGAGCAGAGATCGATTCTAGCGACTACCGGTGCGCTTCCCGTCAGCGCAGAATCAGCGCACTACCGACATGTCGCACCCCTACAACGAAGTTCACGCTCAGGTATACTGTTAACGCTTCCGCCGTGAAGCTCCCGCAGGACCCGGCCGCGGTCCTTCATTTCCCGAGAACAGGATTTGTCTGCGCGTAGGATGTGCTGCGCGCCGCTTCATGATGTTTATCGAGCGCTTCTTGGCAATCGCGTTGGTTATCGTTTTGCTCGGCATCTGGTCGGCGTACCAGGTCCGTCTGATTCGTCAGTCTCGCCGTGCCGAGGCTGACGACGCGCCCGAGAAGGCCAAGTCCCGGGAAGCCGCTGCGTAAGCTATGGCGCTCGTCAAGACCCGTACAGCCGCCCTTTACGGCGTTGAAGCGTTGCTGATCGACGTCGAGGTCGACATGTACATGGGCTCGGCCAAGGACTTCGTCACGGTTGGACTGCCCGATGCGTCGGTGCGAGAAAGCCGCGAGCGAATCAAGTCTTCGCTGACGAACTCCGGGTTCGGCTTCCCGGCAAAGGCGGTGACGGTCAACCTTGCGCCGGCGAACATTCGCAAGGAAGGCGCCGGATTCGACCTGCCGATGGCGGTGGGGATCATGGGCGCGATGGGCGCCATCCCCACCGATTCGATTGGCGAGTACATGGTCGCGGGCGAGCTTTCACTCGACGGCGGCCTACGGCCGGTTCGCGGCGCCCTGCCGATGGCGGTTTGCGCCAAGGCGGCGGGGATTCTCAATCTGATTGTGCCGGCTGAGAACGCCGCCGAGGCTGCTGTGGTTGAAGGTGTCAAGGTGTTCGGGCTCAAGCATCTCGCTGAAGTGGCGAAGTTGCTCGAGGACCCGACGTCGTTCACACCGGCGGTGAGCAATGGCCATGTAACCGCCAACGGCGATGGCCCGGCAACGCCTGACTTCCGCGACGTGAAGGGCCAAGAGACGACCAAACGGGCGCTGGAGATCTCGGCGGCGGGCGGGCACAACATCCTGATGGTTGGGCCGCCGGGGTCGGGTAAGACGATGCTGGCGAAGCGCATGCCGGGGATTCTGCCCCGAATGACGCTCGAGGAAGCCCTCGAAACGACGAAGGTTCACAGCGTCGCCGGAGTGCTGCCGGCTCACCAAGGGTTGCTCCAAGGGCGGCCGTTCCGAGCTCCGCACCATGGAATCTCGGGCGCCGGCCTGGTCGGCGGCGGGTCGGGCATGCCGCGAGCGGGCGAGGTCAGCTTGGCGCATAACGGAGTGCTGTTCCTCGACGAGTTTCCGGAATTCCCACGCAACATTCTCGAGTCGTTGCGCCAGCCGCTGGAAGATGGCGCGATCACCGTAGTGCGGGGCGCGGTGAGCCTGACGTTTCCGTCGACTTTCATGCTGGTGGCGGCGATGAACCCATGCCCATGCGGATACTTCGGCGACCCGAACCGCGAATGCCGCTGCACGCCGCCGATGATTCAGCGTTACGTCGGTAAAGTGAGCGGGCCATTGCTGGACCGGATCGATATCCACGTCGAGACTCCACCGGTGAAGTACCGGGAGCTGCGCCAATTGGGTCAGTCGGAGTCGTCCGAGTCAATTCGGGCGCGCGTTGAGGCGTCCCGGGCGGTCCAGTTGCAGAGGGGCTTTGCGAACGCGCGGATGCCTTCGAAGCTGATCAGGGAGCACTGCAAGCTCGACGAGGCGGGGGAGAAAACCCTCGAGACCGCCGTCCAAAGGCTGGGGCTTTCCGCGCGGGCACACGATAGGATCTTGAAGGTGTCGCGGACGATAGCCGACCTGGCCGGGCAAGAGCAGATCATGGTGAAGGAGTTGGCGGAGGCGGTGCAGTACCGCAGCTTGGACCGGACGTATTGGGTTTGAGCCGAGAGAAATTACTCGCCGGGTGTCCTAACCTTTTCTGCGATCCCGCCGCCGAACCGCAGAAAGTCCTTGAGGTTCCAGGTGTAAATCACGTCCACTTCGGCCTTCAGCGCGCACCGCGCGATCAGGAAGTCGTAGATGGCTCCGCCGGCAATCCCCACAGAGGCGGCATCTTCGATCGCCGCGCCGTATTCTGACTCGGTCAGCGCAACTGGAGTCATCCTGAGTTTGACCTCGTCAATAAATAGGAGAGCCTGAGCCGGTGAGACCTTCGGACGGATCGGCGAACCAGTCAATCGGGCATAGGTCTCCGATAGCGAGTGCGCCGCGCAAACAGTCGTACTCTTGCGCGAGGCCAGGAATAACCGCCGGCTGGCTCGGTAATGGAGATGCGTTTTGACGAAAGACGGAACTAAGATCGAGCTGTCGACGAGAGCTCTCACCGGAGACCCTTGAGAAACTGTGCGTCTCGCTCCTCACGGATTCGGTTCTTCGTATCCTCGAAAATCGAGTCGGGCACCGGCTCTCTAGGACAGAACACCCAAACGCCGTCTTCCTTTTGAAGAACCGCCTCTTCGAGTACAGGAGTCAGGGAAAGCTGGTCACCGTCTTGAACGGCCTCTAGTTCATCACCGGGTTGGAGTTGAAGAGCGTCACGAACGGCTTTAGGAATAACAACGCGCCCAGCTTTGTCGATCTTCATTCTAACTGTCATATTGGTATCGTATCATGCCATTTGCCATTCCAGAATGCCATTCACGGTCGAGCTGGAGCTGAATCCAGGGAATCGTTCCCCGCGATACACTAAATTCTTTGCCTTCAACCATGTCCGAACCGAGGTACCTCAAGGCCGACCCGATCGTCGATTTCCCCGCTGTCGAGCGTTCGATTGCGAAATTCTGGCGTGAGAACCGCATCTTCGAAAAGAGCCTAGAGGCGAATCAGGACGCCCCTCGGTTCACCTTTTACGAAGGTCCGCCGACCGCCAACGGGCTGCCTCACAACGGCCACGTCCTCACGCGCGTTTTCAAGGATGTCTTCCTGCGCTATCGCGCGATGCGGGGCTACTCGGTCCTGCGCAAAGGCGGCTGGGACACCCACGGTCTGCCGGTCGAGGTCGAGGTCGAGAAAGAGCTCGGCATCCACGGCAAGGAAGCGATCGAAGCGTACGGCATCGAGAAGTTCATCGCCAAGTGCGTCGACTCTGTCTTCCGCTACATCGGCGAATGGGAGGAGATGACCGAGAAGATCGGTTTCTGGTTTGATCTCAACGAAGCCTACGTCACCTACCACCGGAGCTACGTCGAAAGCTGCTGGTGGGCGCTCTCAGAGCTGTTCAAGAAAGATCTGCTCTACCAAGGCCACAAGATCGTCTGGTGGTGGCCTCAGGGTGGGACCGCGCTGTCGGCAGGCGAGGTCGGGCAGGGCTACCGCGAGGTCGAGGACCCGTCGGTCTACGTCAAGTTTTCGCTGGTCGACGAGCCGGAAGTTTCGCTGCTGATCTGGACGACGACCCCTTGGACGCTGCCGTCGAACCAATACGTCGCCGTGCGCCCTGAATATGACTACGTCCAAGTCAGGGACGAGGAGTTCGGATCGCTCATCATCGCCGCCGCGCTGCGAGAGACGATTGCAGGCAAGATCGGGCGCGACCTGCCTATCGAGAAGGAGCTCAAGGGTCAGGAATTGCTCGGGCGGCGCTACGTTCCGCCCTTCGACTATTTCTACCTCCAGTACAACGACCTCGAGGCGGTGTCAGCCGACGGGACGCGGCAACCGGCGCTTTGGATGGTGCTGGAGGCTGATTTCGTTGAGCTCGACTCGGGAACGGGGCTGGTCCACGAGGCGCCGGCGTTTGGCGAGGTGGACTACGATCTCCATCGCGACACCGTCGCGGGGTACTCCAACTCGGACGACATCCCGTTGTTCTGTCCGGTCAAGCCCGACGGCAGGTTCGACGAAACGACGCCTGACATCACCGGTCAGTTCGTCAAGGACGCCGACAAGTTCCTCGTCCGGCAACTTCGCGACAACGGCGTGCTCGTCCACCGCGAGAACTACAAGCACGACTACCCGTTCTGCTGGCGAGCCGACGAGGATCCGCTGATTCAGTACGCGCGGCCGGCCTGGTTCATTCGGACCACCGCGCGCAACAAAGAGGTCCTGGCGAACAACGACGCGATTCGCTGGCTGCCCGAGCATATCGGGACGGGCCGCTTCGGCGACTTCCTGCGCAACAACGTCGATTGGGCGTTGTCGCGCGAGCGCTACTGGGGGACTCCGCTCAACATCTGGATCAACGACGTCTCAGGCAAAATGCTCGCGCCCGCGTCGGTCGAGGAAATCCTTGCCAAGAACCCGAATGCGTTCGACCACTGGTATGAGGCCAAGCGAGAGAATCCGGAGCTCTCCGACCACCTGATCGTCCACAAACCGTGGATCGATTCGGCCACGTGGACCGAGCCGGGCGAACAAGGCGTCTACCGCCGCGTCCCCGAGGTCATCGATTGCTGGTTCGACTCCGGGTGCGTGCCGTTTGCGCAGTGGGGCTACCCGCACCAAGGCGCCGACAAGTTCGAGAATGCGTTCCCGGCCGACTACATCACCGAGGCGATCGACCAGACGCGGGGGTGGTTCTACTCACAGCTCATGGTCTCGACGCTGGTCTTCGACCAAGAATGTCAGCAGCGCCTCAATCTCACAAAGCGCGCCTACCCCCACCCCTTCAAAACCTGCATCGTCCTAGGCTTCGTCACTGACGCCGAGGGGAAGAAGGAGTCCAAGTCCAAGGGCAACTACACGCCTCCGAGTGTGATCCTCGACGAGATCTCACAGGAGTTTGCGGTTGTCTCGGCCGAAGATTGCCAAGCCAGCGTCGAGGCGGGAACCGCGGCGATCGCTCGCGAGGATCTCGAGGGGCTCGACCTCAACCCTGGCGCGGAGGTCGAGGTTTCCAGAGTCGACGCTCCCGGCCGGACGGTTACGCTCAAGCTCCAGGCCGGCAAGCGAATTCCACGCCGGACGATCGTGCTCGCCGACGCCGACCGCGACGCGATTTCCGCCACGGTCAACGCTAAAGGCATCGAGATCAAGGCGAACGAGGTCGGCTGGCTGCCGGCCGAGGAGCGGGTCAACGTTTCAAGCGCGCAGGCGGCCTCTCCCGGCGCGGATGCCTTCCGCTGGTTCTTTTTCGCGGGCAATCAACCTTGGTCGAACAAGCGGCATTCGCTGGCAAACATCCGCATGATCCAGAAGGACTTTCCGTTGAAGCTCCGGAACGTCTACGCGTTCTTTACGATCTACGCGAACATCGACGGCTTTGACCCCGGCCATCACCAGGGCCGGCCGGTATCCAAACGCCCGCTGCTCGACCGCTGGATTCTCTCCGAGCTCGCCTTGACGACAAAGACCGTCTGTGAGCAGATGGACGACTTCCACGCCTACGAAGCGGCGACCGCTTTGAGCGCCTTCGTGGATGGGCTTTCGAATTGGCACTTGCGCCGAAGCCGCGCGCGCTACTGGAAGAGCGAGTTCGATGACGACAAGCGGGACGCCTACGCGACGCTCTACGAGTGCCTGACGACGGTGATCAAGCTGGCCAGCCCGTTTACGCCATTCCTTTGCGAGGAGATCTATCAGAACATCGTTCGGCGGGCCGGCGACTCGGCCTCGGAGAGTGTGCATTTGTGCGACTTCCCCCGGGCGGATGAAGCGGTCATCGACCGGGGCCTGTCGGAGGAAATGGCCGTGGTACGCAACGCGGTTTCACTCGGCTTGCGTGTCCGGACCGAGCGCAAGCTCAAGGTTCGTCAGCCCCTTGCGCGGGCGGAGATCGTCCTCAACGACCCCGATCTACAGGCCAGGATTGCTGGCTATGCAGACCTGATCGCAGAGGAGCTCAACGTTCACGAGGTCGAGCTTAAGCCCGCCGAGGAAGCCCACGTCCAATATTCCGTCAAGCCCAATTTCCGTCGACTCGGACCGCGGCTGGGCAAGAAGATGAAGTCCGCCAAGCAGGCCTTCCAGCAACTCGACGCCGCCGCGGTGCGGGCGAGTCTTTTGGCGGACGGGGAAGCCTCGATCGAAGTCGAGGGCGAGACGCTGCAACTCGACGCCGAAGATGTCGAAGTCGCAGTAGAAGCCACCGAAGGCTACGCCGCCGCGGGGGATCAAAACGCCGTCGTATTGCTCCACACCGAGTTGACCGATCAACTTCTCGACGAGGGTCTTTATCGCGAGGTTTTGCGGCGCGTGCAAGATTTCCGCAAAGACCTCGACATCGACTACACCGATCGGATCCAGCTGGCCATAAGAGGGTCGGATCGAGTCCAGCGAATTGTGACTGAGAACCGAGAGCACCTGATGCGCGAGGCGCTGTGCACGGACTTGCGAGTTGGCGAGGACGGCCTGTCAGGCGCGTCCGTGCGCGAGCTGAGCCTGGACGAACAGGACTTTCGTATCGAATTGGTTTGCCGGCCATGAATGAAACCGGTACGAGCCCTCGACGTGGCGCACGGCTGTGCCGTGCCGCCTTGCACCTGTGGTGCAAGGTTCCTTCTCGGGCACAGGCGCCATTCGCGGACTGGCGCCGGGCTGGACAGGCCACGAGCCCCACAAAAAGAGACCTTGCGCTACAAGCGCAAGGCGGCACGGCACAGCCGTGCGCCACGTCGAGCGCATGCAACGAATCCTGACAGCCGCGGAAATGCGGGACGCCGATCGGGCCACCATCGAGCGAGGCATTCCCGGAATCATTCTGATGGAGAACGCCGCCGCGGCGGTCGTCGATGCGCTTGTTGAGCGATATCCTCCCTTGCGCGAGCAGCGCCTGTGGATTCTCTGCGGCAAGGGCAACAACGGCGGCGATGGATTAGCGGTCGCACGGCTGCTGAAGGTGCGTGGCCTACAGCCCGACTGCGACATTGCGCTCTTCGCCGATCCGACGTCCCTCGAAGGCGACGCGGCCGCGAACCTCAAGATGCTCGAGGCGATCGGCGCCGCGCCGCGGGTCGTTTCGAACGCCGACGATTGGCGCGAGCTTCGGTTTGAGGTTCTACCGGCGACGTTGATTGTCGACGCCCTGCTCGGGACGGGGTTGAAGGGCGACGCGCGCGGCTTGGCGGGGGAAGTCATCGCCGACCTGAACCGCAACTTCTCGCACTGTAAGGTCGTCGCGGTCGACATTCCCTCCGGGATGCCCTCGGACGCGGGGACGCCGCTTGGGGAGTCGTTAGAGGCGGACTGCACGGTGACCTTCACGGCGCCGAAACCCGCTCAGGTTTTCCCGCCCGGCTCGCGGCGAGTCGGTGAGCTTCGGGTCGCTCCGATCGGGACGTCGCAGGCCATTCTCGATTCGATTCCGGGCGACCCGCTCGGGTTGATTGAGCCCAAGGACTTCGCCGTTCTGCTAGCGGATCGCGATTCAGGCGGACACAAAGGCAGCTACGGCCACGTGGCTGTTGTCGGAGGCTCGCGGTCGAAGCCCGGGGCTGTCGCCATGGCCGGGACGGCCGCGCTGCGGATGGGCGCCGGGCTGGTGACGGTGGTGACTTCGGCCGGCGCTTGCGCGGCCGTAGCGGGTACGACACCCGAACTAATGACACTCCCAGCGGCTGAGCTCGAGGACGGCTCGATGGGCGCCGCTGCCTTCGAGCCCGAATGGCTAACCGGCAAGACCGTTGTCGCAGTCGGCCCAGGGATCGGAGTGGGTCGCGAGAATCAGGCGCTGGCCCGGCGTGTTGTGCGCGAGTCTCCCTTGCCCGTTGTGGTCGACGCGGACGCGATTACCGCGCTGGCAGATTCCGAGGATGTGACCAATCAACGGGGATCGGCGCTGATTCTGACGCCGCATCCGGGCGAAATGTCGCGGTTGGTCGGGCTCACGACCGAGCAGGTTCAGCGCGATCGCGTCAGCGTCGCGCGCAACTTCGCTGTCGAGCGCGGCGTTTACCTTGTGTTGAAGGGCGAGCGCACGCTGATTGCCGCCCCTGACGGGCTTGTGCTGGTCAACCCGACGGGAACCCCCGCCATGGCCACCGCGGGGTCAGGCGACGTCCTCACGGGCATGATCGCGGGGATGATGGCTCAGCATCCGGGCGGACGGATCGAAACGGTCGTGGCCGCGGCGGTCTACCTACACGGCAAAGCCGGTGAGATCGCCGGCCAGAGTTGGGGCGAACGCTCAATGCTGGCGACAGACATGCTGGCAGCCCTGCCGCGCGCTATCTTTGCGAGCGCATGAAATACCAGTCGAGCTCGCCCGAGGAGACGGTCGAAATCGGTCGCAAGATCGCTCGCGGTTTGCGCGCGCCGCAGCTTGTTTTGCTGATCGGAGATCTCGGGGCGGGCAAGACGACTCTCGCGAAAGGGTTGATCGAGGAGCTGGGCGCCGCACCGAAAGAGGAAGTCCTGAGCCCCACGTTTTCGCTGATCCATGAATACGAGGGCGATCCGAAGGTCTACCACATCGACCTGCATCGCCTGGATCGCGTCCCCGAGCTCGAAACCCTTGGTCTCGAAGACTTGTGGGAGCAAAGCGCAATCGTGCTGATCGAATGGGGCGAGAAATTCGACCAGCAGCTCCCGGGCGGCCGGACTGAAGTGCGGCTCCACTACGGCGAAGGCGAGAGTCGAGAGATCGAAGTTCACTATGGCCAGTGACGTGGCGCACGGCTGTGCCGTGCCGCCTTGCAGCTGTGCTGCAAGGTCCGGGTCCTGCTACGGCAGACAGTCGCGATCACCGAGACCTTGCGCCACAGGCGCAAGGCGGCACGGCACAGCCGTGCGCCACGTCAACGGTTACTTCGAACCGTGTATTCGCGTACAACGTCTTCAGCGATTGCGGCCTCGTCGAATAACACCGGTCGAAGCCGCTTCTGAGAGAACAGCCTGGTCTGGTCAAGGTAGTGCTCCGAACCCGGGTCGCCCGATTGAGAGTAGGTCAAGATCGCCTGCGCCCGCGGACCCTGAGCAGTGAGCTCGACAGCCATCAGATAGCTCGTCCCGGCGACCACGCGATATCCCGTTTCGCTCAGATAGCGGCTGCCGTCTAGTGGGGTTGGCAGATCGAGCGGCTCGGTTGTCGACTCAGTGAAGGGGCTTGAGGTTTGTTGCATGTTGAGGACCCCTTCGAAGGCCCCGTGTCCGCCGTGTATGGGGACCCGTTCGACCGGCGTCTTGGCGTATTGAAGGTCCCGCAGGGTCGCGTCCAACGGCACGTTGTGTGTTTCCAGAAGCTGGACTGCGCGCTCTAGGTTGAGCAAGGGAGCGTCACCGAGGGCAAGTCCGCGCGGCGTCTCGAGCGGCTGATCTGGGTCAAACGAGATGCGGAACAGCCAGCCTTGCCGATGCGTGTCACTCTCGTCGAATTGTGTAATGAACTCGCGAAACAGCACCGCTCCGGGGCTGTCGAGGTCGAATCGATCGTCCCAATTCGCGAGAACTTCGCAGGCCTCTTGCAAATCGCGACGTTGGCGACAACGCTCGACCAACTCCGGTTTGACGAGGTGCGCCGCGAGACTCCAGTTGCTCAGAACCGCGTCGACCATCTCGTCGAGGCTAAACTTCCCGTCCTCCCCCGCAGGCAGGCCCGGAGCTCGATTGGCCAGCGTTAGAGCGTTATTCCGCGTTCGCAGCCCGCGCGCCGTCCGCTGCTTGCCGTGAAGCGCCGAATAGTCTCCTTCGATCCTGCCCGTCGCGCTTGTCAACCAAAAGCTATCGTTCGAGTTGAACAAGTGATCGTCGGACTCCGTTGAAGGGAAGTCCTTGAACGCCACAACGCCCGGGTCGCGCGCGTCGGGGCTACTTCGCCATTCGAACGCGGGGTCCGAACCGTCGAGCGCGCCCTCGGTCGGTTGCGGGAGATTCGGGGTCGCCGCGCTGTCGACGTACCAGGCGCGGCCGGCCACGCTCACGGCGATCGTATTGAGCCAAGCGATGCCCTGGGTTTTCGCAAGAGTCGCTTGGAACTCCTTGAAGTTCGCAGCACGGTTGATCTCGAGCCACTGGCGTAGTGTTTCGTCGTTGTCCCAGTTCGCGTCGCGGATCGTCAGAGCTTTCTCGCCGGTCCAGCGCGTTTCGGCATCGTCGAGGATCGGTCCGTAGTGCGAGAAATAGACGGTCCGCTCCACTGTCCCAATCGAACCGTCGCCTTGGAGGACCTCAACCTCCACCGTTCTCGCGTCCATCTCCCGCTCAGCTCCGTCGTAACGATAGGCCGTGGGCTTGCCGGGAACCAGGTTTAGCTCATATTTCGTCGATCGTTGACCGGCAGAGACGGTGTGGGTCCAAGCGAAATCTTCCGTGAAGCCAATCGCTACGCCGGGCGCCCCTAGGATGTGCATCCCGTAGACGTCCAACTCGCCGGGGATGGTGAGGTGTTTCTCCCAGAACCGCAGCGCGCCTACCCACGGGTAATGCGGATTCGCCAGCAGCATGCCTCTTCCCGATTCGGAGCGATCCTTGCCGATTGCCCAGCCATTGCTGGCGCCGTGTGCAGCGGTCGCCGCCGTCGCGCGCGATTCAACCTCGGAACCGGGCGGCTGCGCCCCAGCGAAGCTCTTATACGGAATGCTCAACGTGAAGAGGCGGTGGTAGGCGACTAGGTCTGTCACCTCGATAGGCGTTAGCCACGTGGCCCCTTTGCACCAGCCTGGGATGTTGTCCGACCCGGTATCCCTGAAGTTGTTGTTGAGCCCCGCCACGAAGCCGCGGTACCAGTCTTGGACCCAGTCGGGTTGTTGCGCCAGATCTTGAGTCGCTCGCTGTTTGAATCCAAGGGCCTTCACACCGGCGTCGCTTATGACGTACTCATCATCGTCGCCGGGGCCCAAATAACGGGCGCGCTCGCCGCGAGCCAGAACCATTTGATCCGCGATGGAGCAGAAATGATCCTCGGCTTGCGCATAGCCCTCGCCAAAACCGAGTCCGCCGAAGTCGTTCGCTTGAATATGCGCGACGCCGTAGCTTGTTCGACGCACCCTCGCCTCGTATAACGCGGCTTCGTTACAGGCGGCGAGCGCGGCCAAGACGACGACTAGAGCGGCTCGGCTCATCGCCCTATTCTATTGCTGGATCAAAACCAAGTAAACCTAAGTGTATGTTCATCAACTCGATCGTGGGCTACAGTAGAGTTTATGAACCGGTTTCGTTGGCATACGCGGGTAACCCTTCTCCTGTTTGTGTGCACGGCGTGTTCACAGACTCCACAAGAGCAGTATGAGCGCTACATGGAAAGCGGCGGCTCTTACTACGAGGAAGGAGATTTTGCAACTGCACTGATTGAGTTTAAGAACGCCGCGCGGGCAATGCCTGAAGACGCCGAGGTCTATTTCCGCCTCGCGAAAACACTATTGGCCCTTCAAGCCCGCTCTCAGGCGGTCGATGCGCTCCGCCAGGCGGTCACGTTGGATCCTAGCCACGAACAAGCCAGCTTACTACTCGCCCAGGTCATGGTTCAGGTCGGGGCGCCGGAGACTCTAGCCGAAGCCGAGCAGATCTTAGGCGGGATGCTCGAAGGCCATAGCGAGAACGGCGAGAACAGCTACGACAGCGAAGCCCTCTTTCTGCTTGCTGCGACCCGCGCTCGACAAGGTGCGACGCAAGAGTCGGCGCGGGGGGTTGAGGATCTTCTGCGTCAAGCTCTCGAGCAGACCCCGGACCACCTCAAATCAGCCCTGGCCCTGGCCCGCCTCAAGCTCGGGCAGGGAGATGTGGACGGCGCCGAGCGGGTGCTCATCCGAACCGTCGAGAACGCCGCTGAGAAGTCCGCCGCCAGAACCACTCTCGGGGACTTCTACATCCGTCAAGGCAAGAACGATGAAGCGAATGAGCAATTCGATCTGGCTTTAGCCGATGACCCTGAGTACGTCCCCGCCCTTGTGGGCCGCGGGCTGATCCAGTTTCGCTCCGACGACAAGGACGTCGCCGAGGAAACATTCCGCGCCGTGTCCGACATTGCCAAAGGCGACCGGCGCCTGCTCTACGGCTACGTGCTTGCTGTCAACGGGAAGCTCGACGAAGCGATTGCCGAGTTTGAGAAACGCGTTGCAGATGATCCTGAACATCGCGCGGCCCGGACGGCGCTGGTAGCGGCGCACCGGCGCGCGGGCAATATTGAGGCGGCCGCCGGCGTTCTCACTGACAGGCTTGAAGCCGAGCCTGGCGACCACCAGACTCTGTTGGCTCGCGCACAGGTCTATCTCGACGCTGTGATGCTCGACAAGGCGGAAGATGACCTGCACTCTCTGATCAACAAGGACCCTCGAATGGTTGCCGCCCGTTTCTTGCTCACGAGAGTTCACCGGGCGCGCGGTGATTTGGCGCTCCAGCAGGCTGAGCTCGAGAGGGTCCTCAAGCTCAACGTGATCCACCTTCAGGCGCGACTCGAGCTGGCGCAGAGTCTGCTTGCCAGTGGGTCGGCTTTGGCCGCTGTTGAGCTTCTTCTCGAGACCCCAACAACGCAGCGCGAGCAGCCACGAGTGCAAGCGGCGATGGTTTCGGCGTATCTCGGCGCTCAAGACTACAGCGCTGCTCGGGCAGTTATCGATAAAGGGCTCGAGCAAGCTCCGAACGCGCAGTACTACCAACTAGACGGAATCCTTCGAGAGCTAGAGAACGACCCTGAAGGAGCGCGGCGGTCTTACGAAAAAGCTCTGGAACTTTACCCGCCCCACGTGATGGCCCTGCAAGCGTTGTTTGCGAACTGCGTCCGCGCGAATCAGTTGGACGTCGGCATCGCCCTGATTCAGCGTCACGCCGACAAGTATCCGAAGGTGTCCGCGATACAACTTGCAGTCGGTCGCCTGCTTCAAACTGTCGCTCGTCCTAACCTGGCCCGACAGACCTTCGAGCGCACTCTTGCAGCCAACGAGAACGCCATCGATGCCAAGCTTGCGATCGCCGAACTGGATCAGCAGCAAGGCGCGCTCGACAAGGCGCAGGCGGCGATCACCGAGGTGCTCGAGATAGCGCCTCGGAACGCCGCGGCTTTGTTGCTTCAAGCAACCCAGCACGACCGCCGCAGAGAGGTGGACGAGTCGGTTGCGATGTACTACAAGGTTCTTGAGCTGCGGCCCAACAGCGTCGTGGCCCTCAACAATCTGGCGTATCGCACAGCCAGTCATTACAACCAAGTTGACAAGGGTCTCGAATATGCCGAGCGGGCCAAGGCCATCGCGCCAAATCACCACGCGGTCAACGACACGTTGGGCCTGATTTATTACCTCAAGGGAATCTATCCCACGGCGGTCGAATACTTTAACGAGGCGCTTGAAAGAAACCCCAGAAACCCGGAGGCGCACTTCCACTTGGCCATGGTCTACGCCAAGATGGTCCGTGACTCGGAAAGCCGACAGTTCTACGACAAGGGAATGCTGTTGGCCCCGGACATTCCAGAAGCGGCCGAAGCCAAGCTGACGCTGGGCCTTTAAGCCGAATCGCTGGAGCTTAGTCGCGACGCGGGTCGGGTATAAAACCGTCCCGATTCGGCATTTGAACTTTCGGCAGCGACTCGCGATTCACTACTTCGTCTTGAGCGATCACCTTGTCTAGCGCGAGCAGATAAGCGACCACCGCATAAACCTGGTCGTCGGTCATCGACCCAGGACGTTTGAACGGCATGGCCCGCCGGATGTAGTCGAATAGCGTTGTGGCGTAGGGCCAGTAGCCGACAGCGGTCTTTTTGGGTTTGTCGGTCGCGAGCGTCTCGTGACCGCCGACAAGGGCGCCTTCGTCTGCGCCCTTTGCCTCGGCCCCGTGGCATTCCTCGCACTGGGTCGTGTAGACGCGCAGGCCTTCCTCAGCCGTCCCTTGGCCTTCGGGGAGCTCGCGGCCTTGGGGGCCGATGGTGATGTCCCAGGCTTTGATCTCCTCCGCGGTTGGCGTTCGTCCCACTTGTCCGAACAACCCAGCGCCTAGCAGCCCGAGTGACAGCAACAATCTAACCATTCGACACGCTCCCGTCGGCGGCGATGTGCCAGACCTTGATGCGGTTGTTGTGATAGACCGAATTAAGGCCCCGCTCATCAATCAACTGCTGCCGTGTCGGCTGGACGTATCCCGTCTCGTCGGTGGCTCGCGACTGCAGCGTAGCCGGCGCGCCGTCCCACTCCCAGGGCAGACGGAAGCGCGTAAACGCCATCGCGTGACGCGGCTCTTGCAACTCGGCGTCTTGCCAGGTCTCGCCGCCATTGGCGGATATCTCCACGCGTTCAATCAGCCCGCGGCCCGACCAGGCCAACCCGCTGATTTCGCAAGCCCCCGCGGCTGGAATCACGCGGCCTCCAGACGGCCAGGTGATCACGCTCTTGGCGTCCATCTCGAGAGTGAACTGCCAGGCCTTGCCATCAGGCATCAGCTCGGAGTATTTCGACGTCTCGTCCTTGACCTGGAACGGACCGTCGGAGACCTTGATGCGCCGCAGCCACTTGACGCAAGTGTTGCCCTCGTAACCAGGGGCGACCAGGCGGAGCGGATAGCCTTGCTCGGGGCGGATCGCTTCGCCGTTCTGCCCGTAGGCGAGTAGGCAGTCGTCCAAGGCCTTGGCGAGCGGCAGACTGCGCTGCATATGGCAGGGGTCGTCGCCCTCGGCCAAGATCCAGTTGGCGTCCGGTTGCACTCCAACCATGTCGAGAAGCGTCCGCAGCGGCACGCCGGTCCATTCGCTGCAACTGGCGAGCCCGAACGCCGTCGATACCGTCGGACCGCCTTTCTCGCTCCATTCCCCGCCGCTGTTGCCGGAACATTCGACGAAGTGAACCTTCGAGGCTGACGGGAGGCTCTTGATCTCGTCCATGGTGAAGACCAGCGGCTTGTCGACCATCCCGTGGATGAGCACCCGATGCTCGGCCGGATCGATGTTCGGGACGCCGGAGTGGTGCCGCTCGAAGTGCAGCGACGACGGGGTGATGATGCCGTAGGTGTCTTCGAGCGGGGTTCGGCTAGAGCCGACTTCCGGGTTGCGGAGCATGCGTGAGCCCCGCGAAGCCTGCTCGTAGGGTGACCGCTCGCCGTACGTGCTGACGGGCCCGCCAAGCGAGCTGGGGCCGTCGGTCATCTCCGCGGGCTCGCCGCAGGAGGTCAGCGACCCGCCCAAGACGGCGCTCCAGCCCAAGAATCGACGGCGGGAAGAAGAAAGTGTCTCGCTCATTTGCTTGCAGCAAAGTATAGACCAGAACCGTGTCGGGCCACAGGGCCGTGTTTTTAGCGACCGCGCAAATCCGGCAGGAATTCCGAGCACCCTGCGTGAGCGGGGTGTCTTCCCACAACCCGGGCGACGGCCGCAACCGTAAGCGGAGAAACACCCCGCTCACGCAGGGTGCTCG
The DNA here is from genome assembly GCA_965247515.1 of Bryobacterales bacterium. Lineage (GTDB taxonomy): Bacteria > Acidobacteriota > Terriglobia > Bryobacterales > UBA6623. The sequence goes on along the minus strand of OZ252029.1, from coordinate 2,669,980 downwards.
GAAAAGGCGCGGCTCCGGGCGCTGCCACAGTCGCGGATCCCGTGTCGGGCGCTGCCCGCTCCGCTAGAATACGAAGTCATGCGATTGGCATTGGCGGTCATGACTCTCTTGTTCGCGGCAGGAGCGACCGCACAGCTCTCGCCCCTCGACAAGCCTGCAACCTCAACCGAGGGCCCGCAGCCCCCAACCAACGCGCTCGATAAGGCCGACCTCGCCTTCTATGTTCGGCACCTGTACGTCTACAACCCGCAGATCAACATCGAGGTTGGCGACTACACCGAGTCCGTCATTCCGGGCCTGCTAGAAACGACCGTGCGAGCGTCGTACCGACTTTCGTCGAAGGAACACAAGTTCTACATTTCCAAGGACGGCAAGAACATCGTCGAAGGGTCGACCTACGTCGTGGACAAGAACCCCTTCCAATCGACGATCGAGAAGATCGACACGATGGCGGCCCCGGCCTTTGGGACCGAAGGCGCTCCGGTTGTTGTTGTGGCCTACAGCGACTTCCAGTGCCCCTACTGCGCCAAAGAAGCCAAAATCATTCGCACACAGCTCAAGGACGCCTACCCCGACAACGTGCGGGTCTACTTCCGCGACTTTCCGCTGCCGAGCCACAACTGGGCCAAGGACGGCGCCGTTGCGGGCCGCTGCATCTACGTCCAAGAGCCTGAGGTGTTTTGGGACTATCACGACTGGGTGTTCGAGAATCAGCAATCGATCACGCCTGAGAACCTTCCGGTGAAGGTGGGCGAGTTTGCAGCCAGCAAGGGCCTCGATACGCTCAAGCTTTCGCGATGCCTCTCGGCGAAGGCAACCCTCAACGACGTAGAGGCGTCGTTGAAGGAGGGGCGGTCGATCGGCGTCTCGTCCACTCCGACCCTCGTGATCAACGGCCGAAAAACGACAGGCTCGCAGGAGTTCGAGCAGCTCAAGGCGATCATTGACTACGAGATCGAATATCAGAAGGTCACCCACAACGCCGGCGACGATTGCGGCTGCGCGGCTGACGTGACCGGCTTCCCAGCCCCGTAAAGGCCTAACTCATGAAATCCACTTCCCACAATTTTGCGCGGCTGATACTGACCGCGGCGCTGGCGCTTCCGGCTTGCGCCGCGTCGCTTGATGACAATGCGCAGCGCTACCTCGACCACGTCCGAATCCTAGCGTCGGAAAACATGCAAGGCCGAGGAGCCGGTTCCCCGGAGCTCGAAAGGGCCGCCGGCTACATTGCCGGGCAGTTCCAGGCTCTGGGGCTCGAACCGGCGGGCGACGAGGGCGGATATTTCCAGGCTTTCGAGGTCACGACCGGCGCCGAGATGGGCGAGGGGAACGGGCTCACGGTGAAGAACCTCAGGGGAGAGACCCGGCATTCGCCCGGCGAGGACTACACTCCGATTAACTTCTCGGCGTCGGGCTCGGTCTCGGGCAACGTTGTTTTCGCCGGCTACGGTATTTCATCGGAAGAGCACGGCTACGACGACTATTTCCATCTCGACGTCAAAGACAAGATTGTCGTCGTCCTGCGCTACGAGCCTCCGCACCTGAGTCCGGAAGGCCGCCGCGGGCGCCGCCGCTACACTCACCACGCGAATTTGATTTCCAAGGCGATCAACGCCCGCAACCGCGGAGCGAAGGCCGTCATCTTGGTCAACGGCCAGACGGGCAAGGAAGACCGGCTGGTCAAGTTCGGAAGCGTCGCCGGGCCGACAGACGGCGGCATTCCGATGATCCACGCCAAAAACCCGGTCGTCGAGACCTGGCTACGTCGTTCGGGCAAGTCACTGAAGGTCCTACAGCGGGACATTGACTCGAGCACACAGCCACAATCGGCTTCGTTGGCCGACAACCTCACGCTCTCGCTCGATGTCGATGTCGTCCGCACGAAAGCGACCGTCAACAACGTCGCGGCGTATTTGCCCGGCGAGACCAGCGAATACGTGGTCTTTGGCGCTCACTACGATCACCTCGGGCTTGGAGACGAGAGCTCGTTGGCGCCGGACAGCATCGGAGAGGTGCACCACGGGGCCGACGACAACGCCTCGGGAACCGCCGGTCTGATCGAGCTTGCCCGGCGCTACTCGCAAGCCGCGACGCCGACTCGCCGCGGCGCTCTGTTCCTCGCCTTCGCCGGAGAGGAGATCGGGCTGCTGGGCTCGGCGCACTGGGTCGACAGCCCTACGCGCCCCTTGGACAATGCATCGGCCATGCTGAACATGGACATGATCGGCCGTATCGACAAAGGCAAAGCCTACATCGGCGGGGTCGGCACGGCCGAGTCCTTCAAGCCGCTGGTCACCCAGGTCAGCTCGAAGACTTCGCTTGAAGTTGACTTCTCCGAGAGCGGCTACAGCGCCAGCGACCATACGTCGTTTACAGCCAAGGGCGTCCCCGTGCTGTTCTTCTTCTCGGGGCTCCACGGCGACTATCACAAGCCATCCGACACTTGGGAGAAGATCAACGCCGCCTCGGCGGTCGAGATGGTCGGGCTGATCGGTGACATCGGGGCGAATCTGCTCAGCCATCAAGAGCGCCCGAAATTTGTCAAAGTCGAGCCGCCGAAGCATGCGGTCGGCGGTCATGGCGAGAGCAGCGGCGGCGGCGGAGGGTACGGACCCTACTTCGGGTCGATCCCGGACTTCGCCCAAGTCCCCAACGGCGTGCGCTTTGCCGACGTCCGGCCCGGTTCACCCGCCGACAAGGGCGGGCTCAAGGCTGGGGACATTCTGGTCCAGTTTGGCGCCAAGCCGATTACGAATTTGTACGATTTCACCTACGCGCTGCGCGAGTCCGAGGTCGGTCAAACCGTCCAGATCAAGGCGATCCGAGACAGCAAGGAGATGGAGTTCGAGGTGACGCTGGAGGAGCGACGATAAAAAGCACCACGAATTAGAGGTGCTTATATTTGGCGAGGTCCTTAAGCGTACTTTCACACCCTGTTGTACGTTTTTTGGTCTTTCGTAAGTTACTTATTTTGATGTAGTTAGATCAGATTCGAGGGAAGCGGGCCTCCGCCCGGCTACCGTCGCGGTCCAAAATTCGCTAAGCTGGGGCATACTTCAACGCCCTTTGCGCGACCCAACCGCCCCTGGGGGAAGCGACATTCATCGGTCATCTATTAGGCGCCACCCTTTAGTGGTGTGAGTTGAGTGGCGCCGGACGCTTTTACCCCGAAGGACGCTCGTGCTCGATTCGGACCGCGCCCCCCCGGGGCCAGCTGGGAAAACAGCATGGCAAAGAAATCCAAACCAGCGCCCAATAAAAAGGCCGCGAAGACTCCAAAGAAGGCGGCCAAGAAGCCGCCGGTAGCGAAGGCTCCCGCCAAGAAGACTCGCGACAAGCAGGCCGAGGCTATGCCGAAAAAGGCCGCCAAGAAGGCGGCGCTGGTCGCCAAAACGCCCGCCAAGCCGAAAGGCGTAGCCACCAATGTCGTGCGGCCGAAAACGAGCTTTCGGGCTGCGAAGAAGGGCTTTAAACCGGGCAAAAAGGCCCCCCAGCCAACTCCTGAAGTCGTTGAACAGAAACCGTCTCCGCGTCCAACCGCGTCGAAAAAGGGCGTGCGCCCGCTTGATGGAATTCGAGTGCTCGACTTGACCCGTTTGCTGCCTGGCCCTGCCGCCACTCTGACCTTGGCGAGCTTTGGCGCGGAGGTGATCAAAATCGAGGATCCCTCTAGCGGCGGTGACTACGCCCGCGAAGCGGAGCCGCTGATCGGCGAGCAGGGAGCGGTTTTCGGCACCATGAATCGCGGCAAGAAGAGCGTCGCCATCGACCTCAAAGACCCGCGTGGGAAAGAAGCCTTCATCAAGCTGGCAAGGAAGGCCGACATCATCATTGAAGGGTTTCGCCCAGGCGAGATGAAAGAGCTTGGACTCGATCACCCAACACTGAGCAAGCATCATAAAGGACTGATTTACGTTGCCCTAACGGGATACGGTCAATACGGCCTATACGAGACAGTTGTTGGCCACGACCTCAACTACATGGCCATGTCGGGGGCGCTTGGGCTACTAGGCTCCGAAGGCGTTCCGTCAGTGCCGGGTATGCAGATTGCCGACATGGGGGCCGGGGCGCTGCCCGCGGTTATCGGAGCGCTCTTGGCCTTGCAGGCGCGCGAGCGGACCGGTAAAGGGCAGCTTGTCGACGTCTCGATGCTCGAAGGGCTGTTGGGCTTGCTGGCTGGGCCAGTGGCCGGCTATGTCGCGACGAAGCGAAAACCGAAACCGGGGACCGGCCGGCTGTTTGGCGAGTTTGCTTGCTACAACATCTACCCGGTTCGCAACGGACGCTTCATGGCCGTGGGGGCGCTCGAGCCGAAATACTGGGCAAACCTCTGCAATGCAATTGACCGCGACGATCTGGTCGAAGACCAGTTTTCGGAAGGCGACCGCCAGCAAGTGCTCATCGCCGAGCTCACGCGCGTCTTCCAGAAGAAAGAGGTGCGTGAGTGGCTGGAGTTTTTCGAAGGCCAGGACGTCTGCGTTTCAGAAGTTCGCGACATTGCCGCCGCCGTGCACGATGAACACCTGTTGACGCGCGAAGCGATTGTGAACGTGAAGGGGCCCGAGGGAGTGAACTATCCCCACCTGGCGCCGTTTCCAGCGTTATGGGATACGCCGGGGAGGTTGGGCGGTGACGCCCCGAAGCGCGGCGAGCACACCGTGGAGATCCTTAAGCGAGTCGGCATCTCCGCGAAACGTATCGCTGAGATGACTTCAAGCGGCGCCGCGGAGCAGTCGTAAACCGCGGCAGTCGTAGCCGCGGCTACTCCGCCGGCTCGATCAGGGCCGCCATCGCTCCGAACGAGCGGGGTAAGCGCGGATCAGGGCCATACTCGTGAATCTGGTCGCGCTTCTTCTCGGCCTGCTCGAGCGGCAATGTCACCAAACGTGAGTGGCCCTTGGTATCCACTTCGACCGTGCGATCATAGGCCTGTTTCTCATCGAACGAGAACAGCTCCATCAGCATTTCGATGACGTATTCGTAGGTGTGATCCTCGTCGTTGAGCAAGATTACGTGGTGCATCTTGCCCAGGTCGTCAAAGGAATCTTCTCCCTCGATGACGTCCTTTTCGATCTCGGGATATGCGACGGCGGTGCTCATGGATCGCCCTGGTTCATCGTAGCATCGAGCTCAGCCCGCTAGCGTAGTGCGCCGTAAATACCGTGGCGTCGGGCCGGCGGGCAGGAGCAGCGGAACTTTTCGCGCCTTTGCGCGAACTTCAGTGCGCTCTCGACTGACACGGCCATCGCGTTAAGTTACGTTCAGGGTTTTGCGGGCAGACCCTCTTGAGCCCCGCCAGGGGCGGCATAGCCGTAGCCCCCAGCGCAAGCTGGGGGAAAAAGGCCGCCCCTGCGGGGCTCCGAAGCCGAATTACAGGAAGCTTGCGAGGTCCTGTATGTCAGCCTATTTCTGGCGCACTACGCTAGAAGATCTCCCGCAACGCCGGCTCTAAGCTCGGCTGGCGGAACTCGAACCCGTGGGACTCGGCGGCGCGAGGCAGTACTTTCTTGCTCGATAGCAATTCGGTCGAGAAGCCGCCAAGGATTAGGCGTAAGGCGAAAGCCGGAACGGGCAGGAACGCCGGCCGGCTGAGCGCCCGGCCGAGGGCTTTCGCGAAGGCTCGTTGGCGCCGAGGCTCGGGAGCGGTTCCGTTCAACGCTCCGCTGACGCTTTGGTTCTCAAGTGAAAATAGGATCAGACGAACGAGGTCGGAGCGAGTGATCCACGAGCTCCATTGCCGGCCGTCTCCGAGCGGTCCCCCCAAGCCGAGCCGAAACGGCAGGCGCATCGCGCCTAAGGCTCCGCCGCCCGCGGCTAAGACGATTCCAATGCGCAGGCGCACGACCCGCAGCCCCAAGTCTTCGGCCTCACTAGCCGCTTGCTCCCAGGCCAAACAGGTGTCGGTCAGAAAGCCCTCGCCGGGGGACGAATCTTCGGTCAGCTCCTCCTCGCCCCGGTCGCCGTAGTAGCCGATGGCGCTGGCCGAGATCAAGGTATGCGGACGCTGATCAAGATCGGCGAGACCCGCGACAAGGTTCTTGGTTCCGTCGACACGGCTGTCGCGAATCGCCTTGCGCTTCGACTGCGTCCACAGGCCGACCACGCTTTCGCCGGCCAGGTGAACGACCGCGCCAACTCCCTCGAACGCTTCCGCGGGAGGTTTCGCGGCGCACGGGTCCCACTGAATCAGGCCCGGGCCCTTCGCCCGAGAGAATCCTCGGACCGAATGCCCTTGGGCAGCCAGCTCGGCCGACAACGCCGAGCCGACGAACCCTGTCGCGCCGCTGATCAGTACGTTCACTGACACTAGCATCGCACCCAAACCGGGCTTCGGCGCATCTCATCTTATGAGAGGATGATGCTGATGTTGCTTCGAGCGCTCGCGGTTCTTGCCTTGCTATCAGCACCGGCCTTTGCCGAACAGCCGGTGGTGATCGAGCTATTCACTTCGCAGGGGTGCTCGAGCTGCCCGCCGGCCGACGAGCTGCTGGCGAAGCTCCATCGCTCGCAATCGGTCAAGGGAGTCGAGATCATCGCCTTGAGCGAGCATGTCGACTACTGGAACAACCTCGGCTGGGTCGATCCGTTTTCCTCGCCTCAGTTTTCGAAACGTCAGAACTGGTACAGCAAGAACTGGCCGACCCGGCTCTACACCCCTCAACTGGTCGTTGACGGCGCGCTTGAAGTCGTCGGAAACGATCCCGCCGGCGTGACAAGCAGAATCAAGGCGGCTCGAAGGCCGACAAGGCGACGGTCTCGCTCGCCGCGACCTTTACCCAGGGCTCCCGAGTCGACCTGGCCGTCGAAATCGCCGACTTGCCCGCGGACAACGGCCCGATCATCGAGGTCTTCGCGGCGCTGCTCGAGGATGATATTTCCACTGACGTCAGGCGCGGAGAAAACACCGGCCGCCAGTTGAGCCATATCGGCGTGGTTCGCAAACTCGAATCGTTAGGCCGGTTTTCTCCCAACGCGGCGGCCCCGATTCGACTGGAGGGTTCGATCGAGCTAGACGCGGACTGGAGGGTTGAGAACGTGCGGACGGCGGTCCTCATCCAGGATCGGGCGTCACGGCGAATCATCGGCGCGGCGACAGCGCCCTAGCCGACCGGTTTCTCGGGGTTGCTAGTTGCCGCGCCCCTCCAAATCCGAGCACCCTGCGTGAGCGGGGTGCTGCCCTGCGCAACCGCCCGCTAACGCAGGCGGCTCGGATGGCACACCAAACTTGACGCGAACGCCACGACTTCTTCGCGCCTGCGAGCCTAACGAGCGTTTTTCGCCTCGATCTAAGGGCCTTGTCCGACTCCGCACCCAGGTTCCGGGTCGATAAGATTGGAGGAAATGGTAATCCCCGCGAACAACTGTGTCGCGACCTTGTTGGTGTCTTGTCCCGACCAGCGCGGCATTGTGGCCGCCTTGGCTCAGGTGCTTTACGGGCACGGCGCCAATATTCTCGACGCGGATCAACACACCGACCCCGTCGAAGAGCACTTCTTTCAGCGGATTCGGTTCGATCTGACGAACCTGCACACGGACCGCGTTTCGCTCGAACGCGGCATCAACGAGGTGGGCGAGAAGTTCCGGATGGACGTGCGGCTCTCCTACGCGGAGAAGCGCAAGCGCGTGGCGGTCTTCGTCTCGAAGTACGATCACTGTTTGCACGACCTACTTTGGCGCCAACGCGCCGGCGAGCTCGATTGCGACATCCCCCTGGTGATTTCGAACCATCCGGACCTCGAGGACCTTTCGCGCCAGTTCGGGGCGGACTTCAAGGTTTTCCCGATCACCAAAGAGACCAAGCCCGGGCAGGAGAAGAAGGAAGCGGCGCTGCTGCGCGAGAACGGCATTGCCCTCGTCGTGATGGCGCGCTACATGCAGATCCTGAGCGGTGAATTCATCGACGCCGCCGGCGCCCCGGTGATCAATATTCATCATTCGTTCTTGCCGGCTTTTATCGGAGGCAAGCCCTACCACCAGGCGTCCGAGCGCGGGGTGAAGCTGATCGGGGCGACCGCGCATTACGCGACCAGCAACTTGGACGAAGGCCCGATCATCGAGCAGGATGTGGTTCGCTGCTCACACCGCGACACGGTGGCAAGGTTAATCAGCAAAGGGCGCGATCTCGAGAAGGTTGTGTTGGCTCGGGCGGTGCGCTCGCAAATCGAAGACCGCATCTTGACGTACAACAACAAGACGGTTGTCTTTGAATAGTCAACCGGAGCCCGCGGCGGTATGATGAGCGCAATGGCCGTCGCCGAAGTCCAAAGCCCAGCAGCCGTCGCCATCGAAGACTACCTTCGAATGGGCTTCGATGGCCCGGACCGGGAGTTCGTGGACGGCGAGATAGTCGAGCGCCCGATGAATGATCTCCCCCACGCCAACGTGCAGCAGAACCTCGCCGAAATCTTCGGTCCCGTGCGCCGATCTCAGGGGCTCACGTGTGTCGGGGAGTTGCGAGTGAGGGTAACTCCCAGTCAGATACGCATTCCGGACTTCATCGTGTTCAGCGATTGGCAGACCGAGCGTGTCCCGTCGGCCCCGCCTCTATTGGTCGTCGAAGTCGTCTCGCCCAGCGACACCCACTCGCGGATGATCGGAAAGCTCGAGGAATATCGACTGTGGGGCGCGAAGCACATCTGGCTGATCGACCCGGAGCTGCGGCGCCTATGGGTATATCGTGACCAAAGCTTGCTGCTCGTCGACCGGCTGGTGCTGAGCGAACTCGACATCAGCCTCACCGACACGAATGTGCTCGACGAGCCCGCTAGCGCTTGATTGCCGGCCTCGCCCCAATACTTTTCACTGAAGGACGAATTGCGAGTCTGTTCGTGGAACCCGCTCCCTTGCGGTCGCGGCTCTGAAGTCGCGACCCCAAGTCTTTGCCACGTGGCGTCAGAGCCGCGACCGCAAGGGAGCGGGTTCCGCATTCAGATCGCGCATGAGCCGCACCGCAACGCCCCTACATCTTCACTTCGCGGTGGATCAGGTGGATGATGTTGCCTTCGGGATCGTGAAAGAACGCAAGGCGGTTGCCGCCGGCGTTCACCTTGGTGAAGATCTCGATCCCTTTGCCCTCGAGATCGGCCATGCCGGCGTCGAAGTCATCGACCTTGACCGCCAAATGACGAATGCCTGGCGTCTTGAACTTGGCGTCGACCGGGTCGCCCTCGGACGGAATGATTTCCAGCATCGACCCGTCATTGGCCCGGACGAAGACATTGCCGGCGTAGCGGTGCACGATCTCGAATTCCAGGTTGTCTACGTACCACTTCGCTAGCGCTTCCGGTCCAGGCGTTGCGATGGCGGTGTGCTCGATTCCGTTATACATGTGAAGCTCCTAGTAAAACAGGTACTTGCGCCAAGTCTCCTGTTCGGAACCCAATTGTCGCATGAGGCTGCGGCTGGTATGCAGGGTGAAAGGCTTCGGCCGCTTGCGCAGCTTCATCTTGGCCTCTTCAGGAAGACGGTCACCCTTGCGATTGTTGCAACGGCGGCAAGCCGCAACGAGGTTCTCCCACGAGCTCGCGCCGCCTCGCGACCGGGGCACGACGTGGTCAAGGGTCAGGTCGCCCGGTGAGTGGCGGTTCTCGCAGTACTGGCAGGTGTAGTGGTCGCGGATCATGATGTTCTTCCGCGATAGCGCCCGAGTCTGGCGGGGAATCCGGCGATATTCGAGCAAGCGGATCACCGACGGCACCGGCATCGCTTGCCGAACCGAGCGAATATTGTAGGCCGTTGACTCCTCCGCTTGCGCGACGCCTTTGAACATCAGGACGAGTGCACGGCGGGCCGCGCAGACGTGAATCGGCTCATAGCTGGCGTTGAGCACCAAAACGGGCGCGCGAAGTAGGCTGCCGTTTTGTAGCATGGATTCCCTCTACCCCTAGATCCTTCCGCTTGCGAGCTCGGCCCTCGCAATAGTGACCGCGGTGACGCTTTTGGCTCCCGCCGCCTTGAGCGCTCTTGCGCATTCCGACAGCGTCGCGCCGGTGGTCATCACATCATCGACGACCGCGATTCGAAGGCCGGCGACTCGGCCTGGTTGTTTGACGCGGCTCAGACCCGCTTGGGGAGGCGTCGATTTGGTGCGCCGTAGGACCCGGGCGTCGACTCGGATTCCCCCGAGTTTCGCGAGCTCTTCCGCGACCAGGGCGGCTTGATTGAAGCGCCGGGTCCAGCGACGTCTCCAATGCATCGGAACCGGAACCAGCACGTCGGCCTCGAGCCGTCCGCCGATCGATTCCCAAAGCCGCTTCGCAAGCGGTTTTGCCAGGGGCTCGATCCGCTCGTACTTGAGCAGATGAACCAGCTTCCTCAGCCCCCCCGCGTAGAGTCCGTAGCTGTCGGCGCGGTCAAACTTCGGCGGGTCCATGCGGCATTGAGCGCACATGTCGCGAATTAGCGGCGCGTCCGTGTCAAATCCGCGGCCACAGGCGGCGCACTGGAATTGGCGGATGTCGGGCTCTACAGACGCCCAGCAGGCGCCGCAAACCGGCGCCCGTGAAACGTCTAGTAACGGGCGTTCACAAAGCCGGCAATCGTCGGGAAAGAAGGTCGAAAAAATCCCGCCGCTCAGACTCTCAAAAAGCTGGACGGGGCCGTATGGGGGAACGAGGGATCGAGGCAGGTTAGTTGGGAACTCTCACCTCAGAACAACAACTACCATGGAATCATTATGATAGACCCACTCTTGGGAGCCTGTCAAGGTGTCTGTCGGCCCTTTCGCTGCTCGTCTCTAAGCGTCTTCTGATCGGCCTAATAGGGTTAGAATCAAGGATATGCGCGCAGTCGTCCACGTTACACTCAAAAAGACCGTCCTCGACCCGCAAGGGCGTACGATTTGTTCGGCGTTGACCGATCAGGGCTTCGATCAAATCAGCGACGTGCGGCAGGGAAAATACTTTGAGATCGAGTTCGCGGACGACTTGGAGAAGAGTGACGCCGAGGCTCAGGCCGACCGAGTTGCCCGCGAAGTCCTCGCGAACCCTGTGATTGAGCAGTATACGGTTGATGTAGAGACCTAGGGGCTACGAAAAATTATGTGCGGAATTGTTGGCTACATCGGCGAGGCAGAAGCGACTCCGATCATTATTGACGGGTTGCGACGGCTCGAATACCGGGGCTACGATTCCGCCGGGATCGCCGTGGGCAATGGCGGCGGCCCGCTCGCGATTCGGCGGGCCGCGGGTAAGCTGCGGCAACTCGAACAGGCGATCCGGCTTGATCCGGTGGGCGGCAACTATGGCATTGGCCACACGCGCTGGGCCACCCACGGTCAGCCGACCGAAGAGAACGCCCACCCTCACCGAGACGAGAGCGGCGACATTGTCGTCGTTCATAACGGCATCATCGAGAACTACCTCGCGCTCAAGACCGAGCTGATTGAGAATGGTCACACCTTCGTCACCGATACAGATTCCGAGGTCCTTGCCCACCTCGTTGATCTGAACAGCCGCGAGGAGGGAGTCCTGCTCGAGGAGGCGCTCAAGAAGGCGCTAGATCGTATTCAAGGGGTTTATGCCGTAGCCACGGTTTCGCGCCGAGACCCGGAAAAAATCGTCGTGGCGCGGAATGGCCCGCCCGCGGTCGTCGGGCTGGGCGAGAACGAATACTTCGTCGCCTCGGACACGCTGGCGATCTTGCACCATACGCGGGACATTTTCCTGCTCGACGACGGTGACATCGCCGTGCTCACGGCGAATGGCGTAAGGGTCACCGACTTCGACGGCCAGGCGGTTAATCGCGACATCCAACACATCCAGTGGGACCCTGTGATGGCCGAGAAGGGCGGCTACCGGCACTTTATGCTCAAGGAGATTTTTGAGCAGCCGCGCGCCGTCCGCGAAACCACGATTGGCAGAGTCAACCGCCAGACCGGCCAGGTGTTCCTCGAAGATATGGGCATTGCGCCTGAGCAGTTTCAAGCGCTGACGACTGTGCGAATCGTCGCTTGTGGGACGTCTTGGCACGCTGGGCTTGCGGGCAAGTTCATGGTTGAACGACTGGCGCGGTTGCCGGTTGAGGTCGACTATGGGAGCGAATTTCGCTACCGCGATCCAATCGTCGACGAGCGCACGCTGACCGTCGTGATCAGCCAGTCGGGTGAGACGGCGGACACGCTAGCGGCGCAGCGAGAGTCGAAGGCAAAGGGCTCCCCGACCATCGCCATCTGCAACGTCATCGGGTCGATGGTAACGCGCGAAGCGGCGGGCACGATCTACACCCACGCCGGCCCGGAAATCGGCGTCGCTTCAACCAAGGCATTCACGTCGCAATTGACGGCGCTGTTCCTGCTGGCCGTGTACCTGGGGCAGGCTCGCAATCAGCTTTCGGCGGAGAAATCCCGGGAGCTCGTACGGCAGCTCTTCATCCTGCCCAACGAGCTCGAGGAAGCTCTGCGTTGCGACGAAGTCTGCGAGGCGCTGGCGAAGAAGTACTACCACGCCACCGACGCTCTGTTCCTCGGCCGTGGGATTCATTTCCCGATTGCCCTCGAAGGCGCCTTGAAGCTTAAGGAGATCTCATACATCCACGCCGAGGGGTACCCGGCGGGCGAGATGAAGCACGGGCCGAATGCCTTGATCGACGAGAATCTCCCGGTGGTCGTGATTGCGACCTACGACCCCGAAGACGCCGCTAGCCGCTTGCGGTACGACAAGACCGTGGCGAATGTCGAAGAGGTCCAGGCGCGGCTCGGGAAGGTCATTTGTGTGGCGAATCGCGGAGATGAATCGATCAGAAAGATCGTGGATGACGTGATTGAGGTTCCCGTGACGCACGAGCTGTTGCTGCCGATCGTGGAGATTGTACCGCTGCAGTTGCTGGCGTATCACATCGCGGTGCTGCGGGGATGTGACGTCGACCAGCCGCGGAACTTGGCGAAGAGCGTCACGGTGGAATAGGCGCGCGGGCGATGATTTACAGGATAATGCCTCGTTAACGACCCAGTCCACGCGCGCCACCACATAACCTGCCTCTGTGGTGGTGAGCGTGGACTCTGGGTCGTGAAAACGATGCAGCGAACGAGTCGGCAAGCGGGCTGCTCTGATATTCTCAAACCGCAGCTGCCGCCAACGGCTCCGCTGCGTGCTCGTGAGCGGCTACAAGCTCGTAGCAGGACGGGTCGCTCATGATCCGCTTCACCAGGGCGGCATGCATCGCGTGGCCGGCGTGTTCGGCCACCACAGCGCCGATGAGCGGACGCCCCAGCAGGGCCAAGTCACCGATCAAGTCGAGCACCTTGTGGCGGCAGCATTCGTCGGGGAACCGCAAGCCGCCTGGGTTGAGCGCCTCATCCTCGCCGAAGCAAATGGCATTCTCTAGCGTCGCTCCCCGGATCAGTCCCATATCACGGAGCTGCTCCAAGTCGCGCTCGAAGCCGAACGTCCGCGCCGCGGCGATTTCGGCGGAGTACGCTTCAGGGGTGATTTGAAGCTCCAGCTCTTGAACGCCGGCAAGGCTGTGCCCAAAATCGGTCAAACAACGGACCGAGAACGACTCGGCTGGAGTGATGACGACGCGCTTGACGCCTTCGGCGACCTCGACCCGCCGTACGATCTTGAGGTAGGTCCGTTCGCGCGGCTGCTGCTCGAGACCCGCTTCGGCCAATAGATCGACGAACGGTTTCGAGCTCCCGTCGGCGATCGGAACCTCCAGGTTGTCGATCTCCACACGGACGTTGTCGATAGCCATCGCGAAGAACATGCTCAGCAGATGCTCCGTCGTCGAGAGCAGCACGCCCTCGCGCATCAAGCTCGTGGCGTAGCTGACTCGCGCCACGTGCTCCCAGGTCGCTGGGATCTCGAAATCGTCCAGGTCGGTTCGCTGGAACACGATTCCCGTGCCGGGCGGCGCGGGGCAGATCCGGATCGAAGCTCGGACGCCGTGGTGTAGACCGACTCCTTCGAGCGAAACCGGTCGCCTGGTGGTTTTCTCGTACTGGGGGAGCATGGCGGGCGGACGTCTCACTCTAGTGCAGGTTCAGGGCCGTTTCTAAGCTATTGATATTACGAGACCAAGATGGACTACTGTGGCAATTTTGCAACACTCTAGAGCTCCTATTGTTGCTGGTTGGTCACTGCGACGGCTTGGTCATCGCGGGTAGAATGTTCGTCAGATATGGCGGACTTCCCTGTAGCGGTCATCACCGACGAATTCACGCAAGACTTCGCGAAGATTTGCGATACGGCGGTTGAGCTCGACATTCCGGGCCTTGAGCTGCGAACGGCGTGGGATACCAATGTCGTCGACATGAGCGATCAGCAGATCGGCGAGATCAAACGTCTCGCGGACGCTGCGGAGCGGAAGATTGTCGGGTTGTCCTCGCCGGTGTTCAAGTGCACGCATCCCAATAGCGGCGCGATTGACCAGCGCTTCGAGCAGGACGCCTTCCATGCGGCGCACTCGTTCGACGATCAGCCGCGGATTCTGGCAAGGGCGCTGGAAATTGCGAACCGGCTCGATGCGCCGATCCTCCGGGTGTTCAGTTTTTGGAGGTCGGTCGACCCCGAGGCCATGACTGACCTTGTGGTCGAAACGCTCGAGGGCGCGATCGAGACGGGCCGCGCCGCCGGGGTCAAGATCGGGCTCGAGAACGAGCACGCGTGTAATATCGCTACCGGGGCGGAGTGCGCGCCAATCCTGGGACGCATCCCTGAGTCGGAGTTTTTTGGGATTGTTTGGGATCCTGCTAACGCCTATGTTTCGGGCGAGACGGCGTTTCCCGACGGATATTCCCACGTGTCGGCGAGCCGAATTCTACATGTCCACGCCAAGGACGGTGTGATGCCCGAAGGCGGCGACCGCATGGATTGGGGCGATGTTGGGGCCGGCAAGGTGAACTGGGATGGTCAGCTCGCGGCGCTCAAGACCGACGGCTACAAAGGCGGCGTGAGCCTAGAGACCCACTGGGGCGGCCCGGGCGGGGACAAATTTCAAGGCAGCGTGATCTGCGCGAACTCACTCAAGCGCTTGGTCGCGGCGGCTTGACGGACAACTCGACAGTGCTTGCGCTCCGAGGGCCGACCGTCTAGATTAGGCACGGCCCATATGCATCCTCTCGTCATCCTGCTGATCGCGATCGGCGTCGTTCTCTTTCTGATTATCAAGGCGCGGGTCAATGCGTTCGCGGCGCTGATTATTGCCGCGACCACGGTGGGCTTGCTATCGCCGAACATCGGCCTCGGCGATGTGATGACCGAGGTCACGGCGGCGTTTGGGCGCGTGTGCGGCGGGATTGGGATCGTTATCGCACTGGCCGCCGTCGTCGGTCAATGCCTGATGGAGAGTGGGGCGGCGGACAAGATTGTCCGGGCGCTGCAACGGGCGATGGGGCGGGCGAACCCGGCATTCCCGATTCTTGCGAGCGGCTACGTCCTTGCGATTCCAGTATTCTTTGACACGGTTTTCTATCTGCTGGCGCCGATCGCCCGTGCGACCCGGGTTAGGACGGGCAAGAACTATGTCCTTTATTTGATGGCCATTGCGGCTGGTGCGACGGCCACCCACGCGCTCGTCCCGCCTACCCCGGGACCGCTGGCGATGGCTGAGTTTCTCAACATCGACATCGGCATGATGATGCTGGTCGGCATGGCAGTGAGCTTGCCAATGTCGCTGTCCGGGCTGGCGTATGCCTTCCTTCGGGACAAGCAGCTCCGCATTCCGTTGCGGGACGCGCCGGGGGTGACGGTCGAGCAGCTCGAGAAGATGGCCACGGTGGAGGAGGGCAAGCTGCCCGGGCTTATCGAGTCGCTCACCCCGGTGCTGCTGCCGGTCGTGTTGATCACCTCGAACACGATCATCTCGGCGCTCGAAGTCGGCGGACTGATCGAGTCGATCGCCAAGTTCGTTGGGAACCCGAACTTCGCCCTGCTCGCTTCGATGGCCGTGGCGGTGCGGACTTTGATGCGCCAGAAGGGCGCGACGCTCAATGCCATCGCTCCTTCCATGGAGCGTGCGCTTGCCTCGGGCGGGCTGATCATTCTGATTACCGCCGCGGGCGGGGCTTTCGGCGGAATGTTGGTGAGATCGGGGATCGGCGACGAGATCGCGGGAACTTCGCAGTCGCTGGGGCTCCCGGCGTTGGCGTTGGCGTTCGTTCTCCCGGCCATGTTGAAGTTAGCTCAAGGCTCGGGGACGGTGGCGATCATCACCTCGAGCTCGATCCTGGCGCCGCTGGCCGCCGAGGGCCTGCCGTTCCACCCGGTGTATTTGGCTTGCATGATCGGGTCGGGGTCCAAGCTCGGGTCATGGATGAACGATTCGGGCTTCTGGGTCTACGCGAAGATGTCGGGGCTGACCGAGACCGAGACCTTGCAGACCTGGTCGACGCTGCTGACGGTGATGGGCTTCGCGGGGGCGGCGGTCGTCGTGACGTTGTCGACGCTGTTCCCGCTGGTTTGAGCATCGACCCCTGCCCTCGTACGAGCGCTTCGCCGACGCTCAGGCTACGGAGCCGCGACCGTCAGGGAGCGATCAACGCTCGCAAGTCGACCGCTCCCTGACCCGGACGAGCCGGAACCAAAAGGTCAAAGGTTCGGCGCTTTTTCCGAGCACCCTGCGTGAGCGGGGTGTCTTCCGCTTACAGTTGTGGCCGTCGCCAGGGTTATTGGAAGACACCCCGCTCACGCAGGGTGCTCGGAATTCCTGCCGGATTTGTGCAGAAATCGTTTACAGAGGCGCTAACGGTAGCGGCTCTGTAGTCGCCGTCATCGAAGTTGTTTGGGAGTAGCGACCGTCCACAGCCACAAAAAGATTCAAGAAACCCATCTCCCCTGCCGATAAGCGCAGTGACCGGGTCGTGGCCTCCCCCAGGCGCGCGGCAGGGTCTTTATCACGTTTATCGACGATCAAGGAGATCCGGATTCTATGAAGCATCAGATCGACCACATGATTACGAGACTGCGCCTGTTCATTGACGACAGTGAAGGCCAAGATCTCGTGGAATACGCTTTGCTTGCGGGGTTCGTGGCGGTTGCCGCGGGCGCGCTGTTGCCGGCCATCAGTACCAGCATCAGCACAATCTTCTCTCGCATGGGGAGCGTTTTGGCGGCGGCCGCGGCTTAGGGCGCGGGACGCTGAGAACTTGGGCGGTCCGCGCTACCCCCCTGGGGCGGCCGCTCGTAGCTTTTGATTGATTCAACTCCCCCCATGAAGCCCTTCCTCAGTAACGTCGCGCGCATGCGGCTCTGGTCCGACGATGAAGGGCAAGACCTTGTCGAGTACGCCTTGCTGGCGGGGATTGTAGGCGTGGCCGCGGCGCTGTTCGCGCCGGAGCTTTCGACGAGCATGAAGACGATCTACTCGCAGTTGGCGTCGAGGCTGACCGAGTCGGCCAGCATCTAGTCCGCCTCAGCCCGGCGGCGCCGCCGGCGGGTTGAGAAGCCGCTCGGACTGATCCTGCTGGATATCAGCGACCCACGCCCGTGTTAGATCCTTCGCGCCGCCACGCGGCGCCGGGCGCAGGGGCGGCCGTCGTTGTGTTCCCTCCGCTAAACTGAGCACATGACGCTCAGGGAACAAGTCGAAGAGCGCGAGCGCCAGTGGCGAGCCTATCACGAGTGGGAATCGCTTCGAGTCGAGCCAGAGCGCGAATTGAACCGCGTCATGGAAGACCTTAGCGCCATCTGGAACCGTCTTCCAGAAGACGTCCGCACCCTCGACCCCGACCCCAAAAAGCTCGGCGTTCAGCGAATGCACAGGGCTTTGAGCGTATTGCGCACTCCCGAATGACTCAGCTCGACGACGCAGCCGCGGATGTCTCCGCAAAGTTGAGCGACCTAGGGGTTCCACACATGCTCATCGGCGGTCTAGCCGTGTCAGCTTGGGGTGAACCTAGGGCTACGTTGGATGTCGATCTCTGCCTTTGGGTTTCCGCCGGCGAACTCGAAACCATGGTGGGACATCTTGTCTCTGAGTACGAAGCGCTGTCAAACGATCCTGTAGAGTTTGTGCGACGCACGAGCGTCTTGCCGATTCGAACCCCAACTGGAATTCGTGTCGACTGCGTCTTCGGCCGTCTGCCGTACGAAAAGCGAGCGATCTCGAGGTCGCGAGATCGGCTTCTCGGAGGGCGGCCGGTTCCCGTGATCCCGGTTGAAGACCTGATACTCGTCAAGCTGGCGTCAGAGCGCGAAAAGGACCTCGCGGACGCGCGCAACCTCCTACGACGTCACGCCGACACACTTGACCGCGAGTACCTCGAGCCGCTCCTGCTTGAGCTCGCCGAAGCGTTGGCGCGTGACGACATTCCAGCGCTGCTTAAGCAGACTTGGCGTTAGTCGCAGGGGCGCAAGAAAACGCAAGCCGCGGACGGAAAGTCCGCGCCCACAAGGGTCGGCCTAAGGGGAGTGGGCGCGGACTTTCCGTCCGCGGCTCAGCTGGGCTTCATGTGCGATCGGCGCACTAAACTAAAAGACGGCCACCGGTTGGCCGAGGGCGTCCTCGATTGGTCGCACCCCCAGCCCCGGATCGCTAGACGCCGCCATTCGACCACGGCTCCGCTTGGGCGCCCCGTCGGCAATATCCACCGTCACGTAGCTATTGAAATCGGTCGACGTGAACAAGAACTCCGGCGGAGTGCTGTGCGCCAGGTGGGCGATGGCCGCGGTGACGATATCCCCGCCCCAAGAGTCCTCGATCGTCATCGCGATACCCGATTGCACGCACAGGTCACGCGCTTGGCGGGCGCGGGTGAGGCCTCCAAACTTGCTGATCTTGATGTTGACGACGTCCATCGCCTGTTCGGCCAGGGCTCGCATCAAGACCGGGATGGAGTCGATCGTCTCGTCGAGAACGAATGCGTGATCGGTTCGGCGGCGAATCGACAGGCACTCTTCGTAGGAAAGGCACGGCTGCTCGATATATACGTCGACGTCTCGAACGGCGCGGACGACGCGGGCCGCTTCGTGCGGCAGCCACCCCGTGTTGGCGTCGGCCACGAGGATGTCTCCCGGTTGGAGCTGCTGGGAGACCTGCTCGATGCGTCGGATGTCGGTCTCGACGTCTGAGCCGACTTTGAGTTGGAAGCGCCGGTAGCCCTCCTCGCGATAGCCGCTGACCTTAGCGGCCATCGCTTCGGGGGACTCCTGAGAGATCGCGCGGTAGAGAATGAAGTCGTCGCCGTAGCGTCCGCCGAGTAGAGAGCACACCGGGAGGCCCGCGGCCTGGCCGAGGATGTCCCAGCAGGCCATGTCAATCGCGGACTTGGCGTAGGGGTGGCCCTTGAGCGCCTGATCCATGCGGCGATTGAGTCGCTCGAGCTGAGTGGGGTCTTCGCCGAGCAGGTGCGGCGCCAGCTCAGCGATCCCGGCGCGCGCACCGGCGGCGTATGCCGGCAGGTAAGCGGGGCCCAGGGGGCAGACTTCTCCATGTCCGCTGAGGCCCTCTTCAGTCTCGACCTTGACGACGGTGCTGTCGAAAACCTGGACAGATTTGCCGCCGGACCAGTTGTAGCTGCCTTCATGTAAGGGCAGGTCGACTTGGTAGACGCTGATGCGTTGAATCCTCAAAGGCGCTCCACCGGGATCGACGCTGAACCGTAGAGCTTTCCGGCTTTGATCGACGCAACGGGACGAAGCATGCGCCGTCCGACGCGGGTTTGGCCGAGAGCGTCGGTCAAAGTAAATCGCCCGTCTTCCATTTCCAAAACCGCGATGTCGGCCTCGGCCCCTTCGCGTAAAGTCCCCAGGTCGTTGAGCGCGCCGAAGATCTCGGATGGATTCACGGTCACTCGTCGAAGAGCGTCGTCGAGAGACAGCCCGAGGTGCAAGAACTTCGAAACCGTCGTCGCGAGATCAAACACCGGCCCGTGGACGTTGAACTGGTGTAGATCGCTGGAGATCGTCCCCGGCAGCAGGCCTTGTTCGAGGGCCTTCTCGGCGGTGTCGAACGCGAAGCTGCCCGCGCCATGCCCGATGTCGAGATGGACGCCGTTCGCTACCGTCTGGAGCACTTCGTCGTGGATACGGCCTTGGGCGTCAAGAATCCCGCCGTCGCCGCCGCGGAAGCTATGCGTAATGACGTCGCCCTTCTTGAGCAGCTTCAGGATTTCCTGTATGGGCGAGTAAGACCCGCCGATATGGACCATCACCGGCACGCCAGCGGCGTCGGCGGCTTGGCGGGCGCGGCGTAGAGCCTCGAGGTCATGGTCTCCCGCGATGTTTTGAGTCAGCCGGACCTTCACGCCGACGATGACGTCGCGGTGTCGCTCAATCGTCTTCGCCGCAAGGTCGACATTGGCGTAACGCAGGTCCAGCAGCTCGCCCCAAGGGTTGTCTTGCGACAAGGTCGACTGGCCCACGACGGAGATGTTCAGCAGCGCCAGGACGCGCGTGTCGGCGACCTCAATGACGTGTTTGCGCAGGCCTGGGAAGGTGTGGGCCCCGGATGAGCCGGCGTCGACGACGGTGGTGACTCCCTTCGCGACGCAGTTCGGATCCGCCGGAATCCCGAGGGGCGCGACGCCATCGTAGACGTGCACGTGGATATCGATCCAGCCGGGGGTGACGATTCGTCCGGAGGCGTTGATGACATGCAGCGCCTCCGACTCGGGGATAGAGTCGGCCACTCGTGCGATCTTCGTCCCCGAGACGGCGACATCGCGTTGCGCGTCAAGTTCCTGCGACGGATCGACAACCCGTCCGCCCTTGACCACCAGGTCGTAGCGGTAGCTGCGATTGCGGGCTTGGGCGTAGAGCGAACCCGAGAACGATTCGGCGATTCCGCAGGCGATCAGGGGGCCGACCGAAGTGCGCAAGAAGCGTCGTCGCGAATGCTGTTGTGAATGGGAGTGCATCGGCGCGAATTATAGCGCCTATAATTGTCTTACCACGATGATTGCGTTGAGTAAAGTGAGTCTCGCGGGGCTTTTGGCGGTGGTCGCCCTGTCGGCAGCGCCGCCGCTGCTCGAGCGAATCGAGCCGCGTGGGGGCCAACGCGGCAAGGCTGTTCGGCTCACCTTGGTTGGGCTCGGACTCGATCAAGACCTCCAGGTCTCGTCGGCGATCCCCGGAGCGCTGACGCCGCTCTCACAGGGCCCCAAAGCCGTCCAGGGGCGCGAGCGGACTTATCTGGTCGAGATCGATCCCGATGCTCCGGTCAACGTCTACCCGATTCAGGTCCGAACGACGAAGGGGCTTTCGAACGTCCTGCTCTTTAGCGTGGGCGCCTTCCCCGAAGCTGCCGAGGCAGAAGCCGAAGCCCGAGACAGGGACATCACCAACGACTCGCCGGAGCTTGCGCAAGACGTCGAGGCTCCGGTCACCATCAATGGCGAGCTGGTGGGCTCTGACCGCGACGTTTTTGGCTTTGCCGGCAAGTCGGGTGAAAAAATCGTCATCGACGCCGAGGCTCGACGAATCGGATCGGCAATCGACCCCTTGATCGAGGTCATCGACTCGGGCGGCAAGCGAATCGCGTCAAACGACGATGCGCCAGGGATAGGCGCGGACGCCAGGCTGCGTGTGAGCCTGCCAACCGACGGTGACTACTTTGTGTCGGTGCGTGACGCGAAGTACAGCGACCAAGACGAGAATTTCTATCGCCTCAAGATCGGACGATTCGACTATGCGGAGACGATCTTCCCGCTTGGCTGGAGGCGCGGCGAGGAGCTGCCGTTGGAGCTTTCTGGCGGAACCCTCGCCGAGCCGGTGACGGTGAAGGTCCGAACGGATGGGGCTAAGTTCGTCGAAGTCTACACGCCTGGCGAGGCCGGTGCGCTTCCCCTGAGGGTGCCGTTAGGCGATGCGGCCGAGGCCCTCGAAACGTCTGGCCGTTCGCTCGAGCCCAACACATACTTGAACGGTCGGCTCGAAGTCCCAGGTGAGGCGGATCGCTACGAGTTGCCGGTTCGAGAGGGTGAGACCTGGCATATTGAGCTGCAAGCGGCTCGACTTGGCTCTTCGCGGCTCTACGCGGCGTTGACCCTTTTCGACCAAGACGGCGAGAAGCTGGTCTCCACGCGCGACACGGGATTGCGCGAAAAACTCTCGAACCTCGACGTGGCCGAGGACGCGACGACGGATCAGCGCCTGGTGTTCGAGGTTCCGGAAGGGGTGAGCCGGCTGGACATCGCGATCGAGGACCTTTTCTCGCGGGGCGGTCCGGGCTACGGATATCGCCTGATTGCTAGAGAGCAGCCGGGTGATTTCACGCTGGCGCTGGTGGCCCCGCAGGTCAACATTCCGCTGAGAGGAAGCGCGATTGTGCAGGTCAGGGCGAACCGCTTCGGCTACGACGGCCCCATCAAGCTCTGGGTCGAAGATCCGCCGGAAGACTTGATCGTTGGCGGTGGGCACATCCCTTTCTACGAGGTGCAGGGTGCGGCCTTAGCCGCTTCGACGGGAATGCTCGTCCTCTCTCCCAAGCCTGGGGCAAGGGCGCGTGATCTCGACCTGGAAGTGTGGGGCGAAGCGACGGTCGCGGGCCGGACAATCCGACGTCGGGCGGGCTTTGATGCGATCGTGACCAACGTCGATAGCGAGCTCGACAACCGCCTGCGAGGACGCGGGTTTCGGACCAACGTCGCCCCGGCGCTCAATACGAAGTTGACGGCGGCGATTGTCGACCAGCAGCCCGCGATGGTCGAGATGAACGTGCCCCGGCGGATCACGCTGGTCCAAGGCGAGAAGCTGATTATCCCGTTCACTTTCACGACGCGCGATCCCGGCGTGAGGCCGAGTCAGGAAATCGACCGCGGGTCGATGCGGCTCACTGGAAATGTTCGTGTCGGACGAAAGCTGCTCGAGGTCTCCAAAGATGGCTCCAAGGGAACGTTTGAGCTGGGGCCGCAGCTCGGTTGGGGACCGGATACGTTCGACGTGGTGATGCCGGTGCAGATTCGTGCGGGGGGCTGGACGGAGACGGTGTCGTCGCGCGTGGTGACGATTGATGTCGTGCGGGCGTACGAGGTGATCGCTGACGAGACGCGGGCGATGCGTGGAAGTGAGGCCGCGATTCGGGCGCGGCTGGTTCGCGCGCGGGGTTTTGACGCCGCCGTCGAGGTTCGCGCGAACGACCTTCCCGTCGGCGTGGAGTGCGAGCCGACCAGTGTAGCCGGCGATCGGGCCTTCGAGTTGCCATGCTCGGTCTCGGCGGAAACGCCCGCCGGCGAACACGAGTTCGAGTTGGTTTCCTCGTCGACAATCGCCGCCGGCGGAGGCAAGCGCGTGCCGTTCGACCTGCCGCCGTTCAGGGCGACGATCACGGTTCAGTAGGGGCGTAACTCGCTAGGCCCGAGGGCGCGTCACGTCGCGCCCCTACGCTCCTCCCAGCTCACGAGATGTGCTCCGCTATGAAGGAAACGCAAAGAGGAGACTTCACCTAGGGTCCGCGCCCGCCCTGGGGCCTGAAGCTTCGACACGGCCGAAAACCAGGCGTCGCGCGAGCGAAGATTGTTGCGACTAACAGCAATGGGGCTAAGTCGCAGGTCCACGCGTCGAGGAGCGGGACTTGCGCTTTTGCGCCGCTTTTTTCACCGCGGAGGTCGCGCGACGCACCGCCGCTGAACCGTCCGTCGCCGAGCCCGCTCTGAGCTCTTGCAGGATCTTTGGCGGGCGGCCCCTTTTGCTGCCGTGTTGAAGGGCTTCAAGAGCCAAAATCAATCCGTCGATTCTTTCTAATTCTTTGCGTAGCTCGCCGATGATCGCCAAAGTATCCATACTGCTTTCTCCTCCCCAGACACGGGTGATCGACCTCCGCGATTGTGACACTCATCGCTCTGTTGCCGGCTTTGTTTGACGATCTTTTGTGGTCGGTCCCTTCGAATTGCCCAATATCATAGCTCAGTTCGCTGAATCTGGCTGACTTTTACGGGCTCCCGGGTGCGCCCGGAGCCAATCCGGGTTAGGCAAGCCGCCCCGCTCCCCGGCGGCGGAACTCGACCTTTAACCCGCGCCTCCAATCCGAGTTGAGTCCGACCCGCTCGACCTCGATCTGGGGCGAGAAGTACTGCAACATCGTCTCGGTCATCGGATGGAACTCCAGAGCGGGCGCCGCCAGGATCAGGCGCGGCGGATCTTGCGACAAGGGGCGCTGGGGAAAGTACCCCTGCATCGAGAAGTCGCCGCGGTCAAGATGCCACTTCACGCGCAGCCAGTAATCCAAGCCCTGAAGCGGCAGACGCAGGTCTTCGGCGGCCTTGAGCTCGATCACGGCTAGCCGCCCGCGGGAATCGCAGGCTAGCAGATCGATCAGCCCGCGATTGGCGCCGGCCACTGCCGGCACGCTTGAATAAACGGGACTGCGGTCGAATTCGATGTCGATCGCGCGCAGGTTTCGCCGAGCTTCGCTCTCCAGCCAGCGCTCCGGGTATTGACGGTACAGCGGGTTCGACTCGTCGGCCGTCTCGGGGGATCGCAGGCGAGCTAACTCGCGGGTCAGCTCGAGCAGCTGGGGGAGAGTGCGCTCGCTTACCGGCCGGTCTGAGTCGAGTCCAAAGGTCATCTTGTGGCCCGAGGCGCGCGCCACCTCGATTCCATGAACCCGGAGCGACAAAAACCCGTCCGACCCCGAGACCGCCTGAACGGCGAGATTCGCCAGCAACTGAGCAACCCAACCCTTTGCCGGCTCGGCCAGGTTGCCAACCGCCAGACAGGGCGTCAGGCTGGTCGATACGTTTCCGAAATCTTGCTCGTCGATTCGTGTGAGCTCGCCCCGCGGATCGAACTCGAAGAGCTCGAAGCCCAGCGCCGAACGGTTCAACCAAGCAAGTCGATTCGCTGTGACGCTTGCTCGGCCGGCGGGGACGAAGATGCGCAGGCCAGCGCAAACGCGGCGGCGTTGCTGGCGGCGGACTTGATCGAGCCAGATCAAGCCCGTCGCGAGTATCGCGTCGCCTACGCCCGAGCCGAGATCTTCGGACACTCCGATCACGGCCCAGCACCGTTGGCCGCGCTGTAGGACTCCTCGAATGTAGCGGGGAGACAGCGAGCTCGCGAGATCGGCGGCGGACGTCAGACGCTTGAGTTTCCAGCCGCCGAATTCGCGTTCGATGATTCTGCCTAAGAATTTCTGGAACTGGGACTGTTCGACGCTTCGCTCGAACCCGACCCGGGCGCGGGACCGGTCGAGGATCGTGAGCTTGAGTCGGCGCGAGCCAAAGCTGATCGCCACGAGATCAACGGCGTGAGCTCGCTCGTTGTGAATCTCGGAAAGGCGCCGAACGATGTTGACTTGCTCTCCCCAAGCGTGCAGTACGCAGCTCGCGCCGCGAGTTTCAAGACTGAACTTGCCCGACAGGAGCGGAACCGGCGCTTCACCGGGCTCGACCAGTACCGGATCTCTGCAGCTTTCGACGAAACTCTGCAGGCGCGATTGCAGGTCTTCGGCTGCAAACGCGGCGCGCCGCTGAGGTGCAGGCGTCATCGAATCGTCAAAAAGAGATTTTCGACGTCAGATGCATTGTAAACTGCCCGCCCGGCCCGATGTAATGGTCGAGACACCTGATGTACGGATCGAAGTATCAGCGCGACGGGTATGACTTTCCCTTCCAAGTGCTCACGCGCAAGGAGACCGAGCGCTACCGGCGAGCGTACTTAGATCTGTCGGTGCGTCTCGGGGGCGCTCCGAAGGCGATCGAGGTGTCTCAGTTGCACGCCTACTTCGATTGGGCGTACGAGCTTGCCATGCACGAGAAAATCCTCGACGTGGTTGAGAATGAGATCGGGCCGGACATCTTGGTTTGGGGCTGCCAGGCTTTCCCGAAACGGGCGCGCGACCCGGGATTCGTGACGATGCACCAAGACGGCACGTACTGGGGCCTCAAGTCAGGCGAGATCACCACAGCCTGGGTTGCGCTGACCGAAAGCAGTCCCGAGAACGGCTGCATGAGGGTTTTGCCGGGCAGCCATAAGTTGCCGATCTTGCCGCATGTCGACACCTTCGCCGAGAATAATCAACTCACGCGTGGCCAGAGGGTCCAAGCGCAGGTGGACGAGTCGGAGATTGTCGACATCACGCTGCAGCCGGGCGAAATGTCGCTGCACCACGTCCGGATCATTCACGGCTCGAATGCCAATTTCTCGCATCGGCCCAGAATCGGGATTGTGGTTCGGTATATGACTCCCGAGGTTGAGAGTACGGGAACGGGGCAAAAGGCGCTACTGGCCCGCGGCGAAGACCGCGTTGGGAATTGGGATCTGATGATCGGCCCGCCGAGGTTCGAGAGCGTGGATGCGGCGATCGCTAGCCATCGCGAAGGGGCCCAGAAACACCTTGCGGCGCTGACGCAGACCGAGTCGGCGGCCAGGCGACCGGATCGGTGAGGCTTGCGGAACCCGCTCCCTTGCGGTCGCGGCTCTGACCCCGACCTGCGAAAGTTTGACTCTCGGCGTCAGAGCCGCGACCGCAAGGGAGCGGGTTCCGCAAAGGCCTGCAGGTTGCCATGACCCCGATCGATTGGCTACTCGTCCTCGGCCTGAACGGCGTCGTGGTGGCCTACGGCGTTCGCGTCGCCCGACGTTCCAGCGGCGCTCTCGACTGGTTTCTGGCCGGCCGGAATCTGCCCTGGTGGCTGGTTGGACTTTCCTTGTTCGCCACCGCGGTCGATAGCGGCGACTACGTTGCCGTCGTTGGCGGCGCCTACACCTTCGGACTCGCCAACTTGGCCACCTGGTGGCTGGGGCTTCCGGTCGGATGTTTCATCGTTTCTTACTTCGTCCTGGTTCCGGTCTACCGCAGCGGGTGCTTCACCAACGCGGAGTACCTCGAGCTGCGGTTCGGCGCGTCGATGCGGCTGATCAGCGCGCTGATTCAGATTCAATACCGCACCAACGTTCTGGGCAATATCGCGTACTCGTTGTTCCTGATGTTCTCGATCCCAACCGGTTGGGGATCGCAAACCTGGGCCCTGGTCGTGGCCGTGGCGCTTGTCGCCGGAGCCTATTCCGCCTGGGGCGGACTGCGCGCGGTCGTCATGACGGATGCGTTGCAGTCGGTCTTGATCTTATGTGCGTCGCTCGTGCTGTGGCGCCTGGTTTGGAACAAAGTTGGCGGCTGGGGCGGCCTCGAAGAACGATTCGCGGCGTTGGACCCTGAGCTTGGGAGCTCGATGCTTCACGTCGGCGGGCAGGGCGAGCCGGGCGTTCCCGCCGCCCTGGTGATTTTCGGCTGGTGCATGTCGCTGACGGCCTATTGCGTGGTGAACCACTCCCAAGCGATGCGGCTGCTGGCGGCTCGTTCGGAGCTCGACATGAAGTACGCCGGGGTGATCGCGAGTGTGGCTCTGGCGCTGGTCATGTGGTTCAACATCACACTTGGCGTGATGGCGCGCGTGGTGTATCCCGATCTGGCGGCGGTGGATGAGGCCTTCCCGCGAATGGCAGTCGACTTCCTGGTCCCAGGACTGTTTGGTCTCGTCGCGGCGGGCGTGCTGGCCGGCGGAATCTCAACCTACGACTCGATCGGGTCGTCGCTGGCGGCGGTGTTTGCGCGCGACGTTTATCAGCGCTTTCTGGCGCCCGATGCGAGCGAGGCGCGCTGCCTGTTGGTTTCGCGCGCGGCTACGGTCGGTTTTCTGCTGCTGTCGTTCGCCTATATCCCGTTGTTGCAAGACGGAATGGTGGCGTTCTATTTGCGCTTGACGAGCGTCGCGGTGATCCCGCTGTTCACGGTGTTCTTGCTCGGGGCGGTGACTCGGGTCCACCGCGACTCGGGGTTAGTGGGTATCGTGGTCGGGGTTGGCTACGGACTGACATCGTTCCTCGGCGAACGAATGGGCCTGGATCTGCCGATCTGGTGGACCAACACCTGGTGGGCCTACCTTTGGAGCAGCGGGCTCACCGCCGGGGCGATGGTCGCCTTCAGTGCGGTGCGCGGCTGGCTCCCGGCCGAGGAATCCCGTGGCTTGGTCTATCGGGCCGGGACGACGTCATTACCGGCATCGCCACCAGCGCTGAGTGCGTGTCACGACGGGGGCCAGGTGGGCGTGGCGTGGTTCGCGCGACCCGGGCTGTTGAGCGTGGTGTTCCTTGCGGTGAGCGCTTGGTTGCTGCTGCGGGTTCTTTGGTAGACGTAACTGTGACCTCGCTTCCCAGAACCCGCTCCCTTGCGGTCGCGGCTCTGACGTCCGCGGTTAGCGCTTGAATCATGGCGTCAGAGCCGCGACCGCAAGGGAGCGGGTTCCGGGAGACCTAGGCTAGCGAGCCTGCGCCGTCTGGACTCTGCCCGGGAAGTCCGGGTGCTTCAGGATGGTCTGGATTTGCAGCAGATGCCGTTCACGGTGATAGGCGATGTAGTAGAACCACTGCAGTCCCGTCAACCAGCCAAAGTCTTCGTTCGGGTGTTCGTAGAGGTGCGTGCCTAGCTCTTTCGAGCTCTCGAGCAGCCGCATTAACTTCGCGTTGGCCGCGGCGTAGAACTCTTTCACTTCTCCCTGATTGATGAGCTTCCCCGCCGGCCGAAAACTCTCCGCGAGCTTCTCTCCGTCGGTTAGGAGTGTCTTGACCTCGTCCTCCTTGCCCGCGAGACCCTTCGCGCGGCCCTCCTCCGCGGGTTTACCGAGCGCCCTGGCGACGATCTGCTGTAGGTCGTTCTCAGAGAGAGCGATGTGCTCGGCTTCTTCGCCGATCGTATGCAGTACGCCTTGCCCTTTGAAGTTCCACTGCTCGTCCGAGAGTGAGTTGGCGAGCTCTCGAAAGCGCCCGGCGCCGTCCGCGAGCACCTCGGCCACCTTGTCGATCTCGGCCTGGGTTTGCGCGAATGCGGGCGCCGCGAGCGCAAGGACGCCGGCGAGTAGAAAGCTACGGATCATGGTTGTTCCTTCTTGGACGTGTCGTCCACGGGTTTTGTTTGGGCCGGCAATTCCCAGCCGCGATCTATTTCTAAGTCTGGCAGAGCCTCCTGCAGTTTCGCGACCCCCGCGTCGGTGACTTTCGTCTGCCAAACGTACAGCCGCCGAAGAGCCTTGAGTCCAGCCAGGCGCTGGAGGCCCTCGTCACCGATGCCGGTTGCGAAGAGGTTGAGGTACTCGAGCTTGTCGAGGCCCTCGAGTTGGGCCAATCCGGCGTCGGTGATGTCGGGGTTGTTCTCGAGGTTCAGCCGAATCAGCACGGGAAGCTTGGCCACGTGTTTGAGCGCCGCGTCGCTAATGCCGGTCCCGCCCAGCCGGAGGTAAACGGTCTTGGGCAGTTCGCCCAGCATTGCCGGCTTGTCGTCGCTCAGGTCCTTCACTCCCCGGAAGCTGACATCGAGGCGATCGTCGTTTTGGGCGATCTCGAGAACCAGCCCGCCGAGCTCCGTAATCTGGTCACGGGCTGATTTTTCGCCATGAGAGGCAGCGCTCAAGCCATTGGCCGCAACGAGCGCGAATGAACCGATCAAGGTACGTCTTGTCATCACGTCCCCTCCCTATTTCTCAATTTATAGCAAGTCCGAGCGGCGTGATCAATAACACGGAGCGAGAGAAGCTTAACGTCCATTTAACAACTGCCTTGTAAACCAAACCGCATCGCCGGGGTTCAAAGTAGTCTGCATTCAACGAGGCCCATGAATATGACCAAACTCATCGTCGTCGGATTGGCCCGCGGCACGCGCGTCCCGCTGGCCCTGATCAATAGCGTCAGCTCGAAGAACGCAGTGCCGGGCGACCGGATTTACTTGCAGTCGGTATATCCGGTCGCGGTCGAGGGGCGCATCTTGGTTCCGCCGGGGACCTATGTGACCGGCGTGATCACCGAAACCAAGCGTCCCGGGCGGGTCAAGGGGAAGGGCCAATTGTTCCTGCGCTTCGAGCAAATGATCCTGCCAAATGGGACCATCCGCGACTTCACCGGCAGCCTGGCATCGCTCGACGGGACTTCCGAAGAGAAGCTTGACCGCGAGACGGGCGAAGTCAAGAGCGCCGGCGGACAGGGCGATGACGCGCGTGTGGTTGCCCAGACCGCTAGTATCGGCTCGACAGTTGGCGTGATCGCTGGTTCAGCCGGCGGCAGGCCGCTACGAGGCCTCGGACTCGGAGCAGCTACCGGTGTGGCGGCGGGCCTTGCCGGAGTCCTGCTCACTCGCGGGCCTGACGCGGTTCTTGAGCGTGGCACTCAGCTCGAAATGGTGCTCGACCGCGACCTCTTCTTCTCCGAAGAAGAAGTAACCTTCGTTGACCCGCTCAGGGGGACCGGCGCTCCGCCAACTCGCGGCGCTCCGCAAGGGCGGCAGCAGGGCGGGGGCGGCATCCTAGGCTTTCCGCCATTCTTCACCGGCGTTTGAGCCCCGGAGCCGCGACCGTGAGGGAGCGGTTTTCGCCACTTCGGCCAACCGCTTGCTCCCGCGCGCGGCTCCGGGACCGCCCGCCTGTACGCTAACCTGGTCGGTCGGTCTTGGCCATGATTCTCGTCACAGGAGGCGCTGGGTATATCGGCTCTATCGTCGCGGAGCAGCTCCTAGCTCAAGGGCGCGAAGTTTGCATTTACGACAACCTTTCGCGCGGCCATCGCGACGCGATTCCAGCGGCCGCCAACTTCGTCGAAGCCGACCTCGCCGATGCGGACCGCGTACGAACAACTCTCCGAGACTTCCCAATCGAAGCGGTCATGCATTTCGCCGCCTACGCCTTGGTCGGCGAGTCGATGGAGCAGCCGCTGCTCTACTTTCGGAATAATTTCGCAAACGCCTTGAACTTGCTGGAGGCGACTCAACAAGCCGACGTCGAACGGTTCGTCTTCTCCTCTACCTGTGCGGTCTACGGAGACCAAGTTCCTGTCCCCATCGGCGACGACACGCCGACAAACCCGATCAGCCCCTATGGCGAGTCGAAGCTGGCCTTCGAGAAGGCTCTCGATTGGTCTCGACGGCAGTCGGGTTTGTCGTACTTCGCGCTGCGGTACTTCAACGCGTGTGGGGCAACCGCCGATCGCGGAGAACGGCACGACCCGGAGACTCACCTCATCCCCGTCGTCTTAAACGTGGCCGCCGGTGAAGCGGGCCATGTTCGCGTCCTCGGTGATGACTATCCGACCGCGGACGGGACCTGTATCCGCGACTATATTCACGTGCTCGACCTAGCGGATGCGCACATCCGAACGCTCGATGCTCCGGCGGAGCTGAGCGGGCCTTACAATCTGGGAACGGGTAGAGGCGACTCGGTCCGAGAGGTGATCGACACCGCCCGCCGCGTGACGGGCGGCGACATTCCTGAGGTCGTGGCGCCGCGCCGGCCGGGCGACCCTCCCGAGCTTGTCGCCGACTCGACCCTCATCCGCGAAAAGCTGGGATGGGCCCCGCGGCGCGACCTCGAGTCCGCGATCCGTGGCGCCTGGGAGTTCAAGCTCAGCCGCGCTTGAGCAGGGGTAAGACGGGCGAGGCATGCCTCGCCCCTACGGACGATCGTGTGTTTTCAACGACGTAGGGGCTTGGCATGCCTCGCCCGTCTTGCCTGACGGATCTTCCCCCCAGCGGAAGGCTCGTTTGACGGGCTAACTGCTTGGCTTGCTTGGCTTTAACACGTTTGGGGGCGCTTTTAGTGTACCCATGTATTATGCTATTGTATCGTTTATTCATTGTGTTGTTTGTGATATAATATACCCATGTATGTTGAGTCCGTCCCCAATCGCAACTCGCCGCCCGCCGTCTTGCTGCGCGAATCCTTCCGCCAAAACGGCAGAGTCAAAAACGTACCCTCGCCAACCTGTCCTGCTGGCGCCCCGTCCGCGTCGAGGCCCTCCGGCGCGCCCTCCGCGGCGAGTTCGATCAGCTTCCCGCCACTCCCGTCTGCGGCCCCGTCTTTGGCCTGCTCTTCGCGCTCAAGCAACTCGCCGATGAGCTGGGCCTGACCGCCGCGCTGGGTCGAACGCGGGCCGCCAAACTCGCCTTGTTCCTGGTGCTGGCGCGCCTGGCCCACCAAGGATCGCGGCTCTCGGCCGTGCGCTGGGCCGCCGATCAGGCCGTCGCAGAAGTGCTGGGTCTGGGCGCCTTCGACGAAGACGACCTCTACGCCGCCCTCGATGATCTGAGCGCCCGCCAAGTGAAGATCGAGCAAGCGCTATACCGCTACTACCTCGAGCGCCGCGGAGCCCCGCCCAGCTTGCTGCTCTACGACGTCACCAGCTCGTACTTCGAAGGCCTGCACAACGCGTTGGGCGAGTACGGCTACAATCGCGACGGCAAGCGCGGCAAGAAGCAAATTGTGATCGGACTGCTGGCCGATGACCAGGGCGAGCCGCTGGCGGTGCGGGTGTTTGCCGGCAACCGCAACGATCCGACGACCGTGCCGGATCAGATCCGCATCGTCAAAGAGCAGTTCGGAGTCGAGGAGTTGGTCTTCGTCGGCGACCGCGGGATGGTCAAGAGCAAGGGCAAGCAGGCGCTGGGGGAGGCCGGGCTGCGCTACATCACGGCGCTGACCGATCCCCAGATTCGGCGGCGCTTGAGCGAAGGGGTGCTGCAACTGGAGCTGTTCGCTGAACAAGTCTGCGAGGTCGAAGCCGACGGCGTGCGCTATGTGCTGCGCCTCAACGCGTCCGAAGCCAAACGGCAACGGCAGCGGCTCGAGGACAAGCTGGCCAAGCTGGGAGGCAAGCTCGACCGACGCAACCAGAAAGTCACGGCCTCTTCCCGTTGCGAGCCCGCGGCCGGACTGCGCCAGCTCAAGCCCTGGCTGGCGCGTCACAAGCTGACAGAATTGGTCGAGTTGCGCTTGCAGGGACGTACGCTGGTCGTCGAGCGCCAGCAGGCGGCGATCGAGCAGGCGCTGGAGTTGGCGGGCTGTTACGTGGTCGTGACCGATGTCGCCTCCGAGCGCATGAGCGGCCAAAGAGTGCACGACCATTACGTGAGCCTGCAGCGGGTGGAGCGCGACTTTCGGCAGCTGAAGACGGGCTTGCTCGAGGTGCGGCCGATCTTCGTGCGCAAAGAAAGCCGCACCCGAGGACATGTGTTGTGCAGCATGCTGGCGTTGAAGCTGAGCCGCGAATTGGAACGGCGGATACAAGCGGCGTTTGGCACGACCGACGACGACCCGCACGCGATCACCTTGCCGGACGCGCTGGCGGCGTTGGGGCGACTGTGTCTATTGGAATATCGAGTGGATGAGCAGACCAGCGTCACACGGCTGCCGATTCCCGACGCCCGCCAAACAGAAATCCTCAATGCGTTGGGGGTTTCGCTGCCGCACAAGTAACCTGTAGACAGACGCCGATCGCCCGATCCATCCCATAACCGACGCGAATTCAGGAAGTTGGCGGCGAAACTCTGCTCGCTGGCGGGGGGAAGATCCGTCTGAAGCGGCTACGATCGAAATAGGAGCGCATCCACACGCCAAGCGCAGCCAATTCGAGCCACTCCGCGCGGGCCTTCTACGACCGTTACGTTGAGGAGCACGTCCCCTACCACCGGAGCCCGGCGGGGTTGAAGGGAGTCCTGCTGCGCGTGCTGCCCTACTGGTCGTACCGCGAGTGGCGTTTCTGGCGGCACTGGGTTCCTCGCCGTTGCCGGCTGCTCGACCTGGGATGCGCACGAGGCCGCGAAGTGTTCGTCGAGCGGGCTGCGAGCTGCGTCGGAGTCGACCTGGCCCGCGCGGCGCTGAGCGACTGCCGCGAGCACTACGCCTTAGCCCTGGGGGGGGCGCTAGACCGACTTCCGTTCACGAGCTCAAGCTTCGACTGCGTCGTCTCGTCGCACGTTTTTGGGCACATCCCGGTCGAGTCCAAGTCGGCGGTCGTCGACGAGATCGCTCGCGTCCTGCGCCCTGGAGGCCGCTCTGTACACGTCATCGAAACCGACTGCGATCACCCCTGGATCGAGCTCGCCAAGCGTCACCCGCGACTCTATGAAAAACACCTTGTCGAACCCGACGGCCATATCGGAATGGAACCGGCCGCCGAGACCCTCAACCGCTTCAAGGCCGCCGGACTGACTCCGATCCACGTCCGCGGCTGGGATGCGGGCCGCCTCCACCCACGACTCGTGACCAAGTGGTTCGACAACGAGTTGAGGCAGCATTCCGCCCAGCTCGACCGAGAAGTTCAGTCCGCCCGGCGCACCCTCGAATCGCCGTTGCGGCTGGCCGCGGCCGAGGTCGGTCTGGGGCTGCGGGACTTGCCGGCCTCGGCCACGCTCGCACAGTGCCCATTCATGGCGGTGGTCCTGGAACGGCCACCCGCCGACCTTTGATATCCTCCAATTACATGAACGTCCACGAGGTCTACACAGCGCTTGGAGAAGAGCGCTTCCGCGACCTGACCACGAATATCTCGATGGGCAGCCTGCGCACCTACAAGCTGTTTGAAACGGTGAAAATTCGCGCGCGCCTGTCGAAGCTCAATCGCGCGAAGCTCCGTCAAGTGACGCCGAAGCTATGGGGACGCCTCGTCGAGGGTGATGAGCCCCTAGCAAAAGATCTCGCGCAGGCGATTCTTGTGTCGCATCTCGAATTCGTGGTGAAGGCGCTCGACTTTCTCGGCATCTCACACGACGGCAACGGCTTCTTCGACAAGGATGACGAAGCCGAAGCGCGCCTAGATGACGGCTGGCAGCAGCGCACGCTCGACAATTTCCGCGAGTCGCAGCCGGAAGCCTTGGTGCTGTTTTACATCAACCACTTGGATCTCGAGCTAGGGTCGCCGGAAACGGTATTCGTCGGCTGAGCCAGGACCACTCGCCCGTCACGCCAGTATGTCGTGAACGATCTCGCCGTGCACGTCCGTTAGGCGCATATCCCGCCCGCTGTAGCGGAAGGTCAGGCGCTTGTGATCCATCCCCAGCAGGTGCAGCATCGTCGCGTGCAGGTCGTGCATATGAACACGGTCTTCCACCGCAAAGTAGCCGTACTCGTCCGTCGCTCCGTAGGCCAGGCCGCCCTTCACGCCCCCGCCGGCCGCCCACATCGTGAACCCGAACGGGTTATGGTCGCGTCCTGTTTTCTCTAGGTCGGCGCCGGGTTTGATCTGGGCCGTCGGCGTTCGTCCGAATTCGCCGCCCCAGATCAGCAACGTCTCATCAAGCAGCCCTCGCGACTTGAGGTCCTTGATGAGGCCCGCGATCGGTTTGTCGGTACTTTGCGCGTTGAGCTTGTGGTGGGTGGCGAGGTTCTGATGCTGGTCCCAGCGGTCGACGCCTTGATGCGCGGGAGAGAGCAGCTCGATGAAGCGCACGCCACGCTCGATCATGCGGCGCGCCAGCAGGCATTGTCGGCCAAAGCGCTCGGTGACCTCTTCATCGAGGCCGTAAAGCTTTTTCGTCGCCTCGCTCTCGCCCCCGATGTCGAGCAGCTCGGGGACGGCGCTCTGCATCCGGAAGGCGAGCTCGTAGTTGGTAATCGTCGCCTCGATCTCGCTCACTTCGCCGAAGCGCTCGAGCACTCCCTTGTTGAGCTTGCGTAGCAGGTCGAGCTTGCCGCGCTGCAGCTCGGGTCGCTCCTCTCGCGGCTGGATATCGGCGATCGGGTGCTTGCCCTTTCGAAACAGCGTGCCCTGATACGACGCCGGAAGAAACCCGCTCCCAAAGCAATCCATGCCCCCGGGCGGTATCAGGCCGCTGTCGAGGACGATGAACCCCGGCAGGTCTTTCGATTCGCTCCCGAGCCCATAGGTCGCCCAGGCGCCAAGACTCGGACGGCCCTGAAAGCCCGAGCCCGTATGAACAAAGTAGTTGCCCGCCGTATGCTCGGAATGGTTTTGGACCATCGACCGAATCACGCACATGTCGTCCACGCAAGTCGCTACATGCGGGAACAGGTCGCTCACCCACAGCCCCGATTCGCCATATTGCTTGAACTTGAACGGCGAGGCGAACACCTTGTTGGTGATGTTGAAAACCGTGGTCGGCAGCTCCTCCATCTGGATCGGCTGCAGGTGCTCCTTCTCGAGCCGGGGCTTGGGGTCGAAGGTGTCCATCTGCGCCGGACCGCCGTCCATATAGAGGAAGATGACGTGCTTGGCCTTGGCCGGGAAATGGGGCTCGCGGACCGCCAGCGGGTTGACCGAGCGGTCCATCTCCGGCGCGGCGATGCCGTTGTCGGCCAGCATCGACGCCAGCGCCAATCCGCCGAAGCCGTTGGCGGATTTCGTCAGCCAATCGCGTCGCGTCATGGCTGCTTCACGAATACTTATCAGCCAGCTCCCGTAGCCGGGCCAGATGCTTCGGCACGGCCGTGAAGGGGTCTTCTTCGGCCTCGTACTCAAGCGCCATGTAGCCGCGATAGCCGCCGTCGGCCAACATCTTCACGATGCGGTCCCAGTCGGAGAGCCCCCGAGTGCCGTCGTCGAGGCGCAAGCTCACCTTGAACTGCGAGTTCACCGCGTAGGGCACGCAGCTCGCAATCTGCTCATAGGCCTTGCTGCGGAAGTTGCCGGTATCGAGGTTGATTCCCACGAATGGATGATCGACCGCTTCGACGATACTGATGATCCGTTTGGCGAGGAGCGTGATGCCGCCATGGTTTTCAAGCCCCAGGATGACGCCCTTCGACGCGGCGTAGTCGGCCGAGCGCTTGAGAATCTCGGTGACCCAGCCGGCGGCCTCGTCTTCGCCGGCGCCTTCGGGAACGGTGCCGCCGAAGATCCGAATGTGGCTCGCCCCAAGGCGTTCGGAGACATCGACCCAGTGCATCAACCAGGCCGCTTCTTGCAGCTGTTCGCGCGAGCTCTTCTTACACAGGTCGGAACGAATCGCGATGCTCGGAATCTCGACGGCGTTCATGTAGGCCTTGCGCCGGAGCGAGCCCAAGAAAGCGTCCCGGCCTTGTTCGGGGAACCAGTAGACCGTGAGGTCTAGCCCATCGGTGTTCGAATCGACGGCCATGTCGACGAGGTCCTCGTAGGTGAGAGTTCCCTTGCCGAGCGCTTCGCGGAAAGAGTAGGCGCAGATCGCCGTCCTGAGGCGTGGGGTTCTTCCGGCCGCCAGGCTTGCGGCGGGCAGCAGCGGAAGAGTTTTCAACAGGTCGCGTCGTTTCATAGCTGTCGAGATTATAGCGCCAACGCCAGGACCGCTCCACCGCTATTGCCGCGTGTCGCTGCCGGACCAGTAGCCCGGGAGCCGCCCCGCCTTCCACACGTGCTCGCGCGCGACTTCTTCGTTCAAGTCGGCGCCCCAGCCCGGCCGCTGGGGGATGATCACTTCGCCATTATCGATCTCGATCTTCTCGGTGATCATATCGTCCTTCCACCCGACGTCGTCGATGTCGATCTCAGAAATCCTCACATTGGGGATCACGGCGCAAAGGTGCATCGAGTGGAGCGTGGACAAGTGCGAGTAGTAGTTGTGCGGCGCGCAGTTGATTTCAAACGTCTCGGCCATCTCGGCTACCCGCTTCGACGGCGCGAATCCATTCCAAGGGACGTCGATCATGCACACGTCCATCGAGCGCGCCTCGAAGTAGCGGCGGTAGTCGCGCGAGGTGTACAGGTTCTCGCCCGAGCAAATCGGAACGCTGGTCGAATCGCGGATCTCGCGCAAGGCGTCGGGCTCGTACATGTCGATCTCGACCCACATCGGGTTGAGATCTTCGAGAGCCCTGCAGATGCGCGTCGCGGCTTCGGCGCGGAAGTTGAAATTCAAGTCGAGCGCGATGTCGACGTGCGGGCCGACGGCGTCGCGAAATGTTCCGATTTGGGTACGAATGTGCTCGACCGTGGCGTTGGTGACCGTGCCGTCGGTCGTGCCCCCGCCGCCGCCCCAACCCGAGCGAATGACACTGGCCGGGTCGCCGGGGAAGATGATGTTCGTCTTGAGCGCCGTGAAGCCTCGATCGACAACCTCCTTACCGAGGGCCGTGATGTCATCCCAAGACCGCAGCGGGGGGACGCCGATTAGCTCGTAGTTCGACGCGCGCGA
This sequence comes from Bryobacterales bacterium, assembly GCA_965247515.1. Taxonomy (GTDB): domain Bacteria; phylum Acidobacteriota; class Terriglobia; order Bryobacterales; family UBA6623. Next base: position 2,632,219 of record OZ252029.1, on the reverse strand, counting down.
GGAGCCGCAATGCGACCAGTAGACGCGTTGGCGTTGGCGGATCGGCCCGCCGACCAGCTCATACACCGGCACGCCCAGCGCCTTCGCCTTGATGTCCCACAGCGCCAGCTCGATCCCCGCGATCGCCTTCTGGGCGATGCCGCCGGGGCTTTGGCGGGCCATGCGGTAGAGGTCCCAGTAGCGCGCCTCGATCGGACGGGGGTCTTTGCCCAACAGGATGGTCTCGAACTCCTCGGCCGTGCGCACGACGCTATAGGGCATGCGGCCGTCGGAGCACTCGCCGTAGCCGCTGATCCCCTCGTCGGTGCGCACGGCGACGAACTGCCAAGGGCGCCAGCCGGCGTCGACGACGAACGTGTCGATCTTGGTGATTTTCATCTTTGACTCCGGGGCTGCCGTTTTCATCCTCATGGGTGGCCTGCAAGGCCATCTATACTCCGTCGAAAACCCGAGGGTGAATAGCCAAGAGTGGTTTCCATCCCCCAATTAGTCCTGATGCCCGATCAGTGCTGTGATCCGCCAACCGTCTTCAGTGAGGAAAACGATGTACGTCCCGCGCCGTACGGGGGCGCCCATTACCGAACCGTCTTTGAGGTAGCGGCGGTAGGTCAACTCGGCCAGCGCCGCGCTTGGGTTCAACTGCCGGATTGCCAGGTCGATGATTTCCGAGTGCGAATACCCGGCGTCCTTGATCGCGCCGATCATGCGCCCAAAGAAGGCTTCAACATCCGCTGACGTGGCAAGGCTTCGTGGTGAAGTGGCGCCTATCCAAACTGGAGCTCGGTAGACGCTCTCGGAGATTTCCTTGGCACGCCCGTGGCCGAAGTACTCGAAGTAGATGTCGAAGAGCTGCCGAATCTCCGACTGCACGGTTTCGGTCCTATCTTGCGCCTGTAGTCCGCACACGGCCGCGGCGACAAGAATACTTGTCCAAACGGACCGGTAGAGAGCTGTGGTCACGTCAGTTGTCCGGGAGCGAACAGCTTACCACTGAGTGCTCGGCGTCAGTTCGTCGGCACGAGGCGCTCGAGCTCTTCAAACCAGTTCAGCACGACCGTTAGCTCCTCTGGCCGGGAACCGCTCGCCAGTTTCACCATAAGGAATCGTCCGTCTGGCGCAACGTCAAACGGGCGCGCGAATGGCTCTGATGTGAGGTAATCGCCGGTAAAAAGTGCGATCGGTTCGCTCCAGGTTGCGGTGGATCCGGGAGTCCGGCGTGCGGCCATCATCGTGCGGCCATTGAGATAAAAGAGCTCATCACCACTGGAGGACCAGGCCGGATAAGCGCCACCGTTGTACGAAATCCTGCTACGACCGCGATCGACGTTTGGGAACGGGCTGACGTAGATCTCGCTCTTGTCGGACTCGGTCGACGAGTATGCCAGGAAGCGGCCGTCGGGTGAAATGTCGGGGCTATCCTCCAGAGACTTTCCGCCCAGCAGGATGCGCGGCGTCCTATCACCGTCGAGGGAAATAGTCCCGATGTCCCGACCGCCTTCGCCGTTCAGCTCCAAGTAGACCAAGATTGATCCATCAGGCGACGCTGACTGTGGCGCAATCCAGCTCTTGACCAGAGTCTCTTCTTGCGTTCCATCCGACGATTTCGAAATCACCTTGCCTCCTGACTCATCGGAGATATAGAACACCCGGTCGCCATTCGCGCTCCAGACCGGTGCATTGTCGTTGCCCTCAAATTGCGCAAGTGTCCTTTCGAGCACTCTCCGCTCCAGGTCGTAGAGCATGACATCGCGGCCCAAGCGGGGCCGTTGAGCGGTTATGGCTAGTTTCGAACCGTCCGGCGAGATCCTTGGCGTGGAGTACGAGTCCGGACCGAGTCCGACGGCTTCCTCCCGACCTTGCCGATCCACCCAAACGAGAGCGCGTGGCGGCGCGCCCGCGAGGCTCGAGGCCAGATAAACCAATGTCCCGTTCCGGGAGTACGTCAATGTATTGGCCGCCCCCAGATTGCTGACACCCTCTGCCACCGGTACGCTCTCGCCGGTAATTTGCAGGCGTGCGGCGTCAAACGGCGCCGCCATCAGCGCTCCTCCCTTCTTGTAAATCAAGTGACCGCTGTCTACGTAACGCGCGCTGCCGCCGCCGGCTTCGACGAGAAGCTTAGGTTTCCCGTTGGTCAAAGACTTTGCAAAGATACTCGCCTCCGTCCAGCCTTTACCCTCGGGGAGAACCCCGAAGATGACCGTGTCTCCATCGGGCAGGATTTGGGGACCCGCATGGTCGATCTCGTCCTCGGCTGTAGTCGTGAAATCCTCGAGCGATCCGCCACCTGCCGCCGAGACCCTTTTGAGACCGGACGGCCCGCGGGTATCGAAGATGATCTCACCGTTAGGGCACCACACGGCTCTGCCGGGGTTGCCGACGGTCGCCAGGGTAATTGGCGGCCCTCCGCGCAACGAGACCTTTCTCACCCCAGTGACCGTGAGAAATCCCAGCCACTCGCCGTCGGGAGAAAAGAAAGGGGTGTAGCCATCCTCTGTCCCGAGGATCGGAGCAGTGTCGAGCGACTCTAGCTCGCGGAGATTGATCATTCCGTTGGCAACGAAGGCTATGGTCCGGCCGTCCGGCGAAATGGTAAAACCCCAACCGAGGCCAGGTTGGGGGTCCAGGCCGGGAAGATTGAGATGAAGCCGGGTGACTGTTGGGTGGTCGGGCGCATGCGGCCCGAGCAGCCTCCAGACGATAAGGGCGCCGAGTAAGGCGGCGCCGATCGCCGTCCACAGATAGGACCACCGAGGCGTTTCCTTGACGTTCTCCCCGGCCGCCTTGACGACCACTGATTGGCTCGGCGTTTCTTTGAGCTTGTCCGCTACAAGCCGCAAGTCTCGTCCCACTTCGCCTGCCGACCCGTAGCGGTCTTCAACCGCCTTGGCCATGCACTTTCCGGCGGCGACCTCCAACTCCATCGGGACGCCCGTCCTCAGGGCAGTCATCGGCTCCGGCTCCTCGTTGAGGATTGAGTACATCACCGCCTTGGCGTAGTAGCCCTGAAACGGCTGCCGGCCAGTGATCATTTCGTAGAGAACAACACCGAGCGACCAGACATCCGTCCGCTGATCGGTCCCGGACCCTTCCGTCTGCTCCGGACTCATATAGGCGACAGTGCCCATCGTCTGGTCGGCGCGGGTGAGCCGGCTTGCTTGGGTGAGCTGCGCCAAGCCGAAATCCATGATCGTGACGCGGCCCCCCGCGCCAATCGAATCTGGGCCCACCATGATGTTCTCGGGCTTGATGTCCCGATGGACGACCCCCTTCTTGTGCGCGGCCTCTAGTCCCGCGGCGATCTGCTGGGCAATGTCGAGCGCTTCGTCGATCTTTAACGGGCCGCGCCCAATCCGCTTGTCGAGAGGCTCGCCCTCAATGAGCGACATCGCGATGAATGTCTTGCCGTCCGATTCGTCAATTTCGTGAACGGTGCAGATGTTCGCGTGATCAAGTGCGGCGGCCGCCTTGGCCTCTCGCACAAAGCGTTTGCGGACTTCTTCGTCGCCAAGCAAATGCTCCGGCAGAAACTTCAGCGCGACCCGCCGCTCGCTCCGCTGCAGGCGCAGCAACCGAACTTCATCGTCATCTTCGCCGACGATCTCGGCTATGGCGACCTAGGCGCCTACGGCGACCCGACCATCGCCACGCCGAACCTCGATCGCATGGCCGCCGAAGGTCAGAAGTGGACGAACTTCTACGTCGGCGCCTGCGTTTGCACGCCCAGCCGCGCCGCCCTGCTGACCGGCCGCCTGCCGATCCGCAACGGGATGCTACACGACCGCATCCGCGTCCTGTTCCCCGAATCCTACGGCGGCTTGCAACAGAGCGAGGTCACGATCGCCGAAGTCCTCAAGCAAAAGGACTACGCTACGGCCGCAGTCGGCAAGTGGCACCTCGGCCATCTGCCTGAGTTCCTGCCCATGCAGCAGGGGTTCGATAGCTACTTCGGGATTCCCTACTCAAACGATATGGACCGGGTCCCGACCTCACCCCGCGGCCGGGCGGCCTTCCGGGACCCCAAGAGCGAGTACTGGAACGTCCCGCTGATGCGTAACGAAGAGATTCTCGAACGGCCGGCCCAGCAGGAGACCATCACGAAGCGCTACACCGAGGAAGCGCTCAAGTTCATCCGCAAGAGCAAGGACAAGCCCTTCTTCCTCTACTTCGCGCAGACGATGGTTCACGTTCCGCTGTTCGCCTCCGATAAGTTTCTGCGCAAGAGCCGCCGCGGGCTCTACGGCGACACTATCGAGGAGATCGACTGGTCGGTCGGCCAAATTCTCGACACCCTGCGCGAGCTGGACCTCGACGAGCGGACCATGGTCGTGTTCACCTCCGACAACGGCCCCTGGCTCAGCTTCGACCAGCACGGCGGCTCGGCTGGAATGTTGCGCGAGGGCAAAGGCTCCACCTGGGAAGGCGGCATGCGCGAACCCGGAATCTTCTGGTGGCCCGGCAAGATCAAGCCAGGGACGATCCACGACATGGGCGCCACGATGGACTTCCTCCCGACGATTGCCAAGTTCGCGGGCGTCAAGGCGCCAACGGATCGAATCCTCGATGGGTATGACCTATCGGGGGTTCTCACCAAGCACGAGAAGAGTCCCCGCAACGAGGTGATCTACTACCGCGGGACAAGCGTTTGGGCGGCGCGCATGGGCCCGTGGAAGGCTCACTTCAAGACCAAGTCAGGCTACCGGCGCGACGCAATACTGGAGCACGACCCGCCACTGCTCTACAATTTGAATCACGACCCGCGCGAAAAGTTCGACCTAGCCGCTGAAAACGGCCGGGTCATAGAGGACATCAAGACGATGGTCGCGGATCACGTGAATTCGGTGAAACCAGTAGAGAATCAGATCGCGAGGATCAATCGATGAAGCACGCCCTACTTGCTCTTCTGTTCGTCGCCGCGCCGCTGTGGGGTCAGCCCGGGCCCGACCCCTGGGAGAAGGACATCGCGGCCTTCGAGAAAGCCAACCAGAAGCTGATGTCCAAGCCCGGCGGAATCGTCTTCTACGGCAGCTCGAGCGTCCGCCGCTGGGACGTCAAGAAGTCGTTCCCGGACCTGCCGGTTATCAACCGCGGCTTCGGCGGGTCGACGATGGCGGATGCGATTCGTCACGTCGATCGAGCCGTGCTGCCGTTGAAGCCCCGCTTGATCGTCTTGTATGAGGGCGACAACGACATCGGGGGTGGAATGACCCCGCCGATGGTCGTCCAAGACTACCAGCGCTTCGTCAAGAAGGTTCACGACGCCCTGCCGGAAACGAAGATCGCGTTCATCGCCATCAAGCCCAGCTTGCGCCGGATTCATTTGCTGACTCAGATGCGAGGCGCGAACATGGGGATACGCGAGATCACTGAGCAGGATGAGCGGTTGTCGTTCATCGACGTCGATACCCCGTCGATCGGACCCGATGGGGCGCCGATGCGGGACTTATTTGTCGATGATCTCCTGCATCTGACGCCCAAGGGCTACGAGCTGTGGACCAAGATCATCCGGCCTTATATTGTGGAGTAGGGAAGCTGTGTGTCTCCAGTAGACGGTCGACTGACGACCCTTGAGCCCGGCGCCGGTGGCGGCGGGTTGGGATCTCACAAGGGCGCCTCACGCTCACATCTAACGGGATCAGTCGGGGCAATTTTCCAACCCGCCGCCACCGGCACCGGGCTCAAGACGGCCCTCGCTCTTGTTCTCTTTCCTGGTTCCCTGATCAGCGCCGAGTTTGAAGACGCCGTTCGCCCAGTAATCGAACAGCATTGCGCCCGCTGCCACAACCCTCAGCTCAAGACAGCTAACCTCGACCTCGTCTCGCTCGAAACCGAACAGCAAGCTCTCGATCAACCCGGCATCTGGCTCGACGTCAAACGCATGCTCTCCGGCGGCCGCATGCCGCCGGAAGGCGCTGAAAGACCCGCCTCTCAAGCCGTCTCCCGGGTAATCGCTTGGATCGACGCCAACGCCGCCACGGCCCCGATCTCCCCTGGCCGCGTCACCGCCCGCCGACTCAACCGCGCCGAGTACAACAACACTCTCCACGACCTGCTCGGGCTCGATCTGCGTCTGGCGGACGACTTCCCCGTCGACGATTCCGGATATGGTTTCGACAACATCGGCGACGTGCTGAGCGTATCTCCCGTGCTGCTGGAGAAGTACCTGGACGCCGCCGAATTGGCCGCCCAGGCCTCCATCCTCACCGACCTCTCCCCTCCGGCTCCCACTCTCTTGCGATATCAACAATCGCGGGCCGACAGCGGAGTCACCGAGGCCCGCGCGGTCGGTATCCTCGTGGACTTCGACCCGACGGGTCGCCTGGAAGTCGAGCACGACTTTCCCGCGACCGGGGAGTACGTCATCCGACTCCGGTCGAGCGATCGCCGCCCGAGCGGACCCGACGACCCGACCCCAGCCGAGACCCTGGCTCTGTTTCTCGATGGCAAGCTGGTTGATTCAATGACGGTGCAACGCGATGGCTCGGCCGATGGCCCAGTCAACGCGTCCCTGAGAATCAAGGGCGGCCGGCACACGCTCACCGGCCAGTTCGTCGATTCCGAGCAGAGGCCGCACAACCCCAACCGGTTCTTCGAAAAGCGGCTCCTATGGGCGGACTACCTCGAGATCGCGGGACCGTCGGACCCCGAGCCGCGCGAACCGCCGGAGATCCATCGAAGGCTCGTCGGTTGCCGGCGGGACGACTGCACCGAGCGTGTTCTGAGGGAATTGGCCGGCCGGGCTTACCGGCGGCCGCCAACCCGGCAAGAAGTCAACCGGCTCGTTGGGTTCGTGAAGCTGGCGCGCAAACGTGGCGGGTCGTTCGAGGAAGGCATGCAGACTGCCCTGCAGGCGATCCTGGTCTCGCCGCACTTTTTGTTAAGGATCGAACGCGGCGAACCTTTGCGCGAAGGAGTCCGCAAGCTCACCAGCCATGAGCTCGCATCGCGGCTGTCGTACTTCCTGTGGAGCAGCATGCCCGACGATGAGCTCCTGGCGGCCGCCGATCAGGGACAGCTGGACGACGCCAACGGCCTTTGGAGTCAAGCGGTGCGACTGGTCGACGACCCCAAGTCCAGACGGTTCATCGAAAACTTCGTCGGCCAATGGCTTGCGCTGAGGAACCTCGACAACTCGAGGCCCGACCCCGAGCTCTTCCCCCGCTTCGACGAGACCCTACGCAGCGCCATGCGACGCGAGACCGAGCTGTTCTTCGAATCGGCCCTCAGGGAAGACCGCAGCATTCTCGACCTGCTCGACGCACGCTACACGTTCGTCAACGAGCGCCTTGCCCGGCACTACGGCATCAAGGGAGTGCGGGGCAGAGAATTCCGGCGAGTTGAGCTTTCAGATGATCGCCGCGGGGGGCTGCTCGGGCAGGCAGCCGTGTTGACGGTCTCGTCCTATCCCACGCGGACATCGCCGGTTTTGCGGGGCCTGTGGGTGCTGGAGAATCTCCTCGACGCGCGGCCCCCGCCCCCGCCCGACGGCGTCCCCTTACTCAACGAGTCTGAAGTCGGAATCAACGGGACGCTTCGCGAACAACTCGAGCAGCATCGCGCGAACCCGGCCTGCGCGGTTTGCCACGACCGCATGGACGCGCTGGGGTTCGGCCTCGAGAACTACGACGCGATCGGGCGCTGGCGTGAGCGAGACGGACGGTTTCGAGTTGACTCTTCGGGCGAGCTGCCCGGAGGGCTGTCGTTTGACTCGCCCGCCGCGCTGCGCAAGATCCTACGCGAGACCGAAGGCGACCAGCGGTTCCGCATCCAATTTCCCTGAGGGTCGGAAACCATTGATTTAGCGGGTGTTTGGGGCTGGGCCTGTGGTCCGAGCAGATTCGCATTCGCGTTGAGGAGTTGCAGCGCAGTTGGTTCTGGTATATTGTATATATATCAGTTATGAAGGCAGCCCCGGCTCGCTCCAGCCTCGCCGATGCCGAGCGTAAGCTGCGCTCCCGCATCGCCCAGCTGGTCCACGGCCGCTGGTTGCTGCATGGCACCGTGGCGCCGCGCCAACGCGTCTGCGGCAAGCCCAACTGTCGCTGCGCCCAGGGTCAACTGCACGCCTCGCTCTATCTGGTGCGCTCGCGCCGGGGAAAGGTGCAACAGCTGTTCGTGCCGCGCAGCTGGGAGCAACGCGTGCGCCAGGCCGTAGCCGACTATCAACAGCTCGAGCGGCTGCTCGAAGAGGTCTCCGAGCGCGAGTGGAAGCGGCTCCAAGACCGCCGGGAGGAGTGACGTTCTTCGACGTCTGATCCAGTACGCGGAGAAGGGTTACGGCCTGCGCAGCCGCCTTCTCGCCGGGGTCTCGGATTCCCGCCCTAAGCCGCGCATCCCCACCCGCGCTGTCGTCGAGTCGACGCTGGCGCTGTTCTGGGCCCGGCTGGGCAGCCTGAACGCTTTGGAAACGCTCGAGGGGGCGCCGTTTTGGAAGAAATGGCTGGGCCGCAAGCTGCCCAGCGCGGACACCATTGGCCGCGTCTACAGCTCGCTCGACACGGCCGTGCTGCGGCAAGCGATTCGGCAGCTGTATGAACGCCTCAAGCGCAACAAGGCCTTGCCCGGCATCGGCGGATTAGGGGTGGCTGTGATCGACGGTCATGAGTCTCACGCCAGCTACCGCCGTTGCTGTGGAGGCTGTCTCGAGCGCCGCATTCAGCGCAGCGACGGCGAACAGCTGCAGTACTATCACCGCCAAGTGACGCTGCAGTTGCTCAGTGACGCGCCCGCCGCCTCGCCATTCAACATCCAAGGCGAACCGCTTCCGCTGTTGCTCGACGCCGAACCGCAACTCCCCGGCGAGGACGAGCTGGCCGCCGCCAAACGTTTGCTCGAACGCGTTCTAGCCGCTTACCCACGGGCGTTTGATGTTGTCTTGGCCGACGCTCTTTACGCCGACGCGACGTTTGTGAACTTTCTGCTGGCGCACGGCAAGGACGCCGTCATCGTGCTCAAGGACGAGCGCCGCCACCTGTTTCAAGACGTTCAAGGACTGTGGCGAACCCAGCCCCCACAGGCGGGCGAGTATCGCTCACGCGATTGCCAATGGTGGGATCACGAGGGCTTATTATCGTGGCCGCAGGTCGCCCAGCCCTTGCGCGTCGTTCGTTCGGTGGAGACTTGGCGGCGGCGCTCGCAGCTTGACGGCGAGCTCCACGAGCATCAAAGCGATTGGGTTTGGCTAACGACTTTGGGGTCGCGGCAAGTTTCCACGGCGCAGCTGGTGCGCTTGGGCCATCAACGCTGGGACATCGAGAACCGCGGCTTCAACGAGTTGGTCAACGGCTGGCATGCCGACCACATCTACAAGCACGAACCCCACGCCATCGAGACGTTTCTCTTGACGACGTTTCTGGCATTCAATCTCTACCACGCTTTTGTCGCCCGCAAGCTCAAACCGTCGTTGCGGCGCGGCAAACCGCGAGTCTTTTGGGCGCGGGTGATGGCGGCGGAGCTGTATCGGGCGGCCACGGGCCCCTCGCCCTAGCACGCGAGTCGACTCCCCCGCCCACCCCGCGCCTGCCAGTAAGCGGCCCTGCCGCAAGAGCCGCCGGGGTGTCTTTGCCCTGCGATTCCCCACCTATTTCCGGGTCAGGACCGCGTGCGAATCTGCTCGTCCTTCACCCCACGCCCCTAAATCCCTCGATTCCCAACTACTTCCGCCTTCTGACTCAGCCTCGTTGCGGAATCGCTGGGTCCCGCACTGGTGGCAGGCGAAGACGACATTCGACATAATAGGGTGCAGCTTACTCCTTGTAATGAGCCGATTCAAGGGTCCCCTGCCAGCCCTTTTGGCAGCAATCGCCGTCCTAGCCTTGGTTGCCATGGGCGCCTGTGGCGGGAAGATTCCGCCCACGCACTACTACGCCCTCGATCTGAGCGTCCCGGCAACGCCGAGGCCGGCGAATCCTCTCGATCACTCTGTGATGGTGATGCCCGTGCGGGCGGCGGACATGCTCACCCAAGACCGGATTGTCTATCGTCCGAGCCGCGAGGAAGTCGGCTACTACGAGTACCACCGCTGGGCGGACGAACCGCGATCAAGCGTCACAGCCGCGCTGATGCGGATACTTCGCGAAAAAGGGACGTTCAGCCAGGTCGCGATGTTCGACGGCCGCACCAAGGCGGACTACATTCTACGTGGACGAATCAGCCGCCTAGAGGAAGTCGACTTCGAAGAAGGCGTCAAAGTGTATGCGGCGCTCGAGCTCGAGTTGATCGACGGCCAAGACGCTTCTGTCGCCTGGTCGGGGACGGGCGAGGCCAGCTCCCCCGTCGCAACGGCGGAGATGCGCGACGTGGTCGGCCGCATGAGCGAGGCAATGAAGCGCAGCATTGACCAGGTCACGGGCGAGCTTGACGCCTTTCTGCGGTAGCGCGGCCGCCTCTCGCCATGCGCAGACGAGAACTTCTAGCCACGGGAACAGCAGCTGCGTTTGCTTCCAAACTTGGCGCGGCGGCTTCGCGTCCGAACATCCTGTTGGCGATCTCCGACGACCAGTCCTTTGCCCACACCGGCGCAAGCGGCGACCCGGTCGTCCGGACGCCGAACTTCGATCGCATCGCGGCGGAGGGTGTGCGCTTCAGTCACGCCTTCTGCAGCTCTCCGTCTTGCACGCCGTCGCGCAGCTCGATTCTGACCGGCCAGGAGTGTTATCGGCTCGAGCAGGCGGTCAACCTTTGGAGCTCGCTTCCGGCGAAATTTGACACCTATCCGGACCTGCTCGAGCGCGCGGGCTATCACGTCGGCCACATGCGCAAGGGTTGGGGCCCCGGGCGCTTCGAGGTCGGAGGCCGCAACCGCAACCCGGCGGGCGACAAGTACGAGGACTTTCGCAGTTTCCACGACGCCGCACCCGACGGGGCGCCGTTCTGCTTCTGGTTCGGCAGCAGCGACCCGCACCGCTCCTACGAAAAAGGCTCGGGGTTGGCCAGCGGCCTGCGGCTTGACGACGTCCCCGTGCCGCAGTTCCTACCCGACGAGCCGGAAGTCCGCGGCGACATCCTCGACTACTACTTCGAGGTCGGGCGCTTCGACCGCGAGCTCGGCGAGATCTTGACGCTGCTCGAAACACGCGGCCAGCTCGCCAGCACTATCGTGATCGTCACCAGCGACAATGGCATGCCCTTCCCGCGGGCGAAGGCGGAGTTGTATGACTACGGCTCGCGCCTTCCGCTAGCGGTTCGATGGCCCGAGCGCATCCCCGGCGGCCGAATTGTGAGCGACTTCATCAGTCTGACGGACCTCGCCCCGACGATTCTTGAAGCCGCCGGCGTTGAACCTCCGGCGGAGATGACCGGCCGAAGCTTTCTCTATCTGCTGACTTCGAAGCAAGACCGTCGCATCGAGCGATCTCGGGATCACGTGATCCTCGCCAAAGAGCGCCACACGCCCTGGCGAGCCGGCCGAGTCGGATACCCGATGCGAGCGATTCGGACCGGCGAGTATCTCTACATCCGCAACCTCGAACCCGGCCGCTGGCCGGCCGGAGATCCGCCGTTCTTCGGCGAGGTGGATCCGTCTCCGACCAAGACGTTCATGGTCGCGCGCCGCGAGGCGCCGGGCTTTGAAAGGTACTTCGAATCCGCCTTTGGCAAGCGCCCCGCCGAAGAGCTCTACGACCTTGCGCTGTCGACCAGCCAGATGGGGAATGTGGCGGGCCAAGCGTCCTACGCGAAGATCAAGGCCGCTCTGTCGATGCGGCTGGACGAGCGTTTGCTCGCGACCGCTGATCCGAGAGCGTTGGGGCGAGCGCCGACCTGGGAAGCCGACCCCCACTTCGGTAACGCCACCCAGTCGAGTCGCCGCTAGATGTCGGAGCACAGTGACCTGAAGTTCGCGCAAAGGAAGACGCAAGGAAAACCAGCCGCGTCCCTCGGAGGGCGCCACAATCATAGCCCATGGATTTATCCATGGGCGCCTGAACGGGTCCTTTGCGCTCTTTGCGTCTTTGCGCGAAACCCGTGCTCCCCGAGTCCGGGTTGGACGCCAGGATAAGTCAGCTTATTTACGGCGCCCTACACTAGCCGGCACACCTCTTAGGGTGAAATCGCGCACGCCTTCAGTGAAAACCCGATGGCCGCTCGACTCGGTCTCAATGAAACTGGGGTCATCCAACGGATGCCCAACTTGCCCAAAGGGGAACAAAACCGTCGCCACTCGCGCACCCGCAAGCAGGGTCCGCGAAAGCTTGAAATCACCTATACCGAGGGTGGAACCTCGCCCCGATCGTGCGAAGCGACGCTTTTTGACTTCAGCGAGGGCGGGCTTGGTATGGACTGCGTAACTCCCTTCCGAGTCGGCAGCGAGATCTCGATCCACGCCGAGCTCGAGGGCAGCGTGTACTCGGTCCAGATAGACGCGAGAGCCCGTGTCGCTTACTGCCGCAAGACCACGCAAGAGACTTTCCGCATCGGTGTTGGCTTCGTCGAGGTCGCGTACCACAGGCTTGAGTCCGAAACGCTTGCCGCGGCCGCGGGTTAAAACCCGACCGCGATGTCCACAAAGTCAGCGAACGCTTCCTCTGTCAGGATTGCAATCGGCACAGCTGGGCCTGGTTGAAGGTCCACCGGCAAGGTCACGTTGATTTGGTACAGCCCCACGAAGTTCGGCGCCGCTCCCGAGAACAGTATCGTACCGGGGTTATTGGCGAACAGAACCAGCGTTGACGGATCTAGCGTCCGACTGAGGGGATTCACGGGCGCGGCCGCTCCATCAGGAAACGGCGGATTCACAGGTCCCATGCCTGTGAGAAAGATGATCACCGTCTGCCCCGGGCTCGCGGGGTTTTGTTCGTTAATCAACCGGAAGTTCGCATCGGTGATGACGCCGGGCCCAAACCCCGTCTGCTGAATGGAGAAAATCCCCGGGCTCGTCCGCGCCAGCGGGACCTGGACGGTATTCGACGCCACGCCGTCGTTAGTCACGGTTATCGTCGCTAGGTCTCCCGTTGCCGCAAAAGGAACTTGCAGGTTGATCTGGTTTGGCGTCACGACCAGCAACGGCGCATCGACGCCATTCACCGCGACGCTAACGTTGCCGAGAGTGGTCGCCAGTGGGACCGTGGCGGCCTCGACCGTAGCCGCGGCCAAATTGCTCCCAAAGATGGAGATCAATTCGCCAGGCGAGATCGGATTCGTGGCCGGCGCGAACGACGCCGCGTTCAAAACGCCCAGCGGTGCGATGAAGACTCCGCCGCCCGCCGGCTGAGCAAGTCTTACGCCGAAGGTGACTCCGTGTCTGTTGAAGCTTGCCAGCCCCTGATTGACTGACGTCGAGATGAAGGCGTTCGGCGCTGGAGCGGCCTGGGCCGGTTGAGCGCTCAACGACGCTGAAGCCGCGGCGCCTACCGCGAAGTCCCGGACTCCCGGTTCGGCCAGCGCGCGGAAAAACCCCGTCGAGTCGTTGGAGAGTCCGTAAAAGTTAATCACGCTGAGGTCAAATCGGAACGAGTCGTACACACGCTGCGCCAGTGATACAACCCCCGTGCCGGTGCTCCTGAGAGCGCCAATCGCCGACGTAAAGAACGGGTCTGTATCAGGGGCGGGCCCGTCATAAAGAAGGTCGACCAGCCAAAAGTCCCCCGTGAACGTCGCGTCGGTCGTTTCTCCTTCGAGGCGTCGAACCGCCACGAAGATGTCGCGGCCCCCGGGCTCGCTGGAATATCCCACCGCCATATCGCCCGTCGCGGAAACGAAGACGTCGCTCGTGCCGCTGAACAGTGAGGCGGAATTACCTGCCGAGAGGGCGCCTGAGCCGTCCGCGCTGATCGCATAGGTTGCGGAAGTGATGTTCTGCGTCAGGGGAATATCTTGCTGGTCGGACTGATGGCCTTCGGCGACGAAACTGGTAAAGCCGCCTTGCCCGTCAGCTTCGAAAAGCAGCAGCGCGCTCTTGGCGGCGGCGTCCGAGCCGTTGGGCAGGCCAAACGAACCGCCGGCGTAGGAGCCGCTCAGCAGCGAGTTATCAACGGCGCTTTCGGGACTCTTGATCGCGATGAAAACATCTCGGAAATCGCCGATGTCTTGCGTCGACGCTCCCAGGATCGCCGAAGCGCCGGCCCCGACGCGAGCGGTGATTTGTTCTCCGACCGCGAGGGGGTTGTCCAGAGACGCAAAACCGTTCGACTGAACCACGTACGTCCCGGTTAGCTGGACGGGAGACAGTGCGTTGGCGCCCGAACCTCTACGGCCGTCGATCGTGTAACCGCCCGCTCCATCGAAGGTGATCACTCCTCCCGTATTGGTGGCGCCTTCGGCCACTCCCCCCAGCGAGACATCAACCGAGAAGTGCACGAAGCCGTAAGGGCCGTTGAGGGTCGAATTGTCAAACGTCTGGGCGCCAAGCTGCAGAGCAGTTGCAAGGGCGATCGACCAAAGGACCGTAGTTTTCATCAAGGAACTCCAGAAAAGGGGTTCGCCAGGACTCGGGCGGGCTCCAGAACTGGCGGGGGACAGGCTCAAGGCGACGCGCACGCCACCCTACGTGTTTATCCTGACGGATTCGCGAGCTTCTGACAACAACCCCACTGGGCGCGACAAGTTGCGGATTATTGAGCCCCGACCCTTAGGTCGGCGGTCCGACCCCGATGTGAACATCGGGGCTCAGGGCCCAACGCAACTGAAGTTCGCCGCGTCGTCAGTATCTCCCGAAGCGTTCCACTTCGCCACCATCGGATAGGCGCACAGAGGGCGAGTCCGCACAGTTTTTCCGTCCACGAGCTTCGCGGCGACGATGCGTTGCGGCGCCTGGCCGTGTTCCACCCAGCGTTCCAGCGCGCTGAGTGCGTCGAACTGATTGGGTCCCGGACCTCCCGCGCAATGGCCCATTCCGGGGACCATAAACAACCGGAAGAACTCTTGAGTCTCCGGGAGTCCGCCGAGCGAGGTTGTTGATCCGGGGGGCGTAAACCGTCCCGCAACCTCGGCGACGGTGATTTTCGTATCGGGCAGACTGAGCGCCTTGAGCCGCGCGCGTCAGCAAGCGGTCGGATAAAGCGAGTGTCATCCAAGTATGGTGGAGGGCTTGCAGCGTTAACGCAACCCAGTCTCTCTTCGAACGGTCACTTTCAATCCATTAATTTTCAGAGGTTTACGGGATTCAACGGACAGCTCTCCGAGTTCCGCTGGAGGAAGTCTTTTTTTTCCGGATTTCCCCCAGTCGAAGTATCGAGGCCGATTCCCGTTAAGATCGTTCGGGTTGTGGAAACACAACATACGGCCCATTTTGAGCACACAAGTTTTCGAACGTTTCGTCCGACACTTTTGGAAGTCCTCCGGTAAGTATCTAAAGACAGCGGTCGGGCATGGCGCCCGGCCGTAGCGTCAGAAACCAGACAACGGACTGGCAGCGGAAAGCTGAGGCGGTTGTGGGTGTCGGCGAAACCGCCCCTACGTCCGCTCCGGCTAGTTTTCGCGGCATCCACACCGGCCTAACCGGTCCCATCCAACCGGAGGTCACGATGTGGGATGCCGATTTCGAGCCAGGAACCACCGGTTCCGACCTGCTTGAAGCAGAAATCCGGCTTGAGTCCCAACCTCTTTCCCCCAAAACGAGACTGGAAGCAATCGCCTCGATCCTGGCCTTGGCCGTGCTCCGCCGGAGAGTCCGCACGGCCGCTTCTCCGGACCATCGAGCCAATATCGAAGAATTCAGAGAAAGATCGGAGAAGGACTTGATTCGTGTTGCGAACCGAGCGTTCATGCGTGACAAACGCGTCCAGGACCGGAGTTCGGGAGTGACCCATGAATGAGCCAGGCAAGCAATTCCAGAAGAACAACCACACGGCCAGGTCTCGCCGTTCCGTCCTGCGGCAGCTGGCAACGCTCAATGCGATGACACTGGAGCAACTGCGCGAAAAGTGGCTCGACCTCTATGGCAGCGACCCACCTCCGTATAAAAGACAGTTCCTCATCAAGCGCCTGGCCTATCGCATCCAGGAGCTTTTCTACGGCGGCCTGTCCGAAGCCGCCAAGGCGCATTTGGGGCAAGTCGCCCGTGAGGACCCGCTAGCCCGTGTGGAGGCTCCGATATCCGAGAACCGGCAGAGCAAGGACGGCATCCTGCCGGGCACACGCTTTGTGAGGATCTGGAAGGACCGCCGCTACGAGGTCCTCGCCCAGGAGAAGGGCTTCGAGTACCAAGGCCGGATCTTTCGGTCGCTGAGCGCCGTGGCGCGGGAGATTACCGGCACGCGCTGGAACGGCAGGCTCTTCTTCGGACTGAAGAAGAGCAACGGGAACCACCACCAAGGAGGCCAGCATGCTTGAGACCGGCACGAGGCGCTCCACGGAGAAGAAGCTCATCACCTGCGCCATCTACACCCGCAAGAGTCACGAGGAAGGGCTGGAGCAGGAGTTCAACTCGCTGGATGCCCAGCGGGAGGCCGCCGAGGCCTATATCGAAAGCCAACGCATGCAGGGATGGCAAGCTCTGCCCGACCGCTACGACGACGGGGGATTCTCCGGCGGCACCATCGAACGTCCCGGGCTGCAGCGTCTGCTGTCCGATTTGGATGCCGGCAAAGTAGATGTGATCGTGGTGTACAAGATCGACCGCCTGTCGCGTTCGCTTTTGGACTTCATGAAAATGATCGAGCGGTTCAACCAGAAGGGAGTCAGTTTCGTCTCGGTCACCCAACACTTCAACACCACCGACCCGACCGGACGCATGTTTCTGGGCATTCTGATCACCTTCGCCCAACACGAGCGGGAGGTCATTGCCGAACGCATCCGGGACAAGGTGGCGGCGACCAAGCGGCGAGGCAAGTACTGCGGGGGACCGGCCATCCTGGGATACGACGTCGACCGGGATCAAAAGAAGCTGCTCGTCAATCCAGAGGAAGCGCGGCTGGTCCAACACATCTTCCGGCGATACACCCAACTGGCCTCGGCCAAATCACTGGCGGCAGAACTCAATGACCAGGGATACCGCACGAAGTCCTGGACCACAAAGAGAGGGAAACGGCGGGAAGGCCGGCCATGGAACACCGGCCACATCTACCGATTGCTTGGCAACCGCATTTACATGGGCGAGGTCGTCCACAAGGGGAAGAGCTATCCCGGAGAGCAGGAGGCCATTGTCTCCAAGGCGTTGTGGGAGAAGGTCCAGAGGATTCTCTCGGAGAACACCCGGGCCAAGCAGACGAAGGCCAAAACGAAGAACATCTCTCCGCTCCAGGGAGTGGTTCGCTGCGGCCATTGTGACAGTGCCATGGGCTTGACCTACACCCAAAAGGGACCGCGCCGCTACAGCTACTATCACTGCGCGAAGGACGCCAAGCGAGCGGTCAGCTGCTGCCGGCTCAAGCGCGTTCCGGCCGGGGACATCGAAAAGGTGGTGCTGGAGCAGTTGAGCGCGGTCTTTCGGACCCCGACGCTGGTGTCTCAGACGTACTTTGACGCCAAGGGAATGGAAGAAGCTGAGCGTGAACGGCTGCTGAAGCAGAGAGCGCAGCTGGAAGGCGATCTTCTTAAGATCCGCGAGCGAGCACTCGAGGAGGTATCGCCTAACGGAAACGGGTCGGACGCCGGACCGACGTTGGCCGAGCTCAACCAGGAGGCGGTGACCCTGAGTCGCCAACTGACGGATGTCTCGGCCCGAGCCCAGGCGTTCGAGTCGGACCCGGTCGCAGAGAGGGAAGTCTCGGAAGCCTTCCAGAGCGTGGACACCTTGTGGGAAGACCTGTTTCCTCTGGAACGCAACCGGCTGGTGCAACTGCTGGTCGAGAAAGTGGAAATCCGGGAAACCGGCATCGACCTGGAATTGAAGACCCAGGGCTTGACCCATCTCATCATCGAGCTGAACGGACTGACAGGTGATGCCAAGGAACGGAGCCAGGGTCGATGAATCGACAACCGACCCTCACAATGACCGAGACCGGCAATCTGCAGATCCATATTCCGATGCGCATCCGGCGGATGCAGGGCCGGAAGATAATCCTGGCTCCCCGGGCGTTGGATGGCGATGTTCCGGAGAGCCCAGCGGAAGTCCAGACGGCCATCGTTCAGGCCCTGGGCCGAGCGTTCTGCTGGGCGCAAGCGATTGAGAGTGGAGAGTTTCAATCCGTCGCGGATCTGGCGAGGAGTCTGGATGTGGACAACTCCTATGTGGTGCGCATTCTGAAGTTGACCACGCTGGCCCCGGACATCATCGAAGCGATCCTCAACGGTGAGGAACCGACCGGCCTGTCGCTGGCCAAGATGACCCGGACCTTCCCCATGGACTGGGAGCAACAGCGAGCCCTGTTCAGTTTCGTCTCGCGGTGAACCCCTCTCCAAAAAAAAGAACCGCCTCTCATCACCCCGCGTCCCGCTCTGGAACCGTCCGAGCAGGATGGGGGGGGGAAATCACCGACCCACAGCGGCGTACATTGGGCGAGCTGCGCCTTTTCATCGGCCAGCAGGGGTTTCCCCCGACCATCCAGGAACTGGCGGACATCCTCGGGATATCGGCCCCGAGCGCGCGTGACCAGGTGACCCAGCTCGAGCGCAAAGGCTATGTGAAGCGGGAGCCGCGAAAGGCCCGGGGCTTGACCGTCGTCGGGGAGCCCATGGCGGATGTGGCCGACCTGCTGGCTGTTCCCATCATTGGCAAAGTCGCCGCCGGCCAACCCATCCTGGCTGCAGAGAATGTGGTCGGCGAGGTCCTCATCGACAGCCGAGCGGTTCGCTCCGGTCGCTTCTTCGCGCTGGAAGTAGAGGGTAACAGCATGATCGATGCCGGCATCCAAGACCGGGACCTGGTCGTGGTTCGGCAGCAGCCCGTGGCGGAAAACGGGGACATCGTGGTTGCACTGCTCGATCAGGAAGCCACGGTCAAGCGGCTCTTCATCCGCGACGAGCGCATCGAGCTGCGGCCCGAGAATCCGAAACTCCGCCCGACGCCGATCGGCCCCGACCACAGGATGCGCATCCTGGGCAAGGTCGTCGCGGTTCGGCGGACCAGGGTCAACCACTCACAGACAAGAACGACCCCACAGAGATAGAACAGGAGAGTGCAACGTAATGGCAATGTACAACCTTCGACGATTCGCCCAACCCGCCGTCCTCAAGCCCATCACGCCGAACCATCTCTTAGAGTTTCTGCGGCCCCATCGATCCTACTTCGACGCCCGAAGGTTGAGGTTGTCGCCGCCATCTTCCTCGAACGGTCTGGATTACGACCGACTCGTCTCCGTGCTGATGAGCCCGGGTACGGATACGCCCAAAGAATTGCTTGATTCGCTTTTCTTCGTGCACGAGATGTCCACCCAGGAGTCGATGGACGTGCTGCTGGAAGAAGCGGAGAGCCATGGCATCGCGCTCGACGGGCAGCCGGACCCTACCGCAGCGGATGTCGCCGTCCAGGTGTTTCTCAAGGACCGGCGCCTGTTGGAGCGCAAGCACGCCGAGCGATATCTCACCCGGCCGCGCACCTTCGATTATTTTCAGACCGACCTACACCCGATTCCCTCGTTCCGCCAGCCCTCGCCACAAACACTGACGGCTCTGGAAACCGATCTCGATGACTGGTTCGAGCTGAAGAAGCGCGGTCGCGGCTCGCGGGTGTTTGTATATCGGAAAGGCGACTCGATCTGGTTTCTGGTACGCCACGGCGATCCGTTCCGACGCGAAGGCAACTTGGAGGGCGGCCGCACCTCGAGCGTGTTTTACCGGCCGGAAAAACATGACGTCCTGGTCTATCAACCGGCCATCGGTGAGATCCGGATGCACGCCTGTAATAAGGGAGAGAAAGACACCTACCGCAGGGGGTTCGGCCGCCATCTGTTCGGCAACGAGGACTTCTTTCCCGGCACCGCCAAGTACACCCTCGAGCCGCTTCGGACGGTGGGACCCGTGTCCATCGTCTGTACGGATGTCGATGGCATGGACTGGGTTCGGCTCAAGGAGATTCAGTTCCTGTGGAATGGTTCGGAATCGGAAATCGAGATACGGAAAACGAATGACGTTTTCGCCGCTCTCGAGGGACGCGGCCTCGGGATGCCGTCCAAGGCACGCATCATTCGGGCGAGCTTTCAGGTGAAGTTTACCGATTCGAGAACGACTCGCACCGTGACCATCCGACCCTCGAACATCGCCCACTACACCAGGGACAGTGACGCCGACGTGATTGAGCACTGGCTCGGAAAACGTGGTTTCATCGAACAGGATCAAGATGAAGAGTAGCCCGAAGGGATTCTGGCAAGCACTGGAGGCCGTTCCCAGCTTGTCGGCCGTGTCTGCGGAATGGCGAACGCGATTTGGGGATGAGTACGGATCGGCCAGGTCGTTTCTTCGACCCAATGGTAAGCGGGCAGCTTCCCATCCCTGTATGGCGCCGGGCGGCTGTAGTGTTGAGGGCTTGTAGCAGGTCCGCCGCCTCTCCGCCGCGAACTTCGCCCACGACGATATGATCCGGTCGGTGACGCAGCGCGTGGCGGACTAAATCGCGGATCGTCACGGCTCCGTCCTGCAAGCCGCGAGCCTCGAAGCGGACGCAATTTGAGCGCTCGATGCGAAGCTCCAAGGTGTCCTCGATGGCGACGATCCGCTCGTCATCGGGGAGTAGTTCGATGAGGGCATTGAGCAACGTGGTCTTGCCCGATCCGGTTCCGCCGGAAACGAGGATGTTCCGCCGGGAGCGCAACACCCGCTCTGCTTGGGCCCGCACGTTTTTGGGGAGTGCGCCTTGCTTCACGAGATCATCCGCCGAGAACGCCCGCTTGCCAAAGCGCCGCACGGTGATAGCGACTTGAGGACTGGCGGGCGGAACGCAGATAGCAACCCGCGATCCGTCATCGAGCCGGGCATCGACAATGGGAGAGCTTTCCGGGTCCAGTGCCAAAGGACGGGCGATGTGGATAGCGGCCCGCAACAGCGCCGCTTCGTCCAGGTCCGGCGCGGCGTGTGCGGCCAGCCGTCCGGCCCGCTCGACCCATACATTACCGGGGCCGTTAATCATGATCTCGCTGATTTCGGAATCTTCCAAGGCGCTCTCCAAGCCCGGTAGAAACGGTGTGAGATGTTCCAGTCCGCTCGCGGCGCTCATATTTGGCCCGCCTCCTTCGCTCTCCAATAGGAATGTTCCAGGGGCAGAGCGTCACAACAGCGACCCATGGCATAAGCGGCTACAAGACTCAACATCCCTGGTTCGTAGAAGACAACTGTGGATACTCAATACCAAGCATGGCGCTGAACGAGACTTTGGGGAGCTTTAGCAAACCTGGAGTCGTTACCGGTTGGGGAAACCCTCCCCAAGGGAAGGCTGCCGGCTACAACAGCAGCAACTACGTTTGGATCGATTCGATCGCAGCGGACAGCACGGTTGGAGTATGGAACCCTGACCCCGTCTTCACGGGTTCCGGGCCCCACCTACACTCACAACACCCTGATCATGGAGAACACCGACCAGAAGTGGCACATTGGGACTCAGACCCATGGCAGCGGCACGGAAGTGTTCGACGGAACAGCCAAGTGGTTTCAAGACCACGGCTCCAGCCAGTAGAGTGAGGACTAAAGAAAATGAAACTACTGTCAAGAATCGTTCTGATCACGACCGTCGCCTCGATTCCAGTCGCGGCTGAACTGCCGACCTTGCATCTCGCTGAGGGAGCTGACGCGGTCCTCATCGGGGAGAGCATCGCTCACTCACCTGAGGGAGCCGTTGTGGAGTTTGGCGTTCGAGCAAGCGTTGTATTGAAGGGTGACATCCCTGTCGGTTCTGTGGTGGAAGCGCTCTTGCCGAAACCGGAAGCCGACACGGGCGTGTTCAGCGGGCTGCTACCGCCCACCTTCGCACCTAGCGCTGAAACGTACGGGCTCTGGTTCCTTAGACGGCTTGACGATGGAAAGTACAGCGGCATCCCTAGTGAGGGGGGGGGCTTACCAACTACGTGAAGACTCTCTTTATCAAGCTTCCCAAATCTTGGGTCCCTAGAGCGGGCGCCAGCGTGGAGCGCCTTCTGCTCGATGCGACCGTGGAGAGCTATCGGTACAGCTTCGACGAAACGTTCGCTCACACGGTCACTCCTGAAGCGGCCCGGAGGCGTTTAATCGGGTCGCTCCAGCACGCCGGACGATTCGATTCTTCTCAGGAAGCCGCCTTCGCAGTGCTCGAAGATCTGCTGCAGTCCCCTTCGGTAGAGGAAAGCGACATTGGCCTCATTGCAGGAGTCCGCATGTCGTACGACCCAGCGCTGGCGGATCTAGAAGCCAACTTGGACTCGATCCGGCTGCGGCAAAGAACCATCGGGTCGATCTTGTTTGAGATGGAGACTCAATACAATCCGTCGAGTCCCGAGGGGATGGCGCGCGTTAAGAGCTTGATCCTGCTCAACCGCAGAGTTCAAGTCCCCGGCCTCGACATTGCGCTAGCCAAATCACTGAGGAGAATTGGGAGTGACGAAGGCAACAGCGATGCTAGGGAGTCACTGCCCCTGGCGGCGTTGCTGCTCGAGAGCTCCGACCCCGAAGCGGTACGCCGGGCGGCTCACCAGTTCTATGTTCACGCGATGGTATCAAGCGAAGATGGGTACGGCGGAAAGTCCATCTCCCATGAGGGCATCAAGTCACATAACGGGCTCAGCAAGAAGCTATCTGCTCAGGAGCAGGCCGAGTTCTGGCGCAACTGGTGGGCTGATACACAGTAGGCGTCTCGGCTCCGGGGATGGGCATTCTCCAAGTCGCCTTCCGCTCTGACGCCGACCGCGTATTCTACGTCAAGGCCCTCGAAGCCCGATCGGCCCAACACGGCCTGCGGATGATCCTCGGCGTATGCCTCAGGACGAATCACGTCCACAATCGTCAGCGATCTAGGAGCTTCCCTGGATCGCCCTCCCCGTCGGCCCGGTAGGGTCTTGGGCCGGCGTCGGGGGGGCGTTCACGTCTCATCGATGGTTGCGCGCATGACGTCGTTGAGCATGGCTCGGACGACATCGTGGCGGTCTGTCGCTGTGGATGTGGCTGCGAGACCTTCGCGCTGAAGCCGCCCGACATCACCGTCTACGAATTGGACCGCACGGCCTTCTACGGGGCGGTAGTCGGCGTCCTCAAGTTGATGGGAGAATCGGAGTCGGTGCCCGGGCTTCATCAAACCGTGCGGATCGGCGTCTACTCGCCCTATGCCGGCTTTCGTTTCCCCGTGTATCTGACGATCCAACTCGAAACGGCTGAATTCGAGCACATCGTAAGCGGTCTCCTGAGCCAGCCCGAAGGACCGTTTGTCCTGTTGGCTCCCACGCTCGATCTCTTGACGGTGCCCTCGGCAGGGTTGCTGTCGAAGGGGAAGTCGGCATTCGTTCCACTGCCGGAAGATCTCGACCTGGCCGGACGCCGCAAACTTCGCCTCCGCCGGCCGCTCGACGACATCCTGGCGTCGTTCCAAGCGGTCCACCTGCCCGCTCCCACGGACGACGGCTCGATGATCTTCTTTCCGACTCCACCGGATGCCGCCTGGAGCGACGTATCGATCCGGTTCATCGACGGCCACACCGTCTCGGTTCAGGTGAAGTCTGAACGCAAGGTGTGCAACTACACCCAGATGGGCATGGCCAACCGCAAGAACGGCAATCCGACCGTCGAGTGGGCACTGCTCAGCGTGTTCGCCGACGAACGCGGCATCCTGGACTGGAGCAGCAGTCATGCCCACCGACGGAATCAGAAGCGTCGCGAGAATCTGGCGAGTAATCTGCGGGGCTTCTTCCGGATTGAAGGTGATCCCTTCGGACTTACGGACGACGGGAAGGGCTGGGAGGCGCGCTTCCGTATTAGCCCGGAGGACTAACGAGAAAGGTGACTTCAAAGAAAGAACCCATGGAATCGCTTCAGGACAGGCTGGATGCATTCAACGCAGCGCGCAAGAAGCTCGACGATGTGCTCGCAAGATGGTGGCGTTCGCTTGGCGACCCTGAATTCGTTCCTCTGTTGAAAGATCGACCTTCGGCCGATATTCGACCAAGCGTCACGAGTGATCTTGACGAGTTTCTTGAAGCCATTGTGCGGCAGGGACGCGCTTCGGAGGAGTTTGAAAAAGGCTATCTTGACCTTGAGCGGGGCAAGGCCGCAGAAGATTGGCTCGACGGGCTTGTCCGATTTACGCAGCGACTTGAAGAGATCATTGACGGTGCTGAGCGGTGGGCAAGGAACCTTTCCACTCGTATGCAGGCGGTGGTGGAAGAGTTGGCAAAACAGGAATGGTTTCTCCACCCCCAGTTTCCACTCGCCGGCCGAGTCGAGTGGGTGGAGGTGATGCTACGTGAGCAACCCGAACTAATCCAAGGCACATTGGTCGATTTCTTTCGCGGGAGACTCGACGACATTGAGTTGGAGCTCGTGAGGTCTTACCCAAACCGGGAACGAATTCTGCGCGATGCGTTCCAGGCGCATCGTGAAGGTAAGTACACGCTGTCGGTTCCGGTGTTTCTTGCCCAGGCCGACGGCATTACCCACGACATTACGCGCAAACACGTCTTCCAACAATCAACCCGAGAAGACATCTGCAAGTCGCTACCGCCAAGTGAGTACGGCTTTGCGGAGGCCATATTGCATCTTCTCGTGCTCAGGAAATCGCCGCTGTGGAAGCCAGGCCAGCGTAGTTCATCTCAGGACCTCAATCGCCACGGTGTTCTTCATGGCACGTCTGTGGACTACGACAACGAAGTAAACAGCCTCAAAGCTGTCTCGTTCCTCGCATGGGTACACTGGGCCATGAGCTACGTCAACAAGGCCGTAGGCGGCGAGACAGACTAACGCACCGCCCCCAGCGAATGATTCATTCACGCTGCGGTGGTGAGTACTCAGCCCTGCCGTCCCCACGAGCCTGACCGAAGCCCCGAGCCAGTCCGGTTCAGGGCTTTTTTCTTACCAGCGGCGACCCTCAGCGAAATTTCGCTGAGCCCGCGGAAAGAAAATTTCCCGTCCGCATGGCCGTGGCGGACGGGATTCGGGTCTGAGCCCGAGCCTGACAAGTAACAAACACGGTCCATACACCAGACAACCGGCTGGCCGCAGAGCGGAGGTCGTTGTGGGTGTCGCCAAAACCGGCGTCCTCACAACGCTTTTCCGCTCTTTTTCGTTTGAGAGCGGCCCGTCCGGCACCGGTCGACACCCACGCGAGCCCCTCCTCGGCCCCGAGGAGGCTCGATGGGGCGCAACAAATTCGACCAGGGCATTGATCCGTATGCCGTCGAGATCATTCGATTCAAAGCAAGGCAGTTAGTGGGACAGGTGGGTTTTACGGTCGCCGACCGCGACGATCTGGAGCAGGAGTTGATCCTCGACCTGCTTCGCCGGTTGCCAAAGTACAACCCCAAGCGGGCGAAGCGGAACACCTTCATCGCCCACGTGGTCGAGCACAAGATCGCCACTCTCATCGAGAAACAGACGGCCGTCAAACGGGATTACCGGCGCTGCCCGTGTTCGGTGAACGAGCCGATCAAGGACGAGGACGACTGCACGGTCGAGCGAGTCGAGATGCTCGACCAAGAGGATTACCTCCGCCGCTCGGGTGTCGAGCGCCGACCGGCGGAGAACCTGCGCGAGTTGGCCATCGACGTGGCCGCCGTCGTCGAAACGCTCCCCCCGAGCTCGCCGAGCTGTGCCGGCGTCTCCAGCAGGAAACCATCGCCGAGATCTCCCGCGACACGGGAGTTCCGCGCACCACCCTCTACAAGTCGATCCAAAGGCTGCGGGAGATCTTCGAGGACGCTGGGCTGAAGGATTATTTGTGACCACTGCCGACACTTTTCGTTCGCCTCCGGTAAGTAACCAATGTGGGCGCCTTCCTGACGGATCAAGAACCCAAGGAGGTGAAAGCAAATGAATCGAGAACTCTACCGCTACCACTTCAACGCGACAGTGCCGCTCGGTGAAGTCGAAGGGTCCCTGCTGCTGGCCGTGCTGGCCACCGAGTGCTTGCATGGCCGGTCCCTGGTGCGCCTGGACGCATCCTTCTGCTTGGACAACGACAAACGCTCCTGCGTGGTGGACGCAGCGACCGAAGTGGGCCAGGCCATCGCCCGCATCTTCACCGGCTTTCTCACCCGCGAGTTCGGTGAGAGGGCCTTCAAGGTCGAACGGATCGCGGGCCCGCCGCCGGTTTCTTCGGCGATGAGCGCCAGGGGGACCGCGTGATGGGCAAACCAGCGATCTCCACCTATTCGATGTGGAGCCTATTCCGCAACTGCCGCAAGGCTTTCGAGTGGCGTTACCTCGATGAGCTGGTTCCGCTGGAGCGGGATCGCAACCTCGCCCTGGGAACGGTAATCCACCAGAGCCTGGAGATCTGGCACTCCACCGGGAACCTGGAGGCGGTCCTCGACACCATCGACCGGGCTTATCCGAACCGAGACCAACAAGCCGACGAGAAGCGCGACTGGCATCTGGCCACCGCGATGATGCGGGGTTATGCGGCCCGCTACGCCGAGGAGGAGTTCGAGGTCGTTGCGCTGGAGAAAACGTTCGAGGGAAAGATCGTCAATCCCGCGACCGGCGCTGCGTCCCGAAGCTTCACCCTGGCCGGGAAGGTCGACGGCGTCGTCCGAATCGATGACGAGCACTACCTGCTGGAACACAAGACCGCCTCTCAGCTGGGCGGAGACTATCTGGAGCGTCTCTGGACGGATTTCCAGATTGTCCTCTATTCCCGCTACGTCGAGCAGACCCTGGGCATCCGGCTCGCCGGGGTCCTCTACAACGTGCTGGTCAAGGCCCGCCTGGTGCAGAGCCTTGGCGAGACCGAAGCGGAGTATGAAGTGCGCCGCGCGGCGCTCCTCGCCAAGTCAAAGACCGGCAGGACCACGGCCAAACGCAAGCTTCCCGAGAGCGACCGCGCCTTCCAGAAGCGGCTGGCCGCCAAGTATGCCTCACCGGAGATGTTTCACCGGGAGCGGCTCTACCTCTCCCGCGACCGTTTTGAGGAGCTACAGGCTCAGCTCTGGGAGTTGACCCAGGCGTATCTGGAGGCCCGCCGGCGCGGTGTCTTCTACCAGAACACGGCCTTTTGTTTTCACTACCGGAGGCCTTGCGCCTATTTGCCGCTGTGCCGCTCCGGCGGCAGTCCGGTTGTCGCGGAGAACTTCTACCAGCGGGTCCCCCCGCACGAGGAACTGCGGGAGGCCGTCGACGAGGACGGTTCCTCGGCCAACGACGACCTCCCATTTTAGGAACCCCAGAAGAAAGGAGAACACAACGTGTTACCCAACAAGACCACACCTCAAAAGGAAAACCTGGCCGATTTGACCGTGCTCGCCTACGGGCGGAGCAAGATCGGAAAGTGTCTCAGGGGCGATACACAGCTCATCGACGCGCACAATGGCCGCCCCGTCTCACTGCGGGATCTGGTCG
The DNA here is from genome assembly GCA_965247515.1 of Bryobacterales bacterium. Lineage (GTDB taxonomy): Bacteria > Acidobacteriota > Terriglobia > Bryobacterales > UBA6623. The sequence continues at coordinate 2,604,898 of OZ252029.1, read as the reverse complement.
CCAAGGGTACGGGCGACGTCCTGACCATGAGGGAGGCGGGCCTCCTCGTCGCCGAGCGACCCCGCGCCTACCTCACCAACGAACCCGAGCAGCTCTGCCGGCTCACGACCCAGACCGGTCGCACCATCGAGGCGACGGCGAGCCATCCGTTTCTCACGCGCGAGGGATGGAAGCCGCTTGCGGAACTGAGGGTGAGCGACCGCGTGGCCGTCGTCGCCGAGTATCCGAACCTCTTTGGCCACGGCGATACGGACGACGAGCTGGTCAAGATTCTCGCCTACCTGATGGCCGACGGGTCGCTCGGGAAGGACTCGTCGCCGGTCTTCACGAAGGTCGATCCCGAAGTGCGCATGGATTTCCAGGCGGCGGTCGAGGCCAAGGGCGACGAGTGCGTGGAGTACACCAACGAGGCCGGCGTCCCGCACGTGCGGGTGCGCGGTAAGTCGGGCAGCCGCAACAACGTGATCGCCCACCTCAAGGAGGTCGGACTGCACGGTCTGCGCTCGGCCGAGAAGTTCGTCCCGGACTTCGTCTTCGGCCTCGAGAAGCGCAAGCTGCGGCTCTTCCTCAACCGGCTCTTGACCTGTGACGGATCGGTCGAGGCGAGCGGACGTGTGAGTTACAGCTCGACGTCGGTCCGCATGGTGCGCGAGATCCAGCACCTGCTGCTGCGCTTCGGGATCGTGTCGGTGATGCGGGAGCGCCCGCTCAACGGCGAGCCCTACGGCGCCGAGATCCTCATCGCGAGCAAGGCCAATGTGCTCGCCTACCTCGACCAGATCGGGTTCATCGGCGAGAAAGCGGTGCGGGCCGAGGCGGTGCGCCAGGCGCTCTACCAGGTGCGTGGCGCCGAGACGCAGCTCGACCGCGTCGGCCCCAGCCTCTTCGACCGCGTCGTCGGCATCGAACCGACCGTCGTCGAGCCGGTCTACGACCTGACGATCGACGAGAGCCACAACTTCGTGGCGAACGATTTCATCGTCCACAACTCAAGCTGGTGCAGCCAGGCCGACAGCGCGCTGTTTCTGGCCACCGAGCCGGGGCTCAACGCCCTGGATGTGTATCAGACGCCGATCCAGTCCTGGGACCAGTTGCTATCCGCCTGCAGCGAGATCGCCGAAGGCAAGCACTCCTTCAAGACCATCGTCATCGACACCATCGACAACGCCTACCGCATGTGCGCCGAGCACGTCTGCGCCAAGTTCAAGATCGAGCACGAGTCCGATCTCGGCTACGGCAAGGGCTGGGCGCTGATCAACAACGAGTTCCACCGCGTTCTGACCAAGCTGGCCTTCCTGCCCTACGGCCTGTTTCTCGTTTCCCATTCCGTGGAGCGGGAGATCGAGACCCGAACGGGCAAATACACCCGGATCGTTCCGACTCTGCCCGATAAGGCCCGCAAGATCGTGCTGGGGATGGTCGATCTCATTCTCTACTGCGATCTGGAAGCCGTGACCGACGAGGAGGGCAAGACCTCCTACCGGCGGGTCATGCGCACCAAGCCCAGTCCGCACTACGAAGCCGGGGACCGGACGGGCCGCCTGCCCGAAACCATCGATCTGGACTTCGCCACCTTCACCGAAGCGTTCAACCGGCCCGCTGCAAAGAACACGGCCCAGGCTGCCAAGCCGGCGACGGCTGGCGATCCGAAGCCCAACACATCCCAAAAAAGGAGATTAGGACCATGCAAAACGAAGATTACGGACACCACTCGCCCGGTTCGGACATCGACTTGACGCAGTTCGAAGACGACTACGTCGAGACCGAGGTCGAAGAGCGCGAGTTCGAGCCTGTTCCGGACGGCAAGTACCAGGTCAACGTCGAGCAGGTGCAGCTGGTGCGGGCCAAGAGCTCGGGCACACCGATGCTCAAGTGGACCCTGCGCATCCTCGCGCCACGGTTCCGGGGACGCCTGCTGTGGCGCAACAACATGATCGAGAGCCGCGAGAACCTCAAGTGGCTCAAGACGGACCTGCACACCTGTGGACTGGATCTGGAGAAGCTCTCCGATCTGTACAAGCAGGTGGGCCAGTTGAGGGGCGTCAAGCTCGAAGTGACCAAGCGGACGAATGGGGACTTCGAAAACGTTTACTTCAACCGGCGCCTCGTGCTCGAGAACGACGAGGCCAATGAAGCGGAAGCTCAGGATGAACTCGCACCGTTCTAACCGGCCTCGGCCGGGAGCTGGGCGGCCGGCAGGGACGGATCGAATCACGGTTGTCGTCGACACACGGGAACAGGAGCCCTACCCCTTCGATTCCGAAGGCGTGACGGCCACGCGCCGGTCCCTGCCCGCCGGGGATTACTCGCTGGATGGATGGGAGGACCGGGTGGCGGTCGAGCGCAAGACACTCGAAGACCTGGTCTCGACCATCATTCGTTCCCGGAAGCGGTTCCGCGCCGAGCTCAAGCGTCTGGCCGGCTACAGCTTCGCCTGCATCGTGGTCGAGGCCAACCTCGGCGATATCCTCGCGCGACGGTACCGCTCCGGAGCCCACCCCAACGCCGTCGTCGGTTCGGTTTTGTCCGTCGTCGTCGACTTCCGTGTCCCGGTCTTTTTCTGCTCGGACCGGCAGGGCGCCCAGATGTTCGTCGAGGGCTATTTGCGCCGGGTCCACCGGATGGCATCGAGACAATGACAACCGCAACCCGAAACATACCCGTCATCAAGGTTCGCGGCTGGATTGAAGTTGTCTACTACGCCTGCGCGCGATTCTCGGCGGGCCGGCTGATCACCGCCGGCGGCGATGAAGTCCCCTTTGCCGGCAAGTTCTTCGCCCGCGAGCAGGACCGGGTCGTTCTCGAGGGGCGCTGGGTCACGCACTCCCAGTATGGAGACCAACTCCAGGTCGACTCCGTCTCCTATGACCTCGAACTGGACGGGGAGGGTCTGGCCCACTATCTGGCTCACCACCCGGACATCAAGGGGATCGGACCGGTCAAGGCGAAGCGGATCGCGGAACGCTTCGGCAAGGATTTCGACCGCATCATCGTTGAGGAACCGGAAACGGTCGCCGAGGCCGCGCGACTGCCCCTGGCGACGGTCGAGCGGCTGCAGGAGGAGTGGCAAAAGACCCGGCAGGTCAACGGTGCGCTGACTCAGCTGGCGGCTTACGGCCTCACCCACCATCAAGTGACGAGTCTGGTTGAGAAGCTCGGCGACGATGCCCTCGGCCTCCTCCAAGACGATCCCTATCTCATCGTCCGGGAAATCCCCGGCTTCGGCTTCAAGCGTGTCGACCAGATCGCCCGCCGCATGGGGACGGCCAAGGACGATCCGTCCCGCATCCGCGCCGGCATTCTCGACTGCGTCACTTCGGCATTAGGCCAAGGGGATTGCTGGATCGAGTTCGAGGAGCTGATCGAGCGGGCCAACGCGCTGCTGGTCATGGACACGCTCGACAGCCGGGATCAGATCGAGCAGTGGCTTAAATCCCTCACCGACGACGGCACGCTCTCCTGTGCGTCCCAGAGCAGTCGTTTCCTGGTTGCCCGGCCGGACATCCGCCGGATGGAGGAAGACCTGGCCGCAACACTCGCCCAGGGCGATCGAGACAACCCGCATTTCCCCGAGCCGGAGGACCTGCCCGATCTTATCGACGCGCTGGCGCCCACGCTCCTTCCGGGCCAACACGAGGCCGTCCTGACGGCGCTCTCCCACGCCATCACCTTGATCAGCGGCGGCGCCGGGAGCGGGAAGTCCTACACCGTGGCAGCGCTCACCAGGATCTATGAGGAGGAGGACTTACGAGTCGTCCTCACCGCGCCCACCGGCAAGGCAGCCCAGCGGCTCGAGGAACTCTCCGGACGCCGGGCCGGCACCCTCCATCGGCTGCTCGGGTTCGACGGCAAGTCGTTTGCTCGCGGCCCCGAAGACCCCATCACGGCGGATGTCGTCATCGTCGATGAAGTCTCGATGGTCGATGTGCCGCTGGCCTGGCAGTTGTTCCGGTCCATCGCTCTCGATCGGACCGCCGTGGTTCTGGTAGGAGACCACAACCAGCTGCCACCCGTGGGGCCGGGCAATCTGCTGCGCGATCTGGTCGAAACCCGCACGGTTCCCACGGTGGTGCTTGAGCAGGTGGTCCGCCAAGCCGGGGTGCTGAAGGAGAACAGCATCGCCGTGCTCTCAGGCCAGGTGCGTAAGACCAGTGAACGCGAGGCCTCGGGCCGGCGCGCCTGGTACCTGGTCGATCAATTCACCGACCCGGACGACGCGCAGTACTTCCTGCTCAAGCTGTTCGAGTCCGCGCTCTCGGAGCGGTTGCAATTTCACCTGCGGGACGACATCCAGGTACTGACGCCGACTCACAAGGGTCCACTCGGAACCCGCGCGCTCAACTTGGCGCTGCAGCGACTGATCCAGGCCAAGCTCTGGGGCGTCAAGGCGCCTGTTCCGAAGCCGGGACGCCGCCCGCAGCTGCTGGTCCACGACAAGGTCATCCAGACCCGCAACAACTATGCGCTCGGCGTGATGAACGGCGCGGTGGGCACGATCGCCGAAGTGGCCCGCGACCGCTCGCTGTTGATCGAGTTTGACGGCATGCCGGTCTGGATCAACTCCGACTCGCCGAACCGGGCCGACATCGAGCTGGCCTACGCGCTGACCATTCACAAGGCGCAGGGGTCCGAGTTCCCCTGTGCGGTCGTCGTGGTGCACAAATCGCACTCCTTCATGCACCACCGCAATCTCTTCTACACCGGCGTGACCCGGGCCAAGGAAGCGGTCGTGGTCGTTGGAGATCGATGGGGGATCGACAACTGCGCCAAGAAGCGCCATCTCGATGCCAGGAAGACTTTCCTGTCCTTCCTTCTTGCCGGTAAGGAGCACCCACTATGAGCAACACAGCAAACGGCAACGTCACCGAATACTACCGCCAGATCACCGAGGTCGATATCGGTCAGGTGGCTCGCGAGCTCCTCGGTCCCCGCATTGTCGAGGAAAACGGCCGCCTCCTGCAGTGCGACTGCCCCAACCACAAAAGCACGAGCCGCCGGTCGCTGCATATCTGGCTCGACAAGCAAGGCTTCTTCTGCCATGCCTGCCGCAAGGGGGGCGACGTGCTGCAGCTGGTCGAGTTCATCCAATCCAGGACCGTCACCTCCGGGCGATCCGGCCCCATGCCCGAAACCCACAAACGGGCCCGAGACTTCCTCGCTGCCAAGGCCTCTTTACCGCTGCTCGGCCAGTACGGACTTTCCCCCGAGCAACTGAAGAAGATCGAGGCGGAGCGGAAGCTGGAGGTGCGTGTCCAGGAAGCGCTGACCGCTTTGGCGGAGTTCTATCACCGCCGGCTCAAGGAAGCCCCCAAAGTCTTGGAGTGGCTACACTCCCACTACGGGATCTCCGACGAGACCATCGATTCCCTCCAAATCGGCTTTGCCGCCAACGGCGCCTGCAAGGACGAAGGTAAGGAATACAAGGGTGTCCTTTCCGCCCTGACCAAGAGAAAGGACCCCTTCGAGTTGCGCGAGCTGGCCGCCACCGGCGCCTTTAATCCAACCAGCCAGGACAGCTTGTACCCCTTCTTCGATCAGCGCCTCATTTCCCCCTACTGGAGCCGGGGCCGCGTGGTCTTCATGATCGGACGCCAGACGCCCTGGACTCCCGACAACAAGTATGAGCGCGGCCGCAAATACAAGAAGCTTCGGGTCCACAGGGACGACCGCAAGAATCACTACATCGCGCCCTGCATCAACAACAGCCATCTCTATAACGAGGACTGCCTGTTGACCCGGCCTGAGCGCGTCATCATCACCGAGGGCGTGACCGACTGCATCGCGCTGATGGAGCGCGGCTTTCCCGTCGTCTCCCCGGTCACGGTGCACATCCGAGAATCGGACTGGGCGCGCCTGCTGCCCAAGCTCGGTGGCGTCGATACCGTCTACATCTGCCAGGACAACGAGATCTCGGAGGTGGGCCTAAACGCCGCGCTCAAGACCGCAAGCGTCCTCATCGGGCACAAGATCGAGACGAAACTGGTCGTCCTCCCGCTGGATGAGAAACAGCAACACGCTAGACGCGAGCTACGGGAACGCTTCGATCTGGATGCGGCCCTCGGAGCGGGAGATCTCCCTAAACACCTCGACGGCCGCGCTCCCCAAGACATGGAGGAAGCCGGACGTCTGCTGGCCGCAGCCAAGATCGATGTCAACGACTACTTCGCCTCGGGTCACACCGCGAAGGAGTTCGAGGCGTTGCTCGGGGAGGCCACGACGCCGCTCGAGTTCGGCATCGACCGGCTGCCCACCGATGTCGCCGAATCAGCACGTAACCAGCTGCTCGAACCGATCCTGAATGAGGTGGCGTTGCTGTCGCCGCTCGAAGTGGGCCGCCACCTGAAGCGCATCCAGGAGCGCTTCGGCAAGTCGAGCCTCTCGATCACCACGCTGCGCCAGCAGGTGCAGGCCGAAAAAAAGAAGCTCAAGGAACAAGCCCGGCAGGCTAAACATAGCCAGAATCTCCGCAAGAAACATCTCTCCAATGCGCCCGCCGGATCGTGTCGAGCCCGCATCAATGAGGTGGTGTCGGAGACCCCGGACGGGCAGGCCCCCGACTACACCCTGGTCGCCGAGGCCGCCTACCAGTGGTTCACCGATCACGGCGCCCAGTTCTTCTTTACCCGCCATCGAGAGCCGTTCGTCTATTTCGACAACACCATCCATTGGATGGATTCGGCCGACCGGGGCCGCAAGCGCCAGTACGCGGCCATGCTCTACAAACAAACCGGCCTGGTGCCGACCACGGGCAACGGGCGCATCTTCTTCGAGGTCCTATCGAGCCTGGCCGTGATCCACGGCAAGATGCGCAATCACTTTTCCTGGCTCCACACCGATGTCCCCAAACAGGCCGTCTACTTCAACCTCAACAACGACGCCCACGAGATCGTCAAGATCACCCCCGACGGCGTCGAAATCCTCAAAAACGGCGGCAATGACGATGGGATCATCCTCGAGGGCTCCCGGAAGATGAAGCCGCTCCGGTTCCTGCCCGATGCGGATCTCGAAGAGGCGGAGCAGCTGCTCTCCAACCTGATCTCCGACAACCTGACCTGCGCCCCGGGCGAGCGCGACTTTATCCTTTCGTGGTTGTCTTGCTTTCTGCTGATCGATTTTGTCGGCACCCGGCCCATGACCCGTTTCGAGGGACCCGCAGGCTCGGGCAAGACCACCGCCAGCAAGCTCATCTCGGCGCTCATTTACGGCGAGCCCCAGCAAAAGAAAAGCACCGACGCCGCCAACTACACCGATGGCTCCCAGAACCCCCTCATCGTGCTGGACAATATCGAGGTCAAGCAGATGACCGATGATCTGACGACCTTCATGTTGACCAGCATCACCGGGATCGCCAAGGAGAAACGCAAGAGCGGCACCGACACCGAGACCGTCATCGAGCAAACCAAATGCCTCCTCAATACGACGGGCATCGAGCCCCTGGGTGGGGAGCTCTCCGAGATCCTCTCCCGCTCCTTCATCATCCGCTTTGACATGGACGAGCGGGCCGGCAACAGTTTCCTCGAGGCCAACATTCTGGCCGCCATCGCAGAGCATCGTGACCTGATTGTGTCGGCCCTGATCCGGCGCACCAGCCGGGTGCTGGCCCTGCTGCGCAAGAAAGCGCAGGGAACGGTCATGGAGCTGCTATCCAGCACCATGGGGGATCACGCCAAGCGCCGCTGCAACGACTATCTGAGCCTGATGTACCTGATGCTACTGGTCGGGAAACCGGCCGAAGTGATCGAGAAGGGTGTCGCGGATCTCCATCCGCCATTCCTCGAGCAGATCGCCTCGCTCAACCTAGTGAGCAAGGAAACGGCACGGGAATCGAATCCCATCGCCACCGTCCTGGCGGCGCTGTTCAATGCCTATCGACGTGCTTTGGAGACTGACCGGGAGAGTGGGGCGCTGGACGGCGGCAAGACCGAAATGTCCCGCTTCCGCGCTCAATACCAGATCGACTTCCGGGACGAGACCTGTATCGAGTGTGCTCTGGCGCGGGATCTGTATATCGCCCTCAACTGTGCGGCCAACAACTTGAAACTTCCCTTCAACATACGCTCCGTCCAGCAGTTTACACAGCGTTTCGCCAACGACCTGGACACCATCCGGGAAGTGGGTTTCGAGATCACCATCCAGCAACGGCGCGCCAACGTACGCACTTACGACATACGCTGGGTCTCGCGCTGAGCGCTCGCACGTCACGACATTCTCGTCTCGTCAGCGGCACGAGCATGCCCGTGAGCCGGGCCTGGCGGACCCTCTAACCATCCCTCTAACCCGCACCCTCTACCCACACCTCTAACCACCTTATCGTGATTTATATCAATGAGTTGCGACGAATTGGTTAGAGGGGTTAGAGGTTCTCAGGCAATACCCCCCCCCTACAAGGTGTGAAAAAAACAGAGGTGTCCGAGACAGGACACCCCATTTTTATTTTCGCCTCACGTGGATAAATATTCTTTACTACCTCTAACCTCTAACCTCTAACCAATCTATATCTTAAAGTATTTAAAATAAATAAGTTATACTTGGTTAGAGGGGGTGGTTAGAGGTTCAAGAGACGGTCGGGACCTTTAACCACCTCTAACCATCCAACCAGCTGCGACCCTCTCCCGGTGAGCACGTCGCGGCAGAGCCCCTCACGGCAACGGACTCTCAGCCCCCTCAACGTGTACTCGGCGTCTGACTAAAGAAAGGACCTCTGAGCCCAATCCAAGAAGGTTTCCTGGCCAGGAGCCCGACACTTTGCCGGGTTCTCCGGTAAGTAACAAGAGAAGAATGTCTATCCCAAATGGAGGTCCGATCCGATGAGTCTACTGCGAATGCTGGAAGAACCAGCCGAAGACGAAGCCAACAACGAGGAGTGCATGTGTTGCACCACTGCCTCCAGGAACGGAGGCATCCCGGCCAAGGAGTGGATGTATCCGGCAGGAGCCTCGAGGCATTGGTGGCCCGTGAGCGCAAAAGCGGTGGCCAAGGTGGACGCCATCCGCGACCAGGCGATTGCCCTGGGATGGGACGAAGCCAAGCTCTACCAAAACCGGTCACATCTACCCTTTTCCTTGGGAGCCGAGTACGGACTGGTCTGCTTCTTGGACGGAGCCGTGGAAGTCGGCGCGGTCACGGCGCATGCCATCGAGATCATCCATAGGCACTACTTAGCTCGCCCCGGCTGTTCGACTTTCTACTGCCCGGATATCGGCCTCTGGGACGATCCAGATAGTGAGCCGCCATTGATGAGACCGGGAGCCGCCGTGCGCCGGTAGATATCTATCGAGACGAACCTACTGGCGGGAGACCCAGACGTGAGCCCTCTGAAACTATTCGAGAAGCCGACAACCGGTGAGGCTGAACCGATCCCGATCAACGAGAACGTCTTCCCTGCCAAGAAGTCCAGCAAGCAGCGAACCGCGCTCTACGCCTCCACCAACCTGACGTTCTTTGAGACCAAGCGGCCGCACGACTACGGGCGAGACTACGTCGGTGTCTTCGGAACCTGTTTCCGTCGGCTCGATCCGGACTACTACGCCTGGCTTCGACACAAGATGCGCCTGGCGAAAAAGGCCGCCCAATCGGGCCGTCTCGCAGCTCCGGGCTTCGATAAGTTGCGTACCCGGTTCAACGCCATTCACGCCTGGGCCATGGAGCACCTGGGAGAAGACGCGCTGCGATCCGCCATAAGGTCTCTTGACCCGAAGACCTATACCCCGCCAAAGCTCGATGGCTGGCTCGCATCTACAAAATCTGCGCCGAAGACGCCGCCACCGGCCGTCCCGCCGTATCTCTTTCCCAAAGACGGCGACTGGCGTTTCACGCAACGGGTACGGACCTCGGCCGTACCCAAGGTCGATGCCATCCGCGACCAGGCGCTGTCCCTCGGATGGAGTGAAGCCCGGCTCTACCAGAACCGGGGACGATTCCGATTTCCCTGTGGCGAGGACTATGGCCTCGTCTGTTTCCTGGACGAGAACAAGCGCATCGGCGAGGTGACCCGTCAGTCCATCGAGATCGTCGGCCCAACACCCCAGGAGAACCGTCTGCGCTTCTACAACCCGGAGGTGGATCAACCATGGATGAAGAAAAAGACCAGCAAAACGTGAAATGCCGATATGCCAACGCCATGGACGTGCTGCCGCCGGAACTGTTCCAGCAAGTCCAGCAGCACTTCACGGGCCTGCTGTGGGTCCCGGCCCATACGCAGTTCTATGAAACGCGCCGCAAGCTCGTGCTGGCCCTGACGGATCAAGGCGTCTCGACCGCCGAGATCGGCAAGCTGGCCGGTGTCACGCCGCGACGGGTACGTCAAATCCTGGCCGAGGACCGCGCATCGCCGCCGACACATTCCGAAACTTTCCGGTAAGTAACCAAAGAGGGCTTTCTCGCTTTGGGGGCGAAATTTGTCTTCCCCCCCGAACCCCGAGGTGGGGAAACTTTAGAGCGGTCGTGAACACATCGTCGGAGCCGATCCCGTGACACTGAACAAGAAAGACCAGCGGAACCTCGACACTTGGCACGGTGCCGAGGGGAGGGCCCAGCCGCCCAAGCACAAAGGCGCCCACCCGAACAACCTGTACGCCATGACCCACGGCATCTGGGCCAACCAGTGCCTGGACGAGTCGGAGCGGGAAATCTTCCGGGAGATCATCGAGCTGCTCTGGAACGACTTCGTGTTCAACAAAAGCTCGGACTTGCTGCAGGTCGAGCTGGTGGCGATCTACTCGGTGAAGCTGGTGCGGGCTCAGATCAAGGGAGACATCGATGCCTCGGAGAAACTCGACCGGATGATCCGCTGCCATCTCAAGGATCTGAAGGCCACCAAGATCACCCGCGAGGGTGAGGTCCCCAGCGGTCCCGGAACCACACCGGCCGAGTGGGCCACGGCGCTGCTGGAGAAGCTGGCCGAGTCGGAGAAGAAACCGGCCCGAAAGCCGCGCAAGCGACGGAAAACGCGAAAATGATTGAAGATAACACCAGGCGGCGGGAGGACCCGGCCCCGAAGAAACAAAGACTTACGGCGACCGGTTCGGGGGGAATGGACGATAACACACCTTCTTCTCCATTCCGCAGTCGTGGTCAAACGCCCATCACGCCCGGCCATCGGTTGGAGGAGGGACCTGGGACCCCGCGTCGCCGACCTGCCGAGCGCAAGTCGCTCTCCTGGGAGCGACGAATGACGGACGCTTGCAGGCGCGAGTCCCGGCAGCTGCGGAGAGGCGCCCGCCCGATTGATTCCCAGAGGGCCACCCAGATCGCACTCGAGGCAGGGACCCCCAGCCAGGTCCGACCGGCTAACCGGGACCTCTTCCGAGAGGCCTGGCCGGCGCTAGCGCGCCAGTGGGCTGAGGTGACCGGCGACCCTCCCCAGCCCATCCTCGGCAGGTCCGTCCGGGAGGCAGTGGACCTCCCCGTGGTGGTGGTGAACCGCTCCCTGGAGGCGATCTGCCTCTTCGCCGTGGAGGTGGAGGACTCGTGTCCCCACTGGGCTCGGAATCACAGAAAAAACGGTGTGAAAAGGGGTCGTTTGGGTGCAAAAACCGGCCCAAGAGTGTGCCAAACGGACCCTCGCGCGGACAAGAACGGCCTGGTGCTGGCCATGGGATCTGAAGCGGCGGAAACTTTCGTCAACCAATCCTTCCGGTCCTCACCGGAAGGCTCTACCGCTTCCCAGCTCACATTCGGCGATTGTGTTCAGCGACGAGACTGTCCGCTGACTGTCCCCAGCTTCTGTGAGTGGCGGACCCATGACGGGAATAGGAAAGCGCCCCCGAAGGACCGCTCTTTCTCGACGGGGTGGGAGGATTTAGAGCCGCTCGAGGGCGTCCTCGAGGGCGTCGTCGACCAGGTGGGTGTAGATCTCGGTAGTCGACAGGTCCCGGTGTCCAAGGGCTCGCTGGACTACGAGGATGTCGCCGGTGCGGCTGTAAAGGTGGGTGGCGAAGGTGTGGCGCAGGGCGTGGGGACTGAGGCGCTTGTCGATCCGCGCCCTGCCGAGCCAGTACTTGACCCGGTTGGCGACCTGCCCTGGGGAGATGCGCGTGTTGCGGTTGGAGAGGAACAGCGCCCGGCATTCGCCATTGCCCTGGCGGCGGCGCTCGTTCAGGTAAATGCGCAGGAGGGAGCGCAGCGTGGATTTTAGGAACTTCACCTGCGGGACGCCGCCCTTGGCACGGACCCGGAGATGCTTGGCGTCGAGGTCCACGTCCTCGAGGTCCAGGTCGACCAGTTCCCGTAGGCGGATGCCGGTGCCCAGGAACAGCTCGACGATCACCCGATCCCGGCGGGCGAGCTTGGAGGAGCTGCCCCTCAGCTCTTTCGACAGCCGCCGCTTCTCGGCCTCGGTCAGGAAGGTGGGTGTCGAGCGCGGCAGCCGCCGCAAGGTTACCGAGCGCGCCGGGTTCTCGGCGACCTGCCCGGTCTCCTCCGCCCAAGCGAAGAAAGACCGGACGGCCGCCTTGAAGCGGTGCAACGAAGCGGGAGCTCGAGGTGTGCCGGCGGTCGAGTTAACGACCGCCGGCGAGGTCAGCGCTTCGTCCAGCATGGCGCTGGTGACACGGCCCAGGGTGAGCCCTGGATGGCGTTCCAACAGGACGGATGTGAGCTGCCGGAGGTCCCGCAAGTACGCGCTGATGGTGTTCGGAGAGCGACCCTCGGCGGCCAGCCTTCGACCGAAGGCCTCGGCGGCCTGCTCGAGCGGCTCAGGCCCGGGCAGGAGCCGAAGCGCGCTGCTTGCGGCGTTGGTCATGCTAGCGGCCTCCTTCCTTTTTCACGCTCCGGCCCATGGCGGTGTCTTTGGGCAGGGGCAGTTTGTCGATCCGGCCGGTATCTTTGGCCCAGACCAGGAACATGCGCAGCACCCGCATGGTCTTTTTGACCGTGGGCTCGGCCCGTTCTTTCCCGCTGGCGAGCTTGAGCAGCGCATCGGAGCGGAAGAATTTCCCCACGTGGGGGGCCAGGATGCCTTTGAGCTTCCGGTCGGCCCCGAAGAAGGCTTCGATCTGCTCGAAGTCCTTGCCGTAGGTATAGACCGTGCGCTCCTTCTTGCCCTGGCTTCGCAGGTGTTCGAGGTAGGCCTGCCCGGCCTCGTGCAGTGTGTCGGTCATGGTGTGACTCTCCTTTAGGTTGGTTCAAAGTGGTTGATCTACAAGCGCTTATGCACTCCACACCATGCACGCTTCGTGTCAATCGGAAGTCAAGGCCATACACGCGCGCGAGGAGGAATCTCATGAAAAGAACGATTGAAACCGTGACCCGAACGGCGCTGGTCCTTGCCGTGGCAGCCTCCCTGGCGGGCTGTGCGGCGAAGCGGCCGCCGCAGCGCATCCACCACGCCATCCAGACCATGAATCGCCACATGCCCGAGTACGTGGCCGAGGCCAACCAGTCCTTGGAGGAGGCGGAGCATCCCGAGCGGGAGCGCCTGACGGGAATCGGGGAACGACTGGCCGAGGCGTTGGCGGCTCTGGGTCGCTGGTCGCGGGGTGAAGAGCCACCGCAAGAGCGGGACGAAGCGGAACCGCAGACGAAGAAGGAGAAGCGATGAACACGATTCTCGAAGAGAACCGGGAAGCCGTCCGCGCGGTGGGGCGACAGCTCATGGAGATCGGCGCGGTGCTGGCGGAAGGGAGGATGGCCGAGGCGCTGGCCCGGGCCGCGACCGCCCGGCGAACCTACCGCGCCTGGGAGGAGCTGGATCAAGCGCGCGCCGACATCGAAGGCGTGATCCGGGATCGGGAGCAGATGCGGGCCACGCGGCGGGAGTTGGCCGAGTTGGTGGGGACCGTCATCCGGGCGGCGCTGTTGCCGAGGCTGCTCTGAATGGCTCCGCTATCCGCCAAAGAACGCAAACTGGGCCGGACCCTGGCCGACCCAGTGCTTTGGGGCCAAGCCTATCTACGCAACCGGGACGGACAAGGCCGGGTCTACTGGCCGCACCAGGTCGACGACCTGCGGAACCCGTCACGCAACATCATCCACCTGGATGGGCGCGACGTTGGCAAGAGCGTGTGTATCAGCACCGATGCCCTGCACTTCGCCTTCACGCACCGCGGCAGCCAGGGGCTCGTCGGCGCCCCGCACCAGGGTCATCTCGACACGCTGATCGAAGAGTTCGAGTTTCAGCTCGACGCCAACCCGGACCTGATGTCGAGCATTGCGCTGACCAAATACGGCAAGCCCAAGATCCACCGCAAACCCTACTTCCGATTGAAGTTCACCAACGGCTCGATCCTCTACTTCCGCCCGGCGGGAGCCTATGGCGACTCCTTCCGGTCGCTGCACGTGGACCGCGTCTGGGTGGACGAAGGGGCCTGGCTCACCGAGCGGGCGTGGAAGGCCCTGCGCCAGTGCCTGAAGGCCGGTGGAACGCTCCGCATCTACTCGACTCCCAACGGCCTGCGAGACACGACCTATTATCGGCTCACCAGCTCGACCCAGTTCCAAGTTTTCCGCTGGCCTTCCTGGCTGAGTCCGACCTGGAACGAGGAGCGAGCAGCGGAACTAGAGGAGTTCTACGGCGGCAAGGACAGCGCCGGCTGGCAGCACGAGGTGGCCGGCGAACACGGCAAACCGTCCTACGGGGCGTTCAACGTCGAGCACCTGAACCTCTGCCGTCAGGACGTGATCGAGTACCAGAAATGCGTGATCACCGGGGAGGAGCTGCGCGGCTGCGAGACCGAAGAGGCCTCCCACGACCGGCTGGAGATGCTGCTGAACCTGATGCCACAGACCGGCGTGTTCTGGATCGGCGGCGACCTGGGCTACACCAACGACCCGACCGAAATCGTGGTGTTCCAGGAGATCGAGCTGCCGGAGCGACGCGTTCTCAAGTTGATCCTGCGCGTGCGCATGGAGCACGTCGCCTATCCCCACATCGCCCAAACACTCGGGCTATTGGATCGATACTACACGGCCACCGGGATCGGGGTGGACAACGGCGGCAACGGCCTGGCCGTGGTCCAGGAGCTATTAACCCTGGACAAGTACCGCGACCTGCAACTCGAAGGAAGGCTGCGCGGCTACGACTTCGGCGGCATGACCACCTTGGCCGTGCGGGACGGCAAGCAGGTCCGCAAGCGCACCAAGGAGTTCATGACCAGTCTGATCAACGGCGCGCTGCAGCGCCGGCAGGTGGTGTTCCCGGTCGAGGACCTGGAGATCGAGGACCAGTTCACGACCCACACCTATACGCTCCACGACGGCCGGGTGGTCTACGCCAAGGGCAATGACCACATCGTCGACGCCGTGCGCTGCGCCATGCTGGTGCGGGAGCAGGCCGACCTGGATCAGGTGGGCGAGGAAACAGTCTCCCTGGTCCCAGTGATAACGGACCCCGTCTTCGTGTGATTTTCCGGTTGACCTCCTGGCCGTAATCAGACATATTGTTATCACTTATAATCAAGTAGGAACGATATGTCTGGAGCCGGATATGCAGGAACGACCTAAAGAAATCTTCCGCGAGCACGGTGGCCAGCTTCGCATGAGCGAGGCCATCGCGCACGGGATCACACGCTACATGCTCTATGCGCTCAGGGACCGGGGCGTCATCGAGCCGGTCAGTCGGGGCATCTACCGGCTGGTGGAACTGCCCCCGATCAGCAACCCGGACCTGGTCACGGTGAGCCTGCGGTATCCGAACGCCGTCATCTGTCTCGTCTCCGCGCTCGCCTATCACGACATCACGACCCAGATCCCCCATGAGGTTTCCGTGGCGGTGCCAAGGGACTCACGGGTACCGTCGCTCGACTATCCCCCCATCCGGGCACACAGGTTCTCGCCTGCCGCATACAAACCTGGCATCGAAACGCATCGTATCGATGGCGTGCCCGTCAAAGTCTACAACCGCGAAAAGACCCTGGCTGACTGCTTCAAGTTCCGCAACAAGATCGGCATGGACGTGGTGCTGGAAGCGCTGAAGCTCCACAAGGCGCGAAACGGATTCGACCTGGGAGAACTGCTCGAATACGCCAAGGTCTGCCGAGTCGAGCAGGTGATGCGGCCCTACCTGGAGGCGACCTTATGACGTCTCCCCGCAATGTACCCGCGTCCGTCCGGCAACGCCTCCTCAACCGGGCCAGGAGCGACCGACGGCCCTTCAACGAGCTGCTTCAATACTTCGCCATGGAGCGATTCCTCTACCGGCTGTCCCAATCCGCACA
Organism: Bryobacterales bacterium; assembly: GCA_965247515.1. Classification (GTDB taxonomy): domain Bacteria; phylum Acidobacteriota; class Terriglobia; order Bryobacterales; family UBA6623. The sequence goes on along the minus strand of OZ252029.1, from coordinate 2,588,744 downwards.
CGCCGACCGGTTTGTGCTCAAGGGTGCCTTGATGCTGAGGGTCTGGCGGTCGCCGGAACCGCGCCCCACCATGGATATCGATCTGCTCGGCAGGACGCGCAAGGAGGAAGCCGGCATCGTTGCGCAGATCAGGGACATCCTGAGCGTCGACGTGGAACCGGACGGTCTCGCCTTCGATCTGGACTCCATCCGGTCCGAGCGGATCACCGAAGGTGCGGATTACGAAGGGATCAGAATTCGCTTCCAGGGTTCACTGGACACCGCGAGAATCCACATGCAGGTTGACGTCGGCTACGGGGACGTCGTGTATCCCGAGCCTGAAGCATCGGTCCTTCCGACCATGCTGGGGTTCCCAGCGCCGCGATTGCTCTGCTATAGCCGCGAGAGTTCCATCGCGGAGAAACTCGAGGCCATGGTCAAGCTGGGCATGCTGAACACTCGGATGAAGGATTTCTACGACATCTGGTTGCTGTCTCGACAGTTCGACTTCAACGGACCTGAGCTGGCCCAGGCCATACGGCTGACCTTCGAGCGTCGAGGCACGGCGCTGCCGTCGGAAGTCGAGGCATTCACCCTGTCCTTCGTCGATGCCAAGCAAACCCAGTGGGCGGCGTTCCGGAACAGGCTCCACCAGGAACACGTTCCCGCGTCGTTCGGAGAAATTACAGCTTCGGTGGGTGAGTTTCTGTCGCCCGTCGTCGCGGCCCTCTCCTCCGGGAAGCCAAGACCGACCACCTGGAACGCACCTGGTCCGTGGACCTGAGGCTGGTTCCTACCATCCAGAAGCGCACCCCCCCAAACCCTGCCGTTTCCCGCCCCTCCCCGACACTTTTCTCCCGCCTCCGGTAAGTAACCCTTAGGGCGAGCCGTTCTCGCTACACGGTGCGAATGTCGCGCCGGAAAGGGCAAGACACAACCCGGAGGACCCTGATGGAACCGCGGACCGACCCACAACCCGACACTTCGACCGCCGCTACAAGCGGCAAAGCGCCATCGCTGGCAGCCGACGCCGAGGTCCTCGTCCCTCTGGCCACGGCCGCGGCTCTCGACGCCTCGGCGTTCCGTTCTATCAACGCCACCGAGGCGGTCCCCGCTTCCTGGGAGGAACGGGCCCGCAAGGCCTGGGAGTACTACCTGGAAGAGCCGCTGGTGAAGAACTGCGTCAACTCCTGGCGCACCTTCGCCGTGGGCGACGAGATCAAGATCACGAGCGACGACGACGAGGTGAAGTCGGGTGCCGTGGAGCTCGCCGCCCAACTGCGGGTCTTCGCCTTCGTCAAGGACATGGTGCTGCAGCTGCTGGTCAAAGGCGATGCCGTCGGGTTCAAGCGCTACACGAAGGACGGCAAGGCGCTGGAGGAACTCGTCTCGGTCAACCCCGTCTCGGTCAAGGTCAAGTACGCCCAGGGGGAGCTGGTCGAGGCGCGCCAGTTCCCGGAGGAGCATCCCGGCGCGGGCGAGGGACTGGATCTCCCGGTCGAGCAGGTGCTGCATCTGAAATGGGACGCGCCGTCGTTTTCGCCCCGTGGCAACTCGCTGGTCCTGCCAGCATTTCAGTCTATCGAGCTGCTGCGCGATTACCGCCGCGCCGAGCAGGCCATCGCCAAGCGCTGGGCCACGCCGTTTCGCCTGATCAAGGTGGGCGGCGCCTTCGGCCAGAAGATGGTCATGCCCGACCAGAAGATGCTCGAGCAGGTCCGCGAGCGGATCAACAAGATGGACCTCAAGAGCGGCCTGGTGGTGCCCTTCTACGTCACGGTCGAGACCCACGGGACCGACGGTCAGGTCCTGAACGTCGAGGACAAGGTCAAGGAGGTGAAGGAAGACATCGTGGTGGCGCTCGGGCTCTCGCGTTCATTGGTCACCGGCGACGGTCCTAACTTCGCCACGGCCTCGGTGAGCCTCAGGAAGATGCTGGTGATGATCCGCGAGATCACCCAGACCGCCAAGACCATCCTCGACTGGGTGTTTGACGACTGGCTCGAACTCAACGGCTGGAGCGGCAAGACGCTCCAGTTCCTGTTTAACGATCTCGACCCTTCCGACGCAGTCGACTTTAAACGCCTGCTCATCGAACTCTACGACCGCAAGCTGATCAGCCGCTCCACTCTCCAGCTCAAGATGGATCTCGATCCCGACATCGAGGCCGCCAACCGGGACAGCGAAGCCCAGTCGGTCGACCTGTTCGACGCCAAGCAGGTCAAGCCGATGGTCGACATGGTGCTGGCCGGGATCATGAGTGTCGAGCGCGCCCAGAAGATGCTGGGCCTCGACCCTGAGAAGAACACACTGTCGGGAACCGAGGCCGCCTGGGGTGGACCCAGCGCCCGCGGGGATGTCGGCGATGCGGTCTGCGACGACTGCGTGCATTTCGATGAGGTGCAAAACCACTGCCGGGTGCACCGCAGCGAGGTCACCTTCGACACTCCAGCCTGCCGCTTCCTCGATCCCAAGACCCCGCCGCTCGACAGAGGGACGTAGGGCATGCTCGATGCACTTGCCGCCTCCACACCACCCCTGCCCCAGGCCGAGGCCATTAGGCAAGCCACGGCTAGGAGCGTCCGCCACCGGAATCGTTACACGGAAGCAACGGTCGCCGAACTGACCGGCATGCTCACGGGCGCCGAGGACCAGGTACGAGGCGCCATCCTGCGCTACAAGAGTCTCGGCTCGCTCCCTGACAATCAGCTTGCGGCGCTCGTTGGCCTCAAGAAACTCCAGACCGACATCCGCGAGACCATGACTCACCTCGGCCGGGAGCAGACCCTGCGCTTTCGCCAGGCGGCCCGGACGTCCTTTCGCCAGGGCATCTCCGGCGGCATCGAGGACTTCGCCACCGCCCAGCTTCCCTTCTACCGCAACCTTGCCCCTGAGGAGATCAACAAGCTCGCCACCCGCGCTTTCACCCTGATCGACACCGACGCGCTCGACTTCATGAGCCAGTACAACCTGGTGCTCACTGGCGACGTCCACCGCGAGTTGGCCGACGGCATCCGGCGCACCGTGATGAGCGGCATCGCGACGGGCAAGGGCGTCGAGGGCATTGTCCGCGACCTCGGCCACGTGGTGAAGGACCCGGAATCGTTCCGGCACGCCGGCTCCAAGGTGTTCCGCAAGGCGCAGGTCCGCATGGAGGTGATCGCCCGCACCGAGGTGCTGCGCGCCCACAACCAGGGCCGCATCAAGTTCCACCAAGAGGTCGGCGTCGAGAAGCTCGAATGGATGACGATGGAGGATGAGCGGGTCTGCCCGGTCTGCGGTCCACTCGACGGCAGGCGCTTCGCTACGGGCCGGTTCCCGCCACAACCCGCCCACCCCAATTGCCGCTGCACCAGTGTGGTGGCCTGGCCTCTGGAGATCTGCGGCGGCGAGCTGGGCGCGAAGGCGTCGCTCGGTCCCCTGACCGCGATCGCGGCCCCGGCGAAGTCCAGCTCCGCCTGCATCCTCCCGCCACAGGCCATCGAGGAGCAGGCCAAAGCCAAGTTCCAGGAGACGGCCAAGCTCAAGGCGGCGTTTGAGAGCGGCCAGATCGGAGACCTTTCCGACCTCACGGTCAAGCAGCTGCAGACCCTGTCGAAGCAAAACGGCGTCTCCATCGCCCGCTCCAAGGCCGACTTCATCCAGCTGCTCGACCAGGTCGAGCCGGGCATCCCCCACACCGACCTCTCGGGAGCGGCGCTCAAGGCCAAGCTCAAAGAACACAAGATCGGTCTGCTACGCAGCAAGCAAGAGCTGGTCGGACTGTTGGCCGAGAAGCAGGCGGCACTCAAACACGCCCAGCAGCTGGCCGAGCAGTTGAAGAAGGTCCCCGCACCAGGTGGGCTCGACCAACTCACCGTGATCGAGCTCAAGGAGATGGCCAAGGCCAAGGGTGTCTCGCTCAACCTGACCAAGCAGGACGTGATCGCCCTGCTCGACGAGTTGGAGCCGGGCGCGGACCACTCCGGCCTCAAGGGAAAGCTCCTCATCGAGGCCAAGAAGAAACACCACATCGGGCCGCTCAAGAACAAGCAGCAGCTGATCCAGGCGCTCGAAAAGGCCGCCGGCGAGGAGCTGGCCGAGCAAGCCAGCCAAGATGCCGTCGAGGCCGCCAAGAAAGAAGCGCTCAACAAGGCCAAAGACGCGCTGGAGCAGGCCACTGCCAAGGTGGTCGTGCCCGAGTCACCTTCGGGTTACGCGAACTTCCTCTCAGCCGTCAAGGATGCCGAAGCGGCGCTTGCCGGAGGCTCCGGTCTCCCCCAGGAACTGCTCGGAGCCCAGGCTAAGGAAATTCTCCTCAAGAAGCAGCTCTTCCACGATCAGGTGGCGGCCCTCAAGGCCGCCCAGCTCAAGAATCTGGCCAAGGAAACACAGCTCAAGCACTGGCAATGGACCAACAAGAACGAGCTGGTCACGATCTTTACCGAGACCGATCCGGCCACGGTGCAGGCGGCGCTCGACAGTATCGAGACCAAACATGGCGCCTGGCTGGCAAAACACGGCGGCAAGAAAAAGGCCGCCAAGCCCAAGGTAACGGTGGCTCCCAAGCCCGCGCTCAAGGCGCCCGAGCCCTCCCCGCCGCCCGCCTTCACCAAGAAGGGCAGCGAGTTCGAAGCCGTGGACACGGCCTGGGCCGACAAGGGCAAGCCGGACAGTTTCACCTACGCCGGCAAGGCCAAGGTCGGCGGCGCCCACAGCAAGGAGTTCTGGACCGACGATGCGGGCGACCGGTGGCTGTTCAAGCCCAAGGAAGGCGCCGCTGATGCCTTCATCCCTCACGGAGAGGAAGCGGCCTACAAGATCGGCCGGCTCATTGACCCCGACGCTATTGAGGTTCGAACCATTCGGCTCAACGGTCGAGTGGGCTCCATCCAGAAATGGCGCACCGATCTCAAGCGCAAGATCGACTTCGACGGCGTGAATCCGGTCGAGCTGACGACTCTCGACGTCGAGCAAGTTCAGCGCGAGCACGTGATCGACTGGCTGACCGCCAACCACGACGGCCACGCCAAACAGTTCCTGCGGGCCCGCGACGGCAAGGTCTACGGCATCGACAAGGGACAAGCCTTCAAGCACCTGGGCGAGGACCGCCTGTCCATCGACTACCACCCCAACGGCGGGTTCGGAGAGAAGGAGCCCTTCTACAACACCCTGTTCCGCGCCGTGAAGGACGGCGACGTCGAGGTTGATCCAGCCGTAACCCTACGCACGATCGGCGAGGTCGAAAAGATTCCCGACGAGGACTACCTGGCCATCCTTCGTCCCTATGCCGAAGGTCGTTTCGGAGGGAACGAAGCCCAAAGACGGGCTTTTTACGACACGGCTCTGGAACGCAAGCGGAACCTGCGCCTGGACTTCGAGGCCTACTACGCCGACATGTTGGGGAAGAAGGACTTCCGCTTCGACGACGTGTTTGAGGCCCTCGCCCAGGGAAAGCTCGGGCCGATGGAGCAAGAACTGCTCGAGGAGGTCCGTTCGCTGGGCTGGCAGGGCAAGGTGCTGCCCTTTGACGAGGGCGACATCGAGGACCAGAATGCGTTGATCTTCATGGAGACGTTTCAGGGCCGGCAGCGCACGGTCGTCAAGATGAAGGTCCGACCCGAGGCGGAGGAGAAGCTGCTTCGAGCGGTGCGCCAGGCTGGGATCGAGACAGCACCGGCTCGGGTGGGCCAGGCGATCCCGGAGGATGTGTTCGCCGATGACATCCTGGCAGCCGTGAAGACCGTCAACCACCACGCCTCCGATCAGCAGTACAACCAGGCCAAGCTCAAGACGGCCAGCGGGCATCTTGCGGCCCTCAGGCGATTGCGCCAAGCGGACGACCCGGACGTGAAGGAAATGGCCGGGACCTATATCGCCTGGATCGAGAAGGTGCAGACAGCGGCCCGCGAGAGGACGCCCATCGAGGGACGTTTCGAGGCCTATCTCAAGAAACGCGCAACCCGCAGGAAAAAACCGAAGGATCTCCCCTTCACGGTGCGTCGGACGAAGGCGCTCCAACCCAAACGGCGGCTGAGTGACGGCGACCTGGTCGTGGTGGAGGACGCCGCCGACAACAAGGTCCTGTTTCAGGGACGTTTTATCAAGGCCGGAGAACAGTACGAGATCGACTTCGGCGACGGCGTGCGCGCCGTGTACCGGCCTTCCTCGGACAAGAACCTGTTCGCCCAGCGGGGCGAGTTCGAGCTGATGCTGCCTGATCGTCCCGATGCCAAGAACTTGAACCGGGCCCTGGAGCACATGGATTCGCTGGGCCTGAAGACCGGCGCGGCTACGCCCCAGGACGCCGAGTTGCTTTATCTCCACAAGCAGGCGTACCTGAGCAAGGTGGATCGGGAGCCGGAATACCAACAATTGATCGAGGGGCTGGACCGCCGGGCGGTGGGCAAGGAGGAGCGCATCCAGACCATGCGTGGCTTCTGGGAGCGGCGGCTCGGCGTGAAAGACCTGACCCGCATGCCGGGGTATGAGCCGTTGGGCGAATATCAATCGGCGTTCAAGATCCCCGGCAAGACGGCCGGCTACCGGCGCCAGTACCGCTTTGATCTCTCAGACCAAGACCTCGAGAAGCAGATGAAGGGATACGGACTCTATCACTCGGTGACGGGTGATCAAGACCTGACGTCGCTCATCGACACGGTGCTCGAAAACAACGGCGCCATGGTGAGCACCATCGAGAAGATGCGCATCGGCATCCCGGTGCGGGAGATGTCGCCAGTGGAGGACATGGATACGGGGGGATCATCCTATGTGTTCACGCGCATCCGCAAGCTCCCCAACGCGGGCGGCTCACGGAACCCAGGGCTCTACTTCAAGAAGCGCCTCCTACGGCGCCAGGACGCCATCAGCTACAACCACGACGCCTACGGGAAGGTGCGCGATAACTACGTCTCCGAAAAACGCGGTAGCACGCCGACGGAGTGGAAGCAGTTCGCCCGGCGGGACGGCAACGAGACCATCTTCAAGCATTCCATCATGCTGCTGGATAACATCGAGCTAATCGTCGTCAATACTGACGAGCAACGCCGCCGGCTGCTGGAGGTGTTCCGCAAGCGCCACATCTTGAAGCTGCCCGACGGCCGCAAGGTCGAAGACATCGTATTGGTGAAGAGGTAACCATGAAAGAACTCATCGATCAGGAAAAGAACCGGTTGCAGAGGCTGTTCGATCCGTTCAATGAGCGCGGATCGTGGATGAGCCTGGCCGAGGGCCGGGAGCAGCCGCTGCGCCTGGGCATCATGGAAGGCTATTTGGTGACCCGTGTGGCGCCCCATTTCGACACGGGAGGAAACGTGACGCATGTGGACTTCTGGCTGTTCCACAAGGCGCTCGGATACCACGAGGGTTTCCAGCACGCGCATACCCTCAAGGTGATCCGCTGGTCCCAGGAGGACACCTACCTGCTGGACTTGGTGGACGACCTCGGGCGGCGTTTTCACATCGAGCTGATCTTCCCCGAGCTGGAGCCGGATTTAGCAGCCGACTGGAACCAATGGCAAGCCTACAAGGCGGAGAACCGGGAGATGTTCGAGCGGATCGACGCGGAGTTGCTTGCCGAGCACATTAAGATCGCGGAGAACTGGCCATCATGAAGCTGCGCTACATGGTCGAGTACGCCCTCCACGACCGCATCCGGGAGCCTCGCTACGATCCTATTGGCGTCTGGGTCCAGGGACCGGGCCCCGGCCTCGATCTGGTGATCGAGTTCCTGCCCGGCCACGCCGAGGCCCAGGAGGAGGCCGAGTGGGTCATCAACCGGTTGGTCGAGAACGACGTCCGGTCGTTGCCCGAGGATTTCCTGGACTACCACCAATCCACCCTCTCACCCTACCGCGGCATGCGCGGGGCCATCGTCGAGACCGACCAATACCCGTCGGCCGAGGCCTGCGCCAAGTCCGTGCTGGATCGGATCGTGTCCGGCCGTATCGCCTGAACCGTACTCCAACAGTCTGCGGCACTCGGTGGCGCGCCGGAAGTTACTTGACATGGGCGCTTTCTGTAGCCACAATAGCACTACAAATCGGAGGACGTCCAAGATGAGTACCGACACTGTTGTGCGCGCCCGAATCGACAGCGACACCAAAGCGCGAGCCACCAAGGCCCTTCAAGCCATGGGCTTGTCGGTGTCCGACGCGATCCGCCTGCTGTTGCTGCGCGTGGCGGACGAGAAGCGATTGCCGTTCGAAGTCAAAGTCCCCAACGCTGCAACTGTCGAGGCCATGAAGGAACTGGAGGAGGGCAAAGGCAAACGCTTCGATTCCGCCGAGGAACTGTTCCGCGATCTCAGAAGCTAGAATGCTGATACCCGTTCGATCCTCCAAGTTCAAGCGCGACGCAAGGAGGGTCGAGAGACAGGGCCGAGATCTGGACAAGTTGGATGCGTTGCTGGCGCTGTTGATTCATCAGGAACGGTTACCCACGCGCTATCGTGACCATCCACTGCGGGGGAATCTGCGAGATTACCGGGAGGCGCATATCGAACCGGACTGGCTCGTGATTTACCGCATCAAGGGCGACGAACTGCACTTGGTGCGCACCGGTACTCATTCCGATCTCTTCAAGGAATAAGCCCGCCAACCCACCTTCCACCTCACTCGACAGACGCATCATCACATCGTCCGGTGAGCCGGATTTGCAGCCTGGATCGCCGACATGCGGTCGACCTAGCGAAGCCGCATCCCCGATCAGCTGACCTTTCTTCCGACACTTTTCCCCACTCTCCGGTAAGTATCTAAGTGACGGGACCTTTGCGCCGTCCGGCGGGCGCCCGGCGCGTGGACGGGACGTGGGTCCATCGCCGGCACGTGCCGATGAATTGCGAAGACACCGGAGACTGGAATGGAGCTGTTTGCCACAGACCGTGACCGGCTAGCGTATCTGCTTGAGACCGATGCCGCGCTGGATTTGGACTTCGAGGCGCTCGAGGCCCTGGCCGGCGAAGCGGCCGATGAGGAGCCAGCCCAGCGGCCGAGCTACATCACCAACTACATCGGCTCCAAACAGAAGCTGGTCGACTGGATCTGGAAGCACACGCCTGACGGCGTGTCCTCGGTGCTCGACGCCTTCTCCGGCTCGGCGGTCGTGGCCTACATGTATAAGAGCAAGGGCCTGGCGGTCGTGGCCAACGACCGGCTGCGCTACTGCCACCACGCCGCCCGCGCCATCATCGAGAACCGCAGTATCCGATTGAGCGAGGAGGACCTCGAGGCGCTCGTCGCCGACAACTCCAAGGCGGGCACGTTCGTCCGCGACCACTTCAAGGGGATCTTTTTCGCCCGGGGCGTCCACGCTCTTGTCGACTCGATCCGGGCCAACATCGACCGACTGTCGGGATGTGTTTGGCATGGCCGAGGAAGCCCTCAAAGAACCCCTTGGCGGTGGCCGCCGTGATGGTCTTGTGGTCGGTCTCGTAGTGGCGGGTCTTCGGCACTGGCTGATTTCCTACCGGGATCACGCCCACCCCAACGAACGGGAGATGCGGGCGCTGATCGCGGCGCACGGGTTTGCCCCGGCGATGCGCTCCCACGATCACCATTACTCCATTACCTCCCGCCACGGCGAGGCGTCCCATGCCACCGAAAGGCTCTTTATCTGCACCTCCGGCAAGGGCGCCTCCGCCACAGCCGATGCCAGTGTCTCAGACTCTCTGCATTCGGAGGCGATCTGGGAGGAGACAGCCAAAGAGATTCGCTACCGCGTGCGGGACCCGGAGCAGTTCGAGCCCGACAGCTTCCGCCGCAAAGCGCTCGACGGCATCGAAGGGGTCTCGATCCTGATCGGCCGACTGAAGCAGAAGCACGTCCCTGACGAGGGCAACCCACGGGCGCTGGTGCTTCAGGCCTATCGCTTCGCCCGCAAGACGAGGGAGAACCCGGGCGGCTGGACACAGGATACGGCCCGGGAGTGGATCGAGAAGCACGAGTCGGAACCGGTGGTCGAAGCCGCCCTGCGCATCGAGGAAAACCTCCACGCCCTGGCCGAAGCGCCACTCGGCGACGCGGTCGACCTGCTGTCGTGTCAAGCCGGCAAGCCGGACGCCGTCCGCGTCACCGGGTTCATGGGCAGCAAATACCTGATGCTCGACTGGATCGAGCGTCAGGTTCCCACCGACGCAAAGAGCTTCCTGGATGCGTTCTCGGGCGGCGCCAACGTCGCCTACCACTTCAAGCGCCGGGGCATGAAGGTCATCGCCAACGACCTGCTGCGATTTCCCTATCACCTGGCCCGCGCCGTGATCGAGAACTCGAGCGAGACCCTGAGCGACGAGGACATCAAGATGCTGCTCGCGCCCAACGCCGACGCGGGCACGTTCATCGTCGATCACTTTCACGGCTACTACTACACCAAGCCGGTGCTCCAGTGGCTCGACCGGGTGTGGGCCAACATCCAGCGTCTGCCCGGCTACAAGAAGGACCTGGCGCTGGCCGCACTCGGCACGACCGTCAAGGCCAAGAGCGCCTTCGGGCAGTTCTCCCGTTCCAAGAAGGCCCGGGCCGACTTGGAATCGGAGGCGAGCCTGGAGCAGTCGCAGCTCTCCAACCCGCCGCTCTCAAAATTCATCGAGTCGTTCCGCCGTTCGGTCCGCCAGCTCAATCGTTTGGTGTTTGACAACGGTCAGCCCTGCCAGGCATTGCATCTCGACGGGGCCGAAGCGGTTCGTCGTTTCGGCGCGGACGTGCTCTATCTCGACCCGCCCTACGTGACCGAGTTCGGCACCAACGACTACGAGGACGCGCTGCACTTCGTCGAGGGTCTGATGACGCGTTGGGCCGACAAGACGCTCCGGTCCAACCCGCGCCGCAACTTCCCCTCGCGCACCCGTTTTTCCAAGGAATCGATCCGGAAGCTGATGGAGACGCTGGCCGCCGACGCCCGCGACCGCTACCCGACCGTGCTGCTGTCTTACCGGGACCGGGCGTTCCCGCGCGAGCAAGAGATCCGAGACATCTTCGGCACACACTACGGCCGCGTTCGTGTGGCCGGCCTGGAGGTGGATTACAACATCGCCAAGGATATTGGCCGCGAGGGCAAGCACGCCCGTGAGCTGCTGTTCGTCTCGTCCCGGCCCCGGCCTGCTCCTCGATCCGCCGCCGCGAGCGCCACGGCGTCGTGTCACACCTCGATTCCCGTGGATCTGGTTCCTTCCCCGCCCGGAGCCCTGAGCGCCGCGGCGCTCGATCGGGCCCGGAATGGAGGTGACCCGCAGTTCAGCTTCGTGCTCTGCCGCAGCGGCACCAACAAGAACGGCGATCACTTCACGCCGGATGAACTGGCGGCGCGCTACCAGACGGCGATCCACAAGAAGATCGATCTGAAACACTCGCAGGACTTCACCGACATCGTGGGCAGCATCGTGGCGGCGGACTTCGTCGAGGAGACCGAAGGCGGGCGCATCGAGTGCACGGGCGAGCTCTATGTCGGCGACAGCCCACACGCGCAGCTGGCCTACAAGCTAATCCGCAAGGGGATCATCACCCAGGTCTCGATGGAGTGCGATTACGAGGAGGGCGAGTGCTCGATCTGCCACAAACAGGTGGCCTCGAAAGACGACTACTGCCTGCACTTGCGCAAACACAAGGGCGGCACGTTCCAGGGCCAACCCGTGTTCGAAATTCTGCACGGGGTCACCTTTTCTGGCCTGGGACTCTTGGATCGCAAAGGGGCGGATGAGGACGCCCGCATCATTCAGGTTGCCTCCGAGCGAGGCGAGGAGATTTCAAACCAAGGAGGTTTAACGATGGACGAAAAACAGAAAGCCAAAGACGAGGCGGCCGAAGCCGCCAAGAAGAACGACCCGGGCGAGGGCGGGGGTGGAAACGCACCCGAAGACAAGGCGCGCGTCCAGGAGCTGGAAGCCGAGAACAAGGAGCTCAAGCAACAGGTGCTCGCACTGCAGAAAAAGCTTGAGGAGATCGAGGCCGAACAACAGGCCGCGGCCCACCGCGCCAAGGCGACGAAGCTTCTGGCCAAGGTCGAAAAACACGGCGTCGGCTTCACCGGCGACGAAGAACGTGAGAAGGAGCTGACCCGTCTGGCGGGGCTGTCTGAGGAGGCCTTCACCGCCACGGAAGCTGCCTTCGATCGGATGATCCAGGTGGAAGCCGACAAAGCCAAGAAGGGCGAGACGAAGCCCGAGGAGAAGTCCGGGAACAAGGCCAAGGCGGACGAGACGTCCCAGGACAAGGCGCTCAGAAGCGACGCCGGCGTCCGTCCCCAGGACGTGGACGACAAGAAGACGAGCCTCGAGGACCGGCTCACCCACGGCCTGATGGCCGCCTACCAGCAGCGGGTCGGGATCGCCCCGGAGCAGCCAGGGACGCAGGCGTAAAGAGGAGAGAGTGTTCCACGAGATATCCATAACGTGTGGAGAAGAAACGACTGACCTAAAAGGAGGAACCAGACATGTTCATCAACACCCACCATCGGGGCCTCGCCTACGGCGACGGCCATCTGCAGGGGGACGGGAAGCTCGGCCGGTTTGTCAAGCTCGTCGGCGATGACCTTTTCGCCGTCAACACCGAACCGGGCGACCGCTCCTTCGGCGTGCTTGTCACCGACTACAAGGATGGAGAGATGCCCGGCATCTATTGCTGTGGCGGCGTCTACGAAACGGATGTCTTCGAGGGCACGATCAACGCGGGCGACGAGCTCGAGATCGACACCTCGGGCGTGCTCATCGTCGCGGGCACCCAGCAAGGCGCCCACGTCGTCGCACAGGCCATCTCCGTCTCGGGCGGAATCCTGAAATTCCGCCTGCTTATCTGAAATCGAGGAGGCTGAAATGGAAAACAAAACAGTCAACGTCGACAGCCAGCAGTACATGGAGACCATGGCGCGGCTGATGTCGGAAGCGCTGGAGTCGCCGGACGGCATGCGCGCGCTGGCCGCCGCCATCGCCCGGCCCATCGAACAGGAGATCAAACGCAAGGAGATCTCCTCGCTCTTACTGACCCGCCACACCCTGCCCAAGGGCGAACGGCCGCTCTACCAGAAAAAACCCAAGGTCAAGGCCTACTGGATCAGCAACGAAGGCGATGCCCAGGTGCAGGATCTGGGACAAGAAGAAGTGGAGTTCCCCACCCACCGGGTTCATTCGGCGCCCATGGTCGATGTCTCGGTGCTCAAGAACGGCAACATCGGGAGCCTGATGGACATCCAGACCTCGGCGGCCGATGAGATCCGCAAGACGATCGACAAGCGGACCATTACGGTCCTTTCGGCCGCGGTCCCGGCCGCCAACACCGTCGAGGTGACCGGCGCCACCCTGACCGAGGAGGCACTCAATGAGGCGATCTCCATGATCGAGGACCTGGAGCTCTCGGTGAAGACCATCGTCATGCGAGGCCGGCGCTTCAACGATCTGCGCGGCTGGAACCTCGATCCCCAGACCAAGGCGGACCTTCGCGCCAAGGGCGTCATCAAGAACTACGGCACGGGAAGCATTCTGCTGACCGCCGCCCAGGCGCTGGATGAAATCCTGCTGGTCCCGGACCAGGAGGTGGGCAAGATGCCCGAGCGCGAGCGGCTCAAGACCGAGGCCATCGAGCAGAAGACTCGGTTTAAGACCGGCTGGCTGGTGTGGTCCGAACTGGGTCACGGCGTCACGCGGCCCGACATCCTGGCCAAGATTCGGATTCTCGGTTGACGGAGGTGATTGATGGCGATTCAAGTGAAGCATGTCCGTCCGGGCATCCTGGTCGTGGCCGACGCAGGCCTCCGATTCGGACCGGGTCAAGTCCTGGAAGTCAAGACCTTGACACCGCAGATCGAGCGCGCGATCTCGGCCGGAGTGCTGGTCCAGGGTAAAGGGAAACAACGGACTCGAACCGGCTCCCAGCCCGAGGGTTCCCAACCCGAGTCGGCATCGACCGCCGAGGTCGACGATTCCGCTGGAGGGGAAGAGACCGAGGAACCGGAGATCGATCTCTCCAAGCTCCGGGTGCGTGAGGCCATCTCGAAGGTCGAAGCGGAGGACGATCCCGTCCGGCTCAAGGCCCATCTTTCGGGCGAGCAGCGCCGCACGGTGATCGCCGCGCTGGAAAAACGGTTGACGGAGGTGGATGCTGACGAGGGCTGATCTCCTATCCTCGCTGCGCCTGGATCTCTCCGACGCGGACGGCGCTCTCTTTACCGACGAAGCACTCACGCGCTGCCTCGAGAAAGGCGTCTACCGTCTGGGTCGGGACCTGGACACGCCCCTGTCCGTCGTCGACGGCGAAATCGATCCGGAACCGGAAGGCGACACCCGCGAGCTGCTCCTGCTTTTGGCGCAAATCCATGCCTGTCAATTCATGCGGGCCAAAACCGCCAACGCCTTCTCCTTCTCGAGCGGTGACAAGCGGGTCGACAAGACCAAGCAACCCGAGCACTGGGCCAAGCTCGAGGGAGACCTCAAGGCCCTCTACAAGCAGCACCTGAGCAGAGTGCGGCCGGGGGCCGCCTCGAGTCTGGAGGACACCATCGTTTCCCCGAACCTCAAGCCGGTCATCTACGAGCAGGGAGGCGATCTGTGAGTCTGTTGACCCAGGGCGAGAAAGCGCTGGCCGCCGGCGATGTCCGGGACTTGATCTTGGCGTCAGATCAGGAGGCCGATCTGCTGCGCATTGAGCCCGGCGAGCGGCTCTACGGTTCCGATGATGCCAGCTACGCGAAGGTGGGATCGTTTCGGCTGGAGTTCGTCGAGATTCCGCCCGAAGATCTCAGCCACAAAATCGATGCGGTGGCCTGCGTCCTGCCGGAGGTGGACGTCCGTCCCGAGGACCACGTGCAGGAAAACGAGGTCACATTCCGCGTCCAGACCGTCCAGGACGAACGGCTCTTCGGCGTCCTGACCCACAAGGTGTTGAAACTGGTGCGACTTCATGGGAGTTAGACGCACGGGCGACTGGGGCAAGGCACGGGCGAAGCTGGCCGCCGCTCCGGGTGCGCGCCTGACCCTGGCGCTCAAGCGCGCGACCCTGAAGAACACCGTCTTGCTGGTCCGTGAGATCAAGCGCGGCATTCGCTCCCAGGCCCCCGGCGGCAAGCCCTTCGCCAAGCTCGTCGAGAGCACCATCCGGCGAAAAGGTTCGACGAAGGCCCTGATCGATACCGGCTTTCTGGTCAATGCCATCACTCAGAAGATTCTGGCCGAGGGCGCCTTCGTCGGCCTCGTGCGCGGCACCCTCAACAAGGAGGGCGACGATTTGGTCAACATCGGGGGCGGTGATGGAGTACGGCGCCACCATCCAACACTCCAGCGGCGCCACCATCATCATTCCGCCGCGACCGTTTTTGCATCCGGTGATGGCCAAGCACCGCAAGCAGATCGTCGAGCATTACCGGGAGGCCATCCGTGCGACGCTCTAAACCTAGTCCCGACACTTTCCGGCGCTCTCCGGTAAGTATCCAAAGAAGCACTGGAGGTGCGCGACTTTGCAAACGACTGTTCGGCCCGTTGTGGAAACCCTGATTCGCCTGGTGAAGGCCGAGATCGACCCAGACGCAGTACTGGTCGCGGCGGACGATGTGTTCGAGGTGCCCAAAGTCCCGAGCCTCATCCTGCAAGGTCCGACGCTGGTGGAGGACGGCGACCGCCGCACTCAGGCCCGGATGGTGGAAAAGGACGTTCCGAACCTCCGCTATCAGGCCTGCCGCCATCCGCGCCTCTATCACCTCGACTTCGACGTCATCGTCACCGCCGCCCACGAGGGCAAGCTGCTCGATCTCGAGGAGAAGGTCGCTCGTTTCTATCAGCTGCACCAGGATCTGTCGGTCGCCGATCGCGGATCGCTCCCTCTCACCGAACTGGTGCCGCTGGGAGGCTTGCGGCGGGTGAACCTGTCGAATCTGCGGCAGAGCTCGGGCCGCTGCCGGATCGAGGACTGTCCCGTCTACGACGGGCGTATCGAAGTCGGAGGGCTCATCAAGGACCGCCGGTTCCAGTTCCGGGAAGGAGTCCACGAGGATCGCCTCTACACACCGTAAGTGAGGAGGAAGCAAAAATGATCGCCATCAAGAATCTGCTGTTTCAACCCCTGACCTTGGGGCTCGCTACCCAGGGCCAGGGGCTTCATCTCGGCCCGCGTGAGAGCCGCCTCGTCAGCAAGAAAGACGTCTCTGAGGAACTACGAGCGGCCGAGACGCGCGGCCTGGTCACGCTCAGGGAAATCTCTCGGCCAAAGGCGGCCCGGCCCAAGGCCGTCGCGGATTCCAAGACCCGATCCAAAGCGAGCGCTAAGGCCAAGGAAACTCCCGGGCCTCAGAGTCGCAAGCGCGGAGGGAAATCATGACGAATCTTTCACCGGGCGTCCGGACCCGCGAAATCGACTTCTCCTACTACGTCAAGCATCTGTCCACCTCCTCTGCCGGCATGGTGGGCGTGGCCGAACGCGGCCCCATCAACCAGCCCCTGCTGGTGACGAGCTGGGAGCAGTTCCTCAGAAAGTTCGGCTCCTACATCCAGGCCGGCTATCTGGCCTACGCGGCGCGCGCCTTCTTCGACAACGGCGGCTCGGTGCTCTACGTCAACCGGGTCGCTCATCTGGCCGATCCGACCGACCGGAACAGTCTTGCAGCCGCAAAAGCCTTGGCAATCCTCCCGGATCGGGGGATCGCCGCAAGCCTCGAGACCGGCACCGCCGGGACGGACCTGATCCGATGGGTCGCCCGGGAGGTCGGCGTCCAGGGAAACGATATTACTGTCGAACTCCGTGCGCAGGGGACCAATACATCGATATCCACGGACCGCCCGGAGGACGCCTTCCGGGTGGAGATGGCCACCGACAGCGACGGCAATCCGATCAGTACCGTGCCCCAGGTTCTGGGCATCGGTAACGGCATGCCGAGGCCGGCGGTCGAGGGGTTTTCCGAGGACAGCGGCATCGTCCAACCGGCGGCGCCGGCGAATCTGGCGGGTGGCCGGGACATCCGGAACGCGCTGCGTGTTCTTGCCATCGACGAGGGCCGCTGGGGTGACGAACTCGCCGTTCGGATCGAAGACGGCGCGCGTGATCCGGTCGGCCGCTTCAATCTGGTGGTCGTCTACAAGGGCGAAGACGTCGAGATTTTTCAAGACCTGACGATGGACGAATCGGACCCGAGCCACGTCGAGCTGGCGATCAACGGCCGCTCCGAATTTATCACCGTCGAGGACCTGAACCCGTCGTCCGGAACAGCGCATGACCGTCCACAGGTCAGCATGTTCCCACTGCACGGCGGCGACGACGGATGGGCTGGTCTCACGGACACCGACTACATCGGAGACCCATCCGCGCACACCGGCTTCTACGCTTTCGACGAAATCGACGCCCTTAACCTGCTGATGGCCCCCGGCGTCACCACGCCTGGGATGATCCATGGCGGCATCGCCTACGCCGCGCGGCGCAAGGACCTGATGTATCTCGCCGACGCGCCTCTGCATCTCGAGCCGCGGGAGGCGGTCGAGTTCCGAAAAGGAAAGGGCATGTACTCGCACGCGGCCTTCAACTCCTCCTACGGCGCCCTTTACTACCCGTGGATCGAGGTCACAGACCCCGTAACCGGCAAGCGCAAGCGGGTGCCACCCTCCGGAGCGGTGGCGGGCTGCTTTGCCCGAAGCGACCAGAAGGCCGGCGTCTGGCAGGCCCCGGCGGGCATCGATCGCGGCCGCATCGTGGGCGCCCTCGCGCTCGGTTATCCAACCAGCCGCGGCGAGCGCGACGTGCTCTATCCGGAGGGCGTCAACGCCATCGTCTCCTTCCCTGATTCGGGCATCCATGTCTGGGGCCAGAAGACCCTCCAGAGCCAGCCCTCGGCACTCGACCGGGTCAACGTCCGGCGGCTGATGATCTATATCGAAGAGGCCATTGCCGAGTCGTCCCGGTTCGTCGTCTTCGAGCCCAACAACCCGCAAACCTGGCGGTCACTGGTGCGGTTGATCCACCCCTTCCTGGAAGAACTCCGGGGCCAGGGCGGACTGGTTGACTTTGCCGTCCAGTGCGACGAGGAGACCAATACGCCCGCTGCCATCGACCGCAATCAGCTGGTGGCCCGGGTCTTCGTCAAACCGACCCGGACGGCGGAGTTTATCGAGCTCCACTTCGTGCTCACCACAACCGGAGCCGACTTCCGGAAAATCATAGAGATCACGTAAAGGAGACAGATCGATGCGCAGTGGAAACATGCCCAAGAGTCTTTATCAGAACTGGCAGTTCGCCATCGAGGTCAACGGCTTCGACGTGGCCTTGTTCCGAAAAGGCCAGGAGCCGAAGACCGAATTCGAGGAAGTGGCCTTCGCTCCGGCCGGGTCGATGTTCGATCAGAAGGTGGCGGGCCGGGTCAAGTTCGAGGACATCACGCTCGAGAAAGGCGTCCTGCAGGACGGCTCGGACGAGGCGGCCCGTGACTGGATCAAAAAGCAGGTCGATGTCAACGCCGTGACGGGTGGCCTACCCAGCGACTACATGCGCGAGGTCGACGTCGTTCGCTACGACCGCGCCGGTGACGAGACCCGGCGCTGGACCCTGCACGGGGCCTGGATCAAGTCGCTCGAGTACGACGAGCTCGAGGGGGCCAACACCGACAATACCATCGAGAAGCTGACCCTTAGCTTCCAGTACTGGACCTGATCCAAGGAGGGAGACGATGCACGTGTTCGAATTACCGAGCGGCCAAGAAGTCGAGCTGCGGGAGATGACCGGCGCCGAGGAGGAGCTGCTCACCAATCAACGCCTCATCCGCACGGGCGAGGCCGTCAACCAGGTGTTCCGAAACGGCATCGTGCGCCTCGGAGAGAACGAGGAACCGTCCATCCAGGACGTGCTCGATCTCTTGTCCGGGGACCGGCTCTTCATCCTGGTCAAGCTCCGTCAGGTCTCACTCGGCGACGAAGTCGAGCTGGAGCTGACCTGCTCGAGTCCCGCCTGCGGCGCAACCAATCCGGTCACCATCCACATCGACGAGCTGGAGACAACCCCCTACCCCAAGGAACGGGAGTTCACTTTCGAACTGCCCGGATCGGGACGCACCGTCCGGTTCGGTTACCTGGACGGGCACAAGGAGAAGCGCCTGGCGGCGCTCAAGGAACCCTCCATCTCCTCGGCCCTGCTGATCCGCCTCATTGACATCGACGGTACCGCCCCGAGCAAGAAACTCATGAACGAGATGACGCTCGGGGACCGCAGCGCTCTGCGCCAGGAGATGGTGCGGGTCGATGCCGGGATCGACACCACGGTCGAAGCCCACTGCGAGTCCTGTAACGCGCCGCTGCGCACGCGCCTGGAGGCCGAGCCGGGTTTTTTATTCCCCGGAGTTCGCTTGTAAGCGACGCCTTCTTCCTGGCCTACGGCGGGCTCCACTGGAGTTTTTCCGAGACCCGCGCCCTGCCGCTTCGCATGCGCCATGAGTTCGTGGAGGCGCTCGAGCGGCAGCTTGATTTTGAGCGCGAGCAGTTGGAGAGGACACGAACGTGAGCGAAGACCTGGGACTGGGCGTCGTCGTTTCGATGAAGGATGCGTTCTCCCAGAACGCGGGCCGCGTGCAGTCGTCCATGCAGTCGCTCGACCAGACGGTGGCTGCCTCCTCCGAGCGCATGACGCGCAACATGGACCGCATCCAGAAGGGAGCCATGCTGATGGGCGCCGGCTTGGCGCTAATGGCCCTGCCGGTGGGCCTCGTCGCCTCCACGGCCGCGACCCAGAAGGCGCTCGGCGAGCTGTCCTCACTCGGGGTCCAGGACCTGCGGGCTATCGAGGACGCGGCCGAGTCCTTCACCAACACCTGGGCCGGATCGAGCAAGGCCGAGTTCATCACCGCCTCCTACGATGTGCGCTCGGCCCTGTCAGGACTGACCGACGAGGCCGTGGGGTCGTTTACCGCCATGGCCGCGCTCACCGGCAAGGCCACCAAGGCCACCACCGAGGAGATGGTGGGCACCTTTACGACGGCCTACGGCATCTTCAAGCCCATCATGGCCGAGTTCTCGGATGCCGAGTGGGCGCAAACCTTCGCCGGGGCCATGGCCCAGACCGTGGCCTCGTTTAAGACCAACGGTCGCCAGATGGCCGACGCCATCAAGAACATCGGCGCCGTAGCCGCCTCCTCCAATGTGCCGCTCGAGGAGCAGTTGGCCATCCTCGGTCAGCTGCAGACCACTATGCCGGGGTCGGAGGCCGGAACGCTCTACAAGGCCTTCATCATGAAGGCGGCCGAGGCCGGCGAGAAACTCGGCCTCTCCATGGTGGATTCGAGCGGTCGTCTCAAGGGCATCATTCCCATCCTTAAGGAGATCCAGGGCAAGTTCCCGGATCTTTCGCAGGCCGCCGCCCAGGTTGAGATCAAGAAAGCCTTCGGCTTGGACGAAGCCGTCAAGTTCCTGCTTCAGATGTCCCAAGGCGTCGGGGCGCTCGAAACCAATATCCAATCCGTTGAGCGGGCCATGCGCACCGGGACCGCCGTGACCGAGGAGATGGCCCGATCCATGAATCTCGACATCGGCGCCCGGCTCAAGCTCGTCGGTCAGCAGATGGGCAACCTCGCCGAGATTCTGGGCCGCACGCTTCTACCGGTCGTGACCCCAGTGCTGGACGCCATGTCTCGTGCAATTGTGTTCTTCCAGGACCTCGCTCGGTCTGTGCCCGGGCTGACCCGCGTGCTGCTGACGCTCTCGATTGGGCTCGGCGCGGTGCTCACGGTCGTGGGCGGCGCGATCGCGGCGGTCGGAACCATCGGCCTGATGTTGCCGGCGATCAAGGCGGGGCTGGCGGCCATGGGGTTGAGCATTGCCGGGATCGGCGCGGCCTTTACGACCTACTTCCTGCCGGTGGTCGCCATCATCGGCGGCGTGGTGCTGGCCGTCTATCTGCTTAAGCGCGCCTGGGAGTCCAATTTCGGCGGTATCCGCGACATGATTCTCGGCGTGTGGGGGCGCGTTAAGCTCGTCTTCGGCGCGGTCCGGGCGCTGATCTCCTCGCTCACGGGCGGCATGGGTGAGATGTCAGCCGAGCTTGCCAAAAAGCTCGAGCAAGCCGGCCTGCTGGGCCTCGTGGTCGCGGTGTTCCGCGTCTACTACCGGGTGCGGCAGTTCCTGACGGGATTGCAGCAGGCCTTTTCCAGCGCCTTCGGGAAGATCCGGACGATTCTCGAACCACCCGTGCGTGCGCTCGTCGCGGCCTTCGGCCGACTCTTCCAGGCCATCGGTTCGGTGACGAGCATCTTCTCGCTGGCGGCGGACTCCGCCGACGCCTCCTCGTTTCGCGCACTGGGCGCCACCCTGGGGGCGGTCCTGGGTGTCATCGCCCAGATCGGGGGCTATCTCCTGAAATTCGTCGTCTACGTCCTGGTGGGCGTCATCGAGGTCGTCGCCTGGGTGGTCCGAGCCTTTATCGGGCTGGGTAAAGTCATCGTCACGGCCCTGGTCGAGGCGGGGAAGTTTCTTTTCAAGTTCTTCCTGCCGCTGCGTCTTCTCGTCCAGGCGCTGCTGCTGGTAGGGCGGGTCGCGGCCACCCTCTGGCAGGTGCTCACGGGTGACCTGTCGGTGACAGACGGCCTCAAGGCCATCGGACGCGCTGTGGTGGACTACCTGGCCACGCCGTTCCGGTGGGCCCGGGACGTGGTTCTCGGCGTCTGGGGTGTTCTTCAAGCACTATTTCCGACTGTCTCTGGGTTCTTTTATTCGGTGGCGGCGAGTCTGGTCCGCGTTTTCATGGACTTGCCGCTGGTGCGGACCCTGACGGAAGTGTTCTCAGCGGTCCAAAGCTTTCTCTCCGGCGACACCACCTTCTTCGAGGCGGGAAAGCGAATCCTGATCGCACTTGGCAAGGGCATCGGGTCGGCCGCAACCTATCCGTTCGACGTGCTCACCCAGGCGCTCGGTCGGCTGCGGTCCCTGCTGCCGTTCTCCGATGCCGAGACCGGGCCCCTTTCCAACCTGACGGCTTCGGGGTCCGCGATCCTCAAGGCGCTCGCCCGAGGCATGACGGGCATCGTGGGATTGCCCGGTGCGGTCCTGTCCCGCGTGTTCGCGGGGCTCGGGACCACGGCCATCCAGGGATGGCAGGGCCTCCAGTCTCTCGGCACATCGGCGCTGGCAGCCGTGGCGGCGCCCTTTCACGGCATGGCCAGCGCCGCATCTGCTGCCTGGAACCGGATCACGACGACCGCCGGGCGGGCCTGGAGTGGTCTGAAGTCTATGGCCGCCCGGGTGGGGGCGTGGATGAGGGCGCCCTTCACGGGACTGGCCAACGCCGCATCGTCCGCCTGGAACCGGGTGAAGATCGCGGCGTCGGGCGCGACTGCCGCTGGCGCATCGGCGATTCTCGAAAAGCTCGCCGGAAGGGTCGCCGTACCAGCCATGCTCACCGGCACCCTGGCGCTTACGCCCGTCCTGGCGCAGGAGGTCCCGCAAACGGGAGTGCCGCACTTGAGCACGGGACCGGCCGTCTCGGCGATCGGCTCGGCCGCGTCTCCCGAATCGTCTCGACTGCTCGCTCAAACACGGGGCGCGCTCACACCAGGTGCTGCTGGGTTTTCCGGCGAACCGGCCACCGAGCAGGTGCGTTCGATCCTGAAGGCTCTGCTTGGAAAACTCGACGCGCTGGCCGAGCGGCCGATCGACGTGTCCGTTACCACGCTCCTGGATGGCCGCGAGGTCGCCCAGTCGGTCTACCGGGACATCCGCGAGCGCAAGATCAAAAACTACGAGACGTTATGAGATCGGGTGTGAAGCGAATCTACCTGTGCAGCCGCTACGCCGGCGAGACGGACAAAAACGTTGTCGTGGCCGAACGGCTGTGCCGCCGGCTGGTCGACGCCGGCCAGGCGCCCTTCGCGCCGCACCTCCTCTATCCCCGATTTCTCGATGACGGCAAGCTATCGGAGCGGGAGATCGGCATCGCCTGCGGCCTGACCTTCATGGAGGTCTGCGACGAGGTGTGGGTCTACAGCGGCAACGGGCTGTCCAGCGGCATGCGCCGAGAAGTCGATCACGCCATCCGGCTGGGCAAGCCCGTCGTAGAAATCAAGGGGATCTGAACGTGGCCTGGGAGCAGAAAGCGATCACCGCGCACCTGGTGGATGTCCAGACCCGGCAGCGGCTGGAGTTCCAGTACAACCCCAACGACATTGTGGACGAAAAGAGTACCGCCTATGCCGCCATCAAGATCCCCGGCCTGAGCCATCCCCGCTACCAGTACGTGGCCGGGGAGCCGCGCAAGATCAGCTTCCAACTGCGGTTCTTCAAGGGATCGGTTCAAGAATCGGTCGCCTGGCTGCGTTCGCTGCTCTATCCCGAGCACGCCGGGACGATGCTCAAGAACGCGCCGCACCGGGTGCTGTTCCTGTTTGGTGATCTCTACCCCGGAGTCGAGTGTGTCGTCCGCCAAGTCAAGGCCCGCTACTTTCACTTGTTCGACCGCGACAACCTCCGGCCCCAGCACGCCGAGGTGGACGTCGTGCTTGAGGAATACATCGACGAGTCCGTGGAGTACCGGGAGGAGCGCGGATGATCGGGCGCCGTTCCAGGTACGCAGCCGCTGTGCTCTTCACGGGCCAGGAGGAGATGTTCCTGGGCGCTCGGGATCGGGTCGATACCACCCCAAGACCCGACGACCGGTTCCATACGGTCGTGGCGGGAGATCGGGTGGACCTTCTCGCCGCCCGCTACCTCGGACAGGCGGAGTTGTGGTGGGTCGTCTGCGACTACAACGACATCTTCTTTCCTTTAGAGCTCGAGCTGGGAACAGTTCTGCGCATTCCATCGGTAGAACACGTGAGCATGCGACTCCTTGATGGATGAGTGTATTATTGTCCGTACCCGCAACAGACTACGCGGGAATCGACAGTTCGGACACTTGCTCTTCGATCCCATTTTTCGCGCTCGGCACGCAGGGAGTGCGTCTCTCTACGTAAAAGAGCTTACCCTGGAGCATCAAGAGGAAATCGAAATTGGCTGGAACAAGAGGAGTATTCCCGGCCCAATTCGAATTCCTCTTGAGCGATTTGGCCGATATTTCTTCGCCGGATTGATCGTCACGACTGCGCTGTTTGGGATCGGAATGCTGTTCGAACTCATCAGGGACGATGGCATCACCGGTCTCGAAATCGTGATTCCGGCGTTGTTCACCTGGACGTCATAACGCCCGGGTACGCTATAATGATGGTTGGATGATTCCTATGGTCCTGAGATTCAGCAAGAATTTAGAGAAGTTTGTTTTAGTTCCCATCGGTGAGGTCTTCGGCAGCCTGAACGGGCCGATGAAGGCGATCCGCGAGACCACGCCCCAGGCGCAACACCACTTCACCCGCTTCGATCAGGTGAACCAGTTGGTCGGCGCTGCCGAAGCGGACCCGGAGACGGGATTCATGGCGCGGCTGATGACGTTGTGCAGCTTGCCCCGCAGCAACCCCGGAGACCAACATCAGTACAAGCGCGTCAATGGGCCGTACAAGTTGATCTTGAGTCGGACCGGCGAGTACAAGCTGCCCTTCGGGAACCGGAGAGAATGGACAGAACGGATTGTGAGGAAGCATGAGCATTGAGCTAATCAGCGTCTTGGTTGCGGTGCTGGCAATAGGGGCGACCTTGGCCGGTCTGATTCTGACCAGCAATCGCGGGTTGCGGCAGGACATACGGCAAGACATGGCGCGACTGGAATCTCGACTGGATGAGCGAATCAGTGGGCTGGAAGAGCGGCTGCGAGACGACATGGGGAAGTTGGAGTCACGGCTGCGAGAGGACACCAGTCAGTTGCGAGACGACATCAAGCAACTAGGCGATCACGTGGGGCGGCTGGAGCATAGCCAAGCCAAACTCGAAGGCTTGCTGGAAGGATTGCGCGAAGCGATCAGTGGACGGGCGGCGGCCAGCTAGGGTTGCCGGTGCTCGAATTAGGGGCTGGACAATGGGAGGGCGAATCGGTGCACAAAATCCTAAGAGCAGAGATCAGAGTAGCAGAGAGCAGAATGACACTCTCGGCTTTCCGCATGACCCCTCGCGCTGTCTTCGTCTTCGCGGCCTTCCTCTTTCTGGCCGGCGGTAACGCTCACGCGCAGGGCTCGGTGGCGGACGATACGGCGGCCTTGGTGGAGCTTTACAACGCGACAGATGGCGCGAACTGGACGAACAAAACGAACTGGGGGACCAACCAGCAGCTCTCGTCGTGGTTCGGGGTCACCACCGACAGCGGCGGTCGAGTCACAAGAGTGAGTCTCTCCGGGAACCAATTGACGGGGACGATCCCTTCCGCGTTGGGGGATCTGACCAACCTCACCCGCCTGAGTCTCTACGAGAACCAATTGACGGGGCCGATCCCTTCCGAGTTGGGGGATCTGACCAACCTCACCCTCCTGCGTCTCTACGGGAACCAATTGACGGGGCCGATCCCTTCCACGTTGGGGAATTTGACCAGCCTCATCAATCTGTGGCTCAACAATAACCAATTGACGGAGCCGATCCCTTCCACGTTGAAGAATCTGACCAGCCTCACCCAACTGTATCTCCAGCACAATAATTTGACGGGGACGATCCCTCCCGAGTTGGGGCAGTTGACCAGCCTCGATCGCCTGTATCTCTACGGGAACCAATTGACGGGGCCGATCCCTTCCGAGTTGGGGGGTCTGACCAACCTCACCCGCCTGAGTCTCCACGAGAACCAATTGACGGGGCCGATCCCTTCCGAGTTGGGGGATCTGACCAACCTCACCCTCCTGCGTCTCTACGGGAACCAATTGACGGGGACGATCCCTTCCACGTTGGGGAATTTGACCAGCCTCATCAATCTGTGGCTCAACAATAACCAATTGACGGAGCCGATCCCTTCCACGTTGGGGAATCTGACCAGCCTCACCCAACTGTATCTCCAGCACAATAATTTGACGGGGACGATCCCTCCCGAGTTGGGGCAGTTGACCAGCCTCGATCGCCTGTATCTCTACGGGAACCAATTGACGGGGACGATCCCTTCCGAGTTGGGGGATCTGACCAACCTCACCAATCTGAGTCTCCACAGGAACCAATTGACGGGGCCGATCCCTCCCACGTTGGGGGATCTGACCAACCTCACCCGCCTGAGTCTCTACGAGAACCAATTGACGGGGTCGCTCCCTTCCGAGTGGTTGGGGAATCTGACCAGCCTCACCAATCTGTGGCTCCACGAGAACCAATTGACGGGGTCGCTCCCTTCCGAGTTGGGGGATTTGACCAGCCTCACCCAACTGTATCTCAACAATAACCAATTGACGGGGACGATCCCTCCCGAGTTGGGGGATCTGACCAACCTCACCCGCCTGAGTCTCCAGCACAATAATTTGACGGGGACGATCCCTCCCGAGTTGGGGCAGTTGACCAGCCTCGATCGCCTGTATCTCTACGGGAACCAATTGACGGGGCCGATCCCTTCCGAGTTGGGGGATCTGACCAACCTCACCCTCCTGCGTCTCCACGAGAACCAATTGACGGGGCCGATCCCTTCCGAGTTGGGGCAGTTGACCAGCCTGACGGATTTGACGCTCTGGCGAAATCCAAGCATCGGGCCGATTCCGGCCGCGTTGATCCCGGCGGTGAACCGGGGGGCGCTAGCGTCGATCTACTCCCATGCCTACGGCGCGAGGTGGACGGACAATACGAACTGGGTGAGCAGCCAGTCGATCTCGACGTGGTTCGGGGTCACCACCAACGCTGACGGTGAAGTCACGGAATTGAATCTCGACAACAATGGGTTGAGCGGGCCAGTAGCCCCGAATGGGTGGCTCGGCTTGGTCAAACTCGAGCGGTTGAGTATCTCTGGAAACAGGGGGTTGCAAGGGCAGCTCCAAAGGGACCTGAGGGATTCAAACCTGAACTTCCTGGACGTATCGGGCACCAATTTGTGCGCGCCAAGTGATAGCGCCTTTCAGGCCTGGTTGGCGAGCATTACCTACAAGGGGGCGACCTGTAGGCCGTCCCCGGTCAAACGTGCGCCGGTGCCGGGTGCGCCCAGGAGTCTGAAGGCGGACGGCAAAGATGAGGCGGTGGTGCTGTCCTGGAAGGCACCGGCGTCCGGCGGCTCTGCGATCACGGATTACGAGTACCGGATCGGCGTGAGAGGGGACTGGATCTCCATCGGCTCCACCCAGACCACCTATACGGTCACCGGCCTCGTCAACGGCACGGCCTACGTCTTCGAGGTGCGGGCGGTGAGCCGGATCGGCGCGGGAAGGGCTTCCAACCGGGCCGAGGCGACGACGCTGACGGTTCTGGATTTTACGCATTTCGCCAATGGGACCGGCATCACCTCCGAGATGGTGTTCGTGAATGTGTCCTCCCATCCGATGCATCCCGCCCTTTACTTTTACGATCAGGGAGGCGATCTCGTTGACCCCGAATTGGTCGTGGATGTGATGGGAAATGATCTGGAGATTCGAGAGGACGGCAGCCTGAGGGTCTGGACGGAGATGGAACCGCTGGAAGAGCGCACGATTGCAACCCACGGCCAAGGAGATCTGGTGAGCGGATCGTTCAGGGTGGTCTCTAATGGTCCTATCGGCGGTTTCGTGCGCTATAGCGTCCCCGGTGTCGGGGTGGCCGGGGTGGGAGCCAGCCCAGCCGTCCGGGACGCCCTCTTTCCGGCTCACTGGCAGGAGGGAGGAATCCGCACGGCGGCGGCGCTGCACAACCTGGGAGAGGAAGCCATCGTAGTGAGCTGCCGATTGATGCAAGAGGGCGCTGTGCTCCAAGAGACGGAGATTGCTCTGGAAGCCAACGGGCAAACGTCCTGGTTCATCGACGAGGCGTTCCCCGCCGCCGACACGTCGGACTTCCTGGGGTCGGTGCACTGCGACGTATCCGGCAGGAGCCGGTTCACCGCAATCGCCGTGGCGATGGATGCCGACCAGCGCATCTTCACCGCGCTGCCAGTGGTGACGGCGGACCGCACAGGAGGCGGAGGCCGGGAAACGGTACTGGATTTTGCGCATTTCGCCAATGGGAGCGGCGTCACCTCCGACTTCGTGTTCGTGAATGAGTCCACCCAGCCGAGCGGGCCGCCCCGCAGTCCCTTTCATCCGGCCATCCCTCCGAGCCGTCCCGCGCTCTACTTTTACGATCAGGGAGGCGATCCGATTGACCCCGCATCGGTGGTGGATCTCACGGGCGATCTGGAGGTCCGGGAGGATGGGAGCTTGACGGTCCGGGAGGAGATGGAACCGCTGGGAGTGCTCACGATTGCAACCCACGGGCGAGGGGAACTGGTGTCGGGATCGGTGAAGGTGGTCTCTAGCGGTCCCCTCGGCGGGATGCTGCGCTATAACCTCCCCGAGGTCGGGGTAGGCGTGGCGGGGTCCAGCCCACCCCTCAGCGACGCCCTGTTTCCGGTGCGCCGCCAGGAGGGAGGAATCACGACGGGGATCGCGCTGCACAACCTGGAATCGAGTCCGGGTTTGGCCCGCTGCGAATTGCTGCGAGAGGGCGTGCTGCTCGACGCCGTGCCTATTCCTCTGGAGGCCAACGGGCAAACGTCCTGGCTCATCGACGAGGCGTTCCCCGCCGTCGATACGTCCAACTTCGTGGGGGCGGTGCGCTGCGATGCCGTTGGGGAGGGGCGGTTCACCGCCGTGGCCCTGGAAATGGACCCCGGCAACCGTATCTTCACCACGCTGCCGGTGGTGCCGGCCCCAGAGATGCCGTCTCAGGAATAGACGCCGGTAGTGTCCCTGTCTTGTCTGGGGAGCATGGGAGAATAAAGCATGCAGCGTCAACGCGGCGGGTTGGTTCCCATCGGTGATGCCCCCTGTTATGTCTGCAACACCTGTAATTCCAACCCCATTTCTTGTACTATTACACGTGATTGTAGACTTTATGAGTTTGGAAGATCTACTAACTCACAAAGGAGACAGAATCTATGCGGAAAATATTGATTTTAGCACTATTCATTATCACGATCTTTGCGGTCTCAGCAAGGTCTCAAGGAACTTGGCTTATAGTCGCCGGAGAGATGGAAGCCCTAGCAGACTACTCCCTGCACAGCGCAAAAGATAGTCTGCTAGAGGAAGTGGCGTCATTCACCGCTATCCGGGCGGATGCTGTGAACCGATTCAACATGGCTATGACAGAGCTGAGGGACGAAGATCCTGAGTACTTCGACGAGGTAATGGAGAAGCACAAACTGAGGTTCGAGAATAGACAGCCCGATTGACTTGTACTCCATTCATTCATTTCTCTCCCTCGGAAATTATTTCCCGACGTTGCTACGATATCTTCTTTCCGCTGGAGCTCGAGGTCGGAGCGGTCCTGCGCATTCCATCGGTCGAGCACGTGAACATGCGTCTTATCGAGTGAGACACGCCACATCATCGTGACGGCCCGGATTCCCAGTCCATGCATTATGTGTGCGAAGAGCGAAATAACATTTCGGACTGTGCTCGCCCAGTAGGCCGGCTACCGGAATGAAGCACGCCCACCTGCAATTCTGAATCTGATCGGCTACTGACGGTCCAAGTATGTTTCGACCAAAAAGGTGGCGATTGCCCCAGCGGTATTGACTGCGAGGTTCGCATGTCGAGGGGACGGCCTGACAGGCAATCTACCTCCCCTGCCGTGTGAGTCAGAGAGACGGTTCCGCAATGTGCCTATACCGTTCACAAGGTTCATTGCACTACCGAGGATCATCTTGATCGGTTCTTCCGTGTGTTGGTTTGGAGCTAGATTGAGTGCCTCAGCCGCACATGTATAGAGCTTTGGTAGATCGTCTGTGCGGGAATATTTTTCGCCCATCTCATCGAGGATGCGCTTGGCTACGGTTTCGAGCAGCGTGCGGGCAACGGTGATCGCGCCCGCCGGATCGGTCGACCGTCGCGTAAGAGCCTTAGACCAAACCTCGCGAACGCCCTCGGGGTCGAACGACTCCAAAGTGTCGGAAGCAATCATGTCACCGGGCGTGGTGTTTGTGTCCTCAAGGTGATCCATCAACGGCGTGAAAGCCTCACCAATGATCTGTCTTCGCTCCACGTAGGTGCTCGCCTCGTTCTTGATGAAAGGCCAGAACGTTGAGAGGTTTCGGTAGGTGCAGACGAATCCGGGCAGCAAGTCCTTCAAAACTGGGTCGGCCATGAACTCGCGGCGCAGAAACCGGTAGGTGTCATCGTCGTTCGAACCCCCCGTGGCCGAAGCGACCAGTATCTCTTCCATCATCGTCGCGCGCTCAACAGCCGACTTCGGTATCTCACTTTGATCGGCGCCAGGGAGCCCCAGGTCCGCGAACACGTTGCCGCTGCCACTCTCGATCTTCATTTCTTCACACCGCCTGCGGTTGGTAGCGATCGACCTTGATCTGGTCTTCATCCTTGCGCGCTTGCACAAGATTGTAGGTGGTCTGCCGGCGCAGCCAGAACTCGGCGTTGGACCATCCTGCCTTCTCCAGCCGGATGGCCATCTCCGGTGAAATGGCCGCATGGCCGTTGAGTACGCGCGAAAGCGTGTGACGGGCCACGCCCAATACGTTTGCCGCTTCGGTGACATTCAGACCGAGCGGGTCCAAGCAGTTCTCCTTGATGCTGCGTCCTGGATGCGGTGGATTCTTCATCGCCATGGTTCCTACCTCTTGCTAGTGATAGTCAATCAAGTCGACATCGTACGCATCACCCTCTTCAAATCGGAAGATGATCCGCCAGTTGGCGGAAATCGAAATGCTCCAGAATCCTTTCAGCTTGCCCTTCAGCCGGTGAAGCCGATACCCTGGCAGATCAAGGTCCGAGGGCTTGCCGGCATCGTCAAGGTCCGCCAAAGCAAGTGCGATCCGTTCCGCCTGATCAGCACGCACTCTGCTCGGATCTCCGCGCTCATACAGCCGCTTGAGACCCCGATGTCGGAGCGTCCGGATCATAAGGAAGTGTACCGTATTCCGGTACGCACGTCAACGGCTCTACCTGCCCTTCTTTAGCCAGTCTGAAACCTTTCTTGGCCCTGGACC
The DNA here is from genome assembly GCA_965247515.1 of Bryobacterales bacterium. Taxonomy (GTDB): domain Bacteria; phylum Acidobacteriota; class Terriglobia; order Bryobacterales; family UBA6623. The sequence continues at coordinate 2,557,866 of OZ252029.1, read as the reverse complement.
CGACACTTTTCCCCCCGCGCCGGTAAGTATCCATTGAGGACCATCACGTCAGGTGGTCTCCAGCGGAGAACCGGGCGCATGGACTTAGACACCTTTCAACCGACGTTCCTCATCCAGATTGAGGGACAGGCATTTTCGGCGGACTGGAGTGAACCCTAAAAATGAGACATTGAAATTCGGGACGAATTTCAGCGAATGGAAAAGAGTCCAGGATGGAAAGTCTCAAGCCGCGCAAGCCGCGGGAGTTCACGGTGGAGTTCAAGGAAGCCGCCGCCAGGCGGCTCCTAGCCGGCCAGAGCGGCACAGCGCTAAGCCGCGAGTTGGACGTCAAGCGCAGCCTGCTGTACCGCCCAAGATCCCTCGCGATCCGCGCGACGAACGCATCGCAGAGCTCGAACGACTGCTCGGCAAACAAGCCGCAGAGCTCGATTTTTTCGGACAAGCCTTTCGCGCCTTGAACCTCGCAGCCCCGACCAACGACGCCGGTGGCGCGAGCGGATCTACTCCATCGTCGAGCAGATCAGCGCCAAAGGCTCGCTCAGCGTCGAACACGCCTGCGAGCTCGGACGCGTGAATCGCGCCGGGTTCTATCGCCGGCTCGCCGTGTCGTCGCCCGCCGAGTGCGACATGGAATTGCGTGACCGCATGCAGCGGATTTCGCTCGAGAATCGTCGTTACGGCTACCGCCGCGTGACGGCCGAGCTGCGCCGCCAAGGCTTCCTCGTCAATCACAAAAAGGTCCTGCGGATGATGCGTAAGGACAACTTGCTGGCGGTACTCAAGCGGCGCTTCGTGCTAACAACGGATTCGAACCACTTCTTACCTGTTTATCCGAATCTAGCGGCGCACCTGAATGTGGACGGCGTCGATCAGTTGTGGCAATCCGATATCACCTACATTCGCTTGCGCGAGGCGTTCGTCTACCTCGCCTATGGTGGCTCCGTTGGGATGCTGGATGGTGGCGCCCTCCTGCACACGGTCCTCGGGACGCACATCCACCTCCGGCAGGACGCAGGCCACGGCATCGATTTTGTGACTGAGGTCCTCGGGCGGAATCTCGACGAACTCCAGCGCAAACGATCCGACTTCCGCGTAGCTCGCGTCGTCGGAACCGTAGAGCCGCTCGCCGGGCTCAATGCGCAGCAGGTCGGCCTCCTGATCTGACGCCAAGATCAAGTCCCGGACATCGCCGGCAGCCAGCGCTTTCTCGCCCTGGGTCAACAGATTCACAGGTCGCCTCCCTGCTCGTAGATGACCGGCTTGAGGTTCGGGGAAACAATGGTGTCCTCCGGACTCGAGGCGGCCCCCGGCCGCACTCTGCTCAGGTGCTGCTTGTAGAGGGCCTTGAGGTCTCCCTCGAGCTTGGCCCAGTGCTCGGGTTGCTTGGTCTTGTCGACCCGCTTGTCACCGCTCGAGAAGGAGAAGGCGTTGGCGGTCTTGGCCCGCATGAATTGACAGGCATGGATTTGCGCCAAAAGCAGGAGCAGCTCGCGGGTGTCGCCTTCCGGTTTCGGATCGATTTCGCCGTCGACGACGGACAGGGGCGTGTCCAGGTCCCGACCCAGACGGTAGACGCCTTTCTCGAGGCAGCGCGTGAGTGCTTCGTCGGTAAAGAGCGCGCCGTCCGCGTCGGAGAGATCCAGGCGCAGCGAGGATAGGAGATCAGCGGTTGTCAGCGTCCACCTCCGTCAACCGTTTTTCCAGCGCGGCGATCACCGTGCGGCGCTGCTCGCCCGAAAGATGGGCCTTGAGCCGGACGGGGTCGTCCTCCGCTTCGACCTTCGAGATGGCCTCACGCACCCGGAGCTTGGAGAGATCGATCTCCGGTTCCTCGGTCTCTTCCCCTCCAGCGGAATCGTCGACCTCGGCGGTCGATGCCGACTCGGGTTGGGAACCCTCGGGCGGGGAGCCGGGTCGAGTCCGTTGTTTCCCTTTACCCTGGACCAGCACTCCGGCCGAGATCGCGCGCTCCAGCTGCGGCGTCAAAGTCTTGACTTCCAGGACTTGACCCGGTCCGAACCGGAGACCCGCGTCGGCCACGACCAGGATGCCCGGACGGACATGCTTCACTTGAATCGCCATGAATCACCTCCGTCAACCGAGAATCCGAATCTTGGCCAGGATGTCGGGCCGCGTGACGCCGTGACCCAGTTCGGACCACACCAGCCAGCCGGTCTTAAACCGAGTCTTCTGCTCGATGGCCTCGGTCTTGAGCCGCTCGCGCTCGGGCATCTTGCCCACCTCCTGGTCCGGGACCAGCAGGATTTCATCCAGCGCCTGGGCGGCGGTCAGCAGAATGCTTCCCGTGCCGTAGTTCTTGATGACGCCCTTGGCGCGAAGGTCGGCCTTGGTCTGGGGATCGAGGTTCCAGCCGCGCAGATCGTTGAAGCGCCGGCCCCGCATGACGATGGTCTTCACCGAGAGCTCCAGGTCCTCGATCATGGAGATCGCCTCATTGAGCGCCTCCTCGGTCAGGGTGGCGCCGGTGACCTCCACCGTGTTGGCAGCCGGGACCGCGGCCGAAAGCACCGTAATGGTCCGCTTGTCGATCGTCTTGCGGATCTCATCGGCCGCCGAGGTCTGGATGTCCATCAGCGACCCGATGTTGCCGTTCTTGAGCACCGAGACATCGACCATGGGCGCCGAATGAACCCGGTGGGTGGGGAACTCCACTTCTTCTTGTCCCAGATCCTGCACCTGGGCATCGCCTTCGTTCGAGATCCAGTAGGCCTTGACCTTGGGCTTTTTCTGGTAGAGCGGCCGCTCGCCCTTGGGCAGGGTGTGGCGGGTCAGCAGAAGCGAAGAGATCTCCTTGCGTTTGATCTCCTGTTCGATGGGCCGGGCGATGGCGGCGGCCAGCGCCCGCATGCCGTCCGGCGACTCCAGGGCTTCGGACATCAACCGCGCCATGGTCTCCATGTACTGTTGGCTGTCGACGTTCACTGTTTTGTTCTCCATTTCAGCCTCCTCGATTTCAGATAAGCAGGCGGAATTTCAGGATTCCGCCCGAGACGGAGATGGCCTGTGCGACGACGTGGGCGCCTGACTCGGCGCCCGCGACGATGAGCACGCCCGAGGTGTCGATCTCGAGCTCGTCGCCCGCGTTGATCGTGCCCTCGAAGACATCCGTCTCATAGACGCCGCCACAGCAGTAGATGCCGGGCATTTCTCCGTCCTTGTAGTTTTTGATCAGTACGCCGAAGGAGCGGTCGCCCGGTTCGGTGTTGACGGCGAACAGGTCGTCGCCGACGAGCTTGACGAACCGGCCGAGCTTCCCGTCCCCCTGCAGATGGCCGTCGCCGTAGGCGAGGCCCCGATGGTTGGTAGTGATGAACATGTCTCGTTCCTCCTTACGTTTGGGTAGTTGGCTGCTCCGGGGCGATCCCGACCCGGTGCCGATAGGCGGCCATCAGGCCGTGGGTGAGCCGGTCCTCGAGGCTCGCCTTTTTGTCGTCCACGTCCTGGGGACGGACGCCGGCGTCGCTTCTGAGCGCCTTGTCCTGGGACGTCTCGTCCGCCTTGGCCTTGTTCCCGGACTTCTCCTCGGGCTTGGTCTCGCCCTTCTTGGCTTTGTCGGCTTCCACCTGAATCATCCGGTCGAAGGCAGCTTCCGTGGCGGTGAAGGCCTCCTCAGACAGCCCCGCCAGACGGGTCAGCTCCTTCTCACGTTCTTCGTCTCCGGCGAAGCCGACGCCGTGTTTTTCGACCTTGGCCAGAAGCTTCTGAGCCCTGGCGCGGTGGGCCGCGGCCTGTTGTTCGGCCTCGATCTCCTCAAGCTTTTTCTGCAGTGCGAGCACCTGTTGCTTGAGCTCCTTGTTCTCGGTTTCGAGCTCCTGGACGCGCGCCTTGTCTTCGGGTGCGTTGCCACCCCCGCCCCCGCCCGGGTCGTTCTTCTTAGCGGCTTCGGCCGCCTCGTCTTTGGCTTTCTGTTTGTCGTCCATCGTTAAACCTCCTTGGTTTGAAATCTCCTCGCCTCGCTCGGAGGCAACCTGAATGATGCGGGCGTCCTCATCCGCCCCTTTGCGATCCAAAAGTCCCAGGCCAGAAAAGGTCACCCCGTGCAGAATTTCGAACACGGGTTGGCCCTGGAACGTGCCGCCTTTGTGTTTGCGCAAGTGCAGGCAGTAGTCGTCTTTCGAGGCCACCTGTTTGTGGCAGATCGAGCACTCGCCCTCCTCGTAATCGCACTCCATCGAAACCTGGGTGATGATCCCCTTGCGGATCAGCTTGTAGGCCAGCTGCGCGTGCGGGCTGTCCCCGACATAGAGCTCGCCCGTGCACTCGATGCGCCCACCGCCGGTCTCCTCGACGAAGTCCGCCGCCACGATGCTGCCCACGATGTCGGTAAAATCCTGCGAGTGCTTCAGATCGATCTTCTTGTGGATCGCCGTCTGGTAGCGGGCCGCCAGTTCCTCGGGCGTGAAGTGATCGCCGTTCTTGTTGGTGCCGCTGCGGCAGAGCACAAAGCTGAACTGCGGGTCACCTCCATTCCGGGCCCGATCGAGCGCCGTGGCGCTCAAGCCCGCGGTCGAGGACGGGACCAGCTCCACCGGGATCGAAGTGTGGCACGACGCCGTGGCGCTCCCTGCGGCGGATCGAGGGGCAGACCGAGGCCGGGACGAGACGAATAGCAGCTCACGGGCGTGCTTGCCCTCCCGGCCAATATCCTTGGCGATGTTGTAATCCACCTCCAGGCCGGCCACACGAACGCGGCCGTAGTGTGTGCCGAAGATGTCCCGGATCTCTTCCTCGCGCGGGAACGCCCGGTCCCGGTAGGACAGCAGCACGGTCGGGTAGCGGTCGCGGGCGTCGGCGGCCAGCGTCTGGATCAGCTTCTGGATCGATTCCTTGGTAAACCGGGTGCGCGAGGGGAAGTTGCGGCGCGGGTTGGACCGCAGCGTTTTGTCGGCCCAACGCGTCATCAGGCCTTCGACGAAGTGCAGCGCGTCCTCGTAGTCGTTCGTGCCGAACTCGGTCACGTAGGGCGGGTCGAGATAGAGGACGTCCGCGCCGAAACGCCGGACCGCCTCGGCTCCGTCGAGATGAAGCGCCTGGCAGGGCTTGCCGTTGTCAAACACCAAACGATTGAGCTGGCGTGCGGTGCGGCGGAAGGACTCGATGAACTTCCCCAGCGGCGGGTTGGAGAGCTGCGACTGCTCCAGGCTCGCCTCCGATTCCAGATCGGCCCGGGCCTTCTTGGAACGGGAGAACTGCCCGAAGGCGCTCTTGGCCTTGACGGTCGTGCCGAGCGCGGCCAACGCCAAGTCTTTCTTGTAACCGGGCAGACGCTGGATGTTCGACCAGACCCGGTCGAGCCACTCCAGCACCGGCTTGGTGTAGTAGTAGCCGTGAAAGTGATCGACGATGAAGGTACCGGCCTGCGGGTTGGATGCGAGCAGCATCTCGATGTCCTCGTCGCTCAGGGTCTCGCTCGAGTTTTCGATCACGGCGCGGGCCAAGTGGTAGGGAAACCGCAGCAGGTCGTTGGCGATGACCTTCATGCCTTTGCGCTTGAAGTGATAGGCCACGTTCGCGCCGCCCGAGAAGGCATCCAGGAAGCTCTTTGCGTCTTTTGGAACCTGGCGTTCGATCCAGTCGAGCATCAGGTATTTGCTGCCCATGAACCCGGTGACGCGGACCTTGTCCGCTTTGCCGGCCTGACACGACAGCAGGTCGAGGGCTTCGCCGAGCGGCGCCTCGGCCAAGGCGTGAAGGTTCTCTTCCACCCGCAGGGCGGCTTCGACCACCGGCTCCGACTCGTGTTTCTCGATCCACTCCTTGGCTTTTTCGAGCGTCCAGCCGTCCGGGTTGTCGGTCGTCTTGCGGGCAAAGCGGTAGGCCTGGAGCACCAGGGCTCGCGGGTCGGCCCCTTCGGGGACGTGCTTCTGCGTCAAGCGCCCGATGAGAATGGAGACCCCTTCGATGCCCTCGAGCGCCTTGCGCCGGAAGCTGTCGGGCTCGAATTCTTTCGGGTCGCGCACGCGGTAGCGAATCTCATTGGCCGTCTCTTCCCAGACCGCCTCCGAGTGCAGTGCGTCTTGGTCGGCATCGGCCGTGGCGGATTTCCCCTTGCCGGAGCTGCAGATGAAGAGCCTTTCGGTGGCCTGGGACGCCTCGCCGTGACGCGAGGTGATGGAGTAGTGGTGATCGTGGGAACGCATCGCCGGGGCGAATCCGTGCGCCGCGATCAGCGCCCGCATTTCCCGCTCGTTGGGATAAGCGTGATCCCGGTAGGAAATCAGCCAGTTGGGGATGTGCTTGGCATGGCCGAGGAAGCTCTCGAAGAAACCCTTGGCGGTGGCGGCGGTGATGGTCTTGTGGTCGGTCTCGTAATGGCGGGTCTTGGACCCCTCGACCAGCTTCAGGCCGCGCCAGTAGGTCATCAGGCCTTCCACGAAGTGGTAGGCCTTCTCGTAGTTGGTGGTCGAAAACTCGGTGGCGTAGGGCGGATCGAAATAGACCAGGTCGGCCTTGGCGTCCGGGAGGAAATCGCTGACGTCCTTGCGCCTGGCCCGACACGGCGCGCCGTTGTCGAAGACCAGGGCGTTGATGCGCCGGACGTTCTGGGCGAATCGCTCCTTGAACTCGGCCGGGGTGTCCTCTCGCTTGCCGTAGGGCGTGGTCGAGGAAAAATGCCCGAAGCCGCCCTTGCCCGACACACAGGTCCTGCCCAGGGCGAAGAGCGCGATGTCCTTCTTGAAGCCTGAGAGCCGGTCGATGTTGGCACGAACGGTATCGATCAGACCGTGCACGCCCCGGGCGAAGAAGATTCCTTTGAAGTGGTCCCGGACGAAGCTACCCGCCTTGGGGTTGTCGGCGACGAGCGCCTCGAGGTCCTCTTCACTCACTCGGATGCTTCGGTTCTCGATGATGGCGCGGGCCGCGTGGTGGCAATATCGCAGCCGGTCGTTGGCCGTGACCGCCAGGCCCTTGCTCTTGTACATGTAGGCCACCACCGCCGAGCCGGAGAAGGCGTCGAGGACCGAGGACACCCCGTCAGGCGTGTGCTTCCAAATCCAGTCGACCAGCTTCTGCTTGGAGCCGATGTAGTTGGTGATGTAGCTCGGCCGCTTGGCCGGCTCCTCAGCGGCCGCTTCACGGCCTCTCGCTTCGAGCGCCTCGAAGTCCAGATCCAGCGCGGCATCGGTCTCCAGCAGGAAGGCCAGCCGGTCACGGTCGGTGGCAAACAGCTCCATTCCATTCTCCGGTTGTCATCGCGACTCACCGGCACGCGTGCCGGTATGGACCTATGTCCTATCCACGGGCGGGCGCGCCCGTCGGACGGCGCTAAAGTCCCGTCACTTGATACTTACCGGAGACTGGCGAAAAGTGTCGGAGGAAAATTCAGACGATGCGGCCGGCATTGCCGGCTCGCATGGTGAGGCTCGAAGGTCGAAGGGGAATGCGACTCGTCATGGAGGTTGTAGTGGTGAGGACTGGCTTACTGTCTCGGACGGGTTGAAACGGGCAGCCTCAAAAAGCTTCGAACCATTTCGGGAGAGGGGGGTAACCCCGGCCAATCTATATCGGTCCGAAGATTTGCCAGGCTCACCCGGTTCAGGAGATGGGGGCAAGCCACCTGGATTAGGCAAGGGCATGTTCAGTACTTGTTGGACTTGTTGGCGACCCCAAGCAATTCCTGCCGAATTCTCAAACACTTTATAGAAGGGAGTCTTATCAAAGAATAACGTGTACTGGTGATAGAGGCTCCGCACCAAGTCTGCAAGGCGGCCTTCTAAGATTTGGGCCGGTATACCAAATTCCTGAGACGTTGCCACACCTATACTCCGACCATGGCTCTTGTGCAAATCCCAGTTCCCGAAGAAATCAACGGCGTTGTTGATCTTATCTTCATCCGACTTTCGCATGGCGTATTGAGAGAGCCATGTCCGTGCCAGCTCCTCTGACAACTGCTGCGCGCTCCGGCACTGTTCGAGAAGATGCAGATCATATTTCTGTAGCAGGGGAACATAAGCAGTCAGAGCCTTGGGCCCTTCCTTGGCTAAACGCTCCTCCAGCGTCTCGAAGGCTCGTAGTATTGCCCGAGCAGGAACACCATTTAGTTGGGGATCGATCGGTCCCAATGTACCTTCGGGGAGCATCAGAATCTGATCCCCAGAGAAACACATCAACGTCGCTGCGCTGAACGCGTTGGAAGGAACAATGAAGCGGAGACTTTCAAATCGGTCCCGCAGACGCCGTACAACGCGCTCCGTTGCTTCTGCCGACCCGCCGTTTGAGGTTAAGAAAATGTCGGCCTTGTTGCCCTTTACGGAATCGATAAGATCGCCGAATCCAATCAGGTCTCCATCATCAATAAACGCAGGCGTTCCTGGTGGTATGTTCCAAATTTGAGTCGCATAACAAAGGAGGGGGCGCTTTGTCTCCTGCTCGATTCGACGAAGAGCCACTAAGCGTACCGCTAACAGGTTGACACTGCCGGCCTTGGATAGGAAATCTTGTAGCTCCCCGTAGGATCTGGGGAGTGGGTCGGGAAATTTTCCGCTTTGGGGGTCGTCAGTGGTCGGCGGCGGGGACACCGCTACTGGTTCCACTCGTCTATACGTCCTCCGGAACTGAGATCGGAGTCCAGAGCAACGACAACTTCAGTCGATGCGACCGGCGAAGGCGTTCCGGCTGGCCGCTGGCCCATCGCGATCAGCGCTTCCTTATGCACTTTATCAGCCTCCTCGTAGACCTTCATGATGACGTCCACGGCAGGAGTCGATTCACGTAATCTCTGTAGCTCCTCTGTCCAGTCCATCGTGACCCCTTCGATCTTCTCAAAGATTAGCCAAATCTCTCTGGTTAGGCAAGTACGAAACGACGATTCACACGCGTCCGGGCATCGCTGAGAACCCACCGGCACCACCTCAGGCGAAGTGGCCAGCGGTGATTTGCTCCAACACGGATTGAGCGCAGGCCTCTGCCATCGCGTACTCGTCCGTCTCGACCACGACCCCGCGCATGCCGCGATAGGGCGAGAGAGTCGCCTGGTGGTAGTCCAGAAAATCCTCGGGCAGCGACCGGACGTCGTTTTCCACCAGCCGGTTGATCACCCATTCAGCATCCTCCTCGGCCTCGGCGTGGCCGGGCACGAATTCAATCACCAAATCGAGGCCGGGGCCCGGTCCCTGGACCCAGACGCCTATGGGGTCGTAGCGCGGCTCACGGATGCGGTCGCGCAGCGCGTACTCGACCATGTAGCGCAGCTTCATTCCCAGTTCTCCGCGATCTCGATGTGCTCGGCAAGCAGTTGGGCGTCGATCCGCTCGAACATCTCCCGGTTCTCCGCCTTGTACTCGTTCCAGCGTTTCCAGTCGGCGCCCAGGTCCCGCTCCAGCTCGGGGAAGATCAGCTCGATGTGAAAGCGCCGCCCGAGGTCGTCCACCAGGTCCAGCAGGTAGGTGTCCTCCTGGGACCAGCGCATCACCTTGATGGTGTGTGCGTGCTGGAAGCCCTCGTGATAGCCGAGCGCCTTGTGGAACAACCAGAAGTCCACCTGCGTGACGTTTCCTCCCGTGTCGAACTGCGGCGCCACGCGCGTCACCAGGTAGTCTTCCATGATGCCCAGGCGCAGCGGCTGCTCCCGGCCCTCGGCCAGGCTCATCCACGATCCGCGCTCATTGAACGGATCGAAGAGCGCTTGCAATCGGGTTTTTTCCTGGTTGACGAGTTCGTTCATCGGGTCACCTCACCAGTACGATGTCTTCGACCTTGCGGCCGTCGGGGAGCTTCAAGATGTGGTGCTTGCGGAACACCTCCAGCAGCCGGCGGCGTTGCTCGTCAGTATTGACGACAATTAGCTCGATGTTGTCCAGCAGCGTGATGGAATGCTTGAGGATCGTCTCGTTGCTGTCATTTCGGGCGAACTGCTTCCACTGGGCCGGGGTGCTCCCGCGTTTTTCGGAGACGTAGTTATCGCGCACCTTCCCGTAGGCGTCGTGGTTGTAGCTAATAGCGTCCTGGCGCCGCAGGAGCCGCTTCTTGAAATAGAGCCCGGGCTGCTTCGATCTTCCAGCGGTCGGGAGTCTGCGAATGCGCATAAACACGTAGGACGCGCCGCCGGTACCCATGTCCTCCGCCGGCGACATCCCCCGCACGGGGATACCGATTCGCATCTTCTCCACCGTGCTCACCATGGTGCCGTTATTTTCGAGCACCGTGTCGATGAGCGATGTCAGGTCTTGATCGCCGGTCACCGAGTGATGGAGTCCATAGCCCTTCATCTGCTTCTCGAGGTCCTGATCCGAGAGATCGAACCGGTACTGGTGCCGGTAGCCGGCCCTCTTGCCGGGAATTTTGAAGGCCGACTGGTGGGTGCCCAGCGGCTCGTAGCCTGCCATGCGGGTCAGGTCTTTCACGCCCAGCCTCCGCTCCCAGAAGCCGCGCATCGTTTGGATGCGCTCCTCCTTGCCGGCGGCCCGGCGGTCCAGCTCCTGGATCAGTTGCTCGTATTCCGGCTCCCGATCCACCTTGCTTAGATAGGCCTGTTTGTGAAGATAAAGCAACTCGGCGTCCTGGGGCGTAGCCGCGCCGGTTTTGAGTCCCAGGGAATCCATTTGCTCCAGCGCCCGGTTCAGGCTCTTGGCGTCGGGACGATCCGGCAGCATCAGCTCGAGCTCGCCCCGTTGCGCGAACAGGTTCCTGTCGGAGGAAGGCCGGTAGACGGCGCGCACGCCGTCGCCGAAGTCGATCTCGTACTGCTCGCCGGCTTTGAGTGATGCTCCCTGAAATAGAGCTTTGTTGTCGGCAGCCTCCTCCACCACGACCAGGTCACCGCCCTTGAGCTGCCGTTTGGTATGGAGCACCTTCGTCCGCCGGACGGTGAAGGGGACATCTTTCCGCTTTTTCTTCCTGGTCGCACGCTTCTTGAGATAGGTCTCGAAATGTTCCTCGATAGGCGTCTTGTCACGGGCCGCCTTTTGCACCTTCTCGATCCAGGCGATATAGGTCCCGGCCATCTCCTTGATGTCCGCGTCGTCGGCCTGGCGCAAACGCTTGAGTGCCGCCATGTGATCGGCGAGCTTGCCAAGCGTCGTCTGGTTGTATTGCGCGTCGCTGGCGTGGTGGTTGACGGTCTTTACCGCGGCCAGGATATCGTTGGCAAACACATCCTCCGGGATCGGCTGCCCGACCTTGGCCGGCGTCGTCTCGATCCCGGCTTGGCGCAGGACCGTGAGCAGCTTCTCCTCCGCCTCGGGTCGAACCTTCATCTTGACGACGGTGCGCTGCCGGCCCCCGAAGGTCTCCGCGAAGACCAGCGCGTTTTGGTCCTCGATGTCGCCCTCATCGAACCTCATGGCCTTGCCCTGCCAACCGAGGTCGCGCACCTCCTCGAGCAGTTCTTGCTCGGCCGGCCCCAGCTTTCCCTGGGCGAGGGCTTCAACCACGTCGTCGAAGCGGAAGTCCTTCTTCCCCAACATGTCGGCGTAGTAGGCCTCGAAGTCCAGGCGCAGGTTCCGCTTGCGTTCCAGAGCCGTGTCGTAGAAGGCCCGTCTTTGGGCTTCGTTACGACCAAAACGACCTTCGGCATAGGGACGAAGGATGGCCAGGTAGTCCTCGTCGGGAATCTTTTCGACCTCGCCGATCGTGCGTAGGGTTACGGCTGGATCAACCTCGACGTCGCCGTCCTTCACGGCGCGGAACAGGGTGTTGTAGAAGGGCTCCTTCTCTCCGAACCCGCCGTTGGGGTGGTAGTCGATGGACAGGCGGTCCTCGCCCAGGTGCTTGAAGGCCTGGCCTTTGTCGATGCCGTAGACCGTGCCGTCGCGGGCCCGCAGGAACTGCTTGGCGTGGCCGTCGTGGTTGGCGGTCAGCCAATCGATCACGTGCTCGCGCTGAACTTGCTCGATGTCGAGTGTCGTCAGCTCGACCGGATTCACGCCGTCGAAGTCGATCTTGCGCTTGAGATCGGTGCGCCATTTCTGGATGGAACCCACTCGACCGTTGAGCCGAATGGTTCGAACCTCAATAGCGTCGGGGTCAATGAGCCGGCCCATCTTGTAGGCCGCTTCCTCTCCGTGGGGGATGAAGGCATCAGCGGCCTGCTCCTTGGGCTTGAACAGCCACCGGTCGCCCGCATCGTCGGTCCAGAACTCCTTGCTGTGGGCGCCGCCGACCTTGGCCTTGCCGGCGTAGGTGAAACTGTCCGGCTTGCCCTTGTCGGCCCAGGCCGTGTCCACGGCTTCGAACTCGCTGCCCTTCTTGGTGAAAGCGGGTGGTGCGTCGGGTTCGGGCGCCTTGAGCGCGGGCTTGGGAGCCACCGTTACCTTGGGCTTGGCGGCCTTTTTCTTGCCGCCGTGCTTGGCCAGCCAGGCGCCGTGTTTGGTCTCGATGCTGTCAAGCGCCGCCTGCACCGTGGCCGGATCGGTTTCGGTAAAGATCGTGACCAGCTCGTTCTTGTTGGTCCATTGCCAGTGCTTTACTTTCGTTTCCTTGGCCAGGTTCTTGAGCTGGGCGGCCTTGAGCGCCGCGACCTGATCGTGGAAGAGCTGCTTCTTGAGCAGGATTTCCTTGGCCTGGGCCTCGAGCAACCCCTGGGGCAAACCGGCGCCTCCGGCAAGCGCCGCTTCGGCATCCTTGACCGCCGAGAGGAAGTTCGCGTAACCCGAAGGTGATTCGGGCACGACCACCTTGGCAGTGGCCTGCTCCAGCGCGTCTTTGGCCTTGTTGAGCGCTTCTTTCTTGGCGGCCTCGACGGCATCCTGTTTGGCTTGCTCGGCCAGCTCCTCGCCGGCGGCTTTCTCGATGGCCTGGATCAGCTGTTGCTTGTTCTTGAGCGGCCCGATGTGGTGTTTCTTCTTGGCCTCGATGAGGAACTTTCCCTTGAGGCCGGAGTGGTCCACTCCCGGCTCCAGCTCGTCGAGCAGCGCGATCACGTCCTGCTTGGTGAGGTTGAGCGAGACGCCCTTGGTCTTGGCCATCTCCTTGAGCTCGACCACGGTGAGTTGGTCGAGCCCACCTGGCGCCGGGACCTTCTTCAACTGCTCGGCCAGCTGCTGGGCGTATTTGAGCGCCGCCTGCTTCTCGGCCAGCAGTCCCACCAGCTCTTGCTTGCTGCGTAGCAGACCGATCTTGTGTTCTTTCAGCTTGGCCTTGAGCGCCGCTCCCGAGAGGTCGGCGTGGGGGATGCCCGGCTCCACCTGGTCGAGCAGCTGGATGAAGTCGGCCTTGGTGCGGGCGATGGAGACGCCGTTTTGCTTCGACAGGGTCTGCAGCTGTTTGACCGTGAGGCCGGAAAGGTCTCCGATCTGACCGCTCTCAAACGCCGCCTTGAGCTGGGCCGTCTCCTGGGACTTGGCCTTGGCCTGCTCCTCGATGGTTTGCGGTGGCAGGATGCAGGCGGGGCCGGACTTCGCCGGGGCCGCGATCGCGGTCAGGGGACCGAGCGACGCCTTCGCGCCCAGCTCCCCGCCGCAGATCTCCAGAGGCCAGGCCACCACACTGGTGCAGCGGCAATTGGGGTGGGCGGGTTGTGGCGGGAACCGGCCCGTATCGAAGCGCTTGCCGTCGAGCGGACCGCAGACCGGACAGACGCGCTCGTCCTCCATCGTCATCCATTCGAGCTTCTGGACGCCCACCTGCTGGTGGAACTTGATGCGGCCCTGGTTGTGGGCCCGCAGCACCTCGGTGCGGGCAATCACCTCCATGCGGGTCTGCGCCTTGCGGAACACCTTCGTGCCGGCGTGCCGGAAGGATTCCGGGTCCTTCACCACGTGCCCCAGGTCGCGCACGATGTCCTCGACGCCCTTGCCGGTGGCGATGCCGCTCATCACGGTGCGCCGAATGCCGTCGGCCAGCTCGCGGTGCACGTCACCGGCCAGCACCAGGTTGTACTGGCTCATGAAGTCGAGCGCGTCGGTGTCGATCAGGGTGAAAGCGCGGGTGGCGAGCTTGTCGATCCCCTCGGGAGTAAGATCGCGGTAGAAGGGCAGCTGGGCGGTGGCGAAGTCCTCGATACCACCCGAGATGCCCTGGCGGAAGGAGGTCCGGGCCGCCTGACGGAAGCGCAGGGTCTGCTCCCGCCGCAACCGGATCATCGATTCCCGAATGTCGGCCTGGAGTTTCTTGAGGCCTTCGAGCGCCGCAAGCTGGTTGTCGGGAAGCGAGCCGAGGCTCTTGTAGCGCAGGATGGCGCCGCGCACCTCGTCCTCGGCGCCCGAAAGCATGCCGGTCAGTTCGGCGACCGTCTGCTCGGCATAGCGGTTCCGGTGACGGACACTCCTGGCCGTGGTTTGCCGGATGGCCTCGGCCTGGGTCAGCGGGGTGGCGGCGGCAAGTGCATCGAGCATGACCTAAGCCCCTGTGTCGAGCGGCGGGGTCTTGGGATCGAGGAAGCGACAGGCTGGCGTGTCGAAGGTGACCTCGCTGCGATGCACGCGGCAGTGGTTGCGCGCCTCGTCGAAATGCACGCAGTCGTCGCAGACCGCATCGCCAAGGTCGCCGCGGGCGCTGGGTCCACCCCAGGCGGCCTCGGCGCCGTCCGCCGACGTTTTCTCCGGGTCGAGGCCTAGCATCTCCTGGGCTCTCTCAACGCTCATGATCCCGGCCAGCACCATGTCGACAATCGGCTTGACCTGCTTGGCGTCGAACAGGTCGACCGACTGACTTTCGCTGTCCCGGTTGGCGGCCTCGATATCGGGGTCGAGGTCCATCTTGAGCTGGAGGCTGGAGCGGCTGATCAGCTTGCGGTCGTAGAGCTCGATGAGCAGGCGTTTGAAGTCGACGGCGTCCGAGGGGTCCAGATCGTTGAACAGGAACTGGAGCGTCTTGCCGCTCCACCCGTTCAGCTCCAGCCAGTCGTCAAACACCCAGTCGAGGATGGTCTTGGCGGCCTGGGTGATCTCCCGGATCATCACCAGCATCTTCCTGAGGCTCACCGAGGCGGTGGCGAAGTTGGGACCGTCGCCAGTCACCAGGGATCGTGACAACCCCAGCGCCACGACGATGTCTTCCTTCACCTCCTTGACCTTGTCCTCGACGTTCAGGACCTGGCCGTCCGTGCCGTGGGTCTCGACCGTGACGTAGAAGGGCACCACCAGGCCGCTCTTGAGATCCATCTTGTTGACCCGCTCGCGGACCTGCTCGAGCATCTTCTGGTCGGGCATGACCATCTTCTGGCCGAAGGCCCCGCCCACCTTGATGAGGCGAAAGGGCGTGGCCCAACGCTTGGCGATGGCCTGCTCGGCCCGGCGGTAGTCCCTGAGCAGTTCGATGGACTGAAACGCGGGCAGGACGAGCGAGTTGCCCCGTGGCGAAAAAGACGGGGCGTCCCATTTCAGGTGCAGCACCTGCTCGACCGGGAGATCGAGACCCTCGCCGGCGCCAGGGTGCTCCTCCGGGAACTGGCGCGCCTCGACCAGCTCCCCCTGGGCGTACTTGACCTTGACCGAGACGGGATTGACCGAGACCAGTTCCTCCAGCGCCTTGCCGTCTTTGGTGTAGCGCTTGAACCCGACCCCGTCGCCCTTGACCAGCAGCTGCAGCACCATGTCCTTGACAAAGGCGAAGACCCCCAGTTGGGCGGCGAGCTGTACGGCGCCGGACTTCACCTCCTCGTCGTCGCTCGCGATCTTGATCTCGTCGCCCACGGCGAAGGTGCGCCAGGAGTTGACGCAGTTCTTCACCAGCGGTTCTTCCAGGTAGTACTCCCAGGCCTTGCGGGCCCGCTCCTCCCAGGAGGCGGGAACGGCTTCGGTGGCGTTGATAGAACGGAATGCCGATGCGTCCAGAGCGGCGGCCGTGGCCAGGGGGACGAGGACGTCGGCGTCGGCTGCCAGCGACGACGCTTTGCTGCCCGCCGCTGCGGCCGAAGTATCGGGCTGTGGGTCGGTTCGCGTTTCCATCAGGGTCCTCCCGGTCGTGTCTTGCCCTTCTATGCGCGACATTCGCGCCGTGTGGCGAGAACACCTCGCCCTAAGGGTTACTTACCGGAGGCGGAGCAAAAGTGTCGGGAGGGGCGGCTTGCGGGAGGTTTGACAAGTAGGCGAGTCGCTCGCATAATGGTACTTAGTTTGGTACTACGGCATTGCCATGCGAGCGAAACATCGGCGCACCCTGGAGAACATGTTCAGGAGGCCGACGCCGGCAGGCATCCGGTGGGCCGATATCGTCTCCATGCTAAAGGCAGCAGACGTTGACGTCTCTCAACGTTCGGGGTCGCGAGTGCTTCTCAAAAAGGGAGCGGATCGGATGGTGGTCCACCGACCCCACCCTGAGACTGAGACTGGGAGAGCGACGGTGCGCGACATCGTCGCGTTCCTGGGAGCCGTGGGAGTCAAGCCATGATGGAATACAAGGGATACACCGCAGAAGTCGAATTCGACGAATCCGTGGGACGTCTTCACGGGCGGGTCCTCAACAGCGGTGCCTATCCGATTGCCATTTTTGAAGCCACCGATGTCGAGGGGATTCAACACGAGTTCCACCGATCCATCGACGAGTACCTCGCTTCCTGCCGCGAGGACGGCATCGAACCCAGAAAGCCTTTTTCCGGCAAGCTCAACGTTCGGCTCGGCCCAGACCTGCATCAACGTGTTGCCCGCTCGGCGGCAGAGAGCGGCCTCAGCCTGAATAACTGGATCAGGCAGGCGCTCGAGAAGAGCGCGTCGCGTTGATCTGAAGACCCCTTCCTGAAGCGTTGGGGGGGGACGGTTCGCGTATGCAACAGGGTTCCTCCCGGTCGTGTCTTGCCCTTGCAGGCGCGACATTCGCGCCGTGTGGCGAAAACGGCTCGCCCTAAGGGTTACTTACCGGAAGCGGGGGAAAAGCGTCGGAAGGGGCGCGTCGCCGCGACCATGGCGAGCCACGGCAACTGGCCGCGCGGGAGGCGGCGGGTCGTCGTTCAGACAAACACGGGGTCGGTCATCACCGGGACCAGCGAGACCGTCTCCTCGCCCACTTGATCGAGGTTGGCCTGCTCCCGGACCAGCATGGCGCAGCGCACGGCATCGACGATGTGATCGTTGCCCTTGGCGTAGACCACCCGGCCGTCGTGCAGCGTGTAAGTGTGGGTGGTGAACTGGTCCTCGATCTCCAAGTCCTCGACCGGGAACACCACCTGCCGGCGCTGCAGCGCGCCGTTGATGAGGCTGGTCATGAATTCCTTGGTGCGCTTGCGGACCTGTTTGCCGTCCCGGACGGCCAGGGTGGTCATGCCCCCGAAGTCGTAGCCGCGCAGCCGCCCGTCCAGCTGTAGGTCCCGGTACTTGTCCAGGGTCAAGAGCTCCTGCACCACAGCCAGGCCGTTGCCGCCGTTGTCCACCCCGATCCCGGTGGCCGCGTAGTAGCGGTCCAGCAAACCGATCGTCTGGGCGATGTGGGGATAGGCGACGTGCTCCATGCGCACGCGCAGGATCAGCTTCAGAACGCGACGCTCCGGTAGCTCGACTTCCTGGAAGACCACGATCTCGGTCGGGTCGTTGGTGTAGCCCAGGTCACCGCCGATCCAGAACACGCCGGTCTGCGGCATCAGGTTCAGCAGCATCTCCAGCCGGTCGTGGGACGCCTCCTCGGTCTCGCAGCCGCGCAGCTCCTCGCCCGTGATCACGCATTTCTGGTACTCGACGACGTCCTGGCGGCATAGGTTGAGGTACTCGACATTAAATGCCCCGTAGGAGGGCTTGCCGTGCTCGCCGGCCACCTCGTGCTGCCACCCGGCGCTGTCCTTGCCGCCGTAGAACTCCTCGAGTTCCGCCTCGCGCTCCTCGTTCCAGATCGGGTTCAACCAGGAGGGCCAGCGAAAGACCTGAAATTGGGTCGAGCTGGTGAGCCGGTAATAGGTCGTATCCCGCAGTCCGTTGGGGGTCGAGTAGATACGCAGCGTCCCGCCGGCCTTGAGACACTGGCGCAGGGCCTTCCACGCCCGCTCGGTGAGCCAGGCGCCTTCATCCACCCAGACCCGGTCTACGTGAAGGGACCGGAAGGAGTCGCCGTAGGCGCCCGCCGGACGGAAATAGAGAATCGAGCCGTTGGTGAACTCTAGCCGGAAATAGGGTTTGCGGTGGATCTTGGGCTTGCCGTACTTGCTCAGCGCAATGCTCGACATCAGGTCCGGGTTGGCGTCAAGCTGGAATTCGAACTCTTCGATCAGCGTGTCCAAGTGCCCCTGATGGGGCGCGCCGACGAGACCCTGGCTGCCTCGGTGCGTGAAGGCGAAGTGCAGGGCATCGGTGCTGATACAGACGCTCTTGCCGACGTCGCGTCCGTCCAGGTGAATGATGTTGCGCTCGGGGCAGCGGAGGTCGTCGACCTGGTGCGGCCAGTAGACCCGGCCTTGTCCGTCCCGGTTGCGTAGATAGGCTTGGCCCCAGAGCACTGGGTCGGCCAGAGTCCGGCCCAGTTTGCGTTCTTTGGCGGATAGCGGAGCCATTCAGGGCAGCCTCGGTAAGAGCGCCGCCCGGATGATCGCTCCCACCAGCTGGGCCAACTCCTGCCGCGTGGCCCGCATCCGCTCCCGATCCCGGATCACTCCTTCGATGTCGGCTCGCGCTTGATCCAGCTCCTCCCACTCGCGGTAGGTTCGCCGGGCGGTTGAGACCCGGGCCACGGCCTCATCGATCTTCCCGGCCGCCAGCACGGCCCCGATCTCCATCAGCTGGCGCCCGACCGCGCGGACGGCTTCGCGGTTCTCTTCGAGAATCGCGTTCATCGCTTCTCCTTCTGCGCCGCCGCTTCGCTCCGCTGTTGCGGCGGCTCCTCACCCTGTGCCCAGCGATCGAGAGCGGCCAGCGCCTCAGCCAGACGCTCGCCGATTCCTTTCAGACGCTCCCGCTCCGGGTGCTTCCCATCCTCCAAGGACTGGTTGGCTTCGGCCACGTACTCCGGCATGTGGCGGTTCATGGTTTGGATGGCGTGCTGGATACGCTGAGGCGGCCGCTTCGCCGCACAGCCTGCCAGGAAGGCCGCCAGGGCGAGGACCAGCACCATCCGGGTCATCGCTTCCACTGGTCTTCTCATGAGATTCCTCCGCGCCCGCGTGTATGGCCTTGACTTCCAGCCGACACGAAGCGTGCATGTGTAGAGCGCACAAGCGCTTGTAGATCAACTATTTGAACAACCGAAAGGAGAGTCACACCATGAACGACACATTGCACGAGGCGGGACAGGCCTACCTCGAACACCTGAAAAGCCAGGGCAAGAAGGAGCGCACGGTCTACACCTACGGGAAGGATTTTGAGCAGATCGAAGCTTTCTTCGGAGCCGACCGGAAGCTCAAGGGCATCCTCGCCCCCCACGTGGGGAAATTCTTCCGCTCCGACGCGCTGCTGAAACTCGCAAGCGGAAAGGAACGCGCCGAGCCCACCGTCAAGAAAACCATGCGGGTGCTGCGCATGTTCCTGGTCTGGGCCAAAGAGACCGGCCGGATCGACAAGCTGCCCTTGCCCAAAGACACTCCCATGGGCCGAAGCGTGAAAAAGGAAGGAGAGGATCAGCATGACGACGAGGGCGCTTCGGCTCCTGCCGAATCCTGAGCCGCTCGAGCAGGCGGTCGAGGCCTTCGGTAGAAGGCTGGCCGCCGAGGGTCGCTCCCCGAACACCATCAGCGCGTACTCGCGGGACCTCCGGCAGCTGAGCACTGTCCTATCGGAGCGCCACCCAGGACTCACCCTGGACCGCGTCACCAGCGCCTTGATCGACGAAGCGTTGACCTCGCCGGCGGTCGTTAACTCGGCAGCCGGCGCCCCCAGGGCCCCGGCATCGCTGCACCGCTTCAAGGCGGCCGTCCGGTCGTTTTTCGCCTGGGCAGAGGAGACCGGGCAGGTCGCGGAGAACCCAGCCCGGTCGGTGACCTTGCGACGGCTGCCACGCACCACACCCACCTTCCTGACCGAAGCCGAGAAACGGCGGCTGTCGAAAAAACTTCGGGGCAGATCCTCCAAGATCGCCCGCCGGGACCGGCTCATGATCGAGTTGTTTCTCGGCACCGGCATCCGCCTACGGGAACTGGTCGATCTGGACCTTGAGGACGTCGACCTCGACGCCAAGCATCTCCGCATCCGCGCCAAGGGCGGCGTCCCCCAGGTGAAGTTCCTAAAGTCCACGTTGCGCTCCCTCCTGCGCGCCTACCTGAACGAGCGCCGGCGCCAGGGCACCGGCGACTGCCGGGCGCTGTTCCTCTCGAACCGCGGCTCGCGCCTCTCCGAGCGCCAGGTAGCCAGGCGGCTCGATCACTGGCTCCGGGCCGCGCGGATCGACAAGAAGCTGAGCCCCCACGCTCTGCGCCACACCTTCGCCACCCACCTCTACAGTCGGACAGGCGACATCCTGGTCGTGCAGCGTGCGCTCGGGCACCGGGACCTCTCGACCACCCAGGTCTACACCCACCTCGTCGACGACGCGCTCGAGGAGGCCCTCGAACGGCTGTAGGCGGCACCCCGGTCCAGGAATCAAGCGGTCCTTCGGGGGCGCTTTTTCGTTCCCGCTTCCAGACAGGCACTCGCGGAAGCTGGGGACAGTGAGCTGACAGTCCCCTCCCTGAACACAATCGCCGAATGTGAGCTGGACAGCGTGGGAGCCTTCCAGTGTCGACCGGAAGGATTTGTTGACGAAAGTTTCCGCTGCTAGCGGATTCCGGAAGGTCCGAGAACACGCTTTATCGGACCTTTCCGCCCGTGGAATAGCCAGAAACCCGCGCCGTTCCGGAACGTCTCCGCAAGTGGCCATGGTGTTATCCGCCATCATTTTCGCGTTTTCCGTCGCTTGCGCGGCTTTCGGGCCGACTTCTTCTCTGACTCAGCCAGCTTTTCCAGCAAGGCCGTGGCCCACTCGGCCGGTGTGGTTCCGGGACCGCTGGGGACCTCGCCCTCGCGGGCGATCTTGGTGGCCTTCAAATCCTTGAGATGGCAGCGGATCATCCGGTCGAGTTTTTCCGAGGCATCGATGTCCCCGTTGACCTGAGCCCGCATCAGCTTCACCGAGTAGATCGCCACCAACTCGACCTGCAGCAAGTCCGAGCTCTTGTTGAACACGAAGTCGTTCCACAGGCGCTCGATGATCTCCCGGAAGATCTCCCGCTCCGACTCGTCCAGGCACTGGTTGGCCCAGATGCCGTGGGTCATGGCGTACAGGTTGTTCGGGTGGGCGCCTTGGTGCTTGGGCGGCTGGGCCTTGCCCTCGGCGCCGTGCCAAGTGTCGAGGTTCCGCTGGTCTTTCTTGTTCAATGTCACGGAATCGGCTCCGACGATGTGTTCACGACCGCTCTAAAGTTTCCCCACCTCGGGGTTCGGGGGGGAAGATAGATTTCGCCCCCCCAAAACGAGAAAGCCCTCTTTGGTTACTTACCGGAAAGTTTCGGAATGTGTCGGCTGCGATGCGCGGTCCTTGGCCAGGATCTGACGTACCCGGCGCGTTGTGACACCGGCCAGCTTGCCGATCTCGGCGGTCGAGACGCCTTGATCCGTCAGGGCCAGCACGAGCTTACGGCGCGTCTCAAAGAATTGCGTATCGGCCGGGACCCACAGCAGGCCCGTGAAGTGCTGCTGGACTTGCTGGAACAGATCCGGCGGCAGCACGTCCTTGGCGTTGGCATATCGGCATTTCACGTTTTGCTGGTCTTTTTCTTGATCCATGGTTGATCCACCTCGGGGTTGTAAAAGCGCAGACGGTTTTCATTAGGCGGCGGGCCGACGATCTCGATGGACTGACGTGTCACCTCGCCGATGCGCTTGTTCTCGTCCAGGAAACACACAAGCCCATAGTCCTCGCCACAGGGAAATCGGAATCGTCCCCGGTTCTGGTAGAGCCGGGTTTCACTCCATCCGAGGGAGAGAGCCTGGTCGCGGATGGCATCGACCTTGGGGACGGCCGAGGCTCGTACCCGTTGCGTGAAACGCCAGTCGCCGTCTTTGGGAAAGAGATACGGCGGGACGGTCGGTGGCGTTTGTTCCCGTGCGGGTGATCGAGCGGCAGGCCGGCCATCTAGTGCATCGATTCGGGGCGGCCCGTAGGTCTTCGGGTCGAGCGAGCAGACGGCACTGCGGAGATCCTCGTCTCCCAAGTGCTCCATGGCCCAGGCGTGGATGACGTTGAACCGAGTACGCAGCGTATCGAAGGCTTGGGCGGAAAGGCGTTTCGAGCTGGCGGCCTTCTTGGCCAGGTCCATCTTGTGCCGCAGCCAGGCGTAGTAGTCGGGATCGAGCCGGCGGAAGCAGGTCCCGTCGATCCCGATGTCCGTTGCGAAGTGATCGGGCTCGGCAGTCTCCCAGGACTTCAGGTTGGTGGCTGCGTAGAGCGCGATTTCCCGTTTGCCTGAATCCTTGGCGGGGACGTCGTCCTCCGTGATCGGAGTCAGGTCATCGTTCCCCGCTTTTTGTCTCTCGAGTATTTTTAGAAGGCTCACGTGCGGCTCTCCAGTTGACAGTCTGCCCTAGAGAGATACTTACCGGAGCACGCCGCAAAGTGTCGGATGGGGGGTGAAAGGGCGTGTGGGTCCTGGCCGGATGAATAGTTGCTCTTGGGTGACTTACCGGAGAGCCCGCCTCCATGCCGGACCGCCGAAAGCGCCGAAAGGTCTTTCGGCGCTCAGGGGACTTTCGGCGCCCCCTTTCGGCGCTCTGGCCTTATCTTATAACTTATTTACTTTCTATAAGTTATAGATAGATAGAAGATAGAAACGCCGAAAGCGCCGAAAGGTTTTGGAAAATATTACCCCCCGTGTGAGCCAAAAAAAAAGTGTGTCCGATCCGACCTACCCTTTTTTTATTTTCTCTAGGGGGGGGTGGACTCTCAGATCTTTCGGCGCTTTCGGCGCTTGGACGTAACCTCATGCATTTTAAGGTAGTTACAGCGCCGAAAGGTCTTGCGGCCGCCGAAAGGTACCTTTCGGCAAAACCCTCCCTGGGAGCCGTTAAAGGAAGAACAGCCTAAAAAGACTTCCCGCTACGCGAAATGTAGCCATTGCTACGCCGGATGTAGCGCCTTCCCCAATGAAGGTGCGATCCGGCGTTTTTTTGGGTCAACAAGGGGTTGGTCAATCCGGCGCGCCACAACCTCTGACACGGAGACGCAATGGCACAAGTCCACAAATCAAATCTCACCCCACCAAAGCAGCAGCTCATCGAGTTGATGCAGCAGGTCCATTTCGGCCGCATCGAACAGCTCCGAGTGTGTGACGGCGAACCCGTGTTCGATCCACCGCCCCGGGTGGTGCGTCAGGTCGTGTTCGGCAAGACCAACGGCGCGCATCCCCTTCGGAACCAAGAGAGCTTCGCTCTCAAGAAAACAGTGGTGCAGTTGTTCGAAGTCTTCGAAAGGGAGCGGTCACTGCTGATCCTGGAACTCGTCATCGACAACGGGCTACCCATCCGCATGGCCGTGGCGGACGGGATTCGGGTCTGAACCCGAGCCTGACAAGCAACAAATACGGTCCATACACCAGACAGCTGGCTGGCCGCAGAGCGGAGGTCGTTGTGGGTGTCGCCGAAACCGGCGTCCTCCACAGCGCGCTGTCCGCTCTTTTTGTTTGAGGGCGGCCGACCCGGTACCGGTCGACACCCACGCGAGCCCCTCCTCGGCCCCGAGGAGGCTCGATGGGGCGCAACAAGTACGAGGGCATCAATCCGTATGCCGTCGAGATCATCCGATTCAAAGCAAGGCATTTAGTGGGACAGGCGGGATTTACCGCGTCGGACCGCGACGATCTGGAGCAGGAGTTGATTCTCGATCTGCTGCGCCGGCTTCCGAAATACGACCCCAGCCGCGCGAAGCGGAACACCTTTATCGCCCGCGTCGTCGAGCACAAAATCGCCAACCTCATCGAGGCTCAGACGGCCCACAAACGGGATTACCGGCGCTGCCCGTGTTCGCTGAACGAGCGCTTCGAGGAAGAGGAGGGGGGACGCTCGGTCGAGCGGGCCGAGACCCTCGACCAGGAGGACTACCTGCTGCGAATCGGTGTCGAGCCGGGAGCGGCGGAGGAGCTGCGCGGCTTGGCCCTCGACGTGGCCGCCGTCGTCGAAACCCTCCCACCCGAATTACGCGAATTGTGCCGGCGCCTGGGGCAGGAAACGGTTACCGAGGTCTCCCGCGACACGGGCGTTTCGCGCGCAACGCTCTACGAGTCGGTCACGAGGCTACGCAAGATCTTCGAGGACGCCGGCTTGAAGAACTATTTGTGACGAACCCCCGACACTTTTCGTTCGCCCCCGGTAAGTATCTCATGAGGGCGCTCTCCGAACGGAACAAGAACCTGAAGGAGGCAAAGCAATGAATCGAGAACTGTATCGCTACCACTTCGCCGCGACGGCGCCAATGGGGGACGTCGAGCAGTCGCTGCTGCTGGCCGTGCTCGCTACCGAATGCCTGCACGGCCGGTCGCTGGTGCGCCTGGACGCATCTTTTTGTCTCGACAACGACAAGCGCTCCTGCGTGGTGGATGCGGCCACCGAGGTGGGCCGCGCCATCGCCCGCATCTTCACCGGCTTTCTCACCCGCGAGTTCGGCGAGCGGGCCTTCAAGGTCGAACGCATCGCGGCCGCGCCCCCGGTCTCGCCGGCCGCCATGAATGCTCAGGGGGCCGCGTGATGGGTGTGTCTCAGATCTCCACCTATTCGATGTGGAGCTTGTTCCGCAACTGCCGCAAAGCTTTCGAGTGGCGGTATCTCCAGGAGCTGGTTCCGCTCGAGCGGGATCGCAACCTGGCCTTGGGGACCGTGATCCACCAAAGTCTCGAGGTCTGGCACTCCACGCGCCAACTGGACGCGGTCCTGGACGCCGTCGACCGGGCTTATCCAAGCCGGAACCAAGAGGCCGACCAGAAACGCGACTGGCACTTGGCCACCGCGATGATGCGAGGCTATGCGGCCCGTTACGCCGAGGAGGAGTTCGAGGTCGTCGCGCTCGAGAAGACGTTCGCGGGAAAGATCGTCAACCCGGCCACCGGCGCCTCGTCCCGCAGCTTCACCCTGGCCGGGAAGGTCGACGGCGTTGTCCGGATCGGTGACGAGCACTACCTGCTGGAACACAAGACCGCCTCCCAGCTGGGCGGCGACTATCTCGAGCGGCTGTGGACCGATTTTCAGATCGTCCTCTACTCCCGCTATATCGAGCAGACCCTGGGCATCCGGCTCGCCGGGGTCCTCTACAACGTGCTCCTCAAGGCGCGTCTTTCGCAGGGCCACGGCGAGACCGAAGCCGAGTATGAAGCCCGCCGGGCGGCGCTCGTCGCCAAGTCGAAGACCGGCAGGACCACGGCCAAGCGCAAGCTGCCGGAGAGCGACGAGGCCTTCCAGAAGCGGCTCGCCATCAAGTACGCCGAGCCCGAGATGTTCCACCGGGAGCGGCTCTACCTCTCCCGCGACCGATTTGAGGAGTTGCAGGCCGAGCTCTGGGAGCTGACCCAGGCGTATCTGGAAGCCCGGCGGCGCGGCGTCTTTTATCAGAACACGGCGTTTTGTTTTCACTACCGCCGCCCTTGCGCCTATCTGCCGCTGTGCCAGTCCGGTGGGAGTCCGGTTGTCGCGGAGAACCTCTACCAGAAAGTCACCCCGCATGAAGAGCTAAGGGAGGCCGTCGACGGGGACCAGTCCCCGGCCAACGACGCGCCCCCATTTTGAGAACCCAGATGAAAGGAGAACACAACGTGCTACCCAACAAGACCACACCCCAAAAACAGAACCTGGCCGACCTGACCGTGCTCGCCTACGGGCGGAGCAAGATCGGAAAGTGCCTCAGGGGCGATACCGAGCTCATCGACGCCGACAGCGGCCGCCCCGTCTCACTGCGGGATCTGGTCGCCAAGGGTACGGGCGACGTCCTGACCATGAGGGAGGCGGGCCTGCTCGTCGCCGAGCGACCCCGAGCCTACCTCACCAACGAACCCGAGCAGCTCTTCCGGCTCACGACCCAGACCGGTCGCACCATCGAGGCGACGGCGAGCCATCCGTTTCTCACCCGCGAGGGATGGAAGCCGCTTGAGGAACTGAGAGTGAGCGACCGCGTGGCCGTCGTCGCCGAGTACCCGAACCTCTTCGGCCAAGGCGGTACGGACGACGAACTGGTCAAGATTCTGGCCTACCTGATGGCCGACGGGTCGCTCGCGAACAATTCGTCGCCGGTCTTCACGAAGGCCGATCCCGAAGTGCGCATGGATTTCGAGGCGGCGGTCGAGGCCAAGGGCGACGAGTGCGTGGAGTTCACCAACAAGACCGGCGTCGAGCACGTGCGGGTGCGCGGTAAGTCGGGCAGCCGCAACAACGTGATCGCGCACCTCAAGCAGGTCGGGCTGCACGGGCTGCGCTCGGCCGAGAAGTTCGTCCCGGACTTCGTCTTCGGCCTCGAGAAGCCCAAACTGCAGCTCTTCCTCAACCGGCTCTTCACCTGCGACGGATCGGTCGAGGCGAGCGGACGTGTGAGTTACAGCTCGACGTCGGTGCGCATGGTGCGCGAGATCCAGCACCTTCTGCTGCGCTTCGGGATCGTGTCGGTGATGCGGGAGCGCCGGCTCCACGGCGAGCCCTACGGCGCCGAGATCCTCATCGCGAGCAAGGCCAATGTGCTCGCCTACCTCGACCAGATCGGGTTCATCGGCGAGAAAGCGGTGCGGGCCGAGGCGGTGCGCCAGGCGCTTTACCAGGTGCGGGGCGCCGAGACGCAGCTCGACCGCGTCGGCCCCATCCTGTTCGACCGCGTCGTCGGCATCGAACCGACCGTCGTCGAGCCGGTCTACGACCTGACGATCGACGAGAGCCACAACTTCGTGGCCAACGATTTCATCGTCCACAACTCAAGCTGGTGCAGCCAGGCCGACAGCGCCTTGTTCCTGGCGACCGAGCCGGGGCTGAACGCGCTGGACGTCTTCCAGGCGCCGATCCAGTCCTGGGACCAGCTGCTGGCCGCCTGCGGCGAGATCGCCGAAGGCAAGCACTCCTTCAAGACCGTCATCATCGACACGATCGACAACGCCTACCGGATGTGCGCCGAGCACGTCTGCGCCAAGTTCAAGATCGAGCACGAGTCCGACCTTGGCTACGGCAAGGGCTGGGCGCTGATCAATAACGAGTTCCACCGCGTCCTGACCAAGCTGGCCTTCCTGCCCTACGGCCTCTTTCTGGTCTCCCATTCGGTGGAGCGGGAGATCGAGACCCGCACGGGCAAATACACCCGGATCGTTCCGACCCTGCCCGACAAGGCCCGCAAGATCGTGCTGGGGATGGTCGATCTCATTCTCTACTGCGATCTCGAGGCGGTGACCGACGACGAGGGCAAGACGTCCTATCGCCGCGTCATGCGCACCAAGCCCAGCCCGCACTACGAAGCCGGGGATCGGACGGGCCGCCTGCCCGAGACCATCGATCTCGACTTCGCCACCTTCACTGAAGCATTCAACCGGCCCGCTGCCCAGGCCACCCAGCCAGCGGCCGCGGCCAAGGCTGGCGATCCGAAGCCCCAGCCCAACACATCCCAAAAAGGAGATTAGGACCATGCAAAACGAAGACAACGGACAACACACCACGCCCGGCGCGGACGTCGATCTCACGCAGTTCGAAGGTGACTTCGACCAGGCCGAGGTCGAAGAACGGGAGTTCGAGCCGGTTCCCGACGGCAAGTATCAGGTCAACGTCGACCAGGTGGAGCTCGTGCGGGCCAAGAGTTCGGGCAATCCGATGCTCAGCTGGACCCTGCGCATCCTCGCACCCCGGTTTCGCGGGCGCCTCTTGTGGCGCAACAACATCATCGCCAGCCGCGAGAACCTCAAGTGGCTCAAGACCGACCTGCATACCTGCGGATTGGATCTCGAAAAGCTCTCCGATCTGTACAAGCACCTGGGCCAGCTGACCGGCGTGAAGCTCGAAGTGACCAAGCGGACCAAGGGAGATTACGAAAACGTTTACTTCAACCGGCGCCTCGTGATCGAGGACGAGCGAGAGGCGCATGAGACGGCGGCTCAGGATGCGCTCACACCGTTCTAACCGGCCTCGGCCGGGTCCTGAGCGGCAGGCAGGGACAGATCGAATCACGGTTGTCGTCGATACCAGGGAACAGGAGCCCTACCCCTTCGATTCGGAAGGCGTGACGACCACGCGCCGGGCCCTGCCCGCCGGGGACTACTCCCTCGATGGATGGGAGCACCAGGTGGCGGTGGAGCGCAAGACGCTCGAGGACCTGGTCGCCACCGTCATTCGGTCGCGGAAACGGTTCCACAAGGAGCTGGAGTGTCTGGCCGAGTACAGCTTCGCCTGCATCGTGGTCGAAGCCAACCTCGGCGACATCCTGACCGAACAGTACCGCTCCGGAGCCCATCCCAACGCCGTGCTCGGCTCGGTTTTATCGATCGTCGTCGACTTTCGTATTCCGGTCTTTTTCTGTTCGGACCGCCAGGGGGCCCGGGCGTTTGTCGAGGGCTACTTGCGCGGGGTCCATCGAATCGCATCGACACAATGGGAACCACAACTCTAACGACAGCATTAATCAAGGTTCGCGGACGGATCGACGCCGTCTATTACGCCGGCGCACGATTCTCGGCGGGCCGGCTGATCACTCTAGCCGGCAATGAAATTTCCTTCGCCGGCAAACTCCACGCCCGCGAGCAGGATCAGGTCGTTCTCGAGGGCCGCTGGGTCACCCATCCCAAGTACGGGCGCCAGCTCGAGGTCGAGACGCTTGCCTACAACCTCGAACTCGACGCCGACGGCCTGGCCCACTATCTGGCCCACCACCCCGACATCAAGGGGATCGGCCCGGTCAAGGCAAAGCGGATCGCCGAACGCTTCAGCAAAGATTTCGACCGGATCATTGTCGAGGAACCGGAAACGGTCGCCGAAGCTGCAAAGTTGCCCCTGGCCACGGTCGAGCGCCTGCGGGAGGAGTGGCAGAAGACCCGAGAGGTCAACCGGGCGTTCACTCAGCTCTCAGCCTACGGCCTGACGCATCATCAAGTCACGAGTCTCGTCGATAGGCTCGGCAACGATGCCCTGGGCTTGCTGCAAGACGATCCCTATCTCATCGTCCGGGAAATCCCCGGCTTCGGCTTCAAGCGCGTCGACAAGATCGCCCGCCGGATGGGGACAGCCAAGGACGATCCGTCCCGCATCCGCGCCGGCATCCTCGACTGCGTCACGTCGGCGCTCGATCAGGGCGATTGCTGGATCGAGTTCGAGGAGCTGATCGAGCAGGCCAACGCCCTGCTCGTCATGGACACGCTCGACAGCCGGGATCAGATTGACACCTCACTCGGCGCACTCATCGATGAAGGCACGCTCACCTGCGCGTCCCACGGCGGCCGTTTCCTGGTGGCCCGGCCGTTCATTCGCAGGATGGAGGAGGATCTGGCCAAGACGCTGGCCCAAGGCGATGCGCCCAACCCGCATTTCCCCGAGCCTGAGGACCTGCCCGAGCGGGTCGAGGAGCTTGCTCCCACGCTCCTTCCGGGCCAGCGCGAGGCCGTCCTGACCGCTCTCTCTCACTCCATCACGCTGATTAGCGGAGGCGCGGGGAGCGGCAAATCCTACACGGTCGCGGCGCTGACCAAGATCTACGCCGAGGAGGGCCTCGAAGTTATCCTGGCCGCACCCACCGGCAAGGCGGCCCAGCGGCTCGAGGAGCTCTCCGGCCGTGACGCCAGCACCCTCCACCGGCTGCTCGGGTTCGACGGCAAGTCGTTCGCCCGCGGACCCGAAGACCCCGTCATTGCCGACGTCGTCATCGTCGACGAGGTGTCGATGGTCGATGTTCCACTGGCCTGGCACCTGTTCCGATCCATCCATCTCAAACGCACGGCCGTGGTGCTGGTGGGGGATCACAACCAGCTGCCGCCGGTGGGTCCGGGCAACCTGCTGCGCGATCTGGTCGAGACCCGGGGCGTACCCACCGTTGTGCTCGACCAGGTGGTCCGCCAAGCGGGGGTGCTTAAGGAGAACAGCATTGCCGTGCTCAAAGGCCAGGTTCGCAAGACCAGTGAGCGGGAGGCCTCGGGCCGGCGCGCCTGGTACCTGGTCGATCAGTTCACCGATCCAGACCACGCGCAGTACTTCCTGCTCAAGCTGTTCGAGACCGTCCTCGCCGAAAGGTTGCGGTTCGACCTGCGGGACGACATCCAAGTGCTGACGCCGACCCACAAGGGTCCGCTCGGAACCCGGGCGCTCAACCTGGCGCTGCAACGGCTGATCCAGGCCAAGCTCTGGGGCGTCGAGGCGCCGGCACCCAAGCCGGGTCGCCGACCCCAGCTGCTCGTCCACGACAAAGTCATCCAGACCCGCAACAACTATGCGCTCGGGGTGATGAACGGAGCCGTCGGCACCGTTACCGAGGTGGGCACCGACGGCTCGCTGCGGGTCGCCTTTGACGGCAGGCCGGTCAGAATCAAACCCGGCTTGCCGAACAAGGCCGACATTGAACTGGCCTACGCGCTCACCATCCACAAGGCACAAGGCTCGGAGTTCCCCTGCGCCGTGGTGGTCGTGCACAAGTCCCATTCCTTTATGCACCACCGCAATCTCTTCTACACCGGCGTCACCCGGGCCAAGGAGGCCACAGTCATCGTCGGGGATCACTGGGGCATCGCCAACTGCGCCAAGAAGCGCCATCTCGACGCGAGGAGAACATTCCTGTCTTTCCTTCTCGCAGATTACGAGGACCCGATATGAGCAACACACCAACGGGCAACGTCACCGAATACTACCGGCAGGTTACCGAGGTCGATATCGGTCAGGTGGCTCGCGAGCTCCTCGGTCCGCGCATCACGGCCGAAACCAACGGCCTCCTGCAATGCGACTGTCCCCATCACAAGAGCACCAGTAAGCGGTCGCTTCACGTCTGGCTCGACAAGCAAGGCTTCTTCTGCCATGCCTGCCGCAAGGGGGGCGACGTGCTGCAGCTGGTCGAGTTCATCCAATCCAGGGCGGTCACCGCCGGGCGATCCGGTCCCATGCCCGAGACCCACAAGCGGGCCCGCGACTATCTGGCCGCCAAGGCCTCCCTGCCGCCGCTCGGCCAGTACGGGCTTCCCCCCGAGCAACTGCAGGAGATCGAGGCGGCACGGAAACTGGAGGTGCGCGTCGGGGAAGCCCTGACCGCTTTGGCGGAGTTCTACCACCGGCGGCTTAAGGAAGCGCCGAAAGTATTGGAGTGGCTGCATGCCCACTACGGGATCTCCGACGACACCATCGATTCCCTCCAAATCGGCTTTGCCGCCAACGGCGCCTGCCAAGACAACGGAACAAAATACCGTGGCGTCCTCTCTGCCCTGACCAAGCGAAAGGACCCCTTCACGCTGCGCGAGCTCGGGGCCACCGGCGCCTTTAATCCAACCAGCCAGGACAGCTTGTACCCCTTCTTCGATCGGCGCATCATCTTCCCCTACTGGAGCCGGGGCCGGGTGGTCTTCATGATCGGACGCCAGACGCCCTGGACGCCCGACAACGAGTATGAGCGGGGCAAATACAAGAAGCTTCGGGTCCACAACGACCGCAAGAACCACTACATCGCGCCCTCGATCAACAACAGCCACCTCTATAACGAAGACTGCCTGCTGGCCCGGCCCGAGCGCGTCATCATCACCGAGGGGGTGACCGATTGCATTGCTCTGATGGAGCGCGGCTTTCCCGTTGTCTCCCCGGTCACGGTGCGCATCCGAGCATCAGACTGGAGTCGCCTGCTGCCCAAGCTCCAGGGCGTAAAGACGGTTTACATCTGCCAGGACAACGAAGTCTCGGAGGTGGGACTCAACGGCGCGCTTCAGACCGCAAGCGTCCTCACCGGGCACAAGATCGAAACGAAACTCGTCGTCCTGCCTCTGGATGAGAAACAACAACAAGCCCGGCGCGAGCTACGGGAACGCTTCGATCTGGAGGCGGCCGTTGGAGCGGGAGAACTCACCAAGCTGCTCGACAGTCGTCCACAAAACGACACCGAGGAAGCCGAGCGCCTGCTCGGCGCCGCCAAGATCGACGTCAACGACTACTTTGCCTCGGGGCACACGGCGAAGGACTTCGAGGCGCTACTCGGCGAAGCCACCACGCCGCTCGAATTCGGTATCGACCGGTTGCCGACCGATGTCGCCGAATCAGAACGCAACCAGCAGCTCGAGCCGATCCTGCGCGAGGTGACGACTCTGTCACCCCTGGAGCAGAACAGCCACCTGAAGCGCATCCAGGAGCGATTTGGCAAGTCGAACCTGTCACTCACCACGCTGCGGGACCAGGTGAAAGCCCTGCAGAAGGAGCGAAAAGCGCAGGCCCAACAACAGCAACACCGCGAGAAGTACCTCACCAATGCGCCCGCCGGTTCCTGCCGCGCCCGGATCGACGAGGTGTTGATGAAGACCCCGGATGGGCAGACCCCCGACTACACCAAGGTCGCCGAGGCCGCCTACCAGTGGTTTACCGATCACGGCGCCGCGCAGTTCTTTTTCACCCGCCACGGGGAACCGTTCGTTTACTTCGACAACACCATCTACTGGATGGATTCGGCCGACCGGGGTCGCAAGCGTCAGTACGCGGCCATGCTCTACAAACAAACCGGCCTGGTGCCCACCTCCTACGGCGGCCGCACCTTCTTCGAGGTCCTGCCCAGCCTGGCCCTGATCCACGGGAAGATGCGCGACCACTTCTCCTGGCTCCACACCGACGTCCCCAACCACACGGTCTACTTCAACCTCAACAACGACGACCATGAGATCGTCAAGATCACGCCCGAGCGTATAGAAATTCTCAAAAACGGCGGCAACGACGACGGCGTCATCCTTGACGGCTCGCGCAAGATGAAGCCCATCCGGTTTCTGGCCGACGCCGATCTGGAAGAAGCCGACCGTAAGCTGGAGGAAATACTGGAGAACAACATCGCTTGTTCCCAGCAGGACCGTGCTCTCATTATTTCCTGGCTGTCCTGCTTCCTGTTGATCGACTTCACCGGCACCCGGCCCATGACCCGTTTCGAAGGGCCGGCGGGCTCGGGAAAGACCACCGCCAGCAAACTCATCTCGACGCTGATCTACGGCGAGCCCCAGCACAAGAAGGCCACCGACGCCGCCAACTACACCGACGGCTCGCAGAATCCGCTCATCGCGCTCGACAACATCGAAGCCCGCCAGATGACCGAGGACCTGACCACCTTCATGCTGACCAGCATCACCGGGATCGCCAAGGAAAAGCGCAAGAGCGGCACTGACACCGAGACCGTCATCGAGCGCACCAAGTGCCTGCTCAATACCACCGGCATCGAGCCGCTGATGGGCGAGCTTTCGGAGATCCAGTCGCGGACCTTCGTGATCAACTTCGATATCGCCAACCAGGGCAGCGATTGCTTCGGTGAGTCCGAAACCATCGCCGACATCCAGAAGCACCGGGACCTGATCCTGTGGGCCATCATGAAAAGAACTCGTCAGGTCCTCGCCATGATGCGTGCCGGGCGACGCAAGCAGGTGCAAAAACTCCTGCACAAACTCGGCAATCACGACAAGCGCCGCTCAAACGAGTATCTCTGCCTGATGTACCTGATGCTGCTGTCGGGGTCACCCTCGGAGGAAATCGAGGCCGGCACGAAGCAATTGAGGCCGTCCTTTGTCGAAGAGATTCAATCCATCAACCGGACCAGCCGCGAAACGGCTCGGGAGTCCAACCCCACGGCCACCGCGCTGTCCACCCTGTTCAACGAATGGCGCACCGCTGTCAAGGACGATCAGGATTTCGATCCCGGCAGCCGCACGGACACCCACGTCCAGAAATTCGTCCAGAGATTCCAGATCACCTTAAACGACGACGGGGAGCTGGAGAAGGTCCTTTCCCGCGATCTGTTCGTAGCGCTCAAGCGCATCTCCCGCGAGTACACCCTGCGCTTCGACCTGGATTCCTCCCGGCAGTTCGCCCAGCGCTTCGCCAATGATCTGGAGACCCTGCGCGAGGCCGGGTTTCGAATCCGCATCACCGAGAACAGGCATGGCATGAAACTCTATACGATCCAAAGAGACTAATTTCCCATCGGCTCCTGTCCGGCCCGTGGGGTCTCGCCGTCGGGTCTTGTTGCGACCCCTGGGTTACTCGTTAACGACCGGGCGAACCTCCCAGACGAGGTTGGTCTTCGTCCGGTAAACCGCTTCGTTCCCGCACTTGATGGACTCTCTCAGATGAACGGCGAGGGGGGTGTCGTACTGTTCAATGGATCGGATGGCTCGATGGACGGCGTTCCGGAAGGCGTCCCGGAGATTTTTGCGCTTGTCTTTGGCTTTGCGCAGTTTGCCCCCCAGCCCGATCGCTTCCTCGATGGCACGGGCGATCCGGGCTATTTCTTCCTCGAGACGTCGCATTTCGCTCATCTCGCCGGCAACTCTGGCATCCTCAATCTCTCGGAGTATCTCTTGGGCTCTTTCCCGGTATTGCTCGACGGCTTTCCGGTCGGCAACAAACCCGGCATCCCCGAGAGGAATCCCCTGCGTAACTTGCAGCCCGTTCTCTCTGTCACCGTGCGGAGCGCTGAGAACGGAATTGCATGCGTCGATCGCGTCGCTGCAAACAATCTCGTAGACCGATACCTCTTCGTTAGGCCGTCCCAGAAGAACGCTGATGTGCTCGGCGCCTTTGTCGACACCTTTCAGCAGGATGGGTTTGTTGCCCTTGAACCTCGCCTCCCAGACACCGCCGCGCTTTCGAAAATAGTTGTCAGGCTGCTCCACCTTCACCGGTACCGCAGGCAAGGAAATGACCGAACCGGACTCGTAAACAGTCCGCAGCAGGCAATCTCCTGGAAGAGTGCGTTCGCGAATGGCTGCAATGTTGCGCTCCACCATGGTGTCCAGAGCGCCACAGACCTCCTTTGCATGGCGTTTGTAGAGGTCGAACACCCGCTGAGCGATGCTCGCGGGAGTCCCGTCCAGATATCGGAATACCCGGATCACCTCACTGTAACGAGCGATGAACTGGGCGATATCCTTCTGACCACGGACTTGGTTGGCCCGCTCCAGATACGCTGCAGCCATGATTTTGTCTTCGTCCTTGTTTCGCCCCTGGGTGAAAATATCGATCTTAAAGGCCTCAACCGGATCGAACTCATCCGCTGCTGCCGCGATCACGGCGAAGCGCCGATCGATGCACTGTGAGCAGGCGCCGCAATGGGAATGACGATTGGTAATGCCCCATGTATGAGTACAGCTGGTCGCGGGAGCGATCGTTTCCTGACAGCCGGCCTTGACAATGGCCTCCACGATATCCGCCTTGGTTTTCCAGATGAACGGATTCTCAACCGTAAATTGCTCACCCACGACCAGCGAGAGAATCTCCTGAAATCCTCTCACGACCCTGGGGTGAGTGGTTCGGGTGGCCCGTCCACCGACGACTTGGGCGCACACCGGCAGGTTTAGGCTGACGACGCCATTCTCATAGAAGCGAACGCACCGAAGATTGAGCATCCGTGCAATCGTCGCTCCGATGGCGACATACAAAAAGGACCGGGTCCGTTGCGTATACTCGCGGTTCAGACTCTTGTTCTTGTGGATACGAACGCCGACATGCAGCGGTGCGTTTTCCCCGGCCTTCTCGGCGATCGTCTCTTCCAGCACGCGGTGGCGTTTGTTCAGCTTCGGAGTCGGCTTGTGAGTGACCAGCACCACCTTGCGTTTCTGGACGAGAACCTCCTCGATGGCCCCGGCCAAAGAATCCAGGCCTCCGGAAAACATCACGACTTGTTCGGGGTGGCCGAGCAGGCGACCGCCGTCGCTGAAATTCAGATAGCCCTGCAAGGGCTGCTCCGCTGTCAACGGGATGAAGTGGAAGCGGTAGTGGTCATCCGAGAGGAAGCCAAGCGTGTTTTGCAAGGAGGTCAAGACGGACCGGCTATTCCAGAGATCCGGATTTCTCACCGGAATCGTGAAATGGAGATCTCGTCGCCAACCATCCCCGAACCTGTTGACATCGTCTCCTCCCCGGCGAACCGCCTGGTCGGCCGTGTAAACATAGGCGGCGATTTCAAGGAGGTCCAGAAAAGCCGCCGGGACGTTCTTGCACATCTTCCGGTCGATATCATCGATGCGGAGTGTGATTTTGTCGGGGCCGTCTTTTCCCCAGAGGCGAAGATGCAAATCACCTCCCGGATCGCCGATGATGCAGTCAGCCGGAGCCCTCCCACAGAGGATGTTGCGTCTATCTTGCATCGTTGTTTCCCGCTCCTGCCTTGAGCTCGTCCTTCATTTTCTTCAGCGCATAGGAAGCAAAACCATCTGATTTCTCCCTGGGAATATCCCCTCCTTGTTCGTATCGTTGTTTTGAGAACCAGTCTGCTGAAAACTCTTCCACGATCAGCGAAGCCTCCCGGCAGTGCGTTTTCAGAGCCTGCTCGAACTGACTCATTTCATTCATGGTGGCAAACCGTTGGCCCTCCCCAAGATGAGTTGCCAAGGTTTTAGAAAGGAAATAGTTCATGCTTTCATTGGCCAGATTCGAAAAGAAGGTCCGGGAAAGTTCGCCAAACTCCCGCTTCTTTCCCAGCCTCCCCAACGCCGCCTGAACGTCTTGTGGTTTCGGCGTGAAGAGAGAGGGCAGCTTGGGCGAAATGTGTTCCACGATGGCGCCCACCAATGACCGCTGAGAAATTTCACCCAAATCGGACTGGGCGCCGCTTGCTTCGAGCGTTCTGTCCAGGGCCTCGGAAATCGCAGCTGCAAGATCGGGCAGCGATGTGTCCGGAGCCAGGCTGACCCCCTGGGATTGGAGGTGCTCGCGAAAACTGTCTTGGTCGGCAGCGATGGCGAGCTGGGTCATTAGCCAAACGGCCTCGGTAAACCCACGGTCATCCAGCACGAAGGAGAACGCTTTATCGGCCGCCCGGATGGTTGCGTTGGCGATTTGGGAGGCGTCGGCGCCGGCCGTGATCAGTCCGACCACATCCTTCCACGCCTTCGATCTGGGAAGACGTCCAAGTCTGACGTGTCCCATGCCGCTCTCCCTATTGTTCCGAAGCCCAGCATCACTCTTGGGCCCGGCCGGGACCCCGTTGTGGACACTATATGGACCTGAAAGATCTTGCGCTTGCTCCCGCGTTGGGGGGATGGCTCCCGGACCGGCTGACGGCGACGACCTTGCCCAGGATACGCAGTCCGTCGTCGGGGCCGATCGGAATGGCACGAAGTTTCGGGTTCTCAGGCCGGAGCTCGATGCGCTCGTCACGGACGAAGAGCCTCTTGACGGTGGCTTCCTGATCGAGCAGCGCGACCACGATGTCCCCGCTCTCCGCCACGGGCTGTTCTCGAACCACGACCAGGTCCCCCTCGTGGATGCCGGCGTCGATCATGCTGTCGCCTTGGACTTCCAGCGCGAAACAGCGACCATGGCGGGCGGCTTGGCTGTCGACCAGGACTTCACCAACGATGTTTTCCTCGGCCAGGATCGGCTTGCCGGCGGCGACCTTGCCAACGATGGGAACGGGCCGCAGCTTGAGCACTTCCTCGGTCGGCTCGCGTAAGATGGTCAAGCCGCGCGCCTTCCTCGACTCCCGCTTCACGTAGCCTTTGCGCACCAGCTGGCTCACTTGGTCGTGCGCGCTCGGGGGCGATATCCCGAGGATGTCCGCCAGTTCCTGAAGGGTCGGGGGAAACCCCCGCCGGCGGGTGAAACGGCCGAGTTCTCGCAATGTGCGCCGCTGCGGGTCGGTGATTTCCTCAACGGGTCGTTTGCCTCTCGACTGACTACTCATGGCCAAATCCTCCCTCGGGGAGATTGTGTTGGGCGTCTATTGCCCATGGATCGGAACGACCCCGGAGCGTCGACCCGGGGCGACCCACCGGAACCAGCTCGGCTCGCCCCGCTCATAAGCCAAAAGAACAGTATATACGACCTAATATATATTAGGCCAAGATAAAAACCGAGAGATTCGTTTGGAGGGAGATGAACTGTGTCTCGGAGAAAGCGAAGAGGGTTGGAGGTGACGGCCGATCTCTGGCCGGACCGGCGCGGTGCTACTACTTCAGCCGCTGTGCGACCAGCCGCGCCCGCATCGTGCGCTGACGGTTCCAGTGCGGCACGCCGGTGATGGGACGGATGTCTTTCTCGCGGATGGGTTCAGTCCGAGGTGCAACCGAACAGGACGCGCTGTTGCTCCCAGTCCATGGGGAAGGTCCGGGTCAGCTTGGCCAGCGACAGGCCAGGCGGCTCCTCGCCGTTGAGGATCGCTTCGATGATGTCCGGGGCCAGGGTGGTCAACTTCAGGATGCGCACCACATAGGAGTTGTCCACATCCAGACCCCTGGCCAGATCTGTGATGGAGTGAAACTTCCCACTCTCGATCGCTTGCGCCCACGAGAACGCTCGGCACAGGGCCTGAACGACGGCCGTCTGTGACGCCGGTGGGCTATCGGGAACATCGCCATCCAGTGCCCGGGGAGCCAGGACCATCTTCCGGCCCTGCATCCGCCGGATGCGCATCGGAATATGGATCTGCAAATTGCCAGTCTCGGTCATGGTGAGGGTCGGTTTTCGATTCATCGTCCCTGGCTCCGCTGCTTGGCCTCGCTCGCAACACCACTCAGCTCGATGATGAGATTGGTCAAGCCCTGGGTCTTCAATTCCATGTCGATGCCGGTTTCCCGGATTTCAACTTTATCGACCAGCAGTTGCACCAGCCGGTTGCGTTCCAGGGGAAACAGGTCTTCCCACAAGGTGTCCACACTCCGGAAGGCTTCCGAGACATCCCTCTCTGCGACCGGGTCCGACTCGAACGCCTGGGCTCTGGCCGAGACATCCGTCAGCTGGCGACTCAGGGTTACCGCCTCCTGGTTGAGTTCGGCCAACGTCGGTCCGTCGTCCGACCCATTGCCGTTGGGCGATACGCCCTCAAGTGCCCGTTGTTGGATCTTAAGGAGATCGCCTTCCAGCTGCGCTCTCTGTTTCAGCAGCCGTTCACGCTCGGCTTCTTCCATCCCCTTGGCGGCTAAGTACGTCTGAGATATCAACGTGGGAGTCCGGAAGACCGCGCTCAACTGCTCCAGCACCACCTTTTCAATGTCCCCGGCTGGGACGCGCTTGAGCCGGCAGCGGCTGACCGCTCGCTTGGCGTCCTTCGCGCAGTGATAGTAGGTGTAGCGCCGCGGCCCCTTCTTCGTGTAGGTCAAGCCCATGGCGCCGTCACAATGGCCGCAGCGAACCACTCCCTGGAGCGGAGAGATATTCTTCGTTTTGGCCTTCGTCTGCTTGGCGCGGGTGTTCTCCGATAGAACCTCCTGCACCTTCTCCCACAGTCCCTTGGAAACGATGGCTTCATGCTCTCCGGGGTAGCCCTTCCCCTTGTGGACGACCTCGCCCAGGTAAGTACGGTTGTTGAGCAGGCGGTAGATGTGGCCCGTGTTCCATGACCTGCCTTCCCGCCGCTTTCCTTTCTTCGTGGTCCAGGACTTGGTCCGGTAGCCTTGCTCATTGAGTTCCGTGGCCACTCGTCTGGCCGAGGCCAGTTGGGTGAATCGCCGGAAGATGTGTTTGACCAGCCCTGCTTCCTCTGGATTGACGAGCAGCTTCTTTTGCACCCGGTCTACGTCATACCCCAGAATGGCCGGGCCCCCGCAGTACTTGCCCCGACGTTTGGTGGCCGCCACCTTGTCGCGGATGCGTTCGGCAATGACCTCCCGCTCGTATTGGGCAAATGTGATCAGGATGCCCAGAAACATGCGCCCGGTCGGATCGGTGGTGTTGAAGTGTTGGGTGACCGAGACGAAGCTGACACCCTTCTGGTTGAACCGCTCGATCATTTTCATGAAGTCCAAAAGCGAACGCGAGAGGCGGTCGATCTTGTACACCACGATCACATCTACTTTGCCGGCATCCAAATCGGACAGTAGACGCTGCAGCCCGGGACGTTCCATGGTGCCGCCGGAGAATCCCCCGTCGTCGTAGCGGTCGGGCAGCGCGCGCCAGCCCTGCATGCGTTGGCTTTCGATATAGGCCTCGGCCGCCTCCCGCTGGGCATCCAGCGAGTTGAACTCCTGCTCCAGCCCTTCCTCGTGACTCTTGCGAGTGTAGATGGCGCAGGTGATGAGCTTCTTCTCCGTGGAGCGCCTCATGCCGGTCTCAAGCATGCTGGCCTCCTTGGTGGTGGTTCCCGTTGCTCTTCTTCAGTCCGAAGAAGAGCCTGCCGTTCCAGCGGGTGCCGGTAATCTCCCGAGCCACGGCGCTCAGGGATCGAAAGATCCGGCCCTCGTACTCGAAGCCCTTTTCGTGGGCGAGGACCTCGTAACGGCGGTCCTTCCAGATCCTCACAAAGCGTGTGCCTGGAAGAATGCCGCCCTTGCTTTGCCGTTTCTCGGACACCCTAGCCTCCACCCGGGCTAGCGGGTCCGCATGGGCGACTTGGCTGAGCTGCGCCTTGGCGGCTTCCGACAGGCCACCGTAGAAGAGCTCCTGGATGCGATGAGCCAGGCGCTTGATGAGGAACTGCTTCTTATACGGAGGTGGGTCACAACCATAGAGGTCGAGCCACTTTTCCCGCAGCTGCTCCAGTGTCATCGCATTGAGCGTTGCCAGCTGCCGCAGGACGGAACGGCGAGACCTGGCGGTGTGGTTGCTCTTCTGGAATTGCTTGCCTGGCTCATTCATGGGTCACCCCCGAACTCCCGTTCTGGACGCGTTTGTCAGGCATGAACGCTCTGTTCGCGCCACGAATCAAGTCCTTCTCCGACGTTTCTCCGGATTCTTCGATCTTGGCTCGATCGACCGGAGAAGCGGCCGTGCGGACTCTCCGGCGGAGCACGGCCAAAGCCAGGATCGAGGCGATGGCTTCCAGTCTCGTCTTCGGGGAAAGAGGTTCGGATTTCGGGTGGACTTCTGCTTCAGGCAGGTCGGAACCATTGGTTCCTGGCTTGAATTCGGCATTCCACATCGTGACCTCCGGTTGGTCGGGACCGGGTAGGCTGGTGTGGATGCCGCGAAAACTCGCCGGAGCGGACGTAGAGGCGGTTTCGCCGACACCCACAACCGCCTCAGCGTTCCGCTGCCAGTCCGTTGTCTGGTTTCTGACGCTACGGCCGGGCGCCATACCCGGCCCCTGTCTCTAGATACTTACCGGAGGACTTCCAAAAGTGTCGGACGAGGGGTTCGAAGTCTCGGGTGCTCAAAGCGAAGCACACGACGTGTTTCCACAACCCCCGAAAACGGCGTTTTGGCTCAATTTGTTGATATAAAATAGGTTAAGCCAATCGGACGACTTTCGGACTAGGTCCGGTAAAAACGGAGAATACGGGGTAAACAGAGAACCAGCGGCCGGAAAACAGGACGAATCCAACCGGTGGAGAAGGGGTCTGGCAGGATGTGAGGAAGCCCCAAACCCTTTGAAAATAAAAAGTTATGGGGTACACGTCTCTCCGGGGTGATGCCCCGGAGAGACGAGTTGTGTTTTGAAGAATGGTGGAGGAAGTGTAGAGTTCACGCAATCCACGCTCCTTTACTACTGACATGCGTAATCCGTTGATTTGATGAGCCTTACGAGTGTCAACGGATGTTTCGCCGAGATCCTGCGGGCGGAAGTCTTTTCTACTCCAATTTCCTCCGCTCAACGAATCATTGAGGGCGCTGTCCAGTCAGCCAGGGCGGAAGCGGTGTAAACACCACTTCCGCTGACAACTTTCGGACGTGGGTTCGATCCCCACTGGTTTAATTCAGTCGCTTCCCGACACGGAGATCAGATTGCCCGGG
This sequence comes from Bryobacterales bacterium, assembly GCA_965247515.1. Lineage (GTDB taxonomy): Bacteria > Acidobacteriota > Terriglobia > Bryobacterales > UBA6623. Next base: position 2,516,266 of record OZ252029.1, on the reverse strand, counting down.
TCGTCGTTCTGGACGCTGTTCGCCCCTCTGCTGACGGTGCGCCTCTCGTAGGGGCCGGCACGGGGTTCACGCACCAGCTCGAGATGCTGCGGGGCCGGCGAAATCAGATCGAGCCAGTTGTTGTAGTGGCAAACAGCAGTTGCTGCTGGGTAGCCAATTGCGGTTACTCATCACCCGGTAGCCTCACGACCATGACGTACGCTAGCGACCTCGGCTAGGCTCACTACTACGAGAACCGACACAATGCCCCAGAGCACGCCAGCACCTCTGGTGGAAAGAGCAAGGTCCCCGAATAACAGCCAAACTGCGAGAACCAAGGCGCCACAGAGGTTGATTACGATTGCTCCACCAAGCCCAAGGCCGCGTGCGCGAACGCGGTTCGCTCCGCGCTCCATCCAAAGCGCGATGCCAATGCCAAACAGCACAGCGCCAAGGATGCTGGGATAGAAAGCTGAGGCGGGTTGGGGAATGCCTAGGAAGGAGACCAAGTCTCTTGGGAACACAAGCAGTAGTGCGCCCAGCCCGAGGTTGATGAAGCTGTCGATCCCGATCAAGAACGAGCGTCTCATGAAACATCCCGTAAACGACATTGAACAGTTGTAGCGAAGCGGTCAAGCGCCTAACAACGGTATGGAGTTGACCCGCTTTAGTGGACACATGGATCCTAATAGGAGGAGGTGTTCCTATGGCGAAGACTCGACGCCCGTATGCGCGGGATTTTCGAGAGAAGATGGTGGCGCTGGTTCGGTCCGGTCGTAGTCCGGCGGAGTTGTCGAAGGAGTTCGAACCGACGGCGCAGACGATCATCAACTGGGTGCGGCAGGCGGACCGCGACGCGGGCCGGCGCGGCGACGGTCTGACGAGCGAGGAGCGGTCGGAGCTGCGTCGGATCAAGCGCGAGAATCGGCGGCTGCGCGAAGAGCGCGACATATTGGCAAAGGCCGCGGCCTGGTTCGCGCGGGAGACCGACTCGATACCGGAAAGGTGTTCGAGTTCGTGAAGGCGAATCGGGCCGATCACAAGGTGGCGACGATGTGCCGGGTGCTGGGGGTCTCCGCCAGCGGGTACTACGCGTGGCTGCGTCGGGGTCCGTCGCCGCGCGCGCGGCGGGACGTCGAGTTGTCGGCGCGGATCGAGGCGATTCACCGCGATTCGCGGGGAACGTACGGCGCGCCGCGGATTCACGCCGAGCTGCGGGAGGAAGGCGAGCGGCTGGGGCGCAAGCGGGTGGCGCGGCTGATGCGGGAGAGCGGCCTGCGCGGCGTTGATCGGCGCAAGTGGATGAAGACGACGGCGGCGGACGCGGCGGCGGAGCCGGCGCCGGACTTGGTGCGGCGCGACTTTTCGGCTTCGGCGGCGGACGAGCTGTGGGTGGCGGACGCGACGTACGTTCCGACGCTGGCGGGGTTTCTGTTCCTGGCGGTGGTCGTGGATGTGTATTCCAGGCGTGTCGTGGGCTGGTGCATGGGCGCCGAACTGGTGACGCGGCTGATGCTCGACGCGTTGAACATGGCGCTGGAGCAGCGCGGCGCGCGAGGGGTGATCCACCACTCCGACCGGGGCTCGCAATACACCTCGGTCGCGTTCGGCAACCGCTGCCGCGACGCCGGCGTGCGGCTGTCGATGGGCGCGACGGGCGACTGCTACGACAATGCGCTGTGCGAGAGTTTTTTCGCCACGCTGGAGTGCGAATTGATCGATCGCGCGACGTTCCGCACGCGGCGCGAGGCCGAGTTGGCGATCTTCGACTTCATCGAGGGGTTCTACAACAGCAAGCGCCGCCACTCGTCCATCGGCTACCTGAGCCCGGCGGAGTTCGAGCGCCGGGGCGGTTGGGACCACATGCGGGAGGCGGCGTGAACGTCGCCGCTGGCGGACCCGCGGGAGCTTTGGAGCGCGGCCCAGCTGGGTCGCGCAGGCGCGCCGCCCGCCCGTTTGAACACGGGCGGCGCGCACCAACGGCGTCGCTCCGTATCGGGGAACCGCCCCGATCAAGGGCGGCGGGACCGAAAGGTCCATTTGATCAAGTGATAAACTGTCCACCGAAGCGGGTCAGGTCCAGTAGGTGCTTCACGCGATGATACGTCAAAGCGAGCGAGATGCAGTGCTTCAGCTCATTGACGGGTAGCACCTCGGTATCGCCGAACACGATGGCCCGATTGCCCTCGAACGTGAATACATCGCCGTAGACCTCTTTAAACGTGTCGACCAGCGAAGAGTTGCAATTGAAGTACATCGCGTACTGGTCCGGCACCCTTTCTTTCCAGTCCATTCTGATCGTGCTGCCGCCCTTGGTGAGATAGCTTGGCTCTCCCCACTTCAGAGTTTCCTCCAGGGCGTTAACACCCTCCGTCTCCGATGCTGTGTCCAGGACTAGTTGCCTGAGGCGCATCATGTTCTTACGCATGGGTTCCGGGTAGCCCTCAAATACTCGGGCGACATCAGGGTTCTCGATCTCGGACATGTTCTGCCTCGCTTTCTTCCCTTCAGCCAGATGAGTGTCTATCGTGACATGGGGAGAAGGATCTCCGAGTCGTCGTTCTGGACGTTGTTCACCCTCGTCCTGACGGCGCGCCTCTCGCCCGGGCCGATACAGGGTTCGCGCAGCAGCTCGAGGAGCCTCGGTACCGGCGACGCCGGATCGAGCCAGTCGTCGAACCGGTCGGGATCGATGATCGCTGGCTGCCGGTCATGGATATCGGTGAGCTGCGGCGCAGCCGTCGTCGTGATGATGGTGAAGGACTCCACGGATTCACTGTCTCTGGTCCAGCGCTCCCACAGAGCGGCGAACGATGGCGGCGAGCCGTCGGCGAGCATCAGGTAGTAGGGCTGCTTCCCGCCCCCGGTCCGATGCCACTCGAACCACCCGTTGGCTGGCACCAAGCACCGGCGTGAGTGGATGTTCCGCACCCGGTTTCTTGGACACACGTTTGCGCTACGCGGCATGGCGTAGCTCGTATTGCTCGCGCGCTTCGAGCGGCGTGCGATACGCCAGCTTCTCGAGGCGCCAGCACTGGTTGTAGCGTTCGACGAACGCAGCGACGGCCGCGCGCACTTCGGCGAGGTTCTGAAAGACCCGGCCGTAGATCGCTTGCTCCTTGAGCGTGCGATTCCAGCGCTCGACGACCCCGTTGGTTTCCGGTTCTTCAAGCAAGCCGAAGTTGGGGTGGATGCCCCAGTAGCGGACTTGGTTCAGGAAGTGGTCTGACAGATACTGGCTGCCGTGGTCCATCCGCAGCGCCAGCCCGCGGGCCACGTCCGCCTCGACCGAGCCGTAGAGTCGCCCGAGTCCTTGCGCGAGCGGCTCGAGGGCCGCAAAGCGGCTCCCCACCTTGCACACATGCCAGCCCACGCACTCGGCGTTCCAATGGTCCACCGCCGCGAAGGTCCAGACCCAGCCGTCCTCCGCGGTGAACACCCGTACGCCGTCGGTGCCCCACATGACGCAGGGCGCCGAGGTGACAATCGTCCCGTCGTGCGCTTTCGGGTCACCCTGCCGCCCGCGGTGGGGTGAGAGTAGCCCCTGCGCGCGCATCACACGCAACACCCGCGTCCGGGACACGCGGATGTTGTCGAGGATCCGCAGCCGCGCGTGGACCTTGCGATGGCCCTCGCCCTGGAACGCTGAGCGGGCCAGGTCGCTGCGAATGGCCGCCAAAAGCTGCGTATCCGACAGCGCGGGTGTCGGCCCGCGGCGCGCCGGCCGCGCACCCCGCGCCGGGCGCTGCAAACGAGCCCGCCGCGCGTAGAGCGCCGAGCGCGACCTCTCCCACGTTCGACACACCCGCTTGAGACCATAGCGCCGTCCCGTTGTCGCGGAGGTCGCTGCGCTCATCGTCGCGACCTCCGCGTCGCCAAAGGGAGGCGACGCTCCGCTGCGCGGGCACGCTCCCGCAACAGCTCGTTCTCCATCGACAGCTCGCCAATGTGGCGCTTGGCGGTATCCAGCTCGGCGGTCAGCGGCTCACCGGCCTGCTCCTTCAGACCGAGCTCGAGACCGGCCAGCGCCCGCGCCTGCCACGCCTCCAGGCGATAGAGCTCTACCCCGACTGCACGCGAGACCGCGTCGAGTGACTCGCCGCATAACAGCCGCAGCACCACGTCCCGCTTCCGGCTCGCACTCCACCGCTGCCCGGGCGCCAAGGCTCCCGCCCCAACCGCCGCGCCGTCGGCGCCGACCCAGCTCCCTTCACCCTCCTCGACTGAACCATTCCCGCTACCTCCTTGGACATCAGATTCTCCCTTAATCCGTGTCTAAGACAACCGGGGGCGCAATACCGGCGTGAGTGGAATGCGGCACCGAATGACGGCTTCGTGTGTACGGTTTCCGCCCGGGCGTTGATGAGGCGGGCCGCATCCGTTGGGCCAACTCCGGAGAGAGGGAGGAGGGGATGGTTTCGGTCTTCCTTGGGTTGGTGGGAATTGCTGTTTATTTGCCTGCAGTAATAGGACGCTGTCTTACCCATACCATGAGACATCCGGGCCTAAACGTGAAGGCGATGTCGTCACCCTCCCAGCCTAGCCAATGAAGACAGGGCCACTATTATCCGATGGTGGCACGGGAAATAGGTGCTCGTAAAGGAAACGTCCCAATAGAAGCACCCAATGTATAAGGTCTGGGGGCAACTCATCCTTATCCTTTTGCGGCGCATACCGAAAGTACTGGCTGATATCAGCCGGCCCGTCGACGAGCTTGGTCTGTTCCAATGCCTCATAGAACCAGCCTTCGTGCAAGTATTTATCACCCGCACCCGGGTCTTGGCTGTTTACAAACGCGGTATAGGGGCTCTCCCTTATTCGTTTCGCGATTCGATTCCATTCTTCTTTGGCTTGCTGAATTGCATTGGGATCGGCCGGTTGTTGTAAGCGTGATGCCCAGATTTTCTGAATATCAGCTTCTACCTCCGTCCTGAATGCCATATAGTCCTTGGCGAACGCATTGGAGTTCTCAGTAATTTCCTCTCGAAGTGGAAACGGCAAGCTATCGTATAGCTTGCGCAAGTTGTGCCCCGCGTTGAATTTAAAACAAATGGTCTCTCGAAAGTTTGCATGAGTCATAATGGCCTTCAGGAACAGTTCCACTGCCAAAGTGAGGTTCGTCATCACTACCCGTTCCCTGTCGAGTATGTTGCCCTGTGGAAACGCCCAGACCTTCTCCATTTGCATGGAGTTGTAAAGGGTATTTGGACTATTGGGCCAGACGTGATGCGAGGTCTGAAACCCTCCAGACAGTAGCTGTACAGCTTCTAGCGATCTGTATGCTTGGTTTACCTCCGACATCGAGTGGTAATCCAGGAGTTTCCCTGACATATAGTAGACATTGCCACGTCTCCAATAGTTGTGAAATTTAGCTGCGAACGGTCCAGTCTCCAATGCAGGTTCTGAAAGGACAAAGTGTCTGGATTGACGTTTGCCCCTCTCTTCTATTCGCTTGAAGGAATACGGCAATCTGGTTCTGAGGTAATCTACCCAAGAATCTTCTTTCTTCAGCTCGCAGTAATTCGGAATAGTATTAGTCATCTCAGGCACCTACTGAACCGCCCCGGAAATCCCGGAGAGTGTTTTAGCCGGGATTCTCCATATGGAACCCTCCCAGCCCGTTGAACGTTACTCCAAACCGCTCGACGTGCAACCCGGCTTCGAATGACGGCCATCTTTCGCTCCGATCCGGATGATTGAGGACCAATGGGCGGCGTTGGTGGCGCGGCATGGATTTTTTGCCGGCGGTCCGGGCGCACCGATCCTGTCGGCGGCGACGCGAAGGAACGGGATGCCGTCGCTCATGCCGGACGTGGCATCTATCTGAGCCGGTCGATACGGCGCAGGATGTCGGCGAACAGGTCGCGCGGGATCGCGACTTCGGCCATCTGGAAGATGATGTAGCGGCCGTGGCGTACGATCTTCGCGCCGGTCTTGTTCAGCTTCTCTCGCAGGCTGGTCAGTGACCATTGTTCCACTGCATCGGGCAGCGCCAGGATGCGCATGAAGTTGCCAAGATTGTATGCGAGGGCGTGAAGCTGCAGCCGATCCGCGTTGTGGTCAAACCTGCGGCATGATAGCCGCGTCCAGCGGACCGCGTTCTTGGCTTCCTTGATGTGTTGTTCCGCCGTTCCGCGCTGATTATAGAACGGTCCGACTGGTCGAGCAGTTCAAGGATCGCCCGCTGCTGTTCCGTCAGATCGCTTACTTCTCGCTGGGACGGCACGAACTGGCCGCGCCGGAAGCATACCATCACGCAGTCGCCGCTGCCCTCGATCTCGGGGCGCCCCAGGCCGGCGGAGGTTGCCAGCTCCGCCATCTTGAGCGTTCCCCGGCCCCACTCCTCGATGATGCCGCGACGATAGAACGTGCGGGCGATCAGCGGGTTCCACGGTCGCGACTCGTGCGGCACGAACAGGTTGGCCGGGATTAACCCGAAATGCAGTGAACCCTTCAATGTCACCTCTTGGGCCTGAGCCTCGGATCGCACGTTTTCGTCTACGGCGTAGAGATTGAACGGATCTGCGACTCGCTAGCCAACAATCATTCCGCGTCTTGCTGCTCGCGAACCCGACGAAAGATCTCTTCGGCAAGATGTTCGTGTGCAGCCGACCGAAACTCGGTGTCCGTCATCACCCTGGAGAAGATCTTTTCATTGCCTTCCATTCGCGCGATAAATAAGTCGTCTAACATGCGATCCAGATAAGAGGCGAAATCTTTGAAGCTGTTGGCGCGAGCCGCCTCTGCAATGTCCTCGTTGTTCTCAGCCGAAGCCCGTATCTGGTCAAAGAACAACTGATCCGCCTCGGTGAAGTCGGTGCCGAAACGCTCATTGAGGCGATCAATCAAGCTCGAAAGCGTCACCTCCTCGTCCTTGGCACGGGCCGTGCCGACATCGGTCGGCCCCTTCAGGGGATCGGCTTCGCCCTCCAAGAGGTCGATAGAGCCCTCGGACATCTGCTGAAGCCGGAAGAACCGCAGCGCCACCTCATCGTCCAGAACGAAGGCTTGCCCATCGCCCGGCGGCGGGAGTTTCGCCAGCAGATTCCTCACGAAGGCGTAAAGGCGCTCAAGATCGGTGTCCTGATAGGGGATGATCTGTGACAGGAAGGCGTAGAGGTTTCGATAGGCTGTCAACTGCCCCCGAAACTCCTCTTGCTCATCCTCCTCGCGATCCTGGAAGCGCTGAACGACAGCATCGAGGACGGCGTTCATCAGGCGATGATCGGTCGCCGAGTGGTCGCGCTTGGTGCGATACCACACTTCGGCGAACTTGGTCACATCGGCCGGCGTGAAGAACGCCCATTCAAGCAGGCGGTGTTGCAGCTCCGACAGGCGATGCGGACCGGCATTCTCTCCGACAGGCGTCGCCTCGTAGTAGGGCTTGAACGCCTTGTAGATGTCATCTTCCTCGTTGGCGAAATCGAGGACGAAGGTGCGCGTTTTGCCGGGCGCGATGCGGTTGAGCCTTGAGAGGGTCTGAACCGCCTGAACACCGGCCAGGCGCTTCACTACATACATTGTCTGCAACAAGGGCTGATCGAAGCCGGTCTGATACTTCTCTGCGACGAGAAGAACTCGGTAGTCGTCGCGCCCGAAGGTCTCGGGGAGTTCGCTTTCGGCAAGACCATCATTCATCGCCACCTCGGTGTAGGACGAGCCAGGCTCGTCCGGGTCCTCGACCGCACCCGAGAAAGCCACCAGCGAACGGATGCCGGTATAGCCCCTCTCCTTGATGTAGCGATCAAAAGCAAGCTTGTATTTCACGGCGGCAAGGCGGGCGCCTGTGACAACCATGGCCTTCGCGCACCCGCCGAGTTCGTGCATCACATAGAGCCGAAAATGCTCGACGATGACGGAAACGACCTGCTCGATGTTGACGGGATGAAGCTCCAGGTAGCGCGTAAGGGCCTTTGCGGCCTTCCTGCGCGGCACATCGGGATCATTTTCGATCTGTTTGATCAGGCCGAAGAAGCGTTTGTAGGTGGTGTAGTTCTGAAGCACATCCATGACGAAGCCTTCCTCAATGGCTTGCCGCATCGTGTACTCATGGAAGGGCGAAGCGCCCGACGGGCCAGTTTCGTCGAACAGGGCCTTCGTCTTGAATTTCGGGGTGGCCGTGAAGGCAAAGAAACTAAGATTCGGCTGCCGGGTGCGCTGCAGCGCATCACGCAGAACCGCCGCCTTCGCGTCATCGGAGAGATCATCGTCCTCTTCGTCGGATAGCTGGGCGGCAATGGCCGCTTCTATCCCTGCCTTGTTCAGCATACCCCTAAGAGTGGTCGCAGTCTCTCCGCTCTGGGACGAGTGCGCCTCATCCACGATGACGGCGAACCGCTTTCCCGCCGTGTCGATCTTCACATCGGAGCCTCTCTTCTCAAGGGTCGAGAGCGCCTGCGATATGAAAGGGAACTTCTGGATGGTCGTGATAACGATGGGCGTACCCTGGGACAGCGCTCGTGCAAGCTGTTGGGTGTCCTCGTCAATCTTCTCGACCACGCCAGTCTTGTGCTCGAACTGGTAGATCGTCGCCTGCAACTGCTGATCGAGCACGCGCCGGTCGGTCACGACGACGACGGAGTGAAACACCTTTTCGTCGCGCTCGTCATGCAGGCTGGACAGCCGGTGCGCGAGCCATGCAATCGAGTTCGATTTGCCGGAACCGGCCGAGTGCTGGATCAGGTAGTTCCGGCCCGCGCTGTTGGCCCTGGCGTGCGCGACGAGTTTCCGAACCGCATCGAGCTGGTGGTAGCGCGGAAAGATCATCGTCTCCTTTCGCACGGTGCGCACGCCCTTTTCGGTTCTGAGCTGCTTCTCCTTCACTTCGAGGTGCATGAAGCGTTGCAGAATTTCCAACAGGCTGTCGGCCTGTAGCACCTCGTCCCACAGGTAGTGGCTCTTCCAGTTCCCCTCCACCGGCCGGTTGCCTGCCCCGTGGTTGTTGCCGCGGTTGAAGGGCAGGAAGTTGGTCTCCTTGCCCCTCAGCCGGGTCGTCATCCACACCTCGTCCGGGTCCACCGCGAAGTTGACAAGCGTGCGCTTCTTGAAAGCGAAGAGAAGATCGCGCTCGTCCCGCTCGTTCTGGTACTGGCGCGTCGCATCGGGGGCGCGCTGTCCGGTCAGCGGGTTCTTCAGCTCAGCGGTGACGACGGGAATGCCGTTGACCGCCAGGGTCACGTCGATGATGCAGCGGCGATTCTTGCCGTCCGCTTTCTTCAGGACCGAGGTGAAGGCGACCTGGCGCGTAATCGTCAGCCGATTCCGGGCATAGTTCTCGGCCGCCTCGGGGTTCATACTGGTGTTCGGCCGGAAATAGGCCATGCGGAACGTCTTGCCGTAGCACTTGAACCCGTGGCGCAGGACATGGAGTGTGCCCTTAAGCTCCAGCTCCTTCGACAGGCCGTCCAGCACCGTTGTGGCGGTCTTCGGTCCGAGAAGCGCCTCCAGCGCCTCCCATTTTGCGGGTTGGCTGTTCTTCAGAAAGCCGGAAACATCGTCGGGGAAGAGGGCGAGCGCTTCGTCAAAGGCGTTTGGGCTCCGCTTCTCGAACCCTCCGGAGCCAGTGAGCCCGGCTTCAATCGCCGTCTCGAAATCGCGTTCGGTGTGGCCGGACATGGTTCACAACCCCCATGCGGAAATGCTATGGCGGGTGCTGTGAAGCCCGAAATTTGTCGCGGCATCGAGGGTCATTGCAGCTCCGCGAGTTGCCCTGTGACGGCAGCTGTGATCAATGCCGAGCGGTACTCCGCCAAGGCCTCGATGGATTGGTGTACCTGTCCTGCGATTTGGCTAATGTCATTAGTTTCGGCCACTAGATGCGCGACAATTTCCGACTGTTCGTCCTTTGGAGGTATAGGAAATTCGATCAGAGCATACCGTGCAGGATTAAGGTTAGCTTGGCCAATGCTTGGCAAAGAGAGAGTGCGTCCAAGCGCCATGAGCACCCGTGTCCCCATGACGTAATTGGCGTATTCCGGGTTGTAGCGCTTGGTGAACCGGAAGCGGACAAGATAAGAGGCCAATGAAACCGGAAAGCCTGGGCTCCCACGGAAAATTGAAGTCTTGCCAACTAAGTCGAGGCTATTCGTGCGATTGAAGATAACATCATTCTGGTCAAGCAGAAAATCTTCATCTATTCCATCAAGGAAGCGCAGGTCGCCGAAATCGATTTCTCCGTCGATAAGATTTCCCATGCGTAACACAGCAATCTCTCCAGAAGGCTCCAGGGAAACTGAAATCCCGTACGTGGAGCTGGCTAAGACGCGCTTCAACGGAAGCACCTCCCAATGTGGGGGGATGTGACCGAGCCAGTCGATGCCGGAGCATCTCATCGGGGCGTCGGGGTTGAGGCCCTTGGTGACCGCTCGGGTGATAAGGGCTTGGCGTTTTTCAGCCAGGCGGTCGAGAAGTTCCCGCTTCTTGTCGATCAACCGGTCGATCCGCGCAGTCTTCTCATCCAGAAACCGCGCAATCCGTCGCTGCGTGTCAAGCGGGGGCAGCGCGATGAAGGCGTTCTTCATTGGGTATTGGCCGAGCCCGAAGCGAGTGACGCCGTTCGCTGCGAGCTTGAATTGGTCGTTGAGCGGTTCGGCCCGGCAAAGCCATGCGAGGAAACCTCCGTCCAGCTCAGAGCGGGGATCGAACACCGAAAGGTGGTAGCCGCACAGAACCTCCGGCATGTCCTCGGTGACCACGGCAGGGATGCCGATATCGTCCCACCCTTCGCTGTCCTTTGTGATGATGACCTGGCTGCGTTTGAGCTGGAATCGCTGGATTTCCGCTTCGGTCGCCGATCCCTCCATGAAGTGCAGGTCGGGGGTGATGCGGTGGTTGTAATAGACGTCAGTGTAGTTACAGAGCCGGACTGGCTCCTCATCGTCAGAGATAGTCTTGTCGACGTTGCTGTTTCGGACGTCGGCGAAGAACTTCAGCTTCTCAAGCTTCCATTCCGGCGGAAGCTCTCGATAGGCTTCGCGGACTTTTTCTGGGACTTCGGTCATGCCATCAGTCCCTTCAGCAGCCCGGCGATCTCCTCTTCGAGGCTGGTGATGTCCGCCTCGATCTGGTCGAGCGGGCGCGGCGGCTTGTAGACGTAGAAATGCCGGTTGATCGGGATTTCGTAGCCGACCTTGGTCTTGTCATAGTCCACCCAGGCATCGGGCACATGCGGCAGCACCTCGTGCGCAATGTAGGCGTCGATGTCGTCCCGAAAGGTTTCAACCAGCCTGCTATTGGGCTTATTCGGCCCGAACTCCATGGGCAGAGGCATCGTGGTATCAGGCGGAAACGGAATGTTTTCGGTGTCCCGGAGTTCGCTGTCAGGCTCCGGTCGCCCCTTGCTGTCCCGGCAAATCTCGGCGTCCGGGTCCCGCTCGCCAAGGGCCGCGAACATCGCCTTCTTGATCGGTGCGGGGACCTTGAGGCCGGTTCGCTTCGCGGCCTTCATCACATCGGCCTCGAATTCCGCGCGGTCCAGGTAGCGCCCGTTGCCTTCGAGCGTCGCGAGCACGGCGCGGATGGCCTCCTGCTGCTTCCGCCCTTCCTCGATCTCGCGCTTTGCTGCCGCTGCGTCCTTCCGCTTCTTCGATGTCGCCAGATTCGTGAAGGCGGTCTGGTTGTCGAGCTTGGCGATGCGCTCCGGCACCGCCTCGAAGTTCATGCGCAAGGGCCGTTCGACCGTCACCTTGAGACAGCCGAACTCCCGGTTCTCGAAGATGCGGGAGATGGCGCGGGTCTCAGTCTCGCCGTTGATCTGGACCTCGGCCGTCTCGCCGTCCTGGCAGTTGCCGTATACCCGGGTCAGGTGGTGGATCTGGGCTTCGGTGATCTCGTTGCGCTTTTTGTTGAGGCTCTTCTTCATCTTCTGGAAGAATCGAGTGCCGTCGATGAGGTGCACCTTGCCGCGCCGCTCCGGAGGCTTGCGGTTCGTCACGAGCCAGACATAGGTGAAGATGCCGGTGTTGTAGAAAAGCTGATCCGGCAGCGCCACAATGGCATCGAGCCAGTCGTTCTCGATGATCCAGCGGCGGATGTTGGACGGCCCCGAACCCGCGTCGCCGGAGAAGAGCGGCGAGCCGTTGAAGACGATGGCGATCTTCGAACCGGGCTGGTCCTCGTCCCTCTCCTCATAGGGATGCATCTTGGAAATCATGTGCTGAAGGAAGAGGAGCGAGCCGTCATTGATGGCCGGAAGCCCGGCGCCGAACCGGCCCAAAAGGCCCACGGTCTTGTGCTCGCGCTCCACCACCTCCTTCTGGTCCTTCCATTCGACGCCGAAAGGTGGGTTGGCCATGAGGTAGTGGAAGCGTCTCCCCTCGAAGCCGTCTCTTGTCCTGCCGTCTCCCAGGGTGTCCCCGAGGACGATGTTGGCCGTGTCCTCGTCCTTGATGAGCATGTCAGAGCAGCAGATTGCCCAGGACTCGTCGTTGTACTCCTGGCCGAAGAGCGCGAGCTCGGCCCGCTCGTTCTGCGAGAGGATCAGCTTCTCGGACTCGGAAAGCATTCCGCCCGTTCCGCACGCCGGATCGTAGATTGTGCGGTAGATGCCGGGCTTATAGACATCCTGTTCGCCAGTGTAGATAAGGTTCGCCATGAGCCGAATGACCTCACGCGGCGTGAAGTGATCCCCGGCTTCCTCGTTGGCTTGTTCGTTGAAGCGCATCACCAGATGCTCGAACAGATAGCCCATCTGAAGGTTGTCGATCCTGTCAGGGTGAAGATCGACATCGGCCATTGCCTTAACGACTGTGAAGAGACGGTTGCTGGCGTCGAGCTTCTCGATCTGATCTGCGAACTTGAAGCGCTCGAAGATGCGCCGCGCGGTCTGGGAAAAGCCGTTGATGTACGAAACGAGGTTCGGCGCGATGTTCTCGGCATCCCCGAGCAACCGGGCAAAGGTGTAGGGGCTCGTGTTATAGAGCGGATGCTTCCGGTTCGGGTCGGCGGCCTTTCCGAGCAGGCGATCCATTGCCGCCTCGGGCATCTGTTGCGTCTCCAGCTCATCAAGCTGCTTCAGAACGGCATCCTTGGTCGGCTCCAGGACGCAATCGAGCCGACGCAAAACGACCATTGGAAGCATGACCAGGCGGTATTGAGGAGGCCGGTACGGCCCCCTGAGCCGGTTGGCGATTTCCCAGATCTTGGCTTTCAGTTCTTCGTGCGTTTGAATTTTCATGGATAGTCTTGCATGCCTTCGCTCAATTCGTCGCAGCTCTGCCCCAGCGACGAGTAGAGTTTCGATTGCTTCAGGGCCATCAGCCTTCCTCGTCGGGGTTGGAGAGTTTCGCGCGCTTGCTGGAGGTCTGCGCCCCGGCAGCCCCGGTCTTCTCCTCGATCCAGGAATCGATAGCCGTTCGACGAAACCGCCACTGGCCCCCGACCTTGAAAGCAGGCAGGTCGCTCTTCTGAGCGAGGCCGTACACCGTTTTCTCCGCTACCTTGAGCAGGCCAGCGACCTCGGGGAGGGTGAGGATGTCGTCCTGGTTCGCCATAGCTACTCCCGTGCGGACATTCCTGGGTTGACTTTACCAGATATATCCAGAATAAGATAAACATCGGCATGGACTCCCGTCAAGGAATACTCACCGGGGGCGCCGACCTACGTCGGCCTTGGTGTATCGGGAGGTGTTATTCCGGCCAGCGGCCGGACACGATCCGGCGCCGCTTGATGCCCGTTTTCTCCACGGTATAGACCCAGGCGAGCTCGCGGGCGCCGTCCACCGTGGCGAGGATCAGCACGCGCCGGTAAAGGCTGCAACCGCCGGGGCGGAAGCCCTCCAGGCGATCGATGGCGAGCAGGCGGGCTTCGGGGTCGTTGAAGGAGAGCAGCTCCCCGTACACGGCGCCCCACGGGCCCGCTGTAGCGCTTTCACGTTCCGCTCGGGAGCATGACCCCACCCAATCGGACAGCCCCGCCTGCGTGGCCACGTCGGCCAGATGATTGGCGGTGCCGTAGGCAAGGACGTCCTCGTCCGGGATCTCGAGGACCGGAAATCCCGGCCCTTCGTAGAGTCGGCCGCGAACCTGCGCTTCCCGGATCTCCAGCGCACCCCCACAGAAGGCCTCGTGGTTCCAGTACCCGCGCTTGAGCGTGCCGTAGACGAAGAGGCTCAACACGGCTGATGTGTTCTCCTTCGGGGATTCTCCGGGTTCTGTGGGCTTCTCTCTCGGCGGCGTCATGGTGCCTCCTCGGCCGGGGCGTTCCTGCGCCGCCGGACCTGCGCAATGAATTCCAAAGGCTCAATCGAGAAGTCCGTCAGCATCCGGTGGCGGAAGACGAGCAGGCTCATCGGAGGAATGCTCAACTCGCACCAGCCGCGCTCCTCGTCCAGGACCGCGTCCAGGTACGCCGCGTCGGAGGCGTAGAGGACGGCCCGGTGCCGGGCATGAAAGCGCAGCTCGAGCGGCTTGTTCCCCTTGAGCACGAGGATGGTTTCCGGATCGAGCCGGGAGGCCAACACTGCAGCCATCTGCCCGCGGCAGAACCTGAGCCGGTCCTTGAACCGGACGATGTCAATCGGGCCACCTCTGGCGGCCCGGCCTGCCAGGCGGCAGAGCAGCTCGCTGTCGACTTCGGCGAAGCGCCGCAGCTTGAACCGCCGGAACAAATAGTTGGCGTTGTAGATAGTGCCGTTGTGGGTGCCGAGGATGTCGCCGGCCCGGATCGGGTGGTTGTTCTCGTTGACATTCTCGTCGCCCCGCGTGCGCCACCGCGTGTGTCCGAGCAGCAGCGTGGCGCGGTTGTCGACGCCGCCCAGGACCTCATGGAACGCCTTGTCGCTCACGAACCGGCTGGCCGGCACCGGCCGCTTGAAGAGTCGGTGCTCGCCGTCGCGGTTGAGCCACGCGACGCCGGTGGCATGCGGCCCCCGGGGCTCGTTCAACACGAGGAGCTGCGTGAACAGCCATGCGAGGTGGTCGCGCTCCTCGGCGCGGCGCCGCTTCTGTCCCAGAATGATGCCGGCCTGTCCGCACATCAGCGTTTTCCTCCTCGGGGTCGACCGTGAATCCCTTGAACAGTCCTTCGGAGTAAGGCCCGCGGTGTGCTTCGATCCAGCGTGCCGTCTCGTGGAAACCGAGGAATTCGGCGATCTTGAGGACCGCGGGCCGGTCGAGCATGTTGGTGGTTCCGGAGTCCTTCACCGCCTCGAGGCCCCGCCAGACGGCGGCGGGCACCGTGATCGGCTCCGGCGGCTCGTCTTCGACGTACTCCGCCAGGCCGTGGTCGATTAGGCAGGCGAGGAGGGCGCCCGCCTTCTCCTTGGGCGTATCGCCTTTGACGACCAGGTCGATCCCGGCCAGCATCTTGGCGTTGCGCAGGACCATGTCGATGTAATCCGCGAGCGTCGTCTGATCGGAGAAGAGCGTCGCCCCCTGCATGGCCCGGACGATCTCGAGCTCGGTCTTCCCGGTGAAGGTTTCTCCTTCGCCCTCAAGCGGCTTGCCGTCCAGGTCGGTATTCCTGATGCGCACTCTCATGCCGTGTTTTCTCCTTCGGTTTGAGCGGTGATCTCCTCCTCAAAAGCTGGAGGCCGGGTTTGCGGCCCGGCCTCCGTGGTGATGGGTTCCGCCTCGATGGCGGGTGGCGCCTCGGGCGCCGATCTCCCGCGCTTGAAAGCCGAGTCTCCCGGCAAGCGTGCCAGCAGGTGCTTGCGCGCGGTCTTGAATTCGTCGCCGATCAACTCGAGGTGGAGTAGGAAGACCCGGAAGTCGTAGCGCGCGCTTCGGGGATCGAAGCGGCGCTTGCGGCTGGAGGCCGCGCGTCCGTTCAGCGCCTTGGTGGCGACGGCCAGCACAAGCTGGATGTAGGCCTTGACCTTGCCGGCGTGGAGCGTCGCCTCGAACCAGCGAAACTCGACCGTGCCCCGGTACCAGACGTTGTGCAGGTTCACGCCGTGGTAGCGGGTGCTGTCGAAGTGTTGCGGGTGGCGGTTGTGATAGCCGTACCAGATGCGGTTGAGCTCGTCGGTGGTCCGGGGACGGTGGCGCTCGATATCGCGGATCAGGTTGTCGCGCACCGGCCGGGTGTAGGTCTGCTGCCGGTTCTCGGTGACGCCGAGCGCCGCGAGGATGAGCGGCTCCTGCTTGTAGACCGTCTTGGCGAGGTTTCCGAGGGTGCGCCCGTCGAAGCGGCTCGCGTCCACGTGGACGTGAATGCCGCAATGCCGGTCGACCTTGGCGCCGCACTTGCGGACCGCCCGGATGACCTCCTGGAGGGTCGGGATGTCGCCATACGCGAGGACAGGGGTGACGACCTCGGCCCGCAGGTGGCTCGGGACGTGGCTGAGGGAGCCGTCGGAGACGACCTTCCAGGTGCGCCCCTGCTCGTCGACGACCTCCCAGGGGTCGAAGACCCCCGGTCGTCCCGGATGGGTGACGTTGCCGCTCACCACCGACTGGATGGCCTCGGCCACGCGTTTGCGCGTTCGCCGGACCGTCTCGATCTCGACCCCGAAGTGCAGTTCGCGCAAGTATATCGGTTCTCCTTGCTTCCGGCCCGTAACTCCTTGTCCAGCAAGGGGATCGGGGTGTTCACGTTCACCCACATGAACGCTTCTTCCTGAACAGAAAGCAAGGCGAACCTCGGACTTAACCGGCGGTTGATATCAAAGGATTTATGTATGATCGGCCGTAAGTCGCGGAAGAACCGGGACTTACCGTCCGGGAGGGAAACGCCGGTGTTCGCTCAGCCGTCGGCGACGGCCGCCTCGAGCTGCTCGCGATGGATGCGCCGGGCCTCGGATTCCTCTCGGCGGATGCGATCCATGAGGGCTCGGAACGCCCCAGCCTCCTCGGCGGAAAGCCCGAGATGGGCTTCGATCCGGCCGAGGCGCGCGTCCAGGTTGGCGAGCAGGTCGAGGGCATGATCGCGCAGCACACCCTCGCGCTTTTCCTGCGGCGAGGGGATGAGTTCGGTCAGCCCGCCCTGGCGTCGGGTGATCATCTGAACTCCACCGTCAGCTGAGCGTCGCGCCCAGGGTGTGGATGCGCGGGTAGACGAGGCGGTTGCCGGTGAGCTCCGCCTTGTAGCGGACCTTGTCCCCGGTCGAGTCGGCGAAGGTGTGGCTGTAGGCGTACTCGGTCCACTCCTGGTCGATCTCGCGCGTGGAATCGAGGGTCAGGGACTCCCAGGTGTCGCCGCCGTCGTTGGAGGCGTACCAGTCGACCGAAGTGCCGCTCGGGATGTGCATCTGGACGTAGACCTTGGTCGATGCCACGCCCTGGGTCAGCTCGTTCTCGCGGGTGACGTAGGTCCCGGTAGTGCCGTTGAGGTAGCCGATGAGGTTCACGTCCTTGAAGTTGAGCGCGGGCGAGTCGTTGGCTTCGCTGCCGGCGAACAGGGCCCGTACCAGGACATTGGCGGCGAGGTTCGGCAGGTTCTCCTCCTCGGCCGGCACGAGGGCGTCCCAGGTGGACCCGCCGTCGGTCGAGTATTCCCAGGCGATGCCCGTGCCTTCCGGGATGGCCGAGTACTCGTCGAGGTTGAGCTCGCTGAACTCGACGCCGGTGACCGGCTCGAAACGCACCTCGCCCGAGGCCTCGAAGTCGTAGCCGTAGATTTTGAGCGTCAAGTCGGAGGCATTGAGCGGCGTCCAGGTCTCGGCGTTCGAGCTCTCGAGCAGCACGCCCTGGGCGTAGGCCTGACGGGTAATGACGCCGTTTTGTCCCCGCTGTCCGAGGGTGGCGATGCGCACCCGGTAGTCGGCGCTGTTGGTGAGGAGCACCACCGCGTAGCTCGTGTTCGCCTGGGCGTAGAAGGGATCGTCAAAGGCGATCTTCGTCTCCCCGTCGAGCGCGATCTCGTCAGGGGCGACAACCTTCTCGGCCAATACGACCTCGTTGGGCAGACCCGTGGCAACGCCTCGGATCTGAACGGTGACGGGGATCGAGGCGTCCTTAGCCGTGAACTCGACGCCGACGGCCGAGACGACGCGGTTCTGGGTGAAGCTGAAGGTTTGGGCCAGGGGATCGCGACGGCGCCATCGCCACCGCCAGCGCCACACGGTGCGCACCACGGGGATGCGGACGATCCGGGGCGGCGTCCGGCGCACGATGGTCTGACGGCGGACGATGGTTCGGTTGACGACGACGCGCTGGATGCGGGTGATCACCAGTGGATCGTTGACCTGCAGGTTCGTCTGGGCGGACCCGGCACCGTCGGTCACCTCGACGATGCGGTTGCCGCTCGGGATGTCGGCGGGCACGACGAAAGAGGCGCTCACTCGTCCCGCCGCGTCAGCGGTGACGCCGGTGGCGACCACCCGCCCGTCGCAGCGCACGGTGACGGCGGTGGCGTCGGGGGTGAAGTTGGCTCCTGTCACGGCGACGCCGGTCTGTCCCCGGCGGCCGATGTTGGGTGTGACCTCGACCCCGGCCTCGGGCTTCTCAAACACCGCGTAGGGGTTGATGTTTTTGTCCTCGGACCAGTCGCTCTGCTCGATCAGCACCGTCTCGGCGCCGGGCAGCAGGACCAGGCTCCCGTTGAACAGCGCCCGGCTCGCGTTCCGGTCCACCTCGAGCGCGTTGGACGTGGCCGCGCGGCCGGGGCCCACGAACTGGCGCACGGGGTCGATGCGCGCGCTCCACTCGTCGTGGTGGATGTCGGACTGGGCGTCGCTCGAGAAATCGTCCGAGTAGATGCCCTTCTTGGTCTGCGCGTCCCGGTTCTGGAGCTCCGAGTTCATCTGGAACTGCGCGTCGTTGACCTTGAGGTCCTCGACGTCCTGGATGATCTCGTGCAGCCGGTCCATGGTGACGCGGGTCAACCCGAAGTTGACGATCCGCATGGCAACGGAGTTGGGCGGGCAGTCGATGCTGCCCAAGGCCAGCGTGCCCTCCGGGACCAGCGGCAGCTTGGGCCTGTCCGCCGGCGCGCCCTCGAGGCGCTTGATCTCGCCGGTGGTGGCGTAGATCACGTCCTTGCGCCCCAGGGTGTAGTCGTAGTCGATGCTCACGTTCGAGCCGTCCACCGGCGCATCGCCCACGTCGCTCCGGCCGAAGTTCACGAGGCTCAGGTCGTCGAGTGCGATCCGGACCGGCGACATCGTCACATCGCTGGTGTTGGCTTCGGGCGGTGTGCCGCCCGCGATCTCGTCCACGCCATCGTCCACGTAGGCGCTCGCCGCCGCCGCGACATCGGCGAGCCGCTCGAAGTCCGTGTGTTCGATGTTCCGGGTGGCTCGGTAGATGCGGTAGCCCGTGGCGCCGTTGACTGGCCGCCAGGTGAGTCGGTTGATCTCCCCCGCGAGCGTGTCGCGCGAGACGACCTGGTCCGCGTCATAGGGGGTCTCGCCATCACCGTCCACGGCGGTCACCAGGTAGAAGTACACCGCCGGGAGGGGATGCGCGGATTCGCCGAACCAGCCGCCGTCCACGTAGTCGCTGCCGCGGACCATCTGGCGCGTATAGGTCCAGCGCACGGTGTAGGTGGTGCCGATGGCCGGCTCTTGTCCTGAACCGAGCCAGTCCACGTGGTTGCCGGACTGCCGCCAATCCACGCCCTCCTGATAGACGGTGGCGCCCTGGCTCACCTCGAGGATGTCCACCACCGGGTTGGGCTGCAGCAGGTCCTCGCCGCCGCCCACCGAACCTCGGGTGATGTTCGAGACTATGGCGACGATGGCCTCGACCTGGCGGGTCGCCTTGAGCGGCGTGCTGTTGACCGGGTAGCGCCGGTTGCCGACGATGTAGGTCTTCTGCTCGCCGCGCACCGCCTTGGTGGCGACGGACTTGGGCACCACCGTGGTGGAGGGCAGGTCCTTCTGCAGGCGGTAGCCCTGAATGTAGGCGCGCCCGGCGTTGGTGATCACCTCGACACTCTCGCCGTCGTCGCCGCCGATGAAGCTGTCGAGCCCCTGGACCAGGTAGCTGCCGGCCTGATCGAAGGTCCGCTCGGCCAGGTTGTCGAGCAGCGAGTTCAGCCCTTCGGCCGCCGCGAACGCGAGCTGATTCTCGGTGATGGAGGCGACCGTGATGCGGTCGCCGGGGAGTGTGCCCAGGAGGTCCCGCAGGTACATCCGGGACTTCTCCTGGACCGTGGTCGTGACCTCGCCCGTTTCCCGGTCGAATTTGTAGATGGCGACGACCTTGCGCTCGGTGACGTTGTTGGGCAGCGCCTCGGCGCTGGTGTCGTGGTCCTGGAGGGCCAGGACCCACTTCTCGCGTTCGGCGGTCGGCTCCCCCGTGGCCGGGTTGATCAGCGCGGCGTCGTGGTTGAGGCCGTAGTTGTATTTCAAGAGCTCGACGTTGACGTAGTCCGCGCCCACATCGACGGCCGGATCGTAGGTGAGGACCGCGCCCGGCACCTGCTCGACGGAACCGTCGATGTAGACGAGCCCTTCGGCCACGCTCAGGACGTTGTCGGTAACCGACACCGTGAGACCGCCGATCACCGAGCCCTCCTTGAAGAGCTGGTCGGCGATCTTCTTGCGCTCGCGATGCAGGATGTCCTGCTGCTCGTTGAGTTCGGAGTCGAGCAGGTCGCGGTCTTGGTGATAGCGCACCCGCTTGTAGTTGGCCTCGGGGTTGAAGGTGTCGCGCGAGATGGACATGGGGGTCTTCTCCTAGATCTTGATGATCCCGACGAGCTCCACCCGCGTGTCGGAGATCTTGCTGAAGTCGGGGATGTTCTTGACCTCGTAGAGGTAGCCGGGGTCGAGCACCTCACCGGCCGGATTGGTGTCGTGGTGATGGACGCCCCCGGCCGCGTAGTCCGCGTCGTGCCCGTCCACGTAGGCGACGTTGCCGCCGAAAAAGCCGTATTCGCGGATGGTGATGCCGTTGGCCTCGCTCTCCTCGAAACGGAAGTAGACGCCGAGGGTCCGGGTCTCCCGGACGGTCTCGAGGTAGTGGACGCCGTTCACGATCAGCGACCCCTGGACGTCCTCCTCAAGGAAGGTGCGCTTGTAGAAGCGCTTGCGGGCGTGCTCGTTCTTGAGCGCCCGCTGGTCGATGTCCGGCGCCGGCGGATTGAGGGGGTCGGTGAACGTCGCGTCCCCCTCGCCGATGGCGCAGTGGGTGATGCCTTCGACCGGCTCGCCAAGCAGCAGCTTGGCGGTGAGGATGCGGCCGCTTGTGACGATCAATCCGAGGGACATGCGAATCGCTCCTTCAGACCTGGATGCGGTGGCTTTCGCGGATGAGCACGGCGAAGACCGTCTGCCGGCTCGCCGCGTCCGGAGCCACCTTGCCGAGGACGCGTTGGTGGCAGTCCAGTACCGACTCCCGTCCCGCCACGACCCACTGCCGGCTGTCGACAGCCGCCGCCAGAACCATCGAGACGGCTTGCCGGGTGTCGGCGGCCCGGACTTCGGGTCGGACCACCCATTGACGGCCATCCGAGGACCGGGTCACGTTTGCGGTGATCCGCTGTTCGGCATCGCCGCGGATCGAGACCAGTCCGTGGATGCGCGGCTCCAGGTCGCCCTCGAAATGGATCGGCCGCGTGACCCATTGCCCACCGTCGGCGCGTCGATCCAGCTCGCCCACGACCCGGGCGGCGATAGCCGCCTCGATGGAAACCGGCGCGACCACCCACACCGCCGCGTCCGCCTCCCGCTGGATGCTCGTGCTCACGCTTCAGCTCCCCTTGGACGGTCTTCATTCATTGGCCCCCTACTCAATCGGGTTCTCGGTGCCGGTAATCCTGAGCTTCAGGTCGGTCTTGTTCTGCACGGCCGTGGAGGCGGGCACGGTGCAGCGCCGCCAGATCGAAGTGGTGTCGTCATGGTCCTTGTCGCCCACGGTGAGCGACGCGCCCGCCGTGGCCGAGTCCAGGCCCGCCTCGGTCAGCGACAGCTTGTACCAATCGCTCTCGTCGCCGCCCGTCTCGTCGGCCGGCTCGATCACCAGATCGGTGTAGTCGTAGCCGGAGTAGACGGTTGCCCCGGAGCTGTGCGCGGCGGCGGTCGTTCCGGCGTGCCCGCGCGTGACGGTGAGCGTGGTGGTGCCGCCGCCGGCGGTGATCAACATCTGCTCGCTGCCGATGATGATGACCTCGTCGTTGGCGAATCGGGCGGCGGAGAGCGAGACCGACGTTGCGCCCGAGGCCAGGGCCGAAGCCAGGGTGGTCTGTTCGTTGGCGAGGAACAGCTCCTTGTCCTTCGCTTCCCCGTCCGTGCCGTTGTAGGTGTCGTTGTCCGGGTTCGAGAGATCGCCTTCGGAGATCTGCTGGGTCAGCGCGCTGTCCTCGTAGAGATGAATGGCCACCTGAATCCTCCTTATGCGGCCGCCGGCCACTGGGTGACGGTGAAGAGATTGGCCGCGGCCGCGAAGCCCGCCCGTGCTTCGGCGTAGTCGTCCTTCTGGCGGAACTGGAAGGTGCAGGCCGGCGCGGACCGATTGAGGCGGGCGCGGTTCAGATCCTGACCGCCCAGTCGGATGAAGACGGCGGACGGAGTCGGCCTCGGCGGGGTCTCGACGACGCAGCAGACGGCGAGCTTGCGCTCGCTGATCCACACGTTCGGCAGCTGCTCGGCGTTGAGGGCGGAACCATTGAGCTGGAATCTCGGATTGCGTCCATGCCAGCGTCGGATCGACACCCCGGCGCGCGCCACCTCCTGCAGGAGCGTGGTGCCGGCGGTGACCCACCACAGCCCCCAGGTCTTCACGGTGCGCGTCAGGCGATGGCTGCCGTTCAGGACGTTGTTGCCGACGACGAAGGTCTCGTGCAGGTGCCCGAGGCCGATGCGCCGCACACGTTCCTTCGAAAAAACCTGGACCTCCGATTCGACCGATATCAAGAGCGCAAGCCACTGCTGAAAGAAAACCCGCGTGCCGGCGGGATGATGGAACCGCAGACGGTCCCGGAGCCCGGGGGTGACGGCGTCGCTTGCGAGGCGGTAGGCGCCGAGGCTGTAGATCGATCCGGGCAGCTTCGAGCGGCCCACCACCCCGCGGCGATTGAGACGCAGCGCCTGGCGGAAGGTCTCCTCGATGCGGCCGCTCCAGCCGTGATCGGCAAGCGTGCGGCCGATGGCCGGCAGCGTGCCCTTGCGCCGATAGATCTCGATGGCTTCGCGGATCTCCCGGCGCTGGATCTTGGCGTCGGCTTGTCGGTCGAAGCGGTGCCCGACTACCTCCCCGAGGAGCGGCAGAAACCGCGCGTCGCAGCGGTTGACGTCGAACAGGTCGGGAAAGCGGTCGATGCGTTCCTTGAGTTCGTCGAGCACGGTGGCCGGAATGCCCAAGAACGCTTCGAGGTCGCCCGTCTCGTCGCGTTCCTTGTACAAGGGCGGCAGCAGCTCGACGAGTTGTTTCTCGAAGTACGGAGCCATCAGCCGGCCCTCCGGACATCCAGACGGACCTCGCCCAACACGGGAATGGTCGCGGCGCCAACCTCGACGTCCTGCGCCGGCGCATAGAGATGCGCGTGGCTCACGCCGCGCACGCCGTCGAGCAGGGCGATCAGGTCCGAGGACGGCACCGCCCAACCGAAGTCCATGCGCTCGAAGTCGAAGTAGTCGGCGAGCGCCTGCTCGATCCGGCGGCGCACCAGGTCGAGATCTTCGCCTGAGTAGACGTGGATGTCGGCGTCAATGGAGACCGGCCGGTAGACCGGCTCGAAGAGGTTGATCTCGATGGTGATGACCTTGCGCGATTCCAGGAACGCGGCGAGGTCGCGTTTGAGGAGCGCCGAGGGCGGTCCGCCGCCCCGGGGCGCGACCGCCAGGTTGACCTGGTAGTAGCGGATGTTGGCGCAGTCGTTGACGTCCAGCACCTGGGCCTTGGCCACGCCCGGATAGCCCTCGGCCAGCGCCTTGTAGTCGTCCTTGGTAAGCGCCTTCCAGACCGCGCGCACTTCGGCCGGCGCTTGCCGGCGTGCGTGCTCCACGCTCTCGCGGTCCGCGCCCCCGGTGGCCGGAACCGGATTGGTGACAGCGACCGCCACCGGCTCGCCGTTCTGGTGGATAGGACCCGAAAGTTCGGTGACGATCCCGGCGCCGAGATTGCCGCCAGCGCCCAGGGTCTCGAGATACTCGACACGGATCGCGGCGCCCGCCGTGGGGACTGCGCCGCGCACCCCGTCACCGAAGAGAATCCGCGTGCGGTCCAGCCCGTCGGTCTCGACCTGAAAGTGTTCGTCCGCACCGCCGCTTTCCTGGAAGTGATGGACCTCCCGCCAGGCCTGCCCGCCGATGAGGACACGCAGGCTGCCCTGGGCGATCTCGGTCCCGGTGAGCGGAAACGATGCGTTTGGCTCCCCGGCGCCAGTGAAGGTCTCCACCTTGCGGCGTCCCTGGCGCGCGTTCACGTCGACGCTCAGCTGGCCCCTGGGGAGGATGGCTTCCTCGACCGTCTCGAAGTCTACGTCCCCGTCGTCCAGCCGGGCGCTGGCCCGCGTCCTCGCGGGTAAAACCAAGTCTGCCTCGAGCGGTACGGCCAGGGAGAACCGCAACGTGGTCGTTGCGGCCACCGGAGAATCGAGCCGGTAGCCGATGAGCCTGCAGAGCTGGATGACGTTCTGGCGCTGCCGGGCCGTCGGCAGAAAGGCCTCGGCGGCCTGGGCGTCCAGGTAGTAGGCCAGCATGTCGCCGACGCCGCAGAAGAGCTCGAGCAGCACGACGCCCAGGTCGGAGGCGTTGAAGTCCGTCCAACGATCCGTCAGCTGCGGCACTCGACCCAGCAGCTCGCGGCGCAGCGACTCGTAGTCCTTGTTTGTGTAGGCGATGCTCGCTCGACCCATCTCGTGTTCAACCGCCGGTCTTGGGGTAAACCGAATTCCGGCCAGGGGAACCGGGGCTTCCCGGACCGGGTGAAAAAACCCGTTTGTTACTTACCGGCGACGGCAGTGATTTGTCGGGGGGTGGACCCTCGGATCGTGGACCCCTGCTGCGGCTCGCGATGAAAGGGATAGACCAGGTTGCCTTCGACCTGGGTCTGAATGACGCGGTAGGAGATGCGAGCCGGCAGCACGTGGCGGTCGATCTCCTGGGGAGAGGGATCGAAGGTCACGGCGGTGACGACGACGCGTTTGTCCCACTGCTTGATCGCCTCGATGATGTAGTGGCGGATCAAGCCCTTGAGCACCTCGTCGTTGGCCTCGAAGACCAGTGACTTGAGCTTTAATCCAAACTCTGGACGCATGAAACGCTCGCCCGGGCTGGTGCCGAGAATCTGGACGATGCTCTCGCGGATGTGTTCGTGTTCGTTACTGGTGGCCGAGGACACCTGCGCCCCGCCGGAGCGGCCTTCAAAGCGGAAAGGGAATCCCAGTCCTTTGCCCAGGATGTCGAGCGCCATCAGTCGCGCTCCTCACACAGCAGGGTCGGCGGAGCGTCCGGCCCGCCGCTCTGGTCCGGCTCGGCTCCTTCGGGAAACCGGATGACAAGGTCGAGGCCGTTTGCCGCGGCGAGGTGGATAGTCCCGTCAGCTTCGACGATGCCCCGGTGCCCGCTCACCATGGCCGCGAAGGCCCTAGCGCCGCCTGGCACCGGACGCGCCTCGACCTCCTCGCCGACCCCTTCGATGCGGGTGAGGCCGACGATGTCCACCGTGCCGTCCACATTGCCGATCACAGCCGCGCGTTCGCGGTGGGACACGTCGAGGCGGATGCCGGCCGGCAGCTCCACCCGGTAGCGGCCGTCGGCCACCGCGACCGGATCGATGTCGAACGGGAGTCCCTCGATGCCGGCCGCTTCATGGGTGACGCGGATCGCATCGGGCTTCAGGGTCAGTTCCCGGCCGTCGGGCAGCTGAACGATGCCGCCACGGGCCGGCTCAAGCGGCACGGCCGCGCCGTCCTCACCGATGAAGGTGAGTCCGCCCTCGGCGCTGACCCGGACCATCGCCGCATCGATCAAGGTGAGAAGACGCCCTCCATCCGCCAGATCGCGCACCGTGGTGCCCTCCGGCGCGGAGGCGAAGGGATGGAAGTCGCCCGGCGCGGGCTCGTCCACCTGTTGCAGGTAGTCCCGGGCGCTCTCGGCGTGGGCATCGAGCACCGCCTGGGCCTCGGCGCGGATCGCCTCCGAAGCCTCGTGGCTCTGTTGCAGCAACGCCCTGATCTCGTCGAGACGGTCGTGGATCTGGCTGAGATACGGCGTGTCCTCGGTGTCCGCCATGCCGAGACCGGCGGCGAGCAGCTGCACGGCTTCGGTGAATTCCTGTTCAGTTGACATAGGTATCGGGGCTCCCGGTGATGATGCGGGCGCCGCAGGCAGCAGCGTCCCCCACCCGCGCGTTGGGCTTGCCTTCGGTCTCGGTGTCGGGACTGCCGCTGACGATGGGGGTGGTGCCGTGACCGGGTATCGGGCAGTCGTGCTTGTCGCCCATGCGGGCCGCGGGCTTGCCGTTGATGAGGGTGCGCGATGCGCCGCTGACGATCACCCCGCCGTGGTTGGACCGGTCGCCGAGCCGGGCTTGCGGTCTCGCCATCGTTACTTCCCCGCCATGTTATTGATCGCGAAGCTCACGAGGCCGCCCACAGCAGCCCCCAGCGTCAGCACGAGACCCACCACCTTCCACATGGTTTCGACACCCATCTTGTCGGCGAGTCCGGACTCCAGGGTCTTGATGTCTTCGGCATGCCGGCGCAGGTCCTCCTGGACGCTGTGCACCAGCAGCTCCACCGTTTCCTTGTCCGACTTCTTCTCGATCTCGCGCTCGATCTTCTCGAGGCGGTCTTGAATCTCGCGGCGGTGGTCCTCCAGGATGCCGCGGAACTCGCTGCGCCAGGCCTCGAAGGTGCGTACGAGCAGTCGCTCGCTCGCCTTCCAGTCAAAGGGTTGTCCTGGATTCGACTCAGCCATGTTTCAGACTCCTTATCGACGCCCCGCGTCGAGCTCCTTCTGGTTCCAGGTCATGGGTTGATCAGCACCTTCTTGGCCGAGCGGACGATGACGTTGCCCTGGGCGCCGTCCATGACCAGCCGGCTGCCCGCCGCGTCCCGCGCCTCGATGCGCTTCTTTGCCGCGTCAAGGACGAGCACCTGCCCGGCCTTGTCCGTGAGCCGGATCATCTCCGCGCCGGCGGTCGAATCGATAAGGATCTCCTGGGCGCCGCCCAGACCCCAGAGATGGAGTTTCTCCCGGCCCTTGGTGGTGTCGAGCAGAATTTTCTGCCAGCGCGAGCGGGTCTTGTCCGAGGACTGGATGTGGATTTTCTCGCGATCCTGCGACGCCTCAAGGCGCAGGAACTGCCGACACAGATCGGTGATCTCGATCCGGGCGCGCTGGTCCTTGATGTCGGTGGCGATGTCGAGCGCATCGCCCTGCTCGGCGTCGCGGGTCCCGCGGCGAAGGACGTTGCCGGTCTGGATGTCCCGCTTGACCGGACAGTCCATGTGGATGATCTGCCCGGCGCGGTCGATGATCTTGAGAAACTCCGCCTCGTCGCGGTCGTCGACGACGATGGTGTGGCCGGTCTCGGTCTTGAGAAGCACCTTGCGCCTCGGGCAGGTGTAGGGCGGATGGCCGTGGTATTTCTTGTGTTCGAGATCGTCGTGGCGGTCGCGGGCGTGCTCGACCTTATCCTCGCAGTCGTGGCAGGTGGGCTCAAAGCACAGGCGCTTCGATTCGGTGGGCTGTTCGCCCGGGTTGCTCCCCGCCAGCCAGACGCCCGCCCAGATCGGATACTGGACCTGTCCGCCTTCGAACTCCGCCCACACCGACGCGCCCTCTTCGGGAATGAGGAACATGCCCGTGTCCTCGTTGCCGCCGTAGGGAAAGCAGGGCGACGCCCAGTCGGACCAGTTGTCGCGGCCCTGGCCGAGCACGGCGGGGATTTCCAGCCGGCATCGGCCGAGCCGCTCGGGGTCGTTGTTGTCGCCGACGAAGCCCCGGTACTTGCCGTACCAGCGGTGCTTGTAGCGCGCCTCGTGTTCACGGTCCTGGGTCTCGAGCACTACTCGGCCTTACGGCTTACTTCTTGGGCGGCAGCACCCCGCGCAGCACTTCCTGGGCCACGCGGGTCGCCACGCCGATGGTTTTCTTCTTCGGATCGGCCTTGGACACGGCGTAGTGCAGCGCGTCCTTGGCGCCCGTCTTGAGCTGGCCCTCCCGGGCAGCGATGTCGGTCTTGACCTTCTTGTCGCCGACCCGCTCGATGATGCCGATCACCGCGTCGAGCGCGGCCGACTGAGCCCGGCCCCACGAGGTCAGCTTGAGGATCGCGATAAGGCTGACGATGAGCGTCGTCAGGACCTCGGCGTGATCGAAAAAGAAGGTCAAGGTCTGTTCAAGCAGTTGCATGTGGGTCTCCTGTCGCTCGTTGGAGGGCTTGGGCGAGCGAGACGTATTTCCCGTCGAGTCGACCCCAACGAGCGTGCTCGTCGCGCACGTCCACGTGAATGATTCCGTTATTCGGATAGATGCCGAGACCGCCGTTTCGGAACGCTTCCACCTTCTCGGCGAGGCAATACATCTCGACGGGGGTGAGGCCGTCGATCACGACGTCGACGGCGTTGCCGAGCAGGTGCTGGCTGCGGCGCTTGCCGCCTTTGGCCCGGTTGTGATCGGGGCAGCGATACCCGCTCGTGATCCGCACCGGACGGGCGGCCAGATCGCGCAGCTCTTGCAGTGCCTCGACCAGGGCGGGGTTGATCTCGGCTCGGTCGCAACCGCAGGGGCAGCGGAACTCGTGCGTCGAGAAGTTGCGGCTCAGATCACCCATGACCGACCCCCTGGAGCTGGCGGCCGCTGTCGGCGTCGATGCGCACCATCGCAGGCGGCTCTTCCCTCGGAACGGCGGGCGCTTCCTGCTCGTTCCGCCGGCCCTGGGTTTCGACCGACTTGTCGCCGGCGCCACCGCCGAGCGCGTTCTTGCGGAGTTTGAGCTCGCAGTGGTATCCGCCCTCGCCGATGACATGGCGGACCGCGTGGCAGTAATAGACGCCGGAGAATTTGGCCCCGACCCCCCGGATCTCGACGTTTCGCTTGGCGCGGAGCCCCGGGATGCCCATGGTGATGGCCACGGCCTCCACCTGGCGCAGCTCGGCTTCGGCGAACGTCCCTTCGGCCAGGTCCTGGGCCGGCTCCTGGCGCGGCTCCTCGTGAAAGCCTTCGGAGCGCTCGAAGCTCGGCACAATGCGGCCGGACTCCTGCTCCTTGTAGGCGGCCTCGCCCGTGTTGCCGTCCACGAGATAAGTGCGTTTGCCGAGCGAGGCCCGCTCGGGCGTGGTCTCGTTGTCGGCCGCATGCTCGACGGCGGCCTTGCGGCGCGGGTCGACGCCGGCGGCCCGGGTCTGGGTGCCGGCCCCCTTGGCGCCTTGCGATTGAGTGGACGGGCGAAACGAGCGGAGCACGCCCTGTCGGTCGGTGAAATACTCAAGGACGGTCGCGGGGACTTGTGTCAGCCTGCGGGGGTGAAAGTGCAGCCCGTCGTCCTGGACGAAGAAGGTGTAGCCGGTCACGCCGTCGCCGTCCCGGTCGCGGGCCTTGGCTGCCAGGTCCTTGAGGAGCCGGGCATCCGAGACATTGCTCTGCACGACCCTTAGATGCCGGCCCACCGTGGGCGTCACCACCGGCGTCAGGCCGTTGGCCGCGGCGATCTCCTCGGCGATCTCCGAGTAGAGAATGCCGGGCGCTGGCTTCTGCCAGACCTTCTGGTTCTCCTTGCCCGCCAGCTGGAAGCCCTTGTCATAGGCCTTGAGCCGAATCCTCGGGTCGCCGTTCTCCGGGAAGTCGTAGTCGATGTCCTTGATCACCGCCTTCTTGCGCGGTGAGAGGTCGTTCACGAAGCCGAAGCGGGCGACGATCTCGTTGCCCTCCTGGAAGAGCGGGTCGTCGACGAACTGCAGATGGCGGTTCGTGACGGACAACTCCATCACGTCGAGCTCCTCCTCGTTGTCCTCGAAGACGAACGAGGTGATCTCGCCGGTGATGTCGGCCGACAGCGCCTGTCCCTCGATCTGGATGAGGAACGCCGGCTGGAAGGTGTTCAGTTCCACGTCCGGTCTCCGCTCGGACCACCCCCTCGGTGGTCTTCAGCGGTTACTTACCGGCGCGGCGGAAAAGGTGTCGGGTCTTCCATGTCCACCGAGAGTCGGAGTGCGGCGATATCGAACAGATGAGCGGATCTGGCGTTCTGCCAGTAGAATCAGAGGTGTGTTGTGAGGAGGGGAAGATTACCCAACGCAGGGCCAAGCAGGGCCTCGACTGACATGCCCGGCCGTAGGGCCAGCTCCAGAAGTGAAGGAGGACCGATTGAAGGCGGCGAGAAGCGCGTTGGCACTCGTTATCACAATGACGTCGGCCTGGTTGCCCGCACCACCGGCGTCGGCGCAGGGCTTGGTGCAACTTGACTATACGGGCTTCACCCTGTGGATGGACTGTAGCCGGCGCGGCCCGGTTGTGGCGCACTACAAGATCGGACCCGACACCGGCAACATCGATGAGAAGCTCAGCTTTCGAATCGATAAGGATGTTAAGGACTGCCAGCAGACGTCGACCCAGACGTACAAGCGGCCGATGAGTGTGCAGAACCAATACGACCGTGGACACCTCGTGCCGGCGAACCACCTGGATGACAACGAGGATGCGTACAAGGCCAGTTACCTGATGACCAACGTCGTGCCGCAGCAGCGCGGACTCAACCGAAAGGGTGGCGCTTGGCGAAAAACGGAAGACCTTATCGAATGCTGGCGCGAGGAGGCGCTTCTTGAGATCTGGATTGGCGTGCTCTGGGGATACAACGCGGCGAACGACCATTTCGTCCAATCGCATGGTATTGCCACGCCGGATGCGTTCGCGAAGCTGGTCTATCGATCAGGACGCCAGCCCGACGAAGGTGAGGCAATCGCGTGGTTCTTGCCAAACCAGTTCATTCCCGATGAAGCGCTGGACGGCAAAGTCGTGCCCCCGGAGATCGTTGAGGCGATGATCGGCCTTGTGTTAAATCTGTCTGGTGTCCACAAGACGCAGAGGGCGAATCCGGCCGACTGGGAAGACTCAACGGACTGTGATCCGTGAGCTGACACCATCACCGATTCGGGCCATCGACTGGGAAGACTCGGAGTCGAACAGTAAATCATCGAGAGGAAACAGAAGACAGTGATACCGGCCCAAGTCATCTATAGGGTATTCCGCCTGAAGGTTGGGGAAAAGGCGGGTACAGGGTTTGCCATCGAGGAGGATGGGAAAGAATACCTAGTGACAGCTCGCCACTTTGCAAGGCCATTGCGCGGTGACTGTCAGATTGAACTATTCAAGGATGGCGCTTGGTCTCCACTGAATATCTCAACGGTGGGGCACGCTGCGGGTGATACGGATATCTCAGTCCTGGCGCCTTCGAGGTGCCTTACGCCCGCACGTCCACTTCCTCTCCAGGCGAGTTCGAAAGGATTGGTCTACGGGCAGGACGCTTATTTCTTGGGCTTTCCATACGGCATCAGTGACTTGATTCTTGGTGAGACTGGCTGTCCACTTCCGCTCGTCAAACGAGCCACAGTTTCTTCACTTTTCGGTAAGCCCTACTTGCTGGATGGTCACAATAACATTGGCTTTTCTGGTGGGCCCGTAGTCTTCCAGCCTGCAGAGAAAGGAAAATTCCAAATTGCAGCAGTTGTATCAGGGTATCGGGGCCAACCAGAGCATATTGTTGATGCAAAAGGAGATGAGACTCAATTCAGATACGTCAGCAACACAGGCATTATCCACGCATACGATGTGAATGAAGCTATTGCGCTCATCAGGTCAAACCCGATTGGAATTGATCTTAAACAAGGGGTGCGAGGCCCCGACTAAAGCTCGAATTCTGTCTTACTCGATGATTCGCATATTTGCGTGCTCGACCGATGGAATACGCAGGACCGCACCCACCTTGAACTCCAGCGGGAAGAAAATGTCGTTGTAGTCACAGAGGATCCACCACAACTCCGCCCGTCCCAGGTAGCGTGCGGCGAGCAGGTCGATCCGATCCCCCTCAACTACCGTGTGGAAGCGGTCGTCCGGCCTGGGGGTGGCATCGACCCGATCCCGCCCGCCGAGAAACTCTTCGTCCTGGCCGGTGAAGAGCACTGTAGACCCGTACCTGGAACGGCGCCCGATCATCCGCGCACCTCCCGATACTCGACCGACTCGTCGATGTATTCCTCGAGGATTACGTCCACCTCGGCGTGCTGGGGCCGCAGGTTGTCGCGGTCGAACAGATGGAAGAACCGCGCCTTGACCTGCCGGACCACGCACAGCACGCCCGGGTAGAGGTCGCCGAACAGGAACAGCACCTTGTGCGGCGCGTTCTTGAGCATCGTCCCGGCGCGCTCGGGATAGAGCAGGGAACGCAGCCAGTCGACCGACTCCTTGACCGGTCCCTTGAAGAACCGGAGTTGGAAAGTGATCTTGCGCGGCTCGCCGGCCACGTACTGGTAGCGCGGATGGCTCAGGCCGGGAATCTTGATGACAGCGTAGGCGGTGCTCTTCTCGTCGACGATGTCGTTGGGGTTGTACTGGAACTCCAGGCGCTGCCCCGTCTCCACGTCCACCAGATGCGCGGTGATGGCTTTCCGATCCCAGGCCACCGTCACACCTCCTTGATTTCGACTACGGGTTTACACAGCCGGAAGGCGTGGTCGAGTTCCCGTCCCATGCCGCTGGAAAACCCGTCCGCCGTGTAAACCCAGACCTCGTCGCAGACCGCCATGAAGGTCAGTGCACAGGCGATACCGAGTACCCGCTCCGACGGGTCCCGATCATCGAGGAAGCGCGTATATATAAGGTGTGGCGGGAACGGCGCGTGGCCCGCCTCGACCACCTTGCGGCACAGACGTTCGGCCACGGCAACGTTGTTGGCCGTGTCCCCGGCGTAGCGACTGCAGAGGTATATTCGCTTCACATCCAGCCTCACAGCGTCTCGTAGTTCTTGATCTTGCGCTCGCGGATGTCACGGTACACCGACTGGGCGACCTGCCGGCCATCCAGGAGCGTGGTGACCGAAACGTCGATGGGACGGTCGGCGAGCGCGTCGAGTTTCCCGAGCAGCGCGTCCAGGATCGAACGCACACTTTCGCCGGCCGCTTCGGTGGATGCCCCGCCACCCGGTGCGAACGCGCCCCGGGTCTCAGCCAGCAGGTGCGATGCCTCGGGAGACGCGGCCGAACGTGTCGCCAAGATCGTCGGCTCGGCCCCCAGGAGCGGCGTTCCCGCTTGCGGGATGCCACCTGTGACCACGGGCGTCAAAGCCAGCGTGCCACTGAGCATGGCCGGTGCGGCGACCCGGCCCGCGCCTTCGTTCATCCAGGCGAGCGCGCCCGCGATGGCCCGGCCCGGAGCCGTGGCGGCCTGGGCGACCCCGCTCGCCAGCTTTTCGAGAAGCGACGATCCGCCGCCGGCGGTGGTGCGTATGGCCTGTCCACTCGCTGCCGCCGTGCGGGCGAGGCCGGCGACCTTGGACCCGACCGCCTCCCAGTCGCCGGAGGCTGCGGCTTTCACCCGGTTCCAGGCCGACGATGCGGCCGTAGCCAATCCCGCGAAGGGCGCCTTCATCCACTGCCCCGCGCTTTGGGCCATGGATTGAAGGCCGCTCCAGGCGTCGGCGGTCGTCGTGGTGATGCGGTTCCATGCGCTGGATGCGGCGTCGGCGATCCCGTGAAACGGCGCCGCGAGAGCGTCTACCGCCGAGGTCCAAAGGGATTGGAGCTGCTGCCACCCGCCGCGAACCGTACCCAGCACACCTCCGAGCGCTTGGCCGATTAGCGTAGCGGGTATGCCCAGCACGCCTGCCATCCCCTGGGCCAGCGTCTTCAGAATCGCGGCGCCGGAAGCCGTCAGGTTGGAGAGCGGTCCGGTCTTCGCATCGGAGAACGGCAGCAGAGACCTCAACCAACCCAGCGCCTGTTTCAGTAGCTCGAAGGGATAGGTCACGGCGGACCAGATGCCTTTGCCGAGGGCGAAGAGGATGCGCTTGCCGGCGTCGAAAAAGGTGGTGTCGCCTGCGAGGAAGTCTCGGACCGCTGACAACACCTCCATCAGCGTCCGCACCAGCGGCAGACTTCCGAATGCCGCGAGCACGGTCGCCGCGGCGTCCGCTACGAACCGCCCAAACGAGCCGAACAGCCCGCGGACGAAGTTCCAAACGCCTCCGACCACGTCCCGGGCCCAGCGAAACGGCGTCCCCAGGTAGTCCACCACCGCGCGGCCGATGGCCTTGAGTCCGTCTATCACCGAGAGGTCGCCGGTGAGCACCCGCCAAATGGTGGCGGCGATGCGTCCCACCATGCGCAGCGCCTCGACCAGGAGGCGCAGCGGCAGGAAGAACTTGTAGAGAAACTGGCCCACCTTGACCGCGGCCGTGGCAACGGCCTGGCCCAGCCGGGCGAACGCGCCCACCACCCAGGCGATCACCTCGATGACGCCCACCAGGCCGTAGACGACGAACTTCAGGAGGAAGGCTCCGACACGCGCGATCACGCCGAGGACCACGCCAAGGGTGGCGCCCAGGGTTCGATACGCCGACGCGTCGGCGGAATCCGAAGCCAGGGAGAAGATGCGCGCGAGGGAGCCGATAGCCTCAAAGAGCCCGCCGAAGGCCGCGACGAGCGCACGCACGGGCGGCTCGATGATCGTTCGGATCTGTTCGAACGCACTGGCGAATGCGTCGCGCAGCCCGGCCAGCAACTGCCGCACACGGTAGTAGACGCGGAACACCGTCACCACCAGGCCCATGAGGCCAGCTTGCTCGAGCTGTTGGGCGAGATCGGCGGACATCTCGCCCATACTGCCGGTGAGCGACGCGATCAACGCGCGGATCGCTCGAAAGACGAGCTTGATGCGGCTCCAAACGCCGAGAATCGTGTCGCGGATGCCGCCGAAGTTGGTGTCCCAGGATTTTTTCAGCAGGTAGACGGCCAGCACCACCCCGCCGATGATGGCGACGACCGGCAAGAAGTAGGTGGCGAAGGCTGTGCCGAGCCCGGCCAGAGCCGCACCCATGGCGGCGAGCCCGGCCTTGATCGCCGGCAGCAGCAGGCCAATGGTCCCGGCCGCCGCGATCACGCCGCCCACGACGGTGAGCACAGCGCCGAGCGTAATCGACAGCGTCAGCAGCACGCGGGCGAGCCCCGGCGCGGAGCGAGCGAGGTCCTGGAAGAACACAATCACCCGACCGAAGGCGTTGAGGACCGGCGTCACCACCGGCAGCAGGGTGCGACCCAGTATCTCGGCGAGATTGCCCATCTGCTGACCGAGGAGCTTCACTCGGGCGCCAATGTCGAGGTTCATGGACCGCGCCATCTCCTCGGTCACGGCGGTCCCGGTGCGCATGGCCCGCTCGACCGAGCGGACGTTGGTCTCGAGCGCCCCCATGCCCTGCGACATCTGCAACAGGAACTTGACGGCTTCGTCCGAGCCGAAGGCCTTCTTGATCTCGACCTGGGCGGCGGCCTGGGAGAGGTCCGGGAACTTGCCTTGGATTTCCTGGAGAATCGGGACGACGCCCTTGAGACGGCCGCCCGAATCCACCAGCGACAGGCCGAGCTTCTCGCCGGCCTCGGCCGCCTTCATGATGAAGGCCTTGTAGAGCGTGCCGGCCTCGGAGCCGGGCATGGTGGTCTGCAGCTGGCCGAGGATGGCGAGCTGTTCCTGCAAGGGCACGTTGGACGAGGCCGCCACCGCGCCGATGTTCTTGATGGCGTCGGCCATCTGACGGCCGTTGGTCTTGAACGACGCCACGGTCTGGGCCATGGCCCCGGCGAAGGTCCGCGCCCACTCGGCGTCCGAGAGCTCCGCCATGATCGGCTTGAAGATGCCGTAGGCCGTGGTGAACGTGCCCACCATCTCTTCGGTCGTGGCCTTGGTGGCCTTGCCGGTGAGCGCAGCCATGGCGGTGAACGAACCGACGGCTTCGTCGGTCAGGCCCGAGAGCGCCGAGCGCACGTCGTAGGACGCGGTGATGAACTCGGCCTTGCTCGATCCCGCCCAGGTGTTGGTGAAGGCTTCGGCGGCGTCCTCGATAGCGCGCAGGTCCTGGACCCCGAGCGAGGACAGCTCGCCGAGCGCCTTCTGGGTCGCGGCGGTCGAGGCGACGAGGCCGACCGGCAAGGCCATCAGCGCCAGGCCCGCGCCCATCATCATGGCGCCCTGCTGGATGCGCTCCATGTTGCGCGTCATGCGCTCGGAGGAGGCGGCCACCGTCGAGTCGAGCGAGCGCATGGAGCCCTCGACGCGGCCCGCGTTTTGCGAGAACGCGTCCTTCATCGAGACGACGACGCCGAGTCCGAGATCTTCGTTCACGTTCGCGTCCGCGTAAGCTCGCCGCGCTCAAAATCAAGCTGCCGCTCCAACGCCTCCACGAACTCGTGGCGGACGCGAAGCGGCAGCGCGCGGGTTTCGGAATAGCTCCAGTGGAGCCCGCCGTAGGCGAGGAAGAACGCGTCCCTTACAAGCGAACTCCGGGGAACAAAAAACCCGGCTCGGCCTCCAGGCGGGTGCGGATTCTGGCGTTGCAGGTTTCGCAGTCGACCTCCACCGTGGTGTCGATGCCGGCGTCGACCCGCACCATCTCCTGGCGCAGCGCGCTGCGGTCGCGCAGCGACATCTCGTTCATCAGCTTCTTGCTCGGGGCCGCGCCGTCGAGATCGATGAGGCGGATCAGTAGCCCTGAGGAAATGGACGGTTCCTTGAGCGCGGCCAGTCGCTTCTCCTTGTGTCCATCCAGGTAGCCGAACCGGACGGTGCGTCCCGATCCGGGTAGTTCGAAGGCGAACTCCCGCTCCTTGGGGTAGGGCATCGTCTCCAGCGTCTCGATGTCGATGGCGACCGGGTTGGTCGCGCCGCAGGCCGGACTCACGCAGGCGAGTTCGAGTTCCACCTCCTCGCCGAGCGAGATCTGACGGAGCTTGACCAGGATGAAGAGGCGGTCGCCGGACAGGAGATCGAGCACGTCCTCGATGGACGGCGCCTCGTT
Source organism: Bryobacterales bacterium (assembly GCA_965247515.1). Classification (GTDB taxonomy): domain Bacteria; phylum Acidobacteriota; class Terriglobia; order Bryobacterales; family UBA6623. The sequence continues at coordinate 2,479,453 of OZ252029.1, read as the reverse complement.
GTCCCCGAGCCGCACGATGCCGTTTCGGAGCACCTGGTTGACCGCGTCGCCGGTACGGATAAGGCGCTGGTTGGTGAGCAGCTCCTCCTCGGCGCCGGTCATCTCCCGAAGCTCGACTTCCCCGCCGCTCGGCAACTCGAAAACGTGCATGGCCTACCTCCCCGATCAGGTCCAGTACTGGAAGCTCAAGGTCAGCTTCTCGATGGTGTTGTCGGTGTTGGCGCCCTCGAGCTCGTCGTACTCCAGCGCCTTGATCCAGGCGCCGTGCAGGTTCCAGCGCCGGGTCTCGTTGCCGGCGCGGTCGTAGCGCACGACATCGACCTCGCGCATGTAGTCGCCCGGCAGACCGCCTACGACGGCGTTGACGTCGACCTGTTTCTTGATCCAGTCGCGGGCCGCTTCGTCCGAGCCGTCCTGCAGAATGCCTTTCTCCAGCGTGATGTCCTCGAACTTGACCCGTCCGGCGACCTTCTGGTCGAACATCGAGCCGGCGGGCGCGAAGGCGACTTCCTCGAACTCGGTCTTGGGTTCCTGGCCCTTGCGGAACAGCGCCACGTCGAAACCGTTGACCTCGATGGCGAATTGCCAGTTCTGATAGAGACTCTTGGGCATGTTTCCGCTGCGCATGGGTCGGACTCCTTACGTGATCTCGGCGATTTCCCGGAAGTCGGCGCCGGTCGCGGTGAGCACGAAATGGAGTTCGATGAACTCCGCCGTCCGGGTGGGCTTGACGAAGACGCGGGCGATGAGCTGGTTGCGGTCAATGACCGCCGGGGTGTTGGTCTCCTCGTCGCACTGGACGGCGAAGTCGACCAGGCCGCCCTTGTCGCGGATGTCTTCGAGGAAGGGGTGGATAAGCCGCACGAGCGCCCGCCAGGTCTGCGGGTTGTTGGGCTCAAACACCACGAACCGGGACGACTCGGCGATTGCTTCCTCGATGTAGATCATCAGCCGCCGCACGTTGACCCGGTCGAGCGCCGAGGGCTGGCTCTGGAGCGTCTTCTGGCCCCAGATGTTGATGCCGGTATCGGGGAACGAGACGATGGGGTTGACGCCCTCGGGATAGAGCACGTCGCGCTCGCCGCGGCTGGTCGGGTAGCCGAGCGCGAGCGCGCCCACAACGCGGCCGCGGTCGATGCCCGCCGGGGCGTGCCAGACGCCGGCGGTGCGGTCGCTCTTGGCAAAGCAGCCGGCGACGGCGCCGATGGGTGGCACCCGCTTGCGTTTGCCGCTGGCCGGGTCATGGACCTCGATCCACGGGTAGTAGAGGGCGGCGTAGGAGGAGTTGAACGCCGCGTGGGAGTACGTGCCCTGGCCCCTGCGGAATTCGACCGCCTCTTGCGGCTCGAGATGCAGGGGCGCGTCGGCGAGGAAAATCAGGTCCTTGCGCCCCTCGGCGTAGGCGATGCCGCCGTGGATCACGGCGGGGGTGGTGACGCCGGGCGCCATCAGCAGGTTCAAGGCGTCGATGGCGTCGAAGGCGTACAAGCCGGTATGGGCGGACGGATCTCCGAGGTAGTCGGCGTCGTTGAGACCGGACAATCCATCGCCGCCGCCGAACAGGGTGAACGTGCTGGCCCGGGGACGGTCGAGCGCGGCGCCGGACGATGCGTAGAGGTCCTCGACGGTGATGTATTCGGAGCGGCCATTGACGGCCAGCTCCGCATGGCTCGAAGCCGCTTCGTCCATGGTGAGGTCCTCGAAGGTCTCGACGTCCTCGCCCCGATGGGTGACCACGAGATTGAAGCTGACCGCGGGATCGCGCGTGCCGTTTTCGACCCGCAGCGCCAGCGCATTTCCCCACGTGCCTTCGTTGGCGGCGCGCACGCGCAGGGCGTAGCGGACCTCGCCCGTGCGCCGGTCCCGGAGCGTCGCCGACGCCTTTGCAGCGGTGAGGCTCGCCGGGTTGGCCGGATTGGTGAGATGCGCGATCCGGTTCACATAGAGCACCGATCCGCCGTTATCGAAGAACGCGCGCGCCGCGTAGGCCAGATAGCCGGCCTGGATGGTGGCGCCGAATTTGTTGACGAACTGCTCCCAGCTGGTGACCAGCACCGGCTGGTTGATGGGGCCGCGTTCGGCCACGCCCACCATGCCCGCCGAGGAGGTGGACAGGTGTTTGACGTAGTAGCTGAAATCGATTTCGCGGGTCTGGACGCCCGGTGAGAGACGCGTCATGACTGGGCTCCCTTGCGGGTTCGGGACGCGGCGGTCTTCGCGCCCGCGGATGCCGCCTTGGATGGGGTCTTGGACGCTGCGGCCGCCTTGGGTGAGGCCTCAGGCGGATCAGCGACTTCCGTCAGCGTGATCAAGCCCCGCTGAGCAGCCGTTTGCAGCTCGGCTGAGACCTGTTCCTCGCGGACCTCCCGGCGCTCGCGCGGGCCGAGATGCAGCCCCTGACCCTCGCCCGCGAGCTGGAAGGTCAGGGGTTGGAACAGCAGATTCTTGATGGCGATCACGTGCATTCCTCCTGGGCTCGAGGCGTGTAGACACGGTCCTCGCGGACGCCGTCCCGGAATTCAAAGGCGCGGTCCTTGACGAGCGGGCCGGTTTCGACCCGTCCGTCGTAAACGGGGCAGTCCTCGATCCGGCAGCGGCCGGAGCTCTGGCGCAGATCGGAGAGGTTGACCCGGCGCAGGCCTCCCAGCGGGACCAGCTCGGTAAGGGCCAGTGCGCCGCGATCGGCCACGGACAGGTCCGGGTGCACCTGATAGAAACGCGCCACCTTCTCCTCGAGATCGAGCAGTTGGCCCTCGTGGGCGGCGGTGACGATGACGTCAAAGTCGAGGTGATAAAGACGCGGATGGCGGCAGGCTTCGTATCGCAGGTTCGGAACGTCCTTTTCCACCATCCGGGCCTGGGTGCGCCGGTCGCCGTTCTCCACCAGCGTCGGGCCCTGCAGGATGAGGCTCGGGACTCTCGGCACCTCGAACACGTCATCCGCGGCAACGAGGACGGCCTCGGGGTCGATCTCCACCTTCACCAGGCGGATCAGGGTTTCCACAACGGGTCGGACGGTCGTTTGCAATGTCGGGCGCCTCCGGTGCTTGGCCCCCGCCCGCCACTCAACTGAGCGGACCAAGACAGGGCCGTGATTCGGTGGATACCTACCGGAGGGTGACGGGAAGTGTCGGGCGCGGATCAGAGCGCCGCGCGGATGGCCTCGCGGTAGTGCTCGACGATCTGCTTGCGGTGCTTGTACATGACCGGGTGCAGGAACGGCCGCGGCGGGATGACGATGGTGGCGCCGTTCGGGTGCTGGATCGTCGCGCCGTACTCCATCACCGCGCCGATGTTGACCAGGTCGTCGCCGGCCTTGTTGACCGTGCCGCGCAGCAGACCCACGAAGGCGCCTTCGGCCACGATCTTCTGGGTGATGGCATTGACCAGGAAGCCGGTGTCGATCAGGGCCTTGCTCGAACCTTTGCGGCGGATGGTGCTCTCGGCGAGCTTCGCGAACGGCTTGCCGCCCGGCGCCTGGGAGCGAATCCCGAGTTTGATCTCGCGGACGAGGAGGAGGGCGTTCTTCAGCGTCGCGCGCTTGAGCGCCAGGGCCAGGCGCGCGCCGGGCGCCGCGGCCAGCTTCGCGCGGGCCTTGCCCCAATCGCCGGTGCGTCTAACTCCCATGCAGACGCACCAGCTTGAGCACCTTGTGGGTCACGACGCCGAAGAGGCGTTCGGCCTCGACGGTCTGCACGCGGAATGTGACCCCGTTTTCCTGGACGCGGTCCTCTGGACGGGCATCCAGGTCCGGCAGGACGCAGGCCACGGCATCGATCTTGTCGCGCAATTCTTCGGGCGGGGTCTCGACGAACTCGAGCGGAAACGTTTCGACCTTCGCGTAGCTCGCGTCGTCCGAGCCGTAAAGCCGCTCGCCGGGCTCGCTTCTCAGCAGGTCGGCCTCCTGACCCGAAGCCAGGATCAGGTCCCGAACATCGCCGGCGGCGAGTTCCTTCTCACCGTTCGTCAACAGGCTCACAGGTCGCCTCCCTGCTCGTAGATGACCGGCTTGAGTTCCGGCGAGACGATGTAGTCGTCCGGGCTCGCGGCGGCGCCCGGCCGTGCCTCGCTCAAGCTCTGACGGTATTGCGCCTTGAGGTCCTGCTCGAGCTTGGCCCAGTGTTCGGGCTGTTTGGTCTTGTCAACCCGCTTGTCGCCGCTCGAGAAGACAAAGACGTTCGCCGTCGTGGCGCGCATGAGCTGGCAGGCATGGATTTGCCCCAGCAACAGGAGCAGTTCGCTGGTGTCGCCGTCCGGTTCGGGCTCGACCTCGCCGTCGACGACGGAGAGCCGGATGCCCAAGTCCCGGGCGAGACGGTGAACGCCCTTGTGCAGACAGCGCGTGAGGGCTTCGTCGGTGAAGAGCGCGCACTCCGGATCGGACAGATCGAGGCGCAGCGTCGCTAGGAGATCAGCGGTCGCCAGCGTCCACCTCCGAAAGCCGCTTCTCGAGCGCGGCGATGACCGTGCGGCGCTGCTCGTTCGAGAGGTGGGCCTTCAGCCGGGCCGGGTCGTGTTCGGCTTCGACCGTGGAGATCGCTTCGGCCGCCCGGAGCTTGGATAGATCGATCTCTGACACCTCGGCCGCTTCCGGCCCGACGCCATCGGTGGCCTCGGCGGTGGGAGCAGCCTCGGTCCCGGTCGCTTGATCGTCTTCATGCCGGACGAGCCGCCCGGCCGCAATCGCTCGCTCGAGCTGCGGCGTCACGGTCTCGACCTCGAGGACCTGTCCCGGTCCGAACCTCAATGCTGCGTCGGCCACGACCAGATTCCCGGCGCGGACGTGCTTCACCTGGATCGCCATGAACCACCTCCGTCAACCGAGAATCCGGATCTTCGCCAGGATGTCCGGCCGCGTAACGCCCTGGCCGAGCTCCGACCACACCAGCCAGCCGGTCTTGAAGCGGGTCTTCTGCTCGATGGCTTCGGTCTTGAGCTTCTCGCGCTCGGGCATCTTGCCGACCTCCTCGTCGGGGATCAGCAGGATTTCGTCCAGGGCCTGGGCGGCGGTGAGCAGAATGCTTCCCGTGCCGTAGTTCTTGATCACGCCCTTGGCGCGGAGCTCCGCCTTGGTCTGGGGATCGAGGTTCCAGGCGCGCAGATCGTTGAAGCGCCGGCCGCGCATGACGATGTATTTCACCGATAACTCGAGGTCCTCGATGATCGAGATCGCCTCGTTGAGCGCGTCCTCGGTGACCGCGGCGCCGGTGACCTCGACCGTGTTGACCGCAGGCACCGCGGCCGACAGCACCGTGATGGTGCGCTTGTCGATCTCCTTGCGGATCGAATCCGCGGCCGAGGTCTGCGTGTCCATCAGGCTCCCGACGTTGCCGTTCTTGAGCACCGACACATCGACCATCGGCATCGAGTGGACCCGGTGGGTGGGAAACTCCACCTCGTCCTTGCCGAGGTCCTGCTCCTGGGCCTCGCCCTCATTGCTGATCCAGTAGGCCTTGACCTTGGGCTTTTTCTGGTAGAGCGGGCGCTCGCCCTTGGGCAGCGTGTGGCGGGTCAGCAGCAGCGACGAGATCTCCTTGCGCTTGATCTCCTGCTCGATGGGCGCGGCGATTGCGGCGGCCAGCGCGCGCATGCCGTCCGGGGATTCCAGCGCCTCGGACATCAGCCGTGCCATGGTCTCCAGATACTGCTGGCTGTCGACGTTCACTGTGGTGGTCTCCATTTCAAGCCTCCTCGCTCAGATGAGCAGCCGGAATTTGAGGACGCCGCCCGAGACGGAGATGGCTCGCGCGACGACCTCGGCGCCTTCGGTAGCCGCGGTCAGCACGCCCGTCGCGTCGATCCCGAGCTCATCGCCCGCGTTGACGACGCCCTCGAAGACGTCGGTCTCGTAGACGCCTCCCTGGCAGTAGATGCCGGGCATCTCGCCGTCGGTGTAGTCCTTGATCAGGACACCGAAGGACGCGGTCGTCGGGTCGGTGTTGACGGCGAACAGGTCGTCGCCCACGAGCTTGACGAACCGGCCGAGCTGGCCGTCCCCCTGCATGTGGCCGTCGCCATAGGCGAGGCCGCGATGGTTGGCATTGATGAACATGTCTCGTTCCTCCTTACGCTTAGGCCGCCGGGTGCTGCGGGGTGATCCCGACCCGGTGGCGATAGGCCGCCATAAGTCCGTTGGTGAGTTGGTCCTCGAGGCTCGCCTTCTTGTCGTCGACGTCCTTGGGACGGACGCCCGCGTCGCTCTTGAGCGCGGTGTCCTGTGACGTCGGGTCCGCCTTGGCCTTGCTTCCGGGCTTCTCGTCGGACTTCGTATCGCCCTTCTTGGCTTTGTCGGCGTCCGCCTGAATCATCCGGTCATAGGCCGCTTCGGTGGCGGTGAAGGCCTCGTCGGAGAGGCCCGCAAGACGGGTCAGCTCCTTGTCGCGCTCCTCCTCAGTGGTGAAGCCGACGCCGTGTTTCTCGACCTTGGCCAGGAGCTTTTGCGCCCGCGCCTTGTTGGCCGCGGCCTTCTGTTCGGCCTCCATTTCCTCGACCTTCTTCTGGAGCGCGAGCACCTGCTGCTTGAGCTCCTTGTTCTCGGCTTCGAGCTCCTGGATGCGCGCCGCCTCATCCGGTGCGTTGCCACCCCCGCCGCCGTCCGGGTCGGTCTTCTTGGCGGCCTCGGCCGCGTCGTCTTTGGCTTTCTGCTTGTCGTCCATCGTGGGACCTCCTTCGGTTGAAATCTCCTCGCCCCGCTCGGAGGCGACCTGAGTGATGCGGGCGTCCTCGTCCGCGCCCTTGCGATCCAGGAGTCCCAGGCCGGTGAAGGTCACCCCGTGCAGAATCTCGAACACGGGCTGGCCCTGGAACGTCCCGCCCTTGTGCTTGCGCAGGTGCAGGCAGTAGTCGTCTTTCGACTGCACCTGCTTGTTGCAGATCGAGCACTCGCCCTCTTCGTAGTCGCACTCCATCGAGACCTGGGTGATGATCCCCTTACGGATCAGCTTGTAGGCGAGCTGCGCGTGCGGGCTGTCGCCGACGTAGAGCTCGCCCGTGCACTCGATGCGCCCGCCGTCGGTCTCCTCGACGAAGTCCGCCGCAACGATGCTGCCGACGATGTCGGTGAAGTCCTGCGAGTGCTTGAGGTCGATCTTCTTGTTGATCGCCGTCGCGTAGCGGGCCGCCAATTCCTCAGCCGTGAAGTGATCGCCGTTCCTGTTGGTGCCGCTGCGGCACAGCACGAAACTGAACTGCGGGTCGCCCGCGTTCTGCAAGAGATCGAGCGCGGTCGCGCTCAGAACCCCGGATGGGGAAGGAACCAGCTCGACGGGGATCGAGGTGTGGCAGGCGGCGTGCACGCTCGCCGCGGCGGACCGGGGGGCACGCCGAGGTCGAGAGGAAACGAACAAGAGCTCCCGGGCGCGCTTGCCTTCCCGGCCGATGTCCTTGGCGATGTTGTAGTCCACCTCCATGCCGGTCACGCGCACACGTCCGTAGTGCTCGCAGAAGATGTCGCGGATCTCCGCTTCGCGCGGAAACGCCCGGTCTCGGTAGGACAGCAGCACCGTCGGGTAGCGGTCGCGGGCATCGGCGGCCAGCGTCTCCATCAGCTTGCGGATCGAGTCCTTGGAAAACCGCGTGCGCGACGGGAAGTTGCGGCGCGGGTTGGACCGGAGCGTCTTGTCGGCCCAGCGCGTCATCAGCCCCTCGACGAAGTGCAGGGCGTCCTCGTAGTCGTTGCTGCCGAACTCGGTCACGTAGGGCGGATCGAGATAGAGCACGTCCGCGCCGAAACGCCGAACCGCCTCGGTTGCGTCCATCTGGACCGCCCGGCAGACCTGGCCGTTGTCGAACACCAGGCGGTTGAGCTGGCGCGCCGTGCGACGGAAGGACTCGATGAACTTGGAGAGCGGCGGGTTAGAGAGCTGCGACTGCTCCAGGCTCGCCCCGGAGGTGAGATCAGCCCGGCGGTGCTGCTTCGAGCGCGAGAACTGCCCGAAGGCGCTCTTGGCCTTGACCGTGCTGCCGAGCGCGGCCAACGCCAGGTCCTTCTTGTAGCCGGGTAGTTTCTGGATGTTGGCCCAGACCCGGTCGAGCCACTCCAGCACCGGCTTGGTGTAGTAATAGCCGTGGAAGTGATCGACGATGAAGGTGCCGGCTTGCGCGTTGGGCGCCAGTAGCATCTCGATGTCCTCGTCGCTCAAGGTCTCGCTCGAGTTCTCGACCACGGCGCGGGCCAGGTGATAGGGAAAGCGCAACAGGTCGTTGGCGATGATCGCGAGCCCTTTGCGCTTGAAGTGATAGGCGACGTTCGCCCCGCCCGAGAACGCATCGAGGAAGCTCTCCGCGTCGGTGGGCACCTGGCGCTCGATCCAGTCGAGCATCAAGTACTTGCTGCCCATGAACCCGGTCACGCGGACGGTGTCCGCTTTGCCGGCCTGGCACGACAGCAGGTCGACCGCCTCGCCGAGCGGCGCCTCGGCCAGCGCGCGGAGGTTCTCCTCCACCCGCAACGCGGCCTCGACCGCCGGCTCCGCCTCGTGCTTCCGGGTCCACTCCTGGGCGTTCTCCAGCGTCCAGCCTTCCGGGTTCTCGGTCGTCTTGCGGGCGAACCGGTAGGCCTGCAGCACCAGGGCGCGCGGGTCATGCCCATCCGGCACGAACTCCGGCTTGAGCCGACCGATGAGGATGGAGACCCCCTCGATACCGTCGAGGGCCTTGCGTCGGAAGCTGTCCGGCTCGAACTCCTGCGGATCGCGTACCCGGTAGCGGACCTCGTTGGCCGTCTCCTCCCAGATCGCTTGGGAACGCAGTGCGTCCCCGTCCGCATCGGCCGCGGCCGACTGGCCCTTGCCGGACCGGCAGATGAAGAGCCGCTCCTTGGCGTGCGACGCCTCGCCGTGGCGCGAGGTGATGGCGTAGTGGTGGTCGCGGGACCGCATCGCCGGCGAGAAACCGTGCGCCGCGATCAGCGCCTTCATCTCCCGCTCGTTGGGATAGGCGCGGTCCCGGTAGGAAATCAGCCAGTGCGGGATGTGCCGCGCGTTGCCGAGGAAGGTCTCGAAGAAGGCCTTGGCGGTGGCGGTCGTGACGGACTTGTGGTCGGTCTCGTAGTGCCGGGTCTTGGACCCCTCGACCAGCTTGAGGTCCTTCCAGTAGGTCATCAGGCCTTCCACGAAGTGGTAGGCCTTCTCGTAGTTGGTGGTGGAGAATTCGGTGGCGTAGGGCGGATCGAAATAGACCAGGTCCGCCTTGGCACCTTGGAGGAAATCGTTGACGTCCTTGCGGCTGGCCTTGCAGGCGGCGCCGTTGTCGAAGACCAGGGCGTTGATGCGCGAGACGTTCTTGGCAAAGCGCTCTTTGAACTCGGTCGGGGTGTCCTCGCGCTTGCCGTAGGGCGTCGTCGAGGAGAAATGTCCGAAGCCGCCCTTGCCCGACATGCAGGTCTTGCCCAGGGCGAAGAGCGCGATGTCCTTCTTGAAGCCCGAGAGCGCATTCGTGTTGGCCCGGATCGTGTCGATCAGGCCGTGAACACCCCGGGCGAAGAAGATTCCCCTGAAGTGGTCGCGGACGAACGTGCCCGCCTTGGGGCTGTCGGCAACGAGCGCCTCCAGGTCCTCATCACTGAGGCGGACGCTCTTGTTCTCGATAATCGCCCGGGCAGCGTGGTGGCAGAAGCGCAGGCGGTCGTTGGCCACCACCGCGAGGCCCTTGGTCTTGTACATGTAGGCTACGACCGACGAGCCGGAGAAGGCGTCCAGCACCGACGACACGCCATCGGGCGTGTGCTTCCAGATCCAGTCGACGAGCTTCTGCTTCGAGCCGATGTAGTTGGTGATGTAGCTCGGCCGCTTGGCCGGCTCGTCGCCGGACGCATCGCGGGCCTGGGCTTCGAGTGCCTCGAAGTCCAGATCGAGCGCGGCATCGGTCTCCAGCAGAAACGCCAGCCGGTCACTGTCGCTGGCAAACAGCTCCATTCAAGTCTCCGGTGTGGTCGCGACTCACCGGCACAGGCCGGCATGGACCCACGTCCCGTCGACGGGCGGGGTGCCCATGCGACGGAGCACGGTCTCGTCGCTGGGATACCTACCGGAGCCTGCTAGAAAGTGTCGGAGGGGGGGTGAGCGGAGTCTGCGCGAAGCAAGGCTGGTGAAGCGAACGGTATTACCGTACACTCATCGTATGCTCGTTTGCTCTGTAGGCCACTGGGGATGACTACCGAAGGCATGAAAGTGAATATGACCCCGTCGCATCCGGGAGACTTCATCCGCACGGAGGTCATCGAGAAGCTAGGTCTGAACGTGACGAGGGCGGCGGAGATCTTGGGAGTCCGCCGGGCGACGCTTTCGGCATTGCTCAACGGGAACGCCGCGCTATCGCCCGAGATGGCGCTCCGCATCGAGAAGGCCTTCGACGTAAGCATGGACATGCTGCTGCGGATGCAGGCGTGGTACGACGCTTCGCAGATGCGCGCCCGGGCAGGTGAGATCAGCGTGCAGCGCTACGAGTCCACCTGACCTTCAACCGCTGCGCGGAGAGTCCACCAGGAAGCATTGGGACAGAAAAAGTGCAAAGAACAGATTGGGCTGAGACGTTCCTTGAGAAGCTTGCGAGTGTTCCACTGACTTGGGAGAACGTCTTTCGAAGTCCCCAGTACACAGTCAAATCAGACAAGGAGGTCGTCGACCTCCTACTCGTGCTGAGGAACCGGGGAATCTTCGTGTCGATGAAATGTCAGCAGGACCCTGAAAAAAGGACCGGTGACACACTCGTTCGATGGGTACAGAAGAGCGCGAAAGCTGCATTGAGGCAAGTGGGGGGTGGCATCAGGACATCCAAGGCCCGAGAGTTTTGGTGCAGCCACCAGAGACGAGGACAGGTCTCCTTCAAGCCTAACCAGATCGAACCCGTCCGTGCTGTAGTCGTCGTCGAAACACGGGAGGAAGTAGCTCTCAGTCTGGACATGCCACTTGAGATTGATTCGGTTCCCGTTTCCTACTTCTCCGTGAACGACTTCTCGAACATGCTGAACGAACTGAGAACGATCAATGACCTCATTCTGTATCTAGATGCACGTTGTTCAATCTGCCCCGAGCTGGAACGAACCGTTGGAATCGAGAAGGCCATTTTCGAGTTTTACGTTCTTTATGGGGGATCGCCTCGTGAGGTGGACGGGATGCCAGACATCCTGAAGGAACTTCACGAACGAAGAGATGAGGTCGAGGAACTTGTTAGCAGGAAAAAGTGCGCCGACTTACAGGCCGCGCATCTTGAACGGGTGTCGAATGACTTGTCCGGAAGGCTGGACGAATACGAAGAAGGACTGGATGAAGGGATTGTTGATCTGTTCGACCCTGCTTCCCGCAGAAAAAACTACCTCTTGATGCAGGACGAGCTATGTGACCTTGTCCTAGATGAAAGACGAAGGCTCGGGGCATCGCTGTCTCAGGCAGTCAAGATGGTCAGCGAAGACAATTCGAAGGAATCAATGGTCTATCAGGCAGCACATTTGGATTCAAAGCCAGACTTTCTGTATGTCCTTTCTTCATCCAAAGGACTCTCTAGGAACGAGGTGATCAACCGGTCCTCTGCCCTCATTCAAGGTGGGCTGGCCTACTATCGAAAGGCACGGGGCCTGCTGGTGAACTACACCCAGGATCGTGATGGCTTTGAAACCGCATTGATACATTCCTTCAAGGAATCCCCAGAATCGATGCGCATGGGAAGAGAATTCTTCGCTGGGCTGAAGATGTTCGATATCCCAATAGAGAACGTGTAGGCGCGAGAGAAAGACACGGGCAGTCGAGAACGGGAACATCAGGTAATACCGCCGCCGGCGATCCGTTCCAAGACTGACTTCGTGCAGGCCTCGGCCGACACGTAGTGGTCGGTCTCGAACACGGCCCCGCGCATGCCGCGGTAGGGCGAGAGTGTCGACTGGTGGTAAGCCAGGAAATCCTCGGGCAGCGACCGGACGTCGTTCTCGACCAACCGGTTGACGACCCATTCGGTCTCCTCCTGGGCTTCGGCGTGGCCGGGCAGGAACTCGATCACCAGATCGAGGCCCGGGCCGGGTCCCTGGACCCAGACGCCGATGGGGTCGTAGCGCGGCTCGCGGATGCGGTCGCGCAGCGCGTACTCGACCATGTAGCGGAGCTTCATGATGGCCAGTTCTCCACGATCTCGATGTGCTCGGCCAGGAGCTCGGCATCGATCCGCTCGAACCGTTCCCGGTTTTCGGCCTTGTACTCCTGCCAGCGGTTCCAGTCGGCGGCCAGGTCCGGCTCCAGATCCGGGAAGATCAGTTCGATGTGAAAGCGCCGGTCGCGGTCGTCGACGAGGTCCAGGAGATAGGTGTCCTTCTGCGACCAGCGGACCACCTTGACGGTGTGCGCGTGCTGGAAGCCCTCGTGGTAGCCGAGCGCCTTGAAGTAGAGCCAGAAGTCGACGCGCGTGACGTTCCCCTTCGCGTCGAAGTGCGGCGCCACGCGTGTGACCGCGTAGCCGTCGATGACGCCCAACGGGATCGGTTCCTGCCGGCCCTCGGCCAGCGTCATCCACGATCCGCCCTGGTTGAACGGATCGAACAGCGCCTGCAGCCGGTTCTTTTCCTGATCGATGAGTTCGTTCATGGGATCACCTCACCAGCACGATGTCCTCGACTTTGCGGCCGTCGGGCAGCTCGGCCACTTGGCGCCTGCGGAACACGTCCAGCAGCCGCAGGCGGTCCCGCTCGCTCCCGACGACGATCACCTCGATGTTGTCGAGCAGTGTGATCGAATGCTTAAAAATCGTCTCGTTGCCGCTGTTCCTGGCGTATTGCTTCCACTCCGCCGGCGTGCTCGCGCGATGACTGGAGACATAGTCGTCCCGGACCTTGCCGAAGGCGTCGTGGTTGTAGCTGATGGCGTCCTGGCGCCGCAGGAGCCGCTTCTTGAAGTAGAGCCCCGTCTGCTTTGACCGTCCGGCGGTCGGGAGCTTGCGGATGCGGGTGAAGACGTAGCTCGCGCCGCCGGTCCCCATGTCCGACGCCGGGGACATGCCGCTCACCGGGATGCCCGCGCGCATCTTCTCCACCGTGCTCACCAGCGCGCCGTTGTTGCCGAGCACCGTGTCGATGAACGACGGGAAGTCCTCTCCGTTGGTCAGCGCGTGATGGAGTCCGTAGCCCTTCATCTGCTTCTCGAGGTCCTGGTCCGAGAGGTCGAACCGGTATTGGTGCCGGTAGCCGGCCGTCTTGCCTAGGGCGCGGAAAGCCAGCTGGTACTCGCCCAGCGGTTCGTAGCCTTGCATGCGGGTCAAGTCTTTCACGCCGAGCCGTTGCTCCCAGAAGCCGCGCATCGTCTGGATGCGCTCCTCCTTGCCCGCCGCGCGGCGATCCAACTCGGTGATCAGTCGTTGGTATTCCGGCTCGCGATCCACCTTGCTCAGGTAGGCCTGTTTGTGGAGATACAGCAACTCGGCGTCCTGGGGGGTGGCCGCCCCGGTCTTGAGTCCCAGGGAGTCCATGTGCTCCAGGGCCCGATTCAGGTTCTTGGCGTCCGGGCGCTCCGGCAGCATCAGCTCGAACTCGCCGCGCTGCGCGAACAGGTTCTTGTCCGACGACGGTCGATACACGGCGCGCACGCCGTCGCCGAAGTCGATCTCGTACTGCTCGCCAGCCTTGATGGAATGCCCGCGGAACAGGGCGTTGTTGTTCGAGGCGCCGTCCACCACGACCAGCTCGCCGTTCTTGAGCTCACGTTTGGGCTGGAGCACCTTCGTCTGCCGCACCGTGAAGGGGACATCCTTCGACATTTTCTTCCGGGTCGCGCGCTTCTTGAGGTAGGTCTCGAAGCGCCCCTCGATGGGGGTCTTCTCCCGCACGGCCACCATGATCTTTTCGATCCAGCCGATGTAAGTCTCGGCCATCTCCTTGACGTCCGGGTCGGCCGCCTCGCGCAACCGCTGGAGCCCTGCCATGTGGTCGGCGACCTTCCCGAGCTTGGTCTGGTTGTATTGCACGTCGGAGGCGTGGTGATTGACGGTCTTCACTGCGGCGAGGATGTCGTCGGCGAACAGGTCCTCCGGGATATGCTGGCCCACCCGGGCCGGCGCCGTCTCGACTCCGGCTTCGCGCAGGACCGCGAGTAGCTTCTCCTCCGCCTCGGGACGGACCTTCATCTTGACCACCGTGCGCTGCCGGCCCTGGAAGGTCTCCACGAAGATCAAGGCGTTCTGGTCCTCGATGTCGCCCTCGTCGAAGGGCATCGTCTTGCCCTGCCAGCCGAGGAAGCGGACTTCCTCGAGCAGTTCTTCATCCGCTGGCCCCAGCTTCCCCTTGGCGAGAGCGTCGAGCGCGTCGTCGAAGCGGAAGTCCTTCTTCCCCAGGACGTCGGCGTAGAACGCCTCGAAGTCCCGCCGCAGACTCTGCTTGCGGGACAGCGCGGTGTCGTAGAACGCTCGCTTCTGGGCTTCGTTGCGGCCAAAGCGTCCCTCCGCGTAGGGGCGCAGGATGGCCAGATAGTCCTCTTCCGGAATCTTCTCGACCTCGCGGATCGTGCGCAGCGTCACGGCCGGATCGACCTCGACGTCGCCGCCTTTCACCGCCCGGAACAGCGTGTTGTAGAAGGGCTCCTGCTCTCCGAACTCGCCATTGGGGTGATAGTCGATGGACAGGCGGTCCTCGCCCAGGTGCTTGAAGGCCTGGCCTTTGTCGATGCCGTAGACCCTGCCGTCGCGGGCGCGCAGGAACTGCTTGGCGTGGCCGTCGTGGTTGGCGATCAGCCAGTCGATGACGTGCTCGCGCTGGACCTGCTCGATGTCGAGCGTGGTCAGCTCGACCGGATTGACGCCGTCGAAGTCGATCTTCCTCTTGAGATCGGTCCGCCACTTCTGGATGGAGCCCGTCTTGCCGTTCAGCCGGACGGTGCGAACCTCGATGGCGTCGGGGTCGACGAGCCGGGCGATCTTGTAGGCCGCCTCCTCGCCGTGGGCAACGAAGTTATCGGCGGCCCGTTCCGCCGGTTTGAAGAGCCAGCGCTCGCCCGCCTCGTCGGTCCAGAACTCCTTGCTGTGCGCGCCGCCGACCTGGGCCTTGCCGGTGTAGCTGAAGCTCCCCGGCTTGCCCTCGTCCGCCCAGGCCGTGTCGGCCGCTTCGAACTCGCTGCCCTTCTTGGTGAAGGAGGTCGGCGTGGAGGGCTCCGGGGCCTGAGGCGCGGGCTTGGGCGTGGCCGGCGCCGTCTTTTTCTTGCCGCCGTGCTTCGCCAGCCACTTGCCGTGTTTCTGGTCGATCCCGTCGAGCGCCGCCTGCACCTTGGCCGGGTCGGTCTCGGTGAAGAGCGTGACCAGTTCGTCCTTGTTCGACCATTGCCAGTGCTTGACCTGGGTCTCCTTGGCCAGGGTCTTGAGCTGGGTTGCCTTGAGCGCCGCGAGCTGATCCTTGAAGAGCTGCTTCTTGAGGAGGACTTCCTTGGCGTGAACGTGGAGCAGCTCCTGCGGCAGACCCGCGCCGCCGGTGAGCGCCGCCTCGGCGTCCTTCACCGCCGAGAGGAAGTCCGCGTAGCCAGCCGGTGACTCGGGTACGACCACCTTGGCGGTCGCCTGCTCCAGCGCGTCCTTGGCCTTGCCCAGCGCTTCCTTCTTGGCGGCCTCGAGCGCTTCCTTTTTGGCCTGTTCGGCCAGCTCCTCCCCGGCGGCCTTTTCGATGGCCTGGATCAGCTGCTGCTTGTTCTTGAGCGGGCCGATGTGGTGTTTCTTCTTGGCCGCGACGAGGAGCTTGCCCTTGAGGCCGGAGTGGTCCACGCCCGGCGCCAGCTCGTCGAGGAGCGCGATTACGTCCTGCTTGGTCAGGTTGAGCGAGATGGCCTTGGCCATCTCCTTGAGCTCGACCACGGTGAGCTGGTCGAGCCCGCCCGGCGCCGGGACCTTCTTCAACTGGTCGGCCAGCTGCTGCGCGTGCTTGAACGCGGCCTGCTTCTCGGCCAGCAGGCCGACGAGCTCCTGCTTGGTGCGCAGCAGCCCGATCTTGTGTTCCTTGAGCTTCGCCTTCAGGGCGGCGCCCGCGAGGTCGGCGTGGCTGATGCCGGGCTCCACCTGGTCGAGCAGCTGGATGAAGTCGGCCTTGGTGCGGGCGATGGAGACGCCGTTCTGCTTCGACAGGGTCTGCAGTTGCTTGACGGTGAGGCCGCCGAGATCCCCGATCTGGCCGCTCTCGAAGGCGGCCTTGAGCTTAGCCGTCTCTTGGGATTTGGCTGTCGCCTGCTCCTCGATGACCTGTGGCGGCAGGATGCAAGCGGCGCCGGACTGGACCGGCACCGAGATCGCGGTCAGAGGAACGAGCGCCGCCTTGGCGCCCAACTCACCGCCGCAGATTTCCAGCGGCCAGGCCACCACGCTGGTGCAGCGGCAGTTGGGATGAGCGGGCTGCTGGGGGAACCGGCCGGTATTGAACACCTTGCCGTCGAGCGGGCCGCAGACCGGACAGACCCGCTCGTCCTCCATGGTCATCCATTCGAGCTTCTGGACGCCGACCTGCTGGTGGAACTTGATGCGGCCCTGGTTGTGGGCGCGCAGCACTTCGGTGCGGGCGATCACCTCCATGCGGTACTGCGCCTTGCGGAACACCTTGGAGCCGGCGTGCCGGAAGGATTCCGGGTCTTTCACCACGTGGCCGAGGTCGCGCACGATGTCCTCGACGCCCTTGCCGGTGGCAATGCCGCTCATCACGGTGCGCCGGATGCCGTCGGCCAGCTCGCGGTGGACATCGCCGGCCAGCACCAAGTTGTACTGGCTCATGAAGTCGAGCGCGTCGGTGTCGATCAGGGTGAAGGCGCGGGTGGCGAGCTTGTCGATCCCCTCCGGCGTGAGGTCGCGGTAGAAGGGCAGCTGGGCAGTGGCGAAGTCCTCGATGCCCCCGGCGATGCCCTGGCGGAAGGAGGTCCGGGCCGCCTGGCGGAAGCGCAGGGTCTGGTCCCGGCGTAGCCGCGTCATCGTCTCGCGGATGTCGGTCTGGAGTTTCTTCAAGCCCTTCAGGGCGGCCAGCTGGTTGTCGGGGAGCGAGCCGAGGCTCTTGTAGCGCAGGATCGCGCCGCGCACTTCGTCCTCGGCGCCCGCGAGCATGCCGGTCAGCTCGGCGACCGTCTGCTCGGTGTAGCGGTTGCGGTGGCGGACGCTCCTCGCCGTGGCCTGCCGGATGGCCTCGGCCTGGGTGAGGGGGGTCGCGGCGAGTGCTTCGAGCATGGCCAGTGCCCCCGTCAAGTAGTGATCCGCTGGCGTGCGTCTTCCTTTGCGGCGGGGAGGTCGAGCGCCGGGGTCCTGGGATCGAGGAAACGGCAGGCCAGCGTGTCGAACATGACTTCGCTGCGATGAACCCGGCAGTGGTTGCGCGCCTCGTCGAAATGCACGCAGTAGTCGCAGACCGCATCGCCAAGGTCGCCACGGGCGCTAGGCCCGCCCCAGGCGGCCTCGGTTCCGTCTACGGCCGTGTGCTGCTCCGGGTCGAGGCCCAGCATCTCCTGCGCTCTCTCCACGCTCATGATCCCGGCGAGCACCATGTCCACGATGGGCTTGACCTGCTTGGCGTCGAACAGGTCCACCGACTGCCCTTCGCCCTCCCGGTTGGCGGCCTCGATGTCGGGATCGAGGTCCATCTTGAGCTGGAGGCTGGCGCGGCTGATCAGCTTGCGGTCGTAAAGCTCGATGAGCAGGCGCTTGAAGTCGACCGCGTCGGAGGGGTCGAGATCGTTGAACACGAACTGGAGGGTCTTGCCCTTCCACCCGGTCAATTCGAGCCAGTCGGAGAACACCCAGTCGAGGATGGTCTTGGCGGTCTGGGTGATCTCGCGGATCATCACCAACATCTTCCTGAAGCTCACCGAGGCGGTGGCGAAGTTGGGACCGTCGCCGGTCACCAGCGAGCGCGATAGCCCCAGCGCCACCACGATGTCTTCCTTCACCTCCTTGACCTTGTCCTCGACGTTCAGCACCTGGCCGTCGGTGCCGTGGGTCTCGACCGTGACGTAGAAGGGCACGACCAGGCCGCTCTTGAGGTCCATCTTGTTGACCCGCTCACGGACCTGCTCGAGCATCTTCTGGTCGGGCATGACCATCTTCTGGCCGAAGGCGCCGCCCACCTTGAGCAGGCGAAACGGCGTGGCCCAGCGCTTGGCGATGGCCTGCTCGGCCCGACGGTAGTCGCGCAGCAGCTCGATGGACTGGAATGCCGGCAGCACGAGCGAGTTGCCGCGCGGTGAGAAGGACGGGGCGTCCCATTTGAGATGCAGCACCTGGTCGACCGGAAGGTTGAGGCCTTCGCCCGCGCCGGGGTTCTCGTCGGGGAACTGAGTTGCCTCGATGAGCTCGCCCTGGGCGTACTTGACCTTGACCGAGACGGGATTGACGCAGACCAGTTCCTCCAGCCCCTTGCCGTCGCTGGTGTAGCGCTTGAATCCGACGGCATCGCCCTTGACCAGGAGCTGCAGCACCATGTCCTTGACGAAGGCGAAGACACCGAGCTGGTCGGCGAGATCGAGCGCGCCCGACTTCACCTGCTCGTCGTCGCTGGCGATCTTGATCTCGTCGCCCACGGCGAAGGTGCGCCAAGAGTTGACGCAGTTCTTCACCAGCGGCTCTTCGAGGTAGTACTCCCAGGCCTTTCGCGCCCGGTCCTCCCAGGAGGCCGGGATCGCCTCGGTGGCGTTGATCCGGTTGAACGCAGAGGGGTCCAGCGCCGCGGCGGCGGCCAGGGGGACGAGGACGTCAGCGTCGGCGTTGAGCGGCGGCGCTTCACCGCCCATTGCGGCCGCGGCGTCGGGTTGTGGTTCGGTCCGCGTTTCCAACAGAGTCCTCTCGGTCGTGTCTTGCCGGTGTGGGCGCGACATTCGCGCCGTGTGGCGAGAAGGGCCGCGCCTCGGGGGTTACCTACCGGAGGCGGGGAAGGAGCGTCGGTGGCGCGCGTCGCCGCGAACGTGGCGAACCGGAGCAATGGCCTCGTTCAGACAAACACCGGATCGGTCATCACCGGAAACAGGGAGACCGTCTCCTCACCGACCTGATCGAGGTTGGCCTGCTCTCGAGCCAGCATCGCGCAGCGCACCGCGTCGATGATGTGGTCGTTGCCCTTGGCGTAGACCACCCGGCCATCGTGCAGCGTGTAGGTGTGGGTGGTGAACTGGTCCTCGATCTCCAGGTCCTCGACCGGGAACACGACCTGCCGGCGCTGCAGCGCGCCGTTGATGAGGCTCGTCATGAACTCCTTGGTGCGCTTGCGGACCTGTTTGCCGTCCCGGACAGCGAGGGTGGTCATGCCCCCGAAGTCATAGCCGCGCAGGCGTCCATCCAGCTGGAGGTCGCGGTATTTGTCCAGGGTCAAGAGCTCCTGAACCACGGCCAGGCCATTGCCGCCGTTGTCCACGCCGATGCCGGTGGCCGCGTAGTAGCGGTCGAGCAGCCCGATGGTCTGGGCGATGTGCGGATAGGCGACGTGCTCCATGCGCACGCGCAGGATCAGCTTGAGAACGCGCCGCTCGGGCAGCTCGACCTCCTGGAATACGACGATCTCGGTGGGGTCGTTGGTGTAGCCCAGGTCGCCGCCGATCCAGAACACGCCGGTCTGCGGCATCAGGTTGAGCAGCATCTCCAGCCGGTCGTGGGACGCTTCCTCGGTCTCGCAGCCGCGTAGCTCCTCCCCGGTGATCACGCATTTCTGGTACTCGATCACGTCCTGGCGGCAGAGGTTGAGGTACTCTACGTTGAACGCGCCGTAGGAGGGCTTGCCGTGCTCGCCGGCTACCTCGTGCTGCCAGCCGGCGCTGTCCTTGCCGCCGTAGAATTCCAGCAGCTCCGCCTCGCGCTCCGCGTTCCAGACCGGATTGAGCCAGGAGGGCCAGCGGAAGACCTGGAACTGGGTCGAGCTGGTGAGCCGGTAGTAGGTGGTGTCGCGCAGTCCGTTGGGTGTCGAGTAGATGCGCAGCGTCCCGCCAGCCTTCAAGCACTGGCGCAGGGCCTTCCACGCCCGCTCGGTGAGCCAGGCGCCTTCGTCCACCCAGACGCGGTCCACGTGCAGGGATCGAAACGAGTCGCCATAGGCGCCCGCCGGTCGGAAGTAGAGGATCGAGCCGTTGGTGAATTCCAGCCGGAAGTAGGGTTTGCGGTGGATCTTGGGCTTGCCGTACTTGGTCAGCGCGATGCTGGCCATCAAGTCCGGGTTGGCGTCGAGCTGGTACTCGAACTCCTCGATCAGCGTGTCGAGATGCCCCTGGTGAGGGGCGCCAACGAGCCCCTGGCTGCCCCGATGCGTGAACGCGAAGTGCAGCGCGTCGGTGCTGATGCACACGCTCTTGCCGACGTCGCGGCCGTCCAGGTGGATGATGTTGCGCGCCGAGGACCGGAGATCGTCGACCTGATGCGGCCAGTAGACCCGCTCCTTGCCATCCCGGTTGCGCAGGTAGGCCTGGCCCCAGAGCACCGGGTCGGCCAGGGTGCGGGCGAGCTTGCGTTCTCTGGCGGATAGCGGAGCCATTCAGGATCTCCCCGATTTCGAGGCCGGCCCGGGCTCGCGGAAAAGGGCGTCCCGCTCCCTGCGGACAGAGAGCGGGACGCGTGCACTGATAGGCGACTGTCGCGAGTGCGGGAGGGATTGTAGTCCGGTGGGTCGGCCTGGGCTGTAGGACATCAACCCCGGTCCGTGTAGGAGATCGTCCCGGCAGCTGTAGGCCGGGATGCGGAAGTCAGTGGCGGCACCAGCCAATCAGGGCCGCCTCGGGATCAGCGCCGCGCCGATGACCGCGCCCGTCAGATCGACCAGCACGTTCTGCATGGCGACCATGCCTTCCTGGTCCCGGATCACGCCCTCGATGTCGGCCCGGGCCTGGTCCAGCTCCTCCCACTCGCGGTAGGTCTGCCGCGCGGTCGCGGCCTGGGCCAGGGCGTCGTCAATCTTCCCGGCAGCCAGGATCGTGCCGATCTCCAGCAGTTGCCGTCCGGCCTCGCGGACCGCCTCGCGGTTCTGTTCGAGAATCTCCTTCATCATTTGCCCTCCTCACGCTCGGAGGCCCAGCGCTCTAGCGCGGCCAGCACTTCGGCCAGCCGCTCGCCGATCCCCTTGAGGCGCTCCCGGTCCGGGTGCTCTGATTCCTCGAGGGTCTTGTTGGCCTCGGCCACGTACTCGGGCATGTGGCGGTTCATGGTGTGGATAGCGTCCTGGATGCGCGGAGGCGGCCGCGTCGCCGCACAGGTGGCCAGCGAGGCCGCCAGGACGACCACCAGAATCGTCCGGGTCATCGTTTCAATCGTCCTGCTCATGAGAGTCCTCCCGGCCCGCGCGGGGCCTGCTGTTTGTTGCTGGATGGACAGGATTCGCCTTGACTTCCTTCCGACACAACGCGTGCATGTGTAGGGCGCATAAGCGCTTGTGAATCAACCACTTGAAAGAAGGTCACGCTATGACCGACACACTGCACGAGGCCGCGCAGGCCTACCTCGAACACCTGAAGGGCGAGGGGAGGAAGGAGCGCACGCTCTACACCTACGGGAAGGACTTCGAGCAGATCGAAGCCTTCTTCGGCGGCGACCGGAAGCTCAAGGGCATCCTGGCGCCGCACGTGGGCAAATTCTTCCGCTCCGACGCGCTCCTCAAGCTCCCCAGCGGGAAGGAGCGCTCCCAGCCCACGGTCGAGAAGACCAAGCGGGTGCTGCGCATGTTTCTGGTCTGGGCCTACGAGCAGGGCCTGATCGACAAACTGCCGCTGCCCAAGGGCACCGCCATGGGCCGGAGCGCCAACAAGGAAGGAGGTCGCCAGCATGACGAACGCCGCCAACAGCGCGCTTCGGCTGCTGCCAGGGCCTGAGCCCTTCGAGCTGGCGGTCGACGCCTTCGGCAGAAGGCTCGCCGCCGAGGGCCGCTCCCCGAACACCATCAGCGCGTACCTGCGCGACCTGCGGCAGCTGACCGCCGTCATGGCGGAGCGCCACCCGGGGCTTTCCCCGGACCGCGTGACCAGCGCCATGCTCGACGAGGCGTTGACCGCGCCGGCGGTCGTGACCTTGGCGACCGGCAACCCCCGGTCGCCGGCGTCGCTGCACCGCTTCAAGGCGGCCGTCCGGTCCTTCTTCGCCTGGGCGGAGGAGAGCGGGCAGGTGGCGGAGAACCCGGCGCGGTCGGTGACGCTGCGGCGGCTGCCGCGCACCATGCCGAGCTTCCTGACCGAGGCCGAGAAGCGGCGGCTGTTCAAAGAGCTCCGGGGCAGGTCCTCGGCGCTCGCCCGCCGGGATCGGGTAATCGTCGAGTTGTTCCTGGGCACCGGCATCCGGCTGCGCGAGCTGGTCGACTTGGACGTCGATGACGTCGATCTCGATGCCAAGCATCTCCGCATCCGCGCCAAGGGCGACGTCCCGCAGGTGAAGTTCCTAAAGTCCACGCTGCGCTCCCTCCTGCGTGCGTACCTGACGGAGCGCCGCCGACGGGGCGACGGTGAATGCCGGGCGCTGTTTCTCTCTAACCGCGGCGCGCGCCTGTCGCCCGGGCAGGTGGCCAACCGCGTCAAGTACTGGCTCGGTCAGGCGAGCATCGAGAAGGACATCAGTCCCCACGGGCTGCGGCACACCTTCGCCACCCACCTCTACAGCCGCACCGGGGATATCCTGGTGGTCAAGCGGGCGCTGGGTCACCGGGACCTTTCGACCACCGAGATCTACACCCACCTGGTCGACGACGCCCTCGAGGACGCCATCGAAGGGCTGTAGGTAGATCGATCCGGGATCCAAGCGGTCCTTCGGGGCCGCTTTTCCGTTCCCGCCTAGAGACAGACACTCACAGAGGCCGGAGACAGTCACCTGACAGTCCCCTCCCTGAACACAATGGACGGGTGTGGGCCGGACAGCATCGGAGCCTTCCCACGGCAACCGGAAGGATGGATTGACGAACGTTTCCGCCGCGTGGGTCTTCCTCGTCCAACCGCTGCAGAAGTCGAAAGAACGTGCGTTATGCTCAATTCGCCCGGAACGGATCGCCGTAAGTCCCCGTGTCTTCGGGGTCGTGTCGTGCCGCGGCCTGGTGTTATCCGCAATCATTTCCGCGTTTTCCGCCGCTTGCGCGGCTTTCGGGCCGGTTTCGCCTGCGTCTCGGCCAGCTTCTCCAGCAGCGCCGTGGCCCATTCGGCCGGTGTCGTCTGGGGACCTGTGGGGGTGTCGCCCTCGCGGGCGATCTTCGTGGCCTTCAGGTCCTTGAGGTGGCAGCGGATCATCCGGTCGAGCTTCTCCGAAGCCTCGATGTCGCCGTTGGTCTGGGCGCGCACGAGCTTCACCGAGTAGACCGCCACCAGCTCGACCTGCAGGAAGTCCGAGCTCTTGTTGAACACGAAGTCGTTCCAGAGCCGCTCGATGATTTCCCGGAAGAGCTCGCGCTCGGAATCGTCCAGGCACTGGTTGGCCCAGATGCCGTGGGTCATGGGATTCAAGTTGCTGCGAGGCGCGCCGACGCGGTTGGGCGGCTCGGCCTTGCCCTCGGCGCCGTGCCAAGTGTCGAGGTTCTGCTGATCCTTCTTGTTCACTGCCACCGACCGGCTCCAACGATGTGTTCACGACAGGTCCCATTGCTTCCCAATGTCGAGGTCCGGGGTGGAAGACGGATTTCGCCCCGAACGAGCAGACGTCGTCGGATACCTACCGGGAGGCGTCGGGATGTGTCGGCGGCGATGAACCACGGGCCTTGGCCAGGATTTGACGCACGCGGCGCGGCGTCACGCCGGCGAGCTTGGCGATCTCGACGGTCGAGACGCCCTGATCCCTGAGAGCCAGCACGAGCTTGCGGCGCACGGCGTAGAAGTGCGTGTCGGCCGGGACCCACAGCAGTCCAGTGAAGTGCCGCTGGACCGTGCGGAACAGTTCCGGTGGCAGAACGTCCTTGGCGTTGGCATAGCGGCGCCTCAGGGGCCGCTGGTCTTTTTCTTCAGCCATGGCTGATCGACGTCCGGGTTATAGAAACGCAGACGGTTCTCCTTCGGCGGCGGACCGATGATCTCGATGGACTGGCGAGTTACCTCGCCGATGCGCTTGTCGTCCTCGAGGAAGCAGACGAGGCCGTAGTCCTGACCGCAGGGAAACCGGAAGCGGCCCTGGTTCTGGTAGAGCTGGGCCTCACGCCAGCCGAGCGAGAGCGCCTGGTCACGGATCGCGTCGACCTCGGGGATGGCCGACGACCGGACGGGCTGTGTGAAAGCCCAGTCGCCGTCCTCCGGGAAGCGGTACGGCGGGGCGGCCGGAGGGGACGTCTTCGGTGGAGGTGGTGCGTCAGTCGGCTGACCATCGACGGGGTCGAGCCGCGGCGGCGCATAGCGCTTCGGATCGAGCGATTGGATGGCCGAACGGAGCGCCTCTTCTGCCAGGTGCTCCATCGCCCAGGCGTGGATGACGTTGAACCGAGTGCGGAGCGCGTCGAAGGCCTGGGCCGTAAGGCGTCCTGAGCCCGCGGCTTTCTTGGCCAGCTCCATCTTGTACCTGAGCCAGGCGTAGTAGTCGGGATCGAGCCGCCGGAAACAGGTTCCAGCCATCCCGATGTCCCGAGCGTAGAAATACGGCTCGTCGGTCTCCCAGGACTCCAGGTTGATGGCCGCGTAGAGCGCAGTTTCCCGCCTGGTCGAATGGTCTTCGGGGACGTCGTCCTCCCTGATCGGGATCGTGGCGTCGTCCTTGGCCGCGTACTGCTCGAGAAGTTTCAGAAGGCTCACGTCCGGGTCTCCGGTCGGCGGGTTGATCTCGGGAGATACCTACCGGAGCGGACGGCTGGACGCCGGAAGGGTTGAGGACGTGAGCGTGGTCGCGTGCCGGATCGAACGTCCGTGCCCGTTAGCTACCAGGGGGTTTGCAGGAACGCCGTACCGCCGAAAGCGCCGAAAGGTCTTTCGGCGGTCAGGGGACTTTCGGCGCCCCCTTTCGGCGCTGTATTCACTCTTGTATCTCTTTCTATTTCAATAAGTTAGATAGATAGAGAGAGAAGAATGCCGAAAGCGCCGAAAGGTCTGGGGAAATGTTCCCCCGTGTGGAGCGAGTTTTTTTAGGGTGTGTCAACCGAACCCCGATACCCCCTTTTATTTTTTTCGTCTAAGGGGGGGTGGACTCTCAGATCTTTCGGCACTTTCGGCGCTTGGCCGTAACTCCAGGTATTTCAGGTGTTTACAGCGCCGAAAGGTCTTTCACGCCGCCGAAAGGTACCTTTCGGCAAAACGCCTCTTGAGCGCAAAAAAAACCGTCGGCGGGAAGCCAACGGGCGGAATGGGCCTGACGGGAGCGGGTCGCGGCGTCAGTCTTTCTGGATCGTGTAGAGCTTGATGCCGTTCCGGTTCGTCGTGATCTGGACCTGGAAGCCGGCCTCGCGCAGGGTCTCGAGGTCGTTAGCCAGGCGCTGGGCGAACTGCCGAGAGGAATCCATGTCGAAGCGCACGTTGTGCCACCGGGCGATGCCCTTCAGAGCCACGAACAAGTCGCGGGAGAGCACGTTCTCCAGCTTTACGTCTTCGCTCAAGGCGACCTGATACTTCTGGACGAACTCCTGCACGTGGGTGTCCCTTCGGCTGCCGGGGTCCATCTCCCGGTCCGCCTCGACGGCGTTGCGCCAGGCCTTGAACAGCGTGGCCAGCGCGGTCGCCGTGTGGTTGGAATCCCGCGCCGTCTCGCGGCTGGTCCGGTTGATGGATTGGATCTGTTGGACGAAGGACGGCACCAACCGCTGCATGCCGTCCTCGATGTCCTCCGGCGAGGACCCCGCCAGCAGCATCAGGTACATGAGGCTCAGGTATTCGTTGCAGCGCCGCTTGTCGTGATCGGCGAGGCCCTCGTGCAGGAGCTTCAACGTCTGAGTCCGTCGCCCGTCGCGCATCATGGCGAGGACTTCCCTGGTTCGCTTCATGATGGCGAACAGGATCAGGTCGCGGTGCTTCTGGATGTCGGCGACGATCTCGGACTCGCTGAAACAGTCGCTGCCCTGGTTGGCGATATCGAAATTGATCACGAAGGTCCGCGACTGGATCTCCGAGAGCTCGCCCCGCAGGGGTTCGATGCCGGTGGTGTTGAGCAGGCACTTGGTGCGCTCGATGACGGTCTCGGTGTCGGTACCGCTTTTCCGCTTCTCCTTGGCGATCCCGGTGATGCTGGTCAGCATGAACGTGGTCAGCTCCTCGGTCATCTGGCGGGCCTCGATGTTGTCGAGCGCGATGAGCGGGTTCTGCGAGCCGTCGGTGTAGTTGGCCGCGTCGGTGGCCTTTTTGTGCTGCGGGCTGCCGTAGAGCAGCGTCGAGATGAGCTTGCTGGCGGTGGTCTTGCCCGAGCCGGCGGGTCCCTCGAAGCGGGTCATGGGCCGGGTGCCGGTGAAGTCGATCAGCAGGAAGCAGGACAGCCAGGAAAGGATGAGCAGGCGGTCCTGATTGGAACAGGCGATGTTGTTGACGAGCACGTCCACCAGCTTGCGGTCGGCTTCTTCCAGATCGGCATCGCCCAGATACCGGATGGGCTTCATCTTCTGCGAGCCCTCGAGGATGATGCCGTCGGCGTTGCCGCCGTTCTTGAGGAGCTCGATGCCGTCGGGCGTGATCCTGGCGATCTCGTGCTGTTCGTTGTTGAGGTTGAAGTACACCGTGTGGTTCGAGACGTCGGTGTGGAGCCAGGAAAAGTGCTCCCGCATCTGGCCCCGGATGAGAGCCAGGCTCGGCAGCACCTCGAAGAAGGTGCGGCCGCCGGGCGAGGTCGGCACCAGGCCGGTGTGCCGGTAGAGCATGGCCGAGTACCGGCGCTTGCGGCCCCGGTCGGCGGAATCCATCCAGTAGATGGCGTTGTCGAAATGCAGGAACGGTTCGCCGTGGCGGGTGAAGAAGAACTGTGCCCCGTGGACGGTGAACCAGTCGTAGGCGGCCTCGGCGGCCTCGGCGTAGTCGGGCGCGCCGGCGTCCTCCTCGGTCTCGATCAGCACCTGTTCGATGCGGGCGCGGCAGGAGCCGGACGCCGCGCCGGTCTGGCGCTTCTCGCGTATCTTCTCGCGGCGGTGCTCCACGCGGGCCCGCGAGTTGCGCTCCTTCTGCACGGACCGCACCTGTTCGCGCAGCGTGGTGAGCGACAGGCTCGATTTGCCGAAGCGGTCTTGCACCCGTTTCAGGTGACGGTTTTGCTCCAGCGGCGACAGCGCGGCCACCTCGCGCAGGATCGGCTCCAGCAGCCGGTTGCGTTCCTCTTCGTCGACATCGGTGGGCAGGCGGTCGATCCCGCCTTCGAGCGGTGTGCCGGACTCGGCCAATAACGCCTCGAATTCTTGGGCGGTGCGCCCTGAGGCGAAGTAGTCGTTGACGTCGATCTTGCCCGCGGCGAGCAGGCGCTCCGCTTCCTTGAGCTCTTTCGGCGTGCGGTCGCCCAGGAGCTTGGCGAGCTCGCGCGGTCCCACGGCCGCGTCCAGGTCGAAGCGCTCCTTGAGCGCCTTGCGGGCGTCCTGCCGGGACTCATCCAGGGGCAGGACCACCAGCCGGGTCTGAATCTTGTGCCTGGCCAGCACGCTCGCGGTCTTGAGCGCCCCGTTGAGCCCGGCCTGCGAGATCTCGTTGTCCTGGCAGATGTAGACGGTCTTGACGCCCCGGAGCTTCGGCAGCAGGCGGTCCCAGTCCGAGGCTCGGATGCGCACCGTGACCGGGGAGACGGCCGGGAAACCGCGCTCCATGAGCGCGATGCAGTCGGTGACGCCCTCGGTGATGATGACGCGCTCGGGTCCCGCGAGCAGGCAGTCCTCGTTGTAGAGGTGGCCGTTGTTGATCGAGGGCGCGATGTGCCGGTTCGAGTGGCCGTTGTGGACCGGCAGCTTGCGGTACTTGCCCCTCTCCCAGTCCCGGTCCGGGGTCCACGGCGTCTTGCGCCCAATCAGGAACACCACGCGGCCGTGGCTCCAGTACGGAAAGACGATGCGCCCTTCGAAGAAGGGAAGGAGGCCGTCCTGGCCGGTCGGGCGGAACGCCCCGGTGGCGGCGATCTCGCGGGGGATGAAGTGATTCTCCCCTGTGGTCAGGGCCGAGAGCACGCCGGCTTGAGGCTTGCCGTCGTCTTCGCACGGTCCGTTGGCCGCGTACCCGATGCGCAGCGTATCGATGGTCTCCTCGGCGATACCGTAGTTGGCCCGCAGCCACTCCAAGACCTCGGGCGCCTCCTTGAGCCGCCGGTGGTAGAACGACGCCAAGGCGGTGAGCGCTTCCTGGACGCGCACGTCGAGTTCGCGCGCGGCTTCGGTCTCGCGCAGCCGTTCCGGTGAGAGGCCGTAGCGGGCGAGCGGCGGCAGCTCCGCTTTGGCGGCCAGGAAGTCCCGCGCGCGCTGGTGGGTCTCCGGCATGGGACCGGATTGGCCGCTGGTGACCGTGCCGGACTCGACGAACTCGACCAGCTGCAGCACGTCGCCGCCCACTCCGCAGCCGAAGCAGTACCAGCCCTGCTTGTCGAGCAGGACGTGGAGCGAGCGGTGGCTGTCGCTCTTATGATTCGGGCAGTCGCACTGCAGCAGGCGGTCGTCTTCGGCGACGATGCGTTCGGCGAGCAGCTCGCGGGCCACCCGGCCGATATCGACATCGGTGATCCGCCGGTAGTACTCCCTGACGTCGCCCACGGTCGTCCGTGTCATATCGCCGCCCCGTCGCCGAGAAGCTGCGACAGAAAGGTCTTGCGCTCATCGAGGTGGCGCTTGCGGGCGCAGTTGGCGATGCCCCAGCGGTCCCCGACGACGACCGTTGTCTCCTTGGCCCGGGTGACTCCGGTATAGAAGAGATTGCGGTGGTGCATGAAGGCGTGCGACTTGTGCACAACGACGACGGCGCACGGGAACTCGGAGCCTTGCGCCTTGTGGATGGTCAGGGCGTAGGCAAGCTCGATGTCCGCCAGGTTCGGCGAGCCCGATTCGATCTCGACCGGCATGCCGTCGAACGTGATGACAAGCGAACCGTCGCGGCCGACCTCGGTGACGGTGCCGACGGCGCCGTTCATCACCCCGAGCTCGTAGTTGTTGCGGGTCTGGATGACCTTGTCGTCGGCGAGCAGCCGAGGGCGGCGTCCCGGCTTCGGCGCCGGCGCCTCGACGCCCCAGAGCTTTGCCTGAATCAGTCGTTGCAGCGCCACGTTAAGCGCCCGGGTGCCGAGCGGGCCTTTGTGGGTCGGCGTCAGCAATTGAATGTCGTCTCGGAGGTGGAACCGCAGACGTTCGCTGAGCACGGTCTCGAATAGCTCGAGTAGGAAGCGCTGCGCGTCGCCCGGATCGGTGAACTGATCGACCAGGTACCAGACGCGTCGTCCGGAGGCCTCCGGCTCGCTGCTCTTGCGGACTTGGCCCGCGAGCACGGCGATGCTGTTCTCCTTGAGCATGCCCGCTTGGCGGACGACCTTGTCGAGCACGACCGTGGGTACGGTCCGCGCCTCGACCAGATCGCGCAGCAGGTTGCCTGGACCCACGGGCGGCAGCTGGTTGTGGTCGCCCACCAGCACCACGGCCGTGCGTTCAAGAGTGATGGTCTCGAACAACTGCCAGGCGAGCGGCACGTCGACCATCGACACCTCGTCGACGATGACGACGTCGGCGTCGATGGGGTCCTCGGGACCGCGGGCGAACGACTTGCCGTCGAACCCGAGCAGCCGGTGGAGGGTGCTGGCCTGGCGGTCCGAGACCTCCTCGAGCCGCTTGGCTGCCTTGCCGGTCGGGGCGGCGAGGACGACCTGCAGGCCGGCCTCGTCGTAGATCGTGGTGAGCGCCGCGACGGTGTAGGACTTACCGCTTCCCGCGCCGCCGGTGATGAGCGTGATGGCGTGGGAGAGCGCGGTCAGGACAGCTTCGCGCTGCCCCTGGTTGAGGGTGGGGGCAAGCTTGTCGGCGAGACCGGGGAGGTGTTCCGCCCCGGGGAAATGCGGGTTGGCGGCGTCGCCTTGGCGCAGCGTTGCGGCCAGGTCTTCCTCCATCCGGCGGATGTCCGGGCGGGCGACGAGGAAGCGGCTGCCGTGATCGACGCAGGAGAGCGACCCTTCATCGATCAACGCGCCGAGCGACGTCTCGATCCGGTCGCGGCTGCCCAAGGCGTCCATCACGAGCAGCGTGTTGGCCTGCTCGATCAGTTCCTCGAACTCGATCCAGCAATCGCCCTGGTCGAGCGCCGCCGCGACGCAGTGGAGGATGCCGGCGCGGATGCGGGACGGATCGTCCTTTGCGGTCCACATCCTGCGGGCGATCTTGTCGACGCGCTTGAAACCGAAGCCGCGCACCTCGCGCACGATGGTGTAGGGATCGGCCTTGAGCAGCGCCAACGCGTTGTTCTTGAACTTCCCAACCAGCGTCGTGACCTGGTGGTGCGTGAGCCCGAAGGCCGCGAGCCAGGTCAGCGCCCGGTTGACCTCGCGGGTCTTGTGCCATTCGTCCCGCAGCCGCTCGACTGTCGCCAGCGGCAGCCGTGCGGCCTCGGCGATGGCTTCCGGCTCTTCGACGAGGACCCGGTCGAAGTCCCGGCCGAAGCGTTCGGCGATCAGCTTCGCCTTGACCGGCCCGATTCCCTTGATGTCGGGGTGATGGGCCAGGTAGTGGGCCAGGCCCTCGGCATCCAGTTCGAGGTCATAGGCCAGTGTCTCGACCTCGAGCTGGCGCCCGTACTTGGGGTGCGTGACCCAGCGCCCCTCGAGGATCACATGCTCCTGCTCGCGGGCGAAAAGCTTGCCGGCGAAGGCGACATCGTCACCGGCGGAGGTGATCAGCCGGCCCGCCGAGAATCGCGCGCCGGCATAGAAGACGGCGTCGATCCGGCCCCGAATCCTGGTTAGGGGTGTGCTTTGGGCGGTTGTTCCCATCGTGTCGATACCATCCGGTGCGCTCTGCGCAAGTAGCCCTCGACGAACCGGCAGGCGGCCTGCCGGTCGGAGCAGAAGAAGACCGGGAGACGGAAGTCGACGACGATGGACAAGACGGCGCCGAGCACGGCGTTGGGATGCGCCCCGGAGCGATAGCCTCGGGTGAGGATGTCGCTCAGGTTGGCCTCGACCACGACGCAGGCGGCCTCAAATTCGGCGAGCCGCTCGACCTCCTTGCGGAACCGTTTGTGGGACCGAATGACGGTGGCGACGAGGTCTTCGAGCGTCTTGCGCTCCACTGCTACCTGGTCCTCCCATCCTTCGAGGGAGTAGTCTCCGGCGGGCAGCGCCCGGCGCGTGGTCGTCACGCTGTCGGGATCGAAGTGGTAGGGCTCCTGTTCCCGCGTATCGACGACGACCGTGATCCGATCCGGCTCAGAAGGGTTCGAGCGCATCCTGGGCCGCCGACTCGTACGTCTCTCCCTCGTCCTCGAGCACGATGCGCCGGTTGATGTAGACGTTCTCGTTCTCGCCGCGGGTGCGCTTGGTCACCTCGAGCTTGACGTTGAGCAGCCGGCTCAGGTGGTCGGGCAGATCGGAGAGCTTTTTAAGCTCGAGGCCGCAGGTGTGCAGGTCCGTCTTGAGCCATTTGATGTTCTCGCGGGTGGCCATGACGTTGTTGCGCCACAGCAGGCGCCCGCGGCACCGGGGCGCGATGATGCGCAGGGTCCACTTGAGCATCGGATTGCCCGAGGTCTTCGCCCGCGTCAGCTCCACCTGATCGACGTTGACCTGGTATTTGCCGTCCGGGACCGGTTCGAACTCGCGCTCTTCGACCTCGGCCTCGGCGAAATCGTCATCGAACTGTGTGAGGTCGATGTCCGGGTCGGGTGCGTTGTGCTGTCCGTAGTCTCCGTTCATGGTCCTATCCTCCGTTTCGGGTGGTGGTGGGTTTGGGGTTCTTGTCGCCCGCGTCCGCAGGCGCCGCTGCCTGCGACGATGCCGAAGACGGCGCGCCCGCCTTGGCCGCGGCCGCCGGCTTGGTCGCCTGGGCGGCACCCTTCGGGCCGGGCCGGTTGAACGCTTCGGTGAACTTGGCGAAGTCGAGGTCGATGGTCTCGGGCAGACGGCCCGTGCGATCTCCGGCCTCGTAGTGCGGGCTCGGCTTGGTGCGCATGACGCGGCGGTAGGTCGTGTTGCCCTCGTCGTCGGTCACCGCGTCCAAGTCGCAGTAGAGGATGAGGTCGACCATGCCGAGCACGATCTTGCGCGCCTTGTCGGGCAGGGTCGGCACGATTCGGGTGTACTTACCGGTGCGGGTCTCGATCTCCCGCTCCACCGAATGGGAAACGAGAAAGAGGCCGTAGGGCAGGAACGCCAGCTTGGTGAGGACGCGGTGGAACTCGTTGTTGATGAGCGCCCAGCCCTTGCCGTAGCCGAGGTCGGACTCGTGCTCGATCTTGAACTTGGCGCAGACGTGGTCCGAACACATGCGGTAGGCGTTGTCGACGGTGTCGACGATGATGGTCTTGAACGGATGCTTGCCCTCGGCGATCTCGCCGCAGGCGGCCAGCAACTGGTCCCAGGTCTGGATTGGCACCTGGTAGACGTCCAGCGCGTTCAGTCCGGGCTCGGTGGCCAGGAACAGCGCGCCTTCGGAGCGGGAGCACCAGGTCGACTTGCCGATCTTGCTACGCCCGTAGGCGAGCACCGTCAGGTCGGCCAGGTCCTGTTTCTTGGGTGTGGTCTGGGTCGGTAACACGATGGTTCTCCTTCGTTGCGTTGGCCCTCAAAAGGGGGAGTCGTTGGACGAGGACTCGTCCCCGTCGATGTCGGGTTGCAGCTCCTCGTGCGGGGGGAGCCTCTGGTAGAGGTTCTCGATGACGTTGGGACTGCCGCCGGAACGGCAGAGCGGGAGGTAGGCGCAGGGCCGGCGGTAGTGAAAGCAGAACGCCGTGTTCTGGTAGAAGACGCCGCGCCGGCGCGCGTCCAGAAACGCCTGGGTCAGTTCCCAGAGCTGCGCCTGCAGCTCCTCGAAGCGGTCGCGAGAGAGATAGAGCCGCTCCCGGTGGAACATCTCCGGCTCGGCGTACTTGATGGCGAGCCGTTCCTGGAAGGCTTCGTCGCTCTCAGGCAGCCTGCGCTTGGCGCTGGTCCTGCCGGTCTTCGACTTGGCGACGAGCGCCGCCCGGCGGGCTTCATACTCGGCTTCGGTCTCGCCCCGGCTCTGCACCAGGCGCGCTTTGACCAGCACGTTATAGAGGACGCCGGCGAGCCGGATGCCCAGGGTCTGCTCGACGTAGCGGGAGTAGAGGACGATCTGAAAGTCGGTCCACAGCCGCTCGAGATAGTCGCCACCCAGCTGGGAGGCCGTCTTGTGTTCAAGCAGGTAATGCTCGTCGCCGATGCGGACGACGCCGTCGACCTTGCCGGCCAGGATGAAACTGCGTGACGACGCGCCGGTGGCGGGATTGACGATCCTTCCCTCGAACGTCTTCTCCAGCATGACGACGTCGAACTCCTCGTCGGCGTAGCGGGCGGCGTAGCCCTTCATCATTGCGGTGGCCAGATGCCAGTCGCGCTTCTGATCGGCTTCTGCCAAGCGGTTCGGATAGGCCCGGTCGATGGCGTCGAGGGCCGCGTCCAGGTTGCGGGTGGAATGCCAGGCCTCGAGGCTCTGGTGGATCACCGTCCCCAGAGCCAGGTTGCGGTCCCGCTCCAAGGGGACGAGCTCGTGGAGGTAGCGCCACTCGCAGGCCTTTCGGCAGTTCCTGAACAGGCTCCACATCGAATAGGTAGAGATCGCGCGGGCCGCCATTACGCGGCCCCCGTTGCGCTCATCGCCGGCGAGATCGGTGACTCGGCGGCGATCCGCTCGACCTTGAAGGCTTCCTCGCCGAATTCGCGGGTCAGGAAGCCGGTGAAGATGCGGGCGATGGCGCGGCCGACGTCGGTCGCCGCGTCCACCACGCAGGAGCGCCGGGCTCCATCCAGGCAGAAGGATGCGTCGAGCCGCACCAGGGCCCGGCCGTGCAGGCTTTCGGTGGCGAGCACTGCCAGGAGGAGCGAATCCTCGATGTCGTGGAGCGGCACCTCAGCGTTGAAGTTGTAGCGGTAGAGTTCTCGATTCATTGCCTTTGCCTCCATGGGTCGTGATCCGTCAGGAGGGCGCGCCCGGGCCGGATGTCATGCCGCTCAAGAAGCCGCGACCGATGTCCGACCCGGTGATTACCTACCGGAGCCGGGCCGGGACCGTCGGGCGCTCACAGGTAGTCCCTGAGACCGGCGTCCTCGAAGATCTCGCGGAGCCGCTTGATCCCCTCGTAGATCGTTCCGCGCGGAACGTCCGTGTCGCGGGAGATCTCCGTGACCGATTCGGCCTTCAGGCGGCGGCATAGCTCGCGGAGCTCGGGCGGGAGGGTCTTGACGACGGCGGCGACGTCGATGGTGAGCGCGCTCAGTTCGTCCGAGGGCCGCGACTGGGCGCCGGTGCGCAGCAGATAGTCCTCCTGGTCGAACGTATCCACGCGCTCGACCGAGCGGCCTTCCTCATCCTCGAAACGGTCGTTGAGGGAAAAGGGGCAGCGCCGGTAGTCCCGGATGCCCGCTTTCCGCGCCTCGATGAGGCTGGCGATCTTGTGCTCGACGACTCGGGCGATGAACGTGTTGAGCTGGGCGCGCTTGGGGTTGAATTTCGGGAGCCGGCGCAGCAGGTCGAGGATCAGCTCCTGCTCCAGATCGTCGCGGTCCGATGCGGTAAAGCCTGCTTTCCCTATCAGTTGCCGTGCCTTGTACTTGATGAGCCTGACGGCATACGGATCGATGCCGTCGTACTGATTGTCGAAACCCATGGAGCCTCCTCGGGGCCGAGGAGGGGCTCGCGTGGGTGTCGACCTGTGCCGGTACGACCGTCCTCAAACGAGGAAGCGGAAGCGCTGTGGGACGCCGGTTAAGGCGACACCCACAACCACCCCCGCTTCGCGGCCGGTCTGTTGTCTGGTGTGGACCGTGTTGTTGCTTGTCGGGCTCGGAGTCAGCTCCGGATCACGTCCGCCACGGTCATGCGGAAGGGCAGCCCGTTTTCGATCACGAGTTCCCGGATCGAGAGCGACCGCTCCCGGTCGAAGACCTCGAACAGCTCCGCCACCTTTTTCTTGAGCACGAAGCCGTCGGCGAGGCGGCAGGCGTTCGGTCCGTTGGCCTTCCCGAATACGATCTGCCGAGTCACCCGGGGCGGCGGCTTGAACACGGGCTCCCAGTCCCGCACTTCGAGCTGTTCGATCCGCCCGTAGTTGATCTCCTGCATCAGCTCGACGAGGCGTCGCCTGGCAGGAGTCAGGGCCGCCTTGGTTACATCCGTCATTCCGGACCTCCTTTCGCGCTTTGGCGCATCAACGAAATCGCCCCCTGGGAGGCGGGTCCGGCGAGGGTTCCTCCCAGGGGGCGTTGCCCGGACTTACCGGGCGGAGCCGTCGGGGGAAGAGCTCTCGTCGGAGCCTTCACCCCTCAATGGCGAAAATTCGTTGGAAGGCGCGGGGACGCCCGCGGCGGGTAGGGCGTAATGGCAGGTAAAGCCCTAGAAATCAGGCGGATAAAGGGCTTTTGAGGAGGGGAAACTTTTTTGATTTTGTTTCCGCACGCCCAGCGAAATTTCGCTGCGCGGCCCCTGGGCAAGAAAAAAGCCCTGAACCGGATTGGCTCAGGGCTTGGGACCCAGGATGGTGGCGAGACTAGCCGTCAGTAGTACTCGTCACCCCCGATTGGAAGAATCCTGAACTTGCACCTGTAGTAGCTCCTGGCGTCCTTCACCCACTCGATGGGGTCATCATCGAGCCCGAAGAATGTCCGCAGCCGCTTCGACAGTTCCTGCTTCTGCTTCTTCACGCTGAGCGCCGCGTGCCTGCCGTGCCAATCGATCTCGCCGCGGGAGTTCGCGAAGCCCTCCAGCAGCTTCCATTGCTTTGTTGGATCGCCGTTCTTGCGGTTGGCCATGCCCATCTGCGTGTAGTTGCACACCCGCCGTTCCGAATTCACCTGAATCGAGACGGTGTGTCCGTCCATGAACCGGATCGACACATCGCTCCATGAGCTGCCAGGGGGCGTCCGGAAGTGAATCGTCGAGCCGTCGTCCTCGGGAGCGGGCAAGTTGGCCGCTCGGAACGACGACAGGATGTCGTCGAGCGACCGGCGGAGGCGTAGTTTGCGGCGCCCGGCCAAGTCGAGTTCTTCCGCCAGCGGAATGAACACCGATTTCTGACTTGCCAACACCTGTTCGGTCGGTGCCGTGCAGAGAGCCCGCGTGGGAGCGAGCAGGACAAATGGCCCATCGGCCCGGCTCACGAGGCTGCTGACAACGTGCTGGAAATTATCCGGTTCCAGCTGGATCGTCAGATAGACGGGAAAACGGAAGCCCGCGTAAGGCGAGTAGACACCGAGCGACGTCGTCAGATGGAGCCCGTTCTCGGTGTGCGGTTCTCCTATCAAATTGAAGGCGCCGGCCACCGCCTGATCGAAGGCCGAGCGGTCCCATTCGTAGAGGGCGATGTCCGAACGCTTGAGCGAGAAGGTCGCACAGCCACGCTCGCACCGGCAGACCGCCACGATGTCGTTCGACCCATGCTCAACCACGTCATGCGCGCACCCGCAGCCGGGGCGAGCCATGCAGGGATGCGAAGTGGCCCACCTGCCGTTGGGCCGAAGAAACGACTTGGCTGCCGCGTACTCATCGCCGAACCGCGCGCGCCATTCCGCGTCTACGGCCAACAAGCCGGGCACGGTCTCCAGCGCTGGCCAGAAGCCCCTTGGGCTACTCCTCATCTTCATCCTGTTCGATGAAGCCACGCCTGGTGAGCCAGTCCTCCACGACGTCGGCGTCGCTTTCCCTGGTGTACTGGGCGATGTTCGAGGGGCGGATGGTCACCGTGCGTGGATTCTTCGCATCGGTGAACTTCACGTGAAAGCTCGCTCGCAGGATTGGTGTCATGGCTGGAAGGCTTCGCCCCCTTCCTTCCAGCGCGGCGAAGATGTCGTTCGCCTTGCGGATTTCGATCTCCCGCTGGGCGCCGCCCCACAGGAACTGAACTTCCTTGAGCCGCACCCAGTCCATGCCATCGATGTCAGTGCAAACGATGGACGCCGGTCCCGCCGTCCGGAGCGGTTCGAGCGTGTACTTGCCGGTGCCGGGAAAGAAGTCTTCGTCGCCGAAGAGATGGCGGCCGAACTCCCGGCGGTAAGTCTCCTTCTCTCCCTTGTTGCAGGCGTTCATCCGGAGGTCACCGGGGGCCGGTTCATAGACCAGCACGTCATGCTTCTCCGGGCGGTAGAACACGCTCGAGGTCCGGGCGCCGTCGAGGCTGCCTTCACGCCGGAACGGATCGCCGTGGCGCACGAGGAACCAGATCGAATCGCCCTTCGGATACACGAACACCCGTGATCCACGGCCACGCTTCTTCTTCTCGAACCAGTCGTCCAGGTCACGTTCAAGGGTGGCCAGCGTTTCCCGTGAGGGTCGTCTGAACGCGGGGACCGGCCGGGTTTCGGTCTGGAAGTACTCGAAGGACCGCGGCCGGGTGAGGAACTGCTCGGCGTGCTTGCGTTCCAGGAGCTGACGGTCCTGGAGGAAGACCTGGACCGCGACATCCGCCGCTGTGGGGTCGGGCTTCCCATCCAACGAGATGCCGTTCGTCTCCGCCTCCTCCAGCAGCAAGTCCATGGACTCGTTAGTGGACATTTCGTTGACAAAGTAGAGGGCATCGACCAGGCCTTTCGGCGTGCCCGTGTCCGGACTCATCAGCACCCCGACCAGCCGCTCGTGGTCCAGACCATTCGAGGCGGACGGCGGCGGCAACTTCAGCCCTCGGCCTTCGAAGTAAGACCGGTACGGCCCCAGGAATTCGTGGAGACTCTGCGGCGCGATGGCCTTGAGGACGGCGGGCTGGGCGAAACGCCGGAGGTTGTAAGTTGCCATGGGTTGGACTCTCCTTATCTATCTAGTGTTCTTGGATCGCCCCGGCGTTCGACTCATTCGCCCTGGACCGGCTGATGGCCACGACCTTGCCCAGGATGCTCAGTCCATCGTCCGGGCCGATCCGCATGGGTCGATGTATCGGGTTCTCGGGCCGGAGTTCGATGCGTTCGTCACGGATGAAGAGCCGCTTGACCGTGGCCTCCTGATCCAGCAGCGCGACCACGATGTCGCCGCTTTCC
Source organism: Bryobacterales bacterium (assembly GCA_965247515.1). Classification (GTDB taxonomy): domain Bacteria; phylum Acidobacteriota; class Terriglobia; order Bryobacterales; family UBA6623. The sequence goes on along the minus strand of OZ252029.1, from coordinate 2,441,494 downwards.
GCCACTGGCTGCTCCCGAACCACAACGAGGTCCCGGTCGTGGATGCCGGCGCCGATCATGCTGTCACCCCGAACCTCAAGCGCGAAACAGCGGCCGGAACGGACGGCCCGGCTGTCCACGAGGACCTCGCCGATGACGTTTTCCTCAGCCAGGATCGGCTGGCCGGCGGCAACGCTGCCGACGATGGGAACGGCCAGCAGCTCGAGCACATCGTCCATCGGCTCCCGAACAACGGTAAGCCCGCGAGCCTTCCTCGACTCCCGTTTCACGTAGCCTTTGCGCACGAGCTGGTTGACTTGGTCATGCGCGCTCGGGGCGGATATCCCGAGACTGTCGGCGAGTTCCTTGATGGTCGGAGGGAGCCCCCGGTGGTCGATGAAGCGGCGAAGCGCGCGCAGTGTGCGCCGCTGTGGGTCGGTAATCTCCACGGCGGGTCGCCTACCTCTCGGTTGACCATTCATGTCAAGTCCTCTCAGATGGAGACTGCGGTTGATTCCCTCCCACGGGCGGAGATCGGAGGCCTCGAGCAGAGATCCACCGAACCTGCATGTCCAATTGATCGTGATTGCTCGCTCCGCCCATAAGGCGAATAAGTATTATATATGACCTAACAAATATTAGGGCAATAGCAAAACGAGGAAGGGCAGGATAAAGCCGGAGCGATCTTGGAAAGCGGAGACGGGGACGATGTCCCGCCCGGTACGGAAGGGAGCTACTACTTCCCCTGCCGAGCGACGAGCTGCGCCCACATCGCGCGCTGGCGGCTGCAGCGCGGCAAACCGGCGATGGGGAGGACGCCCTTCTGGCGGATGGGATCGCGCTTGATAGGGGTGCGGCGGCTCAGCCCGAGGCGAACCCGAACTGGGCTCTCTGCTGCTCCCAGTCGATGGGGAAAGTTCGGATCAGTTGGGCGAGCGACAGGCCGGACGGTTCCTCCCCGTTGAGGATCGCTTCGATGATGTCGGGGGCCAACGTGGTCAGCTTCAGGATGCGCGCCACGTAAGAGGTGTCCACGTCCAGGTTCCTCGCCAGATCCGACACGGAGCGAAACGCCCCACTCTCCAGCGCCTCCGACCAGGAGAAGGCCCTGCCCAGGGCTTGAACCACGGCCGCCTGAACCTCCGATGGGCTATCCGGAACATCGCCATCCAGCGCCCGAGGGGCGAAGATCATCTTCCGGCCCCGCATCCGCCGGATGTGCATCGGAATATGAACCCGGAGATTGCCGGTCTCCGTCAGCGCGAGGGTCGGCTGCGTGTTCATCGGTCGTGGCCCCGTTCCCTGGCCTCGGTCGCCAGCCCACTCAGCTCGACGATGAGGCTGGTCAAGCCCTGGGTCTTTAGTTCCATGTCGATGCCGGTCTCCCGGATTTCCACTTTCTCGACCAGCAGCCGTATCACCCGGTTGCGTTCCAGCGGGAACAGGTCCTCCCAAAAGGTCTCCACGCTTTGGAAGGCCTCCGAGACGTCCCGTTCCGCGACTGGATCTGATTCGAACGCCTGGGCTCTGGCCGAGATATCCATGAGCTGGCGACTCAGGGTCACCGCCTCCTGGTTGAGCTCGAGTAATGAGGCTCCGGGGTCCGTCCCGTTGCCGTTGGGCGCTGCCGCCTCCGCAAGCGCCCGCTCGCGGACGGTCAGGAGGTCACCTTCCAGTTGCTCTTTCTGAGTCAGCAGCCGTTCCCGCTCGACTTCTTCCATGCCCTTGGCGGCAAAGTAGGTCTGGGACATGAGCGTCGGGGTTCGGAAGACCGCGCTCAGCTGCTCCAGCACGACCTTTTCAATGTCCCCGGCCGGGACGCGCTTGAGCTGGCAGCGGCTGACCGCTCGCTTGGCATCCCTCGCGCAGTGATAGTAGGTGTAGCGCCGCGGCCCCTTTTGGGTGTAGGTCAAGCCCATCGCACCGTCACAGTGGCCGCAGCGAACCACGCCCTGCAGCGGCGAGATGATCTTGGTTTTGGCCTTGGCCTGCTTGGCCCGGGTGTTCTCCGAGAGCACCGCCTGAACCTTCTCCCACAGTCCGTTGGAAACGATGGCCTCATGCTCTCCGGGGTAGCCCTTCCCCTTGTGGACCACCTCGCCCCTATAGGTGCGGTTGCCGAGCAAGCGGTAGACGTGGCCGGTATTCCAGGGGCTCCCTGGCCGGTGTTTTCCTTTCTTCGTGGTCCAGGACTTGGTGTGGTAGCCCTGCTCGTTGAGCTCGGCGGCCACCGCTCTGGCGGAGCCCAGTTGGGTGAAGCGCCGGAAGATGTGTTGGACTAGCCGCGCTTCCTCCGGATTGACGAGCAGCTTCTTCTGCTCTCGGTCGACGTCGTAGCCGAGGATGGCCGGGCCGCCACAGTACTTGCCCCGCCGCTTGGCGGCCGCAACCTTGTCCCGGATGCGTTCGGCGATGACCTCCCGCTCGTATTGGGCGAAGGTGATCAGAATGCCCAGGAACATGCGCCCGGTCGGGTCGGTGGTGTTGAAGTGCTGGGTGACCGAGACGAAGCTGACACCCGTCTGGTTGAACCGCTCGATCATCTTCATGAAGTCGAGCAGCGACCGCGACAGGCGGTCGATCTTGTAGACCACGATCACGTCCACCTTGCCCGCGTCCACATCGGCTAGCAGACGCTGCACTCCGGGGCGCTCCATGTTGCCGCCGGAGAAGCCGCCGTCGTCGTAGCGGTCGGGCAGCGCACGCCAGCCCTGCATGCGTTGGCTTTCGATGTAGGCCTCGGCCGATTCCCGCTGAGCATCCAGCGAGTTGAATTCCTGCTCCAGGCCTTCCTCGTGACTCTTGCGGGTGTAGATGGCGCAACGGATGAGCTTCGTCCCCGTGGGGTTGTTTGTGCCGGTATCAGGCATGCTGGCCTCCTCGGTTGTCCCTCTTCAGACCGAAGAAGACCTTGCCGTTCCAGCGGGTGCCGGTGATCTCGCGAGCGACGGCGCTCAAGGAGCGGAACATCCGGCCCTCGTACTCGAAGCCGTTCTCGTGGGCGAGGACCTCGTAGCGGCGGTCCTTCCATATCCTGACGAACCGGGTGCCGGGCAGGATGTCCGCCTGCCCCTGAGCGACGCCGGAGGTCCGGCTCTCCACTCGAGCGACGCAGTCCTCCCGGGCAACTTGCTGCAACCGCGTCTTGGCGGCCTCCGACAGGCCGCCGTAGAACAGCTCCTGGACGCGATAGGCCAGGCGTTTGATGAGGAATCGCCGCTTGTAGCCGGGCGGCTCGCCGCCGTACAGATCACGCCACTTCTCGTGCAGCTGTTCCATCGACAGCGTCTCGAGCGTGGCCAGCTGCCGCAGGACGGAATGGCGAGCACGCGAGCCATTGCTGCTCTCTGGCGATCCCCTTCCGAACTGATTCACCGGCAACCCTCCACTCTCGCTCTGGACGCCTTTGTTGGACACGAACGCTCTGTTCGCACCAGAAAGCAAGTCCTTCTCCCACTTGCACTTAGAGATTCATCACCTTTCTCCCGATATCGCGCGAAGCCTCGCCCTTCCGGGCTCTCCGGCGGAGCACGCCGACGGCCAGGATCGAGGCGATGGCTTCCAGATTGGCTTTCGGGGGAAGCGGTTCGGGCTCGGGGCGGACCCCTGGTTCAGGCCGGTCGGGACGGTTGGTTCCCAACTCGACATCGGCATTCCACATCGTGACCTCCGGCGGCTCGGGACCGGGTGGGCCGGTGTGGATGCCTGGGAACTCGCCGGACGGCGTGGGGCGGGTTCGCCGACACCCACAACCGCCTCAGCTCTCGCTGCCAGTCCGTTGTCTGGTTTCTGACGCTACGGCCGGGCGTCGTGCCCAGCCCTTTCGCCGGTTACCTACCGGAGGCCTTTCCAAACTGTCGGACGAGGGGTTCGAACTCTCGGGTGCTCCAACTGGACGATTTGATGAGTTCCCACAACTCCCAGTCTTCTGAACGATGGTTCGAACTCTCGGGTGCTGACGACCGAGCACAGGACGTGTTCCCACAACCCCCGAAAACGGCGGTTTTGTCTCAAACCGTTGATATCAAATGGATTAAGCCGTCTGGACGAGGTTTGGACGAAGTCCAGAAGGAACGGAGAATTCGGGCCAAACAGAGAATGGGAGGCTGCGGAACAGGATGAATCTGGCCGGAGGGAAACGGGGCGGGAATGATGTGAGGAACGCCCAAACCCTTTGAAACCAAGGGGTTGTTGGACGCACGTCTCTCCGGGGGGCTACCCCGGAGAGACGAGTTGTGCGTCGAAAAATGGTGGAGGCGGCGGGAATCGAACCCGCGTCCGAGAAAGACCTTCGAAGACAGACTACATGCTTAGTTCGTTCAAAAATCTCGATCGGCTAACTGTGAACGAACAAGCGCTAGCCAATCCAGTCCGATTGATCTCGACCCTCGGCTACGAACAGAAGCCTGGAGCCTATCTCGCTTAATTACGCCCAACGCAAGAGTGCGAGCCCTCTCACGCCAGACGCGCAGACCTAATTAGGCTGCGTATGCAAGCTGCATGTTGTTGTTGGCAGCTAAATGTTTCCGATCGTTTTACGGGAGCTCGGAACCCGGCATGCCTCTCTACGTCAGTTACAATCCCGTCGAAGCCAGTACGCCCCCTTTCGTGTTTGGTGTGAAAACGCGACACACAGAATGGTGTCGAAACTCTAAAGCTTCATCCTCATTGTAAGTGATGGTTGCACGCACGCATCCAGCGCCGCGAGGGGCGGATGAGCCGCTTTGGCGGATGACCGGCTCCCGGACCGTCGAATTCCTTGCGTTCTCCAAGCCGCCTGCGTGAGGGGCCGTGAAAAAATGTAGATGGCGCCGATGTGGCGCAGGCACTCCTGCCTGGCGCCGACATTCTTGTCGGCGTTCTGGGGTGAACCCTGCCATCGCATTGAATCTAAGCGGGTTACGCTAGGATGCCCGAAACTGACGCCGACAGGAATGTCGGCGCTGCGGGCAAGAATGCCTGCGCCACGTCGACACTGTCCGCGTTCCGATTCCGGCAAGACGGGCTTGGCATGCCAAGCCCCTACGTCGTTGAAAACACACGATCGTCCGTAGGGGCGAGGCATGCCTCGCCCGTCTTGCCGGGCGCCGGAGTTTTTCACGTCCCCGGAGCGGGCGGTCTTCCCCGCACGGATGCGCGGAACTCTCCGGGAGCTCCTCACGCGCGCGGCACGGAAGCCGGGTCGAGGTCTCGGCGGCGGATGCGACTGACGATTTCCTCGACGACGCCGCGGCCGCGGCGATACGCGTCCTCGTAGTGCGTGCCGCGCTCCTCGCGCGTCAGGTGCTGTCCAAACTTGAAGAATTTCTCCAAGCTTTTGCCGACCGCGTAGGTGCCGGCGAGTGAAATCAGCCCTTTCGTGATCAGGCCCCCGCCCGCCGGGATCTTCCCCACCAGCTGACGAGCCAGCCCTCGCCAGCCGAACGCCGCGGCAACAATCGACCCGACCTGCCCGGCCTGCTCGTTGTAGCCCACATCCCGGTCGCAGGCCGCGGCGATCAGAAACGCCATACGAACCTGGTTCATGGTTAAGAACGCCGTATCGGACGCAAATTCGCCTACCGCCCAGGGCAGAGACAAAACGCTAGGGATCACATTCGGCACCGCGGTGGCCACCGTGAAGAGGGCGTTCTCCTTGGAAATTTTCCAGATGATTCGCTCGACAACCGGCCCGCGGAACGCCGGGAACCAGCGCGCCAGCGCCAGCCAGTCATCCTCATGATCGTCGAGAACAGACTTGATCGTCGCCTGCGGCCGGTGAGATTCGAAGCGATGGAATTGCGACGGATGCGGGATGCCGCTCTCGGCGAAACCGACGTTGCACAGCCGGAAGTCGTCGTCGCTCCCGACCCGCAGAATCCTGCGGCCAGCTTCCTGCGCGCGAGCCTCGGACCGCTCCCTTGGGACGAGGAGGTCAAACATCGCATTCGCCTCCAGCTCATCGGCCGCGAGCACTCCGAAAGTCATTGGACGCTCCGCTTGCGACCGCACGTCGCTGGGGTTGAGGTTGCGGATCGCGGAGCTGATTTCGCTGAGGGCGGGTAGATGCACTGCCCGTCATTCTAGCGGCTACCCAGTAATCGGTTCGGTTCAATAGTGTGGAGTAACCATCGGCAAAGCCCGTGCATCGTAACAAGTGCGGCGGTCCGCCCTTGCGGGTCGCACTTTCAATTGTGAGAGCCAGGCCGCAGCGTTCCGAGACCCGGCTCCTTTTCCAACAAACCATGCTCGGCTTCCACGGAACCCTAATTGGTTCCGCCGAGGCCACGGAGGAGATTTTTCAATGCCGAGCCAAAATTTACAGGACGCCTTCCTTAATGCGGCCCGAAAAGAGCGACTCCCGGTCACGATCTATCTGACTAGCGGGGTCAAGCTGACCGGGCGAGTACGAGGATTCGACAAATACTGCGTTGTTTTTGAGACGAATCATCAGGAGCAGCTAATCTTTAAGCATGCGATCTCGACTGTGGTGACGCCTAGGCATCACTCACATTCGGGAGGGAGTAGCGGTCATCGCCCAGAGCAGAACGACGCCCCGCCGCCGCCCAGAGAGCACGCGGAAGGCGACGCGCCGGGGGCGCCGGAAGAGGCTGACGACTAGCCGGGCCGCGCGGACGGATCGTTTCTTAGACAAACTGTTTTGAGTCGAACCCGCGCCAAACAACTTCACGACCAAAGGCCGCATGCGGAAACCTGCGTGTTGGTTGGGGCGGACCTGCGTGAGAGCCGCCCGGGCGAAGCGCTGCTTGATTACACCTGCGAAGAGTCGGTCGAGGAGTTAGCAGAATTAGCGCGTAGCGCCGGCGCGGAGGTTCTGGGCTCAACCATTCAAAAACGCGAAAAGGCCGATCCGGCCACCCTCATCGGGCGCGGAAAGGTTGACGAGGTCAAGGCCTGGGCGTCGGAAGCGAAAGCGGATTTCGTTCTCTTTGATGAAAACCTAAGCCCGAGCCAACAGCGCAACCTGGAGCGTGCGCTCGAAGCCCGTGTGCTTGACCGAACGCAGCTGATTCTCGACATTTTTGCTCGTCACGCGCGCACCCGCGAGGGTCGCTTGCAGGTCGAGCTGGCGCAGCTGAGCTATCTGTTGCCGCGCCTCACCGGTCGCGGGGCGGCCATGTCACGGCTTGCCGGCGGAATCGGAACGCGCGGCCCTGGTGAATCCAAACTCGAGACCGACCGGCGTCGTATCGCCAAGCGAATCGACAAACTCAAAAGCGATCTCGAGAAAGTTCGCTCGATCCGTCGACTCCAGCGTGGTAAGCGCACGGCTGTGCCGATCGAGACAGTGGCGCTTGCGGGATACACGAACACGGGCAAGTCCACCCTGTTCAACGCCCTAACCCAGGCTGGCGTGCTCGCGGACCAAAAGATGTTCGCGACGCTCGATCCGACGATTCGTCCGCTCGAGCTTCCTTCGCGGCGGCGGGTGCTGCTATCGGACACGGTCGGATTTATCCGCAACCTGCCGACGACTCTGGTGGAAGCGTTCCGGGCGACGCTTGAAGAGGTGGTCGAGGCGGCGATGATTCTCCACATTGTCGATCTATCGTCTTCTGGTCGATCGGAACAGATCCGAGAGGTCGACCGCATCCTCGCCGAGCTTGCGGCCCAGCAAAAGCCGCAGGTGCTTGTCTTAAACAAGTCCGATGCCGTGGACAAGGCCGAAGCCGCCGCCATCGCGCGAACTGAGCGCGCCGCCGGCAACAGACTCGAAGTCGTTGTGGTGTCAGCGAAAACCGGAGCGGGGCTCGAGACTCTCTCTGAAACCATCGACCGAGTCTTGCCGACCGACTTTGAACGCGTGAGCTACAGATTTAGCCACAACCAGGGCGACAAGCTCGACCTGATTTATCGCGGTGGCCAGGTCCTTCAGCGGACCGATGACGATCTTGGCGTCGCGGTCACCGCCGATGTTCCACCGGCCGTGCGCTCACGTCTGGCCAACTTTCAAAGCGCCGAACGTCGGTGATCGATCGTGAGCCCCGAACGCAAGTGAGCGGGTGCGGAGTTTGTGGGGTCGTCAGGCGCCGCACCCCTCACTCGCTCATCAGCTTCCCGTCAGCGCTAGAAACCTCTTGATCACGCGCGTGACATAAGCGCGAGTCTCCTCGTAGGGAGGCAGGTCGCCGTAGCGGTCGACGGCGCCGGGCCCGGCGTTGTATGCGGCGAGGGCCTTCAATAACGACCCGTCGTAGCGCTCGAGCATTTCACGAAGGTAGCGAACGCCGCCTTCGATGTTCTCCTGGGGCTCGTAGGGGTCGACCTGGAGCTCGGCCGCCGTTTCGGGCATCAATTGCATCAGCCCGACCGCCCCCTTGGGCGAGATCGCCTTGGGGTCGTAGTTCGACTCAGCGGCAATCACGCTGTGGACCAGCGCTGGATGCAACGACATCGCTTCGGCCAACTCGTTGACGACTTGGTCAAGCGACTTCGGCGCGGGGGCCGGTCTCGGCTCCTCAACTAGGTCGGCAGGCAGCGGTTCCTCGATCGGCTCGAACCTGGCGATGGCGTCGGCCGCTAAGTCCACTCGCCCGCCGTTGCGGGTGTGAAGGCGGATCTTCTCCCCGATTCGCTCGTGGCTCTGAGCGCGAATTCGGAAGCCGGTCTTCAAAACGGTATAATCCGCTGCAAGAACGCTTGAAGCGACCAGCGCCAATAGACAAACCAATCGCGCCTGTGACAGAATCCACGCCACGCTTATATGACGTACATTTCGCATCTTTCGTGCAGCAAGACCGGCGAAATCCTTCCAGCCGGCGAACCTCACAACCTTTCGAGCGTTGGCGCCCCCCTACTCGTTCACTACGATCTCGAAAAGGCCCGAGCCGAGCTGACCCAGGAATCGATCGCCCGGGGTCCGCGCTCGATGTGGCGCTACGCCCCGCTCCTGCCAGTTCGAGATCCTTCTAACATCGTATCGCTCGGCGAGGGCTGGACGCCCCTGCTCGAAACTCCCAGGATCGGCGAGCGACTCGGGGCGAACCGGCTGTGGATCAAGGACGAGAGCGCCAACCCAACCGGCACGTTCAAGGCCCGCGGGATGTCGGCCGCCGTTTCCATGGCCAAGGAATTAGGGCTCGACAAGCTCGCGGCGCCCTCGGCCGGTAACGCCGCCGGCGCTCTAGCGGCCTATGCCGCCCGCGCTGGGATCGAGTCGCATCTGTTCATGCCCCAAGACGTTCCGCTGGCCAACCGCGTCGAATGCGAGATGTGCGGCGCGAACGTCACGTTGGTCGACGGCCTGATCAGCGACTGCGGCCGGATCGTCGGCGAGCGTAAGCAGGCCGAAGGATGGTTCGAGGTCTCGACGCTCAAGGAGCCCTACCGGATCGAGGGTAAGAAGACCATGGGGCTGGAGCTGGCCGAGCAGCTCGGCTGGCGTTTGCCCGATGCGATCTTTTATCCGACCGGCGGCGGCGTGGGGATGATCGGCATGTGGAAAGCCTTCGCCGAGCTCGAAGCCCTGGGTTGGATCGGCTCGAAGCGGCCGAAAATGATCGCTGTCCAGGCTGCGGGATGCGCTCCGATCGTCGATGCCTTCGAGGCGGGCGCGGCGGAGTCCGAGTTCTGCCAGAACGCGGAAACGATCGCTAGCGGCCTGCGGGTCCCCAAGGCGTTGGGTGACTTCCTAGTCCTCAACGCCTGCCGCGAAAGCGGTGGGACCGCGATCGCGGTTTCAGACGATGAGCTGCTCGCTGCCGGACGCAAGCTTGCCGAGTCCGAAGGCCTGTTCATCGCTCCAGAAGGCGCAGCGTGCGTGTCAGGCCTAGAAAAACTCCTCGCGAACGGGTTCCTCAATGCGGATGACGAAATCGTCATCTACAACACCGGTACGGGAGCAAAATACCTGGAGGCCTGGTCGTCCGTCACCGGCTAGTCCAAATGGTCTTCACTTAGGGCTTTTGCGGAACCCGCTCCCTAGCGGTCGCGGCTCTGACACCTTGAGGCAAACGCTGACCCCGTGCTTCAGAGCCGCGACCGCTAGGGAGCGGGTTCCGCAAGACTGACCCTACAGCCGGCTGTTAAGTGAAGGGTATTGGGCCTAAATCGTGGGCTACAATGACCGCGGCTAAGGAGGGCCCGGTCCCATGACCCGCAGGCTAACGGTTTTTTGTTTGACTTTGGCCGCCGGCGCGATGGCTGGCGAAGTCACGTTCCCGCTGATCTCCGAAGACCGCATCACGGTTGAAGAGATTCAGCTCAGCGACACAGCTTACGCCGCGCTGCGAAAGCCCCCGGGAAAAGGCCCTTTTCCGGCGATTCTCTTCTTGCACGGGGGTCTCGGTCAAAGCCAGATGAAAGGACTGCGGCGGAACTCAGTGAGCCAGCCGACTCAGGCGCGGTTTCTCGCTTGGGGTTACGTCAAGGTCAACGCAACGCGCCGGGCGATTCGTACCGATCCGCAGGACCGGGGGGGGTCATCACGGACACGCTCGAGCTCGTCCGGGCCGTGAAACGCCTACCCTACGTCGATTCGGAAAGCGTAGCCCTCTACGGCGGAAGCGGCGGCGGGACCCTATCGCTCGACGTCGCGAGCGTCTCAGACGAATTGGCGGCTATCGTCGCCGGTGAACCGGCCACGATCATCTACATGGGCATGTTCACGAAAGAACACGTCGTCCTTGATGAAAACGGCCAGCCGACCGGCGATCGCCGCTGGGACGTGATGAACGCTGACGCCAAGGCGCTTTATACGCCCGAGATCCGAAAGCGGACCCGCAACAAGCTCGCCGGGCTGTCGATCGCGACCCTGATCCTGCACGGTGACCAACACGTGATAAAAAACTTCAACTTCGGCGTCTTCATTCCCGAGATGGAGGCGATGGGAGCTCCGGTGACCGTCAATAAGTATCCCGGCGAGCCCCATGGTTTTTATTGGGGCCAGGGGCGTAACCCCGAGCTTGCTCTCAAGGCCAACCGCGACGCCGACGCGTTTCTCCGCAAGCACATCCGTGTCAAACCGCAGCCGGTCGACGAGTCCTGGGCCGAGCCTACCGTGGTCAAACCGATGACCCGTGCCAATCCCAATTAGGGGCCCCAACTAGGAGACTCTTTCATGCGCCGCTCTATCGCCCTTCTTGTCCTTTGCCTGATCGCCCTTCCGGCGATCGCTCAACAACGAAAGCGCCCGCCGGACCCCACCGCCGCCCAGGTCGAGGCTCAGCTCCCGGCTGGCGTTCGCTACACCCCCGAACGCTTCGCCAAGGCCCTCCGGGACGCTGGAGCAAAGGAAGTCCGCTACATGATGTTCGACAACGAGAGCCACGGGGTCTTTCAGCGCCAGCAGCTGCTGACCTACCCTGCGATGAAAGCATTCTTCGACAAAGCCCTCGCTCACCGGTAACAGAACCCCTACCGACGTCTATAATGGCCACTCCATGGCCAGCAACAACAAACCCAAACTCCGCTCACAAGACTGGTTCGGACGCGAAGACAAAGTCGGCTTCATCCACCGTTCATGGATGAAAGCCGAGGGCTTCCCCGACAAAGTCTTCCGCGGCCGCCCGGTGGTCGGCATCTGCAACTCCTGGAGCGAGCTCACGAGCTGCAACGCGCACCTGCGCCAGGTGGCCGAAGCCGTCAAGCGCGGGGTCTGGTCGGCGGGGGGCTTTCCGCTGGAGTTCCCCACGATCTCGCTCGGCGAACCGCTCATGCGGCCGAGCACGATGATGTTTCGGAACCTGATGGCGATGGACGTCGAGGAGTCGATTCGCGCCAACCCGCTCGACGGGGTTGTGCTGCTGTGCGGTTGTGACAAGACGACCCCGGCGCAGTTGATGGGTGCGGCCAGCGCTGACATCCCATCGATCGTCGTGCCGGGCGGGCCGATGCTGCGAGGGATGTACAAAAACGAGCCGATCGGCTCGGGCACGGACGTTTGGCGCTTCGACGACGAACGCCGCGCGGGCCGGATGTCCGGCGAGGAGTTCTGCGAGATCGAAGCGTGCATGTCGCGTTCGGCCGGACATTGCATGGTGATGGGCACCGCCTCGACGATGACCAGCCTGGCCGAAGCGCTCGGGATGACGCTGACAGGCTGCGCCAACGTCCCAGCAGCCGACTCGCGCCGGATGGAGTTCGCCCATCGGAGCGGCGAGCGGATCGTCGAACTGATCAACGAAGACTTGCGCCCGTCGCAAGTCATGACGCGCGAGGCGTTGGAGAATGCGATCCGGGTCGACATGGCGATCGGAGGCTCGACCAACGCGATCATTCACCTCAAAGCGATCGCCGGCCGCTTGGGCATCGACCTGCCGCTCACCCGCTTCGACGAAATCTCCCGCGAGACGCCAGTCATCCTCAACGTCTCGCCTTCAGGCAAGTACCTGATGGAAGACGTCTTCTACGCCGGCGGCCTGCCGGCGGTGATGCGCGAGATGATCGACGCGCTACATGGCGACGCCATCACCGTGACCGGCAAGACAATGGCCGAGAACGTCGCCGATGCCGAAGTTCACAACCGCGACGTCATCCTGCCGCCGGACAAGCCCCTTCAGGCAAGCGGCGGAACCGTCATCCTAGGCGGCAACCTCTGCCCCAACGGCGCCGTGATCAAGACCAGCGCCGCCGACCCGAAGCTCCTCCAGCACACCGGCCGGGCTGTCGTATTCGAAGACCACGCCGACTTCATGAACCGGCTCGAAGATCCGGATCTGGAAATCGACGAGAATTCGGTAATGGTCCTCAAAAACGGCGGTCCAAAAGGCGCACCGGGGATGCCGGAGGTTGGGAATCTGTCGATCCCCTCGAAGCTCCTCAAGCGCGGAGTGAAGGACATCTTGCGCATCTCCGACGCCCGCATGAGCGGCACCAGCTACGGCGCTGTCGTTCTCCACATCGCCCCCGAAGCCGCCATTGGCGGTCCCCTCGCCGCGGTAGAAAACGGCGACGAGATTCGCCTCGACGTAGAGAACCGCCGGCTCGATGTTCTGGTCGACGAACACGAAATGAACCGGCGACTGCGCTCGCTTCCCCATCGCGACCCCGCCTACGACCGCGGGTACGGCCGCCTATTCCTGGACAACGTTCTCCAGGCCGATGAAGGTTGCGACTTTGGGTTCTTGAAGGGCAAGGGCGGCGGGCGCTGGGCAACCCTGCCGTTCTAGTTTTGACCGATCAGCCCCTATGTATACCCGATGCCGCGTCTCCCGAGGCTATCCCTACCTTCGGCGGCGAGTGTCGACTATGAACTGGATCGAACCTACGACGGTACTAGCCACCGGGCTACCGTCGAGTACCGCAGGCTCGTAACGATATCTCTTCACCGCCTTCACCGTTTCATCCTCAAACCCGAAACCGACGCAAACCTGAGGATGCACGTCGAGAACCCTGCCGTCCGAGCCCACCGTCGCCCGGAACGTAACGGTGTTCTCAACTCCGAAGGCGCTAGCTACTTCCCGGCGCAAAACGCCCGCCTAAGTCCCGCATTTTCAGTGCCGGCTTGTCGCGCAAGCGTCCCGAACGCACATTTTCTATAGGAGTTTCAGGCCTATTTATGCTATAATAAGCCATGACCACACGGCGCCGCCCCCAACGCTGCCTCTTCGAGCCCCTCTTCCCCGAAGATCCCCTCGATCTCTACGAGCCCTGGATGCGTCACGCCGACCGCCTGCTCGACGACGATCAGCTGCTCGACACCGTCTATGACGCCCTCGGCAGCCGCCATCCTCAATCGCGCCGCACAGGCCGCCCGGCCACTCCCGCCGAGGTCGTCTTGCGCCTGCTCATCCTCAAACACGTGCGCAATTGGAGCTTCGATGTGCTGGAACGCGAAGTGCGCGCCAACGTTGTCTATCGCCACTTCAGCCGCATCGGGTTCGACAAAGTTCCCGACGCCAAGACCCTGGGGCGCATCGCCCGCGCGCTCGGGCCCGAGGTGATCGCGCAGTTGCACGAACGTTTGATCGAGCTGGCGCGCGAAGAGCGTGTGGTGACCGGCCGCAAGTTGCGCATCGATACGACGGTGGTCGAAACCAACGTGCATTACCCGACCGATTCGAGCTTGCTCAACGACGGCCTACGCGTGCTCACGCGGACGATGCGCAAGATCGAAGAGGCCGCCGACCACGCCGGCGAGAGGTTGCGCAACCGCCTGCGCAGCGTGCGCAAGATCGTGATGCAGATTGGCCGCAGTGCGCGCTCCGAGCAAGGCGCCGAAAAACGCCGCACGCTCTATTCCAAGCTGCTCGAGACCGGCGGGCGCGTGGTGGCGCAGGCGCGGCGCTTTGCGGCCGAAGTCGCAAGCGGCGTCAAGCGGTCGGCCGAACCGCTGGGCGATGCGTTGCTCCAAGGCTTGCGGAAACAACTCGAAACCATGCTCGATCGCGTCGAACGAGTGCGGCGGCAGACCAAGCAGCGGGTGTTCGGCGGCGACAAGCATGTGCCGGACAAGCTGCTGAGCGTCTTCGAACCAACGACGGAAGTGATTCGCAAAGGCAAGTCGGGCAAGCCGAACGAGTTTGGCAAGATGCTGAAGGTGCAAGAAGCGGAGAATCAGATCGTTACCTCCTATGACGTGTATGAAGAGCGGCCGGACGACCGCGCGATCTTGCTGCACGCGGTCGCAGAACACGAGCGGCGCTTAGGACGCACGCCGCGCCTGGTGGCGGCGGACGCGGGCTTTTCCTCGGCGGCCAACGAGCAGGCCTTGGAGCGGCGTGGCGTGGAGCGGGTGTCGATTCCGAACTACTCAACGCGCGATCCGGTGCGGCGCGGACGGCAGAAGGAGCGCTGGTTCAAGCGCGGGCAGAAGTGGCGAACCGGTTGCGAAGGGCGCATCTCGGTATTGAAGCGCCGCCACGGACTCGACCGCAGCCGCTATCCGGGCCTGGACGGGATGCGGCGCTGGGTGGGATTGGGGGTGATCGCGGACAACCTGATCAACATCGGGGCCTGCCTGGAGGCGCGGGCGACGGGTTGAAGGAGCGGGGCGAGGCGGCGAAACAGGATCGAAGCCGCGATCCGACCGGAACTAAGAAAACGCTTTCCAATCGGGCTTGGCTCGCGATAGCGCTTTTTGCGCCAGAAAGTAGCTAGCAAGCGGTCGGATGAGGTCAGTCTATCCGACCGCTCCCTCACGGTCACGGCTCAAGGCGCCGACTCAAAGCAGCCAGCGTTGGCTCTAGCCCAACCGCGCGATGCATTCGAATTCACCGGCGGGCTAACATAACGAAGCACATGTCGCTCCCCTGGGTAAACGACGAACAACTTTTCGCGCTAGCGCGGGCGGAGCTCTTTGCCGCGGTGGTCGGCGATGTGATGGACAAGCTGGGATTGGTCCACCAGTTCTTGCCGCCGCAGATTCGGCCGCTTTCGCCGGATATGGTCGTGATCGGGCGGGCCATGCCGGTGCTCGAAGCGGATTGCTTTGGCGAGCCTGAAAAGCCTTTCGGGGTGATGCTCGAGGCGCTTGACGATCTCAAACCCAATGAGATCTACCTCTGTACCGGCGGATCACCGCGCTACGCACTGTGGGGCGAGATTATGTCGACCCGAGCGATGCGACTCAACGCCGCTGGGACGGTGATGAACGGTTACGCGCGCGACACGCACGGGATCATCGAGATGGGGTTCCCGACGTTCTGCATCGGGACTTACGCACAAGACCAGGGGCCACGCGGGCAGGTGGTCGACTTCCGCTGCGAGATCGAGATTGAGGGTGTGAAGGTTCGGCCGGGAGATGCGGTGATCGGTGATGTGGACGGGGTTTGCGTCGTCCCGCGCGAGGCTGAAGAGGAGATTTTCGTGAAGGCGCTCGAGAAATCGCAAGGAGAGAAGACGGTGCACGCCGCGATCGCGGATGGGATGTCGGCAGTCGACGCGTTCGCGAAGTACGGGATCATGTGACGCAAAAAAAGGGCGGCCGACTGGCCGCCCTTTCCACCGTTTTGTGGGGTTTGCCCGATGAGTCTATGGCTGGTCGCCGGAGGGAGGGCCGCCTCGGCGTCCACGGCCGCGTCCGCCCTGGAATCCGGCTCGGCCGCCAGGTCCGCCGGAAAGTGCTCCGGGACCGCCGGGACCGCCGCGTCCGCGGAATGCCCCGGGGCCGGGGCCGCCGCCTTCGCGGCCGCTAGGTGTGATCAGTCCAAGTCCAACCGCTTGATGCAGTTCGCCTTGCATCGAGGCTACCGACTCGAGTTGAGCCAGAGCCGCAAGTTGCGCGTCATTGAGCACGGCTCGCGAGCGCTCGTTGAACTGCGCTCGCGTCGCCGCCGACGCGTCTTGCGCTTGCTCGGCCTCGACCAAGTTTCTGCCGATTAGACCCGGATCAGGATTGTCGCTCTTGAGTGATTCCTGGGCCTCGCGCCGCTTCTGGGCTGCCGCGCGCATGATCTCCATCATTGCCGTACGCTGCTCGGCCTGGATTTCGGTCAGTTGAGTTACCTGCTCCGGCGATAGTTGGAGGAATGTGGCCAGCTGCTCGATCCTCGGACCGCGTTGGCGTTCGCCATCCTCGCCGCCTCCGCGCCGGCCGCGCCGCGGACCGTCTTGGGCCGCTAGCACCGTTGAGAAAACCATCACTGCCGCCAGACTTGCTATGAATCTCATTTCTTCTCGCCTCCTATGAACCTTTTTGAGTAACGTCCTACTTTGATTGCGCTGTCACAGGTAGAGACGATAGTAGCTCAGGGAGGTTTTGGTAGAGGCAGTTAAATGTATGTAAAACAAGAGTTTACTTCGATTTAACACTCTCGGGCGAGCGCGTCAGGGCGACCAGTGGGGCGCTCGGCGGACGCCCTACAAGCAAGAAGTCGAGCAGCCCGCGCAGGTACCCCAGGCCAAAGCCAAAATGGAATGCCGCGATCACTGCCGGCATCAGCGGGATAAGGCGCGGACGTCCGCTTTCCAGGCAGGTTTTGCAACCAATGGCGAGGCTAACGGCCGTGTACCAAAGCAGGGACGCCGCCAAGGCGGTCAGCGCCGGCGGCCAGATGAGGCCGATTGGGGCCAGTACGGCGAGCACGCCGACGAACACGGCCGGCACGAGTTGGCGCAATGAGGCTGTGCGGCCGTGTTTCTTGAGGGCCGCAACTTTCCAGTAACCGTACTGTACGTATTGCCGGAATAGGTCTCGGACGGAAGAACGCGGACGGTACCAGGAACGGATCTTCGGCGTTTGCCACACCTTGCCGCCCGCAAGGACGATTCTGAAGTTCAATTCGCTGTCTTGTCCCCGGACCAGGGAATCGTCGAAGCCTCCCAGCTCGTCGAGCGTCTCACGGCGCCAGCAGCCTAGATAGACCGAGTCGAGATATCCCTCGTAGTTTGGATCGTGGCTTCTGCCGCCGCCCGAGACCCAGCGGTTGCTGAACACTTGGGCGATGGCGGCGCCGACGTTTCCAGCCCCTCGGGCTACCCAGGGGCCGCCGACGTTATCGGCGCCGCTGTCGAGCAGAGCGGCGCAGCACTGGGCGAGGTAGTCGGGCGCGTACTCGGTGTGGACGTCGAGGCGGATGACTACCTCCCCTCTTGAACGATGGATCGCCAGGTTGAGGCCGGCGGAGACGATCTGACTCGGATTGTCTAGGATCACGAGGCGATCGTCTCGCGCGGCCAACGCATCGAGGCTCTCCCGAGTCCCGTCGTCGCTGCCCCCGTCGGCGATGACGACCTCGATTTCGTCTTCGAGGGGGATTTGCTGATCCAGAACATTCTTGACGAAGTGATCGATGAAGCCGGATTCATTTCGGCAGGGGACAATGATTGAGATCAGCAAACTAGGCTGCCTCCGAGTGTTTGGGGGACTGGTTCAACTCCGAAATGACGGCCCGGAACTTGCCGTTCGGGCTTCGGGGAATCGCTTGGACCGGCTCAAAATCGACCTTCACCGGACCGAGTCTTTGTTGAAGCTCACGCTCAATGGCGCTGCGGTGATCGGAGCCAAAGCCGGGCGCTGGAACGAATCGAATCAGGATGCGGTCGAGTGCGAGCTGGACGATTTGCGCTTGCCTGATGGGCGCGTCGCTCTTGAAAACGGGGTCGAGTCGTCCGACTGGGCGGCCGTCAGTGCTAAGGAGCAGGTCGTCCGAGCGACCTTCGATAGAGCGCAGCGAGGGCAGCTGACGCCCGCACGCACAGTTGCTCACCCAATCAACGACCCCGTGGTCGCCGGTGCGGTAGCGGACGAGCGGCATGTCTTGGTCGAGCAAACTTGTGGCTACGATCTCGCCCGACTCATCCGGCGTCTCCATCCAGCCAAACTCTGGGAATAGGTGCAGCGTTCCGTGGTTGCACTCTCCGGCCGCGGCGACCAGCTCGACCATGCCATAGGTTTCGCGGACCGGGCAGTCGAACGCCTGCTCGATCACCCGCCGTTGGCTCGGCAGCAGGGGTTCGGCGTTGGTGACCACGGCGGCGAGGTTCGGTGCGCTACCGTTCGCTACTTCGACAGCCGCCCCTGCCAGAGCTTGGATCGATGACGGATAACCCCATAGGTAGCGGCAGCCACGCCGCGTCATCTCCGCCAGCGAAGCACGTGCTTGGCTGGGTGAGAGCTGACACGAGGAGATGTAGAGCTGCCGCATGGGCCGGTTCCAGACCCAGAATGGGGGCCTGGCGCGCTCGCGGGAGACGACGAGCTGGCCGCCGGCCATGGCCCAGGGATCATCCCGCGCGGTCTGGTACCAGCCACGATGGCGTGCATCGTAGATCGCGTAGCGGGCGCGCACCGTGCGTCGACTGCGGAAGAGTTTCAGCGGTGTACCTGTTGTTCCGCTGGTGCGGTCGTGCGACATGTGGGACAGGCGTTGGTCGTCTGCAACGAACATCTCTGGCCGCTTGCGGAGCTCTTCCTTCGAGAGCAAAGGCCAGTTCTCGAGCACGAGCCACGAACGGCGGTCGCCGCGGCGGCGGCGTTCGGACCAGAGCTCTCGATAGTGCGGTACAAGCCGGGCGGCCCGGTCGAGGATGTATTCCAGCCGCTGCTGCTGGTAGGCTCGCAGTCGATCGGCGCTCCAGGTATCGCGTTCGAGGGCCTCGTCGATGAGCCTTGCCGACTCTGGGCCGTAACGGCGCCGTTGCAGCTGCCAGCCGCGCAGACTGGCGCCGAACGACTGGCCCCAAGGCGGCAAACGGTGATAGAAATCAAGGGCTCGGGGCATTAGTGGGCTGTTGCCGCCGGGCGTAGCACGCTGCGCCCCTTTACCCGCCCGCGGCTTTGGAGAGCAACTCCTGCCAGGCAGGCAGGACCAGGGACCAATCGAACTTCTCGACTCTTCGGCGTGCGTTGCTGGAAAGCCGCGAGGCGAGGCCGGGCTCGCGGTAGAGTCGCCGAATTGCGTTGGCCATCGCGCTCGGGTTGGCCGGCGGAACGAGCAGGCCGCTGACTCCGTCCTCGATCAGGTCAGGAACGCCGCCAACGTTGGTGCTGACGACGCAGAGTCCGCAGGCCATGGCTTCGATGACGCTGACGGGAGTATTGTCGATAAGCGACGTGTTGACGAAAATATCGGCCCGGGCGAGAGTCGCGGGTACCCTCTCCTTGGGGGTTCGCCCGCCAAATTCGACCGCTCCGGAGAGTTTCAATTCACACGAGCGCGACTGAGCTCGCTTCAAACTGCCGTCGCCCCGGTCGGGGCCGATCATCTCGAGCTCGAGCTTGGGCAGATCGCGTTTGAGCAGCGCCAGAGTCTCAATAGCGAGGATGGAGTTGTAGACTTCGTGGAAGGCCCGCAGCCAGATCAGCCGCGGGCCGGGGTTCTCTCGGACCCGAAAACGATAGCGCGGCAGGTCAATTGCATTGGGAATCACCTTCGTACCGTGGAAAATTGGGGCTGCCGCCTCGGTCAGGCAGCGTGACGGCGCCGTTACCGCCGTGGCTCGGGCGAGCAGGCGGCGCACTCTTTCGGGTTGGCTGTTAACGAGATCGGGCAAGGCGCCGCCGTGAAGGGTCAAGACGAAGGGCTTGCGGCAGCGCTCGAGGGTCTGGCTGACGGCTTCGGCCCACAAGAAGGCGCGTCCGCTGTAGACGTCGACTTGCGCCACTTCGTATGAGCCCCGCCGGCCCCAGGCTGTTGTGAGCATATCCGCCAGGCGGGCGACCGGATTTGGCTGTTGGGAGGTGGTCATCACCGGCCACCCGGCGAGGTCGAGTCGACCGGCAAGCTCCTCGCAGACCTTTGGCGTATCGCCGCCGGCGGAGAGGTGATTGCCGATAATCAGCGTGGATGTCACTGGCGTTTGCGATAGAGGCCGACGTGATCGGCTAGCTCGAGGGTGGGCGCGCGAAAAACGGGCGGCACGATCCGCCGCTTCAAACGCGTCAGGGCGGGGCCGAGCATTGCGAGTGAACGGAGCCGTTTTCGTAGCCGCTTTGCGGTCTTTTGAGCATTCGTTCGGATGCGGGCGGGCGGGCCGGCCGAGCCCTCGAACTCGGTCTCGAGTCCGCGCGCCTCGAATTCGTTTCGGAGCGTGCGAGCCGAGAAGTAGCTCAGGTGCTCAAATTGCCCGTGCCAACCCACCCATTCGGTGCCGGTGCGCGGAGCGCAGGCCCAATTTGGCGTGACGATCAATGCGACCCCGCCTGGCGCGAGAAGACGGGCAATTTCGTCGAGAAACTCGCGGGGACGGGGGGTGTGCTTGATGACCGAGCAGGCTAGGATCGCCCCGAAGTAGCGATCGACGACCTCTAGTCCGGCTTCGAATGACGACTCGATCACGGGGACCGCGAGACGACGCCTCGTCTTGGCCGCCATCGCTGGATTGAGCTCGACGCCGAAGCATTCGTAGCCTTTTCGCCGGAAGACCTCGAGCAGCTCTCCGCCGGCGCATCCGATCTCGAGAACTGGCGAGCCGGGGGCGAGGAAAGGCGAGACCAGGCGGAATTCGGGCCGTCGAGGGTCAACATCGAGTGCGTGTGACCGGCTGTAGTCCTGATAGGCTCGATACGAATCCGGTGCGGATCCTTCCCCGAAGTAGTCGCCGCGATACAGCTCGATGACCTTGTCGGGCGAGGGCGCGCGATCGGCGCGCACGAGTCCGCAGCTTCGGCACTCGATGAAGGCAATGCCGTCAACGCGGGCGCCTGCCGACTCGTCGCTCGTGCCACCGCAGAGCGTGCAATGGCTTGAAACAACGTCAGCGGCCCAGATTGGATGTGAAGTTAGACTCTCGTGTGCAACCATTCGGAGTCCACCGTGGGTTTTGCCAAGCCACGAGGCGCCGGCACCTCGCGGGCGAAGCCAAGAAGGCGAGCCATGCGCTGTCGATAGCGTTCGAAGGTGAACTCAGCGGAGCACGCCGCCGCGTTCTCGGCGAGGAGCCGCCAGCGGGATGGGTTTCGCACAAGGCGCTCAATCTCTCGGGCCCAAACTTCGGGAGCCTCCGACGTAATCGTCAGCCCGGCCCCGGTGCGCTCGAGGGTTTCGGGAATCGCGCCAACCGAGGAAGCAACCGGAACGACGCGATGGGCCATCGCTTCGCTGAGGGCCTTGGGCCATCCTTCGGTCTTCGACGGCGCGAGGATCAGGTGCGCCCGCGCGAACAAGTTGAACAGGGTTTCGCGATCCAGCCAGCCGTGGAGCGAGACGGTCAGCCCGGCTTGCTTGGCCGCCTCTTCGAGCGCTCGACGTTGGGGGCCGTCTCCCGCGATCTCTAAGCGGCTGATCCGTCAGCTCGGCGATCTCTTCAATGCCGTGGCGGAGCGCGTCGGGATCGGCGGCGGGGACGAAACGCTCAAGGCCCGCTGAGCTCGCTTGTTGCGCCAGCCCGCCGGCTCGGGTGCAAACAACGGGCAGTCCGGCGGCGAAGTATTCGATCAGAGCCAGCGGCCCGGACTCGACGCGAGAGGGGTGGACGGCGAAATCCGCACTAGCCAGCTCGGCGACGATCTGCTGTCGCTCGCCGGCGAAGGTTACTTGGGAGCTGAGCTCGAACTGAGCCGCCATCCGCTCACAGCGCTCGAGATAGCGGGCGTCTCGGCCGGCGCCCACGACTAGCAGGCGTATCGGGCGCTTGAGCCGACAGCCGGCGAGCGCGGTTAGCAGAACGTCGAGCCCCTTGTCGGGTCGGATGCCCCCGACCGTCACGCCGAGCAGAGTGTGGTCGGGGACGTCGAACAAACGCCGCAGGTCGGCGGCCCTGGAGACGTCTCGGGTGAGGTCCAACGCGCCTGGGATCAGGTCAACCGCGTCGGCTGGGACTCCGGCGCGATGCACGCTTTCGCGCTGACCGGCCGAGCACACGACGTAGCGCTGGGAGCGGTGATGGGTCCAACGCGCGGGCCAGGCGCCGGAGCGGCCGCCGCCCCAGTGGTCGTGGGCGAGTACCGGCGTGCGGCATCCGACGAACCTTCTCGCTGCCGCGACGAATCGCAGCGAGGAGCGGCCGTGAACATGCAAGACGTCGGGCGCTTGGCGGTTGACGACCTCGGCGAAACGCGTGAGTGAACGCCAGTCCCAGCGGCTGCGCCGGGCGAGGCACTGCGTGTGCACATCGGGCGGCAGGCGGTTGGCCATCGGACCGAGTCGGCGGGTCGCGCATACCGATACGCGACAGCCGGCGGCGCGGACTCCCGTGGAGATTTCGACCAGGCTTTTCTCGGCGCCGCCGACGTCGAGGGAATCAATGACGTGCAAGATGTGCAAAACGAGCTCGGCGATCACGATCGATCGCGGCCGCTACCAGTCCGTAGACGAACCAGGGCGCGGTGCCGGTGAGTCCCGATAACGCCGCCAGGTGCAGACTCAGCGCAAGCATGGCGGCGTAGGCGGGAATCGCCCAGTCTTGCCCTTGGCGGGCTAGGCGGAGGGCCGCCGGAGCGCCAAGCAAGCCTAGAGTGAGTAGCAGCGCCGCCAGCGGGACAGTTCCGGCGAGGCCTGTCTCGGCCAAGACTTTGATGTAGGCGTTGTGTGGCGTTCGCCGGTTGAGAGACTCTTCGCTGGCCCAGGCCACGCCGCGATCGCCGCGGAGGGAAACATCCTCTTTGGTAAATCGGCCTAGGCCCACTCCTAATAGAGGGGAGGAGCGGAACAGCTCCCAGCCTTTGAGCGCCAACCGCAACCGCGACTGGAACGGTTTGTCGGCGTCTAGGCTCGCGAATGTCGACCACCTTTGCTCGACGCCTCGGGTGGCCTTGGCGGGCGAGAGTAGCAGCGCGCCCGCGGCCATGGCGGCGACGAGCGCCACGCCGACCACGGCCGGGGCCCGCAAGCGTCCGGCGGCGAGGGCGAGGACGGTCAAGACCGCGGCCGCTAGAGCGATCGCTAGCCACGACGATCGAGAGCCATTCGCGGCGACGGCAGCTAGGGTCACCGCCAGCGCCGGGATGGCCCAGATGCGCCGGCGACTCGAGCCCAAGGCCGTCCACATCAGGAAAGGCGTGAAGGTCGAAAAGGCGAAGCCGTAGTCGTTTTGCGACAACGACCCCGAGCTGCGGCCGCCCCAGACGCCGGTGGCGTAGACCTCCGCCAGACGCAGTACGGCCAGGCCAGTGATCCCGGCGGCGAGCCACCCCGGGATGCTGGGCGCCCAAGTTGACCTCGATACGATCGCGGCGGTTGTGACAAAAACCAAAGCCCAATAAGCGAACCTCACCAGCAGGAGAGCCTCGTCCAGCTCGACAGCCACGAGGGCGCCGACCAGAACGTTGCCGGTAATCGAGACCAGACAGCCCGCCCAGAAAAGCCCGGCCAGGAGGAGCCAGCGCCCGTCGGGGAGCGCTTGCCGCGAGCCCCAAACTTCTACGGCGATCAGCGCGAAGATCGGCGCCGACAAGGAGAGCCCGAATACGGGCGTCTCGATGATCGGCAACGTCAGATAGATCGCGAAGGCGGCAAAGAGGATTCGCAGGGTTGGCGACCAGGCTGCCGCGATCGGCCGGTGGGGGATGGTTGTTTCAGTCGCGGTCATACAGGCGCCAACTCTTCGGTTGTTTCAAGCGACCTTCTGGCCTCGAAGTCCCAACTGACCGGACCGCCGAAGCGAGCCGGCGCCGGCGGTCGAAGCGCCCCTTGGAGCGCGCCCCAGAAGTACCCGCAGGCTCGCGCCGACTGAGCCGGTGAGAGCGATCGCAGCGCCGCGCCGGCTTCTTGAGCGGTGTTGGCGGCCCAGCTCGCTCCTAGTGCAAGCCGGTCGGGAAGGGGCGGGGGTTGATCGCCTCGATAGACGTCGTTGATCAGACGGCGGCTGTAGGCGGCGGCGAAGCCGCCGCGGAAACCAGCCGTGACGAAAGACCGGGTCTGATCGATGCCGGGGTGCTCGAACTCAGCGTCAATCGCGAGTGCGATACGCCCCCGACGCAAGACGCGGCGGGCGATCACGAGGTCTTCGCCGAGACCGAGCCCAGTGGAGGCCATCGAGAGCAAGGCTTCCGGGAAGCAGTCAAGGGACAAGGCCGAGCGGCGAAAGGCCATGACTCCTCCCCGCAGCCAGCCGACTTGGGGGTAGGCGCCACCGTCAGCCGGGGGGGCGGTGCGGTTGCCCGCGGGCGTGAGGTCGCCCGGCCAGACCCGCCTTGAGCTTCCCCTGCCGAGGGCCCACGGTTGCGGATTCCGAGCCCCAGGAGTCCGGATGGGGGCTGTTGCCGCAACCACGTCGTGACCGTCTAGTGCGTCAACCACCAACCGCATGCTGGTGTGGTCTCGAATGCGCAGGTCGTCGTCGAGATACAGAAGGCGGTCGCATCCACTGGAGGCTTCGTATGCCAAGCGACGCTGAAACGGCAGGTTGGCTTGCGTGGAGTGGATGAGTCGGGTGGCGAACGGCCAGCCCCGAGCTAGCGCCTTCCGAGTTTCATCACCGTGCACATCCCCGTCTACAACCAAGAGAACGTCGGGCTTGAGGTCCTGCATGGTCAAGTCGGCCAGCAGTTGGGCTAGCAGATGGGGCCGCCGATAGGTCGGAACGGCGATGGCTAGGCTGCCGCGCATGTTTGACTGATAGCCTGTTGGTACAGCGCGCGCGTTTGCTCGACGACCCTCCCGATCTCAAAGCGCTCGAGAGCTCGCTTGCGGGCGGCGTAGCCCATGCTTGTTCGCAGCGTGGCGTCACCGAGTAACAAGCGCAGGGCGTCGGCTAACTCGTCTTCACGGCGGGGGTCGATAAGTAGACCGGAGCGGCCATCCTCAACCACCTCAGCAGCTCCGCCTAGGCTGCTGACGATGGGAGGGGTCCCACAGCTCATCGACTCGAGCGCCGTCAGCCCGAAGGCTTCCGAGAGAGACGGCGCGACGACGACCCCGGCTCGCGAGTAGAAGTAGGGAAGCTGGCGGCGCGGAACCAGGCCGAGGAAGCGGACGCGGGCTCGCATCTCAGAGGGGAGCATCGCGACAAGCCGTGGTTCGAAGGATGGATCGACGGCTCGACCGACGAGGGTCAGTCGTGCGTCCGAGCTCTCGACGAAAACCCGTTGAACGGCTTGGAAAAGCTCGACCAGCCCCTTGCGCTCGTGGATCGAGCCAACGTACAGAATCTCGCCCGGATCCTTCTCGACCGGCTGCGGCGAGAACAGCCGGGTGTCGATGCCATTTGGGATGACCTCGAAGTTCCGCCGCGGGATCCGACAGGCGCGCAAGGTCAGCTCCCCGATGGCTCGTGAAACACTGGCCAAAAGATCGGCCGCGCCCAAGGTTCGGCGTTCGAGTCGGCTCCAGAAGCGGCTGGGGCGCTGGCCTCTGTATTGAGCGTGCGCCGAATGCGCGCCGTGCATGCGGACGATCGTCGGACAACCCGGACGCCACAGCAAAGGCCCGGCCCAGTCGTGGGTTTCGACGACATCGGCGTAGAACTCGCGGGCTTTGCGGGCGACGTTGCGCGTCAGCTCCCAGCGGGTTCTCAGCGGCTCGGAGGGGTTCGTCGGAGTGACCACGCTCACTTCGTCGCCCCGCCGGACCAGGCCGTCGTGCAGGTCGCGATAGAAATGGCCAATTCCGCCCGAGAGTCCGGGCGGATACTCCAGGGTCGCGATTAAGACTCGCATGTCTGAAATGGGGCCGTGACTTTTTCGCTTCGGCTCTCGAGAGAAGCCTCGACGAGTTGCTCGACCAGTCGAGTCGAATCGGGTAAGAGCAGCCTGGGCTGGGTCGCGGAGCTGCGCCTGACGGCTTCGACGAGCTCGTCGAAGGAGAAGGCCGAAGTCGCCCAATGTTGGCGCGCGCGGGCGTAGAAGGAGGAATTCCAGGCCTCGGCGCGCTCTTGGGTGAAGCAGGCGTTGATGACCGGCTTGCCGAAGGCCGCGAATTCGAGCGTGACAGTAGACGGCGCGGAGACATTCGCGGCCGAGTGCTCGATCGCCGAGCGCCATAATGGGCCGTCTTCGGGTAGGGGGCAGCACCAGTCCATTTCGGCGGACCATTCCCAGGCGGGTTGCAAGACGGGAATCGGGCCGATCCGTTCGAGCGGCCGCCCCATCGGATTAGCCCTCGCGACGAGCTGCGGCTTTCGGGGGAGCGACTCGAAAGCTTTTCGTAGCCGTAGGGCGAGGAGTTCGTCAGCCGAGCCCCGCCGGTCGACGGTCAAGCAGACGATGGGCCGGGCTGGGTCAAGTCCGACCCGGCTGCAGAAGACGTCGCGCGGCATCGCCGGCGACCTGCTGAGAGCGGCGAGATGGAGCGAGCCGCAGACGGCGATTCGCTCGGGGGGGAGCCCTGGATTGGCGGCCTTGACCGCCTGAACGTCGGCCGCGTCGAACACTGCCAGCCTGGCGGGGAACACACGCATGTGCGGGTGCGCTGGGATGTCTTTCCAGGAATTGACAACGACGGTCGTGGGGAGCTGTAGCCGAGCGGCGGTCGCTAAGGCGGGAAGCGTCCGGGCGCTGTCGTAGGAGGGCGCCAAGACGGCGTCGATTTGATGCTTGCGAAAGGCCGCGGCCCAGAGCGGTGATCCGCCGATCGCTCGAGTTGCCAGCCGTTCCGCGAGTGAGCTGGCGCGCGCCAGGGATGTCCCGGAGGACTTTCTCGCCCAGCTCCTTAGGCGGGCCATGGATCGGCGCTCGCTGGCGTCTGGTAAAACCGCGATTTCGGCGGGCGCACCCCGCAGGGCCCGAGAGGCGGGGTTCGTGGCGAAGATCGTCAGCTTGTGCCGGGACGCGAGCGCGGCTGCCAAGCCGGAGTAAAGGAAAGACCGCGATTCCGGGCCGTAGGCGAAGATGAGGGCGATTCGAGCCACTATACGGGGGTCTGACGGTTAAGCAAGACGGGCTTGGCATGCCAAGCCCCTACAGTTGGTTGGGGCAATAGCGAGCGGACTTGCAGGCGGGTCTCGCTGTCGGCGACCAACGCCCAGAACACGCCCAGGCCGACGACGCCGACCAGTCCCGCGGCAACACCCGCTCCGCTGAAGCCGCCGATCTGAGAGGCGATCTGCCGGCCGGCGGCGGCGGCCGGGATGAGAAGTGCGAGCTGGACTCCGAATCGAGTTAGCAGCGGCCGATACGAAGCGGTAGTTTGGCCAAGCTTCTCCGAGGCCAGGCGGTGTAAACGTCCAGGCTGAGACGCAGGCGGCCAAGGCGGTTGCTCCGACGATTCCCGGCAGGCCGTAGATCAATCCCAGAGTTATGGACAGCACCAGGTTCGCCACGCCTTCGGCCAGCCGGATCAGCGACGCTTTTCGCGGACTCGCGGCCGCGGTCAGGACGGCGCGATGCGGCAGCGCCCACATGGCCAACAGCAGGTTCGCCGCAAACAACACGTCGAGGTAGGCGCCGCCGTAGTTCCCCGGCCCGATCCAAGCGCCGATGAAAGCTCCGTTGGCGCTCCACAGCGCGGCGCATGCTGGGAGCGTGAGCCCGACGGCGGCGCTCATTAGCCGGCGATAGGCGACTGCAGCCTGCTCAGTCAAGCCCGCGCCGAGTGACTGCGCCAGGCTCGGGCGGGCCGAGTCCACGACCTGTGTCAAGAAACCTTCGGCAAACACGAACAGCGCGCCGCTCAGAGCCAGCACAGCGACGGCTTCAAGCGATACGAGCTTCCCCGCCAAGATGCGGTCGGTTCCCGCGATCAGCAGGCCGGCGGCCGCGCCGATGCTTTGCCAGACTCCGAGCCTCGCGGTCGCGGTGATTTCAGAGAACCTGACGTCGGTCCATCGCAGGCCAAGCTCGGGGATGCGTCGAAACGCCAGAGCGACAACGAGCGCTGAGCTGACGACCGCCGCAATCAAGTGCGCCAGGCCGAGCGCTTCAAGCCCCCATCCGGATAGCAGCAGGGCGGTCATCACGGTCCAACGAACAACGATCCGAACGCCGCGGCAGATCTGCTCAACCGCGCCCAGCTGGTGAGCAAGGAGCGTCATCGCAAACGGATGCGCCGCGATAGACAGGGCCGAGCCGGCGGCCAACCATACGACCAAACGCCCGCTCGGTGCGACTAGCTGAGCGGGTAGATCGATGAACCCCGGCAGGAGGCGCGCGAATAGCAGTCCGCCGGCCAAGACGACGGTCGCCAGCAAGAGCTGGGCGGCTAGGGCCGAGCTGGTCATCCGGCCGAGCTTGGCCGCTTCAATGCGAGCTGAGGCTCGGGCTAGGCGCACATTCAAGCCGGCGCCGATTCCGAAATCCGCCGCCCCGATCCATACGATCGCGCTGAGGGCGAGGCCGTATACGCCGTAGGCTTCCGGTCCAAGCTGATTGAGAACGAACGGCGTCAGGCCCAAGCTCAGGCCCACGCTGAGTAGTCGAACCAGGCCGGCGGCGCCGAGGTGGGCAAGGTATCTACGGCCTCGACCCACGGTGAGTCGCTTCTCGCCGGTCAGCCTCAAGCGGCGGCTCCCATCGAGCGGCCCCGCCGCGCCGCGTAGCGCGAATAGGCGTCTTGGCCGTTTCGCTGTGGATCCCACCAATTGAGGACCGTCCCGAGGAGCCGTGCGCCGTCGCCGACGAGAAGGTTCTTCGCTTCTAGTGCGTCGTTGGGGTCGGTTTTGCCTGCGCGAACGACTAACACCGTGCCGTCGGCGACGCTGGCGAGGGCGCGCGCGTCGGAGATCACGAGCACGGGCGGGGTGTCGACGACGATCGCGTCGTAGCTCTCCTTGAGCTTCGAGAAGAGTCGGTCGACGGGCGCCGAGTGCAACAGTCCCGGTCCGCCGTATGGCGCGACGCCACTGGCCAGGAGCGAGAGGCCCGGGACTTGCTGGACGTCTTGGATCGCGGCTTCAAACGAGGCCCTTTCCGGATCGCGCGAGGCGGCGTCGCTGAGTCCGAGGTTATTCGTCAGGCCAAAGATCTTGTGGAGCCTCGGCCGCCGTAGGTCCGCGTCGACCAGCAAGACGTTCCCGCCAAGCTCGGCCAGTGAGATCGCGAGGTTGGCCGCGACGGTGGTTTTTCCCTCGCCGGGATTCGCACTGGCGATCACGATGATCCCTGGGCTGGAGCCGTCGCCTTCCCCTAGAATCGAAGTTCGAACCCCGCGAAAGCACTCCGCCAGCAATGACGGACGCCGGCGCCAGGCGACGACCTCGACTTGACGGTCCGAGCTTGCAGGCGATTCGAAAGCCGCCGGCGTCATCTGACGGTCCCCCGGGTCGAGGCGTGAGTCGAGGATCGCGCCTAGCTCGCGAACCCCCAACCAGCGCCCCGCCTCGCCTGGCTGCTTGATCGTTTGGTCGAGCTGTTGGCGCGCCATAGCGTAGATCAACCCCAGAAACAGTCCGGTGACGCCGCCGGCGGCGCCCGAGAGAGGATGGTTGGGCGAGACCGGCTCGGGCGGAGCGGTCGCCCGATCGAGGATGCGGATGTTCGATGCGGGCAGGGCAGCGGCGAGGCCGGCTTGCTTGAGGCGCTTGAGGAACGTCGCATAGAGGTCGCGATTCACCTGGACTTGACGGTCGAGCAGCTCGTAGCCCATTAACAGGCCGGCTTGCTCGGAGACGATCGCGGTCTGAGCCTCGAAGTCCACATCCAACAGATCCTCCTGGCGCGCGGCTGCCAGGTAGCCGCTTTGGACGACTTTGAGCAGCCGCGCTCGCTCACGGGCGACGGCGGATTCGGCTACGGCGACTTGCGCGCTGTTCTGTACCACCAGGTAGTGGGCGGACGTGTAGATCGCCTCGAGCTCGGCCTGGCGGCGGTGCAAGTTGGACGCTTCTCGCTCGTAGTCGCGTAGCGCCGTCGCCTCGAGGTCGGCCGGCAAGGTCCCCTCGGCTGTTAAATCCGCGCGCGCTTGAAGACGGATCCGCTCGGCGCGTGCGTCGGTGAGCTGGTGTTGGAGCTGCGCGAGCCGCTCTTGCGCGAGGGTGCCGCCGTCGCTTTGTGAGATCAAGAGAGAGTTCCGCTGGGCGTAACGCTGAAGCTCACGGTCGGCGTCTTCGAGTTTGGACTTCACGGCGTCCAACTGTGCGTCGAGCCAGAGCTTTGTCCTCTCGGCGGCGGCGTGGCGCTCGACTTGGTTCCGGGTGATGTAGTTTTCCGCGAGCTCGTTCGAGAAGCGAGCCGCGAGCACAGGATCGGTCGACCGGCTTGAAACCTCAATCACTCGGCTGTCGTCATTCGCACGGACGCTGAGCCCGGCGGCGGCTATCCGCAGACCATCACGCCACTTGTCGCGAGCCTGATCTTCGACGGGGGCCTGTTCGATGATCGCGGCGCGAGTGACGTCTCGCAGCGTTCGACTCGACAGGATGCGGACGTGGGTTTGCAGCTCGCTGCGTTGCGAGAAGTCGCTACCGGCGTTTGGGCTCGCTTCGCCGATGTCGAGAAAGCTCTCGTTGACGGATTGGATTTCTAGCGAGGCGCTGGCTTCATAGACCGGAGCGCGCGGCAGGCTGAGGCCCAAACCGACCAGGGCGCCGACGAATGCGCAGAACGCCAGAATGCGCGGCCGGTGGCGAATCACTCGCCAATAGCCGGAGAATGCGGGTTCGCCGGGGTCGCCTAATCCTGCCGGCGGACGAACCGTCAGGGAATTGTCGGGCGCGCGGGTCATGGGGTGGCGATCACCGTCCAACCAATGTCCAGATCGAGGCGCCGGTCCCTACCACGAGCGCTGCGTTTGAGAGCTGCGCCGCCGCGCTCTTACCGTTGCTCTTGGGGACGAAGAGAATCTGATCGCCGGCAAGCTCGGGGTCTTTTGCTTGCCCGTTGACGATCGCCTTGAGGTCGATCGACGTCTCCTCGAGCTCGCCGGCGGCGCCGCGGCGCAAGATCAATGAGCGCTTGAGGGCCGCATGAGGAGCCAATCCACCAGCTAGGGCAAGCGCCCGCAAAGCGCTGGTTTGTTCTCCTTCGGTCAAGGGGAAGGCTCCAGCCCGCTTCACGGCGCCGACGACGTAGACGAGGGCCGCCCGCGGCGCTGAAATCACATCGTGCGGTTGGATCTTAATATTCAGTTCGGGAGCTTGGCCTTCGAGTAGCTTGCGGACCTCGAGGTGGGCCACGTAGAACTCGCCGCTAGGGTCTAGGGCGGCGCCGGGCAACGGGAGTTTGCCCCACTCCCTTCGCCGCGTCACCGTAATCGACGCGCATGCATCGACCCGGAGGCCGCCGGCGGTCGAGAGCACCTCGGCAAGGGTTTCACCCCCGGTAAGCTTCTGAACGCCCGGATTGCCGACCGCCCCTAGGACGGAGACCGGCCGGCTGGCGAATTCTTCAACCGTGACCGATACGAGCGGCTCCTTGATGTAGACCGATAGCCGCTCGCGCAGTTCCCGCTCGAGCTCGCCGGCCGTCATGCCGGATGCGCTGACGGCATTGATCATCGGAAGCCGGAGCTCCCCCGAGGGTCCTAGCGTTTGCCGTTCGGTAGACGTTTCGGGGGCAGCCACCACGCGCACCGAGACGCGACCGCCGGGACCGAGCGTGTACGCCTGGGGGCCCTGGGCGAGAGCCGCCGCCGCGGTGAGAGCGCCTAAGAGTATGATTCTCATCGTTTATGCACCAGCCGCGGCGGGAATCGACTTCAGACCCCGAACCCAGTCACGCTCGATCTCGACCGACACCGAGCGCCGCAACAAGGAGACCGAAAGGATCATGCGGTCCGCCCCCCCTGAAACTCACGAGAATTCCTTCGAGGCCCGTCAATGGACCATCCAATATCCGGACGCGCTGGCCCACGTCGATGTAGTCGTGCGGCGCGGCCGGCAGCCCGGAGCGCGCGACCGACCGCAGCGCGAAAAGTTCGTTCTCGTCGACGGGAAGGGGCTGTCCGCCGAATCCCACAATCCGTTGGACGCTAGGCGTTTCCAGCACGGATCGGCGCTGAGATCGACCGAAATGACAGAACACATACCTCGGAAATAGCGGTGCATCGTACTCTTTTTCGCGGTCGGACCAACGCTTTCTGAGCCGGTACTTCGGCAGGAAGACCTGGAGCTGCTTGCCCTCCAACGCACGGGCGGCTTGCCATTCGTGACGCGGCCGGACGAGTAGGGCGAACCAAGCGGGTTGGCTGTTCGCTTCGGGCGGCTTTGGCGAATGCAAGATAATGCTTACGCACGCCAGGTCCCAGATCGTGGTTCCCAGCAGGAGGTTGCAACCGGTAACTTGCGAGCGATTGCGGTGCTACAGAGTCGGGCGACTCACTTAGAAAGCAGCTCGAATGTCATCGAGCGTACTCAGACCAACGGCCCATCTCGGCGCGGGAGCATTGGCTTGTCCCGAGCCGACCTACATCCTAGATGACGGACGAGATTAATTCTTTATAAAATTCTAAATGTTTTATAAAGAAATTGTCGCCTTTTCTTGTAAATTCGCGATTGCCACTGAAGGGCGCGACATGTCGCGCCGCTACCTGTCTGGCGCACGACACTAGGCTACAGGGAGAGCTCGAACGCGACGTACAGGAAATTCCGGCGGATCTCGACTCCGCGCGCCTGCTGCAAGAATCTGCCGGGCGAGAAGCGGCCGGCGCCGGCTTCGATTAGGAGGTAGTCCGTCGGGGTGTACTCGAGGGTAAGGTCGACCTCCTGACCGATCTGAGTGTTGGCGGCGCCGCCCGCGGGGGTGGGTGTGAGCAACGTTCCGTCGACGCCATAGACCCCATCGTGTCGGCTGCTAAGCCAGAAGGAAAAGTACTCGAAGATGAGGTAGGTATTCTCGTTCGGTCGAATGTCGCCGCCGACTCTTGAGGCCTGAAGGTTCTGCCGGCCCACGATGTCCAGCAAACCCATATGCGCGTGCCGAGCGCCAAACAGCATGTCGTAAGTTCCGGTGCGTTCGTCGTTCGGATCGCGGTCGCCTGATCCGTAGCTGTACTCGCCGAATCCGCGAGCCCTCCATGGCGCGCCTCGGGGCGCGTAGCCGGCTCGCCAAACGCCCATCCAGCCTCGCAGCTCTTGCCGACGACCGCGTGGGATCGCCGCATTGCCGCGTTGAACGGCCATCTCGACTTCGTAGTCGAAACCGTGTTCCGGCTCCAGGCGCGCCCGAAAGCCGACTGTCGACGAGCCGCCGGCCCCGCGGCTGAGTACGCCGCGAATACGGGGTTTGGCGCTATAGACGAAGTAGGGTTCGAGCGTCAGGTCTTGGTTCAAGGATCCGATGCGGCCGTAGGCGCTGTGAACAATACGCCCGCCGCCTGGGCGGTCGAAGCCGTTGAGAATCGGGTTGACTCGCGACGCGCTGATCAATTCGACTGAATTCTTTCCGCTTCGCAGCGTCAGTCGGGCGCCGTCCCAGCTGTGACTCACGTTGCTCCAATCGCGGTCTCCGAAGATACGTTCTTCGCCGAATTCGAATAGCTGGCGCCCGAGCCGGAGCTCCCAGGCGCCGGAGTCCGGTTTGCCGAGATGCAGGTAGGCCTGGCGGAGGTCGGCGGAATTACGAAAGCGCGCGGGCGGCTGGAAGGGCTCCAACCCGCCGGCGCCTGAGTCCTGGCCCTGTAGGAAGAAGCGCGCCGAGTCGTTGACCTTGAAACCGAGATTCAAGCGCAGCCGATGCAGGGCGTAGGCGTCGTCGTTCTCTTGGTTGAACTCGACGTTGCCGGCCGTCTGTCCCCGGCCCCGATAGTCGATGCCCAGATCGAGCCACTCGGGCAAGTGACGAGAGATAGGACGGCGTTGCTGTGCGAGAAGCGGATTCCCGAGAAAGACCAGGGCAGCGAAAAGCAGGGCGCGGGCGTAGCAAGCGCGGGCGTAGCAAGCTACGCCCCTACAGGTGCTTATTGCCGAGTGATTCGGATGCAATCGCAATCCCTTCTTCTTTCGTCGTGATCCGCCCCTCGAGCTGCGCGTCTTCGACAAGCTTCAACGCTTCTTTAAACGCCGGTCCCGGTTGATAGCCGGCGGCGATGAGATCGTGGCCTGTCAGCAGCGGGGCCGGCCGCAACGCTTCCTCGGGCAGCCGCTGGAGCCTCTCTCGGGCGAAATCGTAGTTGTCCAGTTTGCCATGGCTGGAGAGGCAATCGAGGCGATGGAGCTCGAGATGTTCGTCGAAATCGGGTGTGCGAAGAAAGCGCTTCAGTCGACTCTGGCGCATTTGGGTCAGGTGCATGAAGCGCATGTGATTGGCGACGAGCGCGATGATTTGCTCGGTTTCGGCGTTTGAGAATCGCAGGCGGCGGCAGATCTGTTCGGCGAGCTCGATTCCTTTTTCGACGTGGCCGTTGAAGCGGATGCGGTCGGGAGCGCGTTCGAAAGTGGCCGGCTTGCCGATGTCGTGGAGTAGAACGCCCATCGCCAGCGTTGCGGAACAGGCGGCTTCGAGGCGCTCGAGCATCATCATCGTGTGGGTGAAGACGTCGCCCTCGGGGTGGTGCTCCCGGGACTGTTCGACGCCCTTGAGGCCGGTCACCTCTGGCAGGACGTGAGCAAGCAGGCCGGTCTGATCGAGTAGTTCGAATCCGGCCCGCGCGCCTCCTTCAGTGAGGATACGAACCAGTTCGTCGCGGACGCGCTCGGCGGAGATCTGTTGGATTTCGGCGGCTACGTGTTGGATGGCCGCAAGCGTTTCGGGCTCGATCGTGAAGCCGAGCCGAGCGGCGAAGCGGACCGCGCGGAGCATCCGAAGCTTGTCTTCGGCGAAGCGGGCCGCGGGCTCGCCGATCGCCCGAACGACGCGCGCCGCAAGGTCGGCGCGGCCGCCGACGTGGTCGATGACGGCATCGTCGAGGGGGTCGTAGAGCAACCCGTTGATGGTGAAGTCTCGGCGGGCGACATCCTCCTCCGCGCTACGGGTGAAGGTGACGGTCTCGGGCCGGCGTCCATCGAGATAGTCGTGGTCGTAGCGAAAGGCGGCGACTTCAATGCTCCCGACCAGCGCGACTCCGAAGGCCGCGCCGACCAGGCGAGCGTGGGGGAAAAGGGCTTGGATGCGCGTCGGGGTAGCGTCGGTGGAGACGTCATAATCCTTGCACTCGCGCCCGAGCAAGCGGTCGCGGACGCAGCCTCCAACGAAGTACGCTTGATGGCCCTCGCGGCGGAGGCGCTCGACGATTTCGCGCGCTTCAGCTTCCATGGGGAGTTTTGCCGGGCAGCCCCGCCGGGTTCTCGTGAACGCGCTCCCGCCGACCATGTTTCATGGCGGCGGCCAGCCCAACGGCGCTTTCTCCGAAGCGGTCGCGGAGCTTGTCGGCCGCTGCCAGGGCGCGGGTCCAGCGTCGGCGGTCGGCCTGATTGAGGAGCTGGAGTTGGCCCTCGGGAGCAGTCAGCTGGCCGGCGTGCACGCCGAGCAGGCGAATCGTGCGGGGCTTCTCCCAGTTTGTTTCGAAGAGCCCGCGCACGGTCTCGAGGATGACGTTATCAAGTTGCGTTGCGCTCTCGAGCGTCCGCGCGCGAGTGTAGGTCGAAAAGTCGGAGTAGCGCAGTTTGAGCTGGATTGTCTTGGACCATAACCCGTGCTCACGCAGTCGCCGCGCAACCAGTTGGACCAGCTTCGCCAGGGTCGCGTCGATCAGAGCGCGATCCTTCGTGTCCGTCGAGAACGTCGTCTCGTGGCTGATTGACTTGGGCTGGTCTCGGTCGCCGATCTCGCCCTGGAACCAGCCGCCACTGTCGGCGCCGCGGGCCTTGCCGGCCAACGCGAGGCCGTGCTTGCCCCACTTCTGCCGTAGAAATCCCGGGTCAGCGTTTTGCAAATGTTCGATCCGGCGGATGCCGCAGTCGCGGAGGCTCTTCTGCATCACCTTGCCGACACCTGGAATCTTGGCGATGTCGAGGGGTCCTAGGAACTGCGGCTCGAGCCCCGGCATCACGCTGAGGATTCCGTTCGGCTTCGCCAGCCCGGAGCAGATTTTCGCGACTAGACGGGAGACGCCGATGCCGATCGAGCAGGGGAGCTGGGTCTCGCGGCGAACGGTCTCGTGGAGATCGTGGGCGGCTTGGAGGGGCGGGCCGAGGAGCCGTTCGGCGCCGCTGAGGTCCAAGAAAGCCTCGTCGATTGAAACCTGCTCGATGACCGGTGAGAAGCCCTTGAGGATGTCGTGGACCTTCTGGGAGTATTCGCGGTAGAGGTGGGGATGGCCTTCGACGAAGATCGCCTGAGGGCAAAGCCGATAGGCCTCGCGCAAGGGCATCGCCGAGTGGACGCCGAACTTGCGGACGGCGTAGGAGGCCGCTGAGACGACTCCGCGCTCGTGGGAGCGTCCGCCGACGACCACGGGCTTGCCCTTCAGGCTGGGGTCACGGAGCTCTTCGACTGAGACGAAGAAGGCGTCCATGTCGAGATGGAAGATGGTTCGCACGGGGCCGGCTATCGGACGCTGACGTGCTCATTGTCGGCTATGTAGAAGCGCAGAGGAAGGCCCGCGCTATTGGTGATGCCGATGCGGGTCGAGGTGACGATGTCGAAGGGCTCGGGGGTGCCCTCGCGGACGGTGAGAGCGCCGCGGGTGACGTCGACGCCGTAGTGGCCGAGGGTGATCCCTAGCGCCTGAGTCAACTTGCCGGGGCCGGAGGCGAGATCGCGGCTGCGCTTGGCTTTGGGCCGGCGGCGGCGCATTTCGTCGAGCCCCTCGACGGGTTCGAGCGCGCGGATGAGCACGCAACCAGGCGTCCCATCGGGTTGGGCGATCAGGTTCAGGCAGTGGTGAACGCCGTAGACAAAGTAGACGTAGGCGTGACCCGGGGGGCCGAAAATGACTTTGGTTCGAGGCGTGAGCCCGGCGTAGCTGTGGGCGGCCTGGTCGCCTCCGCCGAGGTAAGCCTCGCATTCGACGATGCGGCCGGCTAGGGTTTGGCGGCCGACGCGGTGGACGATCAGTTTGCCGAGAAGGTCACGCGCGACTTGTTCGGTGGGGCGGTTGTAGAACGAGCGGGGGAGGACGGCGCTGCCATGCATCACTTTGGAGTCTCACCCGAAAACAGCCGGCGCGGAACCGCTTGCTGAGGGGCGGTGAAAAGATGTCGAGGGCGCCTCGCGATGCCTTATGTCGAGGGCGCCTCGCTGTGCCTTCGAGGCCCGTTCATGGGCCTCAAACGCCCGGATGGGCAGATTTGACATTTTTTCACGGCCCCACCGGCGCCGGGCTCAAAGAAACGTCCGGGTTTGCCTGAGGTTCATTAGGACCGCGGCGCGCCCGCGATGTCGTAGATCTCTTGATACCCCTTCGCGCTCGCCGATCCTGAGAACTCCATGGCCTTCGCAAACAGGTTCACCAGCATCCGAGAATAGGCCACTCGGTCATCCCTCCACAGCGCCGCGGCTTGCTGCAGGGCTTCAAACAACGCCTCGGCCATCATTGCGTAGAGTGGGATTCCGACCCTCTCTTCAGGTGTCGGAGCCGTGATGATGCTGGGCCATGAGCTTCCCAACGGAAGCTTTTCGCGGAACAGGAGACCGGTGGCGGTTGATTGCCTTCGCCGGAAGTCGTTCACTTGGTCCAGCAAACCGCCGGTCGCGCGTGCAACCACCGGCGTTCCGGCCAAGTAAGCTTCAGTCGCTGCTCCGAACGGTTCGTAGAACGATGGCATGACGATGAAACTTGCACCGGCCATCGTCTCCATGTACCCGGAGGTCATCCGAAATGGGTAGACGACCACTTCGCCGCTTCTGCGCTGGGCCAGCCGGGCCAAGTCCTCGATCCAGGGCCCGCCGGCATCTCCGACACTCGGCGCGAGCACGAATCGCGCCTCCCCTGGAGCGAAGCCTTCGAGCGCCCGCGCCAGCAAGTCGAACCCCTTCTGCCCCGGGTCGAGCCGCCCGAACATCATGAACACGGGAATCTCATCGGGCAACCCGGTCAGGGGGCGGCCTTCGCCTCCGTTAAGCGAGCCGAGCGCGCGCTCATCCTTGAACGCCGCGAGGACCCGAAGCATGGCCTTACGCTTACGCATCTTTTCTGCAAAGATTTTTTTCGCAGTGCCCGCGGCGGTGTAGGGGTTCTTTGGTTCCCCAAACAACGGATTGTTGACTCCCACAACGGAGTGCGCCTCGTAGACGTCCTGAAGATGCCCAGCGAAATGTAGAGTTTGAAGCTGGTCCTCAACTAGTTCGCGCGCGAAATTCGGGCTGACCGTTGACAAAGGCGCGTCGGTGAGCGGGATCATTCGCTGATAGACCGTTCCCTCGCCGAGCGGCCAGAGCGCCGGCCCCAGCCGGTCGGTGATGTACGCCAAGTGGCGGTCAGGCAGAGCGTGGTCGTAGGGGTTGTGCGAGGTCAGCACGGTCGCGGCTGACTCGAGCACGCCCCCAAGGACGGCTTGTTTCACCGTCAAAGCCGCCGACGCTAACTGCCAGTCCTGCAGGTGGAAGATGACGTTTCGATCGACTCCAAGAGCGGCGGCGGCATAAGGAGCAGCGGCGGAGGCGAACAGCGCATCTCGCAGCAACAGCTCCGGCTGGTCGTGTGAATAGGGGTTCGTGCGGTCGGGCCCGCCGCCGGCGTCGAACATTCCCCAAGCCTGGATAAACACCCAGCGGGTCCCGCTCTTATCGACGTGCTCGAACAGCTCCGCCGCGATCTCGACGCCCCCGAAAGGGACCTTGAGGTCGGCCACTCGATCAAGCTCGCTGTTGGCCGGAGTGGTCTTGAGGTTGCGGTGGAAGGGGGTCAGGAGAAGGACGCCCTCGCCGGCCTCACGCAAAGCCGGGGGAAGGTGAGTCGCCACGGCCGCGATTCCGCCGGCGCGGGCGAAAGGGTTCTCGTAGACGCAGTAGACGATGGTCCGTCCGTCGGAAGAGACCGCGGTCCGGGCGGTTTCGAGGCGTTCCAACTCGTCGGGATCGAACAGCGCCTCGAGCGCGCGGTGGCGCGGCTTCCACGGATTGCTGACGGCCATTCCTACTCCAGTCTATCGATCGTTGGACGCTAAGTTTTCGCTTCCGAATGCCATTCGATCTGTTGCATGTCTGTCTTGGGCGGCGGCGGCCAGTGATGCCCGCGTTGGCTAGTCAGACTCTTGTTCGGGCCCGGGATGAAATCGCGATTCGGCAGACCGACGAGAGCGCCGTCTTGAACCCAGCTCTCGTCACCGCCGTAAAGCTCGCCGATCAACAGCCGGCTCAACCGCCCGAGAATTTCCGCGTGCTCGACTGAGCCGCCCAAGTCGCTCAGCTCGCGGGGGTCTTCCCGGATATCGAATAGCTGCCGGAAGTTTCCAACGGGGTAGTAGATCAACTTGTAGCGGCCGTCGTGAATCATGCGGGTCGCGTGGCCGTCTTCGCCCACCTCGCCATAAAGGTGCGGGCGCTTCTCCTCAGCAAACATCGATAGCCCCTCGACCGACGCCGGGATATCGACCCCCGCCAAGTCGAGCAGCGTCGGCATCACGTCTTGCCAGCCCACGAGACGGTCGTCGGTTTGGTTGAATCCGACAGGTCCGCCCTTGGCGCCAACGATGATCATCGGGATGTTCGCTGACATTTCATAGAACAGCCGCTTGGCCCACATTCCCTGGTTGCCGAGCATGTCACCGTGGTCGGAGCTGAAGCAGATAATCGTGTTGTCGAGCAGTCCCTCCTCGCGCAGCGAACCGATGATTACCCGCAGCTGATGGTCGATGTGCGTGCACAAGGCGTAGAAAGCCTTCCGAGCGGCGCGAACCAGGTCGGGACTCAAGTTCGCCCCGCGCGCGACGTTCGCTTGCAGGCTGTAGGGCAGTGCGGCGGGGTCTTCGGCCCAATCACCGCTGACGGGCTGATCGAGCTCGACATCGGCGTACATATCCAAGTACGTCTCGAGCGGGACCAGCGGCGGATGCGGATGGCGATAGGAGAGGAACCAGAAAGCCGGCTTGTTCGGGTCCCGGCGCTTGATCGTCCTCACCATCTGCTGGGTCGCCCAGTTGGTTGCGTGAGTTTCCTCAGGCAGGTGCCACGGACGCGTACCGTACTGGTTGTTGCTCATGCCGTGGTCGAACTGCCGGCCGACATACCCCTGGTCGCCCAAAAACTGGTCGTAATCGTCGAGAACGCCGTAGATGACGCGGCCTTCTTCGTCGAGAATCACGTCGTCGAAGCCAATTCGGTCGCGCTGCGGGTAGACGTGCAGTTTGCCAACCGCGTAAGCCTGGTAGCCGCCGTCGCGAAACGCCTGCGCCATCGTCGTCAGGTCGGGCATTGGGAGCTTTTCGTTGAAGACGCGGTCGCCGTGGGTGCGGGGAGAGGTCCCGGTCATGAGGGTTCGCCGCGCCGGGATGCACACCGGGCACTCGCCGTAGGTATTGGTGAAACGCACCCCGCTGCGGCAGAGCTCATCGAGCGTCGGCGTTTGAATCGCGGAATGGCCGGCGGCGCCGAGGAGCGATGCGGGCCAGTGGTCGGTGGTAATCAATAGGACGTCCGGGCGATCGGGCATAAGTTGGTTTCCAGGCTCAATATCTTCGCATGAATTCCCAGACGTGCCGCAGCGCTCAACGGAGTTCCAGTAGATCGTGAGTTGGGCGCCGAATCGTACACTTGTGTGCGATACTGGAGCCCAAGTCAACTGCTCGATCTGCGCCTTTGAGCCCGGCGCCGGTGGCGGCGGGTTGGGACGTTAAACGAGCGTCCGTCGGCCACTATTCACGGGAGACGTTTGAGCAAAGTTCCTTCCCGCCGCCACCGGCGCCGGGCTCAATCGGTTCATGCTGACGCTTTCCTATCCCGCCAGGTTCACCCGTGACGAAGATGGGCGGCTGACCGTCGGTTTTCCCGACTTCCCAGAGGCCCATACCGACGGACGCGATGTTGCCGAGGCCTTGGACGAGGCGATCGATTGCCTGGGAAGCGCAATCGCTTTTCGGATCGCCGAGAAGACGGATATTCCCGATCCGTCTCCGTTGAAGCGCGCTCAACGGCTGATTCCCGTTCCCCTCTGGATAGCCGGCAAGCTCGCACTTTGTCGCGCTATGCGGCGGCAAGGGGTGAACAATTCCGAGCTAGCCAGGCGTTTGGGAGTGCGGGAAACGGTTGTCCGCCGGATGCTCGATCCTGATCACGCGACGAGGTCGGACCGGCTCCAAGCAGCGCTGGCGGCATTGGGACAGCGACTTGTGATCGCGGTGCAAGACGCGCCGTAGGCTTACTTCTCGGGAATCGCGTACGAGGTCGGCTTCCAACCCTCAGGCGCGGTGGGGCCAATAACGTCGAGCTTCTTCTTCTGGGTCGCGCGAAACTCCGTCATCTTGGCCAGCAACCGCTCGACGATCTTTGGGTTCTCCGAGGCGATATCGCGCGTCTCATAGGGATCGCGAGCGATCCAGTAAAGCTCCAGCGACGAGTCCTGCTTGGGATCTGTTACTTTCCGCATGTCCGGCCCTAGCCGCACCAGCTTCCACTCCTTCGTGTTGACCGCATTGCGCTCGAAGAGAATCTTGCGCCCCGGCTCGGCGTTTTGCGGAATCCGGCGGCCCTGGAAGTAGGAATGAAACTCCCAATCATCGCGACTCCTCGCACCGCTGACGACGTCCCAAACCGGCGCCCCGTCGAAGGCGCGCCCTCCGAAATCCGACACTCCCGCGACTTCAAGCAGCGTTGGCATCACGTCGATATAGCTGAGCGGCTCGGTCAGCTTGCGGCCGCCCTCGAGGCCGTTGGGCCAGCGGATGCCGGCGTTGACCCGGATCCCGCCCTCGTAAACCGACCATTTCCCGTCGCGTAAAGGCTTACTCTCGGAGCCGCCGCCAAGCACGCCCCCGTTGTCGGCGAAATACCAGACCAGCGTGTCGTCTCCCACGCCTTTACGATCAAGCGCATCAAGGATTCGTCCGACCTCGTCATCGAGCGAAGCGCTCATCGCGGCCTTGACTCGCCGTCGCTCATCCTTGATGTGGGCGAATTGCTTGAGGTGCTTTTCAAGCGCGTCGTTGGGCGAGTGAATCGCGTTGAACGCCACGTAGACGAAGAAAGGCTCGTCGGCGGAAGTCGAGTCGATGATCCGGGCCGCTTCCTGACCGAGCAAAGTGGTGGAGTAGCCTTCGTCGTAGTTCAAGTCCCAGTCGCGATGCCAATCGAGGGTGTCTTGCTCGGTGTGCGAGAAGAACCCGATGGCGCCGCCGCCGAGTCCGTAAAACGACGTAAACCCCCGGCTCATCGGGTGATGCGCGCGCTTGGACCAACCCACGTGCCACTTTCCGGCCATCGCGCGAGTTTTGTAGCCCGCCTTGGCCAGCCCTTGGGGGATGAGCAGGTCGCTGTCTGGGATAGCACGGGTCCCCCAGCGCTTGACTGTGATCCGCTGTAGCCCGGCTCGAATCGGGTAGCGCCCCGTCAAGAGGCCAACACGTGTCGGCGAACAGATCGGCGTGACGTAAAACCGGTCGAGCTCGACGCCCTCTTTCGCGATCCGGTCGATGTTCGGCGTCGGGAACTCGGCCCCGTGGTAGCTGACATCGTTCCAGCCTTGGTCGTCAGCGACGATCAAGACGATATTTGGCGGCGCCGCGACAGCCGTTGAAGCGAGTGCAAACGCGATGAGGAAGCGGGGAAACATCGTCAGGATTGTAGCAGGCAAGCTCTGGTAGACTCCTGGGGAATGAAATGCGCACTTCTTGTCGCGGCGCTTCTCGCTGCGGCCTGCGGCGGGGACACAGCGCCTTCGACTTCGGCCGGCAGCGCACCCGGCGCCGCTCAAGCCCTGCGGGACGCGGCATTTGCCGGAGACACGAACGGACTCAAGACCCTGATCGATCAGGGCGTCGACGTCAATGCCCCGAATGAAAACCTCCAGACCTCGCTAATGCTGGCCTCGTTCGAAGGCCACACGCCAGCGGTCAAGCTTCTGCTTGACAGCGGCGCCGACGTGAAGGCCCAGGACATGAATCAACGGACGGCGCTGGTCTACGCCTCGAGCGGCGCGAGTCCGGCCACGGTCGAGGTCCTACTGGCCGGCGGCGCCGAAGTCGGCACACAAGACGTCGAAGGCTGGACGCCGCTCATGGTTGCCGCCTCCGAAGGTCAAGCCGAGAACGTCAAGGCGCTGCTGCGTTACGGCGCCAGCCCAGGCATGCGCGACGGCGATGGCGACGATGCGGCGACGTTCGCCAAGAATAACGGCCACAGCGCCGTCTTAAAGATTCTCGAAGAAGCGGCTTCCAACTAGTATAGCGTTTCAATAAAACATATCTATCCCGTAACGTTTCCTGCTGGGCTGGACGCATGCCGGGAAAATCAAAGCGTCTCAAACTCGTTCTCACGCCCCAAGAGGTGCAACATCTTCAGCGCCTGCGTGCTTCGCGGACGGCTCCGGTTAGGGAGGTGCAGCGGGCTGAGATTCTGTGGCGTTATCATTCCGGCGAGACGATCGCCGAGATTATGCGAGCGGTCAAGATGACGCGCAAAAGCGTCGGCAAATGGATCAACCGAG
The DNA here is from genome assembly GCA_965247515.1 of Bryobacterales bacterium. Lineage (GTDB taxonomy): Bacteria > Acidobacteriota > Terriglobia > Bryobacterales > UBA6623. The sequence goes on along the minus strand of OZ252029.1, from coordinate 2,397,926 downwards.
CCCTCGCCATAGGCGTGGAAGCAGCGCTCAAGGATGCCTATCATCGTCCCCGGCCGCCCGGCATCACCGCCGATGCCAAGGCCTGGGTGGTGCATTTGGCCTGCAGCAAACCCACCCAACTCGGTTACGCCGCCGAGCTGTGGACCCGCAGCGCGCTCGCTCTACACGTGCGCCGGCATGCCGTGGAAGCGGGCTATCCGGCCCTGGCCCAAGCGGCTAAGGCGACCGTACATCGTATTCTGGCCGAGCAACCTCTGCATCCGGAGAAGGTGAAGTACTACCTCGAGCGTCGCGATCCCGATTTTGAGTCCAAGATGCGGCAAGTGTTGCTGGTCTACCGCGAAGTGGCCTTTCAGAATGAAAGCCTTCGCGACGGCCTATCGCCGGGCGTGATCACGGTTTCGGTCGACGAAAAGCCCGGCGTGCAAGCGATCGCCAACGTCGCGCCGGACCTGCCGCCGAAGCCTGGGCGGCATCCCTGTGTGGCTCGCGACTACGAGTACAAACGGCTGGGAACGTGCTCGATTCTGGCGGCGCTGGACTTGCACTCCGGCCGGGTAACGGCGCGGGTGGAGCGGCGTCACCGCAGCCGGGAATTCATCTTGCTGCTCAAGGATTTGGACCAATTCTACCCGGACCAATGCACGATCCGATTGATCTTGGACAATCACTCCGCCCACATATCGAAGGAGACGAAAGCCTACTTGGCGACGCGTCCGAACCGCTTCAAATACGTGCACACGCCGACCCACGGGTCCTGGCTCAACATAGTCGAGACGCTGTTTGGCAAGATGGCGCGCACGTTCTTGAAGCGTATCCGAGTCGCGTCGTGGGAGGAGCTGCGGGAACGAATTCTGCAGGGGATCGCGGAGATCAACGCGGCTCCGGTGGTTCACCGCTGGAGGAAGTTCGAGGCGCTTGAGGTCGCCTAGAGAGGATATGTTTTAGTGAAACGATATACTAGATATGTATCGTCTTGGCATTTCTATCCTGATTGCCTCGTCGCTGCTCGGGCAAAACCGCCCGCCCCAGCGAGCCGTCCCCGCCGGACGCGCGGAGGTGATGTACTACAACGGAAACATCATTACGATGGACCCCGAGAGGCCGGCCGCCGAGGCGCTGACGATCGCCCAAGGCCGCTTTCGCGCCGTGGGGAACCACGCAAGAAGTCGGACGAACAATCGGCCCCGCCACCAAGCAGATCAACTTGAACGGCCGGACGGTCTTGCCCGGGCTGATCGATAGCCACGTTCATCCAATCAGCGCGGCGCTGGCCGAGAAGGACGGCGAGATCCCCGTGATGGGAAGCTTCGCCGAATTGCGCTCGTACGTCGAAGGAGCTCTCGCCGACGCCCAGCCGGGCCAGCTGGTCTTCGTCCCCAAGGTCTACTCAACGCGCCTCAGGGAAGGCCGCTACCCAACGCGCGAAGAGATCGACGCCTATAGCCCTAGCCATCCGGTAGTGTTCGACAACGGCTACGCCGCCGCGTTGAACTCAGCCGCCCTGAAGCTCGCCAAAATCTCTCGCGACACTCCCGACCCCGACAACGGCAAGATTATCCGCGACCCTGCAACCCGCGAGCCCACGGGGCTGATCCTCGGAGCGCGCCAGCTGATGTCGCCGCTTCTCGCGAAACGCTCCTACACCTTCGACGACCGCCTCGAGGCGCTCAAGCAGATGCAAGAGGCCTACAACAGCGTCGGGTTGACAAGCGTGATCGACCGGTCGCTGGATGCGGAAGGCGTTCGCGTCTACCAGCAACTTTGGTCCTCGGGCCAGATGAGCGTCCGCACGAGCCTCACTCGCAGGGTCAACGCCGAACGCCCGATCGACCAGATCCGGGCTGAGATCGAAGCGCTCGGCCCGGTGACGGGCTTCGGCGACGAATTCATGAGAATGGGCTCACTCAAGATCGCCCTCGATGGAGGAATCCTGATCGGGACCGCCTTCCTTCGAACTCCGTATGGCGACCACACAGAGGTCTACGGCTTCGACGACCCCGACTACCGCGGCGTCCTGCGAGTCGAGCCCGAAACCATCACCGAAGTCGCCCGATTGGCCGCCCGGCTCGGATGGCAGATGACCGCCACACCACCGGCGGCGCCTCCACCGACGCCCTTCTCGGCGCCTACGAAACCGTTGACCGCGAACACTCCATTCGCGACCGGCGATTCATCCTGACGCACGCCAACTTCCCCAACGACGAGGCGATCGAACGCGCGCGCCGTCTCGGAGTCGCGATGGACATGCAACCGGCCTGGTACCACCACGACGGCCCGGCGTTGTCGAAAGTCCTCGGCCCCGACCGGATGTCTTTCTTCCACCCCTACAAGTCGATCTTCGACGCCGGGGTGGTTGTCGCCGGCGGCTCGGACCACATGATCAAGTTCGACTCCCGCGAGGCGATCAACCCCTACAACCCCTTCTTCGGCATGTGGATGGTCGTGACTCGCAAGACGGCATCGGGCGAAGTCTTCAACCCCGAGCAGAAGATCAACCGCGAGCAGGCGATCAAGATGTGGACCTTGAACGCCGCCTACGTCTCATTCGACGAAGACGTCAAAGGCTCGATCGAGCCCGGCAAGTACGCCGACATGGCGATCATCGACCGCGACATCCTAACGTGCCCCGAAGACGAGATCCGTGACATCGAAGTGGTGCAAACGATCCTCGGCGGCGAGGTCATCTACGACTCCGGGAATCGGCCCTGATCTTCTTGATATGATCAAACGAGTCGGGGCGTAGCGCAGCCTGGTAGCGCGCTTGCTTCGGGAGCAAGAGGTCCGGAGTTCGAATCTCCGCGCCCCGACCATTTGCGGACTTCTAAGCGCTCTATCACGTGCTCAGCGGTCATTGAGCCGGCGCGGCAAGCGCTTCCCTTGCAAACTCCAGGACCCTCTCCAACTCCGCATCGCTGTAGGCGCTGATCACATCGCCGTGGGACCACGAACTTGCCGGCTCGCTTGGCTCCGGAAATCTCCCGAATGTTCGCAGCACCGGCAACTTCGCGCTCAAGTCGTACCAGCGCTGAACACCCCCTTTCGACGGCGCCGCGATGCCGACGAACGGCTCTTGGGCCCGAGGCCGGATCGTTCTCACCTTGTCCGACTTCAGGGTGCGCAGCGCGGCGGCGCTCGGCGACGGCGCGGCCTTGAAATGCGGAGCTACAGCCAAGCCAAGTCCATCGAAGTCATGGCAGGAGCCGCATGGCGTTATGCGATTGGGGTCGAAGAAAAGCTCTCTCCCCGCATGTGTGAGCCAGGGCCGGTTGGGGTCTAACTCTTCGCGCCGCGAGCGGAGCGTTTCTTGAATGCTCGAAACATATTCGATCACCGCGGCAAGGTCGGACGCGGACAAAACGTCCTTCCACCCGGCCATGGCGGTGTCGGGAACGCCTTCTCGAACGATAGGATTCAGCTGCTCCAGCGACAGCCCCTTTCCAGCAACGGCGGGGGCGGCCCCGGCAGTTCCCTGGGCGCCATGACAGTAAATGCTGGCGCAATTCTTGGCGTAGACTTCGGCGCCGATCCTTCGGATTTTCTGACCCAACAGCGGCGCCTCCGGCAGCATGAAGCTCAGGGCTGTCAGTAGCAATCGAGAAGACCAATTCACGGGGAGACTCACTGCGATTCCCCCTCGGGAAGGGCGAAAACAAACAGAGCGCCCCCGGTCCGCGACAACTCGGGGAAAAAGGATCGCGCCCCTCCGCCGAGCGATCCCCAGCCGCTGGGAGTCGCGATGTACTGACGTCCGCCGACTTCATAAGAAACTGACGAGCCGCGATGGCCTGAGCCCGTCCGGAAGGCCCACAGCTTCTCGCCCGTTTTCGCGTCAAGCGCGAAGAACTCGCCTTCAGCGTCACCGGCGAAAACCAATCCCCCCGCAGTAGCCAATACTGACGAGAGGATGATGTATTTGTAGCTGTACTCCCATTTCTTCTCGCCGCTGACCGGGTCGAAGGCCGCGATCCCCGAAGGGTGCTCTTTTCCGGCGGGCGCGCGCACGATTTGCCAGAACCCGCCCGAGTAGCCCCTGCCCTGCCGTGGCGGCTGTGGACGGACGTAGTAGTTGCTGCAAAACCGCAACAGCGGCACGTAGAGCAGGCCTGTTTGGGGAGAGAAGGCCGCCTGATTCCAACTCTTTGCCCCGCTGATGCCGGGACAAACGGTGTTCTCCTCGCCGATGACGAGCTCCTTGCGGCCCACCAACTTGCCGTCTTCGGTGATGCCGCTCACCCAGGTGATGTCTTCGACCAGCCGCCAGACGCCGATGAATTCCCCGTTCGTGCGGTCGAGCACCCAGACAAAGCCGGTTTTATTGGGATGCAGCAGAAGCTTGCGCGTTTCCCCCCTCACCGGCAGGTCCGCCAAGATCGTCTCGTAGGCTGAGTCGTAGTCCCAGGTTTCATGTGGGACCTCCTGGTAATACCAGCGCAACTTTCCCGTATCCGGATCAAGGGCGATGACGCTCGCCGTGTAGAGGTTGTCGCCCTCCCGTGCGGCCCCGTCGAGATCGGGCGCGGCGTTGCCGGTTCCCCAAAAGATCAAATCGAGATCCCGATCATACGACCCGGTCATCCAGGGAGCGCCGCCGCCAAATCTCCATGAATCCCCGGCCCAGGTTTCGTTGCCAGGCTCGCCCGGAGCGGGTGTGATGTAGAAGCGCCAGGCGAATCGTCCGGTCTTGGCGTGGAATGCTGTCAGGCTGCCGCGATGCGCGGCGTCCCCGCCCGTGCCGCCGACCACGATGAGATCCTTCACCAGCAGTGGAGCGGCGCTGATCATGCAGCCGCACACGGCCGGATCCTGCACTCGGACGCGCCAGACCTCACGGCCCGTCTTTTGATCGACCGCGAGAACGCTGTTGTCCACAGTGCCGATGAAGACCAGCCCGTGCCCGACCGCGACGCCTCGGTTCTGCCTAAAAAAAGTGGCGGAGATCGGATGCTGCGAGTCGTATTCGTATTGCCAAATGATTTCCCCCGAGGCTGCGTCGAGCGCGTAGATGAGGTTGGTTCCGGTGGAAACGTACATCACCCCGCCAACGACGATCGGGGTCGCCTGTAACCCGCTCTCATAGTCGCCGGTCTGGAAAGCCCAAACCGGAACCATCCGCTTGACGTTGCCGGCGTTGATCTGGTCTAGCCGGCTATAGCGCCAGGCGCTGTAGTCTCCCCCGTAAGTCGGCCAGTCGGCGCCGGTCCCTTGCGCGCTGATCTCGGCCGGCCGAGCCAGTATGAGCAGCGCCAAGCCGAAGAAAAAGGTGAATCTCACTTTCGAACCTTCCGTTCCCCCCAACCGTCATTCGCGGGACCATACGCCCCGGCCCGCGCGACAGCCTAGGACGCCGCCCAATTCTACCGTCCCGCCGATCCCGTCGGGAACAAACGGGCTTATTCATTGGCCGCACACTTTCGCCTCTAGCCCGGGCTAAAATGACGCCGTGGACAACAACACGGTAGGCAACGACGCCAGGCCGGCAGCTTCAGCGTTTTCTCGTTCCACGCTCACACGCCGGTCATTCCTAGCTGGTTGCGGCGGTCTCTCAGCCGCCGGACTATCCGCCCAAAAGCAAAGCCCGAGCGTCCTGTTCATCGTCTCGGATCAGTTTCATCACGCTGCCTACGCCGCGGCCGGCAACCCCATCGTCAAGACCCCCAACCTGGACCGTCTGGCGGCCGAGGGCGCGCGTTTCACCCAATCGCTGGCCGTGACGCCGTTCTGCAGTCCGACACGTCTACTCTTCGGACGGGCGCTCGCAGCTCTACCATCTGGCCCAAGAGGGAGAAACCACGAACCTGGCTCAAGACCCCGACTTCGAGGCGATCCGAACTCGACTGCAAGCGCGCTTGCGCCGCTGGATGGAAGAAACAGGCGATGCCCGTGTCCTGCCTACAGGCTGATTGAGCCCCGCGACGGTGTCGCGGGGGACCGTCGCTCGCGCCCTCGGATGGTGCCCTCGGATGGTGATGGAGTTCCACGTCTTTCGTTTTCGTTCGAATTCGCATCACAACCCCGCGACACCGTCGCGGGGCTCAATCCTGCAGTCGGACTACCGAATCCCGAAAAGGTCGGCCCGCGCGTGCTTGTACTCGAATCGCTTCGGGTTCACGGCTGTTAGTCCTGGGGTATCGACTTCGATAATGGTCCCGGCAATCGGTTCGTAGGCCGCGCGGAAGGCCACTGCCGCCTTTACCACCAGAATCTTCTGCCGCTCGGGTACGATCCCCGCACTGGTGAGTTGTCCCAGGCTGAACGGAGTGTGGCGCTTGCTGTTGAGCAAGACCACGTTGGGCAGGTCGGCGGTCGATCCCTCGGCGTGGACCACCGCCGTGAGGCCCTGATCGAGGTAGCGGCGGCCGCCGTGGCGAATGGCGGTCTCGATGTACTCGCCGTCGTAGATCAGTTTGACTTTGCCGCGTATCCGCACCGGATCGCCGTGCAACCCATCGCTCTTGCCTCCCACGAGCTGGTCGAAGTCGCCGCCAACACCAATCTTGACGGCCTGCTGAACGGCTTCGGGATCGTACATCGCCGAGACGTAACCCGCGGCCTTTTGCTTGACCAGCTCAGCAAGGATTGACGTGCTGTCACCGGCCGAACCGCCACCGATGTTGTCGCCCATCTCGACCAGCACCACAGGCGTCTTTGGCTCGGCCAGCGCACGCTGCACGGCCTCGGCTGCGTCGGGCAGGTCCAGCTTCATCACCTTGCGGTGTTCCCACATCATGTCGGCCAGCCGCTTGGCTTGCTGACGCGCAAGCTCCGGGTCGTCGTCGGTGACGACCACTATGCTGGGCCCCATCTGCGGCACGTCGGAGTACTGGTAGCCCACCGGCACGCTGACTCCGAGAATTTTCGGGTTCGCCTTCTCCAAACGGCGAGCCTCTTGGACCAACGACAGCATCGGCTCTTGCTTGGTGTTGTGGTAGAGGATGTTGTAGAGCAATGGCGGTTTCTCGATTGCCTGAGTCGGTTTGGCGCCGTCGTTGACGATCTTCGCCATGATCTCGGCGGCATGAATTCCGCGCTCGCGTTGGTCGATGTGAGGGACCTCCTTGTAGAGCACCAGCGCTGTCGATAGCTCGATCTCTTGCGGCGCGACGTTGGCGTGGGCGTCGTGGGTGACAACAATTGGCAGATCACGCCCGAGGGCCTTCCGCAACCGCCGCAATACCTCGGCGTCACCGTCGGGATAGCTTTCGACGACCATTGCGCCGTGCAGAGCGAGCAGCAATCCATCGATTGGCCGCGCCTTCTCGAGGCGGTCGATCAACTCCGACGTGAGTGTCTCGAAGGCCCGGTCGGTTACTGGGCCAGCAGGCGTGGCGTTGGCCACCAAGGTGTAGACGAGATCAAGACCGTACGTCTCGGCGCCCTCGATATAGCCGCCGACTTCGTGCTGCGAGGCGGCGAACTCTTCGTGCACCTCGCTGCCACGCCGAATGAGCCGTCCATCGAAATCGTTGAGGTCGGTCTTGTCGGCTGAGAAAGTGTTTGACTCGTGCAAGATGCCGCCGACGGCGATGCGCGGCTTCTTGGTTTGACCGCTCAGCGCTAGGGCCGCCGCTAAAAACAGTAGATAGCCTCGTTTCCACATGGCTCTATGCTAGCCCAGCCCAGCGGCTAGCCCGACTGGCCTCATCGCCCTTCGACCCGATCATGGTCCGGGTTATAATCCCGGCGGACATGCTGGATCTGACAGAGCGTAGGCCGATCATTCAAGCCCTCGCCGCCGCGCTGGCATTGGCGGCCAGCGCGCTGGCGCAACCCGTCCTGCCCAACACCCTCGCGCTTGAAGCCAAGGGCGACCTTGCCGCCGAGATGGTCGAGGGCATCCATCGCTACCTTGACCGCGCAACCCAGCAGGCCGCCGCGAACCGCGAGCGCTTTTGGAATCGCGACTACAGCTCGCCAAGCGCCTACGAGCGCTCGGTGGAACCGAACCGCGAGCGTCTGCGGAGCATTTTGGGCGTGGTCGACGAACGAGTCCCGATCGGGGACCTCGAGCTCGTCGCCACGACCGGGAGTCCCGCGAAGATCGCCTCCGGACCGGGCTACTCCGTGTTCGCCGTTCGCTGGGAATCACTGCCCGGCGTGTTTGGCGAAGGTCTGCTGCTTCAGCCAGACTCAGCTCCCGTGGCGCGGGTTGTGGCAGTCCCCGACGCTTCGTGGCCGCCCGAGATGCTCGCCGGATTGGCGGGCGACCTGCCTCCCGAAGCTCAGTTTGCACGCAGGCTGGCGGAGAACGGCTCCCAGGTCGTGATCCCCACGCTGATCGACCGGACCGCGAGATGGACCAGCCTCGAGGGTTTCCGCCGGACCAACCTGCCGCATCGCGAGTTCCTCTACCGCATGAGCTACGAGCTCGGCCGCCACTTGATTGGATACGAGGTCCAAAAGATCCTCTCCGTCGTCGATTTCTTCGAGGCCCGCAACCGTGAACGTGATCTGCCCATAGCGGTGATGGGTTACGGCGAGGGCGGGATGCTGGCGCTCTACGCCGGGGCTGTCGACAAGCGCATCGAGACGACTGTCGCTAGCGGATACTTCCAGCAGCGCGAGGGCTTGTGGCGCGAGACCATCGACCGCAATGTCTGGGGCTTGCTGCGGGAGTTCGGCGATGCCGAGGTAGCTGGACTGATCGCGCCGCGGCGACTGGTCATTGAGGCCTCACGAGGGCCTGAGGTGGAAGGCCAGCCGGCAGCCGGGGACGCGCGTGACTTCGCCGCGTCTGGCAGAATCCTCTCTCCCCCATTCGAATCAGTGCGCGCCGAATACGAGCGGGCGCGACGTATCTATGCACGTCTCAATGCGGAAGACCGGATTCGCCTGGTGGAACGCCCGGAAGATGAGACGCTACGCGCACTGCTATCGGGCTCGCCCCTGAGTCCTTCCGCCGAAGCGCCTCGGGCGTCCGTCCCGCCAACCGACCCAGCCAAGCGCATGCGCCGTCAGTTCGACCAGATCGTCGACTACAACCAGAAACTCGTCCGCGACTCGCCCCGGCGCCGCGCCGAGTTTTGGGCCCAGGCGGACTCCTCATCTCCCCAGGCCTGGCAGGCCTCGACGCGCCGCTACCGCGACTACGTATGGGACGAAGTCATCGGCCGCCTTCCCGAGCCCGACCAGACCGCGAGTCCGCAAACCCGTCGACTCTACGACAACGCGGCCTTCCAAGGCTACGAGGTCGTGCTCGACGTCTGGGAAGATGTTTTCGCCTCCGGCGTCCTGCTGGTTCCGAAAAACCTGCAACCCGGAGAGCGCAGGCCGGTCGTGGTCGCTCAGCATGGCCTCGAAGGACGTCCAACTGACCTAGTCGACCCCGACGTCGATCACCGCGCCTATCACCGCTACGGGGCGCGGCTGGCCCAGCAGGGCTTCATCGTCTACGCGCCCCAGAACCCCTTCATCGGCCGCGACCGCTTCCGACAGATTCAACGCAAGGCGCATCCGCTAAAACTGTCGCTGTTCTCGTTCATTTTGGGTCAGCACCAGCAGACTCTCGCATGGCTTAAAACGCTGCCTTTCGTCGATGGGGACAGAATCGGCTTCTACGGCCTGTCGTACGGCGGCAAGACGGCGGTCCGGGTTCCGCCGCTGCTCGACGACTATGCATTGTCCATTTGCTCCGCCGATTTCAACGAGTGGGTTTGGAAGAACACCAGCGTGACAGACAGCTACAGTTACCTGTTCACGCAAGAGTACGACATGCTCGAGTTCAACTTTGCCAACGTCGTCAACTACGCGGAGTTAGCGATGCTGATGGCGCCGCGTCCATTCATGGTCGAGCGCGGCCATTCCGACGGCGTCGCGCCCGACGAATGGGTCGCTTACGAATTTGCGAGGGTGCGCCGATTCTACGATCAGCTCGGCCTGGGCGAGCGCGCCGAGATCGAGTTCTTCAACGGGCCCCACGAGATTCACGGCGAAGGGACGTTTCGCTTCTTGAAGAAGCATCTGGGGTGGGAGTAGCCCTGGCGGGCGTAGGCATGGCGCTCCCGCTTGCTATTCTGAGTGCGATGGCGACCCAAACGGCGCTGAGCGTTGAGGAGTATTTGGAGACGCCTTACGACGGGCGAGAGCCGGAGTATGTGCACGGCGAAATCGTGGAGCGAGGTATGCCCGACCCGGAACATTGGGAGACCGTTCAGGCGTTTTCAATCGCGTTCGGTCCTCTCCACAAGGTTGGTCGTTTGAGAGCCGGTCCTGAGCTTCGCGTTCAGGTCGCGCCGGAGAAAGTTCGGATTCCCGACTTCAGCGTCTACCGTGAGCGACCGAAGGGCAAGCTTCCGAACAATCCGCCGCTCTTGGTCGTCGAGGTCGTGTCCCCCGACGACCGTCGGCCGAAGCTGCTCGAGAAACTGAAGGAATACCACTCTTGGGGCGCCGAGCACATCTGGGTCGCCGACCCCCACTCACGCGAGCTGAGCGTCTATGACGAAGGCGGCTGGCTCGGGGTCGAGCGGTTCGAGCTCCCCGAGTTCGGCATCGCGCTCACCGCGGACGAATTGTTCTCATAAACTGCGAACGCCGAAGTTGCGCAGCGACGTTCGAATAGGACGCCGGAGCGCTCCGCGAAGAGTCTTGAGAGGCGCTGGGGCGATTGTTCGTCAATGGCCACATCAAGATCGCTGTAAATGGCTGTTAGATAAAGGTTTTCTTAATCTCGTCCCTGTCCCCGATCTCCCGTCCGATCTCCCCCGATCTCCCTCACCCAGCCCGGCAACATTGCCAGACCGTCTTCCGCTCCGCCGGCGACCGAACCTTCTACTTCAAAACCCTCAAGTCCCGCTACATCCAACACGGCCTGCGCATCCTGGGATATTGCCTCATGACCAATCACGTCCACCTGGTCGCCATCCCTAGCCCCGAAAACTCCCTGGCTCTGGCGCTGGGCTTCAGCGCAGGCGCGCGAGGCATGCCTCGCCCCTACCGAGTCTTGGCCGCCGCTTCGCGGAATTCGCGGATTCGTTGGCCTTCATGGCGGGCCATTCCCACGCCGGCCAGACGGGCGTCTCCTCGCGGACCTCGCTGTAGATTTGCTTCAACCGAGCGCTCATCGAACACAGTCGGCGCCTACTAAGGTCGCCCGGCGCCGGCGTCGATGCTCCATGTCAACGCTCAGTCCACGTAGAGGAACTCGTTCGAGCTGATCAGCATATGCGCCAGGCTCTCGACGGATTTCTCAAAGGCCTCTTGAGCCGAGGCGTTCGCCCGGGCGTATAGCTGCTGTTGTTGGCCCAGGTGTTCTCGAGCAAGGTCAGTTTCATCTTCCGTCGGCTCGCGCGCCAGCAGAAGCATGTACGTCGCGCGGACGAGCGCCTGGACGTCTTTCGGAGTCGCCGCAACGAGGTCCATCGCCCGGCGGGCGGCGGCGGCGGCATTGTCAACGACGAATTCGCTATTCATCAATGCCAGCGACTGCAGCGGAGTGGCCGAAGGGACGCGGCGGGTACAAGTCGTGTCGATGTTTGGGAAGTCGAAGGTTCCCATAAACGTCAACGGCCAGGTTCGGCGCGCGAGCAAGTAGACGCTTCGACGATTCGCGCCCGCTTCGGCGGCGACCTGCAAACCGTCTGGGCGAACGTCGAGCATGACCGGCGGACCCTCGAGAGAGCGGTCGAGACGCCCGGCGACGGCCAAGATGGAGTCCCGCAACGCCTCTGCCTCCAAACGCCTGAGAGGCTTGCGCCAGAGAAGGCGATTGTCGGGATCCTCAGCCGCGGCGCGCATGGCTTGGGGGTTGTCGGTGCGTCGCGAGGACTGCTGGTAGACCGCGGAAAGCATGATCATCTTGTGCAGACGCTTAGCCCTCCAGCCGTGCTTGACGAAGTCGACCGCAAGCCAGTCGAGCAGCTCGGGGTGCGAGGGCGCCGAGCCGTTGAGGCCGAAGTTGTCGGGAGTCGCGACGAGTCCGGAACCTAAGTGATGTCCCCAGATGCGGTTCACGACGACGCGCGCCGTGAGCGGGTGATCCGGATTCGTCAGCCACTCCGCCAGCGCTAGGCGGTAGCCGCTGGTCGCTCCAACGCGATTCGGGGAGGGCTCGGCAAGGCAGTCGTCCGCAGGGGTGCAAAGGATTGACAGGAACCCCGGTTGGACGCGCGGCCCGGGAGACTCGACGCTGCCGCGCTGGAGCAGCCGAATCGTAGGAAGCTCGTCCCCGTCCCATAAGGCGCTGAGGGGCTCGAGCTCGTTGCGGTAGCCCTTCCATGTATCGATTTCGCCTTGGAGTTGTGTCAGTTGCTCGCGATGTTCCGGCGAGGCTTCGGCCAGGATCTCTTCGTCGGTGACCTCAACCACTGAGCCGAACTTGCTGACGAGGTACTTTTGCACCTCTGTTCGGTCTTTGGCCGCGGTCGAGACTGCGTCGCGCAGGTCTTCGCGGACGACATCGGGCGCCTCGGCGAGCTTCGCATCGAACAGTTGCTCACGATAAGGCTTGCGGATTGCCGCCGCCTGCTCCGCTAGCTTGGCGACCTCGGCATCGACCGACTCGTTGTGCTTGTCGACCTTCTGCTTCTCAGAGGCCGAGACCGTGTAGGCCAGCCGGTTCTTGGGTTGGATCCAATCAGACGGGTTGTAGGCCGCCGACAGCAACGCCAGAAAGCGGTAGTAGTCGCGCTGCGGGATGGGGTCGAACTTGTGACTGTGACAGCGGGCGCAAGACAACGTCAGTCCGACGGCGCTCCGGGAGACCTTATCGATCAGAGCGAACAGCATGTCGTAACGATCGGCCGGGCGGTCGGAGAGGTCTTCGTTCGTTGCATCGAGGACGGTGCGCAGGTAGCCGGTCGCGATGAGCGCTTCGAGCATCTCGGGCGTGTAGCGCTCGGCGTTACGCCAGTCATGGAACTCGTCGCCGGCAAGCTGCTCAGTGAGGAAGCGGTCCCAAGGTTTGTCTTTGTTGAACGAGTTGATCACGTAGTCGCGGTAGCGCCACATGCCTGGCGCGAGTTGCGGATTGTCGGCCCGGAAGTCTTTCCCGGTAGTGTCAACGTAGCCGGCCGCATCCATCCAGAAGCGGCCCCAACGCTGACCGTAGTTGGGCGATTCGAGCAGCCGTTCGATCAGCCGTTCGTAGGCGTCGGGCCGCGCATCCTCGAGGAACTCGGCCGCCTGGCCGGACGTGGGCGGCAGGCCCCAAAGGTCAAAGTAGGCGCGCCGCAGCAGAGTCGGCTTGGACGCGGGCGCGGCGAGCGAAAGCGCCTGACTCTCGAGCTTATCTAGGATGAACGCGTCGATCAGAGTCTGAACACGGCCGCGCCCCTGAACTTTCGGCGGGTCGACCGAGGCCGGCTTGCGGAACGCCCAATGGTTGCGGTCTTCAGCGCTGATCGGCGGCGCCTCGGTTTCAGTGAACGCGCGGTCGAAGGGATTCCCGATGTCAACGTGGTCGGCGAACCCGCCTCTGTCGATCCACGCTCGGATGCGCTCGACTTCGGCCTCGCTCAAAGGCCGTCCGGCGCCCTTCGGCGGCATCACCCCGCCAACCAATTGGCGTATTAAGACGCTCTTATCTGAAAATCCTTCGAGTATGACGGGGCCGTTCCGGCCTCCTCGCAGCGTCGAGGCGAGCGTGCTCAGGTCAAGCCCGGACTGAGGCGAGTCGCCGCCGTGGCAGCCTACGCAGCGCTCGACGAGAAGCGGCTGAATCTCACCTTCGAAATGAGCGATCCGGAGGCGCGCCTCCTCAGGGATCTCGTCTCCATCTTCGGACTGCGCGCCCGTTTCGATCCATCGCCGGATGGTCTCGACATCGGCCTCGGGAACCTGGCTTTCGAACGCCGGCGGCGGCATCTTTCCCTGCGAGACCTTCTGATACAAGCGGCTGTCTTCGGGCGAACCTTTCTTGACCACCTCACCGTTGAAGCCGCCGCGCAAGACCGATCGGGCGGTTCGCAGATCGACTCCTTGTTCCGGCGAGCTCTTGCCGTGGCAGGTAAAGCAGTAGGTCGAGAAGATCGGAAGGACGTCTTTCTCGAATACCGGAACCCCGTCCGCGGTGGGCGCGGCGCCGGCCGCCATCACGGCAACTAGACCGGCGAGTAGCCCCAGCTTCATCCGGCGTGAACCTTGTTCGCGATCAGGTCGCCCACCACCCTTGCTCCCGTCACTGTGACGTCTGAGGGCGTCTCCATCCGGCCGCCGTGCGGGTATTGAGTCTTGCGGTGGTCAAGCCCGAGCTGGTGTAGGACGGTGGCGATCATATCGGGCACGCTGACGCGATCGACCACCGACTTGTAGCCGAAGTCGTCGGTCTCGCCGTAGATCAACCCCGGCTTGAAGCCGCCCCCGGCGAACCAGAGTGTGAACGCATTGCGGTTGTGGTCGCGGCCGTCGTTGCGTTGGGTTGTCGGCAAACGGCCGAACTCGCCGGCCCACATCACGATGGTTTCATCGAGCAGGCCGCGTTGCTCGAGATCGGTGACCAGCGCCGCCGCTCCTTGGTCGGTCTCGGTAGCGATTACAGGCATGCCTTTCTTGAGCTCGTTGTGGTGGTCCCAGGGCTGGCCGGGTTTGGTCGTCACCTGAACGAAACGCACGCCGGCCTCCACAAGCCGACGCGCCATCAGACAGCGCAGCCCATAGGAGCCCCGCACAGGGTCGTCGATTCCGTAGAGCTTCCTTGTAGCCGCCGACTCGCGGTCGAGGTTGAGCACGTCCATCGCCTCGACCTGCATGCGGGCGGCGAGCTCGAAGTTTTCGATGCGCGATTCCAACTCAGTCTCGCCGGGATGCGCGTCGAGGTGCAGCTTGTTGATCCGCGCCAGGTAGTCCAGGCCCGCGCGCTGAACGCCCGGCGGCAGCGGATGGGAGGGCTTGAGATGGTGCACCGGCGAGCCGCTCATGTTGAGCTCGACGCCCTGGTAGAGCGCGGGCAAATAGCCGTTCGCCCAGAGCTGCTTGCCGCCTATGGTGTAACCCTTGGGGTCGCGCAAGACGACGTAGGCGGGCAGGCTTTGGTTCTCGGTCCCAAGGGCGTAGCTGATCCAAGACCCCATCACCGGCCGGCCCGGGAAGATCTTGCACGTCAGCAGCATGTTCAACCCTTCGAGATGGTTGTTGTGCTCGGTGTGCATCGAGCGGATGAAGCAAAGCTTGTCGACGATCGCGGCTGCGTGCGGCAGGACTTCGGAAACGTCCATGCCGCATTCGCCGTGCTTGCGAAACTCAAACGGCGAGGGCAGTAGCGTGTTCTTGTTGCCGGGCTGGTGGATCTCAACCCCATCCGGATGCGGCTTCCCGGCGTACTTTCTCAGCTCCGGCTTGGGATCAAACAGATCCATCTGGCTCGGGCCGCCGTTCTGTACCAGCTGGATAACGGCCTTTGCCCGAGGGGGAAAGTGGCCCTCGCGGGCGCGAAGATCGTTGTAGATCGGGACGCTGGACGCGCCGGCGTCTTGGGCCGTCAAGTGAGAGAGCGCAACGCCGCCGAAGCCCAGCGAGCCCAACTCCAGCAACCTGCGGCGCGACAGCATTTTGGCGTTCTTCTACGCCCGACAGAGTTTAGGTTAGACCAATTCAGCGGAGGGCGCAATCGTTTAGAACCGCTGGGTGGTGAGATTGCCGCATCTCACTGACGGTTATCGAATGCCGCCCTTCTGTTTCACGAGGCCTAGGCGTGGATCTTCGGCGCGAAATCCGGCGACAGATACGGCTCGCGATTCTTCGTCGAGAAGTGCGCCATGGGAGCCGGACGATCAGCCCCGGGATTCTGAGAGTGGCTGACAATGCCGCACGGTGGATGATCGCGGTCAATCTCATTGTGAGCTTGATTATAGCTGTGCCGAGCGCCCGGCCAAATCGCTCTCCAGTGGCGAATCGGGGCCTGGTTCGTCCGATTCAGGGCAGCTCACGGCCACAGTGAAATCCGGGAAAGTTGTTGAGTCTTGTTGAGTTATCAAATAATTCGCCAGTTTTGCCCCCGCACATCTCTGTCCCCGCACACCCCCCTGGTGAGAGAAGCGGGCTAACTAGGTCGAATCGCCGCGCTGTTCTCCTCTCCGCGCCTCGTCACCGTTGATGAGACGGCGCAAAGACTACTTCGATCCTCGTGTAGATTAATTGCCGGCCTGTGTCCCCGTTTGGTGCAGTTTTCCGCCTAATAGAACATACGACGTCAAAACGCGAGCCGCTAATCGAGCCTGGCCGGCGCCGGAAGACGAGTTCCGGCAGCACTGGCCTCGGAACACGTTCGATGAGCATTGCGCGGGAGGCGCCAGTCAGTGATCTAGCCAACCCGGTTTTGCCGGAGCACGAATTTAAGGGAGGTTTTAAAAATGATTCGCACGACCAGCACATTCAACTCAACTTCACTCCATCGGCCACGGCGTGTTCGCTTGGAAAGGAAGAAACATGCGCTCGTGGCCCTGTTGGCCGCGTCGCTGATATCCGTAACGCCAATCGGGGCGCAAAATGAGACGGAGTCTAGGGCAACTACGGCAACTACCGAACCTACGGAACCTACGGAACCTACGGAACCTGCCGAGCCTCCCGCACCTTCCGAACCGTGCGAGATCATCGCTCCCCGCGAAGGCGACACGACGATCAAGGGCATCGCGCAGGCCGACCCCGACGCAATGGCCTCGATGCGAATCGTGATAGTCCACGACGACAGCACAGAGACACTGTTGCAGGCGCCCGAGGTTACCTACGATTCGACATCGGGCAATTTTTCAGCTACGGTCTTCCGGATTGGCGTCGGTCAGACGGTAAAGGTCACCGTGGGCGCCAGCAACTGCGAAGCACCGGTGACCAGCGTGGAGCTCGACTGGGGCAGAGTGCGGGCGGTCTTTACGAGCGGCGCGATGTTGTCCAAGGAAAACCAGGAGTTCTCAGAGCAGGACCTCTATATGGACTTCACCTTGGACAAGAATTGGAGAATCGCCAAACTGCCCAAGGAGGGCAAGGGCTGGACTTGGCTCGCTCACACCTTCTTCAACACTAGACTAACCGCACTACCGGTCACCTCCATGATGATGGACGACACCATGATGATGGACGACACCATGATGATGGAGGAGCAAGACGCGGGAAACGAGTTCCTTCGTTCTCGGAAAGCTGCCCAAGTCCAAGCTGGGATCTATTTCCCGATCTTTGGCGAGCCGTTTATGTGGGAGTGGGAAGGCTCGCCTCAAGCGGTGTTCTTTGCGCCAATCGCAAAGGCGGGGTTCCAGACCCTGACTTCCAACGACCAGGACGACAGCGGAAGCAACGATGCGGGAATGATGACGAACGGAGGCGCTATGAGCACCGCGCTTACCGACGATGTGGCCAACTTCTTCTCCGCCGGAGTGAGACTGGGTCACTACCGTTTGTCGAACGACGCGAACGCAGCCCACGAGCCAACCAGCTATCTCGATCTGACCTGGGGGCGATTCGAGAACTTTGCGATCATGGATCCGGACGCGGGCCACATTCGGCGGCCTGGACGCCTGGCGGTCGAGGGTCGACTAAAAATCCCGCACTCCCCCTTGTTGATTGGCTTTGACGCTAACCTTGGCAAAGGCCCCGACGACGTGCTCTTCATCTTCGGCGCAAGGTTCGACGTCGCGCGCCTGTTCGCCGGAATAAACCAGCCGTTCTGACACGAATTTCGCCGGGAGAGATAACGACTCAAACAAGGAGGATGAGAGATGGCCGACGACAACGCGCAAGCCCGACCCGCCAATAGGCCTCGCCGTAAGAAGAACATCGCTCTGTTCTCCGACGGTACGGGTAACGCCGCGGCAGTGGCGGCGAAGACCAATGTGTGGCGGCTCTACCAAGCCCTCGATCTCAACCGAAGCGGCTCCGCGTCTTCAGAAGGCGAGCCGCAGGTAGAACAGATCGCCATGTACGACGACGGAGTCGGCACGTCCGGTTTCAAGCCGTTGCGCATCCTGGGCGGCGCCTTCGGTTATGGGTTTTCGCGTAACGTCCGAGATCTCTACCAATTCCTCTGCCGGCACTACAACGAGGGCGATGACATCTACATCTTTGGGTTTAGCCGAGGCGCATTTACGGCCCGAACGCTCGCCGACTTCATCGTGAAATGCGGAATCCTGAACCCAGGCAAGATTGTTCCTGGAGCGGGTCTCTCGAAAGAGGCGCCGCTGAACACCGATCGGGGCTTGAAGCTCGGGGTCAAGTTAGCCTACGAGAGCTATCGGCACGGGTATAAGGCCCCGCTGGCGAACTTCTGCAGCGCGGTCCGCGACTTCGTCCGGCGGAGGAAGACCCTGGAGCCGTCTCAGTTCCATCAGCAGATGAGTTTCGCAGAGTCCCCTGTGAAGTTTGTCGGCGTATGGGATACGGTCGACGCTGTCGGTATGCCGATTGACGAGCTGTCAACCGTGATTGACGAGTTCATCTACCCCCACAGGTTTCCCGATCAAAAGCTCTCTTGGTCCGTCGAACGGGCGCGCCACGCGGTCGCAATTGATGACGAACGACATACGTTTCACCCGGTGCTCTGGAATGAACAAGGAGAGCGGGACCCGGATCACATCAAGCAGGTCTGGTTCAGCGGTATGCACTCCAACGTCGGCGGCGGATATCCCGACGACGGCCTCGCTAACGTCCCGCTGCGCTGGATGGTTAACGAAGCCAAGCGCAAGCCCGGCCAAGACGGGCTTGTGTTCGCGCCAGAGAAACTGGAGGAGATCGAGCAAGCGGCGCGGCCGCTAGGGAAGATGCACGATTCGCGATCGGGCGCGGCGGTTTTACTACCGTTACAAACCGCGACGGATTCAAGACCTGTGTAGCGACGACGCAGCCGGCGTCAAGATCGAAGAGCCCAAGATCCACCACAGCGTTTTCGACCGGATAGCCGCCGGCACGGAGGGATACGCTCCGAGGGGGCTGCCTGCAAATTATCGCGTGGTTGATGAGAACGGCAACGTGTCGGAACTCAATCCGACCGTCCTCGAATCGGACGCCGACCGTGGCGATCGCGCCGCTCTGCTGGAGCGCTGCCAGAGTCACATATTCTGGCGACGATACCTGTACTTCGCGCTGTTGAGCGTTACGCTGGCACTGCTCTGTTTGCCGTATTGGGAGCCTCCTGTTCCCGGAAAGGAGCTGTCGGGAGTATCGGACATCCTTGGCTCGGTCTTTGGCCTTGTGTCTCCGTTTGTGCCTGATTTCCTTGGCTACTGGGTGGATACATGGACTCAGGCCGCGAGCTGGTTTGTAATCTTGGCTGTCGCCTACGGGAGCCTAGGCCCGCATAGTCGATGGGTAAGAGGAAACACCCAGCAGCTCGCCGAAGCCGCCTGGTCGCATCTGCGGAAGCCCGGCGGGACGAAGCCGAGCGTCCCCGAGGAAGGACTGTTCGAGCGAATCGCGACGTCTCTGCGAGGCACGCAAGCGACGAAGAGCGCCTACCGACTCTACGTTAGACACGCGATGCCCTGGCTCGCGTTGGTTTTGAGCGGTTTAGTGGTTGTCGGGGTGATTCTTCGCGTGGCCGTGTTCGCGCCCGCCGTCGGCGAAGGCGTCTGCCACAAGTTTGCGGCGAACCCCGCCGGAGCGGCTGATGTCGATCCCGGGAACCCCAAGACCGTCTCGTTCGATACCAAAAACACATGTCTGGAGACCGGCGTCAGGTTGATTGGCGGCTCCCTGTATGAGATTCGGGTAGACGCCTCAAACGGCGACCCCAGTGATACGGTCGAGAATCAGTCGCGGCCCTGGCGCGACAAGAGCTTGGCGGCCGGCCCCGCGGGTCTCTCGAGGTTCCGGGATAGGCTGCTCCTGATCCCCGCCCTGCCATTGCGTCGGAAGCTTTCCTACACCTGGTTCGTGTTGACCGCGGAGATCGGCCGCGACAGCGGCGAGACGTTTCCGATCCGGGACGAATCGCTCAAGTTCCGGCCTAGAGCAACCGGCGCCTTGTTCCTTTACGTGAACGACGCCATTGGAACGGACAAGTTGTCTCGAGTTTTGCCGTCGAGCCTGTCCGGACGCTTTGGAGTGAACCCCAAGCGTGAGACAGTCGAAATCGGGACAGGTTACGATTCACCGCAAAACGCTTGCCTTCTTCGCTGTATCGTCGCACGCTGGTCCTAGCCGGGGAAGCGGAAGCGGGCTCTGCTGGAGAGCAACCCGCCAAGGTCGCTCCCGGCTTCTCCAACGCCGGCGATGTCTCCCTGCCCGCCCAGGGCCCATCGGATTGATAGATTTGCCTATGCCTCTCAAAACTCATACTTCGGATTCCTCGCTGCTGTTGCCGCCGGCCGCGCCAGCGCTTCAAACTCCGCCGGCGGACGATATCCCAACGCCGAATGCAGCCGGCGTTGGTTGTAGATCTCATCAATGAACTCGCCGATCGATGCGCGCGCCTCGTCAAGCGTGCGATAACGCTGCAACCAAACCTCCTCCGCCTTCAACGTCTTCATGAAACTCTCCGCCCGCGCGTTGTCGTAGGGGTTGCCGCGGCGGCTCATCGAGATGATCGCGCCGTGCTGCTCCAGCAGCTCGACATAGGCGCTCGAAGCGTACTGTACGCCTTGGTCGGAATGATGCATCCACCCCGCGGCAGGGCGTCTGAGCTCGAGCGCATCGCGCAACGCCCCTACAGCCAGCTCAGCTTTGAGCGTCGTCCCCAGCCGCCAGCCGACCACGCGTCGCGAGTAGGCGTCCAACACCACGGCGAGGTAGACGAACGCCTCGCGCAAGCGAATGTAGGTGATATCGGATTGCCACAACTGATCGACGCCGTCCACATTCAGGTGCGCCGCTAGATTCGGATAAACAGGTAAGAAGTGGTTCGAATCCGTTGTTAGCACGAAGCGCCGCTTGAGTACCGCCAGCAAGTTGTCCTTACGCATCATCCGCAGGACCTTTTTGTGATTGACGAGGAAGCCTTGGCGGCGCAGCTCGGCCGTCACGCGGCGGTAGCCGTAACGACGATTCTCGAGCGAAATCCGCTGCATGCGGTCACGCAATTCCATGTCGCACTCGGCGGGCGACGACACGGCGAGCCGGCGATAGAACCCGGCGCGATTCACGCGTCCGAGCTCGCAGGCGTGTTCGACGCTGAGCGAGCCTTTGGCGCTGATCTGCTCGACGATGGAGTAGATCCGCTCGCGCCACCGGCGTCGTTGGTCGGGGCTGCGAGGTTCAAGGCGCGAAAGGCTTGTCCGAAAAAATCGAGCTCTGCGGCTTGTTTGCCGAGCAGTCGTTCGAGCTCTGCGATGCGTTCGTCGCGCGGATCGCGAGGGATCTTGGGCGGCGCCGAGCGGCCGGGTTTCGGCCGGCCTCGCCGCCGGCTCAAGCCGTTGACGCCTTCCTGGCGATAGGCGTCCCGCCAGCGGTACAGCAGGCTGCGCTTGACGTCCAACTCGCGGCTTAGCGCTGTGCCGCTCTGGCCGGCTAGGAGCCGCCTGGCGGCGGCTTCCTTGAACTCCCGCGGCTTGCGCGGCTTGAGACTTTCCATCCTGGACTCCTTTCCATTCGCTGAAATTCGTCCCGAATTTCAATGTCTCATTTTTAGGGTTCACTCCACTTGCCCGCGGAGTTTCGAACTTGGGACGGCTTCTACAACAACAACAACGGCACGGCTCAAATCACGGTGACTCGCCTTGAGTGATCGGGCCTTGTAGAAAGACAACCCGTCTGAACGCCGTTCTTCTACGCCCGACAGAGTCAAGGTTAGACCAATTCAGTGGGGGGCGCAATCGCTTAGAGCCGGTAGTGCTCGCATCTTCGACTTGGGATGCGCCGTGACCGTTAGAATGTGTGTGAAAACATTGACGGCATGACTCGGAAGCTCGACCAGTTACCGCTATTCCCCACACAGGTGATCGGCTCTCTGCCGCGCCCCAAACTTGTGCTCGATCTCCATCGGCGACGCTCGGAAATGTCCGGCGAGCGGTTCCAAGGCCTCATGGACGAGATGGTCGTCTTTGCGATTCGCCTACAGGAGCAGGCGGGGCTTGACATTGTCAGTGACGGGGAGTGGCGTCGTATTCAGTATGTCGATGAGTTTCTCGAACGCATTGGAGGGTTTGAGAAGATCCGCCCGTACGAGCACGCCGGGGAGAGGAAATACCACCGGGTCGCGACCACTCGAGTGGAGGCCCGCGAACCGGTCTTCGCCGCCGACGCCGAGTTTCTGGTCCGGCACACCGGCCGCGCGGCGAAGTTCGCGCTGCCGAGCCCTTTTTTGGTGGGCGTCCGCTACTGGCACGAAGACTACTCGCGAGACGCTTACCCAACCGTCGAACACCTGATGGACCATCTGGCGGACATCCTAGCCGCGGAAGCGAAAGCCCTGGAACAGGCCGGGATCGACGTCATCCAGCTCGACGACCCGGCGCTGACTTATTTTTGCGACCGACGGTTGATGCGGGCCGGCGACACTCATGACGATCGTTTGCGCCAGTCCTGGGATCCTGACCGTCAAATCGGCAAAGCCGTGGAATGCGTGAACCGCATCTTCGAGGGAGTGGGCGCCGAGACGCATCTGCACTGTTGTCATAGCGTCTACAAGCGATCGAGCGACGTGGCGGGGAACTATGAGCCGCTCCTGCCGCGGCTTCGCGACGTTCGAGTCGACCGCATCAACCTCGAGTTCGCTTACAAAGAAACGGGCGACATCTCCGACCTGGCTTTCTTGCCGGATCACGTCGGGGTCGGCATGGGCGTCGTGGATGTGCGCGGCGAACGGATCCCCACCGTGGAGGAGGTCACCTCACTCGCGGCGGCGGGCGCGGCGGCGATCGATCCGCAAAGGATCGCACTGAACCCCGACTGCGGGTTTGCTCCCGATATGGGCGAGCCTCCTTCGATCGACGAGGCTTTCGAGAAGCTCAGCGTGCTGGCGGCGGCGGCCCAGGGGCTTCGCGAAAGCGTTGCGGCGCGCTAGGCCGTCGGCATCGGTCGCCGGCTCACTGTGCTGTGATTGTTGACGGCGATGCGCCTGCGAGTCTTATTCACCATCGGCTTCGCGCTCTTGCTGGCGACGTCCCAAGGGGTAGGACAACGCTTTGAGGACGTCACCGCTCCCGCCGGCATCGACTTCCGGCACGCCGCTTCCAAATCGCCCCAGAAGTACTTGGTCGAAACGATGGGAGCGGGCGTTGCAATGCTCGACTTCGACTCCGACGGTCTGCTCGACATCTACTTCATCAACGGCGCCGACCTCGCTAGCGAGGTCGCTCCCGCCAAGACCGGCCCGCGCTACTGGAACCGGCTCTACCGCAACCTCGGCAAATGGCGCTTCGAAGACGTCACCGAGCAAGCCGGTGTTGCCGGCCGCGGCTACGGTATGGGAGTCGCGGCCGCCGACTACGACAACGACGGCGACCCCGACCTGTTCGTCACGAATTTCGGCCCAGACATTCTTTACCGCAACGACGGCGATGGAACCTTCGAAGATGTGTCGGTTGAGGTTGGGATCAGGGGCGCCGGTTGGTCCAGCGGCGCCACGTTCCTCGACTATAACCGCGACGGTTTGCTTGACCTGTTCGTCGCCGGCTATCTGGACTGGGACATGGCCGGCAACCGCCCCTGCGGGAGTTTCTTGTCCGAGCGCCAGTCCTACTGCCATCCGCGGCTTTTTGGGCCAGCCGCTCATTCGCTCTATCGCAACCTCGGCGGCGGCCGCTTCGAGGACGTATCCGCGAAGACTGGCGTCAGCGCCCACCCAGGCAAGGGACTCGGCGTTGCGCTTGGAGACTTCGACGCCGACGGCTGGGTTGATATCTTCGTTGCGAACGATTCCTACCCCCAGCAACTGCTCCGAAACGTCGAAGGCAAGCGATTCGAGGACGTCGCGGTCCAAGCAGGAGTCGCCTACGACGCCGAAGGGCAAACTTACGCCGGCATGGGAGTCGCATGGGAAGACGTTGACGGCGACGGCCGGGCCGACATTCTCGTCAATGCTCTGGGCCGCCAGGGCTACTGGCTCTACCGCAACACGGGCGCGGAGCTCGAACCCGTATCGAGCCAGACCGGCATCGCGGCGCTTTCGGAACTGCGCTCCGGCTGGGGGATGGGCCTCGTGGACTTCGACAACGACGGCTGGCGAGATCTCTTCGTCGCACAAGGCCACGTGATGGACGACATTGACGCAAGCGACCCCGCTCTGTCTAGTCGCGAACCATTCCTTCTGGCTCGCAACTTATTCGGACGCTTCTTTGGTGTAGGCGGCCGAGCGGGCGAAGTATTCCAGAGAAGCTTCCCCGCCCGCGGCGCAGCCTTCGGAGATCTTGACAACGACGGCCTCATCGACATCGTTGTCAGCATCAACGATGGGCCGGCGGTCTTGCTGAGGAATACAACCCCAAATCCCGGCAACTACCTGACAATTCGGCTCGAAGGGACGACGAACGCCCGAGACGCCATTGGCGCGACAGTCACCGTTCGCGTCAACGATGACTCGCGGCGGGCAGCCTTCGCTGGAAGCGCTGGGAGCTACCTTTCATCCAACTCGCCCGACCTTCACTTCGGTTTGGGCGAGGGGCGGGCTCGCGAGGTCGTCGTTCGCTGGCCGAACGGAACTGTTCAGTCAGTCGCCGAGCCCGAGGGCCGGTTGCTGCTGATCCACCAGCCGCGGTGACCCTGCTCGCCCCGCGGTTCTCCAGAGCAGCTCACACACAGTTACACGCATACTGTGTGATATGAAGAACGTCACGCTGGCTGTCGATGACTCGGTTCTTGGGGCTGTTCGTGTATACGCCGCCGCGAGAAACTGTTCTGTCAACAGCCTGGTTCGGGAATTCCTGACCCAAATCGCGGAGCGGGAAGATCGCGCGCGCGACGCCCGCAAGCGCATCCGCGAACTGAGCGAGAGATCGCCCGCGCGGCTTGGGCCCAAGACATGGAGCCGGGACGAGTTGCATGAGCGCTGATTGCTTCCTCGACACCAACGTCCTGGTATATGCGGCGACTGGCAGGGGCGCTGAGGAACCGAAGCGAAAGCGGGCGCTCGAGCTCATCGAGGGAGAGGACTTCGCCTTGTCGGCGCAGGTGCTCCAGGAGTTCTATGTCACCGTCACTCGCAAGACGGCGAAGACCTTGGCGGTCGATCAGGCCCTCGAGTGGCTCGAGCAGTTCGACGCCTTTCCTTGTGTGGAGATAGACGCCGCGTTGGTGAAGATCGCGGTTGAACTGAGCGAGCGCTACCAACTCTCGTACTGGGACGGGGCCATTGTCGCCGCTGCGGAACAAGCGCGAGCCAGCATCTTGTACACAGAAGATCTCAACGACGGCCAGGCGCTCGGCTCGCTGCAAGTGTGCAATCCGTTCGCGGGTCTGGCCCGGTAGGAGGAACAGGTCGCTCAGTCCTCGATGTTCGCGGTGTCGCGGACGGCCGCCCCAAGTCCTGGGCCCGGGGGCAGGGCATACGTCGCCCCTTGGGTGCGGATCGGCTCCTGGAGATAGCGGTTCGCGACATCGAGCACCTTCGGGTTGTACTCGACCAGCGGGCAGTTCGCGGTCGCGGATGCAATGTGCAGCGCGGCCGCGATTTGCGGGAGATGATCCCAGATCTCGACGTAGATCGCCGTCATATCGGCGGCGGGCATTTGACCGCGAGCCCCGCGAGTGATCTCTTCGATCATGAATTGGCCGTTGAGGCCGCCGAGCAGCGTCAGGGCCGGGGCCGCTTCAGCGACAGCGCTGATCTTTGGAGCGGTGGGCGGCGCCTCGACCTTTGCGAACCGCACTAGGCGGCCTCCCTGGGTTGTGGCGCGCTGTTGGCCGCCAACGGTCCGCGGATCAACAAGTGTACGAGCACGAAAGCTACCGGGTGCAAGAAGGCGATCGTGGTGAAGATGGGGGCGTAGGAGATCCCGAGCTCGGCGGTGATTTCGGAGGCGAGGACGGACAGGGTCTGGCGGTCGACGTAGTTGATGACTGAGGCGAAGAAGAGCAGCGCGGCAATTCGCCAGCGCACGTTCGGGATCTTGGCGGCGCTCATGGACGCACCCCGGGAGATGCAGATAGGCGACCCGCTCGATCGGTCGTTTCGTGACGCGCGCAGGACCTCGGCGAGCCAGCGGCGGGCGGCTCTCCTGAGCGGAATGTCGCGCAGAGTCCAGCCCGCGTTGTGATTCCGGTACGGGAGCGCATGAAACGTGAACGGTGCGACGATGCCTGTCTGCTCGATGTAGTTGCGCGTTTCCTCAACGGATCGCTCGTGCGTGATGAACGACGCGCGCCCTTTCAACCGCTCGAGGCGGACTCGCGCGTCTTCGCGGCGTATCGCTTGCACACGCGCCGGACAGCTCGCTTGGCGTAGTCGACGGTGGCTTCGACGTCTCCCCACCACCAGGCTTGATTCTTCTTCTCCTGGGAATTGACAAACGGGAGCGCCAGCCAGATGAAGCCCTCGCCGCCTGAGAGGCCGTAGCCCATCACGCTGCCCTCGACTTCGCCCGTGGAAACGTCGCCGTCCTTGTTCTCGTAGGGACCGTTGCCGGCGTACTCGCTCTCTTGCTCGTAGACTCGCTTGCCGGGGCCAGGTTGGGAATGCTCGAGGGTGGGGACGGTCAAGTCAGGGAGTACGCTGCCGATGTCGGGCAGTTCGGCCGCCAGAGCCCCGGCACACAGGCCCCCGCCGCACAGGACGGCGCCGCAGAGGGCTCCGGCGCTAGTCAGCGTCTTTCGCACAACGGAGACCGAGGTTGGGCGTCTTCTGGTTAGGCCGCACCCAATTGCGGAAGAATACGGTGATTCGGCGCGGGCCTGATGACCACGAGCCGCCGCGGATCACTTTGTACATGCCGCTAGCAGGGCCGCTGGGGTTCTTCGGCGGGCTCGTTTCGTAGTAGGTGCGCTCGAACCAGTCGGAGCACCATTCGGCGACGCCGCCGACGATGTCGTAGAGTCCGAGATCGTTTTGTCTGAATTTTCCCGCCGGGCCGGGGCCCCTGGGAGTGTTGAAGCGCGCACGGTCGGTGGGCTTGTCGTCGCCCCAAGGGTAGTCCATCGCGTCGAGGCCCCCGCGGGCGGCGCGTTCCCACTCGGCTTCAGTCGGCAATCGCTTGCCTGCCCAGTCGCAGTAGGCGGTCGCGTCTTCCCAGTCGACGTTGTGGATGGCGATGTCCGCCTTGCCCTCGGGCATGCTGCCCTGGGGCCAGTGATAAGGCGGCGTCCGGCCGGCCGCGGCGACGAAGCGTTCGTAGTCGGCCTGGCTGACTTCGTTGACGTCGAGGTAGTAGGAATCGAGGTAAACCGTGTGAACCGGGCGGTCGTCAAGCAGCGCCTTGGGACGCATGCCGGTTGTATCGTCGTCGGTCGACTTGGTGCGGCCCATTTCGAACTCGCCGGCGGGGATGAGGACCATACCGGAGTCGCCCGCAAGCGCGACCCCGGCCAGGACTATAAGGGCCGAAAGGACGCGGAGCACTTAGACGAACAGCTCCTCGATCTCATCGTCAACGCACATTTCGGTCGCGCCTAGCTGGTCGACGTAGCGATAGGCGCGCTTCGAAGGCGTATCGAGGATCTCGGTCCGCCAGTCGATTCCCAGCGCCGAGAAGACCGAGGCGTAGATGTTCTCGGTCTTGGGCTGCCGGCGATATTTCCAGCCCGTCTCGACGGGTTGTTCGCCGCGGGAGTCGGTTTGACCGATGATGCGGCCGCCCTTGACGCCGCCGCCCGCAAAAAGACCGATGTAGGTCTGGTTAAAGTGGTGGCGACCTTGAACCAGATTCAACTTGCCGGGGATGCGGCCGAACTCTGTCGGCACGACGACCATCGTCTCGTCGAGCATCGTCCTGCCGGGGTTGTGCTTCGACGGCGTGGCCGCCAGGTCGCGAATGAGGCTCGCCACGGCGCGGTCGATGTCGTTGCAGTGGATGTAGTGGTTGGAGGTTTTCGAGTGGTCCCAGATGTACTTGTGGTGATCCCACCCGGAGTGCTTGATGTGGACGTAGCGAGTGCCGGCGTCTTTGAAGATCAGGTTGCGGGCGAGCAGGCAACCCAGACCGACTTCATTTTCTCCGTAGCGCTTCTTGTCTTCCTCAGGGGGACTGAGGGCGTCGGGCCAGCGAGGGTCGCCAAGGATGCGGTAGGCGTCTTGCTGGAACGTGCCGAACGCGTTGGGTTCGCGTCCGCGCTTTCCACGGTCGTCGGCAACTGCTTTTTCGAGGTCGTTCAACAGCCGGAAACGTTCTTCGAGCAGCGTAAGGGCGTCGCCTTTGGCGGCGACGCTTCCGGCGCCGGCCTTGGCGTTGATGTCGAGGCCTGAGAAGCGCGGGTGCAGAAAGCCGCTCGGTAGAGCGACGTTCTTGAGGTTGCAGCTCACGTAGGTCGGGAAGGTGTCGGACTCGCGGCGCTGGGATTCGAGCTCGTAGGCGACGACCGAGCCCACGGGCGGAATCTCGGACGCTTGCGCGGGGTTGAGCGGACGTCCGGCGCGGGTGTAGTACTCGCCCCGGAAATGCACGACCTCGTGGCTCTTGAAAGTGCGCACGACCGAGACTTTGTCCATTTCCAACGACAGCTCGGGGAAGAGACGGTAGGGGAGGTAGAAGCCGTTGCGAACTTGCCGGACGTCAAAGTCGGCCTGGGTGCCTTCGTCTTCTTTGAAGTCAAACGTGTCGACATGCGAGATGGCGCCGGCGGCCTCGACGACGATGCAGTTGCGGGCCGTGCCGCCGCGCCTGCGTGCGGCCGGCCGCACGCAGGCGCGGCGGCCAGAGAGCCGACTCGGCGAGGGCGCCGAGCAGGCTGAGCGGGCCGTACTTGACGGCGTCTCGTCGAGTCGGAAGGATGTCGCGGACGGTCTTCATCTGAGGCGCCTCCGGCGGGCGTGAAATGTTAGCGTCTTCAGCCCGGTCAGGAGCGACATAATCGTAGCCCACTGCGCAAGCTGTGGGAAAAGAAAACGAATAGCGAGATCCTTTTCTCACGTCCGCGCAGCAAGACCCACAGCTCCCGCTGTGGGCTATGGTTATGCCGCCCCTGACCGGGCTGAAGAGATGATGCGTGCGCGCCCATGATTAGTAGTTGAACAGAAACTCCGGCTTGTTCAGCAGCGCCCACTGCAGGTTCTCAAGTCCCCGCTCGCGATCTTTTGCCAAAGCTGTCAGAGCCACGTCGGACTCGGCCGGGATTGGCTCGCGTGACAGTGTCGCGAGATAGAGTCGATCGACGAGCTCGTCGTCGTCAGCGGGCGTGCTCAGCAGCTGCTCGACGCGGCTATTGCCTTCGGTCTTCACGCGATCGAGCACGACCTCGGAGTTCATCATCAGCATCGCCTGCAAAGCAGACGTCGGGGTCCGAGATGGCATTTCGTCGCGGCTCTGCTGGCCGAACGCGCGCAGGAACTCGGCGACTTCAGTCGTCACATAAGCTGGGTCGATGAGATCCATCGCCATGCCGACCTCTTCCTCGCCCTTCTTATAGGACCCTGGCTTCGACGTTGCGACCGCGATCGCGTCGTGGAGCTCTGGGCCCGAGAGGATTCGCACGAACTTGCGCGGGTAGTACGCGGCGTATTCGGGCTTCCACTCGGCGTCGAACTTCGACGACAGCTGGTAGGCGCTCGATTTCATGATCGTGCGGATCAGGTTTTTGAAGCTGAAGTCGGACTTTTGGAAATCCCTCGCCAAGTCGTCGAGCAAGTACGGATTTGACGGCTGCACGTCCCAGCCCGCGGGGATGTATGCGTATCGGAGATGACGGCATTGCGGTTCGTCTGGTCGTCGAAGCGGTTGCGGCCAACGCTTGGGTTCGTGAACAAATCGTTCCGCCCCGGTTGGTGGCGAGCCTGGGTGTAGCGGACGAACTCGGTGACCGCAACAGCCGGCTCTGCCGGCTCGAGCTCGACGGCCAGGTCTCCGACGACCGTTCGATCAAGAAGACCCGCGAGGCGTTCGTGCGCGAGTTCGAGGGCCAGCCCCGGCTGCGCATTGTGATCGAAGCCGGCGGGCAATCGAACTGGATCGCGCGCTTGCTCAAGCGGCTGGGGCACGAAGTCATCGTCGCCAATCCGCGCCAGCTGAAGCTCATCGGGGCGTCGATGTCGAAGAACGATCGGCGCGACGCGCAAGTTAGCGGTGTTGATGCACGTGTTGTGGAGCCGCGGCGAAGTCTACGATCGGTTGTATTGGCGAACAAGACGGCGGCGTAGGAGGGCGCTCGCGGCCGGCGCCGCATCGCATTGGGATTTCTTCTAGAGCTAGGCTCGATTTCGCCTCAACCGTGGCAGCAACAGCGCAACGCCTGCCCAAAACAGGTCTTCGAAAATGAAGATCAAGCGCGTGGCCAGCGCGGCCGCCGTCGCCACGGGGAGCGGCATCTGGGACCCGAAGAGCCAAACAAGAAGACCTTCGCGCACGCCCAGTCCGCCGGGGGCGATCGGCGTGAGGAAACCAACTACCCAGGCCAGGCTGAACGAACAAGTCAGCGAAAAGAATTGATCCGGGGAGAGAGGCGCCCCCAGGCTCGCGACCAAGAAAAAGATGCTCCCGCCGGCGCTAAGAGCCGCCAGCAACGAGACACCCAGCGCCACCAAGATCTGGCGGTAACTAAAGTGAGGCTCAGCTATATCGCGGCCGAGGAGCCGCTTCATGAGCCGAAAAAGGACGCGCAGGAGCGGAGGCTGAACCATAAGGGCGCCGAGAAGCAGGAACCCAACAACATTCCGCACATCGATCACGGCCGCGACCTGAGCGAGCGTCATCACGATCGGCGCTCCAAGCACACCATTGACAATCACGTTGATTAACGACTCCACAACCGAGCCGATTGAGGTGTGTGCGGCGGAGATGCCTCGTTCACGGTTCATCTTCATCCGCCAAGGGATGTACCAAAGAGAGCCCGGCAGGTAGCTACTTTCTGGCGCAAAAAGCGCTATCGCGAGCCAAGCCCGATTGGAAAGCGTTTTCTTAGTTCCGGTCGGATCGCGGTTTCGATCCTGTTTCGCCGCCTCGCCCCGCTCCTTCAACCCGTCGCCCGCGCCTCCAGGCAGGCCCCGATGTTGATCAGGTTGTCCGCGATCACCCCCAATCCCACCCAGCGCCGCATCCCGTCCAGGCCCGGATAGCGGCTGCGGTCGAGTCCGTGGCGGCGCTTCAATACCGAGATGCGCCCTTCGCAACCGGTTCGCCACTTCTGCCCGCGCTTGAACCAGCGCTCCTTCTGCCGTCCGCGCCGCACCGGATCGCGCGTTGAGTAGTTCGGAATCGACACCCGCTCCACGCCACGCCGCTCCAAGGCCTGCTCGTTGGCCGCCGAGGAAAAGCCCGCGTCCGCCGCCACCAGGCGCGGCGTGCGTCCTAAGCGCCGCTCGTGTTCTGCGACCGCGTGCAGCAAGATCGCGCGGTCGTCCGGCCGCTCTTCATACACGTCATAGGAGGTAACGATCTGATTCTCCGCTTCTTGCACCTTCAGCATCTTGCCAAACTCGTTCGGCTTGCCCGACTTGCCTTTGCGAATCACTTCCGTCGTTGGTTCGAAGACGCTCAGCAGCTTGTCCGGCACATGCTTGTCGCCGCCGAACACCCGCTGCTTGGTCTGCCGCCGCACTCGTTCGACGCGATCGAGCATGGTTTCGAGTTGTTTCCGCAAGCCTTGGAGCAACGCATCGCCCAGCGGTTCGGCCGACCGCTTGACGCCGCTTGCGACTTCGGCCGCAAAGCGCCGCGCCTGCGCCACCACGCGCCCGCCGGTCTCGAGCAGCTTGGAATAGAGCGTGCGGCGTTTTTCGGCGCCTTGCTCGGAGCGCGCACTGCGGCCAATCTGCATCACGATCTTGCGCACGCTGCGCAGGCGGTTGCGCAACCTCTCGCCGGCGTGGTCGGCGGCCTCTTCGATCTTGCGCATCGTCCGCGTGAGCACGCGTAGGCCGTCGTTGAGCAAGCTCGAATCGGTCGGGTAATGCACGTTGGTTTCGACCACCGTCGTATCGATGCGCAACTTGCGGCCGGTCACCACACGCTCTTCGCGCGCCAGCTCGATCAAACGTTCGTGCAACTGCGCGATCACCTCGGGCCCGAGCGCGCGGGCGATGCGCCCCAGGGTCTTGGCGTCGGGAACTTTGTCGAACCCGATGCGGCTGAAGTGGCGATAGACAACGTTGGCGCGCACTTCGCGTTCCAGCACATCGAAGCTCCAATTGCGCACGTGTTTGAGGATGAGCAGGCGCAAGACGACCTCGGCGGGAGTGGCCGGGCGGCCTGTGCGGCGCGATTGAGGATGGCGGCTGCCGAGGGCGTCATAGACGGTGTCGAGCAGCTGATCGTCGTCGAGCAGGCGGTCGGCGTGACGCATCCAGGGCTCGTAGAGATCGAGGGGATCTTCGGGGAAGAGGGGCTCGAAGAGGCAGCGTTGGGGGCGGCGCCGTGTGGTCATGGCTTATTATAGCATAAATAGGCCTGAAACTCCTATAGAAAATGTGCGTTCGGGACGCTTGCGCGACAAGCCGGCACTGAAAATGCGGGACTTAGGCGGGCGTTTTGCGCCGGGAAGTAGCTAGCCAGATTGGTCAGAAAATAGACCTGTACGCTTTCCCAGAAACGTTCTCGCACAGGAATTTTGGCGATTGTGGCCAGTAGGAATGCCCAGTGAACGCCGCCCCAAAACTTTCTTACGAGAGCGAATCCCAGCGACAAAGCTAGTAACGAGACCGAGGGTTGCCAGTCATAGGTCGCCAAATGGCGCCATTGCGTGGCGATAGCGGCTACGACGAATAGGACTACGACAGCTGCCCAGGCCCACTGAAGCCGACGCAGTATTGAGGGCCGAAATAGCAACCGCGGAAGATCGTACGGCCCGCTCACGTCGACCTCCGGGGCCGGCCCACGATCGCGAACCCCTTCGTCAGTAGCTCCTCTTCCGAGTAGTCCGACAACTCAGCCCGGATCTCGGGCGTCAACAGGGCCTCGCCTTCTTTGGACAGCGGCGTCCAAGCGAGGATCTCGAAGTGGGGCTCGAAGGCTTCGCGGTAGTGCTGAGCTCGATGTCGATTGATCCAAGAAGGGATGTCGGGGAAGCGATTGTCGCGAATATGATCCCACGGCGGAACGCTGTCGGAGGGCTCGCTGTCGGGGTATTTCCAAGCGATATGGTGACCCCCTGAAACGCTTGCGTAGTTGTGAAAGTAGATGTAGGTGAGCCCGCTCGGCTTCATGATTCGGCGAAGCTCGCGCGCGGCGGCCCCGACATCGGGCACGTGCTCGAAGACCTCATGTGAGACGATCAGGTCGAAGGCGTCGTCAGCGAAATCGCTGCCGGTGATGTCCATTGAGCGCACGTCGAGCCGATCGAAGCGCAACCGAAAGCCGGCGATGTGTTCGAGCTCGCGATAGTATGTTCGGCCGAAGGTCCAGTCCCACACCAGCGTTCGCAGCGCTCGGTCGAGGCCGTTCCGGCGAAGAATCCCAAAGTACTTGGCTGGGCCGCGGCTGACGGTTACAAACTCGGTGTCGATTCCGGTCGCCTGCGCGCCAACGCTCGCCAGCAGGAGCGTCAGCCAGCTGGCCTTGCCGCAGCCGACGTCGAGAACCCTTGCGCCGTCGAAGTCGACGCCGCGGGACGCCAAGTCCGTCGTCATACGAGCAAAGAAGTCGTAGTGCTCGCGAGCAAAGTCGAGATTGTGCTGGAGCGAGTAGTCGACGATCGACTTGTAGAGTCGGAGCTTGCTCAGAATCCCCATCGGCAGCTAGCTCCGCTGACGCCGGCAGAGGGGCCGTCGCGGCTCCGGGCCGCGCTCGTTCTCGTTGGTTTGCGGTCGCGAACTTCACTAGAAGTAGGCCTCGAGCTCCATTTCCGGCTCGGCGTCGCCGCCGTCGATGAACATGCGGCACCAGATCTCCAGCCCCAAGGCCAGCCAGACGAAGAAATAGTGCCAACGCAAACGTGGATGGGGCGGGTGGTCGAGAATCCGGCGCAAGTACGAATAGTTGAGCCAGCCTCGCGCCTCGACCCGTTCCCTGGGTCAAGATCCGCTCCGCGACGAACTTGAGGTCCTTGCTGAACTGGTGATAAGGGTTGAAGCTGAAGCCCCATTTCTTCTTGTTCACCGCGTGCGCGGGCAAGATGGGCTCCATCGCCTTGCGAAAGATGCGCTTGGTTTGATTTCCCCTGATCTTCTGGTCGACAGGGATGCCAAGCGAGAACTGAACCAGGTCGCGATCGAGAAACGGGACGCGGACCTCCAAACCATGGGCCATCGAAGTGCGGTCCTCGTTGAGCAGGAAATCGTCGACCATCTTGGTGTGGAACTCGGCCAGCAAAGCGTTCTCGAGAACGTCGCGATTGCCGGACTCGAAGTATTCGTCGAAACGGTCTTGGGTAGGCTCGAGCCGGCGCCCCCGCAGCACCGGCCCGTAAAGATTCGCGAAGGCGCCGGGATCGTAATCCCAGGTATTGCGCAGGATTAGGTAGTAGCGCGCCGGGTCGCCCAGGGCCATTAGCATCTGAAGGCCTCGCCTATACTCATCGAGCCGCAGCATGCCGGTAGCGTTCTGCAGGCGGAAAACGCCGCGGCTCAGAGGCAATAGCAGGCCTCTCGACAAGCCACGTGGAATCAACCGATGAAACGACTCGCTGGGATAGATGAACTGATTGTTCGTGTATCCGGCGAATAGCTCGTCCCCGCCGAGTCCTCCGAGCGCCACTTTCACGCGCTGTCGGGCGAACTGGGCGAGTAGGTACCCCTGTAGGATGTTCTCCTTCGGCTCTTCGGCGTGCCAGATGACCTCGGGAAAACGCTTCAGCGGCTCGGCCTCCAAGGTCATCTCGTGATGCTGGGTCGAGAAGTGGTCGGCGATCAAGCGGGCGTCGTCAAGCTTGTCGGTGGGTTCGTTGAATCCTAAGCAGAACGTCTCGACGGGCTTGCTCGATAGCTCGCTCATGAAGGCCACCAGCGAGCTCGAGTCGAGGCCCCCTGAAAGGTAGACGCCGAGCGGTACATCGCTCACCATCTGCTTGCGCACGGCCTCTTTCAAATGGTGCCGAATGCCCTCTTCGTAGTCTCTGGGGTCGCGCCGCCGGTCGGTTTCGGTCTGTAATTCGAAATAGCGTTCCAGTCGGACGCGCCCCTGTTCGAAGAGTAAATAGTGCGCCGGGGGCACGCGTCGGACGCCTTCGATCAGCGTGCGCTCGCCTGGGATGTAGCGCAGGTTCAGGAAGTAGTGCAGTGCTTGAAAATCGACGCAGCGGGGCACGCCTGGGTCACGCAGCACCGCCTTGATCTCGGAGCCGAATCGCAAGTTGCGGCCGTCGAAAAAATAGTGCAGCGGCTTGACGCCAAAGTTGTCTCGGACGAGAAACAGTCGTTGCCCGGTTGAGTCCCACAGAGCGAAGGCGAAGATACCGTCCAGGCGCCGGAAGAGATCGGTTCCGTACTCCTCGTACCCGTGGACAAGCGCCTCCGTGTCACTGTTCGAGTGAAAGCGATGGCCGGCGCGTTCGAGCTCTTTCCTCAGCTCCCGGAAGTTGTAGATCTCGCCGTTGAACACGACCCAAACCGTGCCGTCCTCGTTCGACATCGGTTGATCGCCGGTGACCAGGTCAATGATCTTGAGTCGCGTCTGGCCAAGAAAGACCTGCCCATCTTGGTGGTAGCCGATATCGTCGGGTCCGCGATGCGACAGCGCTTCGGTCATCCGTTCGATCAACGCCACGGACGCGTCTGGGCCGACAACGCCGGCGATGCCGCACATCTAGGCCATCGCTCCTTGAGAGCGACTCGCCTCCGAACGACTCCGGGCCAAGCTCAGCAGGCTCAGGGCATACGACATCCAGGCGTTGCACCAGCGCATGAAGGTATAGCTCTTGGTCCAATAACGCCCCTTCTGATAGACGAAATACCCGTCGGGGGCCTGCATGTGATCGACCGCCCATTGCGCGGTCCGCCTCGCGTCAGCTAGATATTGGTCGTCGAGCCAGCGCGCCGCCTTGGTGAATGTCACGATCCCCTGCGAGGCGCTGTGAGCGTCGGCAGGATAGTCTCGGTGGCTCATCCACTTGGGGCGCCCATCGGGAGCGAATAGATGCTCGCGATAGTACTCAAGCCCCTTGCGGTAATTCGGGAGGAATGTATCGTCGCCCGAGCGATGAGAGTACTCGAGCACCCAATCGAGCACGTTGCCGGTGTGGTAGTTATCGTGCTTGACGTGGGAGCTCTGGTCGGGCCAGGCGTAGTACCAGGCGCCGTAGTCGGTCTGCTTATCCACCAGGAAAGCCATCAGGCGCCGGGCCTCGCGCGCGAGCTGCTCTTCGCCGGTGTGGCTGGAAACCCAGCTCAAAATCGTGGCGGCCAGGCCGTTGATGTTCAGCACACCCGCCCGATTGCCGGGGATATAGGAGATGCTGCGCATTTCGGGAGAGCTGAATGGCGCCTCCAAGTCCTCGAGCAGGAAATTGGCGACGCCGCGGGCGACCTCGAGATACTTCTCCTCTCCCGTGGCCTCGAACGCCTCCAGAAAGGCATAGGCAATGTTCCCGGTGACGACGATGTTTGGGGTATAGCGCGGCGCGTAGAAATGCGCGGACTGCCAGGGGTGGTCGTATCCCCAGCAGACTCCTGAGAACCCCGTGCAGGCGTTTCGATCGAGCCAGTCCAGTAGATTGCGAGCCGGCTCGAGGTCACTGGGGTTCGCGGTCCTTTGATAGCGATGCAGGTACGCTAGAGCGAACAGCCCGATTCCCTTTGGGTTGCGGGATTGGGTGACGCCGACGAGCGGACGCAAGTTGACCGGCGAGCGCGACCAGGCGGCGGTCATCAATAGTCGGACATGGCGGTTCCCAAGTGAGACCATCCGCATGAACGAGCTGTTGAACACGTCGAACTTGCTGTAGCCCGAGAAATCGCGCCCGCGCGACCAGTCAAGGACGCGATCCAAACTGTCTTCTATTCGAGTTGCCACTGAGTCGCTCAACCCCGATCCTGGCGAGCCCTTGAAGGCGCGTAGCTCTCAGCCAGCTCCACAACGTACTCGGTGACGTCAATATTCTCGCCGAGCAGCTTTTGACGCCGGCATCGCGCGGTGGCGGCGGTCCGCGGATCGCTCAGAATCTCCACCGCTTTGGCGAGCGCTTGCCCTTGCGCTAGAACAGGATCGGAGAAGGTGTGAACCAATCCATACTTCGACCCTTGCTCGTTGGTGTACCCGCGCGTCGAAGTCGAGATGAATATGGCCGGAGTGCCGAGAGTGGCGCTCTCGCTCGCCATGGTGGCGCTCTCTCCAATGAACAATGTCGCGAAATACAACAGATGGTGAATCTTATGGGCCTCGGCTTCGATACGCAGGGGTTCCAGCTCGGCGGGCAAGGGGTCTTCGGAGGTGATCAAGACCCTGCCGAACCTGCCCAAGCTTCGAACCAAACCGACAGCGTCGGTCACGCCGTGGTCGTGTGTGTCGTGCAGGGCCCGCCATGAAACGAAGCGGGCCACAATGAACACCTCGTCCGGCCGCAGCCCCCAAGCCTCTAAGACATTGGGCTCCGGTTCAAACCGATGCGGATGCGTGTAGGCCAGTTCGTGATAGCCCTGGTAGCGAACGTGCTCAGCTCCCGACACTTCTGTTTTCGTAGCACGCGGGCGTATGGACCGCGGTTGCAAACGGAAACGTGATACGGTTCGACAGAATCGCGTTTTCGGTATCGGTAAACACGAGCGCCGGTATACTCCTTGCCCAGCCCACGTGAGCCATTCCCGGCCCCGCGATTCCGAGCATGACATCGGGACGGAAGCGCGACGTGACGCCCCAGAGCTTCCAGCAACGGTAGATCAATTCGAGTGCGATCGCAATTCTTCCGTGGCGGGCCTTGCCCATCTCAACGTAGGGAATACCGTATAAATCGAGCAGCCTATAGGCGAGGTCTTTGTCGCGAGCGGTAACAAGGACATCGTGGCCTGCGTTCTTCCAGATTGAGATCGCATTGCGGAAGAAGTGGACATGGGCGGGGTGAACAAGGTCGACGAGGACGCGCATAGAGCGGCGGGAAAACGCCCGACCCCTGACATGATACCGACACGCCTAACCGATGTCTATTAATTCGTAAATGCCGCCGATTTCAAGACGAATCCCGAGAAATTGCCCACGCGGCGGGCGAACATGGACCTCTGCCTGGGGCCGCCGGAGCTAAAATGAGTGCAGGCGCCCCTAGCCCGCCGACCCTCGGAGCCGCGCGCGGAAGCGAGCGGTTGCTCGCCAACCCTGTTGTCGTCGCGGACTCGGGCAACCGCTTGCTTCCGCGCGCGGCTCCGAAGGGGCCACTCCTGGTCGGTTTGAGGTCGCGGACTTCACTAGTGAAACTACCCTCGAACGAGCGACCCGAATGTGAGATCCGAGGTTGACGACCGCCGCCATGGCGCATCGAGACAAGGAAGCCCTAATCATACTAGGCGTGCATCGGAGCGGAAGCTCGGCTTTCACGCGCGTCTGCGCCTTGCTCGGGGCTGACCTGCCAGGGGGAATCTCATTGACCCTACGCCTGCCAATACCAAGGGATTCTGGGAGTCTTGCGACCTCGTGAACATCCATGACGATGCTTTGGAGTCCATGGATCTGAGCTGGGATGACCCGTGCAATGCGCCCCAGGAGTGGTTTTGTTCGACAGCCGCAGCGAAGTTTCGCGATCGGCTGGAGCAACCCCTCCGGCGGGACTTCGAGGAGTCGAGACGATTCGTGGTTAAGGATCCCCGGCTTTGCCGCTTGATTCCGCTGTGGATCCCTGTGCTGAAGGCGATTTCGGCGACCCCGAAGTTTGTTTTCGTTATTCGGAATCCGCTTGAAGTCGCGGCCTCGTTGAAAAAGAGGGACAATATCCCTCCGGGGCAGGCGCTGCTTCTATGGCTCCGGCACCTTATCGAGGCGGAGTCGGCGACGCAACCGTTTCTCAGGGTGTTCGTGAACTACGAAGACCTACTCCATGACTGGCGTGGGGTGATGCGCGAAGTCTCGACCAAGCTCGATCTCGGGTGGGAAATTGACTCGACGCCCCTTCACACTCAGATCGGCGAATTTCTGTCGCGATCCGATCGGCATCACCATGTTTCAGCCCACGACCTTCTAGGTCGGGAGGACGTGGTCAGCTGGGTTA
Organism: Bryobacterales bacterium; assembly: GCA_965247515.1. GTDB lineage: Bacteria > Acidobacteriota > Terriglobia > Bryobacterales > UBA6623. The sequence continues at coordinate 2,358,929 of OZ252029.1, read as the reverse complement.
GAAAGGTGTATGGTGTTGCTTCCCAACCGCCTGTCGACCAGGCTGAGCTGCGCGATGTTTTTCGATCCGTCGGGAAAGAGCTTGCCGTCGCCGATCGGGCTTTTGGCGGTTTCTTGGGCTCCCTTAAGTCTCGGCTCCATGAACAACAGGCGGCCCGGCGGGAATTAGAGGAGGCGCCGCTAAGGCGGGACTTACTTTGGGAACAGGCGCGAGCCAAGGACCTTGGCGCCAGGGTAGCTGATCTCGAACGGTCTCTGTCTTGGAGTTTGACCCAACCTTTGAGGACGGTTGCCAACTGGGCCGCGAGGCTCACGCAGCGGTGAGCGCCCGGCTCTTAAGAATGCGCAACGCGTTGACTGAACCAGCGAACGTCCTGGTCCTGGCTTTGTCGTTGTACTTCGTGGCCCGCGGCGTTTTCTTCGCACTGGCCATCGGACCCTATATTCCGCCCGATGAGCTAACCCACTTTTCCAAAGTCGAGGTGTTCGCCCAATCATTGCTCTTGCCGGACAATTCCGAAGATACCTACCGCTACGGCCTTGTAACGAACATCCCACCACTCTATTACTGGTTGTTCGGCCGTCTGCTTCACTTGAATGTCTTCGGCCTTTCCCCGCTTGTCTATCTTAGATTGATCAACGTAGCAGTTTCGTGAGCAACAGTCTTTTACGCCTACCGCTGGGTAGCCATCTTCTCGACTAGGACGCCCGTCAGGATCCTGTTCTTGGCGCTGTTAACAAACATTCCCATGTTTACGTTCCTTTCGGGGTCTCTTAGCTACGACAATCTTGCCAACTTGTGCGCCGCCGCCGCCCTGTTTCAGCTTTCGCAATACACTTTGCGTCCCACGCGGGGGGCGGCGGTGAAGTTGTTGCTGTGGCTAGCGGCCGGCTGCTTGACAAAGAGCACGATTCTGCCCCTAGCGGCGCTAGTGGTTGTGGTCGCGGTCTATTCGATGCGAGGCCGCTTCAAGTTAGCGCTCCGCTCCTTCGTCCGACCTCCGGAAGGGTCTGGCGTGTGGTGGGGCGTCGCCGCCTTGGGCCTGCTGCTAGCGTTCAACCTGGCTCTATGGGGCGGAAATTGGCTCCGGCATGGCCAACTGGCTCCAGCGCTGTTGCGGGTAGTGGGGTTCGAGAACGCCAAGGAGAATCCGGCTTTCGTTCGCGACTACATCTTTGAAACAGAACGCAAACGGCCCGGCGCATCAAAACAACGGTTGGCGGGCGAAGACGCGGGCGGACTGGCCCAACAGTGGCTCAGCCAAGCGGCCAACGCACAAGGGAGTCAATTGAAGAGCCCACTCGCATACGCCCTGTACTGGGTAAGGCGCATGCTCGAAACCAGCCTTGGGATCGCGGCGCATCTGCAAATGCCGAAGACGTCGACGCCGGCGCTGGGACCCTATGTATTAGTTTTTGCGATTGCCGGCGTCTTATTCGTCAGTAGCTGCGTAGCAGGACAATCGCGCGAGAAAGATCTTCATGCGCTGTTCCTGTTCACCGCTTATGCCTTGGTGTTGCTTTGGCTGGTGAACTACCCGAAATGCCTGGCTACGGGTCGAGAAGAGATAGCCGTTCAGGGCCGGTATCTATTCCCCGTTCTGGCGCCGCTGTTGGGCCTGGTGTGCCATTCCCTGGTCGCTCACGTGTCGGAGTGGATTGGCCGATCGCTGGCGGTTGCGGCGGCGGTTGTGTTCGTCTTGGGAGACTTCCCATACTTTCTCCTCCGGGCGGATTCGGCTTGGTTTAGCGAACGAGTCCTATGACGCCCCAATATGTTTGCGTAAGGTTAAGTTGCGAGTCTGTTCGCGGAACCCGCTCCCTTGGGTCGCGGCTCTGAAGGCCGTGATTAGCCTTTGCTCCAAGCGCGTCAGAGCCGCGACCGTAAGGGAGCGGGTTCCGCGAACCTAGGTCACAGCCCGAAAGGCCCGCGCCGCCGCCGCCGCCCGGGCCTCGGGTCCAAAACGCGAGATAGCGTCCGCTCGAGCCGTTTCGCCCAGCCGGCTGCGAAGCTCCGGGTCGCGGATAAGCGCCTTACGGCAATCTCCCCATTCTTCGGAGCCGCGGGCGCAATAGCCGGTCCGCCCGTCGGTGATCGCTGCCCGGTACGGTCTCGTCGCGGCCGCTACGGTCGGGACCTTGACCAGCGCCGCTTCAAAATACTTCAACTCACTCTTGCCCTCACAGAAAGGATTACCGCATTCGAGAGGCGCAAGGTTGACGTCAAGCCGGGCGTACTCGTTGAGCAATTCGCGGTGCGGGACTAGTGGTCGAGTCTCGATGCGGTCTCGCTTGCCCGTGAGCTCGGGGAATTCGTCCAAGTCCAAATGGCCAACCACGGTTAACATTACCGACGGCAGTTGATCGAGCAGCGCCGCGATCAGCCCAGCGAGCACCGCGAAGTCCTTCTGGTGGGTTGGAGTGCCGCTGGCATACCCGATGCGTAGTCGTCCGTCATTCGCTGAGGGCTTCGACGGGGAGCGCAAGATCTCCTCGCTCCTCGAGATCATGCCTGCGTCCATCCCGTTCGGCACGACGAACGAGCGCGTCCCGAGGGCTTCGGCGCGCTCGGCGAGGGGCTGCGTCGACACCGTCGCGAAGTCCGACTGGGTCAACGTCACCCGGCTCCCGTCGACGGTATGGCTAAGCCAGTCACGGCGCCAACCCTCGTCCATCCCGCGTAGATAGTCGAAGTTCTCCTCCGTCATCACTTGGCGGTCGAAGATCAGATCGTCGATATCGAAGCCAATCGGGACGCCGCGATCCCGACAGACGGCGTGCAGCCGGCTCACTCTCTCATCCCACGCCTGCCTGAAGAAGATGACGACGTCCGCACCTTCCGGCCCCCGGGCGGCCGCTTCGTCCAGCGATAGCCACCAGGCATCGACTCCGGCGGCTTTCAGAGCGCTCACCTGGTGGCGGACCCTGTAGATGTGGCTGCGGGTGTCGGGCGTGTCGGAAACGTACAACACTCTCGGATGCGGCGTCATCCCTAGCCGGCGCCTACTAACTTGCGGGCGGCGGCCGGCAGACGCCCAAGATAGTGCGGCCGCAACACGGGCCGCGAGTAAGGTCTGCCGCGCAGACGAACGTACTCGTCGTGAAATGAGTCCCAGGGGTGCTCCGCCATTGGCGCGTTCGAGGCGACTCCGCCGTGAATCTGGTGGAACGTGCCCTCTCCTAGGAGGACGACAACTTGATCCGGAGACCGCGCAGGCCCGATCCAAAAAGTCCAAGTTTCCGAGCCCCCCGCCCGGCGCCATGAAGCGCTCGTCGAAACCGCCGAGTTGCTCGAACGAGCCGTGCGACATCGAAACGAAATTGCTTTCGGCGAAAGACCCGAACCACCCCTCGGAACATGAATCGCTTAGGGAAGAGATCTCGAACAGCGCATAACCGTTCCGCCGCCAATCGACAGAGTCCAAGAGGCGGTCTTCAACCTCGCGGCTGTACCCGTTCGCAATCGAGGCGTTTTGCAGCTCCGGCCCCAGGTGCCATCCGAGCGTGCAAACTACTGGATCGTCGAAGGCGCCGAACGCTCTCAGGGAGTAGTCGATCACTCCGGGCGTGATGATGCGAGCGCCGTCGATTGCGATCGCGACGTAGCGTCCCCTGGCTTTCCCAACGGCCGAATTAATGGCGGCAAGCGGAGAGGAGGCCGTTAGCGTCGTGCTTGAGATAGCTGAATCTCGGACCCAACGCGCGGACCTCCTGTTCGTCGAGCGGATCATCAGAACCGTGGTCGATGGCGATGACCTCCCACTCGCGGATAGCCGCTCCGCGCTGGTAGTGCGAGCTCATGGAGTATAGAGTGCGGGGCGCTTCGCGCCGCATATTGTGAAAAACGACGATGACGGAGAGCTCAACGGAAGCCGGCATTGAGGAGATTCGAGGGCTGCACCCGTGGATTTGGGAAGACTGCGCTGACGACGGTCAACACGTCCACAATAGCTCAGGTCCGCGGGGCGCCGGCCCGGACGTCAGCTTCAGCTGGTCCGATCGACCCGCATTTTCCTCCTCTCGGGGCTGATTTTATTCGACCGAATTAAATAAATAATGAGCATTCCCCTAGAATAGGGGGCCATAAACGTGAAACAGGGCCGGCGTCGCCGCGCGGCCAACCCTGATTCAAGGCCTCAGCTGGTGAATGTAGCCGCTCGAAAGCTGTGAACAAAAAAGTCGCTATCGTCCAGTCGAACTACATACCGTGGAAGGGATACTTTGACCTAATCAACTCGGTTGACGAGCTCATCCTACTCGACACGGTCCAGTATACGCGCCGCGACTGGCGCAATCGAAACAGAATCAAAGTTGTCGACGGGGCGGTTTGGCTTACCATCCCGGTAAACGTCAAGGGCAAGTTCGAGCAACGCATATGCGACACCACAATCCAGGACGCCGGATGGGCGTCGGCGCATTGGCGGTCTATTTGTCAGTGGTATGCACAGGCGCCTTATTTTGAGCATTATCGATCTAGCTTCGAGAACCTTTATTTGGGCTGCAAAGAGGAGAACCTGAGTCGCGTGAACCATCGCTTCCTGCAGGCGATCTGTAAGGTGCTACGCATCGAGACGCCGATCACCCGCCTAATCGAGTCCGAGCCGGCGCCGGATGCCACCGATCGTCTCTTGCAGCTCTGCCTAGGAGCCGCTGCGAACGCGTACGTCTCTGGGCCCGCCGCTCGGGGTTACCTCGACGAAGAACGTTTTGTCGAAGCGGGAATCGGCGTCTCTTGGATGAACTACGAGGGTTACCGGCCGTACTTTCAGCTTTATCCGCCGTTTATTGATCGAGTGAGCGTCCTCGACCTCATCTTTTGTGAAGGCCCGCGCGCCGCTCAGTTCATGAAGAGCTTCTAACAATGGCCCTGAGCGAAGCGACATGACCCGAAACGCAATCCTAGAAAGCGTGGTTCAGTATTATTCGGGCCGGCTTGCGCGGCATGGGGCAAGCGCCTCGGGCGTCGACTGGAACTCCTTGGAGTCGCGGGAGGTGCGCTTTTCGCAGCTCCTTAAGATCCATCAAGGGGAACCGTCGTTCAGTCTAAACGACTATGGGTGCGGATATGGGGCCCTTTACGACTACCTCCAACGAGGCGGCTACGATTGCAGCTATCGGGGCTTTGACGTTTCGCGAGCAATGGTCGGCCGAGCCGAAGAGCTTCATCCTAGCGGACCATCGCACGGCTTCACATGCAATGAAACGAGCCTAGAACCGGCCGACTATTCCGTAGCGAGCGGCATCTTCAACGTCAAATTGGAATGCGCGGCGGATAGCTGGGAACTCTACATGCTCGACACGATTGAACGCCTCGCGCGGTTAAGCCGCCGGGGCTTCGCCTTCAATGTCTTGAGCACGTACTCAGACGTCGAGCGTCGCCGAGACGACCTCTATTACGCCGATCCGTGCCGTCTATTCGACCATTGCAAGAGGCGATACTCTGATCGCGTAGCACTACTTCACCCGCGACAGCGAGCATGAAGTCGTAGCCTTCGCGGTAGACCGCGACTATAGAACGCAAGATCGCCTAATGGATCTGCCGGTGCTCGACTTCGAGGACGTTCCCGCGAGATTCCCCGCCGGCGAGCATCGTATGTTCGTGGCTCTCAGCTATTCACAAATGAACCGCCTGAGGGCGCGGAAAGTCGGCCAAGTCAAAGCCCGGGGCTATGAGCCTGTCAGCTACGTTAGCAGCCACTGCTCCTACTTGTCCGATCAGCCGCCCGGTGAGAACTGTCTGATTCTTGAAGACAACACCATACAACCGTTCGTCAAGATAGGCCGCAACGTAACACTATGGAGCGGGAACCACATCGGCCATGACTCAGTCATCGGCGACCACTGTTTCATCACATCGCACGTGGTGGTCTCGGGAAACTGCGACATTGGCGAGTATAGCTTTATTGGCGTTAACGCAACACTGCGGAACTCCATCGCCGTTGGCCCACAAACTCTAATTGGCGCGGGGGTGATCGTAATGCACGACACCGAGGAGCGGGGGGTGTACTTGCCTCAACGCGCGCGTAAGATCGACCGCCACAGCGACGAAATAGAACTGCGACTAGTCCGACGGCAGTCAAACAGGGGCTGGAATCGCGGGTGCCGTTCAACCGGCCCTATGTGACGGGCCACGAATTCACCTATATCAGAGAGGTGATCGACTCCTTGGCCCTTTCGGGCGGCGGACGGTTCTCAAAACGATGTGAAGAGTTGCTTGGCCATGCCCTGGGAGTCGAATCGGTCCTTCTGACGACATCGTGCACTCACGCGCTCGAGATGGCGGCGTTGTTGCTCGACATCGGCCCCGGAGATGAGGTCATCGTACCGTCGTTCACGTTCGTCTCAACCGTCAACGCATTCGTCCTGCGCGGGGCCAGGCCGCTGTTTATTGATGTCCGTCCAGACACACTGAACATGGACGAGCGATTGCTTCAGGAACGGATAACGTCCCGGACGCGTGCGATCATCCCAGTTCACTACGCCGGGGTCGCCTGCGAAATGGACGTGATTATGAAATCGGCTGAACGCCACGGCCTTGATGTGGTCGAAGATAACGCACATGGCTTGTTTGGCTCGTACAAAGGGCGCTCACTTGGGTCCATCGGCCGTTTAGCTACGCTCAGTTTTCACGATACGAAGAAGTTTACTTGTGGAGAAGGGGGCGCGCTGTTAGTCAACGACCCGAAGCTGAGAGTCCGCTCCGAGGTGCTCCGCGAGAAAGGAACCGATCGAGCTCGTTTCTTGCGTGGTGAAGTAGACAAGTACTCCTGGGTGGATCTGGGATCGAGTTACGTGCCGTCGGAGATCCTAGCGGCGTATCTATTTGCCCAGCTCGAGCAGCGTGAGGAGGTACAGCGGCGAAGACAATCGGTTTGGGAGTACTATCGCACCCATCTCGCTGAGTGGAGCCGGCAACGTGGAGTCACTCTGCCCACCGTGCCGGAACACTGTGGACAAGCGTTCCAGATGTTCTATCTGCTTATGCCCGACCCGGAGTCGCGGACGGCGTTTATCAAGCATTTGGCGGATGCCCGTATATCGAGTCTCTTTCACTACGTTGCTCTCCACCAGTCGGCCATGGGCGCGGGCTTTGGGCCCCGGAGCGGCGACTGTGCGGTTACGGAAGACGTTAGCGAGAGGTTGGTCAGGTTGCCGTTCTACACCCAGCTGATGCGGGATGAACAAGCCCGAATTATCGAGACGATTCGGCGATTCTGACAAGTCGTTGCGGAGGGAGTCGCTAGGCCGGGTGTTTCGAGAGCGCCAACAGAAGTGGCCTCGTTGCGCGATTGACGTCGCCGCCGTGACGGCGCTCGTCCTTTTGGCCGTTGTCGTGGTGGTCGACGAGCGCAATCCGTACGCCACGAGCTGGGAGCTCGAGACTTTCTATCAGAGGCATTACGCCCCGGTTGTGATGTCGGCCTGCGGCCAAGGCTGGTATTCGGTCCGGCCGAGCGAGGGCTCCGCACTGCAACGATTTCTGCGGCGAGAATCAGACTCTTTCAGCTGCGATGAATTACCCGCCGAAATCGAGAAGTTGCCTCCGAATTTTATCGCGGTATCGCAGCTCTACCTGTTCAAGACAGTCGAGTGGGCTTGGAGGCTGTCGGGAGAGATCTCCTGGAGCACGCTCCGGCCCCTATTGGGCCTGATGTGCGGGTTGGTCTCAGCGGTGACCTACGGGATCTTTCGTCTGGGGATGAGCCCGCTGCTGGCGATCCCAGCCGCTCTGACGGATCTTCCCCCCGCCAGCGAGCAGAGTTTCGCCGCCAACTTCCTGAATTCGCGTCGGTTATGGGATGGATCGGGCGATCGGCGTCTGTCTACAGGTTACTTGTGCGGCAGCGAAACCCCCAACGCATTGAGGATTTCTGTTTGGCGGGCGTCGGGAATCGGCAGCCGTGTGACGCTGGTCTGCTCATCCACTCGATATTCCAATAGACACAGTCGCCCCAACGCCGCCAGCGCGTCCGGCAAGGTGATCGCGTGCGGGTCGTCGTCGGTCGTGCCAAACGCCGCTTGTATCCGCCGTTCCAATTCGCGGCTCAGCTTCAACGCCAGCATGCTGCACAACACATGTCCTCGGGTGCGGCTTTCTTTGCGCACGAAGATCGGCCGCACCTCGAGCAAGCCCGTCTTCAGCTGCCGAAAGTCGCGCTCCACCCGCTGCAGGCTCACGTAATGGTCGTGCACTCTTTGGCCGCTCATGCGCTCGGAGGCGACATCGGTCACGACCACGTAACAGCCCGCCAACTCCAGCGCCTGCTCGATCGCCGCCTGCTGGCGCTCGACGACCAGCGTACGTCCCTGCAAGCGCAACTCGACCAATTCTGTCAGCTTGTGACGCGCCAGCCAGGGCTTGAGCTGGCGCAGTCCGGCCGCGGGCTCGCAACGGGAAGAGGCCGTGACTTTCTGGTTGCGTCGGTCGAGCTTGCCTCCCAGCTTGGCCAGCTTGTCCTCGAGCCGCTGCCGTTGCCGTTTGGCTTCGGACTCGTTGAGGCGCAGCACATAGCGCACGCCGTCGGCTTCGACCTCGCAGACTTGTTCAGCGAACAGCTCCAGTTGCAGCACCCCTTCGCTCAAGCGCCGCCGAATCTGGGGATCGGTCAGCGCCGTGATGTAGCGCAGCCCGGCCTCCCCCAGCGCCTGCTTGCCCTTGCTCTTGACCATCCCGCGGTCGCCGACGAAGACCAACTCCTCGACTCCGAACTGCTCTTTGACGATGCGGATCTGATCCGGCACGGTCGTCGGATCGTTGCGGTTGCCGGCAAACACCCGCACCGCCAGCGGCTCGCCCTGGTCATCGGCCAGCAGTCCGATCACAATTTGCTTCTTGCCGCGCTTGCCGTCGCGATTGTAGCCGTACTCGCCCAACGCGTTGTGCAGGCCTTCGAAGTACGAGCTGGTGACGTCGTAGAGCAGCAAGCTGGGCGGGGCTCCGCGGCGCTCGAGGTAGTGGCGGTATAGCGCTTGCTCGATCTTCACTTGGCGGGCGCTCAGATCATCGAGGGCGGCGTAGAGGTCGTCTTCGTCGAAGGCGCCCAGACCCAGCACTTCTGCGACGGCCTGATCGGCGGCCCAGCGCACGGCCGAGAGCCGCGATCCTTGGTGGGCCAGGCGCGCCAGCACCAGGAACAAGGCGAGTTTGGCGGCCCGCGTTCGACCCAGCGCGGCGGTCAGGCCCAGCTCATCGGCGAGTTGCTTGAGCGCGAAGAGCAGGCCAAAGACGGGGCCGCAGACGGGAGTGGCGGGAAGCTGATCGAACTCGCCGCGGAGGGCGCGCCGGAGGGCCTCGACGCGGACGGGGCGCCAGCAGGAGAGGTTGGCGAGGGTGCGTTTTTTGACTCTGCCGTTTTGGCGGAAGGATTCGCGCAGCAAGACGGCGGGCGGCGAGTTGCGATTGGGGACGGACTCAACATACATGGGTATATTATATCACAAACAACACAATGAATAAACGATACAATAGCATAATACATGGGTACACTAAAAGCGCCCCCAAACGTGTTAAAGCCAAGCAAGCCAAGCAGTTAGCCCGTCAAACGAGCCTTCCGCTGGGGGGAAGATCCGTCTGACGTTCTTCCCATACCATTTGCCGATGGCGCCCTACCTTCGCGATTTCGCAAAGGCTCCCTTCATCCTGGCGAGCATCTTGTTGATGGGGCTACTGGTCCGGGGATCATCCTTTTCAACCCGCCGCATACTGGCTCTGGCTGCTGCTGCTGGACTCGTGGTCGGCGTGGGACTTGGATTTCGCCCCGACCTGCTCATCGTCGCTCCTCCCATCGCCATGACGATCGCCTTGTTTCTACCGGGCCGCTTGAGGGACAACCTGAGGACGAAGCTGCTTGCGATAGCGCTGTTCGCGGTTTTGACGGCCGCGGTGTACCGTCCGATCTGGTCGCAAGAGGCGCGCCGGCACGGCACGTCGCACGTGACGCTTCTCGGATTCAGCAATCGCATCACAGAGGGACTTGGACTGCGGTCCGCCATTTACGATTGGGAGCACGTCTTCAGCGACTCTTGGGTTGATTTCCAAATCAAATCGCACGCCTATTTCGGGCTCGGAATTACCGAGCAGGTCGAAATGTACACCGAGTCGTACGAGCAATTCGGCATGCAAGTGCTGTTTGATCGCTATGCCCACTACCCGGCGGACACCTTGGTGCGGGCCTATGCCGCGGTACTGCATTTCGTCCCGATGCCGGCGGTCTTCGGCTTCGTGGTCCTGGTGTTGTTCACTTTTTCGAAGCGCCAGGCTCTGTTCTTGTTTCTAGCGCTCCTCTACTTCACGGGCTACCCGTCGCTTCAGTTCGATCTCCGGCATTACTTCCACCTTGAGTTTGTACCGATGTGGCTGCTAGGATTCACGATCCAGGGATCAGCAGTCTTGGCCTGGAGGGCGCTAGGCGGCTTGGCCGCGGAGGGCTGGCAGCTATCGCGCGAACGCGCGGCGGAATGGTCTCGGCGGGCAGCGCCCCAGATCGGAGCGGCGGGAGTCGTCGTCTTCGCTGCATTCGTTGTGCCGCTGATGTTCGCGCGCGCTTACCAACGCGCTGAGGTAGAACGGGTCTTCGAACGCTACGAGTCGGCTGAGCTACAGGCGCTGGCGAGCGAAGAGACGCTGATCGAAGGGGCAAGGTCTGCTTCGCCTGGCTCCAGCCGGCCTCCTGACGCCGATTCCCACTGCTTCCACGAACCGGCACGCAGTGGGATACCTTGTCGTAGCGATCGGCGGTGAGGGCTGCGCCCAAGAATCTGTCACCTTCTCCACACGTTACGAGGTTGGTTCATACAAGGACTTCTGCCGCACGGTCGAGGTTGATGTTCCGGCCGTCGGGTCCACGAAGATCTTCGCGCCGATCTACTCCCGCGACCGTTCCAATTGGGGGGATTCGCCCTTCCTGGGCGTCGATGTCGCTGTCGACTCTCGCGCTTGTCTTCAGTTGCATCGTGTGAAGGACCTGGCACGATTGCCACCGATGCTCTTCGTTCGGTTGCCCCCGGACTGGCGCGAACGCACGCTTTATCAGTCGCTGATACGATTACCCGGTCGCCGAGAGCTCAGGTCAAAGCTGGCGGTGGCTAGGTTTCGTTGGAACAAGATCCTCGGCATGTGGACGTCCGGCTAGCCCGCGATCTCGGCGATAGCTCAGCCATAGCAAGCCGCCCGGCAGGCTCGCAAACAGAAGAATCAAGCCCTGCGCCGGAGACAACGCCAGCGCCTTTTCTGGAACGACGCCAAGAGCAGACAGCAGCGCGACCATGACGCCCTCCCGTACTCCCCAACCACCGAAGGAGATCGGCAACATCATCGTCAACCCGACGGCGGGAACCACAGCGAAGCAGTCCCAGAGCGAAACGCCCGCCCAGGCGCCCAGTCCTAGGATGTAAACGATCAACGGCGCGAGCGCCGCGCCCACGACGGACGACCCGACGACCTTCGCGAACATCAACTTCGACGGCACAACTCGGGTCGCGCCCCGGCTCAGCCGCTGCAGCTCATCAAGCCCGCGAATCTTGCCGATAGGGCCCAGCAACCCCAAGATCCTATCGAGAAGGAAAAAGCCCGCGACGGCGATGCAGGCGGCCGCGAAGGCTGCTAGGAGCGCGCCGCCCATCTCCGGGCCGAGCCCCGCTAGCGACCATGGCCGCGCCGCCGCCATCAGGATCAGAAGGCCGATAAGCCCCGCCCCGCCAGTCGCCTTTGTCGCGGACGAGCCAAACGCGCATCGCATCTCCGCCAAGCGACGAAGGCAGCGCCTGGCCAAAGAAGAGTCCCACGTGCAGCATCGAACAGGCGTTGCGGAACGAGGCTCCGAGCTCGAGCGACCGAAGGATCCACATCCAGCGCCACGACAGTACTAGGTTCTGGACGACGGCAAGCGAGACGGCCATGCCGACCGCGGACCACGAGAGCGACGCCAAGTCCGCGATCACCGGCGAGAGCTCGAGCTGTCGGAAAATGACGGCAAAAATGGCGGCAGTGGCAGTGAGTTGGAAAAGCTTGAATTTCATGCGACGGACGACGTGGCCCTGATCTTGTCAGGGCGCCGCCTTCCTGGTTTCGACGCGATTTCTTAGGTTATACGCACAAATAGTTCGATCAGCGACCCGATAACAGATTTTCCGTCTAAACATCCTAGACTTAAATCTCAATGCCCACGGTTTCAGTCGTCACGACACTGTTTTATTCCGAGCCCTACATTCATGATTTCTATCGCCGAATCATGCAGGCGATCCGCGCTACGGGGCTCGAATATGAATTCGTTTTCGTGGACGACGGCTCCCCCGACGATGCCAGTGAACGAGTGCTCGAACTGGCCGAACAAGACAACAAGGTCCGGTTGATCGAGTTATCGCGGAACTTCGGCCACCATCAGGCCATCATGATGGGCCTCGAGCACGTGACCGGCGATTACACCTTTCTCATTGATGTGGACCTTGAGGAAGACCCCGCCTTGCTGAAGCGGTTCTATGATGAAATGGCCGCGCAGCCCGACCTCGATGTCGTCTACGGGGTCATGAAAAACCGCAAGGGCGGGTTTTTCGAGCGGGCTTCAGGCCGACTGTTCTTCCTGCTGATCAACCTGCTTTCCGACGTGGCCGTTCCCGCTGATATCCTAATCGCCCGGATCATGAACCGGCGGTATGTGAAGAACCTTGTGCGCTTCTCCGAGGAGCATCTTTACTTGGGAGGCCTTCTTCAACTGGCCGGATTTCGGCAAAAGGGAATTCCGGTCGTCAAGGCGGACAAGGGGTCGACCACCTACACACCGGGACGGAAGTTCAGACAGGCGCTCGATGCCATCATTTCGTTCTCCGAAAAGTCGCTGATCTTCACAAGCCTTCTGGGAATTACCATATTTTTCGCGGCCCTTCTTTACGTGATTCATTTGGTCATCAGCGTGATCTTCTTTCAGGAATACTTGGAAGGCTGGGTCTCCACCATGGCGTCGATCTGGCTCATGGGAGGACTGATCCTGAGCGCCAACGGGCTGATCGGGCTCTACGTGAGCAAGCTCTATATTCAGGCGAAAGGCCGTCCCCGCGCGATCATCCGCCGCACCTACGGGTTCGGGGAGGATGCTCCCCAGTGAAGCAAGGCTGGCGGAAGATGGGCCGTATTCTTGATCCGTCCGACTACAGTTTTCCCTGGCTGGCCAGCCACGCCGCGCTCCCCACCGCGGACCGGATCGGCGGCGATCGATACCGAGTCTGGTACGCCGCGCGAGATCGCGACAACCGCTCCCACACGTCTTACTTCGAGATCGACATCAACGAGCCCGCAAAGCTGCTGTACGTCCATCCCGAGCCGGTCATCTCCCCCGGCCCCGCCGGGACGTTTGATGATTCGGGAGTGATGCCATCGAGCATTGTTGAAGACGGCGCCAGGAAGTATTTCTACTACGTGGGTTGGAATCGGACTGTTACGGTCCCGTTTCGAAACGCCCTGGGAATGGCGGTCAGCGACGATGGCGGGAAAACGTATCGCAAGTGTTTTGAGGGCCCGATTCTGGATCGCACGCCGGCCGATCCGATTTTCATCGGCGCGTGTTACACGCTCAAGGAGAATGACCTGTGGCGCATGTGGTACCTGTCATGCCTGAAATGGGATGTTTCCGGAGACTCGCCGCGCCACTACTACCATCTCCGGTCTGCCTCGTCCTCGGACGGCATCGATTGGAAGCGCGATGGAACCGTCTCAATCGATTTCAAGAACAAGAACGAATATGCGATCTCCCGCCCCAGCGTCATTCTCGAGAAGGGGGTCTATCGCATGTGGTACTCCTACCGCGGAGAGAGCTACCGGATCGGATACGCCGAATCGGGCGATGGAATCGAGTTCAAGCGGATGGATGACGAGGTAGGGCTCGACGTGTCCCCGGAGGGGTGGGACAGCGAAATGATTGAATACCCCCATGTGATCGACCATGGCGGGAAGAAGCGCATGTTTTACAACGGCAACGGATTCGGCGAGTCGGGAATCGGATATGCGGTCTTGGAAGGGTAGAAAGGCGGTTGGCGGAGGAAGAGGGATTCGAACCCCCGGGAGCCGTTAGACCCCAACGGTTTTCAAGACCGCCGCCTTCAACCGCTCGGCCATTCCTCCGACCTCAATCTAACATTTCAGGCAAGCGATGCGGGGATGCCCGAGTGGTAGGAGGGGTACTCGAGCGTGACATTGAGCAGTCTACGGATCGCGCGGCCGTCGACTTGGCGGCCGTCGACTTGGCGACCTGGGCGGCGGGTTTCGCTCAAAGTTTCGGGCGCTTCACCCGTGATCACCGGCGCGTCAAGGAGTCTTCCGACCCACTCCGCGATCTCGACGGAAGTACATGCGTGGTCGTCAGCCACCGGGTAGGCGCCGGTGAGGTCGGACATCAGCGCCGCCGCGGTGATCGCCGCGAGGTCGTCGACATGGATCCTCGAGACGTAGTTCGAGCCGTCCCCCAGAAGTCGATACTTGCCGGCCGGAAGAGCGACTTGGACTCCTCGGCCTGGACCGTAGATGGCCGCCGGCCGGAGGATTAGCGATTCCCATGGGCCTGAGGCGACGGCTTGCTCGGCGGCGGCGCGGAGGCGTGTTCGTTGAGTCCGCGGGTTGATCGGAGTAGTTTCGTTGACGATTGAGGTCGGTCCGTATACGCCGGTCGTCGACAGGTACACGAACCGTCGTGGTCTGTCGCCGAGAACGCTGACGATATCGGCGGTGGCTTCGTAGGGACCGTCGTCGCCCACTAGCGTTGGGATCGAATGGAGGACGCTTGAGCCGTCGGAAACGACGCTTGCCAGGCTCTCGGGATTTCCGGCGTCAAACTTGTGCGCTTGAAGACCTAGCTCTATTAATTCCCGCAGAGGCTCGAGGGAGCGCGCGGTAGCCGCGACGCGAAACCCGGCGTCCAATAAGCGGCGTGCGACTCGGCGGCCAGTGTAGCCGCAGCCGAGGATGATGAACGGGCCCAAGGCGGTCTACCCGATGAGCGCGAAGGCCTTCTTGATGGATTCGACCGTCTTGGCCGACGCTTCTTCGTCGTTCATCTCATTGAGCGTCTTGTTGAATGGCTCGGCGCGTACAGGGCCGTCGTAGCCGATTTTCACCAGAGCGTCGAGAAAGTCCTTGATCGGGATCACGCCCGTCGCCGCCGGTAACTCGCGTTGGTTGTCCATCTGCTCGATCATGGTGCGGCCTGTCGGGGCGTCGTTGACGTCGCAGGAAACGACGTCGGCATTGGTCAAGCTGAGGATGTCGTCGACGCTGTCCCCGGCCGTCCACCAGTGCCAGCTATCCATTACGAAGCCGATGTTGGTCATGCCGGTTGCGGCGATCAGCTCTTTGGTTTCGGCCATCGTGTGGATGAACGGATATCTCCCGCGAAGCAACAGGGTATCGGTGCCGATGTACTCGAGTCCCAGCCGCATGCCGTGGTCCCCGCAGATGGCGGCCATTTCGCGAAGGCGTTTGGCGGTGCGGCGCAGGTTTTGGTTGTAGGTCAGCTCATCGTTTGAAGGGGGGACCCATGTGCCCATGCGGGTGACCTTCGCCTGCTCGAGGACTTTGGCGTGGCGCCGCAGCGTCTTGACTCCTTCGTTGAAGGTCTGATCGTCTTCGCGAAAGTTCACCGGCGAACTTGCGGCGGCCCACTGTAGGCTCTTCCCTTTCAATCCGGCGACAAGATCGTCGAGCTGAGATTTGGAGAGTTTCTCGAGGTCGGCTCCGAATGGCTGCACCGACTCGAACCCGTATCCGTGCGCCAGGTCGATTGCGCGATCCTGGCCGGCTTTGATGCCAATGCTGCCTGGGGTGAAGGCGATCGTGAATCCGCGGCCGGCGGCTGAAGCCGAGGAAGCTGCCAGGGCCGCGGCTGCGAAAAAGGCGCGTCGGGTCAGTTGGACTGCCATGGGTGCATTCTTGCATGTCGAATCGAGCTTTGCACGCCCGAGTCCGGGCCGCTAGCCAAGTCCGCGACCTCAAACCGACGAGAACGCGGCGCGCCCGGAGCCGCGACCGTGAGGGAGCGGTTTTCGCAACTTCCGGCAACCGCTTGCTGAGGGGCTGTGAAAAAATCGCCCGTTGAGCGCGAAAGACGGTCGAGGCATGCCTCGCCCCTACGGACGATCGTTTGTTTTCAACGACGTAGGGGCTTGGCATGCCAAGCCCGTCTTGCCGGAATTGGATCCCCGACATTTTTTCACAGCCCCTGACGCGCGCGGCTCCGGGGTTCAGACGTTCGCGCAGGCTCGGGTCTTCTCTGCGCTTCTTTGCGTACTTTGCGCCTTTGCCCGAAATCCGTGTTGTCTAGCCGAGAAGCGGCAATCTGAATCGCCAACAAATTGCGTACTTAAATCGAGAGGACAACCCTCCTCGCATACGAATCGTCCGTTTGTGCTACTATCTCTGGGCTCGCGTAGCACGAGTGGGCCAACCGTGCTACGCGATCAAGCCGAATGCGCGTCAGTCCCCAACTGCCGGCCATGCTAGCTGTAGCGGCAACATTGCCCGCTCAGCAGGGCTCAGACGCCGGCGCCGCGACCCAGCGGGCGGGGCTTGAACCGGTCCGCAGGGCGGCAACTTCGGCTCCCTCCGTGGGATGCTCGCCTGGAGCCCCGATGTCTCTCGCACCGACGCCCTATTCGCCTACGAGGGTGCCCAGACAGACGGGCCGTTCCTCAAGCCGCTCGGCTACAACCGCCACAACGTCAGCGGCAACTACACCTGGGTGCTCGACAAGGGCCGCCGATTTGGAATCAAGTGGAACAGAGGCCTCAACCGCTTCAACTCCTCAGGTCAGCTCCCGCTCGACGAGGTCGCCGCGGGCTGGCTCGATCGCTTCGGCGCGCTGAGCCCCGGAGACGGCGGAGATACTCAGCAAGGCCGCGCGGGCTTGTACTACCGCAAGGATTTTAAGCAGGGGGCGACGTTCCGGGCCGACGCTTTCGTCGAGCGCTCGCTCTTCGATCTTTACTCGAACTTCACCGGCCAGGGACGCCGCGAGAGACGATACTGAAGCCGTCGAGTGTATCGTTCGGACGGCTCCGGCTGGGTTTGGTGGGCCCTGCAGGATTCGAACCTGCGACCAACGGATTATGAGTCCGCAGCTCTAACCACTGAGCTAAGGGCCCGTCGTTCGTTCGGATGCGCTTCGGCCGGCGCTCCGCGATTCTCTCCAGCGTAGCAAGCCCAATGCGTCTCAAGACCGCCTGATTCAACCCGTGTCAAGACTTGCCTCGACAATGCAAGACGGGTCTTGCCGCGCATCCGCCGCTCGACTATGCTGGTCCTGCCGATGCCCACAATAACCCGCCGAAACTTCCTGAGGTCCGCGAGCCTGGCGGGCGCCGCCGCGGTAACAGGTTGCGGCGGCGGCCGGAAGCGTCCACCCAACGTTGTCTTCGTTCTGGCCGATGATCTCGGATGGCGCGACACTACGCTCTACGGCAGCAGCTACTACGAGACCCCCAGTATCGACGCCTTAGCCAGCCGCGGCATGATGTTTACCCAGGCCTACGCCGCCTCGCCCATCTGTTCGCCGACACGCGCCAGCATCCTCAGCGGCCTCTACCCGGCGCGCATCGGGATCACCACGCCGAGCTGCCACCTGCCCGAAGAGCGTTTTGAGTCGACGCTGGCCGCCAAAGCGCCGAAGACACATCCGGCGCTGCAGGCCGTCAGCGCGACACGGCTCAAGCAGGAGTACTACACGCTGGCTGAGGCCTTCAAGGATGCCGGGTATGCGACCGGCCACTTCGGCAAGTGGCGCCTCGGGCATGAGCCTTACGACGCGCTCCATCAGGGTTTCGACATCGACGTTCCGCACACTCCCGCCCCGGGGCCCTCGGGCGGCTATTTGGGCCCATGGTCGTTCTGGCCGGACGAGGGCGCGTTGGGCGAGCACATTGAAGACCGCATGTCCGCCGAGGCCGCGAAGTTCATGCTCGAGAATCGTGATCAGCCGTTCTTCCTGAACTACTGGCGCTTCTCGGTGCACGCCCCCATCCAAGGCAAGCCCGAGCTTGTCGCGAAATACCGCCGGAAGGCCGACCCGAATTCCGAACTGGAGTGAACCCCAAGCGTGAGACAGTCGAAATCGGGACAGGTTACGATTCACCGCAAAACGCTTGCCTTCTTCGCTGTATCGTCGCACGCTGGTCCTAGCCGGGGAAGCGGAAGCGGGCTCTGCTGGAGAGCAACCCGCCAAGGAATACCCGGCCGCAAACTCATCAAGACGATGAGCGCCGGGGGCGGCCGCCAAGGTCGCTCCCGGCTTCTCCAACGCCGGCGATGTCTCCCTGCCCGCCCAGGGCCCATCGGATTGATAGATTTGCCTATGCCTCTCAAAACTCATACTTCGGATTCCTCGCTGCTGTTGCCGCCGGCCGCGCCAGCGCTTCAAACTCCGCCGGCGGACGATATCCCAACGCCGAATGCAGCCGGCGTTGGTTGTAGATCTCATCAATGAACTCGCCGATCGATGCGCGCGCCTCGTCAAGCGTGCGATAACGCTGCAACCAAACCTCCTCCGCCTTCAACGTCTTCATGAAACTCTCCGCCCGCGCGTTGTCGTAGGGGTTGCCGCGGCGGCTCATCGAGATGATCGCGCCGTGCTGCTCCAGCAGCTCGACATAGGCGCTCGAAGCGTACTGTACGCCTTGGTCGGAATGATGCATCCACCCCGCGGCAGGGCGTCTGAGCTCGAGCGCATCGCGCAACGCCCCTACAGCCAGCTCAGCTTTGAGCGTCGTCCCCAGCCGCCAGCCGACCACGCGTCGCGAGTAGGCGTCCAACACCACGGCGAGGTAGACGAACGCCTCGCGCAAGCGAATGTAGGTGATATCGGATTGCCACAACTGATCGACGCCGTCCACATTCAGGTGCGCCGCTAGATTCGGATAAACAGGTAAGAAGTGGTTCGAATCCGTTGTTAGCACGAAGCGCCGCTTGAGTACCGCCAGCAAGTTGTCCTTACGCATCATCCGCAGGACCTTTTTGTGATTGACGAGGAAGCCTTGGCGGCGCAGCTCGGCCGTCACGCGGCGGTAGCCGTAACGACGATTCTCGAGCGAAATCCGCTGCATGCGGTCACGCAATTCCATGTCGCACTCGGCGGGCGACGACACGGCGAGCCGGCGATAGAACCCGGCGCGATTCACGCGTCCGAGCTCGCAGGCGTGTTCGACGCTGAGCGAGCCTTTGGCGCTGATCTGCTCGACGATGGAGTAGATCCGCTCGCGCCACCGGCGTCGTTGGTCGGGGCTGCGAGGTTCAAGGCGCGAAAGGCTTGTCCGAAAAAATCGAGCTCTGCGGCTTGTTTGCCGAGCAGTCGTTCGAGCTCTGCGATGCGTTCGTCGCGCGGATCGCGAGGGATCTTGGGCGGCGCCGAGCGGCCGGGTTTCGGCCGGCCTCGCCGCCGGCTCAAGCCGTTGACGCCTTCCTGGCGATAGGCGTCCCGCCAGCGGTACAGCAGGCTGCGCTTGACGTCCAACTCGCGGCTTAGCGCTGTGCCGCTCTGGCCGGCTAGGAGCCGCCTGGCGGCGGCTTCCTTGAACTCCCGCGGCTTGCGCGGCTTGAGACTTTCCATCCTGGACTCCTTTCCATTCGCTGAAATTCGTCCCGAATTTCAATGTCTCATTTTTAGGGTTCACTCCAAACAGCGCAACCCGATCAATGGCGCGATGGTCGAGAGCCTAGACGACGCAGTCGGCGCTTTGCTAGGGACGATCGATGAGCTGGGCATCGCCGACGACACGATCATCGTCTTCTTCTCCGACAACGGCGGCATGGTTCACCTGGTTGCCGACGGTGTCGTGGTGACCAGTAACGCCCCGCTGCGCAGCGGGAAGTCGTCGATCTACGAAGGCGGGGTGCGCGAGCCGTTGATCGTGGCCTGGCCCGGCGTCACGGCGCCCGCGTCGAAGAGCGAGGCGATCGTGCAAAGCGTGGATTTCTACCGAACGCTGCTCGAGATGACCGGCGTAGCGCCCCGCGCCGATCAGCGGTTCGACGGCGTAAGCATCGTGCCGGCGTTGCTCGGCGAGCCGCTCGATCGCGAGGCTATCTTCTGCCACCACCCTCACTACACGCCCGCGACGGCGCATCGGCCGAGCACCTCGGTTCGCAAAGGCGACTGGAAGTTGATCCGCTTCTATTGCGACTCGCCGGCGCAGAAGGACCGCTTTGAGCTCTACAACCTGCGCGAGGACATTGGGGAGACGCGCGATTTGGCGGCGGAAAACCCGGCCAAGGTCGACGAGTGGAGCAAGCTGATCGATGGCTTCCTGGCCGACACAGACGCCGTGATTCCGGCGCCGAATCCGAACTACGAGCAGGGGCTCGACCCGTTCCTGGACGGTCCTGTTTCGAGGGTCCTCAGTTAGGGCGACCTCTAACCGACGAGAACGAGCGCCACCCGGAGCCGCGACCGTGAGGGAGCGGTTTTCGCAAGTTCCGGTAACAACCGCTTGCTGACGCGCGGCTCCGGGCGGCTAGCGCTAGCGGGGGTCTATTGTCGCTTCGCCGGTCATCCCGAGCTTGAGGCGCGGATCCGTTTCGACGACTCGAAGCTTCACGCCGACCGCTTGTCGGGCGCGTTCATCGGCGAAATAGACGCTCTCTGGGGTGAAGGTCGCCTCGGGGTCGATTCGGGAGACTTCGGCTGCCACGGGACTGTCCAAGGCGTCGAGGTTGATCTGGGCCGCGGCGCCCACACTGACGCGATCGATTTCGCTTTCGGCCACGAAGCCGCGGAAATAGATCCTCTTGGGGTCGGCGAGCGTCAACAGTGTTCGCCCAGGGGGGACGACCTGGCCAGGTTCCGCTGAGCGAGTGACCACAAAGCCGTCGATGGGCGAGAGGATCTCCAACTCGGCAACGTCGGCTTCGGCTTGATCGAGGAGCGCTTGGGCGGCTTCGACGCCGGCCTGTGCAACCGCGATGACGCCGCGGGCTTCATCCGCTTGGCGTTCCAGCGCTAGTTTTTCCGCTTCAAGAATGCCGGGGGTTGCCGAGCTCGCCTCGGCCGACTCTAGGCCGCCTTGGGCCGCGGCGACATGTTTTCTGGCTGCTTGGACCAACGCCTGAGCGGATTGCGCCTTTGTTTCAGCCTGCTCCGCCGATTGCTTGGGGACGGCGTCCTGGGCCGCCAGCTTGGCGAAACGAGCGGCCTCGATTTGAGCCTGGCGGTATTCGCTTTCGGCGCGCGATAGGTCGGCTTTCGCAGCGGCAAGCACGCCCTCCGCGCCGGCGGCCTCTCCTCGAGCTTGCCGGCGCGCCTGATCGACTCGTAGCTCGATTTGGCGAAGTCTCTCTTCGATCACCGGAAGACGCAGTCGAGTGGTCAGCAGCTCTTGCCCAGCGGCGGCGAGCTGGGCGCGCGCTTGATCACTGCGGGCGTTGGCCTGATCGGCGGAAAGCCTGACGAGCACGTCTCCCGCGGAAACACGGTCGCCCTCGCGAGCTTCAATCGAAAGCACTCGCCCCGGCGCCTTCGAAGCGATGACAGTCTCGTCGCATTCGATTCGGCCAGTGATAGTCAGGACGCCGGAATCCGGGGCCGCCTGGTCTTCGCAGCCCAGCGATAGAACCGCCAAGGTCGCGATGGCGAGCAACTGCAGCCGGGCAAAATGCTTACGTTCTCGGGGCGCTTGCGGGGGCGGCGGGGCCAAATCCAATTTTACCAGCAACTTGTGGGGGGCTTGATGCTGAGGCCTTGGAGGCTCCCGAGAGCGGCTACCGAAAGCGTGTAGGGTTGAATCCAGCGCGAAGCCAGTCTAGTCACCGCTTCGGCCGAGACGCTGTTTAGCTTCTCGAGCTGCTCGCTTAGCGGTACGAGCCGGCCGTAATAGCGCTCGTGCTTGGCGAGGCTCTCGGCTCGGGCTCTAGGTGAGTCGAGCTGAGCCGAGATTCGGGCTGGAAGTGTTGCGCGAGCGCGCTCGATCTCATCAGCCTCGACTTCACCAAGGCTCAAAGCGCGCAGCTCCGTTACCACTCGCTCGTAGGCCGCCTGGGCATCGCTGAGGTTGGCGCGAAGGCTGACCACAATACATCCGGCGTCAGCGAACGCTTCGATCTTCGTAGAAACTTCCAGCGCCGACAGGTCTCCCGCGTTCTTGAGCGATTCAAGCCGGGCTTCGATCAGGGCGTTGAGGACGCCGGCGGCTGGCATCAGGTCGTCCGATTCCGAACAGGTCGGGAACCCGAGTCTGATCCGGACGCCCCCGAACTGCGGCCGATTCTTGATGGCCACGAAGCGCTGCTCGGCGGGTGGGGTTGTGGCTAGGGTCTTCTTGGGCTTCGTCAGCTCGCCCAGAATTCGGATGGCCAAGTTCTGCAGCTCTTCGTGCTCAACAGCGCCGGCCCCAATCAGGACTAGCGCCTCCGGGTGGTGGCTCATCTGGTGGTACTTAGCCAGCTTCTTGAGTTTGAAGTCCAGCAGCTTCGTCTCGTTTTTGACAGTGAGCAGACGGCCCCTAGGAGGCCGGCACAGACCATGGCCCTTCCAGAGACTGCGAAGGAACATGCGTTCGAGCACGAAGTCGGGGTCGTGCTCGGCCGCGCGCAGTTCTCCGAGGACTTTTTCGCACTCCGGCGCCATGTCCGCGGTCTCAAGACTGGGGCGCAGGGCTAGGTTCGTCAGCAGTTCTAGGGCGGCCTCGGCCGCGCCAGACTCGACTTCAGCGGAGTAGGAGGCATAGTCGCGGCCTGTCTCCAGCCGCACGTCGCTGGCCCATCCGTTGACGGACTCGACGTCCTTGCTCTGCAGCGCGAGTCGTTGGATCAGGTTGGTCGAGCCGCTCTCGTTGGGTTCCTCAAAGCGCGATCCAGCGTCCACCCAGAGACCGATAACCGCCTTCGCGGCGCCGGGCGCCTGCTCGGTGACAACACGAACGCCGTTGTCGAGTACGCTGCGCTCGACATCGCGCTCGGGGGGACTGGATCGCTTGGCCATTGCACTATTGTCGGTCAACACTGCCGGCGACGGCCTGACTAGTATATCGTTTCACTAACACATATCCTCTCTAGGCGACCTCAAGCGCCTCGAACTTCCTCCAGCGGTGAACCACCGGAGCCGCGTTGATCTCCGCGATCCCCTGCAGAATTCGTTCCCGCAGCTCCTCCCACGACGCGACTCGGATACGCTTCAAGAACGTGCGCGCCATCTTGCCAAACAGCGTCTCGACTATGTTGAGCCAGGACCCGTGGGTCGGCGTGTGCACGTATTTGAAGCGGTTCGGACGCGTCGCCAAGTAGGCTTTCGTCTCCTTCGATATGTGGGCGGAGTGATTGTCCAAGATCAATCGGATCGTGCATTGGTCCGGGTAGAATTGGTCCAAATCCTTGAGCAGCAAGATGAATTCCCGGCTGCGGTGACGCCGCTCCACCCGCGCCGTTACCCGGCCGGAGTGCAAGTCCAGCGCCGCCAGAATCGAGCACGTTCCCAGCCGTTTGTACTCGTAGTCGCGAGCCACACAGGGATGCCGCCCAGGCTTCGGCGGCAGGTCCGGCGCGACGTTGGCGATCGCTTGCACGCCGGGCTTTTCGTCGACCGAAACCGTGATCACGCCCGGCGATAGGCCGTCGCGAAGGCTTTTATTCTGAAAGGCCACTTCGCGGTAGACCAGCAACACTTGCCGCATCTTGGACTCAAAATCGGGATCGCGACGCTCGAGGTAGTACTTCACCTTCTCCGGATGCAGAGGTTGCTCGGCCAGAATACGATGTACGGTCGCCTTAGCCGCTTGGGCCAGGGCCGGATAGCCCGCTTCCACGGCATGCCGGCGCACGTGTAGAGCGAGCGCGCTGCGGGTCCACAGCTCGGCGGCGTAACCGAGTTGGGTGGGTTTGCTGCAGGCCAAATGCACCACCCAGGCCTTGGCATCGGCGGTGATGCCGGGCGGCCGGGGACGATGATAGGCATCCTTGAGCGCTGCTTCCACGCCTATGGCGAGGGCTCGGTTGATCCATTTGCCGACGCTTTTGCGCGTCATCTTGACCGCTCGCATAATCTCGGCGATCGTCTCGCCGGAATGATAACGCCACAGAATCTCAGCCCGCTGCACCTCCCTAACCGGAGCCGTCCGCGAAGCACGCAGGCGCTGAAGATGTTGCACCTCTTGGGGCGTGAGAACGAGTTTGAGACGCTTTGATTTTCCCGGCATGCGTCCAGCCCAGCAGGAAACGTTACGGGACAGATATGTTTTATTGAAACGCTATACTAGGCGTCGGTCGAGTCAGGCTTCGGTTGACACGCGCTACTCCAGGAGGTGGCCTGGGTTGTGTGCTAGCCCGCCACCAACCGGGGCTGAGGGCTTGTCTATTCTAGGCCGGTCTTTAGATCTGGGTGCCCGACACAAATGTGGAGGAAAGGCGCGGGTGCAACGATTTCAAGCTGGTCTGAGAGTATGGAGTACGTACAGACCGACTGATTTGGGGGTGAGAGCGACGGCGTTGAGCCCGGCGCCGGTGGCGGCGGGTTGTGAGGCAACACGGCCGTCCCTAGGTTGCATCTAGCGGGAGACATCCGAGTAACATTCCAACCCGCCGCCACCGGCGCCGGGCTCAAGGGACGCGGCTTGCACCTTTGTTGAAAACACAAGACTTATCCCAAGCGTCCCGTGAGAGTTTCTCGGAGCTCAGGTCGCCGTCACAAATTTGTCGCGCACCCTTTAGATCTTGCCGGTCCGCAAGGGCAGCGAACTGGGGCGCCGGCGCCTCCAAACCCAGCCCTAGGCTAAAGGACTTGGCTAGATTGGAGAAGGCTCGTGAACGGGCCTCAAGCGCCTCGTTGGACAGCTTCGACATTTTTTCACGGCCCCTCAGCAAGCGGTTTCGCGGTAGGCGCAGGGGAAAGACACCCTGCGTCCGCTGACACAGGGTGCTCGGATTCGGACCTATGTGGGGCAGGCCTTCCCAACCAGTCAAGACCGCGAAAAGAACTTCGAAACGATCCCCACCGGGCGCTCGAGCAAGTCGAGCTGCTTGGCGGATACTAGGGCCAGTGGGGCAAACACAGCGCCCAGCATCCCCAGCCGTAGGCACGCCTCCAAGCGTCCTTCCGGCGGTTCGGTCCAGAATCCGCCCGCGTACCAAACAGCGGCGGCGATGCCCAGCCAAGCGGCGGGTCCGGCGAAGCACTCTCGTATAACTTTGATCGCCGAAACGTGAATTGTTCGATGCAGCGTGATGAAGAATCGGGCGTTCGCGATGACGATCGCCATTGAGCCGCCTATGGTAAGTCCGGTGATGCCGCCCAGGAAGTATCCGCTCGGGGCGAACACCAGGTTCAGAGCCGCCATCAGAATCGAGCTGCGGGCCTGCAGGCCAGGGTAGCCCATCGCCTGGGACAAGAGGCCGCCGAGCGCGATGGGACCGCTGACGAGATAGCCGGCGCAGAAGATCCGAACCCAGACGGCTATCTCGTCGTAACCCGGCCCGAGCCAGGCTTCGACCAGCAGCGGAGCGGTGGCGATCAGAAATCCCAGCAGTGAAAACGTCGCGAATGCCAGGTAGCGACTGCCTTCGAAGTACAGCTTGAGTAGCGCGGGGTGATCTTTCTGCGCCGACAATTCGCTGGCATAAGGAAGCATGGCCGAGATGATTACCGGCGGCAGAAGCCGCGCCTGATTCACGATCTGCAGTGCGGGGTGATAGCGGCCTAGCGCGAGCGCCCCGCCGAAGGCGCCCACAAACAGCCGATCGACCGTTGTCGAGAACAATTCGCTAAGCCGCGAGACTTGCGTTCGCCAGGCGAAGGCGTAAAGCTCTTTCAACGTCTCGACATCAAAGTTCGCCGGGGTCAGCCTTAGCTGGGGATACAACTTATGGATCAGGATGAAGCAAATCAGGGCGTCACAGGCGCGCAGGGCCAACGAGAGGATGATCAGGCTGCCGACGCCGAAGCCGGATTCGACCAGGCCGACGGAGCCGATCAGCATCAGCACAGCCGCGAGCATGCCGAGTTTGTTCGACAGATCCATTCGCTGAACGCCGGGCAGGGTCGCCCCCACCGAGGTCGCGGCGATCCAAAAGAAAATCGTCGAGGCGGTGAGCGTCACCACGAACACGCCCTCGTCGAGCATCCCCGCGGACAGCAGGCTTGGGCGCCATTCGACGGCGGCTCTGGTCGCAATCGGGGCCAACCACAGCATCAGCGGCAGCAGAGCCGCGCCCATGCCGAGAAACGTGTAGAAGCTCGAGGAGAGGATTCGGCTGAATCGCTCGGGGTGTTGATCGGGAAGCGAGTGAGCGATCTGGCGAACCAAGCTGCCTTGGATTCCAAGATCAAGCAGCGAGAGATATCCCAACAGGAGCCGCGAAAAGGCCCAAAGGCCAAACGCTTCTTGTCCGAGCTTCGCCAGAAGGTAGGGCGTCAGGACGATCGAGGTCGAGATCGCGATCACTCGGCCAGCCGAGTTCCAGGCCGTATTGCGCACAAGCCGTGAGACGGCCGGCTTCACGACTCGACCGCCTGGATCAGCTTCTGGGCGGCTCGATCCCACGAGAATTCTTCGAGCACGGATTCTCTCAGACGCGCCGCTCGCCTCCGAGCCGGGTCATAGTCTTCGTACACTTCGCGCATCGCGGAAGCCAAGTCGTCGATGTCGGGCTCGCACCAGGTTCTTTGTTCGCGCCAATCGAGCTCTCGGGATTCAAGGCAATCGCCGACCGCTACGGTCCGAAACCGAAGTGGACGCACGTAATCAGGAGGGCAGAAGTCCGCGGGCCCGCCGAACACGGGCAGTATTAGCGGCAGCCCCAGCGCCGCGGCGTCGAGAATCTTCATCCCGAAACCCTCGCCTCGAAACGGCGCCACGAAGGCCGAGCACGACGCGTACATCGAGGCGAGCCGGCGCTTGGAAACAAAGTTAGCGTAGAAGAGGATCTCCGGGCCTGAACCCTTTTCTATAGCTGCGCGGACGACATTCGACGTGCCGTCATAATCCTTGACCACCAAGCACACGTCGTCGTCGAACGTGAAGGCGCGGCGGTAAGCCTCGAGCAGCAAATCGAACCCAAAACGCTCGGGATCGTAGGAGTTCATCACGGTTAGAAAGCGGAACCGTTTCTGGGTCGCCAGCGGGAGCGGGGAGACTTCCGCCGCAAACTCAGGCGAATAGCCGTGCGGGATCACATGCACTCGACTCGGGTCGACGCCAAGGGAGACGAGCGCGTCGGCGGCGAACCGTGAAGGCGCTAGCTTCGGGGTTGGACGTTCGCACAGCTCGGCGAGCCATTCGGTCAATTGTCCCCTAGGCTCGAGCCTGAAGTTCGTGACGAAGAAATCGAAGCGGCTCGCGGGCGGCGCCTGAGTCTGGCGATACGCGCCCCAGTAGTGCGCCCAGCAAATAGCCGCTCGGACATCGCTCAAGCCGTGGCCGGGAGGAACTACCGCCGCGGGCGTACCGCGTTCGGTCAGGGCCTGGGAGAGCGCGTTGGTCACGCCGGCGAACGAATTCTGATAGGGCGGCATGACGAACACGATTTCGGGTTTCCTCGGAGGTGGCTGAGCGCGGGGCGGGGCATTGCGCCGTTCGAAGACGAAAGGAGTCCAGCGTCCGAAGTCCTCTCTAGGAGCATCCTGGGGCTCGAACCCCGCCTCGCTGAAGCGTGCGTTCCACCAGTCTCTACGTTCAAAGATTCGGACGCCGGCGGCTCGGTCGAACAGCCGTTCGGGGTAGGTCGCAATGGAGGCGATCAGGGTTTCCGCGGACGCGGCGAGGTCGGCTAGGAAGACATCGAGGTCCTCGCGGTTGAGCGCCTCGACGACGCCCAGCAGGACGGCTGCGTGCCGGGGGGCGGTCTGCGAGCTAGCTTGCGAGTAACCGGCCGCCACCAGGTCCGCAGCGGCTTCATCGGCGTGGGCGCCGCGAACCGCGATGGCGTCGTCGGATCGGAGAAAGCCGTACTTCACAAGCTTGACGATGGAGCCAGCGTCGTCCCGCGTAAAGGCTGGGGGAGTGCGCGCCGTCGGTGCGAGCGCCTGGATCAGGCCCTTGATGCGGTCCCGCGGATCCTTCCGGACCACCCGAAGGAAGAGCCTCTGTAGTGTCGATTGGGAGCGGGCAGACATTGAAACTAAGACACGGGCCAGGCATGCCTCGCCCCTACGGGCGTTGGCTGCGTTGTTGTGCGGCGTAGGGGCCAGGCATGCCTGGCCCGTCTTAAGCGCTGAGCGAGGTTTGGCACTAACGATCCTGCCCCAGCCAGCGATCACGTTGAATTAGCTCTTTCATCTTCACGCCGATGTGGTACTCATGAACCGCCCGCAAGAGGCAATAGTGCAGCCCGGCCGCGCCGTCGAGAAAGCCCAGTCTGAGGAAGTACATCAGCACAAAGCGCAGCAGCGGCCGCAGCGGCGCGCGGACCCAGGCCCGCTTCAAGAAGCGCTTGATCTTCACCGAGCCGTGGAGCCCGGCGTCAAAGCGAAGCGGCTGGCGCCGGTAGCGCAGGTAGACCTCGGCGTCCCAGTCGGAGTATTGGTTGTGCCGCTCGATGTAGCGGTAAAGGTCTCGCAAGTCGCGGTGCAGCATGTCGTTGGCGAGGTAGCCAACTTCGCCTTCGAGAATGAGGTGCTCGTGGGTTTTGGAGTCGCGCCGCCGCGGTCCGTCCATCTTGACTTGCTCGTATCTTGCGAGCCGATGCTTGAATAGCCGCAAGGTCCAGCTGGGATAGAGGCCCGCCCGGCGAATCCAGCGCCCCATGAAGATCAGGCGACGGTTGACGTAGTAGCCGTCCTTCGCGGTCTCGCTCGAGACGACGCGAACGATCTCGTCGGCGAGGTCGGGGGTCACGCGCTCGTCGGCGTCGATATAGAAAACCCACTCGTTGCGGAAGGGCAGGTTCTCGAGCGCCCAATCGTCCTTGTTCCGGCTGCCGTCAAAGTGAAATTGGACGACTTTCGCCCCCTGCGCCTCGGCCTCTTCGACGGTGCGGTCGGTTGATTGCGAATCAACAACGAAGACTTCATCCGCCCAGCCCAGTGTGTTCAGACAAGGAGCGATATTGTCCTCCTCGTTCTTCACCGGGATAAAAACGGAAATCTTCGGCTCAGACATTGCGCGTGTCGGCAACTCGTTCAATTGTCTCGAAAAGGCGGTCGAAGTGAGTTTTCCAGTCGAAGGCCTTGGCGCGCTCGAGGCCGGCCGCCGACATTTGGGCTCGTTCCGGCTCGCTCTGGATCAGTTGATCACACTTGTCGGCAAGATCTTCCGCGTCGAAGGTCGAGAAGTAGGCGGCCCCCGCCGCCCCGACCTCGCGATGGGTCGGAATGTGGCTCGCGAT
This sequence comes from Bryobacterales bacterium, assembly GCA_965247515.1. Taxonomy (GTDB): domain Bacteria; phylum Acidobacteriota; class Terriglobia; order Bryobacterales; family UBA6623. Next base: position 2,329,652 of record OZ252029.1, on the reverse strand, counting down.
GGGTCGGAATGTCGGACGCTAGGACTGGAACGCCTGCCGACATCGCCTCGACTAATGTGAAGCTGAAGGACTCCACGTAACCTGGGCAAATGACGATTTGAGCTCGGGAGATGACTCCCGGAAGTTCGTCTCGGGAGACCTCGCCTAGGGTTTCGACCGCGTCGGAGATGCCGAGCTGGTCGATGAGCTCAACGGCGGCCGTGGAGTCGTAACCGCCTTGCTTCAGGCCCCGCTCGAGCCGGGTGGTGAGCAACAGGCGCACGTCGCGGCCCTTGCGACGCAGGCCGGCGACCGCGCGGAAGACAGTTTCGAAATTTCGAAAGTAGTTGTAGTGACTCAGCACAAGCAGCGTGCCCGGCTCGCCCCCGCCCTGTTGTAACGTCGCAGGCGCCTCGAGTCCGCCAAAGAATGAGACAACGGGTTCCAGCGGTCCCGCGGCCTGAATTAGCGTGTCCGCCATTGACTGTGTCGGTGTGACAACGGCGTTGGCCGCCCGCGCTGAGCGAACAACGATTGCCGTTTTCAGGCGATGCTCGGCCAACCGGCGGAATTCACCTCGGGCCCGAAGATCTTCCACGTAGTGATCGCAGAAGTAGTGCGCGTTGGCGCTCAATAGAACAGTGGGTACTGCTGACCAGAGCGGACAGACGTTCCCGAGGCAGGCGATGGCGTCGGCGCCCGACCGTCTGGCGGCTTGAGCCAGAACGACCTGCTCCCAGATCAGGCGCCCTAGATAGCCCCGTTCGGCCAAGTTGCTCGTTCGTAAGCGGACCTGCTTGGGCGGCTTTCGATCCGGCTCGAACTGTTTCGGAACCCAGACGTCGAACTCCCCGGACCGACTCCGCAAATCCTCAAGGAGCCGGCTAAGGTAATTCTTCCCTCCGCCGGCGGTCGATGCGACAGCGTTGAACCAGACTTTCATCGCTGGCCCACGGCGACGCTGACCCCCTCTCGAAAGCCCTTGATGGCCGCGTCATAGTTCCAGGAGGAAATCCGCTCAGCCGACTTCTCACCAAACCGGGCGAGCTGATCCTTATCGAGAGCGGCGAACTTGCGCAGCGCGTCCGCGATTCCCGACTCGTCGGGGGAAAACACGAAGCCGTTGACGCCATCCTCGACGAGGTCGGCGACGCAACCGCAGCGGTCGGAGGCAAGCACGGGGAGGCCGGCGGCCATCGCTTCGTTTGCGACGAGGCCCCAGGGTTCCGAGATGGAAGGCAGGATCAACGCGTCCGCCCGGGCGTAGAACGAATACAGCTCCTGCTGCGTTTTGAAGGGCTCGAACGTCACGTTGTCCCCCGCTAGCCGCTTGAGGGTCCGCTCTAGAGGGCCGGACCCGGCCAAGACCAGCCGAGCGTCGGTGAGCGAGGCCGAGCTCCAGGCTTGCAACAGCCGCTCTAGGTTTTTCTTGGCAATGAATCGGCCGACGAAGATGACGGTCCGCGGCCCGCTGCGGGGCGCCCGTTTGGCGAGTCGAAATTGATCGTTGTCGACGCACATCGGCGCGAAGAACCGCCGCTCCGCGGGCATGTCGTGCATCGCCCAGTACTCGTCATTCGCCGTTCCAATCGTCAGCGCGCCGGCGGCCGAGGCGGCGATTCGGCGCAGCATCCGAAGCTTGATCGCCCGCAACCGAACTGGGTTTCCGTTGGCTTTCCGCGTGAGCGTAAGTGGATTCGAGTCGCAACGCAGCAGGTAAGGAGTCTGGTTGCGCCGCGCCCAACGCATCGCCATAAAGTGCGACCAGTAGGCGTGGCCGTAGAGCACCAGGCAATCGGGTTGGAACTCGTCGAGCTCTCGCGTCAAGGTCGGGTTTACGGCCCCCAGAACCGGCAAGCCGTAGGCGCGCTCGGGCGTCCAACACGGCGGGGTCGTCGCCCGGTAGCCGAGGTTCTGGTCCGTCCAGCCACGCAACGAGTCTCGAGGGTGAAGATAGAAAACCTTCAGATCGAACTCGTCGGCCAACCGCTCGAACAACACGTCGCGGTAGGGGGCCGGCGCAAACGCAACGATTCCAAGCCGAAACAACGTTACAATCATGCTATGCCATCGGCTTGGAATCGTCGACAACTGTTGCAAGGCGGCGCCACGGCTGCACTCGCCGCGGCGGCCGCGCGAGCCGAACCGACGCCAGTAAAGCTTCCGGGCGAGGTGCGCGTCGGGCTCATCGGACTCGACGGACACATCGGCGAAGCGCTCAAAGTGGCTCGTGAACGCCGGGAAGTCAAGATCGTCGCGGTGGAGATGACGACCGATCGGGAGCGCCAGAAGGCCAAGCTTTCGCCCGATCTCGCCGCCGCCAAACCGTACAGCGATTACCGCAAGATGCTCGACTCCGAGGAGCTCGACGTCGTGATGATTTGCGACCAGAACTGGCGTCGCCACGAAACCGTGGTCGAGTGTCTGGAGCGCAAGATCCCGACCGCAGCCGAGAAACCGATCGGCATCTCCCAAGTCGGAATCGCCGCCGTTCGCGAGACTCTCGCGAAGACCCGAACCCCGCTGACGATGCTGTTACCGATGCGCTTTACTCCCCACTTCATGGGCATGAAGCAGATCGTTGAGAGCGGCGCGATCGGCGAAGCGGTGAACCTTTCCGGCCAGAAATCCTACCAGTTAGGCGTGCGGCCCGATTGGATGAAAGAGCGAGAAACGTACGGCGGCTCGATCCCCTACATCATGTGCCACACCGTCGATCTGCTCCGCTTCATCAGCGGCCGCGACATGGTGGCGACCGCCGCGTTTCATGCGAACGTCGGTTTCCCCCAAACGGGCGAAATGGAAAACACCGCCGCGGTCAGCTACCGGCTCGACAATGGCGGCACCGCCGACCTGCGGCTCGACTACCTTCGTCCCTTAGCCGCCGGCTCGCACGGCGACGACCGCATTCGCGTCGCGGGGACCCAGGGGATCATCGAGTACCGCGCCGGTAAGGTCACTCTCATGACCGAGACGAAACCGCTTCACGAAATCACCGACCTGCCGGCCGCGCGGACGCTATTCGCCGATTTCCTCGATTCGGTCTACAACGGCTCGACTCCCGCCCTTTCCGTTGACGATATCTTCCGCGTCAGCGAGATCGTCGTGCGCTCGCGCGAGGCCGCCGACTCGGAACGCGTGCTCCAGATCTGACCCATCGTGATCGAAACCTATGCTTACGCCCGCGCGGGCTTGCTCGGCAACCCTAGCGACGGCTACTTCGGCAAAACCATCGCCTTCATCATGCGGAACTTCCGCGCGCGGGTCTTGCTCTACCCTAGCGCCCGGCTCGAGATTCGGCCTTCGAAGGCGGACGTACCGAGCTGGGAGAATCTCGAAGACCTCCGGGAGACCACGCGCTGGCGCGGTTATTACGGCGGAATCCGCATCATCCAGGCCCTGCTCAAGCGCTTCACCGACTACTGCGAAGAAGAGGGAATTCGCCTCCACGACCGCAACTTCACGGTCGAATACGAATCGACGATTCCCCTGCGGCTCGGCATGGGCGGCTCGAGCGCGATCATCATCGCCGCGATGCGAGCGCTTCAAGAGTTCTTCGAAGTCGACATCGCCGAGCCGATTCAGGCCAAGCTGGCGCTCGAAACCGAGACGCGCGAACTGGGGGTGGGGGCGGGCCTTCAGGATCGCGTCATCCAAGTTTACGAAGGCCTGGTCTACATGGACTTCTCGCGCGACTTGCTCGAGTCTCGGGGGTACGGCGAGTACGAACGTCTCGACCCAAGCCTGCTCGACAATGTCTATGTCGCCTACCGCACCAGTTTGAGCGAGGGGACCGAGGTCTTCCACAACAACATTCGCGCCCGCTTCGAAGAAGGCGACCAAGTTGTCATCGGTGCGATGCAGCAGTGGGCGGGAATGGCCCATGAGGGCCGCCAAGCGCTCATCAACGCCGACCCAAAGCGGCTTGGTGAGCTGATCAACGCCAATTTCGACCTCCGCACCCAGATGTACAAACATCTCAGCCCCGGGAACCTCGAGTTGGTTCGGGCGGCGCGCTCTGTTGGTGCGACGGCGAAGTTCGCCGGCTCAGGCGGCGCGATCGTCGGGACATTCGAAGACGATGCCCACTTCGCGAAATTGACCGAGGCTCTGACCGGCGTGGGAGCCGCAACGATTCGACCGCAGGTTACTCCTCCCGAATAGGCTGATGCCGTCCAATGAAATCGGCGTCGGGGTGATCGGCGTGGGCGACATGGGCGCCCGTCACGCTAGTCGATGAAGACAGGCAGTCCCGGTTACACTGAACCCACGGTCCTAGGCAATCCGAGCACCCTGCGTGAGCGGGGTGTCTTCCTCTTGCCCTGGCGAGGACCGCAACGCGAACGGGAAGACCGCCCGCTAAGGGGCCGTGAAGAAAACCTATTGTCGCGTCGGCGCGCGGGAGCGCCAAGCGCACGCCAAGCTCAGCGCTGCCGAACGCCGCCCCTGCCGAAACCGCAACTTCTGCGCCTCGACTCCTGATTGGCCGCCCAAGCGGCCCGGAAACGGTCGTTTCGGGCCGTTTCCCGGCCCTTTTCGCCCCCCCCACCGCCGCTACGCCGCCGCTTGCGCCGCCAGCCCGCACTCCGGCCCACGACGCCAGACCAGCCGGATCCAAGCCGCAATGTTGTACGCCAAAACCCCCCACAAAAGCTCCGATCGCGCCTTCCGCAGCCCTCGTACTCGAAACTTGCGCACCCCCAATCGCTCTTTCAACCAGGCGTTCGGAAACTCCGCCGTCTCGGACCGCTTGCGATACGCCGCCCGCCCACGCTCGCTCTCCATCCAGCGCCGATGTTTCGCCATCACCGCGTTCTCTTCGCTGCGGCTCAACGTTCGATGACCGCTCTTGGGGCAGCACTTGTGTCGCTGTGCGCATTCGCGACAATCAGCTTCTTTTGCCTGATACTGCCGATATTTGCGCTTCCGCTTCAGCGACGATCGCTGATACGTCAAGGTCCGCTGGGCCGGACACAGAAACGTGTCCGTCGCCTCGTCGTAGATGAAAAACTTCGGCGCGTAGCGCGGCCCAATTCCCGCCGCTTTCAACGCCGCCTTCGAGCCCTTGTCCGGCGCCGGCGCCGGCGTCGCGTATTCGATTTCAGCGGCTGCCAGCGCCTCGATGTTGGCCTGGTTGGCGTAGCCCCCGTCCGCTAACACTTGCTTCGGGGTTCGCTCGAAGCGCCCTTCCACATCGTCCAGCGTCGGGGTCAGCTGGCCCGCATCGGAGGCGTTGTTGGTCAACTCCACGCCGACCACGATCTTCTCTTTGGCGTCGGTCGCCAGCTGCGCGTTGTAGCCGAGTCCCCAACCGCCGTTGGATTCGTGTTGCGGGCGCGCTTCCGGCTCGCTCTCGCTCACCCGCGCCTGGCGTCGTTGCTCTTCGTCGCGCTTGCCCGCTTCGACCTTGGGCAGTTCCTCCAGCGCCTGCTCCATCCGCTCGACTCGCTCCCGCAAGGTCCGCTTACGCGCCGCCTGACGCCGCCGATTCGAACCCTCGTCGTCGGCTTCTTCCGAGAGTTGACGCACCGCTTCGCGCGCTTGTTCGAGATGCCGCTCGAGCGTCGGACGCCTGCGTTGCGACCCGCCCGAGGCTTGCGCCCGGATCCGCGTGCCGTCGACGGCCACCTGCTCGAGATCCACCAGCCCCTCTTGACTCAGCTGCGCCAATACCTGTGTCAACAAGTTCTCGAGAGCTTTTGAGTGGAATACCCGAAAATCCGAAAGAGTGTGATGATTGACGACCGCCATGCCGCACAACCACTCCAACTCCGGCCGATAGCGGCTTTGACGCGCGATCTCACGCGCCGAGCTCATCCTTTCCGAATACGCCCAGATCCAGATCGCGACCAGCAACCGCGGATCCCATGCCGGCCGCCCGGCGGACTCCTTGCGGGTTTCCAGATGAGCAGCGAAGCCGGACAGGTCGAGCATGCCGCTCAGCTCCCAGATGGCGCGCACCAGATGGTCGGCCGGCACGAGCCGTTCGACGTCGATCGCGGCATAGGTGAATTGGTCGCGATTGGGCTGTCGCAGCTGCAGTTGGTCAACGGGCACGGCTTGGCGCGGCTTGGCGGGGCGTTGCTCGAGCTCGACTAAGACCTGTTGTTCGCCCATATAATAAGGGCGTTGGACGCCGCCGCCAAGTTATCCGAACATTCGTTTGCCCTCATGTTTTATCCCATTTTGATCCACTCGCGCCATTCCGAACCGCCCCAGGGGAGCTTCGGCGGCCACGACGGGTTTATTTCACAGCCCCTAACGCAGGCGGCTCTGAGAGCGGCCGGCAAGTCGGCGAGCCGAACTAGTATCTGACGAACGTTACAATAGTGGACGTGCATACAGAGCAGGAAAGGGGTTCCTCGGCCCGAACGCGTCGTCTAGAACCCGCATCGCGTAGCAAGGGAGCACGCTCGATCACCGAGGACGAAGCAGACATTCTCTTCGCGGAGAAACACAAGGACGATCCAAGATACGACCTTGAGGATGTCCTCAAGGAGTTAGGCGACGGAGACCTCCTGGAAAGTCCGGCTAGCCGGCGAGGCGCGTAGGACGCTCGGCCGACTGCCGGATTCGACTCGGCGACGAATCGAGGTACGACTTCTGCGGCTTCGGAACGACGCATATCCGAAAGGCACAAAGAAGCTCCACGGTTCGCCTCGCAGATATCGGTTGCGGGTCGGTGAGTACCGCGTCGTCTACCAGGTCGACGAAACTAATCGAGTCATCGATGTCGAGCGAATCCGGCATCGAAGTACGGCGTATCGGAAGAAATGACCAAGCAGGAACGATTTTCTGTCGGGCGCTCGTATGCAAAGATAGACAGTCGCCCAGCTCGTGTATGATCGAGGCGACGCGCCCTGGGAATGAAGAAGAACTGGATCCTCATCATCGCCGTCGGCCTCGCCGCCGGAGCGGCCGTCTATTTGCTCTGGCAGCTGATCGTCGCCGCGGCCGTCAGCGCTGTGGTGGCCTCATTGGTCACGATCTTGGTCTACCGCATTCTCGACAAGAAACCCGAGCGCGAGACGGCTCCCAAAGTCGACCCGGCGGTCGAAGTTCGCAACATGTTCGATGGATTGGTTGAAATCAACATCCGGATTCGTGAGGAAGGCCTGCCGAGCGCGGTCATTTCGCGCGTCGAAGGGATCATCGACAAACTTCGCGAGCTTCTACCCGACATCAACGAGCGCCATCCAACGCACGAGCTGACCTGGACGCTCAACCAGATGGCCAAGGAATACCTGCCGAAGGTGATCAATCCTTACCTGGCCCTCAGCCTGGCCGACCGGACGAGCCGCCAGAAGGAGCTGCTCGAGAGTCTAAACGGCCTCGAGGCTGAGATCGACAACGTCGCCGAGCTCGTCCAAGGCGAAAAGATGGGAGACTTCAAGGCGAAGGCCGCGTTCTTGAGAGCGCGCTTTGTTCAAGGATTGTAAGAGGAAAACGAATGAGCGCTGGAGATTCAACGCAGCCAACCGGTCAGCCAACGGAACCGGCCGAGGTCATCCCGGCAGCCCCAGCGGAGGTGACTCCGGTCAAACCCCGAGGGGTGAGCGATGAGGACGCCGAGCGATTGCAGGCCGCGGCGTCCGAGCTTGCTTTGAAAGTCGTTTCCGACCCCGGCGACCGCAAGGTGGGCCGCCAAATCAGCGCGATGGGCGTCAAAGAGCAGCAAAAGGCGTCGAAGGAGATCAGCCTGCTCAAGACCCGCGTCGGCACGATGCTCAGCCAGATCGACGGCAAGGGCGCTGAGATCCCAAAGAGCCTGATCGAGCTACGCCACGCCATGGACGAGATCAACCCAGCGGTGCTCGGCCAGCCAACGGGACTGTCGAAGTTCCTTGGCCGCGTACCCGGCGCGGGGAAGATCCTCAAGCGCATCGCCGTAAAATACGAGACGGTCCAAGACCAGATCGATCACATCATGGGCGGCCTACGACACGGCAAGGATAAGCTCCTGATGGACAACGCCGAGCTCGAGCAGCTCTACGAGCAGGTCCAGGTCGCGCAGCGCGGCGTGCAGCAGAGCGCTTATGTTGGCGAGCTGCTGTGGCAGAAGATCGACGACAAGTTGGCGGAGGCGACCGAACCGGCCGAGCGCCAGAAGTTGGGGCAGATGATGCACAAGGTCGCGATGCGCGTACAGGACTTGCGCACGATGGAGCAGGTGAACCTACAGTTCTTCGCCTCGATCGACCTCACGATCCAGAACAACGACACGCTTTGCGAACAAGTCGACCGCACCGTCATGGTCACCGGGAACCTGCTAACCGTCGGGCTCGCGATCCAAGCCGCGCTGGCGAACCAGAAGCAAATCGCCGGAGCGGTGAAGCAGGTCCAAGAAAGCACCGCTGCTATGCTCGAAGCCAACGCGGCCGCGATCGGGCGCCAAACGGTGGAAATCGGCGAAATGCAGAACAATCCGGTGATCGCGCTCGATCGGGTGAAGAACGCCTATACGACCCTGGTCGGCGCAATGGATCAGATGGAGCAGATCCGGGCCGCTGGAACGGAGAAGGCGCGGGCGGGTATCGCTGAGCTGAATCAAATGTCGGCGGCGCTCGAACCCAAGGTCGAAGCTTTGCAGGCGGCCAAGGAACTGCCGGCGGCGGATATTCCTGGCGGCCTCTTGGAGGCTGGCGAATCAGAGGAGCAGAAAAGTTCGTGACGCGAGGACCATTTCGAGACGGCAGAGTCATCCGGGCGGGCGCGGCAAGCTGTTGCCCTACAACGCGCCGGTTCATACGTAGGGGCGTAGCTTGCTACGCCCGCCCCGACGTTCGCCGCCTCCCCTAGACCGCCATGCCCCTACTCGACACGGCAACCGAAACGCGCTACCGCGAGCAATTCGACGCGATCCGCCAGATGCCGCCGCCGGAGCGCTTCAAGCATTCGATTGAGGATGTCGGAGCCGGCGGCTACGTTCGCTTTGAAGGCAAGTCGTACCAAGTCAAAGGCCTCAACGACTACGAACGCGAAGGCTACCGCTGGCCCGAGCTCACGATTTACTGCCTCAACGACGGCGAAACCAGCTACATGGAGTGGGAGAAAGAAGACGAGGTCTCGGTCTTCGTCTCCCGTGAAAAGCTCGACTTCGTCCGGGTCGGCCTCGAGTCCAAAGAAAAGCTCTGGAAGATCTCTGAGGACGAACAGGGAGAAGCGCGATACGGCGGAAGGACCTTCGCTTATCACGAAGACTCAACCGTGATGTTCCACCGCGACCAGAGCGAAGAAGGCACGCGTTTTCATCAGTATCTCTTCGCCGCGCCGGACCACAAAGCGTTCATCGCGATCGAAGAATGGGGCGACGACGACGAGGGGTATGAGCATAATGTAGTCCTAAGCGAGTACGTCGATCCCAAGGCGATCGATGTGCTGGCCGTCGGAGGAGCTGCTTGAAGATCCGCTACAAGGACGAGTCCGCTCGCGCACTCCGGCTGCAGCTGTGCTCGGGAGAAGTTGACCGCTCCGCCTTCGAGATCTTGCGTTCCGCGAAAGCCAGCGTCAATGGCATCGAAATCCAGGCCTCGATTATCGGAGCAAGCCATTTGATCGAGTACCGCATCGGCGACCAGGTTCTGACCGAAATCCTCGCTTGCCAGGGCTCCGATGACGGACTGTGGCGCCCCGGGGACGGTCCAGTGGAGCTCGAGCTCCAACCTGGCCGGCAATATCATTTCGAATGCGAAACCCGAACCGCCAGTGAATCGCAGTCGGAGTTGACGCTGCTGCGGAAACCGCTAGAATGTAGCGCGAGCCAATTCGCCTTGAGCTTCCGCTTCCCGAGCCAACATTCATCAGCCGTGCAAGCCGAAACCCTAGTTCGAGTTCGAACGTGGCGCGAGCCTCTGGGCTTGCCGTCTCGCGATTCCTTGCGAGACAGGCCCGCGGCCGAAGTCCAAACAGCTCACTCCTACCCCGGCGAAGGTCTTGTCGTTTTCACCCGTAGCGCCGTTTCCTTAGTCCGGGTCCACCAGCCAGCCGCCTCTCTCGCGAGCGCCCAATGAAGATCGATCCTAAAGCAAAAGGCTGCCTAAAGTGGGGATGCGGCGGGCTGATCATCATGTTTTTGATGGTCGTCGTCCTTCCGATCGTGTTGATCAACCTGACGCCTCTTCACGACAGTTCCAAGACAGCGGGCGAGGAAGTAAAGAACGGGCTCGCTAGCGCTACGGCGGCGGTCGAAGCCTCCGAGCGCGAATTCGAGCAACTTCAGCAATCGGCCGATTTCGCCGATCTGTCGTCTTACGCTGAACGCGACAACTGGAGTGGACTCGTCGCCGAGGCCCGCTCGCTACTTAACTCGGCCCAGCGCGTTTACGACGACGACGTGGGGCCGATCCTTGAACGGAACAAGTTTTCCGAGAGCACCCCCCTTGATGAAGCTGTCAAGAAGTTGACTCCCATGGTTGCCGCGGCCCGCGACGCCGCCCCTCGTTGGAGTCAGCGCAGGGACCTTCTCGTCGAGACTCGCGCGAACGCCGACGAGGTCGCCAACTCTTGTGAGACGTACCTGCAAAGGGCTCGTGGCGAGTTGGGAGTGCTCAAGACTACCGCCGCCAGGGTTCAAAGCCAACACGAGTCCGCCTCGGAAGAGATCGGGAAGATGATAGGCGCGCTCGACGAGGACCTGGCGAAGGTCACCGAGCAGAGCAAGATCGGCCTTGCGGAGTACGCCAAACACAAGGCCGGGCAGGGCGCCGACTATTTGACGTTTGCAAATACATGCGCGTCGGTTCCTCAACAGGCTCAGAGTATCTGGGAGCGTGGCGCTCAGGTTTCGGCTCGATTCGCCGAGCTTGACCACAGCTACTCCAAGACGCTCGTCGACATGAGGGCCGACTACGCCCTGGTCATTCGCAGGCAGAGCTGGGACAACGCTTACGACTATCCCCCGCTCCACGACCACGACTGGACGCGCACCGTCGACGGCCAAACTTTCGACCATTTCGACGAGATTCCCGGGTCTCTGGCCACGGTCTCCAAAGGTTTCTTCGGCACTAGCGTCAGCCTGCTCAGCGGTGTCGACCAAGCTCGCTGGGATGCGCTGAAGATCGACGCGGAAGAAAGCATGGCTGAACGCGACGATGAGGGCGAGATCTGGCTTCAAGAGGCCAAAGCCACTTACTTCCACAAGTACTTCGTCACTGAAAACGGCGAGAGCTCCGAGAGCGACTGGGTTCCCGTCGCCGCAGCCTTCTTCTTGGCCAACCTCGACAACCTCGGGATGGACGTCGAGTCCAAACCCTACGGCGTCTTCGAGTCTGACAAGTTGACCGAGGCCGCGCCCCCGGGCATGTCCTTCGTCGGCAACGAGCGCTACGGCCGTTGGCAGTCCGACGGCCGCGGCGGGTCGGTCTGGAATTGGATCGGTCCGTACCTGCTCTACCGTTCGTTCTTCGGGTCGCCGTACGGCTACGGCCGCGGTGAGTGGAACACCTGGCGCGGCGGTTACATGGGCTCACGGCCCTACTACGGCGGAACAAGCACGGCCCCGGCCTGGGGTACGCGTGGCAGGAACGTACAGACCTCGCCTCGAATGCAAGGCAGCCAGTTCGCGCGCGGCGGCGGCTTCCAGCGTGCGTCGTCTTCGGTGCGTGGAGCCGGCCCGGGCAGCCGCGGCGGCGGGTTCGGCGGAAGCGGAAAATAAAGATGGAAATCCTCGAAACTTTCGTCCAGGGCGCGGTCGACACACTCTTCGTCCTGATCGTGATGGTCATTGCCAAGCAGGTCCGCGACGCCCGCTTTAAGTCGGCGTTGTCGGGGGAATCGGCTGACGCCGCAACGCTCACCGCCGACCACCAGATCGAAGAGGAAAGCAACCTCGCCGTCGGACTTCGCCGCGCCGGACTGAGTATCGGTTTCGGTTTCGGCCTAGCCGGCGTTGTCAGCGGCGGAGTCACTCAGTTCTCGGCAGGCTGGGAGGCCGTTCTCCAAGACATGGGCGGGCTGCTGCTTTCGTGCGGACTTCTGCTGGCGTTCCTCTTCATCGCCGAGCTGGTCGCCGAACATATCATCCTGCGCAACATCAACAACACCCACGAGATCTACAAGCGAAACACCGCCGTCGGTTTGACTGAATTCGGCGTTTTCGCCGCAACGGGACTGATCGCCTACGGGTCGTTCAGCGGAGACGGCGGGAGTTGGCACACCTCGCTCGGCTTCTTCGCCCTCGGCCAAGCGGCGCTGATCCTGTTCGCGGTAATCTACGAGTGGGCGACGCCGTTCAACTGCGTCGACGAGATCCGCAAAGGCAACGCCGCCGCCGGCTTGATGCTCGGCGGAACCCTCATCACACTTGGCGTTATCCTGTCGTTCGCCATCGCCGGTCCGTTCACCACTTGGACCGAAGGGATCATCGGTTTCGCGATCGCGGCGGGCGTTGGAATGGCGCTGCTCATCCCGTTCCAAAAGGCGATCGACATCTTCTTTTTGCCCCACACGACGCTGGAAGTCGAGGTCGCGCGCGACCAAAACATCGCGGCGTGCGCCGTCACCGTCTGTACTCAAATCGCTTTAGCCATCATGATTGGCGCGCTGGTGGCGATATGACGTTTAGCAGATGTCGATATCGGCTCGGTTGCGGCACGGCCGGGATACGCTCCTAAACCTACTGGTTTCGGCGTCGTGGCCCTGGTTTGTAGCGGCGCTAGCGATCCTATTCTCCGCCGGCGCGTTCTTGATGCCGCGCTTTGAAGGGGCCGCTAGCCCGTTCGCCAATCTGGCCGACTACAGCTGGTGGTTTGTCGTCACCTCGACCACGGTCGGCTACGGTGATATCGCTCCAGCGTCGGTCGGCGGGCGGGTCACAGCCGTCGTCATCATGTTGTTTGGAATCGGCGTCATCGCCGCGGCCGCCGTTCGCGTGGCTGAATCGATGATCGAGCTCGGGAGGCGACGAATTATGGGACACGCCCAACTTGCAGTAGACGATCACCTGGTGGTCTTAGGCTATTGCTTCGGCGAGACCGAGAGCCTTGTCAACGAGCTGCTCGCCGACGAGAGCGAGGCGGAGGGGTCGATCGTACTCTGCACTGACCGACTCGAGCACAACCCGATGCCGGACCGGGTCCTATTCGTCAACGGAGACCTTACCTGCGAGGAAACCCTTGCACGCGCCTGTGTCGCCAAGGCGGGGCGAATCTTGGTTCATTGCGGCGATGACAACGAGACGCTGGTGGTCACCCTCGCCGCCCGTAGCGTCAATCCACGAGCGCACTTGGTGACCGTCGTCGGCAGGCCCGAAACCGAAATGCACCTCAAGAGAGTCTGCCCAAATATCGAAGTCGTCACTTCGCTGGCGGTACCGATGATGGTGCAATCGATCCAAGATCCCGGGGCGACTTCGGTGGTGTCGGCGCTGCTGAGCAATTCGACTGACGACACGATCTTCTCGCTGTGCGCGCCCGACAACGGCAAGGCTTGGGCGTTCGGGTCGCTCCAGAGAACCTTCAAGGAACGGCTCGGGGCGACATTGATCGCGATGAGTTCCGCCGAAGCCGCCAACGGGGTCAAGCTGAATCCCTTGGCCAACACTCCTGTCCACCCCGGAGCTTCGCTGTTCTACATTGCGCCGAAGCGCATCACCCAGGCCCAAGCCGCCTGGGACGCGCTCTAGCCGATACTTGTTACTCAAGCGTTGGTTGAGGAAGGCGGAACCCGCTCAGCCGGACGGCTCGGCCGTCGCCAGCAGCTGCCCCTCCGGATCAACAAGCTGCTGGAACTCCGGCAACTTATGCATCGGTCGAAACGTGCTATCCCCGATAATCTTTCGCCGACTCCCGTACCCTTCTTCGAGCGACCGTGTCAGGTAGAAAAGCGCGCGCTCGAAGTTCTCTGACTTGGCGTACGCTTCGGCCAGGAAGAAGTAGTACTTCCCGCGGTTTTGGACAGACCGTTCCTCAAGCAGGGTCCCTGTCGTACCGCGCCTCTCAAAAACCTTCGGGTCGATCGTGAGCGCCGTGAGGTACGATTCCGACGCCCGCTTGAACTTGCGCCGGGCGAAATAGGCGGTCCCTAGATTACTGTGGATCGAGGCCGATCGAGGGGAGATCTTCAACGCCTGTTGATACGCTTTCTGCGCGCGGCGATATCGATGCTGCGCGTAATGCACCGTGCCGAGGTTGTTGACCGCCTGGGAGTACCCCTGGTCAATCCGCGAAGCCCTTGTGTAGGACTGCCGCGCCCGCTCGAACTGCATCTGTTGGTGAAACGAGATTCCCAGCTTGTTGTGGAGACGAGCGCTCGCGGGCTCGCTGGCCAGGGCCAGTCTGTAGGTTTCCGACGCCTCTCGGTACATCTTGCGCGCCATGAAGATGTCGCCGCGCTTTTCTTGGGTGATGTTGGCCCCTTGCTCAGGGAGCGGGTTCTTTAGCCGATCCGTGCGGTCAATCAGCTGTGGCAGTAAGACAAGTAAAAACGCGATCGATGTGGACATCGCATTTCTCCCGATCTCACTTTACTACATGAAAAGCGCGAATGCCCGAGATCGCGAAGCGAAGGGCGCGACATGTCGCGCCCTTACCGAAAAACGTCGAGGACCCGTCCAAACAAGCCGCCCCTCTTCTTCTTGGCCGGCGGCGGCACGGGGGGATCAAGGGAGGTCCGAGCCCCGAGAACGATTGGGTCGGGTTGAGCGGATCTCAACGGCGCCGCCGCGACCCCCGCGGGCGGTCTGACGGTTGCGACGATGGGTTCGTCGAGCGGCTCATCTTCCTCGTCGTCCCCCAAGTCCCAGCCGGCGACGGCGGTCGCCATATCGACACGGTGACCGCCGCCGTGCAGGGAGCAGAAACGGCTCGGCTGCGATCCGGCGACAAAAACCTCGGACACTCGTTTTGAGCAGGCATATGTCGCAAGCTCTTGCGTCAGCGGATCGACTTCAACAGCGACCACGCCTTCGGGAGCTTCGAAACGTCCGGGATTGCGGTACGGTCGAAGCTCGTGCGCCTGCCTCATGAACTCCGCCCAAATCGGTAGCGCTGAATGGGCCCCTTCGAGCGAGAGGTCGGTATTGTCGTCGAATCCAACCCAGACGACGCAAAGCAGGTTGTTCGTATAGCCCGCGAACCAGCCATCGTCGTCAGTGCCGGTTTTCCCGGCCGCAGGCTCTTCGAATTTGAACTTGTACCGCGCCGCCACGCCGGTGCCGCGCCGCAGCACGTCTTCGAGCATATTCGTCACGATGTAGGCAACCCGCGGATCGAGCGCCTCAACTTCTTCAGTGTGGTTCTCCTGAAGCGTTGATCCCGCGGAGTCGCGCACCAGGCGGACGAAATACGGGCGCTTCATCACGCCGTTGTTCACCAGCGCTGTGTACGCTCCCGCGACCTGCAGCGGCGTGGCCTCGTAGGCGCCAAGCGCGATCGACGGCGTCGGCATGATGTCCTCGAACCCGACCTTCTCGGCTAGGTCGGCGACCCGCTCGTAGCTCGCTAGCTCCGCGACTTTCACAGTTGCGACGTTGATCGACTTGCGCAGGGCTTCGCGGAACGAAATCAGCCCGTAGATCTTGTTGGTGTGGTTCGCCGGCTCGTACGGCTTTTCGTCGTACCAGAACGTCGTTGGCACGTCATCGACCATCGTCGCTGTCGTAAAAACCTCACCCGGCATGTAAGCGCCAGGTTGGTCGACCCGCTCATAATCGAGCGCGGTGTCGATTGCCGCCGCATAGACGAACGGCTTAAACACCGAGCCCGGCTGCCGTTTTGCCAGGGCGCGGTTGAGTTGGCTCTTGCCGTAGTCTCGTCCGCCGACCACGGCCTTGACCTCGCCGGTCCTGGGGTCCAGTGCGACGAGAGCCGCTTGAGCTCGAGGCGGTTCCTTACCCTTAAAGCGCTTCTGCTTGGCGATCCGCTCGTCGACCAGTTCCATGCCGAAGCGCACGGCTTCTACCGCTATCCGTTGGAGCTCTTTGTCGAGCGTCGTATAGATCCAGTAGTCCTGCGTGTTGAGGTCGTCGGACGCGAACGTTTCGCGCAAGTGGCTGTTGACCAGGTCGACATAGTAGGGCGCCGCGCTCGACTCGACGTGGCCTCGAGCCAACACGATCTCAGCCTCGGAAGCCTCGGCCAGCGTGAGCTCGTCAATGAACCCACTTCGCTCCATCGCGTCGAGCACCTGATTTCGTCGAGCCTTGGCGCGCTCCGGGTGGCGATAGGGGTTGAGGTAACTGGGCCCCTGGGGAAGACCGGCCAGCAACGCCGCCTCAACGAGCGTGACGTCTCGGATGTCTTTATCGAAGTACGCGCGAGCCGCCTCGCCCATGCCCATGACATTGAAACTGCCGCTGCGGCCCATGAAGATCTGGTTGGCGTAGTGCTCGAAGATTTCTTCCTTCGACAAGCGCAGCTCAAGCTGGAAGGCAATCAGAATCTCGGCGGCCTTTCTCTGTGGAGTCTGCTCTGGGGTCAGAAAAAAGTTCCTGGCAAGCTGCTGGGTCAGCGTCGACGTCCCACGCGGTTGTCTCCACTCTACAAGCCCGTCGAACGCCGCCTTGCTTGCGCGGATCAAGTCGATACCGTGATGATCGAAGAAACGATGATCCTCGATCGCCATGACGGCTTCGATCAGATGCGGCGGGAAATCCTCGTACTTGAAAATTCGTCGCTTCGAACGTTCGTCATCGAATAGGTTGGTAACCAGCTCCGGCTCGAGCTGATAGCGCGTGATCGGCGAATTGTCGACCAGCGAATACATCCGCGAGACTTCGCCCCCCTCGAAGTAGAGAACGGCGGCTTCTTGCGAAAAATACGACAGCGGCCCTGGATGCACCTCGAGCGAGTCGTCTTTGACTCGATACCAGCCCACCTGGTTGTGGGCCGATTCGCTGTATCCAGCCTCTCTGAGCCGCGTGGCGATCGTTTCCGATGAGTTCTCTTCGCCAACGAAGACCGGCGAAGGCGCCGCCAAAATCCTTGCCGTGCGATTGAACGGCCCGCCGACCAGCTTGGCGTCAACCACGCGGGCGTGTTTCCACCAGATGTGGTTAAACCATAGCCCGCCCCCAATCGCGGCAATTAGGAAGATCGCGAGTAGGGTCTTGCCGACCGGACTCGTGAAAAGCTCGACCAGGAAGTCGACGATCGACGTCCGA
The DNA here is from genome assembly GCA_965247515.1 of Bryobacterales bacterium. Taxonomy (GTDB): domain Bacteria; phylum Acidobacteriota; class Terriglobia; order Bryobacterales; family UBA6623. The sequence goes on along the minus strand of OZ252029.1, from coordinate 2,312,575 downwards.
ACCGCCCAGCGGGGCTTGCGACGCCTAGAACGCTTGCGGATACTCATGTTCTCTCAATCTCGACGGCAATCGGCGGCGCCCCAGGCGCGTCCCAAAGCGTCGCGTTCCAACCTATGGAGTCGCCTGCTCGATCTTTTCGCGCAACGCTCCAACGATCTCTTCGAGTTTAGCATCGCTGGATTCGCCGTTCTTGCGGTCGCTCAGCTCGACCACCCCGTCGCCGATCTTCTTGCCAACGGTTATTCGAAACGGGATGCCGATCAGCTCGGCGTCTTTGAACTTTACCCCAGCCCGTTCGGCCCGGTCGTCAAGCAGGACGTCGATTCCGGCGGTCTTCGAGGCCTGGTATAACTTCTCGGCGGCCTCGCGCTGCTCGTCGTTCTTCATGTTGACCGGGGTTATCACCGCTTCGAACGGAGCAATCGCCGGCGGCAGCGCCATCCCCGCGTCGTCGTGGCGCTGCTCGATGGAGGCCGTCAGAATGCGCTCGAGGCCAATGCCGTATGAGCCCATGATGGGCGCGACTTCCTTGTCGTTCTCGTCGAGAACCCGCAGGCCCATCGATTCCGAGTAGCGGTAGCCGAGTTTGAATATGTGGCCGACCTCAATGCACTTGCGAAGACGAATCGGCGCGCCGGATTGAACGTCGGGATCCCCGTCGAGCACTTCGCGGATGTCGTGGAGCTCCGCTTTGAAATCCCGCCCAACCGCAACGTTGCGTAGATGGAAGCCATCCTTGTTGGCGCCGCAAACCATCCCCCGGCGCCTTTCCAGGGCGTCGTCGGCAATGATGCGAATCTTGTCTGATTTCAAGCCGACCGGCCCCAGGGAACCCGCTTCGGCGCCGAACCACTCGCGCATCTCCTCCGGGTGCGCGGGACGCAGTTCAGTTGGCTGAAGCAGCGCCTCGAGCTTGGCTTCACTGAGCTGATAGTCGCCCCGCAGAAGCGCTATCACGGGCCCGCCGTCCGCCGCCATCGCAAGCGTCTTGATATGCGATGTCACCGGGAGTCCGTCGAACTGGGCCACTTCCTCGATCGTCCGCATCTCAGGAGTGGCGAACTCCTCCACCGCGCCCGGATCGGCCGGATCTTCCGCAGCCGGCGGACCAGGCTGCGCGCGCGCCGTTTCGAGATTGGCGGCGTATCCTGATTCGGCGCACTCGGCGATGAGATCCTCGCCGGCCTCAGACGGCGCCACGAACTCATGCGACTCCTTGCCTCCCATTGCGCCCGAATGCGCCTGAACGGCCACGAACTCCAAACCGCAGCGGGTGAAGATTCGGGTGTACGCGTCGTAGTGCTTGTTGTAGGCGACATCGAGGCAGGCCGCGTCAATGTCGAAGGTGTAGGAATCCTTCATCGTGAACCGGCGCATTCGCATCAACCCGGATTTCGGCCGGGGCTCGTCGCGAAACTTGGCCTGGATCTGGTACCAGATCTGCGGCAGCTGCTTGTAGCTGCGCAGCTCGCCCCGCGCGATCCAGGTCATGACCTCTTCTTCGGTCATACCAAGGCAGTGATCACGCCCCCAGCGGTCCTTAAGGCGGAACATATCTGACCCCATCTGTTCCCAGCGCCCGCTTTCTTGCCAAACTTCAGCCGGATGCAACTCTGGCAGAAACATCTCCTGGGCGCCAATCGCGTCCATCTCTTCGCGCACGATCCGCTCGATCTTGTTGAGTGAACGCTGCGCCAAGTAGAGGTAGCAGTACAAACCCGCGGACAACTGCCGGATGTAGCCGGCCCGCAGCAACAGCTTGTGCGAGACGACCTCCGCGTCGGCCGGCGCCTCTCGGAGGGTGGGGATAAAGAGTTTGCTCCAACGCATGTCAGACAGGGGGAGGGCAGAACACTTACGCCGGGGGAAGCGGCGCAACTTCCGTGATTTTAGCATGTTAGAATCCCCTCCACAGTGCTTGAGCCCCCCGATCCAGCGTCCTCATGAGAGTCGGCATCGACATCCGGCGCTCGGGCGAGTTTGGCGTCGGGATTTACATCAGGAACCTGGTCCGCTCACTCGGCAGGGTGGGTCCGGGGCATGAGTTCGTCGTTATCGGTCGCCGAGAGCACGTACAGGCGTTCGGCGAGCTCCCTCCTAATTTCGGGTTCGAACCCTACGACCGACGCTTCGACGCCGCAGTCAGCCATATGACTTATGGCTCGGGCGTAGCGGGTCTGGCGCTCGATGTACTGCACATGCCGCACCGTTGGGTCCCGATGAGCGCTCCGAGGCCCTATGTCGTCACCTTGCACGACATCAACACAGTTTTATTTCCTGGCGAGGCTGACCGCGCGGGGTTGACCCGAATCCGCCAAAGCTTGCTGGTAAGAGGGCTTCGCCGCGCCTCGATGATCATGGCCGTCTCGGAAGCCACGAAGCGCGACGCGATCCAAAGGCTCAATCTGCCCGCTGAGCGTTTCCAGGTCGTCTATCAAGCGGTCGATGAGGAAGTCGCGGCGCCGGTGCACGACGATGAGCGCAGTCGGGTGCTCGAGCGCTATTCCGTGAGCGACCCGTTCGTCCTCTACGCCGGCCGCATTCAGCCGCACAAGAACGTGCCTCGCCTCATCGAGGCATTTGCCGTCGCGCGCTCGCAGGTCGAGCAAGATTGGCGCTACCGCAACCTCAAGCTCATCGTGATCGGCGACGATCTGAGTCGCTACCCGGAAGTCCGCCGCAGCGTCATGCGCACACGGATTCAAGACTCGGTGCGCTTTCTCGGCTTCGTGCCCGTCGAAACCCTGCGCGTCTTCTACGCTTCGGCCTCGGTGTTTCTATTCCCGTCCCTGTACGAGGGCTTCGGCATGCCTCCGCTAGAGGCGATGGCCCACGGAACGCCCGTGGTCACATCAAATACCTCGTCGCTTCCCGAGGCCGTTGGAGACGCCGCGGTCTCGGTGAATCCCGAGAACGTATTCGATATCGCTCGGGGCCTGCGTGAGGTCCTCACTGGACAGGTCGACAACCGGCAGCTGGTGGAGCGAGGGTACAATCAGGTCAAGCGTTTTAGCTGGGATCAGACGGCTGAGCAAGTCCTAGGGGTCTACCAGCGAGCCCTCTCCGGCAAGGGCTAGCAAGATCTCTGTAAAAAGTGTTAAATGTCTTACGTTGACTACACGCGAAACATATTCCATAATTGTCATGCGGAGTTTCTATGCCCAACCGACTGCCTCTATTGCTTTGTTTGTGCGCGGTCTTAGCCGCCTGGGCTTTGCCGGCCGCACCCCCAAAGGCTGTCGGAGTGGCCATTTCCGACATGCCATTTTTAATCGAGGATTCTGAAGTCCGCGGAAACGCGACGATTCTGGAAGACGAGGGGGTCTCAACGAGCTATCTGCCGACTCGCGTGCGCCTCAACGACGGCTCCGAGTTCATGCTTGGCATCGGTTCCTACGCCCAGTGGAACGAATCACTGATTCGCTTGGAGGGCGTCTCGCTAGAATTGACGAATGTCGGTTCCGCCCCGCCGGTGGTTGAAGCGGGAGGCCTTTACTTAAAGTGGACCGACCCCGAAACTCGTGCTCGCTTCTACACCGACCGAGCCGACATCCTCACGGTTCGCGTCGAGTCTGAAGCGGTCGAGGTTGAGCGGCCCACAGGGGAAACGCTCCGAACGGTCAAGGCCGGCGAAGCGGTTACGTTCTCCAAGACACGGACCGATCTGCAGGTCCAGGTCAACCGCGCACCGATCGAGATCGCCCGAGTTCAGATGCGCCAGCTCGACTACCAAGAGGCGCTAGAAGAGACCCTTCCTTCCATTCGCAGTCACCGTCGTAAGCTTCTGATTGGTCTTTCGACCGCGTCGGCGGGTCTGCTTTCTCTCAATCCGGCGCTGAGGGAGAACGCAGCGCCAGGACTGGCGGTCGGTAGTGGAGCCTTGACCGTCAACCCCCAGCAGCTGCTGGCGGCGACGGACGCGACCAACACCGAGGTCAACAGCACGCCGTCGCACTACGGCTGCGGCAACGCCACTTGCGGTCAGGTCACGCGCTTAAGTTCGCTTAATATCTACGTCGGCTACGTCGTCGGCCTCAACCTGCCCTACCCTGGGTGTCCTCTGTGTGTGCCGGGCGCGCTGGGCGGTTTGGTCTTCTAGGTTCTCAGGTTCTGCCACGACTCCTGTTTGCGGCCGCGATCCTGGCGGCTTGCCTAGGGTTGGTTGAGCTCTCACTCCGCTGTTGTATTTCGAACGCTCCGCGGCTGGAGCTGGACCTCTATCGTTTTGACGAGTCCGGCAACCTGGCGTTAAAGCCATCCATTCGCCGCCGCCACGTCTCTCCTTTCTGGGACGTCACGATTGAAACAAACTCTTGGGGGCGTAGAGATCACGATCGGCCCGCGCCGGAGGGGAAAGTCGCGATCCTCGGACTGGGTGATTCTTTCGCCTTTGGCTGGGGCGTGGAGCTCGAGCAGAGCTTCTGCTCGTTGCTAGAGCGAGAGTTATCCGAGAACCGCCCGGTCCGGCTAGTTAAGGCCGCGGTGCCAGGGACGGGAACCTCGGACCAATATCGCCTGATGGGTCCCCTGCTGACTTCCCTAGAGCCCGACGTTGTGCTCGTCAACGTGTTCATCGGAAACGATTTCGTTGACGTTGCGCACGGGGGGGCCGAGCAATTCGAAGTTGAGAACGGGTTGCTGATTCGCGGGTCTTCCCAGCAGCGCTGGCCGGAACGCCTGCGCCGCGGGCTCGCGCGGAGAGTCCGGGTGCTGCAAGCGCTTCGGGCGCTCCAGTTCAACCTAAGCCGCGCGGATGAGACGGCCATCCGACCACGTTCATGGGACGGATGGATGCGCGAGTTCGCTCAAGTTCACCTGAAGCGGCCGACGCCGCGTACCGAGATGGCGTTTCGAGAAACGATCGGCATACTCGATCAGATGGCTTCGCGGTGCGAAGCGGCCGACTCTCGCCTGGTTCTGATGCTACTGCCGCGAAGCTGGCAGGTGTACCCGGGCGAGTTGAACGAACTGATGACTGCGCTCAACATATCTCGAGCCGATCTGGACACGGATCGCCCCCAACGGATGCTACTCGAGTGGGGCGCGGAACGCGGGATCCCGGTCATCGACGTGCTCCCTCAATTTCGGGAAGCCGCCCGTGGCGCGTCGCGGGCGAGGCTCTACTTTACGCCGGATTCACACATGACGCCAGCCGCCCACGAAATCGTTGCGCGGACCGCATTCGCACCCTTGGCGGCGCTTATAGACTAAGATGGCCGCGGCTTACATTTTGGCCAGGCCGAATTGCGAGTCTGTCCGCGGAACCCGCTCCCTCGAAAGCCCGCTCCACCGGCCGAATGCGTCGCCGCCCCGGAGCCGCGTGCGTGAGCAAGCGGTTGCCCCGGTTGCGTCAACCGCTCCCTCACGGTCGCGGCTCCGGGGCGGCCGTTTCATCCTCATGGGTGGCCTGCAAGGCCATCAGATACTCCGTCGAAAAACGCAGCTTGCGGATGCTTCTGACGCGCACCCAACCGCTTGCTGAGGGGCTGTGAAAAAATCGCCCGTTGAGCGCGAAAGACGGTCGAGGCATGCCTCGCCCCTACGGACGATCGTTTGTTTTCAACGACGTAGGGGCTTGGCATGCCAAGCCCGTCTTGCCGGAATTGGATCCCCGACATTTTTTCACAGCCCCTGACGCGCGCGGCACGGTAACGTTGGCGCGTTGTTGCCGTGCCGCGACCGTGAGGGAGCCGTTGTCGCAACTGCGCCCAACCGGCCCCGAGGTCTTACCGCGGGGTTGCCCCGGTCATCTCACTGAACAGATCTTCGTATCGGCTGACGATCGCTTCCCAGTTGTAGCGATCACGCGTTCGCTGAGCGGCCTGCTCGCCCCACTTGCGCCGCTCGTCGTCGGACATCTTTGCCACGCGCTCGATCAGAGAGGTGAGCTCTGGCCTGGTCCGGTACCTGAGACCCGCCTCAGCGGCCACCTCGACGCTTTCTGGGACTTCGAGGTAGAGGGTCAAGGCCCTCCGCCCCAGCGCCTCAATTAGCGCCGGGTGGGCGCCGCCAACCTCGGTGGCGTGAATGTAGGCCAAGCAATGGGACTGCAGCTCCCGGTACCTCTTGCCGTAAACGGCGCCCGGGAACACGATGCGCGGATCGCGACTCTGTTTCAGCGTCTTGATGTAGGCGTCGGCATACGGCGCGTCGCCGACCATCACAAGCTTCTGCTCGACTCTGGCCTGCTCAAAGGCTTCCACCACGAGGTCGGCGTTGTTTTCAGGCTCGAGGCGGCTTACGTAGAGAAAGTAGCCGCCGGGCTCAAGACCAAGCTCGTCGAGGGCCTCGGTGGAGTCTTCGCGCCGCATGTCTGCGCCGTAGGCGATGAAAGTCGTCTCCTTGCCGTAGCGCTCGCGGTAGTATCGCTCGATCGCTTCAGCGTCGGTCACCACTCGGTTCGGAAGCCAAGTCGAGAGTCGCTCCGAGATCAGGTACCAGGCTTTGGCCGGCGCGTTCCACTTTCTGCGCTTGCGCTCGAGCCCATCGACGTTCAACGCTGTCGGAATCCCAACCAGGCGCGGCGCCGCGGTCAGGATCGCATTGGCGCCATTGCAGTACAGAGCTACATCTACCCGCTGAAACAACAGGTGCAGGGTAGAGAGCGCCGTATGAGCCAAGGTATCGAAGTACTTGTGTGAAATCGTTGGGAGTAGGACGCGTCGAACGCCGCGGTACCCAGTGACGTCCGTGGTGGAATTGTTCGTACGGCAGTAGACCGTAACGGAGTGGCCGCGTTGGGCGAGTCGGACCGAGAGCTCTTCGGCGAAGGTCTCAAACCCGCCGTAGTTGGCGGGAATCCCGCGAGTGCCCAGCAGGGCGATGCGCATCGCTTAGTGCGAGGACTTCGACACCTGAACGGGCGTCTCGGTTTCGACGGGCTCTTTCAGCGGCAAGCTCACCGGCGCAAAGCGGAACCAGTCTGCCATGTAGGCTTCGTCGACTCGCTTGCGCGCCTGGATCTTCCGACGCTTTTCCAGCGTCTTCTTGAAGTCGCGCCCGAACAGATAGAACGCCTTCAACGAAAATCTCTCGAACAGCAAGCAGTAGGCCAGTATCCCCGTATCACGGAACGTGATCGGCAGAAAATTCCGCAGGTAGAGCCCTGGAGTGATGTTCTTGACCCGCATCAGAAAGCGGTTCTTCACCGAGTGCATGTTGATCTCGCGAGACAGCATTCGCCTCATGCCGGGACGCAACTTACGCACGTGATAGCCGCAAGCGTTCGGATCGTAGAGGCACTTCCAGCCCATGAGCTGAGAGCGCCAAGCGACATCGGCGTCTTCACGATAGGTGAAGAAGTCCGAATCGAAGAATTCGCCGTCGATCGAGATATCGTCGATCATATCGCGGCGATAGCAGGCCGCCGCCGCCGTCGCCCCAAAGACGTATTCGTGACTGCGGTAGTGGCCGTTGTACTTCTCCAAACAGCCGCGGTCGAAGTGCCGCAACATCGGGGTGAAGTAGATGCCGGTCGAATCGACGACCTGCTGGTCAGGGATCTCGAACGAAGCGTCGACCATCAGAAGCTTGCCGCAGACGGTGCCAACCTTGGGGTCGACTTGAGCCGTCTGCATCAACTTCGAGACGAAGTCGGTCAGCAGCAAGACGTCGGGGTTCAGCGTCAACGCCCATTCGCCACGCGATATCGCGATTGCTTGGTTTTGGGCGGCCGCGAAGCCGATGTTTTCTTCGTTGTACACAATCGTACAACGGCCCTCGAATCTCTCGAGGATGTCGGTCGTTCCATCGGTGGAGGCATTGTCGATGACAATCACCTCCAACAGAGGGTAATCCTGATCGAGTACCGACTCCAGGCAGCGGCGGATAAAGCGCCCGCTGTTATAGGTCACTACCGTTACGGCGACGAGGTCTTTGCCAGTCATCAAAGTCAAACTTTCCGCTGCTTCAACCAAGCGCTACGCCGCATGCCGACGTTGGGTCCTTGGTCGTGTTTGTCCGCCCGCGGGGCGATCATCCGCCATGCCTTTCCATACGCTTGACGTTGTTCGCGATTTCCCGCCCCGAGAGCGCATCCGAGCCAGCGGAGGGACAGCCCCAAGCGAATGGCCAACCGAAGTCGACCCAGCGCCGCCGCCGAAAAATGCTTCCTGGCAAAGCGTAAAAGACTACCATACCAAGCTACTTGTTGAGATTGCAGCGCTACGCGCCCAGCGATTCCGCAACGAGGCTGAGTCAGAAGGCGGAAGTAGTTGGAGTGAACCCCAAGCGTGAGACAGTCGAAATCGGGACAGGTTACGATTCACCGCAAAACGCTTGCCTTCTTCGCTGTATCGTCGCACGCTGGTCCTAGCCGGGGAAGCGGAAGCGGGCTCTGCTGGAGAGCAACCCGCCAAGGAATACCCGGCCGCAAACTCATCAAGACGATGAGCGCCGGGGGCGGCCGCCAAGGTCGCTCCCGGCTTCTCCAACGCCGGCGATGTCTCCCTGCCCGCCCAGGGCCCATCGGATTGATAGATTTGCCTATGCCTCTCAAAACTCATACTTCGGATTCCTCGCTGCTGTTGCCGCCGGCCGCGCCAGCGCTTCAAACTCCGCCGGCGGACGATATCCCAACGCCGAATGCAGCCGGCGTTGGTTGTAGATCTCATCAATGAACTCGCCGATCGATGCGCGCGCCTCGTCAAGCGTGCGATAACGCTGCAACCAAACCTCCTCCGCCTTCAACGTCTTCATGAAACTCTCCGCCCGCGCGTTGTCGTAGGGGTTGCCGCGGCGGCTCATCGAGATGATCGCGCCGTGCTGCTCCAGCAGCTCGACATAGGCGCTCGAAGCGTACTGTACGCCTTGGTCGGAATGATGCATCCACCCCGCGGCAGGGCGTCTGAGCTCGAGCGCATCGCGCAACGCCCCTACAGCCAGCTCAGCTTTGAGCGTCGTCCCCAGCCGCCAGCCGACCACGCGTCGCGAGTAGGCGTCCAACACCACGGCGAGGTAGACGAACGCCTCGCGCAAGCGAATGTAGGTGATATCGGATTGCCACAACTGATCGACGCCGTCCACATTCAGGTGCGCCGCTAGATTCGGATAAACAGGTAAGAAGTGGTTCGAATCCGTTGTTAGCACGAAGCGCCGCTTGAGTACCGCCAGCAAGTTGTCCTTACGCATCATCCGCAGGACCTTTTTGTGATTGACGAGGAAGCCTTGGCGGCGCAGCTCGGCCGTCACGCGGCGGTAGCCGTAACGACGATTCTCGAGCGAAATCCGCTGCATGCGGTCACGCAATTCCATGTCGCACTCGGCGGGCGACGACACGGCGAGCCGGCGATAGAACCCGGCGCGATTCACGCGTCCGAGCTCGCAGGCGTGTTCGACGCTGAGCGAGCCTTTGGCGCTGATCTGCTCGACGATGGAGTAGATCCGCTCGCGCCACCGGCGTCGTTGGTCGGGGCTGCGAGGTTCAAGGCGCGAAAGGCTTGTCCGAAAAAATCGAGCTCTGCGGCTTGTTTGCCGAGCAGTCGTTCGAGCTCTGCGATGCGTTCGTCGCGCGGATCGCGAGGGATCTTGGGCGGCGCCGAGCGGCCGGGTTTCGGCCGGCCTCGCCGCCGGCTCAAGCCGTTGACGCCTTCCTGGCGATAGGCGTCCCGCCAGCGGTACAGCAGGCTGCGCTTGACGTCCAACTCGCGGCTTAGCGCTGTGCCGCTCTGGCCGGCTAGGAGCCGCCTGGCGGCGGCTTCCTTGAACTCCACCGTGAACTCCCGCGGCTTGCGCGGCTTGAGACTTTCCATCCTGGACTCCTTTCCATTCGCTGAAATTCGTCCCGAATTTCAATGTCTCATTTTTAGGGTTCACTCCAAGTTGGGAATCGAGGGATTTAGGGGCGTGGGGTGAAGGACGAGCAGATTCGCACGCGGTCCTGACCCGGAAATAGGTGGGGAATCGCAGGGCAAAGACACCCCGGCGGCTCTTGCGGCAGGGCCGCTTACTGGCAGGCGCGGGGTGGGCGGGGGAGTCGACTCGCGTGCTAGGGCGAGGGGCCCGTGGCCGCCTGATACAGCTCCGCCGCCATCACCCGCGCCCAAAAGACTCGCGGTTTGCCGCGCCGCAACGACGGTTTGAGCTTGCGGGCGACAAAAGCGTGGTAGAGATTGAATGCCAGAAACGTCGTCAAGAGAAACGTCTCGATGGCGTGGGGTTCGTGCTTGTAGATGTGGTCGGCATGCCAGCCGTTGACCAACTCGTTGAAGCCGCGGTTCTCGATGTCCCAGCGTTGATGGCCCAAGCGCACCAGCTGCGCCGTGGAAACTTGCCGCGACCCCAAAGTCGTTAGCCAAACCCAATCGCTTTGATGCTCGTGGAGCTCGCCGTCAAGCTGCGAGCGCCGCCGCCAAGTCTCCACCGAACGAACGACGCGCAAGGGCTGGGCGACCTGCGGCCACGATAATAAGCCCTCGTGATCCCACCATTGGCAATCGCGTGAGCGATACTCGCCCGCCTGTGGGGGCTGGGTTCGCCACAGTCCTTGAACGTCTTGAAACAGGTGGCGGCGCTCGTCCTTGAGCACGATGACGGCGTCCTTGCCGTGCGCCAGCAGAAAGTTCACAAACGTCGCGGCGGCGTAAAGAGCGTCGGCCAAGACAACATCAAACGCCCGTGGGTAAGCGGCTAGAACGCGTTCGAGCAAACGTTTGGCGGCGGCCAGCTCGTCCTCGCCGGGGAGTTGCGGTTCGGCGTCGAGCAACAGCGGAAGCGGTTCGCCTTGGATGTTGAATGGCGAGGCGGCGGGCGCGTCACTGAGCAACTGCAGCGTCACTTGGCGGTGATAGTACTGCAGCTGTTCGCCGTCGCTGCGCTGAATGCGGCGCTCGAGACAGCCTCCACAGCAACGGCGGTAGCTGGCGTGAGACTCATGACCGTCGATCACAGCCACCCCTAATCCGCCGATGCCGGGCAAGGCCTTGTTGCGCTTGAGGCGTTCATACAGCTGCCGAATCGCTTGCCGCAGCACGGCCGTGTCGAGCGAGCTGTAGACGCGGCCAATGGTGTCCGCGCTGGGCAGCTTGCGGCCCAGCCATTTCTTCCAAAACGGCGCCCCCTCGAGCGTTTCCAAAGCGTTCAGGCTGCCCAGCCGGGCCCAGAACAGCGCCAGCGTCGACTCGACGACAGCGCGGGTGGGGATGCGCGGCTTGGGGCGGGAATCCGAGACCCCGGCGAGAAGGCGGCTGCGCAGGCCGTAACCCTTCTCCGCGTACTGGATCAGACGTCGAAGAACGTCACTCCTCCCGGCGGTCTTGGAGCCGCTTCCACTCGCGCTCGGAGACCTCTTCGAGCAGCCGCTCGAGCTGTTGATAGTCGGCTACGGCCTGGCGCACGCGTTGCTCCCAGCTGCGCGGCACGAACAGCTGTTGCACCTTTCCCCGGCGCGAGCGCACCAGATAGAGCGAGGCGTGCAGTTGACCCTGGGCGCAGCGACAGTTGGGCTTGCCGCAGACGCGTTGGCGCGGCGCCACGGTGCCATGCAGCAACCAGCGGCCGTGGACCAGCTGGGCGATGCGGGAGCGCAGCTTACGCTCGGCATCGGCGAGGCTGGAGCGAGCCGGGGCTGCCTTCATAACTGATATATATACAATATACCAGAACCAACTGCGCTGCAACTCCTCAACAGGAATGCGAATCTGCTCGGACCACAGGCCCAGCTCCAAACACCCGCTAAATCAATGGTTTCCGACCCTCAGGGAAATTGGATGCGGAACCGCTGCTACGCGCCGCAAAGAATGTCCGCCTTCATGCACCGCGATCGCCGCTGGCTCATAAAACACTTTCAATTCTGATTGTTTCGCACGCAGGCAGAAGTCGACGTCCTCAAACCACAGCGGGAAAAATCCTTCGTCGAACCCTTCTACTTTTTCGAAGGCCTTTCGCGAAAACATGAGGAAGGCGCCCGCGGGCTGATCGCACGGGCCGGGCGCGTCAAGGTCGAAACCGACGCAACGGTAGCGCCGGTTGATCGGGTTTCCCGGCCAGAGTCGGTTGAGCAAGAGGGCTTCCGCGGCTAGCGTCGCCGCGGTCGGGAACGCCCGGACGTTAAAGCCGCGCTGGGCCTGGCCATCGGCCCCGATCAGCTTGCCGCCAACGATTCCGACCATGCCCGCGCAGGCGTCGGCCAGGGGTTCGACGCTGGTTTGTAAAACCGTGTCTGGGTTCAGCAAGAGGATCAGGTCCGCTTTCGCGGCTCGAACCCCTTGATTGACTGCTGCCGCAAAGCCCCGGTTGGTCTTGTTGGCGATCAACCTCACTCCCGGATAACCGGATTCAACCGCGCCGCCGGTCCCGTCGCTGGAGGCGTTGTCGACAACGACGATGTCGTCGATGTCCCGTAGGGCGTCCAGGCACGCGGCAATGACGTCGCCCGACTCGTAGGTGACGATAACCGCTGAGATCGGTTCCCTCAAGCCGCCGCCTCCGGCACGGGCGGAAGCGCTAGACGAAAGTACCATTTCCAGTAGGAATCCCAACCCAGGCTCCGCTGAATCGCTCCAATTTGAGCTTCAGCCGCCATCAGGACGGGCGGCAGGCGGTCTGACCCCTCGCGCAAGCCCGCGCCGGCCCGGCGAATCCGGCGAGCTCGCTTTAGACCCTCCCAGACGCCCCGAATCCAGGGCAAACCTCGACCGCGTGAGATCGCCAGCGCCGCCCACAGACATTGCGCCGCCAAAATCGGGCAGGCAAATCGAACGAGCAATCGGGCGGGGTAAAACTTCGCCAGCAACAGCAGTTGGTTGCAGGTCATCCAGGTCACGACCGGGCCGCTCCAGGCGCCGCCTGTGCGACTCCCTTGGTGGAACGCGCGCGCGTCAGGCACATAGACGCCAGGCAAGTCGGCGATGGCCGCCCGCAGCCCGAGATCCACGTCTTCGAGATAGGCGAAGAACGATTCATCGAATCCGCCGGCGCGTTCGAAAAACTCACGGCGAAACAGAGTAGCTGTCGCCGAAGGGAAGTAGATTTGCCGCACCTGGCCAAAAACGGCGACTTCGAGGTAGAGGGTCAAGGCCCTCCGCCCCAGCGCCTCAATTAGCGCCGGGTGGGCGCCGCCAACCTCGGTGGCGTGAATGTAGGCCAAGCAATGGGACTGCAGCTCCCGGTACCTCTTGCCGTAAACGGCGCCCGGGAACACGATGCGCGGATCGCGACTCTGTTTCAGCGTCTTGATGTAGGCGTCGGCATACGGCGCGTCGCCGACCATCACAAGCTTCTGCTCGACTCTGGCCTGCTCAAAGGCTTCCACCACGAGGTCGGCGTTGTTTTCAGGCTCGAGGCGGCTTACGTAGAGAAAGTAGCCGGCGGGCTCAAGACCAAGCTCGTCGAGGGCCTCGGTGGAGTCTTCGCGCCGCATGTCTGCGCCGTAGGCGATGAAAGTCGTCTCCTTGCCGTAGCGCTCGCGGTAGTATCGCTCGATCGCTTCAGCGTCGGTCACCACTCGGTTCGGAAGCCAAGTCGAGAGTCGCTCCGAGATCAGGTACCAGGCTTTGGCCGGCGCGTTCCACTTTCTGCGCTTGCGCTCGAGCCCATCGACGTTCAACGCTGTCGGAATCCCAACCAGGCGCGGCGCCGCGGTCAGGATCGCATTGGCGCCATTGCAGTACAGAGCTACATCTACCCGCTGAAACAACAGGTGCAGGGTAGAGAGCGCCGTATGAGCCAAGGTATCGAAGTACTTGTGTGAAATCGTTGGGAGTAGGACGCGTCGAACGCCGCGGTACCCAGTGACGTCCGTGGTGGAATTGTTCGTACGGCAGTAGACCGTAACGGAGTGGCCGCGTTGGGCGAGTCGGACCGAGAGCTCTTCGGCGAAGGTCTCAAACCCGCCGTAGTTGGCGGGAATCCCGCGAGTGCCCAGCAGGGCGATGCGCATCGCTTAGTGCGAGGACTTCGACACCTGAACGGGCGTCTCGGTTTCGACGGGCTCTTTCAGCGGCAAGCTCACCGGCGCAAAGCGGAACCAGTCTGCCATGTAGGCTTCGTCGACTCGCTTGCGCGCCTGGATCTTCCGACGCTTTTCCAGCGTCTTCTTGAAGTCGCGCCCGAACAGATAGAACGCCTTCAACGAAAATCTCTCGAACAGCAAGCAGTAGGCCAGTATCCCCGTATCACGGAACGTGATCGGCAGAAAATTCCGCAGGTAGAGCCCTGGAGTGATGTTCTTGACCCGCATCAGAAAGCGGTTCTTCACCGAGTGCATGTTGATCTCGCGAGACAGCATTCGCCTCATGCCGGGACGCAACTTACGCACGTGATAGCCGCAAGCGTTCGGATCGTAGAGGCACTTCCAGCCCATGAGCTGAGAGCGCCAAGCGACATCGGCGTCTTCACGATAGGTGAAGAAGTCCGAATCGAAGAATTCGCCGTCGATCGAGATATCGTCGATCATATCGCGGCGATAGCAGGCCGCCGCCGCCGTCGCCCCAAAGACGTATTCGTGACTGCGGTAGTGGCCGTTGTACTTCTCCAAACAGCCGCGGTCGAAGTGCCGCAACATCGGGGTGAAGTAGATGCCGGTCGAATCGACGACCTGCTGGTCAGGGATCTCGAACGAAGCGTCGACCATCAGAAGCTTGCCGCAGACGGTGCCAACCTTGGGGTCGACTTGAGCCGTCTGCATCAACTTCGAGACGAAGTCGGTCAGCAGCAAGACGTCGGGGTTCAGCGTCAACGCCCATTCGCCACGCGATATCGCGATTGCTTGGTTTTGGGCGGCCGCGAAGCCGATGTTTTCTTCGTTGTACACAATCGTACAACGGCCCTCGAATCTCTCGAGGATGTCGGTCGTTCCATCGGTGGAGGCATTGTCGATGACAATCACCTCCAACAGAGGGTAATCCTGATCGAGTACCGACTCCAGGCAGCGGCGGATAAAGCGCCCGCTGTTATAGGTCACTACCGTTACGGCGACGAGGTCTTTGCCAGTCATCAAAGTCAAACTTTCCGCTGCTTCAACCAAGCGCTACGCCGCATGCCGACGTTGGGTCCTTGGTCGTGTTTGTCCGCCCGCGGGGCGATCATCCGCCATGCCTTTCCATACGCTTGACGTTGTTCGCGATTTCCCGCCCCGAGAGCGCATCCGAGCCAGCGGAGGGACAGCCCCAAGCGAATGGCCAACCGAAGTCGACCCAGCGCCGCCGCCGAAAAATGCTTCCTGGCAAAGCGTAAAAGACTACCATACCAAGCTACTTGTTGAGATTGCAGCGCTACGCGCCGCAAAGAATGTCCGCCTTCATGCACCGCGATCGCCGCTGGCTCATAAAACACTTTCAATCCTGATTGTTTCGCACGCAGGCAGAAGTCGACGTCCTCAAACCACAGCGGGAAAAATCCTTCGTCGAACCCTTCTACTTTTTCGAAGGCCTTTCGCGAAAACATGAGGAAGGCGCCCGCGGGCTGATCGCACGGGCCGGGCGCGTCAAGGTCGAAACCGACGCAACGGTAGCGCCGGTTGATCGGGTTTCCCGGCCAGAGTCGGTTGAGCAAGAGGGCTTCCGCGGCTAGCGTCGCCGCGGTCGGGAACGCCCGGACGTTAAAGCCGCGCTGGGCCTGGCCATCGGCCCCGATCAGCTTGCCGCCAACGATTCCGACCATGCCCGCGCAGGCGTCGGCCAGGGGTTCGACGCTGGTTTGTAAAACCGTGTCTGGGTTCAGCAAGAGGATCAGGTCCGCTTTCGCGGCTCGAACCCCTTGATTGACTGCTGCCGCAAAGCCCCGGTTGGTCTTGTTGGCGATCAACCTCACTCCCGGATAACCGGATTCAACCGCGCCGCCGGTCCCGTCGCTGGAGGCGTTGTCGACAACGACGATGTCGTCGATGTCCCGTAGGGCGTCCAGGCACGCGGCAATGACGTCGCCCGACTCGTAGGTGACGATAACCGCTGAGATCGGTTCCCTCAAGCCGCCGCCTCCGGCACGGGCGGAAGCGCTAGACGAAAGTACCATTTCCAGTAGGAATCCCAACCCAGGCTCCGCTGAATCGCTCCAATTTGAGCTTCAGCCGCCATCAGGACGGGCGGCAGGCGGTCTGACCCCTCGCGCAAGCCCGCGCCGGCCCGGCGAATCCGGCGAGCTCGCTTTAGACCCTCCCAGACGCCCCGAATCCAGGGCAAACCTCGACCGCGTGAGATCGCCAGCGCCGCCCACAGACATTGCGCCGCCAAAATCGGGCAGGCAAATCGAACGAGCAATCGGGCGGGGTAAAACTTCGCCAGCAACAGCAGTTGGTTGCAGGTCATCCAGGTCACGACCGGGCCGCTCCAGGCGCCGCCTGTGCGACTCCCTTGGTGGAACGCGCGCGCGTCAGGCACATAGACGCCAGGCAAGTCGGCGATGGCCGCCCGCAGCCCGAGATCCACGTCTTCGAGATAGGCGAAGAACGATTCATCGAATCCGCCGGCGCGTTCGAAAAACTCACGGCGAAACAGAGTAGCTGTCGCCGAAGGGAAGTAGATTTGCCGCACCTGGCCAAAAACGGCGGAATCCGGCCGGCCGTGCCCCAGCCGCCACGCCGTGCCGCCGCGGCAGACCGCATCGCCAGCCCCGTCCACCTGAGAGTGATCCGCCGCATCGAGCACTTTGCCGGCTGCGAACCAGGCGTTGGCCGCCTCGGCGCCATGCAACATCTCCCGCAACCAGCCCCCCGCCAGTTCAACGTCATTGTTCACCAGCGCGATCCAGTCGCCCGTTGCCGCTTCGATCCCGCGATTCACCGCTCGGCCGAAACCCTCGTTGCGATCGAGCCGGATGACCCTGGCGCCTAGCGATTCGGCAACCTCGGCCGATCTATCGTTGGACCCGTTGTCAACCACGATGACTTCCATTCCGCCGGGCGCAGCTTCCCTTTGGCGCTCGATTGAGCGCACAAGGTCCAGCAACAATTCGTGCCGATTCCAGTGGGGTACGACAAATGAGACCGTCATCTAACGCTTCGCTTAAGCGCAAGGAGACGCGGCACACGGGCGGGCATCTTCGTGATAACACAGGAGCAGGGGCGCCAGCAACCGTAATTGGGGGTGAGGAACACAAATGTGATCGAATGGCGTAACTGCGTCGGTACATTTGCAGGGAGCCCGGCGTAGCAACCGCGGGCGCCGAAGCCCGGACATTCAACTGACGCTGAGCATTTAGACCAAACCCAAGCAGTCGGTGCGCGACATATTCGTACCGATCCCGATGAAACATGGCTGGATTCTACGGGGCGGCAGCCACCGGAGCCGCGCCGAGCTTCTGCTTCCGGCCCGGCTGCGGCGCGGCTTTGGCGCTCCGGCGGCAATCTGAGTATCCTCCAGCGTTCAGACCGGCGTGAAACGATTGCGGTTACGCTTTGAAGTCACTCTCATGTCGCGCACCCCCAAGCAGTCGGCGACAGCGGCCGGCACGACGATTGTCGTAAGCTGCGGGGCTGGAACGTGCTGCCAAAAGTCCTCAGTATCATTGGTGCGGCCCTGCTGACCTCCCTTGTGGCATACCTGCTTGGCCGGGTCACCCTAGCGCGTCTACCTGGGGTTGTACGAAGCGCCACAACCCTGGAGTTGCGAACATTCTCGCTCGCCGTCGGGGCAGTTGTCCTGAGCCTGGTCACCTTCCTGATCTGCGCATTGGGTTGGCTATACGACGCTGTGCTGGTTGCGGCGATCGGAACCGCGCTGATCTTGTGGTATTTCTACGGGCGCGTCCAAGCGAGCTCGCCCGAATTCAAGATGGCGGGCGCGACCAACGGTTGGATGATCCTTACCTGGACGGTCAGCCTTCAGTTCGGCGTCTATTACCTATTCAACGCGCTCGCGCCTGAGCACGAGCACGATGCTTTGGGGTACCACCTAGGTCAAATCGCCCGCTTCCGCCGAGAGCACGGTTTCACCCTGATCACCAGTAATCTGCACGCCTTCATGCCCAAGGGCGCGGAGATGCTTTACCTGTTCGCCTACTCGTTCGGGCGCGAGTCGGCGTCGAAGCTCATCCATCTCGGTCTGTTACTGCTGACCTGCGTTGGAGTCGTCCTGCTCGGGCGCCGGCTTGGCGCCTGGAGGGCGGGCCTGGTCGGCGCTTTGTTTTTCGCCTGTACGCCCGTTGTCGGCCGCGACGCGACGAGCGTCTACGTGGACGTCGCCCTGGCGTGCTTCCACTGGTTCACCTTCCACTCCCTCGTGCTCTGGTGGAAGACACGGGAGGATCATTGGCTCGCGGTCGCGGGGCTCGTCGCTGGGTTCTGCTTCGCGATTAAGTACACCGGCGGACTGGTCGTGGTCGCTGCGGTCGTCGCTGCGGTCGTCTTACGGCGCGCCGAGCCGCAACGCGCCTTCCGCGGCGCACTTGCGGTCGGGTGCTTCGCCGCGATATCCGTGATTCCCTGGGTTGCCAAGGTGTACGTCGACACAGGCAGCCCAACGGCGCCGATGTTCACGCGTCTGTTCCCGAACCCGTACGTGACGCCGGTTTGGGAGGACTCTTTCAAAGACTTCGTCAAGTATTACCGCTACCCCGACGAGGACCGCTCCTGGAAAACGTCACCCACCCAAATCGCCAGAGAACTGACCGTCGAAGGCCAGCTGACCCAAGGCTTTTTCGGTCCCGCGTATCTACTCGCGCCGTTCGCATTGTTGGCGTTTCGGCGGCGGATTGCCTGGGTCATCTGGGCGGCCGCGATCGTCTCGGCCCTGCCTTGGTGGATGAACGCCACGGCGCGCTTCTTGATTCCCTCGGCGGTCTTTGTCGCCCTCGCACTCGGGTTCGCAGTGGAGACGATGCGTGGCCGGGCGCGATTCATCGTGGCCTGCGCTTTGGTCGGGACGCATGCATTCTCAGCCTGGCCGCCGGTGAGGACTGTGTTGCTCCCCAACGCATCGTTTTCGCTGTGGGAATTGCCGATCCGGGCCGCTTTACGGCTCGACCCGGAGTGGCAATACCTTGCTCGCCGAGTTCCCGGCTATAGCGTCGTTCGACGGCTTGAGACGCGCACGCCCCCGGGCGCGAAGGTTTTCACCTTCGACCATCTGCCCGAGTATCACTTCCACGGCGAGCTTCTTCACCCCATCATGTCGACCGAAGCTCGTGAAATCGCGGAGGAGCTGCTGAAGGTCGTCGAACAGAATCTGCGCCCGACCAGAAAATACGAATTCCGCTGGCCTAAGCGGGACCTGAGCGGCATCCGAATCGAGCTGAAGAATGCGTATGACAACATCTGGCGCATCGCCGAGATCCGGTTTCTATCGGGTGAAAACGCGGTCGCCGCCGATGAATGGGAAGCTCACGCCAACACCTATCCCTGGACGGTGGAGCGTGTCATCGATTCCGACATCCATTCGATCTGGCGCAGTTGGAGGAATCGAACCCCTGGGGACTGGCTCGAGCTCAGGCGTGAAAACGCGGTCGCCCTCGATGGAATGGAGTTAAGGGTCCCTCTCGGAATGCATCGTTTCGAGCCAGAAATCCGAGCGGCGGACTCCGACGGCGACTGGGCTCGGTTGGGAGCGACAAAGCACGACTCACAGAACTACGAAGTCGACATCCAGACATTGAAGGACAAAGCGGCTCAGACCCTGCGGGAGCGCGAGATCTCCCACGTTGTGGTCAACATCGGGGGCGACGCCCACAGCCGCCTGCTGGGCCCGCACATCGAGGAGGACCCTGAATCGTGGGGGTTGCGCGAGGTGCTGCGGGAGGGCCGCTATCGTGTGTATGAGGTTGTTGAGGCGAAATGAACCAAAGCGAACAAGACCGCGGTATCGACTACGTTGAGTTTTCCGCGACCGACATTGAAGCCACGAAGCGCTTCTACACGGAAGTATTCGGGTGGAAGTTCGAGGACTATGGCCCCGATTACACGGCCTTCCGCGACGGGCGTATGGGCGGCGGTTTCGCGAGAGTCGACCAAATGGTCCGCGGCGGGCCGTTGGTGGTGATCTACGCGAGCGATCTCGAGTCGGTTCTGGAGTCGGTGAAGACCGCGGGCGGGCGGATCACGAAAAAGATCTTTTCGTTCCCCGGCGGCCGCCGCTTCCAGTTCGCCGATCCGAACGGAAACGAACTAGAAGTTTGGTCGGATCTTGAGCCGCAACCGTAAGAGTCCGTCTGAAAACTCCTTGCCCGCCGGCCTCTGGACGCTCGGCGCGGGGGCTAGCACACCACACGCCTCACATGGGGAGGAGCTGTCAACGGCGACGATGTCGAACGAACGGCGCGTAGACTAGAACGAAACGCTGCACTGGAAATTCGCGGCGTCATCCGTGCTGCCGCCGCCCTTGTATTTCGGGACCATCGGGTACGGGCACACAGGCCGCGATCGCACCACATCGCCGGACCCGTTCAGCCGGACTGACCGAATAGAATCTGGGGCGTGACCGGCTTCGACCCAATCCATTAACGCTCCGAAGTGCCCTTGAAGCTGAGGCCCGGTCCCGCCACGGCAGTGGGCGACTCCAGGAGCCATGAACAACCGAATGAACTCTGAAGTCTCCTCGCCCATTTCCTCGCGGACTCGCTCGTAATAGTCAATCGTGCCCTGGGCGTAGATCAACTGATCCGACCACCCGTGCCACACGATCGCTTTGCCGCCTCGCTCGCGGAACGCTGAAAGGTCCGGATTGTCGGTCCCAATGACCATTCCGAATTGCTCGTTCGATCGATCCCAGAACTGCTCATATGATTCAGGAGTGATAGTCGTCCAGTCCCAATCCGGGTCCTGGGTCAGGAAGTATTGGAACCAGCGCAGCATGGTGCGGAAGGGGACGCCTTCGCCTTCTTTGGTGTTGTACAACCCGCGGAACTCGGCGCCGCGCGCCAGCCCGTACCAGAGGAACGATCCGTCCTTGCGTCGCGGTCCTTCCCAGATCTTGCGAATGATGTCGGTGTCGGCTTGGGTGATCGCGCCGCAGTCAGCTGTCGAGTAGCCGACCAATTCGCTGGGGTCATAGGCGCATCGCGATGGGTCCTGAATGAGCTCATCCTGAACCCCGTCGATCTCATCGCAGGCCTTGATGCCGGCCGCGGCCGCCGCCTCGAACTTGCACGCGGGCGTGAAGTGATCGGCTTCGAGCATGACGAGTTGTCCCCAGAGCTGCGCGACGTGAAGCTTGGTCCAGTTGATCGCCGGCGCGCCAGCGAGAATTCCGTCATAGTCGGCGGGGTAGCGCTGCGCTTCCATCAGGCCCTGCCGTCCGCCAGTGGAGCAATCGCTGAAGTACGAATACCGAGCGGGCGTCCCGTAGTACTCGGCTGTGAGCGCCTTGGCCACGACGGTCATCTCGTGGATCCCCAGATACGCGTTGTCGCGAATCAGCATCCAGTTGAGCCGCCCGTCGGGGCCGAGGGCGAAATCAGCGCTGTTGCCTTCGTGGCCGGTATCGGTTGCTGCGGTGGCGAATCCTAGCGCGAGAGGCCGCCCAATGCCTCGTTCATTGCCGCCGGAAAAGCCGCCGCCGCCGGTTCCGCGGAAACGCCCGTTCCAGTCTTTGGTGGGAAGCCCCACCCAAATCTTGACCGCGTCGCCCGCCGGCGGATGCGTGACCGTCGCGGTGACGCGGCACGAAGGGGGCGTCCGGCCGTCGCCGGCATCGCTGACGGCCGAGACGATCGTCGTGTTGGCGAGCGAGACCGACGTCAGGCTCTCACAGGAGCGAACCGGCGTTAGGCCCGGAGTCAGCGACGCCGGCGGGGCCGCGAGGTCGACGGGAGTTTGGCGCGCCTGGCGCTGGCCCACGGCGGGAGCCGCCGCCAAACCCAGACAGCAAGCGAAGATCGAAAACTGGACACGAATGCGCATTGGTCAAGATTGTATCGCTGAGCCTGTAACCGTTGCACGGGTCGCGTTCGCCCATTAGCCTAGACCAAGGAGAATCCCTCATGACTCGCCGCCTACTCATCACCCTCGTTTTCGCGATCACTCCGCTGATGGCGCAGAACACGCTCAGCACGGAAGCCCAGCAATCCTGGGCAGGTACGAAGCGCAAGACGGTCGCCGCGGCCGAGAAGATGCCGGAGGGGAACTACTCCTTCAAGCCCGCGCCTGAAAGCCAAAGCTTTGGCGATCTCGTGGCTCACACAGCCAACGCAGCCCTGGGGGTATGCTCAGGCGTCGGAGGAGAGCGGCGTTCAGCCGGCGTGAACGGCAGCGCTTCGAAGGCCGACTTGGTCAAGGCGCTCAACGACGCCATGGCCGAGTGCGACAAAGTCTACGGCGCGACGACCGACGCGAATGCGACCGACATGATCGCAGGTCGGCGCGGCTCACGGTCGCGCCTAGGAACGCTCTACGGCAACACCGTCCACATCGAGCATGAGTACGCCCAGATGGCGGTCCACATGCGGCTCAAAGGTATCGTCCCGCCGTCAAGCGAAGGCCGTGGGAAAAAGGGCGGCAAAAAGGGCGGCCGCTAGCGCGATTCGGAGCCGCGACCGGAAGGGAGCGGTTGCTCGCGTCGGCAACGGCAGTATCGTTGGCGGGCAACCGCTTGCTCCGAGGCCCTCTCGAAAATGGAGAGACCGTCGACAACGTGCCCGGCCCGTAAGGGTCGGGTCGGCTCAGGTCCCAACCGCAAACGACGTCACAACTTCAGGGTGAACAGTCCCTCGCTGGACACTTGCCCGTTGCTCCATTCCACCGTCTCGGGCGCACGCTCGGCCTTGGCGATGAACATACAGTATTCGACCGTGACCGTCGCTTTCGCAGGGATCCAGCGGAACCCGCTTTCTCCAAAGGTCTTCCCGCGGTCGATCATGTCTTTCCGCGTCTCGGGGAACGGCGAGGCCCCAAACTCCATCCCGCGGGTCAGCGTCCGGCCGCGCCAAGGCGGATGCTCGCGCGAGAAATTCTCCTCCCAAATGCCCAGCCAGGGGAAGTCCGAACGTTTCCAGACGTATCCCACGGCGGTCTTGTGAGTCGGGCTATAGGCGGTGAAATACGCCTGTTCGTGCGCGGGGTTCATCAATTGCGCCGTGAATGTGCCTGAAACCTCGTCGTCGGGCAGGACGCGTAGGTCTGAGTACCCGCCCGCGGCCTTCGGGGCCATCGGCCAGGTGAAGTCCGCACCCAGCTTGAGGCGGTCGTGACCGGGAGAGAACTCCGCCTCAATGACGCGCGAGGAAGTCGCGGGCATGTTGAACAGCGTTTCGCCCTTGTTGAGAAACGGCGGCCCGAGCGTCGCGTGCTGGGTCCACCCGACGGCGCGATCCATCGCTGAAAGATTCTCCGCCGTCTCGGTGATGACGACGACTTGCGAATCGCTGGAAGTCTTGAGCCGCCGCTCGAACTTGAAGCCGGCGATGGGGAGCTCGGCTTTGGCGACCAGCTCGTTGGGGCCCTTGCTGACATCCCAGTCGACGAACGAGGCTTCTCCGTGTACGTAGAGCCCTGCGGCGGCCTCCTGCTCGGACGGCGGACCGAAGAAGTCGAAGCACAAGTTGTGCCCGGTAATTCCCGACAGCAGCCCGCCCTCCATAGGAGGGCCGTACTCGGCGTGCTTTGAAGCGTCGTATTGAGTGGGTTCGATCGTCTCCCAGGGGGGATCCCACAACGGGTTCACCCCGTCCGGGAGCAGCTTGATCTCGGCGATGTGGCCGCCACCGGGCAGGACGGTGACTCGGATCTTGTCGTTTTCGAGGATGGCGGTCTGGCGGTGCACGTAGGACATTGCCAGGCTGAGAATAGCACGCCCCGGCGCCGCTTGTTGGGCGCCGGTCCCAATCGCGGATCTTGGGCGCTCTACCCGTCTTTTTCTGCTGGCCTCGGCGACCTTGGCCGCGGAGGTCTCACCCGATCTCGGCCCAAACGAGCGCTGTGGTTCAGCCGTAAATGATCCAGAAATCCGCCCCTAGCCCGCATTTCTCAGTGCGCCGTACTGGCGCGAACACCCTGCGGGGTGAAAGGCCCCGCCGATGAAGATGTCGGTCGACATCGAAGCTGGCGAGCAGCGTGGTCCGGTAACGGGTCGAGCTGAAGCCTCGCGACAAAGTCCGGGTAAGCCGGGCGAGCAAGCCGTTAGGCCGTAACGCGCAGTATGCCTGAGCAGGCCTCGAAAGTGAAGTTGCGGACGCCGACCCGCCTGAGAAACGGGGAAGGCCGCAGCAACCGGGAAGCGACCGACGCATGCACCGGTTGGGTCCGCCGGGGTAGTGGGCGCGGCATGACGCTGAAGGGTGTTCGTAGTCAAAGGCGGGAGGCCCCGTGCAGGCTACCGCAGCCAGAGCAGAACTGCAATCCCTATCTAGCCGCTCTAATCTGTTAGGCGGCGAACTTCAAGAAAAGGGGCCATGCGGGCGAGTTTCCGCCACTTTCCAAGAGGGCGGATCTCTGTGACCTCCCACAGATTGGAGTCTTCCGGTGATCGGTCGAGGAGGCTGTCGACTTTCCCGTCAAGCACGGCGGATGGCGCTTTGGGAGATTCGGGACAACTGGAGATTCGGGACAGCTTCCGAACTAGCTACTTTCTGGCGCAAAAAGCGCTATCGCGAGCCAAGCCCGATTGGAAAGCGTTTTCTTAGTTCCGGTCGGATCGCGGTTTCGATCCTGTTTCGCCGCCTCGCCCCGCTCCTTCAACCCGTCGCCCGCGCCTCCAGGCAGGCCCCGATGTTGATCAGGTTGTCCGCGATCACCCCCAATCCCACCCAGCGCCGCATCCCGTCCAGGCCCGGATAGCGGCTGCGGTCGAGTCCGTGGCGGCGCTTCAATACCGAGATGCGCCCTTCGCAACCGGTTCGCCACTTCTGCCCGCGCTTGAACCAGCGCTCCTTCTGCCGTCCGCGCCGCACCGGATCGCGCGTTGAGTAGTTCGGAATCGACACCCGCTCCACGCCACGCCGCTCCAAGGCCTGCTCGTTGGCCGCCGAGGAAAAGCCCGCGTCCGCCGCCACCAGGCGCGGCGTGCGTCCTAAGCGCCGCTCGTGTTCTGCGACCGCGTGCAGCAAGATCGCGCGGTCGTCCGGCCGCTCTTCATACACGTCATAGGAGGTAACGATCTGATTCTCCGCTTCTTGCACCTTCAGCATCTTGCCAAACTCGTTCGGCTTGCCCGACTTGCCTTTGCGAATCACTTCCGTCGTTGGTTCGAAGACGCTCAGCAGCTTGTCCGGCACATGCTTGTCGCCGCCGAACACCCGCTGCTTGGTCTGCCGCCGCACTCGTTCGACGCGATCGAGCATGGTTTCGAGTTGTTTCCGCAAGCCTTGGAGCAACGCATCGCCCAGCGGTTCGGCCGACCGCTTGACGCCGCTTGCGACTTCGGCCGCAAAGCGCCGCGCCTGCGCCACCACGCGCCCGCCGGTCTCGAGCAGCTTGGAATAGAGCGTGCGGCGTTTTTCGGCGCCTTGCTCGGAGCGCGCACTGCGGCCAATCTGCATCACGATCTTGCGCACGCTGCGCAGGCGGTTGCGCAACCTCTCGCCGGCGTGGTCGGCGGCCTCTTCGATCTTGCGCATCGTCCGCGTGAGCACGCGTAGGCCGTCGTTGAGCAAGCTCGAATCGGTCGGGTAATGCACGTTGGTTTCGACCACCGTCGTATCGATGCGCAACTTGCGGCCGGTCACCACACGCTCTTCGCGCGCCAGCTCGATCAAACGTTCGTGCAACTGCGCGATCACCTCGGGCCCGAGCGCGCGGGCGATGCGCCCCAGGGTCTTGGCGTCGGGAACTTTGTCGAACCCGATGCGGCTGAAGTGGCGATAGACAACGTTGGCGCGCACTTCGCGTTCCAGCACATCGAAGCTCCAATTGCGCACGTGTTTGAGGATGAGCAGGCGCAAGACGACCTCGGCGGGAGTGGCCGGGCGGCCTGTGCGGCGCGATTGAGGATGGCGGCTGCCGAGGGCGTCATAGACGGTGTCGAGCAGCTGATCGTCGTCGAGCAGGCGGTCGGCGTGACGCATCCAGGGCTCGTAGAGATCGAGGGGAT
The DNA here is from genome assembly GCA_965247515.1 of Bryobacterales bacterium. Classification (GTDB taxonomy): domain Bacteria; phylum Acidobacteriota; class Terriglobia; order Bryobacterales; family UBA6623. The sequence goes on along the minus strand of OZ252029.1, from coordinate 2,286,686 downwards.
CTTCGGGGAAGAGGGGCTCGAAGAGGCAGCGTTGGGGGCGGCGCCGTGTGGTCATGGCTTATTATAGCATAAATAGGCCTGAAACTCCTATAGAAAATGTGCGTTCGGGACGCTTGCGCGACAAGCCGGCACTGAAAATGCGGGACTTAGGCGGGCGTTTTGCGCCGGGAAGTAGCTAGCTACGATCGCGGTCCGAGCGAAAGACGCTTTGGCGATTGTCGCCGCGCTGGGTGCTGTGGTGGGGCGTTCCGACGACGACGAGGCGCTTTTCTCTGCGCATTGCACGTGGAGTCTACGGTCACATTGATATCGGCGTAAAGTGCGGCGAATGGGACAAGATCGGCTCGCTGCTCAGCGCGGGATATCTGCCTCACCGCACTGGCGGGCCGCGCCGGGCGATGCTATCTTTGCCGCATGACGCCGAATCTTCAAGACGCGGTCGAACGCGCCGCCGAGCTGCCTAAATCGCGGCAGGACGAAATTGCCGCTGTGATCCGGCGAGAAATCGAGACAGAGCGCTCATGGCAGGCCGGTTTCGATTCATCGGTCGAACTGCTTGATCGACTCGCCGACGAAGCCCACGAGGAACATCGAGCCGGGCGCACAACGCCGCTCGATTTCGAGAGCCGGTGATTTCGCGAGCTTCCGATCGGTTCTGGAAGGCTTATCACAAGCTTCCGGGGCCGATCCAACAACGAGTGCGAGCCTCGTTCGAGCAGTTCAAGGTCGATCCGTATCACCGCTCCCTCGCTTTCAAGAGGATCCGCGGGACCAGAGACTCATACTCCGCCCGCATTGGACTCGAATATCGGGCCGTCGGTTCGCTACGCCAGGGCGTCATAGTCTGGCATTGGATCGGGCCGCACGCGGAATACGATCGCCTCGTTGCCCGGCCCGGAGGCATGGACTAGCTCCCACGCAAGTCGTAGCACAGCAGCCGCGGGGGCTTGCCATCGAACGACTTCGTGTTCTGGGCTACATACAGCAGTCCTCGACTGATGACTAGCGGGCTCCATGACTCCCGCGCCAGGAACAACGTCGACCTCGAAGCGATCTTCCCGCCCTGGGGCGACAAGTCCAGCCACATCAAGTGCCCGTGCTCGCCGAGCGCGAGGAACCGCCCGTCGACCTTCATGATGAATCCGCGATATGGGCTCTCGTAGACATTCCGTGACTGGCCGTTCAACTGGACGGTCTCTTGCCACTCCAAGACCTTCCGCCAGACCGTCTTGCCCGTCTTCAAGTCCACACAGAGTAAGCCGGCGTCGGGCTCATTGCGGCCTGCGAAGGCGTACAAATAGCCTTCATGCTCGATCGCGGTCGTCCAGTGGAGGTCGAGCTCGTCCGAGGTCCATAGAGCCTCGTGAGTGAAGTCCGGCTTGACCTGGACCAAGGCGGCGCCCCTGCGGTAGGTGGCCGAGACCAGAACCTTGTCGCCAATCACGACAGGGGTGGCCGCATTCACCGAGTCGACGGTGCGGCTCCGCCAAGGGAACGCGAAATCGATCTTGCCATTGGCCGGGTCAAGCGACAACAGGCCGCCGCTCGGCGGGCGACTTTCTCCACCGGCGAACACGAATACTCGACGCTTCCCGTGAACCGTCGCCGCCATCGGCGAGGCGTAGCTCGGCCCCCACTCTGTCCCCGCCCCCCACAGCATCTTGCCGCTCATCTTGTCGAAGGCCGCCACGGTCGGGCCGCCGGGGGCCCCAACGTTGATGATCAGCCGGTCGTCCTCGAGCAGCGGGGTTTGCGCATTCCCGAAGAAATCCTGCGGAACCTTGAATTCGCGGGCGATGTCTCGCTTCCAGAGCGCCTCGCCAGTGGAAAGGTCGAAACTGTGGAGCTGCCCTTTGGCGCCGTAGGTGTACACTCGCTCAGCGTCAATGACCGGCGTCGATCGAGGTCCGTTGTTGTAGCCGTAGCGGTCACTGAAGTCGGTTGCGTAGACGAATTCCCAATAGAGCTTACCCGTCTCGGGGTGGACGCAAACGACCCGCTCTTGCCCTTCGTCGCGATACAGGTAAACGAGGCGGTCGCCAACGACAGCCGGAGAGCTGTAGCTGGTCCCTTTCCGCATTTCCCACAACAGCCGAGGCGCGCCTGGCCCCAGCTTCGAAGCAAGCTTCGTCTCGGCGGAAACCATGTTGCGCGACGGCCCGAGAAAATCCGGCCAATCGCTAGTGACCGCGCCCTCAGGAAGGGCCTTCGGCTTCGCGTGGAAAGTAACCCGAGGGTTTTCTCGAAGGGCCGGTCCTGCGCCCCCGCCTAAGTCATTCACCTTCGGCGGCGCCGGGTCCTCAAAGCCGGCCTCCGCCGCACCCGCGCCGGCCGGTTCGCAACTGCTGACGACACCAGCTGCAACCAGAATGACGATCGTTACCACGACGATGCTCGACTTGGCGCACATGGCAGCGATTCTCTCATAGCGGGGGAGGGATGGGCGCCATTGAGCCCCCACGACGGTGTCGCGCGTTGGGCGTAGCGTGTTACACCCGCGGGTCAAGCAAGTTCGACCCCTACAACACCTATGCGTACGTACGGCATCTCTGCGACAGCCCGCTAAATCGCGCTCGGCCCGCGCAAAACCCTCGCCGGCAGCATCAGGATCGCGTGGAGCAGCGCGAACACCCCGCTAACCGCAATCCCAACCAGACGGAACGGGAGCAACACAATCCAAACGATGGGGTAGAGGACCAGAGCCAACAACGCCAGCGGCCAACAAACGACGAATAACACCAGCCAAAGTAAAAACGTAAACATCGCTGAGGCCCTCCACCTATTGATACGAAACACCCGTCGGATTTGTTGCCGAATGGGGTATTTAGTTGACTCCAGTCGGTACAACATGTTGTGGTTGGGGGCATGCAGGACTACCCCCGAGAGCTTGTCGAGTTGGAAGCTCGATCCTCGGCAGAGGAGGCGTGCCGCGAGTGTCCTGCTGAAGCTTCGCTGGACCACTGCCTGTAGCAGGCGGTCGCGGCCGACCCGGTGCCCCTATAAGACGACGGCCGAGGCCGCTTGGGCCGGCGACCGCACCCACAAGATGTAGTAGCTACTGGAGTCAGCTAAATACCCCATTGTTGCCGAATTCACTCAGCTCCGGCAGGAGCCCCAAATAGGGGGTGAGCTAGCAGATCAGCGAGGGAGGTGACTTCGACTTTCGCATGAACCCGATAACGCTCGATTCCCGGATAGACGATCCATGCGCGATCTAGGCCCAAATCAGCCAACGCAACGTGCAAAGACTTCGTCATCGCCGGAGCGTCGCTGCGCTTGAATTCGAATCCGTATCGACATCCACGGTGAAACAGAAGCAAGTCCAGTTCGGCCCCAGAGTGCGTTCCCCAAAAATAGGCGTCGGCGTCGGTCGCTGACGACAGCAGCTGTTCGATCGCAAACCCTTCCCACGATGCGCCCACTTTGGGATGGTCGCTTAGTTCTCCCGCGCCGCCCAGGCCCAGTAGGGCATGAAGCAACCCGCTGTCGCGCAGATACACTTTCGGCGATTTGTACTGTCGTTTCGAGACGTTTTCAAACCACGGCGGCAGCGGGCGTACAAGAAACGATCCAGACAGGATGTCGAGATAGCGCCGCACGGTGTGGTCGGTCACGCCCAGTGATCTGCCAAGCTCAGAACCATTCCAGAGCTGACCGTGATAATGCGCCAACATCATCCAAAACCGGCGCAACGACTCACCAGGAATCTTCAGCCCAAGCTGCGGCACGTCGCGCTCCAGAAAGGTGCGGACGAAATCGCGCCGCCAGCGGAGGCTCTGAGAGTCGCTCGCAACCAGATATGACCGTGGAAACCCGCCTCGCAACCACAGCTTTGCCTCGTTCTCCACCCCAACTTCGGTCAGATCGAAACCGCCCAATTCCACGAAACCAACCCGTCCGGCGAGCGACTCAGAGGCACCACGAATCAGATCCGGAGAAGCGCTGCCGAGCACCAAGAAGCGAGCGTCAGATTGCTGTCGGTCCACTAGCGGCCGCAAAGCCTCGAATAATGCCGGAGACCTTTGAATTTCATCAATGACAACAAGCCCCGACAGCGGCGACAGCGCCAGTTCGGGGTTCGCCAGGCGGGTCCGGCCGACCGCGGTTTCGAGGTCGAACAGGTGGGCAACCTCGCTCGGACGGATCTTCCCCCCAGCGGAAGGCTCGTTTGACGGGCTAACTGCTTGGCTTGCTTGGCTTTAACACGTTTGGGGGCGCTTTTAGTGTACCCATGTATTATGCTATTGTATCGTTTATTCATTGTGTTGTTTGTGATATAATATACCCATGTATGTTGAGTCCGTCCCCAATCGCAACTCGCCGCCCGCCGTCTTGCTGCGCGAATCCTTCCGCCAAAACGGCAGAGTCAAAAAACGCACCCTCGCCAACCTCTCCTGCTGGCGCCCCGTCCGCGTCGAGGCCCTCCGGCGCGCCCTCCGCGGCGAGTTCGATCAGCTTCCCGCCACTCCCGTCTGCGGCCCCGTCTTTGGCCTGCTCTTCGCGCTCAAGCAACTCGCCGATGAGCTGGGCCTGACCGCCGCGCTGGGTCGAACGCGGGCCGCCAAACTCGCCTTGTTCCTGGTGCTGGCGCGCCTGGCCCACCAAGGATCGCGGCTCTCGGCCGTGCGCTGGGCCGCCGATCAGGCCGTCGCAGAAGTGCTGGGTCTGGGCGCCTTCGACGAAGACGACCTCTACGCCGCCCTCGATGATCTGAGCGCCCGCCAAGTGAAGATCGAGCAAGCGCTATACCGCTACTACCTCGAGCGCCGCGGAGCCCCGCCCAGCTTGCTGCTCTACGACGTCACCAGCTCGTACTTCGAAGGCCTGCACAACGCGTTGGGCGAGTACGGCTACAATCGCGACGGCAAGCGCGGCAAGAAGCAAATTGTGATCGGACTGCTGGCCGATGACCAGGGCGAGCCGCTGGCGGTGCGGGTGTTTGCCGGCAACCGCAACGATCCGACGACCGTGCCGGATCAGATCCGCATCGTCAAAGAGCAGTTCGGAGTCGAGGAGTTGGTCTTCGTCGGCGACCGCGGGATGGTCAAGAGCAAGGGCAAGCAGGCGCTGGGGGAGGCCGGGCTGCGCTACATCACGGCGCTGACCGATCCCCAGATTCGGCGGCGCTTGAGCGAAGGGGTGCTGCAACTGGAGCTGTTCGCTGAACAAGTCTGCGAGGTCGAAGCCGACGGCGTGCGCTATGTGCTGCGCCTCAACGAGTCCGAAGCCAAACGGCAACGGCAGCGGCTCGAGGACAAGCTGGCCAAGCTGGGAGGCAAGCTCGACCGACGCAACCAGAAAGTCACGGCCTCTTCCCGTTGCGAGCCCGCGGCCGGACTGCGCCAGCTCAAGCCCTGGCTGGCGCGTCACAAGCTGACAGAATTGGTCGAGTTGCGCTTGCAGGGACGTACGCTGGTCGTCGAGCGCCAGCAGGCGGCGATCGAGCAGGCGCTGGAGTTGGCGGGCTGTTACGTGGTCGTGACCGATGTCGCCTCCGAGCGCATGAGCGGCCAAAGAGTGCACGACCATTACGTGAGCCTGCAGCGGGTGGAGCGCGACTTTCGGCAGCTGAAGACGGGCTTGCTCGAGGTGCGGCCGATCTTCGTGCGCAAAGAAAGCCGCACCCGAGGACATGTGTTGTGCAGCATGCTGGCGTTGAAGCTGAGCCGCGAATTGGAACGGCGGATACAAGCGGCGTTTGGCACGACCGACGACGACCCGCACGCGATCACCTTGCCGGACGCGCTGGCGGCGTTGGGGCGACTGTGTCTATTGGAATATCGAGTGGATGAGCAGACCAGCGTCACACGGCTGCCGATTCCCGACGCCCGCCAAACAGAAATCCTCAATGCGTTGGGGGTTTCGCTGCCGCACAAGTAACCTGTAGACAGACGCCGATCGCCCGATCCATCCCATAACCGACGCGAATTCAGGAAGTTGGCGGCGAAACTCTGCTCGCTGGCGGGGGGAAGATCCGCTTGACCCTGCAGATGCTTCGAACGGCGCGTACGACCCCATCAACATCAGAGTCTCCCCAGCCAAGAAGGTCCAAGTCGCGGGTAGGCCGGTAGAGCGTTCCCGTCCAGGCTAGAAACAGCATGGCGCCCTTGAGGACAAACTGCTCTTTGTGCTCGGAGACGCTGAGTCGGAACAGGAATCGTTCAACGACCCACCGATCGAGCAGGAATTGGAAGTCCTCGCCACTGTGGCGAGACATCTCGAGCAGACGCGCACGGCGGGAGGCGGCAATGTTGCGAGGGGCCCGCTTGTTCATACGACCGATTCCAGATAGGGTCGTATGACGTTTGACACTCGGCAGATCTTGGCGAAGCAGTAGATTTCGTCGACCGTCGCTTTCTTGGATCTCAGCAAGTCTCGGAGCGCTTCGATCGCGATATCCACTCCAATCTTGTTGCGGAACTTGAAGCAGTCGACGACGGTCTTGGCCGCGCTGTAGACCGGAACATCGACACCATCGATCTCATGGCGCTCCACTCCCTCATCGAGCGCTCGCCCTGAGAACCGCAAAAGGCGGATGGCAGGGGTAGCGATCCTAGGACGAACGGCGTTGTTGGCCATTGCGAGCCAAACCTCATGAGGCGCCTGTGTCGTGAGCTCATGAAAACGAAGGGCGGAGAGAAGACACACGGTAGCTTTCGGAATTTGTTTGATCGCGAGCGCGAAACTGTGAAGCTCCGAGACTGGGGTATCGGGAAGGCCGTAGACGCCCCGTGCGACGCGGCGAAGCTTGCCGGCGCGGCAGAGTCGGTCCAGTTGCTCCCACGCTATGCCTCTAGCGGTGAGATCTCGGGCGCGGATGATCCCCTGCGTACGGGCCAATATCAGGACTTTGTCGGCGACGCCGAGCATGATGTTAATTTAAGGTAAATGATAACAACTACCTTAATATACCATCGCTCGCTGAATTCGGTAGAGGACAGTCATGGGACGACCGGGCGGCCTCAGCGATCGTAAGTCGGCGCCTACGCCGCCCGCGACCGGCAGGCGCCGCGCAGTTCTTTCAGCAGGGAGTCGCCCTGTTGGTCGGTCAGCTTGGCGCCGGCGCCGACGACGTAGAACACGTCGATCGCTTTACGGCCTTGGGTTTCGATGAGCACGACTTCGATGTCGTAGTCATGCTGCGAGAAGCGGCTTGCTAGATCGAATAGTAGACCGCTGCGGTCCTCGGAGATGACGTGGAAGATTGTCGCCCGCGACGACGCATTGTTGTCGAACGAGACCTCGGTTGCGATCGGCGTGCGTCCGCGGGGGGCGAACAGCGTCTTGCGCCGGGCGAGCAGCTCGGATACCTCTTCCTTGCCCTGGATGACTCGACGGAGCGTGCGGCGGAGTTGGCGGATCTCGGTCTCGTCGAGGTCGGTTCCGCCGCGGGTCTCCGATACCGAGACGCGGAAGGAATCAAGCACCAGCCCCTCGGCATTCGAAAACGCTTCGGCGCGCTCGATGCTCAGACCCGCGCTCGCCATCACGCCGCACAAAGAAGCGAACAGCGCGGGCTTATCCCAGGCGACGACGGTGACGTCGTAAAGGGCGTCGCGCTGCTCGACCGACACTCCCGCGGCCTTGGTCTCGAGCTTTTTGCTGAGCTCGAAGTGCGCCTTGATCTCGGCTGGGGTGTGCGTGCGCAGATAGCGCTCGGGGAATCCTTCCAGGAACCTCCCGAAGCTCGGCTTCTCAGCCGGGTCGGCCGAAGCCAGTAAACCCTCCAATTTGGCGGGGTCGACATGAATCCGGCGGTCGTCGGCGGCCCCGGTCAGGCGGTTGTAGGCCGACATGTAGAACTGCCACAGGACCTTCTTTCGCCAGGTTGTCAGCGAGCCGGGATGAACGGCGCTGGCATCGGCGTAGGTCATCAGCGTGAGCGCTCGCAGACGGGGGATGGTCCCAACGATCTCGACGAATTCTTCAAGCGTTTCAGGATCCCCCAGGTCACGCTTGTTGACGAAGTTCGCCATCGTGAGGTGCTGCTCGACTAGAAAGCGAACGGTCTCGCGGTCGGCATCGGCGAGCTCGAGACGTTCCATGATCCGCTCGCCGGCCTCGACGCTGCGGGCGATGTGTCGCGGCAGGTCGACCGACTTGCCGATGTCATGAATCAGCAGGGCCAAGAAAAGCAACTCGGGCTGGCGGACTTCGGCGAAGACTTCAGCGAACCGTGTCGACGTCTCGTCGGTTGCGTCGGCCAAGCGCTTGAGGATGCGGATCGCGAGAAAACTGTGCTCGTCGACCGTGTAGCGATGGTAGAAGTCTCGAACGACCAGGCAGTCGATGGCTTCGATCTCGGGAAGCAAGGCGAAGAGCACGCCCGTCTCGTGCATCGCCGTCAAGGCCTCATAGGCTCGAGGCTGCTTTAAGATGTCGGCCAATCGCAGCCAAGGGCGCCGCGAGATCAGCCGCGGACCCAGCGTTTCGGCCAGCGTCCGGAGCCGGCGTTCGGCCTGGCTCGACAGGGGCAGTCCATGGCGTCCAATGAACTCGAACAGCCGCAGCGTCATCTCCGGGTCGGATTCGAGGGCCTCGGCTCGCCGCAGGTAGACGCGCCCGTTGGTGACGCTGAACTCGTCGTTTGACAACCGTGACCGACGATCACGAACGATCTTGAGCAACCAGTTCTGGCGATTGCCCGCCTCGTCAATGGTGCGAAGCGCGAGGCGGTTGAGCGTCCGAGCATGACGGAAGTGGTCTCGCATCCAATCGGCCGGGCCAGACACTTTGCGAAACGCCTTGCCCGAACCTGCATGCGCGATGGTCTCTTGCAGGTCAAAGGTGAGGTTGTTCTTGTCACGCCCGATGAAGTAGTGGAGATAGCAGCGCACGGCGAAGAGAAACTTCTTGGCCGCGGCGGTCTCTTCGGCAAGGTCGGCGGCGAGGTGATCTTCGCTGGCTGGCACGCGCCCGGGTTCCATGTGCGCGAGTTGCGAAATCCAGCAGGCGGTCTGGAGATCTCTCAGACCGCCGGGGCCCTCCTTGACGTCGGGCTCGAGGTGGTAAATCGTATCGCTGAACGTCTTGTGCCGGCTGCGGGCCAGCTCGGACAGGCTCCGCAGCAAGGAATTCCGCTCACGGACAAAAAACTTTGGCAACAGGCGCTCGGAAAGGTCGGCGTACAGCTCCCGATCGCCGGTCAGGAAGCGAGCGTCGAGCAGGCTGATGTGGAGCTCGGAGTTGTCCGGCGCCAGGCGCATGCATTCCTGCGGCGTCCGTACCGATTGCGAGACCCGCAGCTCGGCGTCCCACATGGCCGTCAGCAAGCGGCCGACCGTCTCTTTGCTCGCTCGCGCCGCGCTCTCGCCGGCGAACAAAAACAGCAGATCAACGTCGGAGTGAGGAAACAACTGCTCGCGCCCGTATCCGCCGACGGCTAACAGCGCGAATCCGGCGCGCTCATCGGCTGGGACGATTTCGTCGAACAGCCCGCTGACGATCTGGTCGACCGCGTCAGAGCGGGCGGCGACGGCCGCGAGCGCGTCCCCTGTCTCGGTGAACGCATTATTGATCCTGTCCATACGTTGAATGTGAAATGTGGACAGCTCGGACACAGAGAGCTCCCGCCACTCGCATCAACGATTGTACGAAGAATGCCTGGTTGGCTTGGCAAGCCAAATCTCCGGAGTTGGCCGGCGGCCGAGAACCCGGCCGCCGGCAAGTAGAGCGGTTAAAGCGCCGAGTCGTCGGCGTCGTTGTTGCGAATCCGAATCGCCTGGTCAATCGGGTAAACAAAGACTTTGCCGTCCCCGATCTTGCCGGTCCGAGCGGCGTCAACGACCGCTTTCACGGTTTCTTCGACGCGCCCGTCGCCGACCACGATTTCGATTTTGACCTTCGGCAGCAAGTCGACTTCGTACTCCTGCCCGCGGTAGACCTCCTTGTGCCCCTTCTGCCGGCCGTGGCCGCGGACATCGTAGATGGTCATACCGTCAACGCCGATGCCCTTGAGGGCGTCGCGCACGTCGTCGAGTTTGAACGGCTGAATGATGGCTTCGATTCTTTTCATGGCATGCTCCTATTTCTTTGAGCTAAGAAAGCGCTCTAGAGTTGATAGGCCTCCTCGCCATGTTCGGCGATATCGAGACCGCCCTCTTCGGCCGAGGGGTCGACCCGCAGGCCGGTGATCGCGTCGACGATCTTCAAGATGATGTAGGTGGCAACGCCGGCAAACACCCAAGTGAAGAGCGCGCCCAAGAAGTTGTTGACGAACTGTTGGGTGTTGCCCTCGAGCAGCCCAGTAGAACCGTTGACCGCCTCGCGGGCGAACACACCCGTCAGGATGGCGCCTAAGGTGCCGCCCACCCCGTGCACGCCAAAAGCGTCCAAGGAATCATCGTAGCCCAGCTTGGCTTTGATCACCGCGACCGCGTAGTAGCAGAAGGCTCCGGCGATGAAGCCGATGATCAGTGCGTCCATGGGGCCGACGAAGCCTGAAGCCGGTGTGATCGCAACGAGTCCGGCGACGGCTCCGGTGATGCCGCCTAGGATACTCGGTTTGCCGCTGCGCATCCACTCGACGAGCAGCCAGCCCAAGACGGCGGCGGAGGCGGCGAAGTGTGTGTTCACGAAGGCGGCCGCGGAGAGGCCGTCAGCGGCGAGCTGGCTGCCGGCGTTGAAGCCGAACCAGCCAACCCAAAGCAGGCAGGCGCCGATGAAGGCCAAGGGTAGATTGTGAGGCTTCATCGCTTCCCTGGGGTAACCGGTTCGCTTACCCAGGTAGAGCGCGATCACCAAGGCCGAGACTCCGGAGGAGGCGTGAACGACGGTGCCGCCGGCGAAGTCCAAGCAAGGCAATGCGCCGTCGCCGCCCATAAAACCGCCGCCCCAGACCATGTGCGCCAGCGGGAAGTAGACCACCGTCGCCCACAACGTCATGAACAGCAGCATTCCGGAGAACTTCATGCGCTCGGCGAACGCTCCGGTGATGAGCGCCGGGGTGATGATGGCGAACATCAGCTGAAATATCATGAACGTGTAGTGCGAAATCGTCGAGCCTTCTTGGGGCTCTTGGCCGACCCCGTTCATGAACATGTACTCGAAACCGCCGATGAAATTGTTCATCCCCCCACCTGGGGCGAATGCCAGGCTATAGCCGTAGATGGCCCACAGCACGGTCATCAGGGCCATCATCGAGAACGACTGCATCATGGTCGTCAAGATATTCTTCTTTCGAACCAGGCCGCCGTAAAAGAGCGCCAAGCCGGGTCCGGTCATCAGCAGGACCAGCGCCGAACAAGTCAGCATCCAGGCGTTGTCGCCGGTATCGAGCGTACTTTCTTGGGCCGCCGCCGCGGCCGGAAAACATAGGACTGCCAACGGCAACAGGGCTCGTCGGCTGAGTTTCGGCATCATGAGAACTTCTCCTTTGCGCCACGGCCTGTCAATAGGGAGGGCCGAGAGTCGCGGGTGAACGTGGTCATGGTCGCGTGGGCGGCTAGGCGAAAGCAAAGAGAACGTTTCTATGAGCGGAATTGAAATTTCTTATGGGGGCGGTTAGGCGATCCGCCGGCAAGCTCGACTTCGAACATTTCGGCAATCACCGCCGATGCGGCCCCTGAGCCGCGCGCGTAAGCAAGCGGTTGTTCGCGTGGGCAACGATAGCAGCGCCGGCGGGCAACCGCTTGCTCACGCGCGCGGCTCCGGGGGCGCCCGCCGGTCACGTAGCCGGCAGTTCGAGAGATTGCGGGCTTGGAGCGAGTTTCGCTGGACGTTTGGTAGGGTTGACTGAAAATGTCGAATGGAAGTCAATCGCGAACGATCGCCGTGCTGGGCGGCACGGGGGCGGAAGGGTACGGGCTCAGCCTCCGCTGGGCGCAGGCCGGCGAGCGGGTCGTAATCGGCTCTCGCAGCGCTGAGCGAGCCCAGGAGGCGGCCCAGCGAATCCTCGCGGCGTTGCCCGATGCCAGGGTGAGGGGCGCGGCGAACACGGACGCGGTCGCGGAAGCTGAGATCGTCGTTCTGACGGTGCCTCTGGCGGCGCAGATTCCCACTTTGAAGTCGGTTCGCGAGCGGTTGCTGGAGAACGCGATCGTGATTGACACCACCGTCCCGTTGGAAAAAGCGGTCGGCGGCCGGCTTTCGCAATGGCTGCCGCTGTGGGAGGGATCGGCCGCTGAACGAGCCGCGCGTCACCTGCCGGCGTATGCTCGCGCGGTCGGAGCGTTCCATTGCGTCAGCGCGGCATCGCTGACGAATCTGCGGGAGTCGGTTCACTCCGACGTTTTGGTTTGTGGCGACGATCCGGAGGCGCGCAAGGTCGCCAGTGCGCTGGTGGAGAAGATCCCCGGCGCGCGGGCTCTCGACGGGGGGCCTCTGGAGAATTCTCGCTACGCCGAGCAGTTGTCGGCGCTGTTAATTGCGCTGAACTTACGTCATAAGGTCGGCAGCAGCGGGATTCGCTTCACGGGGTTTCCGGGCCTCGAATAATGTCGGCGCGAGTTGCGGTGCTGGCCGGCGGGGTGGGCGCCGCGCGATTCATTGAAGGCTTGGCGAAGGTCTTGCCCCAACGTGAGATCGCGATTGTCGGCAATACCGCTGACGACCTCGAGTTGCACGGACTCTCGATTTCACCCGACCTTGACACTGTGATGTATGCGCTCGCCGGGCTCAATGACCGCGAGCGGGGTTGGGGGCTCAGGGACGAGACGTTTCATTGCTTGGAGGCGTTGGGGGCTTATTCGAACGAGACCTGGTTTCAGCTTGGGGATCGCGACCTGGCGACGCACATCCGGCGCACGGCTAGGCTGCGGGCGGGGGCCGGGCTGAGTGAGGTCATGGCGGAGCTTTGCCAGGCCCTCGGCGTCGAGGCGAGCCTACTGCCGATGAGCGACGACCGGGTTCGGACTTGGGTGGACACCGAGTCGGGGTGGATCGACTTTCAGACGTATTTCGTCAAACACCGAGCTCGCGACGTCGTGCGGGGAATCGAGGTTCGCGGTGGGGCCGAGGCAAGCCCGGGTCCCGGAGTGATCGACGCCATCAAGGGGGCTGAGCTGGTGATCGTCGCGCCCAGCAATCCGCTGATTTCGATTGGGCCGATCTTGGCCGTTCCTGGTATCCGCGAGGCTCTGCGTGAGAGATCTGGGCCGGTAGCGGCGGTCAGCCCGTTGGTTGGCGGGCGGGCGTTGAAGGGGCCGACCGTCGCGATGATGCGAGGCGTTGGCCTGGAGCCTACCGCCGTCCAGGTCGCCAAGCTTTACTCGGACTTTGTCACGATCTTCGTCCTGGATCGCGCTGATCGCGATCGCGCGCCGCAGGTCGATTCGCTGGGCCTCGAGGCGGAGGTCACGCAAACGGTCATGACGACTCTCGCTGACAAAGAGGCGCTCGCCCGCGCGTGCCTGGCAGCCGGAGGCATCTCGTGATCTTCGCCGTCCTAGCGGTGAAGGACCCCCGCTTCGCGAACCAGCGTCTTTCTAAGCGCCTCTCGCCCAAGCAGAGGGAGGGGCTCGCTCGCGTCATGTTCGGGGAGACCCTTTCGAAGTTGCTCGAAGCGAAGCGGATCGGCCGGGTCGTCGTGGTTTCGAGCGACGAACGGGCTCTTGCGACGGCCGCCGAGGCGGGCGCTATGACCCTCGCCGAAGACGGGCAGCACAGTCACAGCCAGTCGGCGGACAACGCCGCTCTTTGGTGCGCGGAGCAGGGCGCCGGCCGGGTCCTACTGGCGCCGATCGACGTCCCGCTGGCGACACCCGCGGACTTCGATGACCTGGCCGAGGCCTCGATCTCGATGGGCGATCCGAGCTTGGTGATCGTCCCTTCCCGCGACTCAACGGGCACGAACTCACTGCTGCAGAGCCCGCCAGGGGTGATTGGCTGCCGTTTCGGGCCGGGGAGCTATCGGCTTCACCGCGACGCGGCCGAAGCGGTTGGGGCCCAGGTCACGACGCGTCGTCCCGAAGGGTTGACCTTCGACATTGACACGCCGGCAGACCTCGACGATTTTCTCCGCGTCGCCCCTGAAGGGCCGACGCAGCGTTTTCTCTCGAGCCGCGACGGTGAAGGAGCGGTTGGTTACAGCCACGGTATCCGGCCGCTCCCTCACGGTCGCGGCTCGCAATGAAATGAACAATCTCCGACTAACGGCCCTCGAAACGCTGCCCGAGTTCCGCCCGGGTGACGATCTCGGTTTGGCCACCCTTGAAGCCGCCGCCCGCGAGGGTTTTATTTGGACCTCCAACTGCGTGCTGGTCGTCGCCCAGAAAGCGGTCTCGAAGTGTGAGGGGGCCATTGTCGATCTCCGCGAAGTGACTCCTTCCACCGAAGCTCAAGGAATCGCCACCGAGCTCGACAAAGATCCCCGGCTAGTCGAAGTGATCCTTCGGCAGTCGCGGCGCATCATCCGAAAGGAGAGCGGCGTCCTCATCACCGAGACGCACCATGGCTGGATCTGCGCCAACTCGGGGGTTGACCGCTCGAACGTGCCGGGAGCGGATCACGTCGCCCTGCTGCCCAAAGACCCTGACGCCTCGGCGCGTAAGATTCGGGAATCGATTCGTAGAATGGCGGGCGTCGATTGCGCTGTGGTGATCAGCGACACCTTCGGGCGACCCTGGCGCATGGGCCTGGTTAACGTGGCGATTGGCGTCGCGGGCTTCGCTCCGCTCGTCGACCTTCGCGGCGAGCGCGACGCCCAAGGCCTTCCCCTCGAAGCGACGCAGGTCGCATTGGCCGACGAGCTGGCCGCCGCCGCCAGCCTTACGATGCCAAAGACCGGAAACACTCCAGTTGTCGTCGTGGAGGGCCTCAGGATCCAAGCCGCCGCGGCAAGGGCGAAGCAACTCCAGCGCCCCGCCGAGCAGGATCTGTTTCGTTAGGCGGTAGAATCGATCCATCATGGCCGGAAAGACCATCAGCCACTACAAGGTCCTCGAAAAGCTCGGCTCCGGCGGGATGGGCGAGGTTTGGAAAGCCGAAGACACGCAACTCCGACGCTTGGTCGCGCTGAAGTTCCTCTCGTCTGAGACCGTCGGCGACGAAGAGGTCAAGGCTCGCCTTATCCGGGAAGCGCAGGCGGCGGCGCTGGTGGACGACTTCAGATAGAGCTCATGTTTCGTAGCCGGCGGCCCCGCCTCGCCACGACTGGCGAGCCGGCAAGTCTGGAGACTCGCGCCACGAGGGATGATAGAGTGGCATCGTCTCCCCGCAAGGTCGCTATGCCAGATTCACATGTCCACAGCCTGGTCATCCGCAATGGCCTCGTCGTCGACGGAACCGGCGCCGAACCATTCGAAGCCGATGTCGCAGTCTCCGGCGGCAAGATCTCGCACGTCGGGGCCGTCCCCAAAACCGGCGCCGAAGAGATCGACGCCAAGGGCAAGATCGTCACCCCAGGCTTCGTCGACATCCATACCCACTACGACGGGCAAGCCGTCTGGGACACCCATCTCGCTCCGTCGGCCTGGCACGGCGTGACATCGGTCGTGATGGGCAACTGCGGAGTCGGCTTTGCGCCATGCAAGCCCGCCGACCGCGAAAAGCTCGTCGAGCTGATGGAGGGCGTGGAAGACATCCCCGGCCCGGTGATGCACGAGGGACTGAGCTGGCAATGGGAAAGTTTCCCGCAGTACTTTGCCGTGCTGAAGGGCCGGAGGTGGGACATCGACGTCGGCTGCCTGCTGCCTCACGCGGCGGTGCGCGTCTACGTGATGGGCGAGCGGGCGATTCGGCACGAAAAGGCGACCGAGGCCGACATTGCTCAGATGCGCCGCATCACGGCCGAGGCCGTGCGCGCGGGCGCATTCGGGTTCTCGACCTCGCGGACGCTCAGCCACAAGAGCCTTTCCGGCGAATACACGCCAACGCTGCGGGCGAACGAAGACGAGCTGACAGGCATCGCGCTGGGCATGAAGGATGCCGGCTCGGGGTTCCTCGAAATCGTGTCCGATTGGAGCGAACCGGACCCGGAATCCGAATTCGCTATGCTGCGCCGTGTTTCTGAAGCCAGCGGCCGGCCGGCGGTGTTTTCGCTGAGCCAGCGTCATGACCGGACCGAAGACTGGAAAATCATGATGCGCGAGGCGGACCGCGCGATCGCGGACGGCCATTCGATCAGGCCGGTCTGCCCACCTCGCGCGATCGGGCTGCTGCTAGGCCTCGAGGGCAGCCAGAACCCCTTCTCCGGTACGCCGTCGTATAAGAGCATCGCCGCCATGCCCCTAGTCGAACGGGTTGCGGCGCTGCGCGATCCCGACTTCCGCCGCCGGCTGTTGTCGGAAGATCCGGTCGCGGGGAGCACGTTTCCGCTGATCGAGCGGCTCTCTTACAAGTACATGTTTCGCTTCGGCAATCCACCGAACTATGTGCCTCGGGACGAGGACTCGATTGCCGCCATCGCCGAACGAGAGGGACGCCCGGCGGCGGAGGTCGCCTATGACGTCATGCTCGAGGACGAAGGCCGCGGCTTTATCTACGCGCCATTGACCAACTACGCCCGCCACGACCTGTCGACGCCCGAGGCGATGCTGTCGAACCGCAACGTCGTCATGGGCCTAGGGGACGGCGGCGCTCACGTTGGGTTTATCTCCGACGCAGGCTTCACGACATGGCTGATCACCTACTGGCAAAAGGAGCGTCAGCGGTTCGACCTGCCGGAAGTGATTCGCCGGCTGACGTCGGATACGGCTGAGGCCGGCGGACTGCTCGATCGCGGCGTCATTCGGGCTGGCATGAAAGCCGATCTCAACGTGATCGACTACGACCGGCTGAGTTTCGGCCAACCGTACGTGACCTACGACCTGCCGGCCGGCGGCAAACGGTTGTTGCAAAAGGCTGAAGGGTATGAGGCGACGATCGTCTCCGGGACCGTGACCTACCGCGATGGCGACGCGACCGGGGCGTTGCCGGGCCGCGTGATCGAAGGCCAACGGCTTAGGGACTAGGCTTTTTCGGAGACTTCGCTCCGAAAAAGAGGCCCTGCGGGCAGTGTCCAGCGGGGCTGTAGGGGCGCGACATGTCGCGCCCGGGCGAGGCACGCCTCGCCTCTACGGACGACGCTTAGTGCTTGATAACAAATGAGTTGTTGCAACATCGACAATTTTTTGTCGATGTGGAGGAGGCAAGCGCCTAGCCGCCTCGGCCTCATCGCGCTTGCAACAGAGGCATGATTCGCGTCATTTGAGCCCGGCGCCGGTGGCGGCGGGTTGCGATGTTACTCGTACCAATCCCGCTAGATGTAACTTACCGACGCCTCTTTCAGCTCTCAACCCGCCGCCACCGGCGCCGGGCTCAAGGCCTTCGCTCCCACTCTGCTCCTTTCTCGCCATCCCCCAATCCCGCTAGGCCTTCTTGCAGAGACCTGAGACTGCTGATTTCTCGATCCGCGCAAATGCCACTTGAGCCCCCGGCCACTCCCTGCCGATTAGCCCAAATCGCCCTCATGCCGACGCCGCTGGCCCCGCCCACGTCCCCCTCGAGGCTATCGCCGATCATCACCGCACTGCCTGGATCTACGTGCATCCGCTCGAGGGCTCGCACGAATACTTTGAGGGACGGCTTCCCTACGCCAACGCTAGTCGACGCGATGAGCGAATCGAAGTATCGGTCGATTCCGAGGCGCCGAAGCTTCGCGCGCTGGGCCGTGCCGCGCGCGTAAGGGGCTGTGAAATAAACCCGTCGTGGCCGCCGAAGCTCCCCTGGGGCGGTTCGGAATGGCGCGAGTGGATCAAAATGGGATAAAACATGAGGGCAAACGAATGTTCGGATAACTTGGCGGCGGCGTCCAACGCCCTTATTATATGGGCGAACAACAGGTCTTAGTCGAGCTCGAGCAACGCCCCGCCAAGCCGCGCCAAGCCGTGCCCGTTGACCAACTGCAGCTGCGACAGCCCAATCGCGACCAATTCACCTATGCCGCGATCGACGTCGAACGGCTCGTGCCGGCCGACCATCTGGTGCGCGCCATCTGGGAGCTGAGCGGCATGCTCGACCTGTCCGGCTTCGCTGCTCATCTGGAAACCCGCAAGGAGTCCGCCGGGCGGCCGGCATGGGATCCGCGGTTGCTGGTCGCGATCTGGATCTGGGCGTATTCGGAAAGGATGAGCTCGGCGCGTGAGATCGCGCGTCAAAGCCGCTATCGGCCGGAGTTGGAGTGGTTGTGCGGCATGGCGGTCGTCAATCATCACACTCTTTCGGATTTTCGGGTATTCCACTCAAAAGCTCTCGAGAACTTGTTGACACAGGTATTGGCGCAGCTGAGTCAAGAGGGGCTGGTGGATCTCGAGCAGGTGGCCGTCGACGGCACGCGGATCCGGGCGCAAGCCTCGGGCGGGTCGCAACGCAGGCGTCCGACGCTCGAGCGGCATCTCGAACAAGCGCGCGAAGCGGTGCGTCAACTCTCGGAAGAAGCCGACGACGAGGGTTCGAATCGGCGGCGTCAGGCGGCGCGTAAGCGGACCTTGCGGGAGCGAGTCGAGCGGATGGAGCAGGCGCTGGAGGAACTGCCCAAGGTCGAAGCGGGCAAGCGCGACGAAGAGCAACGACGCCAGGCGCGGGTGAGCGAGAGCGAGCCGGAAGCGCGCCCGCAACACGAATCCAACGGCGGTTGGGGACTCGGCTACAACGCGCAGCTGGCGACCGACGCCAAAGAGAAGATCGTGGTCGGCGTGGAGTTGACCAACAACGCCTCCGATGCGGGCCAGCTGACCCCGACGCTGGACGATGTGGAAGGGCGCTTCGAGCGAACCCCGAAGCAAGTGTTAGCGGACGGGGGCTACGCCAACCAGGCCAACATCGAGGCGCTGGCAGCCGCTGAAATCGAATACGCGACGCCGGCGCCGGCGCCGGACAAGGGCTCGAAGGCGGCGTTGAAGGCGGCGGGAATTGGGCCGCGCTACGCGCCGAAGTTTTTCATCTACGACGAGGCGACGGACACGTTTCTGTGTCCGGCCCAGCGGACCTTGACGTATCAGCGATCGTCGCTGAAGCGGAAGCGCAAATATCGGCAGTATCAGGCAAAAGCATCTGATTGTCGCGAATGCGCACAGCGGCACAAGTGCTGCCCCAAGAGCGGTCATCGAACGTTGAGCCGCAGCGAAGAGAACGCGGTGATGGCGAAACATCGGCGCTGGATGGAGAGCGAGCGTGGGCGGGCGGCGTATCGCAAGCGGTCCGAGACGGCGGAGTTTCCGAACGCCTGGTTGAAAGAGCGATTGGGGGTGCGCAAGTTTCGAGTACGAGGGCTGCGGAAGGCGCGATCGGAGCTTTTGTGGGGGGTTTTGGCGTACAACATTGCGGCTTGGATCCGGCTGGTCTGGCGTCGTGGGCCGGAGTGCGGGCTGGCGGCGCAAGCGGCGGCGTAGCGGCGGTGGGGGGGGCGAAAAGGGCCGGGAAACGGCCCGAAACGACCGTTTCCGGGCCGCTTGGGCGGCCAATCAGGAGTCGAGGCGCAGAAGTTGCGGTTTCGGCAGGGGCGGCGTTTGGGAGCGCTGAGCTTGGCGTGCGCTTGGCGCTCCCGCGCGCCGACGCGACAATAGGTTTTCTTCACGGCCCCTAAGGGAGCGGTTGGATAAACGGGCTGCGGCGATCAATAATCTTCGCCGCGATCGCTCCCGGCGCAAGACTCGTCCCACTCGCGGAGCTGCTGTTTCATCGACGCGGCCAGCTCCGGCATCTCTTCGACAAGGTTGTAGCGTTCGCCCGGATCGATCGTGATGTCGAACAACAGGTCCTGGTCGTCCTTCGAGTCGTCTAGGAACGACAGGAACTTGTAACGATTGTCGATCAGCGCGTGGTTGGGGGAGCCCAGCCGTGCGCGTGTCGCTCTCTCTTCGTCCCCGGGCGTTTGGAAACCGATCGGGCGCGGGCGATGCTTTATGCGACCCTCAATCAGCGGCATCAGGTCGACGCCGTCACGGGGTTGGGGTGCGCCTTTCATCTCGAAACCCAGCGCCGAGAGCACGGTCGGGAAGTAGTCGACGGTCGAGCACGGGACGGTCGTCGACTGCCCTGGCCTCACCCGGTCCGGCCATTCAAGGATTCCCGGGACGCGGACGCCGCCCTCGAACAAACTACGCTTGCGGCCGCGCAGCGGGCCGGCTGATCCACGCCGGCGGCGGGTGGTGGGATTTGTTCCCTCCGGGCCGTTGTCGGAGCAATACCAGAGCATGGTGTTGTCGGCCACGCCGAGTCGCCGCAGCTCTTCGCGCAAGCGGCCGACCTGTTCGTCGAGAGCAGTGATGCAGCCGTAGAAATGCTGCTCGCCCTCAGAGCGACCTTTGTACATCGCCAGGTACGGCGGGCCCGCAACGACCGGCTCGTGAGGCGCGTGGAACCAGATCACGGTGAAGAACGGCTGGTCGCGCTCGACCGCGTCACGGATGAAGGGAATTGCGCGGTCCATGATGACACGGGAGTCGTCGCCTTCGAGGTTTTCGGTGGCGTACTTTCCCGCGCCAGTCCAGTACTTCGATGGGAAGGCCTGGTTGGCCATCGGGTTCCAGGTCGGCATCTGAACTTCGGCCGAAAAGCTTTGATCGAACCCGACTTCCCATGGCGGCGAGTAGTGTTCACGGGTGCCGTCGCGTCCGCCGCGCCGGCCGTCTCGGATGTCTTTGGTTAGCGTCCCCAGGTGCCACTTGCCGAAGTGTCCGGTTGCGTAGCCTTGGGTCTTGAGGGCCTCGGCTAAGGTGACCTCTTGGTCTCGCATGTGTCCGTTGTTCGCGGTGTAGATGCCGTAGCGGTACGGATGCCGGCCGGTGAGGGCGCTGCCGCGCGTCGGCGAACAGACGGGGGCGCCGGAGTAGAAGCGGTCGAAACGGAGCCCCGAGCGGGACATGGCGTCGAGGTTGGGGGTTTTCAGATAAGGATGTCCGTTATAACCGACGTCGCCCCAGCCTTGGTCATCGGCCATGCAGAGGATGATGTTGGGGCGGGGGCTGGGCGCTTGTGCGAATGCGGTTGCGGCGATGGAGCCGGTTGCGGTGCGCAGGAAGTCTCGACGTTGCATGGATAGTGGTAGTTTATCCGAGCACCCTGCGTGAGCGGGGTGTCTTCCTGTTGCACTGTTGCACTTACTGGAAGACCGCCCGCTGAGGGGCCGTGAAAAATGTCGGCAATCCGATTCCGGCAAGGCGGGCTTGGCATGCCAAGCCCCTACGTCGTTGAAAGCAAACGATCGTCCGTAGGGGCGAGGCATGCCTCGCCCGTCTTTCGCTTGGAGCCGCGCGCGGGAGCCAGCGGTTGCGGGAAGCTCGGGCAACCGCTCCCTCCCGGTCGCGGCTCTGGGGACCCGACAACGTAGACGCCGTCTAGACCTCGACCGGGTCGGGCATTCCTTCGTGCAGTTGCTGTAGCGACAACACGTTCAGCTCGTCCCCGCGGCTGGCCTCGATTCCCTCGGCGGCGGCGCGGCCGGCGCTCAGCGTCGTGATGCATGGGATCGCCTGTACGGCCGCCGCCCTGCGAATCGAGCGCTCATCCTCGAAGGCGTGCGCTCCGGTTGGAGTGTTGATGATCAGGTCGATATGGCGGTCTTTGATGAGGTCAACGAGGTTGGGCCGGCCCTCATTGACCTTCAAGACGGTCTGACACTGGAGCCCGACAGCGCGGAAGGCGGCCGCTGTGCCTCGAGTGGCGAATAGCTTGAAGCCGAGCTTGGCGAAACGTTGGGCGACCGCGATGGCCTCGGGGCGCTGCCTGGAGCTGACGCTCACGAAGACGGAGCCCTCTTGCGGCAGCGCTTGCCCGGTGCTTAGCTGAGCCTTAGCGAAGGCTTCGCCGAAGGACTCGCCGATACCCATTACTTCGCCGGTCGAGCGCATCTCCGGCCCTAGGATCGGGTCCACGCCGGGGAACTTGTTGAATGGGAATACCGGCGATTTGACGCAGTTTTTCGCGACCGGCAGCTCGCCTTTGGGCAGGCCGGGGATGTCCGCGAGCTTTTTTCCGGTCATCAGCGCGACGGCGATTTTCGCCAGCGGGAAGCCGGTCGCTTTGCTGACGAACGGCACCGTGCGTGAAGCCCTGGGGTTGACCTCGATCACATAGACCTTGCCATTGTGGATGGCGTACTGGGCGTTCATCAGCCCAACGACGTTGAGCGCCTTGGCCAGCCGGACGGTGTGGTCGCGGATCGTCGCGAGCTGCTCTTCGCCGATTGTCGCCGCCGGCAAGACGCAAGAGCTGTCGCCCGAATGCACGCCGGCTTCTTCGATGTGCTCCATGATGCCGCCGATCAGGACGTCCTCACCGTCGCACAGGGCGTCGACGTCGACTTCGATCGCGTTCTCGAGGAAGCGGTCGATCAGGATGGGCCGGTCTTGTGAATAGGAGACGGCCTCGCGCATGTAGGCTTCGACCGTGGCGGCGTTGTAGGCGATGACCATCGCGCGGCCGCCGAGCACGTAGCTAGGGCGGACGAGCACGGGGTAGCCAAGGTCTTTGGCCACTTCGAGGGCGCCTTCCGGGTTGGTCGCGATACCGTTTTCCGGTTGGGGAATGTCGAGCTCGCGTAGGAGGCGGCCGAAGCGCTCGCGGTCTTCAGCTAAGTCGATCGACTCGGGGTCGGTCCCGATGATGGGGACGCCGTGAGCCTTGAGCGGCAGGGCCAAATTTAGCGGCGTTTGGCCGCCGAACTGTACGATCACGCCGTCGGGCTTTTCGACATCGGCGATGTTGAGGACGTTCTCGAGCGTGAGAGGCTCGAAGTAAAGCCGGTCAGAGGTGTCGTAGTCGGTCGAGACGGTCTCGGGGTTGCAGTTGACCATGATCGACTCGTAGCCCAGCTCTTGTAGCGAGAACGAGGCGTGGCAGCAGCAGTAGTCGAACTCGATACCCTGGCCGATGCGGTTGGGGCCGGCGCCGAGGATCATGACCTTCTTGTTGGTCGTAGGCGCGGCCTCGCATTCCTCCTCGTAGACCGAGTAGAGGTAGGGCGTGAAGCTTTCGAACTCGGCCGCGCAGGTGTCGACGCGCTTGAAGACGGTCGTGACGCCGAGCTCTTTGCGTTTGTTGCGGACGGCAATCTCGTTGACGTCCCACAGCCGGCCCAGGCGGTTGTCGGAAAGCCCGCAGCGTTTGGCTTCAAGGAGGTCATCCTTGCTGATCGTTTCGAAGTCTTTCTTCTCGAGCTCGGCCTGCAGGTCGACGACGACCTTGAGTTGCTCGAGGAACCAGAGGTCCATCTTCGTCATCTCGTGTATGTCTTGGACGGAGTAGCCTTGCGAGAGGGCGAAGCGCAGGTAGTTGAGCCGGTCGGGCGTTGGGGTGATGAGCTTTTGTGCGATCAGCTCCGGGTCGTACTTCTCAGAGCCCGGTTTGCGGCCGGTCTCCAGACTCCGGATGGCCTTCCACATGGCGTGCTTGAAGGTCGACCCGATCGACATCACCTCGCCGATCGACTTCATCTGAATGCCGAGCAGGGGTTCCGAGCCGGGGAATTTCTCGAACTGCCATTTGGGGGCTTTGACGACGACGTAATCGATCGTGGGCTCGAAGCAGGCTGGGGTCTTTTGGGTGATGTCGTTGGCGATCTCGTCGAGCCGAAGTCCGACGGCGAGCTTGGCGGCGATTTTGGCGATGGGGAAGCCGGTGGCCTTCGAGGCCAGGGCCGAGCTGCGCGAGACGCGCGGGTTCATCTCGATGATGATCATGCGCCCGGTGTTGGGCTCGACGGCGAACTGGACGTTCGACCCGCCGGTGTCGACTCCGATTTCCCTCAAGCAGGCTAAGGCCGCGTCGCGCATCATCTGGTACTCGCGGTCGGTGAGGGTCTGCGCCGGGGCGACGGTGATCGAGTCGCCGGTGTGGACGCCCATCGGATCGAAGTTCTCGATCGAGCAGACGATGATGCAGTTGTCGGCGAGGTCGCGCATCACCTCGAGCTCGTACTCCTTCCAGCCCAGGACGCTCTCCTCAATCAGCACTTCGTGCACTGGCGAGATTTCAAGCGCCCGCCGGAGCAAGTGGACCATCTCCTCGTGGTTGTACGCAAGGCCTCCGCCCGAGCCGCCGAGGGTGAAGCTGGGGCGGAGGACGACCGGGTAGCCGATTTCGACAGCGAATTCGAGGCCTGTGTCTAGTTTGTCAACTAGAAGCGAGCGGGGGACGTCGAGGCCGATCCTGCGCATCGCTTCCTTGAACAGTTGGCGATCTTCGGCCTTTCTGATGGCGTCGAGCTTGGCGCCGATCAGCTCGACTCCGTATTCGTCCAGGACGCCGGCTTCGGCCAGGTCGACCGACGCGTTGAGGCCGGTCTGGCCGCCGACGGTCGACAACAAGGCGTCGGGGCGCTCGATCTTGATGATCTCGGTGAGGTACTCGGTGGTAAGCGGCTCGATGTAGGTGCGCTCGGCCAGCTCAGGGTCGGTCATGATCGTGGCCGGATTCGAGTTGACCAGAACCGTCTCATAGCCTTCGTCTCGGAGGGCCTTGCAGGCTTGGGTGCCGGAGTAGTCGAACTCGCAGGCCTGTCCGATGACGATCGGCCCGGAGCCGATGATCATGATCTTTTTGATGTCGGTGCGTTTCGGCATTCCTCAGACCTTCGCTTCCGGGTTGCTCTCCTTGATCCAGCCCCCAACTTGAGTCGCGAAGCTCTGGAAGTCACCCAATCTTGTGCTTAAGATCCGGTAGACTTCGCGCTTGTCAACGAAGGCGGCCTCGTAGACAACCTTATTGCAAAAGGCTCCAATCTTGGCGAAAACCTCGGCTGTTTCCGCCGATACCACGCCTTGTTCAGTAAGTATTCGGAACGTTTCACCCTTTGTCTCGGCATTGCGCCAGCCGAAACTGGCGATCAAATGCTTGGCGATGTTGTGGCACGCTTCGAACAAAACGATGGCTGCGTGAATCGACGCGTCAACCACAACAGGCTGGCTCAGAAACACCTCCTCGCCATCTCGGACGCCCGCCTCCGCTCCTCGCCTCCGGTACTCCTTGAGCAACTCGAATTGACTACTGAGAAAGACCGGATCCACGAGTTTGTGAAGCCCCACTGTGCAGTTCGTCGAGCTGTTGCCGCCAACGTTTGAAAATCCGCGGCTTTTCCCGCTCGTATTCGCGCTCCACGATCGCTCGATATCGCTCGTGCTCGCCTGCGTTCCGCTCCCATATCAGCTCTCCCGCCTCAAAAACTCGATACTGGAAGGGGATGCTCATGGTTCGCAGCATTCTCAAGTCGACCTCTCGATGAAACGCCATCTCAAGCTCGCTGGCTAAGGTGGCTTGGTCGTCCCAATCCCATTCTTCGCCTTCCTCCGCCAGTATTCCGAAGTCAATATCGCTGTCGTTTCGCAGTCGCCCTGTTAGGACGCTGCCGTGGAGGTACGCGGCGAGCAATCCCCGATCCGCCCAGCGTTCGAGGACCGCCGTGCTGGCGCTTGCCACTTGTTCGGGAGTGATCGGCGTCATGACGGCTCACCCTTCCATCATCGCTCGAAAGTCGTCGAACAAGTAACGCGAATCGTGCGGGCCTGGCGCGGCCTCGGGGTGATATTGCACGCAAAACAGCGGGTCTTTCTTGCTGCGAAAGCCTTCGAGCGTATGGTCGTTCAGGTTGATATGGGTTAACTCGACATCGTTCGGATTCAGCGAATCCGGGTCGACGGCGAAGCCGTGGTTCTGCGAGGTAATCTCAACCTTCCCGGTCAGCTCGTTGCGGACCGGATGGTTGCAGCCATGGTGCCCGAACTTGAGCTTGAAGGTCTTGCCGCCCAGCGCGACCCCGAGTACTTGGTGGCCGAGACAGATACCGAAGATCGGGACGCGCCCGACCAATCCGCGGATGTTCTTCGCCTGCGCCTGCAGCGGCTCCGGGTCTCCTGGGCCGTTGGAGATGAAGACTCCGTCGGGCTTGAGAGCCAGGACGTCTTCGGCTGATGTTGCGGCCGGGACGACCGTCACCTTCGAGCCGGTCTGCACGAGCTGGCGCAGGATGTTGTGCTTGATCCCGAAATCGTAGGCGACCACGTGGTGTTTTTGCTCAGTTGATTCCAGGAGCTCAGAGGGGGAGCAGGGGGTTGTCCCCTTGGTCCATTGGTAACGTTGGTCCGTCGACACGGTTGAGGCTAAATCACGACCAGCCATCTTGGGGATGTCGCGCGCCTTCTCGACCAAGCTCCTCGTGTTCTCGGTTTCGACCGCCGAGATGACCCCGCGAAGGGCGCCCTCGCTGCGGATGTGCCGCACCAACGCGCGCGTATCGATCTCGCCGATGATCGGGATTTTGTGCTTCGCCAGAAAATCAGCGGCGTGCTCATCCGACCGCCAGTTGCTCGCGATCTTCGAAAACTCCCGCACGACCAGGCCTTCGATGTAGGGCTTGCCCGACTCGCTGTCTTCGTCGTTGACGCCGTAGTTGCCGATCTGCGGATAGGTCAGCACGACGATCTGACCGCTATAGGAGGGGTCGGTAAAGATCTCCTGGTAACCGGTCATGCCGGTGTTGAAGACAACTTCGCCGTAACACTCGGCGCGCGCGCCAATCCCCTTACCTCGAAAGACGCGTCCGTCTTCGAGCGCTAATACTGCGTCAAACTTCAATCAAGAGCTCCGAAACGATCTGGCGGCCAGTAGGCGAAGACCGCCTTGCCGGTGACGAACGAGCGGTCGACGGTTCCCCATGTGCGCGAATCGTTCGACGTATTTCTATGATCGCCCAAAACGTAGAAGTGGTCCAGTGGAACGTCGATCGGCGGGTGGTTCGATCGATCGCGATACCTGGGGGGGACGTAGGGCTCCTCGACGTACTCGCCATTGATGTAAAGCCGGCCCGCGATGATCTCGACATGATCGCCAGGCAGGCCGGCGACTCGCTTGATGTAGGACTTCGTCGGGTCGCGTGGGAAGCGAAACACGATCACATCGCCTCGGGTGATGTCGTCGATGCGGTAGACGAACTTGTTGACGAAGATCCGCTGCTGGTCTTCAAGCCACGGCATCATCGACGTCCCCTCGACCTTGACGGGCTGGTAGAGAAAAATGATGACGATGCCGGCGATGGCGAGCGACAGGAATAGGTCTCGCAGCCAGACGTGGATGTCTAGCCAAAACTTCCGGGGGGCTGACGCCGCCGCGGGCTGGACCTCAGGTATTTCCGTCAAATTTCTAAGGGGAACCTACTGGTAGTTTTATCATGGGTTTGAAGGACCCGCAAGCCCCCTGTTCTCTGGAAAAGGTATCGCAACCGGTTGTTTCGCCGTCCCGGTAGGTGCTGAGCTGGTCCACAAAGCGTTTGATTCTTGTCATATTGCATGCGATATTGTTCAGTGAGTGACGGTGTTGCTAGACACCAGCGTCCTAGTCGCTGGCTTTCGGAGTTACACCGGCGCATCACGCCGATTGCTCGATGCTGTTCTGGACCGGAAGTTGACCACGGTTGCGTCGGTGTCATTGTTTCTCGAGTACGAGGCGACTCTGACGCGCTCCGAGCACCTGAAGGCTTCAGGGCTCTCTGCGGCCGAGGTCAATGATGTGCTCGATGCGTTGGCTGAGGTCGTCCGTCCGGTTTCGATCCGGTTCACTGGTCGGCCGTTACTCAGTGATCCGGGTGACGAAATGGTGCTGGAGGCCGCAATCAATGGCGGCGCGGATTGCATTGTGACATTTAACCAACGCGACTTCGTGCCGGCCGCTGAGCGTTTTGGCATCCAGGTAGTCGCTCCTGGGTCTTTGTGGCGTCAGATCAACAAGGAGGTCAAGTAGATGAGAAAAAGCAATGTGGCGCTGAGGCTTCAACCGTCGCTACTAGAGGAGGCGAGGCGGGTCGCTGAGTCAGAGGGAGTCGCGCTCAACCAACTCATCAACGTCGCGGTTGCGGAGAAACTCGCGGCTCTCCGAACAGCTTCATATTTCCACGAACGCGCCGCCGGGGCCGACGTCAACAAGGCTAAGCTCATCCTCGAGCGAGCGGGGGTTGGCAATGCTCCGCAGGCCGGGGATGAGCTCTAGCCGTTGCGCTGAACGCCCGGTATCCGAGGGGCGACCTCGAAATGAATACGACCGGAGGAAGTCAGACGGCGCGGCTGCAATTAAGCGCTAGTTGACTGACTCTTCGAACGCTCAGTCTCTACTGTGCCTGTTGGTTTCGCTGAGCCTCCCGGCACTTTGCCCCCTCGCGCGTTCCCATCCTGGGGCGACGAGGGAGGCGGCGTCATCTCGAGCTTGCTCTCGACCACCGCCACTTTCATGGTCAGTCGTTGGACGTTGATCGCAATCCATCCCAGGAATATGACGAGGGGACCCGCCAGCCAATAGAGCAAAGTGATTAATCGATCAATACCTGTTTCCATGCTTCCTACCTGCACTCCGACTTTATCGACGCCTTCGACTCGTCCGGTTAGGGCCCTGGACTGTTCTTCGAGACGGACTAACCGCTCGGGGGCCGGCTGCCCAGACACAAGGCCAGCTGCCAGGAGAAGTACGACAATTCCCGGAAGCAAGCGTCGAATAGATTCAAATAACACGCTTTGCCTCAATATTAGCGCCCGGACTCAAACCGGAGCCGGGTTTTCGGCGCCTTGTGCTAACGTGTGGTGACCGAGGAGGGATTTCCGAATGAATACGACCCGCAGAGAATGGCTTGCCGCGGCCGGCGGCTTTGCGCTCGCCGCGAACGCGCGGGCCGATAGCGGCATTTTCCACGCGACCTCGATCAACCACATGTCGCTGACGGTTCCCGACGTCGCCGCGGCCGCGGACTTCTACGGCAAGCTGCTGGGGTCGCGAGTCATCCAAGACATGGGCGAACGCGGCCAAATGCGCGGGCTACAGCGCAACTACCTCGCCCTATTCAAGGGCGACGAGGCGGGGCTCAACCACTTTTCGCCGGGCGTCGACGGCCTTGACGAACCAGGCGTGGGCGCAATCCTGAAGAAGCACGGCTACGAACCCTTCAATCGGACTCCAACGATTTGGGCCTGCCTAGATCCGGACGGCACTCAGAACCATCTGTCCGAGACAATGCGGCGCGAGGATGAGGTCGCCGAGGCGCTCAAGAAGGATCCCAACCCGGAGTCAATCCTGCGCGGCATCGACGTCAACCACGTCGCGCTACGGGTCGCCGATGTGGGGCGCTCGGTCGACTGGTACCAGAAGCTGATGGGGCTGCCGGTTGTTTCGCGCGGCGCCAACAACGCTTTCATGGGGCTTGGCGACAACTTCCTGGCGCTGTTCAAGAGCGACAATCCGGGCGGAGCCGATCACTTCTGCTTTTCGGTAGAGGACTACGAGCCCGAAAAGGTGATCGCGATGCTCGCCAAGCACGACATCGAGGCTCGACGGCAGCAAGACCGGGTGTACTTTCCTGACTTGAACGGTTTGACCGTCCAGGTGTCAGAGGAAGGGCATCAGCCGTAGGGTATACTGGCGCCGATCAACTCGAGCTTCGACTTGGTCAGGCTGTTGCTGTTCGCGTTTATCTTGGCGTATTGGCGCTAGCCCGGATATTGGACGGTCACCGATGAGCCCGGAACGCAAGTGACGGGTGCGGAGCTCGCAGGGTCGTCATACTCCGCACCCGTCACTTGCGTTTCGGGCTCATGAGCTACTTTTGTTTTCGCGCGAACGCATCGCGGCTCTCCTCTGACTCAAAAAAGTACGCTTTGCCGCCGATGTTCGCGCGGATCGCGGTCTTTTCGTCAACAAATGACCCGGTTTCGGGGTCGCGCACGAGCCTGCCGCCTTTCGGAGGCGGCTCGTCGGACTGCGCCGCTTTCTTCTTGCGTTCGTTTGGGCCCAGCGCCTTGCCAATCGCCTTGGTGACGTCGCTGAACAGCATACGAGCCATCGCCAAGCCGACGATGATCAGGATCAGGATGATGATCGGGCGCACTTGATCGTTCCTTCTAAACGTCAAAAGGGCGCCGGCCGCGCCGACGCCCTCATGAGCTCACGCGCGAACGCGGATCACGATTTCTTCTTTTTCTTGGTCGGATCCGAGTAAGAAGTTTCCACCGAGCCGCTCAGACTCTGGATCATGCTCTGGGCCCCCGGCGCGTTAGCTCCGGCAGGCTCAAGCTCTAAGTACTTCTCGAAGGCTTCCACTGTTCCGGGAACCGGTTGGATTGAACCGTCATCCTTCATTTCCGCCTTGCCGACCAGTGAAACGCCGAGCTGATAGTAAGCGGCGGCATAGGTCGGATCCTTCTCTGTAGCGCCGCGAAAGGCGTCGACGGCCCCATCAAGGTTGCCGCTGTTGGTCAGCACCGCGCCCAAGTTGAAGTAGTACTTGGCGCCGTTGACCGGGTCCATCTCCGCCGCTTTCGCCAGAGTCGTCTTGCCTTCTTCGACCATCCCAGCCTTGACGTAGGTCAGGCCCATGTTGTTGAAATACGCGGCGTTGGTGGGCTGTAGAGTGGTGGCCTGGGTATAAGACTCGATCGAGGACGTATACAGCTGTTTGGCCTCATCCCCTCTTTTCGTGCCCGCCAGGCCGCTTTGGGCCTCGGCTAGATTCGCCCAAACCACGTCCTGCTCGGGATCGATTGTCGAGGCCTTCGAAAGTAGCGTGACGGCGCCGGCGTAGTCCTTGTTGCGCTTGGCCTCCATACCCCCGTTGAAGGCTTCGTTGAGCTCTCTGTTCTTGCTGAGCTGTTGTTGGCGCTTCTTAAGAGCTTCTTCGTACTTTTTCTTCTCGGCGGCCGACATCCCCGCGAGCGCGTCCCCGGTCGGTCCCGACTGCTGAGCCGTCTCGTGGCGCGTCCTGAGCTTGGCGAGGTCGAAGTTCAGCGGCTTATCGCCGCCAAGCGTCACCCGATAACCGATGATTTTTTCCAGTACTTCGCCGTCTACCTCGAGTGTGACCGTGTAGTCGCCATTAGGCAGCCCGGCGTGGAAGTAAGTACCCTTCTTTTTGGTCTTTACCTGATAGTTGCCTTTCACGCCCTGCCGTTCGAGTTTGATGAGCGCGCCGACTACAAGTTCGTCGCCGTCGGTCACCTTGCCCTGAATGCTGCCGACCTGCGCCACGCCGGGAACAGCGAGCGCTAGCGCGGCGGCGGTGAGCAGCGCGGATTTGAACAGTTTCACCTTCATCTGAAATCACTCCTTGGTCGAGGACCGTTTATCCATTCGACAGCATACAACATCAACGGCTTACGGGCCAGCTGGGCGCCGGCCGACAATGTATTGACGACCGGCGAAGGCCGTTGGTTTCTGGGCCACATCGGGGCCCGATCGCCCAGGGAGCCCGGCGTTGCTACGCCGGGCCTCCCTGGAAGCGCACCTTCGCGAGGTTGGGCGCGCCGAAACTGTTGTATTCTTCGAGACGTGAGCGAATGGCTCCGATTGGCGACCTGGGGGCTCTTGTGTGGGGTCTGGCTCGGGGCTGACTCCACAATCGAGCCGCCGAACATCCACCTTGCCGGTCCCGGCTCGGCGCAGACGACGATCGTGCCGCCGGGGTGTGAGCTGCTGTCGCGGGACCCTTCGATCGTCGCGATACGCGGGCGCCAGGTCGTTGGCCGGGCTCCCGGGACGGCATCCGTTGAATTGCGCTGTGGGACGGATTCGCGAGCCGCGGCGGTTTCAGTCGGCTCCAAGGCGGTCGATATGACGGTCAGCCTGGCCGGCGACCTGCTTTCGATCTTCACAACCAAGGGCTGTAACGGTTCGGCTTGCCATGGCTCGCCGGCGGGGCAGAACGGCTTCAAGCTCTCGCTCTTCGGCTCCGACCCGGCGGCCGACCGCGAGATGATCGTTGAAATGCACGAGGGACGCCGCGTCGATCTCGCTCAACCGGAGAATTCGCTCCTGCTCAAGAAACCGACCTTCGAGATCCCTCACGGGGGCGGGCAGCTGTTTACGGCCGAGTCCGACGCCTATCGCATGATCCTCGACTGGCTCAAGCAAGGCGCTCGGGAATCTTCCGCCGGCGCACGGCTCGAGTCGCTTGAAATGTATACCCGCGAACGGATTTTAGTCGGGGCGGGCGTGCGCCGGCCGCTGGCGGTGATCGGGCGGCTCTCGGACGGCTCCACCCAAGACATGACCGGGCAGGTCAGCTTCTCAACAGTCGATGAGGCGGTGGTGTCGGCCGTCAGTGACGCCGAGGTGGTTTCAAAAGGGCGCGGGCTCACAACTGTGATGGCCCGCGCGATGGGCAAGGTCGCGACCTCGCAGTTCATCGTCATCGACGAAGCCGCGGAGTCCGGGATCACG
Source organism: Bryobacterales bacterium (assembly GCA_965247515.1). Lineage (GTDB taxonomy): Bacteria > Acidobacteriota > Terriglobia > Bryobacterales > UBA6623. The sequence continues at coordinate 2,254,583 of OZ252029.1, read as the reverse complement.
CCGGATCCGGCGAACTTCATCGATCGGCGGATCTTCGCGACCCTGCAACGGGTGAACGTCCGTCCGTTTTCGGCGACCTCGGACCGGGCGTTTGTACGGCGGGTTTGCCTCGACGCGATTGGGATGCTGCCGACGGTGGCGGAAACCGAGGCGTTCGTCAGCGACCGAAATCCCGAGAAGCGCATGCGTCTGATCGACGAGCTCCTCGAACGCGAAGAGTACGCGACCCAATGGCTGGTGAAGTTCGAGGACTGGTTCCGCAACTCGCAGTACTATTCGCAAGGCCGTACGAACGGCAGCTACAAGCGCTGGCTGCTGGACTTGATCCGTCACGATCGGCCTTACGACGAGGCGGTCCGCGAGATGCTGACCGCCGTGGGCGACACCACCGTCCGCCCAGCGGGGAACTTCTGGCATCCGGCGATGGACTTTATGCTGCGGACATTCTCCGTGAGTAAGGCCACGCCGACGGTCGCGCGGCTTTTCCTCGGCAAACGCATCGAGTGCGCCGAGTGCCACAACCATCCGCTCGAGAACCTCACCCAAGACGACTTTTATGGGATGGCCGCGTTTTTGGGCCGGATGAAGGTCAAGCATGGCTACGGGCAGTACCGGCGCGTCTGGTACAACACCCGCGAAGGCGAGGTGCTCCACCCGGTGACGAAAGAGCCGGTGGCGCCGAAGTTTCTGGAGGGCGAGCGGCCTGAGATGGCTGACGGCGCCGACCGCCGAACGGTCCTGGCGAACTGGATTACCCGCGACCAGCAGATGCAATTCGCCCGGGCGACGGTCAACCGCGTCTGGTACGAGTATTTTGGGCGGGGTATTGTGGAGCCCTTCGACGACTTCCGTTCGACGAATCGCCCGACGCATCCGGAGCTGCTCGACGAGTTGGCGGAGCACTTCATCGACAGTGGGTTCCGCTTCAAGGCGCTGCACCGGCTGATTCTCAACTCGAAGACGTACCAGCTCAGCGCCCATGAGCCCGGCCGTCCTGGCGGGGAGGATCCGCTCGAAGATCTGCTCTACGTGAGGTACGTGCCGAGGAAGCTCCCGGCGGAGGTGCTGCTCGATGCGATCGGACAGGTCACCCAAGTCCCAGAGACTTTCAGCTCCTACCCAAAGGGGACGAGCTCAAAGGAACTGATTGCGTCGATCGGGGCCCCGTACTTCCTAACGACTTTCGGTTTCCCGCGGCGCGATGTGATGGAGACGCGCTCGCGGACGCCTTCGTTGAGTCAGGCTTTGCACTTGATGAACAGTGACACGGTTCGAGAAAAGGTCTCGAGCGAGGACAATGTCTTGGGCCGATTGCTTGCAGAGGGGCTCGAAGACGACCAAATTGTCGAGAGGCTGTATCAGCGCGCTTATGCCCGTTCGCCAACGCCTGAACAGAGCGGACGTTTGCTTGAATATGTCCAGGCTGAGTCCGCCGCGGGTCGCTCTCGCCGGCGCGCTCTTGAGAATGTCCTGTGGACGGTCTTGAATTCGAAGGAGTTTCAGCTCAACCGGTAGTACCGCTCTTGCTGACAGAGGCAAGACGGCTTGGCATGCCAAGCCCCTACGTCGTTGAAAACAAATGATCGCCCGTAGGGGCGAGGCATGCCTCGCCCGTCTTTCGCCCTCCCCTGGGGATTTTTCACGGCCCGCGCGATTCATTCACGCGTCAACGTTTTCTTGAACTCGTCCCAGTTGAGAGATTCGCCCCTCTGGTGACGGCCCCAGGCTGTGTAGCGGGCGCGTTAAACTCTAAGAACCCATGCAGCTAGCCGCCATGAACCGGCCGTTCAGCCGCCGAGACGCGCTTAAGCTCGGCGGGATGGTTTTTGGCGGGCTGACATTGCCGAAGATCCTCGAGGCTTCCCAGGGCGCCGGCGACGTTTCGTGCCTGATCTTTTTTCAAACAGGCGGCATGTGCCAGCACGATTCGTTCGACCCCAAGCCTGACGCGCCGGCCGAGATTCGCGGGGGCTTTGGAACGATTCCGACCAAGCTCCCCAGGGGTTCGCTTCAGCGAGCTGATTCCGCGCACAGCGGCGCTGGCCGATCAGGTTTCCGTGGTTCGTTCACTCTTCTCGCACGAAGCGATTCACGAGAAGGCCAAGCAGTATATCTACTCCGGGCAACGTCCCAATAACGCCTTTAAGCACCCGGTCTACGGTTCGGTGGTGGCGAAGGAGCTGGGGGCGAAGAATGGCCTGCCGCCCTTCGTCGTTATCCCGAAGAAGGACATTTGCGCTGAGGCGGGTCTTCTGGGCTCGGCCTACGATCCTTTCATCAGCGGTGATCCGCGCAAGGAGAACTTTTCGGTCCAGGACTTGACCCTGCCGACTGGCGTTGTCCTCGAAGAAGCGCTGGGGCGCGCCCAGCTGCTGGCGTCGCTAGATGCCGACCTGGAAGCCGTAGAGAAGTCGGGCGTGGTCGAGGGGTTGGACTACTTCTATCAAAAAGCCTTTGACTTGGTGAGCTCGCCGCGGGCCAAGAAGGCGTTTGACATCGGCGCCGAGCCGGACAAACTACGCGACGCGTACGGGCGAACGACTGCCGGCCAGGGAGCCTTACTGGCGCGTAGGCTGATCGAGTCAGGCGTTCGCCTGGTGACGCTGTTTCACGGTGGATACGACACACACTCCGACAACGACGAGACGAACAAGAAGCTCTATCCGGAGTTCGACCAGGCATTCGCTACCCTGCTCGAGGACATGAAGAGCCGTGGGTTGCTCGAGACGACGTTTGTGCTGGGCATTGGGGAATTTGGCCGGACGCCGAAGATCAACCACTCGGCGGGCCGCGACCACTGGCCCGGTGTATTTTCGATCGTGGCCGCCGGCGCCGGCGTGCCACGCGGTCAGGTCATTGGAGCGTCGGATGAGCGCGGCGCGTACCCGGTTGAAAGGCCCGTGTCGATCGAGGATCTCGGCGCGACGGTGTACAAGAAGCTCGGAATCGACTACAAGCACGAGTACCACACCAACGGGCGGCCGGTGAAGATCAACGACGGCGGCGAGCCGATTCGGGAGCTGTTTGCGTGAAATCGTGGTTTGGGGCCGCCGACCATACCCTGACGGGCATGGCACGTGGTCGACGGCGGACGCGTTCACGGTTAGTCACTTTCTGCATGAACATGGCAGGAATCTGTGACGGTGGCAGCGCCCGGAGCCGCGACCGGAAGGGAGCGGTTGCTCGAGTGGGCAACCAATCGTCGCGCTCTCTAGCAACCGCTCCCTTCCGGTCGCGGCTCCGGGATCGCGGTCCGCTGGATGGGGCTTCTTGGTTCCGGGTCGTTCGAGTCAAGGTGTGGGCGGCCGTCGTCTTAGCCCTTTGTGCAACCCTGTCCGGTTTCGAACCCCCAACCACTCCCTGGGTTGACCGGATCGAGCCGCTCGGGTGGACTCGCGGAGAGGTTGTTTCCGTCACGCTCGTCGGCAAGCGGCTCGCGGGCGTCTCGTCGGTCGAGTTCTCCTCGCCGGCGGTCGAGTGGGTCGAGACGACGGAGCAATCAGCCACCGAAATCACAGGCCGTGTGCGTATCTCGGGCAACGCAGAGCTGGGTCCCTACATCGTCGCCCTGGCGGGTTCCGGCGGCCGGTCGAACGCTCGAATGTTCTCGGTTGGCCAGTTTCCCTCGCTCCGGGAGGTTGAGCCTAACGACATTCCCGGCGATGCGCACGGTATCGAGCTTCGTCCGCAAACCCTCCACGGGATCATGCCGACGCTGCCCGATGTCGACTACTTCGAGCTCGAGGCGCGTGCCGGCGAGCGCTGGAGCTTCGATCGCTCGAACACGGCGGGTTTCTCGAGAACGATCTGACGCTGTATGACGCCAAAGGCCACGAGGTCGCGTTCAACGACGACCGCGATGAGTATCTGGAGACGCCGCTGCTCGAATACACCTTTCCCAACGACGGCCCGCACTACCTCAAGCTCGACCAGTACCGCGGACCCCAGCGGGTTAACTGTTCGACCAACTGCGGGTACATGTTGAGGATTTCACAGCTCCCCGTCGTCGAGGCTGCGTTCCCGCTTGGCGCATCAGTCGGGTCGGAGGTGACGGTTTCGTTGAGAGGGCGGGCGCTCGAGGATGTCACCGCGGTCTGGCTCACTCCGGCCCGCGCCGCGGAGCACTATCGCCTGACTTTCCCGTATACGATTCCGCTGCGCACGCGAAATGTGTCGGGGCGAATCGACGGGCGAATCGTCGCAACTTCTGACAAGGCGGCCGAGGTGGCGTTCAGGATCCCAGAGGACGCGGCCAAGGGCCTGTGGCGGGTGCGCTTAGAGTCTCCGGCCGGCGAGACCGACGACATCAATTTTGAGATCGCAGACTTTGAGGAGTTGACCGAAGTAGAGACGGACCTGCCGGAAGGGCGCGTCGTTCTCAACGGGCAGCTAGCTTCTGATGGCGAAGAGGATTCCTTCTGGCTCGATGCCCGCGCGGGCGATCCGCTCAATGTCGCCGTCTTGGCGGTTCAGTTGGGTCTGCCGTACATCGACACGGTCTTGGAGCTGTTCGACGAGGACGGCAAGCTCGTCGCCGAGCACGACGACCTGATGAGCGGACAAGGCACCGTGATTGGCAACCCCGACAGTCACTTGATCTACACGCCGGAACAGGACCAAAGGCTGAGGCTGGTCGTGCGAGACCGCATTGCGCGGGGCGGGCCGAGTTTCGTCTACCGGCTTCGAGTGACCCATGAGCGGCCCGGGTTCCGGCTACTGACCGACCCCGAGAACCCGATCGTCGAGCGGGGCAAGGAAACCGCGCTCGGGGTGTTGCTCGTGCGCGAACCGGGTTTTGAAGATTCAGTAGAGGTTTGGGCCGAAGGCTTGCCCGTTGGCATGGAGGCGTCACGCGGGGAGTTTCGCGCGGACCAGTTCTTCGGGCCCTCGGCCGACGGCGACAACGTGATCATCCCCGAGGTGTTGCTGAATATCGAGGCTTCCGAGTCGATACAGCCCGCGAGTTATCCGATCCGGATCTTTGGGCGCGATCCCACGGGCCGGGTGGTCGAAGCGTATTCAACCCTGTGGATCGGCCCGCCGAGGAAGCGCAACGATGTCAGACGGCCGCTTCGGGAGATCTTGGTCACAGTCCTTGAGGCAAAACCGCTTGCTGACACGCGCGGCACGGCACGGTCTACTAACGTCCGAGGATCCCCGTGATCTCATAGATCACCGGCAACTTGCTCTTGGCAGAATTAGCTAGCTAACCGTCCGGCGAGCAAGGGGCTGAACTGGCCGTGTCAAAATTGGTACAATAGATTGTGTCCAAGCCGACCCAGAGGATCGGGGCGATCTTCTATCAGAGTCGGGCCGGCAAGCAGCCGGTTCGCGAGTGGCTGTTGAGTTTGAGCGAGACCGACCGCAAGGAGATCGGAAAGGATATGGAGTGAACCCCAAGCGTGAGACAGTCGAAATCGGGACAGGTTACGATTCACCGCAAAACGCTTGCCTTCTTCGCTGTATCGTCGCACGCTGGTCCTAGCCGGGGAAGCGGAAGCGGGCTCTGCTGGAGAGCAACCCGCCAAGGAATACCCGGCCGCAAACTCATCAAGACGATGAGCGCCGGGGGCGGCCGCCAAGGTCGCTCCCGGCTTCTCCAACGCCGGCGATGTCTCCCTGCCCGCCCAGGGCCCATCGGATTGATAGATTTGCCTATGCCTCTCAAAACTCATACTTCGGATTCCTCGCTGCTGTTGCCGCCGGCCGCGCCAGCGCTTCAAACTCCGCCGGCGGACGATATCCCAACGCCGAATGCAGCCGGCGTTGGTTGTAGATCTCATCAATGAACTCGCCGATCGATGCGCGCGCCTCGTCAAGCGTGCGATAACGCTGCAACCAAACCTCCTCCGCCTTCAACGTCTTCATGAAACTCTCCGCCCGCGCGTTGTCGTAGGGGTTGCCGCGGCGGCTCATCGAGATGATCGCGCCGTGCTGCTCCAGCAGCTCGACATAGGCGCTCGAAGCGTACTGTACGCCTTGGTCGGAATGATGCATCCACCCCGCGGCAGGGCGTCTGAGCTCGAGCGCATCGCGCAACGCCCCTACAGCCAGCTCAGCTTTGAGCGTCGTCCCCAGCCGCCAGCCGACCACGCGTCGCGAGTAGGCGTCCAACACCACGGCGAGGTAGACGAACGCCTCGCGCAAGCGAATGTAGGTGATATCGGATTGCCACAACTGATCGACGCCGTCCACATTCAGGTGCGCCGCTAGATTCGGATAAACAGGTAAGAAGTGGTTCGAATCCGTTGTTAGCACGAAGCGCCGCTTGAGTACCGCCAGCAAGTTGTCCTTACGCATCATCCGCAGGACCTTTTTGTGATTGACGAGGAAGCCTTGGCGGCGCAGCTCGGCCGTCACGCGGCGGTAGCCGTAACGACGATTCTCGAGCGAAATCCGCTGCATGCGGTCACGCAATTCCATGTCGCACTCGGCGGGCGACGACACGGCGAGCCGGCGATAGAACCCGGCGCGATTCACGCGTCCGAGCTCGCAGGCGTGTTCGACGCTGAGCGAGCCTTTGGCGCTGATCTGCTCGACGATGGAGTAGATCCGCTCGCGCCACCGGCGTCGTTGGTCGGGGCTGCGAGGTTCAAGGCGCGAAAGGCTTGTCCGAAAAAATCGAGCTCTGCGGCTTGTTTGCCGAGCAGTCGTTCGAGCTCTGCGATGCGTTCGTCGCGCGGATCGCGAGGGATCTTGGGCGGCGCCGAGCGGCCGGGTTTCGGCCGGCCTCGCCGCCGGCTCAAGCCGTTGACGCCTTCCTGGCGATAGGCGTCCCGCCAGCGGTACAGCAGGCTGCGCTTGACGTCCAACTCGCGGCTTAGCGCTGTGCCGCTCTGGCCGGCTAGGAGCCGCCTGGCGGCGGCTTCCTTGAACTCCACCGTGAACTCCCGCGGCTTGCGCGGCTTGAGGCTTTCCATCCTGGACTCCTTTCCATTCGCTGAAATTCGTCCCGAATTTCAATGTCTCATTTTTAGGGTTCACTCCAATATCCAACGGCTGGAATTCTGCTGGCCGGTCGGCATGCCACACTGTCGGTCGCTAACCCGTGACCTTTGGGAGGTGCGAAGCACGCTAAGCAACAACCGCACAGCGAGAGTTATTTTCGCTACCGAGGGGGGAGAGATGTGCCTGCTGCACGGGTTTCTGAAGAAGACTCAACAAACGCCACGCCACGATATCGACCTTGCGGAGATGCGTTGGAAGGAGGCGAGGAAATGAAACCGGAACACCGAGGCCAAGAATTCTCTGCGTTCCTAGAAGAACAGGGCATTCGCGAATGGTGCGAAGAACAAGCCATCAAGGAGATCCTTGCGGATCAGATTCGGGCGGCGATGAAGGCAGAGAACCTGACGAAGACCGCCATGGCAGACAGAATGAAAACAAGTCGCAGAGCGCTGGACCGCCTTCTGGATCCGCACAATACCGGAGTCACACTGCACACGCTCCAACGGGCCGCCACCGCCCTGGGGCGCCGGCTGCGCCTACAGCTTGTCTGATCTGATTGACGACGCAGCTCCGCGCCGGTCGCCAGCGCTAGCAATCCCCGTGATCTCTTGAATCACCAGCGACTGGTTCACCTCCAGCGCGTCGAACTTCTGCCGTCGCCCGCTTGGCCAATCGATCACCAAGGAGTCTACGTTGACGTCTTGGCCGACTCCGAACGTCAGTGTGGATTCGCTTTGCGAGCAATAGCTCCCCCCGCTTCGCACCGTGCGGGACTGCTCCCCCGAGGCGCTTCGCAGCGAGACCCGCGCGCCGAACGCGGAGCGGTTTGACTCGGCCCCGATCAGCTTGACCCGGAGATAGGAGTTCGCGTTTCCGCCGTCGTTGCGGAACAGATGAGCGGGGCCGTTGTTCGTTGTGACGGCGATGTCGAGGTCACCGTCGCGGTCGTAGTCCGCGTAGGCGGCGCCCCGAGCGACAATCGGACGCGAGAGATCTTCGCCGACTCGAGCGTTGGTCATCTCGAAGCCAGCACCGCGGCCAAGGTTGCGATAGAGCAAGGGCGCCTGAGCGTAGGTCACCGTTGGCTGGACGTTGTTGATCTGCTCGTCGAGGTGGCCGTTGGCGGTGAAGATGTCCAACCGCCCATCGTTGTCGTAGTCGAAGAAGAACGCCCCGAAAGTGAGCGAAAGAAGACTCGTGCGTCCGATTTGGCTCGCCGGGGCTTCGTCGAGGAAGAGTCCGCCGCCCTCATTGTGGAAGAGGTTGAGCATCTCGTTAGCGAAATTGCCGACGATCAGGTGCTCGCGTCCGGAGCGGTCGTAGTCGGCGGCGTCCACCCCCATCGCTCCGCGGGCCTTGCCGTCTTCGGCGAAAGCGACTCCGGCGGTGAGGCCGACTTCGCTGAAGGTGCGGTCTTGGTTATTGCGGAACAGGCGGTTGGGTTCGGTGTCGTTGGCTTCGAAAATGTCGGGCCAGCCGTCGGAGTCGAAATCGAAGACCGCGACCCCGAGGCCCTTACCGTTGGGGTCGTCGAGCCCGGCTTCTTCGGTGTAATCGTCGAAGGTCCCGTCGCCGAGGTTCCAGTAGAGTTTCGACGGGAGGCCTTCGTAGGACTCCGGGGTGCAGAAGGTTTTCGATGAGCCGTCGAGGGTGCACCAGAGGTCGTTGTCTGGCGACCACTTCACGTAGTTGGCGACGTAGAGGTCGAGCAGGCCGTCTTTGTCGAAGTCGAGAAAGGCGGCGCTGGTTCCGAAGCCCTTGTTGGTGATGCCGGTTGTGGAGGTGACGTCGACAAACGAGCCTTCGCCCGAATTACGGAAGAGCCGGTCGCCTTCCAGCGCGGTGACGTAGAGGTCGTCGAAGCCATCGTTGTCGTAGTCGCCGAAAGCGGCCCCGAGGCCGTACATTTCGATGTCGAGTCCGGCCGAGGCGGTGACGTCGCTGAAGGTTCCGTCTTGGTTGTTGTGATAGAGCGCCGAGGTCACCTTCTCGTCGCGGGTCCAGGGTTTGCTGTTGACGAAAAATAGGTCGGGCCAGCCGTCGGCGTCGTAGTCGATGAAGGCGACGCCGGAACCGAGCGTTTCGGGGAGGAGCTTTTTGCCCGAGCGGCCGTTGTGGTGGATGAAGTTGATTCCGGCGGTTTGGGTGACGTCGGTGAAGACGACATCGGCGGCGGCCGTGCTGGCGACGGCGGGGTGTTCGGGGTCGGTTGTGGGGGGGCTGCACGCCACGAATAGGACGAGGGCGGCAAATAATCTAGCCCATGGCTTCAGCCATGGGACTTCGTAGGCGGACGCGGACGCCCTCACGATCCTCTTTCCGATGTTGCCCGGCTTGGCCGGACAACATCGGAAAGAGGATCGTGGATGGGGGGCGGCCCCCGTCCAGTTCCCATGGCTGAAGCCATGGGCTAGATTATTGCCCGCGCCGAGTGTCAGGTCGCCGCTCAAGTTGAACCGAGGTGTGCTCATGGATCGCTTGGCGCTCGTTGTTGAGCTCGGGGCTGAGCCGACGAATTCGCGCCGTCTTGGTCTGGGAAGACTCGTCGGCCTTGAACCGCAAGAATAACTTCTCTTCGTAGTCGGCCTTTTCCGAGTCCCCGAGGCCACGGTAGCAGAGCATCCGTGCGTAGTGCATCTGGAGATCTTCGGGGTCGATGCGGGAAACCTCGTCCAACACCGAGATGGCCTCGCCAAACCTGCGCTGCAAGAAGAAGATTCGCGCGATCTGGTTCAGTACGACGCGGTCTTTGGGGTAGGACGAGCGGGCCCTCCCCAGCCATTCGAGCGCCTCGTCGAACTCGCCGGCGGCTTTGTGGATCAAGCCGTAGAAGTACTGCGTCCGAGCCAACTCGGGGGCGAGCTCAAGCGCCTTTTCGACGAACTCGCGCGCGGCCTCGGTCTGTCCCTCTTGGATCAGCGCCCGCCCGATGTTGAGCCAGCCGTCGGCGAAGTCGGGGTTCGCCTCGGTCACCCGCTGGAAGGCGAATTGGGCGCCCTTGATGTCGCCTTGGAGCAGTAGGCCAATGCCGTAGTCGTTCCAGCGTTCGTAGTCGAACAGCACGGCCTCGTATTCCCAAGAAGGGTCCGCCGCCATTGCCAGTGTGAGCTCGCTCTGGGCAAGCGTCGTTACCGGCAACACGGGGATCCGGTCCTTGACGTCGCCCGAAACGTTCTCGGGAATGTCGGCCGGATCAAAGCGAAACGGTCGATCATCGAACCCCTTGCCGAACTCGCCTTCCCCGGGCTCGCCCGCGTACGCGAAACGGTTGTAGTAGTGCGAGAACTTGCGGAATTGCAGTCTCGCGGATAGCTCGATCGGTCCTTTGACGTCTGCGGGTACGTCGATCAAGTAGTGCGCAACGTCCGCCGCGCCTGGCGGGATGAGTTGGGCATAGAGCAGGCTGCGGGTCTGGAAGGCGTTGCGCTTGTTGATGGGGTTGCCGCGCTCGTCGAGCTGGACCGAGCGGTAGAAGTGAGCGCCCTCGTCGATCGACCCGTCCTCGGCAATCGCCCCGCTCAAGAAGACTTCGCGGCCGTCGGCGTCAGTGGCCGTGAGCTCGATCCAGCAGTCGACTGAGTCCACCGTTCCACCGGGGAAGAAGTGGCCCACCGAGCGGGTGCGGACGACCACGTCGATCCTGAGGGCTTGGCCCGGCTGCACAGGAGAGGCCGCGCGGTCGAGCGGCGCGGCAATCTCGCCGACTTCGCGGATCACAACTGGGGCCGACGCGGCGTCTGATTCTTCCCCTACCGCGAAGCTCGTCGCGGCCTGGGGCGCCTGGTCCGCTCGTCGGCGCATCTCGAGCGAATCGCCCCCGGACTGGGCGGGCTTTGCCGCGAAGATGTCGATCGAGACGATGTCGTTCTTGAGAAACTCTTCAGTGGCGCGGAGCTGTTTGGCGTCTTTGTTCACGTGCGCCAGCGCGGTGTTCGCAGCGGGAAAACGGTGCGAATGGACGAAGCCGTCGACGTTCCCCGGGTCGTCGGAGGGAACCAGCGGCATGTGGCAGTCGGCGCAGTCTTGCGGTTTCTCGGGGTAGTAGAACGAGCGCGCTCCGTGGCCCGAAACTCCACTCGCCTGCCAGGAGTCGTACTCGTTGAAGCCGCGCAACCAACGGTAGTCATTCACCGGTTGGTCGAGGTGCACCTTATGGCAGCTCGCGCAGAATTCGGGCTGCCGCATAAACGGTTTCATAAAGGCCCGCCGGTGACCTTCCGGAGCGGTTTCGGTCAGGTATTTTTGTACAACCCGAACAACCGAATTCTGGCTTGTAGCCAACTCGTGGAGCGCGGGGTACTCAATCACGAACCCGCCGTTGCCCATCGTGTCGGGCACGTGAACGATGGCGTGGCACGACATACAGCCCAAGCCGGCTTGGGCTTCGGGAGTGTCGATCTGCTCTTTGACCGGGCGGTCGAAGCGCCCGTTGAAGAACATCGCGTGGTCGTGACAGCCGGCGCACCATTTCGACGCTTCGACGCCAACCGTGTCTTGCATGTATTCGATCGACTTGCGATAGAACTGGTTGTTGAATGACGAGAAGTGGTGGGCCGACGAGCTCCACTGCTCGTAGGCGTCCTGGTGGCATTCGCCGCACTGCTTCGACTCGAGGAAAAACCCGGCTGGGATCGTCTCCCCGCTGGTTGTGTTCGACGACGACGGGAAGAAGGGTCCCCCTTGGCCGCCGCCCTCCTCGAGCATGCTCAAGGGTGCGGTCGTTGGGTTGACGATCAGGCCTTCAACTGGGCGCAGCCAAGCCACGAGCGGTAGCGCTAGGGCCGCCGCCAGGGCGCCTATGATCCAGCGTTGTCGGAAATGCCGCCATACCAGCGCGGCGCCGACGAATCCGGCGGACCCGTGAGCGAAGATGATCCAGTTGTACTGCTTCAGCGCCCCGACGTAAGCCAGGACGAGGCCAAGCGCTCCGCACAGCAGTAGGACGTAACGAGCCGGGGCGGCGATCTTCCAAACAGTGCCCAATAGGACAACCCCAACGACGAGGTGCATCACGACGTTGGCGACGTAGAACAGATTCGGGCCCGGAAAGGCCCATAGCCACCCCGAGTTCACCAGAAGGAACCCGAAGGCGATCGCGATGATGCGATTCCAGTTCATCGGGGTGGATAGAGCGGCCGGATCAGCTTCAGCGCCGGCCGCGTCAGGAACTCGTCTCGAAACTTTGGAAGGCCGGGGAAGCGCTCGTTAGATGTGTACGGGTAGCCCGACATTTGGTGAAACGGTAGCGGCTCGACCGCATCCCCAAAGGCCGTATTCGCCTCGCGCTCCTTGGCCCAACCGTCGACTTTAAGGATGAAGTCACGTCGCCAGCCGGGCTTGAGCTGAGGAAGCGACCTTGCCGGGAAACGTAGAGCAATCTCGTCCCCGGCGCCCATGACGACTAGCCGGTCGTCCTCGGTTTCAAGCAACGGCGAGACGTTCCCGAAGCGTGTGTAGAGCCCAGGGGTTGGGTTCCAAGTCGAGACCGGCGAAACGTCGGCGTAGACGAACGATTCCGGTTGCCTGCGCCCGGGGTAGGTGATGTTGCGCGAGAACCCTCTGAAGCGCAGTTCGGCCGACGCGGCGCTGACTTCAGTGACCCGGGCCTCGGGGTTCTCGGAGTCGACGGCGGCGAAAACTTCGTCCCAGTAGAGGCACATGTTGGTGACGATGCGAACCTCGCGCGACTCGCCGGGGAACTTGACGTCCAGCGAGATAGTCCGCGAACGGCCTCCGGGTAGGCCGAGGTCGTTTACCACTGTCTCCCAGTCGCCCGAGGCATTCCGAACTTGCAAGATGGGCGGGGCCAAGGCTCGGTCCTTTGTTTGCGACGCGCCGACAATCACGCTAGCCGATGACCAGTCCACCCAGCCGTGCAGGAAGAGCCGAACTTGTTCCGGCGCCCCCGCGAAGTCGAGCGTGAGCGAATGCAGCTCGGCCGTGTTGCGGTAGGTCCGCTTGAAAGTGTCGGCGTAGATCTCGTCGCGGGCGGACACGCGAGTAAGCACGTCCCGTCCGTGGTGATCGCTGGCGCGGGTCGGTCGAATCTTCTGGTCGACTCCGAACAGCTTGAATTCAGGGAACGGCGGCGCTTTGGCCTTCTCGTTTGTGTAGATTTCGAGATCCGCCGGGTGATCAACCGCAAGCAGCTTGACCTCGTCGACATAAGCGACTTCTCGCAGCTCTTCGGTGATTCGAACATCGAAGGATCCGTCTTGTTCAACCAGCTGCTCACCTCGAATCCAGACATGCTCGTCGTGATCAACGGGGAAGAAGCGTCCGCCTCCCAAGCTCGCCCCCAGCGGCGCGACGCCGAGCACCTCGCTGATGTATTCGAACTCATTGCCGTTAAAGGTGAAGATCATCGGGCACGAGCCCGACAGGCGCGGCTTTTCTTCAAAGCTGAGCGCCTGATTCGCCGGTTGCTGGATCTCGTTCTGGATCAGCCCGTTCGGCCAAGTGATGCGCACGGTGTCGATCGTGTTGCGTCCGCCGAGGCCAAACGTCAAAGGGACGCCCACGTAAACCTGCTTGCGATAGAGCGGTCCCGACTTGACCTCAACCCGCGCGCCCCTAGCTAGCTTGGCGCTCTTTACGCCGGTCAGCTCGATGCTGGCGTACGAATTGCTGACGACAGTCCGGTTTAGAGCCAGTTGAACAGCGCCCGCATCATCCACACCGGCTAAGTCAATGAGCCCGTCGCCGTTGAAGTCGGCCGCGGCGACCCTCGTCATGGTCGCTAGACCCTGCACATTGCTGGCGCTGACGGCCTCCGCCCGGCCGCGATTCTGCGTGTCCGCCCACACCAGCGTCCCCGGCAGCGTTGGGCCTACTTCAAGCCTGCCCCCGCGATTCTGTAGGACCTGCGCTTCGCCGCTCGCCATCCGCAACACGACGTCGAGGTAGCCGTCATTGTCGTGATCGATCACATCTAACCGGGCCTGCGTTGACCCCGCCGCAATCGCGAGGGAGAGGTCCTTGTCATAACGGCCGAGTTTGCGATCTTCGTAGACGACGACTTCATCCTCGTAGGCGATCACCAGGTCGATGCCGTCGTCCTCGTAGAGCTCGACCGCGGCCGCCGCAAGAGCAGGCTTGTTTTCAAACGGGAACTCGGCCTCTTCGAACCGCCCCTCCCCGCCGGCGTTGCGCCAGAATTCGCTGCGTTTGCCAAGGAAGAAAACGTCCAGGTCGCCATCGTGATCGGCGTCGGAAAACAGGCAGCCGGCGAAGTCGCTTCCTTCCAATGACGGAGGGTCGGGGAAGACGCCTTCGCGATTGACTAGAACGTACGCACCTTCGCTCGAGGCGACGCAAAGGTCCGGATAACCGTCGTTGTTCGCGTCGCCAGCGCCGAATCCGTTTGCGCCGAGCAGGCGGCCACGTTCCTCGAAAGAGCCGTCTTGGTTGACCGCCAGCGCCGCGCCCTCACGGTTCCATGCCAGCACGTCGGGACGGCCGTCGGCGTCAACGTCGAAGACCAGCAGCCCCGCCCTCTCGTCCTCGCCAAGTGACGCGATGACCGAAGACTCGAAAACCGTCGACTCGGCCACCTCAGCCGGCGGACCCGGCTCGACCGGGTCGTAGATCTCCGAGTAAAAACTCCAGTTCACGTCCTCGGAGGTGTCGGTCTCGTCCTGGATCGCCTTGATGCGCTTGAACTCGGCCAACTCGACCTGGGCGCGTTCGCGATCGGTTCGCCGGAAAATATTAAATAGCTGAAAGTGCGCCGCCGCGAGGCTCGGGTCGAGCTCTGAAGTCAGCTCGAACTTGGCGATCGCGTCGTCTGCGCGGTCGAGCTGCTTGTAGAGCTGCCCGAGGTTGTAGTGAACTTTCGCCTCACGGGGGGTCAGCTCGGCCATCTTCTCGAACTGCTCGATCGCCCGCTCGGCCTCGCCGGCCTTCTTGTATTCGACCCCAAGATTGAAATACGTGTGCGGGATCGCCGGATCGGCCGCCTGCGCCAGTTCGATCTGAGCCAGCCCGGTCTCCCGTTCGCCGGCGCGCAGCAGGGCCAGGCCGTAGTTGAGCCGTTCGCGCGGAGACCCGGGGGCCAGCTCGACGCCTTTGAGCAACTCCTCGCCGGCCAGGTTGGCCGAACCGGGGTTCTCGTAGAACGCCTTGCCGAGATTTCGGATCTCCCGCAGCCGCAAGGAGGTCTCCGGGTCGACCTCCGGCCCGGACTTGCATCCAGCGAGCGCCAAGCAGACGGCCCAGACAAGCCAAAAACGCATCAGCGAAGACAAGAGTTTTATCGTAGCGCGCGCAAGGCTACCGTATAAGGAATGGACCTCCTGCTGAGGATGACCCTGTTCGGCGGACTTGTGCTGCTGGCGGCCACCGCTCTGGCGCTGGGCAGGCGGGCGCAAGGCTCGGCCAGACCTTCGCTGCTTCGGGTGGTTGTCGGCATGATCGGGCTGGCCCAGCTTGTCGCGCCGCCGCTGCTGCCGATGTTCACGATCCCGCTTTTGGCGTTGCAGCTCGCCGGGGTCGCCCTATTCTTGGCAGGCCTGTTCGCGACCGTGTTGGCGCGTTTGGCGCTTGGACCCGAGCTGAGCAGTCCAAGGGCGCCGCGCCTGATCGCCCGGCATCAGCTGATCTCGACGGGTGTGTATGCACGCGCCCGGCATCCGATGTACGCCGGGGAGCTGGCGATGCTCACAGGCTTCGAGGTGGCGCTGAACTCGTGGCTTTGGCTGCTTGCCCCGCTGCTGGCGCCCCTAGTCGTCAAGCTTGCTCGCACGGAGGAGGCAAGCCTGAACCCGACGCTGCCGGGTTACAAGGAGTATCTGGCCCGTACGAAAGGGTTCCTACCGGGGCTGTTCTAACCGGACGTTGCTACGCCGGCCTCCCCGCGCGCCGCGGTCTTCTAACGATAGAACCACTCGACCAGCGTCATCGGGACCGCCGGCACATAGGTCACCAGAATCAACACTGCCAGCAGTACGCCGACGAAGCGTACGTTTACCTTGCTGACCTCCCAGATATCCGCCTTGGCGATCGAGCAAGCGGTCACCAGTACACTTGCGACGGGCGGCGTTTGCTGCCCCACGCCCAGGTTCAGCGTCACGATGAGTCCGAAGTGGACCGGGTCGATCCCCGCCGCGAGCACCAGCGGCATCACGATCGGAACGACCAAGATGATCGCCGCCGCCGAATGCAGGAATAAGCCGATCACGAGGAAGAACAGGTTCAGCATCGCCAGAATCGCCAGCGGCGACGCGGTCAGCGACATCAGGGCTTCGGCGAACCGCTGGGGCGCCTGGACGATCGTCAAATACTCGCCCAACACCGCCGACGTCGCAACCAGTAGCATCACGACCGCCGTCTGGATCGCGCCCTCGACCATCGACTCCCGCAATTTGCCCCAGTCAAGCTCGCGATAAATCAGCCCGCCGATTCCAAGCGCTGCGACAACGGCTAGCCCGGCTCCTTCGGTTGCCGTCACCCAGCCGGAAAAAATCCCGCCGAGGATGATGACCGGCAGCAGCAGCGCCCAGGCGGCTTCTCGCAGGGCCTTGCCCACTCGAGCCAACTGGAAGATCTCTTCGACGGGATAGTCGCGCCGGACCGCCATCGTGTAGGCCACCGCCATCAGCAGGACGCCGCCGAGCACCCCCGGGACGATCCCGGCGACGAATAGCTCGACCACCGATGCGCCCGACATCACGGCGTAGAGAATCATCGGCAGCGACGGCGGGATGATCACCGCCAGCGTGGCCGAGGACGACATGACCGCCGCCGCGAATGGGGCCGGGTACCCCCGCTTCTCCATCGCGGGGATCAAGATCGAGCCCAGCGCCGCCACATCAGCGACGGCGGAACCGGAAATCTCGGCGAAGAACAGCGATGTCCCGATGGTGACCATCGCCAGGCCGCCGCGCACGAACCCGATCAGCGCGGAGGTGAGCGCGATCAGGCGGCGGGAGATACCCGACGCGTTCATGATCGCGCCCGCGAGGATGAATAACGGGATCGCGATCAGCGTGAACTTGGTCGCGCCGTCGAACAACGTCAGGCCCATATTGGGGAGCACGTGCGGCCCCCAGGTCACGCTGGTCGCCACAGCCGCGACGACCCCGAGGGCGACGGCAATCGGGACGTCGATCAGGATCAGGGCCAGCAGCCCCAAGAGCATCAAGAAGATCGTCACGGCTTGGCGATCTCCTGGAGACGTTCGGGAATTGTCAGCAGCTCAGCCGCAACAAACAACAACGCCCCGGCCGGGATGACCGACTGGGTCAGCTGCGCGGGGACCCAGGCAAGGCTGATCAACGCCGTTCCCTCGAGAACAACCAGGACTCGCCAACCCGCCCAGGCCGCGACGAGGAAAAAGCCGATGACGCAGGTCTCGCGAAACGCAAGCGCAAGGTAGCGCAGGCCCGAGGGCAGGCCCTGCGCGATCTTAGGGAAGCCGATGTGCGCTCGCCTCAGGGCTGCCAGGGCGGCTCCGTAGTAGGTCAGCCAGACCAACATGATCGGGGCGACCTCGTCGTACCAAACCAAGGGGGCCCCGAACCTGCGGAAGGTGAAGCCCGCGACGACCAGTAGGGCGAGTGACGAGATCAGGACGATCACGACCCATTCAAGGATTCGGTCGAATGTCGCTTTGGCGGAGGTCATGCTGTGTCCCGGCGTAGTGACATCTGCCTACGGCCCCTCCGGTGAATCCGCCAGTAGCAACGCCTTCTCGATCCACTTCTCGGTGCCGGGGATAGCCTCGGCGAACTCCTCGTAGATGCCCGTGCTGGCGGCAACAAACGACTCGCGATCGGCCACATTGATCTCAATCCCCGAAGTCCGCAGATCCGCCAGCAGCTCACGGTCCAGCCGTTCCCCTGTTTCTTTCACCCAAACCTGCGTCTCTCGCGCCGCCTGCTCCAGCTCTGATCTGACATCCGGCCGCAAGTTTTCCCAGCGGTCCTTTCCGACCGTCAAGTATCCGGGCGAGTAGACATGGTTCGTGATCGAAAGGAACTTCTGGACCTCGTGAAACTTCGAGCTGTGCGTCTGACTTAGGGGATTCTCTTGGCCGTCAATCACCCCCGTCTGAAGCGCCACGAAGACCTCGCCCAGCGACATGGGGGCCGGGCTTGCC
This sequence comes from Bryobacterales bacterium, assembly GCA_965247515.1. Classification (GTDB taxonomy): domain Bacteria; phylum Acidobacteriota; class Terriglobia; order Bryobacterales; family UBA6623. The sequence continues at coordinate 2,236,537 of OZ252029.1, read as the reverse complement.
CCGTAGGACTGGAACAGCCGAATCCGCCAGCGGCCCCGCGGCGTTCGCAGCTTGATCCCCGCAAGGTCCTCGGGTCGCGTGATCGGGCGGACGTTGTTGGTCACGTGCCGGAAGCCGTTCTCCCACAGCGCCACGATCCTGTAGCCCTTCTCGCGGGTCAGCGGCTCGAGCTCGGGCCAGAAAATCTCTTCGCGAATCCGGACCAGGTGGTCACGGTCGCGAATCAAGTAAGGCATCTCGAACAACCCAAACGCGTCGACAACCGACGACATGATGGTCGATGGCACGGCGAAGTCGACCGTCCCGAGCCGGAGCCGCAACAGGAGCGACGCGTCATGACCGAGCTGGCTAGAGCCGAAAACCGTGACCCGCGCCCGGCCGGCGAGCCGTTCGTTGGCGTTGCGGGCGAACTCGAGCGACGTCTCATGCGTGAGCGATCCGGGCTGGGCGACGTGGCCCAGCCGCAGCTCGATCAAGCCCTCATCGCGCACCCCACACGAGCCGAGTAGGAGGACGGCGACCGGAATTGCGCGCAACAGCACCAGCGCCGATTATCGGTACCCTAGGCTCATGACGCAAGAGCCGCGTCGAATCAACCTTTGGTCCGGACCCCGAAACGTCTCGACCGCACTGCTCTATTCCTTCGCTCAACGGGCCGACACGAGGGCTCTCGACGAGCCTCTTTACGCGTTCTACCTGCGCGTCAGCGGCGCCAAGCACCCGGGTTGGCAAGAGGCGATCGAGGCGCAGGAGCAAGACGGCGAGCGGGTCGTCCGGGATGTGATCTTGGGGCCATGCGCGACGCCGATTCTGTTTATGAAGCAGATGGCTCATCACTTGGTTGGCGACCTGGACTGGGGCTTCATGAGCAAGACGGCCAACGTTCTGCTCGTTCGCGACCCGAAGCAAATGTTGCCTTCGCTGATCAACCAGGTGCCCGAGCCCACCATGCGAGACGTCGGGTTAGACAAGCAGGTTCGGCTGCTCGAATACCTCGTAGCTCTGGGGCAGGATCCGGTAGTACTGGAGTCGCGCCAGGTGCTCGAGAACCCTGAATCAGTGTTACGTCAACTTTGCGGGCGCTTGGGGATCGAGTTCGACCTAGGGATGCTGAGTTGGCCCGCTGGTCCGAAGTCGGTTGACGGCGTTTGGGCCAAGCACTGGTATCACAACCTTCACAAATCGGCCGGCTTCGAACCCTATCGCCACAAGACAGAGCCCTTCCCGGAAAGGCTGAGGCCCTTACTGGAGGAATGCGAGCCGTTGTACTCCCGGTTGGCCCAACGGGCAATACAGGCATAAAGACTTGCGGTCAGGCGGTCGATCAGTCCAGCGAGGACTCGCGTGCTGCAATCTGGCCACCTATCGAATCTCCACAAGCTCAACCTGGCTCTTTCGTCGTACGACAAGCCCGCCCTAGTCATCGGGGGAGCGGGCTACATCGGCAGCCTGCTCGTACGCCGGCTGCTCTATCGCGGGCAGGCGGTGCGCGTGCTCGACCGCCTCGACTTCGGAGACGACTCCGTGCGGCCGCTATATTCGAACCCCCGCTTTGAATTGATCGACGCGGACCTGCGCGACGGGCGGGCTTTGCAAAGGGCCCTCGAGGGTGTTGATTCGGTTGTTCATCTTGGCGCAATCGTCGGGGACGCGGCCTGCGCGGCGGACGAGCGAGAGGCGGTCGAGGTCAACGTTGAGGCCGTCGGGCTGCTAACGCGGCTTTCGAAAGTCGCCGGCGTCCGCAGGTTGGCCTTCGCTTCCACTTGCAGCGTGTATGGCACGTCAAGCGAGACAGCAAACGAGGATTCGCCGACCAAGCCGGTTTCGCTCTACGCGCAGACCAAAATAGAGGCGGAGGAGTTCCTGCGTCGTAGCCAGGACGACCTCCTCAAACCCGTCATCCTGCGCATCGGAACTGTGTTTGGCTGGTCGCCGCGGCCGCGCTTCGACTTGGTTGCGAACTTGCTGACAGCGAAGGCGTTTTTCGGCCACGACGTGACGGTCTTCAACGGCGAACGTTGGCGCCCCTTCGTGCATGTGGACGACGTTGCGCGCGGATTCGAGCTAGCGCTTGACGCTCCGTTGTCAAGGATTGAGGGCCAATTGCTCAACCTCGGATCGTCTCGCGCGAACCATCGCCTGCGCGATGTGGCCGAGGCGATTCGAGCCGTTCGCCCCCGAGCGCGGATCGTTGAACGGGCCAACGACGATGCGCGCGACTATCAAGTGGATTTTTCAAGGGTTGAGCGGGTGCTCGGATTCCAGCCGACGGTCTCGCTCCAAGCCGGCATCGCCGAGGTCGACCGCGCTCTCTGCGAAGGCGAGGTGAACGACTACACGGCCGCCCGCTACCACAACCATCGCTGTACCGCGAAACGCGCAACCCACGCGCTAGCCGCCGTGTAGGGGCGTGACATGTCGCGCCCTTGGATCTAACCCTTCCCGTCAACCCGACGGATCGAAAACCCTGTCAGCCCATACGCGATCGACAAAACCGGCGTCACGAGATTCAAAAATGCGAATGGCAAGTACGCCCCGGTCGAGACCCCCAGAACGGCCGCCATATACGCCCCACAGGTGTTCCACGGCACGAGCGGCGACGTCATTGTCGCGGAGTCCTCAATCGCCCGCGAAAGGTTCACCGGGGCTAGCCCGCGCTCGGCGTAGGCCTGGCCGTACATGCGTCCTGGCATGACGACGGCGAGGTACTGGTCGGCGGTCAGGATGTTCATCCCAATGCCAGTGACGACTGTTGCCGCGACTAGCGAGCCCACCGAGCGAGCCCAGCTCAGCACCGCCTGAGTGAGTCTCTGGAGCATTCCCGAAGCTTCCATCACTCCGCCGAAAGAGAAGGCGCAGATGATCAGCGAGATGGTGTCCATCATGCTCGTTAGGCCGCCGCGGGACAGAAGTTCGTCGACGGCCGCAACGCCGCTGGAGCTTTGATAGCCCGAGTAGAGAATCGAGATCACCGACCCGGCGCCGTTCGGGGCGTTGTGCGGTTGCATGGTGACCAGCAGAGCCGCGCCCGCCGCCGAACCGGCAAGCAGCGCCGGCAGTGGCGGCGTCTTGCGCAAGATCAGCCCCAGAACCAATGCCGGCGCGATCAGAAGCAAGGGCGAAAGGTTAAAGCTCGATGACAGCGTTTGAGTCATCTCAACGTACGCATCAGACTGCCCGGAAACTGACGTATCGAGGCGAAGGCCCATCACCAAGTACGCGGCGAGGGCAATGACTAGCGCCGGCACGGTCGTGTAGAGCATGTGCCTGATGTGCTCGAACAGGTCCGCCCCGGCCGAGGCCGACGCCAGGTTGGTGGTGTCGGACAAGGGCGACATTTTGTCGCCGAAGTACGCTCCCGAGACCACCGCCCCCGCTGACATCCCGGCTGAGATCCCAAGCGTCTGCCCGACGCCCACCAGCGCGAGCCCGATCGTCGCCGCGGTCGACCACGACGATCCCGTGGCCAGTGAAACCAGGCCGCAAGCCAAGCAGGTCGCGGCCAGGAAGTAGCTCGGCGCCAGCAGTTGCAGGCCGTAGTAAATCAGCAGAGGGACCACTCCCGAGGCGATCCAGACCCCGATCAGGAGCCCCACCGCCATGAGGATCAGAATCGCGGGGAGCGCATGCCCGATCGAGTCGAAGATGCCCTGCTCGACCTGCTTCCAGGGCTGCTTCAGCCCCGCCGCGGCGACCAGCGCCGCGATGGCTGTGGCGGCGATCAGTGGGATGTGTCCCGAGGCGTCGAGCAGCGCCACCGACACGAACAGCAGGACGATCAGGCAAACGGCTGGGGTCAGCGAATAGGCCAAGCTCGGCAGCGGCGGTGTTCGGGCGGACGTCAAACCGGTTGTAGCCCCGCGAACTTGACGACCATTTTCTTAAGCCCGTGGCGCTGGAACATCACCGTCACCTTGGCCTCTTCCCCGTCGCCCTCCCGCCGCACGATCTCGCCGAGGCCGTAGCGCTGGTGCCGCACCCGTACGCCCCTCGACAACGAGCCCGGCTTGGCGCCTTTCGGCAGCGGCGTGGCCAGGGTCTTCGATTTCTCGGGCGGATAGGTCCGGTTCGCCCCAGCGGGCGCCGGCTTTCCGATGCCCTTCTTTTGAAAGAACTCCTGGACCGAAGCAGCCGAGTTATACGTTTTACCCAGTCGACTCTCCGCCGTCTGGCGAACACTGTCGCGCTCGGCAAACAGGTCGAGCTCTCGGGTCGTGGCTTTCAGGCCGAAGAGCTCCGAGCCGCCGGCCGTGCGGTCGTTGATCAACGCCTCGGGGACTTCGCTCAGGAAACGCGAGGGCTCCATCCAGTCCGGCGAGCCGCCCCCGTAGCGCCGGCGAGTACGAGCGCAGGTCAGCGTCAGATGTTGCTCGGCGCGCGTCATGCCGACGTAGCACAGGCGACGCTCTTCCTCTAGGGCGTTGTCGTCCTCGAGCGATCGGGAGTGCGGGAAGAGCGATTCCTCCAGGCCAATGATCGCCACCCAAGGGAACTCGAGCCCCTTGGCATTGTGCATCGTCATCAACAGCGCCTGGTTGCGCTCATCGACCTTATCGGCTTCTGAAATCAGCGATGCGTGGTCGAGAAAGTCCTGGATGCTTTCGTCACGCAGCGACGCGTCGGCCGCAGCGTTCAACAGCTCGTTGATGTTCTCCCGGCGCGTCTCGGCCTCAACCGAGGGGTCTTGTTCGAGCATACGCCGGTAGCCGGTTTCTTCGTAGATCCAGGTCAGCGCCTCGTCGATCGGCTCGTCTTTGACCTTCGCTTGAATGCCCTCCACAAGGTGTCGGAAATGCTTGAGCGCGGCGTGCGCGCGGGCCGGGAACTTGTGCTGGTCGACGGCAAGGTTGAGCGCCTCCCATAGGGCCACGCCTTCTTGCTGGGCCATCGACCGAAGTGTGTCGAGTGTTGTCTTGCCGATGCCGCGGGCCGGCGTGTTGATGATGCGCACCAGACCGACCGCGTCAGACGGGGCTTGGGCGACGCGCAGATACGCGATCAGGTCCTTGACCTCCGCCCGTTGGTAGAAGCTGACTCCTCCAACGACCTGGTACTCGCGCCCGAAGCGGCGAAGCGCTTCCTCCATTTGGCGTGATTGAGCGTTCGTCCGATAAAGAACGGCCGCCCGGCCATCGGGAGTCTCGTCGAGGTAGCGATTCATCTCGTCGGCGACAAACAGCGCTTCGGACTCGGCGTCGTCGCCTTGGTAGAAGTTGATGGCGCCCCCTTCGGAACCCTCGCTGAATAGGTTCTTGCCCATCCGTGCCGTGTTGTTGGCGACAACCGCGCTGGCCGCTTCGAGAATACGCTTGGTCGAGCGGTAGTTCTGCTCCAGGCGAATCGTCTTGGCGTTCGGAAAGTCGCGCTCGAAGTCGAGGATGTTGCGAATCTCGGCGCCGCGCCAAGAGTAGATCGACTGGTCTTCGTCACCGACCACGCAAACGTTGTCGTGGCTCTCGGTCAGCAAGCGCAGTAGCTGATACTGCGGGCGGTTGGTGTCTTGGTACTCGTCGACCATCAGGTAGCCGTAGCGGCTCTCAACACGTTCGCGGGTTTCTTTGGAGTGCGAGAGCAGGCGGACGGCCTCCAGCAGTAGGTCGTCGAAGTCAAGGGCGTTGCCCGAGTGCAGTGCATCCTGGTACTTCTCAAACACCACCGCTAGGCGCTCGCTCTGCGGAGACGTAGCCTCGCGATAGAAGTCCCTGGGGCCGCGCCCCTGGTTCTTGGCTTGCGAGATGACAGACTGGGCCGCGCGCGGCTTCATAAAAGACTTCTCGTCGAGCCCCAATTCTTTAAAAACGCCCTTGATGACCGTCATCTGGTCGGCATCGTCGTAGATATTGAACTGGCGCGTGAAGCCCGGCCGGAGCTCGGCGAGCGGGTCGCCCACCGACCTTAGTAGACGAACGCAGAACGAGTGAAACGTCGAGACCGTCGGGACCGACGACGGAGCCAAGCCCTGCTCACGGATCGCCTTGCCGACACGTTCGCGCATCTCCGCCGCGGCCTTGTTGGTGAACGTCACCGCCAGGATCGCGAAGGGCGGGACCTTCTTCTCGTGGATGAGATAGGCGATCCGCGAGATAATCACGCGGGTCTTGCCGCTTCCGGCGCCCGCGAGAATCAGCAGCGGGCCTTCGGTGGTAAGAACGGCTTCTTTTTGTTGAGGATTGAGGCGATCAAGCAGACCCATAGGGGAAACGGCCATTCTATCGCGCCACGGCGATTGAGCCCGGCGGCGGCGGCGGCGGGTTGGGATGTTGCTCGAACCTCTCCCGCTAAATGCAACCTACCGACGCCCGCGTTACTTCCGTCCCCGCCGCCACCGGCGGCGGGCTCAATCGGTACGTCGCAGTCGTCGAGAAGACCGTTCCGCGGTCCACCTGGGAATCAGCTTGCGAACCTCTTCGATGGGGGTGACGCGACCAGATCGAGCATAACCCACCCCGTTCCTATGCAGGCGCCGAAACGGCAAGCGCCGCCGCCGGCCGCAGATCCCGCAGGTTCAATCGCCAACCGCCGAAATAGTCATCCGCCTCGACCGTATACGCCGACTCCAGCGGGACGCCGACATCGAGCGTTTCCGCCAGCTCGGCCATGCGCCAAGCCATCCCGTGGAACGAGCAGCCGTTCTGCCGCAGGCGCACCTTCAAGTGCCTCTCTTTGATCACTCGCGGGTTCTCGACCAGCCGCACGTCGGGGGAGCTGAACACCGGCGTCGGGTTCCCCATCCCGTGCGGCGCCAGGCTGCTGATCCGCTCCATGAACTCGTCGTCGATCTTCGCGAGCTCGAGCTCCGCGTCGATCCGGATGACCGGCTGAAAGTCCTCTTCGCCGAGTAGATTGACGGCGTGTTCGTTGAGCAGGTCCCGAAGCTCCGGTACGCGTTCGGCCTTCAAGGTGCACCCGGCGGCCTGCTTGTGCCCGCCGAAGCGCTCGAAGATCGGCGCGGCCGACTCCAGACTTTCAAGCAGATGGAAGGCTGGGATACTGCGGCCTGATCCCGTCGCGAGTCCCGTCTCGGGGTCGACGCTCAGAACCAGCGTCGGCCGGTGGAACCGCTCGACGATGCGGCTCGCGACAATGCCGATCACCCCCGCCGGCCAGTTCTCGCCCTCGACGACGATGAAGGGAACGACATCGGGGCCGGGCAGATCTTCCAGGCGCTTCGCAATTTCTCGGACGACTTGCTCCCCGGCCTGCTGACGCCGCGAGTTCAAGTCGTCTAGCCGCTCGGCCGTGGCTCGCGCCTGGGCGGCGTCGGTCGTCGTAAAGAGCTCGACGACCGACTTGGCCGTATCCATTCGGCCGGCGGCGTTGATGCGCGGGCCGATCCTGAATCCGACGTCGCCGGCTGTTGGCGGCTTCTGGCGCAAACCGGCCACCTCGAGCAGAGCGGTCAAGCCAAGATTCGAGGGGTGTCGCAGGCCGTCGAGCCCCAACTTGGCGAAGACGCGGTTTTCCCCCACCAGCGGGACCATGTCGGCGATCGTTCCGATGGCGACGATCTTGAGCATTGAGCGCAGAACTTTCGCGAGTTTCCCCGGCGTCCAGCCAAGTCCGCTCAGCAGCGCCTGCGCGAGCTTGAAGGCGATACCGACCCCACAAAGGCCCTTGTCGGGGTACTCGCAGCCGGGCTGATTGGGATTGATGACCGCAAACGCCGCGGGCAATTCCGAGTCGGGCAGATGATGGTCGGTGATGATCGTATCGATGCCTAGCTCGCGCGCCCTGTCGACGACCTTGTGTTCGCGGATGCCCGTGTCGACGCTGATGATCACCTTGACGTCATCCGCCGCCGCCCGCTCGACGACCTCCTCACGCATCCCGTAGCCTTCCTTGACGCGGTGCGGAACGTGGTAATCCGCGACTCCTCCGGCCAGCTCGATCGCTTTCGTCAGCAGGACGATCGAAGTGGTTCCGTCGACGTCGTAGTCGCCGTACACCAGGATTTTCTCGGCCCTAGCAATCGCCCGCCGAACCCGCTCGACCGCCTCGCGCATCCCGCGCAGACGGTTCGGATCGTGTAGCTGATCGAGGCTGGGTTTGAGGAATCCGGCGACCTCGCTGGGCTCGTGAACTCCGCGCTGAGCCAGCAACACGGCCAGCAGTCGAGGGAGATTCAGCTCAGCCTGGATGCGGTCCGCCGCCACCGTGTCGTACTCGCGGTAGACCCAGCGGTTCATTTACGCCCGGAGCCGCGACCGGGAGGGAGCGGTTGCTTGAGTGAACCAGATGCTTCGCACGTTCGGCCAACCGCTCCCTTCCGGTCGCGGCTCCAGTGTACGGCAGTTAGCAGCTGGCGCAACGGGTTTTCGAGTGAGTATCTGATGGCCTTGCAGGCCACCCATGAGGATGAAAACGGCCGCCCCGGAGCCGCGACCGTGAGGGAGCGGTTGTCGCAACCGTGGGCAACCGCTTGCTGACGCGCGCGGCTCCGGGGCGGCGATGCATTCGGCCGGTGGAGCGGGTTTTCGACGGAGGGTCATTCCGTGCGGACCAAGATGTCGTCCGCTTGATCGACGTCGCGGGCGGCTGGGGTGATGATCGTGCTCGAGTCGACGTAGATCTTTTCGCCCTTGAGGCGGGCGCGGCGAACATCATCCTCGCAGACAAACGGCGACAGCGCTACCTTCGGGGCCGGGGCCGCGGGCGGAGGCGCCGCGGGTGGAGGCGGAAGCGGCGGAGCCGGAGTCGAGACAGGTGTCGTCCGGGCAGCCAGAAAGCGGTCGACAACCGAAGCCACGGTAGAATCCGCTGCCGGTGCAGCCGGAGCCGGCCCTAAACCGCGGCTTGATAAGTAACGTCCGACGGCATCCGAGATATCTGCGCGCCCGGCGGACACTGGGGCCGGCGCCGGCGGCGGCGGAGCCGGGATTGGGGAGCCCGCGAAGTACGCTTTGGCCTCATCGCTCACAAACGCCTCCTCGACCTCACGGACCTTGAAGGCCACTCGTTTGATGTTGATCAGATGGAGCGGCCCGACATTGTCGCTGGTGCTGTTGCCCGCCATCGCGCCACAGCCGAGCGTCATCGCCGGGGCGACGTTCGTCGTGATTCCGGTCGACCCCTGCGGAGCCGGCGTATTCACCAAGACCCGGAAGGCCGGCATCGCCAGGCCATACTTCTTGACGTTCTCGCGAGAGCTGGAATAGATCACGCAGGTGTGTCCGCGTCCGCCGAAGTTCAGTATCCCGGCGCAGGCCTCTATGCCGGCATCAAAGCTGTTGACAAAGTACACCGACAGAACCGGCGAAAGCTTTTCGGCCGACAAGGGGTGGTCGCGCCCGACGCCCGCCAGCTCAAGCGCGATGATGCGAGCTTCGGCGGGGATCGAGAACCCCGCCATCGTGGCGATCTTCTGCGGCGACTGACCCACACAGTCCGGGTTGATCCGGAAATCTTGAGTGATCAACAGCTTCTCGAGCGCCTTGGTCTGTTGGTCATTCGAGCGGTAAGCCCCAGCGGACTCGAGCGCGCGCCACACCTGCTCGCGGTGCTTCTCTTCGATGACGACCGTCTGCTCGCTCGAGCAAACCGTCCCGTAGTCAAAGCTCTTGCCGTCGACGACCGAGCTGACCGCCTCTTCGATATTCGCCGTGGAGTCGATCAGCACCGGCACATTGCCGGGTCCGACGCCCAGCGCGGGCTTGCCGCTCGAGTACGCCGCCCGTACGATCCCCGGGCCGCCGGTCGAGAGGATGATGCCGGTGCGCTTGTGGCCCATCAGCTCGTTCGTCCCAGCGACGCTCGCCTCGTTTATGCACTGGACCACGCCCTTTGGAGCGCCCGCGGCTTCAGCCGCCTCGGCTAGCAGTCGAGCCGATTCGCAGGTGCACTTACGCGCCCGCGGGTGGGGACTCAGCACAATCGCATTGCGCGACTTCAGAGCAATCAGAATCTTGTAGAAGGCGGTCGAGGTTGGGTTCGTCGTGGGCAGGATCGCCCCGACTACACCCATGGGCTCGGCGATCTCGATGATTCCATTGGCCTCGTCTTCTTTGATGATCCCGGCCGTCTTCATCGGCCGGATGTGCTGATGGAGGGTGTCGGAATTCAGCAGATTCTTGGCGATCTTGTCTTGGACGTTGCCGTAGCCGGTCTCCTCGACCGCCATTCGCGCCAATGACACGGCGTTCGCGCGAGCGGCCGCGGCGACCCTATCGACGATCGCGTCGACTTGGGGCTGCGAGAAGTGGCGGTACTCCAGAAACGCCGCGTAGGCGGCTTCTACCTTCCGGCGGACTTCCCTGGTCGAGCGGAGATCCTTTTCTTCGGCCATCGCAGGCGGGCCGCCCTAGGGAACGATCTTCTCGGTATCTTCGTGCGGGCCAGGTATCACGTGAACACTGACAAGCTCACCGACCCGCCGCGCGGCCGCGGCACCCGCATCGGTTGCGGCCTTCACCGCCCCGACATCGCCCCGGCAGGTAACCAAAACATACGCCGCGCCGGGATACTCCCGACTCTGCAGCTCAACCTTCGCGGCCTTGACCATCGCGTCGGCCGCCTCGATGGCGCCCGTTAGGCCTTTCGTCTCGATCATCCCGAGCGCTGACATCTTGAAAAGTTCCCCCTTGCGGTAAGCCTGAAGGTACCACAGGGGCGCGAGCCTTCTCAAACTGTCTACTCGAATGCGCGTCCCTGAGCCGCAACCGTGAGGGGCCGTGAAAAAATGTCGGCCATCCGATTCCGGCAAGGCGGGCTACGTCGTTGAAAACAACCGATCGTCCGTAGGGGCGAGGCATGCCTCGCCCGTCTTTCGCGCTCAACGGGCGATTTTTTCACAGCCCGCTGACGCAGGCGGCGCCGATTGCCCTAGCAGCCCGTGGTGGAAGTCGCACTGTGAAACAAGAGGTGATAAACTTGTTTTATGGCAATGGGACGGCGTAAGCGACGCGAGCGGCAGAAAGACCTATGGGTCGCCACCTCGGAGTTGCCCAAGAGCGCTGGGCATCCGTTTTATCTGCGGCTCAGCGAGTTATTTGACGAGCACGAGTTCGACGCCTTCGTCGAAGGCCAGTGCGAGCAGTTCTACGCGCCGAGCTTGGGACGGCCGTCGCTCACGCCGGGCATCTATTTCCGCAGTTTGCTGATCGGGTATTTCGAAGGCATCGACTCGGAGCGCGGCGTCGCTTGGCGCCTTGGCGACTCACTTTCGCTGCGGCGATTCCTGGCGATCGAACTCGATGAACAAGCGCCGGATCATTCGACGATCTCGCGCACGCGGCGGCTGATCGACCTCGAAACGCATCGCGCGGTGTTCACCTGGGCGCTGCAGCTGCTGGCCCGCGAAGGCCTGTTGTCCGGCGGAACGATCGGGGTCGACGCGACGACGCTGGAAGCCAACGCGGCGATGCGCTCGCTGGTGCGTTGCGACTCCGGCGAGGGCTACGAAGAGTATTAAAGACGTCTAGCTCTGGAATCGGGAATCGAGACGCCGACGCGCGAGCAGTTGGCCAAGATCGACAAGAAACGTAAGAAGAAGGCCTGCAACAAGGATTGGAAGCATCCCTACGATCCCGACGCCAAGGTCACGAAGATGAAAGACGGCCGTACGCACTTGGCGCACAAGGCCGAGCACGCGGTGGATTTGCAGACGGGCGCGGTGGTGGCGGTCACGCTGCAAGCGGCCGACGAAGGCGATGCCACGACGATTGAAGAAACGCTGGTCGAGGCGGCCGAGCAGTTGGAAGCGGCGGCGGAAGAAGCCGCTGGCGCGGTCGACGAGCTGAGCGAAGTGGTCGCGGACAAGGGCTATCATTCGAACCGAGTGCTGACGGATTTTGCCGAGCTGGACGTACGCAGTTACGTGAGCGAGCCGCAGCGAGGGCGACGCAAATGGGGCGGCCGAACGCGGCAACGCGACGCGGTGTACTCCAATCGGCGGCGGATCAAAGGCAAGCGCGGCAAGCGTCTGATGAAGTTGCGAGCGGAGAAGGTTGAGCGCAGTTTCGCGCACTGTTACGAGACGGGCGGGATGCGGCGATTGCACTTGAAAGGCCGAGAAAATGTTTTAAAGAGGCTGCTGATTCACGTGGGCGCGTTCAATTTATCGATCGCGATGAGGGGCAAACTGGGCGCGGGGACGCCGCGCGGGCTGGCGGACGCGAGGAAAAGGACAAAAGTGTCGGTTTTGGGGCTTGTATTGGCGTCTTGGGCGGCCTTGGGGCGGTTGTGCGGGGCCCTGGGGGCGGTTTTCAGGAGATTCCCGGCGAAGGTGCGAGATTCAGCCGGCGCGCCGCTGGCCACGCCGATGCTTCTCGCGGCCTGAAACGGGGTGTTTTGCCACGGGCTGCTAGGCCGTCCGCCGCCGAGGCACGCGCGGGCGCCGAATCTCGATGACCTCGGCCATCGGCCGGGCCGGCACGAAAATCGGCTTCGACGGCTCGACCGGTCCCTCCATCCGAAACGCAAAGTAGTCTCGCGGAGGATAGATCGCGTAGGGTTTGAGCGCCGCAAAGGCCTCCCCCAGCTGGGCCTCGATGCGGTAGACCCCGTGGAAAAAGTTCCCGCGGCGGATACCCAGTCGTTTCTCGCACAAGCGCCAGTCCGCGCCGAGCAAGAAATGCACCCGAAACAGCCGATAGTCCGCGGCGTCGAGCGTGCGCTTGGCCACCAGCTCGAAGTCGGCCATGTACTCTTCTTCCTTGCGCCCCCACATGCCGCGGTTTGAACGGCCGCTCGGAGTCCGCTCAAACGTCACGCGGCTGCGAAACTTGCCCCCGTGCATACAGTCACGAAAACGCGCGTAGCAGGCGCGAAACATGCTCCGAAAAGCGCACTTACAAGGTAGCGGCTTAGCTCTCTTGACGCAGCGGACTCCGCTGCCTTCACACGTTGAACAGCTCGCCAGCGCTTGGCGTTCGAGCTCGATAGGATTCCATTCCATTTCTTGAGGCTCCTTGTTGGTCTGGTCGGTTGGTCCGGTCGACTTCTTGCCGGTCGCACCAACCCATCCTAGGAGTGATTAAGTAAAAAAGCAAAATAATTTAATTGAAAATGTATTATCATTTTGGAACGAATTACCGGAACGGTCCAGGTAACTCTAGGGTTGTCAACGACGTTGATTCTTTGGTACTTGCCGGATTCTAGTAGTAAATCACAGTTGCCGAATCGGTACAACGAGCCAAAACGCCTAGCCCTATTTCCGAAAGAAATACGACTACATATGGATTTAAATCCGCCTACGCGACGTTGTTGAGGAGAATCAACAAGCAGATACGGAGCGGCGCGGTCAGCGAGCGACGCTTGGCTCGGCTGACCGGCTATTCGCAACCTCATGTCCACAACGTGCTGCGCGGGATTCGGGGGCTGCAGCCGGATCTGGCGGACCGCTTCATGGAAGTTCTCGGGCTTACGCTGCGGGATCTCTCTCCGAGTGAGGAACCGCCAAGCGCCGCCGGGTCGCAAATCGATGTAGGAACTTCGCCCGACGAGAATTAGGGCCGCCGCCTGATGGCCTCTCCCGGCCTCGCGGCAGACCTTGAATGTAATGTCCCAAGAATCCAAACGCGCCGGTTGGTCCGTCCCATGGCCCATTCGACTCGCCCTGATCACCGCCGTTGGGCTTGGCGTCGCCCAGTCCGGGCTGATTTCGGGCCTGATGTATACGGCTTGGGCTTCAAGCGTCAAGGTCGCCGGCGACGCGCCGGGGTGTTCGTGGGGCAGCATCTTCACGATCTACCCCGACACCAAGGCGTTTGCTGAGCTCGTCTACGAATCGAAGCAGGCGACCAGGAGCATTCGCCGAGACGAGGAGTACGGCCTCGAGCTCGTCGAAAACCGCGGCAACCACTTCTGGCTGCGCTCGGAAGATTCCGCCGAGGGCGCGAAGGTGCTGTTGGGGTATCTGATCGCCGAACATGATTGGATCGCCTCCCATCGCCCCGACAAGGCCGTGCAGCCCGGCGACATCGTGATCGACGTCGGAGCGCACGTCGGCGTCTTCACCCGCAAAGCGCTCGATCACGGCGCCGAAAAGGTCGTCTCGATCGACCCCGATCCCAATCAGCTCGAATGCCTACGGCGGAATTTCTCGAAGGAGATCGCCGAAGGTCGAGTTGTCATTATTCCCAAAGGCGCCTGGAGCAGCGAGGGCACGATGACTCTTCACATCGGAACTGCAAATTCTGGGATGAGCACCTTTCTGACCGACCGTGGCGGCGAAAGCGTCGAAGTCCCGCTGACGACGATCGACCAAGTCGTCGCGGAGCTCGGGCTCGAGCGCGTCGACTATATGAAGATGGACATCGAAGGCGCCGAGCGCGAAGCCCTCCGCGGAGCAATGCAGACGCTGACGAAGAACCGGCCGACGCTAATGATTGACAGCTATCACCGAGAGGACGACATGGAAGTCCTGCCGGCAATTTTGTCCGAAGCCTACCCCGAATACAGCGCGACCCGCGGGAACTGCGAACCCAGCTGGGATCGCCCGGGGACCTTGGCCCCGCACTTCGTCTTCTTCGACTAACTCTGCTGCTCGCCGCCCGCCCTCGGGTAGACTAGTCGTCTACTTCGGAGGCCTACTTGGCGAACTGGCAACAACTCGGCGCGACCGCGCCCACCGATCTCGTCGACGCGAGACTTCAACTCCACCACGCGGCGCAAATAGCGTCAGCCGTGGGCCGTAATCTCGCGCCCAAAAAAGACGACGACAGTCATACGAACCTGGGGTGGCTAGTTGACCGGGGCGCGCTAGCCAGCCATCGAGGCGAAGGCGTCCAGGCAGCCTTGTCTCTCGAAGATCCGCGGCTCTTGCTCCTTGCCGGTGACGAGACCCTGGCGGAATTCGCGTTGCTAGGAAAGACCGTCGACAACGGCTACGACTGGCTTCGAACCTCCCTGGCGGCTCACCTTGGCAGGCCCATTGAAGGCGACCTGAAAAGCCTTCACTACGAAATCCCAGCACATCCGGTCGGAGCAGGACAGCCCTTCTCGTCAGGTCCGTACGAGGAACTCGGCGGCTGGTTCTCGAACGCCGACACAGCTCTGAAACAAGTGCTACAGGCGAACCCCCAGGCAAGCGACGTTCGATGCTGGCCGCACCATTTTGACCTCGCGACCCTGATCAACCTAGGCGACGGCAAGTCCGTCGGCGTCGGGCTGAGCCCAGGGGACGGCAGCTACGCCGAGCCCTACTGGTACGTTTCTCCCTGGCCTTACCCCGTCGAATCCGACCTGCCCGCACTGCCTCACAGCGGCCGTTGGCACACTCAGGGGTTCACCGCGGCGGTCTTAACGGGGTCGCAGCTGGTCGCCGCCGAGAACCAACAGGAAGACTGCCGGGAATTTTTGGACGCCGCAATCGGTTCTAGTAAACGACTAGTCCGCTAGAGAAACGATGCCAACTACTGCAGAAACCAAAATTCCCGTCAAGAAGGCGCAAGTGGCCATGTGGAGCGACTTGGCCGACCGTGAGCCTGCCTACGCCCTCGTCTCGAACGTCGACCTGGTCGCCGTCCGCTACGACGACGAGGTATCCGTCCTCTACGGCCGCTGCCTGCATCGGGGCGCACTGATGTCCGACGCCTCGATCGTTGGAGAGGACCTCATCTGCGGCGTCCACGGCTGGGACAACCGCTACAAGACGGGCGTGAGCGCCTACAACAACAAAGAGGTCCTGCCCCGCTTCGGCGCCTGGGTCGACCGCGAGGCGGACGCGGTGTTCGTCGACGAAATGGAAGTCCCGACGATGGCCGCCCTGGCCCGCGCGCGGAAGCGCCTCGACATGCACGGCCGCGGCGATGTCACCTTGATCATCACTGGGGGACTGCGGACCGAGTCGGACTTCGTCAAAGCGCTAGCCCTAGGAGTGTGTCCGAATATTCAAGATTCGCCTTCGGCAACCACCATATGCTGTAGGTGCCAGTGATTCGAAACACTACATGCAGGCGCAGATGTCAATACTCGGACAGACTCCTAGGGGCCGACGGCGTCGCGGTCTCGAACTCCGCGCTGCAGGCAATCGGCTGCCTGGGCATGCGCGCCTGCCACACCAACAATTGCCCAGTCGGAATCGCGACCCAGCTTGACGGTGATTCGCATGCTTCCCGTGTCGATCAGTCTTCTGGGAACGGGGTTCCGGCTGCCGACCTACGGGTTTCTCGGTTGGTTCGGTCCGCGCGGGCTGGCGTCCATTCTTTACGTGCTGATGGCGCTGCGGGCAGAGGAGATCGCCGGACGGGAGGATATCTTCGCGATCGTCATTGTGAACGTCTTGCTCAGCGTCTTCGCTCACGGGTTCAGCGCCGTCCCAGGGGCCAGTTGGTACGCCCGACATAGCGAGCGTCGCAAAGCCGAGGACCCGCAGTGCGCGGAGGGGCGTATGGTGGAGGAGATACCGGTTCGGCTGCCGTTCCGCGGGAGCCGGCCGACGGTCGGCGGATGAGCGAGCACTTTGACTTAGTTGTGCAAGGCGGCGCATGCGTGACGCCCGCCGGAATTCACGAAGCCGATATCGGGATCCGGGACTCTCGCATCGTCGCCCTCGGCGCCCTGGGATCAGGCGAGGCCTCCGAGACGATTGAAGCTACCGGACTGACCATACTGCCGGGCGTGATTGACACTCAGGTGCACTTCCGTGAGCCGGGGATGGAGCACAAGGAGGACCTCGAGACCGGCACGCGAGGGGCCGTACTCGGCGGAGTCAGCGCGGTGTTCGAGATGCCGAACACCAAGCCGGCAACGACGACTCGCGAAGCTCTAGAGGACAAGCTTCAGCGCGCACAAGGGAGAACCTGGTGCGACCACGCCTTTTTCGTCGGGGCCACCGAAGAGAACGCTGAACAGCTGCGTGAGCTCGAAATGCTGCCTGGCGCCGCCGGCGTGAAACTCTTCATGGGTAGCTCGACCGGCGACCTCTTGGTCAGCGAAAGCGCCGCCGTCGCCAAGGTCCTGGCGAACGGCTTCCGACGAGTCTCCGTCCACAGCGAGGACGAAGAACGATTGAAGCAGCGCTACTCCCTAGTCGCCGACGGGGCCGACGTGGCGATGCACCCCAGCTGGCGTGACGTCACGACGGCCGTCGACAATACGATCCGCCTGCTTGAGCTCGCGGCTGCAGCTTATCGGCGAGTCCACGTGCTGCACATCACGACCGCTGACGAGATGGAAATCCTTGCCCGCCACAAGGATTTCGCCACCGTCGAAGTCACGCCCCAGCATCTGACCCTAGCCGCCCCCGACTGCTACGAACGCCTCGGCAGCCGCGCACAGATGAACCCGCCCGTCCGCGATGAACAGCACCGCCAGGCCCTCTGGCGCGCGCTCGACCAAGGCATCGTCGATGTACTGGGCTCCGACCACGCGCCCCACACTCTCGAAGAAAAGCAACGCCCGTACCCGCAGTCGCCCTCCGGCATGACCGGCGTCCAAACGCTTCTGCCTATCATGCTCGATCACGTCAACGCCGGCCGGCTATCGCTCGAGCGCCTCGTCGACCTCACCAGCGCCGGCCCCGCACGGATCTTCAACATTTCGCGGAAAGGCCGCATCGCCGTCGGCTTCGACGCCGACCTCGCTATCGTCGACCTGCAAGCCCAGCGCACCATCACCGACAACTGGATCGCCAGCCGCACCGGCTGGACGCCCTACGACGGTGTTGAAGTGACCGGCTGGCCGATCTCGACGATTCTGCGCGGCAAGGTTGTCGTTCGCGACGGTGAGCTCCTAGGCAGCCCCATAGGCGAGCCGGTGCGTTTCCTCGAAACGCTGGGCTGATCGCCGATGTCGTCGGAGCTCGCGCCGAGGGCTACAGAGCCATGGACGGAAGTCCATGGTCCCCAGGCTTCGCCATAGCTGAGGGACCATGGACTTCCGTCCATGGCTCTTGCAGCCGCGTGCGCAGCGTTGGGTCTAAGTGCAATGTCGACCGATCATCACTCCTCGACGAAACGGTAGAATTGACTCATCTTGACGGGGCAGTCCATCAGCCACTACAAGATCCTCGAAAAGCTCGGCTCCGGCGGCATGGGCGAGGTCTGGAAGGCCGAGGATCTCAAGCTCGGGCGTCATGTCGCGCTCAAGTTCTTGGCATCGCACCTGGTCGCTGACCCCGAGGTTCACAAGCGCTTCGAACGCGAGGCCCGCGCCGCGGCCGCTTTGGACCACCCGAACATCTGCACGATTCACGAGATTGACGAGGCTGACGGCCACATCTTCTTGGCGATGTCGCTGCTGGAGGGAGAGTCGCTCGACAAGAAGATCGCGCGCGGCCCGCTAGAACTCGAGGAAGCCCTCGACATCGGACAACAAATCGCCAAGGGCCTCGAAGCCGCCCACATGAAGGGCGTCGTCCACCGCGACATCAAGCCCGAGAACATCATGGTCGGCGACCAAGGCCACGTCACGATCATGGATTTTGGTCTGGCCCAGCTGACCAATGCCAGTCGCCTCACCAAGGCCGACCAGACGATGGGGACCGTCGCCTTCATGTCGCCCGAGCAAACCGAGGGTCCCGGCACGGACCACCGCAGCGATGTTTGGTCGCTGGGGGTTGTGATCTACGAGATGGTCGTGGGCCGGCAGCCGTTCAAGGGCGACTACGCCAAGGCCATCATGTACTCGATTCTTAACGAGGCGCCCGAGCCGATCACCGCTCAGCGCACTGGTGTGCCGATGGCGCTCGAGCGCACGGTCAACAAATGCCTGGCCAAGGCGCCGGAAGAGCGCTATCAGTCGGCGGCGGAACTGAGCGTCGATCTCGCGGCGCTCGACCGCGCCGTTGCCAAGCCGCCGACGACGACAGCAAGCCCGGCGGCTAGCCGATCTCAGGTTCCCGCCGCGAAGCGCGAAACGGCCTCGCGATTCGTTTGGCCTCTGGCGTTCGTGGCGGCCGGCCTGCTTGCGGTGACCTTCGCTGTCTTGTATTTCTCCCAAGCCCCGCCTGAAGCGGCGTCTCCGACCGTGCGCCGTTTCTCCTTCACTCCCGAATCGCTCTATCGTGAGTACTCCCCGACACGGGTTGCGATCTCTCCGGATGGCCGATACATCGTCTACGTCTCCGGTGACCAGCCGACGGCGCTATGGGTGCGCCCAATCGACAGCGAGCAGCCGCGAAAGCTGGCGGGAACCGAAGAGGCTCTATGGGGCATGTTCTGGTCGCCCGACAGCCGCTTCATCGGATTCGCGACCCGGGATGAGCTAAAGAAGGTCTCTCTCGAGGGAGGGGCGGCGGTCTCTGTTTGCCCCCTACCGGGATTGATCTACGACGGCGGGTCTTGGAGTCCCGACGGTGAAGCGATCGTGTTTGCCTCCGGCGGTTCGCCCGTCGCCTTGCACGAAGTGCCCGCCCGTGGGGGCGAGCCCGAGTTGTTGTTTGAGCCCGTGCCAGGTGAGTATGGCCCCGGCAATCACCATCCCCACTTTCTGCCGACCGAGGCCGGCGCCCGGGCTCTACTGCTGGCGGTCGGGAACCGAACGGTCGCCGACATCTACCTGAAGAACCTCGAGACGGGCGAGCTAGGGCGACTGGCCCATGGGATGCGGCCGATTTACTCGCCTACCGGTCACATTCTTTACCAGGCGACGCTGGGGCAGGGCGGGCTTTGGGCGCTGCCGTTTTCGCTCGAAACGCTCGCGGCAACGGGCGAGGCCTTTCCGGTGGCTCAGGGAGTGGGTGACCTCAGCTTGGCTGACGACGGCACGCTCGTGACCGTCGACGTCTCAGGAACCGCTAGCGGTCAGAGCTTGGTCTGGCATGACCGCCAGGGGAACATTCTGGGCGAGATAGGCCGGCCACAGGTGAGGCTTGTTCACCCGGCGCTATCGCCCGACGGACGGCGAGTGGCAGTCCAAGGCCGAGACAGCGCCGCTGATCCGGGCGACATCTGGGTGCACGAAGTCGACCGAGCCGTCAAACAGCGGCTGAGCTTCGACGCGGCAATCGAGAGATTCCCAGTTTGGTCCCCCGGCGGCGAAGAGATCCTATTCCAGTCCGAGCGTCAGGCCGATGGCGGCGGCTTTTATGTAAGACAAGCCAACGGCGGCGGTGAGGCGCGTCTCCTGATCGGCTCCCCGGGCGTCGAATGGACCTCTGACTGGTCGCCTGATGGCCGCCATCTGATCTATTCGGTCAGAGTCTCGGGGACTGGCTACGACCTGTGGACCTGGAGTGAACCCTAAAAATGAGACATTGAAATTTGGGACGAATTTCAGCGAATGGAAAGGAGTCCAGGATGGAAAGTCTCAAGCCGCGCAAGCCGCGGGAGTTCACGATGGAGTTCAAGGAAGCCGCCGCCAGGCGGCTCCTAGCCGGCCAGAGCGGCACAGCGCTAAGCCGCGAGTTGGACGTCAAGCGCAGCCTGCTGTACCGCTGGCGGGACGCCTATCGCCAGGAAGGCGTCAACGGCTTGAGCCGGCGGCGAGGCCGGCCGAAACCCGGCCGCTCGGCGCCGCCCAAGATCCCTCGCGATCCGCGCGACGAACGCATCGCAGAGCTCGAACGACTGCTCGGCAAACAAGCCGCAGAGCTCGATTTTTTCGGACAAGCCTTTCGCGCCTTGAACCTCGCAGCCCCGACCAACGACGCCGGTGGCGCGAGCGGATCTACTCCATCGTCGAGCAGATCAGCGCCAAAGGCTCGCTCAGCGTCGAACACGCCTGCGAGCTCGGACGCGTGAATCGCGCCGGGTTCTATCGCCGGCTCGCCGTGTCGTCGCCCGCCGAGTGCGACATGGAATTGCGTGACCGCATGCAGCGGATTTCGCTCGAGAATCGTCGTTACGGCTACCGCCGCGTGACGGCCGAGCTGCGCCGCCAAGGCTTCCTCGTCAATCACAAAAAGGTCCTGCGGATGATGCGTAAGGACAACTTGCTGGCGGTACTCAAGCGGCGCTTCGTGCTAACAACGGATTCGAACCACTTCTTACCTGTTTATCCGAATCTAGCGGCGCACCTGAATGTGGACGGCGTCGATCAGTTGTGGCAATCCGATATCACCTACATTCGCTTGCGCGAGGCGTTCGTCTACCTCGCCGTGGTGTTGGACGCCTACTCGCGACGCGTGGTCGGCTGGCGGCTGGGGACGACGCTCAAAGCTGAGCTGGCTGTAGGGGCGTTGCGCGATGCGCTCGAGCTCAGACGCCCTGCCGCGGGGTGGATGCATCATTCCGACCAAGGCGTACAGTACGCTTCGAGCGCCTATGTCGAGCTGCTGGAGCAGCACGGCGCGATCATCTCGATGAGCCGCCGCGGCAACCCCTACGACAACGCGCGGGCGGAGAGTTTCATGAAGACGTTGAAGGCGGAGGAGGTTTGGTTGCAGCGTTATCGCACGCTTGACGAGGCGCGCGCATCGATCGGCGAGTTCATTGATGAGATCTACAACCAACGCCGGCTGCATTCGGCGTTGGGATATCGTCCGCCGGCGGAGTTTGAAGCGCTGGCGCGGCCGGCGGCAACAGCAGCGAGGAATCCGAAGTATGAGTTTTGAGAGGCATAGGCAAATCTATCAATCCGATGGGCCCTGGGCGGGCAGGGAGACATCGCCGGCGTTGGAGAAGCCGGGAGCGACCTTGGCGGCCGCCCCCGGCGCTCATCGTCTTGATGAGTTTGCGGCCGGGTATTCCTTGGCGGGTTGCTCTCCAGCAGAGCCCGCTTCCGCTTCCCCGGCTAGGACCAGCGTGCGACGATACAGCGAAGAAGGCAAGCGTTTTGCGGTGAATCGTAACCTGTCCCGATTTCGACTGTCTCACGCTTGGGGTTCACTCCAAACAGCAACTAGCGACAGCCGCCAAAATAATTGGGGCCAATAGCGCGGCGCCAATCGTGTTTAGTGACCATGACTCCGCCGAAGCCACACTACGGGCCCTCGAGGCTGAGCCGCGCATCGTCTCGGCGCGGCTGTACCTGCCCTCGGGAGCGCTCTTTGCCGAATTCTCGCGGCCAAACGCCCAGCGCAACCCGGGAATCCCGGACCTATCGCTCTATCGCGACATCGAGCTTGACGGCGAGACGATCGGCGCCATCGTGCTGGAAGCCGACCTGAGCGAAATCGACGACCGGCTGCGGGACTATGGCTTGCTGGTCGTAATCGGAATGCTGGGTTCGATCGCGCTTTCGTTGTTGATCTCGGCGCGGATGCAGAAGTTGATCACGCAGCCGATCCTCGACTTGGCCGGTCTGGCGCAACGCATTCGAGACCAAAACGACTATTCGAGCCGGGCCATTGCGACCGAAGACGACGAGATCGGCCAGCTTGTCGGCGCGTTCAACCAGATGCTCGAGCAGATCGAGAATCGCGACCAGTTCCTCGAAGAGCAGGTCAACGAACGTACCGCCGAATTACAAAAGGCAAAGGAGCGCGCCGAGGAAGGCGCACGGCTCAAGAGCGAGTTCTTAGCCAACATGAGCCACGAGGTTCGAACCCCGATGAACGTCATCATGGGCATGACCGAGCTGGCTCTCGACGGGGAGCTGCAACCCCGCGAGCGGAAGTATTTGCGTAGCGTTCAGGACTCGGCGGATTCCCTGCTGACGATCATCAACGACATCCTCGATTTCTCGAAGATCGAAGCCGACAAGCTCGACCTTCAGCCGGTCGAATTCGACTTGGCCGACCTGGTCGCGGCAACCGTGCACGGCTTTGCGCCACGCGCTGAGGCGAAGGGGTTGGAGTTGAAATCCCATGTCGACAGCGACCTCCCCACGAGAGTCGTGGGCGACCCTGTGCGTCTTCGACAGGTGCTGGTCAATCTGCTCTCAAACGCGGTGAAGTTCACCCCGGAAGGCTCGGTGGACATCGCCGTAGAGCCGCTCTCGAGCGGACGGGCTGAGTTTGAGATCTTGTTTCGGGTGACCGACACCGGGATCGGCATCCCCGCCGAGAAGCAGCAAGTCATCTTCGACGACTTTTCACAAGCCGACGGCTCGACGACCCGGCGCTTCGGCGGCACCGGGTTGGGGCTGGCGATCTGCTCCCGGCTGGCGGAGCTCATGGGCGGCCGTATTGAAGTCCAAAGCGAAGAAGGCCGCGGCAGCGTCTTTTCGTTGACGGCGCGTTTCGCCGCCGTCGAGTCAGCGGCGCCGGCGACTGACGTGTCGTTCGCCGATGTGCGAGCCGTGGTCGTTGACCCCGACGCGGCTGACCGCAGGAGGCTCTCGGAGATCCTCGAAAGCTGGGGCGTCCAATGCGCGACCCTCGATAGCATCAAAAGCGCGGCGGAGGTGATCCGCTGGTCACAGCGCGCCAATCGGCCGTTTTCCGTTTTGATCGTGGACCAAAGCGCATTGGTGAACGTTGAAGCCGATATCGTTATCAACGAACTTCCGGCCATCTTGATCGGGAGCGGCGGCGCCGGCCAAACGCACCTTGCGATCGCCGAGTGCCTCGACAAGCCGCTGTCGAAATCGGAGTTGTGCAACTCCATGACGCGACTGCTCGGCCCGACCTTCGCTCAGGGCGACAGTGACGCTTCGGCGGTCCCCGCGTCAGCCCCATCACTCGACATCTTGCTCGCGGACGACATTGCTGAAAACCAGCTCCTCGCCCGGGCGCTGCTCGAGAGGCAAGGGCACCGGGTCCGTATTGCCAACAACGGACGCGAAGCCGTCGAGCTGTGGGCCGAAAGCCGGCCCGATCTCATCTTGATGGACGTGCAGATGCCTGAAATGGGGGGCGTCGAGGCGACCCACATGATTCGTGAAAGAGAAGCAGGGAGCGGCCAGCGAGCTCCGATCGTCGCTCTGACCGCGCACGCGATGAAGGGCGACCGTGAGCGCTACCTCGCCGCCGGCATGGACGACTACGTGTCAAAGCCAATTCGACGTGACGAGCTGTTCGCGGCCATCGATCGGGCGGTTGACGCCTCGCAGTTGGTCCCGCGGGCGAGCGTCTGAGCGGACGTCTCCGCAACCGCCGGCAATTAGAGTCTAGGCCGACGGTTGCGGCTCGTAACGCTCAACCCGAATGCGGTCTTCGTTCAGCCGGGCTTGTGCTAACTCGTAGGCGCTTTGCAAGCTCAGCCAGTGGTCAGCGTTCGACCATCCGACCTTCTCCAGACGAATAGCCATCTCGGGCGAAATCCCAGACTGGCCGTTGATGACGCGTGAGAGCGTGTGCCGGGTGACCCCCAAGAGTTTTGCGCCGTCGGTCACGCTCAGCTCAAGCGGTTCCAAGCAGGCATCCTTGATCGAGTGGCCTGGATGCGGCGGATCCTTCATCGCTCTAGACATCGCTTTAGCTCCTTCTCGTTAGTGGTAGTCGATCAGATCGACCTCGTATGCACCGCCCGCCCTGAAGCTGAAGATGATGCGCCAGTTGCCAGATACCCTCACGCTCCAGTGGCCCTTCATCTCGCCCGTCAGCGAGTGGAGACTGTAGCCCGGTAAATCGAGAGCCGCGGGCGTCTTCGCTCTATTCAGATGCGCGAGTACGTCTCTGATCCGGGCAAGCTGGTTCGCGTTGACTCCGCTACGATCTCCCCGTTCATGAAGCCGTTTCAGGCCCCTGTGCCTAAAACTCTCGATCATGGGCTACTGTAACATGTACCATTGCGGGTTGCAGCAGGGGCTATTCTTGCTGGGGCTATTCTTGCTTGTCAAGTAACTCCTGTTCGAAGCTGCTGCCAACCTCGCCCAGGGGTTTTTCTCGTGAGCCCCGAACGCCAGTGAGGGGTACGAAGTTCGTGGGGTCGTCATGCACCGTACCCCTCACTGGCGTTCGGGGCTCACGCCTTCAGATGAATTATTTCCACCTCAGCTGCGTATACCAGGTAGAGGGCGCGGAGAATGGGAACAGCCGGTCTGGCTCTGATGGGCGAACCGAGTGCCGTGAAGACCGCTCCGGAATTCGACGATCTTTACGAGCGCTACTCCGCCGCCGTATATCGCACGGCCGTGCGCGTAACCGGCAATTCAGTCGACGCCGAAGACGTCTTGCAGAACGTCTTTCTGCGCCTTTTGAACAAGGGACTCGCGATCGATCCGGCGCGCTCCCCCGAGCCCTATCTTCGCCGGGCGGCGACAAACGCTTCGATCGACCTGCTGCGCCGCAAGCAAGCTCGTCCCGACTCAGGACCCGTCAATGAAAAGGGCGCGGCGGTTGAGAGCTCGGCGATTCTCAAGCAGCGCCTGAGGCAAGCCCTGACCAAGCTTGCGCAGGCCGATTCGGAGCTGTTCGTTCTCTGCCACCTCGAAGGCTACTCGTACGACGAGTTGGCGGCGTTGAGCGGCCTCGAACGAGGCACGGTGGCCAGTCGCTTACACCGGATTCGAACTGCCCTGCGGAATGACTTGAGCAAGTGAGGGAGGACCGTCATGAACGAAGAAAGTTTCGATCAGCTCCTTGAGGAAATGCGCGGCGAGGGCGCCTCAGCGGGCGAGACGAGCGCGGCGACCCAGCGCGTTCGCGACCGCCTGGCCGGCGCGGATTCCGCTCTATGCGCCCAGTTCCGCCAGGAGTTGGACGCGCACCTGGCGAATCGTTTGACGGATTCGAAGCGACTCCTGCTCGAAGACCATCTCGCTCGATGCACAGGCTGCCGACACGCGCTCGCCGAGGCGAAGGGCCGGCCTCAGCTGGTGGCAATGCCGGCTCCACGCGCCCGCAAGGTTCCTTGGGTGGGGTGGGCGGTCGCGGCGGGGCTCGTTCTAGCAACGTTCTATGCCGGCCGACACGAAATCGACCGCGCCTTTGCCCCATCTGGCTCGCGGGCGACGGTCGTTTCGGTTTCAGGAGACGCCTACGCGCTGCCTGAGCTCGCATTGGCGCCGGGAGTCGAGTTGTTCGAGGGCGATTCTGTTCGAACCGGCGCCGGCGCACGCCTGATCCTTGCGCTCGCCGACGGTTCGCGCGTAGAAGTCAACCAACGAACCCAGCTTTCGGTCCGCTCGGCTTGGAGCGGCCAGACGGTCGCACTGGACTACGGCGACGTATTGATCGAAGCCGCGCAGAGTAGAGGTCGCTTGCGGGTGATCACAAGAGACTCGGCGGCAGCGGTAAAGGGAACGGTCTTTGCGGTGTCGAGCGCCACCGCCGGGTCGTTGATTTCGGTAGTCGAGGGCTCGGTTGAAGTTTCGCAATCCGGCGCCCAAAAGGTGCTCCAGCCCGGTCAGATGGCGGCCTCGAGCCCCGCGCTCAAGGCCGTGCGGATCGAGCAAGCCATCGCTTGGAGTCAGGAAGCCGAGAAGTATTACGGGCTACTGGCCGAGTTCGTGAGTCTCGAAAGGGAATTGGCCGCATTGCCGGGCCCGTCGTTGCGCACCCAAGCTCGGCTCCTGCAGCATTTGCCCGCGGAGACGGTCGGCTACATGGCGATTCCGAACTTGACCGGAACGATCGCCCAGGCCGTGTCGCTGATCGAGCAGCGTGCCGCCCAGAACGCGGAGCTTGCCAAGTTCTGGTCGTCACAGGAGGCTCAGGCACTGCGGGAGGCCGCCGAACACGTCGAGACGGTTGCTCCGCTGCTGGGCGAAGAGCTGCTGTTTGTGTTCGCGGTCGATCCGAGCCGGCCGGGCGATCAGATTCCCGTACTGCTGGCCGAGATTCAGTCCGGGCGCGAAGACGACCTGCGGGCTGCCATACGTGAGCTCAGCGAGGGCGGCGACTTTCCCCACGAAATCATCAACGGCTTGCTGCTGGCTTCCGACAGCGCCGAAAATCTGACCATCGTCAGCGCGTCCTTGGGCGGCGGCGCTTCCTCAGACTTTGCGGCCGAGATCGCCCAGCGATATGAGCAAGGCGTGAGCTGGCTGATCGCGGCCGACATTGAGGCGCTGCGGTCGGAACTCTCGTTGGATCAAGAGGCGTCCCTGGCGCTCGGCATGGCCACGGCGCGCTATATGTTCTTCGAGAAGCGCGCTGGCGGCGCCGAGGAGATCGAGGCGACTCTTACGTTCAAGGAAGGCCGCACAGGGATTGCGACCTGGCTGGCGTCCCCGGGGCCGGCGGGCTCGGCAGAGTACGTTTCCAGTAGCGCCATGGCCGCGTTCTCCGCATCGACTCGAGACCCTAGGCAGGCGCTCGACGAGCTGCTTGCGCTGCTGGGCGAAGACAGCGAGCTGGCGGCTGAGATTGCCGAGTTCGAGGCCGAAACCGGGATCAGCATCAGCCTCGATATCGCGGCGTCTCTCGGCGCCGATGTGACGTTTGCGATGGAAAGGCCGACAATCCCGGTTCCCGGCGGGTTCGTCGCCTTTGAGACGACCAACCCCGGGGCCCTCGATGAGACCGCGCGGCGCTTGGTCGAACGTTTCAACGATCGGGCAAACGAATATCAATCCGAACAGTCGCTGATCTTCGCTCAGGAGATAGTCAACGGGCGTTCTTGGCGTTCGATCAAGCTCGCTGGGACCAGCCGCGACCCCGCCGAGGAGGCGCTTCGCCCGGTGGAGATTCATTGGACCTACGACCGCGGCTACCTGGTCGGCTCGATCGACCGCGCCCTGGCCATGCAGGCCATTGCGGTCCGCGAATCGGGATCGGCGCTCGTTCACAGCGACGATTTCGAGCGAAGCTTCCCGGCGATGTCGACTCTCCACCATTCCGGCTTCTTCTGGTTCAATACCAGGGGAGTCGCCTCCGACCTTGCTTCGCTTGTGACCAGCCCCGCGCTCAAGAGCCTACTCGGAAGTCGGGAACCCGTGCTGGTTGTTTTCGACGGCGAGCCGGAACGAATTCACGCCGCGAGTCGTACTCGTTTAACCAGCGTACTTTTGGACGCCGTTCTGCTAAGCGCCGTCGGTCAGAGTGCAAGCGCAAGCGACGTCCAACAGCCCTAATTAGTGACGCCGGTTATCGAGCTTCAAGATCTGAGCGTTCGGCTCGGACGGCCGGAGATTCTCAAAGGCGTCTCCAGCCGCCTTGGCGTGGCCGGAAGCGGCAAGGCGATTGGCCTGCTCGGGCCGAACGGGGCCGGCAAGTCCACCCTCATCCGGACTTTGCTTGGCTTCCACAAGGCCGAGAAAGGACACGCGCGCATCCTTGGGTTCGACTGATCCAACCACAGCGACCTGCTGCTGGGTTTCCCGGCTCAGTTCACCGAGTTCCTAGCGATTGACGGAAGATTCTTCGTGACGTTCATGAACTCACAAGCGACCTTCGCTGTGCTCCTGGCCGCGTTCGCCGGGCCGAGCTTAATCGCACCCGACCTCGGCAACGGGGCTTTGTCGCTCTACTTCAGCCGCCCGTTCTCGCGTCCCGAATACATGCTGTCGCGGATGCTCGTGTTACTGGGGGTCTTCGCCCCAGTGACCTGGATTCCCGGACTCACACTATTCTTCATGCAGTCCGGGATGGCGGGTTGGACCTGGTTCAGCCAAAACTGGATGCTAGGCGCGGGCGTCTTCGCCGGGTTCATGCTGTGGGTCGTTTTCGTCAGCCTGGTCGCGATGACGTGCTCGGCGTACGTGAAGTGGCGAATGGTCGCTGGAGGACTCGTCCTTGGCGTGTTCTTTGTGATGGCGGGCGCGGCCGAAATCAGCAGCGAGGTGCTGCAAGCCGAGTGGCCGATGGCCTTCAACCCCGCGCGAGCAATGAATCAGATCTGGCGTTCGATGCTAGGCGTCGACCCGATTCCCGGACCTGATGCGCTGCAGTGCGGGCTGGTTGTCATCGGCATGTCGCTGATTCTGCTCATCGTGCTGCATCGCAAGATACGGCCCATCGAGGTGATCCCTTGAACCCGCCCGAGATCGTGTTCGACGAGGTGTCGAAGTTCTACGGCGAGGTGCTGGGCGTCAATCGAGTCACGCTGCGCATCCCCCCAGGCATCACCAGCCTGGTGGGTCCCAACGGGTCGGGTAAAACGACTCTGATGAACCTAATGGCCGGGCTGATCCATCCCGGCCGCGGGACGATCACGGTTCGAGGTCTGTCGCCGCGCGACCCGGAACGACTCATGCGCATCACGGGATACGCCACGCAGTACGATACAACCCCGAAAGGTTCAACGGGTTTCGAATTCGTGTCGACCGGATTGCTGCTCGCCGGACGCTCGCCCGAGCAAGCTGAAAAGCTCACCTGGGAGGCGCTCGAGCAGGTTGCGATGGTCGAACCGGCCCATCGCAAGATCGCCGCCTACTCGAAAGGAATGAGGCAGCGAATTCGCCTCGCGCAAGCGATTGCCGATGACCCGGAAGTGCTGGTGCTCGACGAGCCTTTAAACGGTCTCGACCCTTTGCTTCGCGCCGAGACCATTCGCCTTTTCGAGCGACTCTCCGAGCGCGGGCGCCATGTAGTGCTTTCAAGCCATGTGCTCCAAGAAGTGGATCTTATTTCAGACCAAGTCGTCCTGATTGCCAACGGCATGATCATCGCCGAGGGAAGCGTCCGTAGCGTCCGGGAGGAGATCGATGAGCACCCCAGCCAGTTCGTGATCCGCTGCCGCGACGCCTCGCGAATAGCATCCTTGTTGTTTGAGCAAGACCACGTTACTCAAATCCAGCTTCACGACGACCGACTTGGACTTCTGGTGATGACGCGCAACCGCCGCGAGTTCTCACAGGCCCTTAGCCGCATTGCGCTCGCCGGGCACACGGTCGACCAGGTCCGAGCAGCCGACGAGAATGTCGACGCGCTATACGAGTACCTGATCGGAGGGGCGGAATGAGCGCCGCGTTCCGTCTCGGGCAGATCTGGATGATCGCGCGGCTGCAACTGCGCCGCGTCTTTTTCTCGCGCCGTAGCGCATGGGTGTATCTGCTCGCGCTATTCCCGGCCCTGCTGTACTTTGCGGGCGGACTTCAGGTCAAGTACAAGCAAGCCACCTGGAAGGTCACGGCCGCTGAAACGCTCGAATCGATCCGCGAGGGCGAGTCCGCCGCGGCTGTCCTCGAACGAACCGGCAAGCCGCTAATCGACGAGAGATTCGGGCGACGAAGGAAGGACGAACGAGTCCAGCTGCGAAATCTCGAGTTCTACGATGGCCGTCGCCGCTGGTTCTTGCACTTTAGCGACGGAGTACTACAGCGCATCGACAACCGCTTGTTGGTCGATTTCCAGCGACACCGTACTGTCTTCGCGGGCGTCTTCCACCACTTCCACCTGCGGCTGGCGGTCTTCTTCGGCTGCCTGGGCATCTTCATGACTCTGTTTCGCGGCGAGATGCTCGACAAGACGCTGCACTACTGGTTTCTCACCCCAGTGCGCCGAGAGGTCTTGCTCGGCGGCAAGTACCTGGCGGGCCTGATCGCGGCCGCCGCGATCTTTACCGGCGGCGTACTGCTGGCGTACGCGGCCATGTTGTGGCAGCAAGACCCGGCGGAGCTCAGCGCGTTCTGGCAAGACCAGGGGCCCGCCCACGCGTTGCGGTATGCGGCTTCGGCGGCGCTGGGTTGCGTGGGGTACGGCAGCGTTTTTCTGGCGGCTGGTCTGCTGCTTCGCAATCCAATCATTCCGGCGATCGTCATCCTGTTGTGGGAATCCGTCAACGGCATTTTGCCCGCGGCGCTGCAGAAGCTCAGCGTGTTGTACTACGTCCAATCGCTGGCGCCGGTCCCGCCTCCAAGTGACCCGAGCGCGCCTTTTTTGATCCAGCTACTGCTCGCCCCGGCGGAACCGCCTTCGGTGGCCGTCGCTATCTTGGGGCTCTTCACTGTGACCGGACTGGTTCTTTGGATCGCGTCGCGCACAGTACGAAAGCTTGAGATCGATTATGGGTCGGACTAACACGTGGCGAGAAGTGCGGGCTAGCCGTGGGAAACTGAGTGGTAGACTGTGGCGGAACTTGTTTTTTGGCTGTCGCTGGCCGTCCCGGTCTATGCCTACGTCGGATACCCAGTCGTTCTCCTGCTGTTGAGCCAGGTGATCCGCCGGCCGGTCGACAAGAGCGGCTTTTCGAGCGCCGGCGCCCCCCGTGTGTCTCTCTTGATCCCTGCTTACGAAGAGGCGCGGGTGATCGAGCAGAAGATCCGGAATTCGTGGAGCTTGGACTATCCGGCCGATAAGCTGGAAATCGTAGTCGCCTGCGACGGATCTCCGGATGAGACGCCGCGATTGGCCAAGGCGACAGCACTCGACGCTCCGCCCGGGGCTCCCGCCGTGCGAGTGATCGACTACCCGAAGAACCGAGGCAAAACCGAAGTCCTCAACGACACAGTGTCACAGCTTTCGGGCGAGATCGTCGTTTTCTCCGACGCGTCGGCGCTGCTTAATCCAGCGGCGCTGCGCAAGCTGGTCGAAAACTTCGCTGACGCGCGGGTCGGCGCCGTAAGCGGCCGGTACAGCGTGGTTGAGGCCGGAGGCGTGTCTATCGGAAAGAGCGAGGGTTCCTATTGGAAGTACGAAACGTCCCTGAAGATCCTCGAGTCGCGCATCGCGTCGATTCTGGGAGCGCACGGAGCGCTGCACGCTATCCGCAAGGACCTCTATCCGTTCCTCCCTTCCGGAACCATCAACGACGATTACGTCATCGCGATGTCGGTGCTAGGGAAGGGCTACCGCGCGGTTTATGAGCCCACCGCCATCGTGCGGGAAGAGGCTCTCGATATCACCGGCTTTGCGCGGCGCGTTCGTATCATGGCGGGCAACATTCAGCAGATCTCGTACATACGCGACCTCGTCTGGCCGCTGCGGCCCTTTCCCTTATTCTTCTTTCTCTCGCACAAGGTGATACGGCTGCTGGCGCCGTTTGCCATGGTTGCGATGCTCCTGGCGAACTTGCTGCTTCTCGATGAGCTGCTGTTCGGACAGTCGGTGTATCTTGGGCTAGCGATTGGGCAGGTTGGGTTCTACGCTCTGGCCGCCGCCGGCGCATTCTGGGCTTTGAAGCCGAAACTGCTTACCTTGCCCTACTACTTCACGATGATCAATACGGCGGTGTTTGCCGGGATCTACCATGTGGCATTCGGAATGCGCCGCATGAAGTGGAAGTAGGTCAGCGGAAGAGCCCGATACGGCTACTGGATCGTGCCAAACAGGAACACGATGCACATTTCGTCGACCGTGCGTTCACCCCAACCGACATCAATCGGCGGCCGATTGGGGTTGAGCGGATTCGCGGCTGAGTTGTCGTACCAGGCCTGGACCAGCATCGAGTCGCCGGGCTCGATGATTGCCGGCTCCTTGTAGGTATAGGTATCCTGCCAATCGAAGTCCCAGTCGTCGATGTAGACCATCTGGAGTGAACCCTAAAAATGAGACATTGAAATTTGGGACGAATTTCAGCGAATGGAAAGGAGTCCAGGATGGAAAGTCTCAAGCCGCGCAAGCCGCGGGAGTTCACGGTGGAGTTCAAGGAAGCCGCCGCCAGGCGGCTCCTAGCCGGCCAGAGCGGCACAGCGCTAAGCCGCGAGTTGGACGTCAAGCGCAGCCTGCTGTACCGCTGGCGGGACGCCTATCGCCAGGAAGGCGTCAACGGCTTGAGCCGGCGGCGAGGCCGGCCGAAACCCGGCCGCTCGGCGCCGCCCAAGATCCCTCGCGATCCGCGCGACGAACGCATCGCAGAGCTCGAACGACTGCTCGGCAAACAAGCCGCAGAGCTCGATTTTTTCGGACAAGCCTTTCGCGCCTTGAACCTCGCAGCCCCGACCAACGACGCCGGTGGCGCGAGCGGATCTACTCCATCGTCGAGCAGATCAGCGCCAAAGGCTCGCTCAGCGTCGAACACGCCTGCGAGCTCGGACGCGTGAATCGCGCCGGGTTCTATCGCCGGCTCGCCGTGTCGTCGCCCGCCGAGTGCGACATGGAATTGCGTGACCGCATGCAGCGGATTTCGCTCGAGAATCGTCGTTACGGCTACCGCCGCGTGACGGCCGAGCTGCGCCGCCAAGGCTTCCTCGTCAATCACAAAAAGGTCCTGCGGATGATGCGTAAGGACAACTTGCTGGCGGTACTCAAGCGGCGCTTCGTGCTAACAACGGATTCGAACCACTTCTTACCTGTTTATCCGAATCTAGCGGCGCACCTGAATGTGGACGGCGTCGATCAGTTGTGGCAATCCGATATCACCTACATTCGCTTGCGCGAGGCGTTCGTCTACCTCGCCGTGGTGTTGGACGCCTACTCGCGACGCGTGGTCGGCTGGCGGCTGGGGACGACGCTCAAAGCTGAGCTGGCTGTAGGGGCGTTGCGCGATGCGCTCGAGCTCAGACGCCCTGCCGCGGGGTGGATGCATCATTCCGACCAAGGCGTACAGTACGCTTCGAGCGCCTATGTCGAGCTGCTGGAGCAGCACGGCGCGATCATCTCGATGAGCCGCCGCGGCAACCCCTACGACAACGCGCGGGCGGAGAGTTTCATGAAGACGTTGAAGGCGGAGGAGGTTTGGTTGCAGCGTTATCGCACGCTTGACGAGGCGCGCGCATCGATCGGCGAGTTCATTGATGAGATCTACAACCAACGCCGGCTGCATTCGGCGTTGGGATATCGTCCGCCGGCGGAGTTTGAAGCGCTGGCGCGGCCGGCGGCAACAGCAGCGAGGAATCCGAAGTATGAGTTTTGAGAGGCATAGGCAAATCTATCAATCCGATGGGCCCTGGGCGGGCAGGGAGACATCGCCGGCGTTGGAGAAGCCGGGAGCGACCTTGGCGGCCGCCCCCGGCGCTCATCGTCTTGATGAGTTTGCGGCCGGGTATTCCTTGGCGGGTTGCTCTCCAGCAGAGCCCGCTTCCGCTTCCCCGGCTAGGACCAGCGTGCGACGATACAGCGAAGAAGGCAAGCGTTTTGCGGTGAATCGTAACCTGTCCCGATTTCGACTGTCTCACGCTTGGGGTTCACTCCACTCGCGGCCCAACAGGTGCATGTG
Source organism: Bryobacterales bacterium (assembly GCA_965247515.1). Classification (GTDB taxonomy): domain Bacteria; phylum Acidobacteriota; class Terriglobia; order Bryobacterales; family UBA6623. Next base: position 2,202,854 of record OZ252029.1, on the reverse strand, counting down.
CGGCAGCACCGCGAAGACGTTGAAGCGAACGCCAAATATGTTCGTAAAGTCGGCGGTCACGAGATGGTTCGACGCCTCGGCGGGAATCGTGAACTGGTCGTTGATCACCGGGATGACCAGAACGTTGCGAGGGCTCGGCGTGTCAGTGAAATGGAGACCGATGCGCGTGCGGTCCGTCCGCGGAGTGCCGTCGGGGTGGTAGTGGATCTGGATCGCGATGCGCGAACCGGCGCGCAAGTTGTAGCCGCTACCTTCGGGCAGGACCTGCGGCCGGTTCCCCGGCGCCCATCCGCCCAGGACAGCGGCTTCGGTAAAGAAGCTGCCGCCAAACTCAAACCCTCCGTCGCCGAAGCAGGTGTACCCCGGCTGACCGTCGTTGGCGGATAACCCCGCCGAGGCGCCCGTCGGATCGGCGAATAGGATTACGTGGTGGGCGATCTCGCGGTTTCCCGGCCGTACTTCGACCGCGCCGATGCTGCGGCCCTCGGTGAGCTCGGTCGGGATACTGAAGCAGCGGTAGTCGTCGTCCGAGTTGGGATCGGGCATGTAGTCCACACCGGTGTCGAGGACCAGATCGGGCTCGCCTAGCGTCCACTGGTCGTTGAAAACCAGCGGCTCGGGCAGGTCCGCGGGGTCCCCTTCGGGCGCTCCGGCATCGACCCAGCGAGCGATCAGGTCGAGCTCGCCGCCGGCGAGGATTCGTTCATCCACAAAGTCGCCGTGGCCGGGCACAGGCCTCCACGGGGGCATATATCGACGCCGCGTCGCGCTTCTGATCTGGCGCGCCCAAGGCTTCGCGGATTCGTAATTCATCAATGAAAACTCCGCCACCTCACCGGGGTGATGGCAGACCTGGCAATGCGCTTGAAACAGGCGAACAATCTGGTTGTTAAACGTGACGGCGTCGCCGATTGAGCCTGAGAACCCCAACTGGACAGTGTTCGCCACGATGCCGTCGACCGTGAGCACAAGATCGGCCAGCGCCTGCTGCGCCAGTTCGGGCGAAAGCGGGCCTAGGTTGATCTGATCGACTCCCGGGAACTCGCCCTGTTCGCCGTGGAACAACACTGTCACGGGAACGCCGTTTACCGTGGCCGATAGCTCGGCGCCATTGCGGATCCCGGTGCCAAACAAGCTGAGGTAAATCTGGCTGGCGGCGGTATTGAGCGGCATGGGCTCGAACATTCCCCGTTCCGCATTGAAGACGGCGACCGGCTCTACGCTTTGCGATCCGTCCGGGTTCACCCGAATCGCTAGGGCGGCGGCTAGCCCGGACCAGGTCTGGGCGGCGGAGAAGAGTCCGGGGCTAACGCGGCGTACCTCGAATTCGCCGTCGGCGACGACCGTGTCGCCACGTTTCGCGCGTATATGCGCGATGCCCGCGGGTAAGTCTGGCAGCAGGATGTTGAGCTGATTCTTCGTCACCGCGAAGATCTGGGCTAGACGCTCAACGTTATCGCTGCCCTCGATGACGACAGTTACCGTGTCGAGCTCGGTCGGCAGCTCTGCCGCGCCGGCGACAGTCGTGCCCTCGGCGAATTCAGCGCCGAAAACACTGGCGATCGAGTTGGGAGCGACGGGGCCCGCAACGTCAAAGCTGGCGGCCGAGATGACCGCGATTTCGCCCTCGTGAGCCTGTAGGCTCGGCGCGGCCGCCAACGCAACAGCGAGGAATATCGTCCAAACAGCGAAACCGCGCATCAAGCTTATCTTAACCGCGGCGCGCGCTACCCTTCGCCCAACCCCGGAAAGCGCCACGCCGGCGGCTCGACGCCCTTGAGCCTGAGGTAAGCCACGACAGACCCGCGATGGTGCGCCGAGTGCATGTACGCCCGCAAGAAAACGTCCTGGGCGGTGTGGGCGGGCATCCTTCCCATGGCAATGTCACGCCGGGTGAAATCGGCCTCGGTCAAACTCTCGAGGACCTTGTCCACGTAGTCATATGTGCCCAGCAAGAATGCGCGGAGCGCCTCTGGCGTCACCTTGTCGGGCCGAGGCGGCGGCGCGGCGGACTTTGCGAATCTGACGAAGTAGCCCATGTTCGCGCTCGTGAAGTGTGCGACCTGCTCGGAAAAGCTGCGCTGCTCGGGGGTGGGCTTGAAGTCGAAGTGTTCCGCGGGCATCGCTTCGAGCACCGCTAGGGAGTACTCTTTCTCACTCTTCCAGTGAGCGCGAAAGTCGTCACGAAGCTGCTGTGCGAAGCGGTTTTTCCACTCGGCGTGTGATGCGGCTGAAACGGCTTGGGCGGCCGCCGCCGCGGCAAGGCCCGTCATGAGGTTGCGTCGAAGCATGGCGATTCGGTTTGGGAATTGGGTTCGTTTTGCTTTTGGTACTAAAAACGAAGCCGTCCTTCGTGTGAGTACTAGGACTCGGAGGCTGCTCGGTGGGCCTGGGTTTCAAATTCCATCTCTAGGTCCAGAATAACAGTGGCTGTCAAGGGGTAAGATCGTGCGTACTGTTTACGAAGGCGCCACCGGACGCGCAGTGGCCCCTCGATCTTGTCGCTGACAAAACCGATCGGCGAAATCCACGTGTGGGCCCACGGCCCTGGCGCGATGTCGAGGATTCGGACCTTCAAGACGTCGCCCGGCTGCGCGCCCTCGATATGAACGGGCCCGGTAAGCGAGTGAACCTAAAACCGGCAGTTGGCACCCTGTGAGTTGCCACAACCCATTGAAAAAGCGTCAGTTGGCTACCGGCGGAAGCGGACCCTGAAGGTGAAGATTTCAACTGCTCCGCGGTTGCCAATTTGTCTGATAAACAACGTTATTTCAACACTTTACAGTCGATGGCTACCGCCCCGAACTGCCGGATTTAGGGTGAACGGCGCCGACCCCGGGGTCCCCGTCAAAGCTGATCTGATCGAGCAAGTCGAGGTGAAGCCGATGACTGCGCCCGATCCCAACTAGCTTGCTGTTGCAGTAGAGCGCCGAGCAGATGCGCCGGAGGAATTTTTGAACGACCGGGCGGTCGAGTTTCGTATCTTCAGCACGATAATGCAACTCCGATACCGCGGCGGCGGTCTTGTGGTTGGCTCAGTGAGGCGGGGGCGTTAACGATCGTCGAAGAATCCGGCAAAAAGGGCTCCTCCCCTTTGCCTCCCTCTTTCCGCTCTCCGTAGCTGATAGCGGAGGGCAATCGTGCGCTCGCCGCCGTGATCGCTAGCCCGTCTAGAAAAACACGTCTTGGCGCCATCGAGAGAGTCGCTATGCGGGAATATCCCCCCTTGGTCGCGGTAGCGCTACAATCAGCGTGCCGTGAGGCTTGCACCAGTTCTGCTTGTCGCTGCCGTCTCTGTCTCCTCTGCCCAGAGTAACGACCCCTTCAAACTGTTCCTGTGGGAGCGAGGGGTCGGGTTCGAATCGCCGCTCAGCTCCGACATGCGAGTGTACATATGGTTCTACGAGTGGAACATGTTTGAGGCTCGTAGGAAGGGCCAACACACTGGTGGTTCGTACGACAATCCCAAGCAGCTCAGCATTGACGGAAGTCGCTCGACGGTCGGCCCAGAGGATCTCCGGCTCACAGTCGACCAATCAGGCGACTTGAAGCTCAAGGTCGTGAATCGATCAGGCCATGACTGGCCGGAGTTGGCGGGAGTCATCCCGTGCTTCAATCCCGGGCCGGAAGACGAGCGCAACCGACAGTTCGCGAATACCAAGACCTACTTTTACGGAGCGGATGGACTTGGTCGCATGATCAAACGAGAGATCCACTTCAACGAGACCCTGCGTCCGCTGCTTGACCGAGCCTCGCCTCGGGGCGCGTTCGTCTTCTCTCACAAGTGGCCGACCTCAAAGAGCGACGCCCGGGGAGGCGTGATCATTCGGGAGTCGAGCGACGGCAAATGGGTGACGGCAATCGCGTGGGACGATTTCTTGTCGGTACAAGGGCACAACCCTTGGGAATGCATGCATCTGTGCGTCCGCGTCGGGCCCTTGCGGCAAGGTGAAGAGAGGACGATACAGGGGAAAGTGTACCTGTTTCAAGGCACGAAGGAAGACGCGCTACGCCGATACTTAGAGGACTTCAAGCGGTAGCAGCAGAAAGCGCGAGTTCGGACCGTTTCGCAATGGGTTTGAAGAATTGGGGTGACGGATGGTGCACACGATCTTGCTGAAGTGGGCTGCAGTTCTCGCATTGGGCGCTGTTCCCCTGCTTGGGAATCCCTTGCCCCAGGCCTCGCCGGACAGTCACCCGAACGTCGTGATCTTCTTGGCGGACGATCTGGGCTGGAACGATGTCGGCTATCACGACAGTGTCATCCAAACGCCAAACATCGACCGACTCGCCCGCGAAGGAACGCAGTTGGACCGCTTCTATGTGTACCCGGTCTGTTCTCCGACTCGCGCCGGTTTGATGACTGCCCGTTCCTCGATGCGTACGGGCATCATCTATTCGGTCGTTCGGCCGTGGGCCAACTACGGACTGGCTCTCGACGAGCACCTGATGCCGCAATCATTTCACGCGGCCGGATATCAGACCGTCGGAATCGGCAAGTGGCACTTGGGCCATACGCACGCGAGGCACTTTCCTAATCAAAGGGGCTTCGAGCACTACTACGGCCACGTGAACGGGGCTCTCGATTACTTTACTCACAAGCGAGAGGGCTCGGTGGACTGGTTCCGCAATGGCAAGACGGTGCTCGAAGAGGGCTACACCACGGATCTGCTGGGTGGCGAGGCTGTGAGGATGATCCAACAACGCGACAAGAGTCGGCCGCTTTTCCTCTACATGCCGTTCAACGCTCCCCACTCGCCGATGCAGGCGCCCGAAGCGCTGATTGACAAATACGCCAACCTGAAAGACAAGAACCGACGGATCTTTTGCGCCATGGTCGATTCCATGGACCAGGCGATCGGAGGAGTGCTTGACGCTCTCGACGCCGAGGGCATGACCCAGAACACGATCGTGCTCTTCTTTAGCGACAACGGCGGCTCGCTTACCCTGGGCGGCCGCAATGTTCCGCTGCGAGACGGCAAGGGCAGTACGTTCGAAGGCGGCATCCGGGTGCCGGCGCTGGTGCGCTGGCCGGCCAAGTGGAAAGGGGGACGGAAAGTCTCTCAACCGATGACGAATCTAGATGTCTTTCCAACCCTTGCCGCGGCGGCCGGCGTCAAGATGCTCAACAAGAAAGCGCTTGACGGCAAGAACATGCTCCACGCGATCGATCAGGACGAGACTCAAGACCGGGAGGACCTGTTCTTCGCCGTCGAAAACGCCGAACAGATCCGTTTGGCTGTTCTTCACGGTCACTGGAAGCTCGTCCGGGGCATCGAAAAGGCCACGATGAAGCCAATCAACTACCTGTTCCGCATCGACGAGGATCCGAACGAGAAGAAGGATCTTTCGATGTCGAACCCTGAGATGACTCGGGACTTGGTGGCGCGCCTCGAACGTTGGCGGGAACTGCACCCCGCCGGCGGCATTCGACATCAGGGTGTGCCTCACCCCGGCTGGGTTCCGCCGGTAACTTGGGCCACCGCTTCGGGCTTATAGGGCAGAGCGGCCCCAAAACACCAGAGGTGTGCAGTTGGAGACGTAAGCCATGTCTGTTGATCGCAGAGGGTTTCTCAAAGCTGCGAGCGGCGCCGTCGCGGGAGGCGCCTTGGGCATCTCGCAGACAACTTCGCGACCCAACGTCTTGGTCATTCAGCCGGACCAACATCGTGGCATGACGCTGGGATGCGCGGGCGACGGGCAAGCCATCACTCCAAATCTGGACCGTCTTGCGTCCCAAGGCGTGCGCTTCAGTCACATGGCCAGTTCGAGTCCAGTGTGCTCGCCCTTTCGGGCGACGATGCAAACCGGCCTGTACTGCCACACGCACGGGATCATTCGGAACAATATCCGCCTCGACCCCTCCCTAGAGACCTTCGCCGAGGTGTTCTCGCGAGCCGGTTACGCGACCGGGTACATCGGCAAATGGCATCTCGACGGCGGCTCTCCCAAAGGCGTCGGCGGTTACATCCCCGAAGGGGGCCGCAGACAGGGATGGCAAGAGTGGCTGGGGTACGAAAAATCACACGAGTACTTCGGCGTGTGGAAGTTCAACGAGCAACTCGAAAAAGTGCGAGTGGAGGGATACGATTGGGAGCCGACCTGGCATTCGGACACGATGCTCGACTTCGCCGGGAAGCATGGCGCGGCGAATCGCCCGTGGCTTTACTATCTTGGCTACGGGCCCCCACATCTACCGGCGCAATGTCCTGAAGACGATCTTGCCCGTTTTCCGCGGGAGGGGTTTGAGTTTCCACCAGACCTGGCTGGCAAGTTCGGCCCTGCGAAGGAACGTGAGCTACGCGAGCTGTGGCAAGTCTACTATGGGCAGGTCTTTGCCATCGATCGGGAAGTCGGCCGAGTCGTGGACGGCCTTCGGCGGCTGGGTCAGCTCGAGAACACGATTATCCTTTACGTTTCTGACCACGGCGACCGTCTCGGAAGCCATACCGCCTCCGACGGCAAGCTGCGAGGAAAGGGCGCACCTTATTCGACGGCGTTTCGAGTCCCGATGATCGTACACTGGCCTGCGAAAGTAGCCGGCGGGCAGGTCTGCGACGCGCTGGTCTCGAGCGTCGACCTCGCGCCAACGCTGCTTGACCTCGCTGGACTACCGATACCAAGCGCGATGCAAGGAGACAGTCAGGCCGGGTGGTGCGTCGAAGCAAAAGGGCCGCGCAACTCCGCAGTCTACCTGGGCCTTGGAGATGGGCGACGCGGTTGGCGCGGCTTCTGGGATGGCCATCAAGTGTATGCGGAGGGCGACTACAGGGTGCTCTACGACTACGAGGACGACCCGCACGAAATGCGAAATCTCTTTGGCGACGAGAAACGGTCGGCTTCAGCGCACATGCGACTTCGAGAGCTTGCCGAACAAACTGAGGATCCGCTCGAACCCGTGATCGCGCGTCGCGGGTGGCCAGGTTGAGATAGGACAGGTGATTAACGACGAAAATTACTCATCCGGAGATAGCTGATGCAAGCGTTGGCTTGAATGACCGTCTGCGAGGCCCCCGAAAGCCCTTCTGGAGCGCTCTAAGCCCCTGTTTAAGCGGCTTTGGGTGATTTCAAGGGGTCGTTGGGTCCGTGTGAAAATAACTAATAATATCTATCCCTCGGACGGCTCGAGAGGCTGTTTCCGGGTGGACTCGTGGCCGCGATGGAACCAAGTTGAAGCGCGATATATCAATAGTTTCCAGCGAACGAGCCCATATCTTTGGGGTAGTGGGGTATCCACTTATTCCTAAAGGGTTGTGGCGGTGCAGCCTGAGCCACGACAGTGCGTCCTGGTGAGTTACAGCGTTTAGCTGTCCGGCGCTATAGGAAGGAGCGAACTTCGACGAGCTGGTTGTTGAGTTGAGAGAGTTATTGGAACCAAATGATTATAGGCGGGGTAGGGCGACCCGGCATGGGTTTCTCAGGTGGAGCAGCTATAGGTCTGGTCCAGCAGGGGGTGGCATTTGTTTTTGCGCTCAGTGGCAAGATGCTGCCGTATTCATGGTGTTGATCCTCATTTTGCTGATGAGGCCCCAAGGGCTGGGACGAAAGGTATAGAAGACATGGAATAACATGGAATACGTACTGCACTTGTGCGTGATCCTATGCATCTACGCCCTTCCAGCGACTTCACTAGATCTGCTTGTCGGGCACCTGGGAATAATGTCCCTTTCTCACGCGGCATTCTTTGGAGTTGGTGCCTACGCTACTGCGATTGCGTCGACGACCATTGGGGTGCCGTTTCCGCTTACAACGATAATCTCTATTATAGTCGGCGGTCTTTTGGCCTTGCCAGTGGCGGCGGTGGCATCGCGTCTGAGAGGTGACTACCTGTTGGTGGCGACATTTGGTCTACAAATCGTAATGTTTAACGTCTTTAATAACTGGACAGCAGTTACTGGCGGATCTCTTGGCATCAGTAAGGTGGCACCGTTTTTCTCAAGTTACGAGAGGTGCGGCGTGCTGCTTGCTCTTGCGACATCCGTTGTTCTCCTTGCGCTAGGGTTGGGTGGCTGCTGGACTTTGTCAGCCGGATCTTTTGGGCGCTTGCTTCACGCAACTCGGGAAGATGAAGATCTTGCGCAGGCATGGGGAAAGAACACCGGGAGAACGAAGAAGCTCACGTTCGTTGTAAGTTCGGCTCTTGCCGGCGCCGCTGGCAGTGAATACGTACACTATGTGTCGCATGTGAGTCCATTGGCATTTACGGTGATGGAGTCTGTGATGATCCTATCGATGGTGGTACTCGGCGGGGCGGCAAGCAGGTTCGGTCCACTCCTGGGTGCGTTTGTCGTAGTGCTCTTACCTGAATGCCTACGGTTCTTTGGCCTTTCCGGTGCTATAGTGGCTCAGGGCCGACAGATCGTCTTTGGATTGACCCTGGTCCTGACCATGTGGATGAACCCAACGGGTCTGTTGGGCAAGTACGGCTTCGATTACAGCAACGATGACGGAGATATTTAAGGTCAGGGACGTGGCTAAGGCGTTTGGTGGGGTCCGAGTTTTGGCGGGCGTCGAGCTCTCCGTGGCAGCGGGTAGTGTGACGGCTCTCGTTGGACCAAATGGGGCCGGTAAAACGACCCTGATCAACATACTAGCGGGTTCCACTGCGCTCGATTCAGGGGAAGTCGTGCTGGCGGGTGTGAAACTACCGCGAGCAGAGGCACCCTACGCGCGAGCGCGTCGTGGAATCGTACGCACGTTTCAGCAGGTGCGAGTGCTGAAGTCGATGTCGGTAGCGGACAACGTGGCCTTTGCGCTGTCAAATGGAGGCCGAATCGGTCCCGAAGAATGCTGTAGAGAGACCCATACGTGCAGCGGACTTATCGATGACACAGCGAACCGAGTCGTACTTACGACAATTCGACCTACTGGATATGAAGTCGGCTGAAGCCCGAAATCTCTCGCATGGGCAGCGAAAGATGTTGAGTTTAGCATGTTGCTTTGCCTGTGAGCCGATCATTGCTTTGCTGGACGAGCCTGTTGCTGGGATCCATCCTAAGTTGGCTGAGCGGATAGTTAGTCTTCTGAGGGCTTGGGCGAGCCGAGAGCGGACAATTCTGTTAGTGGAACATGATCTAGACTTCGTTAGAGCGGTTGCCGACTCTTTGGCGTTCATGCAGCAGGGCAGGATTTGTGCTCAGGGTCCACCCAACGAGATGCTGGACCGACCCGAGTTGTTCGAGGCTTACGTAGGTCATTGATGAAGTTGATTGCAGCAGTTGAGGGTGTGAAGGCGGCTTACGGTGACCTCGTGGTTCTACACGGGATCGACCTGGAGGTGCGGAGCGAAGAGGTAGTCGCGATCATCGGTCATAACGGGGCAGGCAAATCCACGCTATTGAAGAGCTTCGTTGCGATGGTGGACGTAGTTGCTGGCACGCGTAGGATTCATGGGAACGAGCATCGAAGAGCTAGATTCTCGCGCTTTGCGGCGGCTGGGAGTTGCCTATTGCCCGCAAGGCAGCAGAGTGTTCTCGGGACTAACGGTCTGGGAGAATCTAGTGGTAAGCGCGCTGGTGACGAGGAATCCCAAGTTGGCGGCGGAAGAGGTACTTAAAGGTCTCGAATTCCAGGTACTCCAAGACAAGCGCAATGTACTCGCCCATCGTTTATCTGGTGGTGAAAAGCAGCTGCTATCGCTGGCGTGTGCACTATCGATTTCACCGAGGTTGCTTCTAGCAGCCCGTGGTGGAAGTCGCACTGTGAAACAAGAGGTGATAAACTTGTTTTATGGCAATGGGACGGCGTAAGCGACGCGAGCGGCAGAAAGACCTATGGGTCGCCACCTCGGAGTTGCCCAAGAGCGCTGGGCATCCGTTTTATCTGCGGCTCAGCGAGTTATTTGACGAGCACGAGTTCGACGCCTTCGTCGAAGGCCAGTGCGAGCAGTTCTACGCGCCGAGCTTGGGACGGCCGTCGCTCACGCCGGGCATCTATTTCCGCAGTTTGCTGATCGGGTATTTCGAAGGCATCGACTCGGAGCGCGGCGTCGCTTGGCGCCTTGGCGACTCACTTTCGCTGCGGCGATTCCTGGCGATCGAACTCGATGAACAAGCGCCGGATCATTCGACGATCTCGCGCACGCGGCGGCTGATCGACCTCGAAACGCATCGCGCGGTGTTCACCTGGGCGCTGCAGCTGCTGGCCCGCGAAGGCCTGTTGTCCGGCGGAACGATCGGGGTCGACGCGACGACGCTGGAAGCCAACGCGGCGATGCGCTCGCTGGTGCGTTGCGACTCCGGCGAGGGCTACGAAGAGTATTAAAGACGTCTAGCTCTGGAATCGGGAATCGAGACGCCGACGCGCGAGCAGTTGGCCAAGATCGACAAGAAACGTAAGAAGAAGGCCTGCAACAAGGATTGGAAGCATCCCTACGATCCCGACGCCAAGGTCACGAAGATGAAAGACGGCCGTACGCACTTGGCGCACAAGGCCGAGCACGCGGTGGATTTGCAGACGGGCGCGGTGGTGGCGGTCACGCTGCAAGCGGCCGACGAAGGCGATGCCACGACGATTGAAGAAACGCTGGTCGAGGCGGCCGAGCAGTTGGAAGCGGCGGCGGAAGAAGCCGCTGGCGCGGTCGACGAGCTGAGCGAAGTGGTCGCGGACAAGGGCTATCATTCGAACCGAGTGCTGACGGATTTTGCCGAGCTGGACGTACGCAGTTACGTGAGCGAGCCGCAGCGAGGGCGACGCAAATGGGGCGGCCGAACGCGGCAACGCGACGCGGTGTACTCCAATCGGCGGCGGATCAAAGGCAAGCGCGGCAAGCGTCTGATGAAGTTGCGAGCGGAGAAGGTTGAGCGCAGTTTCGCGCACTGTTACGAGACGGGCGGGATGCGGCGATTGCACTTGAAAGGCCGAGAAAATGTTTTAAAGAGGCTGCTGATTCACGTGGGCGCGTTCAATTTATCGATCGCGATGAGGGGCAAACTGGGCGCGGGGACGCCGCGCGGGCTGGCGGACGCGAGGAAAAGGACAAAAGTGTCGGTTTTGGGGCTTGTATTGGCGTCTTGGGCGGCCTTGGGGCGGTTGTGCGGGGCCCTGGGGGCGGTTTTCAGGAGATTCCCGGCGAAGGTGCGAGATTCAGCCGGCGCGCCGCTGGCCACGCCGATGCTTCTCGCGGCCTGAAACGGGGTGTTTTGCCACGGGCTGCTAGCCGACGAACCTGCGCTGGGCTTGAGTCCGCGGGGAACTTCGGATGTGTTGAACTTGATCACTCAGGCCGCCCGCGATCGTGGTAGAGCCGTGATAATTGTGGAACAAAAGGTACGCGCTGTTCTTGGTGTAGCTGACAGAGTTATCGTGCTTCGTCGTGGTCGCTCAACATACCTGGGAGCGCCTAGAGACCTCATTCGGGATGATTCGAGGTTGCGCGACGTGTACCTGTAGCGAGGCTGGCGGGCAGATCCGGGCGCAAGACGCAGATCCAGCAAGAGCGGCGGATGACACAGCAGGTCTGGCTGTCGACTGAAGTCAGGACGGGTCAACGTAGTCCCTCCGTCGTTCAGCGTCCCTTTCTATCGGCCAAGCGTCGAGCCTCTTCGAGCTGAGCCGAGTTGCTCGGACGCTTGTAGCGCTACGACCCGATCGCGATCGACGAGGTCGGCTACTAGGAATTTGGCTCCCGCGTCGAACCGCGATCGATTCAGCGAACTTGTTGATCTGGTTCTCAGGGAAAAGTGACACTACTCTGGCGTCTCGTAGTTTGTCTGCAATATGTCGTCCTACCACGAACCGCTCGTACCCAAGCACGCGACCTCCAATTTGTATGTCGAGACTGTCGATTGGTATTCGTTTTTGCTCTCGACCTTGCGCCTCTATCGCGATCTGGTTGATCAGGTGCTCCAACAGCCGGGAGTTCCCACTCGCCGGTGACCTTGGCGATCAAGTACCCGTCGGCCTCTTCGAGCTTGTAGGTGAGCTGCATTCCAGGCGGCTTCCAGGGCACTCAGCGTAGCATTGGATCTCGGTCCTGTGTGTCCGCTCGGCCTGGGCGCTGTGCGACAGCCCCGGAGCGTAGCTGTCGTGGTGAAGTGTTCCAACTAGCACCCATGTCGACCCAGCCGCTCGACCGTCGAGAACCGCCCCTTTGTGACCCTTGCTTTGCGCCCAGGGGACGCGTTGCTCAAACGACCGTCTCTGCAACGAGACGACGGCGCGCGTGTTTTCAACGGCATAGGCGTTGCGTTAAGGTATTGCAGGGCCGATCTCAATGGCTATTACTTCGGGCAATGTCGATCGGCTATGCTCGCGTCTCCAAAGACGGCCAGGACACCGCTGGTCCGGCGCTCGGAGCCGCGCGGGTTGCGAGCGGATCACATCCACCGTCTCGCGGCTGCTGGCGTGGACGCGGGCGAAGGCTTATTAGAGTGGGCCGCCCCAACGCAGCCGACTGGCTTTACTCTTGCCGACAAGGGCGGCGGATTTAGCGGCTCTTCGCATCGCCAGTCCCGATCGCCAGCCACTTCCGCAAGCCGGACTTAGCGGAAGGTTGTAGGGTGTGCTTGGCGCAATCGGGGGGCCGATGCAAGGGATGTGTGACCGTCCACTCTACCTGCCCGGCGGACTTGAAAAGCTTGCGCCGTTGGGTCTTCCGAGTTCCTGTAAGATGAGGCCCATGTCGATTTGCCGCGTCGCTCTGGTTGTCGCGTTGTTTACCGCTTCGTTGGCGGCTGCAACCGTGGAACAGGTAGCCGGGGGCGGGATGGGCGACCCAGGCGTCGGCGCGCATGAGATTCGGTTTGTGGAGCCGTTTGGCGTCGCGTTCGACAGGGCAGGCAATCTCTACGTCATCGAGTACAAGGGCAACCGCCTGATCCAGATCGACGTGGCTGGGCGGACGTCGCTGGTGGCCGGAGGCGATGCGTTTCGCGAGCCGCATGGAATTGTCATCAATCGCGACGACCAGATGTTCATCGCCGATACGCACAACAACCGAGTGCTGCGGAGGGATGTGGCAACCGGAGAGATGATCTCCGTCGCAGGGAATGGACAGAAAGGCTATTCGAGTGACGGCGGGCCGGCGACGGAAGCTGCGTTCAGCGGGATCTTCGCAATCGAGCTATCTCCTGATGGCGAGAACCTCTATATAGCCGACCTGGCGAACCGGCGGGTACGGCGAGTCGATCTGCAGTCGGGCATAGTGACGACGGTTGCTGGCAATGGCGAACAGGGCGTCCCGGCGGATGGGGCACAGGCGGCAGCCAGCCCATTGGTCGACCCGCGCGCGGTGACCATAGACGGGGGAGGGAACGTCTATATCCTGGAGCGTCGGGGCAATGCGCTGCGCGTCGTCGACAAGCGCGGACGGATACGCACACTGATCAAGCCGGGAGATATCACGCCGGATCTGAACGGACCGAAGCATCTGTGTGTCGACCAAAACGGGAACGTGATTATTGCCGATGCAGAGAACCATCTGGTGCGGCTACACAACACGCAGACCGGGGCGACCACGACGATCATGGGGACCGGCGAGTCAGGGCATGAAACGAACGCTACCGACGGTTTGCGGACCCAACTGAACCGCCCTCATGGCGTCTATGTGAGCGCGGATGGGGCGCTGTACGTTTCCGATAGCTACAATCACCGTATTTTGAAAGTAACCGGGTTCTAGAGATTCTCCTTTCGGGCTTCGGCCCCTGGCCAGCCCTTCCGGTCGCGAAAACTACTCGTCGAGCGGAGCGGCGCAGGACCGAATCGCCGGGCCTTGCCACCCACTTCCCCAAGATCAATGGCTTGAGTATGGGTGGCGGCAGAGCAAGACCCTCTACACAAGTGTTCCAAAAGCCCTCCTCGAAATTCGACTTTTCGACTGTTGAAAACCAGCGAGTTCTCGCCTTGTCATGGGCTGTTCCACAAGCTCAAGCTTTTGGAACGAAAGAGGCGGTTTGCCGTCGGCATCGATAGACTCGGAGCACTATGGCAGGTCGCAGCAGCCGAGCCCCTGCAGCCGTCCTCACCGAGGCGCGTGCGTTCGCCCGGAGCGTGAGGGAACGCTTTGGCCGCCTCGACCCCCCAGCCGCCGATCAGCTAGGCCGACTCGTTCGCAGCTCCGTCGTTGTCCCCCGGAGGCGAGGCCGCAAGCCTACCCAGAAGGTGCTTCGCGCCGCCGAGCTTCGCAGACATCGAGTCCCGTGGTTGGCGGTCTACCGCGAGGTCATCCCGGACTTCGCGAAACTGACTCCAGACCAGCGGTTCTACGAGAGCCACAAGCTAAGGGATGCTGTCGGTCAGCACAACCGACGGCGACGAAAGCAAGCCGCCAAACGTCGCGCTGAAGACCACGCCTAGCGGATTCGTCTGTTTCCTAGGCCCCCACCCAACCTCCACAGTAGAATCCGTGGCCCGCAAACGGATGAGCTTTGAGGAGACGGAGCGACTACAGGCCAAGGCCGTACGCTTTCTCCGTGACGTTGTCGGCGATGACTACAAGGCCGACGACTTCGAGGCGATGACTCCCTACGAGTACGCCGAGCACAAGGGCGTGGAGATCACCGAGGAGAACCCGTCGGGCGGGCCACGGACCAATCAAAGGAGACCGACCATGACCATGACCAAGACCGAGCTGGAACACCGGATTGCTGAGCTAGAGGAGGAGAACGAAGACCTTTCAGAATCGGCTTGATACCGTGCTCGACATCGTGCAGCCCGAGGAGGAGCAGGAAGACGACGATGATGAAGACGCAGACGAGAACGATCAAGAGTGCGCCGCGTAAGGTTCGCTTTTCGTTGCGGAACTGGCAGCCCGGCTATGTGAGCCTACTGCAGTACGGCGGGTGTCTCCTGCAACCGCTCCCAGCGCTCAAGCTGCTGCTTCCGCACTTCCCGATCGGGCATGGCTGTGCCGAGTAGCTTCCAGAACTCGGGGGAGTGGTTGCGGACTCTGACGTGGCAAAGCTCGTGGGCGACGACATATTCAAGCGCCGCCCTAGGGGCCTGAATCAGCCGCCAGTTGATTCGAACGACGCCGTTACGGTCACACTCCCCCCACATCTTTCGGTGGTCGGAAATGCGAGCCGCCACAAGCTCGACGTCGAGGGCTTCGGCGTAACGCTTCGCTAGTCCAGCAATGTCACTTTGAGCCCGCGCCTTGAGCCAGGCCTCCATGGCGACGGCGACCGCTGGCTCATACTTCTGCTTGGGGAGCGCTTTGGGGACGCGGACCAAGAATCTGCCGCGACAGCGAATCTCGATGTCCTCGACATCGGCGGGCTCGACGCGCAGCATCAGGCGGCGTCCGCGATAGAGAATCTTGGCCCCGCTCACATGACGTTGACCGTTCGAGGCGGCAGGTTGCGCGCCGACTGTCGCCAGACTCCGCACAATCCAGCGGCTCTTCTTCTCTACGAACTCAGCCGTCGACTTCACAGCCGCACCCGCCGGAACCGTCACCTCCACTAGTCCTGGAGTAACAGTGATCCGCCGCCGCCGAGCCCGCTCACTCACCCGGATGCTGTAAGGGATGGTCGTCTTGCCTACTGTTAAAAACGGCATCCGCTAAACCTTCGCGTAGTAGCGCATGGCGAACTCGTCGACCAGCGCGGGGATGTCCCGCCAGTCTTTTAGGCCGAGTGGGAAGACAACCCGGCGAACCTTCCCGCGCAGCTCTTTGCGTAGCTCCGACTTGCGCGACCAGCCCAGAGGCGCGGTCTCATCGCTGCGGTAGATGTCATCGATGGCCTGGGCGGCGACCTCCAGGGGCGATTGCTCTGAGTCGGCGGGCCTGTGGGCTTCCAGAATACGCAGGACGCCGAAGGCTTCACGCGATAGACCGGTCTCCTTGTGTGCGTCGTCCTCGGCCTTGATTTCAAGGGCCAGCTTCTGCAACTCGTCAATCTTGTCCGCTTCGGCGGTCAGGCCTTGGTCGAACTTGGCGATGATCTCCAGCAGGCGGTCGGAGAACTTACGGTAGCGCGCCTCGTTCTCCGCGAGCCGCTCCATGATCTCTTTCTTCAGCTCAGCCGTCTTGCGGACAGCCGCCGTCTCAAGGTCCTTCTCGGAGGTCTCTGCCGCCTTGCCCATGTCGAACAAGAAGTCGGGGTCGGTGAGACGGCGCAGCTTACAGACCGTTCGGATGCCGGAGACCTCCAGGTGTTCATCGAGCATCTGGCGAATCTTGGCGCTGACGTCCTGGAGAGAGACGTCGGACTTGCCTTCGAAGTGCAGACGGCCCCACGGCAAGAAGCTCGCGACCCACTTGAGGTCGTCGGTGTAGGTCAGCACAAACGGGTCCGGGCTGACCGCCTCGTAGGCCTTGATGAATCGCTGGGCGTTCTGCTCGAAGCGAAACCACTCGTCCTTCGAAGCCAGTTCCTGGACCAAGTTGTCGTACTCGTCCTTGAGCCGCTCCCGCCAATAGCGGCCATCGACAATCCGGCACTTCTCGATGTAGGGCAGCACCACGGCGTGCGCCTCCACTAGAGCGCCCTGAAGCTCATCGAGGTCGCGCATGGCGTTCTCGACATCGGCTTGGCGGTAGCTGGCAAGCGCCTCGTCGAGCCTGCGCGTGACGCCGATGTAATCGACAATCAACCCGTACTGCTTGCTTGGCCCGTACACGCGGTTCGTGCGAGCGATGGCTTGCAGCAGACCGTGTTCCTTGAGGGGCTTGTCGAGATACATCACCGCTTCGATGGGCGCGTCGAAGCCCGTCAGCAGCTTGTCGCAAACGATCAGCATGTACGGCGGCTGGTCGGGCTTCTTGAAGGCTTCGACAACATCGGACTCGTCGTCATTCTCAAGGGCGTGCCGGCGTAGTAGCCCCCGAATGCGGTCGACGTGAGGGTCTTCGTCGACATGGCCGTCCGTCTGGCTGGTGCTGTAGACGCAGACGCTGAACGCCTCGGCCCTTTCCCTCGCTTCCGCCGGCGACAGGCCTTCCTTGACGAAGTGCTCGGTGATGACCTCGTCGAGCGCTTCCTTGTAGAGCACGACGGCTTCACGGTCGAGGGCGGCGAGCTGGGCCTTGAGGCCATCCGGGTAAGCGTGTTTGAGGTAATGGGTCCAGATGTCGAATGCAATCAAGCCGATGCGGTCTTCGTGCTTCACCAGAGTCGAGAAGGTGGCTCCGCTCCTCTTGATCTCTTCGATTTGCTCGTCGCCCAGTTCTTCGAACTCACGGTCGAAGAGGATGTCGAGTTTGCGACCGTCGAGGCTCCACTCGGTCTTGCTGCCTGTGTAGCGAATCGGGACGGTCGCGCCGTCGGCCACGGCGTCGTCAATCGAATAGCGGTCCAGATACCCTTCGCCAGGCGCGCCAAAGTTGCGATAGGTGTCGAGGTCATTCGACTTGACTGGAGTGCCGGTGAAGCCGAAGAAGCGCGCTTCAGGCAGAGTCGCCCGCATGTACGCGCCGAGGTCCTTCTCCTGGGTGCGGTGGCATTCGTCAACCAGCACGATCCAGTCGGCGCTCGCGGCGGCGGCGGTGGCCGAGTCCTGGAACTTGTAGATCATCGAGAGGAGCGTGAGGCCGCGCTTGGGCGAATGCAACTCGTCGAGCAGTTCACGGCTGAGCTTGATTTGGCGGGCGTTGCGGACGCCGCAGGCTTGGAAGGTCTGGGCAAGCTGGTCGTCGAGCTGGATGCGGTCGGTCAGCACCAGCAGGTTGGGGTTGGCCAGCTCGGGCGCATCAAGCGTGCGGTGTGTTTTGAGTTTGATGGCGGCGAAGGCCATCGTTAGCGACTTGCCGCTCCCTTGGGTGTGCCAGACGAGGCCGCGGCGTTGCTTGCCATCGACCACCCGCTCGACCATCTTGTTCACCGCACGGAACTGCTGGTAGCGGCACATCTTCTTAATCGTCTTGCCCGAGGTGGCGTCGCGCTCGAAGACGATGAAATGCGCCAGGATGTCGAGCAGCCTCTCGGGCGCAAGCAGCGACCACAGGCCCATCTCGACATCATTCGCGAAGTCGCTGCGGGTCTTCGGCCAGGGGTCTTTCCACGAGGCCCAATACCGCCGGTCGGCGTCGGTCGCGCCGTAGAGCAGCGAGTGGCCGTTGGTGACGATGGAGAAGGCGTTGGAGTAGAACAGGCGCGGGATGTCCAGCTCGTATTGCTTGATTTGGTCGAAGGCCTCGCCGGTCTTGTCTTTGGGCGAGAGCGGGCTCTTGCACTCGATGACGACCAGCGGAATGCCGTTGGCGTAGACGACCAAGTCGGCGCGGCGGGTTTTTTGGGCCTCGACGGTGAGTTCTTCGGTGACGGTGAAGGTGTTGTTGCCAGAGTGGAGGAAGTCGATGAGCTTGATGGTCTTCTTCTCAGGCTGGCCGGGGATGGTGCGGGAGTAGTCGCCACGGAGGAGCCGGGTCCAGCGTTCGTTGTCGCGGACGCCCAGGAGTTCGGAATAGGCGGCTCGGGCGACCTCTTCAGGGACGTCGTTGAGGCGCTGGACGGAGGCGATGAACTCGTCCCGGAGGAGGACCTGGTTGAGGCCGTCGCGGGCGAGTTCGTTTTGGTCTTGGGAGAGGAAGTTGTAGCCGAGTCCGACGAGCGTGTCGATGGTCGGCGTGACAGAGAAGATTTGTTCAGGGCCTGCCAACACTCCCTCTCTCTACTTCCCCCGACTCAAAACCCAGGTCATCGCGACTGCTGTCTAAGGCGGATCTTCTGAACAATCTCACCCTTGAGGTGGATCAGATCGAGCAACTCGTTACTTTCGGCAAACGAACGCGCGGTTGAACCTTTAGTGAGTACGGCTGCTTCGACTAGACTAGAAACCGCCTCAAACGGATCGACCTGATCTGCAACATTCAATGAAGGTGCCGATCCCGCACCAAGCCAATATATGTTCTCAAGCACCTTCATACCATGCGCCAGTGTTTCGTCTGAGCATTTTTTGTGACTCCTAAGCTCAGATCTTATGACCCCTTGGAGCGCCCCTGCTTCTAGCCAGTAGTCGCCGAAACGAGCCGCGATCTCCGCCGTCTTTCGGTACTGACTAGTGGCTGCACCAACATCTCCTCGTTCCTCATCAATTTGAGCAAGATTGAATCGGGACAGCCCAGCGCCTAGGTCATGGCTTTCTCTTTCAGCAAGTTCTAGTGAATGCTCGATCAATCGAAGCCCTTCATCCGTTTGGCCCTGCTTACAAAGAAACTTTCCGAGCATGTTCTGCGTCCGAACAATTCGATGATAATCTCCGAACCCCCAATAGCCCCTTATCGCGATCCGGTAGAACTTCTCTGCCGCCTCAATATCGTCCAGGTGCTCGAACGCCTGACCAAGCCCCGCAAAAGCGTTAGCAGCTATATGTGCTTCCCCGTCCGAGTGATTCTGTACGAAATTACCGAAGCCCAAGGCGGCTTGGCGAGACCAACCCGCCCACAGGAAGAGATAACCGGCAGCAAGACCAGCGTACTTCGGGAACAATGGTGCCATGAAAGCGGACTGGAATGACATTGGCCGAGCCTCGCAGTCTGTCGCACGAAAGGCGCTAGGGGGAAACCCCACCTTAACTGCTCTACCGAACTCAGTCAGGAATCGCTTGGTATTCCCGGAAACGATTGTGACCGAGGGCCCTCCACCAACAACTAGCGCTTTGAGTTCCGGGGACAGCGCGGAGCTAAGATCATCGATTCGCAGTTGTGTAGAATCCGTGTGGTTTACCCATACGAGCGAGCTACGATCAAGGAGTTGCAGTAGCCGCATCACGTCGAGTCGGTCACGACCGCTGTAGCCTAAAAAAAGAACCGTCTTGCCATTCAGAACGCCAGCCCATTGTTTTAACAATGATTGGGTGGATGTTTGATAGATTCGATCCATCGTTGTGAGAATAGTCTGGCGTGTTGTGTCTTCTCGGTTGTTTCCAAGAATTGAGCCGTGAAGCTTGACCAAATAGGGTTGATGAAAGCGCTTCTGAAGCCGGTCGATCTCTTGCCAACCGTATAACACGTCAATCTTACTTAGATCCTTTCCTAGCGCACACTCGAACATGTAGTCAAAGTTCGTAGTAAAAAGATGTGCAATCTTTCGCTTGGCGAGCAAGCTTGCAAGATACGCGTGAAAAGAGTTTGTGCGCCCCGTGGTTAGGGGCTTGAGTAGCTCGAACACCCGGAACAGCAGCCCTTGTTCGACGACCGCCATAAAGAGTTCGAATGGTCGATCTCTAAAAAGGTGCGAGCCACCGAGTAGATCGTGCTGGAGGTCCGGTAAGGCTTGACCGACCTCGGCTAACAAGTCACAGACGATCTCATCAGCAGTAGGCAAGTTAGTCGGAGCCTCCTTGGAGACCCCGGCACCACAAAAGCAGATGAGGTTCGACCGTGAAGCGTCGCGCGAGAGCTTTTCCAAGACTTCTGCTACGGACATAACCTAAACACCTCGTTCGGGCGGGCTGTTCAGTGCGACTCGCACGCGACCCGCCAGAAGAGCCTGCATTAAACCGCGCTTGACTAACGAGAGCTGTCGCAGTTCGTCACGTGCTGAGCCTTCGGATGCTTCGCATTCCCTGAGGGAGCCTACGATCCTTAACTGCTCGTCGAGGGGAGGACAGGGTACGGGGAGCCTTCGTATGCTAGTCAGATTGAGGCCAGCCTTGGCCCCAGGGTCGTTCTGACGTTGGATGTAGTCTTGCAGACTGGGACCGGACAGTGCTCGCGCGCCAAACTCGCTGTCGAGAGAAACGGAATCCAGCCGTAGTAATGCTACGTGCTGGTTCACGTACGCCTTACCCAGACCGGGCCGGGCAAATCCTATGATCCCTAGGTCTGCCGTAATCGAGATCAGAATATCTCCTGCTAGAACCGAGGTTCTTCGGCCTTCGGCCATCGTCTCTGGTAGAGAGACGTACTTGAGATCTCTCACATCCAGGTCAAGCCCCACTCGTGACAGGTTGCTGATTCGTAGAAACTTGGCCCAGCCCCGAGAGCCGCTTGTTACAAACGCCGAATGCTCGCCAATCCTTACGACACGCCACGACTCGGGGATCTCGCCAATCTCGGTTTGTTTGAAGCGGGTATGGCCGATGCCTCGGGTGAGGAGTTGCTGGAGCAGGCCCTGCTTGACCTTGCGGGTCTGGTCGATAACGGCCTGCGTCGCTTGAATCGCCTCGTCCACGCTCCCCAGAATCTCGGCAATCTTCTTCTGCTCGCCCAGCGGAGGGACCGGAATGTTAATCCTATTCAGCTCGCCTAAATACAGCCCAGCTTGTGCTGTGGTGTTTGACCGAATCTGAAGCTGTCGTTGAAAGTAGAACCCGCCCGTCATCTGAAACAGAAATGCTGAATCCAACACCTTGGGGTTCGGGCGAACGACAGCGACGCTTCGCTGGATGGTGAATCTTGAGCCGGGGCGGACCAGTGCACGACGCCCCAAGCTGCCAACCACAGTTAGTAGTAAATCGTTCGGTTTCAACTCGTAGGTCGCATGTATGGACTTGTAGTCTTCCTCTGAAACCCTCGTCACATCCTCATCCCACTTGACCCTTCCGTCGGCGACGTGCGTTGCGCTCAACAGTGGTATGCCGTCCCGTACTCGCTCGTGCGTTCCATGGGTGCCGTCCTTGACAAGCAGTGACACAGCGCCCAACGGGCGGATTCCCCAGTCCGGGCAGTGAACATGCAACTCAAGCGGGCTAATCGTCATACCCTAGCTCACGAACAAATCCCATCATCCTAGCCTCAGCCTCATCCCGCCGCGCCTGCAATTCCTTCAGCTTCTTCACCTCCGCCGCCACATCAATAGGCTCCTCGGGCTCTGCCGTCTGCACATACCTCGCAATGTTCAGATTCCAGTCATTCTTCTCAATCTCATCAAGCCCCACCACCCGCGCAAAGCGCTCCTGGTCCTCGAACCTCTCAAACGCACCAACCAACCGCTCGACATTCTCATCCGAGAGCGAGTTCTGATTCTTGCCCTCCAAGAACTCCTCCCCACCATTCACAATCAGCACCTTGCCGCGCCGTTTCTCGGGCTTATTGCGGTGCGCGATGACGACGCAGGCCGGGATGCCCGTGCCGTAGAAGAGATTGGGCGCGAGACCAATCACCGCCTCAATCACGTCATCTTGGAGCATTCCCTGGCGAATCTTTCCCTCGGCCCCGCCGCGAAACAGAATACCGTGCGGCAGCACCACCGCCAGCATCCCCTCACCCTTCAAGCTCGCCAGCATGTGCTGCACGAAGGCCAAGTCGCCGTAGGACTTCGGCGGGCAGCCGTAGCGGTCCCTCCCATAGGCGTCGCCCTTCTGCCAAACGTCGTGTCCCCAACTCTTGAGCGAGAACGGCGGATTGGCGAGCACCCGGTCAAACTGCCGCAGCGTCTTCGAGCCCTCGCCGACGACATGCATCGGGCTGCGCAGGGTGTCGCCGCGCTCGACGAAGGCGTCCTCGACATCGTGCAAGAAGAGGTTCATCTTGCAGATGGCCCAGGTATTCAAATTCATCTCCTGACCGAAGAGGTTGAGCGACTTCCAGCTCTTGCCCGCGCGCTTCAAATGAGCGACCGCCTGCAGCAGGAAGCCGCCCGAGCCGCAGGTAGGGTCGTAGACGCTCATGCCCTCCTGGGGCCCCACGCACTCGACCATCAGCCGTACGACCTGCTCGGGCGTATAGAACTCGCCGCCCTTCTTGCCCGCGTCGTCGGCGAACTGCTTAATGAGGTACTGGTAGGCGTCCCCGAGCACGTCCGCCGAGACGTGGGCGTTGCGCAGGCGGTGGGCCTCGAAGTGGTTGAGCAGCAGCTCAAGCGTCTCGTCGGGGAAGCGCTGCTTGTTGTTGAAGTCGACATCCTGGAAGACCCCGTTGAGTCGCGGGTTGCCGTCCTCAATCGAGTGGAAGGCGATGTTGAGCCGCTCGCCGATGTTGGTTGATTCCTTGCGAACGTCCGCCCAGAACGCCCCGCGCGGGATGTTGTAGCGGTGCTCCTCGGGGTCGGCGGCAATCTCGGTGTCGCCATGGTATTCAGCGAGGCGCTGTTCGTACTCCTCCTCCCAAACGTCACAGATGCGTTTGTAGAAGAGCAGCCCAAAGATGTAGTGCTTGTAGTCGGACGAATCAATCTTGCCGCGCAAGATGTCCGCCGCACCCCAGAGATGGCGCTCAAGCTGGTCGAGGGAGAGCTTTTGAGCAGCTAAAGCGGAGGGGGTGGCCATTAATCAGGTAGATGGTAGCTCAGCAAGCACGTGGTCGCTTGTCGAGGCGGAATCAGGTTGATTTGAACTCGTAGGATGCCAGCTCCCGTTCGACCTTCTCGTAGTTGTGCCTGAGATTCGGCGACGCCGCAAGTTCCGTTCTATACGCCGTCAAGGCGGCGCGGAGGTCATTAATCAGGTAAACCAACCCTAGGTTGAGAATCTTCTCATGGCCGGAGAGTGTGAGGGTGAAGTGTTGCTCCTGTGGAAACGGTTCCCACCAGTGCAGCGACCATAGATAGGTCGTCCCTGTGTCGTCGTCCAGAAGGCGGCGTGGCTCGGACGTATGCATCAGCTTGTGACGCCAGATTTGTATCGCCACTGAAGCGGCTTCGTGGTCAACGTCGAAGTAGGTGTCGACGAATGCAAGCATCCTCTTCGTTTGGTCGCCGCCAAACGTCCCACGCCAATGAGCCGATGCCAGGTTGATTCGAGAAAAGACCCCCATCATGTAGCCGTACAGCGCATCGGGTAGTCCGTGAAGCTGCTCACTTTCCCAGTGCGGGATAACGCACTCGCGGTGGACCACCTTGACCTCATAGGCAAGCCGGTCAACGCTTTCAATTAACTCAGTTCCCGCAGTCGTGTTCGACATCGCTACATTATGAAAGGCGTTTGCCGCTCTGCCTCTGGTCAATCATCTCTGCCATCGCCGCTTGCTCAACGTCCGTGAAGCTTGATGAGCGGCTTCGACTCAAGGGCCGAAGCAAGATGTTGTCGGCGCTTTCGAGGCCCCAGAACCGGACGGCGCGGGGGACGGTGATTAGCGCTTCGCTCACATGAGCCCGTCGGGGCAGGTCCGAGTGAACCTACTGCCTCAGCTTCACAGCGGAATCGTCAAACCATCTAGCGTTCCACACCTGCCGTCCAGTAGAACCGGTTGAGGCGATGGTCTCGCTGGCAGCCCGTTAGAGATGTGCGGAGTGAAATTCCTCCACTCCGCAGCTAACTCTTCCTCGGTTGGCACAGCAATCTGAGGCGTGTCGGAGAGTCTCGTGATGGGGTACCGCTGGGAACGGGCCACCTTACAGTCGGGTGGGGTCCCATCAAGGAAGACCTCAAGATAAGTTGCCTGCTCGAACACGTCGTAGTGCATCCACCTATCTCCACCCGCCGGAATGTCGTCGTACTCACGAAACACGGCCACGGAGAATCGCACAGTGTCGCCAACAGTTAGTAGCGCGTCCCCACGAAAGATGCGATGCACGCGGCAACTGACCGGTACGCAGGCGGGTGTTTGGTCGATGTCGCGGCGCTCGATTTCGACCTGCACATGATACTTCGCACGCAGTCGCGATTCCGTGTATGCGGGACCGGGCATCATCGCTTGTGGCTCGTCAGCCGCAGCTCAGCCTAGGTGGCCGTGGGCGAGCTGGGCGGCAATCGGCTTTAGGATACCCACTAGGACCCCAGCTTAGTTTGCGCTGATTAGAGGCGGCATCCGGCGGGGCGACCGAGGTTTAGGGAATGTCCCCGCGCGGCACACTCAAGACCGGATAACTCATCGCATCTCCGTAGTCGAAGCACCGCCATTCTTTGGTGTTGGCCGAGAAGCTCTGCTCCTCCATCACTGGTCGCATGCCAGTAGCGGTTAACAAGGGCCGATGTTGTTGCCACTGCGCGACTTCCGGGCAGAAAGGGGCTTCTGGGCCGACATCCCGTTGATGTCCCGACTCGCCATCAGAGCACCTGAAATGTCAGACTGGCGAACGGTGCGGGCATCGTCGAGCGCTTTGGGCGCAAGCGGTGATTAAAGGGGTGTCGGAATGGCGATTGGCATCGACTCACGAAGGCTTGGCCTTGGCAAGCTCATCGTACTCCGCTACCGCCGCTTCCCACTCGGCCAGCGCTTCCTCCGGGATTTTGTCTAGATTGTCCTCGGTGACCAGCAAGCCGGTCTTTCTAGAGGCGTAGATCAGAGCAGGATCGATTCCGGCGGCGGCCATCGCTTCCGCTAACTCCTTCTCATACTAACCCATGTCGACCGGTTGAGGAGTGTCGGCGTTAGGGTCGAAGAAGACCGGCTCATCGGGCCCCGGTTCGCGTCCGAACTTCTCTATGAAAGCCTGACGTTGTTCGAGCAGCGCGTCGCGAGTCTCGGGCGTGAGCGGAACTTCGCGGCTCGTCGTGTGGTGACGGGCGCGGCTATGTCGGCGTCGGATGCGCCTCATGGCGGTGTACTCTAACACGCCCCATGGGCGAGAACCCGTGTGCGCGCTGAGGCGGCAGTACAGATGAACTCTCCGAGCCCCCGCACGGGCAATCGAGTGGGCGACGGCGATGGGATGATTTGATAATGGCGGCTTTTCCGCTTCCCCAAGATGACCGGCGTCAGAGTGGTGATCAAGAGCCCGGAATGGTGATCGGCTCTACCCCGGATTCCGTCGCCGGTGCCGCATCGGCCATCGCATCCGCGCCAGCGTTTCGTTGACGGCGTCCACGTTGAACTCTTCGGGCTGGAACGAGCCGCCGACCCAGCCCATGTAGTGCTCGTATTCTTCGTGCGTCGGGTCGAAGATCACCTCCAGGAGCCGCTCGTAGCCGCTTGTCCCTCCGACATCCTCCGGTGGCCGGTGTCGCTCGCCGCCAAGACAGATGGGTCCGGGGCGGACGTCCGGGGCGGGCAGAATCTTCTCCAGTACGATTGCGTGCTGCCAGTTGTCTCCGAAGTCGTAGTCGTAGCGCACCGAATCGCCCTCAGCCTTTAGCACCCTACCGACCCGAACGCGGCTCTCTTCGACGAATTTGATGTCGTCGAGGTCCGGGCGCCATTCGGGATTACCAAAGTACGTGTCGTCCTTGACGAACTGGTGCATGTGGCTGTCGGTCCAACCGAAGACCGCCTGGAGCGCATCATGCAGGCAGCACAGCAGGAGGGTGTTCGGAACCTGAATCCGTCGCCAGATCGGCGGCTCGATGCCCAGGAGAGTGATCTTGAGCTGGTAGACGGAAGGCGGTTCCTTCTTGCGCGGCATCAGATCATTGTCCGCCCGCCCGCAATCCTCCCGAGACTACCGTGGCTGCCCCCGCACGTAGGCCCAAGGTCTGGATCAACGCTGGCGGGAAGGTCTAGGACATTCAATCCAAAGAACTTGTGCAAGCTTTAACAGTCGAAGAGCTGGAAAGTTCTTAGTCCCCCCGGTATGGCTGAGATCGCGTTGTAGCGGCAAAAGGAGCTGAGGGCCGGCGGATAGAGCCCAGACAGGGCGGTGAAGGCGAAGCGAGATGATGCGAGACTGAGGCCGGCAGCGCTCCGTGGCGCGGAATCGTGATCGGATTCATCTCGCGATAGTGATCGGCTTGCCTCGGATTCCACAGGACGTTGCCGCAGGGCTATGGGTTGACTACGCTGGCTGTGCAGATACGGTCAAAACGGAAATCCTGGGTCAAACAGATGGGGCCGATTCGAATCAAGTCATTCTGAACATGCGTAGCGGGCCACGGAGACCAAACGATGAGCAAGCTTGAATGTCCCCATTGCGGCAAACCGGGCATCTCCCTGATGCGCAAGATGTGTCTCGGCCCAAGCGTGCCTGCGACGTGCAAAGCATGCGGCAAGAAGGTCGGGGTTCCCTGGGCCGCTATGTTGGCGGGCATCCCGTTTCTCACGGCCTTCTTGTTATCCGGCCTATTGGACTCGTTTGCCCTCAAGGCTATGCTCTGGCTTGTCGGATTCGTGGTGATGTCGGTGATCCACATGCGGTGGGTGCCGTTAGAGCGGCGATAGCTGAATGTGACATCTAGAACTGATAGGTCGGTCCAACGGCTCTGGGGCGCTACTCGGGTATGACGGCGTAGCGGTTGGCACCCTGCGGTCATCGCGATTGGGCTCAGCGCGCGTCAACCTATTGAGCAACCAAGCCAGGGCGGTGATCCTATGACCTCCTGCGACCGTGTAGGAGGCGGGCGGGCATCGGGCGGTTCCTGCTTCTGCGTTCGACCCTGCTAGGCTGGACTCCAATGACCGACGCACTCAAGCTTCTAATCGCCGAGCGAGACCGCCTGAACAAGGCGATTGCCGTACTGCAGGGAGAGGCCCCCAGGCGAGGCCGTCCATCTGGGAACGGCAAGAAGGCCGCCAACCCCCTTGCGAAGAGAACCTTCTCCCCTGAGGATCGCCAGAAGCAGTCCGAAAAGATGAAGGCGTATTGGGCCGCGCGACGGAAGGCGGCCCAGAAGACGGCCAAGAAGTCGTCTAAGTAGAAGGCTGGCTTTCGGCGGATTGTCCATACCATCGCGGGTGTTCCAACATCTATCTGTGCTGCTTCTGGGGACTAGACTTCGCGGAAGTTGAGGCGAGCCAGCGCTTCAGAGCTGTAGCTGGTACACGCAGAAAGCGGTATCGCGCTTCCATCCAACCCTCTCGTATACGCCTTGAGCGGTCGTGTTGGTCAACTCCGTCGATAGGACGAGCCGAATGGCGCCGACCCGTCTCGCGTAATCGGCTGCGGCTTGTAGCAGCGCGGTTCCCTTCCCGCCTCGCCGTGACTCGGGAGCGACGAAGAGGTCGTTCAGGATGAAGATCCTCGCCATGGCCCCGGAGGAGAAGCTTGGAAACAGTTGAGTGAATCCGATCGCGGTCGAGTCCTGGAAGGCCAAGAAGATCACAGACTGGTTGTGTTCGAAGCGGTCAAGCAGAAAGCGTCTTGCTCGCTCCGGGTCGCTGGCCTGGCGGTAGAACTGGCGATACGCGCGTCGAACAACGGCACAAGGAGATCCAGGTCTTCCACCGTTGCCTGTCGGGTCGTGACCCGCCGAGTCGTCATGCCCCAATTATCGCGTCAACGCGTGCACCTCCACGAATGGGGATCGGCGGAAGCGGCTCCCTGGGCCCCGTTCACTTCCGCGAACCGGACATGTCGGACGTGACGGGTCAGGCAGCGACCCGCAAGACATTGGGGATCCTCGGAGATCAGAAATCGCGTCTCAGAGGCATTCCCTTATCTGGTGCTACTCGTGCCGGAGGGCGACCATTGGATCGACTTTCGCGGCGCTAACCGCTGGAAAATATGCCGCCAGAGCTGAAACGACAAACATGACGGACCCGGCCCCGAGAAACGTTGCCACGTCTAGTGGTTGAATCCCATAGAGCTGGCTCTCAACAAGGCCGACCAAGCCGAGTGCGACCGCCAAACCAGTCACAGTTCCAACCGCCGTCAACAAGACAGTCGTCCTCAGGCTACTTGCAAGCAAGTCCTGTCGGCGGGCCCCTAACGCGGCCCTGATTCCAAACTCCCTTTTGCGTAGCGAAGCTGAGTACGCCACAAGCCCAAACACGCCAATTGCCGCGAGCAGCAAAGCCATCCCCGAAAACACCCCGATCAGAGTTGTGTTGAATCTGGGTCCGGCCAGCGACCTGCGCATAAGCTCGTCCATCGTCGTTGCGGTGAGCCAGGGCATCTCGGGCAGCTCCGGGGCCCACGCGCGGATCTCCTTTCGCAGCATTTCGTCAAGCGCACTGGTGCTAAGCGGCGACCGAATGATCACGAAACCGAAGTACGCCTTGCTCTGTCCATGCGGAATGTAGAGCTCATCCCAGACGTCCGCGCTAGTCCCGCTTGATCTCGCGTCCGCGACCACGCCGACAATCTGATACTGCGGCAGAGCGGCCCACCCCCGCACTTGTATTGACCGTCCGAGAACGTCGCCCTCAGGGGCGAGCTTACGGGCCAGGGTTTGGTTCACGATGGCGACTCCGGGTGTATCGAGTCGATCCCTTGACGTGAAGGCCCTGCCGCGCACCAAAGGTATCTGCAGGAGCTGAAAGAAGTTCGGCGAGATCGCGCGCAGATCCGCCGTAATTTGCGTCTGGGCCTGTCTGCTGCCTCCATTCTCGGAGGCGCTCACCGAGCGAAACCCATCATCGCCGCCGAAAGGAACATTCGTTCCCACCGCCACTGACGTAACTCCCGGAAGCGTTTCGATGCGCCTAGACAGCTCTTCCCACCTTCGGACGCGGTCTCCTGTTTCGAGATAGAGGCTTGGCGGGAGGCTCAAATACTGAACCGTCCGCGACTCGGACTCAAAACCTGGATCGGAAGGAAGCAACTTGAGAAAGCTTTGTCCGATCAGCCCCGCCAAGACACACAGGACAACCGACGACGCGATCTGGCCGACAACAAGCGCAGAACGGAAGCGAGATGTCTGCGGAGAAGAGCCCGCCGCATTGCGCTTCATTTCCTCCACGGGCGAAAGCCGTGACAGCCGCAGCGACGGCGCAAGCGAGACCGTGCAGCTTGTGAGGGCGATCAAGACTGTCGTCAACGCCACGGCCTGGCCCGAACACCCCGGTTCACTGGACTCGCGGTCCTCATCTTGACGTTGGGGATCGGCGCGAATACATTGCTCTTCAGCCTGCTGGATGCGGTGCTCCTGCAGGCGCTTCCCTACGAGAATCCGGATCAACTCGTGACAATCTCTGGGCAAGA
This sequence comes from Bryobacterales bacterium, assembly GCA_965247515.1. GTDB lineage: Bacteria > Acidobacteriota > Terriglobia > Bryobacterales > UBA6623. Next base: position 2,173,296 of record OZ252029.1, on the reverse strand, counting down.
AGGCGAGCGCGCAGGAATGCGTGTGCCAATCTCTCTGGTGGAGGCGCTTCGAGGCCGATCGAGAGCAATCGAAGCGGTCTCGATCCACAACATCGTGGGGGGGCCGTTGCGCACAAGTGACGGCCTTGTCGAAATCCGTGGCCAACGTGTCTCTCCTAACTTCATTGAGCTGATGGGGAGATCCCGCCACTGGCGGGGCGCGGGTTTCATCCGGAGGAAGAAGCCCCGGGGGCCCCAGCGGTGATGGTGATCGCGTTCGACTTTTGGCAGGACCGCCTGCGCGGTGATTCTGAAGTGATCGGGAGAACGTTGTACGTCCGTGACACACCATACGCCGTCGTCGGCATCATGCCTCCCGAGTTTCGCAGCTATCTGGGAACCCGCACAGCCTTCTGGACGCCCTACGGTAGCGAGCAGGTTCGGCAGTTGGAACTCGAGATCGGCCACGAGTTGGTCGCTAGGCTGGCGCCGGGAGTGAGTATCCAGGATGCGCGGTGCGAACTTAACGCCATTGCGAGCGACTCTCAGTTCGACGGGTGGAGCAACGAGGGTCGCATGTTGGGCGTGCGCTCCCTCAAGGAAGAGATCGTCGGCGATTCAGCCTCTGCGCTGAAGCTCCTCATGGTGGCTGTCGGCATCGTCCTGGCGATTGCGTGCGCGAACCTGGCTCAACTATTATTGGTCCGCTTCGACCGGCGAATGAGCGAATTCGCCACTCGAAAGGCTATTGGCGCTTCGTCCTCTAGCCTAGTTCGCCTAGCGCTAACGGAGAGCGTCTTGTTGTCGGCAGCGGGCGGCGTGGGCGGTCTCGCCCTGGCCAGTTGGCTCCTGCCAATGGCGCTAGCACTGGCACCGTCGGAGATTCCGCGGATCGGCGAAGCGACGATCGACGGGTCCGCCGGCGGACGGATGTCCGAATATCGAGCAGCAGGGCGTGCATGAGGTGTTCTTCTGTAAGAGACGCTCAAGAACGACCAACCGTGGAAGCAATTCGGACATCCACGGAGTGCTAAACTGCCCGCTTCCGCGATTGGGGAATCGAGGAAGTGAGGACTGGAATCCGGCCACTGTTGGGCTATGTCCTTACGTCGACTCACAGGCGCGCGCTCGGCTGTCAACGGTGCATCGGCGTCACATCAGTCCTGATCTGTGTACGTATCGAGGATCTCTTGAACGAGGTCGCAGACCCGATACAGCTCTCGTTCCAGTTTCCTGTCATCGCAGTGGTTCGCCTCGGCGGCGACGTAGCCGTGAAGCTCTTCCCACTCATCGAGCGTGAACGCCACCGGGGGGCGCTTGCCGCCAACTGCCACCGGCCCAGGCGTATGCCGTCGGTCAGATAGTCCGGTGCGAAGGTATGCTCGATGATCAGTTTGCGTTGGCGATCCGTCAGCTTCAGTGAAACCTTGTCTGTCGGGCTGATGCGCTTGCGCGGCTTGCGCTGATACCAATCTGGCAGCACGGAGTTCTCTATTCTGGCACGAGAAGTACCCACGTCTGCTAGTCAGAGATCCATGGTGGCTTGAGTCATCTGGCTCTGGCCGAGTTCGGTCAGGAGCACTTCATCCATGCTCCTGTGTCCGCAACGGGGGCAAATGATCGGCTTCTCGAAGTCGGGACGAAAGGTCTCCTCGGTGACGCTTATCTTTCCCATCTCGCACGAGAACTCCTTCCGGCACTTTTTGCATTTGAAGCTGATTTCCATGTTCGTGTCCTCCAGCCGCTGCAGGCATGCCCGGTGGCGATGTCCATTTTCGATAGAGCATACACCTCGCCGGGGAGGGCGGTACAATTCCACCATCTTGACGGGGCAGACCATCAGCCACTACAAGATCCTCGACAAGCTCGGCGAGGGCGGTATGGGTGTCGTCTATAAAGCCGAGGACACCCGCCTCGACCGGCCAGTCGCGCTGAAGTTTCTCCCCACCCACTTGCTGGGCGATGCCGAGGTTCGTAAACGCTTTGAACGCGAGGCGAAGGCCTCCGCAGCCCTATCGCACTCCAATGTTTGCACCGTCCACGAGATCGACGAAGCCGATGGCAAGACCTTCATCGCGATGGAATTCATCGAAGGGAAATCCCTCGATAGCACAATCGCCGAAGGCCCGCTGAAGATCGAACAAGCCCTCGACATCGCCCAACAAGTCGCCAAGGGCCTGGAAGCCGCCTACAAGAAGGGCATTGTCCACCGCGACATCAAGCCTCAGAACATCATGATCGCCGACGACGGTCAGGTCACGATCATGGACTTCGGGTTGGCGCAACTCACCCAGGCCAGTCTGCTAACCAGACCCGATCAGACCATGGGCACGACGTTCTACATGAGCCCCGAGCAGACCGAGGGTTCTGGGACCGATCACCGCACAGACATCTGGGCTTTAGGGGTGGTCATCTACGAGATGATCACCAGCCAAAGACCGTTCAAGGGCGACTACGACAAGGCCGTGATGTACTCCATCCTCAATGAAGAGCCGGAGCCGATCACAGGGCTGAGAACCGGAGTCCCAGTTCCGATCGAGGCTTTGGTCGGCAAGTGCTTGGCCAAGTCGGCGGTGGACCGATACCAGCACGCGGACGAATTACTAGTGGATTTACGTGCGATCGCGCGGCAGCTCGAATCCGGTTCCGCGCCTTCTGTTGTGAGGACCGGTGTTGCCTCTCCCCCCGCTGGCTCGCCAGGCCCTCGTTGGCCCGCCTTTTACGCCTTAGCTGGACTTTGCGTCTTGCTGGCGGGGTTTTCGACGTACCTATGGCAGAGAGAAGCAGCGGAGCTGCCCGTCCGACACTTTACTATCGACTTTGACCAGCAGGTTCACCATCCCGTGATTTCACCTGACGGCCGGTACATCGCATACATTGTCGGTGATCGGATCCAGGACCCGGCCTCGAACGGCACCGAACCAGGCGGTGCACTCTGGATTCACGACCTGCGCTCCGCGACGAGCCGTCTCGTCGAAGAAGCGGGAGATGCCGTGGTCGCGCCATTTTGGTCGCCCGACAGCGCACACCTAGCCTTCAATTCGGAGCGAGGCCTGCTCAGGGCGGCGGTCGTAGGAGGGGCGATTCAAACAGTAGCCTCCACGCACCCTTCGACCTACTACGGGGGTTGCTGGAGTCCGGACGGCGGGTGGATCATCTACAGCAATGGCGCTCCGTCGAGGCTATACCGAGTTCCAGCGACGGGCGGCGAGCCGAAGGAAATCCTTCAGCGTGACTCGTTCGAGATCAGGCATTGGCTCACTCATCCGCGCTTCCCGTACGGTTCGGCGGCCCCTCGGTTGCTGTCGTTCAATGTCTACGATTCATTGGACGGCGGGGGAGAGCTGCTCCTTGCCGATCTTGACACCGGAGACCTCGTAGAGCTTACCGCCGGGACTCGCCACGACTACGATCCCGCCGGCAGGTGGATTCTTGACCGCTTCGACCTCAATTCGGGCTGGCAGTTGCTCGCCGCCGCAGCAGCAACCGGTGACAACCCCGTAAGCGAGGAGCCCTTCGTACTTCGGCAGAACGGCGTCTTTCCGAGCATCTCGGACGACGGCGTTCTCGTCTACCTCAGTCTGGGAGACAATTCCCGGCAGCTTGTCTGGGTCGATCGCGACGGACAGCGATTGAGCGAGATCGGTCAACCGCAGCAGAGGATGTCGAGGCCGAGGCTTTCACCTGACGGCCGCAGCGTTGCGGTGAGCGGCGCCGAAACCGGCGAAACAGACATCTGGATACACGAAACTGGGAGGCCGATCAAGACCCGATTTACTTTCTCGGAGGCCATTGATCGGTGGCCGGTTTGGTCTCCCGACGGACAAGAGTTAGCATTTAGCTCCCTCCGCGAGGGCTATCAAAAGGCATATGTGAAGTCGGTAACAGGGACTAGTCAGGCGAAGAAACTGTCCAGTGCTCTGAGCGGCCTACACACAGTCGACGACTGGTCCCAAAATGGACGCTACATGATCGTTCGCGAAGCTATCGCTGGGGAGGTAGGCAGTAACTATTGGTATCTAGAGCAAGGCGACGGCGGGGAATGGGAGGCCCGCCCCTATTTCCAGTCCGAGTTCGTTGACCGAATCGCAGTCTTTTCGCCGGATGCAAGCTATGTGGCCTTCGTGTCGAACGAGTCAGGTCGCGATGAAGTGTACGTGAAGCCTTTTCCCTCTGGACCGGGAAAGTGGAAGGTTTCAGAAAACGGCGGGGCTCAGCCTCGCTGGGTGGGCGAGGAACTCTTCTACGTGGAGAGCGACGCACTGTATTCCGCAAGTGTGTCGGTCGCGGCCGGGTTCACGGTGATTTCGACCGAGCGACTATTCCGGGATCCGAGCCTTGTGCAAGGAAACGCGATTCAGTCCTACGATGTCGCCCCAGACGGTAAGAAGTTCGTGCTAGTGGATACGATCACTGAGGGAGGGGGACCTACACTCCACGTCGTGCAGAATTGGCATGAAGAGTTCCGCGACCGGGAGTAGCCTAACGCGCAGAGCCCACAGGGCTTATGGTCGATCTGCTCGGTTAGTGTTGGGATATCTGAGTGTTGTATCGCAGGCGACCCGACAGAAAGAGGACTCGCGGGGAGAGCTAAACGCTTGCGATACAACGATATGAAGGAAGCCACCCCACTTTGGCAGGCCAATTGCTCTCAAGACGGGATTTGTATGATCTACCGTCTATTCCCCTCGATGCGACTTGCGGGGCTCAACTCTAGCGGCGGCATTACATCGACGACTCGCGGCCCCTTCATTGCGATTGGCCTGCCAAATCCTGCCACGCGCAGCGTCTGCCGCCAGGCTTCGTTCATATCGCCCTTGCTTGAGTGATCCAGCGTTCTGAGCCGCTCGGAGCACTCGGCGGTACACTCTCAGCGACGTGATCGGCTCCGTCATCAGCCACTACACGATTCTTGAGAAGCTCGGCTCCGGGGGCAGGCATGGGCGATGTGTGGAAGGCCGAAGACACTAAGGGCTCGTAACAAAATAACATTGTCATATATGAATGTTTTGGCCTGTCCTGGAGAGGATGCTAGACCTCGCTGCAATCACACGGCGTTTTGCGGCAGTTCGCCCAGTTCTCGATGAGCGTTCCCGGCGGCTGGTGGCGGCGTCCGAGAGTGCGGCGATCGGGCGCGGCGGCATCTCGGCGGTCTCTCGGGCGACTGGCGTTTCGCGGCAAGTCATTCGCCAGGGCATGGCCGAACTGAGCGAGACCGGCGTCCGCCCGCCTGGTCGCATTCGCCGTCCCGGCGGGGGACGCAAGAAAACGGCGGCTGGGGATCCTGCGCTCGCGCGGGATCTGGAGCGGTTGGTCGAGCCGGTCACTCGCGGTGATCCGGAATCACCGTTGCGTTGGACCTGCAAGAGCTTAAGGAAGTTGGCCGAAGAACTGCGGGGAATGGGACATCAAACCAGCCACTCGATGGTGGGCCGAATGCTGCATGATCTGGGATACAGCCTGCAGGCCAACAGCAAGACCATGGAGGGAACCAAGCACCCGGACCGCAATGCCCAGTTCGAGTACCTCAATCGTCGAATCAAACGCCAACTCCAGCAGCATCTACCCGTCATTTCGGTGGACGCCAAGAAGAAAGAATTGGTGGGAAACTTCAATAATAATGGGCGGGAATTGCGTCCGCGGGGCGATCCGGAGAAGGTGCGCGTGCACGACTTTATCATTGCGGAACTGGGGCGAGCCAATCCCTACGGGATCTACGATATCGCCCGCAACACCGGCTGGGTGAGCGTGGGCGCGGATCACGATACGGCGGCGTTCGCGGTCCAGAGCATCCGGCGCTGGTGGAGCTCGATGGGGCGGGCGGCGTATCCGCGGGCCACGCGACTGCTGATTACGGCGGATGCGGGCGGCAGCAACGGGGCGCGCGTGCGGCTTTGGAAGTTGGAGCTGCAGAAGTTGGCCGACGAAACTGGCTTACGAATCGCGGTGAGTCACCTGCCTCCGGGAACCAGCAAGTGGAACAAGATCGAGCACCGTTTATTTTCCTTTATCAGCCAGAACTGGCGTGGCAAGCCGCTGATCAGTCATGAGGTGATCGTCCAGCTCATCGCCGGCACGACGACCGCGGCGGGTCTCACGGTGCACTCGGAGTTAGATACCGCCAGCTACCCTCGGGGCGTCAAGGTATCGGATCGCGAAGTGGCGCAGATTGATCTGCGCCGTGACAAGTTCCACGGAGATTGGAACTACACGCTCCATCCCAGGCGGAGCTGAGATTTTGCATAGGTTATTTTGTTACGAGCCCTTAGCGCCTAGACTTTGCCGCTGAACAGGCTACGGGGGCGAGCATTGGCCTAGTTTATCCGAAGCCAGCTTGAAGTGAGGAAGCCGGTCCGCATAGGGCGGCACACGGTCCACACCCCACACTTTGCGGTGGAAACATCCGCCTTGCGTGAGAAGCCTCCCTCTCTGAGCAGTTCGCTAGTACTACTATGTTATAAAACATGATACACTAGAAATGTGTCAACCAAGCCTGGGGCGCCGGGCAAACAACAACTCAAACGTCTCGCGGCCTATCTCGAAAGCCTGGCGCGCGCCGCGAAACACGCTGATCGCAACGTCCCGCTGAAAGACTACTGCCGCGGGTTGATGCTGGAACTGCCGCGCAAGAGCGTCGAGCCCATGGCCGCAGGGCTAGCCCCGGATAACGTTCGCCAAAGACATCAGTCGCTGCACCACATCGTTGCCCATTCGCCCTGGAGCGACTCCGCCCTGCTCGAGCAAGTGCGCAGCTACGTGTTGCCTTTGATGAAGAGGAAAGCCGCCATCAAGGCCTGGGTCGTCGACGACACCGGGTTCCCCAAGAAGGGCAAGCATTCGGTTGGCGTGGCGCGGCAGTACCCCGGACAGCTGGGCAAGCAGGAAAACTGCCAGGTGGCGGTCTCGCTCTCGGTCTCGACCGCACAGGCCTCGTTGCCGATCGCGTGGCGGCTGTATCTGCCTGAGTCTTGGGCCAACGACGATGCACGGCGCGAACAAGCCGGCGTGCCCGAGCAGATCCGCTTTCAGACCAAGCCACGCATCTCGCTCGATCAGATCCGCCAAGCTCTCGCCGACGGAGTCGAGCCGGGAGTGGTGTTGGCCGACGACGCCTACGGCAACGACAGCGAGTTTCGCGGCGAAGTCGAGGAACTGGGATTGCGCTACGTCGTCAACATCCAAGCGACGACCACGGTTTGGAAGCCGGGCCAAGAACCCCTGCCGGCCAGGCCCTACTCAGGGAAGGGGCGTCCGCCTAAACTCTTGCGGCGCAGCCCCCAGCAGCAGCCCGTAGCGGTGCGCGAGTTGGCGTTGGAACTGCCGCGGAAAGCCTACCGCAACCTCACCTGGCGGGCCGGGACGAAGACGCAACCGCTACGCTCACGCTTTGCGGCCGTGCGTGTTCGGGTGGCGCATCGCGACATCAAACGCAGCGAGCCGCACCCCGAGCAGTGGCTGCTGATCGAATGGCCGGACGACCAAGCCGAGCCGACCAAGTACTGGCTAGCGAACCTTGACGAGTCGACGAAGCTGAAGCAGCTGGTTGAGCTGGCCAAGCATCGCTGGATCATCGAGCGCGACTATCAAGAGCTCAAACAAGAGCTGGGGCTGGGAGATTACGAAGGGCGCGGCTGGCGGGGATTTCACCATCACGCCACCTTGTGTACCGCCGCATACGGCTTTTTGGTCGCGGAACGGAGCCGTTTTCCCCCCTCGCTACGAGCATCGCAAATACGAATACGCCTCCCCCGACCGCGTGCGGGAATCCGTCGACGCGGGGCGCCCGCTCCGATCCGAGCGGCACAACCCGCACTCGATCACGACGGTGCGGCGCTATCTCGTTCACGAGCTGCTGCGCCGGAGCGAGCGCTGCTTGTCTTGTGGCGCGCCTAATTTATAACACAGTAGTAGTAGGAGTCTGTCCGAGTATTATCTCCGAGGCCTTGGATTCGCAAACACAACCGAGCTATAATGTTGTATGATCACTACTGTCCGGTTAGAAGTCGAATAGAATCAGCTGGTTAGGGTCATCGAGTAAGTTCTGGTGGGAGTCGGGCGGCTGCAAGGCCCGTAAAATGGGCGTTTTCTCGAAAAGGGTGACGCTGAGAATCTGTAGAATTTGGTAGAGGCTCGCCTCCAGGTCCAGCCTCTTGCGCACAATCGCAACCAGCACGTAAATCGAGACGGCGATCCAGATTTGAGTCTTCACGGCGTTCTCGGAGGCGCCGTAGAACTTCTTGATCCGCAGGTGCTGCTTGATCCACTTGAAGAACAACTCCACCTGCCAGCGCGAACGGTAGATCTCGGCAATGGTCAGCGCCGGGAGCGCGAAGTTGTTGGTTAGGAACTGCAGCCGTTTGTTCGTCTGGGCGTCGAAGTAACTCACTCGCCGCAACGGGTCGGGATAGGCTTTGGCCGATTTGATGGCCGTTAGGATGACGGTCTGATCCGAGCGCACGCCCGTGGACTTGTCCACCGCGTGCGAGTAGCGCCTCTGCAGCAAGAGGTTCTTCTTCGTGCGCACGACAAAGAATGACGAGCAAAGAGTGAACACGAAGAGGCGCTCGAAATCCACGTAGGCGCGATCCATGACGTAGAAGGCGCCGGGCTCGGGACCGAACTCGTCGAGGATGTTGACGTCGTGCACTTTGCCGTCGGTAATGCGGATAAACGTGGGGATGTTGCCGTGTAGCTCCAACAGCGTGTGCATTTTGACGGCAGCCTTGTGCTTGCGGAACTTGGCCCAGGGGAACAGCGCGAGGCACCCGTCGATGGTGGTCGAGTCCAGCGCGTAGAGACTTTGATCCAGATCCACGCCGATCGGATCGCGGGCGTACAGGGGCCGCGCGATGCGAATCAAGACCTGCGCGAAATCAGCGTAGATGCGCCAGTCGCGGGACTCGTTGGCGTCGGCCAGTGTGGAGCGCGCCACTCGACTGCGGAATCCCATGTGGTAGAGCTTGCCGCGCATGGAACGCAGGCAGGCCTCGATATCGCGCAGGCTTTCGCGGTAGGTCAGCTGGGCGAACGCCATCGACAGGAACTGGTCCCAGCAGGAGAAACTCTTCAGATAGGAGGAGCCGCAATGGCGCGCCACACACTTCTGGAACTCTCGCTGGGGCAGCTGCTCGATCAATTGAGAGAAGACGGTGCGGCCGGTATTCATGCACCATTGTCCCCCTCCCGACGCCGCCTTCCCAGGCGCTATCTCCGTCTCCCGCAGTTCAAATCGTTCCCGCCCGCAGCGCCCCCCATCTTATTGATCCCCCGTGACTTATCACCCAGCCCCCAGATTTTCCCCGGACACTAGTATAGCGTTTCAATAAAACATATCTGTCCCGTAACGTTTCCTGCTAGGCTGGACGCATGCCGGGAAAATCAAAGCGTCTCAAACTCGTTCTCGCGCCCCAAGAGGTGCAACATCTTCAGCGCCTGCGTGCTTCGCGGACGGCTCCGGTTAGGGAGGTGCAGCGGGCTGAGATTCTGTGGCGTTATCATTCCGGCGAGACGATCGCCGAGATTATGCGAGAGGTCAAGATGACGCGCAAAAGCGTCGGCAAATGGATCAACCGAGCCCTCGCCATAGGCGTGGAAGCAGCGCTCAAGGATGCCTATCATCGTCCCCGGCCGCCCGGCATCACCGCCGATGCCAAGGCCTGGGTGGTGCATTTGGCCTGCAGCAAACCCACCCAACTCGGTTACGCCGCCGAGCTGTGGACCCGCAGCGCGCTCGCTCTACACGTGCGCCGGCATGCCGTGGAAGCGGGCTATCCGGCCCTGGCCCAAGCGGCTAAGGCGACCGTACATCGTATTCTGGCCGAGCAACCTCTGCATCCGGAGAAGGTGAAGTACTACCTCGAGCGTCGCGATCCCGATTTTGAGTCCAAGATGCGGCAAGTGTTGCTGGTCTACCGCGAAGTGGCCTTTCAGAATGAAAGCCTTCGCGACGGCCTATCGCCGGGCGTGATCACGGTTTCGGTCGACGAAAAGCCCGGCGTGCAAGCGATCGCCAACGTCGCGCCGGACCTGCCGCCGAAGCCTGAGCGGCATCCCTGTGTGGCTCGCGACTACGAGTACAAACGGCTGGGAACGTGCTCGATTTTGGCGGCGCTGGACTTGCACTCCGGCCGGGTAACGGCGCGGGTGGAGCGGCGTCACCGCAGCCGGGAATTCATCTTGCTGCTCAAGGATTTGGACCAATTCTACCCGGACCAATGCACGATCCGATTGATCTTGGACAATCACTCCGCCCACATATCGAAGGAGACGAAAGCCTACTTGGCGACGCGTCCGAACCGCTTCAAATACGTGCACACGCCGACCCACGGGTCCTGGCTCAACATAGTCGAGACGCTGTTTGGCAAGATGGCGCGCACGTTCTTGAAGCGTATCCGAGTCGCGTCGTGGGAGGAGCTGCGGGAACGAATTCTGCAGGGGATCGCGGAGATCAACGCGGCTCCGGTGGTTCACCGCTGGAGGAAGTTCGAGGCGCTTGAGGTCGCCTAGAGAGGATATGTTTTAGTGAAACGATATACTAGTATTGTATGGTCACTAGTGTCCGGCTATAAGTCCCATAGATTCAACTGGTTATAAATTGGGTCTGATTTTTCTTGGGACTCGGGATCGCCGAAGGCCTGTAAAATGGGCGTTTTCTCGAAAAGGGTCACGCTGAGAATCTGTAGGATTTGGTAGAGACTCGCCTCCAGGCCCAACCTCTTGCGCACGATCGCCACCAGTACGTAAAACGAGACGGCGATCCAGATCTGCGTCTTCACGGCGTTCTCGGAAGTGCCGTAGAACTTCTTGATCCTCAGGTGCTGCTTGATCCACTTGAAGAACAATTCGACCTGCCAACGCGACTTGTAGATCTGGGCGATGGTCACTGCCGGGAGCGCAAAGTTGTTGGTCAAAAACTTCAGACGCTTGTTGGTCTCGGCGTCGACGTAGCTGACTCGCCGCAACGCGTCCGGATAGGCTTTCGCCGAGGCGCTGGCTGTCAGGATGACGGTCTGATCCGAGCGCACGCCCGTGGACTTGTCGACCCGATGAGAGTAGCGGCGTTGCAGCAAAATGTTCTTCTTCGTCCGCACGACAAAGAACGACGAGCAGAGGGTGAACGCGAAGAGGCGCTCGAAATCGACGTAGGCGCGGTCCATGACGTAGAAGGCGCCGGGCTCGGGCGCGATTTCGTCGAGGATGTTGACGTCGTGCGTTTTGCCGTCAGTAATGCGGATAAACGTTGGGATATTGCCATGGAGGTCGAGCAGCGTGTGCATCTTCACGGCGGCCTTGTGCCGGGCGAAACTTGGCCCAGGGGAACAGCGACAGGCACAGGTCGATGGTGGTCGAGTCCAGCGCGTAGAGACTTTGATCGAGATCCACGCCGATCGGATCGCGGGCGTACAAGGGCCGCGCGATGCGAATCAAGATCTGGGCGAAGTCAGCGTAGATCCGCCAGTCGTGCGACTCGTTGGCATCGGCGAGAGTGGAGCGCGAAACCTTGCCGCGAAAACCCATGTGGTAGAGCTTGGGCTGCACCGAACGCAGGCAGGCTTGGATGTCGCGCAGGCTTTCGCGGTAGGTCAGCTGGGCGAACGACAGACAAAGAAACTGATCCCAGCAAGAAAAGCCGCGCAATTTGTGATCGCCGCCATAGCGAGCTACGCATTTACGGAATTCGTAGCTCGGGAGCTCATCCATCAACTGTGCGAAGACGGTCCGGCCAAGGTTCATGCCTCATTGTTCACAACCTGCCAGAGGCTCTCGACGCGCCAAAATCAGTACGCGGAATTCAAATCGATAAATCCCGAAATCACACTCACTCCACTCATTCCAAGTGACTTGTCAGCCACGCCCCAGACCGTAGCCGGACACTAGTGTTGTATGGTCAAGACTTACCGCGCCTATCTTCCCGAACAAACGCTGCACCTAGCTCCAATACTGTCGACTTAAGAACATTTATGCGCTATCCTGTTCTCAACGAGAGGAGGAGGGTGCGGTATGGCACGGACATTGGCGGAGCTTCCCGCGGGCTCACGGATTACCGACTACATCAGCTTGGGCGTGCTGGCCGGGCGGTTTCCGCGTGTGACAGTCGATCGCGTGCTGCGACAAAGCGACATGGAGTCGGCTATTCGGACAAGGGCGCCGTCAAGTTGATGGAACTGAGTGCGATTGCGATATGAACGAAGCCTGGCGGCAGACGCTGCGCGTGGCAGGATTTGGCAGGCCAATCGCAATGAAGGGGCCGCGAGTCGTCGATGTAATGCCGCCGCTAGAGTTGAGCCCCGCAAGTCGCATTGAGGGGAATAGACGGTAGATCATACAAATCCCGTCTCAAGAGCAATTGGCCTGCCAAAGTGGGGTGGCTTCCTTCATATCGTTGTATCGCAAGCGTTTAGCTCTCCCCGCGAGTCCTCTTTCTGTCGGGTCGCCTGCGATACAACACTCAGATATATTTCCAACAGTTTCCGGCGAAACGCCGTCAAGTCATTGCTGCAATGGGTGTTAGTCCTGTTCGCGGTTGCTAGACTCTTGGCGCCGGTTCAACGTTGATTTGAACCGGCGCCTGCTGGGCATCGCTCAGAAGGCGAGTAGGCCGGACGCGTGTTGTAATTCGGTACGAGTCACGCACCGGCTGCCCAACCAAATCCCGGTGCGCTCTGAAAGTTCCTTGGCCCCATAGCCCTGTGGTACTCGAATATGCCGAGCAGGCATTTAGGCGTGTGCAACACCCCGCGTCAGGCCTCCAAGGGCTCAGGCGCGGACTCCTTTTCGCCCGAGACGATCGCATAGAAATCGTCTCGGCCTTCTTGGGTCTCCTCGGTGAATAGTGAGACGAGGGGAACGACGATAAAGGGAATAAACATCGTGGGATAGGAGGGGTCTATGCCTTCACCGTTGTGTGTGAAGCAGTAATGGAACAGTCTTCGGAGCGCCGACGAACCTTCGGGCGCGGCGAACTCCACGGCCAACGCCCACTTAATCAGCGCGAACCAAATCAGCCCGCCCGCATATCCGGTCATCATCCCCCAGAAGGCCCCGGCGTCCGTCGTTCGCTTCCAATACAGGATGTACCCGATGGCGACGGCAGGCGGCACCACCATCGCGAAACCGAACAAAATCATGTCCAGAACGGAAACGTTCGGTTGCAACGAAACGATCCAGGCGAACAAAGCCGCTATCAGCCCGTAGCCGAGAGTCGTGATGCGATACGCCAGCAGCTTCTTCTCCGACGAGTAGCTCCGGGTAAACGGAAGCCAATCCCGCACGAACATCGTTGCACTCGAGAGCAAGATCGGACCGCCCGAGGAAATGACCGCAGCCAGCACCGCCGCCAAAGCGAGGCCGCCGACCACCGGGTTGATGTCCATCGCTAGCTTCGTCAAGTTCGTGTACCCTGCCGTACCCGGACTGACGCCATACTTCGCGATTGTGAGAATCCCGATCAGTCCGGCCAGAACCGGCATCAAGGCTGCGATAAGGCCGGCCAGAAGGAATCCGGGCAGGAGGTCTTTCTCGGCGCGCGCAGCGGTCGAGTAATTCGTGTAGATGGACGCCGCCGGAGTGTGCACCGACACCGAAAAGAACATGCCCAGCACCGCGCCCCAGCCCGCTCCGGCGATCGCCCACCAGGCCCCGCTGTCCCTGTCCGCCCCAGCAAGTTGCGTATTCACCTGCTCGGTGACGCTGGCCCAACCCCCCGCGTCATTGATGCCCATCAACCCTACCGCCAACAAACCAAAGACGATGACAATGCAATGGACGAGGTTGGTGACTGCGGCGCCCCAAAGACCTCCGAAGGCGATGTAGGTGATGAGGATGAACGCGGCGATCCAGACGCCAAAGACCATATCCAGACCGAAGAGTCCCCGCAGGATGACGGCAATGACATAAGCTTCGACAATATTTACGATGAAGTATTCAGTTTGAACGCACAGGCTCGTGAGGACCTGGTTACGCCGCGTCTTAAAGCGGATCGTGAAGGCCTCGCCCACGGTCTGCAGACGTAACCGGCGGTACGGCACGGCGAAGAAGAAGCCAACCAGGGCCATCGCGAAAAAGGTCGTGATGCCGTACCACCACATATTCCAAACGCCGCCGGTCATCACGTTTCCCGCGACGCCATAGGTGCCCGCACCGCCAATCCGGGTTCCTGCCACTCCGGCGGCGATCATGATCGTGCTCATCCCGCCGCCGGCGACGGCCCAGTCGCGCGAACCCGAGGTCTTGCGCGCGAGCAAGCTCCCCACGAGGGTGATCAAGCCCAGATACGCGACGATGACGATAACGGTGACATCCATAGCGCCGTCAAACCTCCTTCATGGAATCGGTTCGCCCGCCATTATCGAGTGAAAGACCCGAGCCGATATCGGACTGTAGCGCACCGCGGCTTTCGTCTGTTTCAAAACCCGCGCGTAGCATGCTTCCGGTCGGCGAAAGCTCACTCTCTCAGGAGTCGATAAAGTGATGGTCCACCTTGAGGCGATCACGTTCAGGATCGTGTGGCGCCCGAGCGTGGACCTGATCAAGATAGAAAATGCTACCGCTGAGCAGGCTAGTCGGCTCCGAGTGGTCGGAAACTCAACGAAGGGGATTTCCCAACATCTTCGTCCAAAAAAAGGCTAGCCCTTGTAACCGTTGTGCCAGGCCGCTGTGCAATCGTCCGGGCGATCCCATTTGTCAGGAGGACGCCACCGTGCGATTTCTCGTCAAAGTTACGATGCCTGTAGAGGCCGGCAACGCTGCAGCCAAGGACGGTTTTTCTGTCGTTTCGAAGATTCTCGAACAGCAAAAGCCCGAGGCGGCCTACTTCGTCGCCCAGGGCGGCAAACGCACCGGGTTGTTTTTCATCAACATGGATGACCCGTCGGAGCTACCCAAGATCGCTGAGCCCTGGTTTCTGGCGATGAACGCCGACATCGAGGTCACGCCGGCGATGACTCCAGAGGACCTGCAAAAAGCGGCGGCCGCAGTCGCTGAAGCCACGGAGCAGTTCGGATAGCGCACGCTCTTGCCGCCCCGTTCTCTGTCGCCTCGACCGCGCCGGAAGGTCTGAGCGCCGCTCTCTCGCCCTGTCCAGGGCCTCAGAACCGCGGACTGATTGTGCGATCGCGATTTGAACGAAGCCTTGCGGCAGACGCTTCGCGTGGTAGGATTTGGCAGGGCAATCGGCATGAAGGGGCCGCGAGTCGTCGATTGCCGCCGCTTGGCGGGGCCCACGACGGTCCGATCCACCTGATCGTCGATTCCACGGGGCTCAAGATCCTGGGCTCGGGCGAATGGAACGCGCACAAATACAAGGCTTCAAAGAACCGCCGGGACTGGCGCAAGCTGCACATTGGAGTGGATGACGAGGGGTTCATTGTGGCGGCCATGGGATCCTCGATCTGGTCGAGCGGAGCAGGGAGCGTGGAGGCGTCATCCGCGCTGCTCGCTGACTGCTACGGGAGTGATTGGACTCTTGTATCGGGCCTGATCTCGTCGGTTGCGCGCAGAACGATCTGGTCTCCGGCTCGTACGCGGCCGTAGACTTCCACCAGATTGCCTTCGTTCATCCCGCGCCTCACGTCGACCCACTCCGCCTTGTTGTTGTTGACGCGAATGACGAAGATTCGCTCGGTCGTCGCCTTGATGGCAGTGGGCGGCACGAAAAGACTTTCGCCGGCGCGTCGCACCGGCCATGCCACCTCAGCGTACATTCCGGGCGTAAGCTTGCTCCCCGAGTTTGTCACGTCCACTTCCACGGGCATTGTGCGGGTCTTCGAGTCCACTCGATAAGCGGGCCGAGCGACCACGCCAGAGAAGGTTTCGTCGGGAAATGCCGGCACGGTGAACTGCACTCGTTTCCCGCGCGAGATGCTTTGCTTGTAGGCCTCCGGAACGGCGGCGACCAGACGCAGGCGACTGATCTGCTCCAAGGTGAACAGCGGCAGCCCGGACTCGCCTTGCGGGCCCGCCAACGCGCCGACATGAGCGTGGCGCTCGGTGATGACGCCCACGAACGGAGCCGTCACTTTCAAGTACTTCTCGATCTCTTCAATCGCGCGAACCGAGGCTTCGTATGCAGCAACAGTCTTATCGAGCGAATCGATGCGCGCACGCTCCGCTTCGACGGCTTTCTCGGCCAGCACCACATCATTGCCGGCGACCACGCCCGGCTTCTTGGCCGCCTCAGCCAGGCGCTGATAAGTGCTCTCCGCCGCGGCGAGGTTCGCCTCGGCCTCGATCCGTTGTGCGACCACGGCTGGAATCTTGGCCTGAGCCTCGACGCGCTGCGCTTCGAGCTCCGGCGCGCTCATCTCGGCGAGCAGTTGACCTTGCTTGACGAACGAGCCGCGGTCCACGTGGATCGCCTCGACAAAGCCAGTCACCTTGGCGTGGATGTCGACTCGCTGATAAGGCTCGAGCTCGCCGGGAATCACGGTTGTTTTCTCGAGCGGCTTGGCGATGACCCGAGTCAGCTCGGTGCGAACAACGCCGGTCTCTTGCGCCGGCAGGGGCGCGGCCACGGCTGCGATCGACAAGAAGGAAATCAAGAAGCGGTTGCGCATGTCGGTTCTCTGGTTAAGCGGCGGAAGAGTCGAGCGATGGGGCGTTGACGTAGTGAGGACTGTCCGGGTCTTCCGGATCGATGGAGGGCGAAGCGGTCGACGCGTTTCTCTGCACGATCGCGAAGACCGCGGGGATGACGATCAGGGCGGTCAGAGTCGAAGCGACCAGGCCGCCAATCACTGCGATGCCGAGGGGAGCGGTCTGCTCCGCGCCCAGCGCCAACGGCGTCATCCCCGCGATCATCACCACGCTTGTCATCAGGATAGGACGCATTCTCGAGCGCGATGCCTCCACGGCGGCGTCGACCGATGTCATGCCTTCCCGGCGATACTTTTCCGCAAAGGTGCAAAGCAGGATCGAGTCGGCCACGGAGACGCCGATCGCCATGATCGCGCCCATGAAGGACTGGATGTTGAGAGTTACGCCGCTCAGCATCAGCGCCATCGAAACGCCGGCAAGCACGGCCGGTATCGCCATGATGACCACGAACGCCACACGGAGGGATTGGAAGTAGGCGGCAAGCAGCAGAAAGACCGCGATGACCGACAGCATCAGGCCCAGCTCCAGGCTGCCCGTCATCAGCTCCATCGGGTCGACCTGACCGCGCACGTTGATCGTGACGCCGCGGGGCGGCTCCGGCAGAGCCGACAGGGCCGCACGAATATCCGCGGCGGCTGTGCCCAAATCTTCATCGACGACGTTGGCCGTCACAGTGACCATGCGCTGCATGTTGTAGCGGTGGTACTCGCCAACCGCGTCGCCAAAGGTCACCTCCGCCACGTCGCCTACGAGCGTCGGCACGGCCGCGCCGTTGCTGACGGGTATCCGCGAGACGTCTTCGAGCGACTGAATCATCGACTGCGGAATCTCCACTTGAACCTGATAGGCGATGCCGGACTTCGGGTCGGCCCAGTAGATCGGCGTCGTGAAGCGGCTCGACCAGGTAGCTGGCGCGAGCGCCTTGCCGACGTCTTCAACCGTCACATTGAGCTGAGCTGCGCGCTCGCGATCGATGTTGATCTCGACCGAGGGATATTCGAGCAGCTCGCCGATTTGCACGTCGCGGAGATAGTCGATCTTGTCGAGCTCAGCGACGACTTGCCGGCCATAGGCCTCGCTATCGGGCAGGCTCGGGCCGGCTACCGCAATCTCGATCGGCGTCGGTGCTCCAAAGCTCATAACCTGGCTGACGAGGTCCGGCGCTTCGAACGCGATCTGTGTTCCCGGGGCCAGCTCGGGCAAGCGTCTGCGAAGCTCCTCTTCAACCTGGGCCGTGGGGATTCCGGACTCCGGGTTGAGCGCGATGCGCATCACCGCCTCGTGCGGCCCGCCCGTCCAGAGGAAGATGAGGTTGACCGGAAAACTCGACGGCTGCACGCCGACGAAGGCGATCGACTTTTCGACGTTTTCGGGCCCAACGATTTCGCCTACCGCGGCGAGCACCTGTTGCGCGATGCGCTCGGTGCGCTCGACGCGGGTGCCCGACGGGCCGCGAACGCGCATCTGCAACGAATTCGTGTCGACGCGCGGGAAGATGTCGGTTCCCAAGCCGCCGCCGACGAAGTACAAGATCGCGCCGGTCCCCAGCAGATACAGGCCGAAGATCGGCCAACGCAGTGCGACGAGTCCTCGCGAGACCCCGCCGAAGGCGTCCTGAATCGGCGAGAACCAAGTCCGCGCCTCCGCGCCGGAAACGTGCTTGGCCCCGCGGTTGAGCCAGGTCTCCATGATCGGCACGAAGGTGCTGGCCAACAAGTACGACGCGATCACCGCGAAAGCGACCGCCAACGCCAACGGCACGAATATCGCTCGCGCCACGCCGACCATGAAGAACGACGGCGCGAAGACGGACACGACGCAGAGCATGGCCAGCAGGCGCGGCACCACGACCTCGCGGCTCGCTTCGAGCACGGCCCTGGCGACCGGCTTGCCCCGGCCCAGATGGGTATGGATGTTCTCGATGGCGATGACCGATTCGTCGACGAGAATGCCGATCGCGAGCGTCAGGCCGCCGAGCGTCATCAAGTTGATCGACTGGCCGGCCGCCCAAAGCGCCACCGTCGCCGAGAGCAGCGCGAGCGGGATGGTCATCACGACCACGATGGCGCTGCGAAAACTGCCGAGCGCCAACAGAATGACCAACCCTGTAAGCAATGCTCCGAGGATGCCCTCGGTCGTCAGCGCTTCGATCGCGTTCAAGACGTAGAACGACTGGTCGAACTCAAACGTGACGTTGATGTCCTCGGGAATCGCGGCGCGGAACGTCGGTAGCGAGTCTTTCACGAGCTGTACGACTTCGAGCGTCGATGCATTGGCGCGCTTGGTTGCCGCGATATACACCGCGCGCGCGCCATCGACTAAGGCGTAGCTGGTCAGAATGTCGGCTGCGTCCTCCGCATAGCCGACATCTCGGAGGTAGACCATGGGGCCAGGCCCGCTTCTGATCGGCACGTCATTCAACTCGACCGCCTGCACCACGGTCGAATTCACCGGGGCCAGGTAGTTCTTGTCGCCGATGCGTACGCTGCCCGAAGGCGAGATCGTGTTCGTCTTCGAGATCGCCTGCACAACATCGTCAGGCGAAATGCCGTAAGCCCGCAGCTTGTCGGGGTCGACGCGCACCACCAAGCTGCGAGCGCTGCCGCCAAACGGCGGTGGGGCCGAAACGCCTTCCAGGCGCGAAAACATAGGACGTACGCGGAACAGCGCCAAGTCAGCGATTTCATCCACGCTTCGGGTCTCGCTAGAGAAGACCAAGTAGCCGACCGGCACGCTGCCCGCGTCGAAGCGCATGATGAACGGCGGCACGGTTCCCGGAGGCATGAACGAACGCGAGCGGTTGACCTGAGCAACCGCCTCGGCCATGGCCGTCGCCATGTCCGTTCCCTCGTGGAAATGCAGCTTCATCAGCGCCGCGCCTTGGATCGAGCGCGACTCGACGTGGTCAATCCCGCGGATGTAGAGGAAGTGATACTCGTAGTAGTTCACGAGATAGCCTTCCATCTGCGCCGGGTCCATTCCACCGTAGGGCTGAGCGACGTAGATGACCGGCGTGGCGAGATCCGGGAAGATGTCGGCCTTCATCCGGTTGAGCGCGAGCGCGGACGCCAGCGCTACGCCGAGGATGACCATCAAGATCGTGATGGGCCGCCGCATGGCGGCATGGATAAGCCACATGGTCCCGTCTCTCCTCGGCCTAGCGGCTCGCCGCCGTTAGTAGTTCGTCCATCTCGCCCTGCGCCGCCGCCAAGGCGAAGAGCGCGCGCCAGACGCCCAACCGCGCCAGGGCGTCGTCGACTTCCGCATGTCTGAGAAGCCGTTGCGCCTCCGCGACCTCGACTACGGTCCCAAGCTCGGCCTTGTAGCGCGCCTGCGCTTGGGTTTCAAGCGTGCGCGCAGCCTCTACCTCGATCGGCGTGTTTTCGGCAACCTTGCGTGCGGCGTCGACCGCGATGCGCCCCCGAGCGACCTCGCCGAGCAACTCCTGCATGACGACATCCTTGCGAGCCTGTTCGCTCTCGATCTTGTGCGTTTCAATCTGCCGCTTGACCCGGTTCTGCTTGAACTCGAGAAGGTCGAAGTTCATGTTGAAGCCGACCGCCCAGTTGCCTTCCGAGGGCGCTAGACCATGCCCGGAACCTTTGAACGTCCCATCGACCCGCGCACCCGCGCCGCGCCCGTAGACAGCCGACTGCGCCTGAAACGTCGGACGCCATTCCTTTTCCAAGGCTAATTGTCGAGCCTGTGCAATCGCCACCTCGGCCTGTTGAGCAGCGGCAAGGGGATGCGACTCGATCGACGCCTCATTCGGGGCCGTGCCGGGTGGATCCGCGAACAGGCCCGTAGGTTGAATCTCCACCGTTTCACCGGCCAAGCCCAGCCACTGGGCCACTGAAGCCAATGCCGTTTGCGCTTCCTGCTCAGCTCGAATCAGCTCCGTGCGCGCCCGCGCCAGCTCCGCCCGCGCCCGCGACTCATCCGCGCCCGGACGCAATTCGTTCTTGACTAGAACCGCGACGGCGTCGTTGAACACTTGCATACGTTCGACCGTTGCTTCGGCCGCCTCCACGGCTCGGGCGTTCGCGACCGCCCGAAGGTAAGCGTCCGCAACCGCCAGCGACACTTCGTATTCCGTCACGGCCCGGCGTGCTTCCGCTCGCGAACGGATCGCTTCGGCTACCCGAACGTTCGCCCGCCGCAAGCCGAAATCGAACGGCTCATAAGAGAACAGCAGGCCCGCCGAGCTGCCGAAAACGCTCGTGAGCGTCGACTCGTCCTGCACGGGACCTGAGATGCTCGGGACGACGCCATTGGGGAAAATCATGCCGAAAACGTTGTTTCGAGTCGCGCGATTGACGCCAAGTCGGAGGTCCGCCTGCGGCAGATACGCTGTCTTGGCGAGATCGACGACGCCTTCCGCCGCGGCAATCTCCGCAACCGAAGCCCGAATCGCGGGATAGTTGCGCGCGGAAAGCTCGACTGCGGCTTGGATCGTCAAAGGACCGGGGGGGCGCTCGGGCTCCGGGCTTTGCGCCGGCAGGCCCGAAGTCGTCAGCAGTGCCAGGCACACAGATTGCCAGATGATTCTGTACATCGTCGGTAGTCGGGCGGGCGAAGCTTCTGATCAAGCTGAGCGCCGCTTAGCCTCCTCACGGTTCTGTCGGCGCTCTGACGTTCGCGACAACTCAGTCACCGTCAGAGCCTCGCTGATCAGCTCCATGAGTCGTCGCTTCTGCTCTTTGAGACAGGCGCACCCTGCTCGTGTGATGCGATAGTACTTGCGCAACTTCCCGTTGACGACCTTTGTCAGTGCGACTCAGATATCCCCGTCTCTGTAGGCAATGGAATCGGAGCTGGCTCGCATTGAGACTGTAGCCGTGCTCAGCCAACTCCTCGATCATCCAAAGGCCGTAGAGCGAGCCTTCGGAGGCATGGTGCAAGATGGGCAGCTCCACGAAATCAAACTGAGGTTTGTGACTCGGCATTCCTTAGAACTACCGTCACTCATCCCCAATCCAGGACGGCTGGCGAGCCTTCAGCCTGGCGCGGATCTCGTGCGGCTCCGCCCCCAAGGCCACGACGACTCTTTCCTCTTCTCGTCCCGCGGCGCGGATCACAACCTTGTGGGAACCCAGCTGCAGCTTCTGCGAAAATGGCGTCTCGCCGCGAAACCAGTCGTCGATGACCACGGTTGCTCCGCTCGGGTCCGTAGCAACCCGAATCTCTGAGCGCGGGTGCGTCGATCCCCACCAGCCGTAAGCGGCAAAGCCCAGCAGCAGAACAACCGCCAGTCCGAAGATGAGCCGGCCCTGGCTCGGCCCTAGCTGGTAAGGCTCATCACCTCCAGGTCGGTTCGGGGAGTCGTAGAGCATAGTGTTAGCTCTTAACGATATCAGTTTCAGATATCGGGCTAACTCCACGCCGCCCAGCGATTCCGCAACGAGGCTGAGTCAGAAGGCGGAAGTAGTTGGGAATCGAGGAATTTAGGGGCGTGGGGTGAAGGACGAGCAGATTCGCACGCGGTCCTGACCCGGAAATAGGTGGGGAATCGCAGGGCAAAGACACCCCGGCGGCTCTTGCGGCAGGGCCGCTTACTGGCAGGCGCGGGGTGGGCGGGGGAGTCGACTCGCGTGCTAGGGCGAGGGGCCCGTGGCCGCCTGATACAGCTCCGCCGCCATCACCCGCGCCCAAAAGACTCGCGGTTTGCCGCGCCGCAACGACGGTTTGAGCTTGCGGGCGACAAAAGCGTGGTAGAGATTGAATGCCAGAAACGTCGTCAAGAGAAACGTCTCGATGGCGTGGGGTTCGTGCTTGTAGATGTGGTCGGCATGCCAGCCGTTGACCAACTCGTTGAAGCCGCGGTTCTCGATGTCCCAGCGTTGATGGCCCAAGCGCACCAGCTGCGCCGTGGAAACTTGCCGCGACCCCAAAGTCGTTAGCCAAACCCAATCGCTTTGATGCTCGTGGAGCTCGCCGTCAAGCTGCGAGCGCCGCCGCCAAGTCTCCACCGAACGAACGACGCGCAAGGGCTGGGCGACCTGCGGCCACGATAATAAGCCCTCGTGATCCCACCATTGGCAATCGCGTGAGCGATACTCGCCCGCCTGTGGGGGCTGGGTTCGCCACAGTCCTTGAACGTCTTGAAACAGGTGGCGGCGCTCGTCCTTGAGCACGATGACGGCGTCCTTGCCGTGCGCCAGCAGAAAGTTCACAAACGTCGCGGCGGCGTAAAGAGCGTCGGCCAAGACAACATCAAACGCCCGTGGGTAAGCGGCTAGAACGCGTTCGAGCAAACGTTTGGCGGCGGCCAGCTCGTCCTCGCCGGGGAGTTGCGGTTCGGCGTCGAGCAACAGCGGAAGCGGTTCGCCTTGGATGTTGAATGGCGAGGCGGCGGGCGCGTCACTGAGCAACTGCAGCGTCACTTGGCGGTGATAGTACTGCAGCTGTTCGCCGTCGCTGCGCTGAATGCGGCGCTCGAGACAGCCTCCACAGCAACGGCGGTAGCTGGCGTGAGACTCATGACCGTCGATCACAGCCACCCCTAATCCGCCGATGCCGGGCAAGGCCTTGTTGCGCTTGAGGCGTTCATACAGCTGCCGAATCGCTTGCCGCAGCACGGCCGTGTCGAGCGAGCTGTAGACGCGGCCAATGGTGTCCGCGCTGGGCAGCTTGCGGCCCAGCCATTTCTTCCAAAACGGCGCCCCCTCGAGCGTTTCCAAAGCGTTCAGGCTGCCCAGCCGGGCCCAGAACAGCGCCAGCGTCGACTCGACGACAGCGCGGGTGGGGATGCGCGGCTTGGGGCGGGAATCCGAGACCCCGGCGAGAAGGCGGCTGCGCAGGCCGTAACCCTTCTCCGCGTACTGGATCAGACGTCGAAGAACGTCACTCCTCCCGGCGGTCTTGGAGCCGCTTCCACTCGCGCTCGGAGACCTCTTCGAGCAGCCGCTCGAGCTGTTGATAGTCGGCTACGGCCTGGCGCACGCGTTGCTCCCAGCTGCGCGGCACGAACAGCTGTTGCACCTTTCCCCGGCGCGAGCGCACCAGATAGAGCGAGGCGTGCAGTTGACCCTGGGCGCAGCGACAGTTGGGCTTGCCGCAGACGCGTTGGCGCGGCGCCACGGTGCCATGCAGCAACCAGCGGCCGTGGACCAGCTGGGCGATGCGGGAGCGCAGCTTACGCTCGGCATCGGCGAGGCTGGAGCGAGCCGGGGCTGTCTTCATGACTGATATATATACAATATACCAGAACCAACTGCGCTGCAACTCCTCAACAGGAATGCGAATCTGCTCGGACCACAGGCCCAGCCCCAAACACCCGCTAAATCAATGGTTTCCGACCCTCAGGGAAATTGGATGCGGAACCGCTGCACGCCGCCACATTCACACACTCGTCTGACGCAAAGTCGACGTCGGCTTCTGGCCGAACATGGTTCCTGAGGCAAGCGAGCAAGCCAAATGCATCGCAGCTGCCTCGGTAGTGTGGGAGAGGGCTCGCGAGTCCCGCTCGCGATGGGTCGAATACTCGAAAGCGAAGGACAAGATATGCACCCACACCGACATCAAGCATGCGCCGTGGTACGTCGTTGATGCCGAAGACAAACCCCGGGCGCACCTGAAGTCTTTCAGGGCGAACCGGATAGCGCTCGTTTGCGGGGGACGGGCTGGACCTCGGTTAGAGTTCCAGCCCGCAACGCCGCGGTTGTAGCTAGCGGCCGCGGCGACTATTTGGGCGGCTTGCCGCCGCCTTTGCCGCCCCCGCCTCCACCCCCGGCGGTGGAGCATTTCTTCTTGAACTGGACGGAGATCGAATGATCAGCTGACGCGGTCAACTCACAGGTCATCCCAGTCGTGCCGCCCGTTGCGGTACAGCCCGTTACGGCTTGTACGCACTGACCGTTACTGGGGGTGGCGTCAGCGTCACCACAGGCGGGCTCAATGCTGAGTAGTCCTGCGAGAACGAAGAGCTCCAGCTTTGATTCGGCGGATTCAGGTTTACCGACCCCTTGCCGGAGACGTTGACCGACACGGTATTTGTCGGCGCCGTGACTGTCAAACCGGCGGAATCGGTCGTCGATTCGTTCGGGTCGGTCCGCGCGGCTGTGGCCTCGACCTGGTAGATGTTGCCGACGGTCGAAGCGCTCGACGGTGTCACCGTCAGGTTTGTGCTCTGCGATCCGCCCGGAGCGACCGATAGCGACGATGAATCGAACGCGAGAGTGAAACCGACGGCCGCCGAGCCGCTGCTGTCACGAATGTCGGACGTCAAGGTGTAGACGCTGGAGTTGCACGCAGACGTGTCGTTGTTCGTCACAGTAATGGAGTAACTGGCCGCGGCCGGGTATTCGGCTGACTGGCTCACCGGCGACACACTTACCGTAGCCGGAGATTCCGTGCAGGGAATGACGCCATAGTCGATCGCCACCTCGAGCCCAGCGGCTGAGGCCGAGTTGACCGTGATGTTCAGGTTCGAATAGGGGTCGGACCAGGTCTGCCCGACCGTCAGAGGCGCATCATAGAAATCCAAACAATAGGTTGAATTGCAGGAATTATTGCTCCCGGGCGTGAAGTCGAGGAGCACCGACTGCGCAGTGCCATTGTCCAAGTGAATCAGCGCGCCGTTGCTCGGATCATTGACGATTGTTGAGTAGAACAAGCCTTGACGGGCGCGAAACTCGAGCCAAAGATTCTGCGAGCCTTCGGTTCCGCGCTTGACCTTGAGCGCTTCCAGGCCGCCGGACTGGTTGTTCGGCAGGATCGTGCGGACCACGCTCGACGTGATGGTCTCGCTGCCGCTCGTCCAGCCGATCTTGGCGTTGTGCTGCGGAGCGTAGTGGCCCTTGTTCCAGAAGCCGACCGCGGAATAGCGGTCGCCGTACTCAAGCGTGCTGCCTGAGTCTGACGGAGCGCCCAGCGGCTCGGCGCCATAGTCTTTCGACGACGAGTGGTAGAGCGACAAATTATGCGCGCCCTCGTGCGAGGTCAGCTCGACGGCTTCGTTACGCGTGTCCATGTACTCGAACACTTGTAGCGCGTAGGAGATGCTCGGCGATCCGTCGGGCGAACCCAGCCAGCAACCGATTGATGCGACGCCGGCAAAGCAGCCCAAGCCGTTCGGTTTGGAGAAGATGATCAGAGCTCGCTCGACGTTGTTGAAATCCACATCGGGGTCGGCCGCCGCCAGCGCGTCGCTGCGCAGCGTTGGATAGCCGTAGTAGGCGCCGCCATCGGCCGAATTGCAGGAGTAGTTCTTCGAGGTCAGGTCGTACCATTCGTCCGGCCCCTGCGGGTAGATGTCGCCGCTGGCCCAGGCGAGTCCGTGAGACGCCTCGTTCCAGTACTCGCTCAGGGGCTGCCCCGAGGTCCCGAACAGATAATCCGACAGGGTCGTAGTCGCGTAAGACGGGTTCGCCGTCGTCGGATTGCCGATCTTAACTTTAATCACCGCAAAGCGCTGGTCGCCGGTAGTGCTGCAGGCCTGCCCCGCCTCGGCTCCGGTCTGAGACTCGGTGCCCGACAACGCCAGGGTCATCCCGGCCAGCATCCCTTCGGCCCGAAGGTACTCGGCGCTCTCGACATCCTCTTCGGTGGCGAAGAAGACGCGGAAGCGGTCGGGACCGACTCGAAGATGACGAATCGTCTTGCTTTCAGTAAAGTGGAGTGAACCCCAAGCGTGAGACAGTCGAAATCGGGACAGGTTACGATTCACCGCAAAACGCTTGCCTTCTTCGCTGTATCGTCGCACGCTGGTCCTAGCCGGGGAAGCGGAAGCGGGCTCTGCTGGAGAGCAACCCGCCAAGGAATACCCGGCCGCAAACTCATCAAGACGATGAGCGCCGGGGGCGGCCGCCAAGGTCGCTCCCGGCTTCTCCAACGCCGGCGATGTCTCCCTGCCCGCCCAGGGCCCATCGGATTGATAGATTTGCCTATGCCTCTCAAAACTCATACTTCGGATTCCTCGCTGCTGTTGCCGCCGGCCGCGCCAGCGCTTCAAACTCCGCCGGCGGACGATATCCCAACGCCGAATGCAGCCGGCGTTGGTTGTAGATCTCATCAATGAACTCGCCGATCGATGCGCGCGCCTCGTCAAGCGTGCGATAACGCTGCAACCAAACCTCCTCCGCCTTCAACGTCTTCATGAAACTCTCCGCCCGCGCGTTGTCGTAGGGGTTGCCGCGGCGGCTCATCGAGATGATCGCGCCGTGCTGCTCCAGCAGCTCGACATAGGCGCTCGAAGCGTACTGTACGCCTTGGTCGGAATGATGCATCCACCCCGCGGCAGGGCGTCTGAGCTCGAGCGCATCGCGCAACGCCCCTACAGCCAGCTCAGCTTTGAGCGTCGTCCCCAGCCGCCAGCCGACCACGCGTCGCGAGTAGGCGTCCAACACCACGGCGAGGTAGACGAACGCCTCGCGCAAGCGAATGTAGGTGATATCGGATTGCCACAACTGATCGACGCCGTCCACATTCAGGTGCGCCGCTAGATTCGGATAAACAGGTAAGAAGTGGTTCGAATCCGTTGTTAGCACGAAGCGCCGCTTGAGTACCGCCAGCAAGTTGTCCTTACGCATCATCCGCAGGACCTTTTTGTGATTGACGAGGAAGCCTTGGCGGCGCAGCTCGGCCGTCACGCGGCGGTAGCCGTAACGACGATTCTCGAGCGAAATCCGCTGCATGCGGTCACGCAATTCCATGTCGCACTCGGCGGGCGACGACACGGCGAGCCGGCGATAGAACCCGGCGCGATTCACGCGTCCGAGCTCGCAGGCGTGTTCGACGCTGAGCGAGCCTTTGGCGCTGATCTGCTCGACGATGGAGTAGATCCGCTCGCGCCACCGGCGTCGTTGGTCGGGGCTGCGAGGTTCAAGGCGCGAAAGGCTTGTCCGAAAAAATCGAGCTCTGCGGCTTGTTTGCCGAGCAGTCGTTCGAGCTCTGCGATGCGTTCGTCGCGCGGATCGCGAGGGATCTTGGGCGGCGCCGAGCGGCCGGGTTTCGGCCGGCCTCGCCGCCGGCTCAAGCCGTTGACGCCTTCCTGGCGATAGGCGTCCCGCCAGCGGTACAGCAGGCTGCGCTTGACGTCCAACTCGCGGCTTAGCGCTGTGCCGCTCTGGCCGGCTAGGAGCCGCCTGGCGGCGGCTTCCTTGAACTCCACCGTGAACTCCCGCGGCTTGCGCGGCTTGAGACTTTCCATCCTGGACTCCTTTCCATTCGCTGAAATTCGTCCCGAATTTCAATGTCTCATTTTTAGGGTTCACTCCAAAAGTCCTCGTTGTCCTCGACTTCGACTTCGAGCACGCCGACCCAGGCGCCGTACTGCTCAATTCCGAGGGCCGAGTCGGGAAACGTCTGGCGCAGCCGGTCGGCGACATCGGACGGGAACGCTTGGCGCAGCGCCGCTTCGGGGTCCTCTTCGATCAGGCTGACCAATATAGGGAGCCGGTCGACGATCACTTGCTCGGCTTGCCGCCTGCTTGAGGCCGCATCAGCCGGACTCTGGCCCAGCGCTTGGCCTGCAAGCCCCAAGAGCGTTTCGCTGAGCCGCTCGAGCTGCACTTCGACCGGGTTCACTTGCGCCTGCAGCGGAACCCAAGGCAGCATCGCGGCTGCAACAGCTATGAGTCCTACGGCGCGAAAGGCATAAAGGCATCGGGATGTTCGTGGCAAGAAAGTCATCATTCTCAATCTCCTGGGTAAGCCAAGTGCTTCGGCTCTTGGGCCGGCGGATGCCAATGTTCTGATTAGTGGCGAGTCCGGCACAGGAAAGGAGCTCATCGCTCGGGCGATCCACGAGCGGGGCCGGCGCAAGGACCGTCCAATGGTCAAGGTGAACTGCGCCTCGATTCCGAGCGAGCTGTTTGAGAGCGAGTTCTTCGGTCACGTCAAAGGGGCCTTTACCGGCGCGGTTCGCGATCGCGTCGGCCGATTTCAGCTCGCCAACGGGGGAACTTTGTTCCTCGACGAGATCGGGGAAATCCCCCTTGAATTGCAGAGCAAGCTCCTGCGTGTGCTGCAGGAAGGGACTTTCGAACGCGTGGGAGAAGAGTCGACTCGAAAGGTCGATGTACGGGTGATCGCTGCCACGAACCGCGACTTGATGAAGGAAGCCGATGCCGGCCGGTTCCGGCAGGACCTCTACTATCGCCTCAGCGTCTTCCCGATTGAAGTTGTCCCCCTGCGCGATCGCCTTGAGGACTTACCGCTCTTGACGATGCACTTTCTAGACGAGGGCTGTCGTCGGTTGGGAATCGCCAAACCCAGCCTCAAACAGCGACATGTGGAGGCCCTAAAAGGCTACGACTGGCCCGGCAACATTCGTGAGTTACAAAACGTTGTCGAACGGGCGCTGATCCGGTCGCAGTCGGGCCCTCTGGAGTTTGACCCGCCGGGCCGGGGGGACGCTCGATCTCAGCGGCAAGAGTTGCACTCGGGCCCGGAACCGGCGGGGATCATGACCTACGAACAGCTTCGGGCCCAAGAGCGAAAAACATCAGGGCCGCGCTGGAGGCTTGCCGCTGGCGGGTCTCAGGCCCGAATGGCGCCGCCAGCATTTTGGGCATCAAGCCCACGACACTGGCCTCGAAGATCAAGTCGATGGGCCTGAGGTCGGCGAACGAACGCTGAACGGGCCGGGCTCGGCTAGCCCGCATTTCTCAGTGCGCCGAACTGGCGCAAACACCCTGCGGGGTGAAAGGCCCCGCCGATGAAGATGTCGGTCGACATCGAAGCTAGCGAGCAGCTTGATCGGGTAACGGATCGGGCCGAAGCCTCGCGACAAAGCCCGGCTAGGTCGGGTGAGCAAGCCGTTAGGCCGTAACGCGCAGTATGCCTGAGCAGGCCCCGAAAGTAAAGTTGCGGACGCCGACCCGCCTGAGATTCGGGGAAGGCCGTGCAAACCGGGAAGCGACCGACGCATGCACCGGTTGGGTTCGCCGGGGTAGTAGGCGCGGCATGACGGTGAAGGGAGTTCGTAGTCAAAGGCGGGAGGCCCCGCTGGGCGGAGCTCGCAACTCTAACGTCGTCTATCAGGACGGCGGCCTGGACGGGGAGTCGGACAGGGCCATAGTAGTGCAGAAGCGGAGTAATGTCCGTGGAGCGAGGGGCCCTGCCTTCCGGCAGGCTTGTTACCGAGTAAGAGGACGAGGTGATTGGCTATGAGTCTGGCAACGCCTGATAAGATTCGGAAGCTCCAGCGCAAGCTCTATCTCAAGGCGAACCAGGAGCCCCCTTTCATGATCAATGTGAAGGGCCGCTTCTATCAGCTCTATGATAAGATTTGGCGCGACGACATACTCGCCTAGGCTCACCGGCCGGCGAAAACCAACCACGGTAAGCCGGGAGTGGATGGTGAAACTTTCGAACAGATCGAGTTGGCGGGCAGCGAGGAGCGGTTACCAGGACTGCAAGAAGAACTTCGGACGAAGACGTATCGGCCACAGCCCGTGCGACGGGCAGTGATCTCGAAGGAAGTCGGCGGGGAGCGTCCGCTGGGGATCCCAACGAAATGGGGTATTTAGCTGACTCCAGTAGCTACTACATCTTGTGGGTGCGGTCGCCGGCCCAAGCGGCCTCGGCCGTCGTCTTATAGGGGCACCGGGGCGGCCGCGACCGCCTGCTACAGGCAGCGGTCCAGCGAAGCTTCAGCAGGACACTCGCGGCGCGCCTCCTCTGCCGAGGATCGAGCTTCCAACTCGACAAGCTCTCGGGGGTAGTCCTGCATGCCCCCAACCACAACATGTTGTACCGACTGGAGTCAACTAAATACCCCATCCCAACGATTCGGGCCAGCCATGCCTGAAAAGAGGGGTAGCGCAAACCGCCGCCAAACTGGTGGTGGAGCCGATCTTCGAAGCGGACTTCGATCCGGAAGCCTATGGTTACCGGCCGAAGCGGAGCGCGCAGGACGCGATCCGGAGAGTGCGCCAGCTGTTGTGTCAAGGCTACACCGACGTAGTCGACGCCGATTTGTCGAAGTACTTTGATACGATTCCGCACGCCGAGTTGATGCAATGTGTCACCCGGCGTATTTCAGACCGCTGGGTCCTCGAGCTCATGAAGATGGGGTTGCAGGCTCCAGTGGAAGAGCGGGAGGATAACGGGAAACGTCGGATGACGGGCGGCAAAGGAACGAAGTGCGGCACGCCACAAGGCGCCCCTATTTAGGTAGAACAGCGGGTAAGTCCTTTGTTAGCTAATCCGTATATGAACCGTTATTTAAAGTATTGGCGACAAAAGGGGAAGGGAAGCGAGTTACGAGCCGTGGCGGTCAACTACGCGGACGACTTTGTGATCCTTAGCCGCTCAAAAGCGGCCGAGGCGCTGAGGCGGACCGAGCGAGTGATGACGCGGATCGGGCTCACCCTAAACCCGGCAAAGACCAAATTGGCATACCCAAGGACCGAGAGCTTTGACTTCCTGGGATACACGTTCGGCCCGCATCGATTTCGTAAGGATGGCCATGGGTATCTGGGGGCGAGTCCGTCAAACAAGAGCGTCGGGCGGCTCAAGCAGAAGTGCGTGAGCAGTTACGGCCGAGCAACGTTGGAACATGGGACGAAGTGCGCGACCGGCTGAACCGCACATTGCGGGGCTGGACAAACTACTTTTCCTATGGGACGCGCACGCAGGCCTATCGCGCCGTGGACAACTTTGTCTACCAGCGAGTACGAGGATTCTTGCGGAGGCGGCACAAAGTGCAATCGCGAGGCGCGCGTCGGTTTTCCGACGAGGTTGTATTCGGCAAGCGGGGCGTGTTGCGCCTGCGCCGGGTGCAGCTGGGGCCGCCGCCTGCGACAGCGATGAGGTGAAGCCGGCCGGAGAGCCGGATGCGGGAAATCCGCCCGTCCGGATCGATGAGCGGGGACGGGAAACCGAGCCAAGGCGGGGATTGAGGCACTGGCGCAAGGCGAAAGCCGCCGGCAACGGCAACTCCCTCCGGCTACAGCCACTGCGTCCGTCCTCGACTCTACCCACGTGGCGAGCGAAAGCACGCAATAGGCCCGCCACTACTTCGTTGCTCTTGGTCACCGTGCTCAACGTACTGTCGAGTACGCCCCTTCACATCCAGACAAGCCTGGGCGCCAACCTTCGCGCGCCTCGTATTGACGGGCCTCTCACGCACTTTCGCTCGCCACGTGGGTAGAGTCGAGGACGGGCGCGGTGGCTTTAGGCGGAGGGAGTAGCTGTTGCTGGCCGCTTTCGCCTTGCGCCAGTGTCTCAGTCTCCGCCTTGGCTCCGTTTCCCGTCCCCGCTCATCGAACCGGACGTGCGGATTTCCCGCATCCGGCTCTCCGACCGGCTTCACCTCATCGCTGTCGCAGGCGGCGGCCCCAGTTGCGCCCCGCGCAGGCGCAGCACGCCCATCTCCTGCTTCGCTTTGAGGCAGAGCTTGCGCCCGAGCTTCCGGATCCTAACGGCGTTGCTAGGCTTATCGCCAATCGCCTCGTCCTCTCGCTCGTTGACAAGCATGCCGGAAGTCAGGGCCCCTCGCTCCACAGGCATTACCCTGCTTCTTCACTACTACGGCCCTGTCCGACTCCCCGCCGCGGCCGCCGCCCTGTAGGCGACGTTTGGAGTTGCGACCTCCACCGCACCGGGCCTCCCGCCTTTGACTACGAACCCCCTTCAGCGTCATGCCGCGCCCACTACCCCGGCGGACCCAACCGATGCACCTGCCGGTCGCTTCTCGGTTTGTGCGGCCTTCCCCGTTTCTCAGGCGGGTCGGCGTCCGCGACTTCACTTTCGAGGCCTGCTCAGGCATACTTCACGTTACGGCCTAACGGCTTGCTCGCCCGGCTTACCCGGACTTTGTCGCGAGGCTTCAGCTCGACCCGTTACCGGACCACGCTGCTCGCCAGCTTCGATGTTGACCGACATCTTCATCGGCGGGGCCTTTCACCCCGCAGGGTGTTCGCGCCAGTACGGCGCACTGAGAAATGCGGGCTAGCCGTTCGGTGATGCCGATCAAGCTGGGCCCGGCGGCGGCGCCCGCAAGGTTCTGCCCATGGCAGAGCGCACAGTGCTTCGGGTAGACATTCTTGCCGCTGAAACCGGAGGGGATCTCGAACAGGCGAATGATGCCGCCAATCTCCTGAGCGTTCAAGATGAGCCGATTACGGTTGGGATCAAACGCCGACCCGCCCCACTCAGCTCCGCCATCGTACGCGGGGAAGATCAAACTTCCCATTACGCTCGGCGGCGCGTAAGGCCGCATGTCGAGGTCTTTGATGACGTTTTCGACAAACTCGGTCGCCTCCTTGCTGCGTCGGGTGATCTCGAACTTCTGGCGCGTAAAGGCCACCGCGGATCGTGGCTGTGTCGGCGATGGCTTCTCGCCGGGGAAGGCGCTCGGGAGTGTCTCGTCTTCGAAAATCTCGTACAAAGACTCGCCGGTTTCACGGTCGAATACGAATAGCCGGTCGGTCTTGGTGGTTTGGGCGCCGGCGTCGATGACCTCGCCGTCGCGCTCGAGCTGGACGAGCGTGGGAGGAGACGGGAGGTCCTTATCCTACATGTCATGGCGGACGAACTGGTAGTGCCGGCGGAGCTTCCCCGTGCGGGCTTCGAGCGCCAGTAGACAATTCGCGTACAAGTTGTCACCCGGCCGAGTGGCGCCGTAGAAGTCGGGCGTTGCCGAACCGGTGGGCACGAAAAGCAGCTCACGTTCTTTGTCGAGCGCCATGCCCGTCCAGTTGTTGGCGCCGCCGGTGATTTCCCAGGAGGTGGGGTCCTCCCAGGTCTCAGAGGCTGGTTCGCCGGGCCGCGGAATGGTGTTGAAGCGCCAGGCCATGTCACCGGTCTTGGCGCTGTAGGCTGTGATCGCGCCGGGGAGAGAGCCTTCGCTTTCCATCACAAACGACCCGAGGACGATCAGGTCTTCGAAGACGGCCCCCCGGGGTGGAGACCACGAAGAAGCCGCGCTTGTCCTTTGGCTTCAAGTCCACCTCGCCGTGTTCGCCGAAGGACTCGATGGGTTTCCCCGTGTTGGGGTCGAGAGAGATGAGGTACTGTCCCGCGGTGTAGAGGAGCCGCGATTGGTCGCCGTTTTCCCACTACATCATTCCGTGTTGCCCAGGCTTGAGGCCCTCCCTGAGGCCCGTTTACGGGCCTTGTCGAATCTAGCCCAGTCCTTTAGGGCTGGGTTGCGAGGCGTCGGCGGACCCCCTACTCAACCCCTGGCATTTCAATGGTTTCCTAAAGGAAACCATTGAAATGCCAGGGGTTGAGTGCGATAGCCGCCTCGTCAAACCGGCCCTAAAGGACCGGCCTACGATAAACAAGCCCCGTGAACGGGGCTCCAAGAAGGGCCCTCTGACATTTTTTCACATCCCCTGAGGGAGCGGTTGGGAGTCAGTCGTCTCGGCCAGATTGAGGAAGCAGCGGTTGCTCGTAGATTCAATCACTTAGGGTGGGGTTTCGAGTGAGCGGGTTCCGCAAAGCGCCACCTTGATGTCTTGGTTTGAGCCGGCTACGGCGCCGGCACGAGTCGCTTGATCTCTTCGACCAATTCAACACGACACGCGACATGTCGCGCCCCTACTCGGGGCGGAGGACTTCGATGTCGCGGAAGTGCATCTCGACGGGGTCTCGACGGCTGTTGAGCTGCAAGGCCAGCTTGCCGTCGCGGCGGCCATTCTCGCCGCGCACGTCAACGGCGCGCGTCCCGTTGACGTGGACGACGATCCGTCCGCCATGGAACGATACGACTAACTCATTCCATTCGCCGGGCTTGAAGTAGTGGCCGACTTCTTCCGGGTCGAGCGGAACCACCCATGGCCGGCGACCGGGTTCTTGCAAGCCGCCGGCGCTGTCGGCGGGGGCGATGTCGACTTCGTAGCCAATCACGCTCCTGGGCCGTGCCGCCAACCGCGGAACGGTTCGGAAGAATAGCCCGCTGTTTCCGCTGACCGCTTTGTATTCGAGCCGGATGGTCGCGTCGTCAAAGGTTCGCTCGCTCATCAAGAAACCGGCCTCGGAGCCCTTCTTCGCGGTTAAATGGATCTCGCCGTTGGCGACCTTCGCTTCCCCGCCCCCGGACTTGGACCAGCCGTCGAGCGACTTGCCGTCGAACAGAGGTTTCCAAACGTGGCGTCCGAGGTCTTGGATGTTGATGTTGCGCCAGCGAACCTGGGCGGGTTTTTCGCCCCTAAAACTGTGAACTTGGAAACCAAGGAAGCCGCTGAGGTCCTTAGGGTCGACAAGGTCCGCGCAGGCGGCGCCGTTGACCCAAGTCCGGATATGGTCGCCGCGCGCGACGATGAGGTAGTGATTCCACTGGTTGTCTTTGAAGGCGTTGGCACAGGCGGGCTTTGAGTTGGGTTGGTCGACCCAGCCGCTGCGGCCTTCGTCGAAGATCCCGCCGGCGACGCCGCGCTCGGCGACGGTGATCTCGACCTGGTAACCGTGGACCCGCCCCTTCGGGAAGGTCCTTTCACGCCGGCCGTTGTTGTTGATGATCGTTTTGGTTTCTTCGGCGTATTCGTGGCTGCGAATCTGGACGCCGGAGTTGAGGACGGGGTCGCACCGGGTCTCGAATTCGAGGATGAAGTCGGAGTAGTGTCGCGGCGGGGAGAGAAAGCTGTTGGGGCTTCCCTCGGCGGTTGTGCCGACGATGACGCCGTCTTCCACGACGTAGCTAGCCGTGCCGTTGCGAACCTTCCAGCCGTCGAGGGACTTGCCGTCAAACAGCGGCTGGAGCTCGTCGGCCAGGGCCGCTCCGGCAAGGAAAACGATTGCGAGGGCGATCCGGGCTTTCATGACGATTCAGGATACACGACGCTCACTCCGAGCCGCCTGCGTGAGGGGCCGTGAAAAAATGTCGGGGATCCGATTCCGGCAAGGCGGGCTTGGCATGCCAAGCCCCTACGTCGTTGAAAGCAAACGATCGTCCGTAGGGGCGAGGCATGCCTCGCCCGTCTTTCGCTGACGCAGGGTACTCGGAACTACGACCCTGGCTCGGGCAGCTGCGCATCAACAGCCTCGAGCCAGGCGTGGAGCCGAGCCCTCAGCTGCTTCGCTTTTTCCTTCTCGGTCGAAGCCAGGTTCCGGCTTTCGCCTATGTCGTCGGCCAAGTTGTAGAGCTCTAGCGCCGAGTCCTCGTAGAACTCGATCAACTTCCAGTCGCCGACCCGCACCGCGCTTGCCGGAGTAGTCGTCGCGTAGTAGTGGGGATAGTGGAAAAAGAGCGCTTCCCTGTCAAGGGTCGCCTCTGGATTCCGGAGCAAGGGAGCCAGGTTCGTCCCGTCGGGTCGGTGCGACGCGGGACGTTCGAGCCCCGTCATCGAGAGCAGCGTGGGGAAGAAATCGATGGAGCTGACCGGCTCGTCGCAGACCTCCCCTTTGGGCGTAACGCCAGGCCAGCGAATCATCGTCGGCACGCGGATGCCGCCTTCCCAAACCGAGCCCTTGCCCGATCGCAGGGGAGTGTTGTTGGTGACCTTCTCGGCCCCGTATTCGTTGATGAACCCGCCGTTGTCCGACGTGAAAACGACGATTGTGTCGTCGGTCAGGCCGAGCTCGTCGAGCTTACCCAGGACGCGGCCGACATTCTCGTCAAGGCTTTCGACCATCGCGGCTAGGTGCGCATTCTGATGGTTGTCGCCCGCGCGAATCTTTTTGCGGTAGCGCTCAGCGACCGCCGGTTTACCTTCGATGGGCGTGTGAACGGTGTGAAAGGCAAGGTGCAAGAAGAACGGCCCGTCCTTATGACGCTCGATGATCTTGAGGGCCTCATCGGTGAGTCGGTCGGTCAGATACTCGTCTGACTTGCCTCCGCCCAGATGCGGCACGTAGCGCGGTTCGCCGAAGTGCTGGTCGCCGGAGTAGGGGTAGTAAAAAGTTTGCGGCGCTCCCCAAAGCGTTCCGCCGACGTTGTAGTCGAAGCCCTGCGTTTGCGGGTATTGCTCGGCCCTGCCAAGGTGCCACTTGCCGACGTGGGCGGTCGTGTATCCGGCGCTTTTAAAGACCTCGGCGAGTGTGACCTCTTTGAGCGGCAGGTGGTCCATGGTCCGCGGCGGTATGAGCTTGCGGTTCAGCGGAGGATTGTGGGCGGCCTCGCGCCAGACGGTCATATGCAGGCGCGCGGGGTGCTTGCCGGTCATGATCGACGCCCGCGTTGGCGAGCATACCGGCGAGGCGGCGTAGGCCTGCGTGAAGCGAACGGCGGTGCTAGCGAAGCGGTCGATATTGGGGGTCTGGTGAAGGTCCGCGCCGTAGACTCCGAGATCCGCCCAGCCAAGGTCGTCGACCAAGATGAAGACGACGTTGGGTTTCTGCTGTTGCGCCGGCAGTAGCGCTACGGCCAGGAAAAGCAGGGCTGTTGGTTTCATAGCCCGCAAGTATACTAGGAGCTCCCACGACGGCAGCGTCGGTTCTCGCGCCTGAGGCGAGTGGAACCCGATCGAACAGCGTCTGTTCAGCGAGATCAGCAAGAACTGGGCCGGCGAAGCTCTCACCAGCCTGGAAAAGATGCTCAATTTTATCGCCGCCACAACTACCGCGGCGGGCCTCGCGGTCAACGCCTACCTGATCCGGGGGCGCTACGACACCGGCGTGCAAGTCTCCGATCGGCAGATGCGTCAACTCTCACTACTCAAGCACGAGACACTCGGTCTCTGGAGCTACACTTTGCGCCCTTCGCAAAATGTGAACTAATTTTTGGGCAGACCCTTAAGGCCGGGCTAACGGGCCACATTCAAAGACGCCGTCGCCAAGGGCGCGACATGTCGCGCCCCTACGAAGCCGGTCGGTTCATATGGATTGAAGTATCAGACGACCAGTTGACCGACGCCTCCGCCAACGCTAGTCTAGGGGGACGATGCCGATGAATACCTATCGTCCGGCTCGTCAATACCTGCCCGCGGGGATGGCATCCGGCGCGCTCTGCGCCGTGTCGTGCTGGTGTGGCTGGTTTTGGCCGATTGCATTCGTCCCCGCCTTCGCGTTTCTCGCGGCGGCGGTCGGCTTGACCTACCTCGGGTTGCGGCCGAACGTGACGACCGATGACGCCGGCCTTCGGATCGGTCCTGAAAAAATCCCCTGGGATGCGATTGCTCGAGTGGAATCGACGTCCTGGAACTCCCCCCTTGTACTCAAAATCGCGTTACGAGACGGCAGACATCGTTTGCTGATCTATCCAGGCGATGTGATTTCGGCTGAGCGGCGACTTCGGGTCATTCGAAGGTCCGCCCGAGCAGCTGAAATCGATGGCATTGCTTACCTTGAATACTGGGAGGATACGGCCCTGATCCGGGCGAACCTCGACCGCTTAACTTCACCGCGCTATCGTCTACTGCGTGAAGAGGACGAAGCCGAGGTCGAGCGTCTCTATCGCAGGCTCCGATCGGCGGGCCAGATCGATGCGGGCTCCGGCTCACGCTCCGAGTAGGGCGGCGCCCGCCCTTGCTTCGGCGCCGCCGTGGATATATCCGTGCTGAGTCGTCGGAATCTGATTCTCGCCTCGTTGGCATTCTTGGCTGGAACCTACTTTCTAGCCGACGTGTGGCTGCCATGGGTGGCGCGCTCGCTGATGAGAGTTGACCCGCTCGAGCCCGCTGAAGTGATCGTCGTT
The DNA here is from genome assembly GCA_965247515.1 of Bryobacterales bacterium. Taxonomy (GTDB): domain Bacteria; phylum Acidobacteriota; class Terriglobia; order Bryobacterales; family UBA6623. Next base: position 2,135,201 of record OZ252029.1, on the reverse strand, counting down.
CTTGCCGGCGATACTTACGGGAACCGCGTCGTCCGAGCCTCTGAGCTGGCGAACCAAGGCTATGGTTCCACGGTGCTGGTGAGTGGAGGACCGGTGTTCTACGGCGCAAGAGAATGCGATGCGGCGATCGAGTTCGCGGTAGAACGCGGCGCTCGCCGGGAGCTCTTCGAGTCGTTTTGCACAGACGCTTCGTCAACGCTGGAGGAGGCGATCGACATTGATGCGGAACTGCGCCGGCGAGGCGTGCGGCGCGCTCTGGTTGTGACGTCGGACTTTCACACGCGGCGCTCGAGCTACATCTTCCGAACGAAGACTTCGGGCGAGATCGAGTATCGTCTCAGCGCCAGCACAACGCACGATTTCGACCCCGAGGCGTGGTGGAAGACTCGCAGCGGAAAGAAGATCGTCTTGCTCGAATTCCTTAAGTCGATCAACTCCTATTGGGAGAGCCCGGAGTGATGTGGAGCGCCATCAGCGGGCTGCTTCCCTATCTGGTGCGCTATCGCTGGCGATACGCCTGGGGCCTGGTCGCCCTCGCGTTTAAGGTGGCCGCTACCGTCGGAATCCCGATCGCCGCTCGGCTGGCGATCGATTCGATAGCGGTCACGGGGCCGAGCCCGGGTGTGCTTCTGCCTTACGCCCTGACGATTGTGGCATTGGCGTGCGTCAGGTCGGGCTGCAACCACTCGAGCCGTGTCCTGCTGTTGGGGGCCTCCCGCGAGATCGAGCATGACCTGCGGAACGACCTTACGGCGCACTTGCTGCGGCTGCCAAGGGCGTTTTATGAGGAGTACCGCACGGGAGACTTGATGTCACGCGCGGTCCACGATCTCGGCTCGCTTCAGAACGGGCTCGGCCGAGGCTTTGTCTACGCCGCCGAGTTGCTGGCCACCGTCGGCGCGATTCTGGCTGTGATGAGCGTTTTGGACTGGCGATTGACCTGTTTGGTTTTCTTGCCGGTCGCGATTACCTCGGCCACTCTGAACTTCTTCGCCCGCCGGATTCACTACCAAAACCTGCGCGTCCAGCAGCGCTTCGGTGACATGACTGGAATGGTCAACGAAACCCTACGCAACATTCGAATCGTTCGCGCCTACTCAACCGGATCCGCGGAGGCCCGCCGTTTCGAGCAGCTCAACAATGCTTTGGGCGAGGAAAATCTGGCGCTAACAAAGCTATGGCAGCGGCTTTATCCCCGCCTCGAGGCGCTGATTGGGTTGACCTCAGCCGTCGCGCTTGCGTTTGGCGGCTGGCAGGTTGTCAACGGCTCCCTGTCGGTCGGCGGGTTCGCAATGTTTATTACCTACGTGGCGATGCTGGTTTGGCCGATCATCGGTTTCGGCGTCACGCTCAACATCGTCGAGCGCGGAGCCGCGGCGGTCCTTCGACTCGACGACATCTTCCGTTCTGAGATCACCGTGGCCGACGGGCCGGGAACTGACCGCTCGATCACCCAGATTCGAGGAGACATTGAGTTTCAAAATGTTTCAGTGACTCACCCCGGCTCGAAGGCTCCAGCTCTCGACGGCGTGGACCTCTACGTGCCCGCGGGCGAGATTGTCTCGGTTGTGGGCCCGGTGGGATCCGGAAAAAGCACCTTGGCCAATCTCGCCGCGCGGCTGATCGACCCGACCGGCGGCGCCGTGCTGGTTGACGGGGTTAACCTTAAGGCCGTGCCCATTCGGACGCTCCGGGAGTCGCTCGCGGTGGTTGAGCAGCAGTGCTTCTTGTTTGGCCGCACGATTTTCGAGAATCTTCTGCTCGGAGCCCCACAGGCCGCCGAGTGGCAGGTCGAAGAAGTGGCCGAGCTCGCCCAACTCAGCGAAGACCTGGAAAAGCTCGACGACGGGTTGGCCGGCGTAGTCGGCGAGCGCGGGGTCACACTCTCAGGCGGTCAAAAACAGCGGATTGCACTCGCGCGAGCCGTCTTGCGCAACCCGCGCATCTTGATACTCGACGACGCCACATCACATATCGACGCCTTGACCGAGGCGCGCGTGATCGAGCGGCTGAGCGCGTTCATGCGCAACCGGACAACCCTGATCATTACCCACCGCATGACCGCGGCTCAGGTTGCCGACACGATCGTCGTCCTGGAGGGCGGGCGCGTAGTCGAAAGAGGCTCGCACGATGAACTATTGGATTTAGAGGGTGTCTACTACTCTCTCTACCGGCGACAGATGCTCGAAGAGGAGCTCGTGCGCGATGAGTAATCCCACGGCATCCTTCAAAGCGCTTCGACGGCTTGCGCCCTACTTCGAGTCGCATCGCCGAACGCTTGCGGCCGCGGCGATCCTTCTGGTAGGCCAAGCGGCGATCGTTGCGCTGGGCCCCTACTTGACGCACCTTGCCGTGGATCGCATCTTGAGCCCCACGCCCGAAGCGTCGATGACGCTGTGGCTGCCGGCGGAGCCGGCGAGCGCGCTGCTGACGATCGCCGGAGCCTACGCATTCTTGCTCCTGGTCGCCTTTGTCCTGCGAACATTTCAGATTCGACTCGTCTCGGAAGCTTCGCAAGGCGTTTTGAAGGATCTCCGCCGTGACGCGTTCGCGCATCCTCACCGGATGCCTATTTCGATGTTTGATCGTGGACAAGTAGGCAAGCTTGCTACTCGGCTGACGAACGACGTGGAGAGTCTTGGCGAGTTGTTTAGCGCCGGAGTTGTCGCGCTGCTGGGTGACGTAGCCGCGCTCTGGTTCTTGGCGCTCGTTCTGATTGTCTTGAGCCCGGCGCTTGGAATCGCGGCCGTCCTAGTGGCGGCGCTGCTCTGGTTTGTCGTCAACCGCTCCATTCAAGCGCCGTCAGAAAGCGCGGCGCACACCTCAACCGAACGGCTCAATGCTTACTTCGAAGAGCGCTTGAACGGAGTGGCCACGATTCAGCTCAATACCGCCGAGGAACGGACCCAGCTCGAGTTCGCGCAGCTCAACCAGGACTGTCGGGACGCCGCCTTGGGAGCTCTGCGCGCCGAGTCTCGCTTTACGTCGACGCTCGATCTGGCCGCGATCGTGGCCGGCGCCGGTCTCTTGGTGTTTGCCGGAACCCTGATGGCGAACCAATTGCTCACACTCGGCGCTCTCGTCGCATTCGTTCAATGCGGAGTCTTGGCGCTGAAGCCCCTGCATGATCTCTCAGACCATTACGGACTGGCGCTCGATGCCAACCGGAGCTGCGAGCGGGTCTTCGAGTTGCTCGATGGACAGGCGGCTGACGTGGAAAGCGACGGTAAGGCATCACCGCGAAAGGACCTGGCCGGCAAAATCGAGTTCCGCAATGTATGGTTCGCCTACAGGGACGAAGAGTGGGTGCTCAACGACGTCAGCTTTACTGTGGAGCCTGGCGAGGCGCTCGCCGTCGTTGGGCGCACCGGCGCGGGCAAAACGACTCTGATCCAGTTGCTCTTGCGGTTTTACGACCCCCAGCGCGGCAGTATTCTGGTAGGCGACACCGACATCAAAGAGTGGAAGCGGGACGACTTGCGCCGGCTCTTCGGAGTCGTCCTGGAGGATCCGCATATCCTCGCCCGTTCGATTGAAGGCAACATCGCGATGGGCTCTGGCGCGATCAACCTGGCGCGCGTCGAGGAGGCGGCGCGTAAGACCCGGTTCCACTCGGTAGTTGAACGACTCGACGGCGGCTACGCGCATCGGCTCAGCGAGCGCGGGGAGACGCTTTCGGCGGGCCAGCGCCAGTTGCTGAGCTTCGCGCGAGCGCTGGCGCGGAAGCCGAAGTTCTTGCTGCTCGACGAGGCGACTTCGAATGTCGACTCGGAAACCGAGCTCGAGATCCGCGGGGCTCTCTCACGGATTCTCGAAGGCCACACCTCGATCGTGATCGCGCATCGGCTTTCGACGGTCAAGCGCGCGAAGCGCATCCTGGTCTTGCACAACGGCGCCGTGCGGGAAGTGGGCTCCCATGATGAGCTGTTGGGCAAGCGGGGCGTCTATTGGAAGTTGTATCAACTTCAGTTCCGTGACCAGGAGATGGAGGAGCTCGACCCGTTCGACCTCCAGATCAGGCAGATTAGCGGGGAAGAATTGCCTTTCTAACAGGCGACCGACTTGCCGCCTTGCCTGCGTGACGAGTTTACAAACGGATGCGTTGTTCGGCAGTGAAAACAAGGACGCTGTTGACTATGGAGTCCAACATCGAAACTGTAGCTTGCTAAGAGAAGCGAAGTCGAGCCCAGGCTCATTCCAGATCGAGAGCAAACATCACAGTGCCGATTTCACCTGTATCATGGCCGGCGTTGGAAGGCGCCGATCAGTTCCTTCTTCTTGGTATCGACACCGATCACGGGCCGGCCTTGACGGGCGAAGTTCTCCCGCTGCTGAGCGAGAGAACCGCACCGACTGAGACGACCACAGGCCGCGGGGATCGAAGCGCGCGATCTCATCGAGCGTGTAGTAGCGGCTGCGATGGGAGTAGCTGCTGCGATAGCTCAGTTGCTTCAACTTGCGGAAGACCGTGACCTCTGTTGATGTCCTGGAAGCACGCAACAGTCTGGCAGGGAATCACCCTCGGATGTGAAAGTGCTTGACCTGCTCCTTAGAGTGCGATGTTATTATTCGGCGGGCCCTAAGTGAAAAGTATTGGGCCTAAAGGCTACAATGGCGCCTTCCTATGCGCTTTCTACTGATGCTTCTAATGGCCGCTCCGCTGGCTCCGATGCGGGCCAGCTGACCCCGACGCTGGACGATGTGGAAGGGCGCTTCGAGCGAACCCCGAAGCAAGTGTTAGCGGACGGGGGCTACGCCAACCAGGCCAACATCGAGGCGCTGGCAGCCGCTGAAATCGAATACGCGACGCCGGCGCCGGCGCCGGACAAGGGCTCGAAGGCGGCGTTGAAGGCGGCGGGAATTGGGCCGCGCTACGCGCCGAAGTTTTTCATCTACGACGAGGCGACGGACACGTTTCTGTGTCCGGCCCAGCGGACCTTGACGTATCAGCGATCGTCGCTGAAGCGGAAGCGCAAATATCGGCAGTATCAGGCAAAAGCATCTGATTGTCGCGAATGCGCACAGCGGCACAAGTGCTGCCCCAAGAGCGGTCATCGAACGTTGAGCCGCAGCGAAGAGAACGCGGTGATGGCGAAACATCGGCGCTGGATGGAGAGCGAGCGTGGGCGGGCGGCGTATCGCAAGCGGTCCGAGACGGCGGAGTTTCCGAACGCCTGGTTGAAAGAGCGATTGGGGGTGCGCAAGTTTCGAGTACGAGGGCTGCGGAAGGCGCGATCGGAGCTTTTGTGGGGGGGGTTGGCGTACAACATTGCGGCTTGGATCCGGCTGGTCTGGCGTCGTGGGCCGGAGTGCGGGCTGGCGGCGCAAGCGGCGGCGTAGCGGCGGTGGGGGGGGCGAAAAGGGCCGGGAAACGGCCCGAAACGACCGTTTCCGGGCCGCTTGGGCGGCCAATCAGGAGTCGAGGCGCAGAAGTTGCGGTTTCGGCAGGGGCGGCGTTTGGGAGCGCTGAGCTTGGCGTGCGCTTGGCGCTCCCGCGCGCCGACGCGACAATAGGTTTTCTTTACGGCCCCTAAGCAAGCGGTCGGATGCGGGCCTACCGTCCCAGTACGTCCCGATACAGATTCTCGTAACGCGGGACTTGGCTGTCCTCCGAGAACGCGTCGACGGCGCGGCGGCGCGCGGCGGCGGCCATCGCGGATTGCTTCTCCGGGTCGGTGAGAATGCCCACTGCCGCGGCGGCCATCGCTTCGACCTCTCCCACGGGCAGGAGGTAGCCGGAGCCCTCGTCGATCAACTCGGGAACTCCGCCGACTCGACTTGCGACTACCGGCACTCCGCAGGACATGGCCTCGAGCGCGGCGAGGCCGAAGCTTTCCTGCTCGCTGGGAAGCAGAAACAGGTCCATCTGGGCGAGTAAACGCGCAGCGTCCACATCGACGCCTTGGAAAATGATCCGGTCGAGGATGCCGAGCTCGTCGGCCACGACGCGCGTCGGCTCGAGCTCAGGGCCGTCGCCGACCATCAGCAGTCGCGCCCGCGTCTTCTGAGCGATACGGTGGAAGATTCGCACCACATCGGGCGCACGCTTAACCCAGCGGAAGTTCGATAGATGTCCGACCAGAGCCTCGCCCTCGCTCGCGAACTGTCCGCGAATCTGGGGATCGCGCAGTGCTGGCGTGTACTTGTCGCCATTGATGAAGTTGTGAATCGCCGTGACTTCGCGGTCGAGCTCAAAGCGCTCAACGGTTACTTGCGCCAGGTGCTTGGAGACGGCTGTCAAGGCGTCGCTTTCGATCAAGCTGAAGCGCGTGATGTCGTAGAAAGACTCGTCCATGCCGAGCAGCGTGATATCGGTGCCGTGCAGCGTCGTGACTAGCTTGGGAGCGCCTTCCCCAAGCATCTGGCGACACAGGTACGCGCTCACCGCGTGGGGGATGGCGTAGTGTGCGTGCAGCAGATCAGGCTGAATCTCGCGGCAAATCTGGGCGAGTTTCGTCGCTAGCGCCGACGTATATGGCGGGTATTGGAAGAGCGGATAGCGCGTGATCTCGACCTCATGAAATCGGATCGACGGATGAGCTTCCGCCGCGCGAACGGGTCGCCGATGGCTCACGATATGGATCTCGTGTCCACGTTCAGCCAGCGCCCGGCCGAGCTCGGACGCAACGATGCCGCTCCCCCCGACGCTGGGGTGGCAGATCAGGACGACCTTTAGCGGTCTTTCCATGGTTCGTGGCTGAACAGTCCGACGAGGTCGCCGATGGGAAGCGGCGTCTCGCTCGCATACGGCTCTCCGTACTCGACGCCGATTTGGGAGCCGTAGTGCATCAAGCTGCCTTTGAGCGAATCGAGAAAGTGCGACGACGCCAGACGGACGGGGAAGTCCTTTGGCTGAGGAATGTCGAATTGCGACTTGTAGCAGCAGATCGCTTCGAAGCGCTGCTCGATGACTTCGCTGACGTCGACGATGAGCTGAGGGCGGATAGGCCGGCTGCTGTAGTGCTGCAGCAGAGCCTTCGGTCGCCACGGCTCAAGGTCAGGGACGTACTTGCGTACACCGGAAAAGAAGAAACTCTGTCGGAGGAGCTGGTAGACCGCCATGTGGTCGGCGTGGTGGTCTTCGGGCGGCGGGCCGATTACGACTTGGGGCCGCAATTCGCGAATCGTGCGGACGATGATCTCGCGATACTCGTCGCAATCGCGGAGATGTCCGTCCGGCAGGCCGAGGTTTCGGCGGATTGACAATCCGAGCACCTTCGAGGCCGCCTCGGCTTCTTGGACCCTGAGCTCGGGCGTCCCTAGACTCCCCATTTCTCCGCGCGTAAGGTCGATCACGCCTGTCCGCCGGCCCTGCCGCGCCGACAGTAGCAACAGCCCGCCGCAACAAAGCTCGGCGTCGTCGGGGTGGGCGGCGAAGACCAACAGGTCACAGCCACGGTCGGTCTGGTGGGCCATCGTTGGCGAGTGCTTGGATCAGCAGTGCTCCATCTGCGGCAAAAAAATCCCCATCAGTATAGGCCGCCATTTTGGACATGAACCGTGCAAAAACATGTCAAGGCTAGGCAAGCCAACCCTGCTGGGTGAGCACAGTCCAAGCTGTACGGATTTGGCGGTCGCTAAACATCGATTTGCGGGCGTTCCAGCTGTGGGTCGCACTGATCGCCGCATCGACACTAGCTGCGGCCTCGTGTTGCGCGACCCAATGCACTGTGGCCAGCAGTTCCATGCCAAACGGAGTCTCGAAACCGCTTATGAGCTCGGCAACCCGTGAGCAACGCTCCTGCGTGTCGCGGTGACGGTCTAGGAATTGTTCGGCTTTAGGCCAGGCGCTAGGAAGCACCTCAATTTGCTTATCGGGACGATCTGCCCCATCGCCGTACCCGGTCACGAAGTGGCCCTCAATCTTGCTCAATACGTGACGAAGGTTGTCGGCGTATGGACCGTAAGGGGCCTTTTGGTAGCGCAAGCGCAGGCTTTCACCAGCTTCCTGCATGAAGTACATGAGCTTGTGAATCTCCAGTAAAGAGATTGCCGGATCCATGACCGCTGCGAGATACCTTCGCACCAGCGCCAAAAGGGCCGCTCGGCCCCGGGTCATTTGCGGCGGTGCGAGGTCCCGCGGCATCACCTTAGGCTCGGGAGCTCTCTTGGGTTCGAACAGCAACGCCTCGACATCTGGAATTGTAGACAACGCATCTTCGATCTTGGGCCGAACCTCGTTCCAATCCAACCCGCCAAGCCCGCACCCAAGTGGCGGTATTGCTACCGAACTAATGCCCCGAGACGAGAGTTCCTGAACTAGAGCGGCCAGACCTGCTTCTATATCCTCAAGCCGGCTTCGGCCTTTCCAGTGCCGCTTCGTCGGGAAATTGATGATGTACCGCGGATTCACCAGGCGGCCCAGGTCGTAAAGTAGAAGGCGGCCCGGCTCTAGTTCTTGCCTGTCGCACGCAGCCTTATAAAGCTTGAAGTTCTGGGGAAAGGCCTTTCGAAACTGCAGGGCGATCCCGCGACCCATCACCCCCACACAGTTGACAGTGTTGACGAGCGCTTCAGCGTCGGCCTTCAAGATGTCGCCATGCGTAAGTTGGATCATTAGCGATGCTAGCTGTTAGTAGTACCACGACTCCTGAACGCGAATGTCTGGTCGGTGGCTGCAATCCTCCAGCGCCGCTCGGACCCGCTCGGCCATCTTCTGGTTGCGCACGCCGATTTCCTCAATCAGTTCCCACGGTGCCGAATCGTGCATCAGAAACTCGGCTTGTTTCCCTTCCTTGTTCTGCGCATCTCGGAAATCTGTTGCCTCTACCGCCTTCCAATCGATTCGACTCAACTGCTCCAAATTGCTGTAGAAGTCCGCATAACTCGCGCCTGCATTGCAGGCAGAGAAGGCCGAGCGTTCGTGGTTTCCGTCAGCCCAGCCGGCGACAGTCTCAAGGTCCGCAACTAGGTGAACGATCGGATCCTGGCCTCCGGAATAAGCCAAGTCCGGATGATTGCCCTTGTGCAGGATAAACAGCATCACGGAACGTGGACAAAAGTAGAATGGCACATAATCTCCGACCCTGGTTTCGGGGTGGCAGTCTACGGTGAGCCGATTAAGTCGACGTTCCTTGATCGTCGGCATGCCCACTACTTGACAGCTGATACCCAACTCGATCATTTTGGCGTCCGACCAGAGACAACCATGATCAACGATCGTTGCCAGATTCGTCACATGGGTGATGTGGTAGATCTTTCTGTCTGCCGTGCTCCTCACGGCTCGAGGTAGAGCTCGATAGCTTCCCGGACGTTCTTGAGAGCCTCGGTTTGGGTATCCCCCACGCTGCCACAGCCGGGCAGCTCAGGACAGACCGCCGAATAGGAGTCTGCTACGGGGTCATATTCGATCACTACGCGAAACTTCACGTTCGGAGTATAGCCGATAGCAACAGAATCGGTGCTAGCATGAAAGGCTTGGGAGAGTTCCGATACGGCAATTGCTATAATGTCGATCGGGATAGTAGAGATTCCCTGAATTGAACAGGTTAGCACCATGGCGAGCACTTTGAATCCAATTGAATCAGCAGATCGATGGGCTCATTTGCCTGACGAGATGCGCGAGGAGATCGACGTCTTCGAGAAGAGTTTGCGTCGATTTCAGGGCGGTCAGACGCCTGAAAAAGTCTTCACGGAGTTCCGGCTCCGGCACGGGACCTACGGGCAGCGGCAAGAACGCGTCCAGATGCAGCGCATCAAGATCCCGATGGGGATGCTCACGACCGATCAGATGATCGCTCTGGCCGACACTGCGGAAGAGTACGCGGTTGGCGTCCTTCACGTGACGACGCGGCAGGATTTCCAGTGCCACTTCATCGACATCAACGACAGTCCCAACCACTTCCGGCGGCTGGCTGAGACGGGCATCACGACCAAGGAAGCTTGCGGCAACACCGTTCGAAACGTGACCTGCTGCCCCAACGCCGGCGTGTGCGCGGATGAGCCCTTCGACGTCACGACGCATGCTTGGGCGATGGCGTACTTCCTGCTGCGGCACCCGGATGCGCAGAATTTTGGGCGCAAGTTCAAGATTGCGTTTTCAGGCTGCGAGGATGCGGCCTGCGGGCTGGCGCGGATGCACGACATTGGCGCGATTGCCAAGGTGAAGCACGGCGTCGAAGGATTTAAGGTCTACATTGGGGGCGGGCTTGGATCGCTGCCCTATCAGGCGGTTCTGTGGAGTGATTTCGTCCCGGCGGACGAAATGCTTCCGCTCTCGCAGGCCATAGCCCGCGTTTTCGGCCGCGACGGCGAAAAGGCCAACCGCGCGAAGGCGCGTATGAAGTTCCTGATCGCCAAGATTGGCTTCGAGGAGTTCAAGAAGCGTGTCGAGGAAGAGCGGGCCCGATTGCCACTCGATCCGGCCTGGGAGGCGCAGCTCGAAGCGGCGCGCGAGCAGTTGAAGGACGAGCCTCTAAAAGGCCCCTCGGAGCTCAAGATTCCCGAGGACGCACCGGCCGACCTGCTCGAGTGGCTCGACACGAACGTGCAGCCCCAGAAGCAGGCGGGCTATTCGGCGGTGGAAGTTTTCCTGCCGCTGGGCGACATCAGCTCGGATCAGATGCGGGCTCTAGCCAACGTCTGCCGGCGGTATATCAACAACACCGTGCGGACGACCGTGCCGCAGAACTTGCTGGTGCGCTGGATCACAAACGAGGACCAACCGGCGTTTTATGAAGAGCTCAAGAAGCTTGACCTGGCCGAGCTGGGGGCCAGCCGGCTCAAGGACGTCACCGCCTGCCCGGGGACCGATTCCTGCAAGCTGGGTATCTCGTCATCGCGGGGTCTAGCGGCGGCGCTCCACGAAAAATTCTCGAATGGGATGAAGGAGTTGGGGAATCGCAAGGACCTGAAGGTCAAGATTTCCGGCTGCTTCAACTCCTGCGGGCAGCACCACATTGCCGACATCGGGTTCTTCGGATCGGTCCAGCGCAAGGGCCAGAAGAATGCGCCGGTCTTCCAAGTGGTTCTAGGCGGAACGACCGACGGTAATGCCGAGACGTACGGGCTCGCCGTCGGCAAGGTGCCCGCCAAGCATGCGCCGCAGGCGCTCGAGCGGATGGTGAAGTTTTACGACAAAGAGAAGCAAGAAGGCGAGCGCTTCTCGCAGGTCGTCGAGCGAATCGGCCGGGCGCGACTCAAGGAAGAGCTCTCGGACCTCGCGCAGTTGCCGACCTTCGACGAGGATCCGTCGTTCTACGCCGATAGCCGCCAAAGCTGGGACTACAAGAAAGAAATCGGCGTCGGCGAGTGCGCGGGCGAGGTCGTCGATCAGGCTGAGTTCTTTCTTGAGGACGCCGACCGGCTCAACTTCGAGGCCACTTTGGCTCTGGAAGGCGGCAAGTCTTCCGAGGCTTCCGAAAAATCGCTCGAAGCGCAGAACAAGGCCGCTGACGCCTTGCTGTTCACGAAAGGCCTCTGGCTGTCGGACAACTACGACCGCGTCGGGGAGTTCAAGAAGTACTTCTACGACACGGGCGTGTTCTGGAAGCCGTTCGCTGACAACTATTTCCGCTCGTCGGCCGAGACCAACGGCCATAGCCTCGATGTCGCACGCAAGCGGGTCGAAGAGGCGACGTTGTTCATCGAAGCGGCGCAAGACGTCTACGCGCAGACGTAGCGCGAGATTTTACATGGCAAACGAAGTCGAACGAATTGACCTGAAGGTCTTTGTCGACGCACCCGCGGACGCGAACCTCGACCCGATCTTGACCGTATTCGACCGCTGGCGCCAAGAGGATGGCGCGGCCTCGGACTGGATCGACCTAGCAGATTACGCGCACATGAAGCGTGGGCCGGGCGTGATGATGGCCGGCAAGCGCGAGCACTTTGCGATCGACACGAACGAGCCGGGGATCGGGATCCTCTGCTCGGTTCGGGCGGGGCTGAGCGGGACGAGTGAAGAGCGCTTTGCCGAGGCCTTTCGGCGGCACTTGGCGCTGGCGAAGCGGCTGATCGGAGAGCCCGAGTGGCCGGCTGAGTTTGCTGTACGGTCAGGCGAGTGGGAAGTTTCGATCAACGATCGGCTGGGGTTCCCGAACACGGATGAGAATGAGGCAGTGCTGCGGCCGGCGCTGGAGTCGGCAACGAAGGGATTCTCAGGAAATGTGGAGTTGACGCGCGATTCGGATCCGCAACGGCGACTCGGGTGGTCGATCCGGGCCGCGGAGGCGCCGCCCTTGTCGGACTTGGGTTAGATTCCCGACATGGTCGAGGATCTCCGGAGCAAGTTCGAGCTACTTGAGTACTACTTCTCGCATCACGCTGTCGATCAAGCGCTGGCTCGACGAATCTTCCGAATCGAGATCGAAGAGGCCGTCCGCTGCGGCCAGATCATCGAGGACTATCCGGATCACAAGTATGGTCCAAGTTGTTTGATATTCGGGCGGACGAGCGATAGTCGACCGGTTCACGTTCAGTGCACAGCTCCTGGGCACGGTAAAGTAAAGATCATCACGGTTTACGAACCTGACCCAGTCGAAGGGATCGACTTTCGAACAAGGAGGCTCACATGAAGTGCGACGTCTGCCGAACACACGCCCTGCGGCACAAAAAGATCCGCTACAGCGTGGACATTGACGGTCGGTTCGCCGTCGTCGAGAATGTGCCGGCGATTGTCTGTGAGCAATGCGGAGAAACCAGCTTTGAACCAGCGGTTGTCGACAGCTTGCAAGAGCTGATCGACGGCAAGGGTCAGCCGAAGGGCGAGATCTCCGTGGACCTTTACGAGCTCGCGAGCTAAAACCTATGAGCGCTTCAGTTCTTGTTGGTCCAGCTCAGACAGAGAGAACATCCCGACTCACCGTCGAGCTTGAACGAGAAGACGACGGCCGTTGGCTCGCCGAAGTCATCGATCTGCTTGCGACGATGGCGTAGGGAAGCTCTCCCGACGAGCCGATCGGCTCGGTCAAGGCGCTTGCCTTTCGAGTGCTCGCCGACCGGATTGAACACAACGAAGCCCTTCCTTCCGCGGTCGACCACCTGTTCTCCCCCGGGTGAGAGATCTCATGGCCTTTTCGGCCACCCGGAGGGATGAAAGCGGGGCCTTGAGCCGCGACCGTGAGGGGCTGTGAAATAAACCCGTCGTGGCCGCCGAAGCTCCCCTGGGGCGGTTCGGAATGGCGCGAGTGGATCAAAATGGGATAAAACATGAGGGCAAACGAATGTTCGGATAACTTGGCGGCGGCGTCCAACGCCCTTATTATATGGGCGAACAACAGGTCTTAGTCGAGCTCGAGCAACGCCCCGCCAAGCCGCGCCAAGCCGTGCCCGTTGACCAACTGCAGCTGCGACAGCCCAATCGCGACCAATTCACCTATGCCGCGATCGACGTCGAACGGCTCGTGCCGGCCGACCATCTGGTGCGCGCCGTCTGGGAGCTGAGCGGCATGCTCGACCTGTCCGGCTTCGCTGCTCATCTGGAAACCCGCAAGGAGTCCGCCGGGCGGCCGGCATGGGATCCGCGGTTGCTGGTCGCGATCTGGATCTGGGCGTATTCGGAAAGGATGAGCTCGGCGCGTGAGATCGCGCGTCAAAGCCGCTATCGGCCGGAGTTGGAGTGGTTGTGCGGCATGGCGGTCGTCAATCATCACACTCTTTCGGATTTTCGGGTATTCCACTCAAAAGCTCTCGAGAACTTGTTGACACAGGTATTGGCGCAGCTGAGTCAAGAGGGGCTGGTGGATCTCGAGCAGGTGGCCGTCGACGGCACGCGGATCCGGGCGCAAGCCTCGGGCGGGTCGCAACGCAGGCGTCCGACGCTCGAGCGGCATCTCGAACAAGCGCGCGAAGCGGTGCGTCAACTCTCGGAAGAAGCCGACGACGAAGGTTCGAATCGGCGGCGTCAGGCGGCGCGTAAGCGGACCTTGCGGGAGCGAGTCGAGCGGATGGAGCAGGCGCTGGAGGAACTGCCCAAGGTCGAAGCGGGCAAGCGCGACGAAGAGCAACGACGCCAGGCGCGGGTGAGCGAGAGCGAGCCGGAAGCGCGCCCGCAACACGAATCCAACGGCGGTTGGGGACTCGGCTACAACGCGCAGCTGGCGACCGACGCCAAAGAGAAGATCGTGGTCGGCGTGGAGTTGACCAACAACGCCTCCGATGCGGGCCAGCTGACCCCGACGCTGGACGATGTGGAAGGGCGCTTCGAGCGAACCCCGAAGCAAGTGTTAGCGGACGGGGGCTACGCCAACCAGGCCAACATCGAGGCGCTGGCAGCCGCTGAAATCGAATACGCGACGCCGGCGCCGGCGCCGGACAAGGGCTCGAAGGCGGCGTTGAAAGCGGCGGGAATTGGGCCGCGCTACGCGCCGAAGTTTTTCATCTACGACGAGGCGACGGACACGTTTCTGTGTCCGGCCCAGCGGACCTTGACGTATCAGCGATCGTCGCTGAAGCGGAAGCGCAAATATCGGCAGTATCAGGCAAAAGAAGCTGATTGTCGCGAATGCGCACAGCGACACAAGTGCTGCCCCAAGAGCGGTCATCGAACGTTGAGCCGCAGCGAAGAGAACGCGGTGATGGCGAAACATCGGCGCTGGATGGAGAGCGAGCGTGGGCGGGCGGCGTATCGCAAGCGGTCCGAGACGGCGGAGTTTCCGAACGCCTGGTTGAAAGAGCGATTGGGGGTGCGCAAGTTTCGAGTACGAGGGCTGCGGAAGGCGCGATCGGAGCTTTTGTGGGGGGTTTTGGCGTACAACATTGCGGCTTGGATCCGGCTGGTCTGGCGTCGTGGGCCCGAGTGCGGGCTGGCGGCGCAAGCGGCGGCGTAGCGGCGGTTGGGGGGGCGAAAAGGGCCGGGAAACGGCCCGAAACGACCGTTTCCGGGCCGCTCAGGCGGTCAATCAGGAGTCGAGGCGCAGAAGTTGCGGTTTCGGCAGGGGCGGCGTTCGGCAGCGCTGAGCTTGGCGTGCGCTTGGCGCTCCCGCGCGCCGACGCGACAATAGGTTTTCTTCACGGCCCCTGAGGGAGCGGTCGGATAAGGCGGCCGTAACCGACCGCTCCCTCACGGTCACGGCTCAAGGACGCAGCCACGCGGTCGTGGCCGGGTTTCGAGCTAGTGACTTGCTGGGCCGTACCCGAAACGGGGCCATGGGTCTGGGGCCGGCTGGCATCTGGCCAATCCAGTCGCGCGCACCCAGCTGCTACGATTGTCAACCGCCCATGAACTCCGCCCTGCTTCGTGCGTCGATTATCGCTGCCCTCGGGGGGCTTCTCTTCGGTTTCGACACCGCGGTTATCTCCGGGACGACCGACCAACTGCGCGAGGTGTTCGGCCTCACCGCCAACACGCTGGGCTTCACCGTTGCAAGCGCCCTCATCGGAACGATTTTCGGGGCGATGCTCTCGGGCAAACCCTCCGACGTCCTCGGTCGCCGCAAGACCCTGAGCTGGATCGCCGTCCTCTACTTCGTCTCCGCCGTCGGCTGCGCGATCGCCTGGGATTGGTACTCCCTGTTGGTGTTTCGACTCATCGGCGGACTTGGCGTCGGCGCCTCGTCGGTCGTCGCCCCGATGTACATCGCCGAGATTTCGCCGGCGGCCTTCCGCGGACGCTTGGTGGCGATTACGCAATTCAACATCGTCCTGGGCATTTTGGTCGCCTACATGTCGAACTATCTCGTTGCCCAGATGGCCTATGGAGCCGCCGAGTGGCGCGTGATGTTCGGCATTGAGGCCGTTCCGGCGGCGATTTTCTTTGTCCTGTTGTTCGGCACTCCGCGCAGTCCGCGTTGGCTGGTGGCGCAGGGGCGTCGCGATGAGGCCGTGAAGGTTCTCGAAGCGGTCGGCGCGGAGTCGGTCGAGAAAGTCGTCAGCGAGATCGAGGAGTCGCTCGCGCTCGAACGCCACAGCACCCAAGAGCCGCTGTTCCAGCAGGCCTACAACAAGCCGATCATGCTGGCATTCGCGATCTCGACGTTCAACCAGCTCTCGGGGATCAATGCGCTGATGTACTACGCGCCGCAGATCTTCCAAATGGCCGGCGCCGGTGCGGACTCGGCCTTGCTACAAGCCGTGTTGGTCGGCGGCTTGAACCTGGTCGTGACGATGTGCGCGCTGTTGGTGATCGACAAGTTCGGGCGAAAGAAGCTGATGATTGTGGGCTCGATCGGGTACATCCTGAGCCTGGCCGCGACCGCCGCCGCGTTCTACACCTACGGGACCGACTTCGACGAGTTTGGCAGCATGGTCGTCCTGGTGAGCCTACTGGTGTTCATCGCTTCGCACGCGTTCGGCCAAGGAGCGGTCATCTGGGTGTTCTTGAGCGAAATCTTCCCCAACCGCGTCCGGGCGCGCGGGCAGGCGTTCGGCAGCTTTATCCATTGGTTCTTTGCCGCCGCGATTTCCTGGACATTCCCGATCATCGCGGAGGTTTCAGGCGGGCATATCTTCGCTTTCTACTCCGCCATGATGGTGCTGCAGCTGATTTGGGTGCTGAAGGTAATGCCGGAGACCAAGGGCGTGCCGCTCGAGGAGATCCAACGCCGGTTAGGGATCGATTGAGGCGGCATGAATTGCGAGCAACTTATCTTTACCGGCGTGGCGTCGGGGCCTCCGACGTACGGAAAGCTCTCGACAGCGGCCCGCATCATCATCGAGTACCATGACGACAAGCCTTTACCGAGCGCGATCATACTAGGATTCGTTGAGCGAAGGCCCCTGCACGTGCTGGTCGCGCGTGCGGACGACGGAATATGCTACGTAATAACCGTCTACGTAGCAGACCCGGAAGAATGGACCGATGGCTTTGACAAGCGGAGGTGACGGATGCCTTGCGTGATCTGCAAGACGGGGAAGACCGAGCCCGGCGAGACGACCGTAACACTCGAACGCGGGGATTAGATCATCATCATCAAGAAGACACCCGCGGCAATATGCGCCACCTGCGGAGAGTACTATCTGGATGAATCAGTATCGAAGCTGCTTCTAGACCGGGCCGAAGACGCAGCGCGAAGCGGCGCTGAGGTCACAATCCAGCGATTCGCTGCGTAGCTGGGTCTTGCTAGAACGCGACGATTCGCTCGATCGTCCAGTAGGCGGCGACGATTCCAATGCCGTAGGTCGGAACCGCCCAGGCGTTCTCCGGCCAGCGCACCGGTAGACGCATCACCAGACCCCAAGTCGCCAGCGCCGCCGCGATGAACAGGACTTGGCCAACCTCGACGCCGACGTTGAATAGCAGTAGCGCGACGGGGATTGCCGATTCCGGCAGGCCAACTTCTGAGAGCGCGCCGGCGAAACCAAACCCGTGCAGCAGCCCGAACGCGAACGCCACCAGCCAGGGCCGGCTATGGGTCAAGGTCGGCCGTCCGCGGCGCCCATGCACAATCTCGGTCGCCAAGAACAGAATGCTCAGGGCGATCACGGCCTCGACCGGCGCGCCGGGCACGTGAACTAATCCGAGCGTCGCCAGTGCCAGTGTGATGCTGTGCGAAACCGTAAACGCCGTCACGGTGTAGAGCAACTTGCGCTTCCCCTCGACGATCATCAGCAGGGCGAAGACGAAGAGCAAGTGGTCGATTCCGAAAAGAATGTGTTCGATGCCGAGCAAAAGATACGAGTGGGCCACCTCCAACAGGCTCGGTTCGGCCGGAACGACGAACGTTGGTGAATTCGGTCTTAGCCGCGCGGTCTGAGCGCCCGAATCCAAGAAATCGAGACGAACCAGAACGTCGGTTAGCGTGATCTCTAGGTTCTCGATACCGATTTTGCCGCCGATCACGCCCTCGCTACATCGCATGGTCCAGCGCTCAGCGACGAAGCTAGCCGTGCGGACGATGTTGCCTTCCGACGTCGGTGCGCAGCCGGCCGGGAAGCTCGGCACGAGAGGTAAACCCATCTCACCTTGAGTGGGAACCTTCCAGAGCACCCGAAAGACGCCGTCCCCGATCTCGCTCAGCTCCAGGTACGCCGGACGCACTTCGTGCGCGGCGGCCGGCAGAGCCACCAGCACTAACACCACCGCAGCCATCCAAGGCAGACTCCGAGCACCCTGCGTGAGCGGGGTGTTTTCCGGTTCGAGTTGCGGATCCCGGTTGTGCGATAGGAAGACACCCCGCTGACGCAGGGTGCTCGGATGCGAGCGACGCGATCGGCTCATTCGACGCCCTCGAGCGCGGAATCGATTTCGACTTCGTAGTCCTCACGCAGCCGCTCATAGAGCCGGTCGTTGGCCTTGCGCCGATGATCGTCGCTCCAGGCGGTGCGGACCTTGCTCAAGATATCTTCTAAAGCCGGCGCAACCGCCTCGGTCTTCTCTTCCACGCGCACCAAGTGGATCCCGTAGCCGGACTCGAGCGGCCCCTGCCAGGAGCCCGTCGACAGGTCAAAGAGGCCTTCGGCGAAAGCGCTTCCGAATAGCCCCGCGACGTGTTCGGGCGTGCGCTTGGCGTAGTGGCTTTGCAGCATGAAGCGGTCACCCGGGGGCGCGGCGCCTCCCGCTGAGATCGCGGCTAAGGCCTTCTCAGCATCCGCGCGAGCCTGGCGGCCACGCTTGTCGGGGCTGAAGTAGCTGTGAGTGAAGGTTGCCTGAGCCGGGGTCTCGAACTGTTTGCGGTTGTTTTGGAAAAACTGCTCGATGTCGGTGTCGGAGGGTTCTTCGCTAGCGGCGGTGTCTTCGGAGAGAAACTGCATTTTCTGGGCCAGGCGGCGGCGGACGATCGAGTCGTCTTGGTCGAGTCCCATGGCCAGCGCTTCGCGGTAGAGGATTTCCTCGCGAACGTGCTCGTTCACCAGATTGGCCAGCTCGTCTTGGGAAGGAGGCCGGCGCCATTGCATCTCCCAGGCGGCGGTTAGGCGCCGGATGTCCCCTGGCGAGATGCGGATGGTCTTATCGGTATCGGGCGAGCTTGGACCAGAGACGAGCGAGTGGATGACGAACAGGAGCGCGCCTATCCCGAGAAAATGAACGAGGGGTTCTTTGATCCATTTACGCATAGCGATTCAAGACGTTGAGCCCGGCGCCGGTGGCGCCGTGAAATAATGTCGCCGATCCGATTCCGGCAAGAAGGGCTTGGCATGCCAAACCCTACGTTGTTGAAAACACACGATCGGCCGTCTTTCGCACTCAACGCGCGATTTCTTCACACCCCAACCGGCGCCGGGCTCACAGCGGACTAGTTTAGCTGAGTCTCAGCCGGGCGGCGATCCGGTCCGGCTCGACATCCGGCAGCGCCTATGGGACTTTGAAAATATGCGATCGATTCTGCAGGCCATGCTCATTTCCATCGTCGCGGCCGGCGCCTTTGCCGGCGACTGGACACAATGGCGTGGACCCGGCCGCGATGGTCAAGCGACGGACCTCGTCGCTCCAGCTCAATGGCCGGACGAGTTGACCCCGGTTTGGCGCGTTGATGGTGTTGGAGCGGGCTACTCCGGCCCCCTGGTTTCAGGCGATAGCATCTGGCTGCACTCCCGCATCGACGATGACGAGGTCGTGACCAAGCGGCGGCTGTCGGACGGCGGCGTGATCTGGGAGCGAAAGTACTCCGCGCCCTACACGCCGAATGGCTCCGCCAAGCAGCACGGCATGGGCCCAAAGTCAACGCCGATTCTCGCTGACGGACGCCTGTTCACCTTGGGAATCACGGGTGTGCTTTCTGCCTTCGACGCGGATAGCGGCAAGCAGCTTTGGCGCAAGGACTTCAAAGACGAGTTCTCGGCGACCTGGCCGACGTTTGGGGTCGCCATGTCTCCTTCGATCGTCCATGGCAAGCTGATCGCGCACGTCGGCACGGACAAAGACGGCGCCCTGATCGCCTTCCGACCGGCTGACGGCGCGGAGGCATGGCGTTGGGATGGCGAAGGCCCGAGCTATGTCTCGCCCATCCTGCTAACGGTTGCCGGCCGCGAGATGCTGGTTTCGCAATCCGCCGAGCACTCGTTTGCGGTAGACCCGGAGACCGGGGAACTGCTGTGGGAGCTGCCATTCAAGACGCCCTACAGGCAGAACATCATGACTCCGATGCCGTTCGACGACTTGCTCCTGTTCTCCGGCACGCGCGCCAAGACGGTCGCCGTGCGAATCAACAACCGCGGCGGAAAGTACCAGCCGGAGGAGGCCTGGGAGACCACCGACGCGACCATGTACATGAGCTCGCCGGTGGTTTTCGGCGACACGATCTACGGCTATACCGAGAAGCAGTCGGGCAACTTATTTGCGATGAATCCCCGCTCCGGCGAGGTGTTGTGGCGAGGCCCGGGCAGGATGGGGCACAACGCGACGTTGTTGGCTGTCGACGGTTATCTGCTCACATTGACGAGCGACGCCGAGTTGGTTGTGACCAAGCTTGGGGCTAAGTCCTTTGAGGCCATCAAGACGTACTCGGTCGCCGACAGCGAGACCTATGGGCACCCTGCGCCGGTGGGCACGAAGCGTCTGCTCATCAAAGACGACCGCGCCCTGACGCTGTGGAGCTGGGAATAGCGCGCTAGCCTTCGCGATCCATAAAGCTGTAGCAGACCATGTGGGTGATGATCATGTGGGCGTCTTCGATGCGGCCCATATGGTCGTCGGCCACGTTGATGTTGAAGTCAGCCATGGGCCCGGCCTTGCCGCCCTGGAATCCGGTCAAGGCTACGGTGTAGCAGCCCTTGCGCTTGGCCGTCTCGAGCACTCGGACGATGTTCGGCGAGTTCCCGCTGCCCGACAGTACAACCAGAACGTCGTCCGCGCGCGCGAAGTTCTCGAGTTGCTCGGCGAAGACAACGTCGTAGCCGACGTCATTCGCATAGGCGGTCATGGTGGAGACTTGCTCGCTCAGCGCCATGATTCGGAAGCGCCGATCACGTCCGTAACTGGCGCCCTTCACCACGTCGCAGGCGAAGTGGTTGGCCGTTGCCGCGCTGCCGCCGTTGCCGCAGACGAAGATTTGGCGGTCCTGGGCGCGGGCTCGGCGAAAGATCTCGATCAGCTCATCGACCTTGGCAAGGTCGACCTTGTCCAAGGCCGTGAACAGCTTCGATTTGTATTGTTCGGGGAAGGACATGGACGCCTTCGTCCAGGACAGGAAAAAGAATGGAGCCACGAGTCGGACTCGAACCGACGACCTGCTGTTTACGAAACAGCTGCTCTACCAACTGAGCTATCGTGGCGTGCGCCTTTTTCTGAATCATATCATGGGGAAAGGCGTCGAAATCTCAAGTGCTATCATGTGCTACATGGAGCGTGTAGGAATCCGCGAGCTGCGTCAGAACCTGAGCGTATACCTTCGCAAGGTCAAAGAAGGCGAGACCTTCGAGGTGACCGAACGCGGCCAGCCGGTTGCTGTGCTCAAGAGGGCTGACCCCGACCCTTATCAGCGGCTCGTGGACGAGGGCGTGATCAAGCCGCCTAAAAATCCACACTGGGACCTACCTCCTCCCGTAGGCGAGATCGATCACGACAAGACCGTCTCGAAGTACCTGCAAGAGATGCGCGAAGACCGCATATGAGTGTGGCCTTCTGCGATTCTTCTGCCATCGTGAAACTGATTGTGTCAGAGCCGGAGTCTGCTGCTCTCAAACGGGCGCTGGGGACATACATCGGAAGAAACACCAGCGAATTATCTGTTGTCGAAGTGGCCCGAGCTGTTCGCAAGCGGGACTCGAAACTTGAGACCCGGGCGCATCAAGTGCTTGCCAACTTCTCGACTGTGCCTCTCAGCGAGCGGATTGCTTTGCGTGCGGCAGTCCTGGATCCCGCGGCGCTACGCAGTCTTGACGCGATCCAGCTTGCGACGGCCTTGAGTATTTCAGAAGTCGATGTTGATTTCATCGCCTACGACAAGAGGCTGATCGAGGCCGCGGCCCAAGCGGGTCTTCGGACCCTTTCGCCGAGTTGATGGCCGCCAAACGCAAACCGGTCGAACCACGAATCAGCGACGAATCCGTACGCGCCACGACCGGCCGCGGCTGGGACGAATGGTTCGAGGAGCTCGACCAGGCCGGCGCCGGCGCCTGGAAACACAAGCAGATCGCCAAGCACATTCTCGAAGGGTACGGCATCACGCATTGGTGGGCGCAAACCGTGGCGGTCGCTTACCAGAACGCCCGCGGCCTACGCGACAAGCACGAGATGCCTGACGGGTATCAGGTCCAACGTCAAAAGCGAATCGACGCGCCGGTCGAGAGAGCTTGGCGGGCTTGGGCGGACGAAGAGCTGCGGGCGAAGTGGCTCCCTGAGGCGGCCGAGGCTCGCGTGCGGAGTCTGCGCGATGACAAGCGCATGATCCGGCTCGATTGGCCCGATGGCACACGAATCATGGCCTGCGCCCGACCGCATGGCGACGGCAAGTGCGAGACCGGCGTCCAGCAGTCGAGGCTCGCTGATGCGGCGGCGGCTGAGCGGGCCAAAGAGTATTGGTCGGCGAAACTGACCGAGCTCAAGGCGACGCTTGAGGCGTCCTAGGCTCCGACACAAAGTCGCCCGTTAGGCTACAAAGACGGGCGAGGCATGCCTCGCCCCTACGCCCGATCGGTTGTTTTCAACGACGTAGGGGCTTGGCATGCCAAGCCCTTCTCGCCTAAAACAGCGCAGTCGGTCGACGGGTCCAGTCTTTGCCACTGTCTTTTGCGATCCCCTCGAGGGCCTCCACATGGGTGCCTGCTTGAGTCAGCATATGATGCAGGTCGTTGCCGATGCTGACGAAGGTAAAGCCCTTCGCCAAGAACTCGGCGACGCGGTCGGTTCCGAACAGGAACAAGCCGAGAATCACGCCATTCTTTGTTGCCTCAGCGACTAGTATATCGTTTCACTAAAACATATCCTCTCTAGGCGACCTCAAGCGCCTCGAACTTCCTCCAGCGGTGAACCACCGGAGCCGCGTTGATCTCCGCGATCCCCTGCAGAATTCGTTCCCGCAGCTCCTCCCACGACGCGACTCGGATACGCTTCAAGAACGTGCGCGCCATCTTGCCAAACAGCGTCTCGACTATGTTGAGCCAGGACCCGTGGGTCGGCGTGTGCACGTATTTGAAGCGGTTCGGACGCGTCGCCAAGTAGGCTTTCGTCTCCTTCGATATGTGGGCGGAGTGATTGTCCAAGATCAATCGGATCGTGCATTGGTCCGGGTAGAATT
The DNA here is from genome assembly GCA_965247515.1 of Bryobacterales bacterium. GTDB lineage: Bacteria > Acidobacteriota > Terriglobia > Bryobacterales > UBA6623. Next base: position 2,112,147 of record OZ252029.1, on the reverse strand, counting down.
GGTCCAAATCCTTGAGCAGCAAGATGAATTCCCGGCTGCGGTGACGCCGCTCCACCCGCGCCGTTACCCGGCCGGAGTGCAAGTCCAGCGCCGCCAGAATCGAGCACGTTCCCAGCCATTTGTACTCGTAGTCGCGAGCCACACAGGGATGCCGCCCAGGCTTCGGCGGCAGGTCCGGCGCGACGTTGGCGATCGCTTGCACGCCGGGCTTTTCGTCGACCGAAACCGTGATCACGCCCGGCGATAGGCCGTCGCGAAGGCTTTCATTCTGAAAGGCCACTTCGCGGTAGACCAGCAACACTTGCCGCATCTTGGACTCAAAATCGGGATCGCGACGCTCGAGGTAGTACTTCACCTTCTCCGGATGCAGAGGTTGCTCGGCCAGAATACGATGTACGGTCGCCTTAGCCGCTTGGGCCAGGGCCGGATAGCCCGCTTCCACGGCATGCCGGCGCACGTGTAGAGCGAGCGCGCTGCGGGTCCACAGCTCGGCGGCGTAACCGAGTTGGGTGGGTTTGCTGCAGGCCAAATGCACCACCCAGGCCTTGGCATCGGCGGTGATGCCGGGCGGCCGGGGACGATGATAGGCATCCTTGAGCGCTGCTTCCACGCCTATGGCGAGGGCTCGGTTGATCCATTTGCCGACGCTTTTGCGCGTCATCTTGACCGCTCGCATAATCTCGGCGATCGTCTCGCCGGAATGATAACGCCACAGAATCTCAGCCCGCTGCACCTCCCTAACCGGAGCCGTCCGCGAAGCACGCAGGCGCTGAAGATGTTGCACCTCTTGGGGCGTGAGAACGAGTTTGAGACGCTTTGATTTTCCCGGCATGCGTCCAGCCTAGCAGGAAACGTTACGGGATAGATATGTTTTATTGAAACGCTATACTAGGCTGTTGGTCGCTTCACCCAGCTCGGGCGAAGTGTACATATGGGGGAACTCGTATTTCTCATAGAGCCCCATCGACATGCACAGGTCGTTTTGCCCGAGGAAAAGAATGTCGACGCTGGGTACGGCCGCGATCTCAGCAATGTTTTCGATACACGAGGCGGTTTCAACTTGAAGAGCGACGATGATATTGTCGTTCGCGGCGCCGGCGTAGCCCAGCAGACCGGCCTTGTCCATGCTGCGCTGCGGAAAGTACACCGAGCGCGTTCCGGCGGTCGGATAGCGTGCGCAGCTGACGGCCTCGCGGGCTTCGTCGGCCGTATTGATGTAGGGAATGAGGACGCCGTCCGCGCCGACATCGAGCGACTGTTGGATGCCCGGCCGGTCGGCGTAACCGCCCACGCGAACCATCGACTTGGCCCCGCCGCTGCCGACCGCCGCGACCATCGTCGAGAGAGTCTCGGGATTCATGGGACCGTGCTGGGTGTCAATGAGCAGCCAGTCGAAGCCCGAGTGTGCGAATTGCTCCGCGACCGTGGGGCTGTGAGAGTTGATGAAGAGGCCCATCTTGGGGCTGCCGCTGCGCAGTGCGGCTTTGAATTCGGCGCCAGTGAGCTCAGACATAGAGTGATTTCCTTTTTGGACCTTCGAGGCAGAACGATATAAGACGTTGGACTATATCCAAGATGGGGGCGCCGTGTCAAAGAACAACCGCGGCCGATGATAGAATGACGCCAGCCGTGCGCTGGGTTGCAGCTGGAATCGCTGGTGGACTGCTCACGGCGACTCTGTCGGTCGCGACCGCGGTCGGACCCCGCGAATTACTCGACGCCTACTGCATCGCTTGCCACAACGAACAGGCGCCCACAGCCGGGCTTGCCCTTGATCGAATCGACGCGTCCGCCCCCGGCGCAAAGCCGAAGACCTGGGAGGGAGTGATCGCTAAGCTCCGGGCCGGATCGATGCCGCCGCCCGGGTCGCCCCGCCCGGACCCCGCCGGCTACGACAGCGTGGTCGGCTTCCTAGAAGACGAAATCGACCGCGCTTGGACCGCGAACCCAAACACGGGCCGAATCAGCGCGGTCCATCGGCTCAATCGCACCGAATACAACAATGCGATCCGGGATCTTTTCGCGCTCGACATCGACGTGAGACCTCTACTGCCGGGGGACGAAACCGCGGACGGGAGCTTCGACAACTTCGCCGAAGTTCTGTCGATCTCCACGACGCACCTGGAGCGATACATGTCGGTGGCGCGCCAGGTCACGCGCCTCGCGACCGGACTCCCGCCGGCGCGACCAACAGTTGAGAGCTTCAAGATTCCGCTGCACGTGCTGCAGAACGACCGCCAGAGCGAGGACCTGCCGCTCGGTTCTCGTGGCGGGATCGCCGTTCGCCACAACTTCCCCGTCGAGGGCGAGTACGGCCTCACCGTCCGACTGCAAAGGCAATATCAGGACTATCTCAAAGGGATGGGCTGGCCGCAGCAACTCGACCTACGACTCGACGGCAAACTCCTCAAACGGTTCTCCGTGGGTGGCCAGGCTCAGGGCCGGCCGGCGGGTGCGAGCTACGCCGGCGACGGCGAGCCTGGTTTCGCCGGCGCGCCCGAGTGGGAAGACTACATGCAGCGGAGAGGGGACGCCGGGCTAGAAGTGCGCCTTCGGGTCCGAGCGGGTCCGCACACGGTCGGAGTCTCGTTTGTGAGAGAGCTCTGGGAGCCCGAGGGCTTGCCGCAGCCTTTGCAGCGCGGGCGGGTGATTACCAACGACCAGGTTTACATGGGTGACTTCACCGACCTGATGCCGACATTCGTTGAGCTCGCTGGGGCGGAGCTGCCCGCCGGTGTGACGCTCGACGGGAAGTCGATCGCACCAGTGATCCTCGGCAAAGACTCCGAAGGCCCTCGTGACTGGATGCTGGCGATGGGGTTTGGCCCGGCGCGGCTCGACGATAAGGGCGTGCGTCCGGTCAAGGACTTCAACGACCGAGTCGTTCGCGACAAGCGCTACAAGATCCACGTGCTCGACGGGGAAGTGGCCAAGCTCTACGACCTCCAGGCCGACCCTGGCGAGTTGAACAATTTGATCGGCAGTTCGAAGAAAGAGCACGTTGCGGCCAAGAAGAAACTCACCGCCGTCGTGGACGGATTCCCGAAGACTGATGGCCGTCCGCGCTACGACCCGCTGCCTCCGCAGCCCTGGGATATCACGCGTGAGGCGAACGAGAAGATGTGGAACCGAAGCCGGCGGTCCGAATAACCAGCTGATCTAGCCTCGTTTTTTTGCGGTGGCGGAGGGGCAGGAGCCGGAGGTTGGGGTGGAGGAGGGGGAGGCGGAGGCTTCCTGACCGGCGGCCATTCGCGCTTGGTAGCAGGCGTCAAGTTGCCTCAACTACGGCGCGGTCCCGCGAAGCCGTCGGGTCCGAATATCGCGAGAACACATGCTGCTCCCAATACTCGATTCTCTCTTGCTGGTAGGGAGCCTTGGTACCGGACTCTGACAGCTCCCGCGCTCGGCGTTGAAGTTCGAGCAGAAAGCGCTCGGCGTCACCCTCGTACCAACGATTCCAGAGCCGCTCGTAGTCGTCCGCTAGATGGTTCCAACCAGAATGGAGTCTGGCCAATGCCAGAACTCTATCATCCAAATTGAACCCGATCGAGTAGCCGGTCAGCGCAGCTACGGCTAGTCCGAGAATACCGGGAAACCAAATGGGAGTTGCTTGTCCGAGAGCCGTGATGGCTGCGCCGGAAGACAAGACAAAGGCTACGGCCACGATCCACTGTTTTCGCCGTGCGTAACGAGAAGCTAAATCGCCAAAGTAGAGAGCCCTGACCTCGGCCTCAGCCATCTTCTCCCAAACCCGGTCTGCTTGAGCAGGAGTCAACATAGCGTTTCAGCACTAATTGTAGACCCTCGCTCTGGTCGCTCAATCGGCCGGGACTGCGCCCACCGACCGGCCGGCGCCCGCAACCCCGTCGCTATACTTGGCCTGATGCCTCAGCTGCACGCCGGAACATCGGGTTTCGCCTACCCTCGGTGGAAGCCCGAGTTCTACCCTGAGAAGCTCGCCCAGGCGAAGTTCCTCGGCCACTACGCCACTCGCTTGAACTCAGTCGAGATCAACTACACCTTCCGGCGCCATCCCAGCGAATCGACGCTAGAGAAGTGGGTCAAGCAAACCTCGGAGGGATTCTCGTTCAGCGTCAAAGCGAATCAACGCATCACGCACTTCCAGGGCTGAAGGGGGCGCAAGATTCGACGGAGTTTTTCTTTAAGTCGATCGACCCGTTGCGAGCGGCTGGGCGGTTGGGGGTTGTGCTATTTCAACTTCCGCCGAATCTGCGATGTGACGTTGAGCGCCTTCAGAACTACCTCAAGCTGATTCCCGAAGGACGACGTTGCGCCTTCGAGTTTCGCCATGAGTCGTGGTTCGACGAAGCCGTTTACGAAGCCCTACGCGAGCACAACGTATGCTTTTGCCGGGCCGAATCGGACAAGCTCGAGGCTCCGCCCGTTCTAACGGCGGACTTCGTGTACTTTCGCCTACGCAAGTCGGATTACTCGGCCGAGGATCGCGAAACGATCGGCGCCCAAGCGTCGGAGCTGCTAGGCGAAGGCAAGGATGTCTTTCTGTATTTCAAGCACGAGGACTCACCGGCCGGCGCACTCTACGCACAGGAGATGCTGGCAAAGATCGACCGTTAGCGCCCGAGCGCCCGGCGCGGACAAGAAAGTTGCATCCTCAAGGCGGCAGCGCACTCCGCTCTCGACGTGAAACACTATGGGCAATAATGGGTAATTCTGTTGCAGCAGATAGGGCAGGGAAGTGCCAGTCTCTCCCTTGAAGGAGCGGCAAAGAGTTGATCGATAGGAATACGTTCCTGTTGACAAGTGTCGATAGACACTTTACGGTAAGTGGATGATACGGAGCTTTCGCCATCGTGGGCTGAAGCGTTTTTTTTGAGCGCGATGACCGCAGCCTAATCGGTTCCGATCTGCACGACCGAGTCGAAGCGATGTTGGCTCAGCTCGATGTTGCCGGCTCGGCCGAGGCGATGCGTATTCCCAACTACCGGCCACATGCGCTCAAAGGCGATTTGAAGGGCTATTGGTCGGTGACGGTGAAGACGAACTGGCGCATCATCTTCCGCTTCGAAGGTCGAGAAGTCTACGACGGGGAGCTGATCGATTACCACTAAAGGAAAGGAGAGACCGCCATGCCGATGAAGAACCCGCCGCACCCCGGCAAAGTCGTGCGCGTTTCCTGTCTGGAGCCGCTCGGCCTGAACGTGACCGAGGGCGCGAAGGTGCTCGGCGTCAGCCGCCAAGCGCTCTCGAATCTGGTGAACGGCCGTGCGGGCATGTCGACCGAAATGGCGATCCGCCTCGCCAAGGCCTTCGGCTCGACGACGGAAACGTGGATACGCCTGCAGGCTGCCTACGACGTCGCCCAGGCTCAGGCGCGCGAGGACGAGATCAGGGTCGAGCGCTACCAGCCACAGCCGGCGGCATAGGGCCGCTGCGGAAGCCTCCTAGACATCTTGCGGAACGCAGGCCACAGGCCTCCGCACCGTGCTGGGTGAAACAGTCTGGGGGGAAGGGTTGCAGCAAGAATGCTGCACTGGCTGACTGCCCTCGTCTGAGTGCAAGGTCGGCTCCTCCGGCTCATGGTCGCTAGTTCACCGTCTTCGAGTTTCTTTCATGAGCTTTTCGACGAGCGGGTTTCCTTTGAAGATCTGCGCCCAGATCGTCCTGCGAATCGCCAATAATAATGTTGGCAGGCGACAAGTCTGGTCTGTTGCAGCGGTGAAGAAGAACAGGAGGTGGGCGTTCTGGGAAATAGCCCACCCCCAAGGGGGCTGAAGAAGATGAAGCTCTGGGATTGGCTGACTGGCAAGGCGGCTGACGCGAGGACGAAGTTATCAGCATCCAGCTTGGTTTGCCCACTCTGCGGCGAACGATACTTGCTGGGCCAAGATTCCACAATAGTCACGACACGCAGTGTTGACGCTGACCTCCAAGCGCGCGGAGCCACGATCCACGGAACCGTCCGAGCGGGGAGTCCCGCGGGGATTCCTCCGTTGCTGCGCCGAGTACGGTTGCAGAAGGACACTCCAGAATCTGGGCCACTTCATGTTGCTGGCGGGGCATCGATTATTGAGCCCTTCGCCGCCCTACTTCTGATTGGTGCACTGACCACAGCCTGCGACGTAACCTAGCCTTACGAAACCTCGCACGACGCCAAGTTCGTCCACGGATTAATTGAAAGGTCCCCCACGCTCGTCGTCTCTGTCAGTGCGAGCCCGACGCTGTTCCGTCACGGAATGGGCGGTCCTATTGAGGCGATACGGGAGGCCGTTGTCGACACCGACTGGACCGAGCAAGACGCTGAAATAGCCTTGTCAATCGCTGCGGGATACCCAGACGCCCTGGTCGCTACCCTTTCTGAAATATTCGAAGTTGTCGGGCCCGTGGAGGCCTCGGTGGAGGTTGAAGATTGGAGCCTGCTATCAACGAGTGAAATCGCAGAGCAGATTGAGTCAGCCCGCGCGGACTACGGAATGATCGTTCGGGATAGGTACGGGCTAATGACAGGCCGTCCCTTGATTCCGTTCATTCAGTTCCTTGTTCCTTCTGAGGTTGACAAATACAAATTCCTAACTTGTTCGAGCATCTACTCTCGAGAAGGCCAGAACGTGTGGAGCTTCTGTAGCTGCGGTATTACTGACGCCTTGGAATCGCCCGACGCCTCGTTCACGTCGGTCCATGAATACTACCCTCGACTATTGGCCCAACTGATTCGGGAGGATGCGACCGGCACGGGTCACAGTGACAGTCTCAGGGATTACTTTCCAGAGGTGCCCGCCGGTCTGCTTCTAGTAAACGCGTTCGAGCCAGGGTTCTCTCATCTCTGCGGCCCTCCGGTAGCCGAGCTAATATCGAGGCGATACGGGAGGCCGTTGTCGACACCGACTGGACCGAGCAAGACGCTGAAATAGCCTTGTCAATCGCTGCGGGATACCCAGACGCCCTGGTCGCTACCCTGAATCCCCTCAGTCTCACGGACGCACGGGTAGACCGATCGCCGACCCCTTCTAGGACTCCTGGTGTGCCTAGGCTCTTGTTTTACTAGACGATAAAGCATATTATCGTCTACTAATTCACTGATTCTACATCGTTTGAAGGGGTCGCCCGGATGACGCGGATGGCCCGGACGCCCACTACTTCGGGTGGATCAGCGCAAACCCGTCGTATTTGGTTTCCGAGCAGTGTCCGGAAAGAACCGGCCAGGCCTTCTGATGTTCGTCGGAGGCGACCCAAGCCATGCGCTCGTCCTCGGTGTCGAAGGTTAGCCGGACGGTGTACTCCAGCGTCCCCGGTTTACGCATCAGGCGCGCATCGCGAAACCCCTCTCGAGCGCTCACAGCTGGGTAGAAAACCTCCCGAAAGGTCTTCTCAAGAGCAGCCTCTTCGCCGGACTTCGCCGTCAGCCAGATATGCAGCTCCATCGGCCCGTCAATCGGGAACACTCGTTCTCCGAAAGCCGGCGCCAGGCATAGGACAAGAATCAACAGCATTCGCAACATAAGCCCTACTATGATGCAACAGATGACTCGTCGACGGCTTCTTTCGGCATCGCTTGCCGCGGGCGCGCTCGCGGCCCAGACAAAAACTCGGTCCAACATCGTGATCGCGAGCGGCAACGGTCTGGCCTGCTGTGATCGCGCAATGGAGATTCTCGACTCCGGCGGCGACACGCTCGACGCCGTCGTCGCCGGAGTCAACATCCAAGAGCTCGACCCTGAGGACGCGAGCGTCGGCTACGGAGGGTTGCCCAACCAGGACGGCGTCGTTGAGCTCGACTCCTGCGTTATGCACGGACCGACACGGCGGGCCGGCTCGGTCGCATCGATTCGCGGCGTCAAGACTCCCTCGAGAGTCGCCAAGCTGGTGATGGAGCGGACCGACCACGTCATGATGGTCAGCGACGGAGCCCTCGAGTTCGCCAAGGCGCACGGGTTCGAGGAAGAGAACTTGCTGACCCCAAAGGCCCGTATGGCGTGGCTCAAGTGGAAAGAGTCGCAAGGTTCGGATTGGGGCCCTGGCCTCGACGCTCCCGAAGGGGGGCAAGCGCTGGGTCCGGGTGAGAAGCCGGAGTGGGTCGAGTGGGCAAGATCGGTTGCCGCGGATCCCCCGACGGGCACGATCAGCTGCCTGGCATTGAATCGCCGGGGCGAGATGTCGGGCTGCACCACGACGAGCGGGCTGGCATGGAAAATTCCCGGCCGCGTAGGCGATTCCCCCATCATCGGCGCGGGGCTCTACGTCGACCAAGATATCGGCGCCGCCGGCTCCACCGGTCGAGGCGAGGAAAACATCCGCGTCTGCGGCGCGCACACGGTCGTCGAGAACATGCGGCACGGGATGAGCCCGCAAGACGCCTGCCTTGATACTCTTGAGCGGGTGGCGCGAAACTACCGCGATCTGCCCGGCCGACTCGACCAGGTGAGCCTGTTCTTCTACGCCCTGCGAAACGACGGCCAGTATGCCGCGGCCTCTCTCTGGAGCAGCAGGGACGGCAAGCGACGACAATTTGTCGTCAACGAGGGATCGGGGGCTCGCAGGGTCGACGCGGCCTACGTGCGCGAGCGCTAGCGCGAACGTCTCACCACCTGCGGGCGCAAGTCCCGCCTTATAATGCATTTAGCGGTGCGTCGACTTGCGTTTGTACTGCTCGCGGCCTCTGCGAGCGCCGCGGGCGCCCTCGGTTCAGATTTCGACGGACTTACCGTCGAGCGGATCGAGTTCGTCCCCGAGGCCCAGCCACTCTCGATCGATCGCCGAGCGAGCGTACTCGATGTGCGCGAAGGAAGCCCGCTCCGGGCCGAAGACTTGCGCACGAGCATCGTCAGGCTGTACGAGACCGGGCGCTACGAGGCAATCGAAGTCGAGGCCGATCGAGAGAACGGCGGCGTTGCCATTCGCTTCCACACCTCGCCGGCCTGGTTTGTCGGTGATGTCGACGTGACAGGCGCTGACGAGCCCCCGACGCGGAACCAACTGATCACGGCGACGAAGCTTCGGCTAGGCCGGCGCCATACCGAAGAGGCTGTCGCCGACGGTCTCAGGGGGCTGCGTCGAATCTTGGCCGACAACGGCTACCCCGAGCCGGTGGTCGAGGTCGTGACCCTGCCGCGGCCCGACGCCTACCAAGTCGACATCACGTTCAAGGTTCTGCCATTGACTCGGGCGGGCGTCGGCCAGGTGGTCGTTAGCGGCGACAGCGGCTTGTCCCCCGATCAAGCCCGCGAGATCGCAAAGTGGGGCCCGGGGCGCCCGTACACCTTTCGCGTCCTGCAGGCCGGCCTCGACCGTTTGCGGAACCACCTCCACGACCAAGATCACTGGCTTGCGACGGTCCGCCTGACAGGAACCAACTACAACTCCGACGAGAACCGCATCGACCCGGTCGTCCGGATCGAGAAGGGCCCCAAGCTTAATCTCCGCGTCGAGGGTGTCGAGCTATCGCCTAAAGCGGTTCGGCGGTCGGTGCCAATATTCGACGAAGGCGTCATCGCGGTGGATCTTCTCGAAGAAGGCGCCGAGAACCTCCGCGAGCGCTTGGAATCAGACGGGCATTTCGAAGCGCTAGTCGAGTATGAGATCGAGCGCGAGACGCCCGAGCTGATTTCCATCGTCTACCGGGTCGATCGTGGGCCCAAACAACGGCTCGAACGCGTAGAAATCGCCGGGAATCTTTTCTTCGATGAAGAGACGATCCGCGCGCGGATGCTGGTTGAAGAGAGCAGCCTGCAAGCCCGCCGCGGACGGTTCAGTCATGGGCTTCTCGAGCGCGACCTCGAAGCCATCTTCGCGCTATACGAGGCGAACGGCTTTGAGGGAGCCCAGATTGAAAGCTCGGTCGAACGTGGAGGGAAGCGCGGGCTGACGGCGCGAATCACGATCGACGAAGGCCGCCCAACGATTGTCGAGGAGCTCATCGTTCGCGGGCTCGAACGTTTTCCTCTCGACGGAAGCCAATTCCAGCTGGCGTCGGCTGAAGGACAGCCGTTCAGCCGCCTCAGCGTCGCCACCGACCGCGACCTGATCCTTGCTGAATACTTCAATGCGGGGTTCCAGGGGGCGCGTTTTGATTGGGCGACGCGGCCGGGCTCAGCCGCCGATCGCATCGTCGTCGAGTACAGCGTTGAGGAGGGCGAACAGCTCTTCGTGCGCCAGCCTCTTATCTCGGGTCTAGAGCACACCGACCCCGTCGTGGTCGAACAACAAGTCGTTCTGCGACCTGGCGAGCCGCTCTCGCAGACCTCCATGTTCGAGACGCAACGCCGCCTTTACGACCTCGGAGTCTTCTCGAAAGTCGAAGTCAGCCTCCAGAACCCCGACGGTGACGAGCCCGATAAGAATGTCCTCGTCGACCTGGAGGAAGCGCGCCGCTGGGCCTTCGGCTTTGGCGGTGGAGCCGAGTTTGCGCGGATTGGCGGAGGAACGGTCGACCCGGCTTCACCGGTCGGCGACGCTTCGTTCTCCCCGCGCCTGACCCTCGAGCTCACGCGCTTGAATTTCCGGGGAAAAGGCCACACGCTCGGGTTTAGAAGTCGAGTTTCGAACTTGCAGCAGCGAGCGTTGGCGACGTTCGAAAACCCGCGTTGGAACGGGTCGGAAAACTGGAAGATGACCCTGAGCGCGCTGCTTGATACGTCGCGGAACGTTCGAACCTTCACCGGTACGCGAGCCGAAGGCGCCTTCCAGCTCGAACAGCGACTAAGCCGCGCGCTAACATCGCTCTATCGATACACCTTTCGCCGAACCACCATCGACGAGAAGACGCTGCAGATCACTCCCGAGCTGATACCGTTAAGCGCCCGACCTGTGCGCGCGGCGCTCGTCTCGGGAACATTGATTCAAGATCGACGAGACGACCCGACTGATTCGACGCGAGGGATCTTCAATACCGTGGATGTCAGCCTAGCGTCGGGGATATGGGGCTCTCAGCCCGACTTCTTTCGGTTCCTCGGCCAAAACAGCAGCTACCATCGCGTCACGCGAAAGGTCGTGGTGGCAAGGACGATCCAGCTAGGTTTAATGGCCCCGTGGAGCGACCGGCAGGAGCTCGATCCGATGGGGTCGTCGTTCGGGTCGACTCCTGATCCTAGGATTCCGATCTCGGAGCGTTTCTTCGCGGGCGGCGCGAACTCTCATCGAGGGTTCCCGGTGAACCAGGCGGGGCCGCGCGATCCGACGACCGGTTTTCCGATTGGGGGAGGGGCGCAGTTCCTGAACAGCGTGGAGGTGCGCTTCCCGTTGGTGGGACGTAATCTCGGCGGGGTCCTCTTCCACGATGCCGGCAATGTGTACTCGGAACTAGGGGACATCACCCTGAGATCCGAGCAGCTGCGCAAAACGAAGGCGGATGGGACACAGCAATTTGAGTTCGACTACATGGTCCACGCCGTTGGGCTGGGCGTGCGCTATCGAACGCCGATTGGCCCAGTGCGGTTTGACTTGGCTTATAGTGTGAATCCGCCGCGGTTCATTGGCCGCGGGTCGCTCCAGGAGCAGGGCATATCGCACGTGCAGTTTCACTTTTCTTTGGGGCAAACGTTTTGATGGGAGTTCGCGAACGGCAACATGCGGCGCGTCCTCCGAGCACCCTGCGTGAGCGCGGTGTCTTCCCGTCAAGGGTTGAGACTCTCGCCCGGAGTGGCGCGAAGACACCGCGCTCACGCAGGGTGCTCGGAATTCCTGCCCCAAATGTGTGGACATCGTCGACAAAGGTAATTCCGGTCGCGGGGCCGGGGGTTGCCCTGTTGCTGATCCTTGCCGTTGCCGCCGCGAATGCCGAAGTCCTCGACCGCATCGCCGCGGTAGTGGGTTCGGAGCCGATCACATCGAGCGAGATCGACCGGCAACTACGCCTTGAAGCATTCTTCAACGAGAGCCCGATCGACCTGAGTGAATCGAGCCGGCGGGCGGCATTGAACCGCTTGATCGACCAAAAGCTCCTTGAGCCCGAGATTCGCCTCTCAGGGTTTCTCGACTCTGACGAGTCCGAGCTACAAGCGGCTTTTGACGAACTTCGCCGCAGCCAGTTCGCCGGGCGCAACTTCCCTCGGGCCCTCGAAACCTACGAGCTGACCGAAGCCGAGGCGCTCGATTTCTACCGCCGACAGGCGGCCTTTGCCCGCTACGTCCGATTTCGCTTTCGCACCGATTCAAGCCTCAGCGACGACGAGGTTGAGCGCCAGGTTGAAGAGCGAGTCCGAGAACTGCGTGCGCAAGAGCGAGTGGTCATCGTCGGGTCTCTCGCCAGGGAGCGACCACGGTGAGGAAGCTCTTGATCAGACTTCGCCCCCGGGGCTGGAAGCTCTGGTTGGCCGGCGCCGTGGCTGCCTTGCTGATGCTGCTGGCCGTGTCCGAGGCGCTGCTGCGAAGCGGTTGGTTCGAGCAACAACTCCGCATGGCGGTGCTCGAGCGGCTCGGAGCTGTCGTCGGAAGCGAAATCTCGCTCGAAGCAGCAAGCTTTAACCGCACCCTGATGGCGCTCGATCTGGTGGGACTCACGATCGAACGTGATGGTGAAGACGACCCGCTGCTAACGCTGCCGGCGGCGCGGCTCGGCTTGGGGTGGAACTCGTTTTTCGGCGACGGGGCCGCGATTCGCTCTCTCGTGCTTGACCAGCCACGGCTCTCCATCCGACTCGACGACCGGGGCTTGGCGGAGTTCCAGCCGGCCCGCATTGGTGAGATCTGGGACCTGGCCGTCCGCCGTCTGGAGATTCGAGATGGGCTCGTGGCGGTTAACGGCCGAGAACAGCAGATCTCGATAGAAGCCAACGAGGTCGATGTCCAGGCGATCTACGAGGCCGACCGCGATGTGTATTCGGTGCGCGTCAGCGCGGAGCAAACCGACCTCGAGGCCTTTGGCCGCGCTTACGACGCTCGCCTGATGGCTCGAATCGAACTGTTTCGCGACCGAATCGCAGTCGAGAGTTTCGAGCTCGCGACGCCTCGGGATCGCGTCTCGCTAGGAGGCGTCTTGACCCTGGCCCGCGAGCCCGCTTGGGAAGGGGAGTTCAACATCACGGGTCCGATCGAGCCTTGGGGCGCCTACCTCGCCGAGGGCTGGAACGCGTCGGGAGACCTAAGCGCCAGTGGCAACTTGAACTGGGCTGCCGGCGATGAGCCGCGCTATTCCGGCGTCTTCGCGATCCCAGATCTCGCTGTACGAGGCCCCGGCGCGGAGCTCGAACAAGCGTCTCTGGCCGGAACGTTCGTCGGGACGCCGCGCTCCGCGACAGTTGACCCGATCGACGCTCAGCTCCTTGGAGGGCAGGTGACGGGCAAGGCCGTCGTGCGGAACCCCTTCGGCCAGTCGCGCGTTCGAGCGGACTTGGAAGCTAGCGAAATTGACCTCGCCTCCGCATTGGCGTCCTTCGGCGGAGTATTCGGCGCTGGCGTCGCCAATGCGCCGTGGGCTTCGGAAGTCGACGCCGTGATCACCGTCGAAGGCAGCGCCACGGACCTTGCGGCCGCCGACGTCAACCTGGCGCTTTCGCCATCAACGCTGCGAGCCGCGTCAGCCAGGCCGGTGACCGGCGCCGTGGCGTTTACGTACGAAGGCGACACAGAGAGTCTAGCCATCACTGACGCTCGCCTGCGTTCGGCGGCGACTTCTCTCGCCGCCAGTGGCCGTGTAAGCCTCAAAGGCTCGGGGACGATGAACGTTCAGCTCGAAACCCAGGGGTCGGAGGACCTTCTGCCCATCCTCGCCATGGCGGGCGTACACGTCGGCGACTGGATAACGCCACGCGAAACCACGGTGTTTTCGGGGGCTCTTCGAGGGCGCCTGGACAATCGTCTGGAATCTGGGCTCGAGTTTGATGGGGAAGCCCGGACAGGCGAGATCCTCGTGGCCGGCTACCGCTGGGACTCCATCCAGTCCAAACTGCGCTGGCGGCCGGGCTCGCTCGAGTTGATCGATGCCGAACTAGCCGATGGAGCGGCAAGGGCCCAGGGGTCAGTCGCCGTGGAACTGGTCGGCGTCCCGCTCCAAGAGGCTCCGATCAAAGCCGAGCTTTCGCTGGATCGCGCCCCGGCGGCAAAGCTGCTGAAGGCTGCCGGGCTGCCGTTTCCGGTCGATGGCCTCATCTCGGGAGAGTTCTCGGTAGCGGGGTCGCCGGAAGAACGCGCCCTCACCGCGAACATCTTAATGGCCTCGGGCTCGGCCTGGGGGGAGACGTTCGACGAGCTGCGAATCGAGGTCAGGGCAGAAAACAGCGCGGTCGAGCTGCCGTTGTTCTCGATCCGACGCGGAGAAGCCAAAATCACCGGCAACGCGAAATACGCGGACTCAGCGTTCGAGGCCGCGATTCAGTCGTCCCGCTGGCCGCTGGGGCAGGCGGCGGTCTTCTCCAGTTGGGAGAACCGCCCGGAAGGCGAGCTTGCGTTCAACCTTTCGGCCGACGGGGCCATTGGTGCGGATGGCTTTGAGCGGCTCACCTTGAGCGGCCGGGGCGCAGTACCCGAGCTCAGGCTGGGCGAACAGCTGATCGGTTCTTGGAAGGGCGAGGTCGCCACTGCCGATGAGGGCTTGACATTCGACTGGACCGGCAATTTCTTCGCGGGGCCCGCTCGAGGTCAGACGGTGATTGACCCGGCGACGCTCGATTTTCAAGGAGGCATGAGCTTCGAGGCGCTCAGTGCGGCGCTGCTTGGGCAGCTGGCTTCGATGCCGCTCGAGAGCCTCTCCGGCGAAGTTACCGGCTCTCTCAGCTACACCGGGAACGTCACGCGTCCCGCCGAGACTGAGGCGGAAGGGGAGTTTGCCCAGGTCCGCTTCGCCATCGCCGAGATTCCGGGAACCGAAACCGACTACGAGCTCACCAACCTGTTCCCCATGCGCTGGGCGTTCGCGAACCAAACGCTTGCCATTGAACACATGCGCCTGCAGGGGACAGGGACGGACCTCGAGATCGACGGCGACATCGCGTTCGGTGAAGAGGCTGGGTTCGACCTTGAGGCCGAAGGCGACTTCAACTTGGCGCTGCTGAAAGCCGTCTGGCCCGAGTTCGATGCCGATGGCCGGTCGGCGATGGACATTAAGGCTTCCGGCCCGCTCGACGAGCCCGACCTCGAAGGGATGCTCACCCTGCGCAACGGCAGCGTGCGTTCCGCGGACTTCCCCTACGGCCTGAGCGAGATGAATGGGTCGATCTCGCTTTCCGGACGAGAGCTGCGAATCGAGGAATTGACCGCAAGCTCCGGCGGCGGAACGCTCAATCTTGGCGGCGGCGCCCGGATCCAAGAGGAGTCGTACGAGTTTCGATTCACCGCCGACGCGGCGAATATACGGGTTCGCTACCCGACCGCTATCAGCAGCGTCATCGACGGGCGGCTGGTCTTCTCGGGCGTCGACGACCGGAGCCTGCTTGCCGGCGACATTCAGGTCCTACGGGCCGTCACTAGCCCCGGAACCAGCATGGGAACGCTGCTGGCGACGCTCCGTGAGCAGACTCAGACTCCGCTCAGCTCGCCGCTGCTTGAAAACCTGCAGTTCAACGTCCAAGTCGTTTCATCGCCAGACCTCGAAATCGAGACCTCCCTTGCGCGCAACCTCGATGCCGAGCTCGACCTGGCGCTCGTCGGCACGGTCGTGAGCCCGTCCTTGCTGGGGCGGATCAGCGTGACCCAAGGCCAGATGAATTTCCACGGTTCGCGCTACGTAATCAACCGCGGCGATATCCAATTCGTCAACCCGTTCCGAGTGGAGCCGGTGCTGGATTTCGAGTTCGAAACCCGCATCCGGGACGTCGACATTGCCCTGATCCTCTCGGGTCCGGCGCGGAGGTTGAACGTCAGCTACCGCTCGGACCCGCCGCTGACGTTCAGCGATCTGGTCAACCTGGTGGCGGTGGGCCGGTCGCCGATCACCGATCCCGTGGTGGCCTCGCAGCAACGCGTGCAGCAGCAGTCGCTTTTCCAAACCGGCGCGAACAGCGTCTTCGCCCAAGCGGTCGAGCGGCCGGTTTCGCCGGGGCTTCAGAGGTTCTTTGGAGTGAGCCGGCTCAAGGTCGACCCGCAAGTCGGCGGCGCGGAAGCCAACCCCAGCGCTCGTATTTCAACCGAGCAACGTATCACCGACCAGATCACCCTGGTCTATACCTACGACATCTCCGCCGCTCAACAACAGACGTTCCGCCTGGAGTGGACCCCCGACCGACGCTGGACATTCGTCGTGACGCGCGACCAAAATGGCCTGGTGGGCTCGGACGTTCTGTTCAAGACTCGGCTGCGATAGCGCAGCGCGCGATCGGAGGGAGTGACGGCAACCTCGTCAATTCCGATTTCGGGCCGATAAGAGTTGACGAGAACCGATCTCGTGCTCAGCGGCCTACATTCAACGGACGTATCTCTCGCCGCATTCGTTCAAGCGAATCCGGCGACGCACCGGGCGGGCGCGGCGCGCTCGGCTCAGGAGGCCCCCGCTGAACCCGAAAAGGCGGAAGCGGAAGAGTCGGAGCCCAAGGCCGCAGCGGGCAAACTGACCTCGGAAGAAGAGCGCGTCGTGGCCGAGCTGGCCCGCGCCGACCGCGAGGTTCGCGCCCACGAAAACGCTCACTTGGCGGCGGCTGGGGGCCTTGCTCGCGGCGTATCCTTCGAGTACGCGACCGGGCCCGACGGAAAACAATACGCCGTTGCGGGCGATGTCGGGATCGACACCTCGGCGGTGGGCGGCGACCCCGAAAAAACCATCCAAAAGGCTCAGCAGATCCGCGCCGCTGCGAACGCTCCGGCCAATCCCTCGAGCCAGGACCGCGCCGTCGCCGCGCAGGCCGCGCAGTTGGAGCAGTCCGCGCGCGCCGAGCTGGCCGAGAAACAGCGCCAAGAGCAAACCGCGGCGTTTGAGGCGATTCAGCCCGATCAGCGCTCCGGCCAGACCTTCCAATCGCTGCTCAGTGAGATCGCCTAGCTCCAGTACTCCTCACCTAGGCAAGGACTACCGAGCGTATAGGGCCTTTGCGGTCCTCAACGCAAGGGACATCGGTTCAATGCGGCGGTTCTACGAGGACGTGCTTGGCTTCTCCCTGCATTGCGGCTTTAGTCTAACGGCAACACTTGAGAACCGGGCGACCAGTTTACTGACCGGAACCCGAAGTAGGGCGCCACTGGGGAGCGAGGCGTAGCCGTCGGCCGATTTTGTAGGCGGGCGACGCGTAGAACGCATCGAGCTGAGTCCGTAACTCAGCGATTTCGCGGTCGAGCGACTGAGCCCACTCGGATCGCTCGATGACGCGTTGCTCAAGCTCGTCGATCTTCCCTGCCGCGGTTGAGATCTCGGCCAGGCGCTCTTGGTGGTCAGCCTCGAGGGCGGCGAAGCTCTCGACGGCGCGTTCGTAGTCGGCCTCGAGGTTCTCGAAGTCCTGGCGAGTCTTCTCGGCTGCGCGGTCAACTTCTAGCGCCCAGCGGTTCTTCTCTTCAATCTCGGCCTGGAGCTCGGCGATCTCCGCGCGAGCCTTCTTCTGGGCCGCCTCGCTTGAAGCCGTCAGTTTGCTCAGCTCGCCCTTCACCTTTTCAAGGTCAGCAGTGACCATCTCGATGTGCTGCTCGCGCTCTTGCAGAACGTTTCCCGCTTTAGGGTACGGGCGATCCGTACTGCGAAGTCTGTGAGCACACGGCAAGGAAGAAGTTCGCTCGGCCGGCCTGGCTGTTCGAGTCTTCGAGCAGCGTCCGCACGCCCTGGACATTTTTTGGCGCGAAGGTGATCGCGTTAGTGTGGTTCTCGAAGAAGATCCGCACCGATCGAAATTCCTTCTTCAGAGCCGCCTCGAACTCAGCGAAGTCGAACTCGTGCACGTGGAACGGGTTGGGCGCGCTGCGCGAGGCGTGGTAGTAAACGCGATTGGGGGTCGAAACCAGGAGCTGCCCGTCAGTCTTCAGAACACGGGCAGCCTCCGCTAGCATTTCAGCCCAACGCTCGAGATGCTCGATGACCTCGAACGCCACGACGATGTCGATCGAGTTGTCGAGAAGGGGCAGGGCAGCGCCGTCGCCTTGCACGAAGCGAAGGTTAGAGTGACTTGCGCGGCCGCTGGCCAGCGCATCGAATGAACTATCGAGCGCATAGACCTGCTCGGCCTTGGGCGCGAGCAGAGCCGAACCGTAGGCGACTCCACAGCCGAGGTCGAGTACGCGCTGTCCGCTAGCGAGCGATTCGGCAAAACGGTATCGCGCCACGTGTTCATTGAATAGATCCGGATCGGTCTGGCCGGGGATCACTCGTTCGCCTGTAAATTCCATCAGGCTCCAATCTTACGGGCGATGATCGCGTAGTCGAGGCCGCCGAAGAATCGTTCGCGGAAGCCCTTGAGGCCCTCGATCTCGTCAAGTTGCCGCACTTCGGGGATCAGATCGACAGCGGGGTTGCGCTCGTGGACCTCGATCTTTCCGAACCCGGCCTCTCGCAGGTGAAAGTCGAGCTGGGCGGACGGCAGGGGCTTGTAGTGCGTCGGGTCGACGTAGAAGTCCCCGGCGAAGATCGCCAAGCAGCCGGGGTTGGGTGTTTCAAGCGCGAGCAATCCGCCGGGTTCGAGGGCCCCGTAGGCTAGGTCGAAGAACTCCGGCAGTTGTTGTGGCGGTAGGTGCTCGACGACGTGGGCGGCGAAGATCGCGTCGAATTCGCCGCTCTGGCGCCCAGCCAGGTATTCGATGATGCCTTGCTCGGCGACCTCGATGCCCTTCTCGCGGCAGGCTGCAAGCGCCGATGGGTCGAGGTCGACTCCGGTTCCGTTGATACCGTTGGTTCGAAGCAGATCAAGAAACTCGCCACGCCCGCAACCGAGATCCACGACGCGCCGGCGATCCGCAAAAAAGGGCAAGTAGAACTCTTGGTTGCCGCTGACGTAGTCTTCCCCGCCGCGGAAGCGTTCTTCGAAGCGGCCGTAGTCGAACCGTGCCGGCGGCGCCGTCACCGCCGCGGGCGCTGCCGCGACCGGGGCCGGGGCGGACTCCTGCCGCCGGCGAATCAGGCGCAGCTCGGTTTGGATCTGCTCCTCGTGTTTGTCGGAAAGCCGCTTGAGGTCGTCCCAGAATCGCGTCTGGATCTCGTCGGTCGAACGCGCCAGCTGCTCTATGAATTCTCCATGCAAGCGCAGCCGGGCCGCTTTCTGCTCTTCCTTGCCCGTTCGCGTACGAGCTTCGATGTCGCGAATCGCCCTCAGAAACTCGATTTGGATTTGGTCGAGCGTCTCTTCCAGCCGCCCGCGCCAGTGCACCCAGTTCTTGAGCAGATCTCGCGTTTGCTCGTCGAGCCGGTCCATTCGGGTCGCAAACTGTGCCTGAACCGCGACGACGTCCTTGCGGAACGCGGCGAATTCGTTCGCAATCCGCATGATGTTGTGATTCTGTTCGGCTGTGGCGTCGAAGTTGCGATCCATGTACGATACGACGGCGCGGTTGAATTCGACTTGGTCGCGAACCAGCCAATTGAGTGACCGCGCGATGATCTCCTTGGTCTTTTGAATGATCGCGTTGAGCAGGCCCGGCGGGCGAGGGTTCGCGCGTCCGATGGCGGCGACTTTGCCGTCCGCGCGGTCGCGGGCTTGGCCGAGGGCGTCGAGGGTCGGCAGTTCGAAGTCGAAGATGTCGGGATGAGATTTTTGGTAGCGCTCGCGTACCTTATCGCGGATCCCGTTGATGACTTCGGCGACTTCGTTGGCGGTCACAGTGAGGCCTCGTTTGGACGTGGCGCGCGGCTACGCCGTGCCGCCTTGCGCCTGTGGCGCAAGGTCCCTTTTCGCGCCGCCGTTTGCCGAAATAGAAAACGCACTGCAACCCCGGAAACCACACGGCTCGCGCCGCCGCCATTACACGGTGGAGCGCCAGACAGCGACAACAACCTTGCGTCAAGGGGCACGGCATAGCCGTGCGCCACGGCTCTTCATTCTGACAATACTGTCGAGAGGCCGCAATGAGCTCATACGGGCGCATCCCGACTGTCGGGGTCATGGGGTCGGGCGTGGAGCGGCACGAGGAACTCGCGCTTCCGCTTGGGCGATGGCTGGCCGCACAGCGCGTGAACCTACTCACGGGGGGCGGATCGGGCGTCATGGCCGCGGTCAGCGAGGCCTTCGCGTCCGTCCGGGAGCGCACCGGGCGGGTGATCGGCGTCTTGCCGGATGCGCGGCAGGGCTACCCGAACCCATGGGTTGAAATCGCCATCCGGACCCACTTGCCGTTGAGCGGTTCACGTGGAACTGAGCTTGCGTCCCGCAACCACATCAACGTGCTCAGCTCGGACGTGATCGTCGTTCTGCCTGGCTCGGAAGGCACACTCAGCGAAGCCAAGTTGGCGCTGAGATACGGCCGTCCAATCAGCGCCTACCTCAATGATCCTTCGGATCTACCTGGTCTGCCCGGCGACATTCCGGTCCTATGTTGTTTTACCGACGTTCAATTCTTCGTTTTGAGGGTTCTGGGATGGTGACCAAACAAGATTTGGGTGAAACGTTCAGCTGTTGACAGTCCCCCGCCTGGATGGCAAGCTAGGCCGAATGATTACACGTCGCCGGTTCCTTTATGGGGCCGTCGCGTCCGTAGCGGCTTGTAGTCGGACTCCAAAGCTGCCAAGACCCAACATCCTGTTTCTGATGCCAGATCAGTTTCGGGGGATGGACTTGGGAGCGATGGGGAACTCGGACGTTCAAACGCCCAACATCGACCGGTTGGCATCGGAAGGAGTTCTGTTTAGGAACTTCTACGCGAACTGCCCGGTCTGCTGCCCCGCGCGCGGAACCTTGCTTACCGGCAAGTTCGCTCACAACCACGGCGTGGCCGTCAACGACGCCCCACTCGGCGACGATCAGGTCACGATTGCGGAGATCCTGTCCGAGCAGGGCTACCGCACGGGATTCGTCGGCAAGTGGCACCTTGAGGGCGGCAAACGTCAGCCTGGTTTCGTACCGCCCGGGCCGCGGCGCCAGGGCTTTGACTTCTGGGCGGCAAATATCTGCAGCCACCAATACTGGAACATGCACTACTTCCGGGACGACCCGGAGCCGATCCCGATGCCGGACTACTCGGCGACGACCTTCACCGATGAGGCCTTGAGCTTTATCGGGCAAGAGTCCGAAGATCCCTTCTTCCTGTCAGTTCAGTGGGGGCCGCCGCATAATCCCTACGTTGCGCCGCCGGAATACATGAACCCTACGATCCCGATGGGCTGCGGATGCGGGAGAACTGGGTGGACGACGTTCGGCTTGGGTTAAGGATCGACATCTCGGGGTACTACGCGGCGATCACGTTTATCGATGACGAGGTCGGACGGTTGCTCGACGCGCTCGAGGAAACGGGGAAGGCGGAGAATACGATCGTTCTGCTGACCTCAGACCACGGCGATATGCTCGGTTCGCACGGGACGAACCTGAAACGAAAACCCTGGCAGGAGTCGGTTCAGGCGCCCGGGGGTTTGCGCTATCCCGCGGCCGTGGAATCGAACCAGAAGACGGACCTGTTGGCGTCGCACGTGGATGTGGTCCCGACGCTGTTGGGGTTGGCGGGGGTTGAATCCGAGGTCGAGATGGATGGGCGCGACCTGTCCCCCCACTTGTTCAGCGCTGAACACGGCGGCCAGGTCGAGGCGCAAGTCCCGGAGTCTGTCTACCTGCAAAGCTACACGGCAACCGAACGCAACGAGCATGAGCCATGGCGAGGCGTTCGAACCGAGCGATACACCTACGCGCGGCATGCCGACCGGCCGTGGCTGCTTTATGACAACCAGGCTGACCCCTATCAACGCAACAACCTGGCTGGGAAGCCGGAATATGCCGAGCTTGAAGATCGCCTCAAGGCGATGACGACCCAGTGGTTCGAGTCCAGCGGCGACGATTGGACGGAGCTACATGATCGACCCTATCGATGAGCCCGGAACGCAAGTGACGGGTACGACGGGTCGGCGAGCTCGGTACCCGTCACTTGCGTTCCGGGCTCACGGTATCGGTTGAACGCTGGACAAGGTCTTGGCGGGCTGCACGCGCTTTTTTTTACTGTTGATCAGTAAAAACACCAGCCCAGCCATCACGGTCGCGACAGTCAGCGCGATCACCGTGTTCCCGACGAGGAATGGAATAACGTACTGGCTGAGATAGTTCAGCAAGCCCTCGACCTGGACGGCTTCTTCGATCTCACGTCCCAGAATCTCAAGCCCGAGCCAGGCGCTCATCGAATAGATAAAGGGGGCCGTGATTGGATTCAGGCTAATCACGCTGCCGGCGACCGCGGCGGCCCGATTCAGGCCCAGCTTCGCGGCGAGGAAATACGACAACGGCGTTCCGATCAAGAAGCTCGGGAAGATGCCAACAAATATGCCTAAGCCGAGACCGAGGGCAGTACGCGAAGGAGAGGCGTTCTCCCGAAACGCTTTCATCGAGTGGTAGCGGACCCTCCGCCAGAACCTCGACAGCCAACTCTGCTTTGCACCGTTCATCGTTGACACGGGAACCCTTGAGGGGTTTAACCCAAGCGCCCGCTATAAGTATCGGACGCAACTGCGAAAAACTTAGTTTCCAACCCTCGACTCCATTATAAGTCGGAGCGACCAAAGAGGTCTGTTAGGGTAACACGCTTAGGTTTGCCGCCGAGAGTTCATTAGATGAAGCTTCGGTGACAAAAGCGAGGAACTGCTCGGGGTCGCCGGTGCGTCCGGGGAACGTGGCGATGACTCGCTCATCCGCATCCACTATCGCATAGAAAGGGATCGCGGCGGTCTTGAATTTACCTAGCTGCAGTTTTTGGATTTCCTCTCCCGCTGAGCCGTCGCTGTAGAGCTCGACGAGAACCATGTCGCCCATTGCGGCGGCGATCTCTGGGTTCGTAAACATATTTGCTTTCATCCACTTGCAGTTGGAGCAAGTGTAGCCGGTGAAGTTGAGAAAGACAGCCTTGCCGGACGAACCCGCCTCGGCAAGCGCGGCCTGGTAGTCGTCCTTGATCCACTTGGAAGACGGCGCGGATCCGCTGGCCGCGAGGAATGAAGCCCCCCCCGCCGGGACGTACGCGTCGAGATCGCCGAGACGGCCTCCGAACATGCCTGGGATCAGGCTGACGGCGAAAACCAGGAATACCGCGCCGGACATCAGACGGCCGAGTCCGATTCCCTCGGCCGTGTCATGCTCGAAGCGCAGGAGTCCTAAAAGGTACAGACCAGCAAGTGAGAACAGCACGATCCAAATCGCCAGGAAGCGCTCTCGGCTTAGCAACCCTAGTTGGAAGATCTGATCGACATTGCTGAGGTATTTGACTCCAACCGCGACAATCACAAAGCCCATCACGGCCTTGGTCCGCGCCAACCAGCCGCCCGATTTGGGGAGCTTGTTGAGATACGACGGGAAAAGGGCCAGGAAGAAAAACGGCAGCGCCAAGCCGGCCGAGAACATCAGCATGCCGAAGATCGGCCAGGCAAGGCTTCCGCCCGAGACGGACCCGGCCAGCAGAGCCCCGACGAACGGCCCGGTGCAGGCAAACGACGCCAGGGCGAACACGAGTCCCATCGTCAACGTCGCCATCGTCCCGCCGCCTTGGGCGGAATTGTTGAGCGAGTTGACCACTCTGCTCGGCATCGTGATTTCGAACGCTCCCAGTAGGCTCGCGCCAAAGACGAAGAAGATCATTGCGATAAACAGGTTGACCCAGACGTTCGAGCCGAGCTGCGACATCCCAAAGGGGCCAAGAATCGCCGAGACGGCAGCGCCCATGCCGGTGAACAGCACGATCACCCCAAGGCAAAACGTCGAGGCCTGGATCACCGAGGCCTTCGGCGAGCCCGACTGGGTGCTCACGAAGTACGACATCGTGATCGGGATCATCGGGAAGACGCACGGTGTGAAAATCGCCAAGAGCCCGAACCCGAATGCGACAGCCGCGAAGCTGAGCAGCCCCTGGTCCTGCGGCGCGGGCGTTGCCGACGCTGCTGAGGTTTCGACTGCCGCGGGAGCCGGCTTGGCGGCGGTCTCCCATACCTTGATCGGTTCGTAGCCCGCGGGCAGAGCCGCGGCCGTGGCGGCGCCCGCATCGACGCGAAAAGCGGTCTGAGCCCTCAGAGTGCGTGCGGGAAAGCAGAATTGGTCATTGCAGACGGCGAAGGTCGCCGCCGCGCTGAGGGTCGACTCGCCCGGGGCGTCGGCGGCCACGTCGATTTCGAAGAGAAACTCGGCCGAGTCTTTGTAGACCTGGCTTACTTCGCCGAAAAGTTCCTTCTCCAGTGGCTCCGGCTGGAAGCCCTTCCAGCTCTCAACCGCGAGCGAATCGGCAAGTGCAATCTTAAGGGCGTTCTGCCTGGTCTTGATCGTGGTGGCGTAGATGTGCCAGTCCGGCTCGATTTCCACAGTCAGCCGAGCTACAGCCCTTTCGCCGGTCCGCGCAGGTTCGGCCGACAACGACCACTGGACGAGTTCCTCGGGCGTCGGCATCTGCGCGGTCGCCGAAAGCGCAAACAATACGAAAGATAGCCCTAGTCGTCTCACAACACGTCTCACCCTTATGATCGCTCGAAATCGTGAGATGGTTACTCAACCAGGCCTAATTCAGCCAGCCCGATGCGCCCATTGAGGTTTTCGTCGGGCGAAGGTCTATCGCCGCCGCCGAACCAGACACGTAGCCGATTGTCATCAATTAGAAACGTCGGATCGCAAACAACGGCCGAATTCCAGGGCTGATCGGCGTCGAATAGTCCGGGGCCTGACGCCTTCTGCCAGGTGACGCCATTGTCCGAGCGAGCCCAGCCGAGGGAGCGGCTTTCGCCGGGATCGCGACCGGTATAGAGCATCCAGATCCCGTCGCCGGAATGGAAGACCGCGGGCTCGCCGAGGCCGTTCTCGTCAAACTCCCCCGGGGCGCCGGTCTCGAGAATCGGGTTCAAATGCGACTTCTGCCAGTTCACCCCGTCCGGGGAACGGGCGACACCAAGGCGCTGGACTCCGAAGCGGTTCTGGCCCAGGTAGAAAAGATAGTAAGTCTGTCCACAGCTGACAACGTAGGGGTCGCCGACAGCCGTTTCATCCCACTGTCCAGAGGCGCCGGGCCCCAGGACCGGAGTGGGCGCCTTTTTCCAGCTTTCTCCATCGGCCGAGCGCGCCAAACCGATTCGGGTCTGGTTCCGCGGGCCGGCTTGGTACCAATACTTCAGCGAGTCGCCCTCAGCAAGCGCGGAACCGTTGGCGGCGATGTAGCCTCCTTCCCAGCTATCCGGGTTGGGCTCGAGGACCGCCGTTTGTGATCGCTCCCAGCTCACACCGTCAGCGGATCTCGCGACGCCACTCCGCCAAACGCTCCCATCGAAGCCGGAGTAAAGGTTCAAGAGTTCGCCGCGGAATCGAACGACGGACGGATTCAAGACATCGACGGAGTCCCAACTCCCCGCCTCGCCTGGACTGAGGACGGGAGCTTCGCTCACCGACCAAGCCCCCGGCGACGCGATGCGAAAGCCCGAGTCTTCGCAGGGTCCGATCGTGAACCGCGCCTGCTTTGGAAGGTAGGCTTGTCCGCAACTCGCGGCTACGAGACAGACCATTGCGAAGTGGCGCCTGCCGAACAAGGCGACTAGCGTATCATGCGATTCGTAAGTGCTTCAGCCGCTGCCATCGCCGAAAACGCGCCGCCCCCCGCGATTCAAGGACCTCCGTGTCCGGCCAAAGCTGATCGTCCTCCACAACACGTTCTACATCGCCTTGGCGTGCGCGGTGTACTACTCGATTATCCCGTTCGTCGAGGACCACATCGCCGGCGTCCGCGAGCGTGAGGCGCTGCTGCTGGGCCGGATGTTCCTGGAACAAAACGAGTCTTTGCCCTACGGAGAAGTCCTACCTGAGCACCTCCTTCGCGGATCGGCGGACACGACCGGGGTTTCCCCGCAAACAAAGGGCTGGCTAGACGACCACCCGGGCGAGCTCCGCTTCGAAGCCGCGGACGATCGTGTTTACTTCAAGAACGCCGACTCGGGCGTCTACGGGGCGCTCCTGTTGCCCGAACGCTACTACGAGGAGATCGTCACTCGAGCGAAGACGTCGATCTTCATCGCACTCGGGGTGATCTACGTCCTGGCGGTGGCGGCGCTCGAGTTCGTGATCATGCCGAGGTACGTCTACAGCCCGATCCGCGCGACATTGCAGGCCGACGAGGCGGTCCAAGAGGGCGAACGCGCTCTGGAGCTCATCGCCGGCGACGCGATTCCGGGTGATGAAATCGGGGACATCATGCGTTCGCGCAACGCGACCGTGACGAAGCTACGCGAGAAGGAATCGACCTTGGAACGAGCCCTGTCGCGACTTGGCGAGCTCGCCAACGACCTGCAACGCAAGAACGACGAGCTCGAAAGCGCCCACCGTGGAATGGCCGCGCAAGACCGTTTGGCCACGATCGGTATGCTCAGCGCCAGCGTCGCCCACGAGATCAATACGCCTCTGGCCGTTCTGCGCGGCTCCCTAGACAAGCTCCTGGAAACGATTGAGGCGCCGGTCTCTCGCTCGCGGCTTCAACGGGTGCAGCGGATGACCGACCGACTCCGCCGCATCAGCGAGAGCCTGCTCGACTTCTCGAAAGCCCGCGCCCCCGAGCAGCGGACGCCCGTCGAGGTTCGCGGCCTGATCGACGAAGCCTGGAGCCTGCTGGCGTTTGATGAGCGCTCCAACGCCGTCAGGCTGCGCAACAAAGTCGCCCCCGATGAAAGCGTGCTAGGCGACTACGACCGCCTGATGCAGGTGTTCGTGAACCTGCTGCGAAACGGGCTCTACGCCATCGAAGGGGCAGGCAGCATCACCGTGAATTCTTCGAAAATCCGCAAAGGCAACCGCGATTGGGTATCGATCAACGTAGACGACGATGGCCGCGGCATTCCCGAAGACGTACTGCCCAATCTCTTCGAAGCGTTCGTCTCGTCGCGACTCGATTCGCAGGGGACGGGATTAGGGTTGACCGTCGCGGAGGGAATCGTGCAACGACACGGCGGCGAGCTGACCGCCTCGAACCGCCCCGAAGGCGGAGCGCGTTTGGAAGTGCGGCTGCCGGCGGCTTGAGTGGCCGCGATATCTCCGGGTTAAGCGACTCCAACTGAGCGTCAGTTGGTAACCGACCCGGAGCCGCGACCGGAAGGGGCCGTGAAGAAAACCTATTGTCGCGTCGGCGCGCGGGAGCGCCAAGCGCACGCCAAGCTCAGCGCTCCCAAACGCCGCCCCTGCCGAAACCGCAACTTCTGCGCCTCGACTCCTGATTGACCGCCTGAGCGGCCCGGAAACGGTCGTTTCGGGCCGTTTCCCGGCCCTTTTCGCCCCCCGAACCGCCGCTACGCCGCCGCTTGCGCCGCCAGCCCGCACTCCGGCCCACGACGCCAGACCAGCCGGATCCAAGCCGCAATGTTGTACGCCAAAACCCCCCACAAAAGCTCCGATCGCGCCTTCCGCAGCCCTCGTACTCGAAACTTGCGCACCCCCAATCGCTCTTTCAACCAGGCGTTCGGAAACTCCGCCGTCTCGGACCGCTTGCGATACGCCGCCCGCCCACGCTCGCTCTCCATCCAGCGCCGATGTTTCGCCATCACCGCGTTCTCTTCGCTGCGGCTCAACGTTCGATGACCGCTCTTGGGGCAGCACTTGTGTCGCTGTGCGCATTCGCGACAATCAGATGCTTTTGCCTGATACTGCCGATATTTGCGCTTCCGCTTCAGCGACGATCGCTGATACGTCAAGGTCCGCTGGGCCGGACACAGAAACGTGTCCGTCGCCTCGTCGTAGATGAAAAACTTCGGCGCGTAGCGCGGCCCAATTCCCGCCGCTTTCAACGCCGCCTTCGAGCCCTTGTCCGGCGCCGGCGCCGGCGTCGCGTATTCGATTTCAGCGGCTGCCAGCGCCTCGATGTTGGCCTGGTTGGCGTAGCCCCCGTCCGCTAACACTTGCTTCGGGGTTCGCTCGAAGCGCCCTTCCACATCGTCCAGCGTCGGGGTCAGCTGGCCCGCATCGGAGGCGTTGTTGGTCAACTCCACGCCGACCACGATCTTCTCTTTGGCGTCGGTCGCCAGCTGCGCGTTGTAGCCGAGTCCCCAACCGCCGTTGGATTCGTGTTGCGGGCGCGCTTCCGGCTCGCTCTCGCTCACCCGCGCCTGGCGTCGTTGCTCTTCGTCGCGCTTGCCCGCTTCGACCTTGGGCAGTTCCTCCAGCGCCTGCTCCATCCGCTCGACTCGCTCCCGCAAGGTCCGCTTACGCGCCGCCTGACGCCGCCGATTCGAACCCTCGTCGTCGGCTTCTTCCGAGAGTTGACGCACCGCTTCGCGCGCTTGTTCGAGATGCCGCTCGAGCGTCGGACGCCTGCGTTGCGACCCGCCCGAGGCTTGCGCCCGGATCCGCGTGCCGTCGACGGCCACCTGCTCGAGATCCACCAGCCCCTCTTGACTCAGCAGCGCCAATACCTGTGTCAACAAGTTCTCGAGAGCTTTTGAGTGGAATACCCGAAAATCCGAAAGAGTGTGATGATTGACGACCGCCATGCCGCACAACCACTCCAACTCCGGCCGATAGCGGCTTTGACGCGCGATCTCACGCGCCGAGCTCATCCTTTCCGAATACGCCCAGATCCAGATCGCGACCAGCAACCGCGGATCCCATGCCGGCCGCCCGGCGGACTCCTTGCGGGTTTCCAGATGAGCAGCGAAGCCGGACAGGTCGAGCATGCCGCTCAGCTCCCAGATGGCGCGCACCAGATGGTCGGCCGGCACGAGCCGTTCGACGTCGATCGCGGCATAGGTGAATTGGTCGCGATTGGGCTGTCGCAGCTGCAGTTGGTCAACGGGCACGGCTTGGCGCGGCTTGGCGGGGCGTTGCTCGAGCTCGACTAAGACCTGTTGTTCGCCCATATAATAAGGGCGTTGGACGCCGCCGCCAAGTTATCCGAACATTCGTTTGCCCTCATGTTTTATCCCATTTTGATCCACTCGCGCCATTCCGAACCGCCCCAGGGGAGCTTCGGCGGCCACGACGGGTTTATTTCACAGCCCCGAAGGGAGCGGTTGCTTGAGTGCGTCACATGCGCCGCATACTTAGGCAACCGCTCCCTTCCGGTCGCGGCTCCGGGGGCGGCAATCAACCATCGGCCGGGCCAGGCTTCAAGGCGAGGCAGGCGACGGGCTTGAATGTCAGGCTAGACGGGCCTGGCGATCTCGCATCGCCTCTTCGACAACTCGATCGAGCGCCTCTGCGTCCGAGGCCATGCAGCCTATCAAGGAAAAGTCCGGTCGAATTGCCTTTATGGGTGGCTTCTTGGGAGGGGCTTGAAGATTGACCGGCGTCGACATAGGTCGATTGAAAGCTCCAGCTTGAGCCTACCGCTCGACTTAAGCGCGCCTCAGTGGACAATTGTCGGTTGAGGGTCCTAGTTGTCGATCCGGAGCGAATGGCCCAAACGGCCTGTTTCATGTAAGATCTGTGGGTGCTTCGGGACGAGATCGGATGATCAAGCTGGTGTTGATAGTGTATAGGTTTGGCGCCAAATTCAAAAACGAACCCAATTCCCAGAAAGAAAAACGCATCGGCGCAATAGTTGTCTAGGCGAGAATATCGGACATGCAAATCTTCGTTGTCTTAGCGCTTGTCTTTGCACTCGGCTGTGCGCCCGCTGAACCTACCCCCGACGACTCAGCCCCGCTGACTGTCATCCTAGGCGCAAAGCTCATCAACGGCTCGGAAGCAGAGGCGATCGAAGACTCGATCGTCATCATCGAAGGCGATCGCATCCTGGTCGCCGGCCCTCGGTCAACCACCCCGAAGCCAGACGGCGTAGAGACGGTCGACGGGACCGGCAACACCATCATCCCCGGCCTGGTCGAGCTGCACTCCCACTACCACGGAGATCCGGCGGAGGTTCGCCGCCAATTCGCCGCCCAGCTGGCTTTCGGAGTCACGACGTCTCGCAGCATCGGCACCGACCCGGACGAAAATGTTGCCGCAATCGAAGACGTGCGGGCAGGCGCAACCCCCGGGCCGCGCATGTTTACAGCCGGACGCGGCTTTACCCATCCCGAGGGACACCCAATCACGCAGACGGTCGTCCGGCGGCCGGCGACGCCTGATGAGGCCCGCGAGGACGTTCGCGAGCTTGCCGCCCAGAAAGTCGACTTCGTCAAGATGTGGGTCGACTCGAAATACGAAGCGCTGCCGAAGATCTCACGCGAGGTACGCGAGGCGATCGTCGACGAAGCGGGCCAGCACAACATTCCGGCCGTGGCGCACATTTTCGACCTGGCTGACCTCGAGCACCTCATCGGGATCGGAGTAACCGACTTCCTTCACTCGGTCCGCGATGTGGAGCCGCTCCCTCAGGAAGTGGTCGAGCTGTGCAAGTCGCGCGGCGTTTCCTTCGCGGGAACTCTCACCGTCATCGAATCAAACTGGCTGTTTCCAGAGAATCCGCAACTACTCGAGAACGACGCCGAAGCGCTCGCGGCGCTCAGTCCGGACATGGTCGTGAATCTACGCGACGAGGCCTGGCGAAAGCAGAGGCTAGCGAACGCACCCATCGATATCCTCAAGCCCGAGCTCGAGCGATCGAAGCGCTTCTTCAAGCAGATGTACGACGCGGGCGTCACGCTGACCCTCGGGTCCGATAGCGGTTCGGGCGTTATCCCGACGGGCTGGGGAAGTCACAACGAAATGCGGCTGCTGGTCGAGTCGGGCATCCCGCCGCTCGAGGTCTTAAGAATCGCGACCGGCCGTAGCGCCAGGCGCCTGGGGGCAAAGGGCACCGACTTCGGGACCCTCGAGCCGGGCAAGATCGCCGATCTCATCCTGCTCGACGCCGACCCAACCGTCGACATCACGAACACGCGGAAGATCTCGCGAGTCATGCAGTCGGGCAAGTGGGTCGACCGCTCGATCCTGACACGGACCGACTAGCGAGCGCGGGCGAGGCATGCCTACCGACGAGACCCGATTGGGAATTTGGGGGGTAGGGGCCAGGCATGCTTGGCCCGTCTTGCCGGGATCGTGACACTTAGGCTCCCAGTAGAGTTGTCCCCAGCGCCTCGTCGTTGAGGAGCCGCGTTACGACTTCGGGCTCGGAGCCGCCCGCGATCTGGATCTCTCGAGCGCCACTACGAATCGCGGAGACCGCGGCGCCTAGCTTCGCCTCCATCCCTCCGCTGGCGACCCCTGAGTCGACGAGGCCCAGCGCTTCGTCGTCGGTCAAATGTGGGATCAGGTTCCGGTCGCGGTCCATCACTCCCTCCACGTCGGTCAGGAAGATCAGCCGATCCGCCCGGAACCCTGCCCCACAGGCGGCAGCGAACTGGTCGGCATTGACATTGAAGATCTGTCCGTCGTCACCGCCCGCGATGCAAGCGACGGTTGGTACGTAGCCGCTCTGGGTAAGCGTGTCGAGCAGAGCGGGGTTGACCCGCTCGACCTTGCCGACGGCGCCGAGATCGGGCTCGAGCTGAGTGGCGACGACTAGCCCTGAGTCGATACCCGAAAGCCCGACGGCCTGAGCGCCGGCCGCCTGGAACTCCGCCACCAGCTGGTGGTTCAGCGATCCGGCGAACACTCGCAAGACCGCATCGAGAATCTCGGGCGGCGTAACCCGAAAGCCGCGGCGAAACTCGGTTTCAAACCCCTGAGCCTGAAGGTATAGGCTCAAGCGTTTGCCCCCGCCGTGGACGACGACGACTTGGTGTCCGGCCTGCGCCTGCGCGGTAATCTGCGCCGCCAGCGATTTGCGGACGTCTTTGGAGTCGAGCAGCGCGCCGCCGAGCTTGATGAGCAGTTTCATGTCTTTCTAAAGCAGACCAGCGGTTTCTTCAACACCGCAGACGAGATTCATGTTCTGGATCGCCTGGCCGGCGGCGCCCTTGCCCAGATTATCGATCGCCGCAACGATCGTCACGCGCCGCGTCTTCGGGTCGGTCTGGATGCCGATGTCGCAGAAGTTCGTGTTCGTCACCGCCCTCAGGTCAGGGAATCGACCCTCGGGGTAGATCCGCACAAACGGCTCGCCGGCGTAGTACTTGGCGTAGAGGTCGGCGAAATCCTTGTGCCCCATCGGCTCGGCCGTCCGGACGTAGATCGTCTCGAGGATTCCCCTGTGCAAGGGCAGGAGCTGCGCCGTGAACGAGAACTCGTGCTCCTCCACATCCGAGGTCAACAAGACCTCAGGCACATGGCGGTGGAACATCACCCCGTAGGCGCTAAAGTTTTCGGTCACTTCAGAGAAGTGCGTCTTCTGCGACGGTTGCCTGCCCGCCCCGCTCACTCCGGATTTCGCGTCGCAAATCACGCCGGCTTCGCGGTCAAGCACGGCTTCGACGATCAACGGCCTCAGCACGAGGTTCACTGCGGTCGGATAGCAGCCGGGGTTCGAGACGAGGTTCGCGACCTTGACAACGTTGCGGAAGAATTCCGGCAGCCCGTAAACCGCGTCAGCGAGCAGGTCGGGACGCGGGTGGTCGAGCTTGTACCAGCGTTTGTAATTCGCCGGCGTCCGCAGCCGGAACGCGCCGCTCAAGTCAACGACTTTGATCCCCGCATCGAGCAGCACTGGCGCGGCTTCGAGCGAAACCTCAACGGCCGTCGCCAGGAAGACGACGTCGAGTTTGGCGTCTTTGAGAGCCTCGGCCTCGAATGGCAGCCGCTCGATGCCATCATCGAAAACAGAGCGTTCGTCTGCGGTCTGCGCACGGTGCTCGAGCAGCACGGGTTGGGCGTGCGGGTGCCGCCCGAGGATCTTCACCAACTCGGCGCCGCTATAGCCGGTGAATCCAACCACTCCCGCTCGGATCATCTTGCTCATTGTCTGTTCTTCAACACGAAAACCGTCCATCTTATCATCCACGACTTGATCTTTCGGTCGAAATAAGAGATCCTGATCAGCTTTCCTAATGCGAGCGCGGGTGCTATACCACGATCGCTGTTTCGACGGAGCGTGCTCGGCCGCCTTGTTCTCGGATTTTCTCCGCAAGCAGGTCGATCCGCAAGTCGAGATATCGCTCACTGGCCTGTTCCATCGGGCAGACCAGCTCTTTGAAGAGCAGCTCTTCGACGGCGACGAGAACGCCATCGTCGACTTCAAGTATTGCGCCTCGGATCGTGTGACTTGGTGGTTCGACCATCATCAAAGTGCGTTTCTGTCGTCTGAGGACGAGGCGCACTATCGCAAGGACCAGTCGGGTCAGAAGTTCTATGACGCCGCCTACAGGTCGTGCACAAAGTTCATCGCTGACATCGTGCAGCAGAAGTTCGGCTACGACCCCGAGCCGCTGGCGAAGCTGATCCATTGGGCCGACATCATCGACGGCGCGCGCTACGAAAACGCCCAGGCCGCGGTCGAGATGCCGGAGCCCGCGATGAAGCTGACCTTGGTCTTTGAAGCGTCCGAGGAGAATCTGACCGCCCAGGTCATCCCACTGCTGAGCCGTGAATCGCTCGATGACATCGTGGCGCGGCCGGAGATCCAAGAGACATTCGAGCAGCTTTTCGCTCAGCACAACGAAGCGATCGAAGTCATCCGCGGGCGCGCCGAGTGTCGCGATCAGGTCGTCTTTTTCGACCTCGGCGACACGCCCTTGTCGGGGTACAACAAGTTCATCCCGTACTACCTGCATCCGGAAAGCGTCTACACGGTCTCGGTGACCGACGCCGGGTTCCGCACGAAGATCTCGGTGGGCTCAAACCCTTGGACTCCGGTCGAGCCGGCGACCAACCTTGCCAGCCTCTGCGAGCAGTATGGCGGCGGAGGCCACCCGCGAGTCGGCGCCATCAGCTACGGGCCGGGAGAGCTCGAACGGGCGCGGTCGACGGCGGCGGAGATTGTGGCGAAGCTTTCGGCCGATTCGAAGTAGTCGGCACGCGCAGCCATGTCGCAAGCAGAGAGCGGGGTTAGCTCCAATGCTCGTCAGATAGCAATGCTTTCGAGCAACAGGCGCCCGCTCAAACGCCCGCGGGGCGACACAATCATAGCCCAGGGATTTATCCCTGGGATTTGGAAGCGCCGGCGCCCCCTCTGACACCGCTCTTGGAGCAATCCGCGCCCGTTGGGTGCGGATTGCTCCAAGAGGGGAACGAACCTGCGGGACCCAAAACGAGAACCCAGGGATGAATCCCTGTGCTATGATTGTGGCGTCCATAGGAGGGCCCGCAATGCCCGCAAACCCCCCGGAGAACATGCCCCGCATCACCCCGTACCTGTACTACAAAGACGTGAGCGGCGCGCTGGACTGGCTAACGCGGGCCTTCGGGTTTCAAGAAAGGATGCGAATGCCGGGACCCGGCGGCGCGGTCATGCACGCCGAGATGGAGTGCGCCGACGGCGTGATCATGCTCGGATGCCCAGCGCCCGACTACCGCAATCCGAGCCAACTTGGCCACGTGACTCAGAGCCTCTACGTGTTTGTGGACGACGTAGACAAGCACTTCCGCCAGGCGAAGGAGTCCGGCGCGAAGATCCTCGAAGAGCCGGCGGATCAGTTCTACGGCGACCGCCGCTACGGAACCGAGGATCCGGAAGGTCACCACTGGTACTTTGCGCAGCATGTGCGTGACGTCGCGCCCGAGGACATGAAGCCCCCCGCGTAGCTGGACAGCTCGCCGGGCCGCCCAGAAACCCGACGCACTCGCTGTCCGACCATGGGCGGGGGGTGAACAGCTTGCGTAATTCTGTTTGCCGTACGGCTTCACTTCCGAGAATCCCCATTCGCGGAAGCGCTGTTTGGCTAAGATCCCTGTGGGCCGACAGGGATGCTCCGGGCCGCGTCGGACGTGCTGATGTCCTGACCTTCTGAGCACATTTCCGCGCCACATCACCAACAAAATCCGATCCTCAACCGTTTAACAAGATATGAACGGACAGTCCTTGGCGGACGGCCTTCCTCTCGAGCTGGCTGAAGCCCCGTCTGACCGGCTCGGCGAGTTGTTCGACGTTCATCATGATCGCCTCTATCGCCTCGCCAGGCGGCTCGCACCGACCAAAGACGATGCGCTCGACCTCGTACAAGAAACATTTCTAAAGGCGGCCCGATCCCGACAGTCCATCCCCGCCGGTTACCCGCAGGAAGAGGCGTGGCTAGTGCGCGTACTCATCAACGTCCGGCGAGACCAGTGGCGCAAGGAATCGATTCGCGAGCGCCACGATAGAGCCAGTCCCGCCGCCAGTTCTCAGAACCCTGAATCGGCCCTCATCGCCAAGGACATGGTGTGGCAGGCGCTCAACATCCTTCCTCCCCGCCGGCGCGCCATCGTCGTCATGTGCGAACTGGAGGGCCGGTCCGTCCGCGCCATCGCCGCCCTCCTGGGAATCACGAGCATCACCGTTCGTTGGCATCTGTCTGTAGCCAGGAGGGACCTGGCCGTAGCACTGAAGGCATATCGAGGAGACCGCGAATGAAAAGCATAAGAGACCTTCTGCGGGAAGCGGATCCGATTCAACACGAACCAACCTGCCCGCCTGACGAGCGCAACACCCGCCGTCAAGCGGTCCTTGCGGCAGCTTCCGCCGGCCAGTTGCCGGCCCGCGCACGATCACGGTCGAGACTGGCCACATTCGCGGCGTTATGCCTGATCCTGGTCGTCGTCTCGTTCTTCGGCTCTCGCGCCGATTTGCTGTTCGTGGGCGACCTTCAAGCGGCAGTTCGCTTTGAGGTGAAGCTGGCCGAAGACAAACCCTCTCCCGGACTACGGGAAGTCAAGGCTTCAGGTTCTGAGAAGCCGGTCTACGTCCACGAGCAAGTGGTCGTCACGAATAGCGAGATTGCGTCCGCCCGGCTCCTTGCCGACGATACTCCCGGGCAATACTCGGTAGGGGTCGAGTTCACTGCGTCCGGGGCAGAGAAGATGCGCCGGGCTACCGCGACTCACATCGGAAAACCGCTGGCTGTATTCATCGATGGCAAGGTCGTCATGACTCCCATAGTCCGATCGCTGATCAGCACATCCGCAATGGTCACCGGCGACTTCACGAAGGCAGAGGCAGAAAGGATCGTCAACGGCATCGAGCTTCAGTAGTCGTCGCCGGTCGCGGCCCCTTTCCCCGACCACTTCCGACATGGGCGTCATCGATCAATGTGTACCTATCATCCGGTCAAAAGAACTAGATGGAGCCATTCTCTCACTCAGATTGTCACCATGCAAAGTGACACCAAGGGCTGGCGCCCGTTCGTTGATTTACTAGACGACAAAGTATAGTATCGTCTGCCACCGTTGGCCAAGAGCGCCGCGAGGCGCCCGTGCTTGAGCGGACTGAACCGGAGCCCGTCGCTCCACAGCCCAATCCCTCAACATCCAGCTTGACAGCTCGGGTTATTCTGGAATCAGAGATGCTATTCCTTTTTCACGCCTACCAAACGATCGATTGGTTCTAGTACTCACAAGAAATGCTGGCTCCGAATTAGTACTAAATACAAAACGAACCCCATTTCCAGGGCCCGAAGAGACTCGGCTACTGGAGCGCTAAAACGTCAGCCGATCTTGCTTGGCCTCTTGGCCATGTCGATCCCGGGAACCTTCCTGAGATCTTCGATCGACTCAAAGTCGCGCGCCACGTCGACGCCTGCTCGTGCTTCCGGGGGCCTACGGTCAATTTGCCAAGATGGGCTTGGCATGCCAAGCCCCTACACCCCGAAGACTCTCACCTTGGTCGTAGGGTCGAGAGGCTAACGCCCCGCCACGACCGCACGCTGGACCGTCGAGTTGCCTCGCTCGTCGACCACGCGAACCGCCAGGATGCGCTCGCCGTCCTCGACCAGCGCCGTCTCGAAGTCGAAGCTCGCCTGGTTCGAGTCGAACAGCTCGGTCGTCGGAAGCGCCGCTTGCCACTCCCCGCCGTCAATCGAATACGTCGCCTCTTCGATCTTGGTCGCCGAATCGGCCGCGTCGAAGCGCACTCGCAGGCGCCCCCCGTTGCGGGTCACATCGAGGTTGGTAATCGCGGGCTCGGAATTGTCGATCCGGAACGGCTCGCTTACCCGTGAGGTCGACCGCTCGACGCCGGCTGGGTTCGAAGGCTCATCGGAAACCGTGACTCGGATCCGATAGAGCCCGTCGGCGAAACCGCTCGAGTCCCAGCTCAGCTCAAGGAATTTCAGCTCGTCGTCGAGCAACTTCCAGCTCTGTTCCGCGTCACCCTTGATCTCGACTCGTGACACCAATTCGTCACCATTGGCGTCGGTCGCGGCCCAACGGGCGCCCATGAACCCTTGTGCGGCGCTGAGCGTTTGCGGACCGGACTGTTGCGCGGCTGCCCGCCGTGGTTGGGCCGCGCCGAGTGCCGGCAGCGTCACGGTCTTGAGCTGAACCGTCGTCCTGCGCGGCGGAAATTTGAAATTCGGCGGCGTCAGCTCGAGTAGGGTGATCTTCGGCGCAATGTTGCTTGGCCGGTAGTAAAGGCTGACCGAGTCGAGCCGCGGGGCGCCGTCACCGCTCGCCTTGAGCGTCGCCTTCCATTGGCTGAACCTAGCCGAAGGAGCATCCGAGCGCAGCCCCGCCGGATCGCTCGCCGGCGCGGACCAACCGCTCCAGTTCCTCGCCGGAGGCGTCAGGTTTCCCGAACGCGCGCGAACTTCCGCTGTCCCGCCGTTGGTCTCGCCGCGCCATTCCATGCGCCCCCAACGGCTGAAGCTTTTCGCGTCAAGAATGTCGGACTCGAACGACCCTTCCCTCACAAGCTCAGGTCCAACGGAGTAAACCTTTCCGACGTTGCTGGTCGCGAAACGGACCGCGCCGTCAGGGCCCAGGGCAAAGGCGGTGACCTGCTTGCTCGGAAGCGTGGCGAGCACGGACCAGACGGTATCTGATTCCAGCCGCATCAACCGTCCGCGATCTCCCGATCCGAGCAGGAGTTTGCCGTCGCCGTCGATGCCTAGCGAATAGACGATGTCTTGAGCGTCTGTCCAGACCTCTTGCGGTTCTCCCTCGGCCGAGATTCGAGTCACCGAAGTGCCGCCGCGCACTTGACGCGCGAAGTTGGCGGGCCGCGGAAGCGGCTGGACCGCCGCCGTCTGCTGTGCCGAGGCCTGCTGCTGGGGTGCGGTCCCGGTCGTCACCGCGACGGTCGCCGTGGCGGTCGGCGGACGTGGAGCCGCGGTCGGAACGGCTGGTTGGTTCGGCGTCCGCGCTCCCACGCCCGCGGCGTAAATGGCGCCGCCGGGGCCGAGCGTTAGGCTCGTGATTTCCTTCTTGGCGCTCTGGTAGAGCACAAAAGCCCTGACGTCACCCGAGGCGTCTGGGCCGACTCTCAGAATTAGCCCGCTCGGATCGGTCCCAACGATCAAGTTTCCGTCGGAGTCGATCGCCAGCGAGCGGACGTGAGTCTCGCCGGTGCGATAGTAGACCTCGCCGGCCCCGTCGGCGCCCACGCGATGGATTTCGCCCGCGTCGCCCGTCGCTACGTAGAGCTCGCCGGATTGTCCAAACTCCATGTCCCACACATACGAAGAGTCTGGATCATAGAACTCGGAGGACTCGCCGGAAGGATCGATCTTGTACACGATCGAGTCCGGCGCCGTCGCGGCGTAGACGTTGTCTTGGGAATCAATCGCAAGCGCGTGAACCTCGATGGCCTCTGTTTCGAAAAACACCGACTCGGCGCCTTCAGGTGCGATCCGAAACACCTTGGCGTCGGGCCCCGCGGCGGCGTAAACCGCACCCTTGCTGTCGACCGCAAGATCCCAGATGTAGGCCGCTCCGGAGTCTTGAATCTCGGCGATCCGCGGCGCCAGCTCCAACGCTCCGTCACTGCGGATCAAGACACCCTCGGCCGTACCCTTCTCAAACTCCGCAAAACTTGTCTGCACCCACAGCCGAGTCTCCTCAGCCGAAGCCACGAGCGCGAAAAGGACGGACAAACGGAGAATTTTCATGGGACGGTTGCGCGAATCAACGAACTTCGATCGTGAGGGTTCGGCGGCCGCCGACGATCGCTTCCGCCGCGATCGAAACCTGGGCTTGGGGGGACTGCGGCTCGATCATCATGCGGCCTTGAGCGCTGTCACGCATCACCGCCAACACGGTGGCCGGCACGTTCGGGAAGCTGCGGTCTTCAATGTGCGCGGTCAACGAGCGCGCCAACAATGAAACGTATACCCGATCGTTCGATCGTTCCTGATTCAACAGCGAAACGGTTTGCGCGGTATTGAGCGTCCCGCCCCGTGCAACCGCCATCTGCCGGCGACGGTCCAGGGCGGCGGCGTCACTCGCCATCAACGTCAGCCGACCCTTGCCGGCGCCGGCGGGGATCTCGATCTCAAACGGGTAGGCCTTGGTCTCGCCCTGAAAGCGTTGAAGAAACACCTTGCCCTTCAGCGTCTCACCCGGCCGCACAACCCTTCGCTCGACCCACAACTGCTCAATCGCGGCCACACGGCGCTGGGGCAACAGGTCGATGGTGACGTCGAGCCCCTCCACCGCCGGAGGGTCGATCGGGTTCGCCAGCACACGTTGAATCCGCGAAGCCACCGCGCTCGCCAACAAGAGCGGCGCCGGGACCGGCAATCGCGAAACCGACTGCAGAGTCTCGAACGACACCGGATCGGCGCCCTCGAACTCCGCCTCGAGCTTCAACCGAAACGTCGCTTCCGAGGAGAAATCATTGAGCCCGAACATCGAGTTGTAGAGCGCGAGCATCAAAATCTGCGCCGTCAGCTTCTGGTTCTGGAAAATCTCGTAGTTGAACTCGCTCGACTTCACCAAGGCGTCATTGTCGTCGTACGTATTGACCTCAACATGCACCGGAATCAGTCGCGCGGTCTCGCCGAGCACGCCCATGATTCCGGAATGGCGGTCTTGCCGCAGAGCCCCGACGATGTCGCCGGCATTGGCAATTTTGACGGGCGAGAACGCCGATGCCAGCACGTGAACGATATTGGCCGTCGCGATCGGCGCCTCGATCGGGCCTGAGTTGAACAGCGGGTGCCCAAACGCCAACACCCGCTTGCCGTCGTTGTAGCTGACCGTGCCGAGCACCGTCGCAGACATGTCGCCCCGCATCATCACCGCGGCGATCGGCTCGCCGGGCCGCAGCGCCCCGTCGACGTCCGTCGATCCAACCGTAGCCGAGCCGGCGACAGCGCCGCCTTGAACCGTGCTGAACCCTAGGCGGCGAAAGTGGCCACCAAACAAGTCGATCGCTCCGTCGGCGATACCGGAGAACGTCAGCGGAGTATCAATAGGCGTCAGGAGCTGCGAGCCGGCTTCGGGTTCGGCTAGCGAATGGGCCCAGACCTGCGCCGCCAAATCGTGCTCGGCGCCCAGGTCGACGGCGTCGGCCTCGGGGGACGCCGCGGCGGTCTGTGGCCGCGATTGGTCGAACTCCTGGATCTCGAGCATCAGCTCGATCGGCGTGATACCCGCGATCGCGTCCGCTGTGAACGAGCCGAATCGCAACGCAATCGCGCCGAGGAGCTTGCCGTCGTGGTAGACGGGGCTCCCACTCATGCCGCCGGCGACTTTGGTCCGCTCGCCGCGGCCCCCAACCTTGGCCATGATGATGTCTTGCCCCGGCCCCCAAGCGTTGGTGAGCTTGCCGAGGATCTCGATCGGCATCGGCTCGGGCTCGCGTCCTTCAAACGTGGTCCAGGCCACCGCCTTCATTCCAGCGGTGACTTGCTCAATTGGGAGGATTTCCACCGGCCCCGACTCAGGCGGAGTCAGCTCTTGCGCATGACCGGCCGCGATGAGGCCGATGGCCGGCACGAGATACGCGAATGTGTTTCGGGCGCGCAAGACTCCACTCAGCATATCCGATCGCATCTCGGGGCCTTAGCCGAAAGAGGAAATCCCGTTCCACTCGGCTTGCTTGTTATGCTCACCGAGTGCCGCTGAACGCAGAGTGTGCGGGAGCGAAGTGATCGGCGACGTCCACGGAAAACTTCGATCCGCGAGTTCGCAACTTCGGCGCTCATATCGGCCGCGCTGAGGTCGCTGACGACTACACGGCGATGTCGACTGGCTGGTTGAACACCGTGCCGTTAGGCGGGATTGGCTGACGTCGAGCTAAGATCGGTTGTTCTTGGCGGAAACTCAACCGAACGATATAGTTAAGTGTGAGCAAGCGGTCTCAAGTTCGATGCAGAAGACTTAGTGCCGCTCCCTATCCCGGAACTCTTCGTACCAATTATTGACAAGGCGGATTGCCGGGTCTGTACCTTCGATTAGTTGGATGGAGCGAAGCAGGAACTTCGCTCCATCCAACGAGACGTCGTAGCGAGGTCTGGTCGCAGCCCCGAGTTCAATGTTTTCGAACAAGCGCGTTTCTGAATTCACAGCAAAAGCAGAGCCTGTCGAAACGGAAGCAGCGATCAACGCCCTCGTAACACCCTCGTCCCTCACGTAGAACAACTCGCTTCCGTCTCGGCTCCAGCGCGGTTGAACGCCTCCATTCGTCGAAACGGTGACCTTCCGGCCACCGGAGGGGAAGGGTTGCACGTAAATCTCGGCTTGCCCCGATTCACCGGACACATACGCGATGTAGCGACCGTCAGGAGACAGCTTTGCCTCCCCCTCGTCGAACTCTGTTTCAAGAAAGACGTGCGATTCCCACTCGCCTGACTCGGTCCGCTCCAAACGCCAGATGTCGAAGCGAGTCTCCTCCCCACGCACGGCGGCGATAATGTGCTTTCCGTCTCGAGACCAGTCCGACGC
Source organism: Bryobacterales bacterium (assembly GCA_965247515.1). Lineage (GTDB taxonomy): Bacteria > Acidobacteriota > Terriglobia > Bryobacterales > UBA6623. The sequence goes on along the minus strand of OZ252029.1, from coordinate 2,070,583 downwards.
TTGCTCATCCGACGGGCCGCTCATCAGCGCCTGGACCTCGCCGCCGCCGTCGCTGCGGGTGAGATAGATATCACGATTCCCCGAACGATCCGAGCTGAACAATATTGCCGAGCTATTCGGAGACCAAACAGGGTTGCCTTCCGAGGCGACGTCGTTGGTCAAGCGTGTCTTGACACCCCTTGTCATTTCGAGGACCCAGAGGTCCCGCTGACCGCCCTCGTCCGCGAAAAAACTCACGCGCTCTCCATCGGGAGAAATCTCTGGCTGATTGAGCACATCGAAACTCTCTTCTACGGCCTCCAGCCTGGTTCCGGTACGATCCACCCAGACAAGCTGGCGCTGCGTCACACCGTGGAGCTCGAGGTAAACCAGCGTCCCATCGACCGTCGAGGTTGGAAAGCCGCTGTCCTGAGAAACGGGGAACGTCTCACCAACCGGCTGGAGCATGTCAACAGAAAACGGCAAAGCCCAAAGCTCATAGATCTCGGCTTCCGGCTGCGAGAGTATGTGGCCGCTAGCGGAGTAGGAGGGGAACGCACCGAGGCCCAGGATCTCGCGACGGCCCGTCCTTAGGTCTTGAGCCACGATCGTCGGCTCAGTGTACCTGCCGACAGAAAAGATCAACACGCGGTCACCGGCTGCGTCCGCCAAGAAGTGCGGCCAAAGAACAAAGGCGCCTGCCCAATCTTCTCCGAAGTCTTCCGCCGTCACGATCCGCTCGGGGGATCCGCCGTGGGCTGGAACTTCGTGGAGGCTGTGCGGTGAGCCGGAGCTAAAGACGATCGACTCGCCATCAGGGCTGAAGGATCCGCCGTGAAAGTGATCGGTCGGCAGTTCGCACAGCCGCGTCGGAAGACCGCCTCTGTTCGGAATCTTGAACAGGGCTTCGGTCGTGGCGTACCCGATGAACTCGCTGTCGAGCGACCAGAACGGCGATACAGCACCCTCTGTACCTTCCAGGGCTCGAGGACTTTGCTGGTCGAGATCGTGCACCAAAAGGCCCTGCGCCGGATTCGGAGAGGTGTAAGCGATGTGTTTGCCGTTAGGCGAGATCGCGACGGGCGCGGTATATCTTCCCGCCTCAAGGGTGAGCCCGGTTCCGACGGGCCTAGTTTCGGGCAGGGCCAACCGTTGCAGCGAGGCGCTCGACACTTTGGAGCCCGGGTCGCGGAAATAGACAGTCAACGTCAACACCAGCAGCAGAGAGAGCCCCGCTATGAGACCCCACTCCAGACGAAGCTGCCGTTTCGGAACCAGGTCCGAAGGCACGACGGTTGGGTGCTGAGTCTTCAGACTCTGCCGAGCGACCACCTGTGTTTGAAGAATCGTCGATCTTCCCGACTTGAGCTTTTCGCTGAGCGTCCGCAGATCGACCGCGATCTCATTCGCATGTTGGTAGCGGTCGGCGGCGTCCTTCGCCAAACACTTGCCGACGATGAACTCCAGCTCGATCGGCACGCCGCTGCGAACTCCCGTCAACGGCTCGGGCTCTTGGCTGACGATCTCGTAGGCCAGCGCCTGCTGATATTCGCCCTTGAACGCCCGCGCCCCGGCAACCATCTCGTAGAGAACGCAGCCCACGGCCCAGATATCCGTCCGGTGATCGACCTCCCCGCCCTGTAACTGGTCGGGGCTCATGTAGGCCGCTGTCCCGACCGTCTGGTCGCCCCTGGTCAACAGCGACGCCTCGCTCAAGCGGGCCAGGCCGAAGTCCATGATCGTGGCCCGCCCTTTCGCGTCGACCATGACATTGGCCGGTTTGATGTCGCGATGAACGACGCCCTTGTCATGGGCCGCCTCGAGACCTTCGGTGATCTGGCGGCCGATGTCGATGGCGTCCTTGAGAGCTAGGGGGCCGTTGCCGATGCGGTCCTCGAGCGATTCGCCCTCAAGTAGGGCCATCGCGATGAACGTCTTGCCGTCTGCATCGTCGATCTCATGGACGGGGCAGATGTTTGGGTGGTGCAGAGCGGCGGCGGCTTTGGCTTCACGCAGAAAGCGCTGCTTCGCCTCCTCGTCGTTCAGCAGATGCGCGGCAAGAAACTTGAGGGCAACCGTTCGCTCAAGCTTCGTATCCTCGGCCTTGTAAACGACACCCATGCCGACCTCGCCAAGTTTGGAGAGGATCTTGTAGTGGCTGATGTTGCTGCCGATCACAACGGCTCAATTTTAGCGCTGAGGAGCCGTGACTCGGTTACCTAGTGAAAACAAACCACTACTGTCCGGTTAAAAGTCCAATAGAATCAACTGGTTAGGGTCATCGAGTAAGTTGTCGCGGGAAGCGGAGGGCTACAAGGCCCGTAAAATAGGCGTTTTCTCGAAAAGGGTAACGCTGAGAATGTGTAGGATTTGGTAGAGGCTCGCCTCCAGGCCCAACCTCTTGCGCACGATCGAGGATGTGGACGTCATGCACTTTGCCGTACAAACACGGTGCGGCTGAGGTTGATGAACAGTGTCGGCCTGGTGCGGATGCGGCTCAAACGGCACACGCCGTTCAAATCGCGGCAAGAAAAAACAGTACCTAACCCACGCTTCTACAATCAGTTGCAGCCCGCCCACCGCTCATCAGCCGGACAGTAGTGAAAACAAACGTTTGCTTGAGTGACCGGCCGAGCGCCTCCGAAATGCCCGTCTAGGGCGCTCTAAGGCCCTGTTCAAGGGGCTTCGAGCGGTTGCGAGGGGTCGCTGGGTAAGCGGGGAATTTATTTCTTAACATTTACGCGCCGTTCCCTCGCGCAGCTCGCGCCTCGATCCAAATCCGCCCTTGGTCGGCCAGGGTAGACCCGGACGTACCGGAAGGGCAGAGAGAGCGCTGCTGGAAAGCCGAGCCGACTAAACCCAGCGGGAGTCGGGCTTAGGTCCTAACCGTCTCTCGGATACACTCTGCAATACGTGAGCGAATTTCTAAAGCGATGTGCTTAGCCGGCGGTCGCGCGCGACATTGAAGCAGCGGCGCTTGGTCTTCCGTTTGCGCTGATCGGCGCTGTCTGGTCGGCATTCGCCAGCGGCGGCGTATTGTCGCTGGGATCGCTGGTCGGGTTCGTGACGGTTATCGGAATAGCGGCGCGCAATGGGATCATGCTCGTCAGCCACTACCGCCACTTGGAGCAAGAGGAAGGGATAACCGTCGGCCGCGAGTTGATCCTACAAGGCTCGGAAGAACGCCTCGCGCCGATTTTGATGCCCCGCGCTCACGACGGCGCTCGCGCTGCTGCCGATCATCGTGGACGGCAATCAACCCGGGTACGAGATCGAGCACCCCCATGGCGGTCGTGATTGTAGACGGATTGCTGACTTCCACGCTCCTGAATCTCATCTTCGTTCCGGTGCTGTTCGAGCAATGGCGTATCGCTGGAACGGGACGCCGGGCTCCCTGCAAGCGCAGCGCGCTATATCTCAACGATCAGAACAAAGGGGATCATCGGTTGTTCCCAGCGGATGAGCAGAGGTCGTCTACAACGGTCGAGGCAATCGCACTTGATGACTACGACTTGGCCGGTCGTAGAGTGTCGTTTATCAAGATCGACACCCAGGGCTCCGAGGGAGTGATTCTGGAGGGAATGCTCCGGACTCTTCGTGCAAACAGAGATGTAGAGCTTGCCGTTGAGTTTTGGCCACACGGCCTGACCCTAGCCGGCTATTCGGCCCGACAGTTGGCGGAGCGCTTCACCGAGTTGGGGTTTACCCAGGTTTCGGAGATCTCCGAATCTCGCCAGAGCGTCGAGCGGACCTCTTTCTTTCAAGGCGCTGATCGAGCACTATACGGGCAGCGACATCAGTTTTACGAACGTGTACATCAGTCGTTAGCCCTGCTTATTTCGCTCGGTCAATGTCTCGATACGGCCTCCCGTTTGACAACTCAGTCCATCTCCCGGTCTTCGCCGGCTAACGCGCCGGTCTTGCGCCAGATCAGAAAAGCGTGCATGAACGGATACAACGCCCCATCCAACACCTTGTCGACGTCTCCGGCTTCCAACTTGCTTCGCAGGTCTTTGGCCAGCCGGTAAGGCGCCAGCACGTAGTTCCGGATCTGACTCCCGAAGTTGATGTCGGCCTTCGAGGCTTCGAGCTTGTCGGACTCGGCCTGCTTCTTGCGCATCTCATGATCGTAGAGCCGCGCCTGAAGCATCTTCATCGCGGCGGCCTTGTTCTTGTGTTGCGACCGCTCGTTCTGGCACGACGCCACGATCTTTGTTGGCAGGTGGGTGATCCTGACCGCCGAATCGGTCATGTTGACGTGCTGCCCGCCGGCTCCCCCAGCTCGATAGGTGTCGATTCGAAGCTCGTCGGGCTTGATGTCGATCTTGATCTCGTCGTCGACTTCCGGGTAGACGAAGACCGACGCGAACGAGGTGTGGCGACGCGCGTTCGAGTCGAATGGCGAAATGCGAACCAGCCGGTGAACGCCGACTTCGGACTGCAAGAGCCCATAGGCGTACTCCCCCTCGATCTCAATCGTCGCCGACTTGATTCCGGCTTCGTCGCTGTCGATGCGATCGGTGACGTTGGCCTTGAAGCCTTGACGCTCGGCCCAGCGCAAATACATCCGCAGCAGCATCTCGGCCCAGTCTTGAGCTTCGGTTCCGCCCGCGCCGGGATGAATCACCATCAACGCGTTGCGATGGTCGTTTTCGCCCGATAGCAGCGCGGTGGTTTCGATCTCGTCGATCCGCTCGGCTAACGCCTTGAGCTCGGGCGCAATGTCGGACTCGACATCCTCACCTTCGCGGCCAAGCTCAAAATAAGCTTCTAGATCGGAGACGCGGGTTTCGAGCTCTTTGTCGGAATCAACGACGAGGGTCAGGCGCTTGCGCTCGCGCATGACCTTCCGGCTTTTCTGGGTGTCATCCCAAAAATCCGCCGCCGTCATCTGCTGTTCGATATTGTCTAGGGCTTGTTGGTGAGAAGCCGCGTCAAAGATACCCCCGCGTCGCGGAGGTCCGCCGCTTAAGGGTCGAAAATTCTCGTTCTAATTCGTCCAAGGCCATGAAGTTTCATCATCGCCGATCGAAGCTTCCGATCGCAGCCGCATGCGAATGAGTGAATTAGGTTCGCGCCCGCCCGCGGTGCGCCACAATCATAGCCGCCCAGGGATTCATCCCTGGGTCGCGGGTTGGGGCCCGCGGGTTCGTTCCCCACTCCGTGCAATCCGCGCCCAACGGGCGCGGATTGCACGGAGTGGGGTGTCGGATCAGATCAGAGGGGACGCCGGCGCTCCTCCCAAGGGCATCCCAGGGATAAATCCCTGGGCTATGATTGTGGCACTCTGGGGCGTTTGAGCTAACCACCCATTCGAAGCGCCTGCTTGTCGCTTGCCAGGAACCATTCGTAGGTTCGCTCGATCCCCTGGCGTAGCCCGATCTTCGGCTGCCATCCGAGAGACGAGAGCTTGCTCACGTCCAGAAGCTTGCGCGGCGTACCGTCGGGCTTGGAGTCATCGAAGACAATCTCGCCCTCAAATCCCACGACATCGCGGATCATCTCGGCCAGCCCGCGGATCGTGACGTCCTCGCCCACGCCCACATTGATGATCTCGCCGGACTCGTAGCTCTGCGCCAAAAAGACCGTCGCGTCGGCCATGTCGTCGACGTGCATAAACTCCCTGCGCGGGGCGCCGCTTCCCCACACAACGACATCGGCCAAGCCGTTCAACTTGGCTTCGTGGAACCTGCGCAGCAAAGCCGGAAGCACATGCGAGGTCTTGAGGTCGAAATTGTCTCCCGGGCCGTAGAGGTTCGTGGGCATCAAGCTGATCACGTTGAAACCGTACTGGCGCCGATAGGCCTGCGCCATAGCGATGCCGGCGATCTTGGCGGCCGCGTAGGGTTTGTTGGTCGGCTCGAGCGGCCCGGCGAGCAGCTCGTCCTCGCTGATCGGCTGTCGCGCGAGCTTGGGATAGACACACGACGAACCCAAGAAAACGGCCTTCTTGGCGCCGCTGCGGTATGCCGCGTCGAGCACGATCGTCTGGATCAGCAGGTTCTCGCGGATGAAGTCGGCGCCTGCCGAGTCGTTCGCCGCGATTCCGCCGACCTTGGCGGCCGCCATGAAAACGTATTCGGGCCTCTCACGCGAAAACCATTCGACCACCCTTTGCTGGTCGAGCAGATCCAGCTCTTGACGCGTCCGGGTGATGAGGTTGGTGTAGCCGAGGCCCTTGAGTCGCCGCAGAATCGCCGAACCAACCAGGCCCCGGGGGCCGCTGACGAAAATCCGCGCGTCGGTATCCATGCGGTTAGCTTCCGCATTCGCACTCGAAGGCGTGAGCCAGCCGCAACATCCGGCCTTCGTCGAAGTGGTTCGCCAAGATCTGCAGCCCGACAGGAAGATTCTCGCTAGTCTCACCGCAGGGAACGCTGATGCCGCAATTGCCCGCCAAGCTGGCCGTCGTGGTGTAGATGTCGCCCAGGTACATCTCGAGCGGGTCGGACGCCTTTTCGCCCAGCTTGTAGGCCGGCGTGGGCGCGACCGGGGTCACAATGGCGTCGACTTCGGCGAACGCCTTGGTGAAGTCGTCCGTGATCAGCCGACGCACTTTCTGGGCCTTGCGGTAATAGGCGTCGTAGTATCCCGAGCTGAGCACGTAGGTTCCTAGGATGATGCGCCGGGTCACTTCCCGGCCAAAGCCCTCGTGACGGCTATCGCGGTACATGTCGCGCAGTCCGCCCTTCCGCTGCGACCGCCTGGAATAGCGGACTCCGTCGTAGCGTGCGAGATTGGTGCTCGCCTCAGCCGTGCAGATCAGGTAGTAGGCGGCGACGGCGTATTCGGTATGGGGCAGAGAAATGTCGACCCGCTCGCAGCCGAGTTTTTCCAGAGTCGCGATCCCTTCCTCGATGCGGGCGCCGACTTGCGAGTCGAGCCCCTCGCCAAAAAATTCCTTTGGGACGCCGATCTTCAGCCCCGAGACGTCGTTGTCGAGCCCGCCGACATAGTCCGCGACGTCGACGTCAGCGGATGTTGCGTCGGCGGGGTCGTGGCCCGCAATGACCCGCAGCACTCTCGCGGAGTCCTTGACCGTCCTCGAGAAGGGCCCGATGTGGTCGAGCGAGCTTGCGAACGCGACCAGGCCATAGCGCGAGACCCGTCCATAGCTTGGCAGGACGCCCACGACCCCGCAGAACGACGCCGGTTGACGGATCGAGCCCCCGGTGTCCGAGCCCAGCGAAACCGGTGTAAATCCGGCCGCGACCGCCGCCGCGGATCCGCCGCTCGAGCCCCCCGGAACGCGGTCGGGAGCGGCAGGGTTCTTCACCGCGCCGAACGCCGAGTTTTCGTTCGTCGAGCCCATGGCGAACTCGTCGCAGTTGGTCTTACCGACGATCACTGCCCCGGCGGCCTCGATTCGTTTAACCGCGGTAGCGCTGTAGGGGGCCGTGAAATCTTCGAGAAAGCGAGAAGCGCAAGTCGTCTTAACGCCCTCGGTCATAATGACGTCTTTAACGGCGATCGGCGCCCCGGCGAGGGGCGCCAGATCTTCACCCGCCGCAATCCGCGCATCGACCTTCCTCGCCGCCGTGATGGCTCGATCGGGGCAGAAATGCAGGTAGGCGTTGCACTGGTCGTTCTCTGCTTGTCCGACGCGAAGAGCCTCGGCGGCCAACTCCTCGGCGCTGAACGTCTTGTCGCGCAACCCCGCGTGGATCGCGTCGATCGTCAGGGTTTTGTACTGCTCCATCAGCGTTCAATTACCCGGGGAACCTTGAAATGCCCAGCGCCGGATCGGGGCGCATTCGCCAGCGCCTGGTCGCGATCGAAGCTCGGCGCCGGTTCGTCGTCGCGCAATACATTTGTCCCGGCCGACACGACATGGGACATCGGTTCAACTCGGTCAGTGTCGAGCTCATTGAGCTTGTCGACATAGGTCAAGATCTGCTCGAGGTCCCCCTGATAGGCGCTGACCTCGTCGTCGTCCAAATGAAGGTGCGCCAACTCAGCGATGTAGCGTACGTCCTTTTCGCTGATCTTCACGTTCCGGCTCCCGCGATTTTTTTGGAGCGCTCGTACGCGCGGCGTCGCAGCGGATCGCTCACGCCTTCCGTTGACGAGGCCGCTTGTTGTGGAGGTTTCTTGGCCGGGGCCGCGAGCCGGAACAAGAGACGCCTCACCGCTGTCCTGCCGATCAAGCCGTTCAAGCGGCCAATTAGGCGGCCTGAGAGCGACTCCAGCTCGCCCTGCCAGCGGGGGCTGTCGACCTCGATGATCAGCCCGCCGCGATTGAGACTGCGCGCCTTCGCGCGGGACGCGAGCCACTCGCCGGCCGCGGTTTCCCAGTACGCTAGCGCCAGCTCCTCGTCGCTGTCGGACGTCGAGCGTTCGCCGTAGAAGGCCGGCAAAATGTCTCTGGCGCGCTCCAATGCAAAGGACCCAAGTAACGCGCCATTCTAACATGTGGCCCCCGCCCGCTTTGATACCCTAGCGAACCTATGAACCGTGATGAAAAGGTCGCTGAGCTCGAACGCCGCACCGCCGCCGCGGAAGCCGGCGGGGGCCCGGAACGCATCGCCAGGCAGCACGAAGCCGGCAAACTTTCCGCCCGTGAGCGGGTCGAGCTGCTGCTTGACGAAGGGAGCTTCGAGGAGATCGACCGCCTGGTCACCCACACCTGTCGCGACTTCGGAATGGAGTCTCAGATCGTGCCAGGCGACGGCTTCGTCACCGGACACGGCCAAATCGACGGGCGTCGCGTCTTCGTTTTCTCACACGACTTCACGGTCTTCGGCGGATCGCTTTCGCTCGCCAACGCGGCCAAGATCTGCAAAATCATGGACTTGGCCGTCAAGACGGGTGCCCCGATCATCGGACTCAACGACTCGGGCGGAGCGCGCATCCAGGAAGGCGTCGCATCGCTAGCCGGCTACGCGGACATCTTCCTGCGCAACACTTTGGCGAGCGGCGTCGTCCCGCAAATCTCGGCCATCATGGGCCCCTGCGCCGGCGGAGCGGTCTACTCGCCGGCGATCACCGACTTTACCTTCATGGTCGACCAGACGAGTTACATGTTCGTCACCGGCCCCGATGTGATCCGCACCGTGACCCACGAGGAAGTCACCAAGGAAGAGCTGGGCGGGGCCCACACCCACAACGAGCGCAGCGGTGTGGCGCATTTCCTTGCCGATGACGACCGGCATTGCCTGCAAATGATCCGAGAATTGATGTCGTTCCTGCCGCCGAACAACCTTGATGACTCGGTCGTCAAGGAGACCTCCGATGCCGCCGATCGCGAGGACGAAGAGCTCGACGAGGTTATCCCCGTCGAGTCGAACCAGCCCTACGACATCAAGAAGATCATCGAAGGGGTCGTCGACGACCGCTACTTCTTTGAGGTTCAAGAGCGCTTTGCCCCGAACATCGTCGTCGGATTCGGTCGCTTGGACGGGCGCACCGTCGGCATCGTGGCCAATCAACCGGCGTTCTTGGCCGGCGTACTCGACATCAACGCATCGCTCAAGGGCGCGCGGTTCGTGCGCTTCTGCGATGCCTTCAACATCCCCGTGGTGACGTTCGAGGACGTTCCGGGGTTCTTGCCAGGGACTGAACAGGAATATGGCGGGATCATCAAGCATGGCGCGAAGCTCCTCTACGCCTACGCCGAGGCGACCGTCCCCAAAGTCACCGTGATCACGCGCAAGGCCTACGGTGGAGCGTATTGCGTTATGGGATCCAAGCACCTGCGCACGGACGTCAACCTTGCCTACCCCACGGCCGAGATCGCCGTGATGGGCGCCGAGCAAGCGGTGAACATCGTCTACCGCCGTGAGATGGCGTCAGGAGATGAAGAGCTGCGCAGGCAGAAGGTCGACGAGCTCACCGAACTCTTCGCAAACCCCTACACGGCGGCAGAACGCGGCTGGGTCGACGAGGTGATCTTGCCGCGGCAGACTCGCCCGAAGCTAATCCGCGCTCTGCGGATGTTGGAGAACAAGTCCGACACGATGCCGCGCAAGAAGCACGGGAATATTCCGCTGTAAGCCGTGAGCCGTACGCTGCGCTGAACCGTGGGCTACCCCGCCTGTCAGAGCCCCAGCGCTTCGCCTTGGAGCGGCAGCCGGGTAAGCCCACGGTTCACGGTTTAGCGCAGCGGACGGTTCAGCGAAGCGGACGGCTCACGGCTCCAGATATACTGATGAGATCCTCGACCGATCGGGCCGTAGCGCAGCCTGGTAGCGCGCTTCCTTGGGGTGGAAGAGGTCCCGAGTTCAAATCTCGGCGGCCCGACCAATCGAGAGTTAGCAACAATCGAAACGCGGCCGGTGCATGTTATCCTGCCCCTTACAGGCCCGTAGCTCAGTTTTGGTTAGAGCGCTACCTTGACACGGTAGAGGTCAGCAGTTCGAGTCTGCTCGGGCCTACCATTTCCACTTCAAAGTCTAGCGAGGTCTACGGCCGGGAACCTGAGCCCCGATGTCTACATCGGGGTCGGACCGCCGACCTAAAGGTCGGGGCTCAGCGAGCGATTTCGAGCTCGCGCCGCAGGCTCGGCGGGTCAAACTCCAGACCCGATCGCGAGTAGTCCAGCAATCCCTTCCGCTTGAGTTGGCTCATGTGCTGGGTGACGATCTCACGCGATGTGCCCACGTACTTGGCCAACAGCTCGTGGGTGAGCGGCATCAGGCGAATTCGTGTCGAGTCGGCTTGAGTGCTCCCAAAGCGCTCGCCCAGGTGTAGCAGCGCCTTGAGCAGCCGCCGCGGAATATGGTCGACCGCGAAACTTTCGATTCGCGTATCGGCCTCGGTGAGCTTTTCGGCCATCATTCGCACCAGCGACGGACCTAGATCCGGCGTTCGCATCATCAGGTCGTGCAACTCGTCGGTGCGCCACTCCATCACAGAGCTGGTTTCGAGCGCGGTCGCCATCTCGCCGCGAACGGAGCCGCCCATGACGCCGCTGATCCCAAAGAACGATTCGCTCGACTCCACCTCGATCACCGTCTCTCGGCCGTTTTCCGAGAATCGACTGATCTTCACGGCCCCGTCGACGACAAGGTAGAGGCTGTCCGCCGGGTCCTCTGGGTTGTAAATGGTTTCTTCTTGGTGGATTAGCTGGGGCTTTCGGCGAGGCAGTAGCTCCAGCGGATCGTCCCATACGGAAGTAATCGGAAGCGGTATCGCTAATGTTGACATGCGCGCGAGACTCCTTAACTTCGTTCGTGGACACAGGTTTAGATGCGCCCTCTCTCAACTAGGTGCGACCCCCGTCACACCTTCCCCAGAACTAGAGACCCCTATTCGCCGAAACAGGTTTCGTAAAATTTTGCGACGCTGAGAAGCAACTCGAATGAGCATTGGCTCCAGTCCCTCCGGAGTGCGGTCAGGAGATGAGGCCGCGGCGGCGGCAAACATCCGCGAGATGTTCGGCCGAGTAGCGCCGCGCTACGACCTGCTGAATCGATTGCTGTCGGGCCGAGTCGACGTTTATTGGCGCAGCGTGTTGGTGCGATCCGTGCGCGACGTGCTTGAGCGGCCCGACGCGCGGGCGCTCGACCTGTGTTGCGGTACGGGAGATGTGGCGCTGGCGCTCGAGAAGTTTAGCCGGAAGCGTCTCAACGGTGGCGCTCGCGCCGCTCTGGCCAGCGATTTCTGCCGCCCCATGCTAACCGCAGCGAGCGCAAAATTCGAAGGCCCGTCGAGGCTCGTTGAAGCCGATGCGATGAAGTTTCCTGCCGGTGAGGGCTCGGTGGACCTGATTACGGTCGCTTTTGGGTTCCGCAACTTGGCGAACTATCGGGCCGGGCTGGAAGAGTTTTACCGCCTGCTGGCGCCGGGCGGGGCGCTCGCGATCCTGGAGTTCTCGCAGCCGACATTGCCTGTTTGGGGGCCGATCTTCAACTGGTACTTTCGGAACATCTTGCCTCGTGTTGGAAACGCGCTCTCCGGCGCTGGCGACGCCTACTCCTACCTTCAACACTCAGTGGGAAAGTTCCTAGGCCCTGACGAGCTGGTCGCGGAGATGACCGAGGCCGGTTTCGCGTCCGCCAGCTACCGCAGCCTCACGGGCGGAATAGCCTGCCTGCACGTCGCCCGAAAGGCTGGGGTGCAATCCGAGCACCCTGCGTGAGCGTGAGCGGGGTGTCTTCCCCTAGCTCAAACGACAATCGCAGCCGAAAGGGGGAGACACCCCGCTGACGCAGAGTGCTCGGAAACCCACCTTGTTTTCCTAACATGTACTTAGATGAGGTGGAGAGACCAGGAATGGTTCACCGTCACGGGTGTGCTGCTCAAGATTGGCCTGGTGGCGGCCGGAATCTTTCTGGCCGGGGCATACCTCGAGCGCGCCTGGCGCAAGCCCTTCGAGCGCGAGAAGCCCCAGCAGATCGACTTTCACGCCGACCTTTACGTCAATCCGCCGAAATCCTATGTGCGGAATTTCGAGACCGCGCAACGCAAGCTTGTCGGCATGACATTGTGGGTCAGGGAGGGTTGGCGCTGGGCCTACGAGCCCGGAGAGCGCTTCTTTGAGCCCCTCGAGAAGGTCGTGCCAACCCGGGTATTTCAACGCCGGGATGCAATCCTGATCGGTTTCAAGCGGGACGGCGCCTCGGCGAGCTTCGTCATCGGCCGCGGGGACCGGGCATTCGTCGATGATATCTTCTTCATCAACGATCCGCGCGAGCTCTACAGTCACTGGTCCGACGAGGCCTGGGAAAAGATCGAGAACCACCAGGTTGAGCTCGGCATGAGCGAGCGCCAGGTCGGCTTTGCGCTTGGTGCGGGAGTTCCGGTTCTCGCGCGGAATGGGTCCCCCATTCGAATCGTTGCCTACACCTTTTGCGAAGAGGGCGGGTTGGAGCCGGTAAGGGTGACCTTCAGGGACTGGGTAGCGGAGAAAATTGAACCGATTGGGTATTGATGTCAAACCAATGCTATTGCCGCGTGAATCAGCGCGCCGCCAACAATCACCCAGGCTGAGTTCACCCGCGTGAACAGCACCACGCCCGCGGCGGCAACGAAGATGGCGACCGCTACCCCGTTCACGAGCGACGCCTGCGCAAGCTCAATCGCCACCACCGCCATCAACGCCAGCGCCGACGCATTGATCGCGTCCAGAAAAGCCGACGTCCACTGGGACTCCCTCAGGCGAGCGATAAGCGGATTCAAGGCCAAAACGAAAAAGAACGACGGCAAGAATATCCCGGCCGTGGCCACCAGAGCCCCTGGGACGCCGGCCAGCAGATACCCGATAAACGTCGCGGTCGTCAGGACCGGTCCCGGCGTGAACTGACCCAGGGCGATCGCGTCGAGCAGCTGCTGCTGCGTTAGCCAACCTAGTTTCTCGACCAGCTCTGCCTCAACAAAAGCGATCAGAACGTAGCCGCTGCCGTAGAGCACGGCGCCGATCTTGAGGAATGTCAGGCCAAGCTTCGTGAGAGAAATCGCCCCCGCGGTAGTCGCGGCGTAGGCTGTTTTCCCCGATGCGAGCAGCAGACCGCCCACCGCAAGCGGAGCCGCGATCCGCAGCAACGCCATGCCGAGCAACCCGCCGGCGAACAGCGCCGGGATCTCGCCAACGCCCACGAACACGGCCGCCGCGACCCCGGCTGCAACAGCCACGAGCTTGGCGTTCTTGAGCGCCTTTTTACCCAGCTTCCAGACCGCGCCACCGATGACCGCCACGACCGCGGGCTTCAATCCGGCTAGAAACGGCTCGGCTTGAGGCGCTTGCCCGTAGGTCACGTAGAGCCAGGCCGCCAGGCCGGTCAGCAAGGCCGCCGGCGCGATGAAGCAGGCACCGGCGACGACAAGCCCCAGACGCCCCGCACGCTCGTAGCCCAGGTGCATCGTCATCTCGGTCGAGTTCGGACCGGGAATCAGATTCGTCGCCCCCATCAGGTCGAGGAAGCGCTCTCGCGATACCCACTTGCGGCGGGTGACGAACTCATCTTCCATCAAGGCGAGATGGGCGGCCGGTCCCCCGAACGCAACCAACCCAAGGCGAGCGAACGAGACAGCGATGTCGAGTAGCGGTGATCTCACACCGTGCAAAGTTCGACGGCTTCACGGAGCGAGGTCATCGGGTCCCGCTTCGGGATGAATTCGTGTGCGAAATACCCCTTGAACCCTGTCCCTGCGATAGCCTCTGAGATCGCGGCGTAGTTCAGCTCTTGCGTCTTGTCGATCTCGTTGCGGCCCGGGTTGCCGCCCGTGTGGTAGTGCGCGTAATACTGGTGGTTTTCTTGGATCGTCCGGATGACATCTCCCTCCATGATCTGCATGTGGTAGATGTCGTACAGCAACTTGACGCGATCCGAATCGACACGCTTCATCAGCTCGATTCCCCACGGCGACTTGTCGCAGTGATAATCCGGGTGGTTCACCTTGGAGTTGAGCAGCTCCATGATGATCGTGACCCCGACGTCCTCGGCTTGGCTCTTGACCTTGTTCAGCAGCAGCGCACAATTGTCCCAGGCCTCTTCGTCGGAGATGTCGCGGCGGTTGCCTGAGAAACAAATGAGGTTCGGCACCTTGTGCTTCTTCGCGGCCGGCAGCAGCCGGCGGAAGGCGCCTTCGATTTCGGCGTGATTGGCTTTGACGTTGAGCCCGTCCGGGATTGAGCAGACGCCCGAGCCGACCGCGCAGATAAGGCCGTATTTCTCGAGCGTCGGCCACTGGTCTTCAGTGAGCAGCTCGACCGACTGGATGCCCATCTTCGCCGACTGCTCGGCGAGCTCGTCGAGAGACATGTCGCGATAGCACCACTTGCAGACCGATTGATTCAGGCGCCCGTCCGCGGCAGCCTGCTCGGCGGCAAGGCCGGCCTTCGTCGCGCTCGAGAGGATTCCAAAGGCGGCGGCGCTGGTCACCGCCTGACGTCGTGAGAGTTGCATTCCTCGCGGATTCTAGCACTCTCAGCGCGCGTATGTTTCAGAAAGATGGCGAACGCAGCGATTCCGCAACGAGGCTGAGTCAGAAGGCGGAAGTAGTTGGGAATCGAGGGATTTAGGGGCGTGGGGTGAAGGACGAGCAGATTCGCACGCGGTCCTGACCCGGAAATAGGTGGGGAATCGCAGGGCAAAGACACCCCGGCGGCTCTTGCGGCAGGGCCGCTTACTGGCAGGCGCGGGGTGGGCGGGGGAGTCGACTCGCGTGCTAGGGCGAGGGGCCCGTGGCCGCCCGATACAGCTCCGCCGCCATCACCCGCGCCCAAAAGACTCGCGGTTTGCCGCGCCGCAACGACGGTTTGAGCTTGCGGGCGACAAAAGCGTGGTAGAGATTGAATGCCAGAAACGTCGTCAAGAGAAACGTCTCGATGGCGTGGGGTTCGTGCTTGTAGATGTGGTCGGCATGCCAGCCGTTGACCAACTCGTTGAAGCCGCGGTTCTCGATGTCCCAGCGTTGATGGCCCAAGCGCACCAGCTGCGCCGTGGAAACTTGCCGCGACCCCAAAGTCGTTAGCCAAACCCAATCGCTTTGATGCTCGTGGAGCTCGCCGTCAAGCTGCGAGCGCCGCCGCCAAGTCTCCACCGAACGAACGACGCGCAAGGGCTGGGCGACCTGCGGCCACGATAATAAGCCCTCGTGATCCCACCATTGGCAATCGCGTGAGCGATACTCGCCCGCCTGTGGGGGCTGGGTTCGCCACAGTCCTTGAACGTCTTGAAACAGGTGGCGGCGCTCGTCCTTGAGCACGATGACGGCGTCCTTGCCGTGCGCCAGCAGAAAGTTCACAAACGTCGCGGCGGCGTAAAGAGCGTCGGCCAAGACAACATCAAACGCCCGTGGGTAAGCGGCTAGAACGCGTTCGAGCAAACGTTTGGCGGCGGCCAGCTCGTCCTCGCCGGGGAGTTGCGGTTCGGCGTCGAGCAACAGCGGAAGCGGTTCGCCTTGGATGTTGAATGGCGAGGCGGCGGGCGCGTCACTGAGCAACTGCAGCGTCACTTGGCGGTGATAGTACTGCAGCTGTTCGCCGTCGCTGCGCTGAATGCGGCGCTCGAGACAGCCTCCACAGCAACGGCGGTAGCTGGCGTGAGACTCATGACCGTCGATCACAGCCACCCCTAATCCGCCGATGCCGGGCAAGGCCTTGTTGCGCTTGAGGCGTTCATACAGCTGCCGAATCGCTTGCCGCAGCACGGCCGTGTCGAGCGAGCTGTAGACGCGGCCAATGGTGTCCGCGCTGGGCAGCTTGCGGCCCAGCCATTTCTTCCAAAACGGCGCCCCCTCGAGCGTTTCCAAAGCGTTCAGGCTGCCCAGCCGGGCCCAGAACAGCGCCAGCGTCGACTCGACGACAGCGCGGGTGGGGATGCGCGGCTTGGGGCGGGAATCCGAGACCCCGGCGAGAAGGCGGCTGCGCAGGCCGTAACCCTTCTCCGCGTACTGGATCAGACGTCGAAGAACGTCACTCCTCCCGGCGGTCTTGGAGCCGCTTCCACTCGCGCTCGGAGACCTCTTCGAGCAGCCGCTCGAGCTGTTGATAGTCGGCTACGGCCTGGCGCACGCGTTGCTCCCAGCTGCGCGGCACGAACAGCTGTTGCACCTTTCCCCGGCGCGAGCGCACCAGATAGAGCGAGGCGTGCAGTTGACCCTGGGCGCAGCGACAGTTGGGCTTGCCGCAGACGCGTTGGCGCGGCGCCACGGTGCCATGCAGCAACCAGCGGCCGTGGACCAGCTGGGCGATGCGGGAGCGCAGCTTACGCTCGGCATCGGCGAGGCTGGAGCGAGCCGGGGCTGTCTTCATAACTGATATATATACAATACACCAGAACAAACTGCGCTGCAACTCCTCAACACGAATGCGAATCTGCTCGGACCACAGGCCCAGCCCCAAACACCCGCTAAATCAATGGTTTCCGACCCTCAGGGAAATTGGATGCGGAACCGCTGATCCGCCGGCGCTACGAGCTCCACCTGCGTGAGCACCTTTCGGAGCGCCGGACTCTCCCCGATGATGTCTCCGAAGCCGTGGTCGACGCGGATCTCTTCCCGTAGATAGTCGTTATCAAGGGCGAGCTGCTCTTTCAGGCGTTGGATCTCTTCGAAGGCCTGCGCGTTCGCGATAGCTGTCGCGGCGTGGTCTGCGATCATCCGGATCGAAACGAGGCTAGAGTCGGACATCGGGTTGCGGGTGAACACCGCCAGCACGCCGAGAGCTTCGCCTCGGTATGCGAGCGGCTGCCCGCCGAAACCGCGAATGCCCTCGCTTTCGATCCACTCAGGACGGACCGCCCAGCTGTTGTCCGCCAAAGCGTCGGCAACTTCCACCGACGACCTCGAGTTCCACCTGCTCGACGCCGGTCACTTTGCTCTCGAAGACCAGGGAGAAGTCATCGGGAACTTGATTCGCGACTTTCTCGACCGTAAGGTCGTCAAAACAACTGCGAAGTCAGTCGCCGCCTGAAAAGCGGCCGTCTGACAAATGTAACGGGGGGCGCTCAGGCGCCTCCCGCAAGGAGAGACGCCATGAACCGTCCCATTAGCGATATCGCCTTCACCCCGGCTGTCAAAGCGGCCCAACAAGAGCGAGGCTCGCGTCGCTCCTACGCCAAGATGGCACAGCGCGGCGGCTGGAACGACACCATTACGCCGGCTCTAAGGGAGTTCATCGCCGAACGCGATTCGTTCTACCTCGGTACTGCCAGCGCTGACGGTCAGCCCTATATCCAGCATCGCGGAGGTCCGAAGGGCTTCCTCAAGGCGCTTGACGAGAACACCTTAGCTTTCGCGGACTATGCCGGCAACGCCCAATACGTTTCTCTCGGCAATCTCAGCGAGAACAACAAGGCCTTCATCTTCTTAATGGACTACCCTTATCGCCACCGCATTAAGATTTGGGGTGAGGCCGAATTTGTCGAAGGAGACGAAGAACTGTTGACAAGGGTAGCCGATCCCGAGTACGCGGCTCGTCCTCAACGAGTGCTGCGGTTTCGCGTCAAGGCGTGGGACGTCAACTGCAACCAACACATCCAGCAGCGGTTCACTGAGGATGAGCTCCCCGGCTTCGCGGATGAGCTCAAGGCGAAGATCGCCAAGCTGGAAGCGAAGAACGCGGAGATGGCGGCCCAGCTGCGGTTGCTAAAGCGGGAAAGAGCCGCCTGAATGACCTATCAATTCCTCATCGACGCCTACGAGACCGAAAGGCTCAAGACGCTCAGCGTATGGACTATGTTCCGCGACGAAGACATGAGCTTTCGGCCTCACCCGAGCGACCCACGCAGCCGCAGCGTACACGAGCAGATGGTGCATCAATGAGTCAGCGAGGACCTTTGGTTTCGCACGATTCTTGGAATCGACGTCAACGCCCCGCCCTTGCCGGAAAACGAAACGCGACGCGGGTTCAGTGACCGCTACGCCGTGGATTCAGGCGCAAGACTTGAAGCGCTTCGTCAGCGGGAAGACCGTTGGTGGGAAGAGATTGTTCAGTTCTTCGACACACCCCGAGCCCGGACGTGGGTGATCGTTCGCCGCATCTCGCACACCTCGCACCACCGCGGCCAACAGATGGCGATGCTGAGAATGCTCGGCCGTGACCTGCACAGTAACTATGGCCCGACCGCCGACACCGGGGGCCTGATGCAAAATGACGCACCCGTCATCTACGCCTATCCCGACTTAGAGACTTTGCTTGACCCGAATGAGCCAACGACGCAATTGCCCGGCCCGGGAGACAAGTCCCCCACCGAACGGCCGGACCGCTAGGAATCGGGGAGAAACGACATGCCAAAACACTACGACGCCATCGTCATCGGAACCGGCCAGGCCGGCCCGTCGTTGACCGCAAGACTTTCCAAAGAGGGCCTAAAGACAGCCGTCATCGAGCGCGATCGCTTCGGCGGCACGTGTGTCAACAACGGCTGCACGCCAACCAAAGCCATGGTGGCCAGCGCCCGGGCAGCGTATATGGCGCGACGCGCGGCCGACTTCGGAGTCACGATTGACGGGTCGGTCAGCGTCGACATGAAGAAGGTCAAGCAGCGCAAGGACGCGATCGTCGCCAAGTCGAATCAGGGTCTCGAAGGTTGGCTAGGCTCGCTCGACGCGGTCGACGTCTACCGCGGTCACGGCCGCTTCACAGGGCCTCAGACCGTTTCGGTCGGTGACGACGAGCTCCTCGCGGACCGAATTTTCGTCAACGTCGGCGGGCGGGCGTTCATTCCGCCAGTACCAGGGTTGAGTGAAATCGACTACCTGACGAACGAGAGCATCATGGACGTTGATGTCGTGCCGGAGCGCCTGATCGTCCTGGGCGGCGGCTACATCGGTCTCGAATTTGGCCAGATGTTTCGGCGCTTTGGCAGCGAAGTCACGATCGTTCAACGAAGCGGCGGCATCCTCTCGCGTGAGGACGACGACATCGTCGGGTCGGTAGAGAGCATCCTCAGAAACGAGGGCGTCGAGATCTGCACCGACACCGGCGACTACAGCGTAGAGCCGCGCGACGACGGCGTCGTCATGCACATGCAATGCGGAGGCCGTCCCCGCGATGTCGCCGGTTCGCACCTTCTCGTCGCCACCGGACGCAGGCCCAACACAGACGACCTCGGGCTCGACAAAGCTGGCATCGAGACCGATCTGCGCGCTTCCTCGGGGCCGCCATCCTCGGGCATCGGAATCGCAATCCGCAGTATCGTCCGCCGATGGTATAGTAGCTCTCGAAGGCCCGAGCGGAGTGAAATCAACCATTTAAGCTCCGGCTTGTTTGTTCCCGGTGGACTTCGATCAGCTCAATACTTTCTTGGAAATCGTTCGTCTCAAGAGCTTTTCCAAGGCCGCGCAGACCTGCTACCGCACTCAGCCTGCGATTAGCGCTCAGATCCGCCAGATGGAGCACGAGCTCGGGACGCGACTTTTCGACCGCTTTGGAAGCCGCATCTCTCTCACCACCGCGGGCGAGATCTTCGCCGGATACGCTCGGACAATTCTCGACACCCGCCGCCGGGCGTTCGATGAAGTCCACGAGCTCGAGAAGAACCCGCGTGGCGAGCTGACGATCGCCGCTAACGAGGCCACCTGCCTGAAGGTTCTGCCGCAAGTGTTTTCGAACTTCAAGGCCAAGTTCCCGGCAGTCCAGCTGAAGGTTGTTCGGTCGCATGCTTCGAAGACGATCCAGTCAATTCTTGACAATTCAGTCGACTTCGGAATCACACAGCTCCCGGTTAAAGACAAGAAGCTTGAAGTGGTCCAAGTCTACTCTGACGAGATTCGGCTGATCGCGCCGCCGGATCACGCGCTCGCCCAGAAGCCGTCGGTTGGCGCCGAGGCCATCTCCGAGCACCCTCTGATCGTTCCGAAACAAGGCCGCACGCGGACGCGCATCAACGAGTACCTGGACGAGTTTGAGGACGAGTTGAACATTTCCATGGAGCTCGAATCGAGCGAGATGATCAAGCAATTCGTAGTCTCGGGCATGGGCGTTGGCTTCATGGCGGTCACGCACGCCCGTGATGAAATCGCCGCGGGAGAGCTCGCCGCTATCCGGCTCGAGCCGCTTCCGATGATTCGAACGATCGGGTTGGTATATCGTAAAGATAAGGCGTTCGCCCGCTCCGGGCTCGGCTTCATCGAGGTCGTGGCGGAGTTTGCAAGAAGCGCTGACGCGGCGAGCGGAAAGCGGTATCCTGTCAAGCAGTCGAAAGCGTCATGAATGAGATGCCCCATGTCTGAGATGAAATGGGTAGTCAAGACGTCGGCCGTTCGCGTCGCGAGCGCGCGCGGGGATTGGGTCTACCGCTCGCTTGAAGACGTTCCCCCGGCGCTGCGCAACAAAATCACCGAGACGCTCTCTGGGCCCAACTCCGAGACGATCATCATTGCCAACCAAGAGGCGTATGAACGCGTCTTCCGCGATGAAGACAACATCCCCGAGCAAATGAAGCGGGTCCAGCCGATCGTTGTTGAGCCCAAACCCGCGAGGGCCGGGAAACACGCGAACTGGCAACTTTCGCTATTCGGCGGATTCGCGTTGATCTTCGCGTTCTGGGCGATCTGGCTCTGGCTTATCCAAAGCGGTATGTAGCGAATCCCGAAAGCAGTTTCGGGTAGAAGTCAGTCGATTTCTGCGGCATCACGCCGCCCGAGAACGAAATCTCCGCGACCTCATGAACGCTAACCGGGCGTAGCAGGAACGCGACCTGTTTGCCTCCGCTTCTCACCTCGTCGACGGCGCTTTCAAAGCCCCGTACATAGCTAATGCCTTTGAGCTCGCGGACGTCTTCCTCGGAGATCCCCAGCGCGTCGCCGATCAAAGCCCGGTGGAGCGCCACGACATCGAGGTTGCGCTGTTCGGGCGGCAGGTCGCTCAGCGCGTCGTCGAGCGCGTCCTTCTTCCCCTTGAAGAGGTAGCCAGCGGGATCGCCGGCGAAAACCGCTCCGATCGCTGAGCGTCCGGCCGGGGCTGAGTCGAGCCGTTGCTGCAGCTCTTCGGGGGAATCGAGCTTTTCGACCTCGAAGCGCTCGGCGGCGCGCTCGAGCACGGTCGAGACGGCTAGATTGTCAAGTCCTTCAAGGATTCGGTGGGTGGCGAGCACGACCAGACCTTGAGAGCTCATGTTGACCAGCGTCATCATGACCTTGTCCGCCCCCGCTACCTCCGGATGGGCCCGTTTGTAGGCCAGCGCCGTCTCGTAACGGTGGTGGCCGTCTGCGACGAGCAATTTCTTGTCCGCCATCAGCTCTTGAATCTTCGCGACCGTCGGCGCGGCGCTGATCCGCCAGAGCTTGTGGGTGACGCCTTCCTCGTGAGCCTGCGCGATCGGCTCGGCGCTCGCCGCGACATCGAGCAGCGCGTCGACCCGCTGCTCGGGATCGTCGTAGAGGAAAAAGAGCTGGCCGAAGTAGGCCCTGGTTGCGGTCGTAAGCTTGAGGCGGTCTTCCTTGGGGCCGCGGTGGGTTAGCTCGTGGGCGTGGATGATGCGTTCTTCGTATTCGTGCGTCTTGCAGATGGCGATAAAGCCCTTGCGAACGCACGCATCGCCCGTCTCGGGATGCGTAAACTCCTGGAAGTAGGGGTAGAAGCCCGGCTCGGGGTCCTGCTCGAGAATGCCCGAGGCGATCCAGTCATCGAGCAGGTCGGCCGCCTGCTTGTAAACCTCGTCTCCCTCACCCTTCCTTTTGATCAGCCGGACGAAATTATAGGGGCTCGCCGCGAGGTACCGTTCGCGAAGCTCGTCGGGGATTTTGTCGTAAGGCTGGGTGACAAGATCGGAGGCGTCCCCGGCCTTGGAGCTGTAACGAAGTGGTTGAAAAGGAAAGACTTGCGCCATGAAATCCCAGGATAACCCGGCGTGGGGCGCTTCTGGGGACTGGTCCAAAATTGAGTCCGGTTTCGGCCAGAACCTGAAGTGATCTGGAAATCCGTTCCGAGTTGAGGGTTGACTGCGTATTCAGCCGTTAGTCGAGTACGGGACGTCAGACCGGCGCCCAGCGCCTCACGGCCACAAAGAAAAAGGCATAACCATCCTTTTATTCAATCATTTACCCAGTTCGGGAGCTGTCCCGGATCTCCCCGGATCTCCCACGAGAACAAAATTCTCGTTACGCTGGGCATAATGGTCTATGCCTGTTGCGCCTTTCCGCGCTCAGCGGCCTATAGGCCCTTGGCCGACGCTGAAAACCAAGTACCAAGCGAGTCGCGGAGTCGCAGCAAAACGGAAACCAGGCTGGCGATGGCCGTCGCCGCGCCGGTGATCCAGGTCGGGAACTCGGGCTGCGTCGTAAACAGGAAAAGCGAAGCCCCGAACACGATCACAAGCAGCACCCAGCGCACCTGGCTCCATCCGACGCGCTCCGCCTTGAGCTCCTTGTCAGCCAGTTCGTTAAGGTTGTGACCGGATTGGTTGAGAAACTGCTTCAGGCCTTCAGCCGGCCGCAGCCCGGGCCGAAATTCAAGTAGCCCTTCCCGCAGCAACCTCAGCACGAGCGGACGTTGCCCCGGATTGACGATCCCTTCGTCCACGATGATTCGCACCAAGATCGCCTGCTCGTATTCCGTCAAGTCTTCCCACTTCCCACGCCAATCCGCTTCCGTTCGGGGCCTATCGCCCAGGGGCGAAGTCGGCTCCTGGCCGACCTCGGAACCGTCGTTGGCGACATTGGCCAGGAACACTCGATTGGCGTTGTATCCGATCCACCACACCAAAGCAATCAGCGCAAGGATGGCGCCGCCGACTGTCCACCGCCCCCACCAGGTCGGCACGTAGGGGGAATTCGCGGCCTGTATGTAACGCGTTCGGGCGGTAACCTCTCCATTTGCAGCGGCTGCTCGCTAAGCGACGCCAGCTGCATCGAAAATGCGATCGCCTTCGGTCCCTTGCGCGACTCCGCCGAAAGAAACGTGTAGAATTGCCCCGTTGTAATCGAGCGATCGGGGCGTGCAAAAAACCGTCGTTCCGCCCCTTCTAGCGTGAACATTTCATCCCGATCGACGCCCTGGAAATAGCGCCTCTTGCTCACGTCCAAGAGCTTGAACGGGACGCCAACGCTTGCTTTGTTCACCTGAAACCCGTCAGCGCTCAGCCACGCAACCTGGGAGACATTCTTGAAAACGGTCGGCGACGGCAAGCTCCGGCACGCACGCTGATTGCAAGTTTCGTCTTCGTCGCGTCCGTTCGCGTCGAGCAGATGGCAGCGCATCTCGCAAAGATCATCACCGTACTCGCGGTCGAACTCGTCAACCTGCGCGAGCGTATTTTTTAGCTCCGCCTGCAAGTTGTCGTTGATCTTTTTCGCCATATCTTGCAGACGCTGGTTCCCTTGTTCGCTGAAATCGCGGTAACTGTCGCCGGCCAAGGTCAACATCGTCAGCAGAGCCGTCAACGCGCTCGTGCTCAGATACAACAGAATCACGTCGCCGTATCGGAAACGCTCACCCGGATCAAGGGTCCAAATCTTGACGAAAGGCCAGCCCAAGATCGTTACGATCGTCAGCAGGG
Organism: Bryobacterales bacterium; assembly: GCA_965247515.1. Lineage (GTDB taxonomy): Bacteria > Acidobacteriota > Terriglobia > Bryobacterales > UBA6623. Next base: position 2,046,719 of record OZ252029.1, on the reverse strand, counting down.
TCAGCCCAGCAACGAAATACGTTTCAAAAGCGAAGGAGCGCTGCTGCCGTTCCTTGTAGGGCGACAAAGCTGCTAACGTCCATTCGTGTACTTCGTCGTCGTTGTCCTCGAGACGTCCCTTGGCGGTTAGTCCCATCCGAACCGGCTGCGTATACAGCTGGAACCGCTCCCCGCCAAGAGTGACGGAATACTGGCCCGTCGCCGCGCGAAATGTTTCCGAATCCATCTCAAGCTCAGACGACGCCAGGCCTTGAACCAGGTCGGCGATTCTCAGCTCGGGCGTGGGCTTCTCTACCGGGCCCGGTCTTTGCATGGACCAACCCGATTCATCCGTCCACCTGTCGCGCGGAAACGTCTGGTAGACCTTGCCTTTTGTCGGTGACCAAGAAGACGTGCTCGAACGCGTCGGGACGGGGCGCTTCCAGCAGAATCTGCTCGATATCGACTTTCACCAGTTCCGACGTCGGGTCCACGAAGACCAGATAGGGCTGCCTTTCGACGAAGTCGGCGAGGTTGTGCCCGCTGGCGTTCTTAACGTTTGCCCTCGCACTCCGAACCCGCGTCTCCAGCAAGTCGGCCGAGCGCGCGAGTTGCCGTTGATGGTGGTGATTAAGCTGCTCCCAACCAACCAGGGCGTACCAGGCGAAGAGCACGACCGGCAGCACGAGCAGCAGCGCCGCCGTCGCAAGCATGGCGCTCTTCGACCAACGTGAGCGCCCGTTTGTCTTGCCGGCTTTCCCGGATTCGGAGCCGTTCTTTTCCGTTTCGCCCACGATTTTCCCACAGCCTACCAGAGCCGGCTCAGCGGCGAGATCAGGCAGTCCACATATAGACAGGCGCAGTTTTCAGCAATATGAGGCTAGGCTCCCAGCCTCTGAGGATGCAACGGTTTCCGGCCGATCTCTGCAAAACACGGAAACGGCGGGCATTACCGGACAGATCCGGGACGATACGGAACTTTTGCCGTAAGTGGCGTAATCGGCCGAAGGTGGCCGAAAGTGACAGTGGCCGAAGGTGATAGGCACGTAATTCGATCTTTTTCGCAGTTGACCGTTGATTCGAAGGCGCTTCCAATTCGCTCGCAACGACGGCTTTCAGCGCACTCCGCCGCCATCCCGACGTAACAGATTGATTGTAAAAGACTTATAAGCGACGCTCCGGCTGAGGCCGGCAACTATTCCTGAGTGTCCCTGTTCGAACTGCTGGCGTCGCTGCGTTCTGGCGTTGATCATGCGCGCTTCAAGAAAATATCCCCAATGCTGTCAGCGCTTTAGCCCACGGTTCCCTCGAATGGACCTCACTCCTATCCTGATAGTGCAAGCCGGCGGTAGCCATGCGGACTCGTCACTCGATTTCGGACTTTCATGCCGGGGCCCTTCACAACTCGCCGCAAATGTCCGCTTTTGTCCGGAATTGCCCGCGGAAACCCACCTCCTTGACAGCACGGACGCAGATCGGGGGCCGGCCGCGTCGTTGCCGATCGGGTACGACAGGTTGGCGGGCGCGGTCGCCACCTGAGGAATCACGAGCGTTTCGTCTTTTTCTCAAGCCTGTAGAGCGTCCCATCTTTGAAAATTCGTTTAGGGTCCGGCTTGCCGCCGGCGCCGACGCTCCCGTCCGGCAGTACGTAACGGTGTGCGCGCGCCAGTTCTTCCCCATTCTCAGCGCGATACGAGATCATCTCACTCCGACTGCTGGGTGGCAGACCAACTTCGGGACTCGGAGTGCCGGAATGGATGACGACCGCCTGTAGTTCTCCTGCGTCCGGTCGTTCTACGTAACCGTCCTCATTGAACAAGCGCCTGAGCTCTGTTACTGTTACCCGTATAATTGGAACTGGAGAGATAGTCGTGATGTCCGACCGCGATATTCGAGAACGGCTTCTAGAGTATCTCGCTGGGCGGGCCAGCCTTGATGAGTTCGAGGATTGGGTTGCTCAGCACACTTGGAACGTTCATCAATGGGGTTCCAAGAATACGCAGGATCTTGCAGCTTCGATCGAGGCTAGGCTTGCCGAGCATTCCGGAAGCCATATCAACGAAGAAGCGCTTCGCCGGCATCTCGCGCGGTTGGCCCAGGAAGGCGTGACCGCGATTAGTGAACCGATCCCATCGGAGCGATCGGAGACAGCCTCGCAACCCATCGGCTAGCTCGGACCTGTCACCACGTGAGAGTTCGGTGACAGAGTCCGGATCTGCCGCCGCCGGTCGCCACGAACGCCATTCTCTCAACCAAGCTCATCGTCTCCGCGGGGGACTCTCAGCTCTAATCCGCGGCGGCGGGTCCTGGCCCACATATGTCGTTCCTCTCGCCTGAAAAAGTAAGCAGGCAAGCAATATGCGACGCTCAACAAGCTCGCGCTTCAACGCTTGCCGAGCCGTGAAGGAGAGGATACATGACGATCACACTGCTGGAAGTACTAAGTCTCGGCCTCCTGTTCGGAGCCGCAACCGCGCAAGCGAACAGCGCGTTGGGGGCCAAGACCGCGAGCGGCGCCTATGCCGGCGAGCTCCCGCGGCCCGCGCATAGCGCCGAGATGAATGTCGAGCCATCCGGGGTCGCCCCGATCAAGAGTTGGAACGAGAGCCGCCGGTTCGTCCGTTGGTCACTGAGAGCTCCGGTCGACCGCGCTAGCAGCCGTCCCTTCATGTTGAAGATTCGGCGCAATGTCCCCGGCCCCGAGCGCGGGGCGCAAATCAGCGCCTGGCCTTTCCGGTCTGCCATCTCGCGCGGCCCGCCCAACATAGACGGAGGAACCTGAGATGACCGGCCAACAGATTTCCCGCTATCGCGTGCGTGAGAAGCTCGGGCAGGGCGGCATGGGGACTGTCTATCGCGCCGATGACACCCTGCTCCACCGGCAAGTGGCCCTCAAATTCCTTTGCGGCTCACTTCGAGAGCAGCAATCAGCGCGGTCTCGTTTTCTAAGGGAAGCGCAGGCCGCGGCCTGTATCGAACACTCGAACGTCTGCACCATTTACGACATCGCCGACGCTACCCCAGAGTTGGTGCTCGTTATGGCTCTGATCGAGGGTCGCGACCTAGCGTCGCGTATTGCCCAGGGACCGCTGGAAGTTCCAGAGGCAATCGAGATCGCTTCTCAAATCGCCGACGGACTGGCCGCGGCGCATGAGTGCGGCGTGGTGCACCGCGACATCAAGCCCTCGAATGTGATTCAAACCCCTACAGGTCAGGCAGTCATTGTGGACTTTGGTTTGGCTGCCACTCCCGATGACAGTGTGACGGATGCAAACGTCGGCACAACGGCCTACATGTCACCCCAGCAGCTGCTCGGAGAGCCGCCCGACCATCGCGGAGACATCTGGTCACTGGGCGTGACCCTATACGAGCTGTTGAGCGGTTGCCAACCGTTTTGTGGCGCATACGAACAGACAGTCTGCTACTCGATTCTCAATGAGCAGCCGCCATACCTGGACCGAGAGCCCGCGCGCTTATGGGCGATCGTCGAGCGGGCCCTAGCCAAGGACCAGGAGGAACGTTACAGTTGCGCCGCCGAGATGGCGGAGGAACTTAGAGCCGCACGAACCGGCGACAGGAATCTTGAAACTCGAGTCCAAGCCTGGCAGGGCCGCAATCGAAGCAAGGTCCATACCGGCGTATTTGCCACAGCCGCGTAGTCGGCTCGTCGTTGAGCTCTACGCGCCAGCCCAAGTCATCGGGATGATCCCCACCTTGCGACCCATTCCGAATTCAGTGCAATAGGGAGGTCGGGCGGATCTTCCCCCCGCCAGCGAGCAGAGTTTCGCCGCCAACTTCCTGAATTCGCGTCGGTTATGGGATGGATCGGGCGATCGGCGTCTGTCTACAGGTTACTTGTGCGGCAGCGAAACCCCCAACGCATTGAGGATTTCTGTTTGGCGGGCGTCGGGAATCGGCAGCCGTGTGACGCTGGTCTGCTCATCCACTCGATATTCCAATAGACACAGTCGCCCCAACGCCGCCAGCGCGTCCGGCAAGGTGATCGCGTGCGGGTCGTCGTCGGTCGTGCCAAACGCCGCTTGTATCCGCCGTTCCAATTCGCGGCTCAGCTTCAACGCCAGCATGCTGCACAACACATGTCCTCGGGTGCGGCTTTCTTTGCGCACGAAGATCGGCCGCACCTCGAGCAAGCCCGTCTTCAGCTGCCGAAAGTCGCGCTCCACCCGCTGCAGGCTCACGTAATGGTCGTGCACTCTTTGGCCGCTCATGCGCTCGGAGGCGACATCGGTCACGACCACGTAACAGCCCGCCAACTCCAGCGCCTGCTCGATCGCCGCCTGCTGGCGCTCGACGACCAGCGTACGTCCCTGCAAGCGCAACTCGACCAATTCTGTCAGCTTGTGACGCGCCAGCCAGGGCTTGAGCTGGCGCAGTCCGGCCGCGGGCTCGCAACGGGAAGAGGCCGTGACTTTCTGGTTGCGTCGGTCGAGCTTGCCTCCCAGCTTGGCCAGCTTGTCCTCGAGCCGCTGCCGTTGCCGTTTGGCTTCGGACTCGTTGAGGCGCAGCACATAGCGCACGCCGTCGGCTTCGACCTCGCAGACTTGTTCAGCGAACAGCTCCAGTTGCAGCACCCCTTCGCTCAAGCGCCGCCGAATCTGGGGATCGGTCAGCGCCGTGATGTAGCGCAGCCCGGCCTCCCCCAGCGCCTGCTTGCCCTTGCTCTTGACCATCCCGCGGTCGCCGACGAAGACCAACTCCTCGACTCCGAACTGCTCTTTGACGATGCGGATCTGATCCGGCACGGTCGTCGGATCGTTGCGGTTGCCGGCAAACACCCGCACCGCCAGCGGCTCGCCCTGGTCATCGGCCAGCAGTCCGATCACAATTTGCTTCTTGCCGCGCTTGCCGTCGCGATTGTAGCCGTACTCGCCCAACGCGTTGTGCAGGCCTTCGAAGTACGAGCTGGTGACGTCGTAGAGCAGCAAGCTGGGCGGGGCTCCGCGGCGCTCGAGGTAGTGGCGGTATAGCGCTTGCTCGATCTTCACTTGGCGGGCGCTCAGATCATCGAGGGCGGCGTAGAGGTCGTCTTCGTCGAAGGCGCCCAGACCCAGCACTTCTGCGACGGCCTGATCGGCGGCCCAGCTCACGGCCGAGAGCCGCGATCCTTGGTGGGCCAGGCGCGCCAGCACCAGGAACAAGGCGAGTTTGGCGGCCCGCGTTCGACCCAGCGCGGCGGTCAGGCCCAGCTCATCGGCGAGTTGCTTGAGCGCGAAGAGCAGGCCAAAGACGGGGCCGCAGACGGGAGTGGCGGGAAGCTGATCGAACTCGCCGCGGAGGGCGCGCCGGAGGGCCTCGACGCGGACGGGGCGCCAGCAGGACAGGTTGGCGAGGGTGCGTTTTTTGACTCTGCCGTTTTGGCGGAAGGATTCGCGCAGCAAGACGGCGGGCGGCGAGTTGCGATTGGGGACGGACTCAACATACATGGGTATATTATATCACAAACAACACAATGAATAAACGATACAATAGCATAATACATGGGTACACTAAAAGCGCCCCCAAACGTGTTAAAGCCAAGCAAGCCAAGCAGTTAGCCCGTCAAACGAGCCTTCCGCTGGGGGGAAGATCCGTCGGGGAACAGGAAGCTGTGAATTAATTGCGAGCGGCATTCGAAACGAGGCGAGGCATGCCTCGCCCCAACGCGCCGATCGTTTGTTTACATTGACGTAGGGGCTTGGCATGCCAAGCCCGCCTTGCCTGGTTGCGCGGCTGTCCGTCAGTCCCCCGAGTCGCCCGAACCGGGATGCCTCATCAGCTCGAGCGCCGAGCTCTTCCACAACCCCAGCGACCCCCACACCGCAAACACCGCGCAGTTGAGGGCTTGGAACAGCAGAATATAGGCCACCGCGTCGCTACGGTCGATACCGAACGGCGTTAACACGCTGACGGCGACGAACTGGTAGATCCCGACGTATCCCGGGGTCGAGGGCAACGCGCTGCCCAGACCCAGACCCGCGATCAGCAAGAACGCCAGCGGCAAGCTGATCTCCACGCCAATCGCTCGCGCGCCGACGACTGTAATCACGCCGTCGAGCATCCAGGTCGCGGCGGTGTAGGCGAGGAAGACGATCAGACGACGGCGGTCGTGGAAGCTGCGTAGGCCTTGCAATCCGTGTTTGAGGGCGTGTTCGGCGAGCCGGCGCAGCGCCGCGGGTAGGGGGGCTCGGGTCAGCGCGCGCTGCCAGAAACTCTCGAATAGCGGCGCCAGAGCGAGCGCCGTGATGCCGGCCAGCGCGCCGATGCCCAGCGGCCGGGCGGCCTCGGCCAACCAGCCGGGTTGGGTCGGAAGCACGAGTAGCGCAGCGGCGCTGATCGCGACCAAGGCGATGGCGTCGACCAGTCGCTCAGACAAGGCCGTGGTCAGCACGTAGGTCTTGGTCAGGCCCGTATGCCGAGCGATCATTACGGTGCGCACCAGCTCTCCGGCGCGGGCGGGCAGCACGTTGTTGCCTAGGTATCCGGCTGCTGTCGCCCAAAACACGTCGCTCCGGCTGACTTCGGCCTCGGCCGAAAGCAAGACCCGCCAGCGGAGTGAGCGAAGAGCCAAAGCCGTCAGGATCGCGCCCAGCGCCGCTCCGACTAACGCGGGCTTGGCCCCTTGCAGCACCGCGGCGACGCGGCGCCAGTCCACTCCGCGGAGCGAAAAGTACAGCAGCAGGCCGGCCAAAGCCAGCGCGGCCGCCCAATACAGCGCTCGTCGAGCCCGTTTAGGCCTTGGAGATGCGGCTAGCTCGGCCATCGGCAATCGTCCCGATCCCAAGCCGCTATCGTGGCATAGTCCGAGCCTCCGGCCGCGGCCGGCACGCGCGACATCGACCGCCGGCCGCGATTGTGGGTCTGGGCTTCGAGCGAAAATACTTGTAAGAACCACGCCTAGCGCTAATGATCGCTACCTAAGGGCCCGCCCAATAATAACATCGCACTGTAAGGAGTAGGTCAAGCACTTTCACATCCGAGGGTGATTCCTTGCCAGACTGTTGCGTGCTTCCTGGATATCAACAATAGGGCCGATTCCGAGGCAATCCAGGGATGCCAGGCAAGAGTTGCCTATTGTGTTAGAGGTCTTCTCATAGTACGATCATGAAGAGGATGTCTAACATTATGAGAACCGAGTCCTTCCATGCGGACGACCTGGCACGGCTGCTGCGCCGCAATAAGATTGCCACGATGTCCGAACTGAAGAAGGCGCTGGGGACCCAGGTGGAGGTCACGGTCTTCCGCAAGTTGAAGCAACTGAGCTATCGCAGCAGCTACTCCCATCGCAGCCGCTACTACACGCTGGATGAGATCGCGCGCTTCGATCCACGCGGCCTGTGGTCGTTTCAGTCGGTGTGGTTCTCTCGCCAGGGCACTCTGGTGGCGACGGCGGAGGCTTTTGTGGAGAACTCTGCGGCCGGGCACTTCGTCGAGGAACTGGACAACCTGTTGCACGTGAGCGCCAAAGAGCCGTTGTTGAAACTGGTGCGGCAACAGCGGCTGGCGCGGCAGCCGCTGGGGGGGACGTTACCTGTACGGTTCGATCGATCCGGTCCGGCGCCGGCGCCAGTTGTTGGCGCGGCGGCTGCGGCAGACCGAACCGAGCCTGGCCAGCAGCCTGGCTGCAGGGGAGGCGGCGCCCGCTCAGTTGCAAGCCGCCGTGGTGCTGTTTTTCAGTCTGCTGAACGAGAAACAACGCCGCTTGTACGCGGGATTGGAGTCACTCAAGCTCGGCCCTAGCGGGGATCGGCGGATGGCTGAGTTTATTGGCATGGATCCACACACGGTGGCCAAAGGCCGGCGCGAACTGCTGACCCAAGAGGTGGAAGTGGAACGCGTACGCAAAGCCGGTGGCGGGCGCAAGCCGGTGGGGAAAAAAGCCCCGAAGTCCTCTCCCGAATCGCAGAGTTAATGCGGCACGACACGGCCGGAGACCCCGTAACAGGGGTGAAGTGGTCCCGACGAACGACACGCAAGATCGCCCACGAACTCACCGCGTTGGGAATCTCCATCAGCAAGAACACGGTAGGCCGCCTGTTGAAAGACATGGACTACGCCCTCCGCGTCAACCGTAAACAGATCGCCTCCAGCACCAGCCCCGACCGCAATCAACAGTTCCTCTACATCGGTCAGCAGCGGGAGAACTTCGCCCGTCAAGGCCAGCCCGTGATCAGTGTCGATACCAAGAAGAAGGAACTGATCGGCGCCTTCAAACACTCCGGGGCCAAGTGGGATCGTGAGCCCGTCTTGGTCAACGATCATGACTTCCGCTCCGACGCCGACGACCTCGCGATTCCGTATGGCATCTACGACACTCAAGCCAACCGCGGCACGGTGTGTGTGGGAACCAGCCACGACACCCCGGCTTTCGCTGCTGATTCCATTGCCCGTTGGTGGGCATCGGACGGACGCCAACGCTACTCAGGGGCCAAAGAACTGTTGATCCTTGCCGACGGCGGAGGAAGCAACGGTCCTCGTTGCCGCGCCTGGAAAAAGGCGCTTCAAGACAGGCTCTGCAATCGGTTCGATCTCACCGTCAGCGTGAGTCACTACCCTCCGGGCGCGTCCAAGTGGAACCCGATCGAACATCGTCTGTTCAGCGAGATCAGCAAGAACTGGGCCGGCGAGCCTCTCACCAGCCTGGAAAAGATGCTCAATTTTATCGCCGCCACAACTACCGAGGCGGGCCTCGCCGTCAACTCCTACCTGATCCGGGGGCGCTACGACACCGGCGTGAAGGTCTCCGATCGGCAGATGCGTCAACTTTCACTACTCAAGCACGAGACACTCGGTCTCTGGAACTACACTTTGCACCCTGCGCAAAATGTGAACTAATTTTTGGGCAGACGCTAAGCGCCACTGTCGTTGAAGTTTGCGGAACCCGCTCCCTTGCGGTCGCGGCTCTGACGTATTGATTCAAGTGCTCTAACCGCGGGCGTCAGAGCCGCGACCGCAAGGGAGCGGGTTCCGCCTTCACAACGTACCCAACTACACCTCAACGAACGCCTAAGTATCGAGTATTGCGCCTAACGCGGCTGGAAAACGAACTCTCGCAGGCCGATCTGGTCGCGCGATCGTGATAATTGGAACGCGAACCGGCCCTGATCGAAGCCCGCTTCAGGCTCTTCAAGACGATCGATTTCGATCCATTCCTCGTCAAGGTAGGCGCGGTGGACGATCGCGTCGGCGGTGACCTCGACTTGAAGACTGACGAAGGCGTCGTAATCGAATCGATGCGGAGTGTTGACCGCTTTCGCCTTCTGTCCCGAAAAGACAGCGATCCGCTCGACCTCCGACTTCTTGAGCTGATAGAGCACGTGCCGGCCTGGGCCCTTGTACCCGACGACCCAACGCAAGCGTCCCCGCCTGCGCTGCACGTTGAAGCGGTACACCCCTTGCGAGTTCTCCGGTGGGGCGAAGACGAGACCGCCGCCGGCGCGCACGAGCGTTACTCCTTGCTGGGTCCATCCCGAGCGGTCGGCGAAGTCGCTGAGCAGATTCAGGGCCGTTGGGGCGCGGGGAGCGGCGACTTCTTGTAGTTGGAGCTTGACCGGCTTCGAGCGGTTGGCCTCGACGCGGACAGTCGCGGAGTAGGGCTGGTAACCCGGTGCGCTTGCGCGTACGGTGTAGTCGCCTTCCGGAAGCGTCAGCGAAGAGCCATTGACCGATTGCTCAGCCCCGCCTGGCTCCGAGCGCACCCTGACATCCGCGTTGACGCCCGGGGGTGCGATCTCAATCGTCAGCGTGCCGAGAATGCTGACCAACGCTCCGTCGATCTCGGCGGATCCGCCGGAATCCAGAGTCTGATTCAGCGTTTTCGGCCGATGTGTCTTACTGCGGATCGTCACCTCGTGCGGGCCGGGCTCAAGGCCGCTGAGTCGCAGCGAGCCGTCGGGCCCGATCACCCCCGCGGGCCGGCCATCGACGAGGACTTCGGCGCCGGGGGCGCTGCCGGCGATCATGAGCGAGGCGGCCTGGGGCTCGGGCGTAAGCTCGAACGCAAGCCGCGAACGGCCGCCTTTGGTTACCTCAGCGGTCTGCTCCGGCGCGGCCTCAAAGCCGGCCTTCTCGATCCGCACGGTGTAGACGCGGGGGTAGAGGTACAGCGTGAGTCCGCCGCGCCTAGTGGTTCTGCGATAGCGTTTCCCGTTCAGGAAGATGGCGGCGTCGTCGATTCCGGCGTCGATACGAAGCGCGCCGAGGTTGCGGTCGGACGTAAGCGTGACGGCGAGAGTCGGAGATGGCGTGGGTTGGAAGTCGAACGATTGCTCGCCGATGTGGACACTGCCAAGCCTCGCCAGCAGCAACCCGTCGTCTCCGGTCGCGCCTTGAGGCTCACCGTCAAGACTCACCTCTAGCTCGCCCTGGTTCGAGTAAATCCGGGCCGATTCGCCAAGGCTAGCCGCCGCGGAAACCTTCAGATCACGGGCCGCGATCGGCTCGACCAAAGCAGGCGCTTGACCGGGCTGCGAGATGAACTGGAATTGGGCCCGAAACCCTCGCGACTCTACACGGAGCTCATGGCGTCCGACGGCAACGCCGGCATAGCTGAACTCTCCATCCTCGATGCGGCCGATCTGCTCGCCGTCGAGGGTAACGGTGGCTTGTTCCAGATCCGAGCTCAGCTCGATCACCGTGGGTAGCGGCTGTAAGGTCGCCCGCCAAGCGGGGAAAGAGCCGTCCTCGCGGGATTCGAGCGACTCGCTGATCGTCCCGAAGCCGGCGAGTCGCGCGGTGACGTTGTGGGGTCCAGGCTGGAGCTCGAGGTCGCAGGTTCCGAGACCGCAGGGGCGCCCGTCGACGAGTATCTCGGCGCGGGTCGGACTGACTGCCAACGAGGTCGGTTGGATGACCACCGCGGCTGCCGGTTCCGACGCCGGCCAGGCCAACAGCAGCATCATGACGAGCATTGTCGCGCCAATGAGGTAGAGCGCAAGCAGAGGTGCCGGGAGGCGCCTAGGCGGCTTCCCAACGACGGCTAGCTGCGTCAAGTGTCGCTTTAAATGCGGTTGAAGCCGGCGTGCGGCCGCCAAGGCCTTGACGGCCACAACGCGAAGGGTTCGCATCGCGAACTTAGCGAAGACCTTCAAGCGCGGCGGGCCCTTTGGTTTTGGCTTCGGCCTTGGGCGAGCTGCCGGAGCCGGCGCTTCAACTTGTTGCGGGGCTCCCAGCTTCTGTCCAAGCGCCGCCAACTTCTCCGCCAAGCCGGGATAGGAAGCATGGACCGATTGGAGGATCCGCCATTGTTCGAGGGCCGCTGCGTAATCCCGGCTCCGCTCGTAGAGCCCAGCCTTCTCGGCGATGGATAACGCGAGGTCTCGTTGATCCTTAAGGTGCACCAGGGCTCGCTGAACGTGAAAGTCCCCTTCGCCCTTTTGGATCGCCTCTTCGAGGATGGCGGATTGTCTTTCGAGGTCGGGCTCGGCCTCGAGCCGACGGCTAGTCTCGGCCATCAGGCCCGAGAGGTCTTGTAGACCGCCGCGTACAGCGTTGTTAGCTTGTTCAGGAGTGCGGATCGGCGATTGCCGTTCTTGTGCCGATCGGACGCGAGAGGACATCGGGTACTCGAAGCGATTCTATTCCGCGCCGCTCCCGCCCGCCTTCGAGTGTTTCCCTTAGGCTTGGCGGTCGCGCATTGCTTAGGTCCGAAAGAAAGACGTTTCCGCGGCCGCCCACAGAAACCAAAGTACTATTGACCGCGCTCAGGTCCTCGCCTTAGGTTCACCTAGGTCTTTCGCTTGGCCGTCGGCTGGATCACAATTCCGACGGATGGAGTGGCTTTGGCCTCAGTCTTTCGATTTTCGGCTGTTGATCGCGTCGAGACTGGCGCCGGCCAGAATACCGAGGACCATCCCAAGAATCATGTAGAACGGACTGTTGTCCATCGCTGAGTCCAGAAGCAATCCCACCACGAGGCCACCTACCATCATCCCGCCCACCGCCGACTGCGGTCCCCCTGCCTTTCGTTCCCGTTCCGATTCCCCGGCAAATGCAGTTCTCACATCCCGCCTCGACAGCAGCGTTAGCGCCCATATGCCGAACGGTAGGCTGATGAGGAACCCAGGCGCCAACGGCAAAAGCGCCGCGACGGCCGCGGTCAGCGCAACGGGGTAGGACTCGAGGTCGCGCATTCTGGCCGCGCCGATCAGCAGAACGATTCCCAGCGCTAGGCTGCAAACCGCAATCAAGGGCTGTTCCGGATCGAAATCCGATGTGACCATCAAGACAACAATCAAAAGCGGCGCCAGTAGATTCACGATGCTCGCAACGCGCAAGCCGATCGCCGGAGCTCTCAGCCGTGAGCGGACCAACGCCGCGAACGCCGCCGATCCCTTCGTTGCTTGCCCGAGTGCCCATGACCTGATGCGAACCGGTTAGCGTGAACGGTTTTTCTACTGCCAAGTCTTCTCGATCCACGCCCAGCAGTTTTGCCAGGCCGAAATCGGCGATCTTCACGCGTCCGCGCTTGTCGATGAGAATGTTCTCCGGCTTGATGTCGCGGTGAACGACGCCCTCGTCGTGCGCGAATTGCAGAGCGTCGCAGATTTGCGGGACGATCGCCAGCGCTTCGGGCGGCGTCAGTCCGCCGGCGTCAAGAGCCTGCCGCAGGGTGGCGCCGTCGACCAGTTCCATGACGAAGTAGTAGAGGCCGTCCGCTTCGCCAAACTCATGCACGGCGACGATCGACGAGTGATTCAACTTGGCCAGTGCGCGGGCTTCGCGCGTGAAGCGTTCGGCAAAGGCGGGATCTTTGCCGACTTCAGGCGGCAGGATTTTCAGAGCGACGTAGCGGTCGAGCCGCGGCTGACGCGCTTTGTAAACGGCTCCCATGCCTCCCTTGCCCAGCAGCTCGACGATTTCGAATTGAGGGAAATGCGGCGCCAGTTCTTCGGGGGAGGGGGCGACAAAGCCCGAATGGCTCGCGGTGGAATCGCTAGCCTGGTCTCCGGACGTCTAGAATTCACCGTAGCGCGGACGCCCGAAGAGATCCATGGCAGTTCGCACCTCGCCCGTGAGGCCTGGAAAAGCCGCGGGTCTGTTCCAGCCCTGCGCTACCGGGGACTCGACGAGACGCCCGTGTGGGTCCGTGCGGGTGGGGGCGTAGCGTGCTACGCCCGCGGGTTCGCTACCATTTAGACAACAGCCATGGCAGCAAGCGCATTCAAACAGGTCGCGCAAGCGATCGAAAAAGGGAATCCCTCGAAATCGTTCGACATCCTCGTCAAGAAGTTCAAGAAGGAAAAGAACTACCCCGGGGTCTTCGAAGCCCGCTTGATGAAGAAGCGGCTCGATTTGGGGTTGCCGGCGATCCAGACCGATGCTCTCGGCGATCTGCCGTCAGAGGCCCGCGGCGCCTACGAGGCCGAGCAAATCTCGGCCGCGCGCGAGGTCGGCGAGCTGTTTTTGGCCGACGGCGATATCTACCGCGCCTGGCCCTATTTCCGCGCCATCGGCGACCGCACCGCCGTTCGCACCGCGCTTGACGGGTACCAAAGCCCCTCAGGTGACGAAGACGGCGTTGACGGCATCGTCGAGATCGCTTTCCACGAACAAGTCAATCCCCGCCGTGGCTTCGAGCTGATCTTGCAGCACTATGGGACCTGCCGCGCGATCACGAACTTTAGCCACTATCCCAGCGATGACGGCCGTGAAGAGTGCGGCCGCTTGCTCGTCGACCAGCTCACCACTGAGCTACGCGACAGCCTCAAGCGGGCGATCGAGCAGCACGAAGGCTCGGAGCCCGAAACCGACAGCATTTCCGAGCTCGTCGCCGGGCGCGATTGGCTGTTTGAAGGCAACAACTACTACATCGACACCTCGCATGTGTCTTCGGTCGTCCAGCTGAGCATCAACTGGAACAATCCCGAGACGCTGCGGCTGGTGCTGGAGCTGACCGACTACGGCCGGCGACTCGGCGAGATGTATCAATTCAAAGGCGAGCCGCCGCTGGAAGACGTCTACGAGGATTCGGCCATCTACCTGCGGGCGTTGCTCGGTGAAGAGGTCGACGAGGCGGTCACGCACTTCAGCGGGAAGCTCTCTAGCGAACCCGACCCTTACGGCAACCCGGCGGCGCAGGCGGTTGTCAGATTCCTCGTCCGGCTCGAGCGCTACGACGACGCGATCGAGGTCGCGCTACAGCATCTCAAGGACGTGCCGCCGAGTCAGCTCCAATGCCCGTCGGTGATTCAGCTCTGCCAGCTGGCGGGCGACTTCTCGCGATTGACCGAGCTTGCGCGCGAACAAGGCGACTTGTTGGGGTATACGGCCGGGGCGATCCAGAAGGCTTCCTGAGCCTATAGCAACTCACGCAATTCGTCGGCGCTCAGGTCGGCTCGCAGGCGCTTTCTAAGACGCAGCGGATCACGTCTCTGGCCATTTCGCGCGCTTCCTCCAAATCGCGTCCATGGGTGACGATCTCGGGAAGCGCGGGCACGATGACCTGCCACTCATCAGAAGCGCGTTGTTGGAACACGACAGTGTGACCGAATCCAACTCCCAGCAGCCGTTCGATTGATGGGACGCAGATCTCAAGAACGTCTAGCGCTTCGCCTTCGCCGGCCGGCACATCACCCAGATAAAAGTTCTCTGTCAAACGATCGAATTGCTCAAATGTGGCGAACGAGGTCTCCTCGTTGAGTGGGTGTCGGCAAACCTCCGTACTTGCGCCTCCAATCGCTCCCTGATTCATCGTGAAGGCGGTGGCGCCCGCTACGTTGTAGCTACACGCGATGTCGATTCCGTCAACTGCAAGAACAAAGTTGCACGTTCCGGAACTCGGGGAATTCGTACCTAGCGTTAGGCCGCCCTTAGCCTGCATCTCCTCGATGTCTTCCGCGGAAAAGCCGTGGGGGGTCGGAGCAAGTCGTTCCCTGCGACGAAATGGACATGAAGGCAACGTTACTCAACGAGTCATCGACCTGGATCGCAACCGGGACGAAGCAGCCTTCCCGCCCCTCCGGAATGTCGAGGACGATCCGGTCGACTCCCCCGCGGCAGCCGGAGGGTCCGGCGTAGCGCACATTGGCCGGCAAGCCGCCGACCAAGACCTCCAAGTCAAGCTCGCCCTTCAAGTCTTGTGGAACGGGCATGGTGTCGGGAGTGCGCGCGCCGAGACCGGTGACCCAGGCGATGGCGACGGTGTTGGGAGCGAAGGCGTTCACCACTCCGTTCACGGCGAAGTTAGCATCGGTGTAGACGCCCGGGCCTCCGCCGTCCTGCCGCAGCGTGAAGATACCGACAGCGTTGTCCACAACCAGGATCGGCACGGGGTCGCTGGTCTCGCCGTTGAATGTGACCGTGACCGTCCCGTCCCCCAGCGGGGTGTTGGACGGCAGTATCGCTGCAAGCTGTCCCGCCAAGCATCCATCGGCCCCCGTCTAACTGAGGAGAAGACACGAAACGGAATTTAAAGCACGTTAAGGAATCGTAGGTTACGCGGGCCCCGCCAAAACACGGGTTTTCTTGCGCTTCGGCAAGCCCAATTGTATCGTTCGCTTCTTTAGTGAAGGCAGGGGACCCTGGTTCCTGGTGGCGCAAGTCTGTTCAGGGTCGAGACCGGCATCAGGGCGCTGAATGACTGTCCCAATTGAACCTCATTGAACCATGCGCACAAAAAGGCCCGATAAAATGGCATTTTGGGCGGTAAAGTGTTGGTCCATTTAAAGTCTTTGGAGTGAACCCTAAAAATGAGACATTGAAATTCGGGACGAATTTCAGCGAATGGAAAGGAGTCCAGGATGGAAAGTCTCAAGCCGCGCAAGCCGCGGGAGTTCACGGTGGAGTTCAAGGAAGCCGCCGCCAGGCGGCTCCTAGCCGGCCAGAGCGGCACAGCGCTAAGCCGCGAGTTGGACGTCAAGCGCAGCCTGCTGTACCGCTGGCGGGACGCCTATCGCCAGGAAGGCGTCAACGGCTTGAGCCGGCGGCGAGGCCGGCCGAAACCCGGCCGCTCGGCGCCGCCCAAGATCCCTCGCGATCCGCGCGACGAACGCATCGCAGAGCTCGAACGACTGCTCGGCAAACAAGCCGCAGAGCTCGATTTTTTCGGACAAGCCTTTCGCGCCTTGAACCTCGCAGCCCCGACCAACGACGCCGGTGGCGCGAGCGGATCTACTCCATCGTCGAGCAGATCAGCGCCAAAGGCTCGCTCAGCGTCGAACACGCCTGCGAGCTCGGACGCGTGAATCGCGCCGGGTTCTATCGCCGGCTCGCCGTGTCGTCGCCCGCCGAGTGCGACATGGAATTGCGTGACCGCATGCAGCGGATTTCGCTCGAGAATCGTCGTTACGGCTACCGCCGCGTGACGGCCGAGCTGCGCCGCCAAGGCTTCCTCGTCAATCACAAAAAGGTCCTGCGGATGATGCGTAAGGACAACTTGCTGGCGGTACTCAAGCGGCGCTTCGTGCTAACAACGGATTCGAACCACTTCTTACCTGTTTATCCGAATCTAGCGGCGCACCTGAATGTGGACGGCGTCGATCAGTTGTGGCAATCCGATATCACCTACATTCGCTTGCGCGAGGCGTTCGTCTACCTCGCCGTGGTGTTGGACGCCTACTCGCGACGCGTGGTCGGCTGGCGGCTGGGGACGACGCTCAAAGCTGAGCTGGCTGTAGGGGCGTTGCGCGATGCGCTCGAGCTCAGACGCCCTGCCGCGGGGTGGATGCATCATTCCGACCAAGGCGTACAGTACGCTTCGAGCGCCTATGTCGAGCTGCTGGAGCAGCACGGCGCGATCATCTCGATGAGCCGCCGCGGCAACCCCTACGACAACGCGCGGGCGGAGAGTTTCATGAAGACGTTGAAGGCGGAGGAGGTTTGGTTGCAGCGTTATCGCACGCTTGACGAGGCGCGCGCATCGATCGGCGAGTTCATTGATGAGATCTACAACCAACGCCGGCTGCATTCGGCGTTGGGATATCGTCCGCCGGCGGAGTTTGAAGCGCTGGCGCGGCCGGCGGCAACAGCAGCGAGGAATCCGAAGTATGAGTTTTGAGAGGCATAGGCAAATCTATCAATCCGATGGGCCCTGGGCGGGCAGGGAGACATCGCCGGCGTTGGAGAAGCCGGGAGCGACCTTGGCGGCCGCCCCCGGCGCTCATCGTCTTGATGAGTTTGCGGCCGGGTATTCCTTGGCGGGTTGCTCTCCAGCAGAGCCCGCTTCCGCTTCCCCGGCTAGGACCAGCGTGCGACGATACAGCGAAGAAGGCAAGCGTTTTGCGGTGAATGGTAACCTGTCCCGATTTCGACTGTCTCACGCTTGGGGTTCACTCCACTTCTTCAACAGGGACAAACCATGTCAGAGCGGCTCAGTCCCCAAACCGGCCAACGCCGCCGCCGCTAGCGTGCTTTAAATTCCGTTTCGTGTCTTCTCCTCAAGAGGCCCAGAACCCTCAAAAAGATGATTGAAGTGCAGGTCAAGTGGACCGAAGCTGACCTCCGGCGGTTGGGACTCCTGAAATGATGGGACGCTGTAAGCGTTTGAGAGGCGCTGGAAGTCGACTCGATGTCCAGCAACGCCTTAGAGAGGACCCCTTGGAGATGGATATTGTAAATTAATTTACCGCTGACCCAACGACACCTTGAAATCCCCAAACCCACTTAAACAGGGGCCTAGAGCGCTCCAGGAGGGGTTTCGGGAGGCCCAGAATAGGTAGTTCATTGGAACGTTTGTTTCTACTAGCTATTCGAGCGGTGCCCGCAGAGCGGTAAATCGACGCACCTTGCTCGGCTCGGCCAGCAGCCTCTACTACGCAGCTAGCTGGCGGGATCACAGCTCGAACGTGGAAGGCATTTCAGTGGGATCTGCCGAATGCGCGTCGGATCGCCCGATCGCTAGCTCCGGATGCTTCGGCGACACATGCACCGCAACATCCAAGCCTTTTGCGGTGGTCCCCGTTGGCGACCAGCTGCGCCGATTCCAGGCGTTGACAATCGTGAGCAGGTCGTTCGTGAAATGCCTCACTCGTGATCGCTCCGTTCGCGTATCGCTCCAAGAGCTACCGCCCCACGGCAATCGTAACCGGCGGGCTCGTCGCCTCGCCGACGCTGGCGACAATCGGGACCGCGTCCCCCACCGGCGCGCCCGCTGGCAACGCCGCGTTCACCTGATAGAGTCCCGCAAAGCCTGGCGTCAGCCCAGCAAACGAAACCGCCGCCTGAATCCCGCCAACCAAGATCGTCACGGGCTCGAGAGTCTCAGCCAACGGCGACGTAGGAGAAGCGTCCGCGGCATTGACCTCGCCCGACACCGGACCCAGTCCCGACGCGTAGATCACCAGCACATCGCCTGGGCGCGCCGGCGTGCCGGCCTCGGCGACGCTCCGGCTTCCGTCAGAACTGACTCTCTCAATCAGGCCCTGACCGCTGCCGCTGCTGTTCTTGGAAAACAAAGCAGGCTGCGCCTCTACGATCAGAACTTGTAGCGGCGCCGAGAGGGTGACGCCCCGCTGCACCAGCAGCGAGTGTAGCCGGCCGCTGGTCAGATCAAACGGGACGATGCCATTAATCTGCCCGCCACTGGCAAACAGCAGAGGCATCGGGGTGCCGCCAATGAAGACCGACGTCTGGTCCAATGTGTCCGGCAGCGGGAGCCGATCAGCCACGGTAAGCGCGCCCGCCAATTGGGAGCCGAACAGAGCCGCATAGGCGCCAAGGCTGACCGGCTGATCACGCGCGAAGCTCACAGCACTAAGCGGAAGCGCGGCAAGTATCGGCGTCGCGGCGGTCTCGGGAATGGCGCCCGTAATCTCGAGCGTCCCCTCGATGCCGGGCCGTTGAGCGTCCGTCGCACGGAGCGTGATGTTTGCCGCCGTCGCTTCGCGCAGGGGCGCCCAAGTGGCAACCCAGCGTCCGTCACGGAGCGGCTCGAGAGCCAGGAGCGGATCTCCGTTTGAGAATTCAGCGGTGACTGACCCGGAAGTGAACGGCATGCCGCAGTCGTCGAAAATCTCCGCTTCGATCACGAGGGGCAACCCCGCGACGATCGAAAAGTCCAATGACGGCCTTCTCAGAACCGGAACGAATTGCGTGGGCGCGCAAGCGCCTTGCCGGCGGGCAAGTCCAGACAGGGCTGCGCCCGCCGCACGCGGGACAAGCAAGCGTGCATCGAGCCTTTGCGTGGCGGCGGGCTCGCCGCCGCCGTCCGCTGGCCGGCTGGTGATCCGTAGCTCACCGCTCCGCACGGCTGGAGTGAAGTCCGAGGTCACGTCGATTTCCACCATCATCGAGTCGCCGCCAGCTAGTCTGTTTTGAGCCGGCGCTTGGAAGCCGAACCATTCCGGCTCTTAAGTAACGAGTATTGGGGCTAGGAAAACGACTTCGTCGTTCATGAAGGCCATGCCTTCGGCTTCGACGGCAGCATTCTCGCGTGCATCGACTTGCGGGAAGGCGAGCGCAAGTGGAAGGGCGGACGCTATGGTAACGGCCAACTCGTGCTATTGCCCGACCAGGACTTGCTGCTGGTGCTCTCGGAGCAGGGCGAGCTGGCGCTGGTCGGGGCCGCCCCCGACCAGTTCACGGAGCTGGCGCGGTTCCCGGCGATCGAGGGCAAGACCTGGAACCATCCGGTGCTGGTCGGCGATGTCCTGCTGGTTCGCAACGCCCAGGAAATGGCTGCGTTCCGGCTGTCCCTCGCGGGCGTCTGACGGGGCCCCCCGTCGCGCAGGCCTGGAACAGACCTGCGACTTTTCGAGGCCTCACCGGCGAGGTGCGAACTGCCGCTAAGGCGCCAAATCATAGGCCGCCATCTCGGTCTGATTCCGTACCAGGAGCTTGCCCTCCGCGATCGCCGGAACATTCCAGGTCTTGCCGCTCAAAGCGGAGAATTTCGCCACCTCTTGATGCGACTCCGCGGTCGCCTTGAGCAGCACGACTTCACCCTTCTCGGTCAGCACGATCACATGGCCATCGGCGAGTAGAACCTGGCCGAATCCATAGCGGCCGCCCTTCCATTTGCGCTCACCCGTGCGAACGTTGATACAGGCAAAGATCGCATCGTCAAACCCGTAAACATGGTCCTGGTAGAGCACCGAGCTGTTGAACTTGTTTTTCATTGAGTTCGTCTTCCAGACCTGCTCGGCCTTCGACCCTGAAATCTTCAGCAGCGCCGACCCAACGCCGTACGCCGAAGACACCCAGACATGGTCGTCGTCCACCACCAGCGGCTGGGCGGCGTTGATGTAGTTCATCGTCTCCCACGCCACATCCCATAGCAGCGTGCCATCGTCGACATCGAGTGAAACCATCCGCTCGCCCGTGAGCATCAGAACCTGCCGCTTCCCGCCTAACGTCGCCAGTTGAGGGGACGCGTAGCCCGCGGTATCGGCTTGGGAAGACCAAATTTTCTCGCCGGTATCCTTGTGGTACGCCACGATCGAATTCTGCCGCCAGCCGCCTGGGTTCACGATCACCTTGTCGTCGACCACCAGCGGCGCCCCAGACATTCCCCACCGCACGTTCCCCGCCCCGGTGTCATCGAGGATGTTCTTAGCCCAGACCCGCTCGCCCGTCGCCGCATCCAGGCGCCGCAGCTCGCCGCCGGCCCCGAGAGCGTAAATCTGCCCCTCATGCCAGGTCGGAGTTGCACGCGGCCCGTCGCCGCCCATCTGCTCCTGGAAGAATCCCGGCCAGGAGTGCTCCCAAAGCTCGACGCCATTGCCGAGGTCGTAGGCGGCGACGACTTCCTGGTCCCTGCGCTGCTCAATCGTGAACACGCGGCCTTCGGCGACGACCATTGAGGCGTAGCCGCCGCCGACCTTGGTCCGCCAAAGCTCGGTCAAGCCTTCGGCCGGCCAGTCGGTGAGAATCTCCGTCTCGTCATAGATCCCGGCGCGGCCGGGTCCCCTGTAGTCGGTCCAGTAGACCGAGCCTGTTCCGGCGGTTGCGGCCTGCTCGGGCCCCGTACTGCGACTCTCAATCGCCTCGATATGCGCCTCGGGGTCGTGGAACGAGAAGACCGGAGGGCCGATCCCCTGGCCGCTCATCTCCACTTGAAGCCCAAAAACCTTCATCATGACGAACACAGCCAGGCCGGTAAAACCAATCAGAAAGGAAACCAGCTTCACGAGGGACCAAATCAGACGCATGACTTCATTGTGGGGCCGCTGGCGCCGGCCATCAAGTTCTGACGCGTAGCAGCAAGTAGGTCCCGCTCAGGCAAAACAACATGGCGGGCGCCCAGGCCGCCAGCGCCGGGGTCAGCTGCGACGCGATCCCTAGCTGCTCAAACAGGGCGGTGAGGGCGTAGTAGGCGATCCCGAGCCCAAGGCTGAACGCTACCGGAGCCAGCGCCCCGCGCGAGCCGACCAGGACGGCGAACGGCACCCCGAGCAGGGCCATCGCGAACGCCGCAACCGGAAACGAGAACTTCCTGTGCCACATCACTTGCAGCCTCACCGTGTCAAATCCGCTCTGGGTCAGGTCGAGGATATACGCCTGAAGCTCGCGCCAGTTCATCTGCTGATGCTGGCGTTCTTCTTTCCTGAAGTACTCGGGCGACTCGGCGATGTCCTCAAAGGCCTGCTCTTCGAATTGCTCGAAGCCGACCACCTGCCCCTCGGCGATTTCCCTGACCCACCCTTTCTGGAAGATCCAAGTGGCCTGCTCGGAGTCCCAGCGCGCCTTGTCCGCCGTGATGACTCTCGTCAGGCGAAACGGCTCGAGGCCGAAGTCGTAGACGTTTACGCCGGCGAGCTCGCGCTTGTCCCAATCGAAGTAGCGGTGATAGAAGATTCGCTCGCGCTGACCGTGGGTCCACTGGCGATCGGGCCGCAGGAAAGTTCGCGCCGGCCGGCCCTTGATCTCGTCGCGAATGGCGTCCTGCCTGCGGTTGGTTTCCGGCAGATAGTAGTGATCCAGTGCGAACAACCCTCCGCTGAGCAGGACGGTCGCCAGCAGCAGCGGCGCCGCGAGGCGGTACATGCTCACCCCACAGGCCCGAAACGCGATCAGCTCCTGATGCTTGGCTAGGATCCCCAACAACACAAGCGTTGCGACCATTACCGCGAACGGCGCGGTCTCATACACCAAGAACGGAGTCAGATAGTAGATGTAGGCGATGAAGCTGCCCAGTTTCTGGCGGGCCAGCATGTCCGAGAGCAATTCGAAGAAGCTGAATACGAACCAAAGCGATACGAAGGTCGCCAAGATGACTAGGAAGTAGAAGAGAAATTTCCGCAGGATGTAGCGGTCGACAATGGGCACGAAGGGGTCGATCAACGCGCTCGGGCCCGGCAAACGGCCCGGACTCGAGGTGTTGCCGCTCTCACCGCCGGTCCTGCGAAACCATCCGCGCACCTTCGAGAACCAAGCGCTGAGCCGAGCGCCGACTATCGCGAGATAGTCCCGCCGGCTCGGCGAATCAAGCTGCGACAGCATCCACAGTCCGCCCAGGGCGAACGCAACATTCGCCAGCCACACCCCCGCGACCGGCGATACGTCGCCTTCCGTTGCCAGCGCAGTACCTCCAAGCAGCAGCATCCAATACACAAACGCCAGAATGACGGTGAGGATGAAACCGACCGATTTCCCGGCGCGCTGAGTGGAAATCGAGAGCGGAATGCCCACCATCGGCAGCACGAGGCAGGCCAGCGGGAGCGCGTAGCGTTGCTGCAAGATCACGGCGGCGTCGATTCCGGTCTCAGCGGCTGCCGATAACGCGGAGGTCGTCATCTGATCGAACGGCCGCTCCTTGTCGTCGAGCGGATGGGGATTGGTATCGATTACGTGATCGCCCAGATTGTATTCGGAAATCTGGTATCGCTTGGGATCGAACGATTGCTCAAAGGTGCTGGCGTGGGGCATGTGGACCTGCAGCCGGTTCTGCTCAGGCCGCGGCACCACGACCGCCTCCTCCGCTACAGTAATCCGCGGCCCGTCGATGGTCGCGTTGACGCCGTTCACCGACCCGCGCACCTCAGGCGCGCGAGTGTCGGCGAGGAATAGCCCTTTCCAACGAACGACATCGCCGCGCGCGATATCTCGCACATACACGACCGTGTTCGGGAACTTCTCAATGAACACCCGCGGCTGAATCTCCGCCGAGGCTTGCGAAATCTTCAAGCTCTCGCCCACCGCGACTCGTTGACGCAGCGCCCAAGGGCTCAAATCAAGCGTTGTATAGGCGCAGGCCGCCGCGCCCAGTAAGCAAAAGACGCCAACGGGCCAAACCATGCTGCGGCTCGGGATTCCAGCGGATCGAACGGCGGTCACCTCGCCGTCGGTTGAGAGCCTCCCCAGCCCGATTAAGACTCCCGCCAGCACGCCCCAGGGAATCGTATAGGGCAGTGATTGGGGGAGCGTCAGGAGGAACAAATAACCAACTTGACTCGGGGGGATCGTCGCCCGAACGAGCAACTCCATCACCGGCCCGATCGTCTTGAGGAACAGGACGAAGGTAAACAGCGCCCCGCCGATCAGCGAGCTGACCGCGATTTCGCGCAGCACGTAACGGAAGAGAATTCCCACGCTAGGTGCAAGTGTAGCGAAGCGCCTGGGGAGTCACATGATAGCCGGTCCGGTTTGGACCCAGGACCGCTTGCTTGGGGCCTCTCAAAAAGTCAAACGTGCGGCGCGTTTTCCGAGCACCCTGCGTGAGCGTGAGCGGGGTGTCTTCCCGTCAAGGCTGAGACTTTCGCCTGGGGTGGTGGGAAGACACCCCGCTCACTCAAGCAGGGTGCTCGGAAAGCTACAGCCTCTACCGCCGGAACAGCTTACTCAGGTTCCCCATAGGCTCATGCTGAATGGGCCGGCGAGCGCCGCTGATATGCCAACCCACCTCGCTGAGCGCCCTCGCCAACATGGAGCCCGGAGACGCCAGCCGTCCCTCGGCTTCGGCTGTGCTCGCGGCTTGGTAGTCGTTAGGGATCTGAAGCTCCACCGGCCGCCCGAGGACTTTCTTGACGTCTTGCTCATCGAGGATCTGATGTTCCGCCACACGGTTGAGGACGACGGAGACCTTTGAGGGAGGCGCCCCTGCCTCGGCCAGCTCCGCAAGGCGCCTCTTGGCCAGGTGCAACGATGTCGGTTCCGGGGTACAGAACAGATAGATCCGGTCGGACTGAGCCGCGACAGCCCGCGCCGACGCCGAGAGCGCGGAAGGCAAGTCCGCCACCACGACGTCATACGACGGCGCGGCCGCCAGGAGCACTGCATCCACGGGAGGAAGGCCTCGCAGGTTGATGACGTTCGTTGAGGCCGGCGAGGCGAGAATATCGACCCCGCGGTAGTTGCACAGCGCGCGCCTCCAGCGGTCTCTGCCTTCCGATCCGCCCGATAGATCCGCCCACGTCTTGCGGGGATTCAACCTGAGCCGGTAGGCGGTCGCGCCTGAATGGAAGTCCAAATCGGCGATCAAGACGTTGGCGTGTCGTTCGTGGACCAGAGCGCAGGCCGCATGAATCGCCGCCATCGAGGCTCCATTGCCGCTTTGGGCCGACATGAAGCTTATCAGCCGGCCCTTCTTCCTTGAAACCGAGTGATCGAGGATGTCGCTCCCCTTGAGGCCCGTTTGTAGGGCTGTCGCGTCGTATGGGGGTTCCAAGTAGTGCTTCGCCCCGCAGCGGATCGCCGCCAGCACGCGTTCGCCGGGAATCCGCTCGCCGGCCGCGGCGACCAGCATGGTTGGATACGTTTGACTGATCGATTCGATCAGCGTCTCGGCGGCCTCTCCGTCATTGAGGTTAACGACAACCGCCCGCGGCCGCCCCTTTGGGGAAGCTAACGCCGAGGCCACCTCTGGCCCCGGTTCGGCATTGCGAATCACGTCCGGGTTTTCCGAGCCGTAGCTTGCGCGCAGACGCTCAGCCAAACGTTCACTTTCAGAGATGACCAGAATCTCAGTCACGTAAGTCGCGAAACTCCGTTCTCAGCCTAAAGCGCTAGCGACTCACGGGTGACCGGCAAACCTCTGACAGCTCTCGGAATTGCGCCCTAGGACCGACGAACATTCCTCCTAGACGCGCTCGCAACTGCCGTACGATAGTGATGACTTGTACTCGATACGACGCCAGTTCATCGCCAGGCCGTTCATCGCTCCGTTGGCCGCGGCGGCGCTGTTCGCTCAGTCAAACGCGAAGACCCTCGGCGTGCGCTATCGCACGGACCCAGAGAAACTCCTCCCCTTCCTGCCCCCGCCGCTCGAGCCCGCCGAGCCCATCGTTCACGTCGACTACTCGGTGTCGCCGGATGCAGGCTGGGCCCGCGTCCTCATTCAAGCGCGCTTCGAGGGCGAAATCGGATGGCTCCCGATCGGGCTTTGGACCTCGGACGAGAGCGCTCGCTGGCGAGCCCGCGAAGGTCTAGGGTTGCCTGTCAACACGGGCGTCATTGAAATCAGCGAAGGCCGCGCCTCGCTGGCTGTGGCGGGACAAACCCTTCACCAGCTCGACTTCGCCGCCGCGGGTGAGGAAGCCGACGTCGAGGCCCCACGGAAGCTCTTCGTTTTCGACTATCGCCTCAATCCCGATTGGAGGTCGGACGCCATCGAGCGCCCCACTGTCGGGTTCGGGGTCGTGGAGCTGCCGAAAGCCGACCAATCCATCGAGAAGCTGGACCCCGCGGAAACCAAGTTCGCGTGGCTGCGGCGCTCCGAGGCGCAACTTCCGGTCGTGGAATTGCTCAAGGCATGGACTTCCAGCGGCTCCTCAAGCGCCGTGGGCAAGACTCAAGAGCGCAAGCGGGTCGCGTCCGAGCAGTTCTCCCCGTGGACTTTCCAGCGCTACTCCGGGCCCGCCCCGCGCTCGCCGGAAGCGCTTGCTGCATACGGTCAGCGCCCGGAGCTGCGTATCGAGCCGCTTGAGATCGTCGAGGTCGAAGCTTACATTCATCCTCAAACGCATGCCACGCTGCTGCCGCCGCCGTGTCAGGCTTTCAGCCGGCCGAAGATCAAACTTCTGGGGATCCGGGCGTCGCGGGCGAAACCGCATCCCTTCACCGAAGTTTGGCTACTGGCGTCTTGCCTAGCTGGTCGCCGGGCCGGCTGGTACGCCGTTTCGCACATCGTTAGCGCCGGCGGCGATCTGACGCTAGGCCGCGAAACTTTCGGCTACCCGACCAAGACTGGCGAGCCCGAAGTCTTTGTCTCGCCCTTCGAGTTCAGCCTGCTGTGTGAACGGCGAGGGCGGGAGATTGCTTACGCCGATGGCGGGAATACCGGGTTTTCGACAGGGACTTCGTTGATGCAGATGTCGCTGTTCTGCCTCCAAGCTGATCGCAACGGCGAGGAGGGGCGCCTGATCTTGCAGCCGTGGCACTACCAGGGCCTTCGCCGACGCCCCGACCGGCGCTCGATCACGTTGAGTCTGACAACGCCCGACTCCGAGGATGCCGGCCATGACCGCTGGGACCGTTTGGGCCCGGTTCAAGTCAGCGGCGCGGCGACGTTCGAGTCCGCCGTGATGCAGCGCTCCCCGGGGGAGGTCATCGCCGACGTACCGAACGCCTGGCGCTACTACCGCGAGCGGTCGGACGGAGTCTTGCCCTGGGAAGACAAGCCCGGCGGCGGAGTTCGGAGCTCCTAGAGTCGGCGTGCTTTCCGAGCACCCTGCGTCAGCGGGGCGTCTTCCCGTTACTCAAGCGACTCTCACAAGTGGCGGCGGCAAGACACCCCGCTCACGCAGGGTGCTCGGATTTCCTTTGCACTCGGGCCCTGGTTTGAGCGACACTCTTTGGAACATGAAACTTGGTCTTAGCCTTGGCTACTGGGACTCCAAAGCCGCCTCCCATCACGTCGCGCTCGCACAAGAAGCCGAGCGCCTCGGTTTCGACTCTGTCTGGACGGCCGAAGCCTATGGCTCCGACGCCGTCACGACCCTGACCTGGATCGCCGCCCAAACCCAAAAGATCAAGGTCGGCTCCGGGATCATGCAGATGACGGCCCGCGCCCCGGCCGTGACGGGAATGACCGCGGTCACGCTCGACATGCTCACCGGCGGGCGGATGCTGCTCGGCATCGGCGCCTCGGGGCCTCAGGTCGTCGAAGGCTGGCACGGCGTCCCCTATGGCAAGCCGGTCACGCGAGCTCGTGAGTACATTTCGATCTTGCGAAAAGTCATTGCCCGCGAGGAGCCGCTCACTCACGACGGCGAGCACTACCGGATCCCCACCAAGGAAGGCTCGGGTCTGGGCAAGCCGCTCAAGCTGATCATCCACCCGGTGCGCAACAAGATCCCCATCTTCGTGGCCGCCAGCGGGCCCAAGAACGTCGCCATGGCCGCCGAGCTTGCCGACGGTTGGTTGCCGTTCTTCTTCTCGCCCGACCGCACGGCGATCTACAACGAGTATCTCGACGCCGGTTTCGCCAAGGCCCCGGGCAAGACGCGCGCCGATTTCCACGTCGCCGCTTCGACGACGGTCGTAATGGGCGACGACATCCAAGCCTGCCGCGACAAGGTCAAGCCGAATTTGGCTCTCTATATAGGCGGCATGGGAGCTCGCACGAAGAACTTCTACTACAACCTGGCGTGCCGCTACGGCTACGAGGAAGCCGCGAACAAGATCCAAGATTTGTTCCTCGAACGCAAGCGCGCCGAAGCAGCGGCGGAAGTTCCCGATGCGCTGGTCGACGAGTGTTCGCTGTGCGGACCGGCCGAGCGCATCACCGAACGCCTCGAGGCCTGGAAGGCCAGCGGCGTCGATAGCATGCTCTGCGGACCAGCGAGTCCGGAGGCATTGCGCGTCGTCGCCGAGGCGGTCCTTTAATCCAATTTGCTCGTTTCTTGAACGCTGACCGGGCTTGCATCCGCACTGTTGGCGCGCCGAATCTGTCGCGGCCGTCCACTGCCGTCCTATCGGCCACAACCAACGGTGAAAATAAATGACTTAGGCCCTGCATCGAGCGCTCGAGGACCCCAGCCTGACGGGCGAGGCGCGTGGTCGGCCTGATGTTCCACGTGGAACATCCGCTTGGGCATGGTCCCCAAGCGCCGGCATTTTCGAGCGAGGCCGCGGCTGATAAACTGTTTGTTTGCCTATGGATTACGACGTTCTCGTCATCGGGAGCGGCCCCGGCGGATATGTAGCCGCCATACGCGCCGCCCAATACGGTCTCAAAGCCGCTGTTATCGAAAAAGACGCCAAACTCGGTGGGACCTGCCTGCACGTGGGCTGTATCCCAACCAAAGCCTACTTGCACTACGCCGACTTGTACGAGCGGATGTCGCACAGTGACGACTTCGGCATCGGCCATGGCCCGCTCAAGCTCGACATGGTCAAGATGCGGGCTAGCAAGCAGAACATCGTCGACAAGCACGCCGGCGGCATCGGCATGCTGTTCAAGAAGAATAAGATCACCTCGATTCCCGGCTACGGGCGTCTCTTGGGCGGCGGAAAGGTCGAGGTCGACGGGCCTGACGGGAAGAAGACGCTCGCGGCCAAGGCGATCATCCTGGCGACCGGCTCGCGGGCCCGGATGCTGCCGGGAATGGAACCGGATCCGACCCGAATCCTGTCGAATGTCGAGATCCTCGACCTCGACAAGCTACCCAAGTCCCTGGCGGTCATCGGCGCCGGGGCCGTGGGCATGGAGTTCGCTTCGGTCTACAGCAGCTTTGGCGCCGAGGTGGCTGTTTTCGAGATGTTGCCGCGCGCACTGCCGCTCGAGGATGAGGATATTTCGAAGGAAATCGCGCGGGCGTTCAAGAAGCGCGGCATTGGGGTGCACGTCGACACCAAGGTCGAGAACATCAAGAAGGGCCCGCGCGGGGTGACCCTTGACTACGTTGGAGGCGACGGCAAGAAACGGACCCACAAGGCAGAGAAGCTCCTGGTGGCCGTGGGGCGCGCGCCGAATACCGAAAACGTCGGCCTCGAGAGCACCAAGATCAAACCCGACCGCGGATTCGTCAAGACGAACGAGTGGATGCAGACCGACGAGCCGGGCGTCTACGCGATCGGCGACATCGTCGCGGGGACGCCGCAGCTGGCTCACACGGCTTCGACCGAAGGACTTGTGGCCGCCGCTCATATCGCGGGCAAGCCGGTCGAACCGATCGACTACAACTTGAACCCCAACGCGACCTACTGCGAGCCGCAAGTGGCCAGCGTTGGGCTGAGCGAGCGTACAGCCAAGGAGGCCGGCTACGACGTGAAAGTCGGCAAGTTCAGCTTCGCCGGCAACTCGAAGGCCTCTATCCTCGGCTCCCATGGCGGATTTGTGAAGGTCGTCAGCGACGCCAAGTACGGTGAGATCCTCGGCGTCCACATGATTGGGCCGCTGGTCACCGAGTTGATCGCCGAAGCCGTTACCGCGATGACGAGCGAGGCGACGGTCGAGTCGATGATGAATACGATCCACGCTCACCCAACCCTGCCCGAGGCGATCCAAGAGGCCTTTAATTCGGTCTACGGGCTGCAGATCAACGGCTAGATGACGCCCGCGCCAGCGATAGCCACACGGCCTGACCGTGGAAAGCCGCCGGTTTCTCAGCCGGGCGCGGGAGACCCCTGTGTCGTCGAGCGGCTCGGCCTCCTTGGCTACCAGCAGGCTTGGGATATCCAGCTCGGGCTGGTCGAGAAGCGAAAGCTTGAGCAGTGCGAAGATCGGCTGCTATTCGTCGAACATCCGCACACGATCACACTCGGCCGCAACTCGCACGAAGCGAACATCCTCGCGCCCGCCGGGCGGCTGGCTGAGCTGGGGATCGAGCGCCGCGAAACCGACCGCGGCGGCGACGTCACCTACCACGGCCCCGGCCAGCTGGTGGGCTACCCGATCCTGCATTTGGGCCGTTGGAAACGCGACGTCGCTTCCTACATGCGCGGGCTTGAAGAGGTCCTGATCCGGACCTTAGCCGAATATGGCATCGACGGCGAGCGAGATGACTCGGCTACAGGCGTGTGGGTCAGCGGAGCCAAGGTCGCCGCGCTGGGCGTCCACATCAGCCGCTGGGTCACCTCTCACGGTTTCGCGCTGAATGTGTCGACTGATTTGGAGTACTTCGGCCATATCATCCCCTGCGGATTGACCCGGCCGGTGACCTCGCTCGAGTGCCTGCTTGGCTCGGCCCCGGATCGCGACGAAGTGACCGAGCACGTCGTGCGACACTTTGGACAGGTGTTCGAAAGAACAATGGAGAGTCAATAGAAATGATCGACATCGTCATGCCGCAGATGGGCGAAAGCATCGTCGAAGGTACGGTCACCAAGTGGCACAAACAGGTCGGAGACTCGGTCGACAAAGACGAGGCTCTGTTCGAGATCTCGACCGACAAAGTTGACTCCGACGTGCCCGCGACCGAAGCCGGCGTGATTGCCGAGATCCTCGTGCACGAGGGCGAGACGGTGGAGATCAATACGGTCGTCGCGCGCCTGGCCGGCGGCGCCGGCGGCGAGGTGGCGGCCCCGGCGGCGGAAGAGGCCCCGACGCCTGCTGCCGCTCCCGAGGCTGCCCCTTCCCCAGCGCCGGCGGCGCCGGCAAGCAGCGGCGAGCGGGTAAAGGCGTCCCCGCTGGTTCGGCGTATCGCCCGCGAGAAAGGCATCGATCTCTCCCAGGTCAGCGGCAGCGGCCAGGGCGGGCGCATTTCAAAGAAAGACCTCGAGTCGTTCACCGCGCCCGCCGCCGCCTCGTCCCCGGCTGCCGCTGCGATTGTCGCGGACGGCTCACACCCGGCGCTGATGACGTTCCCGCCCGCTCCCGACGCCCGCTTCGGCGATCACAAGGTCGAGCGTCTCTCCACGATGCGCAAGTGGATTGCCGAGCACATGGTTCGCTCGATGCACCACACCGCGCCGCACGTTTCGATGGTGCACCAGTTTGACTGCACGCGAGTTGTCGAAGCCCGCGCCGAGGCGAAAGAAAAGTTCCTCAAACAGAACGGTACGAAGCTGACCTTCATGCCGTTTTTCATGCGAGCGGCGATCTCAGCGCTCAAAGAGTTCCCGATGGTCAACGCGTCGCTCGACGGCGAAGAGGTCATTTACCACAACGACGTCAACCTCGGGATCGCCGTGGCGCTTGACTGGGGTTTGATGGTCCCGGTGATCAAGAACGCCGAGTTGCTCAGCATCGTTGGACTTCAGAAAAGGCTCAACGACCTCGCCGGGCGCGCTCGCGACAAGCAGCTCAAACCGGACGAGCTGCAGCAGAGCACGTTCTCGATTTCAAACTACGGGGGGTTTGGCTCGATCTTGGCGACGCCGGCGATCAACCAGCCCAACGGGGCCTTGCTCGGGCTCGGCGCCCTTCACAAAGAGCCTGTCGTGATCAACGATGCGATCGCGATTCGGTCGGTCTGCTACGGGACGCTGACGATCGACCATCGCTTGATCGACGGGGCTTTAGCGGCCCAGTTCATGGAACATATGCGCGGCGTGCTGGAGAACTGGAGCGAGTCGGTACTGTAACCCATGCGCGATCTTAATGCGGAACCCGCTCCCTCGCGGTCGCGGCTCTGACGCCTTGAGGCAAACGCCAACCACGGCCGTAAGTGATGAAAACGGCCGCCCAGGAGCCGCGACGCACTCGGCCGGTGGAGCGGGTTCCGCAAGACTTAAGCTGTGGGCGGATGAATCAGGTCCGCGAACCCGTCAGCGCCGCGAACTGCGACCCCTCCCGGATGATCGTCTCATCGCGCTCCGGGCCGGTTGAAATACACCCAATCTCGACCTCGACCTGATCTTCGAGGTACTTCAGATAGTCCTTCGCTTCCGAAGGCAGGTCGTCGTATGTCTTGACGCCCGCGGTCGGCTTGCTCCAGCCTGGGCGCTCTTCGTAGACGGGCTCGACAGCGCCGTAGACGTCCGGGGAAATCGGCATGTGGTCGAATGTTTCGCCCTTGTACTTGTACCCGGTACAAACGGGAATCTTGTCGAGGTAGTCGAGCACGTCGACTTTCGTGATCACCAGCGACGACAAGTGGTTGAGTGCGTGAGCGTAGCGCATCAAGGGCAGATCGAACCAGCCGCAGCGCCGCGGGCGGCCCGTGACGGTGCCGAATTCGTTGCCCGCTTTACGCAATGCTTCGCCTTGCTCGCCGTGCGCTTCGGTGGCGAAGCCGCCTCCGCCCACGCGCGTGGCATAGGCTTTGGAAATCCCGATCACGCCGCCCACCAGGAGCGGGGAAACGCCCGCTCCGGTGCAGATGCCGCCGGCGGTCGCGTTCGACGAAGTCAGGAACGGATACGTCCCATGGTCGATGTCGAGCATCGTTCCCTGCGCTCCTTCGAACAGCATTTTCCGTCCGTCGCGAACGGCCTCGTTCAAAAGGTAGGTTGTGTCACAAGCGAACGGGCGCAGACGCTCGGCGTAGCCTTGGTACTCGGTAATCGTCGCCTCGATGTCCCAGTCTTCGTAGACGTTAAGCGCTTTGGCGACGGCGTTTTTCTCCTGAGCTAGGGCCCGGAAGCGGTCGGGGAAGCGGTCGGTGTCAAGCAGCTCCACCAAGCGGCATCCCCTGCGCCCGGCCTTGTCTTCGTATGCCGGTCCGATGCCGCGCGAAGTCGTGCCGATCTTCGTCTTGCCCGGGCGGTCTTCCGAGGCGCGCTCCATCATTCGGTGGTAAGGGAAGATGATATGCGCACGGAGACTGATATTGAGTTTGCCGTTAACCGTGACGCCCAAGCCTTCGAGCTTTTCGACTTCTTTGAGCAAGGCGGCCGGATCGACGACCAACCCGTTGCCGATCACCGCTGGGATGCCACGAACGATTCCGCTCGGCAACAACGAGAGAACAAACGTCTGATCGCCTACGCGCACGGTATGGCCGGCATTATGCCCGCCCGTGCTACGAACCACTAAGTCAAAACTTTCGGCAATCAGGTCGACGATTTTGCCTTTGCCTTCGTCGCCCCATTGCATTCCTAAAACCGCCAGATTGGCCATACGATGCCTGTGACTTCCTCTTGGGAAAGTATCCTCTCGGACTATCTATTCGCCTGAAAATGAGTCTTCGAACAGGGAAGGGGAAGCGATGAGTCTCTCCAAATCATAGCGCTATCCTGGATAGCCATGCGGCGCACTCTGGTGATCGGCGGGACCCTGTTCATCGGGAAGGCTCTGGTGCGGAGGCTGCTGGAGCGTGGCGATGACGTGACGATTTTGCACCGGGGGGCGGAGAATCCCTTCGCCGGCCAGACGCGCGAGATTCGATGTGACCGCAACGATTCCGAGGCCGTGTCCAGCGCACTTGCGGGGGAGGATTTTGAGGTCGTCTTCGACAATGTCTACGATTGGGCTCGCGGCACAACGGCTTCTCAGGTCGAGGCGGCGGCGCGGGCGTGCGGCGACGGCTTGGAGCGCTACGTCTTCATGTCGAGCATCGCGGCTTACGGTACGGGGCTCGACCACACCGAGGACGACCCGTTGGCGCCCCCGGACGATCCGGACTCGTACTGCCGCAACAAAGCCGATACCGAGCGAATGCTGCTGGGGTCGCCGGACATCCCGGCGGTTACCCTACGGCCGCCTTACATCTATGGGCCGGAAAACCCCTTCGAGCGTGAGCAGTTCTTCTGGGATCGATTGACCGCGGGTCGGCCGATTATTGTGCCCGGCGACGGCTCGCGGCTGATGCAGTTCGTTCTGGTCGACGACCTCGTGGATGCGGCCCTGCCGGCATCTGAGAATGGCTCCGGCGCCTACAACATCGCGAACCCGACCGCTGTTACCCAATCCGAGGTCGTCCGGGCTCTCGCGGCCGCCGCTGGGGTCGAGGCAAGGATGGAGCTCGTGTCGCGCGAACGGTTAGAGGCGTTGGGCGGGGGACAGTTGGAACCGCCGTACTACTTCGGACAATACTTCGACATGCCGCCCATCAGTCAGGTCATCTCGAAGGCCCGGCGGGAGCTTGGGTTCGAGCCGACTCCGTTTGGCGAAGGCCTACGGCGGACATTCGAGTGGTATCAGTCCAGCGAACGGGCGGCGCCGGATTTTTCGTTTGACGACCGGGTATTGGGCGGCATCATCGGAACAAATTGAGCCCCGAGCCGGTGGCTCGGGGGACAGTCGCTTGCACCTGCGCCCCTTCGTTGCTCTAACGTCCTCCGCTTGATCGAAGGCCCTTCGGAATTGCGGGCCGGGCCAACGACGCTACACTCGGTAGTCTCCCCGAGGCCATCTACAAGAGCGCGAGCTCGGGCTATTTCGCCTCGGTCGGACTCCCGATCCGCCAGGGCAGGCTGTTTAGTGAGTCCGACTCGTACGAAAGCCCGACCGTTTACGTGATCAACGACGTGACGGCGCAGCGCCACTTCCAAAATGAAAACCCCGTCGGACAACAAATCCAGCTGGGCTTTCCGCTCGACGATGTGTCGTGGGGGACGATTGTTGGGGTCGTCGGCAGTGTGAGAGAGGCGGGAATGGATCGGCCTCCGACCGCGGCGGTGTACTCCTCGACCAACCAGTCGCCTCCAGGCGATTTCTTCCTGACGATTCGGACATCGTTGCAGCCTCTCTCGCTCGTACCAGAGATCCGACGGGCCGTGAGGGACTGCTGTCCGACATCTCCGATCTATCGGATCCGTGAGCTTGACGAAGTGGTTAGCGACTCGGCCTGGCGCTTGCGCTATTCCGCCGTGCTGCTGAGCGGGCTCGCCGTGCTGGCGCTGGTGTTGGCCGCCTTGGGCGTTTACGGGACGCTCAGCGACTCGATGCGCGAAAAAACCTCGGAGATCGGAGTGCGCATCGCGCTGGGCGCCGGCCACCGCGACATCCTGCGAATGGTGCTCAAGCAGGGGCTCAAACTGGTTGGGCTCGGCGTGGTGATCGGTCTGGCGGCTTCGGCGGCGATGACGCGGTATCTGGACTCGTTGCTGTTTGGCGTCGCGCCGGTTGACGCCCTGACCTACTCCTTCGCCGGAGCAGTCTTGTTGGCCGCCGGCTTGCTCGCTTCGACCTTCCCCGCCTGGCGGGCGCTCGCGGTCCAGCCGGTCGAAGCGCTGCGGCACGAATAACGCTGCGGCACGATAGCGCTTCAGTGGCGGATGGCGGAGATCGATTTCAGCAGGCCCAGCGTCCGTTCTTTCCACAGGTCCGCTCCGGGAAACAACGCTTGCAGGTCGTCTACAGTTAGCAGCTGAATATCTCGCAAGAAGTCGTCGCAGCCTTGCTGGGTTGGCCGCTCGAGAATGCCCCACACGGTGAAATTCATCAGCAATGGACGCTGCCAACTCCGCGGCAGGTAGTGGATGAAGGGCGTCATCAGGTGCTGTTCGACCGGGAACCAGCGATAGGGGGTTTGGACGTAGTAGCTTTTGCCGACCCGGGCGACTTCAGCGGCATAGGCGCGCTGATTCTCAATGCCGGGAATGTGCTCGACGACTGAGTTCGAAAAGCAGACGTCAAAGGCGGCCTCGCGAAACGGCAGCTTTCTGGCGTCGGCAACCACCCATTGGAATCGTTCGTCACGAACCGGGGGCCACTCCAAGTTCACAATCGTTACTTTCGGGAGGAGCTCAAAAAACTGCCAATAATGCGAGAACCCGCCTACGTCGAGCACGCGGGTTTGTTCAGTCAGGCCAAAAGCGTCCGCGAAGCGCCGAAACCGCTTCGACCGGAAGTAGCGCGCGATTGGTTGATGCAGTCGTGCAATGTCGAGGCCGATCGCAATATCCTCCCCTGATTTGAATAGCATAGACTGGCGGTTCTGACTTGAAGTGGCTCGAGATCATTCGGCGGTTTCCGCTGGCTCTGTTCCTGCCGATACAAGCGGCTTTGTTGCTGACCCGGCTCGACTTGCTGCCGGTCTGGGGCGACGAGCAGTTCACGCTCAATGTCATCGCCCTGGATTGGAGCGAGGTGGCGGGCGTTCTGCGGGCGGACATTCATCCGCCGTTCTACTTCTACGCGCTGAAGGGCTGGGTGACTCTGTGGGGAGACGCCGGGATCGCGCCGGCGAGGACGTTCTCGGCGCTGATCATGTTGACCGTCACCGTGCTGGTCGACCGCCTGTGGCTGGTTCACCGCGGCCCGCGCGTCCGATTCTGGTTCCTTGCGATATGGACTCTCGCGCCGGCGCTGGCGCTTTACGGCCGGATGGCGAGGTCGTACTCGCTACAGATCCTGGCCGCAACCGTGGCGCTGCATTTCGGGCTGAGGTTGATCGATAATCCCGCGCCACGGCGGGCCGCGGTATACGGGGCGGCCATGGCGGCGCTCTTGTATGTCCACTACCTGCCGGGCTTGGCTATCGGAGGAGCGGTCGGGTCGTTCATCGTCTTCCGCTCGATTCGTCACCGAGACCGCCGACTTATCGCCGCTGGGATGGGCGCCGGAGTGGTCTGTCTGGCGCTTTTCGCTCCGTGGCTGCCGACCCTGCTCGGCGGGATCGAGCGGGCCGCCGGCGCGGAGGTCTATTCGCTCACCAGCGGCGGTCTCAGCGAGATTGCGGTGCGGGTCGGATATACCGGGGTGAGCTGGGTGGGCGGCGAAGCGCAGTCGCCGTGGTTATTGCTGTTCACCGGGGCTGTCGGGGCGGCTCTGGCGTTCGGACTCATGCGAAACCTTGCCGGCTTTGAGACTGACTTCAAGCTGGCTGCCTTCGCCGCATTGCTGGGTTTCGTGGGAGCGGCGAACTGGGTCTCGTTCCCGTTTATGCCGGCGCGGATTCTATTCGCCACGCCCGTGCTATTGCTTGCCGTGGTCGCGGCCTC
Source organism: Bryobacterales bacterium (assembly GCA_965247515.1). Taxonomy (GTDB): domain Bacteria; phylum Acidobacteriota; class Terriglobia; order Bryobacterales; family UBA6623. The sequence continues at coordinate 2,010,158 of OZ252029.1, read as the reverse complement.
GAGAACTCGGATCCTGGTCGTGTGGGCGGGGCTGATGCTGCTCGGAAATGTGCACTATTTCTAGCAGGAGGGTTTCCTGAACAAGGGCTACCTGATCCCGTTCGACAGCATTGCGGCCGAAATTCGGTCGGGCCAAGAACCCGGGCGCACGTTGGTATTCGTCGATGGGGTCAATGCGGATCCGAAACCGCTCGTGGCGGCGCTCGCCGGGGAGTTTGAAGTTGTGAAAGTGCGGGACGGTTCTCCCGAGCTCGAGGAGATATCCGGCAACATTCGCACGGTCTGGCATCTTCGCCCGAGCCGCAACGAATCCTCTGCTCGGGTTCATGCCGGGCTGGAATCGGAATTCAATTCCGACCAGAGGGGCTACCTCGCCTACGCGGACTGGGAGCGGAGGCTACTGGCGGCGTTCGGCCGAGTTGATGACCCGACTCACCACTACCTCGTGACGAAGTGGGCGAGGCGCTAGGCTTATGCCTCCATCTGGTCCCAAGGCGAGCTCAGAGACTCGAGAGGGGCGGTTGCTTTATTGCTACGTTGACGAGTCCGGTCAGGATCCGAGGTCGGCCTTCTTCATCGTCGTCGCCGTAACAACATTGGAACCTCCAGAATCCCTACGATCGAAGCTCATCCACTGCGAAGACCGCTGGCAGATTGCTCGCCGGAAATGGCACAAGTCCCGCGCTGAACGCAGGATGGGATACCTGCGATCAGCCTTAGCGGCTCAGTCCAGCGGAGTTGAGGTTTGCTACGGCAGCTACCGCAAGCCCTCGAGGTACTTCGCCGCGATGGTTGATCTATTGGGCGGAGCCCTGAATCGGAGGTTAACGGGGCGCTCACGAGCCCGGATTTACGTTGACGGTATCGATCGCAAGAATACCGTTGCACTGACCGGCGCGCTGAGGAAGAAGGGGTTGGCGGTTGACCTAGTCCGGTCGCGCCGCGACCAAAGTGAGCCTTTGATTCGATTGGCCGACATGTGGGCAGGTTGCATCCGTGGGGGACTGCTGGGCGGCACGTCCGAAAACGAGCTGGTCCGTAGGGCTGTGCGCTCTCGTTACCTGATCCCGATCGCGGACCAAACGAAATAACCCCTCCGGGAAAGAGGGGTTATTTAGCGCCCTGACTATTCTTCCGTCTCCGAAAGACCAATCTCCGCCGAACGGGCGGGCCTTCGCCGGGCGCTTGCTCATGCCAATTATACACCCACTGTCGCGACAAAGCCAGGCCTCTACCAGCGATGGGTGTGCGACATAAATGTGAGCGAAAGGCGTAACTGCAATGGTTAAACGCTTGTCCGAACGTACACTTACGTCGGGCGCAGGCCATCCGAAACAATCATAGCCCCGGGATTCATCCCGGGGTCTGGAGTGGTATAGCCCTGGGCAGATAGGTAACACAATTCCCCGATCACATGGGTAACACATTGGCATCCTAGAACAAAAGGAGGACTTTTGTTTTGGGATGGAAGGAGACCCGTGTGCAAGACGAAAGATTGCGATTCGTTCAAGAGGTTCTAACCCGGGAGGATGCCATGGCCGCCGTCTGTCGGCGCTTCGGCGTCAGCCGCAAGACCGGCTACAAATGGCTCGATCGCTACGCCCAACAAGGCGTCGCCGGATTGGCCGATCAATCCAAAGCGCCCAAACGGCAAGCGCAAGCCTTTCCCGCCGAGATCGAGCGAGAGATCCTGGCCTTGCGGGCGCGCTATCCCACTTGGGGCGAAGACAAGCTCAAAGCGCGACTCGAGCGCACCAACCCTGACATCAATTGGCCGGCGCACTCCACTATCGGGGCGCTGCTGAAACGCCACGGACTCACCCACCCCGGTAAGCGCCGGCGCCACGCCACGCCTTCCAGTAAGCTCACCAGCGCCAAGGCGCCCAACCAAGTTTGGGCGATCGATTTCAAGGGTTGGTTCGAAACCGGCGACGGCAAACGCTGCGATCCGCTGACGATTTCCGATACGGCGAGCCGTTATCTGTTGCGTTGTCAAAGGGTCGCGCGCAGCAACACGGCGCACGTGCGGCCGCTGATGGAAGCGACTTTCCGGGAGTACGGCCTGCCCACGAGGATCCTTTCCGATAACGGTCCGCCGTTCGCCTCGACGGGCTTGGCGGGGCTTTCGCGGCTCAGCGTGTGGTGGATCCGGCTCGGGATTCAACTGCAGCGAATCGACCCCGGACACCCTGAGCAAAACGGGCGTCATGAGCGCATGCATCGGACGCTCAAGGCCGAGACGGCGACGCCGCCGGAGCGCAACTTGCGAGCGCAACAGCGGGCCTTCGATCGTTTTCGGCAGATCTACAACCAGGAGCGTCCGCACGAATCGCTAGCGATGGCAACGCCGGCGAGCGTGTATCAGCCGTCGTGGAGGCCGTATCCGGAGCGCTTGCCGGAGCTGGAGTATCCGGATCGGATGCTGCCGCGGCGAGTGCAGAGCAAGGGCGACATTGGGTTGCTGGGGCGTCAGTTGTTTCTCAGCGAGACGCTGGCGGGCGAGACGGTGGGCCTGGAAGAGCATGAGCACGGCTGGGCGGTCTGGTTTGGGCCGCTGGAGCTGGACTGGCTCGAGCGTAGCCTATTCGAGGGCCCGCGGCCGGGCAGGGGGGAGCACCGACTGCGGCGGAAACGCTCGGGGGGCGCCTCCTCCGCTCGCCCTACGGGCTCGCTCCCCCGGCGCCCCCCGAGCGTTTCCGGGAAGGATTTCGTGCAAAGAACCTTCTCTTGGTTCAACCCTTAAACTGTTACCTATGTGGTTGGGGAAAAGTGTTACCTAGGTGCTGGGCTGTTCAGATTGTTCGGCCAAGCGCCGCCAGCAGTCACAAATTTGTCGCGCACCCACCAGCGATTGGCTTCTACTTCGACAACTCTTCGAGCTCCGCCTCGTCGATATCAAAATTCGCGTAGACGTTCTGAACGTCGTCATGATTGTCGATCGCGTCGTACATTCGAAGCACCGCCACAGCCTGCTTACCGGCTACCTTGACGCTGTTCTGTGGAATGCGAGTGACCTCAGCCGTTGACGGTTCGGCGCCGGCCGCCTTCACTGCATTGACGACTTCTTCATGCGCCGACGGGTCCGAGATGATCTCCCAGACATCGCCTTCGTCGGTCATATCGTCGGCGCCCGCGCCGAGGGCGGCCTCCATGAGGTCGTCTTCGGACAATGCGCTCTTTGGAACGACGACCAGGCTGCGCTGGTCGAAGATCCAGCCTACGCAGCCGTTCTCGCCGAGGTTCCCGCCGTTCTTATTGAACGCGTAGCGAAGCTCGGCGACGGTGCGGTTGCGGTTGTCGGTGACGACTTCGACGTAGACGGCTACTCCAGCAGGGCCGTAGCCTTCGAATGTGATTTCCTCTAGGGATTCGCCTTTAAGCTGGCCGGCGCCCCGCAGAATCGCGCGCTTGATGTTGTCCTGGGGCATCGACTGCGCTCTCGCGTTTGAGATTGCGCTGCGCAAGCGTGCATTTGAGTCCGGGTCTCCTCCGCCCTCGCGGGCGGCGATCTGGATCTCTCGGATGAAGCGCGTGAAGATCTTGCCGCGCTTGGCGTCCGTGGCCGCCTTTTTGTGCTTGATGGTCGCCCACTTGGAGTGGCCGGACATGCTCGTTCCCCCCTGAAATCAAAGGATACCAGAGTGTTCCCCGTTGACCGTTGACCGTTGACCGTTGACCGTTGATGATAAACTTCCCGCGATGCTATTCGATGCTTACCTGGTCGTCGACTGGAGCGCTCGGAGCCGGCCAGGACCGCGCAGGCCCACGAAGGACAGCATCTGGCTCTGCTACAAGACCGCCGGCGGCGAGTGGATTGAGTACCTGCGTACTCGTGCGGCGGCGTGTACGCGGATCCTCGAGATCCTGCTTGGCTCAGAACGGATTCTGGTGACGATGGATTTCGCCTACTCCTACCCGGCGGGTCTGGCCCAGCGTTTGGGAGTTGAGGGCTGGATGGGACTCTGGGATGAGCTGGGCGGACAGGTGCGCGATGAGGAGGATAACTCGAACAATCGCTTTGAGGTAGCGGCTGCTCTGAATGAGAGGCTTTCCGGAGGCCCCGGGCCCTTCTGGGCATGTCCTGCGCGCGAGGAAGGGCCCCATTTGACCGCGAAGAAGACTGGGCTTGCGGGTTTGCCGGAGTATCGCTTGTGCGAACAGCGGGGGCGCGGCGCACAGTCGGTTTGGAAGTTAGGCGGGGCCGGGTCGGTTGGCTCTCAGTCCTTGTTGGGCGTCCCTTGGTTGGCCGCCTTGCGGTTTGACGCGCGACTCAAGGGTGACTCTTGCGTCTGGCCGTTCGAGACGGGGTTGGAGGTTCCGTCGGCGCGGATCGTCCATGCGGAGATCTATCCGTCCCTGATTCAGATTCATCCCGAGGAAGGCGAGGTCAAGGACGCGGTTCAAGTCCGAGAGCTCGCCCGCTGGTTCGCTGATCGGGACCGAGACGGCAGCTTACGGGAATGTTTCCTAGGCCCCACGAATCTGACGCCGGAGCAGCGGGCGACGATCGAACGTGAGGAGGGATGGATCCTGAACTTGGCATACTAGCTTGAGAGAATGATGGCTGAATCGATGTGGCGCACGGCTATGCCGTGCCGCCTTGCACCTGTGGTGCAAGATGCAATGCGCCCTCGGGCCGCCGCCGGATCGAGCGACAGGCAGATCCGGGAAAAGAGACCTTGCGCCATAGGCGCAAGGCGGCACGGCATAGCCGTGCGCCACGTCGGAGGGTCGCGAACCCGTGGTTGACGTCGGCCAATCGTTCTCCGAGACAGAAATCCTGATCACCGGCGCGAACGGATTCGTCGGCAAGGTGCTGCTCGCTCTGTTGCTCGATCGATATCCCGAGACGAAGCGGATTCACCTCTTGCTCCGTCCGCGAGCGGGCGTTGGGGCTACAGAACGGTTCAAGGAGGTCCTCGATTCTCCGCCATTGAGGGACTCCAATCGCGAACGAATCGCCGAGAAGGTGCGGGTTGTGGAGGGCGACGTGTCGGGCGACTTCGCCCCAGGCGAAGAACTGGACGGCGTCGGACTGATCATCCACTGCGCGGGCTTGGTCGAGTTCTTCCCGCCGGTTGATCAAGCGATCGCAGCAAACATTGATGCGTCCTTGAACGTCGCCGAGCTGGCCGAAATCCTCGGAGCAAAGCTCGTTCACATCTCCACTTGCTACGTCGCTGGCAAAGCGGACGGCTTAATCGAAGAGAGCGAACCGATCGTGGGCTTCTATCCCGGCAGGAAAGGGCCCAACGACTGCGCCTTTGACGCCCGCAACGAGCTCGAAGCGCTTCAGGAGGCCGCCTCGCGGCTCTCCAATCGGGACGCCCTGATCGACCTGGGCCGAGAACGCGCCGCCCGTTGGGGTTGGGTCAACACCTATACCTACACGAAGAGTCTGGGAGAACAGCTACTCGCCGCCGGCGAGCTCGACATGACGATCGTCCGGCCGGCGATCGTCGAGAGCGCCCTCGAATTCCCGTTTCCAGGATGGGTCGAAGGAGGGCGCACCGCGGCGCCGCTCGTGTTGATGGCCATGGGCGGACTGCGCGATTGGCCGGCCCGGGAGGAGATTTCACTCGAGATCGTGCCGGTTGACCTGGTCGCTTCGGCAATTCTCGCCGCGGGCGCGTTGCTGCTCTCCGACCAAGCCGAGCCCGTCTATCAGCTGGCGAGCGCCGACCGGAATCCGTTCGAGATGGGCCCGCTGCTCGATCTTCTCGACGGTGAGGCCCATCGGCGCAAGCAAACACCGGGAACCGGGGCAAGGCTGCATTCCTGGGAAGCGTTCAAGAAGCACAATCGCGAGACTCGCAATTCGCTCGAGCGTACGGAGCAGCGTCTGCTGAACTACTCGAAAAAGGGCCTGCCGGGAGCCGGCTGGGCGCAGGCTCGCGCCACCGCCGCGCGCAGCGGGGCGCTGCAAGTCAACTTCCGTGAGCAGACAATGGAGCAGTACTTGCCCTTCATCCTCGAGAACCGTTACGTTTTCGAGGCGAATAATATTCGCGTGGGCCACACGAAGCTTCGCGACGTGGACAGGCAAAAGCTGCCCTGGGCGCCGGAAGCGATCGACTGGCCCTCGTATTGGCGAAATAACCAGATCCCGGGCGTCGAGCAGTGGGTCCAGCCCGAGGTAGCGCGGGAGTGGTCGTTCCGTATTTAGCCTGATGGTGCTTCCTACTCCAGCCGTGGGCCCCTCGGGGCCCAGTGGGAACGTCGAGCGCGAGCTCCTCGAGACCGTGAAAGGCCTACTGACCGAGCTTGGCTCGGATCGAGCGGCCGAGCGCCTGACCCTCGCCAGCTCCTTTGACTCTGAGCTGGGCCTGGGAAGCCTCGAGCGCGTCGAGCTGCTGATGCGTGTCGAGCGGCGTTTTTCCGTGCGGCTCCCGGACGAGGTCGCCCAACGCGCCGAGACTCCAGCCGAGTGGATTAAGGCGCTCGAGGCTCCGACCGGCGCAGGGGTCAGCGAACGCTACCCGATCGTCCAACCGGGGCCTGCGCCAGATCCCCCTGCTGACGCGAAGACCTTCGCCGAAGTCCTACGGCGCTTCGCGGACTCCTCGCCCGAGCGCGTCCAGATTCACTTGCTCGAAGAGGACCGTGGGCAAGACATCTCTTACGGTCAGCTCTATCAGTCTGCGTCGGAGGTCGCGGCCGGCCTGGTCGAGTCCGGCCTCGAGCCGGGCGAAACGGTGGCGATCATGCTGCCTACTTGCGCAGACTTTTTTTACGCCTTCTTTGGAGTCACGCTGGCTGGGGGAGTGGCGGTGCCGATCTATCCGCCGGCGCGGCCTCGCCAGGTCGAGGAGTACCTCGGTCGCCAGTTCAAAATCCTCGGGAACGCCGAAGTCCGCTACCTGATCTCGTTTGAACAAGCCAAGCCCGTCGCTCAGGTCATGCGAGTCGGCCTTCGAAGCCTGCGCGAAGTCACCACCGTCGATGATCTGCGGGCTCGCGGCAAACGGCGCGTGTTCACCCCGCCGGCGACGGCCGACACGTTCTTCATCCAGTACACCTCCGGGAGCACGGGGAATCCCAAGGGCGTCGTGCTGTCCCACTCAAACGTACTGGCCAACGTGAAGGGGATCGGCTGGGCTGTGCAGGCGCGGCCCGACGACGTGGTCGTGAGCTGGCTCCCGCTCTATCACGACATGGGGCTGATCGGGTCGTGGTTGTTTAGCCTCTACCACGGCTTTCCGATCACGATTCTTTCGCCGTTGGACTTTCTGTCCCGCCCGGAACGCTGGTTGCTGGCGTTGAGCGACTCGGGCGGTACGCTTTGCCCGGCGCCGAACTTTTCCTTCGAGTTGTGCGTCCGTAAGATCACCGACGACATGATCGAGGGAGTCGACTTAAGCCGCTGGCGGGTCGCGATCAACGCCGGGGAGGCCGTGATGGCGCCGACGTTGCGGGCTTTCGCCAGGCGCTTCGCCGGGTTTGGGTTCAAGGCGACCAGCTACGTACCCTGTTACGGGCTCGCGGAGTCGTCGGTGGCGCTGATTTTTCCGCCGATCGACCGCCATCCGATCGTCGACGTGATCGACCGCCAAACGTTCGAAAGCCAAGGGCGGGCGGCGACCGCCAGCGACGGCCCTACTCTGGAATTCGTAGCCAACGGCCGACCGCTTCCCGAGCACGAGATAAAGCTAGTCGACATCGACGGGAACGAGTTAGGTGAGCGCCGGCGCGGACGAATCCTGTTCCGCGGTCCGTCTAAAACCGCCGGCTACTTCCGCAACCCAGAAGCAACCTCCGAGGTCGTCGATTCGGATGGCTGGATGGATTCGGGCGACCTAGGCTACTGGGCCGACGGCGAGCTTTTCGTCACCGGGCGGCTCAAGGAAGCGATCATCAAGTCCGGCCACAACATCATTCCCCAAGAGGTCGAGCTGGCGGCGTCTTCGGTTGAAGGCGTTCGTAAGGGTTGTGTCGCCGCGTTCGGCTCGGCCGACTCGTCCACGGGCACGGAACGGATCGTGATTGTCGCCGAGTCGCGCGCTAGCAGCAAGGCCGAGCGGGCGCACATCGAGCAGGGGGTCGTCGAGGCGGTCTCGACCAAGGTCGGCATGCCTCCCGATGAGGTTCGGCTGGTTAAGCCTTACACCGTCCCAAAAACGTCGAGCGGAAAGATCCGGCGCTCGGAGGCTCGCCGGTTGTACGAAGAGAATCTCCTCGACCAAGGGACAGACTCGAGCCCAGCCGTGCAGCTAATTCGCGTCGGGGCGGCGCAAGCGACGGGCTGGGCCAGGATCGCAAGCGAGTCGCTTCGAAAGTTCTCGCGGCAGGCCTGGAAGATCGCGGTCGGGGCGGCGCTGGGCGTACCGCTCGGGCTGCTGGCTCGTATCCTGCCCAGCCGATGTGCAACGGCGATCGTGTCGCGCCTCGGCCTTCGACTGTGCGCGGCGGCCCTCGGAGAGCGCGTTGCGTCAGACGGCGGCCAAATCGGATCAGGCCCATGCGTGATATTGGCGAATCGCAGCGGCGGCGCCGATGCTCAGAGCCTCCAGCTGGCGTTTCCTCGAGTGCTGCTGATCGGCGAAGAACGCGCCCTTCGAGACGTTGGTTTTCCCGCCTCCTTCTTGCTCGAGCCGCTAGTGGTTCCGGAAGCCGGATCGCTGGACGAGCGGCTCGAAGCGGCCCTTGAAGCCGGCTTCGACGTAGCCCTAACGTCGGACAACGCCGCCGGAGAACCGCCCGAACGATGCCGCTTCCGCTTGGAGGCGTTCCTGGCGGCTCAGCAGACGGGAGCGTCGGTTGTTCCCGCGTTCATCGGGACAAGCGCGGTGCGTTTCGGGCAGCCGCTGGCAGGTGTACGCGGAGCCGCTGCCCGAGAAGAAGTACGGCGCCAGTTGCGGAGTCTTGAGCCCGGCGCCGGTGGCGGCGGGTAGCGAGGTCAAACCGGGCGTCCGTAGGTTGCATCAAGCGGGAGACGCCAGGGCGACACCTCAACCCGCCGCCACCGGCGCCGGGCTCAATCGAACCAGCGGCGGTCGGTGGTTGAGCGGGCCCAGTTTTCGATCAGGGCCAGCAGCTTTGTTTCGCTCTCGGCTCCGCTTCCCGCCAGGTTCCGCGTCTCGTGCGGATCGTTCTCAAGGTCGTAGAGCTCGCGTTCGCCCGATAGGTACACGTTCAGCTTCCATCGATTGGTGCGAACCGAGCGAATCGGGTTCGCCCAGCGTTGCTTAGAGTGGTATTCGGCGAAATTCGCCTCGCGCTCGAAGGCTTCTCCCCTCAGCAGCGGCGCCAGGCTCTTGCCTTGCAGCGACTGCGGCGCCGCCACCCCGGTGAGCTCGCATAACGTCGGTAACAAATCCACCTGCGAGGTGAGCGCATCGCTGGTTTGGGCGCTGGGCGTAAGCTTGGGCCACGAGATCGTCAGCGGAACGTTCAGCAGCTCCTCGTACATGAACGGCCCCTTGAAGGCCAGCCCGTGCTCACCCAGCGCGTCGCCATGGTCGGAGGTGTAAACCGCGATCGTGTCGTCGACTTGCGAATTCGCCTCGACCGAATCGAGTACGGCGCCAAGACTAAGGTCGGCGTCCTCGATGAGGTCGTAGTAGAGACTCCGGTAGCCGCGCCATTCTTGCGGGCCGTAGTCGGCCGTCGTTTGGCCCTGATCTTTCTCGTTATAGAGCTGCTGCGCCGGAGGCTTGCTCGAAAGTTGCTCGGCCCCACTGGCCGGCGCGGCAATCCCGTCGCGGATAGCCGGCGCCTCGCCATTCCCTTTGAGCCGCGAAAAGTAGTAAATGTCATGCGGCTGGATGACCGACACGAATGCCAGCCAAGGACCCTCGCGCCCGCGGATCCAGTCCGCCGCGGCGGCGGCGATGCCCGCGTCACCAGGTTCGTCGCCCCGGCTACTCGCCTCGTCGAACCCAAACTCCTCCGGAATCCTCCGACCCGCCGTGAGGTGCCACTTGCCGAAGTAGCCGGTCTCGTAGCCAGCCGCCTTAAAGAGCCGGCCCAGGCTCGGAAAGTCAGCCGACAACGGACCCGAGCCCACCGCCCCGACATTGGCCACGACGCCGGTCGCGTGCGGGAAAAGCCCAGTCAAAATCGCGGACCGCGCCGGCGAACATTGCGGCGTGGCGCACCAGTTCCGCGTGAAGCGAACCCCGCGGCCGTCGAGCTTGTCCCGATTCGGCAACCGCAGCAGGCTCCGGTCGACACGCTCGCTCTCCTGGTCGGAGAGAAAGATCAGCACGTTCGGGCGTTGCGGCCCTTGTGCGAGTAGGGGCGCCGCGGCCGCTGCTAAGAAAGACCTTCGCGTCACTCGGAAGAAGATTCTACCGCCAGCGCCCGGGACTCTGCACCCCCTGAGACCCGCAGTCCGATTGCGCTAGGATGTCCATCGGCCCCGATTCAACTTAGATTGTCCCAAATGATCAGCTCAGAATATCGAGAACGACTCCTTCAAATGCTGCGCGAGCGCTCCGTCAAGCGCGGCGATTTCGTTCTGGCCTCGGGCAAGCGCAGTGATGTTTATGTCGACGCGCGACTCACCACGCTTCGCGCCGAGGCCATGCCGCTGATCGGCCGCACGATCCTCGCGGCGATGCTGGAAAACGGCTGGAAAGTCGACCTGGTCGGCGGGTTGACGATGGGCGCCGATCCAGTCGTGTCAGCGGTATGCCGCGAGAGTCTCGAATACGGGCTCAAGATCGACGGCTTCTTGGTTCGTAAGGAAGCCAAAGACCACGGCGCCGGCCGGTTCATCGAAGGGCTTGACGAGTCGAGCGGCAAACGCGCCCTGATCGTCGAAGACACTTGCACGACCGGCGGATCGGCGATTCAGGCGATCGAGCGGGCCAAGGACGCGGGGCTGGAACCGCTAGCGGCGATTTGCCTTGTCGACCGGGAAGAAGGCGGCCGCGAGGCAATCGAGCAAATTGGTTGTGGGTTCGCGAGTATTTTCACCCTGCGCGAGCTTCTGGATGGATAGCGGACCTGCCGCGGTCGAGGCTTGCCTCCGCGCTATCGACGAGCTCGACCCGGACATTCGAGCTTGGACGTATGTTGCGCGAGAGGACGCGCTCGGGCAAGCGAACCGAGCCGAAGGGCCCCTGGCCGGCGTCCCGTTCGGCGTCAAGGATATTTTTGACACGGCGGGCATGCCGACTGAGTGGGGAACGGCGGTACAGAAGGGCAGGATTCCCGCCTGCGACGCCGCTCTCGTCGCCCGGCTCAAGCAGCTCGGGGCCGTGGTCCTGGGCAAGACGCACACGACCGCCTTCGCTTATTTCGATCCCGCCCCGACGCGCAATCCGCACAACTTGGCGCACAGCCCCGGAGGTTCGTCGAGCGGCTCGGCCGCGGCGGTCGCGTCCGGGATAGTTCCTTTCGCGCTGGGGAGTCAAACGCAGGGCTCGGTGTTGCGCCCGGCCTCATTCTGCGGCGTCGTTGGCTGGAAGCCAACGTTCGACGCCCTACCGCTTGACGGCGTGATGCCTTTCGCCCCTTCTCTCGACCAGGCGGGGATCCTTGCTCGGTCCCTCGCCGATCTCAGCGAGGTTTGGGAGGCGTTGCAGGGGCCCGTCGTGGGATCCGCCGCAAGCAGCATCACGGTCCTCGAGTGGCCGATCGAGGGCGAGCTCGAGCCCGAAATGGCGAAAGCCTTTGGAGACCGCCTCGAGAAGCTCGCCGGACAATTCGAGATCGTTCGAGCGCGGACTCCCGTCTCGTTCCGGGCGCTGCCTTCGGCAACGGCGACGATCATGACCTACGAGGCCGCGCGGATTCACGGTGCAATGTTTCGCGAGCACGGGGCGGCCATCGGGTCGAAGCTAGCCCAGCTCATCGAAAAGGGGCTGGCGATCGAAGAATCGGCCTACCAGGCGGCGAAGGATTCGGCCGAATCCGCCAAGACCGAATTTCGCGATTGGTCGAAACAGCACCGCGTGGTCGCGACTCCCGCGGCCCTAGGCCCGGCTCCGAAAGGGTTGGAATCGACGGGAGATCCGCGCTGCAACATCCCCTGGACCACGCTGGGGGCGCCGGCGATCAGCGTGCCAATGCCGACAGACGGGTTGCCGCTGGGTCTGCAGCTAACCGCGGGCTACGCTGACGAGAGTACGCTTTTGGCCACCGCGCGGATGATTGAGCCCGGCACCGCTGGCGGCGGGTTGTGAGGCAACACGGGCGTCCGTAGGCTGCATCTAGCGGGAGACATCCGAGTAACATCACAACCCGCCGCCACCGGCGCCGGGCTCAAGGGACCTGCTAGCTTTTCGCCTCTTCGACCAGCATTTCCAGCATTTGGCCGAGCGTGGTGTAGTACTCGATCTGAACCTTCGATCCAACCGTCAGCTCTTCGAGCGACAGCTTCCGCTTGCCCAACGACTTCGCCGCCTTCTTGACGGTCTTGATCTGCTCGCGGCCCGCCGGCTGAGAAAACGCCAGCTCGAGTGGGTCTTCCTGGCCCTTTGAACTGAACGTGACCGTCCGGTTCAAAAGATCGATCTTCGAGATGACTCCTCGCACCTTGACGATCTTCAGGACTTTGTCGGGCTTCGTGCCGAGCACGGCGCCTCCGGCGGAGTGTTGCCCTTCCGAGCGGATCTTGCTGCTTTGGTCGGTCTGCTGGGCCTCCCCCGCCACGCCAAATACGGCCATGATCAACGCAATTGTGACGGAGAGTCGAATCATAGCGTGCATCGTTCCACCTTGATTTTGAGCCCCAACGGCCCAGGCGTCAAGGCCTCAGGCCAGCCGAAGGCGAGCTAGGGTCCATAAGATCTTCGCGCCCGCCGCGATGCTCTGCCACGCTCGACCAGAAATCTTGCTTTCCCCGGCGACACGCAAGCCATACGAAACGGGGACTTCCTTGACCCGCAGGCCTTTGCCTAGGGCCTTGACCTGCATCTCGATCGTCCAACCATAACCGCGGTCGCGCATATCGAGCGCCTCTAGACTATCCCGCCGGATCGCCCGGAAGGGTCCGAGATCGCTGTATTGGAAACCGAACATCCATCGCACCAGGGTCACCACGAGTCGGTTTCCCCAGCGCTGGTGAGTGCGAAGAGCGCCAGCCTGAAGGCGTCCAAGCTCTCTCGATCCGATAACCAGGTCGGCGTCGCCCGACAGGATCGGCGCTAACAGAAGCTCGGCTTCTTCCGGGCTGTCGCTGCCGTCCGCGTCGAGGAACGCCACGACCTCGATGCTGGGATCGAGCGCCGCGATCCCGGCCAAACAAGCCGCTCCGTAGCCCCGCCTCGGCTCGCTCACAACCCGTGCGCCGCCGGCCGCCGCGACCTCCGCCGTACGGTCCCGCGACCCGTTATCAACGACCACAGCCGTAGCAAACAGTCCCGCCGGCAATTGGGAGAGCGTCTTCCCGACCGTACGCTCTTCGTCGAGCGCCGGGATGATAACTCCCGCCTTCACGTCTAGCCAATATGGCGTCCGCCGATTGCGCACCGTTTCTTCTAAGACGAAATAGGGACTAGCCAAGAGCAAAAAGTCCTGGTACTATTACACCGTCAGAATGCGTTAGTCCTAGAGAGCATCATGGCCCCCTTGCTGAAGCTGTTGCAGGAATCGCCAGTTGAGCTCGCATTTTGCGCCCTCATCTTGCTGCTCGCTTCGTGCTTCGCGGCGCACTCTCTGATCTACATCGGACTCAGGACCCTAGGCGTGCCGGCGGAATTGGCGCGGTCGATGTTGATCAGCATTCACCGCTATGACGCGGAGCCGGAATCGGTTCCCGAGCTCAGGCCCGTGCCGCAACCGCCCATGATCGGCATAGCCCGGGCCGGACCGATCCAGCGCCCCGAGCGCAACGTCGCGTAATCGCCTATTATCTAGATTCCGTTGACACTTGTGCCGAAAGGTACGATAGTGTTAGCGGGGCAGATAGAGCTGGAGGCGAGACGAATGTCAAAATCGAATCGAGGCGTTTGGACGGTTGCAATTGCGGGACTATTACTGGCAGGCGGTCTAGGCGCGGCGCCAAAGGCTGAAGTCAAGTTCAGCGACGCCGACCGCCAGTATTGGGCCTTCCAGAAGGTCGAGCGGCCGAAGGCGCCCGCGGGTCAGAACCATCCGGTTGACGCTTTCATCGCCGCTAAACTGGCTGAAAAAGACCTCGAGATCGCCCCCGCGGCGGATAAAATAACACTGATTCGCCGCGCCTACTTCGACTTGATTGGGCTGCCTCCAACCCCGGAGCAAGTTGAGGCCTTCCTGGCCGATCGATCGCCCGAAGCGTTTTCGATGGTCGTGGATGAGTTGCTCGCCTCGCCTCACTATGGCGAGCGCTGGGGGCGTCACTGGCTCGATCTAGCCCGATACGCTGAAAGCGAAGGGTTTAAGTCCGACGAAACCCGCCCATACGCTTGGCGCTACCGCGACTACGTGATCCGCGCCTTCAACGAAGACAAACCCTACGACCGATTCGTGCAAGAACAGATCGCGGGCGACGAGCTCTGGCCCAACGATGTCGACGCCAGGATCGCGACGGGGTTCAACCGGAATTACCCGGATGAGTCGAACGCGGCAAATCTTGTCCAGCGCCGAGCAGAGCTACTCCAGGATGTCACCGACGCCGTCGGCGCGACGTTCATGGGACTCACGTTTGGCTGCGCGAAATGCCACGACCATAAGTTCGACCCCATCCTGCAAGCAGACTATTACCGCCTGCAGGCCTTCTTCGCCGCCTCGGCCCAAGACGACGACATCATCTTGATGAGCGACGCCGACAGGGCCGAATACGACCGCAAACTCGCGGCCTGGGAAGAGGCGGCGAAAGACATCCGAGCCGAGCGTGACGCTATGCTTGACGCCGAACGCCGCGTCAAATGGGAACATCTGTTCGGCAAACGCCTTGATGAGACCCAGGATGCCCTGAGCAAGGCCGAAGCGGAGCTCAACCCGTTCGAACGCCAGATGTGGCACAAGCATCTTTGGCAGGTTGGGTTCTTCGAAAAAAGTCTCTATAAGGCGCTCAAGGGAGAGCAGAAGGAGCGCTATCTCGAGCTTACTGAGCAGTTAGAGAAATTCGAGCATCTGCATCCGGGCGAGCTTCCGCGCGGAGCTGGGCTCAAAGACCTAGGGGTCGATGCGCCGGAGACTCGCATCCTAGGTCTGGCGAATTATGCCGCCCCGCAGGACGAAGTCGAGCCCGGCTTCCTGACGATTCTCAATCCCGGACCGGTGCCGGTCACCGCTCGCGAGGACCTTTCCTCGACGGGCCGCCGGACGGCGTTGGCGAAGTGGCTGACCGAGACGGACAATCCGCTGACCGCCCGCGTGATGGCCAACCGCATTTGGCATCATCACTTTGGCCGCGGAATTGTCGCGACCCCAAGTGACTTCGGCCGCATGGGCGAGGCTCCGACGCATCCTGAGCTGCTCGACTGGCTGACCAGCGAATTCGTGGATAAAGGCTGGAGCATCAAGGGGATGCACCGGCTGATCATGACCTCGCGGACCTATCAACAGGGGTCCGACCACATCGAAGAGGCCAAACACGCCGACCCGTTCAACCGTTTGCTCTGGCGCTTCCCGCCTCAGCGACTCGAGGGCGAAGTGATTCGCGATTCAATGTTGGCGACTTCAGGGATGCTCAACACCGAAGTCGGCGGACCTAGCGTGTTCCCGCCCCTGCCCAGCGGAATGCCAACGCCGCGCGGCGGTTGGGCGGCGACTGAGGACCCCGAGCAACAGCGTCGCCGGAGCGTGTACATCTTCGTGCGGCGGAACGCCCGCTATCCGATGATGCATGCGTTCGACATGCCCGACACCCACGAGTCCTGCGCTCGCCGGGAGGTGACCACGACCGCACCGCAAGCGTTGTCGCTGCTCAACGACGAGCAGACGATCGAGTGGTCTCAGGGCTTCGCGGCACGGGTGCTTGAGAACGCCGGCGCGGATTCGAACGCCCAGGTCGAGCAAGCTTACCTGCTGGCCTACTCCAGAAAGCCGGACGCGGCCGAGCAGGACGAAGCTCAGACCTTCCTCGCGAAACAACGTGAGGTCATCGTGGCTAGAACCGAGGGCAAGACCGCGCTGCCCGCCTACGTGCCTGAAGGCATGGACCCGGCCTCAGCCGCGGCCTTCGTGGACTTCAGCCACACCCTACTCAACTCCAACGAATTCGTCTATAGGTTCTAACGCCATGTACAACCTTGCTTCCCGCCGCCGATTCCTGACCCAAGCAGGGAGCGGCCTTGGAGCGCTCGCCTTCGGCAACATGCTGGGCCAATCCGGCGCGTCGGGCGCGACGATGTCGCCCAAAGAGCCGCACCACGCCCCCAAGGCCAAGTCGGTGATATGGCTCTTCATGGAGGGAGGGCCCAGCCACATGGATCTGTTCGACCCCAAGCCGGCGCTGCATCGCCTGGCCGGCCAGCCGACGCCGGAGTCGTTCAATCCTCCAAAAGTCACCGCCATGGGCACCTCGGGCAACACGCTGATGCCCGATCAACGCGAGTGGAAGCAATACGGCGAAAGCGGGCTGTGGGTCTCGGATTGGTACAAGAACATCGGTGAGCACGCCGACAAGCTGGCCGTGATTCGCTCGTGTACCGCTGACGGGCTCAACCACGTCGGGTCGGTTTCGCAGATGAATACCGGCTCGATCTTGGCGGGACGGCCGTCGCTGGGTTCGTGGGTGATGTACGGGCTCGGCTCGGCGAATCAGAATCTGCCGACCTTCGTCATTCTCGACTCCGAATCACCTCTGAACGGCGGTTCGAAGAATTGGAGCGCCGGCTTCTTGCCCGCCGCCTACCAAGGGACTCGCTTCCAGCAGGAAGGCCCGCCGATCTTGAACCTGTCGAACCCCGAATCGGTCGGCGACGCCCAACAACGCGGCAAGCTCGACTTCCTGGCGTCGATTAATCAGCGCCACGCCGGCAAGCATCCTGAAGAGACTGAGCTCGACGCGCGGTTGGAGAGCTACGAGCTGGCCTACGGCATGCAGATGCACGCGCCCGAGGCGGTCGATATTGCTAGTGAGACCGAGGCGACGAAACGGCTCTACGGCATGGACGACGACTTCCTGCGGCCGTTCGCCGAGAAGACCCTGCTCGCCCGGCGGATGGTCGAACGCGGCGTCCGCTTCGTTGAAGTCTACGGCGGCTCCTGGGACGCTCACGCGAACATCGAAGAGAACCACGGCAAGTGGTGCCGCTTTACCGACAAGCCGATCGCCGGCTTGCTGGCGGATCTCGAATCACGCGGCTTGCTCGACGAGACGTTGGTTGTCTGGGGCGGCGAGTTCGGGCGCACGCCGTTCAACGAAAAGGGCGACGGCCGGGATCATAACCCCTGGGGCTTCACGATCTTCATGGCCGGCGCCGGCATCGAAGGCGGCCGTACGATCGGCGAGACGGATGAGATTGGCCTTCACGCTATCGACAAGCCGTACCACGTGCACGACATCCACGCGACGATCTTGCACAAGCTGGGGCTGAACGATAAGAGCTTGACGTATTTGCATAATGGACGATTCGAGCGGCCTACGGTCAACGGCGGGAAGCTGATCGAGGAAGTCGTATGAGGCGGCTTGTATGAGTTCGATATTGCTCCGGAGGCCGTCGAGCACCTGAAGCAATTGACGGCCGGCCAACGTCGTTTGGTCGCGGACGCCATCGAAAACAGCCTGCGCCATCAGCCGGCCGAGGCGGCTAGGAATCGCAAACGAATGCGCGCAAAACCACTCGCACAGTGGTGTCTGCGTGTTCGAGAGCACCGCGTATACTACGAGGTGAACGAGGACGAATCCACGGTCAGCATCGTCGCCGTGGGTATCAAGGAACGCGCGGATGTGCTGATCGACGGAGAATCACAATGCCTGTGAAGACGATTGATATCTCTGAGGCGGACCGCCCCTTGGCCGAGTATGCCCGGTCAATCGAGGACGAAACGCTCGTTATCACCATTGGCGGAGAGGCTGTGGCGGCGGTCGTTCCGTTCGATGATTTCGACCTCGAGAATCGCCGGGTCGCGGAATCGCGGAAGTTTCAAGAGATCGTGGCGAGATCAAAGGCCAGCCTCGATCGTGGGGAAGGTTTGACGATGGAGGAGGCGCGTGAGCGTCTCGGTATATGACGGACGGGGTCCGTTCGACATGGCGATCAGGACACTGGAGCTCTCACAAGCTCAAGAGCCCCTGGCTTTCTACGCACGGAGAGTCGAAGACGAAACCGTCGTTCTGATGGATGAAGGTCGGGTCATAGCGGCTCTGATTCCCTTCGACGACTTCGATCTGGAAAACGCCAGACTGGCGCAATCGCCCAAGTTCCGTCGGATGCTGGAAGAATCCGCGAAGGGCGGGGCGGCCTCCGAAGCCGAAGCGATGCGAGAGCTTGGCCTCGCGGAGTGAGCGGTGCTCCAGCTGCGCTCCGCCAGACCCGCTGACCTCGACTTCGTTGTGGCGATCGAGTCACATCCATCGGTCGCGTCCTACGTTGCTGTATGTACCCGCGAGCGCCACCACCAAGCAATCGACGACCCCGACGAGGCGCACTGGCTGATTGTCGACACCGAGTCTGACAAGCCCCTCGGTTTCGTCCTCCTGGCCGGGTTGACCAACCCCCACCGCGGCATCGAGCTGCGCCGCATCGTCGTCGCCGACAAAGGAAAGGGCATTGGCCGGGCGGCCCTGCACCTCGTCAAGAAGCGCGTTTTCGAGGAGCTCGGCACACATCGGCTATGGCTCGACGTCGAGGACTTCAACGAGCGCGCCCGCGGTCTCTACTCTTCCGAGGGATTCGTCGAAGAAGGCAGGCTCCGCGACGCCCTGGTGGGGCCCGAGGGTTACGAAACGCTAATTGTGATGTCGATGCTCGAATCGGAGTACCGAGCGAGTGAAGCGACAGGGCAGCCGTGAAAAGGACTCGGCACGCGCTCCGACGTGGCGTACGGCTATGCCGTGCCGCCTTGCGCTTGTAGCGCAAGGTCTTTTCCTTTGCCCAACCCTTGAATGGCGTCGCTCGCTTAGCTGGCGCTACAAGAACCTTGCACCAAAGGTACAAGGCGGCACGGCATAGCCGTACGCCACGTCGGCCGCCCCCGGCTAGAGCTAGAAGAGACCGAATCGCTATCACCGGCGGCGGTCGCGTATCATAGGGGGCTTGTCGCGAAGAGCAAAGATCACGGCGGTGGGATGCTACGCCCCGCCCAAGACGCTAACCAACGCCGAGCTCGAATCGAAAGTCGACACAACCGACGATTGGATCGTCGCCCGCACCGGCATCCGCCAACGCCACATCGCCGACGAAGGGGTAGCGACCTCCGATCTGGCGGTCGAGGCGGCCAAGGTCGCTCTCGCCAATCGCGGCATCAGCGCGCAGGATCTCGAGACCATCATCGTCTGCACGGTCACGCCCGATATGTTTTTCCCTTCGACCGCCTGCTTGGTCCAAGACCGGCTGGGAGCGAAGGGAGTGTGGGGCTTTGATCTCCTCGCGGCGTGTTCGGGATTGCTCTACGGCCTCACCACAGGATCTCAGCTCGTCGCTAGCGGCTCGCAGGATTGCGTTCTCGTCATCGGCGCCGACACGATGTCGCGCATTGTCGACTACCAAGACCGCGCAACCTGTGTGCTGTTTGGCGACGGCGCCGGGGCTTTGCTGATCGAAGCCTGCGAGCAGGGTGAAGACGCCGGCCTGATCGACTTCCACCACGAGGTCGACGGTTCAGGCGGCGACTACCTGTGCATGCCGGCCGGCGGCAGCCGCAAGCCGCCGACACACGAATCGATCGACTCTCGCCTGCACTACGTCCATCAAGACGGCCGCCAAGTCTTTCGCTATGCGGTCAGCAAAATGCATGAAATCTGCCGCACTTTGCTCGACCGCAACAACTTGACGATTGAGGACGTCGACGTCTTCATTCCCCATCAGGCGAACGCACGGATCATCTCAGCCGTCGCCGACCGCCTCGGCCTTCCGCCCGAAAAGGCAGTGATCAACATCCAAGAATACGGCAACACGACCGGCGGAACGATCCCGCTGGCTACGCGTGACGCGCTGGAGTCTGGCCGCTTGAAGAAGGGAGATCTCGTTCTGATGGGCGCGGTTGGGGCGGGACTCACCGCGGGAGGCGCCCTCTGGCGCTGGGCATACTAGATAGTATCGTCCCGTCCGGCAAGCTTGCGAGGCAGTCCGCCGCGCTGCCGCTCCACGGCAGCCAAAGGAGGTCCCCTGCATGGCCACGTCCCTTCCCGTCTCTTCTCTATCACGCACCCCCGGGCTTCCCGGGCTTCTTGAAAGTGGACGCCCACCGCTAAACTTGGTACGCTCAGCCACGGGAGTTCCCTCAACTGCCATGCTCATGCTGGGCAAATCGATCTCGCGTCGCACGCTCCTGCGGGGAGTCGGGACAAGCCTCGCCTTGCCGCTGCTCGACGCGATGGCGCCGGCGGCGCGAGCCTCCGCGAAACCCCTCCCTCGATTTCAAGCCTTCTACGTGCCGAACGGGATGGCCATGGAGTACTGGTCTCCCGCAACGGCGGGAAATGACTTCGAGCTCCCGCCGATTCTCGAGCCGCTCGCCCCCTACCGCGATCAGATGCTGGTCATGTCGGGGATCAAGGCGAGTTGGAACTACATCCACGCCGGCGCGTCGGGCTCCTTTCTCACCGGAGTAACCCAGGGCGGTCGTAATGAGACCGAGGTCATCGCCGACGTTTCGATGGACCAACTCCTCGCTCGTCATTTTGCGAAAGAAACCCAAGTCGCCTCGCTCGAGCTCTCGATGGATGGCCCCGCGAACGCCGGCGCCTGCACCGGAAACCTGAGTTGCGCCTACACCCACACACTGTCGTGGCGCAGCCGGACGCAACCCCTGCCGATGGAGTGGAAACCACGCGCCGTCTTCGAGAAGATTTTCGGCGATAGCGGCAGCACCGACCGCTCCGTTCGCGAAGCAAGACTACGCCAGCACAAGAGCATTCTCGACTCGGTGATGGACAAGCTCGCCGGCCTCCAAAAGGAACTGGGCCCCCAAGATCAGACGAAGATCCAGCAGTACACCGAAGCGGTTCGCGACATCGAACGCCGCATTCAGAAAGCCGAAGAACAGAGCGACATCGAGCTGCCGGCGATGGAGCAACCCCAAGGCGCGCCGCCCGTCTTCGAGGATCATCTGGCGCTGATGCTCGACTTGCAGGTGCTGGCGTTTCAGTCTGACCTCACGCGGGTGATCAGTTTCATGCTCAGCAAGGAGCAAAGCGCTCGGCCGTACCCGCAGATCGGAGTCCCCTAGGCGCATCATCCGCTTTCGCACCACGACAATCTTCCTGAGTTAGTGGCGCAGATGTCGAAGATCAATCGCTACCACACCGAGCTGTTCTCGAAATACTTGGCAAAGCTACGCGCAACGCCCGACGGCGACGGGTCGCTGCTCGATCACCTGACGATTCTCTACGGCTCGGGGATCTCCAACAGCCAGCAGCACTCCGGAAAGAACCTGCCTCTGCTGCTGATGGGCGGCGGCGCGGGGCGGCTCAAGAGCGGACGTCACGTCGAGTATTCGAACGAGCCGTCGATAGCGAACCTGCTAGTGACGCTGATGGACAAGATGGGCGTCCCGGTGGAGCGCTTGGGCGGCAGCACGGGGCGGCTCCCGCTGGAACCTCTCTCGGGTGTTTAGCGATGGTCCGCCTTGGCGCGACATTGCTGCTGACGGCGCTGCTGGTGAACGCCGGATCCGACGGGTCCACCGATCTTCACTGGGCGAGCTACCGGGACGATGTGAAGGCCGTCGAACGCTTGCTTCGCGAGGGCGCCGACGTCAACGCGGCCACCGACCTGGGAGTCACGCCCCTGTGGGCCGCGAGCCAAAACGGCAGCGCGCCGATCGTCCGCGCCCTTCTTGACGCCGGCGCTGACCCCAATCGGGCCTTGCTCGCCGGAGAGACGCCAATCATGGTCGCCGCGCGCTCGGGCCACCCCGAAGTCGTCGCCTTGCTGGCCGAAGCCGGTGCAGAGGTCAATCAACGCGCCACGAGGGGCCAGACCGCGCTGATGTGGGCTGCCTCGCAAAAGCATCCCGATGTCGTGAAGGCGCTGCTGGCGCGCGAAGCCGACATCCATCTGCGCTCGGACACCTGGGAGCAAGTGATGGCCCTGCCCCCCCACGGATATCTCGAGTACAACCGCGCCATCCCTCACGGAGGCAACACCGCACTGATGTTCGCCGCCCGCTCCGGCGACCTCGCTTCGGCCAAGCTATTGATCGAGGCCGGAGCGAACGTCGATGACGCGAACGCTTGGGGCGTCAGTGCGACAGTTATGGCGGCGCATTCGGGATTCGGCGAGTTGGTCGAATTCCTGCTGGAAAAGGGCGCCGACCCCAACCTGGCCGAAGCCGGATTTGCGGCGCTCCACGCGGCGATCATGCACCGCGACGAAAGGATGGTCCGCGCCCTGCTCGCTCACGGCGCCGATCCCAACGCTCCGCTCAAAACCTGGACCCCCACCCGTCGTTCGTCGAAGGACTTCCATTTTCCGCCCGAGCTCGTCGGGGCGACGCCGTTTTGGCTCGCCGCGCGGTTCACGCAGCCGGTTGTGATGCGCCTGCTCGCCGATCACGGCGCCGACCCGCTGTTCGTGCACGAGGTTGAGTATGTGAAGGGCTCCAGCTGGCAGCCTCGGGCCGAGAAGACGACGGCTCTGATGGCCGCCGTGGGGATGGGCGGCGGCAAGGCCTGGGTGCAACCCACCGAGCTCGATTCGCTGATCCTCGAATCGGTCAAGCTGGCTGTCCAGCTTGGGGTTGACGTCAACGCCGCCAATACCGACGGCCGCACCGCGCTCGACACGGCAAGCGACCGCGGATACGACGATGTCGTGGACTTCCTGGCCCAAGCAGGGGCCAAGTAAGGCGTTGGCGCACGCAGCTCAAGGGAAGTCTAATCTAAGCCCCGATAGGCGGTTCCTCGTTCCCGGATTCGGCTGACCCAGACATCTCGGCGCGATTCGGAGATGCGGTAGATCAACCGATAGCGACCGGATCCGAACTTCACGCGGTAGTGGCCCGCCAAACCGCGTAGCTCGATCGCATCGGGTGGCAGAGGATCGGTTCTCAGCTCAGCCAAAAGCTCGACGGCTTCGTCTCGAACCCAATCAGGAAGCTTCCTGAACTCGCGATTGGCGGACGGGGCGACCGGCAGGGTCCAGCTCATAGCCGTTTTCTTTCAAAAACTCTTCAAACCCGAGCGAGCGCGGCTCCTCGCGGAGGCGCTCCAACGTGATTCGGCGATCTTCCTCAGAGTCGGAGTCGGAGTCGGATCCTCGCCAACAGGGAGCGAAGTAGGGTCGATTCGCCTACAATGCCTCAGTGATGAAGTCCATGGCCCGCTCCCTCGCCGTTTCCTTGATCCTGTCAAC
Source organism: Bryobacterales bacterium (assembly GCA_965247515.1). Classification (GTDB taxonomy): domain Bacteria; phylum Acidobacteriota; class Terriglobia; order Bryobacterales; family UBA6623. The sequence continues at coordinate 1,986,819 of OZ252029.1, read as the reverse complement.
CACCGCCCTCGCCGACGTCAGCTACATATCGAAGGACAAGGTGACCGCCGCAATGACCAATCCCGGCGTGATGACCTCAGGCCCAGATCACAAGGTCAGCATGAGTCGCCGCGAAGGGCCCGGCAAAACCGAGATCCATCTCGACGAGACCGACGTGTTCTACGTCATCGAAGGCTCCGCGACGTTCGTCACAGGGGGCAAAGTTATGGGCGGGCGCACCACGCGCCCCGGTCAGATCCTCGGGACCCGAATCGAAGGAGGCGCCACACACCAGCTCACCAAGGGCGACGTGATCGTGATTCCACGAGGGACGCCGCACTGGTTCAAAGAAGTGCCCCATCCGGTGGTCTACTACGTCGTCAAAGTGGTTACCTTGAACGTCCCCGCGGCCGAAGAACAGATCTCCACCGCCATCCTGGCCGCCCCGGAGGATCGCCGCGCCGACGCCACGGTCCTGGGATACGATCCCACCGGCGCGTTAGTCACGCTTCGAAAAGGCCCCGGCGACATGCTGTGCCTAGGCGACAACCCCCGCATCAATGGCATCAACGTCGCCTGTTACCACAATGATCTCGAACCCTTTATGGCGCGCGGGCGCGAGCTCAGCGAGCAAGGTCTCACCGGCAGCGCACGCCACGAAAAGCGTTGGAAAGAAGTCGACGACGGCAAGCTCGAGATGCCCAGGGAACCGCGATTGCTCTATGTGCTCACCGGCAAGGGCTTTGATGCCGCGGCCGGCGCGATCCACGAGTCCTACCTTCGTTGGGTGGTTTACTCGCCCTACGCGACGCCGGAGTCGACCGGACTAACCACTGAGCCGAATAGCGGCCCTTGGCTGATGTACCCCGGCAAGGCCGGCGCCCACATCATGATTTCTCCGCCGCGCCCGAAGTAGCCTCAACGCACCAAGAACGGCAGCTCGACCAGCAACTCGTCATGCTCGGCGAACGGCGCGCCGCAGTGCGGGCAAAATTTGAAAGGGTAGAGCGTCGGCTGCTCGTATTCGCCGCCACATTCGCCGCACTGAATCTCATCCCGTCCGAAGCGGATGTTGAGCACGATCTTGCGCGATTCATTGATCCGTTCCTCCATCCCCCGTATCGAATCCAGACACCAAGGGCAGAAGTTGTAAGACTCCCATTCGCCCTCGGGATGCGGCAGCAGGCACTGACGGCAGCAGCCGGTGTCGTCCAAGGTGCGCTCGAGATGGTCGAGCATCTCTTGCCGCAACGCCAGTAGACGTTTGCGAATCTTCGGTGGCAACTCGACGATTTCCGGGTCAGCCACGCCTCATGCTCCCATAAGCTCCGACAAGCGAAAATCCAGCGGTTCCGCATCCAATTTCCCTGAGGGTCGGAAACCATTGATTTAGCGGGTGTTTGGAGCTGGGCCTGTGGTCCGAGCAGATTCGCATTCCTGTTGAGGAGTTGCAGCGCAGTTGGTTCTGGTGTATTGTATATATATCAGTTATGAAGACAGCCCCGGCTCGCTCCAGCCTCGCCGATGCCGAGCGTAAGCTGCGCTCCCGCATCGCCCAGCTGGTCCACGGCCGCTGGTTGCTGCATGGCACCGTGGCGCCGCGCCAACGCGTCTGCGGCAAGCCCAACTGTCGCTGCGCCCAGGGTCAACTGCACGCCTCGCTCTATCTGGTGCGCTCGCGCCGGGGAAAGGTGCAACAGCTGTTCGTGCCGCGCAGCTGGGAGCAACGCGTGCGCCAGGCCGTAGCCGACTATCAACAGCTCGAGCGGCTGCTCGAAGAGGTCTCCGAGCGCGAGTGGAAGCGGCTCCAAGACCGCCGGGAGGAGTGACGTTCTTCGACGTCTGATCCAGTACGCGGAGAAGGGTTACGGCCTGCGCAGCCGCCTTCTCGCCGGGGTCTCGGATTCCCGCCCCAAGCCGCGCATCCCCACCCGCGCTGTCGTCGAGTCGACGCTGGCGCTGTTCTGGGCCCGGCTGGGCAGCCTGAACGCTTTGGAAACGCTCGAGGGGGCGCCGTTTTGGAAGAAATGGCTGGGCCGCAAGCTGCCCAGCGCGGACACCATTGGCCGCGTCTACAGCTCGCTCGACACGGCCGTGCTGCGGCAAGCGATTCGGCAGCTGTATGAACGCCTCAAGCGCAACAAGGCCTTGCCCGGCATCGGCGGATTAGGGGTGGCTGTGATCGACGGTCATGAGTCTCACGCCAGCTACCGCCGTTGCTGTGGAGGCTGTCTCGAGCGCCGCATTCAGCGCAGCGACGGCGAACAGCTGCAGTACTATCACCGCCAAGTGACGCTGCAGTTGCTCAGTGACGCGCCCGCCGCCTCGCCATTCAACATCCAAGGCGAACCGCTTCCGCTGTTGCTCGACGCCGAACCGCAACTCCCCGGCGAGGACGAGCTGGCCGCCGCCAAACGTTTGCTCGAACGCGTTCTAGCCGCTTACCCACGGGCGTTTGATGTTGTCTTGGCCGACGCTCTTTACGCCGCCGCGACGTTTGTGAACTTTCTGCTGGCGCACGGCAAGGACGCCGTCATCGTGCTCAAGGACGAGCGCCGCCACCTGTTTCAAGACGTTCAAGGACTGTGGCGAACCCAGCCCCCACAGGCGGGCGAGTATCGCTCACGCAATTGCCAATGGTGGGATCACGAGGGCTTATTATCGTGGCCGCAGGTCGCCCAGCCCTTGCGCGTCGTTCGTTCGGTGGAGACTTGGCGGCGGCGCTCGCAGCTTGACGGCGAGCTCCACGAGCATCAAAGCGATTGGGTTTGGCTAACGACTTTGGGGTCGCGGCAAGTTTCCACGGCGCAGCTGGTGCGCTTGGGCCATCAACGCTGGGACATCGAGAACCGCGGCTTCAACGAGTTGGTCAACGGCTGGCATGCCGACCACATCTACAAGCACGAACCCCACGCCATCGAGACGTTTCTCTTGACGACGTTTCTGGCATTCAATCTCTACCACGCTTTTGTCGCCCGCAACCTCAAACCGTCGTTGCGGCGCGGCAAACCGCGAGTCTTTTGGGCGCGGGTGATGGCGGCGGAGCTGTATCAGGCGGCCACGGGCCCCTCGCCCTAGCACGCGAGTCGACTCCCCCGCCCACCCCGCGCCTGCCAGTAAGCGGCCCTGCCGCAAGAGCCGCCGGGGTGTCTTTGCCCTGCGACTCCCCACCTATTTCCGGGTCAGGACCGCGTGCGAATCTGCTCGTCCTTCACCCCACGCCCCTAAATCCCTCGATTCCCAACTACTTCCGCCTTCTGACTCAGCCTCGTTGCGGAATCGCTGCCTCAATGCGTTGGGGGTTTCGCTGCCGCACATGTAACCTGTAGACAGACGCCGATCGCCCGATCCATCCCATAACCGACGCGAATTCAGGAAGTTGGCGGCGAAACTCTGCTCGCTGGCGGGGGGAAGATCCGCCGGGGCTGGAGCGCATTCCGCGGCGATCAGCCGTCAGCGGGTTTTCGAGCGGGCCACCTGAATTCGTTGGCGGCTGTTGTAGACATTGAACGACGCGTCGGAGTAGACTCGGTGGAGCGTCGGTCATAGACCCCGCGAAAGCCCGATCGGACAGTAAGATAAATTACTGTGGAACTGAAAAAATTCTTGTTTGACAGTACGCTTCGAAGTCGCTATCCTAGGCCTTCCGACGTGGCTGGACTTAGGTTGCAGTGCGTTTCCGCCGATAGCAGGCCCAGTAGCCTGGTATTGACCGCGGGCGAGGTGTAGATGGCGCAGTTTTTCCACTCGAGCTCAAACTTCCTCGTACGTCTCTCGCTCGTTCTGGTCGTCGCCGGCGCCGGTGGCGGACTGGGCGGCTTGCTGATCACGGCGAAGTCCCCTTACAACACCAATCAAGGCAAGCCGGTAAACCAGCCGGTGCCGTTCTCCCACAAGCATCACGTCAAGGGCCTCGGCATCGATTGCCGGCACTGCCACTTTTCGGTTGAAGAGAGCGGCTTTGCGGGGATTCCGCCGACCAAGACTTGCATGACCTGCCATTCGCAGATCTGGACCGAGGCGCCGATGCTCGAGCCGATTCGCGAGAGCTACCGCACGGATGAGTCGATCGAGTGGGTGCGGGTCCACGACCTGCCCGACTATGTGTACTTCAACCACTCCATACATATAGTGAAGGGCGTTGGCTGCCAGACCTGCCACGGGCAAGTCGACGAGATGCCGCTGATGGAGAAGGCAAACACGCTCCAGATGGATTGGTGTATGGAATGCCACTGGCATCCCGAGCCCAACCTACGGCCCATGAGCGAGATCACGAGTATGACGTGGGAGCCACCGTCGGATTCTGAAGAGCGAATGAAGCTCTCCCACGAGTTGGCGGAAGAGTATAACGTGCGAAGCAAGGTGAGCTGCTCGACATGTCACCGTTAGTTCAAATAGAAGAAACGGCGGCGCCGGCGGTCGGCGACCCAATCTCGCTCGATCTGTCGGGGATCCGCGAAAAACTTGCATCCGCCAAAGGCCCCGAGTACTGGAAGAGCCTCGAGCAAATCGCTGAGACGCCAGAGTTTGTCGATCTGCTCAAGCACGAGTTCCCCGCCGAAGTCGATGTTTGGGAAGACCCGGTTGGCCGTCGTCGGTTTGTCCAGCTGATGGGCGCTTCGCTTGCTCTCGCAGGCGTCACGGGCTGCACGGTCCAGCCCAAGGAATACATTCACCCCTACGCGCGGCAGCCGGTTGAGAGCACCCCTGGCAAGCCGCGTTACTTTGCGACGGCGCTGAATTTTGGGGCCTATGCCGAGCCCGTTTTGGTGGAGTCGCACGAGGGACGGCCGACCAAGATCGAAGGAAACCCCGATCATTCGGCTAGCAACGGCGCGACGAGCTTGTTCGCACAGGCGTCGATTCTGAATATGTACGACCCGGATCGCCTGCAAGAAGTGATCAGCCGGGGTCGCGTCGGTTCGTGGGAGACGTTCGAGAGCGAGCTCATTCGGCAGGCGAACTTGCAGCGCCTTAAGCGCGGCGCGGGCCTGCGGATCTTGAGCGGGCCGACTTCGTCGCCGACTTTTGGCGGTCTAATCGCCCGGATTCGCGAGGTCTACCCCGAAGCCAAGTGGCATCAGTACGAGCCGGTTTCGCGTGATTCGGCGCGGGCGGGGGCGATGGCGGCTTTTGGGGAATACGTCGAAACGCGTTACGACCTCAGTAAGGCGAAAGTCATTCTCGCGCTTGACTCGGACTTTTTGGCGAATGGACCCGGTGTGGTCGACCATATCCGCGCCTTCGCGCGCGGTCGCAAGGTCGCCGACGGCAATGCCGACATGAACCGGCTATACGCGGTCGAGCCGACGGTGACGAGCACGGGGTCGGTCGCGGATCACCGCCTGCGGCTCAAGTCGGCAGAAATCGAAGGATTTGCATTAGCGTTAGCGGGCGAACTTGGCGTTGACACAGGGGTTTCGTCGCTGGAGCTTCCGGCTCATGCGGGAGCGTGGTTGGATCCGTTGACCGCCGACTTGCAGGCGGCCGGCGCGGCGGCGGTGGTTATCCCCGGCGATCAGCAACCAGCTTCGGTCCACGCGCTCGCGCACGCTATGAACCTGCAACTCGGCTCGATGGCAGTGGTCCACACGGCTCCGGTCGAGGTCGAGCCGGTCGATCAGGTTGCTTCGCTGAAGGCTTTGGCCGCTGACATGAACGGAGGCGCGGTCGAGACGCTGCTGATCATTGGCGGCAATCCGGTCTACGACTCGCCTGCCGATATCGACTTCGCCGGCGCGCTCGATCATGTCGGCTTCCGCGCCCGACTGGGGTTGTGGGACGACGAGACTTCCGAGATTTGCCACTGGCGCTTGCCGCTCACGCACGAGCTCGAAGCTTGGGGCGACACCCGCACGCTGGACGGCCAGGTCACGATTCAGCAGCCGCTGATCGCGCCGATCTACGGTAGCCGCTCGGGCGTAGAAGTTCTCTCGCTGTTGCTGCTCGAAGATGCTTCGCACGACGGTCAAAGCTTGGTTCAGGCGCAATGGGGCGAGCTTGACGATGCGACCTGGCGCAAAGCGCTGCACGACGGGGTCGTTGCGGACTCCGCAAGCCCGGCGATGGCGGTTTCCCTAGCCGAGAATTGGAATTCAGGCCTATCCGCGCCGGTCGCGCTTTCTGGGACGGAGCTGATTCTGCGCCCCGACCCGGCGGTCTGGGACGGCGTTTTCAACAACAACGGCTGGATGCAGGAGTTGCCCAAGCCGCAGACGAAGCTGACCTGGGACAACGTCGCGATGGTCAGCCCGGCGACCGCGGAGACGATGAACCTCTCCAACGGGAACGTCGTGAACCTGAGCCTGGGCGACGCCACGGTTCAAGCGCCGGTCTGGGTGACCCCTGGGCAGGCGGACGACTGCATCACGGCCCACCTGGGGTTTGGGCGCACTCGCACCGGCCGCGTCGGGACGCACGTCGGGTTCAACGCCTACGCGCTGCGCACCTCGACAGCCATGTGGGGCGGAGGCGGCGCCGGCGTGGTCAAAAACGGCGAGGACGTGGAGCTGGCCTGCACGCAGGATCACTACTCGATGGAGGGTCGTAACTTAGTCAGGAGGGCCACCGTTGAGGAGTACGAAGCTCACCCGAACTTCGCGCAGGCGGGCGAGCACGGAGCCCCTGATGAGCACGATGCCGCTGATGAGCATGCGGCGCCTGGAGTCGGAGCTTTGAACGTCGGATCCGCCGGCCGCGACCGCGAGGACCTGCCTCCAGGCTTCCGCGATGGGCGCACGCAGGGCGTCAAGTACGGCGATGCCGAGCATCCCAAGTCGTTCTACCCCGAATACAACTATGACGGGCGCGCCTGGGGCATGACGATTGACCTCAACGCCTGCGTCGGTTGCAACGCCTGCATGGCGGCTTGTCAGTCAGAGAACAACATTCCGATCGTCGGCAAGACCGAAGTGCTGATCGGCCGCGAAATGCACTGGCTGCGCATGGATCGCTACTACTCGGGCTCGCTCGATGATCCGGAAACACACCATCAGCCGGTGTTGTGCATGCAGTGCGAGAAGGCCCCCTGTGAGCCGGTTTGCCCGGTCGGCGCGACCATTCACTCCGACGAAGGGCTCAACGACATGGTCTACAACCGCTGTGTCGGCACGCGCTACTGCTCAAATAACTGCCCGTACAAGGTGCGGCGGTTCAACTTCTACCGCTACACCGACCTCGAATCCCCGTCGCTGAAGTTGATGAACAACCCCGACGTCACGGTGCGGCACCGCGGCGTGATGGAGAAGTGCACCTACTGCACGCAACGCATCAACCATGCGCGGATCGACGCCGACAAGGCCGGCCGGCCGATCACCGACGGCGAGATCAAGACCGCTTGCGAGCAGGCATGCCCGGCCGAGGCGATCACCTTTGGGGATATCAATGACCCCGAATCAAAGGTCACCCACCTCAAACACAGTGAGCGCAACTACGGCTTGCTGACCGAGATCAACACACAGCCGCGAACGACTTACCTCGCGCGGGTGCGCAACCCGAATCCGGCCATGCCGGCGCCGTCAATCAACGCAGGGGAGGCCTAGAAACTTGGCGACCCCGGTACACAGTCTTCACGGCGATCCGGTCATCGGGCCGAATCAGACCAACGCAACGATTACCGCGGCGATCGCCGATGTCGTGCTCAAGGATACGCACCCGATCTTTTGGTGGTGCGTGATAGCGGTGGGCCTGACGCTGGCCGGCGGTCTCGCGATCGGCGTTCCGGTGCTTTTCTTTTGGGGCGTCGGCATTTGGGGTCTGAATGTCCCCGTTGGCTGGGGCTTCGCGATCATCAACTTCGTTTGGTGGATTGGCATCGGTCACGCGGGAACGCTGATTTCGGCGATCCTGCACCTATTCCGACAAGAATGGCGAACATCGATCGCAAGGTTCTCCGAGGCGATGACGGTGTTCGCGGTGATGTGCGCGGGCATGTTCCCGTTGCTGCACGTGGGCCGTCCCTGGTTGGCTTTCTGGCTGATGCCCTACCCCAACACGATGAACGTGTGGCCGCAGTTCCGCTCGCCGCTGGTGTGGGACGTCTTCGCGGTTACGACCTACATGACCATCTCGGTCTTGTTCTTTTACGTGGGGCTGATTCCCGACCTCGGCACGATGCGTGATCGCGCCACGGGCAAGATTCAGAAGCTGATCTACGGCATCCTCTCGATGGGCTGGCGCGGATCGGCGCGGCACTGGGAGCGCTACGACATCGCCTTCCTCGTCCTCGCCGGCATCTCGACGCCGCTGGTCGTTTCGGTCCACACGGTGGTGTCGTTCGACTTCGCGGTTTCGGTGATTCCGGGCTGGCACGCCACGCTGTTTCCACCCTACTTCGTAGCTGGCGCGGTGTACTCGGGCTTCGCCATGGTGCTGACCCTGGCGATCCCGGTGCGGCACTTCTATAAGCTCCACGACTTCATCACCATCCGGCACCTCGACAACATGGCCAAGATCACGCTCGCCACCGGGCTGGTCGTCTTCTACGGCTACCTGATGGAGGTCTTCTTCGGCTGGTACTCGGGCAACATCTACGAGCAGTACATGGTCGTGAACCGCATGACCGGGCCGTACGCGGTTCAGTACTGGATGCTGATCCTTTGCAACGGCATCATTCCGCAGGCGCTGTGGTTCCGCAAGGTACGGCGCAATATCTGGGTGCTGTTCGTGATCGCGCTGATCGTCAATGTCGGCATGTGGCTCGAGCGCTTCATGATCGTCGTCGTGAGCCTGCATCGCGACTACTTGCCGTCGTCGTGGGACATCTACACCCCGACCTTCTGGGATTGGGCGATCTTTATCGGCACGATCGGCTTCTTCCTGACGATGTTCTGCCTGTTCATTCGCTTCGTGCCGATGATCGCGATGTTCGAGATGAAACACCTCACACATAAGAGCGAGCGGACGGGTTGAGCCATGAGTCCCGCCTACGCACTTGTCGCTGAATTCGTGGACGACGACGCCCTGCTCGCGGCGGCTCAGAAGACCCGCGAAGCCGGTTACGAGAAGATCGACGCCTACTCGCCGTTTGCCATCCATGGAATGACTGACGCGATTGGAATGAAGCGGCCGATTCTGGCCTGGGTCATCTTTGGCGGCGCGCTGATAGGGATGTTCGCTGGGTTCGGGCTGCAGTACTGGGTATCAGTTCTCAACAGCCCGTTCATCGTCGGCGGCAAGCCGATGAACTCCTGGCCTATGTTCATCCCGATTACATTTGAGTGCACGATTTTGGCCGCCGGTCTCACAGCGGTCATCGGCATGCTGGCGTTTAACGGGTTGCCGCGTCTGTTCCATCCGTTGTTCGAGCATCCGCAGTTTCACCGCGTGAATGACGACAAGTTCTTCTTGGTGATCGAAGCCAAGGACTCCAAGTACGACCCGCGAGAAACACGCACTTTTCTAGAAGGGCTCGGCCCGGTCGAGGTCGTGGAGGTCGAAGGTGAGGAGTAACCGCGTCGCAGTGGTTTGCGCGGCCTTGTCCCTGACGCTGGCAGCGTCCTGCCGTCAAGATATGCACGATCAGCCACGCTTCGAGCCGATGGAAGCCAACGATTTCTTCGAGGACGGGCGGGCCTCGCGACCCGAGGTCTGGGGCACGGTTGCGCGCGGCGAATTGCGCGCCGACGCTCATTTTTACGAAGGCAAGCTGAACGGCGAGCTGGCCGCTACGCTTCCCTTCCCCGTGACTCGCGAAGTCGTCGAACGCGGACGGCAGCGCTTCGACATCTACTGCTCGCCTTGCCACGGACGCCTCGGAGACGGCAAGGGCACGGTCGCGCAGCGTGGCTTCGAAGATCCGCCGCCGACTTCCTATCACATCGAGCGCCTACGCACCGCGCCGATGGGTCATTTCTACGACGTGATTACCAATGGTTCTGGCCGAATGTTTAGCTTTAACGATCGCGTCAAGCCGCGGGACCGCTGGGCGATCGCTAGCTACATCCGGGCGCTGCAAGTGAGTCAAGCCATCAGCATGGAAGAACTGCCAGCGTCCGTGATCGCCGAGCTTAGCGCGGAGGGGATCCAATGAACGGGCAGGTAACACATCCCCAGCTCGCTGCCCTCCAGACGCGTGGATTGATCGCCGGCGTGGTCGGGTTGATTCTTTGCGCCGTTGGCTACAGCTCGAACAGCGAGCAGTTCTTTCACTCGTACCTGACCGGTTATCTCTACTGGTTGGCGATTGCGCTCGGCTGCATCGGCTGGTGCATGATCAACCACCTGACCGAAGGTCATTGGGGTCTGCCGGCGCGGCGGATCTGGGAAGCGGCGTCGCGTACCATGCCGCTGCTGTTCGTCTTGTTTCTGCCCATCGCGTTGGGAATGGACTCGCTGTTCCCGTGGACGAACCCTGATCCGTCGGACGAGATCATCGCTGGCAAGGCGACTTATCTGAACACGACCTTCTTCTTTGTTCGCGCGGCCTTCTTCCTCGGCCTTTGGACCCTGTTTGGATACTTGCTGAGCAAGTTCTCGGAGAGCCAGGACGCCGACGATGCCGCCAACTTTGACGTGTGGGCGTTGCGGCTTCGCAAGGTGAGCGGCCCCGGACTGTTGCTGATGGCGCTGACGGTGACCTTCTATTCCGTCGACTGGGTGATGTCGCTCGACCCGCACTGGTTCTCGACATTGTTCGGCTTCTTGTTCGCCGCCAGCGACCTGCTTGCCGGGATGGCGTTCACGATCGTGATGGTGAAGATGCTCGAGCACACTTCGCCACTCGACAAGCTGCTGCGGGTTCAGCACTACCACGACTACGGCAACCTCCTCATGGCCACGGTCATGCTGTGGGCCTACATGGCGTTCTCGCAGTATCTGATCATCTGGTCAGGCAACCTGCAAGAAGAAGCTCCCTGGTATCTTGCGCGGCTCGGCCCGGGATGGATCATCATTTCGGCCATCCTGATCGCGTTCCACTTCATGCTGCCGCTGTTGGTACTGCTGACGCGCCGGTCAAAACGCGGCTCGCAGCACCTGGTCAAGATTGCGCTCTACATGCTGGTGATGCGATTCGTCGACCTCTACTGGTTGGTGACCCCAAGCTTCAGCCACGGCGAGCCCGAGCTGCACATTCACTGGCTGGATTTCGCGACGCCATTGGCGATCGGTGGGCTGTGGATCGCTGTCTTTGCCTCGCAGCTCAAAGGTAAACCGCTCGTCCCTCTTAAAGACAAGCGCCTACAAGAAGCGCTCCAAGGAACCGGGGGGCATCACTAGATGGCGCAATTTACCTCCGCGCACGATCACGAACGCACCGACGCGAAAGTCCGCCCGCTGGCGTACTTTCTGATCTTCATGTTCTTCACGGTCGTCGCGTCCTATCTCGTCACAAACGTGCTGTTCGAGTTCTTTACACAGCGCGTCACGAGCAAGACCGCTCTGGCGGCGCCTCTCCAGGTCCAGGACGAAATACCCCCCGAGCCGCGTTTGCAAGTCGTTCCCGGTTTGGACTTGGGCCAGATAAGAGCTAGCGAAGACGAGCGGCTGGACGGCTACGGATGGGTCGACGAAGGATTGAAGATCGTTCACATCCCGATTGACAAAGCCATCGACCTGGTCGTGGAGAACGCAGCGGCGGTGCCGGCCATGTCGCCAGCGCCGGCGATGTCCCCGGCCGCCGAGGAGTCCACGGATACGCAATGAGAACTTGGCTCCACGTCGCCGTTCTCGCGGGCTTAGCGGCCATGTCCGCGGGCGCCCAGTCCGGTTTTCTGAACCCTACCGCCGCTGAGCCTCCCGGCAATTGGGAAAACCCCGCTGGGTCGCCGGTCCGCGAGCTCGAGGGCGTGAGCTACGACCAGCTGCTCGAAGCCCAAATCGATCACGATCTCGAGTTCACCGACTCAACCGGAGCAAGGGTTCGTCTGGGCGATCTGTTCGGCGAAGTCCCCACGGTGCTATCGCTGGTGTACTACGACTGCCCTATGTTGTGCACCTTGGAGCTGAACGGGCTGGTCAAGGCGATGAGGCCGATGAGCCTGGACGCCGGCATCGACTACCGCGTGATCACGGTGAGCTTTGATCCCCGCGAGACGCCCGCAATGGCCGCCGGGAAGAAAGACGTGTACCTGCGAAATTACGTCCACGCCGGCTTCTACGATCGAGAGAAGCTCGAGGACGGCTGGAAGTTCCTGGTGGGCGACGAAGCCAATATCAAGGCTTTGACCGACGCCGTCGGCTTTCACTTCAAGTTCGACGAAGGGTCAGGACTCTATCGTCACGCCAGCGGCATCGTAAGCCTGACTCCAGACGGCCGCGTGTCCCGCTACCAGTTCGGAGTGGAATACTCCGCGCGCGATCTCAAGCTGGCGTTGCTCGAAGCCTCTCAAGGAAAGATCGGAAACCTGGCCGACGCCGTAATGCTCTACTGCTTTCACTACGATCCTTCCTCGGGCAAATACGGCCTGGTGATCATGAACGTGTTGCGGCTGGGCGCGGCCCTCACGGTGGCGCTGCTGTTTGGCTTCATCGCCCTCAGCCTGTTGCGTGACCGTCGTGCCGGGAAACTTGCCGGACAAGGGGGCACGGCGGTCTAACCGCGAGATAAGCGATGTCCGAATCACTTTTTAGCGGCATGCCGTTCTTCCCCGAGGCCGCTTCGACAATGGCGTGGGAAGTCGACGCCCTTTACCTTTTCACGGTCGCGATCACGCTGGTCGTCGCCGCCGGCGTGTTTGCCGCCATGGTCGCCTTCGCGATCATCTTCCGCCGTAAGTCCGAAGACGAAGTCCCCAAGCCCATCCACGGTTCGGTACCGCTGGAAATCATCTGGTCCGTCATTCCCTTCCTGGTCACGATGGTGTTGTTCGGATGGGGCGCCTGGGTGTTCTTCAAATTCTCCTCGCCGCCGCGAAATGCGATGGACGTGCACGTCGTCGGCAAGCAGTGGATGTGGAAGCTGCAACACCCGGAAGGCAAGCGGGAAATCAACGAGCTGCACATTCCGGTCAATCAGCCGGTGAGGATCATCCTGACCTCGGAAGACGTGCTGCATAGCTTCTATATACCGGTGTTCCGTATCAAGCAGGACGCGGTTCCAGGCCGCTACGGCACGTTGTGGTTCGAGGCCAACAAGATCGGCGAATATCACTTGTTCTGCGCCGAGTACTGCGGAAACGAGCACTCGCGCATGATTGGTACGGTCACCGTAATGGATCCGGCCGACTACGACCGCTGGCTACATACCGAGCAGGGCGAGACCCCGGCCGACGCCGGCAAACGCCTGTTCTCCGAGATGCGCTGTGACACCTGTCACAGCCGTGACGGGGTAGGCCGCGCGCCATCGCTCGCAGGCATCTTCGGGACAACCGTTACACTGCAAGGGGGCGAGCGAGCGCTGGTCGACGAGGCCTACATCCGTGAGTCCATTCTCGACCCAAAGCACGCTGTCGTCAGCGGGTTCCAGTCCACCATGCCAACCTTTCAGGGCCAAGTTACCGAGGAGCAGGTGTTCGAGTTGATTACCTACATTCGAACCCTGGGGGAGGAATAGAAAATGAGCGCCGCTTCGCCTACTCTTCCAGCTGAAAGGCCTCGCGAGACCTACCTCAACAATCGTTGGGGAATCGGGTCTTGGCTGCTCACGCTAGACCACAAGCGCATCTGCATTCTCTACATGCTGTCGCTAGCGCTGTTCTTCGCTGTGGGCGGAGTCTTCGCCGCGGCCATTCGCCTCGAGCTGCTGACGCCCGAAGGCGACTTGATGAGCTCGGAGTCGTACAACCGCGCCTTTACCGGGCACGGCGTCCTGATGGTCTTCTTCGTCTTGGTGCCATTGATTCCGGCGACCTTGGGGAACTTCCTGATCCCGCTCATGATTGGGGCGCGCGATGTCGCGTTCCCCCGTATCAACTTGCTGAGTTGGTACTTGTTCATGGGCGGCGCTGCTCTGGCTGGATCGGCGCTGATGACGGGCGGCATTGACACCGGTTGGACCTTCTACGCTCCGTTCTCGAGCACCTATGCCAACGGCAGCGTCACGGTAGCGCTGATGGGCGCCTTCGTGGCCGGGTTCTCGTCGATCCTCACCGGGCTGAACTTCGTCGTTACCATCCACAAGATGCGGGCGCCGGGGCTGACCTGGTTCCGGCTGCCGTTGATGATCTGGGCGCTCTATGCGACCAGCGTGATCCAAGTTCTAGCAACGCCCGTGATCGCGATCACTCTGGCGCTGCTCATGTTCGAGCGCACGCTCGGCGTCGGAATATTCGACCCGGCGCTGGGCGGCGACCCGATCCTTTTCCAGCACATGTTCTGGTTCTACTCGCACCCGGTGGTCTATATCATGATCCTGCCGGCGCTCGGGGTCATCAGCGAAATCATTGCTTGCTTTAGCCGCAAGACGATCTTCGGCTACAAGAGCATCGCCCTCTCGAGCCTTGCGATCGCGATGCTCGGGTTTATCGTGTGGGGCCACCACATGTTCACCAGTGGACAGTCCGTCTACCTTGGCATACTGTTCTCGTTCATCACGATGATGATCGCCGTTCCCACGGCCATCAAGATCTTCGGCTGGCTGGGGACGATGTACGGCGGATCGATCAGCCTATCGGCGCCGATGTTCTTTGCCATCGGTTTCCTCGGGCTGTTTTTGGTTGGAGGCTTGACGGGGCTGTTTCTCGCCTCGATCGCGATCGACATTCACCTCCACGATACCTACTTCGTGGTGTCCCACTTCCATTACGTCATGGTCGGGTCGGCCATCATGGGCTACCTCGGCGGCATCCACTTCTGGTGGCCGAAGATGTTCGGGCGGATGTACAACGAGACGCTGGCCAAAGCCGCCGCGGTCCTTGTTTTCCTGGGCTTCAACCTCACCTTTTTCCCGCAATTCATCCTGGGCTACCTTGGGATGCCGCGACGCTATCACTTCTACCCGGAAGAGTTCCAGATCTTCAACGTGATGTCGAGCATGGGCTCCACGGTACTCGCTCTGGCTTACGCACTGCCGCTCTGCTACCTGATCTATTCACTGTTCGCGGGCGAGAAAGTCAAAGCGAATCACTGGCAGGCCACGGGTCTCGAGTGGGAAGCGGCCGAAGCTCCGCCCGTGCCGGAGAACTTCGAAGGGACGCCGATCGTGACTCAGGAAGCCTACGCTTACCATCAGATGACCTACGAAGAGGTGAAGCAAGGAGAAGCCGTTGTCCACTGATCACTCAGCCGCGGCCGGGCATCACGACTCACTGGTCCACCACCAGTTCAACGATGCGCCGCAGCAGAAAGAGGCGGCCGCATTCGGCATGTGGGCCTTTCTGGTTACCGAAGTCTTGTTCTTCGGCGGCTTGATCCTGGCGTACACGATCTTTCGTACGAAATACCCGATGGCCTGGGTGGCCGGCGGGGCGGAGCTTGACGTCATGTGGGGCGGACTCAACACCGCCGTCCTGATCATTAGCAGTTTGACGATGGCGCTGGCCGTGCGCTCGGCGCAGCTTGGCAATCGCAAGCAGATCGTCACCTTTCTCATTTTGACGCTGATTTTCGGATGCGTATTCCTGGGCGTGAAGGTCATCGAGTATGGCGACAAATTCGAGCATCACTTAGTGCCCGGAATCCTGTTCGATTACCACGGCGCCTTCATCGATCAGGTGAACCCGAAGAATGTCGAGCTCTACTTCGTGCTCTACTTCGGCTTGACGGGCGTTCACGCGATACATATGATCGTCGGCGTGGGTCTACTCATCGTCTGGCTCATTCCGATGGCGATGAAGGGCCACTATACAGGCAAGTATTACTCGCCTGTCGAGAACTTCGGCCTGTACTGGCATTTCGTTGATATCGTCTGGATCTTCCTCTATCCGCTGCTCTACCTCATCGGGCGGCACATGAGTCAGTAAACAAGAAAAGTCATGAGCGAACATCACGACGAGCACGCGCCGCATATCGTCCCGCTGGGTATCTACTACTCCGTATTCGCGACCTTGATGGTCATGACCGGCACGACGATCGCAATCGCGTTCGTCGACCTGGGCAACTTGAACATCTACGTCGCGTTGGCAATCGCCGCCTTCAAGGCGACGGTCGTGGTGTTGTACTTCATGCACGTGAAGTACTCGAGTCCGTTGATCCAACTGGCGGCCGCGGCGGGGTTCATATGGCTCGCGATCATGCTCAGCTTCACCTCGACCGACTACATTACGCGTGAGTGGGTTGGGGCATCTGAGGGTTGGACGATGCAGCCGCTGGACGCGGGAAATCTCGGCTCACACGGCGCGGCGGCAGAGTCGGGCGAAGGCGCCGAGCACTAGTATATCGTTTCACTAAAACATATCCTCTCTAGGCGACCTCAAGCGCCTCGAACTTCCTCCAGCGGTGAACCACCGGAGCCGCGTTGATCTCCGCGATCCCCTGCAGAATTCGTTCCCGCAGCTCCTCCCACGACGCGACTCGGATACGCTTCAAGAACGTGCGCGCCATCTTGCCAAACAGCGTCTCGACTATGTTGAGCCAGGACCCGTGGGTCGGCGTGTGCACGTATTTGAAGCGGTTCGGACGCGTCGCCAAGTAGGCTTTCGTCTCCTTCGATATGTGGGCGGAGTGATTGTCCAAGATCAATCGGATCGTGCATTGGTCCGGGTAGAATTGGTCCAAATCCTTGAGCAGCAAGATGAATTCCCGGCTGCGGTGACGCCGCTCCACCCGCGCCGTTACCCGGCCGGAGTGCAAGTCCAGCGCCGCCAGAATCGAGCACGTTCCCAGCCGTTTGTACTCGTAGTCGCGAGCCACACAGGGATGCCGCCCAGGCTTCGGCGGCAGGTCCGGCGCGACGTTGGCGATCGCTTGCACGCCGGGCTTTTCGTCGACCGAAACCGTGATCACGCCCGGCGATAGGCCGTCGCGAAGGCTTTCATTCTGAAAGGCCACTTCGCGGTAGACCAGCAACACTTGCCGCATCTTGGACTCAAAATCGGGATCGCGACGCTCGAGGTAGTACTTCACCTTCTCCGGATGCAGAGGTTGCTCGGCCAGAATACGATGTACGGTCGCCTTAGCCGCTTGGGCCAGGGCCGGATAGCCCGCTTCCACGGCATGCCGGCGCACGTGTAGAGCGAGCGCGCTGCGGGTCCACAGCTCGGCGGCGTAACCGAGTTGGGTGGGTTTGCTGCAGGCCAAATGCACCACCCAGGCCTTGGCATCGGCGGTGATGCCGGGCGGCCGGGGACGATGATAGGCATCCTTGAGCGCTGCTTCCACGCCTATGGCGAGGGCTCGGTTGATCCATTTGCCGACGCTTTTGCGCGTCATCTTGACCGCTCGCATAATCTCGGCGATCGTCTCGCCGGAATGATAACGCCACAGAATCTCAGCCCGCTGCACCTCCCTAACCGGAGCCGTCCGCGAAGCACGCAGGCGCTGAAGATGTTGCACCTCTTGGGGCGCGAGAACGAGTTTGAGACGCTTTGATTTTCCCGGCATGCGTCCAGCCTAGCAGGAAACGTTACGGGACAGATATGTTTTATTGAAACGCTATACTAGTCCGCTGACGCCCGGAGCATCTGAACAAACGAGTCAAGTTTCTCGTCACCCGGAGCCGCGCGCGTAAGGGGCTGTGAAATAAACCCGTCGTGGCCGCCGAAGCTCCCCTGGGGCGGTTCGGAATGGCGCGAGTGGATCAAAATGGGATAAAACATGAGGGCAAACGAATGTTCGGATAACTTGGCGGCGGCGTCCAACGCCCTTATTATATGGGCGAACAACAGGTCTTAGTCGAGCTCGAGCAACGCCCCGCCAAGCCGCGCCAAGCCGTGCCCGTTGACCAACTGCAGCTGCGACAGCCCAATCGCGACCAATTCACCTATGCCGCGATCGACGTCGAACGGCTCGTGCCGGCCGACCATCTGGTGCGCGCCATCTGGGAGCTGAGCGGCATGCTCGACCTGTCCGGCTTCGCTGCTCATCTGGAAACCCGCAAGGAGTCCGCCGGGCGGCCGGCATGGGATCCGCGGTTGCTGGTCGCGATCTGGATCTGGGCGTATTCGGAAAGGATGAGCTCGGCGCGTGAGATCGCGCGTCAAAGCCGCTATCGGCCGGAGTTGGAGTGGTTGTGCGGCATGGCGGTCGTCAATCATCACACTCTTTCGGATTTTCGGGTATTCCACTCAAAAGCTCTCGAGAACTTGTTGACACAGGTATTGGCGCTGCTGAGTCAAGAGGGGCTGGTGGATCTCGAGCAGGTGGCCGTCGACGGCACGCGGATCCGGGCGCAAGCCTCGGGCGGGTCGCAACGCAGGCGTCCGACGCTCGAGCGGCATCTCGAACAAGCGCGCGAAGCGGTGCGTCAACTCTCGGAAGAAGCCGACGACGAGGGTTCGAATCGGCGGCGTCAGGCGGCGCGTAAGCGGACCTTGCGGGAGCGAGTCGAGCGGATGGAGCAGGCGCTGGAGGAACTGCCCAAGGTCGAAGCGGGCAAGCGCGACGAAGAGCAACGACGCCAGGCGCGGGTGAGCGAGAGCGAGCCGGAAGCGCGCCCGCAACACGAATCCAACGGCGGTTGGGGACTCGGCTACAACGCGCAGCTGGCGACCGACGCCAAAGAGAAGATCGTGGTCGGCGTGGAGTTGACCAACAACGCCTCCGATGCGGGCCAGCTGACCCCGACGCTGGACGATGTGGAAGGGCGCTTCGAGCGAACCCCGAAGCAAGTGTTAGCGGACGGGGGCTACGCCAACCAGGCCAACATCGAGGCGCTGGCAGCCGCTGAAATCGAATACGCGACGCCGGCGCCGGCGCCGGCGCCGGACAAGGGCTCGAAGGCGGCGTTGAAAGCGGCGGGAATTGGGCCGCGCTACGCGCCGAAGTTTTTCATCTACGACGAGGCGACGGACACGTTTCTGTGTCCGGCCCAGCGGACCTTGACGTATCAGCGATCGTCGCTGAAGCGGAAGCGCAAATATCGGCAGTATCAGGCAAAAGCATCTGATTGTCGCGAATGCGCACAGCGACACAAGTGCTGCCCCAAGAGCGGTCATCGAACGTTGAGCCGCAGCGAAGAGAACGCGGTGATGGCGAAACATCGGCGCTGGATGGAGAGCGAGCGTGGGCGGGCGGCGTATCGCAAGCGGTCCGAGACGGCGGAGTTTCCGAACGCCTGGTTGAAAGAGCGATTGGGGGTGCGCAAGTTTCGAGTACGAGGGCTGCGGAAGGCGCGATCGGAGCTTTTGTGGGGGGTTTTGGCGTACAACATTGCGGCTTGGATCCGGCTGGTCTGGCGTCGTGGGCCCGAGTGCGGGCTGGCGGCGCAAGCGGCGGCGTAGCGGCGGTTGGGGGGGCGAAAAGGGCCGGGAAACGGCCCGAAACGACCGTTTCCGGGCCGCTCAGGCGGTCAATCAGGAGTCGAGGCGCAGAAGTTGCGGTTTCGGCAGGGGCGGCGTTCGGCAGCGCTGAGCTTGGCGTGCGCTTGGCGCTCCCGCGCGCCGACGCGACAATAGGTTTTCTTCACGGCCCCTTACGCAGGCGGCTCAAGGCTGCCCAAACGCAGCCCGATCCAATCCGGGAACAGCTCCGGGGTCTCCAGCCACACCACGAACCATTCCCGCAGCTCGGCCTTCTCCTTGCGCTTCTCCTCACCCAGCCCCTTGCGCCGAAGTGTCAGCACGAGCCGCTCTTTGGCGTGACGAACCGCCCGCCGGCAATCCTCGGCGCGCACTTTGTCGCCCAGCTCACGCGCCCGCGAGTATTCGGCGGAAAGTTCGATCAGAGAGCTCGCGGCCGACTCCTCGTCGCGGGTGTGAACCCGGCCCCGCAAATCCAAGGGGAAGCCGCCGACCGACCGTTCGACCTCAACGTCGGTCGCGAGCAACAGGTCGAGCAAATACCGCCGCGACGCCGCCCGCCCCACCTTCGCCACGATCTCTTTTCCGAGCGCCTCCATCTCGGCCGGGCCGACCGACTCGACTCCCCTGATGAAGTCGAGCGCAACGGCCTTGATCGTCACCGCGACCCCTGGCTCCGGCGGTAGGCCGCCACCGCCCGGTTGTGCTCGGCGAGAGTTTTTGAAAACACATGCCCCGGCCCACTCGCCGAAGCCGCCACAAAATACAGATACGGGCTCTCAGCCGGCCGGAACGCCGCATCAAGCGAAGCCCGCCCGGGATTCGCAATCGGCCCCGGCGGAAGCCCCGCGTGCACGTAGGTGTTATACGGGTGCGGATCCGGCAGGTCGTCCTCGTAGAGCCTCCCGCGGTAGCGTCCCTCGAGAATCAATCCATAGATGACCGTCGGGTCGCATTGCATCAACATGCGGCGTTTGATGCGATTGTGGAAGACCCCCGAGACCTGGTCGCGCTCACCCCCGACGCCGGTCTCCTTCTCGACCATGGCCGCAAGAATCGCGACCTCTAAAGGCTCGAGCGGCGTCGTCTTCGCCCTGGCGGCCTCGGCGAAGTTCTTGCGATAGGCGGCGACCATGGCGTCTCGCAGAAACTCCGCGTCGGCTTCGCGGGGCAGGCTGTAGGTCTCGGGGAACAAGAAGCCCTCCAGGGTCTTTGCCTGAGGAAACAGGTCCTTGATCGGCGCGGGATCCTCGCTGAGCGCCAGGAACCTGCCGTCCGGGTCGTAGCCCGATTTCGCAACCAGCTCAGCCGTCTCGAAACGCGTCAGCCCCTCCGGGATCGTCAGCTTACGCAGGAAAACTCGGCCTTTGGCGAGCGTGTCGAACACTTGCCACGGCGTCGCTTCTTCACTGAAGCGATACTCGCCCGCCATCAGGACAACTTCCCGGCGAAAGGCGCGTATCGCCAGAAACAAGTGCTTCGATCGAATCACGCCGGCCCTTTCGAGACGCTCGGCCAGGTCCAACGTGGGCACGCCCCGCTCGATGTCGACGAAGACCGGTTCGGAAAACGCCCGAAAGGGCGTCTTCAAGTGCACCGCGAGGACTCCCCCCGCAATCGATGCCAGCAAGACCAGCACGAAAACGACGATCGCGATGCGACGGACTCTCAAAACGAGTTCAAGTAGCTCAGCAGAATCACCGCGGCGGCGCCCCGATCGGTGTCGCCTTTCTCAATTCTCCCAACGCCTGTTTCTTTCAGGCCATCCTCTCGCAAGATCCAGTCAGCCTCGAAGCTCGTAAGCTGCTCATCCCACATGATTAAGTCTAACTTGGTGCGTTTCGCCAAGGTGCGGCCAAACTGCTCCGCCTGACTCGTCGAGCCCAGCCGGCCCAACGGCTCACCGACGAGCAAAACGCCCACCTCGCGGTCGCGGATCAGCTCGCACAGCGCCTCGATATCCGCGGCGCGGTTCTTTCGCACCAGCGTCGGCAGGCCTTGCACGCTGATCCTCAGCTCGTCGCATATCGCTAGCCCGATACGCTTCTTGCCCCAGTCGATGGCGAGAATCCTGGACACTCTCAACTACAATACCCCTGATATGTCACGTCTCTGGTTACCCTTACTCCTACTCTCGGCCTGCTCGAGTCCGCCCGCCGAGGAACCCGCCGCCTCTCGCCCAAACTTCATCATCCTGCTGGTGGACGACTGGGGCTGGAGCGACGCCGGCTACCTCGGCAGCGACCTCTACGTCACGCCCAACATCGACAAACTAGCCGCCGATGGCATGCGCTTGACCACGAGCTACTCCGCTTGCACCGTCTGCTCGCCCACCCGCGCCTCGATGATGACCGGCCAATACCCCGGCCGCACCAACGTGACCGACTTCATCCGTGGACACTCGTTCCCGCATGAAAAGCTGATGCCGCCCGATTGGACCATGGCGCTCGAACAGCGTCATACCTCGCTGGCCGAAGCCCTCAAAGACGCTGGATACCGCACCGCAATGGTCGGCAAGTGGCACCTCGAGCCCGCAGGCGACGCCGACGAAGACGACTACATCCCCGAAAAGCACGGCTTCGACATCAACATCGCGGGCAACGAGTGGGGAGCCCCGCCCAGCTACCACTATCCCTATAAACGCGAGGGCTCTGATCGCCAAATGGGGCCGCTCCCGCCAGGGGGAGAAGAGGGCGAGTACCTGACCGACCGGTTGACCGACGAGGCGCTCAAGATCCTCGACGGCTGGGGTGACGAGCCGTTCTTCCTCTACTTCCCCTACTACACCGTCCACACGCCAATCGAGGCGAAGGACGAAGACGCCGCCCCGTTCGAGGCTCGCGTCAAAGAGGGCATGAAGCACACGGACCCCGAGTACGCCGGCATGCTCGCGGCGCTCGACCGCAGCGTGGGCCGCGTCCGCGCGAAGCTCGAGGACCTCGGCGTCGCCGACAACACGGTCATCATCTTGACCGGCGACAACGGCGGACTCGACAGACTCGGCAGCGGACGACCTACCGAAAACAAGCCCATCCGCGACGGCAAGGGCTCGGCGTACGAAGGCGGTGTTCGCGTCCCCTCGTCGATCTACTGGCCCGGCGTGACGCAAGCCGGCGCCGCGAGCGACGTGCCTGTCATCACGGTCGACTACTACCCGACCGTCCTGGACATCGCCGGCGTCGCACCCGCCCCCGACCACATCGTCGACGGCGAGAGCCTGGTCCCCATGTTGCGGGATCCGTCCGCCAAGCTCGGACGGTCAACCCTCTATTGGCATTATCCGCACTACCACAACATGGGCGCTGACCCGCATTCCGCCATCCGCGACGGCGACTGGCGAATGGTCGAGTTTTATGCGGACGGGCGAACCGAGCTCTACAACCTCGCCGACGACATCAGCGAAGCGCACGACCTCGCCGCGGAAATGCCCGACAAGGTCGCCGAGCTGAAGGCCAAGCTCGACGCCTGGCGCAGCGAAGTTCAAGCGCAGGAGCCGTTACCCAATCCGGACTACGACCCAGCAAAAGCCAAGCGCTGATCGCCCTTGACAACCGCCCTTGACAGCCGTTGTCAAATATGACAACATCAAATGAACACTAGAGACTCAAGGCCGATCTCATGGACCAAAGGGCGCATTCAAGGACTTCAGCAAGTTTCCGAAAGCCGCCCAGGTCGACATCCGTGTTGCCCTAACTCTCGCTGCCGAGGGCCGCAAGCCGGACATCGCGAAGCCAATGAGAGGTCTTGGGTCGGGCGTATTCGAAATCGCTCTCAAACACCACGGTGATGCGTATAGAACCGTTTAAGCCTTGCAAATTGCGAATGAGATCTGGGTGCTGCACGCCTTTCAGAAAAAGGCGAAGCAAGGAATCAAGACCCCTGAAAAGGAGATCGAGTTGATTCGCCAACGGATAAAGCGACTAAGAGAGGAATTGAGGATATGAGCGAGCCCCACGACGATTTCGAACTTATCCGCGGCAGCGGAAACGTATTTCGCGACTTTGGCGACCCCGATGCCGATGTCCTTCAAATGAAATCGATCTTGGCGGCTCGGATCATCGGCATCCTTGATGACGAGGGCCTATCCACACGCAAGGCCCAAGAGCGGACAGGCGTCAACTACTCTGACTTCGCGCGCATCCGCAATGCAAAGCTATCTCGCTTCACCATTGATCGGCTCGTGACGATACTCAATCGGCTGGGCTGCGAGGTTGAAATGCAGGTAAAAATCCAACGGCGGCCGGCGCCCGCTGAAAGCGCTCTCGCCCAGGCCTAAAGCGGACCTTCTTTGAGTCAGCCTAAAACAGCGACCCCTGCAGCTGCTCGGGGCGCAGCAGCCCCTGCTGGGTCTGAATCACCGGAAGCTCCACACTAAAGGTCGACCCCCGGCCCGGCTCACTCTCCACTCGCACTGAACCGTGATGCGCCATGACCAGGTGCTTGACGATCGCCAGACCCAGCCCGGTGCCGCCCAGCTCGCGCGAACGCGCCTTGTCGACTCGATAGAACCGCTCGAATAGCCTTGGGATGTGCTCAGCCGCGATTCCGATCCCGTTGTCGCGAACGTAGATCTGCACTCTTCCGTTGAGCCGCCGGCCCCCCACCTCAATCCACCCGCCGTCGGGGGTGTACTTGGCCGCGTTCTCGAGCAAATTCGTCAAGATCTGGTGGATCGCCCCAGCGTCGCACTCGATCTTGAGCTCCGGGTCCGCCTCGGCGACCTGAACCTCAATCGACTTTTTCTCGGCGATCTTGCGGATCACGTCCGTTGACTGGGAGAGCAACTCGCCAACGCTGCGAGGCTGGAAGTCGAACTCCCGTGTGTTGACCTCAATCTGCGACAGCGTCATGAGGTCGGAGGTGAGCTGCGAAAGTCGTTCGGCGTTCTGAGACAGGATACGCAGGAATCGCCGGTTCGTCCCCGGCTCGTCGATCGCGCCTTCGAGCAACGTCTCCGCATAGCCTTGGATCGCCGCCAGCGGAGTCCGCAGCTCGTGCGAAACGTTGATGACGAAGTCCTTGCGCATGCGGTCGACGCGCTCGATCTCGGTGATGTCGTAGAAGACCGCGACTACCGCCTGCACCTTGCCCTTCTTGCTCAGGATCGGCGCCGACGAGACTTTCCAGGCCCTCTCCGTCGGTTCGGTCAAATGCAAATCGGTGGCGCGAGGCTCACCCGTCTCGAGCACCTCGGTGAACATCTCGGGAATCTCCGGCCGCGGCCATTCCTTAATCGACACGCCCTTCTCGAGCCGGTTGGGGGCGGAGAAAAGCTGATCCATCGCCGGATTCGCGAGCACCGTGCGGAGTTTGCGGTCGACGACCAGGATGCCGTCTCCAATTCCATTCACCGCTGCCGCGAAGCGCGAACGCTCGTCTTGCAGCTGCTCGAACATCGATCGCAGTTGGCCGCCCGTGGATTGCAGCGTGCCCTCCAACCGACCGATCTCGTCGGAGCCGGTATGCTCGAGCTCAGAATCGAAATCGCCCGAAGCCAACTGCTCGGAATACGAGATGACCTTCGATAAACGATTCGAGAAGCGCCTTGCGATCCATGTCGAAAGCAGAATCGCCGGCAGCAGCGCCAATAGCACCATCTGGACGATCTGCCCTTGGATCTCGCCTACCCTCGCGTCGATCGCCGACAGCGGCAACGCCAGCCGCAGCGCCCCGCCGGCAGTCGGCAGCGCCAGGTACATCATCTCGGCGCCCACGGTGGTGCTATAGCGGACGCTAAAACCCTCTTCGCCGCGAAGAGCCGATTGAAACTCCGGTCGGTCCGAATGGTTTTCCATCTCGGAAGCCACGGCGTCGGACTCAGCGACCACCGTGCCGTCAGAGCGAATCACCGTCACCCGAGCCTCGGCGCGGGCCGCAATCTGATCGACCGCCGGTTGCGAGTCCGCCAAAGGCCCCGCCTCGATCATCAGCTGCGCCAGCTGCGCCTTTTCACGCAGCGCCTCACGCAGGTCCGACCGAAAGTTATCCGCCGTGATGCGACTGACCAGCCGCTCGGCGCCAAGACCCGCGAGCGCCAATACGCCGGTGACCGTCAGCAGAAGTTTGAAGAACAGGCGCCGAGTCATGCTTAGGCTGGGGCCTCGAACCGGTAGCCGAAGCCGCGCACCGTCTGAATCAAGCGCGGCGCCTCGGGCTTATCTTCAATGCGCTCGCGCAGCCGCCGAATATGAACATCGACATTGCGGGGAGTGACGTGAGTGCTGTCGCCCCAAATCGAGTCGAGCAGCTGCTCGCGGCTGTAGACTCTCCCGGGATTGGCGACAAAGAACTCGAGCAGCTTGAACTCGGTTGCGGTCAACGAGACTGGGCTGCCGTTGAGCAGCACTTTCTTCGCCCCAAGGTCGATCAGTAGCGGACCTGACTCAACCGCCTGCTCACTCTGCGCCGGCGGCGCTGATTTGCGGCGTAACCGCGCTTTGACGCGAGCCAGCAGTTCCCTCGGGCTGAAGGGCTTCGTCATGTAGTCGTCGCCACCAATCTCGAGCCCCAGGACACGATCGACTTCCAGCGTCCGCGCGGTCAGGAACATCACCGGGACTCCCTCGGTTCGCGGGTTCGCCCGAAGCTGACGGCAAAAGTCAAAGCCGTCGCCGTCAGGCAGCATCACGTCCAAAATGATCAGATCAGGGCAAGCCGCGGCGACCGAAGCGGCGGCCAAGTCGACGCGTCCGACGACCGTAACGTTGTAGCCCGCGCGCGCGAGGTTGTAGTCGAGCAGCGTGCACAAATCCTTGTCGTCCTCGACGACTAGAATGGACTGATTCATGCTCTCGACGACCGATCCTATTATATGCGGGCAACGTGGCGCACGCCTGCGCCGCGCCGCCTTCGAGCTGAGCTCGAAGGTCTGGGTCCGGAGACCTTGCAGCTCAGCTGCAAGGCAGCACGGCGCAGCCGTGCGCCACGTCGTTTTCAACCAGTTAGGGATGGAAGTCGCAGGAGCGCTTCGCGGATCCGGGCGGCCGCGGCCTCTAGCGACTCCCCGTCGCCAACTTCAATCGGCGCCCCGAAAGCTACGCTTATCGGAGCCGCCTTGGGCCATGACGACTCGGCCGGGAAGAGCTCGAACAGCCCGTCGATCCGAACCGGCACGACCCGAACGCCCAGTTTCCGCGCGATCAGCGCAACCCCCGGCTTGAAGCGCAACACCGAACCGTCGGTCGACCGCGTACCCTCCGGGTAGATGAGCGGCGAGTATCCCGAGTCGACCAGCTCCGCCGTGTACCGCAAAGCCCTCCGCGCGCCCGCCAGCTTTTGAGGCAAGGGGTAAGCATTAAAGAGCCCACAGGCCAGCAAGAACTGAAACCCCTCCCAGGCGCGCACCGGGAGCGCTGCGTCCCGAAGCCCAAACAGCGCACGGAAGAAGTCCTGCGACATAGCCGGCGCAACCCGGCGCCGCAACTCAGCCGGCAGGGCGGCGTAGACGGCAATCGTGTCGAGGTGGCTGGAATGGTTCGCCGCAAAGACGACCGGCGAGTCGAGCTGCGCCAGACGCTCGCTGCCGCTGATCGTGAATTTCAGATAGCGCCGAGCCAAGGGCATGAAAACGAGGGTCGTTAGCGCCCTTCGCGCCCAACGAACGGGTGCGCTAACCGTCCAGCGGGGTTCGAGCGCCCATCTCGGAAACGTCCGCATACGAGTCGGACCAGGGGCCGTCCCCGAGCGAGTCTCGTCGATCAAACGATCGAGATCCGCCTGCGTCGACACCGCGGAGAAACGCGCCTCGTCGATCTCGGTTCCCAGGCGTTCTTCAAGCTGCGAAAGCAACTCGACCCGTTCAAGCGAAGAAAGCCCGAGGTCGCCGCCCTCCGAGGCCGGGGTCTTCGGCGCACCCGAATCCCCTTCAACGATCAGCCGCGCCAGCTCGCCCCGGCGGATCTTCATCGTCGAGGCCGTGCGCGGCAGGTCTTCTTCCTCCCAGGCCGACGACTCCTGAATGCGCTGGTGGGACTCGAGCGTAGCGTTGGCCTGTTCGACGACTTGCGCTAGATCGGCCGCTCCCTCAAGCACGACCGCGGCATGAACCCGCTCCCCGCCCTCACGCCGCACTCCAACAACCGCGCAATCTCGCACTCCAGAGGTCCGCCGCAACACCGCCTCAATGTCTTGCGGGTGGACGTTCATGCCATCGGCTCGGACGATCAAGTCGCCTTTGCGACCTCGGTAAAGCAGGCGCCCTTTCGAGTCGAACTCGCCGAGGTCACCGGTGTGCAGCCAGCCGTCGCGAAATCGGGTCGACGATGACTCTGGCTGGTCACCGTAGTACTGCGCAACGCTCGGCCCGCGCACGAGGATCTCGCCGTCGTCGGCAATCTTGACCTCTTGCCCCGGCAACGGCTTGCCGAGCGAGCCGCTGGTTGACGAAAAGGGATGGTTCAGCGCGACAACGGGGCTGGCCTCGGTCAGGCCATATCCTTGGACGACCCCAAAACCGGTGCGCTTCCAAAAACGCTCGAGGTCTTCGTCAAGCAACGCCCCGCCGACCACGGCCGCCCAGAACTTCCAACCCGTCCTGCGGTGGATCCCGCGATAGCGCCACCACGTTTCCGGGACCGCCCACAGGCCTTTGAATCGGGGCGGCCCTGGAGGCGCCGGCAAGCTTCGCTCAACCTCCTGCCGCAAGTTGGCGAGCATCTGCGGGACCGCCGCCAAGACCGAGACGCGGTTGCGCCGAATCACGTCGAGCACCGACGACGCGCCAAGCTTCGATGAGAAAACGACCGCCCCCCCCAGCAGCACCGGAATGTAGATCCCCATGCTTTGGCCAAACAGATGACTCAGCGGCAGCAGGTCGAGCATCCGTATCGGTTGAAAGGGTCGGGCAAGCGCCCGAAAGCGAGTGATCTCGCGGTCGATCCCGGTCAGATTCGCACAAATGTTGCGGTGGCGATGCGCAATGCCCTTGGGCTCCCCAGTCGAACCCGACGTGTAGACGATCTCGACAATATCGTCCTCCTCCGCCTCGACCGGATCAACCCGCGAACCGGCCGCCAACGCCTCGTCCAAGCGCCAGACCGGTGCGCCAACGATCGCCGCGCGATCGACGTCCGCCCCACAAAGCGCGACACGGGCCCCGACGTCCGCCAAGATTCGATTCGCCAACTCAGCCGAGGAGCGAAAGTCGACCGGCACGACCGCGACGCCACGCAACACGCACGCCCAAAACCAAGCGATCCACTCCGGCGAATTTTCGGCCCAGAGAAGAACTCGCTCGCCCGGTCCGACTCCGGCTTCGTCCAATCGCGCGGCCGCCGCATGGGTCGCGTCAACAAGTTGCTTGTACGACCACTTCCTAAGCCGATACCCATCCCAATGCCGCACGGCCTCGCGACCGCCAAAAGCTTCCATGCGGCCGAAAAGCTCGAGTAAGGTCTGCATAATCGGAGCACCCTGCGTCAGCGGGGTGTCTTCCCGCTGCACTTGCTGGAAGACCGCCCGCTCACGCAGGCGGGTCCGAAAACGCGGCGGCGCCGTCAGCGCGTATGGTACGATCCCGGCGAACCCCATGGCGACCCGCACAAGCTTGGCAATCATGGCTATCGCGCTCGCAGCCTGCACCGGGCCCGAGCCCAACGGCGCCCTCTGGGTCCCCGACGGCTACGAAGTCGAAATGGTCGCCGGCCCTCCCTTGGTCGAGCGGCCGATGATCATCGACGACGACGACCAAGGCCATCTCTACGTCGCCGAGTCGTCCGGCTCGAACGACCGCGTCGAGCAACAGCTCATCGACCGCCCCCACAGCATCCTCCGGCTAGAGGACATCGACGGCGACGGAACCTACGACAGCCGGACCGTGTTCGCCGATAAGATGATGCTGCCCGAAGGCGTCCTCTGGCACGACGGCTCGGTCTACGTCGCGGCGCCCCCGCAAATTTGGAAGCTAACCGACAGCGACGACGACGGCGTCGCCGACCAGCGCGAAGTGTGGTTCGACGCGAAGACACTCACCGGCTGCGCGAATGACCTCCACGGTCCCTACCTCGGACCCGACGGCTGGATCTACTGGACTAAGGGCGCCTTCGCCGAGCAGACCTACGAGCGCCCCGGACGCTCACCGCTCATCACGCGCGCGGCGCACATCTTCCGCCGCAGGCCCGAGGGCGGCCCCATTGAATCGGTGATGGCCGGCGGCATGGACAACCCCATCGAAGTGGCGTTTTCACCCGAAGGGGAACGCTTCCTCACCTCCACTTTCGTCGAACATCCCAAGCTCGGCCGCCGCGACGGATTACTGCACGCCCTCTACGGCGGAGTCTACGGCAAAATCCACGGCGTCACCGACAGCCACCCGATGACCGGCGGCTTTAACACGGTGATGACGCAGATGGACGCCACCGTCCCCGTCGGGCTTACGCGCGAGTCCGAGTCAGGCGACCTGCTCGTGAGCCTTTTCAACATGCACAAGGTCACCCGCCACAAGTTAACGCCCCAAGGCGCCACATTCCAGACCGAGGAGTCCGATTTTCTGACGTCCGACAGCTTCGACTTCCATCCGACCGACGTGATGCAAGACGCCGACGGCAGCATCCTCGTCGTCGATACGGGCGCTTGGTACAAGATCTGCTGCCCGACTTCGCAGCTATCAAAGCCCGAAGTCTTGGGCGCGATCTACCGCGTCCGCCGTAAAGACGCTGCCCGCGTCGAAAACCCCCGCGGCGAAGAGCTCGACTGGAGCGAGCTTTCGCCGGCCCAGCTCGTGGCCTTACTCGACGACAACCGCCCCGCCGTAAGAAGCCGCGCAACCCGGCTCGGCGCCCGCGTCGGGGTCGACGCATTGCGCGATCTCGAAGGGTCAGCCCGCGCCCGCCGAAACGCCGTTTGGGCTTTGACCCAAATCCCTGGCGACAAGGCCCGCGAAGCCGTGCGGGCGGCCCTCAACGACCTCGACGAAACCGTCCGCCATACGGCGCTCCATTCAGCGAGCGTATGGCACGACCGCGCTGCCCTGGAGCCTACGTTGAAGCAGCTCCGTACCGGTTCGCCCGCTATTCAGCGCGTCGCCGCCGAAGCGCTTGGCAGATTCGGAGACAGCGCCACCGTGCCTGATCTACTCAACGAAGTCGCTGAGACCGACGACCCAGCCCTGCTCCATTCGCTCACCTATGCGCTGATCGAAATCGCCGATCCTACCGCCACACGCCAAGGATTGAAATCCGCTTCCGCCCAGATCCGCCGCGCATCGCTTATCGCCCTCGACCAGATGGAGACAAAGTCCCTCGGACCACAAACAGTCGTCCCGCTCCTGTCGTCGAATCACGCTTTGCTAGCCGAAACCGCCGCATGGATCGCGGGCCAACACCCGGAATGGGGTGGCGCCCTCGCCGGCTATTTCCGTGATCGGCTCGATCAGCCAGGGACCCTCAAGCAGATTCAGCGCTTCACCGGCCATCCGACCATTCAGCAGATGCTCGCCCGCGCGGCCGCGACCGGACACGTCAGCGCCGTTCAGGCCATGGCGGCCGCCCCCGTCGACGAAACGCCCAAAGGCTGGTCGGAAGCCTTGGTCAACGCACTCACATCAGGTTCACCCGACCTAACCGCGGCCGCGGTAGACGCCGCTGGGAACCTGCCCCGCCCCGAAGCCGGCGACCCGCATCTGGATTCCGCGCTCATCCAAGTTGCCCGCGACGACAAGGCGCCCGACACCGTCCGCGCCGCAGCCGGGGAAGCTTCGATCGAGAGCCTCGACAAAGTCGACCGAGCGCTATTCGACTTCCTCGCCGCGAACGTCTCCGCCGACCAGCCAGTCGAGGTCCGCGGCCCTGCCGCCAGAGCATTGAGCCAAGCGCCGCTTTCCGAACAACAGCTCACAAAGCTCATCGACTCTCTCGGCCAGGCCGGCCCGATGGAACTTCCGTATCTAGTCGAAGCCTTTCGCCACGGCTCCAGCGCTGAGCTTGGACTTCACATGCTTGAGACCGTCGAGGGCACAGGCCTCAACCTGCGCGCCGACATCGTGGAGTCCGTCACCGAGGCATACCCCGAACAAGTACGCGAGCAAGCCCGCAAGCTCCTAGCCGATGGGGAAGTCGACCGCGACTCGCAGCGGCGCAAGATCGACGACCTCCTCAGCTCGCTCGAGGGCGCCGACATCCGACGCGGCCAGGCCGTCTTCAACAGCCACCAGGCGGCCTGCTCGGCCTGCCACCGCATCGGCTACCAAGGGGGCGCGGTCGGCCCCGACCTGAGCCGCATCGGCCGCACCCGCACCGAACGCGACCTTCTCGAATCGATCGTCTACCCCAGCCTAAGCTTCGTCCGGAGCTTCGAACCGATCGTCGTAGCGACGGCGGACGACCTCCACAGCGGCGTCACCCTCGAAGAATCAGACACACACATCCTATTAGCGACCAGCGCCGATGAACGCGTCCGAATCGCCAACGTCGACATTGAGGAAGTTCGTCCGGGCACGGTATCGGTCATGCCTTCGGGCCTCGACGAACAGCTAACACGCCAAGACCTCCTCGATCTCGTGGTTTTCTTGAAAGACACCGCCTACAAGCCCTGGGACGAACGCAAACCCTAAGCCGGGCGCGGGCGTAGCACGCTACGCCCCTACAAGAAAAGAAAGCGAACAGGTTTCCCGTAGGGGCGTAGCGTGCTACGCCCGCCGCGCCTCCAACTCCTCCAACGTCCTCGGCCAGTCCTTCTTCATCAACCGCGAAAGCGACCTGTCCGCCAGCAGTTTCCCGCCCGTCTGGCACTTCGAGCAGTAGTTCGTCTCGTTGTCGGCATAGCGAATCCGCTGCACCGGACTTCCACACTCCGGGCAAGGCTTCCCATAGCGGCCATGCATCGCCATCTCCGGCCGAAACGCCGTCACCTTCTCAGGAAAGCCGTCCCCCGCCTCCCCGCGCAAGCGCTCCACCCAATCCCCGAGCACCGTCCTCGAAGCCTCGAACAGCGCGCGAACCTCATCATCAGCAAGCTTCTGCGTCAGCTTCACCGGCGACATCCGCGCCGCAAACAGAATCTCATCCGAGTACGCATTCCCAATCCCGCTGAACAAATGCGGATCGGTCAACGCACGCTTTAACGTGTGATTGCGAGCCGTGAGCGTCCGTGCAAAGGCCCCATAGTCCGCCTCAAGCACCTCTAAACCCCCAGGATCGAGCTCCCGCAACCCTTCCTCGCCGCGCAACACGTGCAACGAGGCCCGCTTCTTCGTCCCTGCCTCGGTCAGCGTCAGCGACCCATTGTCGAAATCAAACGCCGCCAGCCCCCGCCGCCCCGGGAGCTTGGCCCCCCGCTCCTTCCAGTGCAGTCGACCGGCGATCATCAGATGCAGCACCAGCCACAGCTCATCTTCCAGGCCAATCGCAATCCGCTTCCCAATTCGCCTCAGCCCGGTCACACTCTTACCGTAGACTTCTTGCAACGGCGGATCCGCCGTCCGCAACAAAAACGGACTCGTCACGCGCACCCCCTCCAGCCGTTGACCGAGAACACGCTTCTCGAGCGCCTCAATGTAGATCGTGATGTCCGGCAGCTCCGGCACGCATTACGGTTTACCACACCAGGCATTCCGAGCACTCAGCGTGAGCGATTTCCCGGGCTGATTTGATTTTACAGAGGCGGGGGTCGAGGGCCGAGTTTGGCTGGGAAAAGCTTTGGCCGGGGCGGTTTGTAGGTAAATAAACTATGGCGCTTAATGGTCGCCGAGACCTTCCGCCTGACACGCCCGGTTGACGCTAGTATGCCAGCCCAATCGCTCTTCACTGGAATTGCACCGCTTGGCCGTCTGTTCTTTCCTCGACTCGGTACCGCCATAGTTTATTTGCCCTTCGGCCCCGCTTCTTGCTACCGTCGTCTTCAGGAGGTTCCCCCTATGATCGAGTTCGATCCCCACCGCGAGGTCCTTTCCGGACCGGCCGGCGAGCTGCCCGTGGCCGCTGATGATCAAGTCACACGCAAGCTTGCCATGCTGCTCGAAGGCCATTGCAACGGTCTCGGCGCCACCGCCGCGGCCCGCAAGTACGGCTACTCCAAGCAACGCTACTACCAGCTGCTCAAGGCTTATCGTCAAGGCGGCGGCGCTGCTCTCGAGAGCGCCAAGCGCGGCCCCAAGACCAACTATCGCCGCACCCCGCAGTTGGTCCAGCTGGTCGTTCGTCAACGCTTTCTCGATCCTGACGCGTCGGCCGCCGTGATCTCCCAAAAGCTGACTCAGGCGGGCTGGAAGATCTCCAAACGCAGCGTCGAACGCGTCGTTGCCGAGTTCGGCCTACAAAAAAAAACTCCACGCCTTCCGGCCGCTGGC
This sequence comes from Bryobacterales bacterium, assembly GCA_965247515.1. Lineage (GTDB taxonomy): Bacteria > Acidobacteriota > Terriglobia > Bryobacterales > UBA6623. Next base: position 1,953,285 of record OZ252029.1, on the reverse strand, counting down.
TGAGCCGCAGCAAGTCGGCACGCAGCGCACGGCGTTGGTCCGACGCAGCGAGCCAGCCGACCCGCTCAGCGTCGAGCGCGGCGTGCGTGAGCTGCTGGCGCAGAAGGTCTCGGGCACGATGGTCGGCGTCTGGCTGCTGTTGGCCGAGCATCTTCGGCTCGGCACGTGGGACCTGTTGTGCGGCTTCAGCGCCGCGAGTCGGCGCGCGTCGAACCTCGCCTGGCGCTGCAAATGGTCCACGAAGCCGCCCTCGGAGTCAGCGGCGTCAGGCGCAGCCGGTCGCTTTCCCAGAAGGGTTTTGAGCTGGCCAACGGACTGCCTTTTGTGGCGAGCGATCAGGCCGTCCACAAGCTGCTCGAGCCGCTGACGGTCCAACACAGCCGCCAGATGCAGATCGAGTTGGGACGCTTGCGCCGCGCAGCCGGACACTTCGATCCCCGCCTGGTGGCGCTGGATCCGCACCGCCTGCGCAGCTATTCCCAGCGCCAGATGCGCCGCCGCGTGCTGAGCCCCGGGCAAATTCCCGTCAAGGCTTTGCAGACATTTTTCGGCTTCGACGTCGACACCCAACAGCCGCTTGCGATGACCCTTGCCAGCTCCTCGCGCAGCGTCGCGCAAGCCACTCCCGACTTGCTCGAGATGCTCGACGAGATGCTGACGCCGGCTTCGGAGGCGGTGCTGCTGCTGGCCGATGCTGAGCACTTCAGCGCCGAATTGTTTCAAACAGTCTACGACCGTCCGGGCTTTGATCTGCTGTGTCCGATGGCGCGCACGCAGGCCTTGCAGGCGAAGCTCGCCGCCTTGCCCGACGCTGCGTTTCGCACGCATTGGCCCGGCCTGGCGAGCGGCCGTTTGCCCTATCGCCTGCGCCATTCCGACGCTCCCCTGCAGCAGATCGTGCAACGCCTCGGCGAGCGCCCGCCCTATCAGTACTCGGCGTTTCTGTCGACTCGTGACAGCGACGAGCTCGATCAGCTTTGCCGCGATTACCCCCAGCGCTGGCGCATCGAAGAGTTCTTCAACGCCTATCAGGCGCTGGGCTGGAAGCGCGCCGGCACGACCAATCTCAACGTTCCTTACGCGCAGATGAGCTTGGCGCTGGTGGCCCAGGCGGCGGTTGATCAACTGCGCAAACGCCTCGGCGACCCCTTCGAGCACTGGGAAGCTGGGCAGTTTGGACGGCGTGTCTTGCAGGGGCTCGACGGCGACGTGAGAGTGCGGGACGACACGGTTGTGGTCACCTTTTACAATCCGCCCCATGCCGAGCGTTTGCGTCGACACTATGAGAATCTGCCCGCCAAGCTTGCCGCCGAGGGCGTCGACCCGCGAATGCCCTGGCTCTACGGCTTCCAGCTCGACTTCCGCTTCCGCTGATTCGAACCTCGTCTAATTATTGGGGCCTCGAAAATCGCTGCTCGCGCAGGGTGCTCGGAGAAGACGCCTCACAGCCAGCGCTGCCTATCGCATACGATAAGAATCGTGAAAATCGCCCAACTCGTTCTAGCCCTCTCCATCCTCTGCGCACCCGTCGCCGCTGACGACTGGGTCGTCTACGAAGGCAAGGCCGGTCCCGGCGTCGGTAAGCACATCGTCTTCATGACCGGCGACGAAGAGTACCGCTCCGAAGAAGGCATGCCGATGATGGCGCGGCTCCTGGCCGAACGCCACGGCTTCAAGTGCACCGTCCTGTTCGCCATTGACCCCGATACCGGTGAAATCAACCCTGACGTCCAGACCAACATCCCCAACATGGCCGCGCTTGACTCGGCCGACCTGCTCGTCCTCTTTACCCGCTTCCGCGAGCTCCCCGACGAGCAGATGAAACACTTCGCCGACTACTACCTTAAGGGCGGCCCCATCATCGCCCTGAGGACCGCTACCCACCCGTTCAACTACACCCGCGACCCCAAGAGCCCCTACGCCAAGTACCACTTCCGCGCCGCCGACTGGCCCGGCGGCTTCGGGCAACAAGTGCTCGGCGAAACCTGGGTCCGCCACCACGGCAAACATAAAGTCGAAGGAACCCGAGGCCTGATCGACGGGATGAACAAGAACCACCCGATCCTACGCGGGGTCCAAGACGTCTACGGTCCCACCGACGTCTACGAAGTCGTCAACCTGCCGTCAGACGCCAAGGTCCTGATGCACGGCATGGTGACGACCGGCCTCAAGCCCACCGACCCGCCCAAGCTCGACAAGTCGCTGATGCCCGTCGCCTGGGTGCGCCACTACTTAAACGAAGCCGGCAAAACCAACCGCATCTTCACCACCACCATGGGCGCCTCCGTCGATCTGTTGAACGAGGACCTTCGCCGCATGATCGTCAACGCCGCCTATTGGGGCCTTCAGTTAGACATCCCCGAACGCGCCAACGTCGACATCATCGGCGACTACGACCCGATCTTCTTCGGCTTCGGCGAATTCGAGAAAGGCGTCAAGCCCTCTCGGTACGCTAAGTAGGGGCGTAGCGTGCTACGCCCGCGACTACCCATGGCCCGACTCACCTGGTTCTTCACCGCCCTCCTTGTCCTCGCCGGCGCCTCCGCCCAAACCAAGCTCCTGCGCTTCCCCGACATTCACGGCGACCGCCTGGTCTTCGTCTATGCCGGCGACCTCTGGGCCTCCCCAACTTCCGGCGGAACCGCCACCCGCCTCACCGCCCACCCTGGCCTCGAGCTGTTCCCGAAATTCTCCCCCGACGGCACACAGATCGCCTTCACCGGCCAATACGACGGAGACGAGCAGGTCTACGTCATGCCCGCCGCGGGCGGGGCTCCGAAACAGCTCACCTACTACCCCGCCCGCGGCCCGCTCGCCCCGCGCTGGGGCTACGACAACATGGTCTACGGCTGGACCGGCGACGGCGCCTCCATCCTTTTCCGCTCCACCCGCGAGTACTGGGGCCAAAAGGACGGCCGCCTCTACACCGTCTCGACCTCGGGCGGACTGCCCACCCCGCTCCCCATGCCCGTCGCCGGCGCCGGCGATCTCTCGCCCGACGGTAAGTCGGTCCTCTACTCGCCCCTGTGGCGCGACTTCCGCGCCTGGAAGCGCTATCAAGGCGGCTGGGCCCAAGACCTCTACATCTTCCACCTCGACACGAACGAAACCACTCGCGTCACCGACCACCCCCGCAGTGACCGCGACCCGATGTGGCTCGCCGACGCCGCCTATTACGCCTCCGACCGCGACGGCACTCTGAACATATACCGCTACGAGGTTAGAACCAAAAAGACCAAGCAAGTTACAACCAGTTCGAAGTGGGATGTTCGCTGGCCCAGCTCCGACGGCGACCGCCGCATTGTCTACGAGTCCAACGGCGAGCTCGAAATCCTCGACGTCCGCAACGGCAAAACGGTCCCGGTTTCAATCCGTGTCCCCGGCGACGGCATCCACAAACGCCCGGGCCGCATCTCAGCCGAGAAACAAATCAGCGACTGGGAGCTGAGCCCGAAAGGCGAACGGGCGCTGTTCACCGCTCGCGGCGACATCTTCACCGCGCCGATCGAAAAGGGCCCGACCCGCAATCTCACCAACTCCTCGAACGCTCACGACAAATGGGCTCGCTGGTCTCCCGACGGCAAGACGATCGCCTTCGTCTCCGACATGTCGGGCGAAGACGAGCTTTATCTGATCGGCCAAGACGGCTCCGGCAAACCCGAACGCATCACGACCGACGGCGCCGTCATGAGGTATGTCCCCAAATGGTCGCCCGACGGCAAACGCATTGCCATCTCCGACAAAAACGGCAAACTCTACATCATCGAAGTCGAGACCAAACAGTCCCAAGAGATCGCCGACGACTCCTACAGCCAGCTTCGCGACTACCGTTGGTCACCCCATGGAGGCCACCTCGCATTCGCCATGAACGTTTCCGAACGCACCCGCGCACTCTTCATCTGGAGCGCCTCCGACGCCGAGACCCGCCAGGTCACCGGCGAGATGTTCGACGAGTGGAACCCAACCTGGGGCCCCAAGGGCGATTATCTCTTCTATTTCAGCGACCGCCAGTTCGCCCCCCAGATCTCCAACACCGAGTGGAACTTCGCCACCGACCGCCAGACCGGAATCTTCGCCCTCGCACTTCGCAAAGACGTCGCCCACCCCTTCCCGCCGGAGAGCGACGAGGTTGAATCAAACGAGGAAGAGGACTCAAGCGACGAGGACAAAAAGGACGCCAAGGACAAGCCGCCCTTCGAGATCGACTTCGACGGTCTCTCCGACCGCACCGCCCGCGCTCCCATCGAAGCCGATAACCTCGCAGGCCTATCCGCTGTGGACGGCAACCTGATCTACGTCCGCACCACGCCGTTCTACTACGGCCGCGAGGCGAGCTCCAAACCCTCGCTCCAAATCTTCTCTCTCGAAGACCGCGAAGCCAAGACCGTCCTCGAAGACGCCGGCGCCTACGCGCTTTCGGCCGACGGCAAGACGATCCTGGTTCGCTCCGAAGGCGCCTTCGCCCGCTACGACGTCAAAGCCGACACAAAAGAGACCAAAAAGTCCGTTTCAACCAAAGGCCTGATGGTCGACCGCGATCCGCCGGCCGAGTGGCGCCAAATCTTCGAAGAAGTCTGGCGCCGTTACCGCGATTTCTTCTACGTCAAGAACCTGCACGGCTACGACTGGGAGGCGCTTCGCGAACAGTACCTCCCCTGGCTCGACGATGTCTCCCACCGCTCCGACCTCAACTACGTCATCGGCGAAATGATTAGCGAGCTCAACGTCGGCCACGCATACATTGAAGGCGGCGAATGGGAAACTCCCGACCGGCCTAAAGTCGCCCTCCCCGGCGCCGAATTCCAACTCGATCACGGGGCGCGACGCTATAAGATCGCAAGCATCCTGGCGGGTCAAAACGAAGAAGAAATTTACCGCGCCCCCTTGCGCGAAATCGGCGTCGACGCCAACATCGGCGACTACATCCTCGCCATCGACGGCGAAGAACTTGCCGCCACCGACAACCCCTACCGCCTGCTCCTCAACAAGGCCGACCGCCCCGTCGAGCTGACCCTGAACGACCAACCCACCCCCGACGGCGCCCGCACCATCGAATTCAAGCCCATCACCGACGAATCGAACCTCCGCTACCTCAACTGGGTCGAAGGCAACCGCAAGAAGGTTGACGAGGCGACCGATGGCCGCATCGGCTACCTGCACGTCCCCGACATGGGCTCTAATGGCATCCGCGAATTCATCAAGTGGTACTTCCCGCAGATCCGGAAAGAGGGCCTCGTCATCGACGTGCGCGGCAACGGCGGCGGCAACGTTTCGCAAATGCTCATCGAACGCCTCCGCCGCAGCGTCCTCGGGACGCGGTTTTCGCGAACCAACGACCACGTTTCCACCTACCCCAGCGACGCCTACCACGGCCATCTCGTCTGCCTGATCAGCGAAAACTCGGCGTCAGACGGCGACATCTTCCCCGCGCGCTTCCGCGAAGCCGGCCTCGGCCCGCTCATCGGCAAACGCACCTGGGGCGGCGTCATCGGCATCACCAACCGCGGCACTCTCGTCGACGGCGGAGTCGTGCGCGTCCCCGAATTCGCCACCAACTCCATCACCGGCGACTGGATCATCGAAGGCTACGGCGTCGACCCCGACATCGAAGTCGACAACGACGCCGAGTCGGTCATCGCCGGCCGCGACCCGCAACTCGAACGCGGCATCGCTGAGATCCTCAAAATGGTCCGCGAAAATCCCAGACCGTTCCCCAACCGCCCCGCCGACCCGGTCCGGACAAATTGACGTGGCGCACGGCTGTGCCGTGCCGCCTTGCAGCTGTGCTGCAAGGTTTCTTGTCGCGTGACTGTGCTCCAGGCAGACGGCAAGGTGTCGTCAAACCTGATCTCGGGGTTCCACGGGGTCGATTCACCCGTGCAAGGTGAAATCGGGATAGGGGGAGACCTCGCGCTCCCACCCCTCCCACACCACCGGACATGCGGGTCCGTATACGGCGGTTCGGCGGGTTGAGCCTTTAGCGAACCGTCAATCTCGGAAGCCCGAGCGAGTCGAAGTAGGCATTGGGCAGCGCGATGGCAAGTGCCGGTGAGTTCGCCAGCCGCCACGGACCGTGAGCGCTCCCTACCGTTTTCGCGGCAAGGTCTGTCGGATCTTCCCCCCGCCAGCGAGCAGAGTTTCGCCGCCAACTTCCTGAATTCGCGTCGGTTATGGGATGGATCGGGCGATCGGCGTCTGTCTACAGGTTACTTGTGCGGCAGCGAAACCCCCAACGCATTGAGGATTTCTGTTTGGCGGGCGTCGGGAATCGGCAGCCGTGTGACGCTGGTCTGCTCATCCACTCGATATTCCAATAGACACAGTCGCCCCAACGCCGCCAGCGCGTCCGGCAAGGTGATCGCGTGCGGGTCGTCGTCGGTCGTGCCAAACGCCGCTTGTATCCGCCGTTCCAATTCGCGGCTCAGCTTCAACGCCAGCATGCTGCACAACACATGTCCTCGGGTGCGGCTTTCTTTGCGCACGAAGATCGGCCGCACCTCGAGCAAGCCCGTCTTCAGCTGCCGAAAGTCGCGCTCCACCCGCTGCAGGCTCACGTAATGGTCGTGCACTCTTTGGCCGCTCATGCGCTCGGAGGCGACATCGGTCACGACCACGTAACAGCCCGCCAACTCCAGCGCCTGCTCGATCGCCGCCTGCTGGCGCTCGACGACCAGCGTACGTCCCTGCAAGCGCAACTCGACCAATTCTGTCAGCTTGTGACGCGCCAGCCAGGGCTTGAGCTGGCGCAGTCCGGCCGCGGGCTCGCAACGGGAAGAGGCCGTGACTTTCTGGTTGCGTCGGTCGAGCTTGCCTCCCAGCTTGGCCAGCTTGTCCTCGAGCCGCTGCCGTTGCCGTTTGGCTTCGGACTCGTTGAGGCGCAGCACATAGCGCACGCCGTCGGCTTCGACCTCGCAGACTTGTTCAGCGAACAGCTCCAGTTGCAGCACCCCTTCGCTCAAGCGCCGCCGAATCTGGGGATCGGTCAGCGCCGTGATGTAGCGCAGCCCGGCCTCCCCCAGCGCCTGCTTGCCCTTGCTCTTGACCATCCCGCGGTCGCCGACGAAGACCAACTCCTCGACTCCGAACTGCTCTTTGACGATGCGGATCTGATCCGGCACGGTCGTCGGATCGTTGCGGTTGCCGGCAAACACCCGCACCGCCAGCGGCTCGCCCTGGTCATCGGCCAGCAGTCCGATCACAATTTGCTTCTTGCCGCGCTTGCCGTCGCGATTGTAGCCGTACTCGCCCAACGCGTTGTGCAGGCCTTCGAAGTACGAGCTGGTGACGTCGTAGAGCAGCAAGCTGGGCGGGGCTCCGCGGCGCTCGAGGTAGTGGCGGTATAGCGCTTGCTCGATCTTCACTTGGCGGGCGCTCAGATCATCGAGGGCGGCGTAGAGGTCGTCTTCGTCGAAGGCGCCCAGACCCAGCACTTCTGCGACGGCCTGATCGGCGGCCCAGCGCACGGCCGAGAGCCGCGATCCTTGGTGGGCCAGGCGCGCCAGCACCAGGAACAAGGCGAGTTTGGCGGCCCGCGTTCGACCCAGCGCGGCGGTCAGGCCCAGCTCATCGGCGAGTTGCTTGAGCGCGAAGAGCAGGCCAAAGACGGGGCCGCAGACGGGAGTGGCGGGAAGCTGATCGAACTCGCCGCGGAGGGCGCGCCGGAGGGCCTCGACGCGGACGGGGCGCCAGCAGGAGAGGTTGGCGAGGGTGCGTTTTTTGACTCTGCCGTTTTGGCGGAAGGATTCGCGCAGCAAGACGGCGGGCGGCGAGTTGCGATTGGGGACGGACTCAACATACATGGGTATATTATATCACAAACAACACAATGAATAAACGATACAATAGCATAATACATGGGTACACTAAAAGCGCCCCCCAAACGTGTTAAAGCCAAGCAAGCCAAGCAGTTAGCCCGTCAAACGAGCCTTCCGCTGGGGGGAAGATCCGCCTGTGGAACTCCTTCTCTCGTGTCAGCGTCGGCCAGATGAATGGCGGTCCGATGATTCTGATCGATTCGGGCGCCAACACGGCGATCGCTGACTTTTCTTTCGACGACCCGGATGATCCACGCCTCGACACCCTCTTGCTCGAAGGCTCAAGCTTGCCGTATTCGGTTCACCCGAACGCCAAGACCATGATCATCGGCGCCGGCGGCGGACGTGATGTGGCTCGCGCCATTGCAGGCGGCAGCAAGGACGTGACTGCCGTCGACATCAACCCGATCATTGTCGAAGACATCATGAAAGGCGCCTATGCCGAGGCGAGCCGTGGCTTGTACTTCCGCCCCGAAGTTCGCACGGTCGTCGAGGACGGCCGCACCTTCGCTCGCCGCTCGAAAGAGAGCTACGACGTCATCCAGATGACGCTCGTCGACAGCTGGGCCTCCACCGCGGCCGGCGCCTACGCACTAGCCGAGAACCATCTCTACACCACCGAGGCTTTCAGCGACTTCTTGAAACGGCTCAGCGACGACGGACTATTGTCAGTCTCCCGTTGGGAGTTCGCCGAACCTCGCGAGTCCTTGCGCGTCGTGTCGATCGCGATGGCCGCGCTGGCGGACTTGGGAGTCAACAACCCCGGTCAACACATTTTCATCGCTCGTGAGAACGAGGCGGCCCTCGATGGATGGGGCGCTCAAGACACGATTCTCATCAAGCGAACACCGTTTTCCCCCTTAGAACTCGCCGCGGCGCACGACCTGGTCGATCGCGCTGACATCGGCGTGGTTTATGCTCCGGATCGGGATCATGCCAATCCGTTTACGGATTTACTGCGGGCTACCGATCCGGAGCTTTTTATTGCGGGGTATCCGTTCGACATCTCGCCGGCGACCGACAACCGGCCGTTCTTCTTCTACACGATTCCGCTGACCAAGCTCATCGAGGCGCTGAAGTCGCCAGGGAACGCCGAGATCCAAATCAACCTCGGCCTGATGCTGCTGTTGGCGTCGCTCGGAATCGCGATCGTTGGAGTGATCGCGGTCATGGCGTTGCCGCCGGTCCTGCTGAAAGAGCAGTTGCCGCGCGGCAAAGCGCTGTGGACAAGTCTGGGCTTCTTCTTCTCGATCGGCGCCGCCTTCATCTTGGTAGAGATCGCTCTCGCCCAGAGGATCGTCTTCTTCCTTGGCCGGCCGACCTACGCTCTGACCGTCGTGATCTTCTCGTTGCTGCTTGCAAGTAGCCTGGGGAGCTACTTCAGCAAGCGAATCGTGGCCGACGACGATCGCAGGCTCAAGCTTGTGTTGGCCGGCGCCGCCGCGGCCGTCACTGTATTAGTCGGCGTCGCCCCGGGCGTCTTAGACCTCACCCTGAGCCGGCCGCTCGCAGTCAAGTTCGCGGTTCTAGCTGCCATGATCTTCCCGGCGGGGTTTCTGATGGGCATCCCGTTCCCGTCGGGCATCGCCAGGCTCGAGCGAGAGCTCCCAAACGCCGTTTGCTGGGCCTGGGCCGTCAACGCGGCCGCCAACGTGCTGGGTTCGGTCGGCGCCTTGTTCCTTGGGATTCACTTCGGGCTGGCTCAATCGGCGCTGGTCGGAGGTGCGCTCTACCTGGCCGCCGCGGCAACCGTAACCACGACCCGCGAGCGCCGCGGCGAGGAGCGCTCAGCCGAACACGACCACGTAGACGACCTGGCTCGATTGGGTCAATCCGTAGCCGCGGGAGCCTCAACCGTGAAGCCGGAACAATTGGACGAGGAGAGTAAACCCGTGGCCTCCCCTCCCCGCTAACCAGCCAGCGTCGCCCTGTGCTTTTCAACTCTCACTCGCTTCCCCCGGAAAGTTACTCCTTCGGCCTCGAGCCGTAGGCGTTGCTCCACCCCTGCCTCCCCCGGCAGTGCGATCCTTCCTCCGGCCGCTACGACTCGATGCCAGGGCAAACCGAGCCCCGGCGGAGCGGCTTTGAGGGCTTGCGCGACATAGCGAGGATTCGAGGCTCCCGCAACCGCGGCGACATCCCCGTAGGTCGCGACGCTCCCTGCGGGAATCTTCTGTACCGCGAACCAGATCAACTCGCGCGACTTAGGCACGCCTGGCTCCTAACCCGCATTTCTCGCCACCGGCGGGCGAAAGCACGCAATAGGCCCGTCATTGCTTTGTTGCGCTCGCTTGTCGTGCTCAACGGACAGTCAAGTACGCCCCTTCACATCCAGACAAGCCTGGGCGCCAACCTTCGCGCGCCTCGCACTGACGGGCCTCTCACGCATTTTCGCTCCCCACGTGGGTGGAAATGCGGGCTAAACGCCCTTCTAAGCGCCATGGAGCGTCGCCGAAGCCCGCAACAATTGCTCGAGCAGAGACTCGAGGTCTTTCGGCGTAAACGGCTTCCGCAGAACTTGCCGCGTCACCGATCCGAAAATCTCCGGGTTCGTCGCCGCCGATCGCTGGCCGGCCAGGAACACAAACTGCTCGACCTGATCGTGCATTCGCTCATACATCTGCAAGCCGTCGAGGGTCGGCAGTTGAAGATCGCAAAAGACCCAGTCGAAACCGACTCGGCTCGAGAGCTCGAGCGCCTCGGCCGCGGTTGAAACCGGTACGGCCCGGTAGCTGTGATCGGTGAGCTGTCGAACAAGCTCCTGTTGCACTCGTGTATCGGGGTCGATGATCAGCACGGTCGTGGGACCAATTCGCGAAAACTCTGTCGGCGTCGTTTCTGAGGTCTCGCCGCCCCGCCAGTCGCTCTCCGGGAGCGGATACTCGACCTCGATCCGGAAGCCGGCGCCAGATCCGCGATCGAATCGCAGAGACCCGCCGGCACGCTCAATTAGACCTTGGCACATCGTCAGACCGAGCTGCGATTCCCAGTTCGCGCTCGGGCTGCCAAGCCCGTCCCCAGAACCGCTCAGCGGCGCGATCGAGATCAGCGCTGAGCGGGCTTGCGCGGCCGTATGGATCTGTAGGTAGGCCCCGCGCTCGCCGTCAAGGAAATGCTCGGCATGACGAGCCAAGATCTCGAAGACTTGGCGCAAATGGGTCGAGTCAGCAAAGACCGTGATGGGACGTTTGCTTAGCGACAACTTGACTTTGACATCGTTGCCTTCCCGCGAAATCTGGTCGGCCGCCAGATTCCGGAGCAGGGAATTCAGGTCCACCTCTTCAGACGACCCCGAGTTGGGAGAGACGAAGCGGGTGAGCCGGTCGAGCGCGTCCTTAGCCCGCCCGAGCATCTCGTTGACTTCCCCAAGGCGGCGCTCGAGATCACGCCCGGTCGCGCTCCTTGGAATTTGGCCGGAGAGCCGCGCGATCTCGGCGAACGGGCCCGCTAGCTCCTGGCTCATCACACCCGCGAGCTCGGTCACGGCGGCCATTTTCTCGTTGCGGTGCATCTGCTCCTGCATCGCCCGTTGGTCGCTCACCCGCAAGGCATGAGCTGCGATCGAGGCGATATGGCCCGCCATCATCCGCGCCTCGTTGGAGAAACTACGCTTTCCCGACAGGCGCTCGAATTCCACTACGCCTAGGCAAGCGCCGCCGGATTCGATCGGCTCGTAGAGCAGTGATATTTGGCCGCGGGCTTTGACGATGTCCTGATCGAGGAAAGGGCAGTTCTTGGGGTCGAACGCCTCGGTGGTTTCGCGCCCTCGAAAGCATGTAACCGGGCCCGAAATGCCGCTCATCGGGTTCGGATGCCGCGGCAGGTCCCCGCTCGAGGCGGCGTAGCGAAGCTGCTCGCCCGCGGAGTCAAGCGACAGAATGTGGCAATTGTCGACCTCACAGACCTTTGCGCCGACTTCCGCGACCGCCCGAATCGCCTGGTGACGCGATACGGTCACGGTGACGCGCTCGGCTAGCGCCAGTAGCGCTTCTATTCGATCGCGCTGCTCAGCGTCGCGTTGGCCATTGAACCAGTTCGCCATGAGCCTGGGACATCCCTCCTGGCCAGATTATCCCGTAAAGCAGCAACCCGTCTATTAGGTAATTGGCCTGATTCTGGTGACTTCCGGCCCGGACTTCTCACCACGTGGGGAGCGGAAGTGCGCGAGAGGCCCGTCAGTGCGAGGCGCGCGACGATCAGCACGCGCAGGCGTACTCGACAGTACGTTGAGCCGGAGGCGAACCAGCATGCACAGCAATGGTGATCGAGCGCAACAAAGCAATGACGGGCCTCTCGCGTGCTTACGCCCTCAGGTGCTGAGAAGTCCGGGCTACAGCCGCGACCGCACCGGCTCAGCTGTCCCGTCCACAGCGCCGTTCAACGCCCCTTCGGCCTGCTTGGGTCGTCGCGTAACAATCAGAATCCCAGCTGTCACCAATGCCGCTCCGGCGAGCAGGTTCGCGCTGAGGCTTTCCCCGAAGATCACCGCGCTCAAGAACACTCCAAAAAACGGGACGCTAAACCCAAACATCGACAGCGTACTCGCACTGTGCTTGCGCAACAGCGTCGTCCAGACAACAAAGCACAGTCCGGCGACCGCGACTCCTTGGTAAAGGATCGCGGCCACCGGAACCCAACCCAAGGGTTTCAGAAGGGGAGGCTCTAGGACCATCGCCAAGACGAGAAACACCGGCAGGCTGAGTCCCATCTGCCAGACCACCGGCTTGAGCGGGTGGACATCCTGGATCAGTCGACGCGTGAAGATCACCCGAATCGCCAGTAGCGCCGACGAAGCTATCATAAGGACGTTCCCCACGCCCGGCCGCGGCGCAAGCCCCGCGTCAGGAGTTCCCATTGCGACAAAGCAGACTCCCGCAAAAGCCAACGCCAGGCCCACCAGGCGCCGCGGGTTGAGATCTTCTTCCGACGACGCGAAGTGCCCGAACAGGTTGGTGAAGACTGGGTTCGCATTGAGCAGCACCACCGCGTAGGCCGGGGAGGTAAAGTCGACTCCTAGGTTAAGAAAGCAAATCTGGACCGCGAACATCGCCCCCAGGGCAAGAATCGGCCCCGATTCCCGGTGCTTGAGCTTCAGCGAGACTCCCTGAGTCCAGGCCCAGAACGACACCACGCCGACCCCAGCGATCACCCGCCAAAACGCGCTCCAAAGCGGTGGAAGCGTCCCCATGCCGAGCTTGAGCGCGACGAGGTTTCCACCCCAGATCATCGACACGCCGAAGGCGACGAAGATAGTGGCGGCATTGAGCGGCTGAGGCTTCATCCAACTGAATTCCGATGACAGGGGGTCCAACAGGGCGCGAAACGGGTGCTTTTTCGAACACCAGAGGGGCGCTTCCTAGGATATCGCGGATTCCGCCCTCGAGCCGCGCGCCAGGGGCCGTGAAAAATGTCGACTCCGGCCGAAGAGCGGACAGGGCCCCCCTAAGCGGGCCTCAACAGGCTCTTGGCCTGGCATCGACATTTCTTCACGGCCCTCCGGGGCCCGGCTCGAAAGCCGGATCGGAACGCCTGGGCGCCTGCGCTACATCGCGTGACCGTACACTAAGGGGGTGGCGACAACGCCCCTAGCTTCGGCGGAGTTTCGCGTCCAAGGCCTTGATTGCGCCGAGGAAGTGGCGCTGATCCGCAACCGGCTTGACGGTGAAGCGGGGGTTTCCAAACTTACCTTCGATGTCTTCAACGGCAAGATGGATGTCGAGTTCGACCAGCATGAGACGTCCGCCGATCAGATTTCCGCCGCCGTGGGGGAGACGGGCCTGGGTTGCGAGCTTTGGGCGGAGGACGCTCAGCAGGAGTCTTCTTGGGACTTACACGGGCGGTCTATCCTCGCGGGAGTGAGCGGCGGCGCACTGCTGTTCGGTCTGCTCGTTCAAGGACTCGCCGGGGGTAGCTTTTGGATCGCGATCCTGGCGCATGAGCACTTTCCTACCCCGCCCTCGGCCATCGCGGCGTTTGTGCTCGCCATCTTGAGTGGCTCCTACTTCTTTGTGCCGAAGGCGCTGGGGTCGCTCAGGATTCTCCGGCCGGACATGAATGCGTTGGTGCTGATCTCGATCATCGGCGCTTGCGTGCTTGGGGAATGGGCCGAGGGCGCGACGTTGGCGTTCCTGTTCGCCATCGCCGGGCGGCTCGAGAACTGGAGCATGTCGAGGGCGCGGAATGCGGTTCGCAGTCTGATTGAGGTGGCCCCGCAAGAGGCGTCGGTCGTCCATGGGGACCATGAGCACCGGATGGCAGCCGATCGAGTCGAGCCGGGGGCGACCGTGCGGGTGAGGCCGGGCGAGCATGTGCCCTGCGACGGGAAGGTGACGGGCGGCAGCTCGGGCGTCAACGAAGCCATGCTGACCGGCGAGCCGGTTCCGATTTGGAAGTCGGCCGGCGATGAGGTGTTTGCGGGAACGCTCAACGGCGACGGAGTGCTCGAGATTGAGACGACCAAGGCGGCGTCTGACTCGCGGTTGGCGCGGATTGTTCGCATGATCCAAGAGAGCCAGCATCACCGCGCGGCGTCGGAGCAGTTCGTGGACCGGTTCGCGCGCTACTACACGCCGGCGATGTTTGGGGTGGCGGCGTTGACGATTGTCATTCCGCCGCTGTTTCTCGCCGGCGAGTGGAGCCATTGGTTCTATCAGGGGATGCTGATTCTGTTGATCTCGTGTCCCTGTGCGCTGGTGATTTCGACCCCCGTCACGATAGTCGCGGCGGTGGCGGCGGCCGCGCGGCGGGGGGTCTTGATCAAGGGCGGAGCCTATCTCGAAGAGGCGGCGCGGCTGCGGGTGCTGGCGTTCGACAAGACCGGCGTTTTGACCGAAGGAGAGCCGAAGGTCGAAAGGATCCGCGCCCTGGCAGGGCGTAGCGTGGAGGAAACGCTCGAGCGGCTGGCGAGCCTGGAGCACTACAGCGAGCACCCGCTGGCGCGGGCGATCGTCAGCTATGCGGCCGAGCAAGGGGTCAGCCCGCGGCCGGTCGAGCGTTTTCTCTCGCTCCAGGGCAAAGGCGCCGAGGCTGATTTCGGCGGGGAGTCGTTCTGGGTCGGCAATAGCCGCATGATGAGCGAGCGCGTCACGGAGTCTGATGAGCTTCGCGAGGCGTTGGCGGAGAGCAAGGGCTCGGCGCGCACGGTTGTGGTTTGCGGTCAGGGCTCTGAAGCGTGGGCTTTAGTCGAGTTGAGCGACCCGATTCGACCGGAAGCGCGCGAGATGGTCAGCGCGGTTCGCGCACTGGGGGTAGAGCGGCTGGTGATGCTGACGGGGGACAATTCGCTCACCGCGCATGCGGTCGCCGAGGCGGTGGGTCTCGAGAATGTGCGGGCGGAGCTGCTTCCTGAGGACAAAACGGCGGAGGTCGAGCGGCTACTTGAAACTTACGGTCGCGTCGGGATGGTCGGCGACGGCGTCAATGACGCGCAGGCGATTGCGACGGCGTCGGTCGGGATTGGCGTTGGCGCCCAAGGGACCGACATCGCTCTCGAGACGGCGCACGTTGTGCTGATGTCGTCGCGACTCGAGAATCTGCCGTTTCTGATTCGGCATGCGCGAAGGGCGTCGAGAGTGATCAAAGAGAATGTGGCGATTGCGTTGGTGTTTAAGGCGGTGTTTCTGGCGCTGGCGCTGATGGGGATCGCGACGTTGTGGATGGCGGTGGCGGCGGATATGGGAGCGACGTTGATTGTGATCTTCAATGGTTTGCGGCTGCTACGGGCTCGTGAGCCGGAAGCACGACCGCCAGATTTGGCGGCGGCGGCTCAGGCGGCGTAGGATAAGCTGAGACTAGCGCTTGTCTGGGGGCTGTGAAAAATGTCGGGGATCCAATTCCGGCAAGACGGGCTTGGCATGCCAAGCCCCTACGTCGTTGAAAACAAACGATCGTCCGTAGGGGCGAGGCATGCCTCGACCGTCTTTCGCGCTCAACGGGCGATTTTTTCACAGCCCCTGAGTAGTGCGGCTTGCGCTTTCCCTGAAACGCCGTAACGGCTTCGTGGAAGTCGGGCGTCTCGCTCATGTCCGCGATGGATTGAGATTCGTACTCCATCTGGGTCTCGAGCTCAAAGTGGATTCCGGTGGGGCCGGGGTCCTTCTAGGTCCATGCTTTGGCTGGCTCTACAGCACGCGACTAGCAGGGTCCTATCGGCCAGTTTGAGCGGACATCTATCAGACTTGGAAGTAGCGGACCCGTCCCTACTTCCGGCTCTGAAGACGGATTCGTCCGGCTGTGTGTAGCCAAAACTTCGTCGTCGAGCAGAATCAACAACTTAGTGTGCACGGCAAGTCGGGGCCCAAGGCGATGTTGCGCATGGTCGAACGTAGGGCTTCGTGCTTGAATTCATACTTGCTCACCTCGCAGCCAAGGCCGGATCGTAGGGAACACTCCACACGACCACGCCAGGAACACCGGATCGTTTACGAGTCCGGTCTGTTTTCGGTCGGCTATCGAGTTTTGGCGAGGGACAAGGATCAAAAACGCCGACAGGAATGTCGGCGCTGCAGGCAAGAATGCCTACGCCACGGCGCTCACTGAGCCAGCAGGACGTAGAAGCTCACGGTTGCGATGGCGATGGCGGCGCCTACCGCCTTGGCGTGCTTCCAAGGGGTGATTTCGACGGCTTGGGTGTAGATTTGCTCGTAGGTGGTCTTGGCCGGCCGGAAGTGACTGATCACGGCCATCAGGACGATGGTGATCAAGAACACGAGTGCAAGGAAGTGTAGGAAGTGGACCTCGTCTTGTAGGCCGAATGCGCTCTTGAGGGTGGCTTGGACTTGGTCGCCGAGGGAGAAGACCAGCAGGTAGAACAGCACGGGGCCGACAATCAACCCGACCTTGGCTGCTAGGGCTGAGATGCGCTTGGTGAGGAAACCCAAGACGATCACGGCCAGCATTGGGCCGAAGAATGTGGCGTTGACCTTTTGTAAGTAGTTGTAGAGGCTCCCGGTGGTGTCGAGCAGAGGGGCGACCAACATAGCTGCGACGCCCAAGACGATGCTGCACATTCGTCCCCACCAGACCATTTGCGGTCCGGTAGCAGAGGGGTTGATGAGGGTGTGGTAGATTCCTTGGCTGAACAGTGTGGCGGAGCTGTTCAAGACGCTGTTGAAGGTGCTTAGGATGGCGCCGACCATCACGGCGGCGAAGAGTCCGGTCAGGGCGGGCGGAAGGACTGTCTTGACGAGCAGCGGGTAGGCCATCAGATAGTCGTCCGGGCCGAGAGTGTCTTTGAACATGTGGAAGGCGATGACGCCTGGCAGCACGATCACGAGAGGTCCGAGAAGCTTGAAGAAAGCGGCGAGCAGGACGCCTTTTTGGCCTTCCGCGAGATTCTTGGCGCCGAGGGCGCGCTGGACGATCGACTGGTTGGTGCACCAGAAGAAGATCTGGTTCACGATCATCCCCGTGAAGAGAACGCCGAAGGGCAGGAAGGACCCGGGTTCGTCGCCGGTGATGTCGAACTTGGGGCGTTCGTCGGTGTAGACTTCGCTCAGGCCGGCTAGGAGGCTCCCGTCGCCGACGTGTATCAGCGCCAGAACGGGTACCAGTAGGCCCACGATGAGGAATCCGACGCCGTTGACGGTATCGGACACCGCTACGGCCTTAAGTCCGCCGAAGATGGCATAGAGCGACCCGAGCGTGCCGACGCCCCAGACGATCAGCCAGGTGGACTGGGTTGCGGTTAGCCCCCAGGTCGCTGAGATATCGAACAGGCTCTCGATCCCGCTGGCGCCGAAGAGCAGCACGACAGGCAAGATGGCCACGACGTAGGAGAAGAGAAACAGAGTGGTCGCGATGACACGCGTTTGCTGGTCATAGCGATCCGCGAGGAACTGCGGGATGGTGACGAAGCCGCTCTTGAGGTAGCGGGGCAGGAAGTAGAGGGCCATTAGCACCATCGCTAGGGCGGCGGTGGTTTCCCAGGCCATCACGGCGATGGTGTGGTTGAAGGCGTCGCCGTTGAGGCCGATCAGGTGCTCGGTCGAGAGGTTGGTGAGCATCAGGGAGCCGGCGATGACCCATCCCGAAAGGCTCCTGCCGCCGAGGAAGTAGGCCTCGGAGGTGTTCATGCGGTCCTGGCGCGTTTTCCAGTAGGAGATGACCGCGACGGCGAGGGTGAAGGCGAGGAAGGAGGCGGCGGTCCAGGTCATGGCGACGCTATAGCCTAGGCTAGCTGTTTTCCGAGCACCCTGCGTGAGTGAGCGGGGTGTCTTCCCTTTGCCCTGGCGAGAGTCGTAGCTGAAACGGGAATACCGCCCGCTGACGCAGACGGCTCGGAGAGAGACTACACCAGGTCGGGGAAGGACGGCTTCATACGGTGGAACCAGGCGTGGCCGAGAATCACCGAGGCGAAGCTCACGGCGGTTAGGATTCCAAGGGGGACGAGGTCGGGGGCCGCGCCTTCGAGCAAGACGGCCCGGTAGGCGCCGACGAGGATGTACATGGGGTTTTTGTCGAAGATCCAGAGGTAGCCTTCAAGGTTCGATTCGGGGTAGCAGATTGGGGTCGTAAAGAACCACAGGGTGAGGATGAACCCGATCAGCTGACCGAGGTCGCGGAAGATGACGCCGAGGGCGGCTAGGAACCAGCATAGGCCGAGGGTCAGCAGAATCTGAGGGACGAGTAGGGCGGGGATCCAGAGGGCGGCTACGGTCAGCTCGCGTCCGAAGCTCAGCATCAGCAATAGGAAGACGACTAGGGCTAGAACCTGGCTGAATAGGCCTGCGACGACTAGGTCCACTGGTAAGACGCTGACAGGGAAGACCAGTTTCTTGACGAAGTTCGCGTACTCGATGATCACGGTCGGGGCGCGCCCGACGGCTTCGCTCAAGGCTAGCCAGGGCAGTAGTCCGGCGAGAAAGTAAAGGATGAAGTTGCTCGGATCGTCGTTGTTGCCGAAGCGCGTCCTGAGGATGACGCCGAAAACGAAGGAGTAAACGGCCATCAGCAGGATGGGCTGGATGACGGTCCAGAAGGCGCCGCCGAAGGAACCGGCGTAGCGGCCGGCGATGTCGCGCCTGACCATCGTGGCAATCAGCGAGCGGTTGTCGAGGATGGTGCGCCAGGGGTAGGTGAAGGCTCGGCCAACGGTCCGACGGAAGCGCCGCCAGGAGAGGCGAGTCCGGCTGATCGGTTCGGCGCGAACTGTGGCTACTCCGTCGTCGCGAACTTGCGCTTCGACCAGGATCAGGCCGGTGCTGGGCTCGGCGTCTGAGGGGGAAACCAGAATGCGGTAGCGGCCGGCTTCGGCGGGGAGGTCGCTTTCAAGCGAGAGCTCGAGTGATTCGCCTGGGGCGGTTGCGGATTCGGTGGGGGCGCCGTCAAGCGAGAAAACGGGGAGGTCGGTGTCGGCGTCGAGGACTTGGGCGGCGTCGGGACGGGCGCCCGCTGGCCAAGGATCGCGGCCGCTGTTGATCGCTCGCGCGGAGACGCGCAGGTGTCGGCTTGCTGGGTCGATCGTCGCTTCGACGTCGACGTATCTGGCCTTCATTTCTCTCCGCCGGAGTATAGCGCCGCGGGGTAACGCTCTTGGACCGGTCCAACCTTCTTGGCGACAGCAAAAATTGCGTCGCCGCGCATCTCCGACGAGAGCTGAAAGCGCTGCAAGATCTGCTTGACCCAATCGTACTCGAGCGTATCTTGCTCGAGGTAGGGGCCGGTATCGAGCGTCTCGAGGGAGAAGCCGCTGGCCTCGAGCAGGGCGAGCACGTCGCGTGGGGCGTACTCTCGGGCGTGACGTGGATCGACGACGCCGTTTTCATCGGGGACGACGTAGTGGTGAAACAGCCCGGGGTGGTAGTTGAGCAGCAGGGCCGAGGCGGCGCGGAGGCTGCAGGCGTTGGGCGTCGACAGGATGAAGGCGCCGCCAGGACGCAGGATGCGGTTCACTTCGCCGACCATGTGCATGGGGTCGTTCTGCAGGTGCTCGAGCAGCTCGCAGCAGAGCACTGTGGAGAAGCGATCGTCGGGGTAAGGGTAGCGGTCGCGCTCGGCGTCGAAAAGATCGACTTCGCACTCGAAGGTTTCGCCGCTCGATGAGCTGACTTTTCGAGTGTCGGTTTCGCCACGGGGGCCTAGGTAGCAACCGCGCACTTCGCCGTAGCCGAGCTTGTTGGTCAGCGCCGGCGTGATGTGCATGTAGGCCCCCATCTCCAAGGCCGCGTCGTCGGGGCCTCCGGGCGGGGTTAGCCCGAGCGTCCGGAGTAAGCGTGTGAGATGGGTCTCGACGTAGCCGGCGTCCTCGGGACGATCGTGGCAATAGGAGCGGATGTATTCCGCCATCTCGCCGCCCGGCGGGGGAGGCGGCGTCTTTGCCGGTTCAGGTATTGGAAGCTCTTGCACGGGCTCCGGCTCGGCGTTCGAAGCGACCTTTTGATCCTCCCTTGGAGGAGAAACGTCGTAATCGAGGTCGGACAGCGCTTTCCAGAAGAGCGTGCCGACACGGGCCCAGCTACACTCGGAGGCCACGTGATGGCGCGCCCGCTCACCAACGGCCCGAGCCACGTCCGGGCGGGACGCCAGCAGATTCATATACTCGAACAGGATCTCGACTTCGCTCTCGTCGACGGGGACCTTGAAGCAGATCTCTTGGGGCAAGTCGGCAAAGGCGCCGACATCGGAAACGATCACCGCGCGGCCGAGGCCGAGCGCGCGCAGCAGGGTCCCGGAAGTTTCACCGACGGTCGGGTAGCGCAGGTTCAAGCAAATGTCGGTCGCGCCGATCCACTGAACGAATTCTTCGATGGGCGCGTAGCCGATGACGCGAACGTGCTCGCCGAGGTCAAAATCCTCGATCATCCGTCGCACGGGCAGGTCGGGGTGCTCTTCGCCAACCAGGATCATCTTGGCGCGCGGCTCGACGCGGACGAGCCGCTTCATGGCCCTGAGCGACTGTTGGATGCGCTTGTACGGCTTCAGAAACCCGAAGACGCCGATCAGCGGAGTCTTCTCATCGATGCCGAGCTTCGAGCGGTATTGGTGACGGTTGACCTCGGGGATCCAGGCGCCGTGGGGGATCCGCCGAACGTTGGCCTTCGGGTCGGCCTCGAGCACCTTGCCGACCATGAATTCGCTGTGGACGATGACGGCCTTGGCAGACTCGATCAATCGGCGATTGAGAGGAAGGCTGTCGTAGTCCGGCCCTGTTTCAAGGGTTCGAGCGCGCCGGGCGTGCTCCAGCTGCGCCTCATCCCCTTCGTAGGCAATTTCGTCGATGTAGGCGTCCCAGTTGTCGCGGCTGATCGTCGCCGCGGTGACCAGGTGGTGGAGGTTGAACTCGTGCAGCAAGACGACGCCCGGGTGCTTGAGCGCCGTCTCGTAGGCATAGACGTGAAACGGGTTGTTGCCGATCTGATAGAGCGTTTCGTCGAAGTCTTCGGGCCGGTACTCGCGCCAGTAGCGAATCGTGATATCGACGCCCTCTGGAAAGTCATCGGCCTCGTACCCGTCGTCGATGAATACTTCGACTCGAGCGTGGCGGGCAATCTCAGGGAGCAAGGACTCGGAATAGTCCGAGATGCCCGAGCGAGCCGGGTTCAGAGGCGTGAAAACGGCCAGTTTCATTCGAAGGACGAAATTAGGGGACTTCGCCGCGAGTCAAACTGGAGTGAACCCCAAGCGTGAGACAGTCGAAATCGGGACAGGTTACGATTCACCGCAAAACGCTTGCCTTCTTCGCTGTATCGTCGCACGCTGGTCCTAGCCGGGGAAGCGGAAGCGGGCTCTGCTGGAGAGCAACCCGCCAAGGAATACCCGGCCGCAAACTCATCAAGACGATGAGCGCCGGGGGCGGCCGCCAAGGTCGCTCCCGGCTTCTCCAACGCCGGCGATGTCTCCCTGCCCGCCCAGGGCCCATCGGATTGATAGATTTGCCTATGCCTCTCAAAACTCATACTTCGGATTCCTCGCTGCTGTTGCCGCCGGCCGCGCCAGCGCTTCAAACTCCGCCGGCGGACGATATCCCAACGCCGAATGCAGCCGGCGTTGGTTGTAGATCTCATCAATGAACTCGCCGATCGATGCGCGCGCCTCGTCAAGCGTGCGATAACGCTGCAACCAAACCTCCTCCGCCTTCAACGTCTTCATGAAACTCTCCGCCCGCGCGTTGTCGTAGGGGTTGCCGCGGCGGCTCATCGAGATGATCGCGCCGTGCTGCTCCAGCAGCTCGACATAGGCGCTCGAAGCGTACTGTACGCCTTGGTCGGAATGATGCATCCACCCCGCGGCAGGGCGTCTGAGCTCGAGCGCATCGCGCAACGCCCCTACAGCCAGCTCAGCTTTGAGCGTCGTCCCCAGCCGCCAGCCGACCACGCGTCGCGAGTAGGCGTCCAACACCACGGCGAGGTAGACGAACGCCTCGCGCAAGCGAATGTAGGTGATATCGGATTGCCACAACTGATCGACGCCGTCCACATTCAGGTGCGCCGCTAGATTCGGATAAACAGGTAAGAAGTGGTTCGAATCCGTTGTTAGCACGAAGCGCCGCTTGAGTACCGCCAGCAAGTTGTCCTTACGCATCATCCGCAGGACCTTTTTGTGATTGACGAGGAAGCCTTGGCGGCGCAGCTCGGCCGTCACGCGGCGGTAGCCGTAACGACGATTCTCGAGCGAAATCCGCTGCATGCGGTCACGCAATTCCATGTCGCACTCGGCGGGCGACGACACGGCGAGCCGGCGATAGAACCCGGCGCGATTCACGCGTCCGAGCTCGCAGGCGTGTTCGACGCTGAGCGAGCCTTTGGCGCTGATCTGCTCGACGATGGAGTAGATCCGCTCGCGCCACCGGCGTCGTTGGTCGGGGCTGCGAGGTTCAAGGCGCGAAAGGCTTGTCCGAAAAAATCGAGCTCTGCGGCTTGTTTGCCGAGCAGTCGTTCGAGCTCTGCGATGCGTTCGTCGCGCGGATCGCGAGGGATCTTGGGCGGCGCCGAGCGGCCGGGTTTCGGCCGGCCTCGCCGCCGGCTCAAGCCGTTGACGCCTTCCTGGCGATAGGCGTCCCGCCAGCGGTACAGCAGGCTGCGCTTGACGTCCAACTCGCGGCTTAGCGCTGTGCCGCTCTGGCCGGCTAGGAGCCGCCTGGCGGCGGCTTCCTTGAACTCCACCGTGAACTCCCGCGGCTTGCGCGGCTTGAGACTTTCCATCCTGGACTCCTTTCCATTCGCTGAAATTCGTCCCGAATTTCAATGTCTCATTTTTAGGGTTCACTCCAAACCTCTGCAGACCCCACCCTGACGGGCGGGGCACGTGGTTGACGACCCTGGCACTCACGTGCCACACCCGTGAAGGTATGGTCGGCAGGCGTTCCGGGACACAGCAGAGACTCATTCAACCAATCGTAGCGAGAAGACGCCGAGATCGAAGGGGATTCGGAACAGTAGCGGCCGGCGCGATGCGTCCTTGCTGAAGAAGACTTCCACGCTGTGTTGCGAGCTGGGGCCGGTTAGGTCGACCAAGATGAGGTCCGAGTCCACAAACGCGCCGCCGACTTCGATCTTCTTGGTCTCGGCGTAGGTGACGCTGACCATGTATTGGCCGCCGAAGTTCACGTCGTCAGGCGGAGGAATGCGCCCGTCAGCGAGACTCTGCCGGAGGAAGTATAGGTAGGCGAGCCCGTCGCGGGCGCAGGGAGGAATATCGATTTCGCTTTCCCCGCCGCCGCCGAGCGTGGTCCGTGTCGCGCGATTTTTTTGCTGATCGAAGACGACGGACTCGCGGCCCTTGCGCTTGCCGTGAGAAAAGTTCTTGATCAGCTCTTGCGAACAAAGTCCCACATCAGCCACGGAGCTGTAGTTGTCGCGAACGGAGAAGGTAGGCAGGCTAGCGCTGAGCTCGGCGCTGAATTCCCAACCGGGCTGACCGGCGCGAACCGTGAACTCGGCTTCACCTAGGCTCAATCCGCTGGGCCATACCACCTGGTAACGCAGGCGTTCGCCGTTCTTGAAGGGCGTGGCGCCCGAGTCCTCGGCAAGTAGTAGGGAGGGGACTGTGAGGGCTATGAAGGCCGCCAAACCTAGGACTAGCGCCGCGCGCGGAAGCAAGCGGTTGCCTGCCGGCATGACCGTCGTTGCGAGTTCGGGCAACCGCTCCCTTCCGGTCGCGGCTCCAAAGCCCGGATCGGCCGCGATGGCAGTGATGCCGATCGGAGGATGAGGGCCGGTATGCGTCACCGCGCCACCAGCACAGGCTGGCGTTGCCGCGCGCGGGCCTCCGCCACCTCGTAGTAGACGTCGAGAGTCTGGCGCGCCGTTTCGCGCCAATCAAACACCTTCGCCCGCTGGAGCCCCAAGCGCTCCATTCGGCCGGCCAGTTCCGGGTCGATCAAGATGTCGCGCATGGCGCGCATTTGCTCAGCAGTGGAGTCGGGCTCGAACAGAAGGGCCGCTCCGTCGACCACTTCCGGCAGCGCCGATGCACTTGAGCAAACCACGGCGCGGCCGCAGGCCATCGCTTCGATCGCGGGAAGACCGAAGCCTTCGTAGAAAGACGGGAAGACGAAGAGATCGGCGGCGTTATAGAGCAGGGGCAAAAAATCGTCGTCGACGAAGTCGGTCAGCAAAACGCGCTGCTCGAGCCCACAGCGCCGGATCTCGTCGGTCACCTTCGGTGTGAACCAGGTTCGCTTGCCCGCGAACACGAGCAGGTGTGGCAGCTCCGGATGCGCTTTGATCAACTCGGCGAAAGCCCGGATCAAACCGACTTGATTCTTACGCGGGTGCAGATCACCGACGTTGAGGACGAACGGACGGTCAAAGCCCAGTTTCGCCCGCACGGCGCCGATCGCCATTTCTCGATTGAGCACCCGGAACTGCTGCTGCGAGGCGAGCAGCGTCACAGCGATCTCATCCGGGTCGATATTAAACACCTTCGAGATTCGCTGCCGAGAAAACTCGCTGATCGTTACAACCTTAGCGGCGCGCCTCAACGTCAGGGTCGTCGACAACCGAAGTTGCAAGGCTCTCCACTTCGGCAGATACTCCGGGCGCTCCATGTAGCTCACGTCGTGAACCGTCACGACGATCGGACAGGGGCAATTCAGTGGGGCCGTGTACTGAACGTGGAGCAGGTCGGGCCTATCTTGGCGGAGATTGCTCGACAGTTCCGCGCCCAAGCGAACGAATGGGTTCTTGGCGACGCGACGTTGCTCAAACGACTCAGGGATCCACTGCGAAGCCTGGTCACACGAAACATAGGAGATGAAGTCCGCATCTGGAGCCAGCAGCGGATAGCTATGAATCAGGCTGCGGACGTAGACCTCGTTGCCGGTCTGTCGTTGCCCAATCGCGTGCGCGTCAACCGCTATCTTCAAATCCGCCAAATTAACTCCGCGACTACATCGCCGGCGCTAGCCGATCCGACTCCAAGATCTCGCCGGCCGGCCCCAACCAAGACGCAACAATGGCGTCGAGATCACGCCACGCCGCGGGCCAGCTACAGTGGGCCTCGAACGACTGGCGTCCCGCCGAGCCGATGCTTCTTCGTAAATTGACTGTTTCTAACAGTTCTCGAATCCTATCCACCCATTGCGAGGGGTCCTGAGCGAGAAGGACGTTTTCAAGATCGCGAGCCGGCAGGCCTTCCGCGCCGATCGGCGAAGAGACTACCGGGCGGGCGGCCGCCCACGCTTCCATGATTTTAACGCGAGTGCCGCTGCCTGCTGACAACGGAACGACGACGATTTTTGCGCGGGCCAACTCAGCCAGCGCGTCGTCGATGGGCCCGGTGACCTCGATGTCGGGCTGATTTTGGACGAGCGCTCGGATTTGTCCCTCGTTCTTGCCGATGATCCGCCACTTCAATTGCGGGTCGAGTTGGCGAAGCTTCGGCCAAACTTCACTCAAGAAGTACTTGATTGCTGTGACGTTCGGGTGGTACTCGAGGTTCCCCGAGAATGCGATCTCGTGCTGTTCGGCGGCTAAAGGCGCGTCTCGCAGAGGGATGGCATTGGGGTAGACAGCGACCTTGGCTTCGGGCGAGATTTCCCGCACGCGGCGTTCGTCGGCATCTGAGGTCACTAGCACAAGATCAAACTGACCCAGCAAGCGGCGCTCGAGTCGCCGAGCTCGCCGCTCGAAGACTCGGTGCCCAACTCGGTCGAGCCAAGGCTTGCTCGCGGCGCAGCTGGCGTGCCAGGCTGATTCGAGGTTGTGAAGGTCGAGGACAACGCGTTTGGCCTTCGCTCGCAACACCGACAGATACTGGGCACACCAGAAGTGCTCGATGATTGCGATCTCGTAGCGCTGATCGCCGCTGGCTTGATCCACTCTTCTGACGCTCTGCTGCTGAGTGAACCGATCCATCAGGGGCAGCCGGCCTTGCAGTAGACGTCCTGCGTTTCGGGCGAGCCGAGTGACCGGATCGCGCCGATGATAGGGCAGTCGGACGGTCGTAATCTGATCGACCAGCCCTTTCGGCAGAGCGCATTCTGGATTCGCCGAGCCATCCTCGGCGAAGGTGATCAGGTGAACCCGGTAGCGCTTGGCGAAATACTCGAGCAGGCTGGCAGTTCGCATCTGCCCGCCGCCGGTAAGGGGGTACGGCGCCTCCGGCGAGAGGAAAGCGACCCGGGATTCAGCGTCGAAGCGCTCGTTCATCGAGTTGCGCGGGCATACGCTGCGCGCGTTTGCTCCGCGGTGGAGGTCCAGCTCAAACTCGCTGCACGCTCGAAGCCGAGCTTGCGGAGCCGCCGGTTCTGGTCAGGATTCGTGGTCAACGTAGTGATCGTTTTCGCGAGAATTGAGGCTGAAGTCACGTCCACGTGCAACGCAGCTCCTCCAGCCGCCTCAACGATCGCGGGGTCTTGCGAAGTGATCACGGGAACCCCGTGATGCATCGCCTCGACGACTGGAAGGCCAAACCCCTCGTAAAGGCTAGGATAAACAAACGCCGCGGCTCCCGACAACAACCGAGCCGCCTGCGAGTCGGTCACTTGTGCGAGTCGACACAAACCGGGCTCGCTGGGCGCCTGGAATTGACCGACTCCAGCCAAGACTAGTTTCAGCTCTGGGAGGTCGCGCCGGGCGATCCGCCACGATTCGATCAGCGTCGGGAGATTCTTGCGCGGTTCCCCGGAGCCGAGGTAGAGCAGGTAGGGCGGTTTGATCCCTCCATCTAAGACGTGGCTGTAGCCGACCACTCCCTCACGGTCGCGGCTCAGGGACTCAGCCACCCCGCCGTGTAGCGCGGGGGTCGGCGCATGATGAATCGCGAGCCTCTTCGATGCCGGAATGCCAAATCGTTCCCCAGCCTCGACGCTGATCGCCTGGGTAGGAGTCAAGATGAGTCGCGCCAGTCTAAACAGTCTTGGCGTCCGGCGCCGCACGCGCTCCGACCCCGGCGGCCGAAGCGGCGGGTCTTTCCACGGCGAGAGGTCGTGAAGGGTCATCAAGGCCGGCGTCAGCGGCAGATACGGGACCGAAAAATTGGTCCCGTGGAAGACGTCAATTCGCCGCCGGCGGAGTTCCCAGGGAAGCCTAAGGCTCCACCATTTTCCACCCAAGCTCGGCGCCGTTGGCGGGGCGATGATCACGTTCGAACGAACTAGCCGGCGGTCGAAGTGACAGCCGCTCTGGTCGGTCAGCAAATGAAATTCGTCCTCGGGGAAGCGCTCCGCCAGAGCCACGGTGAGCTCGGTGACGTAACGGGAGACCCCCCCGTACGGGTGGATCAGCGGAGTCGCGTCTAATCCGATTCGCACGATGCACGGTATTTTCGCAGCAGCTCAAACAGTACGACGCCCCCGGCCACCGCAACGTTGAGGGATTCTTTCAAGCCCAGCATCGGGATCTTGACCCTTACATCGGCCGCTTTGGCGATCTCGGCTGGGACTCCGTCGACTTCGTTGCCGAAAACGGCGCAGACCGGGAACTTCGGGCGCCATTCGTAAATGTCGACGGCGTCGTCGGTCGCTTCAATGGCGGCGATTTGGAACCCCTCCGCGCGGAGCTGATCAACCGCTTCGCCGGCGCTGTCATGGTGCGCCCAGGGAACCGATTCTTCAGCTCCCAGCGCTGTTTTGGCAATCCGGGGATCCGGCGGCCGGCCGGTGTACCCGGCGAGGTGCAGGCTCGATACCCCGGCGGCGTCGGACGTGCGGAAGAAAGCCCCGACGTTGTAGAGACTGCGAACGCGGTCGAGGACGACCGCCACTGGAATCGAGGCGCGGGGCATGTCAGTTGGCGGGTTTTACGATTGTTTCATCGCGCCCAGCGCGTCGACGTTTTTCCAAGGCCGCACAATCGGCTCGAACTGAAGTTCCGCTGACCTTCACTAGATCGCGAAGCTTTTCAAACTGTTTGTCCGTCAGACGGGGTACGGCCCGCAGTTCCTCAATACAACGAAACCCTCCGTTGCGCTCGCGCATCGTGACGATGAACTTAGCTCGTGTGGGGCCGATCCCGGGGAGCTCTTCCAGCGACGCCTGGCTGGCCGTGTTGACGTCCATTCGCTCAGCCGCCGCCAGCGCTAGCGCCGCGAGAACGAGGGCGATCGAGAAACGCAAACTCCGCTGCATCCTTCTCTAAGATATCGAGCGTGAGGCGCAAAGCGGAACGGTATTGTTCCGCCGCCAGCGGATCAGACTCGTTGAGCGCGTCAAGACCGGTGAGCACCGACGCGGCATTTCCTTGCAAAAGCGACGCGGGTCGACTCTTGCGCCCCGAGCGGACGTAGTCCTCGACTGTCGCGGCGACGACCTGCCGCAGGGCATCCAACCCTCTCTTGCGCGTGAAGCCGCCAGCGATCATGCGGGTAAGAGCGAGATCCATGATTCCAGTTAGCACGTCCGAGGCGACCAGCGCTCCGAGGGAAGCCTGTTGGCGCTGCTCCGGCGTGACAGGTACAGCTTCGCCGCCCCACGACCTGACAAGCTTGCGGGCCTCGCGGACGGCGTACAAATCTCCACTGACAGCGAAGTAGACGCCACTTAAAGCCCGCGCCGGCCGCTGGAAAATCTGCAGCGGATAGATGCCGCCGGCCGCGGCCCCTTGACTCCGCAGACTTTGGAGTGCAGCTGCGTTCTCACGGACGCAAGTATGCAGAAAGGTCTTTCCGCGCCATGCAATCCGCGCTTCCTGCAACAACGACAGGACCGAGTCCAGCTGCTCTTCGGGCGGAGAAGCGAGGATGATTTGTGAAGTTTCGAACCTTTCCGCGGACTCAATGGGGTCGCCGCGACCCATTTCTCGGACGGCTCGCCGCGCGGAAAAGAAGTTCGACGACAGAACGGGGCCGACTTGGTATGAATCGCTAGGCAACAGCGTGGCGAGCGTTCGCCCCAGTCGGCCCGGTCCAATCAGGCCGACCTCTTTCACGACGCCTTGGCCTCGGACATGCCGGTCAAATCGCGCGTCTTCAGCGCCTTGATTCGATCGCGGAGCTTTGCTGCTTTTTCGAACTCGAATACTTTTGCCGCTTCTCGCATTTGCTTCTCTAGCTTCTCCACCAGCGCCATCATTTCCGCGCCGGTTGCCGGGACTTCATTTGCGGAATCGTCGTCCGGAATGGGCAAGAAATCAGCTTTGACGATTCGAGCCAGGCTCATTTCGACGGGACGGGAGATGCTTTCGGGGGTGATTCCGTGGTCTTCGTTGTAGCGGCGCTGTATCCCGCGGCGCCGGTCGGTCTCACCGATCGCCTTCTTCATGCTGTCGGTCATACGGTCGGCGTAGAGGACCGCCCGTCCGTTGATGTGGCGGGCCGCGCGTCCAATGGTTTGGATCAGAGCGCCGGCTGATCGCAGGAAGCCTTCTTTGTCGGCGTCGAGAATGGCGACGAGCGAGACCTCGGGAAGATCGAGCCCCTCGCGCAGCAGGTTAACGCCGATCAAGACGTCAAATTCGCCTCGGCGGAGGTCTTTGAGAATGCTGACCCGCTCGAGCGTGTCGATTTCAGAATGCAGGTAGCGGCACTTCACGCCGGCTTCGGAGTAGTATTCCGCGAGGTCCTCCGACATCCGCTTCGTCAGCGTTGTCACAAGAACTCGTTCCCCGGCGTCGATGCGGTCGTGAATCGTGGCAAGCAAATCGTCGACCTGCCCCTTGACGGGGCGGATTTCGACCTCCGGGTCGACCAGGCCGGTGGGTCGCACAACTTGCTCGGCGACGACGCCGGACGACTTGGTGAGCTCGTACGGGCCGGGCGTCGCCGAAACGTAGATCACCTGGTTGACGCGGTGCTCGAACTCCTCAAAGGTCAGAGGCCGGTTGTCCAGCGCCGAAGGTAGGCGGAACCCGTGCTCGACCAGGACTTCCTTGCGCGAGCGGTCGCCGTGGTACATCCCTCCGAGTTGCGGGACGGTTTGGTGACTCTCGTCGACAAAGATGATGCTGTCGTCAGGCAAGTAGTCGAGCAGGGTGGGCGGCGGCTCGCCCGGCAGGCGCCCGGAGAAGTGTCGCGAGTAGTTCTCCACGCCGTGGCAATAGCCGATCGAGCGCATCATCTCAATGTCGAACTGAACGCGTTGGCTGAGGCGCTGGGCTTCGAGCAACTTGCCGTTGTCGTGCAGGCCCTTCACCCACCAATCGAGCTCTTCGAGAATGCTCACGATCGCCTGATTGCGGGTCTCGTCCGACATCACGTAGTGCGAGGCGGGGTAGATCGGGAGCCGGACGTAGGTCTGGCGAACTTGTCCGAGCAGCGGGTCGATTTGCGAGAGGCCGTCGACTTCATCGCCCCACAGCTCGATGCGATAGGCGTAGTCGTCGTAGGTCGGGTAGACCTCGATCACATCGCCTACGACGCGGAAGGTCCCCCGCTGCAGCTCGCCGTCTTTGCGGTTGTAGAGGATCTTGACGAGCTTCTTGACGATTTCTTCGCGAGACGTCTGCTGGCCTTTTTCAAGCATCAGCAGCATGTCGTAGTAGGCGTCCGGCGACCCGAGGCCGTAAATGCAGCTGACGCTGGCGACGATGAGGCAGTCGCGGCGCTCGAGCAGAGACTTCGTCGCTGAGAGGCGGAGCTTTTCAAGCTCGTCGTTGATGGTCGATTCCTTCTCGATGTAGGTGTCGCTGGCGGGAAGGTAAGCTTCGGGCTGGTAATAGTCGTAATAGGAGACGAAGTATTCGACCGCGTTATCGGGGAAAAACCCGCGAAATTCGTGATAGAGCTGTGCGGCGAGGGTTTTGTTGTGAGCCAGGACGAGGGCTGGACGCTCAAGGGCGGCGGCGACCTTGGCCATCGTGAAGGTCTTGCCGGAGCCGGTGACGCCCAGCAGGGTTTGGTGCGGTTCGCCGTCTAGCGCCCCTCGGGTGAGCTGTTCGATCGCGGACGCTTGGTCGCCGCGCGGTTCGTAGTCGGAGGCAATGCGGAAACCCATCGGACGAATGTGTAGCTTAGCAGCGACTTCAAACGTTCGTCGATCTCGGAGATAGCCGGGACGATGCCGGTACGAACGGCACCGTCGCCCAAGGAGTTTTCCTAGTCCTAGTCATTCCTGATCGTGCCCTTGGGCGAGGCATGCCCCGCCCCTACAGCACCGGCCCAATCCGCCACGTGACGAACTCTCGGTGCCCTAGGGCCTCACTGTAGGTTTGCTTGCCCGAAGCGACGTCGAGGACGTAGCGGTACATGCGCTCGCCGAGCTGAGCAATATCCTCATCCCCGTCAGCGACCGTGCCGGCGTTGATATCCATGTCTTCGTCCATGAATAGGCCGGTCTTCGAGTTCGACGCTATTTTGACGACCGGCACGCTCGGGAACCCAAAGCAACTCCCCCGGCCTGTCGTGAAGAGGCAGATGTTGCAGCCGCCGGCGGCCATGCCCGTTACCGAGGGAGGATCGTATCCCGGCGAATTCATGAAGACGAAGCCCTTCTCGGTGATGCGTTCGGCGTAGTCGTAGACGGCGGTGAGGTTCGACGTCCCGGCTTTGGCGACCGCGCCAAGGGACTTCTCGGCGATGTTCGTCAGTCCCCCAGCCTTGTTCCCGGGAGTGGGGTTGCCGTCGAAGGTCGGCGCGTCCTTGAAGCGCGCGACGTAGTCGAAGTACCAGTCGAGCATGTCGAGCAGGCGTTGACCCACTTTGCCGTCGACGGCGCGCCGGGTAAGCAAGTGCTCGGCGCCCCAGATTTCGGTCGTCTCGCCCAGGCAGACGGCACCGCCGTTCTTGACCAACAGGTCAGAGAAACGACCCACGCCCGGGTTCGCGGTGATCCCTGAAAACGCGTCGGATCCGCCGCACTCAAGCGACGCCGTCAGGCCCGACACCGGCGAGGGGACACGCTCGATCTTGCCGACTTCGTCGATCAGCTCCCAGACCGCTTTGACGCCGTCGTCGACCGCCTTGCGCGTGCCGCCGCTTTCCTGGATAGTCAACCCTCGCCGGGGCGCCTTGCCGTTGGCTGTCGCTTCGGGGCGTGTGTAGTAGCCGACCTGATTGACCTCGCAACCCAGACCCAACACGATCGCGGCCGCGATGTTGGGGTGGTCGGCAAGTCCATCGAGCGTACGCCGCAAGACGTCGGAGGTGATCCCCTCGCCCTGGCCGCAACCATCTTGATGCGGGAAGGCAACCACGCCGTCAACACCCGTCCCTGCGAACGATTCGTTGAGGAACGCCGCCTCCACTTTCTGGGTTGCATAGGAGGCGCAGTTGCTGGCGCCCACGATGGCAACGAAGTTCCGGGTGCCGATCCGGCCGTCGGCGCGCGGGTAGCCCATGAACGTATCCTGGGCAAGCTTCGGAATCGCCGAAAGGTCCGTCAGCGATGTCGCGAACTCGTACTCCTTCTCACCCATCTCAAACTTGAGGTTGTGCAGGTGGACGATCTCGCCGGGATGAATCGGCTGCGCGGCAACGCCGATGTCCTCGCCATATTTGCGAACGGTTTCCCCTTCGCCTATCTCCGCGACCGCGATCTTGTGTCCTGGGCCGACCGAGCGCCGAACAATGATCTCTCGCCCTTCGAATTGAATCGTCGAATCCGCCGGTATCGGGACGCGCGCCACCACGACGTTGTCGGCGTGGTTCATCCGGATCAAGGGGTTGTCGGGGACGGTCGTCGGTCCCAGCGTGACGATTGATGACATGAGTTTCTACTCCACTAAGATTCGCCCGGCTTCGAGCAGGATCTGCGTCTCGAGCTCGTTGAAGCGTCGCTCGGATGCAGTGGCGACTCCAAGGGCGCCGACCGGCTTGCCGTCGCGCATCATCGGGACGCACAAGGACCCCCGGGCGCCGGTCTGTTTGGCGCCAGGCCGGGCGTCGCCGCTTGTATCGGTCTGCAGATTACACATATCGACCGGCTGCGCCCGTTCGACGGCCAAGCCGGCGATGCCCTTGCCGACGGGGATCGTCTGGATCACGGGCAGCAACTGCTCGGGAATCTGGCCGGCCCAAGCGTCCAGATGCAACATACCGTCGTCCCCGAGCCGATGGATTGTGCCGGTGTCGCAGTCCAGATGACCGAGGATCAGCTCCAATGCGCGGCACGCGTCCGAGCTGCTCTCGCGAACTCCATCCAGTAGTATCTTGTCCGCCAATCGCTTCATTCTCCCAGAAGAGATGGAATCGAGCGCCTTGCTGCAGATTGTGCCATCATTTGAGGGCACAATATCATGAAGACCTTTACTGTACGCGATCTTCGAGCCCGCACCGGCGAGCTCATCGGAAATGCAGAGGCCGGCCAACTTTCCGTGGTGACCAAGCACGGCCGGCCGGTGTTTGTCGCGGCTCCGTTTGATGATCGGCTGCTGAGCGAGGGAGTGCATATCGCCTTGGCGATCCGATTGTTCGAGCTAGGGGTGATTAGCCTGAGCAAAGCGGCTCGACTTGCGAGTATCTCAACCGAGGCAATGATCGAAAAGCTCGGAGCGCTTCGGATTCCGATTGCGGAGCACTCGGCCGAGGAGTTGGCGTCTGAACTAGAGCGACTCCCAGGCCAGCGGTGATTGTCGTCGACGCGGGACCGCTGATTGCGCTGGCTCGCGTCGATAGGCTCGAGATCCTCGAGATATATGGAGATTTGATCGCGCCGCCGGAGGTGATTAAGGAGTGCGTATCCGACATTGTCAGACCGGGAGCACTTCTCATACGCGTTGCTTTGAGGACGGGGTTCGTGCGAGAACACCCGCACGCCCGCCTCGTCGCCGGGAACCTCCTGCACGCGGGTGAGCGGCGGGTCGGACTTCTCGCTGGCCGTGATCCCGGCCGGACAGTCCTGCCAGGGGCCTTGGGCCTGCTCGATGTAGCGCGACACTTGCTCGTTGCGGCGGCGCTTGAGCCCCAGCAGATAGCCTTGTCCGCGCTCGCGAATGCCCTCCACGTTGTCGGCCGTCATCATGCCGCGGTCGCCGACGAACACCGCCCGCTCGACGCCGCAGCGTTGCTGCACGTCGTCAAGCACCGTTTCCACGGTCTGAGAGTCGCGCAAGTTGCCGCGAAACACATGATGGGCGATCGGCCAACCATCGACCTGGTACGACGAGCACGGCCGGCACAAGATCTACGCCGGCGGCAAGAACGTCGACGATGTTGATTTCACGCATACCTTGAACGTCGACGCCAAGACGGCCGCTCGCGGCGCCCAAGCATTCGACGGCGCCAAGAACGCCCACGAGGAGAAGATCGCGGCGCGCAACAAGAAGCGTGAAGAAGCGCAGGCCAAGGGCGAAGTCCCGGTAGTCAACGGCGGCAAGTCGCAGAAGAAGATTCTTTCGAAAGAAGAAGAAGCGCGGCTGATGAAGATGTACCGCGAGCAAGTGCTCAAGGAGCCGCCGCCGGCCCCTTCGCTGGTGCAGATCGGCGCCCCCGTTGCGGCCCCCAAGGCCCATGCGGAAGCCGCCGGCGTGAGCGGCGACTAAGTCGCGACAACGGCAATAACGCTAAGTTTGGGAAGCCCCGCCGCTTTCGCGACGGGGCTTCTGTCGTCTAATCTGATGACATGCTATTGCCGGACGAAACGCTGGGCGATGTCTGGCGCTCAATTTGGGCCCGTTGCACCGCACTTGATATCCGTCGGGAAGCAGTACCTGCGGTTGTTGCGGGTTCCTACTGGACCTTCGCACTCCTACTCAGCGGCGTACCGCAGATCTTCCCAGAGGATCTGACCTCGCATGGTGTGTTTCTACTGTTCATCACGCTGCCGACTAGTTTGTTTTGGCTGTGGATCGTTCTCCCAGTTGTCGTGATGACCGTCCCCCTGCCCGACTGGGTCTTCGGTCCCCTTAACTTCTTGTTCTTCGGGATCCTTAGCGCTGGCGGAAATGCGCTGATGATCTTCGTCGTCTGTAGCAGTCTGCTCGAAAAGAGACGGGATTATTCGTCGAGCGTTCTTAACCTGGCTCCAGTTTCTGAAAAGCTCGACCCACCCGACGCCGATTGCTAAGCTGAGTGCGACGCAGATGACCACCCGAGCCGATCTCTACTCGATCATCGATAGTCTTCCCGACGATCAGCTCGAGGCCGCCAGGGCCACCTTGGACGCGCTTGACGTCAACGGCGGCGAAGACCCGCTCACAAAGCTTCTTCGCGAGGCCCTAGAGGACGACGAACCATTCACAGACGAGCAGCGCCGGGCGGTTGAGGCAGCCCACGAAAGCGACCGCTGCGGCGAAGGTTTGCCATGGGAACAAGTGAAGACTGGCCTCGAGGCTCAGCCGAACCAAGCTCGGGCAGCCCTGGAGGCTATTGACGGCGATAACGAAGACCCGTTACTAAAAGCCCTCGAAGCGGCGCCCTACGACGACGAGCCTTACACCGACGAACAGCGCCGTGCCGTAGAGGCCGCCGAAGAGCGGATGGATCGTGGCGAGTGGACCGACTTGGCGACGGTAAGGCGGTCGTTCGAGAGTGATCGACCATCCTAAGCCGCGCTGGGCCCTCCTCTTCGACAACGCCGCTGTTCGCGCCATTCACAAGGTTCCATCCCAAGATCGAAAACGGATTCTCGACGCGCTGGACCGTCTTGCCGAACGCTTCCCCGAGGGCGCTGATACAAAGAAGCTCAAGGGCTCAACCGGACGTTGGCGTCTGCGAGTAGGCGACTGGCGAGCGATCTTCAGGCCGATCAAAGCCGAGCGGGTCATTCGCGTGCTTGCGGTCGACCGTCGCGACCAGGCGTACTCCTGATCTGCTGGTAAGCTGAAGTTAGGCGCTATGACGACCCGATCCGAACTACGAGCGTTGAACGGCTCTCAAAAGGATCCCGTCTGGAAAGCCCTCCAGGCTGCCCCTCACGACGACGAAACCTTACACGGACGAGCAGCGTCGTGAGGACGACGAAGCCTGGGAAGAAGCTCAGAAGGGCGGATCAGTCACAATCGAGGAGTTTAGCGAGGGGTCTACTTTCCGTGCCTGAAGCCACCTTGCCGATTGAGCTTAAGCGCGAGCTATTCCCAGCCCTTGCAGCGACCGTCCGACGCGAACTCGATCGAGCCGGACTATCCGAGGAGGAGGTCCTCGCGGACTTCGGCAGTTGGCGCAAACAGCAGCTTGAGCCTAGGCGCGTGAGGCCGCGGTCGTCTGAACAAACGAGTCAGGCCTCGCGGGCGGATTGAACCCCGCGACGGTGTCGCGGGGTTGCGAGGCGAGACCAAACGAGGGACGACAACTCCCACGTCGAGGGGTCATGCGAGCGACGCTCTCCCGCGCCCCTGGCGCGCGGCTCAAGCGTTGCCTCGGCTGGCTCAAATCTTGACCCTCACTTGCCCCAACCCTAGCCCGTGGTGTACAACCAGGAACGACAATGAAGCCACTCGCCCTCGCCCTCCTCATCACCTCCCCGGCCCTCGTCGCCGACCACAACATGCTCTCCGCCGCTGAAAAGAGCGAAGGCTACGTCCTTCTCTTCAACGGAAAAGACCTCTCCGGCTGGGACGGCGACTCCGACATCTGGTCCGTCGAGGACGGCCAAATCATCGGCTCCACCGACAACAAAGACCTCGAAGCCAACACCTTCCTGATCTCGAAGCAAAAGTACGGCGACTTCGTCCTCAAAGGCGAGATCAAACTTCGCAACCACAACTCCGGTATCCAGGTCCGCAGCGAAGACAAGGGCGACTATGTCGTCCACGGCTATCAAGCCGACGCCGCCTCGGGCAATTGGTGGGGGAGCCTCTACGGCGAGAAGACCGGCCGCGGCGTGATCGCCAACGGCTGGAAAGACAAGGGCGAAACCGTCGTCAAAACCGGCGACTGGAACCAATACGAGATCACCTGCAAAGGCAAACAAATTACACTGAAGCTCAACGGGCTGACGACCGTCGACATTGAGGACGACATGTCGCAAAACGGGGTGATCGCTTTACAGGTTCATCGGGGGCCCAAGATGAGAGTCGCCTTCCGCAACCTCAAGTTGAAGAAGCTCTAGGCTCGAACCTGAATCGTTCGCCAATGAAGAAGATCTCGTTTGGAAGTTGGGCGTTTGCTTTCGGGCCGTACGCCGGCGGCCCTGTCCCGTTCGACAAGGTCGTCGCCCGACTCGGCGAGCTGGGCTACGACGCGGTGGAGATTTGCGGCCGCAGCCCTCACGTCTCGGTTGAATCGTGCCCGAGCCCTGAGACGCGTGGCGAGGTCAAGAAGGCGATCTCCGATGCGGGGCTCGAGATCTCCGGATTCAGCGCCGACATGGCCGGCATCGACCCCGCCAACGAGTCGACCCGCGAGAAATACCTGGGCCGCTTCGCTCAGAACCTCGAACTTGCCTCCGCGCTAGGCGCGCCTGGCGTCCGGGTCGACTCGGTAGGACCGCCTAGGAAAGACGCAGCTGCTCTAGGACGCGCCGCCGAGACGTTTCGCGCTGCAACCGAAAAGGCCGCCGAGCGGAGCATCAAAGTCTACTGGGAATTCGAGCCCTGCTTCGCGTTCAACGCGCCTTCCGAGATCGCCAAGCTTACCGAAGCCGTCGCTCATCCCAACTTCGGAGTCCTTTTCGACACGAGCCACGCGTTGCTTGCGACCGCCAACGGTGACGGCGGACCCAACGAGCTACTCGACCAGCTCTCGGGCAAGATCAGCGCAGTGCACCTGGCCGACTGCGACGGCTCGCTGATCAACGGGACCAGTTCCCACTTCCCGCTGGGGGCAGGCAGAGTCGATCTGCCGTCACTCGCGTCGAAGCTAGGCGACCTCGCGGTGGACTACTGGACGATCGACATGTGCTTCTGGCCCGGCGCCTGGCGCTTGCTGGCAGCCCAGCTCGCCTACGCCAAACGCCTCGCCGCCGACGTTGAGCCCGGCGCCGGTGGCGGCGGGTAGCGACCTGACACGGGCGTCCGTCGCTTGCATCCCAACCGGCCGCCGCCGGGGAGGCGCCTCGGCCGATACCCCGTAGTGTGACGTCGATCCGGTAGGAGATGTACCCGGCCGACCCCGCTTCACGCCAAGCCCGTTGCGCGAGCGGGGTGTCTTCCAGTGGCCGGCCCCATGAGCCCCGAACGCGAGTGAGCGGGTGCAGAATAAGAGGCGTGTGTGACTGTTGCACCCGCTCACTCGCGTTCGGGGCTCATGGCGGCGTCCTCCCGCAGTCGGACAAACCAGTCAAATCACTTGTGTTGAGGGCGACTGCCACGAGGAAGTTCTACCTGGATTACTCCCCGAAGCCCGAAAATGTTGAAGCGATTTTGGCAGTCAGACCTTACGGCCGGCTAGAGCCAGGTTCGCCCGCACCAGATCCGAGTTCATCATCTCGGAATTACAAGCCGTCACTCGTGAATCTCGCAGGGTCCACAGGTAGCACTTTTGCGCCAGGTGGAGATCCTTCCCCGGCATCCAGTCCTCGACCATCTTCACCCGCCGGGCGTCATTCGGTTGCCCATTGTTGCGTCCATGGTGAACCGGCCGCGCGACCTTCATCGCGATCACGCCGAAGTCAT
The DNA here is from genome assembly GCA_965247515.1 of Bryobacterales bacterium. Taxonomy (GTDB): domain Bacteria; phylum Acidobacteriota; class Terriglobia; order Bryobacterales; family UBA6623. The sequence goes on along the minus strand of OZ252029.1, from coordinate 1,914,665 downwards.
TCTTCTTCGCCTTGTCGAGGACCTTGTCGACATAGGAGTGATTGACGATGTTGTAGGCAATCATCGCGGCCGAGTACATCCCAGAATCAATCGCCCCGTCGAGCACCCCGCCCGGATCGCTATGCGCCGACACTCCCAGATGCGAGACCTTGCCAGCCTTCTTGAGAGACTCAAACGCCTCGAACACCTCCGGAAAACCGGTGACCTCGCGGTAGCTGTTCGCCCCGTGGGGGCACATCAAGATGTCGAGGTGGCCGGTCTGGAGCCGCTTCAAGCTCTCGTCCACCGAGTCAAGCACGATCTGCTTGTAGTGCCTTGGCCGATCGATCTTGGCCGGGTAGCCCTTCTCGACCACGTTCGCCAGCACCGAGGCCTCAAGCGCGGGTTGCTGCCCGCCAAAGTAGTTACAGAGGTGGTCTTCCTCCAACGCCCGGCGCCGCTCGAGCTCCTTGGCCGCGAGCTTGTCCATCTTCTTTTGCTCGGCTGCCGACAGGCTGTCGTAGACCTCGCGCCACTTCGTGCTACGGTTGCCGGCCCAGGCGCTGGCCTTGCTGGTCAGGAAGATGTTCTCTCGCCCTACCTCTTTAATGGCCTTGGCGTAACCCTTCTCGCTTTCGCCGCCACCGTAAGCCGCCGCCGTGTCGAAGTAGTTCAACCCCATCTCGTACGCTTCGACAACATGCTTGTAGTTGGTCGGCGAAATCGTGTTGCCGCCGCAAATAATCTCGGAAATCATGTAATTTGTTTTTCCGAGGCGCCGATAAGACATGCCGGAGCGCTTATTTCGCCACTCGCCCGGGGCGTCGTCCGCTGCCGCATCCGCCTTGCGGGCTAAAGCCGCGGCCAAGGCGGCTGAGCCGGTCCAGCGCAAGAAGTCACGGCGGTTGGAAGTCGGAGGGATCTGGTTCATTTCTGGTTCTCCCGAGGGCGAAACATATGCAAGTCTTTGGCAAGTTTACCATCGTGTCCTGCTTGGTTCTGTTGACCTGGAGACAGGCCGAGCTCCAGATCGCGTGGGAGGCCGGAACCGGCATCCTCGCGGTGATCGCCGCGGCGGCCGCCATATTGACGTGCAAGTCCCGACGGAGCGGCTATTGGATGGCGGTGTTGTTGGGGCTAGGCTGCCTGACCGAACTGTTCTTGGTCGTTGATCCCGTGGGGCGCCTTGTCTACCTACAGCCGCTGCTACTTTGGGGCGGGGCGCTGATCGTTTGCGGGGCCATGCTGCTGTGGTCGTCGCGCGAAAGGAAGAAGGCCAAGCCGGTCTACGAGCGACACGCGGATTACTACTGAGCCCGGCCCCGGGTGGCGGCGGGAAGGAACCAACACGGGCGTCCGCCGCCCAAATTGGCGGGAAACGTCTGGGCAACATCGCAACCCGCCGCCACCGGGGCCGGGCTCAAGGGCCTCCGACCGCCAGGCGCGCGATACTATTGGCTTGCCCGCCCCTTTCTTCGAAATCGAAGCCGAGTGCCCGCACACCCGAGCCCGCGCCGGAACCCTCCACACCCCCCACGGAATTGTAAAAACTCCAGTTTTTATGCCGGTCGGAACCTACGGAACCGTCAAAGGCGTTACCCCCAAAGTACTCTCTGACGAGCTAGATGCCGAGATCGTACTAGCCAATACGTACCACATGTACCTGCGCCCGGGGCAAGACTTGATCGCCCGCCTAGGGGGCCTCCACGGCTTCATGTCGTGGGATCGGCCGGTCCTGACCGACTCGGGCGGCTACCAAGTCTTCAGCCTGTCGGACCTCCGCACCATTCACGAAGACGGCGTCACCTTCCGCTCGCACCTCGATGGCTCCAAGCACACCTTCACCCCTGAATCGACCGTCGACGTCCAGCGCAAACTGGGCGGCGACGTAATGATGGTTCTCGACGAATGTCCCGAGTATCCGGTCGAAAAGTCATATGCCCGTGAGGCGATGGAGCGGACGATCCGCTGGGCTGGCCGGGCGGTTGAGCATTGGCGGACTTACGACACCGACCAAGCCTTGTTCCCGATCGTGCAGGGCTCGATGGACTCGGGCCTCCGCCGGGAATGCGCCGCGCGGCTGGTCGAGCTCGAGGCCCCAGGCTACGCCGTCGGCGGACTATCGGTCGGCGAGCCGAGGCCCTTGAGCTACGACATGGTCGAGGCGACCGAAGACATCCTCCCGCGCGAGCGTCCGCGCTACGTCATGGGCGTCGGCATGCTGCACGAGCTCGGCGAATACGTCGCCCGGGGGGCCGACATGATGGACTGCGTTCTGCCCACTCGCCACGCCCGCAACGGTTACTTCTTCACCTCGCACGGCAAACTCATCATCAAGAACAGCCGCTACGCCGAAGACGCCCGCCCTGTTGATGAAGAATGCCCCTGCTACTGTTGCCGAAACTTCTCACGAGCCTACCTGCGGCACCTCTTCCTGGCCCGCGAAATGCTATTTAGCACTCTGGCAACGATTCACAATCTTTTCAGCTACCTTGACACCGTGCGCCGGATTCGCCACGCTATATTGGTTGGCGACCTTCCGGGCCTTTTAGCCCGAAACAGGGTAGTGGACGAAGCAGGGGACTGACCGCTCGCCCCCACGGGGGGTTTTTGACCACCGCCCAGGCAATCCGTTACGTAGGGATAGACAGTTTCGTAAAGGAAGAGTCAGGGCGGCTCGCGTGAACGGGCCGAACCGGAAGGGAGCAATGCATTCTCAGGATGTCGAACGTGAGCGAGAGTTTCGGACTGTTGCTGCTGCAAAGCGGCTCGCAGCCCAACATGCTCATTCCGTTCGTCCTGATGATCGTCATCTTCTACGTGGTGCTGTTCCTGCCCATGCGGCGGCGCCAAAAGAAGACGGATGAGATGTTGAGCAACCTCAAAACAGGCGACAAAGTGGTTACCAACGGGGGATTGATTGGAGTCGTCGCGGGGCTCAGCGACAAGGCGGTCGTGCTGCGTACCAAGCCCGATAACGTCAAAATCGAGTTCGCGCGCAGCGCGGTAACCGGCCTGGCCGCCGAAGATCCAAAGGAGTAGACGATGAATTCGAAACTCTGGCGCAATCTAATTATTACCCTGGCCGTCGCCGGCGGGTGCCTCTACAGCGTGATCGGCTTGCCGACGTCGCTAGACGACATCAAGGCCCACATGGCCGAGAGAATCAATCTGGGCCTCGACCTCAAGGGCGGCACCTACCTGATCATGCAGGTTCAGGTTCAAGACGCCATCCGCGCTGAAGCCGACCGCACGATCCAACGCCTCGAAGAAGAGCTCAGAGATCAGGGCATCGAATACCAAGCTTTCTCGCGCAACAACCCCGAGACCATCGAAGACGCCGACTCGATCGAGATCACGGTCGACGGAATCCCAACCGACCGCGTCTCGCAGTTTCGCGAGATCGTCGACAGCGTATTCCCCGATTGGGTGGCTGGCGGCGTCACTTCCTCCTCGTGGAAGCTCAATCTCCGCCCCTCGGCTCTGTCGCGCATCAAGGGTGAAACCGTCACCCAGTCGATGGCAACGATTGAAAACCGCATCAACGGCCTGGGGTTGACCGAGCCGTCCATCCAGCAACACGGACGCGCCGACACCGAGCACGAGATCCTTGTGCAAATGCCCGGCCTAAAAGATCCGGCCCGGGTGATGGAGCTGCTGCAAATGTCCGCGCAGCTCGAGATCCAAGAAGTTCGTGACGGGCCCTACTTGAATCGGCAGGCCGCCTTGGCAGCCCACAGCGGAGTGTTGCCGCCGAATAGCGAGATTCTGCCCTACAGCGTTTTTGACACCGGGACCCGCGAGGAGCAATGGTACATCCTCAACCGCACTCCTGTGGTTACTGGACGCGACCTCAAGAACGCCCGCCCGTCCCGTGATACGCAGACGCAGGAATGGCAGGCGGGCTTTACGCTTTCACGCGAGGCCGGCGTCCGCTTCGGCCAATTCACCCAGGCGCGCATCGGCAAGCCGCTTTCGGTTGTTCTCGACAATCGCATCAAGAACGTGGCGACGATCCAGAGCCGCATCACCGACGAGGGCGTGATCACCGGCCTGGGCGGCGAACAGGAAGCAAGCGATCTTTGTCTGGTGCTGCGCGCGGGCTCTTTGCCCGCCTCGATTGAATACCTCGAAGAACGGACCGTGGGCGCCTCTCTGGGCGCGGACTCGATCCAACAGGGCGTTCGGAGCGCGATCTTAGGCGTTGTGCTGATCGTGCTCTGCATGCTGATCTACTACCGCAAGGCGGGCATCAACGCCAACATCGCGTTGTTTTTCAACCTGATCATCTTGCTGGCCGTGCTAAGCTCTTTCGACTTCACCCTGACCCTGCCCGGCATCGCGGGAATCATCCTCACGATTGGCATGGCGGTTGACGCGAACGTGCTGATCTTTGAGCGCATCCGCGAAGAGCTGCGGGCAGGCAAGGCTGTCGTTGGCGCGTTGAACGCCGGTTTCGGAAAGGCTTTCCTGACGATCATCGACACGAACTTGACGACGATCATCGCGGCGCTGTTCCTTTTCCTGTTTGGAAGCGGCGCGGTACAAGGATTCGCGGTCACGCTGGCGGTTGGCTTGATGGCGAACCTGTTTACCTCGGTGTTTGTCTCGCGGCTGATTTTTGACGTGAGCCTGGCCGCCAAGAAGCAGGTCAAGGAGTTGAGTATCTGAAGTACGTGAACCGGTAGCCGTGAACCGTGAACCGTGGGCAACCCCACATTCATGCTTCAACCGCCGGCAATGGGGTATCCCACGGTTCACGGTTCACGGGAACTTTCGATTAACCGCCGGTGTCTGATACAGACGGAACCCCGGCGACATGCGAACTCGATGCAGTTTTTTGGCGAAACGAAAATCGACTTCCTCGGTCGTAGGAAGATCTTCATCGTGCTGTCGCTGGTCTTGTTGGCCGCGGGGGCGATCAGTCTCATTCTCAAAGGCGGACCCAAGCTCGGGATCGACTTCAAGGGCGGCACGCTGGTGTACGTAAAGTTCCAGCAACCGCCCGACGTGCCGGCGATTCGGCGGGCGCTGACGTCCCAAGGGCTGGCCGTGGCGACGCTCCAGCCCTTCGAAGACGGCCAGGAGCTCAAGATCGATCTCGATCTCGAGGCTGATGAGGCGGCGACCTCGGGCAAAGAGCAGATGCTCGCGACTCTGGCGAACCTCTTTCCTCCGCCCCAGGAAGGCAAACTGGACTTCAACAACGCCGCGGGCGCCGCGATCGGCGACCGGCTTCGCTCGAACGCGGCCGTGGCCGGCTCTCCGCTTACCTCGGACGAGGTTTTAGAGCTGGGGGAGCGGCTCGCTAACTTTCGCGACCAACCGCCGAACTCGGGGTTGATCAAAGATTTTTCCGCACTCGCTTCCGTTGAGGGCGCCACTCCTGCTATCATATCCGCGCTTGAAGAGGAGACCTACCTCGGCGAGTTCGCCATTCGAGGGGTGGAGGTCGTAGGCCCGAAGGTCGGTAGAGACCTACAACTGCAGGCGCTACGAGCCACTTTGTTTGCTCTTGGGGGAATGCTAGTCTACATCGCATTCCGATTCGAATGGATCTACGGATTTGCAGCAGTGATCGCGGTTTTTCACGATGTCCTTGTCACGGTCGGGTTCTTCTCGCTGTTCGGCCGCGAAATCGAGTTGACGGTCGTCGCCGCGCTGCTGACACTGGTCGGATACTCAATGAACGACACGATCGTGATCTTCGACCGTGTTCGCGAGAACCGCAAACTCACGCGGCGGTTGAGGCTCGAAGAGTTGCTCAACCTGAGTGTGAACCAGACGCTGGGACGGACAGTACTAACGTCCGGCTTGACGTTGATTGCCGTGTTGTGCTTATTTATCTTTGGCGGCGAGGTGCTGCGAGGGTTTTCGTTCGCGCTCGTCGTCGGAGTGCTGGTCGGCACTTACTCGTCGATCTTCATCGCCAGTCCTATCCTGCTGTGGTGGCAGGGAGTCGTCACGGCAAAGGCCGGCGGAGGCAGGAAGAAGGGGTAAGGGCGGACGGAATCAGGGCCATGGCGGCCTGAAGTTTGAAAAACCGCGGGCGACCGCGACGGAGGTACAGAAATGGCGGAAATGTTTCAAGAATCTTTTACGATCAAGACAAAGGCGTCCCCCTGGGCGATGGGTTTGTCCATGACCCTGCAGGCCCTCGTGGTGGCGGTGCTGTTCTTGATCCCGCTGCTCGATTACTACCAGATCCCGCTCACGGAGCTGACCACGTACCTCGTGGCGCCGCCGCCGCCGCCGCCGCCGCCGCCGCCGCCGGCAGCGAAAATCGCCCCGAAGCAGTTCGACATGCTGACGCAGCCGAAGAGTATTCCCGACGACGTGGCGGTTGTGGAGGAGGTCTCGATCGTCGGCGTCATTGGCGGCGTGCCGGGCGGCTACTCGGGCGGCGTTGGCGGCGTGCTGGGCGGCATCATCGCGAACACGCCCACGGTGAGGGCTCCTCCGCCTCCGCCGCCGGTGAAGAAGGCTCCGCCGCCGACGCCGAAGCGAATCCGCGTCGGCGGCGCGGTACAGAAAGCAAGAATGCTGAAGCAGATACGGCCGCAGTATCCGCCGCTGGCCCGCCAGGCTCGCATTCAAGGAACAGTAAAGCTGACCGCGATCATCGCAAAGGACGGCACGGTGCAAGAGCTGAAAGTCGTCAGCGGTCATCCGCTGTTGATCCCCTCCGCCCTCCAAGCCGTCAAGCAGTGGCGCTACAGGCCCACGCTGCTGAACGGCACGGCGGTTGAGGTTGTCACGCAGATCGACGTGAACTTCACGTTGAGCGGATGATCGACAAGGACGCAGGAGAAAGAAGGAAGGTTTTCGGCAGGTTGTCTCGGAAAGAGATTTTGCGGTTCGGCCGGCGCGCCAGGCGCGGGGCGAGCCGCTCTGCAACTCGAACAAAACAGGTCTGATAGGGAGGAACAAAAGGTAACATGCTCAATCAATTTTCAATCTGGGGCTTCTTGCTGTTGCAGCAGGAAGTCGGCTTCGACATGGTTTCGATGTGGAACCAGATGGGTATCGGCGCCCGCGCCGTCGTCATCGTCTTGTTCTTGATGTCGGCTTGGTCGGTCGGCGTAATGATCGATCGCGGAATCGCCTTCAATGGCGCCAAGAAGCAGTCTCGTAAGTTCGCTCCGGGCGTTGCCGGCGCGATGCGCGAAGGCAAGTTGGATGAAGCGGTGAAACTGGCCGAGCGCTACAAGAAAAGCCATCTCGCCAAGGTCGTAGTGGCGGGGCTGCAGGAGTTCCAAGCGCACGAATCCGGCGCGGATATTCCCGGCGAGATGATCGAGTCGTCCAAGCGCGCTCTCGAGCGGTCGACCGCCATCGTTCACGCCGAGCTCAAGCGCGGCTTGAGCGGCCTGGCGACAATCGGTTCGACGGCGCCGTTCGTTGGTCTGTTCGGCACCGTGATCGGCATCATCAATGCGTTTCAAGGCATCGCGCAAGAGAAGTCAACGGGTCTGGGCGCTGTCGCCTCCGGCATCTCCGAGGCGTTGGTCGCCACGGCTATCGGCCTCTTCGTCGCCATTCCGGCGGTGTGGATGTTCAACTTCTTCAACTCGCAAGTCGAGGCGTTCGACGTTGAGATGGATAACGCCGGCTCCGAGTTGATCGACTTCTTCATCAAGAGGGCGCAGAAGGCCTAGGGCCCAAGCGCCTTGAGTTGCAGACTGGCTTTTACGGCCGAGCCGGGGGCAAGTTCCTCGGGTCGGTCGACGCTATATGGGAGTAAAAAACTAAGATGCCACTGACACCCGCACAGAGAAGAAAGGCGCAAGACACCGTCATCAACGACATCAATGTTACGCCGATGGTCGACGTCATGCTGGTGTTGCTGATCATCTTCATGGTCATCACGCCCATGCTGAGTAAAGGCGTCAGCGTCGACATGGTTCGTACCCGCAACCCGATTGCGATGGAAGAGGCCGACCGTGAAGACGCCGTGCTGATCGCGGTGACGCGCGACGGCAAGGCGTTCCTGGGTAGGCGCCGGGTCCAGGACGAAGAGCTCCGCCTGGAAGTCACCAACATCATCACCGATCGTATCGACAAGACGGTCTATCTCAAGTGCGACGCACGCTCCAAGTACGAGCGCGTTATTGAGGTTGTGAACATCGTTCGAAGTGGGGGCGTCGACCAAATCGGACTGATAACAGAGAAAGAGGATGCCGGCGGCTTCAGCGATGCGACGATGATCAACTAGAGCTTCGGATCGAATCGAAAAACGGAGGAAAACAACTATGTCGATGGGAGTTAGCAGCCATGATGGGCCGATGATGGAGATCAATATGACTCCGCTCATTGATGTTCTTTTGGTGCTGCTGATCATCTTTATGGTCATCACGCCGCTCACACCGAAGGGTCTCGAGGCTCTTGTGCCTCAGCCAAACCCCAACGAGCAACAGCAGGACCCGGACGAGCGCACCGTCGTCATCTCGATTGATGAGAATGGCGGCATCTTAGTCAATCGCACGCCCTCGAACGTAGCCGTGCTCGAAGAGTACCTGCGCGACATCTTCAAGAGCCGCGCCGAGCGCATCATGTTCGTGCGCGGTCATCCGGACCTGGACTTCCAGGACATCGCCCGCGTGATCGATATCGGCAAGGGCGCCGGCGTCGACAAGATCGGGCTCATCACCGAAGACCTGCGAGCGAGCTTCTAGCATCCGGGAGGAAAGGTTCGATGAATACGCTCTTCACCAGATTCGCGCCGGCGGCGCTCGTGATCCTTAGCCTGGGGGCCCTCGGCTGCCAGCAGAAAATCAACTATCTCTTAGCCCGTTACGAGCTAAACAAGGGCGTGCGATCGTTCGCCGCCTCGGACTATCCCACCGCCATCACTTTCTTCGAGAAAGCTCTCACTCTCGACCCGGAGCTGAACGACGCCCGCAGCTACCGCGCCTACTCGTTCATGATGCAGTTCATTCCGGGCCACGAGTCGGCTGAGAATGACCGCGTGTCGGGTTTAGCGATCGAGGGTTTTGAAGACATGCTCGACCGCTCCCCCAACGACCATTTGGCCGTGTCGAGCCTGGCCTCGCTCTACTTCAACATGAAGGAGTTCGACAAATCGGTCGAGTGGCACAATAAGCGCATCAAGGTTCTCGAAGACCAGGCCGCCGAGAGCGAAGACGGCATGCTCGATCCGGTCGCGGCCGAGTCCTACTACACGATTGGAGTGATTAGTTGGGGCAAATCCTACGAGCCTCGCCTTCAGCTACGCGCCGATCAGGGCATGAACGCTGGAGATCCCGGACCGCTCAAGAAGGGCGAGGAGCGCGACGAGCTTGCCGGGGAGGCGATTCCTACGATCCAATCCGGCATGAAGGCTCTTGACAGGGCGCTCGAGATCAACCCTGATTACGTCGACGCGATGGTCTACATGAACCTGCTGTACCGCGAAAAGGCCGATTTCGCCGATTCAACGGACGAATACCAAGGGCTTCTCGCGCAGGCCGATGACTGGGTCCAGAAGACTCTCGACACCAAAAAGCGGATCAACGACGCGGCCACGATCGACCAGTTCCACACCGAGTAGGGCGAGCCTTCAAGCTTTATAATGAGCGCTGAGGTCCGGCGATCCCGGGCCTCGGAGTTTTTTTTATGCCGTCGGTAACGACGCCCTCGCTGGCCCCTTCCCCGCTTCCGCCCCAGTTCGCCCAGAGCTTCGAGGAGCTCGAGGGCAAGGTCCGCTCTGCTCGTCCCGGCGAGCCCTACGAATACCTTTCGACTGCATTCGAGTTCGCGGCGGAGCGGCACCGCTCCCAGCGGCGGCAGTCCGGCGAACCCTATCTAACGCACCCGCTCGAGGTCGCGCACCTGCTCGCCGACATGCGTCTCGATGCGATCTGCGTCGCGACCGGTTTGCTTCACGATACGGTCGAAGACACCTCGGCAAGCGTCGACGAGATCCGATCCGTTTTTGGCGAAGACATTGCCCGCTGCGTCGACGGGGTCACCAAGCTTGGGCGCATCGACTACAACTCCGACGAGGCCCGCCAGGCCGGCAACTATCGCAAGATGCTGCTGGCGATGACCGAAGACATTCGCGTCATCCTCGTCAAGCTCGCCGACCGGCTACACAACATTCGAACCCTGCGCCATCTGCCGCGTGATCGTCAGGAGCGAATCGCGCGGGAAACGCTCGAGATCTACGCGCCAATCGCACTGAGACTCGGCATGGGTAAGGTCCGCAGCGAGCTCGAAGACCAGGCCTTCGCCTACCTCGACCCCGAGGGCTTTCAGCAGGTCACCGAGTACATCGAATCACGCCGCGAATCGAGCGAAGAATTCCTAGCCGAAGTGCGCGAAGCGATGACTGAACGCCTAGCTGAAGCCGAGATCCCCGCCCGAATCGACGGTCGAATCAAGCGTCCGTACTCGATTTACCGCAAGCTCCATCGCCAACGCATCACCCTCGACGAGGTTTACGATCTTCTGGCGCTACGGGTGGTCACCGATTCGAAGAAGAACTGCTACGCCGCGCTCGGCGTCATCCACAACCAGTGGCGGCCGGTTCCCGATCGCATCAAAGACTTCATCGCCATGCCGCGGCCGAACCTCTACCAGTCGCTACACACCTCCGTGATCACCGACCAAGGCCAGCGCTTTGAGGTGCAGATCCGGACCGACGAGATGCACGAAACGGCCGAGCAGGGCATCTGCTCCCATTGGAAGTACAAAGAGGGCCGCATCGGCCCGGACATTGATGACAAACGCGTCGCCTGGCTGCGCCAACTGGTCGACTGGCAGCAGGACCTCAACGACCCGACCGATTTCCTCTCGACGCTGAAAGTCGACCTCTACCCGGAAGAAGTCTACGTCTTCACGCCGCGGGGCAAGCTGATCGTTCTGCTGCGGGAAGCGACGCCGGTCGACTTTGCCTATTCGATCCACACGGAAGTCGGCAATACCTGTGTTGGGGCCAAGGTCGACGGCCGCATCGTTCCGCTACGCTATCGCCTGCGAAACGGCGAGCAAGTCGAAGTCATTACCCAAAAGTCTCGCCAGCCCAGCGCCGACTGGCTGTCGTTCGCCAAGACCTCTCGTGCGCGCCATAAGATCAAGCAGTCGCTCAATGCGCGCAGACGGCGGAAGGCCGAAGAAATCGGGCAGAAGGCGCTTGAGAAAGAGGCTCGGCGTCTGAAGGTTTCACTGCACAAGATCGCCCCTGAGGCCCTGCTCAAGGCCGCCCAAGACAACGGATGCTCGCAGCTGTCGGATCTCTACGCGGCCCTTGGCTACGGAAAGTTCTCAGCCCGCCAAGTCGTCGCCAAGCTGGCGCCCAAAGTCGTCGACGCCCCGGTGGGCGAGCCGCCGCCAACCGGCAAGACAAAAGACACGTCCGCCGGCGCCTTGATCGTGAGCGGCTTCGACGACGTGTTGGTCTACCGCGGACGCTGCTGCAATGCGATCTACGGCGAACCGATCGTCGGCTACATTACTCGCGGCAAAGGCGTGGCGGTGCACTCGCGGAACTGCCCGAATGTCCAAAACCTGATGTATGAAGCCGAGCGACGGATCGATGTCGCCTGGGCCGCCGCCGGGGAAGCCAAGTTCAAGACGCGTCTGGCTATCTATGTCGACGACCAACCCAACATCCTCAACCAGATCACGAGCGTCCTTACTGAAGAGAAGGTCAACATATCGCAATTGGAGTCCCGTGGCGACAAGGGGACCGACAGCAGCGCCGTCGTGCGTCTGACGGTAGAAGTCGCCGACGTCAAGCAGCTCGAGCGAATCACGGCTCGAATCCGGACGTTCTCGTTCGTCCGCGAAGTGAGCCGTGCTCCCTCTCAGGGCGACTAGCTGGTACTTCTGCTAGACTTCGCGCGATGCGAATCACTTTCAGAGGAGCCGCAACAACATCGGCGACCCGCGGAATACCGTCTTGATTACCGGCTACCAAGCCCAGCACACCCTCGGGCGAAAGATGCTCGAGCGTTGGGAAGAGGCGCCGATCTTCGGTGATATGACGCGGTTGCGGGCGAAGGTCGTCAAGCTGAACGCCCTCAGCGGCCATGCCGACCAAAGGGAGTTGCTGGCCTGGCTCAAGCCGCTGGCGCCGAAGCTCAAAAAGATCTTCCTGGTGCACGGGGAATCGGACGCTTCTGAAGCGCTGAAGGGTGCAATTGAGGAGATGTTTGGGGTTGAGACTCACGTGCCTCGGCCGGGCGATGTCGCGAAGCTGGACTGAGGCGATTTTTCCTACGTGGCGGCAAGAACCGGCGAGAATCGGCAGACTTCGGAGGCCTCGGGAAGAAGCTGCGGCCTTTGGGGTAAGCTTAACCCGTGTTGGGCGGACCAGGCGAGATGTTCGAGGCTAAAGTGTTGATTAGGTGAACGATATTTTTTTGGCGTTGAAGTGATGCATTGGGAATACGATCTCAAGCGGCGTACAACCTCCCGATCTCGCATTCACACGTGTGTTTGTTTTTTCTCGCGTAGAACGTAAGTTGTTCCATCCACGAAGATTCGCTTGGGATCGGGCTTTCCAGACGCTCCGGTTGTGCCATCGGGCAGCGTATACTGATGGCAGCGAGCGACTTCGGTAGAGTCGAAATCGACAGAGGCAGAGCTTGCGCCCGAGCTTCCGGATCCTAACGGCGTTGCTAGGCTTATCGCCAATCGCCTCGTCCTCTCGCTCGTTGACAAGCATGCCGGAAGTCAGGGCCCCTCGCTCCACAGGCATTACCCTGCTTCTTCACTACTACGGCCCTGTCCGACTCCCCTCCCGAGCCGCCGTCCTGTAGACAACGTTTGGAGTTGCGACCTCCACCGCACGGGGCCTCCCGCCTTTGACTGCGAACCCCCTTCAGCGTCATGCCGCGCCCACTACCCCGGCGGACCCAACCGGTGCATGCGTCGGTCGCTTCCCGGTTGCTGCGGCCTTCCCCGTTTCTCAGGCGGGTCGGCGTCCGCAACTTCACTTTCGAGGCCTGCTCAGGCATACTGCGCGTTACGGCCTAACGGCTTGCTCGCCCGGCTTACCCGGACTTTGTCGCGAGGCTTCAGCTCGACCCGTTACCGGACCACGCTGCTCGCCAGCTTCGATGTCGACCGACATCTTCATCGGCGGGGCCTTTCACCCCGCAGGGTGTTCGCGCCAGTACGGCGCACTGAGAAATGCGGGCTAGCTGTGATCTGGTCCCGGCGGGCTGCCCCGCTGCTGTCGGCGCTGGCCGATCCTTCAGGACGATCGGCGTGAGCTCGCCTGTAGCGATCCTCTCGGAAAGTCGATGAGACCTCCAGATGCGACGAATGTCCTTAGGATCGAAAAGGTCCAACACGGTGGGAACTGACGACATGAGTAGAATCGAAGAGAACCTGCGGGCGGCCATAGCATCTTACCTAGCGGGCGCCCTTTCTTGGCAGGAGCTGCGAGATCAGCAGATCGACATTTCCTTAGAGGCCGAACGGACGAGCGACAGAGCCGCTATGGATATAGCGTATGAGCTCGAATTGTTGGCAGCTGAACGGCTTCGCGGTCACCGAGAGGAGGCCAGTCTGCGCGATGAACTAGCTCGCTTTGCCGCTGTTGGTCAGACCGCCTGACGTGACAGGCCTGACAGGCCCGGACGGGTGGATTGATTGGCGCGCCACCGGGTACAATCCGTAGCAGGATCGATCCCATGCCTTCGCGCCAAATCATTCTCTCCAATGATCTAGAAGCCTTCGCCGAGACTCAAGTTATTGCCGGCGTTCACTCATCGTTCGATGACTACGTGGCTGCCTTGATCCAGCGAGACCGCCGGGCGAAAGCCGAACTCGAGGCGCTGTTGCTCCAGGGAGTCGCAAGCGGGGGCGCGCGAGAGGCCACGCCGGCGTACTGGGATCAGAAGCGGGCGAAGTTCCTGGAGTTGCATCTGACGAAAGCCGCAGAGTGACGCCCGTCGAAATTCTGGCTGCTGCCGACGCCGACATCGACGAGCAGGCGGCCTATTAATGCGAGGCGGCGGGCATAGATCTCGCGATGGCTTTCTATCGCGCGGTGCAATCCACTATTGATCGGCTGGCCGACTTTCCCGAGAGTGGGCCGCTGACCGGATACAACCACCCGAAGATCCGGGGCTCGCGCTTCGTTCCAATCGAGGGTTTCGAGAAGACGCTGGTCTTCTACAAGCCCTCTGCCGGATCTTCCCCCCAGCGGAAGGCTCGTTTGACGGGCTAACTGCTTGGCTTGCTTGGCTTTAACACGTTTGGGGGCGCTTTTAGTGTACCCATGTATTATGCTATTGTGTCGTTTATTCATTGTGTTGTTTGTGATATAATATACCCATGTATGTTGAGTCCGTCCCCAATCGCAACTCGCCGCCCGCCGTCTTGCTGCGCGAATCCTTCCGCCAAAACGGCAGAGTCAAAAACGCACCCTCGCCAACCTGTCCTGCTGGCGCCCCGTCCGCGTCGAGGCCCTCCGGCGCGCCCTCCGCGGCGAGTTCGATCAGCTTCCCGCCACTCCCGTTTGCGGCCCCGTCTTTGGCCTGCTCTTCGCGCTCAAGCAACTCGCCGATGAGCTGGGCCTGACCGCCGCGCTGGGTCGAACGCGGGCCGCCAAACTCGCCTTGTTCCTGGTGCTGGCGCGCCTGGCCCACCAAGGATCGCGGCTCTCGGCCGTGCGCTGGGCCGCCGATCAGGCCGTCGCAGAAGTGCTGGGTCTGGGCGCCTTCGACGAAGACGACCTCTACGCCGCCCTCGATGATCTGAGCGCCCGCCAAGTGAAGATCGAGCAAGCGCTATACCGCCACTACCTCGAGCGCCGCGGAGCCCCGCCCAGCTTGCTGCTCTACGACGTCACCAGCTCGTACTTCGAAGGCCTGCACAACGCGTTGGGCGAGTACGGCTACAATCGCGACGGCAAGCGCGGCAAGAAGCAAATTGTGATCGGACTGCTGGCCGATGACCAGGGCGAGCCGCTGGCGGTGCGGGTGTTTGCCGGCAACCGCAACGATCCGACGACCGTGCCGGATCAGATCCGCATCGTCAAAGAGCAGTTCGGAGTCGAGGAGTTGGTCTTCGTCGGCGACCGCGGGATGGTCAAGAGCAAGGGCAAGCAGGCGCTGGGGGAGGCCGGGCTGCGCTACATCACGGCGCTGACCGATCCCCAGATTCGGCGGCGCTTGAGCGAAGGGGTGCTGCAACTGGAGCTGTTCGCTGAACAAGTCTGCGAGGTCGAAGCCGACGGCGTGCGCTATGTGCTGCGCCTCAACGAGTCCGAAGCCAAACGGCAACGGCAGCGGCTCGAGGACAAGCTGGCCAAGCTGGGAGGCAAGCTCGACCGACGCAACCAGAAAGTCACGGCCTCTTCCCGTTGCGAGCCCGCGGCCGGACTGCGCCAGCTCAAGCCCTGGCTGGCGCGTCACAAGCTGACAGAATTGGTCGAGTTGCGCTTGCAGGGACGTACGCTGGTCGTCGAGCGCCAGCAGGCGGCGATCGAGCAGGCGCTGGAGTTGGCGGGCTGTTACGTGGTCGTGACCGATGTCGCCTCCGAGCGCATGAGCGGCCAAAGAGTGCACGACCATTACGTGAGCCTGCAGCGGGTGGAGCGCGACTTTCGGCAGCTGAAGACGGGCTTGCTCGAGGTGCGGCCGATCTTCGTGCGCAAAGAAAGCCGCACCCGAGGACCTGTGTTGTGCAGCATGCTGGCGTTGAAGCTGAGCCGCGAATTGGAACGGCGGATACAAGCGGCGTTTGGCACGACCGACGACGACCCGCACGCGATCACCTTGCCGGACGCGCTGGCGGCGTTGGGGCGACTGTGTCTATTGGAATATCGAGTGGATGAGCAGACCAGCGTCACACGGCTGCCGATTCCCGACGCCCGCCAAACAGAAATCCTCAATGCGTTGGGGGTTTCGCTGCCGCACAAGTAACCTGTAGACAGACGCCGATCGCCCGATCCATCCCATAACCGACGCGAATTCAGGAAGTTGGCGGCGAAACTCTGCTCGCTGGCGGGGGGAAGATCCGACTGGGAAAACTCCTCCATCGATTTCGAGATCCCCTTGGAGTACTTGATGTCGATCAGGTGCAGCGAAGGGTTCATGAAGGCGCAGGCGAACAAGATCGCGGCGACGATCGAAGATCGCCAGGCCTTACGACTCCACCCGTCCATCGTGTGCCATAGGACGCCGGCGGCCGCATAGAGACCGCCTGCCATGATGACCGCGCCCGGGGCGCCCAAGTTGTCGAGCAAAGGGATCAGCAGAATACAGCCAACGGCGGCCCCGAGCAGGTCGTAGAAGTACACACGGGAGACTTGCTTGGCCGAATGCGCGATTGCCGCCGAGATCGCCGTTCCGGCGATGAGGAACGGAAACGCACAGACCAGGTAGATCGGGACAAGTCTGAGCGCGTTGCTCCAAGTTGCCTCGTTGACTAATGGGTGCTCGAGGATCGTCCACAGAGCCGCTACCACGATGAGACCGTTGATCGTTGAAAGACGGCCGAGCCGTTCCCAGATGCTTGGGCCATCGTTGCGCTTCTCAAGCCTGTAGGCCCGCTCCAGTCTGTAGGCATACAGCCCGCCCGCTCCGAGTCCGAACAAGGCAACCGAGATCGCCATGAAGGCGAAGTGATAGAACAGGACCGCTGAAAAAATGCGTGTTAGCGCCAACTCAAGGATGACAGTCGCAAGAGCACACAGTGCGACTCCGAGACAAAGTCGTAGTGGGACTTTGGGGGCGTCCATGACTCCACCCAGCGTAAGAAGGTCGTATGACTATCCCCATTGGGCGAACACCTGAGATTTTTCGGTGGAACACATGAGGTAGACCCTGCCCACGTCTTCGGTCTTGCCTGACTGGGCTTGTCCGGAATTTTGCTTTCGGTGACGGGAAGGTGTGAAAAATGGGCGACCCATACCGAGCAGGCGTAGCAAGCGACCATTGTAAGTCCCGCTTTATCAGCCCTGTAGGGGCGTAGCTCACTACGCCCGCGGCACGGCAGCCGCGTCGATTTCTTACCGTGCCGCGCGCGTCGGGTCAGGGGCCCTGAACAAAAACCCGAGTGAGCCGTCGCACCCCGCGGAAGTCTCGATGTTGATCAAAACCCTGCCCGTCGAAATCGCCCACGAGTTACTCGCTCGGATTGTCGACGCGGTGGCGCCGGTAGCGGCAGCGTACCAGCTCACGGTTATGACGCGGACCTCGAGCTAGCGCTGCGCGAGGGGATTCCCCTCGCTACGGCTGACCGTGGGCTGGCGATTGCCGCCGGCAAGGCCGGCGTGCCTTTGGTCTGAGGTCCCTTACCCATTGCTATCATCGGAAATATGGCCTTTGTGTCAATCGAGGAAGCTCTCGGCGAGCTGCGCGCCGGCCGTATGATCGTTGTCGTTGACGACGAAGATCGCGAAAACGAAGGCGACCTCACGCTTGCCGCCGAGTACGCCACTCCCGAAGCCATTAACTTCATGGCCAAGTTCGGCCGTGGCCTGATCTGCTTGGCCCTGACCGAGCAACGTCTCGATCACTTGCGGGTCCCGCTGGTCACCGAGCACAACACTTCGTTGCTGGGAACTGCGTTCTGCGAACCAATCGACGCCGCCAGCGGCGTGACCACGGGCATCTCCGCGTCGGACCGCGCCCGAACGATTCAAGTCGCGATCGATCCCTCTTCAACCGCCAGCGACCTCGCGCGCCCCGGCCACATTCCGCCGCTGCGGGCCCAACGAGGGGGCGTCCTGGTGCGAGCCGGCCAGACAGAAGCTTCAGTCGATCTAGCGAGACTGGCCGGCCTGATCCCCGCCGGCGTAATCTGCGAAATCATGAATGACGACGGCTCGATGGCGCGTAGGCCCGAGCTGTTGGAATTCTGCGCGACACACAACCTCAAGATGACCAGCGTGGCCGAGGTCATCCGCCACCGTCTCGAGCATGAACGCCATCTGGAGGCGTTCGCCGAGGGAGAAGTCAACACCCGCTTCGGCAGGTTCAGGGCGATTTCATTTCGCAGCGAGCTGGACTCTGAAGTGCATCTGGCGCTGGTGATGGGCGACATCGATTCCCCGGGGCCCACGCTGGTCCGGATGCATTCGCATAATCTGTTTGGGGACGTTTTCTGCGCCTCCGACGCCCCCTCGCGCGACCTGATCGACGCTTCTCTCGAACGCATTGCTCAAGAAGGCCGGGGCGTTCTGGTCTACCTGCACCAGAGTGGACTCGGGTATCAGACTCGGGCCACCGGCCAGGGGCTCGACCGAATCATCGCCGCGACCGCCGACGTCGTGCGTAGCGGAAAGGGCGCGAGCCCACTGCAGTACCGGGCTGGAATCGGCGCCCAGATCCTAGCGGAGCTGGGGCTGAAAGAAATCCGGCTGCTGACCAACCGGCCCCGCAAGGTCGTCGGGCTTGAGGGGTTTGGAGTCAAAATCGTTGAGCAAATCCCGATCACGGTTTCCGAGCCCGCGGTTCTGCGATCCTGAGCCGGCCCGACCGACCAGGGAGCCCGGCGTAGCACCGCCGGGTGCAGGACTAAGTACATCGTGCTAGCCCAACAAGTCTGAGAATCTCGCTCTTAGATTTGCGGACGAACCGTTCGTAACAGGGACCTGAGCCGCAGACGGAAAGTCTGCGCTTCCACGAACTTGAGAATGTGTCGAAAAGCTTCACCAGTGTCGGATGTACCCAAATCACGGATTCGCTGGGCGCTTGATTCAGGCGTTGTCTCACCATCGCCTTTTCCGCTAGGCAAGTGGAAGCGCGGACTTTCCGTCCGCGGCTCAGAGCGGCTCACGATTCAGCGTAGCGGACGGCTTCACGGTTCACGAATTCAATGGCGACCGGCTAAATTTCAAATATGTTTGGCTAGGTTTAGTCGGCTCGGCTGACGCAGCTCACGTCCCCCGATCAAGTGATGTCCCGCTATAGACCGGCCTGGATTCCCGACGGCGGCGAGATCTTGTTCGAAGGTTGGAGTGAACCCCAAGCGTGAGACAGTCGAAATCGGGACAGGTTACCATTCACCGCAAAACGCTTGCCTTCTTCGCTGTATCGTCGCACGCTGGTCCTAGCCGGGGAAGCGGAAGCGGGCTCTGCTGGAGAGCAACCCTCCAAGGAATACCCGGCCGCAAACTCATCAAGACGATGAGCGCCGGGGGCGGCCGCCAAGGTCGCTCCCGGCTTCTCCAACGCCGGCGATGTCTCCCTGCCCGCCCAGGGCCCATCGGATTGATAGATTTGCCTATGCCTCTCAAAACTCATACTTCGGATTCCTCGCTGCTGTTGCCGCCGGCCGCGCCAGCGCTTCAAACTCCGCCGGCGGACGATATCCCAACGCCGAATGCAGCCGGCGTTGGTTGTAGATCTCATCAATGAACTCGCCGATCGATGCGCGCGCCTCGTCAAGCGTGCGATAACGCTGCAACCAAACCTCCTCCGCCTTCAACGTCTTCATGAAACTCTCCGCCCGCGCGTTGTCGTAGGGGTTGCCGCGGCGGCTCATCGAGATGATCGCGCCGTGCTGCTCCAGCAGCTCGACATAGGCGCTCGAAGCGTACTGTACGCCTTGGTCGGAATGATGCATCCACCCCGCGGCAGGGCGTCTGAGCTCGAGCGCATCGCGCAACGCCCCTACAGCCAGCTCAGCTTTGAGCGTCGTCCCCAGCCGCCAGCCGACCACGCGTCGCGAGTAGGCGTCCAACACCACGGCGAGGTAGACGAACGCCTCGCGCAAGCGAATGTAGGTGATATCGGATTGCCACAACTGATCGACGCCGTCCACATTCAGGTGCGCCGCTAGATTCGGATAAACAGGTAAGAAGTGGTTCGAATCCGTTGTTAGCACGAAGCGCCGCTTGAGTACCGCCAGCAAGTTGTCCTTACGCATCATCCGCAGGACCTTTTTGTGATTGACGAGGAAGCCTTGGCGGCGCAGCTCGGCCGTCATGCGGCGGTAGCCGTAACGACGATTCTCGAGCGAAATCCGCTGCATGCGGTCACGCAATTCCATGTCGCACTCGGCGGGCGACGACACGGCGAGCCGGCGATAGAACCCGGCGCGATTCACGCGTCCGAGCTCGCAGGCGTGTTCGACGCTGAGCGAGCCTTTGGCGCTGATCTGCTCGACGATGGAGTAGATCCGCTCGCGCCACCGGCGTCGTTGGTCGGGGCTGCGAGGTTCAAGGCGCGAAAGGCTTGTCCGAAAAAATCGAGCTCTGCGGCTTGTTTGCCGAGCAGTCGTTCGAGCTCTGCGATGCGTTCGTCGCGCGGATCGCGAGGGATCTTGGGCGGCGCCGAGCGGCCGGGTTTCGGCCGGCCTCGCCGCCGGCTCAAGCCGTTGACGCCTTCCTGGCGATAGGCGTCCCGCCAGCGGTACAGCAGGCTGCGCTTGACGTCCAACTCGCGGCTTAGCGCTGTGCCGCTCTGGCCGGCTAGGAGCCGCCTGGCGGCGGCTTCCTTGAACTCCACCGTGAACTCCCGCGGCTTGCGCGGCTTGAGACTTTCCATCCTGGACTCCTTTCCATTCGCTGAAATTCGTCCCGAATTTCAATGTCTCATTTTTAGGGTTCACTCCACTCCAGGTTGTCCCCGATTGCCCGTCCCCGATTGCCCCGATTGCCAAAGGCCAGCCCGATGCGAACCGCTCCCAGGCCGCCGCCGGCTACCCATCACAAGCAATCAAACAACACAAGTTGTTGATACAGAATCCTTTAGAGACGCAAGATCCCGCCAGCCGGCCCGCCTCATGTTACGCTTCCCTTGGAAGCTCACCGCGCACCCGAAAACCGGCCGGCCACGTTGCCTGGCTCACACCCAACCCGCCGCAAATGCCCGCAACACCCGGATTCGCCCGGATCTACCCGCACCAAAGGGGGGGCTTGACAGAAATGGCTCTCACAGCAGCACCCTCAAACGCCGCATATGCGACTCGAAATAGCGCTCCAGCCGCCGCCGTGTCTCCGCCGCCAATCGCCGCAACGCCTTCACTGCAGGGTCAACGTACCAGAAGTACTACCGCCGGAAAACCTGGCCCAAAATCTGGACCAAATTCGGAAGCGAACCCACTCCCAAGGGGACTCCCACCACCGGAGCCGCGACCGGGAGGGAGCGGTTGTTGGGGTGCGCGACAACCGCTCCCTCCCGGTCGCGGCTCCGGTGGCTGCCGCCCCGCCGGGCTCCCTGCCCAAGCGCACCATCGGCGCTCCGGTGTAGAATCAAGGTTTCGCTCAAATCGGAGGAGAGATGGACGTCGAGCAGAAAGTTAGAGAGATTATCTGCGAGCAGCTGAGCGTCGAGGAGTCCGAAGTGACTCTCGAAGCTTCGTTCGTGGAATCGTTGAACGCCGATTCGCTAGACATCGTCGAGCTGATCATGGCGTTTGAAGAAGAATTCAAGATCGAGATCCCGGACGAAGAGGCGGAGAAAATCCGTATCGTGGGCGACGCCGTAAAATACATCACCGCACACGCCGATCTCGACGCGCTCACAAAAGAAGAAGAGGAGGCCGCGGAAGAGTAACGCGCTGCTGCGTGCCGCACTAAGGAGCAATCGCTTGCGCAGAGTTGTCGTTACGGGAGTCGGTCTGACTTGCCCGGTCGGGATCGGCTCCGAAGAGTCCTGGAAAGCTATCCAGCAAGGGCAAGTCGGTATCGGCCGCATTACGCATTTCGACGCCGAGAAATTCGCCTGCCAGATTGCGGGTGAAGTCGACGGCTTCGATCCGCTCGACTACGTTGACAAGCGCGACCTCAAGAAGATGGGGCGCTTCATGTTCTTCGCGCTCTCATCGAGTCGGTTCGCCGTCGAGGCGGCGCGCCTTAAAGTCGCTGATTCCGAGGCCGAACGTGTCGGGGTTTACATCGGCAGCGGCATCGGCGGATTCGATGTTATCGAGCGCGAGCACAAGAATCTGCTGCGCGGTGGTCCGCGAAGGATCTCACCGTTCTTCATCCCAGCCACGATCGTGAATCTGGCGTCCGGCCATGTTTCGATCCGCTATGGCGCCAAGGGGCCGAACTCCGCCACGGCGACCGCCTGCACGAGCGGCGCCCATGCCGTGGGTGATTCATTTAAGATCATCCAACGCGGCGACGCTGACGTGATGATCTGCGGCGGCGCCGAGGCCGCGATCACGCCGATGAGCATCGGCGGCTTCGGCAACATGAAGGCGCTCTCGACGAACAACAGCGATCCCGAGCACGCCTGCCGGCCGTGGGACGTCGACCGGGACGGCTTCGTGATTGGCGAGGGCGCGGGCATTCTCATCCTGGAAGACATGGAGCGTGCGATACGGCGGGACGCGCCGATTGTCGCCGAAGTGGTCGGTTACGGCATGGCCGGCGACGCCTACCACATCACTTCGCCCTCTGAGGACGGCGATGGCGGGTCTCGCGTCATGCAACTCGCCATCAAAGACGCGGGCCTCACGCCGTCGGACATCTCTTATATCAACGCCCACGCAACGTCTACGCCTGTCGGTGATCGCATTGAGACGACGGCGATCAACCGTCTGTTCGGCGAGCATACGAAGAACTTGGCCGTTAGCTCCACCAAATCGATGACCGGGCATCTGCTCGGCGGCGCGGGGGGGCTCGAAGCGGGGATTGTCGCGCTGGCGCTGAGGGACCAAGTCGCCCCGCCAACGGCCAATCTCCAAATGCCCGACGAAGGCTGCGATCTCGACTTCGTCCCTGGCAGGGGCCGGGCGATGGAGATGGAATACGCCCTGACCAATTCATTCGGATTCGGCGGCACCAACGGCGCGCTCGTCTTCCGCCGCTACACCGGACCGTCTAGCGCCGCTTAGGAGCCTCGCTCAATGAACATATTCGTTTGCCTCAAACAGGTGCCGGCGCGGGACTCCGCCTTACGCGTCAACTCCGACGCCACCTGGATCGACGCCGAGGACCTCACCTTCGAGATGAACGAGCCCGACTCGTTTGCGCTCGAAGAAGGACTGCGGCTCAAAGAGAAGCACGGGGGCGAGGTGATTGCAATCTCCGCCGGAGGGTCGCGCGCGGGCTCGACGATCCGCGAAGCGCTGGCCAAGGGCGCGGATCGAGGCGTCCTGATCGAGGACGACGGTTACGCTCAGGCCGACACCCTTTCGACCGCCAAGGCTCTCGCGGCGGCGATCAAGAAAGAGCCTCACGACTTGGTGCTGACCGGGCTCCAGTCGGACGACTCCGGCTTCGGTCAAACCGGAGCCATCCTCGCCGAGTTGCTTGACCTTCCCCACTCGAGCCTGATCATGGAGGTCAAGGCCGAAGGCCAGACCCTGACGGTGAAGCGCGAGCTCGAGGCCGGCTGGTTCGAGAACATCGAGATGCCGTTGCCGGCTCTGCTGACGATCCAGTCGGGGATCAATAAGGTCCGTTACGCGACGTTGATGGGGATCAAAAAGGCCAAGAAGAAGCCCTTTCAACGCTACACGCCCGAAGAATTGGGCGTGGCGATCAGCGTCAGCCAGCGAATCCGGAGGTTCTACCCTCCCCAGAAATCCAAGCAGACGCAGTTCCTCGAGGGTTCGCCGAAAGAACAAGCGGCTCAGTTGATTGAGAAGCTCAGGTTCGAAGCGAGGGTGATATGAGCGTTCTCCTGATCACCGAACAGCAGGGCGGAACCTGGCACAACATGTCGTGGGAGTGCCTTGCGGCCTCTCAGCAAGTCGCTGAGGCGATGGGCGTGTCTCTCGTCGCGGCCGTCGTCGGGTCCGACATCGGCGAGCTGTGCACCGAGATCGCTTCAAAGGCTGTTTCTGAAGTCGTCGCCGTAGACGACCCCGCGCTTGCCGAGTACACTCCCGACGGGTTCACCGCGGCGCTCGAGCAGGTCATCGAAAAACTGTCGCCGAGTTTGATTCTCTTCCCGCACACGTATCAAGTCCGCGACTTCGGCCCCAAGCTTGCGACCCGGCTCGGAAGGCCCTTCCTAAGCGACGCGATCGACATCCGTGTCGAGGACAGCCGGCCGGTCTTCGTGCGCCAGCTCTTCCAAGGCAAGATGAACGCCGACGTGACGGCGGAGGGGGACGGCCCGATCTTCGCGTCCGTGCAGTCGGGGTGCTTCCGCGCCGACCACGTCAAAGCAGGCGACTCCCCAGCACCCATCGGGAACGTGGACGTTTCGATCGACGCCTCCACGATTCGCGAAAAGACCCTCGAGCGCTTCAAGGAATCCAAGGGCGGAGTCGACCTTTCCCAGGCCGAGCTCATCGTCTCAGTCGGCCGCGGCATCAAGGACCCAGAGAATATCCCCGTCGCACAAGCCCTCGCCGACGCCTTCGGCGCGGAACTCGCGGCGTCGCGCCCAATCTGCGACAACGGCTGGCTTCCGCTCGAGCGGCAAGTCGGCAGCTCCGGCTCACAAGTCACGCCAAAGATGTACCTGGCTCTGGGAATTTCCGGAGCAATCCAGCACGTCGTCGGGATGAAAGGTTCCGAGACAATCGTGGCGATCAACAAGGACGAAGGGGCGCCGATATTCGAGATCGCCGACTACGGCATCGTCGGGGATTTGTTCGAGGTGGCCCCGGCGCTGGTTGAGGCGTTAAGAGAGGTTTAATTCTGACCACTTGACTGGTCAGATGTGCTATTCTCGGATAGGTGGAACCGACAATCATCGCCGCCAGCGAGTTCAAAGCCAAGTGCCTGAAGATCCTCGACCAGGTCGCCGAGGGGGGCGGTAGCGTTGTCGTCACCAAGCACGGGAAGCCGGTCGCCAAGCTTGTCCCGCACGAGTCCAAGCTCCCTCCGCTTGAGGGCAGCTGGAGGGGTCACTTCAAGATCATCGGTGACATCGTCAGCTCCGACTGGACCGACGAGGACGAGGAAGAGCTCTTTGAGGAATGGGACGAGCTGACTTCGCAGAACCCCAAAGCTTGATGTGTACCTGCTCGACACTCATATTCTGATTTGGTGGTTGACGAATCCAGAGCAACTGGCGCCGGGACACCTTAAGATCATTCGTTCGCTGGTCGCCGCAGCGTCGCCGGTCGGCGTTAGCCCAGCCTCTTTCGTCGAGATAGGACGGCTCGCCCTCCGGAAAAGAATCGCTGCTCCGCAACCAGTCGGTCCCTGGCTCGAGCGGATCGAAAGGGACCCTAGAATTCAGGTCTATCCTCTGACAGCCAGGGTCGCGATGGATGCCGTTTCGCTCCCAGACTCGTTTCCAAAGGACCCCTCTGACCGTATTATCGCGGGTACCGCAAGAGTCAACGGCTTGGTTTTGATTACGGTAGACAAGTCGATCCGTAACTCAGGAGTTGTCCAGGTCCTATAGGAGCCCCTGGAGTCCGACCGGCTCACGCGAAAAAGTCTCCAAGCTCCAGCGAAAACCCCGGCAGCAACGCCGGCGCCTCCAGCCGATCCGCCGGGCCCAAAATCCGAACCGTTTCCCCGCCCTCAAACACGTGGACCTCGCGCTCATCCGGATAGACGACCCAAAGAAGCCGGCAACCGGCGCCAAAGTAGTGTCTGATCTTCCGTCTCAACTCCGAGGCGGTGTTCGAGGGCGAAACGATTTCCACCGCCAGTTCGGGAGCCCCCTCCACCCACAGGTCCGGATCCGCCTGACGCGATCGATCGGCTGAGAGAAAGTAGACGTCCGGCCCCCGCAGAGTATCGGGATCCCGTGAGAGCACGAATCCGCCGGCCTGACCTACCTCGCCGACAGGATTCGCTTCCAAATATTTGCTGAGCTCGAAGCTAATACGCTGCTGCAATAGCGTGTGTTTGAGCCTGGGAAACGACAATTCACCCAACTCACCTTCCACTAGCTCGTGCAGCCTGCCGTCATCGGGCAAGGCGGCATAGTCCACAAGCGTCAGTAGTGTCTGAACCGACATCGAACTCATTGTAAGACTCAGGCGCATCAGTCTCGCCGCAACACATTCGCCGGGTTCGTCCGCGAGGCCTGGTTCGCCGGTAAGGCGCAGGCCGCCAAGCACGTAGACGCCAGCAACGCCGCGACTCCGACGTATGTCGCCGGATCCAGCGGCTCGACTCCGAATAGCACCGTTCGCAGTGCTCGCGACCCTCCAAAGCTTCTTCCTCCGAGCCAAACCATTCAGCCTTTGGGAGCCGGTAGTATGACAACGTACCGTCAATGCCACCGCCGCCTAGCTGACCCTCACGGTAATCCCAGAGCACAGTACGGTATGGGAATCTAGCCATCATTATTGCTCCCTAAGGAAACCACAGAACTCGTCGATAACGTGCTTCGCTCTGCCGACAGGGCCCGCTGCTTCACGCGTCCAATCGTCTTCGTGGTCCGGTCCCTCCTCGGACGAGTAAAGTACTTTTTCGTACAGCTCCGCCCCTCGTGGTCCGATCGCCTCGATGATCTCGTGAACTGCTCGTTCCGATCTGTTCGTGATGTCGACCGGGTCGTTTTTCCCTCGCCGGCGGAGTATACGGGCAACCTCTGCCCGAATGTGCTCGGCGCGATCCTCATCATTCGTCAAGCCCGTGAGGACATGCGGATCGATCGCCGTCATAAAGACGGAAGCGGTGCGAAGCTGATCGGTTGCTAGCCTTTTGGCGACGAGAATTTGAAAATTATGTCTCATGACACCGGGAAGGGGAAACGCTTCTACTTGTCGACGTGGTATCAGGCGCGCCATGATCTCGGCGAACGAAAGCTCTATTCGCAAATCCACAAGGTCCGCGACGGGTTGGCGAGCGTGTACATTTCGACCCTGCTCACCGAATGCGGCTACCGTTTTGGTGGTGCGCTGTTGAACGTGCCATCGGCAATTCGTTCAAGCTCGACCGTCCGAGACTCGCCGCTTGCGGAACTATCTGACACCGTGATATGGATTTCGACTCGATTGCCGCTTCACGAGAAGTCTAAAGACACCAACGCCGGTACCGGAAGGCGCGTTATCGATATAAGCGAGAGCGAATTGGAAAAGCGGGTCCTGGCAGGTTTCGAGCCATATTTTGAAACGTGCTCCCGAACCCGGATAGCACTATCTACCGCGATTGCACTGGATACATACGCCCGTCCCTACAGGATCTGCAATTTCAACGAGTTCAAAGGTGGATTGCTGACCAAGCACGGATCGGCCGAATCGCGACTACGCGCGCCGCACGCAGATCGATCGACCATTGGTTATCTCGTAGCGCTGCCTCCGCAAGAAGGCCTTGGTCGGCTCATTGCGGCCTTCGGTCCCGGAGGGACAGAGACTTTGCTCTTCGGACTTCTGCTCGCTACAGAGTTTCGGGAGAGGATAAAGGAGATTCTGCGACATCCAAAGCCGAGACTGTTCCTCGCCAGGTTCTTTGTGCCTGAATACGTTCCGTCTCCCCTTCTATCGTATCCGCGTGATGAGCTTGGAGCCGTGGTGCTCGCGGATCAGGCCCTCCCCTCGTCGAGTGACTGAAGATCCGGCGCGACACACCTACTCCCATCCTGGGCCTGTCACTGCTGGTAAACTAATGTCGGCAGGATAAACAAGAAATGAAAACAGCGGCGGTTTTGACGCTCGCCGGGCTGGTGGCCTTCACCCCAGTCCTCGCTCAAACATCGGCGACGCCGGTCGACCATCCCGAGAAGCGCGTTCAGACTCGCAACGCGTTGTCGGAACAGACGGCGCGTTTGGCCCCGGCGGCTGCCCCCCAGTCTGGTCTCATCGCTCGCAAGAACTTCGTGGATCGCTACATCTTTTCGAAGATGGAGCGCGATGGCATTCCACATGCGCCGCTCTCAGGCGATGCGGAATTCTTCCGGCGCGTCCACATCGACCTGACGGGGAGGATCCCCACCGGCGAGGACGCCAAGGCCTTCGTCGCCTCCGATGACCCCGCTAAGCGCGACAAACTGATCGACAAACTCGTGGGCGGCCAGGAGTGGTCCGAGCGCTGGACCCACTACCTGCTCGACCTTTGGCGCGCCAGCCAAAACCGCATCGGCTGGGCCGGCCGCAACGTCTTCCACGCCTACGTCCAGGACGCCCTGCGCTTCAATCAGCCGTTCGACGAGTTCGTCCAGGAAATGATCGTCTCCGAGGCGCGCAGCAACTGGTACGTCGGGCCCTCGAGCTACCTCGTTCGCTGGGCGCAGTTCGGCGACAACTGCACCGAGATCATGCACGAGGACACCGCCGACGAGATGACCGTGATGCTGTTCAAGCACTTCATGGGAATCAACTTGCAGTGCGTCTCATGCCATGACGGGGCAAAACACCTCGAGAAGGTGAACGTCTGGCTGACCGAGCGTAAGCGCGCCGAGCTGTGGGCGCAGGCGGCGTTTTTTGGCAACACGCGCGTGCTGCGGCGCGTTGAGTTGCGCAACACCCAGGATGAATATCTGATCGACGATCAGGACTCGACCCGGCTGGGCTACGAAGCCTCCGCGAAAAGCACGGTCCGAGTGACCCGCCAGGGCTCCGGGCTGGTCCCGCCAAAGTTCATCCTGGGGGGCGAAGCGCCCAATCCCGACATGCCCTTGCGTGAAGAGCTTGCGCGGATCTTCACCTCGCATCCCCAATTCGCCCGCGCGATGGTGAACCGCTTCTGGGCGGCGCTGATGGGCGTCGGGATTGTCGACCCGGTAGACGACTTCGACCTGAGCCGGATGGATCCTGAAAACCTCCCCGAAGGCTGGGACCTGCAACCATCGCACCCGGAACTGCTCGAAGAGTTGGCCAAGGATTTCGAGCGCAGCGGCTACGACCTGCAGCACCTCTTCCGGACGATCGTGAAGTCTTCGACTTATCAACTCTCCGCCGGCTTCCCGGGCGAGTGGAAGGTGGACTACGCCAAGTATTTCGCCCGCAAGTTCGTGCATCGCCTCACGGCCGAACAGGTCTACGACGCGATAGTGAAGGCGACGAACTTGCCGACCGAGATCCAGATCCCGCGAACGGACAAGAAGGTCAAGTACCTGGTCCAGCTACACGGGCCGGCCGACATCAAGGCGGCCACGAACTTGAACCAGCGCTTCAAGCGCAACTTGCAGTTCTTCGTCGAGTCCTTCGGTCAGGCGAACCGCGAGTTCAACGATCCCTCGCTCGACGGGTCCATCTTGCAAGCGGCGTTAATGATGAACTCCGCGATCGTCACGGAAAAGGCCAAGCCCGTTCGGGGAAGTTTTCTGAGTGAGCTCCTGCTCAAGAATGTCGAGAACGAAGACCTTGTGGACCGCTTGTTTTGGCGCTTCCTCACGCGCGGCCCGGACGCGGCGGAGAGGGACGAATCGCTGACCCTGCTTGCCGACCGAGGCCGGCAAGACGGCGGCGAAGACCTGCAATGGCTCCTGATGAATAAGGTAGAGTTTCTGTTCCAGTACTAGCGATGCGTCGAACTTCGAGCAGCGTCGTCCGCCGGAACCCGCTCCCTTGCGGTCGCGGCTCTGAAGCCTCCCGCAAAGGCTCGACCCGCGACGTCAGAGCCGCGACCGCGAGGGAGCGGGTTCCGGGCGAGCCCAACTACGAGCACTTATGTCACGCTTCGAAGACCACTTCCTGACCCGACGGCAGTTGCTCCGCATCGGCGGCGTGACGATGACGGGTTACCACTTGCTTCCGCTGGTCCAGCCGAAAGCCAAGGCCGCGGGCAAGTCCAACCTGCTCGGCTCGGCGCGCTTCTGCATCTTCGTGATGCTGCAAGGCGGCCAGAGCCACGTCGACTCGTGGGACTTCAAGGAAGGCCCCTGGACCCCCGACGACTTCGGCGTCGAGAACATCCCCGGCGTCGGCAAGTGGCCGATGGGTCTCTACCCTGAACTGGCCAAGCGCCGCGACAAATACTCGCTCGTGCGCTCGATGCAGACCTGGGAGAGCCAGCACGGCCGCGCGCAGTACTACATGCAGACCGCCCACCAGCACAACCCGGCGCTGTCGCCCGAGTTGCCGGCCGTGGGGTCCGTGGTGGCCTACGAATACGCCGAGCGCCGGCGGGAGACCGACTCGCTTCCGACATTTGTCGGCTTCAACACCTTCCCGCAGGTTGGGATGGTCGGCTCGGGATTCCTGCCGGCGACCTACACGCCGTTCCACATCAACACACAGTCCGACGTCTCCCAGATCGCCCCGCGTAAGGAAGAGCAGGCCGACTTCCACCGCCGCTGGGAATTGCTCAAGCGCTTCGACTCGCGGCTGCGCAACGATCACGCGCTCGAGAAGAAGGCCTACCGCGACTATCACAACCACTACGAGGGCGCCGTCGACCTGATGGCTGACCCACGCAGCGCCGACATCTTCAAAGTCACCGACGAAGATCGCGCGCGCTACGGCAAGACGCTCACCGGCGACGCCTTCACCCTGGCTCGCAACCTGGTCGTCGCCGACGCTGGGACTCACTTCATCTTCCTGACCCACGAAGACTGGGACCACCACGGCAAGATCTACGACCGCAACAGCTTCTACAAGCGCTCGTTCGAATTGGACAAAGCGCTGAGCACGCTACTCGACGACCTTGACGCGGAGAAGCGCCCCGACGGGAAATCGGTCCTCGACGAAACGCTGGTGGTGACGATGGGCGAATTCGGCCGCACCCCGGGCGCGCTCACCAATATCGCCGGCCGCGACCACTACCAGTACGCTTTCACGGCGATGTTCGCGGGCGGCGGAGTCAAGCCCGGCCGAGTGATCGGCGCCACGGATGAAACCGGCGCGAACATCACCGACCACGGCTGGAGCCCGGGCCGTGGAGTCTATCCCGAAGACATGGCGACGACCATCTACTCCGCCATGGGGATCGACTACGGAAAGAAGCTCTCCGGTACGCCCTCGGGCCGGGACTTCTACTACATCGAGATCTTTTCGCCAACGCAGCTCCTAGCGAACCAGGTCGTAAGCGAGCTGTTCGCTTAGCCGGAACGTGTTCGATCGGCCGAGTCATCTCCGTTGTGCATGATGGATACAATGGCTACGTCCGACTGGCCCACAGCGCAGGAGGTTTCCGCTACTGGCGGCGCAAGCTGTTCGGCTCCGACGACAACCTCGATAACGCCCGTCTGATGCGCCTGGCCGGCCGCTTTAGCCGACGACTGCGCGCCTTCGCCAAGTCCCGCGCGATTCCCGTCGTCTAGTGCGCGCCCGGTGAACGCAAACACGACACCAGCGCTAAAAGATTGTTCGTCATTGCCTCTTGTCGGCGGTACAATCTCCACAGAGATTACCAGCGGAGAAACGGCTATGGCTCACTCATCAAACTTTACCCGGCGCGATTGTCTGACGCTGCTTTCGGCGGCGACTCTTTCTGCTGGAAGGGCTCCGAGCGCGACCACGAAGAGGTCGCTGCGCGGGGCGTTCATGATTCTCGCAACGCCCTACACCGCCGCCAAGGCGATCGACTACGAAGATCTCGAGGGCGAGGTGGATTTCCTCGACCGCTGCGGAACTCAAGGCATGGTCTGGCCCCAGAACGCCAGCGACTTGAGCTACCTGACCAAAGATGAACGCATGCGAGGCATGGAGGTGATCGCCAAGGCCGCAAAGGGACGCAAGCCGGCGCTGATTCTCGGCGTACAGGCCGAAGACACTCCCTCGATGCTCGAGTACGCCCGGCTGGCGGAGAAGCTCGAGCCCGACGCGGTGATCGCTATACCGCCCACCAAGGCCACCTCGCTCGATGACTACCGCGAATACTACACCGAGCTGTGCAAGCTGGCCAAGCGACCGGTGTTCATCCAAACAGCCGGCGGCTCTCCCGACGTGGCGCCGACGGTTGAGTTCATCGTTGAAATGGGCCGGAAGTTTGAGAATTTCGGCTATCTGAAGGAAGAGTACAAGAGCGTTGCAACCGCCGTCGAGCGCATGAAAGAAATGGCCAAACACCGCCCCGGAGCGATCAAGATCATCCTGGGGGCCTTCCGGGCGCGTGGATGGACCTACGAGATGCGTCTGGGAATGGACGGCACGCTCACCGGCGGGCCGATGTACGCCGACGTGTATGCGCATCTCTGGGAGTTGCACATGGCCGGAAAACGCGACGAAGTCCGTGAGGTGTACTCCAAGTTGCTTCTGATGACGAACCTGGAACAAGCGATTCCGGGGTTGCGGTCGTACATGATGAAACACCGAGGCGTCTTCAAGACGACCGTCTCGCGACGGGGCGACTATTCGTACGCGCCCGACGCCGTGGCTGAGATCGAGTACAACTTCGCGGCGCTCAAGCCGTATCTGCGGGTCTAAGGGAGGGCGTTATGCGCATCTGTCGGCTGTGCTTTGTCGTGCTAGGTTCGGTTGGTGTTGTCCTGGGCCAGGCGTACAAAGAGGTTGACTGGCCGCTCCCGGTCCAGACCGCCGCCGGCACGCCAGGCCCATGGCACTTTGGCGAGGTCGCGGCGGTAGCGACTACGACCGAGGGGAGCATTCTCGTGCTGCATCGCGGAGGCCACCCGATCATCGAGCTCGACAGCGCCGGAAACCTCATCCGGTCGTGGGGCGACGGGATGATCAGCGGGGGGAAGGTGACGGCAATCGGGCCGGAACACCGTGCGCCGGGCGGGTCGGGCTACACGGCCGTCTACGGGCCGGCGGGGTGCTACTCCTGCGGTGCGCACTCCATCAGGGTCGACAGCGATGGAAACATCTGGATGGTCGATGCCGGGGCCCACGTGGTCTACAAGATGGATTCGCAGTGGAGCGTCCTTCTGCAACTTGGCGAGAAAGGGGTCGCCGGGACCGACCGCACTCACTTCAATCTGCCGACGGACGTGGCCTTCGCGCCGAATGGCGATGTTTACGTTAGCGACGGATATGGCAGCGCTCGGGTGGTCAAATACTCGAGCGACGGGAAGTATTTGCTGCAGTGGGGCAAGAGAGGAACGGGCCCCGGCGAGTTCGGGTTGCCTCACAACCTGGTGGTCGACGCTCAGGGGCGCGTCTACGTCACTGATCGCGACAACCAAAGGATTCAGGTCTTTGACTCGGGCGGCAAGTTCTTGGACCAGTGGGAGGAGGTTGGGGGCGTCTCCACGCTGTTCATGACCAAAGACCAGAACATCTGGGCCGGCGGTGTTTTACGGGACCTTGAGGGTGAGATTGTCATCAGTCTGCCCGGCAGGGTTGGGGGGCACGGGACCACCGTCAATCAGGCGGGAGACGTGTTCGTGGCGCAGCTTAGCGGGCAAGTGCAGAAATTTGCTAGACAATGAGTCGCGCTGGGGGATTGTTCGCGGAACCCGCTCCCTTGCGGTCGCGGCTGTGACGCCTACGGATTGACATTCGCCCCGCGACGTCAGAGCCGCGACCGCAAGGGAGCGGGTTCCGCGAAGTCCACGCCCACGGGGCGTTAACGCTACTCGTAGGCCAGCGACTCGAGGGCGTCTTGGCGGGCGGCTTTCCAGGCGGGGTAGAGGACGCCGAGCAGGGCGCCGCCTAGGGAAATCAGGCTGGCAATGGGCCACCAGCCAGGCACGATCGCCAGCTGCCAGGTTGGAATGAAAACCTCCATCGCGTGCCTCGCGCCGAAGCTTGCGAGGATCCCGGCGATCGCGCCGAAGACCGCCAGCGCGATGGCTTCGCGGATAAAGATGCCGAGGATGTAGCCGGGCGAGGCGCCGAGAGACTTGAGGATTCCGATTTCGCGCGTGCGCTCGAGCACGGCCATGTGCATCGTCAGGAACACGACCAAAAACCCAAACACGACGTTGAGCCAAATCATCACGCTGACGAAGGTTTCAACCTCGGGCATGCTCGTGGCGGAGAACTCGGACAGGAGCTCTTCGACGGAGTAGATCTGGTATTGTTCGACGCTCAACTTTTCGTGAAGGGCGGCGATCCCTTCGTACACCTGCGTCGGGTCGCGGAGCTTGACGTAAAGCATCGTGACTTTTCCGATGTTGTCGGTGAGGTCTTGCAAGACGTCCTGGCTGACCAAGATGCGCGCCGACTTGCCCGATTCGTACATGCCGACGACATTCCAGGTCTGGTTGATGACCTCAATCGTGTCGCCGACGCCAATCTTGTTCTGGCGGGAATAGAAGTCGTCAATGATGACGTCGAGACGGTCTTCGAGCCCTCGTCCCTCGAGCCACTTGAACTGAGCCATGGCGTTAAACGCCTCGTAGTCGATGCCGGTAATGCGGTTGATGCGCTCGATCGGGTAGATCGTGGAACTGGTGGCGGAGGCGACGTAGTCTTGCTGGTCGATGAAATCTACTAACTTCTCAGACAGTTGCGCCGCGCTAATGCTGATGGGGCTGACTCCGGCCGGGTAGATCCATATCTCGGCGCCCATGCTGCTGACCCGCGCACGCTGGTCCCCAATCAGGCCTTCGCGCATACCGACTACGGAGAGAATCATCGCCACACCGACGCCGATGGCGAGGGCGCTGAGCAGGGTGCGTACCCAGCGATGGCGCAGGCTCTCGAAGACGATGCGGTAGACGAGCGGGAGCCGGCTCCCTTTGGCGAGTTTTTCCACTTGGCTTCCTTCCAGACTAGCGTTTTGCGACACGCAGGGCGCGGGGGACGCCGGCGAGGTCGTTGCGAACGGTCGGCTCCTTCCAGCCTTCGGCGAGCATAGCGCGGACGCCGGGGAGCGAGTCGTAGCCGAGCTCGAGGATGAGCTGGCCGTCGGGCTTGAGGGCGCGGAGGGCTTGTGGGATCAGCTGGCCGTAGACCGCCAGGCCGTCGTCGCCGCCGAATAGAGCCAGGTCGGGTTCAAAGGCGACTTCTCGCTGCAGCGTCGGCTGAGTCCGTTTGGCGACATAAGGGGGGTTGCTGACGACGAAGTCGAACGAGCCGGATATAGACGCTTCCAGGAGGCTGGCGTTGACGAAACGGACGGCGGGCGTGTGTAGGCCGGCGTTCCGGCGCGCGACCTCGAGCGCGCCGGGCGAGCGTTCGACCGCGAAGACCGCGGTGTCGGGGCGGTTGGCGGCGATGGAGACGGCGATGCAGCCGGAGCCGGTTCCGACGTCCACAATTTTCGCGCCGGCCGGGGCGTGCTCAACAACTTCCTCGACCAGGAGCTCGGTTTCAGGGCGCGGAATGAAAACAGCCGGGGAGACTTCGAGCTCGAGTCCGAAAAACTCTTGGACGCCGGTTAGGTATTGCGTGGGTTCGCCGGCTAGACGGCGTTTGAGAAGTTCATTGAAGCGTCCGGCCTGATCCGGTTCAAGGCACGCCTCCGGGTGGGCGTAGAGGAAGCTCCGCTCGCACCCGAGGACTTCGCACAGAAGGGTTTCGGTGGTGAGGCGGGGGGCCTCGACGGACGCGGAGACGAGCTTTTCGCCGGCCTCGGACAGGATTTGCTCAATGTTGGTCACGGAGGTTAGGGTGCTGGACTACGGAACCCGCTCCCTTGCGGTCGCGGGTTCCGCAAGCAAGCGGTCCTGTGCTGTTGAAGGGCGCGGCATGTCGCGCCCTTACGCGGCGCCGGGCTCGGCCTTCATCGTTTCGGCCTGGAAGTAGGCGGTCAGCGCTTCGACTAGAGGATCCAGCCGCCCTTCCATCACCTGCTCGAGCTGGTGGAGCGTCAGACCGATGCGGTGATCGGTAACACGAGTCTGCGGGAAGTTGTAGGTGCGAATTTTTTCGCTACGATCGCCGGAACCAACCATGCTTCGGCGGCTAGCAGCTTGTTCGGCATGCACCTTGGCCTGCTCGATCTCATACAGCCGCGAGCGCAGCACCGTCATGGCCTTCTTCTTGTTCTTGATCTGAGACTTTTCGTCTTGGCAGGTCACCACCACGCCGGTTGGGATGTGCGTGAGCCGGACGGCTGAATACGTCGTGTTCACCGACTGTCCGCCCGGGCCTGACGAGCAATACGTGTCGGTGCGGACTTCGCTCGGCTCGATGTGGATGTCGACGTCTTCGGCCTGGGGCATCACGGCAACCGTTACAGCGGAGGTATGAATCCGGCCCTGAGTCTCGGTCTTAGGGACGCGCTGCACGCGGTGGACGCCCCTTTCGTACTTGAGCTTGGAGTAGACCTTTTTACCGGTCACCAGGGCGATCACTTCCTTGACCCCGCCGACCTCGGACTCGTTCATGGTCGTAATCTCGACCTTCCACTTCTCCGCTTCGGCGAAACGGGCGTACATGCGGAAGATCTCGGCGGCGAATAGACTGGCCTCCTGGCCGCCGGCTCCCGCGCGGACTTCGAGCACGACGCCCTTTTCGTCGTTTGGATCGGCGGGCAGCAGCAGGACGCGGATTTCAGCCTCGAGCTCTTCGCGTTTCACTTCCAGCGAGGCCGCCTCTTCCTGCGCGAGCTCGGCCATCTCTTCGTCTTCGGAATTGAGCAGAGACTTGGCTTCCTCGAGGTTGGCGATGACGTCTTTCCAGGCGACGTATTTTTCGACAACGCGGCCGATGTCGGATGCGGCCTTCGCGGCTGCCTGATAGCGGGTTTGATCCTGGACAACCTCGGGATCGGCCATCTCGTCCGACAGACGCTGGTAGCGGGCTTCGATCTCTTCGAGTTTGTCGATCCACTTCATCGGAGAAACGATTCGCGAGAGGCGCAAAGACAACGCCAAGAAGACTGCCTAGCGCGAGCTCCTTTTTACGCTACCACCAGTTCGCCGCCTTGTTTCTCCTCGAGGGCCATCGCGCCTTCAAGAGCCTTGATCGAAATGTTGACTTGCGAGTCGTCGGGCGGTTTGGTCGTGATCCTCTGTAGCCAGAGCCCCGGTGCGACTAGCGCGTTCATCATTGAGCCCTGGTGCTTGGCGGCGAACCGGATCACTTCGTAGCTGACGCCCGCGATCACTGGCAGCAGAGCTAGCCGGGCAAAGAATTGCCAGCCGAATCCGCTCATCGGGACGAACGCGTA
Organism: Bryobacterales bacterium; assembly: GCA_965247515.1. GTDB lineage: Bacteria > Acidobacteriota > Terriglobia > Bryobacterales > UBA6623. The sequence continues at coordinate 1,878,004 of OZ252029.1, read as the reverse complement.
GAAGATGATGCTGACCACCATTACCACCATCAAGAAGCTGGTGCCGCAGCGCGGGTGGAAAGTCACGAAGGACTGAGCGGTCGGGATGTCGACAGTCTTGCCGGATTCGTAGTTGAAGACGACCTTGTGTTCGGCGCCGTGGTACTCGAACACGCGACGAATGTCTTTCATGCGAGAGATCAACGTTAGGAACGTGAGGAAGATCGTCAGCCGAATCACGCCGTCGATCACGCTGAAGCCGACCTGGTTGTCGAGCCAAGTGACACGCTCCTGAAGCAGCGTGGTTAGCGTCAGCGGCACGAACTTGTAGAGGAAGATGAAGAACCCGATCGAGAAGACGATGTTGAGGGCCATCATCCAGCCTGGGATTTCGGCTGACTTTTTCTTCTCCGCCGGTTTGGCGTCCGCTTTCTTGTCCTCTTCCTCTTCGATGGCGTGTTCGGCCGAGAAGTTCAGCGCTTTCATGCCCAGGCTCATTGCCTGTGCCATGGCGCCGACGCCGCGGACGATCGGCAGGGCCCAGAACCAGCTGTCTTCTGAGAGCCGTTTCGCCGGGCCCTCTTGGGTTACGATTTCGCCGTCGGGCTTGCGGACCGCGACGCAGTAGTTGTGCGGCGCGCGCATCATGACGCCCTCGAGCACCGCCTGGCCGCCAATCAGAGGGTCGTCTCCACTCTCCATGGCCGGCAGGAGCTGGGTGTAGGTGGCGAGACGGAAGAATTGTCGAAGTTGGCGCAGCATAACGAAGTGTCCTACCCGGCTAGATGCAGGGGAATCTGGACGGGACTCATTTTATTTTACGCTACTTGCTCTTCGCCACAATCCCGGTACAATCAAGGACGAGATGTTCGCGAAGATCGGCCGCGCCCTGCGCCAAGTTGTGATGTGGAAGTACCGCCGCATGTCCTGGCAGTACGACGTGATCTGCGGTCTGATCCTGGCATTCATCTTCTTGACTCCGCAAGACTTTTTCGGCGATCAGCCGAGGCCGCACTCCATTCGAGAGATCGAAGAGCTGGCCGACGACAAAGGCACGGTTGTCTTTTGGGTGGCGGCTTCGTTTGTTGAAGAGGCCCCGCGGGCAGAGGCCGACGCGCGCTTGGAGCGAATGGTTCGCCAGCGTAGCGGCAAGAATTTGAGGGTGATTAGCAAGGCCCCCGCTCCTGACCCGGACGGCGAAGTACGAGCGTATCTGGTCTACGCTCGCCCTTGATCGGCTGTCGTCAAGAAACTTGCGGCCCGCGGGTCGCGTCGTAAACCAATAGAGAAATGCTTCGACTCGGACTCTGTCTCGCCCTGTCTTCGGTTGTGCTTCTGGCCTCGGACCTCGCCTCGACGCTCGCAAATATGGACCGCGCGGAAGCCCAGTTTCAGGGCATGACCGCGAGGGTCCGGATGGTCACATACACCTCGTTGGTCGACAACGAAGATATTCGGGAGGGCGACATGGTGGCGCGGCGCAGAACTGCCAAGGGCGCTGCGTCGAAGGATGTCGAAATGAAGATCCACTTCGACACCCCCAGAGAGAGGGACCTGCTTGTCAGCGGGATGAAGCTTGAGATCTACAACCCGAAGATTGGGATTGTGGAGGAGTACGATCTCACCAACTCACGGGAAAAGGTCGACCAGGCGCTTATGTCAGGGTTCGGCGTCGCCGGAAGCTACCTGGCGGCGACCTACGACATCAAGCTGGCTGGCGAGGAAGCGGTCGAGGGTCACCCGGCGGTCAAGCTCGAGATGGTCCCCAAGGACGCCGAAATGCTCAGGAGCGTCCCGAAGGTCGAGATGTGGATCTCGACCCAGATCTGGCAGCCTGTCCAACAGAAGCTGTATCAATCCGGCGACGGCGATTATCAGCTCTATCGCTATACCGACGTCGTCATCAATCCGGCGATGAAGGATTCGGCGTTCCGCCTGAAGCTGCCGAGCAAGGTCAAGCGGATCACGCCGGGGCGGTAGTGGTTCGAGCTTTGCGCCGCCCCCCTGGTGACGCGACAGGGGCAGATTCCCTCGCTGCAGCCCCTTTCAGCTAACTGGACACTCGCGCCATCTTTCGCAATGTTTTGACGATGGCTCTACGACTCATGAAGCCTTCGATCGTTCAGTCCCCCGACGAATGAACGACATCTGGTATTGGGCGGGACGTGTCTAGGCACGTCATCATCTACGAGGAAGTCCGCCGTGGGCCAGCGCAAATATCCCCCTCTAAAATTGGCTGAAGTCATCTCGATTCTTCGCGCCAACGAGTTCACGCAAAAGGGCCAAGAGGGTTCCCACGCCCAATACGAGGGTGAGAGCCATGGGCAGCGTCGAGTTGTGACCGTCGACACCGCCGAGAGCGAATTCGACGACTTTCTCATCAGGAGTATGATTCGGCAATCTGGGCTCACCCGTGTCGAGTTCTACTTGCTCGACGAAGAAAACCGCCCGCAAGGTAGGAGTCGCTCCGATTCCCAAGACGAAATAATCTAGAAACGTCAACTCGTTTGCGTCGATGATATTGTTGAGAGTAGACTCGGCGAGGTCGTTGAGCGCCTTCAGGCATGCCAGCTTCGGAAACAAATATCAGCCCGGTCGCTCCTGAAAACAACGATTCGGTCGAATCCCGAAGCGAAATGCAGACCCAGTTTGCGTTTCGTTGCTGTATCTTCCCCCGTGACGGGAGATTTTGCGGAGAATGCATCGACCTCGACATTGCTGTGCGAGGAGCCAGTCCATTGGAGGTTCAACGGAGCCTCGAACAAGCGATCGTAGGCTACTTGAAGACTGTCACGAGTGCGCCCGAGGCCAGAGAAGCGTTGTCGCGGAACGGAGCCGTGCCGGGCCTCTTGCCCAGACGCGCTCCCTTGTTCAGTAGGCTCAGGTACTATTGGCTGCTCTGCAAGGCGACGTTAACGCGCGGTCAGTCGCACGACTATCAAATCTTTGATTGCGCGCTAGACGGGGCTCGGTTCTCAGCCGCTTAGCGGATTTGGCGGTTTGCCGTTAGGTAGACTAGCCGCCATGGCTCGTTTTTCGACAGTGGCGCTGGCATGCGCCTTGGCCGTCCCTTCGCTGCCGGCGGAAACCTTCACATTCAAGCTCACTTTTGGAGATCTGCAAGAGCGCCCTAAGCGTCTGCCCAAAAATTAGTTCACATTTTGCGCAGGGTGCAAAGTGTAGTTCCAGAGACCGAGTGTCTCGTGCTTGAGTAGTGAAAGTTGACGCATCTGCCGATCGGAGACCTTCACGCCGGTGTCGTAGCGCCCCCGGATCAGGTAGGAGTTGACGGCGAGGCCCGCCTCGGTAGTTGTGGCGGCGATAAAATTGAGCATCTTTTCCAGGCTGGTGAGAGGCTCGCCGGCCCAGTTCTTGCTGATCTCGCTGAACAGACGATGTTCGATCGGGTTCCACTTGGACGCGCCCGGAGGGTAGTGACTCACGCTGACGGTGAGATCGAACCGATTGCAGAGCCTGTCTTGAAGCGCCTTTTTCCAGGCGCGGCAACGAGGACCGTTGCTTCCTCCGCCGTCGGCAAGGATCAACAGTTCTTTGGCCCCTGAGTAGCGTTGGCGTCCGTCCGATGCCCACCAACGGGCAATGGAATCAGCAGCGAAAGCCGGGGTGTCGTGGCTGGTTCCCACACACACCGTGCCGCGGTTGGCTTGAGTGTCGTAGATGCCATACGGAATCGCGAGGTCGTCGGCGTCGGAGCGGAAGTCATGATCGTTGACCAAGACGGGCTCACGATCCCACTTGGCCCCGGAGTGTTTGAAGGCGCCGATCAGTTCCTTCTTCTTGGTATCGACACTGATCACGGGCTGGCCTTGACGGGCGAAGTTCTCCCGCTGCTGACCGATGTAGAGGAACTGTTGATTGCGGTCGGGGCTGGTGCTGGAGGCGATCTGTTTACGGTTGACGCGGAGGGCGTAGTCCATGTCTTTCAACAGGCGGCCTACCGTGTTCTTGCTGATGGAGATTCCCAACGCGGTGAGTTCGTGGGCGATCTTGCGTGTCGTTCGTCGGGACCACTTCACCCCTGTTACGGGGTCTCCGGCCGTGTCGTGCCGCATTAACTCTGCGATTCGGGAGAGGACTTCGGGGCTTTTTTTCCCACCGGCTTGCGCCCGCCACCGGCTTTGCGTACGCGTTCCACTTCCACCTCTTGGGTCAGCAGTTCGCGCCGGCCTTTGGCCACCGTGTGTGGATCCATGCCAATAAACTCAGCCATCCGCCGATCCCCGCTAGGGCCGAGCTTGAGTGACTCCAATCCCGCGTACAAGCGGCGTTGTTTCTCGTTCAGCAGACTGAAAAACAGCACCACGGCGGCTTGCAACTGAGCGGGCGCCGCCTCCCCTGCAGCCAGGCTGCTGGCCAGGCTCGGTTCGGTCTGCCGCAGCCGCCGCGCCAACAACTGGCGCCGGCGCCGGACCGGATCGATCGAACCGTACAGGTAACGTCCCCCCAGCGGCTGCCGCGCCAGCCGCTGTTGCCGCACCAGTTTCAACAACGGCTCTTTGGCGCTCACGTGCAACAGGTTGTCCAGTTCCTCGACGAAGTGCCCGGCCGCAGAGTTCTCCACAAAAGCCTCCGCCGTCGCCACCAGAGTGCCCTGGCGAGAGAACCACACCGACTGAAACGACCACAGGCCGCGTGGATCGAAGCGCGCGATCTCATCCAGCGTGTAGTAGCGGCTGCGATGGGAGTAGCTGCTGCGATAGCTCAGTTGCTTCAACTTGCGGAAGACCGTGACCTCCACCTGGGTCCCCAGCGCCTTCTTCAGTTCGGACATCGTGGCAATCTTATTGCGGCGCAGCAGCCGTGCCAGATCGTCCGCATGGAAGGACTCGGTTCTCATAATGTTAGACATCCTCTTCATGATCGTACTATGAGAAGACCTCTAACACAATAGGCAACTCTTGCCTGGCATCCCTGGATTGCCTCGGAATCGGCCCTATTGTTGATATCCAGGAAGCACGCAACAGTCTGGCAAGGAATCACCCTCGGATGTGAAAGTGCTTGACCTACTCCTTACAGTGCGATGTTATTATTGGGCGGGCCCTTAGGACTACTCCGGGCGCATCACCCTGTCGGCGGGAGAGGTCACCTCCATCACTCCTTGGCGGTTCCTGGATGACGACGGGCTGGTCGGCGACGACGGCTGGGAGCTGCAACTCAAGCGCCGGTTCTTCGAAGATCAGCCCGACCGCGCGCGCCATATGACGGGCGATCCGCGGACCGAAAATGTGCCGGCGGCGGGCGTGTACGTTACCGTCGAGGCCCCGGCGCAGGCGGAAGTTCGAGTCGCCACCCAGCAGGGACGCTTTTCGTTCGCCCTAGCCGACCTCGCGCAGCCGCGGCCGCTACGCCTTCTCGACGACGATGTTTTGGTTGAAAAGGCCATCGTTGGCAGACGGGTCTCGGACTCGTCGCCTGACTCGCACTTCGACTATCCCTCGACGACAACCACTTCGGACAGGGAGACCTGGGTCGCGTGGCAGGGATACTCCAGCGGCGGCGACCACGTCTACGCGCGCGGGGGCGATGGCGAGATCCAGCGCCTCACCGACCAGCCGACTGACGTATTGCGGACCGCGATGGGCGAAGACTCGCGCGGACTGCCTTGGGTCGTCTGGTCCGAGCGGAGCGGCGAGAGCTGGGATCTTTACGGGCGATCGTACGACAACGGCGGCTGGGGCCGGCGCTTCCCCGTCACCTCAGGAAGCGCGCCCAACGTCTTCCATCGACTCGTCCGCGACCCCGCGGGCAAGATCCATATCGTCTTTGTCGGGCATCGCAACGGACAATCGTACGTCTACTGGACCACGTACGACGGAGAAACCGGGAGCGAGCCCCGCGAGATCAGCGGGCCCAGCGCCTGGGTTCCCGAGGCGGCGGCGGATTCCAAAGGCAACCTTTGGGTCACCTGGGACAGCTACCGCAACGGCAACTACGACATCTACCTGCGCAAGATCTCCCCCGACGGAACCCTCGGGCCCGAGATGCAGGTCACCAAGACGGCGGCCTTCCAGACGCACCCGAGCATCGCGGTCGACGGCGATGATCGTGTCTGGCTGGCCTGGCACGAGTCCGGCGGAAACTGGGGCAAAGACTGGACCCGCGAGGATCAGCACCGCTCGGTGACGCTCTACGCCAACCGCCGCCCGCGCGTCACGATCTTCGACGGACAGGACTGGCGCCAGCCTCTGGTCGACCCGATTCAGGCGGTCTCGACCCGCCACCTCCGCTATGTGCAGTATCCACGCCTAGCCGCGGACGGCCAGGGCCGCGTTTGGATGGGGCTGCAAGTGAGAACCGGGACCGGCCACACACGCAGCGATTACTGGGCCTTCGACGGCCGCTGGGAGTTTTTCCTCACGCGCTACGAGGGCGACAGTTGGATTCCGGCGATCCCGGTAGCGCAGTCAAGCAATCGTCCGGAAGGGCCGCTCGTTCTCGAAGGGCGCGGCGACGGCGTGAAGCTGGCCTGGTCGAACGACAACCGGCCGTTGATGGCTCCAGGGTTCTACAGCAAAATTCCCAACAACTACGAGATCTTGACCGCGAGCTACCAAGCTCCCGGGCCGTCCGCGCGCGCGCAACTCGGGCCTTATGTCGAACCTCCGCTGGCGGTGACACAGGTGCATCCGAACGAAGTCGCCGACGTCAGGCGGATTCGCGAGTATCGCACCGAACACGACGGAGAAACGCTGAGGATCGTGCGCGGCGACTTCCACCGCCACACCGAGATCTCGACCGACGGCTCGGGCGACGGGTCGATTGAGGACTACTTCCGTTACATGGTCGACGCCGCCGCGATGGAAACCGGAATTGTCGGCGACCACAACATCGGCAACAACGACGAGTACTCCTGGTGGCGGACCGAAAAGGCGATCGACATTTTTTTGATTCCCGGCCGTTACACCCCGATGTTTGGCTATGAACGCAGTTGCGGCTATCCGAACGGCCATCGCAACGTGGTGTTCGCCCAACGCGGCGTTCCGACCCTGCCGATCTCTCGCGACGAGGCCAGCGGCAGAATCCCGACCGGACCGATTCTCTACCCCTACCTGCGCGAGCACAACGGCATCTGCATGTCGCACTCGACCGCGAGCAGTCAGGGGACCGACTTCCGCGACTGGGACGAAGAGCTCGAGCCGCTGGTCGAGCTCTACCAGGGCTACCACGCGCCAGCTACGAATACCCCGGCGCGCCGCGGGCCGAATCAACCAACTACAACGTGCAGGTGCACGGCCGATACGAGCCCGGCGGGTATTGGTGGGATGCGCTCTCGAACGGCCGCAAGCTCGGCGTCCAAGCCAGTTCGGACCATATCTCCAACCACGCCTCCTACACGGTGATCTACACCCCGAGCATGAGCCGGACGGACATTCTAGAAAGCATGCGCAAGCGCCACGCCTACGCCGCCACCGACAACATCATCCTCGACGTCAAGGCTGAGTCGGAAGGAAAAAGCTACATGATGGGCGACGCCTTCAAAGCCGGCCGCGCGCCGAAGATCAAAGTCAAGATCATCGCGCCGGACGACGTGACGAAGATCGACCTGATCAAAGATCGCCAGTTCGTCTACCACTCCGAGCCCGGGTCGCGCGAGGTGGAGTTCGAGTTCGTCGACAACAACCCTGGGGAAGGGGAGAGTTACTACTATGTTCGCGTCGAGCAACGCGACCGGAACTTGGCGTGGTCGAGCCCGATCTGGGTGGATTATCGCTGAAGTTTGCAGATTGGCGCCGTGCTAACCTCACGTCAGGAGAGACATGTCCACGTTGCCCGTCACAGCCGCTAGCCGCGACACTTGTTCACATGTGGCGGCCATGGGGGCATAGCTGCAGCTGAATAATCTAGCCCATGGCTTTAGCCGGAATGTCGCGGCCTCAACCCGTCTTCCCTCCGTGCCCGGGTTTGCGCCGCGCGGCAGCTGCCGCGCGGCGCAAACCCGGGCGCGGAGGGCGAGATAGGCGCGAATCACCACCCAGTTCCCACGGCTAAAGCCATGGGCTAGATTATTTCACGGAGCCTCCGTGAAGAGTATTGGGGCTGGATCGACTTAGACCCGCCTAAGTCGTCGCAAATCCAATACGTATCCGATTGCAGCGCCGAGCGCGGCGCTGAGGACGACTACGCCGAATCCTTCAATGACCAAAGGCAGCACGATGAAGTTGCCTACCGCAAACGCAACCGCGGTCGCGTACTTTTGCAGAAACGCATCCACGACCGGATTATACATTTCCTCGACCCAGCGCCTTCTCGTACTGCTGATATAACCCCTCAAAGACCCGATCCCAGGAGTTCTCAACCGCGTGTGCTCGTGCCGCGACGCCCATTTTGTCCAGCAGGTCGCCATCACGCATCAGTTCTAGCGCGTGGGCGCGAAACGCATTTTCGTCTTCGGCAACGAAACCGGTCTCGTTTGGCTTGATTAGGTACTTTGGACCGCCGCCTGTGGTGACGATCACAGGCGTCCCCGAAGCCATTGCCTCATTGATCACGTTGCCATACGTATCAGTGAACGACGGAAACGCAAAGACATCAAAGTTCGCATAGGCGCGGGCCAGATCCTCGCCCTTGAGCACACCCGGGAACACCGCCTTCGTCATGTTCCGCTTCAACCATTCGGTCTCGCCGCCATGCCCGACAAAGACGAAACGAAAGTTCTCTTCCCCTGCCGCCAGTAAGTCTTTTTCGAGCTTCGCCAGGTAGCGGACGTTCTTCTCAGCGCTGATCCGGCCGACGAAGCCGAGCTCGAACACGTCGTCATCCCGGTCGCGTTTGCTGGGCGAAAAGGTCTCGATGTCGACTCCCCGTTTCATCAGGTGCGCCGGCTTGCCCGTGCGTTCCCGCAGCATCTCGAGCAGCTCGGGGTTGGGCGCGAATGACGCGATCCCGAACCGGTAGAGCTTCGCGGCCAGACACAGCACGCGCTCCTCGGCGGCCGAGCTCAACCCCTTGACCATCCTCGACGGCAGAAATCGCAGGACCTTCTCGAGCCGCCAAGCCGCGTATTGATGAATGTTCGTATGCCACCCGGCGGTCATTGGGACGCCCATCTGCTTGGCCAGATAGGCGCCCGCGAAACCTAAGTCGCTCGGCCCCGTGATGTGGATGATATCGGGCTTAAATTCCTCGAGCGCCGCCCGCAACTGCCGGCGGTAGCGCAAGATCAGCGGATCCATCTCGAGATCGGCCTCGACCCGAAAGAGAGCCCATCCGCGCCGCAGCTCGTAGGTCGTGACGGGGCCGTCGCTCCAAGTCTTCGTCTGCGGCCCGGCGTGGACGTTGAAGAATGGGATCCCGCGCCGCCGCACGAACGCGTCGAGCTGGCGATAGGTCAGCGCCACGCCGTTCACTTCATGGAAGCTGTCGCTGAACAGGGCGATCCGGGGGGGCTGCACGAGCCCGCCCAGCGTCGCACGCGATAAGATGAAAGTTCAACCTTTTCCGCAATAAGGACCTACCCCGTTGGATTCCACTGATATCTGTAAAGGCGAGCTTGAGATCTCTGTCCCTTGGGACGAGGTGCAGAGCGAGTCGAATCGAGTCATTAAATCGTTAGCCAGAGAAGTTCGCATCCCCGGTTTCAGGCCCGGCAAGGCCCCGGCGTCGGTGATCAAGATGCGCTACGCCGACAACGTGCGCCAAGAGGTGCTCGAGGCGCTGATTGGCAAACACTTCTGGAAGCACGCCGAGGACAACGACTACCACGTCATCGGCCAGCCGAAGATCTCGGACTTGAAATTCGAGGACAACGAGCCGCTGAGCTTCAAGGCGGCGTTCGAGATCGTCCCGGACTTTGAGCTGCAGACTTACAAGCTGATTCCGGCGCCGTTCAAAGACCCCGAGGTGGCGGACGAGGACGTCGAGGCTCAGCTAGGGCGCGTCCGCGAACAGCACGCCTCGTATCGCAACCTCGACCCGCGACCGCTTGTCGACGGAGACCTCGCCGTTGTGTCGCTAGAGAGCGAAGAGGTCGACGGCGCCCCCAAAATCGAGCAGAGCGAAACGATGCTTGTGATCGCAGCCGAGGCCACGCTCGAAGATTTCACCAAGAACCTGACCGGCAAGTCTCCCGGAGACAAGCTCGACTTCGACGTTACCTATCCGGACGACTTTGCCAATCAAGATCTGGCTGGAAAGAGCGTGCCGTTCCACGCCGAGGTCAAGGCGATTCGCGAGAAAGAACTGCCCGATCTCGACGACGATTTCGCGGCCGACGTAGGCGACTTCCGAACGCTTGACGAGCTGCGCGCACGGATTCGTGAAGAAATGCAAGAGTCGGCTCGAACGGAGGCGACGCGCGCGGCGAAGGACAAGATCGTCGACACATTAGTCGAACGGCACGACTTCCCCGTGCCCGATTTGCTGGTGAATGAGCAGATCAACGCCCGGCTCCAGCGAACCGCGCAGGTTTTCGCGCAGCAAGGCGTGGATCCGTCGAAAGTCGACATTGACTGGAAGGAGCTCGCCGAGTCCCAGCGCGAGGCCGCCGTGCGAGATGTGAAAGCGGGTCTGTTGCTTGAGCGGATCTCGGAAGCCGAAGCCGTTGAGCCTGACGAGGACGAGGTCGACGCCGAAGTCGAGCGTTACGCCCAGACCAACCGCATCACGCTCAGCGCCGCCCGCAAGAAGCTAGCCGAGGACGGCGCGCTCGACCGGATCCAGTCGCATTTACGCAACGAAAAGACGCTGCAGATCCTGTTCGACGAGGCCGAAAAAGTCGATCCTCCAGAGGAGGCGGCGCCGTCGGCGCCAGAGAGTGAAGAGTCCGAGCCTGAGGCTGAACAGCCAGGGCCACAGATTGAAGGGCCAGGGCCAGAGAGTGAAGAGTCAGCGCCTGACGCTGAAGAGCCGCCGCCGCCTGAGTAAGGAGATTTGATGTCCGATATCCCACGTCCGCAATCGCAACTGATCCCAATGGTGGTCGAGCAGACCAGCCGGGGCGAGCGTTCCTACGACATTTACTCCCGGTTACTGCGGGACAACATCATCTTTGTTGGCTCTTCGATCGACGACAACATAGCGAACCTGATCACGGCCCAACTGCTGTTCCTCGAAGCTGAAAATCCGGATCGAGACATCTGGCTTTACATCAACTCGGCCGGCGGTTCGATCACAGCTGGAATGGCGATCTACGACACAATGCAGTTCGTGCGGCCCGATATCACGACCGTTTGCGTCGGGCAAGCGGCTTCGATGGCGGCGGTGCTGATGGCGGCTGGGGCGAAAGGCAAGCGCTATTCGCTGCCGAACTCGCGTTTCTTGCTACACCAGCCATGGATCTCGGGTTTGCAGGGACAAGCGACGGATATCGACATTCATGCCAAAGAGATCCTGCGGATGCGCGGAATCCTGAACCAAATCCTCGCCGACGCTAGCGGGCAGACGGTTGAGAGGATCAGTCAGGACGTCGAGCGCGACTTCATCCTTGGCGCCGCGGAAGCCAAAGAATACGGTGTGATCGACGAGATTATTTACAAGAAAGAGCAGCCGGAATCGGGTAGCAAGAGTTGACGATCGGCGCCGCAGTGTAGGGGCGTAGCGTGCTACGCCCTCTTGCGTCGGCCTTGCTCAAGTGGCGCGACCAACACGCCCGCGATCTACCCTGGCGCAAGAACCGCGACCCCTACCGCGTCTGGGTCTCGGAGATCATGCTCCAACAGACCCGCGTCGAGACGGTTCTGCCCTACTACGAGCAGTTTCTCAAACAATTCCCGAACGTCGAATCGCTAGCTGAGGCCTCTGAAGCGGACCTGCTGGCGAGTTGGTCGGGCCTCGGCTACTACCGCCGCGCGCGGTTGATGCAAAAGGCCGCCCGCGAGATCGCCTACGAGTTTCCCAAAACCTACGAGGGGCTCCGCGCCTTGCCCGGCATCGGCGACTACACGGCCGGCGCCATCGCCAGCATCGCCTTCGGCCTGCCCTACGCGGCCTTAGACGGAAACCTGATCCGCGTTCTAGCCCGACTCGACGCCGCCGACAGGGACATCGCAAAGCCGGCCACTCGACGGGCTTTCGAAGACCGCGCGCAAGGCCTCGTCGAAGCCGCCGGCGCCGGCCGCTACGGCCACCTGAACGAAGCCCTCATGGACCTCGGCGCCACGGTTTGCACGCCGAAATCGCCGAAATGCCTCATTTGCCCGCTTGCACGGTTCTGCAAGGCGCGCAAGCAAGGCCTCCAGCAAGAGCTGCCGGTCAAGTCGAAGAAAGCCCGCACGGTAAACGTTCAGCTGGCCGTGGCGATCGTCCAGCGGGGCGAGAGCTTGCTGATGCGCCGGCGCCCACCTGACTCGGAAGTGATGCCCGGATTCTGGGAGCTTCCCCAGGCCGAAGGGACCGGCGAGCTCGAGCGCCTCGGCATCCATTGCGTCGAAACCATCGGCGGATTCAAGCACGCCATCACCTACCGGGCGATTGCCGCACAGGCCTACCGGGCACGGCTTCAAGGCGAGCGGCCGGCCGGCCATCGCTGGATCACCGCCGCCCGCCGGCAGCGCCTTCCCGTCACGACGATAACCAAAAAATCTCTCAAGGCGGCCGGAGTACAATAGGCGCCGATGCTTGCTCGACTATTCCTCGCTCTCTTCACCACTTGCGCCGTCGGCGCCGCGGCCCCCAATATCCTGTTCATTTTTTCCGATGACCACGCCTACCAGGCGATTTCGGCCTACGGTTCCAACCGCAACCACACCCCGAATATCGACCGGCTCGCCCGCGAGGGCATGATCTTCCACAACGCGTTGGTGACGAACTCGATCTGCGCCCCCAGCCGAGCCGTGATCCTCACCGGCAAGTACAGCCACATGAACTCCGTCGTGAACAACCGCGACGTGTTCGACGGCGCCCAGCAGACGTTTCCCAAACTCCTGCAAAAGGTCGGCTACCAGACCGCGATGTTCGGCAAATGGCACCTCAAGTCCGACCCAACGGGCTTCGACGAATGGGAAGTGCTGCCTGGGCAGGGCCACTACTACAACCCTGATTTCCGTATCCCGGGCGGCACGCATCAGCGCCAGGGATACGTGACGGACCTCATCGGCGACATGACGCTCGATTGGCTCTCGAATGAGTGGGATCGCGACAAGCCGTTCATGGTGATGAGCCAGCAAAAGGCGCCGCACCGCAACTGGATGCCCGCCGATCGCCATCTCTCACTGTTTGACGGCATGGACCTCCCCGAGCCTTCAAACCTCTTCGACAACTACGAAAACCGCGCCCAAGTCGCCCGCGTGCAGGCCATGGAGATCGGCCGCCATATGGCCTGGGGACACGACCTCAAGGTCATGCCGTCGGCCGACGACCCGGGCTTCCGCCAGTACATGAATAGCTACGGCCGCATGACCCCCAAGCAAAAGGCCGTCTGGGACGCCGTCTACGAGCCCAAGAACGACGCCATGAAAGCGGCTGATCTGCAAGGTCGCGAGCTGGTTCGCTGGAAGTATCAGCGCTACATCAAGGACTATCTGCGCACCATCGCCGCGGTTGACGAAAACGTCGGCCGCTTACTGCGTTGGCTCGACGAGGAAGGTCTCGCCGACAACACGATCGTCATCTACAGCTCCGACCAGGGCTTTTATCTAGGCGAGCACGGCTGGTTCGACAAGCGCTGGATGTACGAAGAGTCATTCCGCACGCCGTTACTGGCGCGTTGGCCGGGCATGATCAAGCCGGGTTCCGAGAACAGCGAGCTCGTCTCGAACCTCGACTACGCCGAGACCTTCCTCGATATCGCGGGGGTGGATGTCCCCAGCGACATGCATGGCCGCAGCCTCGTCCCGATCTTCAAAGGCGAGACCCCAACCGACTGGCGGACGAGCTTCTACTACCACTACTACGAAGGCCCGCCGGTTCAAATGGGCGGCCACCAGGTCGCGCGGCACTACGGCGTACGGACGGCCCGCCACAAGCTGGTGCGCTACTACATCGACAACGAATGGGAGCTGTTCGACCTCGAGACCGACCCCCGCGAGATGGAGAGCGTCTACGGGCGGTCGGAGTACGCCGAAGTGCGGGCCGATTTGCTCGGCGAGCTCAAGCGCCTGCGCAAGGAGTACAGGCTGCCCGACAAGGACGCGGACATCGAGTGAGAGATCCCTTGGCCTCTTCGGTTCGACGTGGCGCGAGTCTCCAGGCTTGCCGTCTCGCGATTCCTTGCGAGACAGCTTCGCGGCCGACGCTTAGACTGACTGAAAAATGGCGACGACCTCACAAGAATTAAACGACCGCGGTCGAGCTAGCGACCGGGAGGCGGGAGATGCTCTAGATGATCGAGCCGATGACATTATCTCAGTTGGCGAACCGATACCAATAGTCGCCGCGGCGAGATACACGCGCGGTTACCGCATTTGGGTAAGGTTCGCGGACGGGTTGGAGGGCGAGATCGACCTCGAGTCCGAGTTGTGGGGCGAGGTTTTTGAGCCCTTGCGGGACATCGAAGAGTTCAAACGTTTCCGGGTCGATTTCGATACTCTTGTTTGGCCTACAGGCGCAAGCCTTGCTCCCGAGTTCGTCCACGAGCAGGTCCAACTCGCGGTTGACGACGCAGTGAAGCCCCAAACGGCTCCGCAGACCGTCGCGTAGCTCGCTAGCCGGCGACCCGGAGGGGCAGCGCGACCGAGTGGATCTCATTGATGTCCGAAATTAGCCGCTTCTACGGCATCGTGGTCAGGATGTATCATAATGATCATTCGCCTCCGCATTTTCACGCGAGGTACGCTGAGCTCAGGGCCTCGATCAATGTTGAGACAGGCGGCGTCATCCGCGGAAAAATGCCCAGGCGGGCGCTCGCATTGATTCAAAAATGGCGACTGATCCACAAGAAAGAACTGCTGGCCGACTGGAGCCTCTCCCGAGATCAGGACACTCTCCACGCGATCGAGCCTCTCCGATAGACCCGGACGACGAAGTGATTTCGGTCGGTGAACCGATCCCGGTCGTGGTCGAAGCCAGACATACGGAGGGTTACCGGGTGTGGATGCGGTTTGACGACGGAACCGAGGGTGAAATCGATTTGGAGGCCGACCTGTGGGGTCCGGTCTTTGAGCCCCTAAAAGACATTGGCGAATTTAAGCGTCTCAGAGCAGACCCCGAGGCCGATACTATCGTTTGGCCCAACGGCGCCGATCTGGCGCCGGAGTATCTTTACGATCGGGTTCAACTCGCTGCAGGGCGCGCGGCCTAGCTCCGCTACTCGATCACCTTTGGAGGCGCGCGATCGAGTGCGACATCAATGGCGACAGCTACACAAGGACGAACTGATAGCGAATTGGGCGCTGCGAGAGAGCCTGCATTCGCTTCGGGCGATCGAGCCGATGAAATAGTCTCGGTGGGAGATCCGATACCTCGAGTGCTCGAAGCCAAATGCACCCGCGACTTCCGGATCTGGCTGAAGTTTGACGACGGATCGCAAGGTGAGATCGATTTCGAGGCCGAGCTTACGGGCCCCATCTTTGAACCGATGCGGGACATCAAGGAATTCAGGCGGTTGCGCGTCGACGACGAAACTATCGTGTGGCCGAACGGCGCCGATGTTTGCCCGAGCTACCTGTACGACATGGGTAGGCTCGCGTCCCGATCTGAATCAGCGCCGAAGGACTCCGCGGCCTAGGTCAACTGCGCCAGGTGCAGCTAGCCCTTTCAGCGACCGACCTTCGTAAGGTCTACCGCCAACCCACCGGCGAGTCCGTCACCGCCCTCGAAGACATCGACCTCGAAGTCCGCTCCGGCGAAATCTTCGGCCTCATCGGCGCCGACGGCGCGGGCAAGACCACTCTGTTCCAGATCCTCGCCGGCGTCCTCGAACCCACTTCGGGCTCAGTTCAAATCCTCGGACAAAGACCCTCGGCCGCCCAAGGCAAAGTCGGCTTCCTCACCCAGCCTTTCAGCCTCCACCAAGACCTCAGCATCGACGAAAACCTGCACTACCTCGCCGGCCTCCGCGACGTCTCCCCGCAAGACTTCCGCGCCCGCGGCGAGCGCTACCTCTCCGAGTTCGGCCTATCACAATTCCGAACACGCCTGGCGGGACGCCTCTCCGGCGGGATGAAGCAAAAGCTCGCTCTCACCGGCGCCCTCATCTCCGACCCCGAGATCATCCTGCTCGACGAGCCCACGGTCGGCGTGGACCCGCTGAGCCGCCGCGAGTTTTGGGACGTCCTGTGGTCACTGGCTCGAGGCGGCAAGACCATCGTCGTAGCGACTCCCTACTTCGACGAAGCCGCACGCTGCTCGCGAGTCGCGCTGGTCGAAGCGGGCCGCGTCCTGATGGTCGACGAGCCGCGCGCTTTGGCCGCCGAGTACGGGCGCGGCTCGCTTGAAGAAGCCTTTATCGCGTTGCTCGAACGCGAACGCGGGCACGAGGAGCCGCCGCCCTTCCCCGAACCCTCGACCCAGCGCGACAAGCCGGGCAAACCCGCGCTGTCCGTCCATCAACTCGAGAAACGCTTCGGAGACTTCCGCGCCGTCAAGGGGATCGACCTGACTTTTCGCCACGGTGAGACCTACGGCCTGCTCGGCGCCAACGGGGCCGGCAAGACGACCGCGATCAAGATGATGTGCGGCCTACTTGCGCCCACCAATGGGACCGTCTGGTTGATGGGGCATCAAAAGGGCCTCACCGCCCCAGCCATACGCTCGCAGATGGGTTACAAGTCGCAGAAGTTCGCCCTCTACGACGACCTGACCGTTGGTGAGAACCTCGACTTCTACGCCGGGCTCTACGGCGTTCCCGACCGGCTTCGCGCCAAGCGCAAACAGTGGGCGCTCGATGCCGCCGGTCTGGCCGCGCGTGCGAAAACCCTCACGGCGATGCTGCCCGACGGCTGGAAGCAGCGGGTCGCCTTCGGCGCGGCAATGATGCACGAACCGCGCGTACTCTTACTTGACGAGCCAAGCTCCGGGGTCGATGCCCTAGCACGCCGATCCATGTGGAAGCTCATCCGTGACTTCTCCAACCACGGCGCCGCCGTCCTGGTCGTCACCCACTACCTCGACGAAGCCGAACGCTGCAACCGCCTAGGATTCATGGCCGAAGGGGATCTGCGGATCGAAGGCACGCCGGAGGACGTCAAGTCGTCCACGCCAGGCGGCATGCTCGAGGTCAAGTCCGACCGTCTCGAACTGGCCGCGCAGCTGCTTCGTTCGAAACTCGGCAGCGAATGCGTCTCGCATTTCGGCGACCGCCTGCACGTGCATTGCTCCGGAGTCACTACTGAGAATCTTTGCGCCGAACTCGCCGCTCAAGGCTGCAAACACACTTCGGCCGCTCCTGTGGATCCCTCACTCGAGGACGCTGTGCTAGCCCTGTTGCGGCACAGGAAGTGACGTGGCGTGGGCATTCTTGGCTGCTGCACCGGTATTCCTGTCGGCGTTCTCGGCGACATTGTCCCGCAAGTGAAACGGGCCAGTCCCGAGTTCGGCTGGCCTGGAGTGAACCCTAAAAATGAGACATTGAAATTCGGGACGAATTTCAGCGAATGGAAAGGAGTCCAGGATGGAAAGTCTCAAGCCGCGCAAGCCGCGGGAGTTCACGGTGGAGTTCAAGGAAGCCGCCGCCAGGCGGCTCCTAGCCGGCCAGAGCGGCACAGCGCTAAGCCGCGAGTTGGACGTCAAGCGCAGCCTGCTGTACCGCTGGCGGGACGCCTATCGCCAGGAAGGCGTCAACGGCTTGAGCCGGCGGCGAGGCCGGCCGAAACCCGGCCGCTCGGCGCCGCCCAAGATCCCTCGCGATCCGCGCGACGAACGCATCGCAGAGCTCGAACGACTGCTCGGCAAACAAGCCGCAGAGCTCGATTTTTTCGGACAAGCCTTTCGCGCCTTGAACCTCGCAGCCCCGACCAACGACGCCGGTGGCGCGAGCGGATCTACTCCATCGTCGAGCAGATCAGCGCCAAAGGCTCGCTCAGCGTCGAACACGCCTGCGAGCTCGGACGCGTGAATCGCGCCGGGTTCTATCGCCGGCTCGCCGTGTCGTCGCCCGCCGAGTGCGACATGGAATTGCGTGACCGCATGCAGCGGATTTCGCTCGAGAATCGTCGTTACGGCTACCGCCGCGTGACGGCCGAGCTGCGCCGCCAAGGCTTCCTCGTCAATCACAAAAAGGTCCTGCGGATGATGCGTAAGGACAACTTGCTGGCGGTACTCAAGCGGCGCTTCGTGCTAACAACGGATTCGAACCACTTCTTACCTGTTTATCCGAATCTAGCGGCGCACCTGAATGTGGACGGCGTCGATCAGTTGTGGCAATCCGATATCACCTACATTCGCTTGCGCGAGGCGTTCGTCTACCTCGCCGTGGTGTTGGACGCCTACTCGCGACGCGTGGTCGGCTGGCGGCTGGGGACGACGCTCAAAGCTGAGCTGGCTGTAGGGGCGTTGCGCGATGCGCTCGAGCTCAGACGCCCTGCCGCGGGGTGGATGCATCATTCCGACCAAGGCGTACAGTACGCTTCGAGCGCCTATGTCGAGCTGCTGGAGCAGCACGGCGCGATCATCTCGATGAGCCGCCGCGGCAACCCCTACGACAACGCGCGGGCGGAGAGTTTCATGAAGACGTTGAAGGCGGAGGAGGTTTGGTTGCAGCGTTATCGCACGCTTGACGAGGCGCGCGCATCGATCGGCGAGTTCATTGATGAGATCTACAACCAACGCCGGCTGCATTCGGCGTTGGGATATCGTCCGCCGGCGGAGTTTGAAGCGCTGGCGCGGCCGGCGGCAACAGCAGCGAGGAATCCGAAGTATGAGTTTTGAGAGGCATAGGCAAATCTATCAATCCGATGGGCCCTGGGCGGGCAGGGAGACATCGCCGGCGTTGGAGAAGCCGGGAGCGACCTTGGCGGCCGCCCCCGGCGCTCATCGTCTTGATGAGTTTGCGGCCGGGTATTCCTTGGCGGGTTGCTCTCCAGCAGAGCCCGCTTCCGCTTCCCCGGCTAGGACCAGCGTGCGACGATACAGCGAAGAAGGCAAGCGTTTTGCGGTGAATCGTAACCTGTCCCGATTTCGACTGTCTCACGCTTGGGGTTCACTCCAGCCTGTCCCCTATGGGGCGTCGCAACCCCATCATTATCAACAGATTCGCTTTGGTCGATCGGCTGCAAACACGCCCAATGGCGACATCGAAGACGTAAATGAGCGAAATCAGACAGACCCTCCGCACCCTCGCCCGCGACAGCGGATTCTCGACGACCGTGATCCTGACGCTCGCCCTCGGAATCGGCGCGACGACGGCAATGTTTTCGGTCGTGAACTCCGTCCTCCTCAGCCCGCTCCCCTATTCCGACCCCGATCGGCTCTACCTGGTCACGGAGATGGAGCCCGCTTTCGCGCACAAGTACCCTCGACTGCCGGTTAACGCCTTCCACTTCACCAAATGGGTTGCGGCCTGCGATGCTTGCGAGTCTCTGGCGCTGGCACGTAGCACAAGCCCCAGCCTAACCGGGGACGGCCCGCCTGAAACGCTGTCGATAACCCTGGCGACCTGGCAGTACTTCCCGCTACTGGGCGTTCGCCCACAACTGGGGCGCCTGATCTCCCAAGAAGACGATCAACCGGACGCCGAAAGGGTCATCGTGCTCACCGATAAGTTCTGGCGCCGGCGCTTCGATGCTGATCCAGAGATCGTCGGAAAATCAATCCGCATCGCGAGTGTTCCCGTCACCGTGATTGGCGTCGCCGCACCGGGACTTACGCTCGGCTCAGGCACGAACTTGGACGGCCTCGTGCGATTCGCGGAGGGGGTCGATGGTTTTCAACCTTTGAGGCTGCGCTACGCCGAGATCCGAACCCAGGGCAATTTCAACTTCACGGCCCTTGCTCGTCTTAAGGCCGACGCGACGCCCGCCAAGGCGCTCGCTCAGATGAACGCCTCGATCGCCCAATACGCCGCGGTCTTTGCCGTCTCGGCCCTGCTGCTGGCGTGTTTCGGGATATACGGCGTGGTTTCGTACGCGGTGGCGTCACGCACCAAGGAGATCGGCGTGCGGATGGCGCTAGGCGCGGACCGCCGCCGCGTCCTCGAATTGGTCATCCGGCAGGGTCTCGCGCCCGTCGTTGCCGGCGTCGCGGTTGGATTGGTTGGCGCGTTCGCGATCGGGCGCTTCATCGAGAGCCTGTTGTTCGAAGTGAGCGCGAGTGATCCTTTGACGTTCGTTGGAGTGGCGGGAGTCTTGTTGGTGGTCGGCGCGCTCGCCTGCTATATCCCCGCGCGACGGGCCGCGGGCGTCACGCCGTTGCGGGCGTTGAGGTACGAGTGATCCGGAAGCGTAGGCAACGACCATGAAACTTGCCATCAGGTCTCTAGCAAAGAGTCCCGGATTCGCCGCGACCGCCATCCTCACCCTTGCCCTCGGTATCGGCGCCTCGACGGCGATGTTTTCGGTGACCCACTCGATCTTGCTCACCCCGCTCCCCTATCAAAACCCCGATCGCTTGGTCGCGATCTTCGAAGTCGTCGAGCAGATCCGCGAGCGATATCCCCTTCTCCCGGTCAACGCCGGGCACTACCGCACCTGGCGCGAGTCGAACACGACCTTCGACTCGCTCGCCCTCTACAACTCGCTCACCCTGAATTTGACCGGCGACGGCGAGCCCGAACGCCTCGACGCGTTGGCGGTCAGCTCGAATCTGTTCCGGACGCTAGGAGTGGCGCCGCGGCTCGGTCGCGGTTTTCTCGGTGAAGAAGAGATTCGCGGCCGCGACCGCGTCGTCATCCTGACGGACTCGCTGTGGCGACGACGATTCGGCGGCGCGTCCGACGTCATCGGAAAAACGATCTCCCTCGACGCCGAAACCTACGAGATCGTCGGCGTCTTGCCGGCCCGATTCCGCTCAATCGATAAGTACCGGCTCAACCCGTTGGCCCCCGGTCACGGGTCGGCGGAGATCTTCAAGCCGTTTGGTTTTCGCGAAGAGCTCCAGATCGACGATGGCGGATTCAACTTCAGCGCCATCGGCCGCTTGAAGGCCGGGGTGACGGCCGTCCAAGCCGCTGCCGAGCTTGACGCGATCCTCGCCGGAATCCCCAACGGAGAGCAGTTCGTGGTTCAGTCCTCGGTCCAGCCGCTGCACGAAGCGGTCATCAAGGACTCGCGCCAGGGGCTACTGATTCTGATGGCCGCGGTGGGGACGCTCCTGCTGATCGCCTGTGTGAACCTGGCGAACCTGCTGTTGGGCCGCGGGCTCACCAAGCGCAAGGAGCTGGCGCTGCGGGCCTCGCTCGGGGCCAGCCGACCATCGCTTGTCTTCTCCGCCTTGAAGGAAAGCCTCGTGCTGGCCGTGTTCGGCGGAGCCGCGGGAGCTCTCGCGGCGATTTGGCTGACCGACGCGATGGTCGGCCTGGTCCCGGCCGGAGCGCCCCGCATCGAGGAGGTCCAAGTCGACCCGGCCGCGCTGGGATTCGCGATGGCGGCGAGCATCGCTTCGCTGCTGATCTTCGGGCTCGCTCCGGCGCTTCAGGCGGCTCGGACCGATCCGCGGGAGGCGCTCGCAGGCGGGGGACACGGCGACGGCGAAGGGCGCTCGAACTCTTTGGCCCGGAGGAGCCTCGCCGCGGCGCAGGTTGGGCTCAGCGCGGTGTTGCTGGTCGTGTGCGGTCTGCTGGTACACAGCCTGTGGCGGGTGCTCGATGTCGACCGCGGTTTCGAAACGGAAAATATCCTCGCGGCGGACCTGCGGATCCCGGCGGGCAAGTACCCGAACTACCAGGAGACCGTGCCCGCGCAGCGGGCGATCCTCGACAGCGTCGCCAACGCCCAAGGGATTCGGTCAGCGGGCTTCATCGACTTCGCGCCGGTTTCGCAAGAGAGCGGGGTGTCCCCCCTAGCCCCGGTAGAGAATGCCGGCATGCCGATCTTCGAGTACTTGCTGGCCAACCGGCGCTACGCCAGTCGCAGCTACTTCGAGACGCTGGGAATCCCGCTGCTCGAGGGCGAGCTCTTCGACGACTTTGGGTCGAGCCAGCAGCCGATTGTGATCAGCCAAAGCGTGGCGAAAGGTCTGTGGCCCGACGGCCGCTCGCCCATCGGGCGCGAGCTCACGCAGGGGAACCCCAACCAGCCGCCTTTCCGAGTCGTCGGAGTCGTGGGCGACGTGCCGGTGGACTCGCTCGAGCGCGAGTCGACGTTGATCTTCTACCGGCCCTACTGGTCTCAGATGCGTCGAGAAATGTCGTTGATGGTGCGTACGCCGCTACAGCCGGCGGCGGCCGCGGCGGCGGTCCGCGAGGCGGTTTGGAAGGTCGACCCTGAGCTGCCTGTCCCGCCATTCCGAACGCTCGAAAGCCTGGTGCTTGAATCGGTCTCGGAGCGAAGGTTCCAAACAACGCTTGTGCTGCTGTTCGGCGCGTCGGCGCTGTTGTTGGCGGGATTGGGCGTCTACGGCGTCGTCGCTCACGCGGTCTCACGACGGACCGTGGAGTTTGGGATCCGCTCGGCGCTCGGCGCCCGCGCCCGCGATTTGAAAAACCTTGCGGTCTGGCACGGAGCAGCTCCGACATTGGTCGGACTGGCCGCGGGCTGGATTGCCGCATTAGGGGCGGGCCGCCTGATGCGAGGCTTGCTGTTCGGGGTTTCTGAGTTCGACGCGGTGAGTTACTTCGTTGCCCCAATGCTGCTGTTGGTCGTGGCCTTGGTAGCGGCGTACCTACCCGCCCGGCGCGCGGCACGAGTGGAACCCATGGCCGCCTTGAAGCACGAATGATGCGTCCCAACGTTGCAGGGGCTTGGCTTGTAGGGGCTTGGCATGCCAAGCCCTCCTTGCCGGCCGTTTCGATCGAGGTGTGGAGATGAGATGAACGTTTACCAAGACCTCCGACACGCCGCTCGAAAACTTCTCGAGTCACCCTGGTTTACAGCGACCGCGCTGCTCACGCCAGCCCAGCAACTTCGCCTACCCTGATTCGGACAATGATATGTCGCCTTCAATCCGGGGCCGCTGACGTAAGAATTGGGTTCGTTTTGAATTTCGTACTAAATCGGAGCCGGCCTTTTGTGTGAGTACTAGGACGGAAAGACCGCCGCAGTGGTCTCGAGAGGGGAAATCATCTCTAAGGCCAGTATAGCAGTGGCGGCCAAGTTTCGAGGCACGACTGGCCTTCTGGCCTTCTGGCGGGCCGCCCAAGGATAGCTCAGCGTCTCATTGGCAGACGATAATATACTTTATCGTCTAGTAAATCAAGTCCAGCCAGACCCTTGGAACGGACGTCTGTTGACCTAATGGAATGGACCCCGGCGCCGAGGGGAGTTGGTAGCTTCGACGGGGAGGTGAATTGGTGTCTCGACTATTGCGCTCTTCGGCCCCACACGTTCGAGGCATGCAAGTGAACGATCTTCCACTCGTCGCTGCGCTTGGCCAAAACAAACGTCCTTCGCGACACCCGATTGTCACCCAGCAGGTGAAAAGTCGCTAGCGCGGCATCCCCGAAGACCTTGATCTCCAGGTCCTTGGCGTGATCGTCGAATTCGACGAGGCAATCCGGTTCTTAGCCCTGCGTTCGATTAGCGCGATCATTTGCGGGTCCAAGCCGTTCACTCGTTGATACTCGGACGCTCGGATGTCGGAGGGAGGATTGTGAGACATGATCGCCCGAGGAAAAGTCGTGGCATCGCCGGCCATCGAGTTCTTCATCGCTTCCAAATCGCCCTTTGCGAACGCTTCGAGGAATTCGGTAAGTGCGCGCTTGATTGGCTCGTCCTCAGCAGGCTGCGCGCCTACCGGCACCGACGCCAGGACCAACACCGACCCGAAGACAACCATGTGTCTCAGCATGATCAGCATGATCAGCATGATAGGAACCTCCTCTTCACTGGGCTACCGCGTCGCTGAAATTGTAACCGCTGCGATCAGGCTTCACCGTGCGATCTCCTCTGCATCCCTTCCCCCCATTCTGTTTCAACGGGCCGCTGAAGTGCCCAGATCGCCAAAATCGTGCGAACGATCAGGCCCTCAGATCAGAGCCGCTCGATGGCGTTGAGGGTCCGCCGATTGATCTCTGGTGCGCGCCAAACGCTTACAGCGTAGCGCTCGAAGCGGGCTATGCCGCCGGCCGCGGCTCGTAGCGCTCGACCTTGATTCGGTCCTCGCCCTTGCGGGCTTGCGCCAACTCGTAGGATGCTTGCCGCCGTAACCAGTGTTCCGCGTTCGACCATCCGGCCTTCTCCAGCCGGATGGCCATATCCGGAGAGATTCCAGATTGGCCGTTGATCACGCGCGAGAGCGTGTGGCGCGCAACGCCGAGCACTTTCGCGCCGGCAGTCACGCTCAGCCCCAGGGGCTCAAGACAAGCATCCTTGATCGAATGGCCGGGATGCGGCGGGTTCTTCATCGGCATGGGTTGAGTGCATGCAAGCGATAGCCCGGCATAGCGAGGTCGTGGGGCTTGGCCGCGTCGTCAAGATCAGCCAACACGTTGCCAATCCGTTTCGCCTGGTCGGCCCGCAATCTGCTTGGGTCTCCCTGTTCGTACAGCCGCTTGAGACCGCGATGGCGAAACGTCCTAATCATAGGTTAATGGACCCTGTACCGGTACATGCGTCAAGAGGAACATATTCCTAGAAAGCACTGGCCAGTTAGCCAATTTGTATATCGCGGCTCCCGCTGCTCCTGGAACAGAATTACCCATAATTACCCATGCTGTTTCACAGGCCCTTGGTGGCGGCCGACGGGTTGCGCCCGACCGCGATGTCTATGCGGTTTCAGCAGCGCCCTACGTGGCGTGCTGTGGCTCGTAGCGCTCGACCTGGATGTCGCTTTCGCGCGCTTAGCCAAGCCTGAGCGATGTCGTAGTCGGTTTGGCGGCGAATCCAGGTTTCCGTTGTCGATCCGAGGGCCATCGGGGAGTGCTGCTCCACACGGGCGATCGAATGGTGAGGACTCGATTAGACGCCCGACTCCGGGTCGAACCCATGGCCGCTCTGAGGCGCCGGTAATGGTTCAATCAAGCCCCCGTCTGACAGGCCGGTTTTCCCTAAGAAACTCCGCGATTGCCCTCAACGAAGTCCCCGGCTGAAAGACTTCCGCAACGCCGATCGCCTTGAGGTCGACGACATCGTCGTCGGGGATGATCCCTCCAACCACAACCTTCACGTCGTCGAGCTCCTTTTCCTTCAGCAGCTCCATCACGCGGGGAACAATCACCGTGTGGGCCCCTGAGAGGATCGACAAACCGATAAACTCCACATCCTCCTGAAGCGCCGCATTCACCACTTGCTCCGGCGTTTGCCGCAGCCCGGTGTAGATCACCTCCATCCCCGCGTCGCGCAAAGCTCGGGCGATGACCTTGGCGCCGCGGTCGTGGCCGTCTAAGCCCGGCTTGGCCACCAAAACACGGATCGGCGTCTCCATTGCCTAGAATCTTAACCCGCTTTGCATTCCACCCGTCACGTGCGCGACACTGGCTGCGCCCCAAATGCCCGCCGAAAAAATCGCTATCGTCGTCTCACGCCACTCGGCCTTCTACAGCCCTTTGATCGCCGCCATCGCCGGCGGCTTCCTGGCCGACGAGGGCCTCGAGGGGGCCTACGCGGTGCTCAAACCCGGCCAGACCAGTCGCGAGTTGCTCGGCTCGGGCCAGGCGGACGTCATGCAGTCATCGGTCGCCTCCAACTGGGGACCGATGGAGAAAGGCCTCGGCGACCTACCTGTGCACTTCGCGCAAATCAATACCCGCGACGGCTTCTTTCTGACCTCCCGCCGGCCCAGGCCATCCTTCGACTGGAGCGACCTTCGAACCGCCTCCATCGTGGCCGACCATGGCCGCCAGCCGTTGCTCATGCTCAAATACGCCGCCCACGTTCAAGGCGTCGACTGGAAGGACGTTAACGCCCTCGACCTCGGTGACGTCGACTCCATGGATCGCGGATTTCGCACCGGCCAGGGCGACCTCATCCACCAACAATCGCCCGCGCCTCATCAACTCGAGCACGAAGGGCTCGGCCACGTGGTGGCGTCCGTCGGCGCTTCGATGCTGGCCGTCGCCTTCAGCACTGTTTGCGCAACGCCGGGGTTTCTCAAGACCGACCGCGCCAAAGCCTTCACCCGCGCTTACGTGAAAGCCCGTGCGTGGGCGCGATCAGCCCCACCGGCCGAGGTCGCGCAAAAGGAAGCGTCGTTCTTCCCCGGAGTCGCGCCGCAAGCCCTTGAGGCCGCCATCGCCGCCTATCAGTCTCTGGGCTGCTGGCAGGGCGGACCCGAGATCCCACGCGACCTTTACGAGCAGACACTCGAAGTCTCCCTGCACGGCGACGCGATCACACAGCGCCACCCCTACGATCAAGTCGTAGCCGCGCCTCCGGTCTAATGTCTGAAAACGTCCAAAAAGCCTTCGAGCTCGCCCGCGACTGCTACGCCGAAATCGGCGTTGACGCCGAAAAGGCCATCGCACGACTCGCCGCGACCCCCATTTCGCTGCATTGCTGGCAAGGCGACGACATCGGCGGATTCGAGGGCTCTGGGCTAGACGTAGGCGGGGGACTTGCCGTCACTGGAGCGTATCCCGGCAAGGCGCGCAACCCCGACGAGCTCCGCTGCGACATCGACAAAGCGCTATCGCTGATCCCCGGACGCCACCGCCTCAACCTGCACGCCAGCTACGCCGAGACCGCCGGCAATCGCGTCGACCGCAACGAACTCCAGCCCGAACACTTCAGCCGCTGGCGCGACTGGGCCAAACAGGCAGGGCGGGGGCTCGACTTCAACCCGACCTATTTCGCCCACGAAAAAGCCCTCGACGGCTTCACTCTGGCCCACGCCGACCCCGCGATCCGACAGTTTTGGATCGAACACGGCATCGCCTGCCGTCAAATCGGCGCTTCCTTCGGCGCGGCGCTCGACTCCCCCTGCGTCACCAACGTTTGGATTCCCGACGGCTACAAAGACACCCCCGCCGACCGCCGCGGCCCGCGCGAACGCCTAACCGAATCCCTCGACGCGATCTTCGCCGAACCGCTCGACCCGCGCCACAACCTCGACGCCGTCGAATGCAAGCTCTTCGGCCTCGGCTCTGAAAGCTACGTCGTCGGCTCGCACGAGTTCTACCTGGGCTACGCGATCACCCGCAAGAAGGCCCTCTGCCTCGACGCCGGCCACTTCCACCCGACTGAAGTCATCTCCGACAAGATCTCCGCCGTCATGCAATGGGTGGACCGACTGTTGCTCCACGTCAGCCGCGGCGTGAGGTGGGACAGCGATCACGTCGTCACCCTGACTGACGAAACCCAAGCTATCGCCCACGAGCTCGTCCGCGGCGACTACCTCGGCCGAGTCCACCTGGGGCTCGACTTCTTCGACGCCAGCATCAATCGCGTCGCCGCTTGGGTCATCGGCGCCCGCGCCCTGCAGCAAGCCCTGCTCACCGCCTTCCTCGAGCCAACCGACCGCCTCCGCAAACTCGAAGCCAACGGCGACTTCACGGTACGCCTAGCCACCCTCGAAGCCCTCAAGTCGATGCCCATCGGCGCCGTCTGGGACCACGCCTGCGAACAAACCGGCACACTATCCAACTTCGCCGCGCTGGACGAACTAGGATCCTACGAGCGCGACATTCTCAGCCACCGCTGATAGAAGAGCTCTTCTTCGCGCTCCTTTGCGTTCTTTGCGCCTTTGCGCGAACCTCAGGGTCAATATGCCCGCCTCGCGACCAAGCCGCCGCAAGTTCCTCAGCCAAGCCCTGGCCTTCCCCGCCGCATTGGATGTCTACGAGGCGCGGCTCGATGTCGCGAGCGGCCGTCTGATCCAGAAGGCCGAGAAGATCGCGGCGAAGGTCGTGGGCGACAATTTCGACCCTCTATACTCCCCGGACGGACGCTGGATGTCGTATCTTTCCAATCGAAATTTCGGCTGCCGCTACGGCTCGACCCTCATCGTGATTCGCGACTTGGCCAGTGGCCAAGAGCGAGATCTGGCTGTCCCGTTCGAGAACGTTCGGCGATTGGCTTGGTCTCCCGACTCGTCGTCGCTGCTGTTTCTCGGGAAGCCGCGCGACCGATTTTACGGAGTGTACAGAATTGGCGTTGGGGGCGGCGAAGCGGAGTTTCTTTTTCAAGCGATCGGGGCGGACGGGGAAATGTACAAGGCACGGAATCTCTTCTGGATGCCGGATGGGCGCTCTGTGCATTACAGGGCAGGCTCCAGGGGTGGCACGAACTGGATCCATGATCTAAGCACTGGGGAACGGCATCAGATCCTGACCGGCGAGGAGTTTGGCAGGCTGACTCCTTCTCCTGACGGCAGCCGTTTCGCGGTGATTGTGCAGGATGAATTCGACCAGTACATGTTCACACGCGATCTAGAGAATGGACAACAACCTGAACTGTGGCGTATGCGCTCTGAGGACGGCTACATGCCTCCCTCTGTGGCGGCATGGACGCCTGACCGAAAAACGATCTTGCACTGGAGGCGGAAGATGCCGCGACCAGCAGTGGTCGAGCTATGGGCGGTACCGGCGGACGGAGGGGAAGCCCGCAGGACCGAACTCTGGGTCGAGGACCTGACTCGGCCCGTCGAGACTCTCAGCCTCCATCCCGACGGCGAGCGCATCACCTTCTCCGCCGGCAACCCGAAGCACGAAATCTGGAAGCTTTCGAACTTCCTGACCAAACTCGCAACGAGCGACTAACTCGGGAGAACCGGATGGCCCGACAGGTGGCAATGGAATCGGCGCTGGTCGTGCTCCTGACGACGCTGATGCTTGTCCTGGCCGCTACCTTCGGCCCGCCGGGACGGCCCGAGACGCCCCAAGCGGAAGCCGCTGGCGTACAACCACCGTTCAGCCCCGTCCCGGCGCAGTCGATTAGGCCGCTTGACCGAGAGTTTCTAGACCAATTCCGCTAGAGCTTTCCGGGCAAGTTCGGACATTGCCGCCGCGGCGAATATTGTCCGTTGATTCGCAGATGAACCGCCGCTAGGCTGTGGAGCAGGAGCAGCCGAACGATGTCCTCTCAACAGAACACGGAAAAGCCCCTGCAAGGGTGGAAGGAGATTGCCGCCTACCTCGAGCGCGATGTACGCACGGCCGACCGTTGGGAAAGACAGAATGGCCTGCCTGTCAGACGTCTTGTCCCCGGACGACGCTCTACCGTCTACGCTTACCCGAGTGAGATCGAAGCTTGGCGGGCGGAGCAGCCTGTCCAGCCAGCCACAGACGAGCAGCCCGTCGCACACTGGCGGCGACCCGCGACTTGGGCCGCCTTCGGAGCCGGAGTGGTTGCGCTCTTGCTGCTCTCCTATGGGCCGATCCTCGACCCGAGGAATCCCGTGGCCGAAGCCGCCGAGGATTCGATGCGCAGCGAGCAGGTTTGGGCCAGCGACGGAGTCAGCACGACCAGTCGCCTGCTGCCCGACGGCAAACAGTTCCTCTACACCGACTGGTCCACAGGAAACTTCTGGCTCAAGGACGTGGCCACAGGCGAGAGTCGACCGGTAACCAACAAGGGCAACTGGATCGACAACCGTTCGTACGCCGAAACCGGGGCGGTTTCACCTGATGGCGTACACATTGCCGCCGGTTGGTATAACGGCGACACAGGCGACTACGAGCTCCGCATTAGCGGACTGCCGCCCCCTGGTGAAACCGACAATGGCGAGTTCTTTCAATCTCAGCCCGACTCGGGGGGCCATGTCGCAGCGGTTGGTTGGCTGACGAACACGCAGGCGTTGTTCGTCGGCATGTATGGGCGGTCAACGAACCGCCTGATGATCGCCGACATCGAGAATCAGACCACGACCGCCCTCAAGACGTTCGATTGGATCTATCCGGACGATGCCGTCGTCTCACCCGATCGTCATTGGATCGCCTATGGCTCGCCGCCCAACTCCGACGAAACAAAGAATGACATCTTTGTGCTGGCCGCGGACGGCTCGACCGAAAGCGTCGTTGTGGAGCATCCCGCTGAAGACCTCCCCGTAGCCTGGACGCCCGACGGTTCTCACTTGCTCTTCCGGACCACAAGGACGCCTGGACAGTCGCTTTGGGCTGTACCGATAGGGAAAGGCAAGCCTGTAGGGCCGCCCAAGCTGATCAGTCGGGAATTTTCCGGCGTGGGAGGGATTGGCATGTCGCCCGAAGGCGGACTCTACTACCTCAAGCGCGCCGGCTCGATGGATGTTTACCAGGCTCGGCTCGATGTCTCGACCGGTCGTCTGATCGAGCAAGCCAAGAAGATCGCGGCGACGGTCGTGGGCGATAACTTCGATCCGCTCTACTCGCCCGACGGACTGTGGATAGCCTACCTCTCGAATCGAAACTTCGGCTTCCGCTATAGTTCAACTCGCATCGTCATTCGGGAGCTTGCGACCGGCGACGAACAGGATTTAGTGGTCCCATTCTCGGGCGTTCGGAACTTGGACTGGTCTCCCGACTCGTCATCGCTGCTGTTCGTGGGCCGACCCCGAAAGGGGCTTTTTGGCGTCTACAAGATTGGCCGTAAAGGGGGTGAGGCAGAGTTTATGTTCCGGGCGATTGGCAAGGATGGCGAGCCTTCCAGAGGGGGATACTTCTTTTGGATGCCGGATGGCCGCTCGGTGCACTACCGAGACACTTACGGAGCCGGCGCTGGCCACTGGATTCACGATCTCGAAAGCGGAGAAAGACGTAAGATCATGACTGCCGAGGGCCCCGGAATGCTAACTCTTTCGCCCGATGGCAACCGCTTCGCGGTCATCGAGCACCTCCGCGATGAACACGTGGCGTATATGTTCATTCACGATCTGGAGAACGGGCGGCAAGCCGAGTTGTGGAGGATGGATCTACCGGACGGCGGCCTCCCGCCAACCGTCGCGGCCTGGACGAAGGACGGCAAGACGATCCTCTACTGGAAGCTCGTTCCCGGCAAGGGCCCTACGGTTTCTAATGCCGAGTTGTGGACGATTCCCGCGGACGGAGGCGAGGCCCGCAAGACCGAGCTCTCGACCGAGGCTCTGACGCGGCCCGTCGCGACCCTCAGCCTGCACCCGGACGGCGAGCGAATCACGTTCTCCGCCGGCGACCCCAAGCACGAAGTCTGGAAGCTCTCGAATTTCCTGCCCACACTGGGGGCGAGCGACTAGGATCGGAGGCTCGTGATGGCTCGACAAATGTTAATGGAGTCGGTCCTGGTCTTGGTCCTGGCCACGCTGATGCTCGTCTTGGCCGCGACCCTAGGCCTGCCGGGACGACCGGAGAGCCCAAAGGTTGAAGCCGCCGAAGAATCCGCACCTTTGATCGATTGGCCGGAATTCGAGCGGCGCCCCGTTTTTGAGCCCCGCCGCTAGCAGTGATGATTAGGGCGCCGGATGGAATGCCAGCTTATGCCCGCTCTTGCCTGTTGTAGCGGTAAGAGATTGAAGGCATCCTAAGAGTGGGTCCCGATGAGGAAACGGCCAACCGTCGGTCTCGCACTCGCGCTCATTGCAATGAGTGCGATGTCGGCCGAGCACCGGCCGCTCGGGTTAGACCTCTACCGCCCGGTTCCGGAAGATAACCCGATCACTGCGGAAAAGGTCAAGCTCGGCCGGCAGCTCTTCCGCGAACGGCTGCTTTCCCGAGACGGCTCGATCGCCTGCGCGGGCTGCCACCAGCCCAAGCTCGCCTTCACCAACGGCCGGGCAAAGGCGGTGGGAGTTTACGACCGCCAGGGGCCCCGAAGCGTCCCCACGCTGATCAATCGCGCCTGGGGCAAATCGTTCTTTTGGGACGGGCGAATGCCAACGCTCGAGGAGCAAGTCGTCCAACCGATCCTTGCCGAAACCGAGATGGATTTGACGCTCGAAGAAGCGGTCAAGAGGCTCAACGAGAAGCGTCGCTACCGAAAGGCGTTTGCGGAAGCCTTCGGCCGGGCGCCCAACGCCGCCGATCTGGCAGCGGCTCTAGCATCCTACGTCCGTACCATCATGTCCGGCGACTCGCCGTATGATCGATACCTCTTTGGCGATTCGCGGGCTCTATCCGTACAACAGCTAGCTGGCTTGAGGATCTTTCGCGGCAAGGCGAACTGCGCTTTGTGCCACACCGGACCGATTCTCTCTGACGAAGAGTTTCACAACACGGGAGTCGCGTGGAGGGACGGTGCGTTGGTTGACGACGGGCGGGCCTTCCCCGCCGCATTGGCCGCGCAAGCTCCCGCCGAACGTCCCCCCAACATCGTCCTCTTTCTCGTCGACGATCTCGGCTGGATGGACCTCGGCTGCCAAGGCAGCTCCTTCTACGAAACTCCCAGAATCGACGCCCTGGCCCGCCAAGGCATGCGATTCACCAACGCCTACTCCGCCTGCCCCGTCTGCTCCCCCAGCCGCGCCGCCCTGATGACCGGCAAATACCCGGGCTCGGTCGGCTTCACCGGACACATCACCGCGATCCTCCGCCACCGCTACAAGAAACACGGCCGCATCATCCCTCCCGACGACTACATGTTCCTGCGCCACCGCGAGACGACCCTCGCCGAAGCCCTCAAGCCCGCCGGCTACGTCTCAGCCAGCATCGGAAAGTGGCACCTCGGCTCGGAGCAATACTGGCCCGAGCGACAAGGCTTCGACCTCAACGTCGCGGGATACGACCACGGCAGCCCGCCCTCGCACTTCTATCCCTACACCAAGCCCGGCCAAGACTGGAATTCGAGAATCCCGACCCTAGCCGGCGGCGCCCCCGGCGAATATCTGACCGACCGCCTCACCGACGAAGCCGTCCACTTCATCGACTCGAACCGCGACCAACCCTTCTTCCTCTACCTCACCCACTATGCCGTCCACACCCCGCTGGAAGCCCCCGACGAGCTCATCCGCAAATACGAACAAAAGCTCAAACACGACGATGCTCAATTCAGCCCCGTCTACGCCGCCATGATCGAAAGCATCGATCAAAGCCTAGGACGCATTCTCGACACCCTCGAGCGCCACAGCCTCGATCAGAATACGGTCGTCATCTTCACCTCCGACAACGGCGGAACCCAAGTCGCCACCCGCAACACCCCGCTGCGCGAAGGAAAAGGCTACCTCTACGAAGGCGGCATCCGCGTACCGCTGATCATCTCCCAGCCCGGCCGCACGACGCCAGGGTCCACGTCCGCCACACCCGTCACCGGCGCCGATCTCTACCCCACCATCACCGAGATCGCCGGTAAGCAAGCCGCGCCCGGCGAAACCGACGGCCGCAGCCTGACTCCACTCCTAGCAGGCCGCCAAGACGCACCCGCCCGCGACCTCTATTGGTACTACCCCCACTACAGCCCCCAAGCCAAACAACCCGGCGCCGCAATCCGCTCCGGAAAGTACAAATTGATCGAACACTACGATCCCCCGAGTGTCG
The DNA here is from genome assembly GCA_965247515.1 of Bryobacterales bacterium. GTDB lineage: Bacteria > Acidobacteriota > Terriglobia > Bryobacterales > UBA6623. The sequence goes on along the minus strand of OZ252029.1, from coordinate 1,844,742 downwards.
AACTATACGACATCGAAACCGACATCAGCGAACAAATCAACCTCGCCGAACGCGAACCCGCCCGCGCGGCAGCGTTGCTCGAGCGCCTGCGAGGTTGGGTCCAAACAAACGTCCCCATCCGTCACAAACTGAACCCAAGCTACGACCCAGATCTAGCCCTGAACGAGGCGCCGGAATAGATGGCTTGGCGAACTACCGTTCAATGAAGGCGCTCAGTTCCGGCGCCTCAAGCCACTCCTTCCGCTGCTGCATCCGCTCCTGCACGTCCAGAGCGTCGAGGACCTGGTCAGGTACTTGGCCCCGGTACTCGGTGCGCCGGCCATCAATGCGTACACCAGCTACGGCTTCCGCATCGTCAACCCGCGCTTGTCTGATCACAATCGTCATCTTGTCGGTCTAACAGCGCAGGTCCGCCCTGATGAGGCCTGCTTTGACACGTCGAATGGGATTGTCCATAGCCTCCTAATTTAGACTAGGGCTGGGTTTGGAGGCGGCGGTAACCGACCACTCCCTCACGGTCGCGGCTCAAGTTCCTGTGATTCGACCTCTTCGGTACAAGAAAGACTGTCGGGCTTGGCGTTCTCCTTTGCGTTCTTTGCGCCTTTGCGCGAACCTTTTTCTATGGATACGGTCCTCCACCCACTCGACTGGATCGTCATTGCCGGCTACTTCGCTCTGATTTTGGGCGTTGGGCTCTGGGCGGGACGTAAGGTCACTAAGACCGACGATTACTTTCTCGGCAGTCGCGGTTTCAACGTCTGGCTGATGATGGGCCAGGCCTTCGGCGTCGGCACCCATGCCGAGATGCCTGTCTCACTCGCCGGAAAAGTCTACCAGTCCGGCTACGCCGGCATCTGGTACCAGTGGAAGAACCTCTTCATCACGCCGTTCTATTGGATCCTCGCGCCTCTCTTCCGGCGCTTCAAACGCACCACGACCGGCGAAGTCTACGAAGATCGCTACGGCGATTTCATGGGCGCGACCTACACCGTCTTTGCGCTCGCGTACTTCACCTTCAACATGGGCGCGATGCTCAAGGGAGCGGGCAAGCTCGTCAGCGCGGCCGCCGGCGGAGCGATCGAGCCGAACACTGTCGTCATCGTGATGACGGGGACCTTCTTGATCTATTCGTTCGTCGGCGGGCTGGTCTCGGCGGCCTACACGGATTTCGTCCAGGGGTTCTTCATCATTGCGCTGTCGTTCTTGCTGATCCCGTTGGGGCTCGCGCAGGTGGGCGGGTTCACAGGTGTGCGCGAGACGCTCGCCCCGCAGATGCTCTCGATGGTGACGCCAGGTGACGTGGGCGTCTTCACGATCTTCATGCTGACCGTCAACGGGCTGATCGGGATCGTCGCCCAGCCTCACATCCTCGCCAGCGTCGGAACCGGCAAGAACGAGTACGCCTGCCGGATGGGCATGGCCGGCGGAAACTTTATAAAGCGCTTCTGCACGATCGGCTGGGCGCTGGTCGGACTCATCGTCGCGACGATGTTGCTGCAGTCCGGCGCCGCGCCGCTGGCCGATGTGGAGGACGCCTTCGGATACGCGATCAAAGAGCTGTTGTTCCCCGGCGCGGTTGGGCTGATGATTGCCTGTGTGCTTGCGGCGAACATGTCGACCGGGTCGGCGTTCACTGTCGACGGCGGCGCATTGTTCACGCAGAACCTCTACCGCCGATACTTTGCGAAGGGGCGTTCGGATCGCCACTACCTTTTCGCGGGCCGCTTCGCCGGGTTGACCATGACGAGCCTGGGAGTGTTGTTCGGGCTCTTCGTGGGAAACGTGTTGCAGGCGTTCCTGTTCACCGAAACGATCGCTGCGTTCATGGGCGTAAGCATGTTCGGGGCGATCTGCTGGCGGCGCGCGAACCGCTGGGGCGCGCTAGCGAGCTTGGTCTTCTCGGCTGCCGTGTTTTTCTGGCTGACCTATCAGGACTTCGGCGTGTTCTTGAGCTGGGAGGCGGTGAACTTCGGAATCTCGATGATCGTTGGGTTCACGACGTTGGTCGTCGTCAGCCTGATCACGCCTCCTGAGTCTGAAGCGCGGCTCGAACCGTTTTATGGGCGTCTCGAAAAGCCCACTTATTTGGACGAGGCCGCCGGCGAAGAGAAAGTCGGGCAGAAGGCCGGGCAGGAGCTGCTCGTCGTGAAGCTCTTCGACTTGCAGCTCAGCCGCGGGTTGGGGCATTTCTACAGCCGGTTCCGGACCGACTTGAATGGTTTGGCGCTGGGTTTCACCGTCGTGGTTTTGGTGATCGCGCTGGCGAAGGGCCTGCTGTACCTGCCATGAGCCCCGAACGCGAGTGAGGGGTTTCTTGTCCACTGGGTACGCCTAACCCCGGAAACCCCTCACTTGCGTTCGGGGCTCATGGCGGCGCGAGATCGCCGGTCTCGCTGGGCCTTGGCATACTGATTTAGTAATAGGATGATTCGAATCGAAGCGACCCCGATGTCCGAGATGATCGCGCACGCCGAGGCGACCTATCCCAACGAGTGCGTCGGAGCCATGATCGGGACGATCGCCGACGGGGTCAAGACGGTCGACTACGCTCTGCGGCTTGAGAACTCCGCCGAGGGCTCGCAGCGCGCCTACTACCAGCTGAAGCCCGAGCACTTGATGCAAGCTGACAAAGCCGCCCGCGAGCAGAGCAAGACGCTGATCGGGATCTACCATTCGCATCCGGATTGCGATGCGTACTTTTCCGAGACGGACTTGAAGAACTCGAGCCCGTGGTATTCGTTCGTTGTTCTGTCGATCCAGAAGGGCAAGTTTGACCATGCGAACTCCTGGTTGCCCGACGCCGACCAGACCTCGGCGGAGAAGGAAGAGCTGGAGTTACCGGCTCAGTGAAGGTGGATACTAGGGGGCACTATACTTGTGGGTGTGACGGTCAACGCGGAGATCTCGGCCGAGCTAGTGGAACGTCTCGACGCGATTGCGCAAGGTGAGGGCCTCAAAGCCATCCGCGGCGGTCAAGTTCACTCGCACGAAGATGTGCGCGGGGAGTTCGATGGCTGGGGCGGTTGATGCCGCGTATCCTTTGGTCGGAGCCTAGAGTGAGAGATTTCGTGGTCACCGGGCGGGATGAAAACGGTCTCCCCGGAGCCGCGACCGGGAGGGAGCGGTTGCCGCAGCGAGTGGCTCATGTGGCCCATTCGGGCAACCGCTCCCTCCCGGTCGCGGCTCCGGGGGCCGGCGGGCGCCACCAGCCGGGTTCGGATTTCGAGTGAGACGGGTGAGGCATCGAGAAAAGCCGCGGGTCTCTTCGAGCCGCGCGCTACGGCTGTTGGCGCTGGGGCTACTGGCGCTGCCGGCGGAGGCTTACATTGGGCCCGGCGCCGGGTTCGCGTTCGTCGGGTCGTTTGTCAGCCTGTTGATCGCCTTCTTCGTCGGTGCGGCGACGCTGCTGATCTGGCCGTTCCGCGTGGCATGGCGTGCGCTAAGAGGCGCGCAGGGCTACAAGAAGGCCAAGGTCAAGAAGGTCATCTTCCTCGGCCTCGATGGACTCGAACCGACCCTGGTTGAAAAATTCCTCGCCGAGGGCAAGATGCCCAATCTGGCCAGGCTCAAAGATCAAGGCCAGTACTCCACCCTTCGCACGACCTTCCCGCCGTTGTCGCCCGTCGCCTGGTCGACATTCGCTACTGGGTCAAACCCCGGCAAGCACAACATGTTCGACTTCCTCAATCGGAGTTTGAGGAACTACATCCCCGAGCTGGCTTCGACCCGAGTGGCGCCGCCGTCGCGGGTGCTCAAGATCGGCTCGCGACGGATCCCGCTGTCGAAACCGGTCGTCGAAATGCGCCGGAAATCGCAGACATTCTGGAGCATCCTGAGCAAGGGACGCGTTCACAACACGATCCTACGCGTGCCGATCACATTCCCGCCGGAGAAGTTCGACGGCAAGCTCCTCTCGGCCATGTGCACGCCCGACTTGCTTGGAACCCAGGGGAGCTTTCAAGAGTTCACCACCAAGACGGGCGATGTCGACTTCGAGAGCGGCTACCGCTACCGGCTCGCCCAAGACGGCGAAGTCTACCGCGGCGAAATCCGCGGCCCGGAAAACTCGACGCGAGAGGGTGCTGGGCAGATGATGATTCCGTTCACGCTGACGCCGAACGGCAAGCCCGGCCACGCCAAGCTCGAGTTGCCGGGTGAAACGCTCGACCTCTCGTCGGATCACAACACCGAGTGGGCGCGGCTGACCTTCAAGGGCGGCATCGGAGTCAGCGTCACCGGCATCGCCCAGTTCCGCATGGTCGAGACCTCACCGAACGTCTCGCTCTACATGACGCCGATCTCGATCGACCCCGAGGCGCCGGCCCTGCCGATCTCGCAACCCAGCTATTACGCGATCTACCTGGCCAAGCTCCTGGGCGACTTCTCAACCCTCGGCCTAGCAGAAGACACCTGGGCGCTCAACGAGCGCGTGATCGACGAAGACGCTTTCCTGGAGATGGCCTATCAGATCTGCGACGAGCGGGAAAAGATGTTCTTCTCGGCGCTCGACAAGCAGCGAAAGGGCGTGATCGCGTGCGTGTTCGATACGAGCGACCGCGTTCAACACATGTTCTTCCGTTACCTCGAAGACAACCACCCGGCTCATGCTCACAACGGGGACGGGCGGGCGAAGTACGCTCAGGCGATCGAACACCTCTACAAGCGCATGGACGACATTGTCGGCAAAACCTTCGCGCACGTCGACGACGAGACGGTGCTGTTCGTGCTATCCGACCACGGCTTCAAGTCGTTCCAACGCGGAATTAACTTGAACGCCTGGCTTCTAGACAATGGCTATCTGACGCTCAAAGACGCGCCGGGCGCAGCCGAGGAATCCTATCTGCGTGGCATCGAGTGGTCGCAGACGAAAGCCTACAGCTTCGGGCTCGCGGGTCTCTACCTCAACGTCAAGGGCCGCGAGGCGGAAGGGATCGTCGAGCCTAGTGACGCCCCGGCCTTGATGCAAGAGATCGCCCGAAAGCTCACAGGCCTTCGCGACGAAGACCGCGACCAAGTCGCCATCAGCCGCGCCTACGCCAAGAACGACTGCTACAAAGGCCCCTACATGCGCGCCGCCCCCGATGTCGTCGTCGGTTACAACATCGGCTACCGCTGCGATTGGGAGATGGCGGTCGGCAAAGTGGGAGGGCCGTTGTTTGTCGACAACACGAAGGCCTGGTCGGGCGACCACTGCGTCGATCCGCCGCTGATCCCCGGCGTGCTGTTCTGCAACCGCAAGTTCGGGGCTGACAGCCCTGGTATCGAGGACCTCGGACCGACTGCCCTGACCCTGTTCGGCTTCCCGACTCCAGCGTTCATGGACGGCAAAGACATCGGCGTCCAGACGGCTTAGACTCGGCACGATCAAGACGGAAGTGCTAGGATGACCCGCGAGGGCCCCTTATATATGCGCAACTCGTTGCCGGCGCTGCTTTTGCTTGCCGCGCTGCCGCTCAGCGCCGCGAGAATTGTCGATTTCAACAGTGAAATTCGGCCGATTCTCTCGGACAACTGCTATGCCTGCCACGGCCCAGACGAGGCCAAGCGACTGGGGCCGATTCGGCTGGACATAGAAGAGGACGCCAAAAAGGACCTCGGGGGCCGCTTCGCTATCGCCCCTGGCGACCCGGCAAGCAGTTCCCTTGTCAAGCGCATACGAGCGAACGACGCGACCAAGATGCCTCCTGAGCATTCGGGCAAGTCGCTGAGCGATTCGGAAGTCGATCTCCTCACAAACTGGATTGAGCAAGGCGCCGAGTGGAGGGGCCACTGGGCGTTTGAGAAGCCGCGGCGGCCGCAGACTCCGTCGGGGGTTCATCCGGTCGACCATTTCGTGCGCCAGCGGTTGGCGCTAGAAGGACTGGCGCCGAGCGAGCGAGCGTCGAAGGAAGCGCTAATCCGGCGGGCGTCGTTCGACATCACGGGCCTGCCGCCGACCATCGAAGAGGTCGACGCTTTCCTGGCCGACGACTCCCCCGACGCGTACGAACGGGTGCTCGACCGCTTGCTCGACTCGCCGCGCTACGGCGAGCGCATGGCGATCCGCTGGTTAGACGCCGCACGCTACGCCGACACCAACGGCTACCAGACCGACGCCGCGCGCTACATGTGGCGTTGGCGCGACTGGGTCATTGACGCCTTCAACGCGAACAAACCGTTCGACCAGTTTACGATCGAGCAACTTGCCGGCGACCTGCTGCCGAACGCCACGGTGGACCAAGTCATCGCCACCGGCTTCAATCGCAACCACCGCGCCAACAGCGAAGGCGGCATCGTCAAAGAGGAGTATCTGGTCGAGTACGCCGTCGATCGGGTCGAGACAACCTCGACCGTCTGGATGGGCCTGACCTTGGGCTGCGCGCGCTGCCACGACCACAAGTACGATCCCTTCACCCAGAGAGAGTTTTATCAGCTGATCTCGTACTTCAACAACATTCCCGAGCGCGGAAAGGTCTTTAAGTACGGCAATGCGCCGCCGTTCATCGCGGCTCCGACCCCCCAGCAGCAGGTCAAGCTAGCCGCCTACGACGCGAAAACCCAGGCCGCCGGCGAACGTTTCGACGCTGTGGAAAAACGCTACAAACGCGACCGGAAGCAGTGGCAGCCCTGGGATGACCAATGGTTCCCGGCGCGGCACATGGTTTCACGGACGAGCTTCGACAGGGGGAAAGCTGAAGGGCCGCTCGGGGCGGCGGCCTCCTTCGATGGCGAGCGCGAGGTCGTTGTGGGGGACGAGCCGAACTACGCCTATGACTCGCAGTACACGATTTCGGCGTGGGTGAAGGCCGATGATCGCAACGGTGCGATCGTCGCCAAGTCCAACCGCGACCTCGGCGACCAAGGCTACGGCTTTGGCGGATGGGGGCTTTACCTGATCGACGGCAAGCTCAAGTCGTACTCGCTGATGCGCTACCTCGATGACGGCGTACGCGTCTCTACCAGGGCGGATTTCCCGCTGGGCGAATGGCATCACGTCGCGGTGACCGTCGACGGTTCGCGCCTTGCCACCGGCATGCGGCTTTACGTCGACGGCACGGAATGGGAGACCGTGGCCGACCTCGACTCAGCGAACCAAGAAATCCGCCAGAAAGAACCCGTCCTGATCGGCCAAGGCGGCGGTCTCGACCATGGCTTCAAGGGGATGATCGACGAGGTGCGACTCTACGACGAGCCGCTCTCGCCCGAGCTGATTGCCGTTCTCGCGACGCCTGATTCACTGGCGGAGATCGCCGAAATGCCGGCTTCTCGGCGGACGCCGGCGCAGGCTGAAAAGCTTCGGCTGGCGTTTTCCGAGCAGTACGGCCCCAAGCCCCTTCGCGACTCTTGGGCCGAGCTTAAGGACGCTGAGTATCAGCGCGGCGAGTTTGCCGCGGCGCTCCCGACCGTGATGGTGATGCAAGAGCGGCCAGAGGTTCGCGATACCTTCGTGCTTGCGCGCGGCGCCTACGACGCACCGACCGATAAGGTCGCGCGGGCCGTCCCCGCGAAGTTGCCGTCGATGCCGGCCGGGCTGTCGAACGACCGGCTCGGCTTGGCGCAGTGGCTGGTGAGCGACGACCATCCGTTGACTTCGCGCGTGATGATCAACCGCCTCTGGCAGATGTATTTCGGCCGTGGGTTGGTCGCGACCGTCGAGGATTTTGGTTCTCAGGGAGAGCCGCCGACTCATCCGGAGCTGCTCGACTGGCTTGCCCGCGAATTCATCGAAAACGGTTGGGACGTCAAGCAGATCGTCAAGACGATCATGATGAGCGAGACGTATGCTCAAGTCTCCCGCGCGACCCCGGAAGCGCTCAGTCGCGATCCCGAAAATAAGCTGCTAGCCCGCGGACCACGCGTGCGCTTGCCCGCGGAAATGGTGCGCGACCAGGCGCTGGCGCTCGCCGGTCTCTTAGTTGAAGAGCGCGGCGGGCCGTCGGTCAAGCCCTACCAGCCTGACGGTCTCTGGAAGGAGCTTGGGAGCTCGGGCTACCAGCGCGGCCACGGCGACGACCTTTACCGCCGGAGCCTCTACACCTACTGGAAACGGACTGCGCCCCCGCCGTTCATGATGAACTTCGACTCGGCCGGGCGTGAGGCCTGCACGGTCACCGATAACCGCACGAATACCCCGCTACAAGCGCTCAATCTGATGAACGACGTCACCTACGTCGAGGCTTCCCGGGTCTTTGCTGAGCGAATCATGAGCGCCGGCGGAGCCACGCCGGCTGAGCGGGTGGCGTATGCGTTCCGCGGAGCGACCTCCCGCAAGCCGACCGCCAGTGAGGCGAGCCTGTTGGGCGAAAGCTTCGAACACTACCTAGAGCGCTACCGCGAGAGCCCCCGCGACGCCCGTGAGCTGCTCACCCAGGGCGACTACGAGCGCGACGAATCGCTCGATGAATCTGAACTGGCCGCCTACACGGCGGTCGCGAGTCTGATCATGAATCTGGACGAAACAATCACGAAGGAATGATGGCGGAGATGACCGGCTACAGTGCACGCGGAACCCGCTCCCTTGCGGTCGCGGCTCTGACGTCGCGACCCGAGACTCGGAACCAGGTGTCAGAGCCGCGACCGCAAGGGAGCGGGTTCCGTCTCACCGACTCGTTTGCCCGACCACGAAGGAGCTAGCCATGCATCCGGCCGAACACGCCCGAAGCCTCATCACTCGCCGCCACTTTTTCTCACGCTCGGCCACCGGCGTTGGGGTCGCCGCGCTCGGCCATCTGCTCGGCCGCGAATCCTCTGCCGCACCCGCTCCTCATTTCGCTCCCAAGGCCAAGCGAGTCATCTACCTGTTCCAATCCGGGGCGCCGTCTCAGATGGAGCTGTTCGACCACAAGCCTGAGCTAACGAAGTGGCGTGGGACCGACTTGCCCGCATCGGTCCGCCAGGGCCAGCGCCTCACCACGATGAGCGCCGACCAGACCAGCTTTCCGATTGTCAATTCGCTTTTCAAGTTCAAACGGCACGGCGATTCGGGGGCCTGGTTCAGCGAGCTCGTGCCGCACATGTCGTCGATTGCCGACGATATCTGCTTCATCAAGACGATGCACACCGAGGCGATCAACCACGACCCCGCCGTGACGTTCTTCCAAACCGGCTTCCAGCTCGCGGGCCGCCCCAGCATCGGCTCGTGGCTTTCTTACGGGCTCGGGAGCGAGTCCGAAGACCTGCCGGCGTTTGTCGTGATGGTATCGGGCAACAAAGGGCAGCCGCTCTACGATCGCCTGTGGGGCGCGGGATTCCTGCCGAGCCGCTACCAGGGCGTCAAGTTTCGGGCCGGCAAGGACCCGGTCCTTTACTTGTCGAACCCCGACGGGTTCCACCGCGACGACCGCCGGCGCTTCCTCGACGACCTAGCCAAGCTCAATGAGATGAAGCTCGAAAGCTTCGGCGACCCGGAGATCTCGACGCGCATCTCGCAGTACGAGATGGCCTATCGCATGCAGGCTTCGGTCCCCGAGCTGACCGACCTATCGAGTGAGTCTGAAGAGACATTCAAACTCTACGGCGACGACGCCCGTAAGCCCGGCAGCTACGCCGCCAACTGTCTACTGGCGCGACGGCTGGCCGAGCGCGGGGTGCGTTTCATCCAGCTGTTCCACCGCGGCTGGGACCAGCATACGAAGCTCCCGACCGACATCCAAGTCCAGACCCAGGCGACCGACCAAGCCTCCGCCGCCCTGGTCAAAGACCTCAAGCGCCGCGGCATGCTCGACGACACGTTGATCGTCTGGGGCGGCGAATTCGGCCGTACGGTCTACTGCCAAGGCCGGCTCACCGAAGACGACTACGGCCGCGACCACCACCCACGCTGCTTCACCATTTGGATGGCCGGCGGCGGCGTCAAAGGCGGGATGACATTCGGCGAGACGGACGACTACTCATACAACGTCGTACGCGACGCGGTTCACGTGCACGACCTACACGCCACGATCCTACACACGCTCGGGGTCGACCACAAGAAGCTGACCTTCAAGTTCCAGGGGCGGCACTTCCGGCTAACGGATGTGCACGGGAATGTGGTCCAGCCGGTTCTGGCCTGACGAGTCGGAATCCGAGCCGCCTGCGTTAGGGGCCGTGAAGAAAACCTATTGTCGCGTCGGCGCGCGGGAGCGCCAAGCGCACGCCAAGCTCAGCGCTGCCAAACGCCGCCCCTGCCGAAACCGCAACTTCTGCGCCTCGACTCCTGATTGACCGCCTGAGCGGCCCGGAAACGGTCGTTTCGGGCCGTTTCCCGGCCCTTTTCGCCCCCCCAACCGCCGCTACGCCGCCGCTTGCGCCGCCAGCCCGCACTCCGGCCCACGACGCCAGACCAGCCGGATCCAAGCCGCAATGTTGTACGCCAAAACCCCCCACAAAAGCTCCGATCGCGCCTTCCGCAGCCCTCGTACTCGAAACTTGCGCACCCCCAATCGCTCTTTCAACCAGGCGTTCGGAAACTCCGCCGTCTCGGACCGCTTGCGATACGCCGCCCGCCCACGCTCGCTCTCCATCCAGCGCCGATGTTTCGCCATCACCGCGTTCTCTTCGCTGCGGCTCAACGTTCGATGACCGCTCTTGGGGCAGCACTTGTGTCGCTGTGCGCATTCGCGACAATCAGATGCTTTTGCCTGATACTGCCGATATTTGCGCTTCCGCTTCAGCGACGATCGCTGATACGTCAAGGTCCGCTGGGCCGGACACAGAAACGTGTCCGTCGCCTCGTCGTAGATGAAAAACTTCGGCGCGTAGCGCGGCCCAATTCCCGCCGCTTTCAACGCCGCCTTCGAGCCCTTGTCCGGCGCCGGCGCCGGCGTCGCGTATTCGATTTCAGCGGCTGCCAGCGCCTCGATGTTGGCCTGGTTGGCGTAGCCCCCGTCCGCTAACACTTGCTTCGGGGTTCGCTCGAAGCGCCCTTCCACATCGTCCAGCGTCGGGGTCAGCTGGCCCGCATCGGAGGCGTTGTTGGTCAACTCCACGCCGACCACGATCTTCTCTTTGGCGTCGGTCGCCAGCTGCGCGTTGTAGCCGAGTCCCCAACCGCCGTTGGATTCGTGTTGCGGGCGCGCTTCCGGCTCGCTCTCGCTCACCCGCGCCTGGCGTCGTTGCTCTTCGTCGCGCTTGCCCGCTTCGACCTTGGGCAGTTCCTCCAGCGCCTGCTCCATCCGCTCGACTCGCTCCCGCAAGGTCCGCTTACGCGCCGCCTGACGCCGCCGATTCGAACCCTCGTCGTCGGCTTCTTCCGAGAGTTGACGCACCGCTTCGCGCGCTTGTTCGAGATGCCGCTCGAGCGTCGGACGCCTGCGTTGCGACCCGCCCGAGGCTTGCGCCCGGATCCGCGTGCCGTCGACGGCCACCTGCTCGAGATCCACCAGCCCCTCTTGACTCAGCAGCGCCAATACCTGTGTCAACAAGTTCTCGAGAGCTTTTGAGTGGAATACCCGAAAATCCGAAAGAGTGTGATGATTGACGACCGCCATGCCGCACAACCACTCCAACTCCGGCCGATAGCGGCTTTGACGCGCGATCTCACGCGCCGAGCTCATCCTTTCCGAATACGCCCAGATCCAGATCGCGACCAGCAACCGCGGATCCCATGCCGGCCGCCCGGCGGACTCCTTGCGGGTTTCCAGATGAGCAGCGAAGCCGGACAGGTCGAGCATGCCGCTCAGCTCCCAGATGGCGCGCACCAGATGGTCGGCCGGCACGAGCCGTTCGACGTCGATCGCGGCATAGGTGAATTGGTCGCGATTGGGCTGTCGCAGCTGCAGTTGGTCAACGGGCACGGCTTGGCGCGGCTTGGCGGGGCGTTGCTCGAGCTCGACTAAGACCTGTTGTTCGCCCATATAATAAGGGCGTTGGACGCCGCCGCCAAGTTATCCGAACATTCGTTTGCCCTCATGTTTTATCCCATTTTGATCCACTCGCGCCATTCCGAACCGCCCCAGGGGAGCTTCGGCGGCCACGACGGGTTTATTTCACAGCCCCTTAGAGGGCGGTTGTCCCGTAGGTGCAACGGGAAGACACCCCGCTCACGCTCACGCAGGGTGCTTGGATTGCTGCTGACCTAGCGCTATCGTTTGCGCGAACCGGATGGCTTGATCCTCGGCCCAGAATCGCGGACTGCCGTTGGCCAGAAACGCGACGTGTCCGCCGTGTCGGCTGACAATAAGATTCAGCGCCGGATTGCTCTCGAAAACCGAGTCACGGTACGCATCGAACGGGATGAAGGGATCATCCTCAGCCTGCAGCGCCAGCGCGGGCGCCCGGATTCGATCGAGATACCCCGCGGCCGATGCCTGCTGGTAGTAGTTCGCAGCCGTCCCAAACCCAAACGACGGCGCCGTGAACCGATCGTCGAACTCCCAAATCGAATCGACGCCCGAAAAATCCCACTCGGGAAAGATCTCCGGCTGCAGCTCGCGCTTCTTCCTCAGGGCCGCCTTGAGCTGCCGCAGAAAGCGCAGCTCGTAGACCCGGTTCCGAAACTCGCCGATCCGCTTCGAACAATCCGCCAGCCGAATCGGCGCCGAAATGCTGCAAACCCCCAGGACGTGCCCCGGCGGCTTGTCCTCCCACTCGCCGGCGAGCTTGAGGGCCATATTTCCGCCCATCGAAAAGCCCACGACGAATAGCGGCCGCGGCGCAAGCTGATCAATCACCGCGCGAAGGTCGGTCGTCAGCCCGGAGTGATACAGCGTGGGCGAGAGATGCTCGGTGCCGCCGCAATTTCTCACATTCAGCCGAATCACCCCAAAGCCCGCCTCGAGCGCTTTGCCGGCGAGCGTCAGCATGTAACGAGCCTCGCTGCAGGCGGTCAGCCCGTGCACGACGAGCATCAGCACATCCCGATCAGCCGCGTTTACCCTGGCGGAAACCTGAACGCCCGGCTCGGTCTCGAAGAACCGGGTTTCCGAGCCCCAGCGCGCGTCATCGAAACGCGCGGGCCAATAGCGGGCGGCAATCGTCTGCAAGTCTCCGCTCGACGAAAACGGCGCATAGCGTACGGCCCATTCAGGCAGCGCCTCGGAATCAACCTGGTAGCAAGGCAAAGGCTTACGAAGTCGGCGTTCGCTTCAAGACCCGATCCAGCGACGACTTGATGTTCGCCGCCTGGTTCGTCCAAAATTGGCGGTCTTTGCCGGGGTGGTCTTCGACGACCATTCCGGCCTTGTCGATCAGCATCATATGCGGAACGTAGCGGTTCTCAGTGATGGGGAAGTGAGCAAACTTCGACCAGATTTCCTTCCCACCGACGCCGATCGGAAATTCTACGCTGTAGGCGCGCGCGAACTGCCCGATATTGCTGGGCGCCGATCCGTTGATGGCTACGCCGCAGAACTCAACTCCCTTGGCTTTGTATTGCTCGTAGATGGGGCCCAGCAGCTGAGCCGTCTGCTGGCAATGCGAGCATTCGGTCGAAAAGAACATGACCACCACGACCTTGCCCTTTTGAGCGGCGAGCGAGAAGGACTTCGCGTCGTGAGTCCGAAACGCGAGCGGATCCGCCTTGCGCGGCAGGTCGGCGGCTGAAAGGGTGATGGCTGCAAGAGCTAGAGAAATCGTGATACGCATGTCCAGCCTCAATCTATCACAGCCCTCGACGATGTATAGTACCGGCTATGCAAATCAAACAGGCGGGCTGGCTCACTCTTGCGGTTGTGTTGTTAAGCGCGTGCGGATCGGCGCCTCCGGTTGAGGGGCTGAAGGCGTTTGTCGGCGCGACGCTCGTCGATGGCGCGGCAACCCCTGACGCGGTCATCGTTGTCCGCGACGGCCGGGTCGAGGCCTCGGGGGCAGCGGCGTCGGTGGAAATCCCCGCTGGGGCTGAAACGATCGATCTTTCGGGAAAATTCGTAACGCCCGGCTTGATCGTCGGTCATGGCCATGTCGGCGGGTCGCTCGGGCTCGAGACCGGGCCCGACGTCTACACGCGGCAGAATTTGATCGATCAGCTTGGGTTGTACGCGCTCTACGGCGTCACCACCGTAATGAGCTTGGGCGGCGACGGACCCGAAGCGATCCGGCTACGCGACGAGCAGCTCGCGCCAGGACTCCAACGAGCGCGCATCTTCGCGGCGGGCTCCGTTGTGGTCGGCGATACGCCGGATGGGGCCCTGACGATGGTGAATCAGAACGCCGACATGAACGTCGATTTCATCAAGATCCGCGTTGACGACAATCTCGGCTCATCGCGGAAGATGTCGCGCGAAGTCTACCAAGCAGTGATCAAGCAGGCGCATGAGCGCGGGCTGCCGCTGGCCGCCCATCTCTACTATTACGACGATGCGAAAGCGCTGCTCGAAGACGGCGCCGACTTCATCGCCCATAGCGTCCGCGACCGCGATGTCGACGCCGAGCTGGCGCAAATGATGAAGGACGCCGAGGTGTGCCTGTGCCCGACTTTGACGCGCGAGGTTTCAACGTTCGTCTACGAAGAGACGCCGGAGTTCTTCGAAGACCCGTTTTTCCTCAAGTACGCCGAAGTGGAGGTTCTCGAGCAGCTCAAGGCGCCTGAACGGCAGGCCCGGATTCGCGAGAGCAAATCGGCCCAGCAATACAAGATTGCGCTTGAGACGGCGATGCGGAACTTGAAAGCGTTAGCCGATGCCGGCGTCAAGATCGTGTTCGGAACCGATACCGGTCCGCCGGCGCGGTTCCAAGGCTACTTCGAGCACATGGAGATGGACTTGATGGCGGAGGCCGGGCTTACGCCGGAGCAAATTCTACGCTCGGCCACCTCCGATGCGGCCGAGTGCTTGGGGCTCAACGATCTGGGTACGCTCGAAGCCGGCAAGTGGGCGGATTTTGTCGTGCTTGACGAGAATCCGCTGGAGGATATCCGCAACATGCGGACGATCGACTCCGTGTGGATGGCCGGCGAGGCGATCCCGGCCAATTGACGTGTCGCGCATACCGACGGTGATCCCAAGGCCCTTCGGGTCACCCGGAGGATGAAAACAGGGTCCTTGAGCCGCGACCGTGAGGGAGTGGTCGGATAAGACGGGCTACAACCGACCTTTCCCTTACGGTCGCGGCTCAAGGACGTAGCCACGCGGCTGTGCACGGGTTTTCGAGTGAGCGGTTGCCCGACACTCGACAACCGCTTGCTTCCGCGCGCGGCTCCGGGGTTACCCCTACCAATCGACAACCGAGCCGTCGTCGGGATCAAACTGGGGCAAATACGCCCGCGGCTCGCCCACCTGGGCCATCAGCTTGTCCTCATCGATCGTGATGCCGAGCCCAGGGTCAGGCAATAGCGGCCGGTGCCCGTTTTTGACCGGCGGCATCGGTTTGGCCAGCAGATCGGGAAACTCCCTGTCCCCGCGCTCTTGAACCAAGAAGTTCGGGACCGACGCCGCAACCTGCAGGCTTGCCGCCAGCGAGCACGGACCGTTCGGGTTGTGCGGCGCCAAGGGCGAGTAGTAGGCCTCGGCCATCCCCGCGATGATCTTCAGCTCGGTGATCCCGCCGGCGTAACAGACGTCCGGCTGCAGGATGACCGCGGCGCGCTTCTCAAGAATCTCCTTAAAACCCCATTTGGTGAAGACGCGCTCCCCGGTCGCGATCGGGATATGGGTCTTGCGCGCTAGCTCAGCCATCACATCGACGTTAAGCGCCTGGATGACCTCTTCATAGAACCACGGGTTGTAGGGCTCGAGCGCCTTCATCAGGAGCATCGCCGTCGGCGGCTGAACCGCGCCGTGGAAATCGAGACCGATATCGACATCCTCGCCGTGTCTTTCGCGCAGGGCCTTGAATCGCTCGACGACTTCGTCGACGTACTTCTGGCCCTCGATGTACTTGATAGCCTTGCGCTGGCCGCCGCTGGGGCCGGTCTTCATGGCGTTGACGCCGGTTTCCTTGTTGATCTCGCCGTAGACCCGCACCCGGTCGCGGGTCGGCCCGCCAAGGAGCTTATAGACGGGGACGCCGTAGACCTTGCCCTTGATGTCCCACAAGGCCTGGTCGATTCCGCTGGTGATCGCGGTCTTGATCGGGCCGCCACGGTAGAACGCCCCACGGTGGATGGCCTGCCAGTGATGGACGACGCGATTCGGGTCTTGCCCGATCAGGTAGTCGCCGACTTCCAGCGCCCCGGCGGCGCAAGCCTTGGCGTCGTCTTTGAGCATCTCGCCCCAGCCGGTGACGCCGGCGTCGGTTGAGATCTTGACGAAGACCCAGGAGTTCTTGAGAACGAAGGTTTCGATCTTGCTGACCTTGATCTCGTCGTTCGGGCCAACGGCGGCGGCGTCCGTCCGCTCGGCGGTGAACATGGCGTCGAGACCGAAGAGGCCGCCGGCGGCGGCGGCCTGACGGAGGAAGGTGCGGCGGGGCGTTGCTGTGTACGGCATGGTTCTAGGCAGCCTTATTCTACATTCCTTAGGTCCAACCGCTTGCTGACGTGCTCGACACGGTATTGGCGCCATCGGTTTTGGTGGCGTGGAGGGCTCGCCGCGCCGTGCGTGTCAGCAAGCGGTTGGACGCGCCCTGCCGGCTACAACCCCCCGTTGGGCCCGTCATATTGATAACGAAACCAGTCGATGTCGATATGCCCTGAGGCGGTCTTGTCGTTCCAGGAATAGAAGCCGATGCGGTCGCCGCGCCATCTGCCGAAGATGAGCTGGAAGTCGGGGCCAAAACGCTTCCACCCGGCGCCGATGCGATACGAGAATGTCGCCCTGTTGCCATAGATGTCCGTGCGAAAGTAGATCACGGAGGTCGTGATTTGCGGCCCGACTCGCTCGACTCCGTCTTCGTTGAACACCAAATGGCGCGCGCCGTCGGCGTCGGCCTTCAAGCCGAACATGATGTACTTCCCAGAATGATGCAGGAAGCCGGCTTGCTGCCCCGGCGCCATTCCAGAGAGGTCCACTCTAGCCGTCGCCACTCCGCCGCCTTCACCCATGATGCGTTGTGAAATCGTGTTGGAGGCGTTCCAGAAGCCGCCGTCGTTCACCGGAACGTTGGCCTTCAAGCGCAGCCAGCCGGGACGCTCGGTAAGCGACCAGCGATCGTCGCGGGGGTTGTGGTTCCACTGCCATTGCGGCCCAAGCTCGGGCGAATCGAAATCGTCGTCGGTCTGTGGAGCGGAAATCGGGTAGCCGTCGATCGGTTTCATCCCGCCGTTAACCGTGTGCATCCCATCGCCCAAGACAGGCCAGCCGCCTTCCCAATTCACAGGGATGAGCCACTGCGAGCGGCCTTCGTACGACTTCGTGGTGGTGCGGCCGGGCATGCCGTCGGGGCCGGTACAGCGGTTCTGGACGAGCTGATGGGTGAACCACCACTTGCCGCCGGCTTCGACCAGCGCTCCTTGGCAAGTGCCGCGGTCGAGGTCGTTGCGGCGGGTCATGATCACCCTGCGCTCGAATGGCCCGTAGATCGTCGGCCCGCGCAGGTCGAGTTGCAGGCGGTCGTTCTTGATCCACTCGACTAAGAAGATGTGGAGCTCGCCGTTGATCTTGTAGATCTTGGCGGCTTCGGCGCCGGGGCCCTGGTAGACGTCGCGGCCCTCGTCCTGGAGCGTCAGCCCATCCCAGCTCATCTTGAACATGCGCTGGTGGTTTTCGCCGCTCGCGTCGCCCTTGACCCGCCCGAAGTTGGCGATCAGGTAGGCCTGATGCTCGTCTTCATCCCAATAGACGGCCGGGTCGGTCCACTGAGCTTTCTCAAGCATGAGCTTGGCAGGGGTCCAAGGGCCACGGACATCGTCGGCGGTCGAGACGTAGAGGCCGAAGCTGTGATCGATGAAGTAGCAGAACCATTTGCCCTCGTGAAAGGCGATATCGCCGGCCCAGACGCCCTTGGGGTAGCCGGCCATGCGGTCGTAGTCGTAGACCGGGTTCCAGTCCAGCTTGTCGAAGATGTGGCCGGTCAGGGTCCAGTTGACGAGGTCTTTGGATTCGAGCACCGTCATGCCGGGGGCGTAGTGGTTGGTGGAGGTGATCAGGTAGTAGGCGTCGCCGACCTGCTCGATGTCGACGTCGGGGTAGTCGCCGTTGAGGATGGGGTTCTTGTAGGTCCCGTCGCCTTGGTCGCCCCAAGAGCCGGGTTGAGCTGGGGCCGTTGCGGCGAGCGCGAAGATTATAAGGAGGCGATGCATTTGCCCCTAGGGTATGAAATCGGGCGCGGCGGCGTCCGTCCCAAAACTTGACGGAGTCGTTTTCGCCCGCTACTGTGCAATCGATGGACCTGCAGTTTACCCCCGAGCTCGAACGCCGAATCGAGCATCACCTGACAGCTGGACGCTATGAGTCGGCTGAAGACTTGGTTGCTGAGGCTTTGGATCTTTTTGAGGCTAACCGAGAAGCGGTCGGCGCGGAGCTTCGTCGGCGCCACGAGGACCTCCGAAGCGGGCTAGTACAACCGGTGGGCGGGACCGAGGCGATGACGAGGTTGCGGCAACGGCTCGAGCGCTATCGCCCCACGACTTAGTGGAACTGTTCGCGCTTCATCCCTCCGCGGAAGATGACCTCGGAGAGATCCTCGACTACATCGGGCAAGACAGCTTTGACTCCGCGGTCAGAGCGCTGATGGAATTCGAAGATGCTTTTGCTCAGCTCGGGCGCAGCCCTGGCATGGGGCGCTATCGTCCCGATCTCGAAGCGGGCTCCCTGCGGTTCTGGAGCGTTTGGCGTTATCTGATCGCCTACGATCCCGAGACAGACCCGATCAAGATCGTCGCTGTGATTCATGGAATGCGTGATCCAGGGAAGATCGCCGAGATCTTGTCGAAGCGCTGACCCGCGATTGCGCCGGCGCCCCACGTACAATAACCACGATGAGGTTTCTGCTCGCGTTTCTGCTCGCGGCCGCGGCGCTCCACGCCCAACGCCCCCCTAACGTCGTCCTGATGCTCTCAGACGACCAGGGGACGGTCGACATCGACATCTTCGGCGCGCACGACCTGCACACGCCGAACCTCAACCGACTCGCCAGCGAGGGGACCCGCTTTACACAGTTCTACGTCGGCGCTCCAGTTTGTTCGCCGTCGCGGGCGTCGCTACTGACCGGACGCTACCCCCAGCGCGCCGGCGTCCCGAATAACATCGCTCCGGGCGGCGTGGGCATGCCGCCCGAGCAAGTCACCATGGCCGAAGTCTTCAAAGCCGCCGGCTACGAAACCGCCATCGTCGGTAAATGGCACCTTGGGTCCGCCGGCGCCGATGGCCCCCTCACCCAGGGATTCGACTACTTCTACGGTCACATGCGCGGGTGCATCGACAACTACTCGCACTTCTTCTACTGGCGCGGCCCCAACGAGCATGACCTCTGGCGCAACACCCGCGAGGTCTACGAAGACGGCACACACTTTTCCGACCTGATGGTCCGCGAAGCGACCGAGTTCATCGACGACAACCGCGACCGGCCCTTCTTCCTCTACCTGCCGTTCAACATTCCGCACTATCCGCTTCAGGGGAAGGCAAAGTGGCGCACCTACTACCGCGACATGGCCTCGCCCCGGAAGCACTACGCCGCGCTGGTCTCGACCCTTGATGAGCAAGCCGGAAAGGTCATTGCGAAGATCAACGACCTGGGGCTTCGCGAGAACACTCTGATCGTTTTCCTCTCCGACCACGGGCATGCGACCGAGGAACGCACCATGTTTGGCGGAGGCAGCGCCGGGCCCTATCGCGGAGCCAAATTCAGCCTGCTCGAGGGCGGCATCCGCGTCCCGGCCGTCGTCAGCCTGCCCGGCGTGATCCCCCAAGACGAAGTGCGCTCGCAGTTCGCCACCGCGCTCGATTGGATGCCGACCATCGCTGAAATAGCAGGCATTGACCCGCCGTCGGTCTCCATCGACGGTAAGAGCCTGATGGGCGTCATCGCCGACGCCGACGCGCCGTCCCCCCACACCGTCTTTCACTGGCAGCGCGGCAATCAGTGGGCCGTCCGCGACGGCGACTGGAAGCTCGTCGTCAACGGTCTCGACACGAACCGCGACCCGCTAGAGGGCGACGAAGAAGTCTTTCTGAGCGACCTCGATTACGATGCCAGCGAAACCCGCAGCCTGGCCAAGGATCGCCCTGAGATTGTCAAGCGGTTAACGGACCTTCACGAACAATGGGCGGCCTCCCTTGAGTGAACGAGGGCCGCGCCGTTGGGTGTCGCCGCGAATGGCGTTCCTCGTCGCGGCTGTGATCGTGGTTGCGCTGTTCTACCTAGTCTTCACAAGGTCGGGCTGATCCGCGTCAGACCCAATCGTGCGCTAGTATGGCGATTTGTCTGGACGGCGAAGTTGGGAACAGAGACTCGACGCTCTTATCTCCAGCCGCTGGTTTTTCACAGCTTCCTGCTGCCTCCTGCTCGGCTGCTCTGCTTACCGCGCGGTTGAATCCGCGTACTGGCTCAAACCGTGGCCTGACGTTCGCCTAGCGCCGACATTCGCGATCTGGAAGCTCGGGGAGCTTTACGCCCGCCCCGCCGACGGCGGTATTCTGTGCACGCTCTATCCTCCGCTGGCCTACCTGTTCTATCTGCCCGCGACTCTGTTCTCGTCTCCAGCGGGCGCGGTCATTGCGGCCAGTTCACTGTCGATTCTTGGATGTTTGGGCGTAGTTGCGTGGGCTAGCTTCGGCGGGCAAGGCGGCAGCTTGAGGGGCTTGGTTTTTCTCTTCCTGGCATGGCATCTCTACACAGCCCAAAGTCTCGAGGGTGCCTGGACGAACCACGCCGACGCACCGGCCTACGTGTTCGGCGTCGCCGCTTGCCTGCTTGCTTTGCGGGGAGGCCCTGTCGGCTGCGCCCTCGCCGCATCCGCCGCCGTTTGGTCGAAGCAGACGGCGGTTCCACTTTTCGCCGCACTGGCGGCCTTCTATTGGGTTCGCCACAAGCGCTCCGAGTTTTGGAAATTCGCCACGACCAGCCTAGTCGTCAACCTGGCCCTCGCCGCCGGGTTCGCGGCCTGGTTTGGGGCCGATCGCCTGTGGTTTGGAATGTTTGAAATGGCCAGCCGTCAACCACTTAACTGGAAGAACGCTCTTGAACTGCACGACATAGTGGTCACCTCGCTCGACCTTGCCGTCATCGTCGCTCTGTTACTGCTGCTCGCGGCGGCGGGCAAGAAGTCCATTGTCGACTTGGCCCCGCCCTCCGCCTGGCTGTCCATCGGGGCCGCTGCCGCGCTCGCGCCGCTCGCCGTTTTAGGCCGAGTCAAGGTCGGCGGCGAAACCAACAGCTACGGGATGCCGCATCTCTGGCTCATGATCGGCCTTACGCTCGCGCTGCTGCACACCGCCCAACGAAGCCCCCAGTTTCTGCCCGCGATACGGTTGAGCCTGGCAGCCGTCGTCTTGATGCAGATGATCAACTCAGCCCCAGATCTCATTCGACTGCCTGCTCGACTGGCGGGGCTCGAGGACTCGCCCGAGCAGAGGGCGTATCAATTCGCAAAGGCTCACCCCGGCGAGGTGTATTTCCCATGGCGGCCGCTGGCGTCGCTGATGGCCACTGGTGAGCTTCACCACGCGGCGTACTGCGTCTTTGATTGGGAAGTGGCGAACCTAGAAATCACCGACTCACGCTTCCGAGCCGACCTGCCGGCGAATCTGCGATATGTGGGGTTTGAGAACTTCGCATTTCCCCCAGATGAGGCGCTGATGCGGCGGCTGCCCGAGTTTGCCTGCCAAGTCGAGCTCGATGAGCTGCCGGGCTGGACCGTGTTCAACAAGTGCGAATAGACCGCCTAAAGGCAATACCCATCACTCAGTGCCGTTTGCCGTGGGGGTCATGTGCGATCTGAATGCGGAACCCGTTGCTTCCTCCGCCGGCGCCAAGGAGCAACAGTTCTTTGGCCCCTGAGTAGCGTTGGCGTCCTTGCGATGCGATGACGGGCCTATCGCGCGCTTACGCCCTCAGGTGGTGTGAAGTCCGAGTTAGTTGCCTTTCGAATCCCGGCTCCGGCATCCTATGAGCTTCCCCTGCCGGCGCAAGTGATCCCGACTAGCGCCCCCTTGGACGAGATTCGTGTCCCTGCGGTTCTTATTAGAGGCGGCCGCCCTGGCGGTGATCGCGGTCGTGTTTTCGATGCATGGCCAAGGCGGAGGCGTGCTCTACGCTTCGCTGCTGCTGTGGCTAGGCGCGCCGTTTCATGACGCCGCGGCATTGAGCCAGTTCCTCATTGTCGTCACGTCGCTGTCGGCAAGTTGGGTCTTTCGGTCGGCGAATAAGGTCGACTGGGCGGTTGCGCTGACGCTCGAGACGGCAGCGCTCAGTGGCGGCTTCATTGGCGGGGCGGCGTCGCAGCTCTTCAACGAACGTGCGCTCGAGGCGGCGCTGGCGGTGTCGGTATTCATAGCCGGCTGCATGATGTTTAAAGATCTCGAAGCGAGCGATCCGCCTCCGGCTTCAAAATGGCGCTGGTATCGCAATTTGGACGGACGGCCGTACTCGGTGAACCTAGCTCTCGGCATGCCCGCCGCACTCTTGATTGGCATCTTGAGCGGGCTCTCGGGGACGGCTGGCGGGTTCCTGAAGGTCCCGATGTTCATCCTGCTCTTTCGAATGCCCAGTGACATCGCATTGGGCTCGACTCAGTTCATGACAATCTTTACGGCCCTAGGAGGGTTCGCCGGCCATCTCAGCCACCGCACCTTCGTTTGGGGGCGCGCTCTGGCCCTGGGGGCGTTCGTATTCGTGGGAGCTCAAATCGGGCCGCGGCTAAGCTTCAGGATGGGCACGGAGGGCATTCGCAAAAGATTCGGCTGGTTCTTGATTGCCGTATCCTTGGTTATCTGCGTCCGAATGGCGCTAACGGCGTAGCTTTATACTGAAACTGCCGCTGGTTCATGCTCCAAAACGCCATCTCTGTGCTCAGCATTGCGGCGATCATTCTGCTCGGCTCGCTCGTCGGGGGACGCTACGGCGAAGTCCTGGGCCGGCTAGGACGCGTCGCCGACGGAGAGCTGATCTCTGGCTACGTCGAGCGCTTCGAGGAGGTTGTCGAAGTCCTCGAATCCAGATCCGCCGATCCCATAGATCGCAGGGATGGAGTCTACGAAGGGGCCGTGCCTGGCATGCTCGCCGGACTTGACCCCCACTCGCGGTTCTTCAGCCCCCAGATCTTCGACCGCTTCAAGGAAGAACAACAGGGCAGCTATGCGGGCGTTGGAATGCAGATCCGCTCGTTTCGAGGGCGGACGATTGTCGACTATCCCTTTCCCGGAACGCCGGCCTTTCATGCGGGCGTGAGGCCGGGAGACGAGATCCAGCAGGTCGACGGCATTCCCACCGACGGATTCTCGGTCGAAGAGGTTGCCGAAACCGTGCGCGGCCCGCGCGGAACCAGCGTCCGTCTGGGCCTCTGGCGCGACGGGACCGAGCGAGCTGTGGAGCTTGACATGGTGCGTGACCGGATTCCGCGTCCGACCGTGCCGCCAGCGTTCATGTTGTCCGACGGGATCGGCTACCTGCGGATTCGCTCATTTGGCGAGAAGACGGCTGAGGAGCTCGACCAGGCTCTCAGCGGACTCGAGGAGCGCGGCCTTGGGGGGCTCGTGCTTGACCTGAGAGCCAACCACGGGGGGATGCTGTCGGCTGGCGTCTATGCGACCGGACGGTTTCTTAAGAGCGGATCCCCGGTTGTATCGCACCGCGGCCGATCGTCGCGGGAGCGGGTCTATGACGCCAATCCGGGGCAGACCGTCTCGCCCTATCCGATGACGGTATTGGTCGACTGCCGTTCGGCGTCCGCCGCTGAGATCTTGGCCGGGGCGCTGCAAGATCACGATCGCGCCTTGATCGTCGGGTCGAACACCTTCGGCAAGGGCTTGGTCCAGAGCGTCTACAGCCTTGACGACGGCGCCGGCATGGTGCTCACCACAGCTCGCTACTACACGCCCAGCGGACGTCTGATCCAGCGCACTTACTACGGTCTCGACATGAGGACATATCATGCCGATCCGTGCTCGCCGGATTTCCAGGCGGAGCAGGTTGAGAAGAAGAAAACCACTGCCGGCCGTGTCGTTTACGGCGGCGGCGGCATTACTCCGGATCTCAAACTGCCCGGTCCGACCGAGACGCTGCTATTCCGGGCGATGCGTGAATCGCGGGCGTTCGAGCGCCATGCCGAGCGTGTGGCGGATGAGCTCAAACCGCTCCCTCACAAGTGGGAGCTGGATGAGCAAACGCTGGCGGGGTTTCGACGCTTCGTCCAAAGCGAGCGTCTCGAGATTGACGACGCGGAATATCAACAGAGCCTGCCGCAGATCCGGCGGGTCCTCAAGGCTGCCATCTACACGGTCGCTGTGGATCTCGACGCCGGCGAGCGCGTGCTGGCCGAGCTTGACCCGGACATCCGCCGGGCAGTCGAGCTGATGCCCCAGGCGGCGGCGTTACTACGCGGTGGCGAGACCGACTGAAAGACGAAACGGGCGGCCCGGAGCCGCGACCGGAAGGGAGCGGTTGCCCGAGCGTGCGGCGCCAGGTGGTTCGCTCGAGCAACCGCTCCCTTCCGGTCGGGGCTCCGGGGCAGGCAATTAGACACGCGCCGCGTCGGGTTAGCGCTCGCCGCGGTCTTCGAGCTGCGCCTTCAAGTATTCCACCTGCTGGCGCAGGCTCTTCTGACGTCTGCCCAGACTGAACACGTAGGCCAGATGCAGGCACCAAGCCAAGCTAAACGCGCCCCACAGCCAGATTAGGTTTTCTTCCATCGGTTTCCTTTAAAGCGCGTGGACCTCGCGCCTGAGCCCATCCGCCTCACGCCTCAGCATCTCAATGCGCCGCCGCACTCGGACCAAGCACCAGAATACGAACATGAATGCGAACGTCGAAAAGTACAGCACGAACCTCATTCGAGGATCAATCGAGCCTTCGCCCGAGAGCACCGGCTGGGGATGCTGCGTCCGCCACCAAACATTCGCCATGTAGACGATCGGAATGTCGACCATCCCGAAAATCGACACCACCGCGCAAACCACCGCGCGCTGAGTGGGCTCGACGACCGATTGCCGCAGGATCAGGTAAGCGCCGTAGATCAGCGCCAGCAGCAGCATCGTCGACAGCCGTGCGTCGCCCCAGGCCCAGTAAACTCCCCAGATTGGCTTCGCCCAAAGCATCCCCGTACTCAAGTTGACGACGGCGAAAACCAGCCCGACTTCGTTGCAAGCGACTGAAAGGTCGTCGTAGCGGTGTTCGCGGGTCGCGAGGTACTGAATGCTGGCGATTCCGCCGAGCAGAAAACCGAAGAACGCGACAAACGCCGACGGCACGTGCAGGTAGAAGATCCGCTGTACGATGCCCATCGACATCTCTGTCGGGACCCAAACGAACATGAAGTAAAGGGCCGCAATCACCATCACGCCGGCGGTAGCGAGCAGCCACAAAGGTACTGATTCGGATCGGTCCATCTAATGTAGGGGCGAACTTGGCGGAGAGTTCAGTTTATCACCGCGCCTGCGATATGATTCCGGTTTGAGTACGAGCCATTGAGTACGAACCGGGCCGCGCTGCTGCTTGGGGCGATGACCGCGGCTTGGGCGGTGATCGCGGCGCCGGCGCTCGTCGAGCAGTGGTCGCGCGCGGGGGAGTTTGAGCGCAGCCTTGGAGATAGGTCCCTCAGAGAACGGGTCGCACTGCTCGACAACCCGGCCTCGCCGTTGAGCGATGCGCTAGCGCGGGCGGTTCCGGCCAGCGGGTGTGTGACGGTTTTAGCCTACGCCGGTCCGGCCGCCATCGAGTACTACAACGCGCGTTTGGACTACTTGCTCTACCCTCGCCGTGTTCAGGTCTTTGCCGACTCCGCGGCGGCGCAAGACGGCTGTGAATTCTTGGCCGTCTTTCGCGATACCGCGGTGAACTTGGCCGCTGAGCCGTTCGCGGGTTCGTGGGATTCCGATGCGCTGGAGTCGAGAGTAGCCGGCCTCGAGCGAGTGTCGTCCGATTCGCTTGTGCGGCTTTATAGGGCTCGCTGATGGGCGTTTTCGGATTAATCGCCACCGCGATCCTCGGCTGGCTTGTCTTGCCGCGCCGTCTCCAGGCGAACCCGGTCGAGGGGCTTTGCCTAGGGTTCGCACTTGCCGCTTTTGGAATATCGGTCGAGATGCTCTTCTTCGATCTGGGCGGGTTGGGGTGGAACACGCGTGGCTTGTCCTCGCTCCGTGGATTGCCGGGGCCGTGTGGCTGACGCTCAAGCGACGCCCGCTACTCGGCATGCAGCTCAGTGCTTGGCAACTGGCGCCAGGGATAGCCACACTGGCGGTCCTGGCGGCCTGGTGGCCCTACGAGCGTGGGATGCCGCTCACCCAGCCAAGCCTGGGACGCCTGGGCCATCTGGCTGTTCAAGGCGAACGCCTTCTACCTTGACCAAGGAATCGGCGCATACCTGGCCCGCGCCGCGGAGTTCACCGGCCAGCCGGGATACCCCCTGCTAACGCCTTTGTACGCGACCTTCCTCTACCAACTTGCCGGCGGAGTTTCCGATCAACTAGGCAAGCTCGCCTCACCTTGCTTCTTTGTCGCTTTGCTGGGCTCAGTGCACTATCTGACACGTCGCGCGGCCGGAGTCGTAGCCGCCGCGGTCTTTACCGCCCTTGTCGCGCTGACTCCCCTACTGAGCCAGGTCGCCTTCGAGCTAGCGGGATACGCCGACACAGCATTGTCGGTCTACATGTTGCTTGCCGGCGGATTCCTATACCTCTGGCTACGGGAAGGTTCGGTTGCTGATCTCGCAGCGGCTTCGTTGGCGGCAACCGCGGCGGCATGGACGAAAAACGAAGGGCAGCTCTTTTTGGCCGCGGTCGGCGCCGTCATCGCGATTCGTCTCTTGCGCAAGTCGAGCGATGCCGTGTCGTGGGCCTGGCTTGCCGGGCCTCCGCTGGCGTTGCTGGGGCCGTGGTCGCTGCTGCGGATGGGGCGGTCGGTCGAGGCGTCCGGGTTCATGTTGGGGGCTGATTTTCAGGTCGGCCTGTTCGGGACCGCGCTGTCGGCGATGACGGCGAAAGCATTCGCCTTAAGCAGCCTGAACCTGGCGTTTGTGGCCGTGGTGGGGGCTGCTGCCGCCGGCGCTGTTTTCAGGCTTCAGTCTTCGTTTTGGGTGCTTCCCGGACTTGTCGCTTGGCAGTTCCTCGGCGCCTTATTGGCCTACTCGACCGGCAGAAACGAGATCCAGTGGTGGCTCGCGACCTCAGCGGACCGTCTGCTGTCGCAGATGGCGCCCTTGGCGATTTTTTCCGCCGCGGTCGCCTATGGCTTGTGGGTTGAGCAGTCGCCGGGGCCCAAGACCAAGAAGCGTCGGCATAGGCGGCAACCAGTGAGCCCCGAACGCAAGTAAGGGGTGCGGTGCTGTCTAGCAGGGGGACATCCAAGGGGAAAGTGTGAGATATCGCGGTGCGATTTCCATGAAACAGGCGGTTTCGACCGGCCACGAGGGTTCGACGAGCCCTGATCGTTAAGCACTGTGTAATGGAATCCGGCTAGCATGGCGTTCCAACTCGGTTCCATCGCGGCCACGAGTCCACCCGAATATGGCTCCTCGCAGCGGCCTAAAGGATAGATACTTTGAATTATTTTCACACTGACCCAACCAGCGGTTGAAACCGCTCGAAGCCCTGTAAACAGGGCGTTAGAGCGCTCTAGTAAGGGTCTCTGAAGGCTCGCAGACGGTCACTCAAGCGAACGCTTGTTTACACCATCTATCCGGCGCAGTACAATTTAGGCGTCGTGACAGGGCGCACGATCAGCCACTATAAGGTCCTCGAAAAGCTCGGTCAGGGGGCCATGGGCGAGGTCTGGAAGGCCGAAGACCTTGACCTCAAACGAACCGTCGCTCTCAAGTTCCTTTCCCGCGAGATGCTCGGCGAAGAGGAAGTCAAAGCTCGCCTGATTCGGGAAGCGCAAGCGGCGGCTTCGCTCGATCATCCCAACATCACGACCGTTCACGGCATCCACGAAGATGCTGGCGAGACGTTCATCGCGATGGCCTACATCGATGGGCCGTCGTTGGCGGACAAGATCAAAGAAAGCCCGTTGCCCTTAGAGGAAGCCCTCGATGTCGCTGTCCAGATCGCCGAGGGACTTCAGGAAGCCCACGAGAGGAAAGTAGTCCATCGGGACATCAAGCCCTCGAACGTGATGCTTGATCGCCGGGGCAGAGTCAAGATCATGGATTTTGGCCTAGCGGCCGTGGCGGATCGAACCAGGCTGACCAAGAGTGGCACGACCTTGGGGACTCCGGCCTACATGTCGCCTGAGCAAGCCCAGGGACAAGCCGTCGATCGACGGACCGATGTCTGGGCTTTGGGAGTTGTGCTGCACGAGATGCTCACCGGCAAGCATCCGTTCCCTGGCGATTACGAGCAGGCGGTTGTCTATTCGATCATCAACGAAGATCCCGAGCCGATCACGGCGAGACGGAGCGGACTGCCCACCGCAGTCGATCGCATTGCGAACAGAGCGCTAGCGAAAGAGCCCAGCGAACGCTATCAGCACGCCGACGAGATGCTCGTAGATCTGAGAGCGCTTCGGAGAGACGCTGAACGGGTAGAAACTCATCGGTCAACATCGACCTCGCCGGCTGGGAGCGCCAGTTCGCGCCGGTCAAGGCCGACCCGTATCCGTTTGGTCGTCGCGATGGCCGCTCTGCTCGCAGCCTCCGCCGTCGGAATGTTCATCGGAATGCAGGTTCTGGCCCCGGAAGCGTCGTCGCCTCTTCCACTGCGGAGATTCACGTTCGCACCCGCCGTTCCTACAGCAGTATTGTCGATCTCCACCAACGGAAAACACATCGCGTATGTTCCAAATGAGCGCCAGGGGCCGATCTGGGTTCAGGATTTAGATCAGAGCAAACCACGCGCCCTGGAGGGTACCGACAGTGTGGCACGCTTCTTCTGGTCGCGCGACAGCAGGTTTCTAGTCTTTGCTGCAGAACTAGAGCTAAAGAAGGTCTCGGTTCAAGGCGGACCGATTAGCGTAATCTGCGACCTCCCTACGCAACGTTTCCAGGGAGGGACTTGGAGCCCCGACGGCGAATCCATGGTCTTCAGCAGCGGCAATCCGTCGAAGCTCCATCGGATCCCGACGGGCGGGGGCACGCCAACCCCGTTGAAGGTCTCCGAGCCAGACGACGAGCCGGTCGAGTACTGGGGCCCCCAGTTTCTGCCGCGAGCGGACGGCAAGGAATATCTTCTCTACCGAAAGCGAGGCGACGTCACACTGCTAAATTGCGAGACCCGAGTAGAGAGAATCCTAACGCAAGGGTTTGAGCCAACATACTCACCGACGGGGCACGTAATCTCGCAGTCGGGGGTAGTGGGCGGAGTTCTGTGGGCTCAGCCGTTCTCCATCAATGAGCTGCGCTTCACGGGAGAGGCCTTCCCGATCGCCGAAGACGCGTTTCTGCCGAGCGTCTCCGATGATGGCACGCTCGTCTACTCGAGCTCCTCTGTTTCTGTCACATCGAGGCTTGTCTGGAAGGATCGTCAAGGCAATACGTTGGGCGAGATCGGGGAGCCTCAACCCAACATGTCGACGCCGGCAATTTCGCCTGACGGGCGCCGCATCGCCGTCCGTGCCCTGGAAAACGGACGTCACAATATCTGGGCGCACGACGTCGACCGGCCGGTAAAGAGCCGTCTGACGTTCGACGGAGTTTGGGACACTAGCCCGGTTTGGTCGCCGACCGGGTCCCACCTGACGTTTGGCTCCTTTCGCAATGAAAACGACAACATCTACAGCAAGCCGACGGACGGAAGCGGAGAAACACGTGAGTTGGTTGCTGCGCCTGTAGGCGAGAATCCTCGGGATTGGTCATCCGATGAGAAATACTTGCTCTACCGCAAGCGGAGCGTCGAAACGAATCATGATCTCTGGCTGCTGAAGCGCAGAGAAGACGACAGAGGCTACGATCCGATGCCGTTTCTCGACACGAATTTCAACGAGACCGAAGGCAAGTTCTCGCCGGATGGCCGATTTGTCGCCTACGTATCCGACGAGTCGGGCCGACCGGAAGTCTACGTTCGTCCGTTTCCAGACGGGGACGTTCGCTGGCAGGTGCCTGGAGTGAACCCCAAGCGTGAGACAGTCGAAATCGGGACAGGTTACGATTGACCGCAAAACGCTTGCCTTCTTCGCTGTATCGTCGCACGCTGGTCCTAGCCGGGGAAGCGGAAGCGGGCTCTGCTGGAGAGCAACCCGCCAAGGAATACCCGGCCGCAAACTCATCAAGACGATGAGCGCCGGGGGCGGCCGCCAAGGTCGCTCCCGGCTTCTCCAACGCCGGCGATGTCTCCCTGCCCGCCCAGGGCCCATCGGATTGATAGATTTGCCTATGCCTCTCAAAACTCATACTTCGGATTCCTCGCTGCTGTTGCCGCCGGCCGCGCCAGCGCTTCAAACTCCGCCGGCGGACGATATCCCAACGCCGAATGCAGCCGGCGTTGGTTGTAGATCTCATCAATGAACTCGCCGATCGATGCGCGCGCCTCGTCAAGCGTGCGATAACGCTGCAACCAAACCTCCTCCGCCTTCAACGTCTTCATGAAACTCTCCGCCCGCGCGTTGTCGTAGGGGTTGCCGCGGCGGCTCATCGAGATGATCGCGCCGTGCTGCTCCAGCAGCTCGACATAGGCGCTCGAAGCGTACTGTACGCCTTGGTCGGAATGATGCATCCACCCCGCGGCAGGGCGTCTGAGCTCGAGCGCATCGCGCAACGCCCCTACAGCCAGCTCAGCTTTGAGCGTCGTCCCCAGCCGCCAGCCGACCACGCGTCGCGAGTAGGCGTCCAACACCACGGCGAGGTAGACGAACGCCTCGCGCAAGCGAATGTAGGTGATATCGGATTGCCACAACTGATCGACGCCGTCCACATTCAGGTGCGCCGCTAGATTCGGATAAACAGGTAAGAAGTGGTTCGAATCCGTTGTTAGCACGAAGCGCCGCTTGAGTACCGCCAGCAAGTTGTCCTTACGCATCATCCGCAGGACCTTTTTGTGATTGACGAGGAAGCCTTGGCGGCGCAGCTCGGCCGTCACGCGGCGGTAGCCGTAACGACGATTCTCGAGCGAAATCCGCTGCATGCGGTCACGCAATTCCATGTCGCACTCGGCGGGCGACGACACGGCGAGCCGGCGATAGAACCCGGCGCGATTCACGCGTCCGAGCTCGCAGGCGTGTTCGACGCTGAGCGAGCCTTTGGCGCTGATCTGCTCGACGATGGAGTAGATCCGCTCGCGCCACCGGCGTCGTTGGTCGGGGCTGCGAGGTTCAAGGCGCGAAAGGCTTGTCCGAAAAAATCGAGCTCTGCGGCTTGTTTGCCGAGCAGTCGTTCGAGCTCTGCGATGCGTTCGTCGCGCGGATCGCGAGGGATCTTGGGCGGCGCCGAGCGGCCGGGTTTCGGCCGGCCTCGCCGCCGGCTCAAGCCGTTGACGCCTTCCTGGCGATAGGCGTCCCGCCAGCGGTACAGCAGGCTGCGCTTGACGTCCAACTCGCGGCTTAGCGCTGTGCCGCTCTGGCCGGCTAGGAGCCGCCTGGCGGCGGCTTCCTTGAACTCCACCGTGAACTCCCGCGGCTTGCGCGGCTTGAGACTTTCCATCCTGGACTCCTTTCCATTCGCTGAAATTCGTCCCAAATTTCAATGTCTCATTTTTAGGGTTCACTCCAGACCCTGGCAGCGGCGGCGCCCGGCCAGCCGAACGTTTTGTTCATTGCCGTGGATGATCTTCGGCCGCAGTTGAACAGCTACGGAAAGAAGTTCATGCACACGCCGCGGATCGATCGGCTGGCGCGGCGGGGAGTGTTGTTCGAGCGGGCCTATTGCATGGTCCCGACCTGCGGCGCCTCGCGGGCCGCCTTGATGACGGGCTTGCGGCCGAGTCCGACCCGGTTCGTGAACTACCTGGCATGGGCCGAGCGTGACGCCCCCGGGGTCACTACGCTGAACTCGCAGTTCAAGAACAACGGCTACACGACGATCAGCCTGGGCAAGGTGTTTCACCACCCGGAAGACAACGTAAAAGGCTGGTCGGAGCCGCCTTGGCGTTCGCGGATCATCGACTATCAGACTCGCGCCGCAAACGAGGACGCGGCCGCCGAACATCGGCGAAAGTACCCGGAGCGAACGACAGTGCGCGGGCTGCCGTTTGAAGCCGGCGACGCTGAGGATGAAGACTACCGCGACGGTGAAGCCGCGGCGAGAGCGATCGAGTATCTGAAACGCTTCTCGAAGGACCCGACGCAGCCGTTCTTCTTGGCGGTCGGCTTTCACAAGCCGCACTTGCCTTTCCTGGCGCCGAAAAAATACTGGGACCTCTATGATTTCGACGAGATCGACATCCCGGACAACTATTGGGCGCCGAAGGGCGCGCCGGAGATCGCTCTGCACACGTCGGGCGAACTGAGAAACTACGCGGGCATTCCGCCGACTGGCCCGGTAGACCGTCCCACGGCGCGGCGGCTGATCCACGGATACTACGCCTGCGTCAGCTTCATCGATGCGCAGATCGGCCGCCTGATGGATTCTCTCGAGGAACTGGGTCTGGCGGAGAATACGGTTGTCGTGTTGTGGGGAGACCACGGCTGGCAGCTCGGCGAGCATGGGATGTGGAACAAGCATTCGTGCTTTGAAACGTCAATGCACGCGCCGTTGATCATCGCGGCCCCGAGCGAGAAGGAAGTGCGGTCGGGCACTCGCGTCAGTGCGCTGACCGAGTTTATCGATATCTACCCGACGCTTAGTGAACTGGCTGGGCTGAAGGCCCCGAGTCATCTGTAGGGTCGTAGCCTCGTATCGTTGATGAAGGACCCGGCCGCCCCCTGGAAGGAGTACGCGATTGGCCGCTATCGCCAGGGGGACACGATTCGCTCTGACCGCTATCGCTTTAGCGAGTACGCCGACGGCGACGGCGAGCTGGTCGGCCGGATGCTGTACGATCATCGCTCGGATCGGCGAGAGAACTCGAACGTGGCCGAGGAGGTCGGCGAGGCGATGAACGTAAGCAAGCTGGCCGAGCAGTTGCGGCGACGCAAAGGGCGGAGTGAACCGCTCGATTGAGCCGCCGGAACTCCAAAGGGCAAAGGTTCGGCGCTTTTTTACGAGCACCCTGCTTCAGCGGGGTGTCTTCCGCTTACGATTGCGGCCGTCGCACGGGTTGTGGGAAGACACCCCGCTCACGCAGGGTGCTCGGAATTCCTGCCGGATTTGTGCAGGAATTGAGCGGCGAGGTGTCCGCGACGACCTGCACTCAATTGTCCGAGCGCAGAGTCCGGAGGTCCGATTCGAGCTCGGAGGTCGTGTAGTCGGGAGGAACGTCCTTTGCTCGCAGGAACTCTTCCACCTCGAACCTCGATCCGATCCCGAGCATGCGGCCCACTTGGTGCTGAGTGATCAGCCCTTCCGTGTAGGCGCGGACGGCCACGTCTTCGAGCACGGCTCGCGAGCAGCGAAGGACCCATGGGGAAGCCCAAAGTTGGACCTCAGTCATTATATTTCTCGCAAAGCTGCTTGCTTGGCCAGAACGTTTCCACGACAATAGGGCCAGCTCGTACCGGAGGATCACATGTCCCAAACCCCTTCTCGTCTCATCGTTCTGGCGCTGGCCTGCTTAGGCTCGTTCGCGGCCTTGTCCGCGGCGGACCGCCCGAACATCTTGTTCATCTATACCGATGACCACTCTTATCGCACGGTCGGAGCGTATCCGCAGTCCTACCCCTGGGTGAAGACGCCAACGATGGACCAGCTGGCCGCCTCGGGAGTACGCTTCGAGTACGCCTACATCGGCAGTTGGTGCATGCCGTCGCGCGCGACGCTACTCACTGGGCGTCACCAATTCGGCGTCGAGTCGATGCGCATGGAAGGGCCCTACCCGGGCAGCACGTATGACCCCGAGAAGACCCCCTTCTGGCCGAAGGTCTTCCGTGAGAACGGTTACTTCACCGCGCAGATCGGCAAGTGGCACACCGGGACCGACACGGGCTTCGGGCGCGACTGGGATTTCCAGATCGTCTGGAACCGGCCCGCGAATCCGGAGACCAATCAGAACTACTACTATGATCAGCCCATTACCTATCAGGGCGGCGAGACCAAGGTCCTCAAACGCTACTCGACCGATCAATACACCGACTGGGCCGTTGACCTGATCAACGGGAACGGCCGCGACGAGGACAAGCCCTGGTACTTGTGGCTCTGCTACGGCGCGGTGCACAGCCCGTTCACGCCGGCGGATCGCCATCTCGAGGAGTATCCGGGGATCGACTTCGATACTCCGGCTGATATCTTTCCGCCGCGGCCAGGCAAGCCCGACTGGGCGCAGAAGATCAACTACTGGACCAAGGGCCCGGGCGGGACGCCGATGATGAACGGCCGTTCGTTGAATTCGTGGACGCGCCAGTATCACCAAGGCGTGCTCGCACTCGACGAGGGGATGAATCGCGTCCTGCAGGCGCTCGAGGAAAGCGGCCAGCGCGAGAACACTCTGGTAATTTGGACTTCCGACCAGGGCTTCGCGTGGGGCCAGCATGGCTTCCGCACCAAGATCGCGCCGTACGACGCGAACATTCGCTCGCCGATGGTGATGTCGATGCCGGGGCGCATTCCGGAAGGGCAGGTTAGCCCGCGGCCGGTAGCCGGTGTGGATATCGTCCCGACGATTTTCGCGTTCGCCGGCATTGATCTGCCCTGGGAGATGCATGGCGAGGATCTGACGCCGTTGCTCGAGAACCCGCAGCGGGAGTGGCCGCACCCGGCGCTGCTGGCGGCGACGGGACAAAACTACGGCTCGGATACGGATGTGATTCCTGAAGGCGAAGGCGCGATGCACGGCGACGTCCCGTGGTACGTCATGCTGGTCGACGGGAAGTACAAGTACATCCGGCCGCTGATCGAGGACATCGAGGAGCTGTACGACCTCGAGGCCGACCCGGATGAGCTCGACAACCTGGCGATCAAGCCGGAGTACCAGCAGACGCTACGGCGGCTGCGGGCGGCTGCGATCGCCGAGCTGCGCGAGGATGGCGCGGGTTTTGTCGATTCCATGCCGGCGGTCAAGACAGCGGATTAGGAAGATGATCAAAGGCCTGCACGCGATGTTTTATTCGTCGGAGGCGGCGGAGCTTCGCGTTCTTGCGCGACAAGCTTGGGCTCAAGGGCTCTTGCGATCTTGGAGACTCGCTCTAGTCGAGTTTCGGGGCACAATCCTTTCGGACGGCATCTTGAACTATGGCACTTAGTGCCACAGACCCCGATCTAAAGATCGGGGCCTGGAGTTTCTACATATTTTACCCGTCAGCGGCGGCGCCGAAGGCCTGCCAGGAGGGTTTGAGCCCCAGCGGAGCCAGCAAATCGGGGTTTTCGACCATTTCTTTCCGCAACAGCGCCACCAGATCCAGACAAGAAGGCCTCTTTGCCTTTTTCCTCCATTTCGGCAGCGGCGCATAGGCCTC
This sequence comes from Bryobacterales bacterium, assembly GCA_965247515.1. Taxonomy (GTDB): domain Bacteria; phylum Acidobacteriota; class Terriglobia; order Bryobacterales; family UBA6623. The sequence continues at coordinate 1,809,402 of OZ252029.1, read as the reverse complement.
TCCGCGCCCCGGACCATACGCCAGCAATGACGCCAGCAGCAAAGCGCTGTACGCCGCCACCGCCAATACCGGTTGCTTCGGGACCGCCGTCTCGCTCCATAACTGCGCCTGTCCCACGCCCAACGTGTCCTTCTCTTCGCGGTGGTTCACCTCGATCTGCCAACGGTCGAAATAGATCTGCAACAGCTCGCGCGCCTGGCTGGCGAGGTCCGTCGTGAGTAGATACGCCGGCTGGCGGTAGTACATCTTGCTCGAAAGGCGCTTGCTATAGGGGGTCGGCGCGACCACCAACAAACGCAACGGCGTGCGCCGCGCCCCGCCCTGCCAGTACACCTCGTTGACCTCTTTATAACGGATCTTGCGGCGCTTGCCGCCGTAGAATAGCTTGGTCGTTTTCCAGACGATCGTCTCGTCGCGGCGCACCTGTTCGGGGCGGAACTTTTCGACCCCATAGAAGCGTCGCGAGCCGGTCGGCGCGGCTTTGCACAGCACAGCGTCCAGGCGCGTGCGAGCGATGAGCTCGGTGCGATCGCGCGGCGCCAGGAAAACGGTGCGGTTGCTGAAACTGCCGTCAAGCGACAACACCATCTTCTTGGCGATCCCGCCGGCGGCATCCAGCGCAGCCCGCAGCGGCGCCATCATGTCGACTAAACGTTGCGAGATGCGACAGCGCTTGCGCGCTTGTTCGTACTGCTCTCGCTCGGCGTCGCCGGCGCGTTTGCCGGGACGCTTGGGAACCGGCGCACATTCAAAACGCACCGGCAAGGCCCGCGCGCCGGTCTTGCCGCCGCGATCGAAGGGAACCAACAACGACGCTTGCAAGTAGCGCAACCCCAGCATCAAGTTCGCGTGAAACGGCGGCGAGAGCGGATCGTGTTGATAAAACGCCTGCTTGATCCTACGCCCCGTCTTGCGCAAGCGCGTGTCGTCGATCGCCACGCCCACCAACCGTGAGCGGCAAAACCCCAAGGCGCGCTTCCACACCGGCGCGAACAACTCTTGCGGACGCCACTTGCAGCGCTCGTGCAAAAAATAGTCCGCGCTCCAGCTGTTTTGCTCGCCGCCGTTGGTCCAAATAATGCGCGAAAGCGTGCGGCGGCCCAGGCAAACCAGGCCTCCCAGGCCTTGGCGCACCGCGCGTCGATGCGTGCGTTGCTGGGGAAAGGCGCGCCTCCAATCAGCGCTGATCGACAGGAACTGAGGAAGCAGCATGGGAACCTCCAGGGGACAGCTAATCCGGGCCGCGTAGCTAATCCGGGCTACGCAGCGCGAAAGTGTTCTTCGCGGTGCGCACAAAACGGTCGCCGCGAGCGATCTTCTTCGACAGCGCCGAGACGAGGCTTTCGCGGTCAACCGCACGGGAAAACCTGGCCTGAATGCCCTCGATCAACTCCGCGATATGCAGCGGACGCTCGGCTCCGGCGAGTATGTCATGGGCCATATCGACCTGAGACATACCTTGAGGCGAAGGGCGCTTGGGCCGGGGAGGGGGTTTCGATCGCAGCCGACGAACGGCGCGCAGCTGAGCATCGAGGGCTGATTCTAGGGTTTCCAGAAGAGTATCGCGGAGATCGTCGGGCATAGGCAGCGGCGCCGAGCGGGGCCAAGAACAGAATAGCTCAATCCTGTCGGTATGTCAATAACCATCTACCGACCTACCTCAACCATGGCCCTCCCCCGTCCGCAAATGTAGAAACTCCAGACCCCGATCTAAAGATCGGGGCTCAGGACCAGTGGCGCCAGCGGCGCTGAGCCCCAAGGTTTACCTTGGGGCCGTCTAATTCGATCGAAAATGTAGAAACTCCAGACTATGGCACTTAGTGCCATAGAATCATGAGTGCATGGACTCGCCGACGGTGACGCTTGAGGATATTCAAGTGGCTGATCAAGACAGGCGATTTTATGGAGGTGAAAGGTCATGAGTAAGGAGTACCGAACTGATGCAATGGCTGCCGTGCATGAAACGATGCAGGCCCTGCATGATGTCGGAGCGATCAAGAAGCAAACAATGCGTCGTTTCGACGATGCCTGCCTGACTCCTGTGCGGCCGTTGACGCCTGACGGATCTTCCCCCCGCCAGCGAGCAGAGTTTCGCCGCCAACTTCCTGAATTCGCGTCGGTTATGGGATGGATCGGGCGATCGGCGTCTGTCTACAGGTTACATGTGCGGCAGCGAAACCCCCAACGCATTGAGGATTTCTGTTTGGCGGGCGTCGGGAATCGGCAGCCGTGTGACGCTGGTCTGCTCATCCACTCGATATTCCAATAGACACAGTCGCCCCAACGCCGCCAGCGCGTCCGGCAAGGTGATCGCGTGCGGGTCGTCGTCGGTCGTGCCAAACGCCGCTTGTATCCGCCGTTCCAATTCGCGGCTCAGCTTCAACGCCAGCATGCTGCACAACACATGTCCTCGGGTGCGGCTTTCTTTGCGCACGAAGATCGGCCGCACCTCGAGCAAGCCCGTCTTCAGCTGCCGAAAGTCGCGCTCCACCCGCTGCAGGCTCACGTAATGGTCGTGCACTCTTTGGCCGCTCATGCGCTCGGAGGCGACATCGGTCACGACCACGTAACAGCCCGCCAACTCCAGCGCCTGCTCGATCGCCGCCTGCTGGCGCTCGACGACCAGCGTACGTCCCTGCAAGCGCAACTCGACCAATTCTGTCAGCTTGTGACGCGCCAGCCAGGGCTTGAGCTGGCGCAGTCCGGCCGCGGGCTCGCAACGGGAAGAGGCCGTGACTTTCTGGTTGCGTCGGTCGAGCTTGCCTCCCAGCATGGCCAGCTTGTCCTCGAGCCGCTGCCGTTGCCGTTTGGCTTCGGACTCGTTGAGGCGCAGCACATAGCGCACGCCGTCGGCTTCGACCTCGCAGACTTGTTCAGCGAACAGCTCCAGTTGCAGCACCCCTTCGCTCAAGCGCCGACGAAGACCAACTCCTCGACTCCGAACTGCTCTTTGACGATGCGGATCTGATCCGGCACGGTCGTCGGATCGTTGCGGTTGCCGGCAAACACCCGCACCGCCAGCGGCTCGCCCTGGTCATCGGCCAGCAGTCCGATCACAATTTGCTTCTTGCCGCGCTTGCCGTCGCGATTGTAGCCGTACTCGCCCAACGCGTTGTGCAGGCCTTCGAAGTACGAGCTGGTGACGTCGTAGAGCAGCAAGCTGGGCGGGGCTCCGCGGCGCTCGAGGTAGTGGCGGTATAGCGCTTGCTCGATCTTCACTTGGCGGGCGCTCAGATCATCGAGGGCGGCGTAGAGGTCGTCTTCGTCGAAGGCGCCCAGACCCAGCACTTCTGCGACGGCCTGATCGGCGGCCCAGCGCACGGCCGAGAGCCGCGATCCTTGGTGGGCCAGGCGCGCCAGCACCAGGAACAAGGCGAGTTTGGCGGCCCGCGTTCGACCCAGCGCGGCGGTCAGGCCCAGCTCATCGGCGAGTTGCTTGAGCGCGAAGAGCAGGCCAAAGACGGGGCCGCAGACGGGAGTGGCGGGAAGCTGATCGAACTCGCCGCGGAGGGCGCGCCGGAGGGCCTCGACGCGGACGGGGCGCCAGCAGGAGAGGTTGGCGAGGGTGCGTTTTTTGACTCTGCCGTTTTGGCGGAAGGATTCGCGCAGCAAGACGGCGGGCGGCGAGTTGCGATTGGGGACGGACTCAACATACATGGGTATATTATATCACAAACAACACAATGAATAAACGATACAATAGCATAATACATGGGTACACTAAAAGCGCCACCAAACGTGTTAAAGCCAAGCAAGCCAAGCAGTTAGCCCGTCAAACGAGCCTTCCGCTGGGGGGAAGATCCGTCCGAGCCGCGACCGCAAGGGAGCGGGTTCTTCTACTAGGCCAGCGCCTCTTTGCAGTATTGAATGCACTTGGCCAATTCCGTCATCACGTCGGAACCCTCGGGGATAGGATGCTCCATCTTGAGCGTGGCCATGAAGTCGTACTTCTCTCGCTGCAGTAGCTGAAGGATCTGCTTGATGGGGGTGTCACCTTGGCCCCAAGGCATGTTCGGCCCTTGATTCTTCTTGCGGTCCTTCACATGGAGGTTGCTGATGCGGCTGTGGTGTTTCTTAATGAATTCCGCCGGGGAGAAGCCGTTGCCCGCGGTGAAGTGGCCGATGTCGACGTTCGCGCCGTTGTACTTGGAGTACGACATGGCCGTTTCCCAGCTCGCGGGCGCGGCGAACGCCTCCGGCCTGTCCACGGCCGCGTGACCGTGGTAGCCGACGATGAGCTTGTGCTTGTCGGCGAATGCGCCAATCCGTTTGGTCGTGCTCAGGGGAGGCTCGCAGGTGATGAATCGGGCGCCGAGGGCCTTGGCCATTTGGAACATGTAGTCCAGCTCGTCGTCGACCATCTTGTCGACCGAGTCGAACTTGACGATGTCGATGAGGACGCCCGCGTCCTGGTAGTGCTTGCGAAAGGCCTTGAAGCCGTCCATGGAGGCTGAGAGCCGCCACTTGCGCATGTCTTCGACGGCGGCGTCGAGGACGGCTTGCTCCTGGGGAGTTGTTTCCCGGCGGCGGCGGCGCGGAATCGAGACAGTTGTGCGCGGCCGTCTTCAGGGGAGCCGAGGAACGCCTCGACGGGATGGGACCGCAGCTCCACCGTGGAGAGTCCGAGCTTCAGGAGTGCGTCGAGGACTTCCTCGGCGCTGTTGGCTGCTCGGCGGAAGCTGTAGGGAGCGTTGATGCCGATATGGACGCCGCCGAAGTTTGAATTCGGCTTCGCGAGCAGCGTAGCTCCCGACAAAGCGCCGAGCGAAAGCTTCCCTAGATCTCTTCTTGTGTAGCCGACCCTATGTGACATGCTTGTTCACCTTCCGGCTATGGGGCGTCGGCGGGCAATCGGGCGGTTACGGATTGGCGCCCGAAACCGCGGGCCGAAGCGCTTGGGCCGCCACGTAAGTGAGATTGCCGGCCAACTCTCGGATTGGCGGGCGAACGCGAGGTAAATGGTTTGTTATTAGCGGGTTGGGAGTGGGCGTTTCATTCTGGGACTTGGGTTTGTTTTGCGTTTAGTACCAGTTTTCCGCCCGTTTTTCGTTGGTAGTACTTATGGAACTGAGTCCCTTCAGACTGATGATTTCGGGAAGCGCCATCTCCAGAGTCAGAATATCACGAGGGGTCAAGGTTAGAAGGCCGTGACATGTCGTAGAGCTGTGTCGCTGTGACGGGGGGTGCGTGTCCAGGGGCTTGCAGCTGCCAGCTCCTCGCGCGGTCATCTCTTACCGATGGCGTTTTCCCTGCACCAAGCGCGCATGCTCGTGATGAGCTCGTCGACGGGTAGTTGTTCTATATCTTGGTCGGAGAAGCCGCGGGCCTTGAGCGCGTCATAATTGTCGCCCCGGAACTCGAGAAATGCGCCCCACACCCTGGATGGGCCCGGCGCACCGAGATTGGCTTGGTTGTTGAGCCAGTTCCTCACGCTCGTGACGAGGAGTCGTGGGTCGTCCTTATGGACCGCGATGTCCGAGCTTGAGAGGTCAGATACTGCCGCTTGGTAGCGATAACGTTCCGCTTCGAGGATGAGGCGCTTTTTACCCCTGCACTCTTTGCGAAAGAGACGGCACCCGACATCGATGCCGAGCTCGAATGGCATGTTGAGCCGGAAGTACTCGCCTACCTCGCGCGCTTGGAGGCGCGACAAGTCGTGAATCGCGTACTGCGGATTCGGTGATGAGCTTGACGATCTTGTCGAAGCGCGGTCTGCCGGAGTCGAGCGATTCAAGGGTGATTCGAGGGGTGAGGCCGACGTAGAAAACGGTGAAGAGCAGCGGGCGAAGGAGCGGGACGTATTCTTCATCGAACGGGCAGGTGATGAACACATTCCGGGCGAAAGGCATTCAATGCCTTTACCGTTTAGAGGTTCGTGGAGGGCAGGGGTCGTTCCCGTATGTCTCTTTGTCGCGGACGGCGCCGTCCTTGGCGTGGACGTAGAGTTCGCTGCCCGCTTTTTTCGCAAGGTCTCTCGCGTAGGCGACGGCGTCGCCTTTGGTGCTAAATACGCGTGTCGCTCTATCGGCTCCCGCTCTGCGGACGCTCCAGCCTCCACGCCGGTCGGGCACGACGTGTTGCTTGTGTCCTTTAACGTGTGCGCCGTTGTTCGTCATATGCTCTCGCATCTTCACTATACTTCGCTCCTCGAAAGTCACAATAGCGACCGTGAACTGGAACCGGGCGGGCTGTCGTGCTGGGGGCCGGAGCCTGTCGCGCGACCCGCGGGACTTCCACCACGGACTGCTAGTCTAGCGCACGATTGGACCCTCGACGTCGAGGAGCTGATTGGCGCAGAGGTCGTTGCCGAAGGTTTCCCAGTCGAGCATCGACCAGACGATTTCCTTGTCGCGGTTGACCTCGATGATTTGGGGGTATGCGCCGCCGGCGTGGGTGTTGGTGATGACGACGTTGCCGTTGGGTAGCGCGTGCAGTTGGGTTACCCAGAAGAGCTTGATGCCGGCGAGCTCTTGGCGGTCGATGCTCCAGACGATTTCGCGCTGGGGATTTACTTCGAGGACGCGGTTGTTGTTGCCGCCGCCGATCAGGGTGTTGCCGTTGGGCAGACGGTAGGCGGAGTAGAGGTGGATTCCGTGGCCTTGGTGGGTGGGGGTCGCCGGGCCGACCAGCTCGATCTTGTAGTCCCAGATGACTTTGCTGTTGGCGTCGTATTCGCGCAGGACGCCGTCGTTTTCGTGGGGGACGAGGTAGGTCCCTTGAGCCGTCTTGCGGACCAGGCGGGTGTCGCGGTGGGGGTGGGGCTTGTCGACTTGGAGCTTGATTTCGGCTTCGATTTTGCCGGAGCTCGAGACTTCGATGATGCGCTTGTTGCCGGTCTCGGCGATCATCGTGCGGCCGTTGGCGAGGCGCTGGAAGCCGTGGATCTCGACGTTGCCGCCGTAGGGGGCGGCGGGTTTGGAGGTCCATTGCCAGACGACTTTTTTCTTGGGGGTCACTTCGGCTAGGGAGCCCCTGCCGGTTGGCGCGAGCAGGTTGCCGTCGGGCAGGAGGTGCAGGTCGTGCGCGGTGGCGCCGTTTTCCCAGGACCATTCGACTTTGCCGGCTTGGTCGAGGATGGCGACGTGGCCTTTGTCTTGGGCGATCAGGCGGTGGCCGGTGGTCTTGGCGGCGAGGGGGGCGGCGGCGAGCCCTGCGAGGGCCGCGGAGAACGAACGACGAGTCATGGGGGGATTATACGTCGCCGGGGAGCCCGGATGTGGCGCAGGCGTCGGCGAGTCTTCGGAGCCGCGCGCGGGAGCCAGCGGTTGCTCGCCTTCGGTCGCATCGCTGCGTACTCGGGCAACCGCTCCCTTCGAGTCGAGCGCTACGAGCGGCTGCCGGCCGCCTGAACCGGCGGTTGCTACTCCTCAATCCCCGGCACTGGGAAGCGCGAGCACAACTTCCGCACTTCGCCCTTCACGCGAGCCAGCGTCGCCTCGTCATCATGCTTCCTCAAGGCCTCGAGCATCCAGTCGCCGAGCAGCTTCATCTCGTCCGCCCCAAACCCCCGTGTGGTCGGCGCGGGCGTCCCAAGGCGAATGCCGCTCGGCCGTAGCGGCGGATTCGGATCATCCGGGATCACCTGCTTGTTGCAAGTAATGTTGACCTCGTCGAGCGCCTTCTCGGCAATCTTGCCGTTGATTCGGAAGCTCTTGACGCAATCGACAACCATCATGTGGTTTTCGGTGCCGCCGGTGACGAGGTCCGCACCGCCGGCCATCAGCGTATCCGCCAGCACCTGAGCGTTCGACAAGACACCCTCGCAGTAGCCCTTCCAGGCGGGCTGAAGCGCCTTGCCCAGCGTAATGGCGATGCCGCAGACCGCGTTCATGTGCGGCCCGCCTTGCAGGCCCGGGAAGACGCTCTTGTCGATCTGCTTGGCGAACTGCTCTTTGCACAGGATCATCCCGCCGCGAGGGCCGCGCATGGACTTATGCGTCGTGGTCGTGACGAAGTCGAAGCCCGCGTCCACGGGATTGCGCATCACTCCGCCGGCGATCAGCCCTCCAATGTGCGAAACGTCCGCCATCGTCAGCGCCCCGACTTCATCGGCGATTTTCTTGAACTCGTTGTAGTCGTAGTCGCGCGGGTAGGACGAGTAGCCGCAGACGATCATCTTGGGGCTAGACTCGATCGCGGTTCGGCGCAGCGCGTCGAAGTCGATTGCACCCTTGTTGGCGGGGTCGGACTTGTAGCGGATCCAGTTGTAGAGCTTGCCCATGTGGGAGACGGGGGCCCCGTGGGTCAGGTGGCCGCCGTGCGAGAGGTCCATGCCGAGCACGGTATCGCCCACCTCGAGCATCGTCAGATAAACGGCCGCGTTCATCGGCGCGCCCGAGAGCGGTTGAACGTTCGCATGTTCGCAACCGAAGATCTTCTTCGCCCTGTCGCGCGCGATCGTCTCGATGACGTCGGTGTACTCCTGCCCGCCGTAGTAGCGCCGGCCGGGGTAGCCCTCTGAATACTTGTTAGTGAAAACCGACCCGAGAGCGGCGATCGCTTCAGGCCAGCAATAGTTCTCTGATGGGATCAGCTCGATGCCGGCGGCTTGGCGTTTTTCCTCGCCGACCAGGGCTGCGTAGATGTCAGGATCGTTCTGTTCGAGAAGAGCGCGATTGGCGTCCATGGGTCTTCCTCCGCTTATCCAAGTGGGATCAGCCCAGGCGAACGGCCTTCTTTGCTGCCTTCGCGCGCTTCCCCGTGGTTAGTTCCACGCCGAGTCGCCAGTTACGCGCGTTTATTGGTTAAGCTTCCAGTTTAGCGCGGGACCAGCGCGACAACGCGGCACGGCGCGCCGGAGCCGCCGCCAATCTTCATCGGCAGAGCAATGACGTAGGCGCCGTGTGCAGGAAGCTCCGCTAGATTCGTGAGATTCTCCAGCCCGACAATCTCCTGTTCGGCCAGGATTTGGTGAGCTCGAAAGTTCGCCGACGGGCCGTGATCGATGCCGGCCGTATCGATACCCACGGCGACAACTCCTCGCTCGGCTAGCAGCCTGGCCGCCCCGGGAGCGATTCCAGGGAAATGCAGCTCGTCGGTTTGCCCAGGACGGTCATCGCCCAGATAGGCCTTGGTGTCCGGCCAGCGCGAGCTCCAGCCGGTCCGAACCAACACGATCGCGCCCTCCGCGAATTCGCTGGCAGATTTGATGTCTTCAACCGAGACCAGATAATCAGGATCAGCGGCTGCCCCCGAGATGACATCGATCACGACCGCGGGACCCGCAAGACGCTCGATCGAGAGTTGGTCTACGGTCGGCTTCCCCGCCGAGAAATGAATCGGCGCATCGAGGTGGGTTCCCGCGTGCTCACTCACGGCAAAGTCGAAGGAGCTATAGAAGTACCCCTGCTCGGTCTCGCCCCAGGCGGTTTGGATGTGCTCGAAGGGCTTTCCCGTGGGCCAGAAGACGGTTTCGGCATCGTAAGCGTGGCTCAGATCGACCCAGTCATACCCGTCGAAAAGATTGGGCGAATTTGGCGACGGAACCTGATCGCAGGCGAAAGAGAAAAGCCCGCAGAGGGCAACAGCCAGGTAGCGGCGCATGGCTACATTGTGACCGACGTGGCGCACGGCCGTGCCGTGCCGCCTTGCGCCCTGTCGTACCTCGATAGAAATGTCCCCTGTTCTACCTCGATAGAAGTGGCCCCTTGCAAGCCAAGCGGTTTAGGCCCTTCGCGTTCTTGAACAGCGCGTCTTTTTCGACGGCGGCGCGGGTTCGGTTAAGGGCGCGCCTTTGTGGCGCGGCCCCGCGCACCCTTGACCGGTTCCGCATCGCCGCCCACAATCACCGCACAACGCGAAGGGGCGGTCGTCGCCACCGGTTAAGGGGAGATTTCTATCGAGCCCGCAAGGGGACATTGTAATGGAGGTTCAACACAGCGGGCCCTTCGAGATCTTGTCGTCGAGGCTCTCGCCGTCGACCAAGGCCATAGCGATGAAGGTTTTGCCCTCGGCGGCGTCGATTTCGTAGACGGTGCAGACGTTGGGGTGATTGAGCGCGGCCGCGGCTTGGGCCTCGCGGACGAAGCGAGCCTTGACTTCCTCATCGCCAAGCAAATGCGCGGGAAGAAACTTCAGCGCGACCTCGCGCCTGAGCTTGGCGTCCTCGGCCTTGTAGACCACCCCCATGCCTCCCTCGCCGAGTTTTTCGAGGATCGTATAGCGGCTGATGGTTTTGCCGACCACGAAGGCTCAATTCTACCGCCACACGAGTTCGGGTACCCTGAGTCTGCCATGTACGTAATCTTCAAGCGCTCCGTCATTTCCTTGGTCACGGTGCTGGCCGCTTTGGCCCCCCTGGCCAACGGTGAAGACTCCGACCCGTTGGCCGAGACCTTCGCGCGGGAGCTACGACCGGCGGTTGAGTCGCTGATGATCGAGTTCCGCGATCAGCGCAAGTACAAAGCAGCGGACTTCCCTCTTGCTCCGAAACGCTTCGGGCAGTTCAAAAAGGAGGTCGTCTCTGCGCTCGTGCGCTCGCTGCACGTCGAGGATTGGGTCGTCCGATCACCTACGGGGAAAGGCAGCCCGATTCGACAGCTCTTTCGAGATCGAGTCGTCGAAAAGTTTACGCATGCCGGGGTTGAGATGGAAGCGCGTGTCGTCGAGCTTCCGACGGGGGACCAGGTTCCCATCGTGTTGTGCCTGCCGGCGGGCGACGGACCACACGCGGCAGTGGCCGCCCTCCCGGGTCACGGCGAGCACCCTCTGCACGATCTCGTCTTCGGCGAAGACAGCTACCAACAGGCGATCTGCGCGCGCCTGGCCCGCGCCGGCTTCGCTTCGGTGGCTGTGGAGAAGGTCGACAGCGGATACATGTCGCGCAGCACGCCCGTGGGCGTTGACGAGGACGAGATCACCGGTTTCCGCTTGGCCATGGGATCCCACGTTCGCGCTGTCCAACTGATGGCGTCGCTGGCGGCGGTCGAGATCTTGGCGTCTCACCCCAAAGTCGATGAGACCCGCATGGGCGCCACCGGGGTTTCGCTGGGAGGATGGCTGGCGATGCAAACCGCTCTGCTCAATGACCGCATCCTGGCGGTGGCGGAGTACGGCACGAAGACCGTCTACTTGCCCGACGAGACCAGCGTCGAAGACTTCAAAGGCATCGGGGATATCTGCCACGTGATTCCGGAGACCTTCCGGTTGGGAGACCGCAATTTGCTGCTGATTCCGTTTGCGCCCAAGCCGCTGCTCTCGGGCCACGGCGGTCCGAAAGACCGTGCCTCGCATAGCCAGTTCGAGCGCTACTACAAAGACATCTACGAGGCGCAGTACAAGGCGCTCGGCAAGCCGGAGAACTTCCGGTATCACATGCACGACGGCGGGCACGCGACGCACGCGGATACGGTGATCGCTTTTTTCAAGGAGATCCTACGGTGAAAGGCCTCAACGCCCTGCTACAGAGCCGCGACCGTAAGTACCTCTGTAAACGATTCCTGCACAAATCCGGCAGGAATTCCGAGCACCCTGCGTGAGCGGGGTGTCTTCCGACAACCCTGGCGACGGCCACAACTGTAAGCGGAAGACACCCCGCTCACGCAGGGTGCTCGGAAAAAGCGCCGAAGCTTTGACCTTTTGGTTCCAGGCTCGGCCGGGTCAGGGAGCGATCAACGCTCCACGGCCTACCGTCGATCGCTCCCTCACGGTCGCGGCTCAGTAACCTCAATGCTCGGCCTTTAGCGGTGATCGCCGCTCTTAGGCTAAGATGATCGACGTTAGGAGAATCCATATGAAGTTCCGTCTATTCGCAGCTCTGCTCGCCTCCGTCGTTTTGCTATCAGGCCAAACGAAGAAAATCTTGGTCGTCGGCCAGACCGACGAGGTCGTCCGCGACTGGCAAACGGTCTCGGACAAAGTGAAGCTCGTGCGCCTCTCCAGAGACGACGTGATGAGCGAAATCGCCGACGCGCACGCGTTGATCGGCAGAATCACACCGGAATTGGTGCGAGCCGGAAAGAAGCTCGAGTGGACCCAGACGACCAGCGCCGGCGTCGAAAACGTGCTGCACCTGTCCGGGTCGAACGACTTGCGCGACAGCGACATCGTGCTCACCAACAACCAGGTCGTGCAGGGTCCCGAGATCGCCGATCACGCGATGGCGATGCTGCTCTCGCTCACGCGAGAAATCCCAAAGTGGTTGAAGCTCAAGGGTGAAGAACGCTGGCAGGGGCAACCCAGGAATCTGTTTGAGCTCAACACCAAGACCGCCGTGGTGATCGGAGTCGGCGGCATCGGCAGACTGATCGCCCTGCGCGCTTGGGCTCACGGCATGAAGGTGATCGGCGTCGACCCCGAGGACATGCCGTTCACCCCTTACATCGAACGCGTCGTCAAGCCCGACCAGCTTGACGAGGTGATCGACTTGGCCGACGTGGTCTTCATGTCCGCGCCACACACGCCGAAGAGTCACAAGATGGTCGGCCCAGAGCAGTTCGAGCTGATGAAGAAAGGTTCGTATTTCATCGCCGTCAGCCGCGGCGGCACCTACGACCTCGGCGCGCTGGTCAAAGCGCTCGACAGCGAGAATCTAGCCGGTACGGGCGTGGATGTGACCGACCCCGAGCCGCTGCCGAAGGGCCATGCGCTGTGGCAGTTCGACAATGCGATCATCACGCCGCACATCGCGGGGCGTTCGGACCTCGACCGAGGCCGCATGCTGGGCACGGTGAAGGAAAACATCCGGCGCTTTGCCGAGGGCCTGCCGCTGATCAACGTGGTCGATAAGCACAAGGGCTACTAGGGTTACGAGGCCGGCAAGATTCCCTGAGCCCCGACCTTTAGGTCGGTGGTCCGACCCCGATGTGAACATCGGGGCTCAGGCGCAATGAGTTGGGTTTGATTCGAAAGCTCGTAAACATGAACGCTCTTCAATACACACAGGAGCTAGTAAAGTTTCCTACCGTCAGCAAAGTATCCAACGCCCCCATTTGCGACTATCTGCAAGACGTCCTGAAGAGGCTCGGTTTCACCACCGAACGGATCGAGTACACCGACTCGGCGGGCGTCAACAAAGTCAACATCGTCGGCAAGAAGGGCGCTGGAAGCGGGGGAATGGCTTATTTCGCCCACACCGACGTCGTTCCCGCCGACCCCTGGTTCAGCAGCGAACATGGACCCTTCGAGCCCAGGGTCAACGGCGACAAACTGTACGGCCGCGGGAGCTGCGACATGAAGGGATCGATCGGCTCCATGCTGGCTGCCACCGAGCTAGCCGCCGCCGGGCTGAGAGAACCACTTTATATCGCCCTTACCGCGGACGAAGAGATCGGCTACCGCGGAGCCGAGCAGGTAGCTCGACGATCCAAGTTCTTCCGAGAGATGGTCGACGGGCAGTCGAACGGGGTCGTAGGCGAGCCGACGATGCTCAACGTCGTTCACGCTCACAAGGGAACCTATGGATTCAAGGCGACCTCACATGGCAAAGCGGCGCACTCCAGCACCAGCGAGGGAATCAACGCCAACCTTGCCATGATCCCGTTTCTCAGCGAGATGAAGAGAATTCACGACGAGACCTTGGTGGATCCTGCCTGGCAACACGAGGCCTTCGATCCGCCGGGGATCAGCTGGAATATCGGCATCAACGACCACACCAAAGTCATGAACATGACGGCGGCCGAGTCGATCTGCACGGTGTACTTCCGCCCGGCGCCGGGTCACGACGGGGAAGCTTTGATCGAGCGGTCCAGGGAGTCCGCCGCTGCGTGCGGCGTCGATTTCGAGGCGCTGTGGGCGGGAAAACCCCTCTACGTGGATCCGGAATCAGACTTCGTCCGCGAGGTCCTAGCCTTGTCTGGAAACGAAAAGGCTCAAACCGTCTGCTACGGAACCGACGGGGCGGTGCTCACAGAGATGAAAAAGTTGTTGGTATTGGGCCCTGGGGACATCGCTCAGGCGCACACTCAAGATGAATGGGTACTGTTGGATCAGCTCGAGAAAGGGACTCAACTCTACGCTATGTTGATTCGTCATTGGTGCGGCTGAAGGCGTGAACCTTGAACCGTGAACCGTCGTCCGATACGCTTGTCGATGCCACCCCCATGCCCGTAGGCGCGGGAATCTACGACAGTGGCGGCGCCCGGAGCCGCGACCGGAAGGAAGCGGTTGCTAAAGAGCGCGACCATTGGTTGCCTACACGAGCAACCGCTCCCTTCGGGGCCGTGAAGAAAACCTATTGTCGCGTCGGCGCGCGGGAGCGCCAAGCGCACGCCAAGCTCAGCGCTGCCGAACGCCGCCCCTGCCGAAACCGCAACTTCTGCGCCTCGACTCCTGATTGACCGCCTGAGCGGCCCGGAAACGGTCGTTTCGGGCCGTTTCCCGGCCCTTTTCGCCCCCCCAACCGCCGCTACGCCGCCGCTTGCGCCGCCAGCCCGCACTCCGGCCCACGACGCCAGACCAGCCGGATCCAAGCTGCAATGTTGTACGCCAAAACCCCCCACAAAAGCTCCGATCGCGCCTTCCGCAGCCCTCGTACTCGAAACTTGCGCACCCCCAATCGCTCTTTCAACCAGGCGTTCGGAAACTCCGCCGTCTCGGACCGCTTGCGATACGCCGCCCGCCCACGCTCGCTCTCCATCCAGCGCCGATGTTTCGCCATCACCGCGTTCTCTTCGCTGCGGCTCAACGTTCGATGACCGCTCTTGGGGCAGCACTTGTGTCGCTGTGCGCATTCGCGACAATCAGATGCTTTTGCCTGATACTGCCGATATTTGCGCTTCCGCTTCAGCGACGATCGCTGATACGTCAAGGTCCGCTGGGCCGGACACAGAAACGTGTCCGTCGCCTCGTCGTAGATGAAAAACTTCGGCGCGTAGCGCGGCCCAATTCCCGCCGCTTTCAACGCCGCCTTCGAGCCCTTGTCCGGCGCCGGCGCCGGCGTCGCGTATTCGATTTCAGCGGCTGCCAGCGCCTCGATGTTGGCCTGGTTGGCGTAGCCCCCGTCCGCTAACACTTGCTTCGGGGTTCGCTCGAAGCGCCCTTCCACATCGTCCAGCGTCGGGGTCAGCTGGCCCGCATCGGAGGCGTTGTTGGTCAACTCCACGCCGACCACGATCTTCTCTTTGGCGTCGGTCGCCAGCTGCGCGTTGTAGCCGAGTCCCCAACCGCCGTTGGATTCGTGTTGCGGGCGCGCTTCCGGCTCGCTCTCGCTCACCCGCGCCTGGCGTCGTTGCTCTTCGTCGCGCTTGCCCGCTTCGACCTTGGGCAGTTCCTCCAGCGCCTGCTCCATCCGCTCGACTCGCTCCCGCAAGGTCCGCTTACGCGCCGCCTGACGCCGCCGATTCGAACCCTCGTCGTCGGCTTCTTCCGAGAGTTGACGCACCGCTTCGCGCGCTTGTTCGAGATGCCGCTCGAGCGTCGGACGCCTGCGTTGCGACCCGCCCGAAGCTTGCGCCCGGATCCGCGTGCCGTCGACGGCCACCTGCTCGAGATCCACCAGCCCCTCTTGACTCAGCAGCGCCAATACCTGTGTCAACAAGTTCTCGAGAGCTTTTGAGTGGAATACCCGAAAATCCGAAAGAGTGTGATGATTGACGACCGCCATGCCGCACAACCACTCCAACTCCGGCCGATAGCGGCTTTGACGCGCGATCTCACGCGCCGAGCTCATCCTTTCCGAATACGCCCAGATCCAGATCGCGACCAGCAACCGCGGATCCCATGCCGGCCGCCCGGCGGACTCCTTGCGGGTTTCCAGATGAGCAGCGAAGCCGGACAGGTCGAGCATGCCGCTCAGCTCCCAGATGGCGCGCACCAGATGGTCGGCCGGCACGAGCCGTTCGACGTCGATCGCGGCATAGGTGAATTGGTCGCGATTGGGCTGTCGCAGCTGCAGTTGGTCAACGGGCACGGCTTGGCGCGGCTTGGCGGGGCGTTGCTCGAGCTCGACTAAGACCTGTTGTTCGCCCATATAATAAGGGCGTTGGACGCCGCCGCCAAGTTATCCGAACATTCGTTTGCCCTCATGTTTTATCCCATTTTGATCCACTCGCGCCATTCCGAACCGCCCCAGGGGAGCTTCGGCGGCCACGACGGGTTTATTTCACAGCCCCTTCCGGTCGCGGCTCCGGGATCGTAGGCCCGCCGTCCCAAATCGCCAGAGCAAGCGAGGCTCTTCCTGATGCAGGCAACCAAACCCACACTCCTATCGCGCGATCTTGACCACCTGATCCACCCTTTGCACAGCCCCAAGGCCCACCGGCAAGGGCACGTCTGGGTGAGCGGCGAGGGCTCGGTGTTGGTCGATGCTGATGGCCGGCAGTACCTCGACGGCCTCTCCGGGTTGTGGAACGTCGTGCTGGGCCACGGCCGCAAGGAACTCGGCGCAGCCGCCAAGCAGCAGATGGAGGACCTCGCCTACTGCTCAGCCTATTCGGGCAGCTCGAACCCCCGCGCCATCGAACTGGCCGAGAAGCTGTCGGCGTTGGCCTACCCCTCGATCAACCGCTTTTTCTTCACTTCCGGCGGCGGGGAATCGAGCGAAACCAGCTTCAAAGTGGCGCGTTCCTACTGGAAGCTTAAGGGCTATCCCAACAAAACGAAAGTCATCTCCCGCGAGCTGGGCTATCACGGGGTGACGCTCGCGGCGATGAGCGCGACCGGCCTGTCTGCCTACTGGCCACAGTTTGAACCCCGCGTGCCGGGCTTTCTGCACATTCCGTCCCCCTACCCCTATCGCTACGAAGCGCCCGCGGGAACCAGCCCAGGAATCGCCGCGGCCGACGAGTTGGAGCAGGCGATTTTGAGGGAAGGCCCCGAAACCATCGCTATGTTCCTAGCGGAACCGATCCAGGGAGCGGGCGGCGTCATCGTTCCTCCGGACGACTATTTCCCGCGCATCAGAGAGATCTGCAACCAGTACGACGTGTTATTGGCGGCGGACGAGGTGATCACGGGATTCGGACGCACAGGGAAGTGGTTCGCCCTTGAGCATTGGGGAGTGGAACCCGATGTCGTGCAATTCGCCAAGGCAATCACCTCGGGCTACTTTCCGCTCGGCGGAGTCGGAATCAACGACACAATTGCCGAGGCGTTCGACCAAAGCGAGTCACCCTGGATGCACGCCTACACCTACAGCGCCCACCCGGTCGGTTGCGCGGTGGCCCTGAGTAACCTGGGGATTCTCGAACAAGAAGGCCTACTCGCTCAAGCGGCCGAAAAGGGCGTCTACTTGCTAGCCGGATTGAAGGCAGCACTGGCGGGCCACCCCCATGTCGGAGATATTCGCGGCATGGGCCTGATGTGTGCGGTCGAGTATGTGAAAGACAAAACGACCAAGGCCCGATTCGAGCCCGAAGAGCAAGTTGGCGCGAAGATCAACAGCGAGGCTCAGAGGCGGGGCCTGTTCAGTCGCGTCGTAGGAGATGTCTTCTGCCTCGCTCCGCCCTTTGTCACCACCCGCGCGCAGCTCGACAGCATTGTCGAAATCCTGTCGGAGTCGACCGAGGCGGTGTTGGGCTAGCCTAATCTAGATTGCGCGTAGCCCGAACGTGTCCGTGGGATGCGAGCGCGTGCGCCCCGATGACCAGGAATTCAACGCTGTGGGCGCTGAATTCGAACAACAGATCTCTGAAGTCGGAGGTCATCGGCGCTCTTGCCCTGCCAGGCCAGACAGGCTTTGGTCAGCTCTCCGACCGCCGCGATACGCTCGGCGGATGTCGAGCTCGGCCAATCCCCAGCAGTAGGTTCCTTTTCTCCCGTACGCACGATGCGACTCGTCACTACGCGCTGGTTATCTTTGTCCACTTCAATCTATTCTACGGCTTCGGATCGATGGAGGACTTCTGTTTGAGCCAGTCTGAGATTCTCTCGAGCGCCGCTGGGGCAAAGGTTTCGAAGCGTACTCTTGCGGCATGCCGGATAGGCTGGTCTGAAAGAGGTGATTCAGTTTCGGCAAGATGGCGATCTCGAAATCCTGGTTGCCGGATGCTTCGAGGGCGGCGCGCAGGGGCGGCGCGTTGGCGTCCGGCGGAACCTGTAGGTCGTTTTCGCCGAAAAGCAGCAGCACGGGGCGCGACACGCTGGGCAAAGCCTCGAGCGGGTCGAACGTCAAGAAGGACCGGAACCAGGGGTTGACGCGAAGCGCGCCGGCGCTCTGTTTGATGGCCTCCACCGCCTCCGCCGGCTGGCCTGTGGCGATCTCGTCGATGTCGTCCTCGACGAGCGCTCGGATCCGGGCGTTCGCCTTGACAGGGTCGGGCTCGCTCTTGACGATCTCGAAGATCCGTTTTTGCAGCGCCTGGTGAGCTTCGGCAATCTGCGCGCCGCCGGGCACGTTTTTCATGATCAGCCTGGACTGGAGGTAGATCAACTCCTCCCCGACCAGCCCTGGGTGGGCGAGGCCGACGACGAAGGCGACATCCTCTGACTGGGATGCGGCCAGCGTCGCCACCATAGCGCCTTCGCTGTGGCCGATCAGCCCAGTGCATTTCGGGTCGACTTCGTCTCGAGATCGAAGGAAGGCCAGACCCGCCAGGGCGTCGCCAGCCAGATCAGACGTGTTCACCTGGGTCAGATCGCCGCTCGAGCCCCCGACGCCGCGGTCGTCGACTCGCAGCACCGCGAAACCGTTGCGAGTGAGCTGATCGGAAAGCACGAGAAACGGCTTGTGGCCCATGATCGTCTCGTTGCGATCCTGTGCGCCTGAGCCGGTTACGAGCAGGGCGGCTGGGAATGGCCCATCGCCGGTGGGTAGGGTCAGTGTTCCGGCAAACTTCACATCGGCGGCGTTGCGATACTCGACCTCCTCTTCGCGATAGGGGAACGGGCGCTTCGGCTCCTGGGGGCGCGCCAGCTCGGGTTCGCCGGCTTGTCGCTTGAAATCAAGAGGCATCTCTTGCCCGTTCTGGCGCCAGGCGCCGGCGAGCGTCGCACCGTCAGCGCTCATGCGGCCTTCAAAGCTCGCCCGCGGCCAGCGCATTTCGAATTCTAAGATTTCGCCGTCGAATTCGATCGTGGTGATCTCGAGACCGGCGGCCCCTTGGTCGATGCTGTCGAGCGTCCCCTGCCATTGGTCTGCCTCGTCGAGCGAAAACCGCGCCAGCAGCCGCAAGTCCGCCAGACCGGCGTTGAGCGTGCCGAGCCAAACGCCCTCAAGCCCTTCCCCGGGGACGCCTTGCGGAGCGGGTTTCGTTTGACTGGGGCCGAGGTCCGAGGCCAGAGCGTCCTTGTTGAGCTTGAGGCTGAACGGAAACCGCGAGCCGGATTGGGAGAACGTTCCCGCGATCGAGTCGTTGGACTCGCTGATCCTTCCCAGAAACTGGGGGTCGCCGGGGACGCCCGGGAGCTTGAACGAGACGTTCCCTTGCTCGATCGTGACCTCGGTTAGCTTGAAGTTGCGAGCGCCTTGGGCGGGGATGTCGATGGTCCCCCGCCAACCGTTTGCCTGCTCGAGCAAGTCGACGGTTACGGCCAGCACCTGGCCGGGCAACTCGATCGACCCTTCCCAGCGGCCGGTCTGTGCGGCGGCGGCAACAGCTGACAGCAGGACGACGCCGAAAAGCCTACTCAAACTTCTCGCCGCCTATATAGACGGCATGGATCGAGCGGGTGTTGCGGATGTCATCGAGAGGGTTCTCGTCGAGTACTACGAGGTCGGCTGCTTTTCCTTGCTGCAAAGT
Organism: Bryobacterales bacterium; assembly: GCA_965247515.1. Lineage (GTDB taxonomy): Bacteria > Acidobacteriota > Terriglobia > Bryobacterales > UBA6623. The sequence goes on along the minus strand of OZ252029.1, from coordinate 1,789,786 downwards.
TCCGAATTCCTTGTCGATCTCGAGGCCCTCGGCGGAGGTCTTCGACCAGGCCTTGATCACGTCGATGGGCTTCATTCCCGCCGCGACCATCAGCTCGGCTTCCCAGTGCTCGAAGTACCCGGCGAAGCGTCCTGGAGGGCCGGTATCGGTGCCGAACCCGATCTGGACTCCGGCGTCGGCGAGCATTTTTAGGTTTTTAACGGCCATTTCAAAGTCCAACTGGCCTTGTTCGATCATTTTGGGGTCGGATTGAGCGGCCTTGAGCTGTGTGCGCGCGCCTTTGATGACATCGGCGCCGACGCTCATCGTGAGGAACCTGTCGTTGAGCCACTCCGGCGGATCGTTGTAGACGTAGGTCGATTTTTCGCGAGTCAGCGTCGCGGCGTAAGTCACGTCGTTCTTGATGAGCAGTGAGATCAGCTCGTCGTCGACTTCTTGGTCGCGAACGCTGTGCGCGATCACGTCGATCCCGGCCTTGGCCAGGCCCTTTGCGTCTTCAAGCTCGTAAAGGTGGGCGAAGGCCAACATGCCGCGCTTGTGGGCCTGTTTGATGATCGCCTGGTAGATTTCCGGGGGAATCTTGTCGAACTGGCCGTGGTGCGAGTCGATCCACATCTTCACGATGTTTGCGCCTTTGTCGGCGAGTTTGTCGACCCAGACCTTGGCTTGGGAAGCGCTGGCGACCTCTTGCGCGACGCCCTTGATTCCCGGCACGTGAGTCGGGTATCCGCCGCGGGTGGTGAAGCCTTGTAGGGCGGTCAGAACGCGGGCGCCGCCGAATGCGTTGCGCTCACGCTCGTCGCGGAACTCGATCATCGAGTCTTCGTCCGAGCCCATGCTGGTTGTGGTCGTGACGCCGTAACTTGCATAGGTCCGTAGCACGGCGATCACGTTTTCGCGGGTGAAGTGCTTGCGGGCTTGCTCCAGGCCCTTGACGTTGCCGACGTGGCCGTGGAGGTTGATGATTCCCGGGACGACGGTCTTGCCGGAGAGGTCGATTACGTCCGCGCCCGTAGGGATCCTGACGCTCGACGAAGGGCCGATCGCTCGGATCTTGCCGTTCTCCATGACGATCGTCGCGTCCTCGACCGGGGCGCCCGCTGCGCCGTCGATCAGGCGGACGTGCTCGAGGGCGATCGGCTTACCGAGGCATACCAGGGGCAGAAGTAGTGAAATCAGTGCGGTACGAAGCATTTGAGCGGATTCTAGCACGCCAAGTGCGAGTGGTAAGCTGAGGGCGGTATGCCTGAAGCCTCGAAAAAGAAGCCAGCCAAGCAGCATGAGACGATCGAGGAGCTTGTTGCCAGGATGACTCCCGAAAACAGAGCGACCTTCGAACAGATCAAAGAGTGGCAAAAGGGCAACGAAGGCCTCGTCGACACGGCCGCGCTGATTCGAGAAGTCCGTGGATCATGAGCGGTTTTGGGTCCGATGGACCGCGAATAGGATTTTTTCCCAGGGGCAACAGCTGTTAAGCTGAGCTAGGCATGCCTGGAGCCGTTAAGAAGAAGCCTCCCAAGAAACGGAAGTCGATCGACGAGTTGCTCGAGATGATGACGCCGGAAAATCGGGCTACATACAAACAGTTCAAGCGGTGGCAAAAGGGCAAAGAGGGACTGGTCGATACAGTCGAGCTGATCCGCGAGATTCGTGGATCATAGTCGATTGGTCCTCGACCCTAGTGTTGGGGCGAAATGGTATCTCCAGGATGAGCCAGGCGCGGAGGCGGCGGACCGATGGCTGGCGGCGCTCCTAGCGGCTGAGGTCGGCCTGATTGTGCCTCACCTTTTCTATGACGAGCTGGGAAATTCTCTGGTTAAGGCGTCCGCCGCCCATCACCCACGTATTTCGAAGATAGAGGCTCGCGCGGTCTTCCTAAGGACGCTGGGACTGCCTCTTGAACCGGTAACCGTTACCACGGCCGACCGGGAACGGGCGTTTCAGCTGGCAATTCGCCACTCCAAGGGCTACTACGACATGGGGTCTACCTCGCCCTGGCGGAGCGCCTCGACTGCCAATGGCTCACAGCCGACGCGAGGGTCCTGAAATCGTCAGGACCCCAGTTCCCGGCTCATCGGGTCGTGCTGCTGGCTTGAATTGCAGATCAGTTTCTCACCGTGCGGTCTGAATGTAGCGGATCACATCCGCGACCTCTCCGGGCGTGGCTAGCGCCTCGATATCAGACGGCATGGCCGAGAGCTGCGCGGCTCGCATCGAGCGGATCTGGGAGCGGTCGATGACGTCGGTCTCGCCCCCCTCGCGCCGCAGAGTCAGCGTGGTTGGCCCTTGCTCGCCGATCACGCCGTCAAGGATGCGCCCGTCGGTGGTTTCGACCACGTAGGCCTCGTAGGTCTGTGCGATGGTTTCGTTCGGCAGCAAAATGTCGTTGAGGAGCGCGACCGCGGGCCGCGTGCGAACGGTAGCGAGGTCGGGCCCGACTTCCGAGCCGCGGCCGTTGAGCTGGTGGCATTCCTTGCACACGCGCTCGAAGACGACCCGGCCCTTAGAGGCGTCTCCGGGCGATTCCGCAAGCGCTTGGCGGTAGGCGTCGAGGACCTCTTTGCGCTCCAGGCTTGACCTGGCGAGAGCCGCCCGGGCGCGTTCACGGAAGTCCGAGTCGCGATGCATGACCAGGCGGCGGCGCTGGCGAAAGCTCAGCATCCAGGGCTGGATGGCGTCGGACTCGAGCGACTCGACCAGAGCCTCTAGACCGGCCATATCTTGGGTGAGGGCCTCGCCCGCTTCCAAGCGCGCCTGTGGGGGAAGCTCGCGCCAGCGCTCGAGCAAGAGCTCCACAAGGCCCGGCGAGCGGCTGGCTGCGTATCCCGCGACCGCGGCCGCCTGGACCTCTTCAGGCTGACCCGGGTCGATCAGCTCCAGGAATAACTCTGCGTTTGCGTAGGCTCCGGCCAGCGCGAGCAGCCGCAGTGCGTCGGCACGGCGACTGGGATCGACGGAGGCGTCGCGGGCCAGTTCACGGGCCTGATCCGCGGCGGTCCCGGAATGTGCGCCAAGTCCCGTCTTTGACAGAAGCTCGAGGGCGGCTGATCGCGGGCGCGAATCCTCACTGGAGGCGAGGGCGATGATCTGGCCGCGATCCGCGTCGGTGACGGCGGCGGGTTGCTGGAGTCCGGTGGATAGGCCTTCCAGGACCGCTGCCTGCAGCGGCGGACTTTCGAGGCGCGCCGCCGCTTGGAGAACTTTACTGAACGAGTCGGGATCATCGCCGGCCATCGAGGCAATGTGCTCCAGCAGTCTCGTCCCCGAGCGATCTTCGCGGACCAGACCGGAAACGCGGTTTAGCAGCGCGGCGGGGTCGCGATCCTGCCAGGTCAGGGCCGCGATCTGCACCCACTTGTCGTCGAGCGACTCGAACAGGATCTTGTCCCGGACGCGGCGGGCGTCCTCGGATGGCTGTTCGCCCAGTGTGAGCAACAGCTGTAAGCGAACTTGCGTATCCTGATCCTCGGCCAACGGCGATAGACGCCGCCGCCATTGCTCGGGCTCGGCTCGGTAGCGAGTTTCGGCGAGTAGAATCGCGTTGCGTCGAACGCCGGCCGAGGCGGAGCCTAGGGCTTCACCGATCGTGGCGTCATCGAGCGCCCCAAGGCCGTTAAGCGTCCAAAGGGCGTGCACTCGGGCGACAGGGTTCGCGTCGCTGAGCGCGAGTTCCTCGACCGCGTCGGTGACGTCGGGTCCGCCACGCGCAACCAGCAGCCGTTGGGCTCGCCGATCCCAAATGTTGCTCGATTGCAGCCGCCTGGCCAGTTGGACGACCGGTTCCTGGCCCAGGCGGGGAACCGCGTACGGCAGACCTCCCTTCGGCGTGACCCGCCAGATCCGGCCGCGATCGTCGCCCGAGTAGAGGAGCTTCGAGTCCTCATAGGTTTCAGACGAGGTCCATTCGGGATGTTCGATGACGTCCCGGTAGTAGTCCACGACGTACAGTGCGCCATCGGGGCCGATTGTGAAATTGACCGGCCGAAACCAGGCATCGCGCGACGCCAGAAACTCCCTTCCGTCATGAAGCGGCGTGGCAACGAAGGTCGAGCCAGCCGCCTCCCAACGGTCGGCGTGAACGAGATTGTGGGTCGGCTCGGCGACGACGGCAAGGTCCTCATAGCCAGGGAACGCCCCGCCCAGGTAGCGAGTCAAGCCAGCCGCGGACGTCATCTGTCCGATGTCCGACAGCATCTCGAACCGAGGATTCACGGTAATCGGGTAGACGGTGGCCGGCCGCGGGTCGAAGAAGGCGTTCTGGGACGAGCGGTCCGTTCTAAGCTTTGGATTGCGCTCGAAATAGCGCGCCGCGATGACGTCGTGACGCACGTGATAGGTGTTGTTGAGCGAAAAAGTATCTCCCCATTCGCTGAAGGCTAGGCCGAACTGCGACGGGCCGGCCAGCAGCTCCAGCTCGAACGTGTCGGGCCTGAAGCGCACACCGCGGCGCTCGACAGGGACTTTTGGGCCTTGAGGCCGCTTGGGGAAATGGATCTCCGAACCGGCGTCTCCAAATTCCTCGGCGAATACGCTCGCCCGCGTGGAGCCCTCGTGCGCCAAGTAGATCCAGTTGTCGAGGCCATAGACCGGGCTCGAGACTGTGTGTTGCGGGTTCGTAAAGGCGAAACCGGTCAGGATCGGCTCTCGGATGTCGGACTTTCCATCGCCGTCCGTATCGGCCAGGTACAGAACGTCGGGCGCGTCGGTAACCAGGACGCCATCCTTCCAGGGCATGACGCCGGTCGGCAGCGTGAGCTTGTCGGCGAAGAGCGTGGTCTTATCGGGCCGGCCGTCGGAGTCGGTATCTTCGAGGAGCTTGATTCGGCCGCGGCTTCCCGAAATATCGAGCGGATAGCCCGAGTTTTCGGCGACCCAGATGCGACCGTCCGGCCCGAACGCCATGGCGACCGGGTCGACGATATCGGGTTCAGCGGCGAAGAGCTCGATTTCGAAGTCACTGTCGAGCTCGAACGTCGTTAGCGCCTCGCTAGGCGTGTAGGGCGGCCGGGGCTGCTCGGAACAGGAGCAAACCAGGATGAGCGGGCCGAGCAGTATCGCCGGGCGCATGGGACTATTGTCGCGCCTTTCTGTGCGCCTAGGCGGCGTCTTGGACCGCGATCACAAGTTGTTGCCCCAAGGCCGCCAGCGCTGCTTGAAGCCGTTCGGACTGGGTCTCGTGATCCGGATCGAGCATCCGGCGGACTACGGTTTCCCGAACCCCCAAACGCCGGGCTAGCTCCAACACTTGTTACTGAACAGCCGGCTGTAGCCTAAGAATGCGGAACCCGCTCCCTCGCGGTCGCGGCTCTGACGCCTGCGGTTAAAGTTTAACCCTGGATGTCAGAGCCGCGACCGCGAGGGAGCGGGTTCCGCATTCAGATCGCGCATAACCCAACACGCAAAGGCCCTAAATAACGAGTGTTGGGGCTAGCTCGGAGTTGTTTACGCCTTGCCGCCGCATTGCGCGACAAAGCGCGAGCTTGCCGGCGATCCAAAGAGGTACAGGAATCAGCCGATTGAGCCCGGCGCCGGTGGCGGCGGGGAGGATTTCGCTGGGGCGTCCGTCGCTCGATGCAAGCTACAGACGCCTGAGCAAGTTCCCTCCCGCCGCCACCGGCGCCGGGCTCAATCGTCGCAGATAGGACATTCGATCCGGGGTTCAAGTTTCGCACACAAGTGTACGAGTCGTCCGCCTCGCTATACTTGGACCTGCGTTGAGCGCCGCGGCACGTCTGGGAACCGGTCTACTCATCGCCCTGGCGTTGGGGGCGAGTTATTGGGCCTCGAAGTTTGGGATTGACTTCGCCGTCTACCACGCAATTACCCGCTTGGGGCTCTTCAATGGAGGTCCGCTCTACGGCGAGGCGTCGGGTCTCGAGTACCCGATGTGGTATCGGTATCCGCCGCTGTTCTTGTTACTGTTTGCGCCGTTTGCCGCGCTGCCGTTCAAGGCGGCGGTCGTGGTTTGGACGCTGCTCAAGTGCGTCGTACTGGCGGTTCTGCTTGGGGCGCTGGTGGGTCGACTGGAGGCAACCGCTTGCTTCCGCGCGCGGCTCGAGTGGCCATTGTTTGTTGCGATTGTGGGGGTCTTCGTGCTGACGGAGCTCCGCTACGCCAATGCGCAGTTCTTCATATTTGCGCTGACGGCGGCGGCATTGCTTCTCGCCGAAAAGCGGCCGAATCTGGCTGCGGGAGCGCTCGGGCTGGGAGTTGCGCTCAAGGTGTGGCCGTTGTTCTTTGTCCCGTACTTAGCGGTGCTGGGGCGTTGGCGGGTCGCCGCTGGGAGCCTGGTGGTCGCCGGGGGGTTGACGCTGGCGCCGGCCTTCTATTTTGGATGGGGGCCGCACTGGCAGAACCTCCAGGACTGGCGCGCCCAGGAGTCTCATATCGCAGCGAATGGCGGCTCGATCTGGTTCCCGTCGCAGTCGCTGTTTGGAGTGCTCACGCGCCACCTGACCGAGGTGGACTACGCTGCAATGCCCGACCCGAACTATCCAGCGGTGAACTGGGCGAGTTGGGATCCCACAGCCGTCCGCGCGTTGTGGATGGCTCTGGCGGCGGCGGGCTACGTCTCGTTGCTTGCTTTCGCGAGGCGAACCCCGTCGAAGAACCTGCTGCAGCTACACGGAGTCGCGTTTTGCGCGCTCGTCTTCCTGCAGCCCTTTTCCCAAAAGCAGACGGCCTTGGTTGTACTCATATGGCCGGCGCTGGTCGCGGCGGCGAGCGTCCGCAAACTGCCACCGTCGGTCAAATGGATGCCGTTCGCCGCGGCCTTTATCACACTGATACAACCGATCACGCAGAGCGGCTATTGGAATCGCGTCTATCAAGTATGGGGAGTCGACGCCTTGACGATGCTGCTGCTTGCAGCGACGCTGATCGCTTCGATTCGCAGGGAGAGAGGATGAAAACGGTCAACATCGCGATGCTCGGCTCGGGATTCGTCGCCGAGCTCTACATGCAGGGGCTGGCGAACGTCAACGGCCAGCAGGTCGTCGTCAACTATTCTCGCGGCGAGCGGGCGGAGGCTCTCGCCGGGCGCTGGCGAATCCCGGAATCGACAACCGATTTAGACGCGACCATCGCCCGCGACGAGATCGACCTGTTCATCATCGCCTTGCCCAACGAAGAGCACCTGGCGGTAGCCCAAAAACTAGCGCGGGCGGGCCGCAATCAGGTCTGCACGAAGCCTCTCGGCCGCAACGCCGACGAAGCCAAGCAGATGCTCGACATGGCATGCGCCTCCGGCGCCGTGCACGGATACGCCGAGACCGAAGTCTTCGCCCCAGCCGTCGTCAAGGCGCGCGAAACCATCGAGCAGGGCGGAGTCGGCCGCGTCCTATGGGTGCGCTCGCGCGAGTCGCACAGCGGCCCGCACAGCCCGCACTTCTGGGACGTGTCGAAGACCGGCGGCGGCGCGCTCAACGACCTTGGCTGCCATTGCATCGAAGCCGCGCGCTACTTCTTCGGTAAGGACGACAAAGTCGTGGAGGCGATGGCTTGGGGCGCCCGCATGGTCCATCACGACAAGACTGGAGTGAACCCCAAGCGTGAGACAGTCGAAATCGGGACAGGTTACGATTCACCGCAAAACGCTTGCCTTCTTCGCTGTATCGTCGCACGCTGGTCCTAGCCGGGGAAGCGGAAGCGGGCTCTGCTGGAGAGCAACCCGCCAAGGAATACCCGGCCGCAAACTCATCAAGACGATGAGCGCCGGGGGCGGCCGCCAAGGTCGCTCCCGGCTTCTCCAACGCCGGCGATGTCTCCCTGCCCGCCCAGGGCCCATCGGATTGATAGATTTGCCTATGCCTCTCAAAACTCATACTTCGGATTCCTCGCTGCTGTTGCCGCCGGCCGCGCCAGCGCTTCAAACTCCGCCGGCGGACGATATCCCAACGCCGAATGCAGCCGGCGTTGGTTGTAGATCTCATCAATGAACTCGCCGATCGATGCGCGCGCCTCGTCAAGCGTGCGATAACGCTGCAACCAAACCTCCTCCGCCTTCAACGTCTTCATGAAACTCTCCGCCCGCGCGTTGTCGTAGGGGTTGCCGCGGCGGCTCATCGAGATGATCGCGCCGTGCTGCTCCAGCAGCTCGACATAGGCGCTCGAAGCGTACTGTACGCCTTGGTCGGAATGATGCATCCACCCCGCGGCAGGGCGTCTGAGCTCGAGCGCATCGCGCAACGCCCCTACAGCCAGCTCAGCTTTGAGCGTCGTCCCCAGCCGCCAGCCGACCACGCGTCGCGAGTAGGCGTCCAACACCACGGCGAGGTAGACGAACGCCTCGCGCAAGCGAATGTAGGTGATATCGGATTGCCACAACTGATCGACGCCGTCCACATTCAGGTGCGCCGCTAGATTCGGATAAACAGGTAAGAAGTGGTTCGAATCCGTTGTTAGCACGAAGCGCCGCTTGAGTACCGCCAGCAAGTTGTCCTTACGCATCATCCGCAGGACCTTTTTGTGATTGACGAGGAAGCCTTGGCGGCGCAGCTCGGCCGTCACGCGGCGGTAGCCGTAACGACGATTCTCGAGCGAAATCCGCTGCATGCGGTCACGCAATTCCATGTCGCACTCGGCGGGCGACGACACGGCGAGCCGGCGATAGAACCCGGCGCGATTCACGCGTCCGAGCTCGCAGGCGTGTTCGACGCTGAGCGAGCCTTTGGCGCTGATCTGCTCGACGATGGAGTAGATCCGCTCGCGCCACCGGCGTCGTTGGTCGGGGCTGCGAGGTTCAAGGCGCGAAAGGCTTGTCCGAAAAAATCGAGCTCTGCGGCTTGTTTGCCGAGCAGTCGTTCGAGCTCTGCGATGCGTTCGTCGCGCGGATCGCGAGGGATCTTGGGCGGCGCCGAGCGGCCGGGTTTCGGCCGGCCTCGCCGCCGGCTCAAGCCGTTGACGCCTTCCTGGCGATAGGCGTCCCGCCAGCGGTACAGCAGGCTGCGCTTGACGTCCAACTCGCGGCTTAGCGCTGTGCCGCTCTGGCCGGCTAGGAGCCGCCTGGCGGCGGCTTCCTTGAACTCCACCGTGAACTCCCGCGGCTTGCGCGGCTTGAGGCTTTCCATCCTGGACTCCTTTCCATTCGCTGAAATTCGTCCCAAATTTCAATGTCTCATTTTAGGGTTCACTCCAGACCGAGGGGGAGGACAACGCCCTGCTCGTGCTGAAATTCGCCGGGGGCGGCATCGCCCATTGCGAGCTCTCCTGGACGACCAAGGGCGGGCTTGACCTACGTAACGAGATTCACGGCTCGGAGGGGTCGCTCTTCACCGACGTCACACGGGGGACCCCGATTCGCAGCTTCACCAGTCAGCCTGCCGGCTACGTCATCGAAAAGGCTGACGTCGACTTCGGCTGGACCCGGCCCTTGCCCGAGGAAGCCTTTGCTTATGGTTACCAAGCGGAGATGCGCCACTTCGTGGAATGCGTGCGCGATGGGGTGACGCCGCGCGAGACCTACCAAGACGGCTACATCGTGAATGTGATTCTCGACGCCGGCTACCGGTCCATGCGCGAGGGGCGCTGGGTTCAAGTTGAGTACTGATGCGATCCTGAGCTGCGGACGGAAAGTCCGCGCCTACAGACGCCGAGTCAAGGGAGTAGGCGCGGACTTTCCGTCCGCGGCTCAGAGTGCCGACGGCGCCGCGCCCGCCAATGCGCGGTGCATCTTACCTAGCAATTCTTGCCACTCGAAGGGTTTGCCGACGTAGTCGTCGGCGTGGGCCGCAAAGGCGTTTTCCACATCGCCCATGGTTGTCTTGGCGGTCAACATCACAATCGGGATGTGCTGGGTCTCGGCCCGCTCCTTCAGCAAGCGGCACAGCGTTACGCCGTCTATTCCGGGCATCATCACATCGAGCAAGATGATATCGGGCAGTTTCGAAACGGCCGTCTGGTAGCCGAGCTCTCCGTCGGGCTCGAGCATGACTTCAAACCCCTCCACGCCGAGTCGAAACGCCAGCGGCCGGACGACATCCTCTTCGTCGTCAACGATGAGCACTCGTGTCTTGGCTTCTGGATCGGCAATTTCCGCGCTCACGACGACACCGCCTGCTGGTCCCCGGTCAACTTGCGAATGTCGTCGGCGATTCGCTGTGCGGAGCGCAGCGCGTAGCCGGACGCTTCCGGCTGTCCCGCGGTCGAATCCGCTATGTGGAGCATGTCGACCAGCGATTGCGACAGCGATGCGAGCTCGCGCCGAAAGTCGTCTTCCCCGGCCTCGCCCGAGTCGTCTGCCAAGCTAGGCGGCCGGATCTCGCGAATCTTCTCGACGATCGTGGTCGCGCCGATTGTCTTCGAGAAGTAGTCGACCGCTCCAAGCTCCATCGCCTTCAGCCGAAATTCGGGCTCCGGGTTGCACGAGAACAACAAAACCTGCGTATCGAACCAAAGCGGATGAGACTTTATGGTGCGGGTGAGCTCGATGCCATTCATCTCCGGCATCATGAAATCGGCCAAGACGAGATCAACGCGTCCCGTGCGTAGGGTTTCGAGCGCTTCGGCGCCGTTTTGGGAAGTCAACACTTCATAGCCTTCGACCTGAAGTCGAAACTCCATCGTGCGTCGCATATCCGGCTCGTCATCAACCACGAGAACTTTCGTCTTCCGCATACGAATCCTCCTTTGACTGCCCGCGGTCGAAACCGATCCGCAGTGCGAAGTAGAACGCCGACCCCTTGCCAACTTCCGACTCGACCCAGATCCGCCCGCCATGGAGCTCGACCAGTCGACTCGCAATGGCAAGTCCCAGTCCGGTTCCTCCTACTTTTCGGCCAGGCCCGGTGCTGAGTTGAACAAAGGCGTCGAAAATACTTTGTACCTGGTCGGGCGGGATGCCGGGTCCGCTGTCCTGCACCCGTACGATCGCCTCGCCTTTGCGGCACTCGGTGGCGACCTCGATCCAGCCCTTTTCGCAGTAGCGGATCGCGTTGCTGATCAAGTTGACCAACACCTGCGAGATCCGATCGGAGTCGAACCAGACGGGTCCCAGATTGGGATCGAGCGTCGCCTCGAGGCGCAGTCCTTCTTTGCGGGCCGCCAGCCGCTGCTGGCGCACGATCTCGAGCACCAGGCGATTCAAGTCCTGCTGGACCACGCTGAGGCGGAAGGCTCCTCGCTCGAGCTTCGAAAAATCAAGCGTGTCGTTGATCAGCCGATGCAGGCGGTCGACGTTTCGCTTAGCCAACTCGAGAAACTCTTCCTGAACTGAGTTCACCTCCCCGGCTGTGCCGTCGGCGACGAGGTCGATCGCTTCTTTGATGGCGGTCAGTGGAGTGCGAAGCTCGTGCGAAACGGTTGAGGTGAACTCGGTTTTCACCATCACGGCGCGCTGGAGGTCCTCGAGCAGCCTGTGTTGCTCCGTCACGTCCCGCATCGTGATCACGAAGTGAAGCGGGGCGTCATCGGAGTCGCTAATCGGCGAGACGACCTGTTCGGTCCACAGGAGCTGTCCCTGCTTGCGGCGGATCGGCCGCGTCGAGACCGACCGCCTCGGCTCGATCGTATCCGGTGACAGTCTCGAAGGCCGGGTTCGCGTATTGGATCCGGCGTTCTCGATCGGTAATAAAGACGGCCTCGGCGGTCGCCTCGATGGCGGCCGCCAAGCGCGCATGGGTCCAAGACCAGGTCGCCACACCGAAGAGATCGGCGGATTAGGGCGTGTGCGCCACGGCTGGCGGAGGAGCCATCCGGAGTATGGATATTCTGCGAATCGTTGAAGCCGAGACCCTGGTTTGCTACCCGGCTACTGAGCCGCGGACGGAAAGTCCGCGCCGACTCCCCATACTCAGCGTCTGTAGGCGAGGACTTTCCGTCCGCGGCTCAGGGGCGCTCGCGCTGGGCTGGGTCGGAACCCGGGCGTCTCGGACCGGCTCACGGCTTGCGTGGCCTCTCGGGCCGCCGCGACCGGTTCAGCCTGCTCCGCGTCGGGCTTGTCGCTGTAGAACTCACCCTCGCCATCGTTGCGAGTGATGAAGATGTTCGCGCTCTTCTCTTCAAAGGGATCCAGCAGGTCCGCCAAGGCCGGCGAGGGATTCAGGGCCATCGTGGAAGGCGCCCGCAAGAACCCTGCGCGCTCGTGCGCCTCGCACCATGTCCGCTGCATCTGGTTCGACACGGTGACATCGACTCCAGCCCGGTGGAGATAGTCCGTAGCGGCGGCGATCACCATGTCGGCATCAACCGCTTTCGCCAAGCAATCAACGACGATTCCTACCCGCAAGTCTCCATACGAGAGATCTCCCCTAAGCTGCTTCACAAGCACGGCAACCCATCCAACCTCCTCGCCCTTGTGGCGGACAAGCAGGAGCTTTGCCGGAGGGCCGTGCGAGGGAATCAATCGAGACATCGTCTCGGCGTCGCGCACCGCGATCATCTCGTAATCGTGTCGAGCGGATTCCCAGATTCGGTCGGTCCAGTCGCCAAACTCGCTTTTGACCTCCCAGTCGATCTTGCGAGGACTCGGGGCCGAGCGCCCCCGGAACGCCTGAAGCGCCCTCAGACCGATCGATCCGAGCCCGCTAAACGCGAGCGTGTCGAGAGCCAAAGCCATCCCGCGTTTTGCCCGGAGCTTACCGTTGTAACGCAGGAAGCGAAACGGACGGTTCACCTTCATGAACATCGGCACGTCCGCGTGGAGCCATTTCATGGCCCGAAACATCCGCGAGATCGACTCTTCCGAGCCGACTCCGAGGTTGAAGAGCAGCGGCTGTTTCTCAAGGACGTCACGCGCGATTTGCAGGCCGATAAGACCGTACTTCCGATCGACGATGCCCTCCGAGATCGGCACATACCAAGTGCCCAAAGTCTTTCGTTGACCGCCCACTTGGAAGAGCTGGGACTTGACGGTGTACGCTCCGCGGACGACGTCTTCGTCCATCGCCAGAATGTACTCCTCTTTAAGCCGCGATCCTTCGATGGGCGGGATCCAGCGTGACTTCGCGGTGAGCGGAGCGCGATGGGGGGTCGCGTTCGCAATCCTGCGGTTGAAGTCGGCCACAGCGGCGACTTGCTCGGGTCGGTAGGTCTCGAAACGAATTGGCATCTTACTGTAGTGGTTCTCTAGGCGAGCCTGTCGCCTGTGTGCAGGGCCTCCGCGGCGGGAATCGCGTCGCCGTCCAACGATAGCGAGCTCACATTGACCCACTCGTCCGCCGTGGCCACCAACACGCCGGCAGCGCCCTGGGGTCCCACTTCGCCATGCTGCGCATCGCAGCGCCGGCCGGTCGCGGCGGCCTTGAGCACGCCGTAGTCGCGCCCCTTGCAGCTCGTTTCCGGGCGGCCCCAAGGGGAGTCGAAGTGGAAATAGTCGCAGGCTCGGACGAAGTTCACGATCTGAAACGCGCTCGAGTTCCACTCGACCCGTCCATCATTGGGCGGCTTCTTGCCGTAGTAGCGCCGGCGGGACAAGTCTTGAGCTCGGCGCGGCAGCTTTGCCGGGTCCGCCGCCATCGTGTCGACCAGCTCCATCAGTTTGGGGACGCCGGCTCGAACACTCTTAGAGGCCAATGAAACCGGCGTGTCTGAGTCGCTGATCGGAAACTCTTCGCGGTAGATAATGTCCCCCGCGTCGAGTCGCGGCGCCATTTCGTGAATCGTAACTGCGTATGTGGATTCGCCGTTGTAGATCGCCCAGCTAACGCAATTGAGGCCGGCGTATTCGGGCAGCGGCCCGGGGTGCATGTTGAACGCTCCCAGTCTCGGCGCCTCGAGGATCTCCGGCTTGACGATATAGAGGGAGTGGACGTTCAACAGCAAGTCCACCCGCTCGTCGCGTAACTTTTCCGCGAGCGCTGGATCCTTGACCGCGCGCGCCGGCCAGACGGGGACGCGCCCAGAATCGGCTAGCTTGCCAACCGCGCCGGCAGGGTCGGAGGTCAGCAAACCGACGACATCGTGGTCCGTCTTGAACAGCCCGCGCAGCGTGTGCGCGCCAGCTGACTCTTCCGCCGCCAAGACGACGCGCAACCGGCCGTGACCGTTTGCGGACGGTCTTGAATTCTCGGGCATTCTTAGCACCGGCCTACGCCACGTTCGCCATCATCGCGCGACGGCTGTCGACGAGCTGCGCGATCTTGTTTACCGTCCGAATGTCGTCCATCTCGAGGTCTTTCATCGGCAGCTCGACGTCATAGGTCTGCTCCAGATGAAGCACAAGCTCGATCACGCCAAATGAGTCAAGCGAGCCGCTCTCGAGAAGGTCGGTGTCGGCCGAATGAATGTCGCCCGGGACCGTCTCGGCCAGATGATTGAGAATTTCGGATTCTAGAGCAATAGTTGTCATTTTGGCGCTGCCTCATGCGGCGGTGGATGTTTGGATCTCGGCCGCGAATTCCTCTCGTAGCTGTTTGCGATGAATCTTTCCGCTGCCGTTGAGCGGAAGGCGGTCCAGGCCCTTCCAGCGAGTCGGCAGCATGTAGTTCGGCAAGATCTGGGCCAGCTGCCGCTTGATGTCGGGGATCTTTAGATCGCCGTTGTGGGGTGAGACAAAGGCGCAGCAGATCGCCGTCGTTTCAAACCCTCCGACCGGCACGCCGACGACCGCGGAATCCTTGAGGTCGTCAAGGTCCGAGAGTGCCGCCTCGATCTCGCCTAGCTCGATCCGGTGCCCTCGAACTTTGATCTGAGTGTCCGCGCGGCCGAGCAGGTAGACCAGGCCATCATCGCCCATCCTGGCAAGGTCGCCCGTGTTGTACATGCGCTCGCTCGGATCGTCTTCGAATGGGTTCGGCAAGAAGACGCCGTCAGTCTTGGCTTGGTCTTTCCAGTACCCCGGGCTCAAGCCAACGCCGCTGATGTAGAGCGCGCCGACCGCTCCAACGGGAAGCGGGTTGAGCTTGTCGTCAAGAACGTACAGGCGCTCTCCTGGGCAAGCGGTCCCAATCGAGGTCTCGGCTTTGGGGTCGGTTGGGCGGGCCGGCATGCGGTAGAAACTAGAAGCGATCGTCGCCTCGGTCGGCCCGTAGAGATTGGTGAAACTGACGTGCGGCAGCTTCTCCATCCAATGCATCAGGCTCGGCGTCGGGAACTTCTCACCACACCAGAGCAAGCGCTTCATCTCAGGAAAGTCGTTGGGCTCGATGACGTCGTACTTGGCCATGTGGTTGAGCACTGAAGGCACGGAAAACCATTGGTGCAGCTTGGCCTCTCGAACGTACTCGGCAAGCTTGTGAGGAAGAAGGCTCAGCATCGGCGGCAGCAGGTGGAGCTCGCCGCCCGAGGCCAACGTGGAGTAGATGTCCTGGGTCGACAAGTCAAAGTGCAGCGGGGGATGGCCGGAGTTGCGGTCGCCCTCTTGCATGTCAAAGTACTCAACCACCCAGTCAACGTAAGGGATGACGTTGCCGTGCTTGATGACGACGCCCATGGGCACGCCCGTTGAACCGGACGTGAACAGGATGTGCGCGGCGTCTTCGCTGGTGTTCTCAAAATCCAACGGCTCGTCCGACATCTGCTCGACATCGGCCATCGTGAACGCTAGCTCGCCGTTGAACGCCTTCGGCGCTTCGGCATCGAGCCAGCCGACTTTCAGTTGCGCCGAAAGTCCGCCCAGGATCTTGTCCGTCGGGCGCGCGGCGAGGATGATTTCGCAATCACACTGCTCGAGAATCGTGGCCGCGCGCGCCGCCGGACTCGATGTATCGATCGGGACGTAGACGGCATCCGCTTTGAGCACGCCCAGCATCCCGGCGATGGCGGGAATCGACTTGGGCAGAGCCAGGGCGACGCGGTCTCCGCGTTGACAGCCCTGCGCATGCAGCATCCGAGCAACCTGGTTCGAGAGACGATCGAGCTCGCGGTAGCTAAGAGTTTTGGAGTGAACCCCAAGCGTGAGACAGTCGAAATCGGGACAGGTTACCATTGACCGCAAAACGCTTGCCTTCTTCGCTGTATCGTCGCACGCTGGTCCTAGCCGGGGAAGCGGAAGCGGGCTCTGCTGGAGAGCAACCCGCCAAGGAATACCCGGCCGCAAACTCATCAAGACGATGAGCGCCGGGGGCGGCCGCCAAGGTCGCTCCCGGCTTCTCCAACGCCGGCGATGTCTCCCTGCCCGCCCAGGGCCCATCGGATTGATAGATTTGCCTATGCCTCTCAAAACTCATACTTCGGATTCCTCGCTGCTGTTGCCGCCGGCCGCGCCAGCGCTTCAAACTCCGCCGGCGGACGATATCCCAACGCCGAATGCAGCCGGCGTTGGTTGTAGATCTCATCAATGAACTCGCCGATCGATGCGCGCGCCTCGTCAAGCGTGCGATAACGCTGCAACCAAACCTCCTCCGCCTTCAACGTCTTCATGAAACTCTCCGCCCGCGCGTTGTCGTAGGGGTTGCCGCGGCGGCTCATCGAGATGATCGCGCCGTGCTGCTCCAGCAGCTCGACATAGGCGCTCGAAGCGTACTGTACGCCTTGGTCGGAATGATGCATCCACCCCGCGGCAGGGCGTCTGAGCTCGAGCGCATCGCGCAACGCCCCTACAGCCAGCTCAGCTTTGAGCGTCGTCCCCAGCCGCCAGCCGACCACGCGTCGCGAGTAGGCGTCCAACACCACGGCGAGGTAGACGAACGCCTCGCGCAAGCGAATGTAGGTGATATCGGATTGCCACAACTGATCGACGCCGTCCACATTCAGGTGCGCCGCTAGATTCGGATAAACAGGTAAGAAGTGGTTCGAATCCGTTGTTAGCACGAAGCGCCGCTTGAGTACTGCCAGCAAGTTGTCCTTACGCATCATCCGCAGGACCTTTTTGTGATTGACGAGGAAGCCTTGGCGGCGCAGCTCGGCCGTCACGCGGCGGTAGCCGTAACGACGATTCTCGAGCGAAATCCGCTGCATGCGGTCACGCAATTCCATGTCGCACTCGGCGGGCGACGACACGGCGAGCCGGCGATAGAACCCGGCGCGATTCACGCGTCCGAGCTCGCAGGCGTGTTCGACGCTGAGCGAGCCTTTGGCGCTGATCTGCTCGACGATGGAGTAGATCCGCTCGCGCCACCGGCGTCGTTGGTCGGGGCTGCGAGGTTCAAGGCGCGAAAGGCTTGTCCGAAAAAATCGAGCTCTGCGGCTTGTTTGCCGAGCAGTCGTTCGAGCTCTGCGATGCGTTCGTCGCGCGGATCGCGAGGGATCTTGGGCGGCGCCGAGCGGCCGGGTTTCGGCCGGCCTCGCCGCCGGCTCAAGCCGTTGACGCCTTCCTGGCGATAGGCGTCCCGCCAGCGGTACAGCAGGCTGCGCTTGACGTCCAACTCGCGGCTTAGCGCTGTGCCGCTCTGGCTGGCTAGGAGCCGCCTGGCGGCGGCTTCCTTGAACTCCACCGTGAACTCCCGCGGCTTGCGCGGCTTGAGACTTTCCATCCTGGACTCCTTTCCATTCGCTGAAATTCGTCCCGAATTTCAATGTCTCATTTTTAGGGTTCACTCCAAACACTTTCGCGCTGCGTAGCCCGGATTAGCTACGCGGCCCGGATTAGCTGTCCCCTGGAGGTTCCCATGCTGCTTCCTCAGTTCCTGTCGATCAGCGCTGATTGGAGGCGCGCCTTTCCCCAGCAACGCACGCATCGACGCGCGGTGCGCCAAGGCCTGGGAGGCCTGGTTTGCCTGGGCCGCCGCACGCTTTCGCGCATTATTTGGACCAACGGCGGCGAGCAAAACAGCTGGAGCGCGGACTATTTTTTGCACGAGCGCTGCAAGTGGCGTCCGCAAGAGTTGTTCGCGCCGGTGTGGAAGCGCGCCTTGGGGTTTTGCCGCTCACGGTTGGTGGGCGTGGCGATCGACGACACGCGCTTGCGCAAGACGGGGCGTAGGATCAAGCAGGCGTTTTATCAACACGATCCGCTCTCGCCGCCGTTTCACGCGAACTTGATGCTGGGGTTGCGCTACTTGCAAGCGTCGTTGTTGGTTCCCTTCGATCGCGGCGGCAAGACCGGCGCGCGGGCCTTGCCGGTGCGTTTTGAATGTGCGCCGGTTCCCAAGCGTCCCGGCAAACGCGCCGGCGACGCCGAGCGAGAGCAGTACGAACAAGCGCGCAAGCGCTGTCGCATCTCGCAACGTTTAGTCGACATGATGGCGCCGCTGCGGGCTGCGCTGGATGCCGCCGGCGGGATCGCCAAGAAGATGGTGTTGTCGCTTGACGGCAGTTTCAGCAACCGCACCGTTTTCCTGGCGCCGCGCGATCGCACCGAGCTCATCGCTCGCACGCGCCTGGACGCTGTGCTGTGCAAAGCCGCGCCGACCGGCTCGCGACGCTTCTATGGGGTCGAAAAGTTCCGCCCCGAACAGGTGCGCCGCGACGAGACGATCGTCTGGAAAACGACCAAGCTATTCTACGGCGGCAAGCGCCGCAAGATCCGTTATAAAGAGGTCAACGAGGTGTACTGGCAGGGCGGGGCGCGGCGCACGCCGTTGCGTTTGTTGGTGGTCGCGCCGACCCCCTATAGCAAGCGCCTTTCGAGCAAGATGTACTACCGCCAGCCGGCGTATCTACTCACGACGGACCTCGCCAGCCAGGCGCGCGAGCTGTTGCAGATCTATTTCGACCGTTGGCAGATCGAGGTGAACCACCGCGAAGAGAAGGACACGTTGGGCGTGGGACAGGCGCAGTTATGGAGCGAGACGGCGGTCCCGAAGCAACCGGTATTGGCGGTGGCGGCGTACAGCGCTTTGCTGCTGGCGTCGTTGCTGGCGTATGGTCCGGGGCGCGGAGAGGCCTATGCGCCGCTGCCGAAATGGAGGAAAAAGGCAAAGAGGCCTTCTTGTCTGGATCTGGTGGCGCTGTTGCGGAAAGAAATGGTCGAAAACCCCGATTTGCTGGCTCCGCTGGGGCTCAAACCCTCCTGGCAGGCCTTCGGCGCCGCCGCTGACGGGTAAAATATGTAGAAACTCCAGGCCCCGGGATTCATCCCGGGGTCAGAAGTCGCGCTGTGAAACAAGAGGTGATAAACTTGTTTTATGGCAATGGGACGGTGTAAGCGACGCGAGCGGCAGAAAGACCTATGGGTCGCCACCTCGGAGTTGCCCAAGAGCGCTGGGCATCCGTTTTATCTGCGGCTCAGCGAGTTATTTGACGAGCACGAGTTCGACGCCTTCGTCGAAGGCCAGTGCGAGCAGTTCGACGCGCCGAGCTTGGGACGGCCGTCGCTCACGCCGGGCATCTATTTCCGCAGTTTGCTGATCGGGTATTTCGAAGGCATCGACTCGGAGCGCGGCGTCGCTTGGCGCCTTGGCGACTCACTTTCGCTGCGGCGATTCCTGGCGATCGAACTCGATGAACAAGCGCCGGATCATTCGACGATCTCGCGCACGCGGCGGCTGATCGACCTCGAAACGCATCGCGCGGTGTTCACCTGGGCGCTGCAGCTGCTGGCCCGCGAAGGCCTGTTGTCCGGCGGAACGATCGGGGTCGACGCGACGACGCTGGAAGCCAACGCGGCGATGCGCTCGCTGGTGCGTTGCGACTCCGGCGAGGGCTACGAAGAGTATTTAAGACGTCTAGCTCTGGAATCGGGAATCGAGACGCCGACGCGCGAGCAGTTGGCCAAGATCGACAAGAAACGTAAGAAGAAGGCCTGCAACAAGGATTGGAAGCATCCCTACGATCCCGACGCCAAGGTCACGAAGATGAAAGACGGCCGTACGCACTTGGCGCACAAGGCCGAGCACGCGGTGGATTTGCAGACGGGCGCGGTGGTGGCGGTCACGCTGCAAGCGGCCGACGAAGGCGATGCCACGACGATTGAAGAAACGCTGGTCGAGGCGGCCGAGCAGTTGGAAGCGGCGGCGGAAGAAGCCGCTGGCGCGGTCGACGAGCTGAGCGAAGTGGTCGCGGACAAGGGCTATCATTCGAACCGAGTGCTGACGGATTTTGCCGAGCTGGACGTACGCAGTTACGTGAGCGAGCCGCAGCGAGGGCGACGCAAATGGGGCGGCCGAACGCGGCAACGCGACGCGGTGTACTCCAATCGGCGGCGGATCAAAGGCAAGCGCGGCAAGCGTCTGATGAAGTTGCGAGCGGAGAAGGTTGAGCGCAGTTTCGCGCACTGTTACGAGACGGGCGGGATGCGGCGATTGCACTTGAAAGGCCGAGAAAATGTTTTAAAGAGGCTGCTGATTCACGTGGGCGCGTTCAATTTATCGATCGCGATGAGGGGCAAACTGGGCGCGGGGACGCCGCGCGGGCTGGCGGACGCGAGGAAAAGGACAAAAGTGTCGGTTTTGGGGCTTGTATTGGCGTCTTGGGCGGCCTTGGGGCGGTTGTGCGGGGCCCTGGGGGCGGTTTTCAGGAGATTCCCGGCGAAGGTGCGAGATTCAGCCGGCGCGCCGCTGGCCACG
Organism: Bryobacterales bacterium; assembly: GCA_965247515.1. GTDB lineage: Bacteria > Acidobacteriota > Terriglobia > Bryobacterales > UBA6623. The sequence goes on along the minus strand of OZ252029.1, from coordinate 1,769,465 downwards.
CCGATGCTTCTCGCGGCCTGAAACGGGGTGTTTTGCCACGGGCTGCTAGGTGCTGGGCTGTTCAAAAGCAGCCGCTGCGCGACCCAGACCCCATTCGGGTGCGATTCCGCGCCTGGGCGCGGAATCGCACCCGAATGTCGGAAGAAGGGCGCCTAGCGGGTCGGTTTCCCCGGGATGAATCCCGGGGCTATGATTGTTTCGGATGGCCTGCGCCCGCGCCCCACGTAGGTGTACGCTCGGACAAGCGTTTATCCATTGCAGTTACGCCTTTCGCTCACCTTTATGTCGCACACCCGTTCGTCAGCCCTGGGCGGACTCAACAGACGCATTTTGATATGCTTGCCTCATTCCCGTTCCAAGTGCGCCTCCTCTTGATTGAACTGATCGTGCTGGCTTCGATCACGCTGGCCTGCGGCGGATCGGCTTCTGAGCCCGACGAACCTTGGGAGAGTTACGCCCTCAAAGGCAAAATCGTCCAGCTCCAGGACGGTGAGACGAAGGTCGCCGTCATCGATCACAAGGAAATCGAGGGCTGGATGGGCGCGATGACAATGGGCTTTCCGGTCCGAGAAGCCGAAGAGTTCGCCAAGCTCAGCGAAGGCGACCAAATCGAGGCGACGGTGATGGTTCGTGGGGGGTTCGAATACTACCTCGACGACATCACGATCGTCGCCGGAGCTCGGATACCATAGGGGGCCATGGCGGTCTCGCAGCTCCTTGACGATCACGATGCGACCGGGCTCGCGGCGCTTGTGCGGGCCAAAGATGTGTCGCCGCTCGAGCTCGTCGAGGCGGCGATTTCGCGGATTGAGGCGCTCAATCCCAAACTAAACGCCGTGATCACTCCGATCTATGGCCTCGGGCGCGAGGCCGCCCAAAACGTCCAAGGCCCCTTCGCGGGCGTGCCGTTTCTGCTCAAGGATATTCGCGCGGCCTACGCGGGCGTGCCGCGATCGGCGGGGAGCAAGGCGCTCAAGACGTCGATCCCGGACTTTGACAGCGAGCTCGTCAAGCGCTACAAGCGCGCCGGCCTGGTGACGTTGGGCAAGACGAATAGGCCGGAGCTCGGCCAGACCGCAACGACGGAGCCCCACGCATTTGGGGCGACGCATAACCCTTGGGGTCTCGGCCGCACCCCGGGCGGTTCGAGCGGCGGATCGGCGGCGGCGGTAGCGGCGCGCATCGTCCCCGCGGCGCACTCGACCGACGGCGGCGGGTCGATTCGGATTCCGGCGTCGTGTTGCGGGCTGGTCGGGCTCAAGCCCACCCGCGGGCGGAACCCGATGGGGCCCGAATCAGGCGACGTCTTGGGCGGACTGATCTGCGAACACGTGGTCTCACGGACCGTCCGCGACAGCGCCGCCCTACTCGACGCCACCGCCGGGCCGGACATTGGAGACCCCTACCCGGCGCCGCCCATCGAGCGGCCGTTCGCCGAGGAGGTCGGGCGCGACCCAGGGAAGCTCCGCATTGCGTTTTCGACCGCCGCGCCCACCGGGAACCCCGTCGACCCCGACTGCGCGGCCGCCGTCCAGCGCGTCGCGGCTTTGCTCGAAGACCTCGGCCACCGAGTGGAAGAAGCCGCCCCAGCCTACGACGACGAAGCTTTCCGCAAGGCGTTTCGAACGATCTGGTTTTCCGGGCTCGCCGCCACAATCGGCTCTCACCCGAAGATCACTGGCCATGAGATCGACGAGACCGACTACGAGCCGATGACCTGGCTCACCTACGAACGCGCCCGCGAGGTGACGGCCGCCAGGTATCTCCATGCGGTCAGCGGCATTCAGGGCATCGCCCGTCAGGTCGCGGCTTTCTTCGAAACCTACGATGTATTCCTGACGCCGACCCTGGCGACTCCCCCGGCGGAGCTGGGTTATCTCCACCCCGGCCCCGGCGAAACGGAATTCAAACCCTACCCCAAACGGGTTGGCGCCTTCTGCCCGTTCACCCAAATGGCGAACGCCACCGGCCAACCCGCGGTTTCCTTGCCCCTAGAAATGAACCAAGCCGGACTCCCAATCGGGACACACTTCACCGCCCGTTTCGGCGCCGAAGCGACGCTGTTTCGACTGGCCGGTCAACTCGAGCAGGCCCGCCCCTGGATCGACCGCAAGCCTGCGATTGCACGCTGACTGGGGGACCCGCGGCCCCGGAGCCGCGACCGGGAGGGAGCGGTTGCCCGCGACTCCGACAACCGCTTGCTTCCGCGCGCGGCTCCGGGGCCGAAGCTTCAACCTTCAACCCAAATCGGGCTCGACCAGGCCTGATGCCCGTTCGCCTGCGTCACCCGGGCGTAGTACCAATCGGTGCGCCCCTCACGTCCCCGGTCGACGTGTTTGAAGCGCGCCTTAAACAAGTCGGGCGTCACGAGCCGATGCACCAAGAACGACTCGCTCGTAAACGGCCCGGTGAACTCAATCTCGTTGTTCTCAGCCAACTCCCCTAGCGTTCTCTTAATCCGCAGTTGGGTCGGCTTGCGGAGGTCAATCTCGAGCGTCGCGTTCTTGCCCCCGGTAAGGTGCAGAATGACCGACTTGGTCGCGGTCTCCTCGTAAGCTTGCATGCGCGAGGTATGAACCTCAAACGAGCACGCCGTTTCACTACGCTCGGTGACTCGGTCGCGGCGGTCTTCCGCGTAAGGCCCCGACTGGAAACAGGGCGTCACCGACAGAATCTTCCCGTCGCGGATCGTGGCCGTCGCTTCCCAGTCGGCGATACGCGCCATGTCGAGATCCGCCCAGGGCCCCCATCCCAGCTCGATTCGGCACAGCGCCTCTCCGGGCCAGGGGGCGTGTTCCCAGACGTGGTCCTCGGGGAAATGTCGAGCGATCACACGGTTGTTCTTGAGGATCTCGATCTTGTCGATTTCGTCCTGACCGCGGGCCGCGACCTGGATCTCGCGGTCGCGGGTGAAGGGCGTCTCAGCCCCCATCCAATGGTCGTTGAGCTTGAACTCGACGTTGATGCGATCACCCGTGGCCGCTAGCGTCCTGCGCTTCCAGAGCCCGTCGAGGATGGCCTCGCGCGAGAGCTCTTCGGCGAAGATCCCCACAACCCCTTCGCCGTACGCGCCGGGGTAGCCGAGATGGTCGTCCGAGCTGGCAATGACGCCCGCGCGAACGCCCCGATCGAGCGCACGATGCATTGTGTTGCGAGTCCAGCGCGGCCCGTTGGAGTGCCGGATGAATGGTCTCCCGGCGCGATCGTGCTCGGAAAGGCCGTGCTCGGAAAAAATCTCCATCACGGGGCTGACTTGGGTATCGACGTGATCCCAGTTCGCCCCACGCCAACCCTGCTTGTAGCCCAAGTGGTGCGGAATGATCATCGCGCCGGTCCCGCGAACGTAATCCTGTAGATCGTCCACATGGTCGAAGCGCGCCAGCGGCAAATCATCGCCGGGGTAGTAAACGCAATAGTCCCCAAAGAAGCTCGAATGCCACTCATACGCCAAGATCGAAACGAACTTGCCCGAGCGGTTCGCTTCACGCGCCATGCGCTGGACCTTCGCCCAATTCTCATCGAGCGCCTTGAAGCCATTGACCCACTTCATGTGAGCGTCATTGGGCATCTGCGGCATGTCGTGCCACTGCGCGTGCGGGGTAAACGCCAGAAAGTCGAGATGCTCCTGCGCGATCTCGTAGGTCCGCTCCAGCGAGCCACGAGCGTAGCCGACAGCATTGTGGTTATGAAGGTCGCCCCAGAAGAGCTGGTAGTCAGGCATGGGTGTTGGTCATCAGGATAGCGGGGCCGTGAGCCGTCCGCTGCGCTGAGCCGTGAACCGTGAGCCGTGGGCTACCCGTCGGGATGCTCTGGCCCTTAGTGTCAATGGTTCGTAGTTGGGGTATCCCACGGCTCACGGTTCACGGCTCAGCGCAGCGGACGGCTCACGGTTCTTAAAGCCTTTCCCCCGAGTTCGGGGACCGAGTTTGGGGACAGCCCCTCAACTCCACCTCGCCGAGGAAACCCTCGAGTGCCGCTAACCACCGAATTATCAGCGTGATGGGCGGAGATCGGGGAGATCGCGGACAACCCCACGACTCACCCACAACTCGCCGCCGAAACCCTCGACGCACCGCTAACCACCGAGAAATCAGCGTGTTAGGATTGTGTGCGGATAATGGTGTGGAAGTTGCGGGGCTGTCCCCGAACCTCGAATCGAGGCGAGCCATCGTCCGGCATTGATAACAAAGGGATTTGCCCTGATCGGGCTGAGCGGAATTTCGACAAGTGTGGCCAGATTACCACATATCGCTGACTGTCACTGAAAGCAGTCACTGAAAGCCCCGGCAAGTACCCAATCATAGCCCAGGGATTCATCCCTGGGATTCGGGGTCAGCGGGCCGGATACGGTTTGGAGTGAACCCCAAGCGTGAGACAGTCGAAATCGGGACAGGTTACCATTCACCGCAAAACGCTTGCCTTCTTCGCTGTATCGTCGCACGCTGGTCCTAGCCGGGGAAGCGGAAGCGGGCTCTGCTGGAGAGCAACCCGCCAAGGAATACCCGGCCGCAAACTCATCAAGACGATGAGCGCCGGGGGCGGCCGCCAAGGTCGCTCCCGGCTTCTCCAACGCCGGCGATGTCTCCCTGCCCGCCCAGGGCCCATCGGATTGATAGATTTGCCTATGCCTCTCAAAACTCATACTTCGGATTCCTCGCTGCTGTTGCCGCCGGCCGCGCCAGCGCTTCAAACTCCGCCGGCGGACGATATCCCAACGCCGAATGCAGCCGGCGTTGGTTGTAGATCTCATCAATGAACTCGCCGATCGATGCGCGCGCCTCGTCAAGCGTGCGATAACGCTGCAACCAAACCTCCTCCGCCTTCAACGTCTTCATGAAACTCTCCGCCCGCGCGTTGTCGTAGGGGTTGCCGCGGCGGCTCATCGAGATGATCGCGCCGTGCTGCTCCAGCAGCTCGACATAGGCGCTCGAAGCGTACTGTACGCCTTGGTCGGAATGATGCATCCACCCCGCGGCAGGGCGTCTGAGCTCGAGCGCATCGCGCAACGCCCCTACAGCCAGCTCAGCTTTGAGCGTCGTCCCCAGCCGCCAGCCGACCACGCGTCGCGAGTAGGCGTCCAACACCACGGCGAGGTAGACGAACGCCTCGCGCAAGCGAATGTAGGTGATATCGGATTGCCACAACTGATCGACGCCGTCCACATTCAGGTGCGCCGCTAGATTCGGATAAACAGGTAAGAAGTGGTTCGAATCCGTTGTTAGCACGAAGCGCCGCTTGAGTACCGCCAGCAAGTTGTCCTTACGCATCATCCGCAGGACCTTTTTGTGATTGACGAGGAAGCCTTGGCGGCGCAGCTCGGCCGTCACGCGGCGGTAGCCGTAACGACGATTCTCGAGCGAAATCCGCTGCATGCGGTCACGCAATTCCATGTCGCACTCGGCGGGCGACGACACGGCGAGCCGGCGATAGAACCCGGCGCGATTCACGCGTCCGAGCTCGCAGGCGTGTTCGACGCTGAGCGAGCCTTTGGCGCTGATCTGCTCGACGATGGAGTAGATCCGCTCGCGCCACCGGCGTCGTTGGTCGGGGCTGCGAGGTTCAAGGCGCGAAAGGCTTGTCCGAAAAAATCGAGCTCTGCGGCTTGTTTGCCGAGCAGTCGTTCGAGCTCTGCGATGCGTTCGTCGCGCGGATCGCGAGGGATCTTGGGCGGCGCCGAGCGGCCGGGTTTCGGCCGGCCTCGCCGCCGGCTCAAGCCGTTGACGCCTTCCTGGCGATAGGCGTCCCGCCAGCGGTACAGCAGGCTGCGCTTGACGTCCAACTCGCGGCTTAGCGCTGTGCCGCTCTGGCCGGCTAGGAGCCGCCTGGCGGCGGCTTCCTTGAACTCCACCGTGAACTCCCGCGGCTTGCGCGGCTTGAGACTTTCCATCCTGGACTCCTTTCCATTCGCTGAAATTCGTCCCAAATTTCAATGTCTCATTTTTAGGGTTCACTCCAAACTCTTCATTTCCCAGTCGCTTACGGCAATCTTTGTGTAGCCGTGGAGGAAGACCCCAGAAGGCTACTCCGCGCCGAACGCGCGCTTCACCGCCTCGGGTTCCTGATCGATGATCGTCAGCAACGCGCGGGCCGGGCCCTCAGGTCTTCGCCGGCCCTGTTCCCAGTTGCGGAGAGTCGCCGTACTGATCCCGAACCTGCCGGCGAAGCTGTCCTGGGTCATTCCAAGCTTGCTACGAATTCTCTTGACGTCGATGTGGGCTGGAGGGCTGAATCGATGCACCTTGGCGCGTCGCTTGTCTCCCCTTGCGTAGCGAATCGCATTCTCCAATCCGGTGATCAGCTCTTCGCCCACGCCCGTGTCTTGTTTCGGCTCAATCTCGGCCATACTCGCTCCTAAGCGCCGCGGTCAACTTCGTCAGCCGGCGCTGCTCATCCTTGGTCAGATCTGTCTTTCGGCTCTTCGGAAAAACACCGAGCAGGAATAGCGGCCTGGAGTCGTCGTGGAAGTAATGGAGTCGTCGTGAAAGTAGTAGATCACCCGCACTCCGCCGCGCTTGCCGACCCCCTTGCGGCCCCAACGGAGCTTCCGCAGACCGCCGGAACCGGGGATGACGATTCCGGCTTCAGGGTTGTATGCCAGATAGGTGATGAACTCTGTCTTCTCGTCGTCGTCCCAAACCTCCTTGGCCTTGCTTGCGAACGGTTCGACTTCGACGACCGCAATGGGTCGCGGGTCCATGCCTTATGATACGCCAGCGGCGCATAGGATCGTCCAATCAAAGATCAAGAGGGGGCGAACTGGGACACCTTGGAGATCCGTGGAGATCCGGGACAGCTCCCGAACTAGCTAAATAACTGATTAAAAACATCTTGTGGAAATTTCAATGTCGCCGTGGACTCGCGCGCGGGGCGGGAGCTGAAGTGGACCGGGAACTCTTCAGTTCTTGGCCCAACAGCAAGAATCTGTCACAAGCTCTGAGCAACGCCATTTCCAGTTCATTTTCAACAACTTAACCCACATTCCGACCGCTACGAGTTTGGCTCCAGTCCTATCCTAGAAGTAGAGCCCAGCAAACCCCGACAATGGCCAGCGCAGCGCAAATCGCCGCCAACCGGCGGAACGCCCTTCGCTCCACCGGCCCCAGGACTGCCGCCGGCAAGGCCCGATCACGCCGGAACGCCCACAAACACGGACTCTATGCCCGCGTCGAGCCCCCGCCCCCCGAAGACGCCGCACAGATCGACCGTCTAACCGCTGAGTACCGCCGAAGGCTCCAACCCGCGGACCAGATCGAAGAAGGCCTCGTCCGCCGCCTTGCCCTCACACAATTCCGCCTCAGCCGCATCCCAATCCTCGAAGCTGCGCTGCTCAACTCGCAAATAGCCAAGGCCAAGCTCCGCTGCCAAGACTTGCCGCTCGCCGTCGGCCGAGCCGTTAGAGCTTGCGCCGGCGCTCTAGAAAAACTCTCGCGCTACGAAGCCAGCCTGGATCGAAATTTCGAACTTATCCTCGAAACCCTTCTCACCCGCCGGCGCCGCCGGCGCGAAGAAAGTGACGGAACGAACCCAATTGCCACTCCCCGGCCAAACCACCTCGGGTTCAGAGATCGCTCGCGGTCCGTAGTTCGTAGACCCTGCCGGTCTCCTTTCCGGCCCGCGCCTGGAATCGCACCCCCAGCTCTCTCTTGTCCTGCACGAGATGGGCCGGAATCTCGTAGCTGCTTTCGTAGTAATCGTCAGGACTGGGATTCAAATCAGCCTCGCTGCCCACCCGAGCAAGCCGTTGTGCAAGGCAGCGACAACCGCTCCTTGACCCGGCCGAGCCGGAACCAAGAAGGCCGCTGGAGGCCGGTTCTCGGAGCCGCCTGCGTAAGCGGGCGGTTGCTGGAGAAACACCCCGCTAACGCAGGGTGCTCCGAATGTCCTGCCGGACTTCACGTCAGCGGCTCAAATGAAGAGTAGTGGCTCTAGCCGACCTTCCTCAGTGGGCCCGGCGATGGCGGAACGGCTTGCGGCCTCGGCCGCGTTGACGGCGCTTCCTTCTCTGTCGGAAATCGGTGCGCCGTCTTTGACCACTGAAGCGGCCGCTTCAAACTCCAAGCCCTCGCGAAAACCCAAACCGCCCTCAGGGTCGCTGCAAAGTTGATCACATTGGCCCAGGGAGTCCGCGCGGGAGCCGCCAATCCGTAGGCCAACCCATAGATCCGCGCCGTGAAGAACACCTTCATCAGCTGCCGCCAAAAAAGCAGCCCCGCATTGAGCGCCACCAGCAACAACAAGGTTCGATCCGCGACAATCGCTTCTCCCAACAGCCATGGCATCTCGTTGGCCTTCGACTGAATTAGCCGCCATAGCCCATAAAAGAACAGCTCGTTCGACAACACCGAGGCCGGATGGCTGATCATCGCCTTGCGGTCTCGCCAGAGCCAGTAGCCTTGGCCCGCCCCCACGTTCCAGCCGAATTTCTGCCATGACTGCAGGATGTTCCCGATCAGCCAGCGCGTGCGCTGCCGGATAGCCGCCGCGGCCTTTCTAGGAAAAAACGACCTCGTCGCTACCAACCCGTTCGCATCGCTGAGCGTCGGGAACGCCTGCCGGAACCCCAGCGTGAACGTCTTCAGCCCAAGGAAGTAATCCTCCGTCAGGCTTCGCGGATCGAAGATCTCGTCTCCCGAGGAAATCCGCAACCAGTTCACCACCTCTCGGCTGTACGCCGTCCCCACCCCGGCCGACGGGATAAAGCCTCCAACCCTCGACCGTACAAACAGATCACGCCGATGAGATTCCGCGAACTCGTCGCAATACATCCCATGCGTGAAGTTCCAGACCGGCGTCCGCAGAGCCAGCACCGGAAACTGAATCATGTCGTAGTCGCGACTCAGCCGCGCCGCTTCAACGAACTCGCTCGGGTGGATCACATCCTCGGCGTCGTGATGGATGAATAGGTCGTACCTTTTGCCGGTCAAACCCTCGTGACGCACGGTTCCGCGCAGGATTTGGTTCAAACAATCCGCCTTGGTTGTGGGGCCATTGTGCAGGTTGACCACATAGTGAACCCGCGGATCCGAGCACTGCTCAATCTCGAGCATCGACTGGGGATCGTTCGGATAAACGCCGACCCAGACGTCGTAGTTCCTATAGTCGATCTCCCACAAATTCCGCTCCAGCATCTGCCGGATCACGGGCGCCTCGCGCCAACAAGGAATCATAAGTGCGATCCGAGGCTGCTTTGAAGGCGGCGGCCCAGATTGTGGGGCCGATCGAAAGCGGTCGCTGAGCCGGATGCCGAAATAGGCGAAGTCGACGAGTAGGTCGTCGACGCCATTGATCAATAACCACCACGCCAACGGCGTGAGCAGCCACAGAGCAACCGTATCGGTCCAGAGCACTTAGCCTATTTCGATCCAGCCACACCAGTTTTACCAAAAATGGGAGAAATTATCTAAGAAAGGCGGCCGAGGCATGCCTCGACCCTACGGGCTACGGGCAATGGCGCGCCGTATCGCGATGTAGGGGTCAGGCATGCCTGACCCGTCTGCCAACGTGAACCCTGCGAAACTAGGCAGTGACGATGAAGCGCATCTTACTGATCACGATCACCGCCCCATTACTCGCCCAATCTCCTGACCTGGTCGAAGGCAAAGCGCAGTTCGAGACCCGTTGTGGCGGCTGCCATGGCGGCGACGGCAAGGGCGGCCCGCGGGCCCCTGATATCGTTACCCCAGGCCTGGTTCCCGAGCGAACCGACGGCGAGGTTCGCGAAGTCATCCGCGACGGTTTGCCCGACCTCGGCATGCCGGGCTTTGAAGTCCCCGAGCCGGCGCTGACGAATCTTGTGGCGCACTACCTCTCTCTAACGGCTCCCGCGAGCAGAAGCCCCGTGAACGGAGACATCGCCGCCGGCGGGCAGGCGTTCGCTGCCAAGGGCTGCGTGAACTGCCACACCCGCCAGAGCGGCGCCGCCCGCGGACCCAGCCTCGCGAAGCTCGGCGAGCGCCGCACGCTTGCAGAGATCGAAGAATCAATTCGCGACCCCAGCGCTTCGATCAGCCGCGGATACCAGGTCCTCGAACTGACCCTTACCGACGGCAAAACGCTCAAAGGCTTCGCCCGCAACAAGAGCAACTTCGATCTGCAACTCCAGACCTTCGACGGCCGACTGCACTTTTTTTCGCGCTCCGAGGTCGCCAGGGTCAGCGAATCGGAGGTGAGTCTGATGCCGCGGCCCAACCTGACCGACTCCGAGCAGGAAGACCTTGTCGCCTACCTGAGCCGCCTCACCGAATCCCCGGCGCCGCGCCGCCCGCTGGCGGGCTCGGTCTCGTGGAACCGCGTCCTGCGGCCAAAGCCGGGCGACTGGCCCGGCTACAACGGTTTAATGAGCGGGAATCGCCACAGCCCCCTCACTGAGATTACCCCCGAGAACATCAACGGCCTGCGCCCCGCCTGGACCTTCCCCATCAGCGAAGCCGGGCGCGACCTCGAGATGACCCCGGTCGTCGTCGACGGCGTGATGTACGTCACCACCGCCAACAAGCTACACGCCCTTGACGCCGCGAGCGGCCGCGAAGTCTGGACCTACCAGCGCCCGCGCACGCCCGGCGTAATGGGCGACGCCGGCCGCGGCGCCAACCGTGGCGTGGCGATCCTTGGCGACAGCGTCTTCATGGTCACCGACAACGCCAACATGCTCGCCATCGACCGGCTCGAAGGCCGTCTCCTTTGGGAATCGGAAATGGCCGACCACCGCGAGCACTACGGCGGGACGCTCGCCCCGCTTGTGGTCAAAGATGTCGTCATCGGCGGCGTGGGCGGCGGCGACGAAGGCATCCGCGGCTTCATCGCCGCCTTCGACGTCAACAGCGGCGAAGAGCGTTGGCGTTTCTGGACTATCCCGCTACCCGGTGAGCCGGGGTCTGAGACCTGGAAAGGCAACATCCTCCCCCACGGCTGCGGCGCCACCTGGCTGACCGGAACCTACGACCCCGATCTTGACCTACTCTACTGGCCGGTCGGCAACCCCTGCCCCGACATGAACGGCGATAACCGGGTCGGCGACAACCTTTACAGCGATTCGATGCTGGCCCTCGACCCCGACACGGGAGAGCTCAAGTGGCACTACCAGTTCACCCCCCACGACGAGTTCGACTGGGACGCCCAAGAAACCCCCATCCTGGTCGACGCCGACTGGCAGGGCCGTCCGCGCAAGCTTCTGCTGCAAGCCAATCGCAACGGCTTCTTCTACGTCATTGATCGAACCAATGGTGAGCTACTACGCGGCGTCCCGTTCATCGACAAGCTCACTTGGGCCAGCGGAATCGGCGACGACGGGCGCCCGATCCTGGTCCCCGGCAAGCGCCCAACCTTCGCCGGCAACATCGTCTGCCCTGGGCTGGCCGGCGGTACAAACTGGCTCTCGGCCGCATATTCGCCCGACACCGGCCTGTTTTATGTCCAAGCGACCGAGTACTGCCAAGTCTTTTCAAAGCGCGAAGAGAAGTGGGAGCCAGGCAAGGCCTACTTCGGCGGCGCCGCGAAGAACGTCCCCGGCGAAGTCCGCAAGCGCTTCCTGCGCGCAATTGATGTTGCCACAGGCGAGCGCCGCTGGGAAATCTACGAAGGCGACGGCGGCTGGCGAAGCTGGGGCGGAGTTCTCTCCACCGCAAGTGGACTGGTGTTCTACGGCGACGACAGCGGCGCCTTCGCAGCTGTCCGCGCCGCCGACGGCGAACCCCTTTGGAGCTTCAACGCCAATGTCAACTGGCACGCGTCACCGATGACCTACGAGGCCAAGGGCCGCCAGTACGTCACCATCGCCGCCGGCCGCGTCGTAATGAGCTTCGCGTTGGCGGACTAGTGGATTGAGCCCCGCGACGGTGTCGCGGGGTTGCGAGGCTGAATCGAGCAAAGATGTGGAACTCGAGGGCCATTCGATCACGCGAGCGGCGCTCCCCCGCGACACCGTCGCGGGGCTCAAGCATTCGGCCACTATCGCGCGAGGGCGGCCGATCCCCGCCGCTTCCGGCGGGCGAGTCCCGCCAGCAGAGCCAAGCCCGCTAGCAACGACAACACCGTACCCGGCTCGGGAACTACCGCTGATGCGTCGACGATAAACAGTCCGCCGTCGAGGTCGCTGAGTAGAATCTGGTCGAGTCCTTGAAACGGGTACACTCCCCAATTCCCTTTGAACGTGCCCCCGGTTCCGAAAGTGTCGAATTCGCCGACCTTCACAGGATTCGACGGGTTGCTGATGTCCAACAGCTGCAGCCCGGCCTGATACCACGACACGGCAAGATAGTCCCCAAATATGATGGGTTTGTGGGGCGTAAAGGCGTCGATCCCGAGAGTCGTCTTGTTGATCGTCGCCTTCAAGACGGGCGACATCGGAGTGGAGATATCGTAGATCTTCACATCCCCGTCACTGGTCTCCCGCGCGCTGACCATTCGGGCCTCCATCACGGTAGTTCAGAGCGCGGTTGAGTTAACCCCGCTCTACCAGCCGAGGGCGCGTTTCTTAAGATTATCGCACCCAGCCGTCGACGCGGCCTGGCTCATGCGCTCGCCGGAGTCCAGCGCAGCAACGCCGGATACAGGGTTTTTGCGGTGGTGGTCAGGCGCGATCTGAATGTGGAACCCGCTCCCTCGCGGTCGCGGCTCTGACGTCTTATTGAGACAAACGTAAACCACGGGCGTCAGAGCCGCGACCGCAAGGGAGCGGGTTCCACCAGACTTCAGCTGTTAAGCGAAGCGTACTGAGGCTAGCGAACGACTTAGGGCTCGGCGCTCAGCCAGACTGCCGTCACAAATGCGTACCGCGCCGCCCGAACTTCGAAAGCTCCTACCGACTCGTCCCTGGCGCCGCCGGCTCGACAGACCCAGCCCGATCCATTCGAAAGACTTCGAGAAACTCGGTTTCGAGAATCCGTTCCGGCTCCAAAAAGCCCTCGAACGCCGCATCATCAAGATCGATCCAGCGGCTCGGCTCTTCTTGAGCGGGCTCACGCTTGGTCCTTGCGACGAGCACCCAATCCCAACCTTCCGCGGGCGGAAGCGCGCCCGTCACGACATCGGGAGCCGTCACTTGCCCGCGTTAACGCCCGCTAGTCAGGAACTTGTAGCGAATAGGCTCACTCAGAGGGATCGCGGCGTAGACTCCAATGTCGGGTCCAGCCCGCTTGAGCAATTCATCGGCAACCCGATCTTGGTCGAGATATCTCCTCTCGACTTCAGTTGGAAACCAAATCGAGCCTACCGTGTGGCCAACCCCCAGCGCGGCCGCGAGCCCTAGCGCCCACCATCCTCGCCAGTTGACGGGCCCACCCCGTGCCGCATGGGCGATCGTCCCGATGCCGGCCGCGATGACGAGGCAAGCAATCGGGGCGGCGAAAAGAAAAACCCTTGCATAGGGGATCGTCTGTTGCACCCCCATCAGCAACAGCGGCCCAAGCATCGTAGCGAAGGTTAACCGTCGCCCCTCCTTGCCCCACAGCGCGGCTACTCCCGCGAGCGCGAGCAAGCCCGCCGCCGGCGCCCAGACGTGGTTCGTCCAGAGCCGCCAGAACGCCGTCGCTTCGAGTGCGGCCTTCGCCGGCGCCAACGCCGGGTCGAGCGCGGACAGGTAGCGGTTCGCCACAATCGCGTCGATCCCGCTGCGCGCGGCCGCGGGAGCGTAAACAAGCGTCGAGCCGGCGGCAATCATCGCGGCGGCCAATCCGATCTCCGCAGCCAGGGCCCCTCTGCGCGTCGCCCGAGCGCTCCACAGGGCCCAGATCGACGCAGCGGCCAGGGAATACAGCATGACCGGGATCGTGAACATCCCCGCAATCCCCGCCGCCGCCAACAACAGCCATGAGAACGCAGACCTCCGCTCGCGCATCGAGGCGGCGGCAAGAAAGACAACGACCGTCAGCGCCGCCACGGCGGAATAGCCGCGAGCCTCGGCGGAGTATCGGATCAAGCCCGGGTGAACCGCAACCAACGCAGTGGCGAGCAGCGCGGTTCTTTGGCCGAACAATCGGCAACCCAGCACGAAGGTCAACGGCATCACCGCGAGTCCAGCCAGCAACGCCGGCAAGCGCAACGCGAGCGGCGAGTCACCGAAAGCCAGGTAGCTGGCGCGCACAAACATCGTGTGCAAAATGTGGTTATTTGGCGCGGTGTAGTCGCTGAGCAGGCTGAAGTAGTTGCGCGACGCGAAATAGTCGAAAGTGTCGGCCTCGTCGAAGCGCATGGGGGCGTCTAGGACCGCGAGCCGGACGACGAGTCCAATCAGCCCGATCGCGACCAAGATTCCGCGAGTCGAGCGTTGACGAAGCTCGACCGTCGTCGCGATCTCAGCGAAAACTCGCCTCGCGTCGGCTACCACGATTCCAAGCGAAGTCCCCACTCGCCCCCGCAACAGGGCCAGCAGAACGGCGCCGACCGCCGCCAGGCCGGCCCCGATCCGGGTACCTGTCTTCAGAAGAGCGATTTGCGCCGCGTCCAGGCGGTGGATCGAGTCGTCGTGATCGATCAGCAGCAGGCTCTCGGAGTAGGCCGCATCGGATCCCAGGGAGGCCGCGGCCGCGCCCAGCGACAGCGCCGCGGCAGCCGCCGAGGGCAGCCAGGCCAGAGCATGAGATTGCCAACGCAACGTGGAAGCTTGCAAAGAGTTGAACACCCTGAGCTATGCCAATGGACCGTCTACCAGCACCTGTCCGGTAACCCGTGAGCCCCGAGCGCGAGCGAGCGGGTGCGGAGCATCACGACCCCACGAACTCCGCACCCGCTCGCTCGCGCTCGGGGCTCACGTAAGGTCGTCCAAGCAGGCCGCGGCCGCCTGCTCGACGTTCATGACGAACGCCTCGATCCCGTCTTTTGTGAGCGCATTGATCGTATCGCGGGCCGAATCGCGGCTCCCGAACCGCCCCAGCAAGACCCGATAGACCGTCCTGCCCTCAACCGTAGCCTTGTGGATCGCCGCCGCGCCGTACGCCAACTCGACCTTGCCACGCATTCGTTGCGCATTCTCAAGAACCGAGAACGACCCGACCTGGACCGCGAAGTATCCTCCGCCCACGCACGGCGCCTCGGCCAATTCCCCCATCGGCGTGATTGGGCCGGACATGATGTGCTCGCCTACCTCGAGAATCGCCAACCTCACTCTTGCGGTGCCCGGTCCGATCATCCCGATCGCCGTCGCGGCTGAGCGCGACAGGTCGATGATCCGGTTCTTGACGAACGGTCCGCGATCGTTGATCCGAACCTCGACCGACTTGCCGTTGTCGAGGTTGTCCACCCGCACAAGGGAGTCAAACGGCAGGGTCTGGTGAGCCGCCGTCATCCGATCCATGTCGTAGACCTCGCCGTTGCTCGTGCGACGGCCGTGGAAAGGGTGTCCGTACCAACTAGCGACGCCCTCGGTCCCGTCTGGCAAAACAATAGGTGGCCGGGGAGCGCTGGCCACGGGCGGACCAGGATAACGGTCACGCTTCGAGCCGCAAGCGACCAGAGTCAGCAGAATCGCCAAGAGGCGAATCAGATGAGTCCTTGGGGGGGACAAGTGGACTAGTGTACGAAAAAGGGAGAGTCGCTTAGTCGGTTTGGGAACTTACCCCCGCAGCAAGTACACCGCCCCGTCGGCAAACAGGCTCGGTCTGAGCGTCACCCGCCGGTCGCCGCGGAGAAAATAGGACTTCTCAATCGTCAATCCCACCTTGCGAACCAGGTCTTCGAAGTCCGGCACGGTCACGAAGTGGATGTTCGGCGAGTCGTACCACTCATACGGCAGGTGCTTGGTTTTCGGCGCGCGTCCGGTGCGCAGCAGGCTCAATCGCGCCGACCAGTGCCCGAAGTTCGGAAACGCCACGATCGCGCGCCTGCCAACCCGCACCATCTCGCGTAGGAGCTCCGGCGGCTGCTGCGCTTCCTGTAGCGTTTGGCTCAGGACGACGTAGTCGAAGCAGGCGTCAGGATAATCCGCCAACCCCCTGTCAATGTCGCCCTGGTAAACCGAGAGCCCGCGTGCGACGCATTCCCGAACTTTTGCCGGCGAAATTTCGACGCCACGCGCCTTGGCGTTGCGCCTTTGCTCGAGCCAGGCCATCAGCTCGCCCGCGCCACAGCCCAGATCAAGCACGCTGGCGCCGTCACCGACGATCTCGCCGATGATCTGATAGTCGCCGCGCCCCAGCAGATCTGGAACGAAGCGACTCGCCGGCGCTTCGACTGCAGTCACCTCTAGGGATTATAGGCGGCCAGGGCGGCCCGGAACTCACGGCGGTAGACGTCCACCATCTGGCTGACGTCGAATCGATCGACCACCGAGGCGCGCGCGGCTTCAGCAAGCGCGCCCGGGGCCGTTTCGAAATCGATCACGCGGCGAGCGATTTCGGCTGGATCACGACTGTCCACAACCCACCCGTTCGCCCCGTTTGTGACTACCTCGCGCATGTTGCCGACGTCAGTGGAAACCACCGCAACCCCCATGCTCAACGCTTCCAGCGGCGACAACGGCGCTCCCTCGATGCGGGATGTCAGCAGTAGGTAGTCCGAAATCGCCAGCACGTCGCCAACATCGTCGCGGAGCCCGAGGATCTTGATCACGTCCGCCATGCCCGTTTCCGCAATCAAGCGTTCGACGGATGCTCGCTGCTCCCCATCTCCCACGATCAGGCCTGTGACAGGCCTGGGCGGATCTTGCTGAGTTAGCTCGACAATCGCCTTGACGAACAGGCCGGGGTCCTTCTCCTGAGAGAGCCGGCCAACGAAGGAAACGACCAACGATGAATCCTCAATGTCGAGCTCGGCGCGAATCGCCCCGAGGCGGCCTTGGTAATTCGCCGGGTTGAACCGCTCGCTGACGTCAATCCCATTTCGCGCCAAGCAGATCTTGTTTGAATCAATCTTCCCCTCATCCGCTAGAAACACAGCAGGTGCTGGACCGACCGCGAAGTGCCTGTCGATGTATCGGTCGTAGCGGATCGCGT
The DNA here is from genome assembly GCA_965247515.1 of Bryobacterales bacterium. Lineage (GTDB taxonomy): Bacteria > Acidobacteriota > Terriglobia > Bryobacterales > UBA6623. The sequence continues at coordinate 1,752,540 of OZ252029.1, read as the reverse complement.
GACCGATCCAGCCCTCCGGCACAGCGTTGTGAATGATGTCGCCAACCCAAACCCCGCCCGTGATCGACTTCAGCGCGGGGCTAGCCTCGTACCCGGCCTGAGACCAATTCACGACCACACAGCGGATCCCGTGCCGAGCAACGATGCGGGGAAGGAAGCCGCGTGCGCCCCGCTCGCCGAGCCTCCCCAGGTGATAGATGAAGGGCGTGAGCTCACGAAACCGCGCCTCGGCCGGATTGTCCTGGTCAAGCGTTGTGGCGATGGCGAACCGGAACTCAGGCTGAAGCCCCTTGATGATCTCGAGGGCGACAAGCTCAGCGCCGCCCACGGCCAGCCAGGGGCACACAAAAAGGATCCGCGGCCCCGATGGATCGGGCGCCCCGGCGCTGCTAGGAAATCGAGCGAGCGCTTGCCGGATTCTCCCGAAGCCCGAACGCCGTTCGATCTCTTCGAGAAGGTCCTCGTGAATCTGCTCGCCCTGCACAGGGAGCCCGCTTCAGACGTGGCGCACGGCTGTGCCGTGCCGCCTTGCACCTGTGGTGCAAGGTCTCTTAGCGTTCGATCGACTGCTGTGGCTCATTAGAAAAGAAGACCTTGCGCTACAAGCGCAAGGCGGCACGGCACAGCCGTGCGCCACGTCACTCGCTCCAACCGTGGGCGTCGCGCACCGCCACCATCGCACCGAGAATATCATTCCACGTCTTCGGCTTCATCATCACCTCATTTGGGAACATACAGCCATCCCAGCAGATATGGGGATAGGCCTTCAGCGTCTCCCCATCCTCTCCCCTCAGCCACAACCCCGAGTGGCGCGCGATGTCGAGCTTCCCGTTCGGGTCCTTCGCCATACAATGCCGCCCCGTCTTGTCGTGCGACCCGGTCCCATGCACGGTGCCGTCGTTTTGCGCCACGTGGAAGTCGATCGTCCAAGGCCGCAGCGCGTCGGTCAGCGTCTTCAAGGCCGCGTCGAGTTGGGTCCCGTCGGTCCAATCGTAATCCTCTGGCAGGATGCGGTCCTCGGGCGCGTTGTAGCCCATCGTGTAGAGCAGCGTATGCGCCATGTCCGCTTGGAAGCCGATGTTTTTGCGGTCTGTCATCTCCAGCAGTTGGACCATCCTCTTCCAGCTGTGCATGCCGCCCCAGCAAATCTCACCCTCGGCGGCTAGCTTCTCGCCGTGGTCGGCCGCAATGTCGCAGGCCTGCCTGAAGGTCTCCGCGATCGTCTCCTGGTGCGCCTCGACATCGCCTTCCGCCCAATCGCCGACTCCGACCGAAGAATCGATTCGAATGACTCCGTAGGGACGCGCCCCCGCCTCTTTGAGCTGACCCGCAATGCGGCAAGCCTTCCTCACGCAGTCGAGAAACTTCGCTCTGCCCTCCCCGGGATCCATCGCCGAGCCGCCGCCGGTGGGCTCCCATACCGGGGCCACGACCGACCCCACCGCGAGCCCGCGACTCTGGAACTTTTCAGCCCAACCCTTGAGCTCGTCGTCGGCGATATCAATTGAAATGTGGGGCTCGGAGAGAAACAAATCCACCCCATCGAATTTGACGCCATCGACCTCGGCCGCGGCGGTCAGGCCGATCATCGTATCCAGATCGATGGGGGGTTCAGAATCCGGCCCTTTGCCGACCACTCCCGGCCAGGCCGCGTTGTGAAGTTTGGGGAAATTATTGCTCATAGCGCTCGATTAGCTTAACAAAGCCCGGGCGCGAGCCCCCCCAACGACCCCATGAGCCCCGAACGCAAGTGAGCGGGTGCTGCAATCGTAGGCCCGTCAGGCGCCTCACCCACTCACTTGCGTTCGGGGCTCATGGAGTTGTTGTTCACCGCATCAATTCCTCATCCGGTCTATACTGGCCCCGCGATGCAACCGACTCGAAGAGACTTCCTCGCCGCCACCGGAGGCCTAACCGCCCTCGCCGCCTGCCAGACCACCCCCGGTCCCCGCACTACCGACCGCCCGAACTTCCTCTTCTTCTTCCCCGACCAGCACCGCTCCGACTGGGTCGAATGGAACTCGTCGGTCCCCGTCCCGACGCCGAACCTATCCGCCCTACGCAACCGCGGCGTGTCGTTCTCGAACGCCGTCGTCGACTCCCCCGTCTGCGGCCCCTCACGCGCCTGCCTCGCCTCTGGCCGCCGCTACGAACGCTGCGGCGTTATCGACAACGGACAAAACTATCCGATGGAGCAGGGAAGCTACTACAAATCCCTACGCGAAAGCGGCTACCACGTGATGGGTTGCGGCAAGCTCGACCTGCGCAAGGTCGACCGCGCCTGGGGCGTCGACGGCAAAGGCAGCATGGAGCCGCTGGGCTTTTCCGACATGATTGACAACGCCGGTAAAAACGCCGGCGGCGCCTCCTTTCGGAGGGCGCCGCTGGGTCCCAAGGACCCTTATTTCGCGTACCTCGAGTCCCTCGATCCACCCCTGGGCGAAGTCTGGGCCAAAGAGCTCGACCGCTTGGGCGTCGTCAAGTGGAACAACCTCATCGCTCGCGAGGACAAAACCGGCCTCGACGAATTGCTCGCCAAAGAAACCTGGTGGGGCGAGACCAAGCCCGTGGCTCTGCCCGACGAGGCCTACTGCGACAACTGGATCGCCCGCAACGGCCTCGAACTACTCGACCGCGCGCCTGAGGACAAGCCCTGGCATCTGGTCATCAACTTCGTCGGCCCCCATCCGCCCATGGACATCACCGTCAACATGGAGCAGCGGTACCGCGGGCCCGACCGCGTGATCGACAACTTCGAGCAGCCCAACAACTACTCGGGGCCCTTCCCAGCCGAACAGCACATCCGCATCCGCCAGAACTACGCAGCGATGATCGAGAACATCGACCGCTGGCTGGGCGTCTACGTCGAAAAGCTCAAAGAGCGCGGCGAGCTCGACAACACCATCATCGTCTACTCGTCGGACCACGGCGAGATGCTCGGCGACCATTCGCTATGGAGCAAGACCTACCCCTTCCACCCGTCCGCCGGAGTGCCGCTGGTCGCCGCCGGTCCGGGCATACGCCAGGGATTCGACAGCGATGCCCAGGCCAGTCTAATCGACCTCACAGCCACCTTCATGGACTACGGCGAGGCAGGCGAGCTCGAGCACCAAGACGGGCAATCGCTCAGACCGATTCTCGAGAACGTCAACGACCGACACCGCGAGTATTCGCGTTCATCGCTAACCATCAGCTCAGGCGTTTGGCGATTCGCCCAAGACCATCGCTACAAGCTCGTCGAAGGCTACGGCGAGCCGCGCCTCTACGACCGCGAGGCCGACCCCTTCGAGAATCAGAACCTCTTCGATTCGAAACCAGGCGAGGTCGAGCGCTTGTCGAAGCTGTTCACTTGAGGCTGACCGGGCAATTGCTTAACAATTGAGCTACCGTTTTTAGGTTCATCGACGGGCCGTCTCTCGCAGACAAGATCAGAGAACGCCCGCTACCACTCGAACAAGCTCTGGACATCGCTACCCAGATGGCCGAAGGACTTCAAGAAGCGCACGAGCAAGGCGTCGTCCATCGGGACAATCAAGCCTTCTAACGTAATGCTCGATCGGCGCGGCCGGGTGAAGATCATGGACTTCGGCCTGGCAGCCGTGGCGGATCGAACTAGGCTGACCAAGAGCGGCACTACCTTAGGTACTCCCGCCTACATGTCGCCGGAGCAAGCCGAGCTGGTCAGCCGGATCGACGTCGATACACTGGGAAACATCTACGTATCGGGCCCCACCGACTCGGTGGACTTCCCGGTGACCGACGGCGCTTTCCAGACCACTTTCGCCGGAGCGATCGATGCGTTCGCCGCCAAGATCAACCCGGCCGGAGACGCTGTCGTCTGGTCTTCGTACCTGGGCGGTAGCAGGTCGGACGGATCTTCCCCCCGCCAGCGAGCAGAGTTTCGCCGCCAACTTCCTGAATTCGCGTCGGTTATGGGATGGATCGGGCGATCGGCGTCTGTCTACAGGTTACTTGTGCGGCAGCGAAACCCCCAACGCATTGAGGATTTCTGTTTGGCGGGCGTCGGGAATCGGCAGCCGTGTGACGCTGGTCTGCTCATCCACTCGATATTCCAATAGACACAGTCGCCCCAACGCCGCCAGCGCGTCCGGCAAGGTGATCGCGTGCGGGTCGTCGTCGGTCGTGCCAAACGCCGCTTGTATCCGCCGTTCCAATTCGCGGCTCAGCTTCAACGCCAGCATGCTGCACAACACATGTCCTCGGGTGCGGCTTTCTTTGCGCACGAAGATCGGCCGCACCTCGAGCAAGCCCGTCTTCAGCTGCCGAAAGTCGCGCTCCACCCGCTGCAGGCTCACGTAATGGTCGTGCACTCTTTGGCCGCTCATGCGCTCGGAGGCGACATCGGTCACGACCACGTAACAGCCCGCCAACTCCAGCGCCTGCTCGATCGCCGCCTGCTGGCGCTCGACGACCAGCGTACGTCCCTGCAAGCGCAACTCGACCAATTCTGTCAGCTTGTGACGCGCCAGCCAGGGCTTGAGCTGGCGCAGTCCGGCCGCGGGCTCGCAACGGGAAGAGGCCGTGACTTTCTGGTTGCGTCGGTCGAGCTTGCCTCCCAGCTTGGCCAGCTTGTCCTCGAGCCGCTGCCGTTGCCGTTTGGCTTCGGACGCGTTGAGGCGCAGCACATAGCGCACGCCGTCGGCTTCGACCTCGCAGACTTGTTCAGCGAACAGCTCCAGTTGCAGCACCCCTTCGCTCAAGCGCCGCCGAATCTGGGGATCGGTCAGCGCCGTGATGTAGCGCAGCCCGGCCTCCCCCAGCGCCTGCTTGCCCTTGCTCTTGACCATCCCGCGGTCGCCGACGAAGACCAACTCCTCGACTCCGAACTGCTCTTTGACGATGCGGATCTGATCCGGCACGGTCGTCGGATCGTTGCGGTTGCCGGCAAACACCCGCACCGCCAGCGGCTCGCCCTGGTCATCGGCCAGCAGTCCGATCACAATTTGCTTCTTGCCGCGCTTGCCGTCGCGATTGTAGCCGTACTCGCCCAACGCGTTGTGCAGGCCTTCGAAGTACGAGCTGGTGACGTCGTAGAGCAGCAAGCTGGGCGGGGCTCCGCGGCGCTCGAGGTAGTGGCGGTATAGCGCTTGCTCGATCTTCACTTGGCGGGCGCTCAGATCATCGAGGGCGGCGTAGAGGTCGTCTTCGTCGAAGGCGCCCAGACCCAGCACTTCTGCGACGGCCTGATCGGCGGCCCAGCGCACGGCCGAGAGCCGCGATCCTTGGTGGGCCAGGCGCGCCAGCACCAGGAACAAGGCGAGTTTGGCGGCCCGCGTTCGACCCAGCGCGGCGGTCAGGCCCAGCTCATCGGCGAGTTGCTTGAGCGCGAAGAGCAGGCCAAAGACGGGGCCGCAGACGGGAGTGGCGGGAAGCTGATCGAACTCGCCGCGGAGGGCGCGCCGGAGGGCCTCGACGCGGACGGGGCGCCAGCAGGAGAGGTTGGCGAGGGTGCGTTTTTTGACTCTGCCGTTTTGGCGGAAGGATTCGCGCAGCAAGACGGCGGGCGGCGAGTTGCGATTGGGGACGGACTCAACATACATGGGTATATTATATCACAAATAACACAATGAATAAACGATACAATAGCATAATACATGGGTACACTAAAAGCGCCCCCAAACGTGTTAAAGCCAAGCAAGCCAAGCAGTTAGCCCGTCAAACGAGCCTTCCGCTGGGGGGAAGATCCGTCGGACGTGCCGAGCGACATCGAGTTCGGCCCCGCCGGCGCTATTGTAATCGGGGGATTCAGCTCCAGCATGGGTCTCCCGACGGTCGAGCCTTTTCAGGCGGCCTACGGCGGCGGTTCGGGCGACGGCTTTATTGCACAATTCAGCCCCGCCCGTGTCGATGTTGAGCAGAACGACGTCAGCGCCGACGATGACGGCGCCGGTGTTGTCGGTTACGGTTCCGTTCAGCGATCGACTGCCGACCGAAGGCCGGCAGCGTCAAAGCGAGCAGCGCGACGATAAGCGTCAAAGCTTTCGAACAAGTCTTGTGCGATTTACCTAACCCTCTGAGTCTTAGAAGCTCACCCGCAGTCCGAGCTGCTGCTGACGCGGCAGACCCAGCGTGCTGGTGATCTTTCCGACGTCCGGGCTCGAGAGGTTCGTGTTCGGCGTCCCGTACGACGGATGGTTGGTGACGTTGAAGGCTTCCCAGCGGAACTGCAGCCGGACCCGCTCGGTGAGTTGGAAGTTCTTCATCAAACCGACATCCCAGTTGAAGATGCCGCCTTCTCGAAGTGAATTGCGCCCCAGGTTCCCGAACGTCGGGTTGCCGTTGGCGTCCAACGGACGTTCGAACGCCGCGGGGTTCAGCCACAAGTTGGGCGTCGGATTGCTCAGTCGGTGCTCGCCGATGACGTTCGGACGCCAGGCGCCCACGCCGTTGGTGCCGAGATTCGCGGTGGGGTTGGCCAGCGTCAGGTCATAAAACTGACCCGCCTGCATGCTGAGGATGCCGGTCATCTGCCAGCCGCCGAAGATGGCGTTGACCACACCGCCGCTATTTAGGTACTTCTGTCCGCGGCCGAACGGCAGGTCCACGATATAGCTGTTCACATAGCGGTGATTGGTGTCGTTGGTGGAAGGTCCGCGCTCGCAGGCCAAGCAAGTGACATCCTGCGCGGTGGTGTTATCGCCGCCGACGAACAGCTCCTTCGTCTGGGCTATCGAGCGCGACCAGGTATAGGCGCTGGTGAATGTGAACCCCTTCGAAAAGCGCTTCGTCAGGGTTGTTTCCAGTCCGTGATAGGAGGCGTGCGCCGCGGGCGTGCGGTAGGTCACCCCGTTCAACGACTCGAAGAACGGCCGGCGTTGGCGTTCGGTGTTCGACGGGCCGATCCCCGGCGCGTTGATGTTGTAGGAGTACTGGACGTTCGTCGAAGACGAGCCCACGTATGCCGTCGTCAACACCATCGTGTCATTGAGCTGACGCTGCACGCTGAAGTTCCACTGGTACACCTGCGGCATCGGGAACTCCTTCGACCAGGTGCGCATCACCGAGTTTCTCGGCAGATCGTCCACCGAGGTGACGGGCGCATTCAGATCGCCCAAGAAGTCGGACGGGAAGCCGTCTTGAAGCAAAAAGACGGGAGCGGACCCGCTGCCTCGAGCCGAGACGGCAGCCACGAACGGGAAGTTGCGCAGCATGCGCGCGCTGGCCCCCAGGCCCTGCGAGCCGCCGTAGAAGACGCCGCCGCTCGAACGGACCGTCCAATTGGCGCCGGGCTGCCAGGCGAAGCCGATGCGCGGGGCCCAATTGTTCTTGTCGAAGCTGATCAGCGCCCGATCCGCCGTGCCGTCGCCGAGCTCTCCGGCGCGGATGATTCGGCCGAAGTCCGAACCGGCGTCGAACTCGACCCGGTTCATGCGGTCGTCCTGCTCGACGTAGGGCGTCGTCAGCTCGTAGCGCACACCCAGGTTTAGGGTGAACTTCGGGGTGATCTTCCAGTCATCCTGGAAGTAGAACATGTAACTGTCGAAGTTCATGTTCGCGTCGATCGTCGTTCCCGACTGGCCCCGGTCGACCCAGCCGAGCAGACCGTCGCCGAGCGCGATGCCCGTGTAACGGCCGTTGAAGCGAAACGTCCCGGTGGCCTGCTGAGAGCCCAGGATGTCGGCGAAGTCGTGCCGCAGATCGGCCCCCATCTTCAGGCTGTGGTTGCCCCGAATGACGGTGAGGTTGTCGACGAACTGCCAGGTCTGGCTGACCTTGCCGTTCGGCAGGTTGGGGCTGCCGCCCAGACCGGCGTGGGCCAAACCTCCGGTCAACTGGAAGCGCGGCAGTCCTAGGATCGACGGATCTTCGTTGAGACCGTTGAGTCCGAACTGGGCGTTGAGCTCCGATTGCGGAGGGGCGTCTTGAACCTTGTTGACCTTCAACCACTTGTAGCCCACGCGTACTTCGTTGATCATTGTGGGCGAGAAGACGTGCGTCCAAGAAGAGGCCAGGTGATCGCCGTCGTTGTCGTCTAAGCTGCGGTCGTTACCGACGCTGCCCCTCGCGAGCCCCGGCAGCGGAGCAGCGCGAAGGTTGTCGTAGCGGTAATGGCTGTAGCGCACGAAGAAGTTGTCGTTGGCCGAGAAGGTGTGGTCGTAGCGGAAATCGAGCTGATCCCGGTCGGTCGTCCACGGGGGGTTGTTGACGAAGTTCCGCCGGGTGTTGTCGGCGAAGTTCGGGGCTGGGTACAAGTCCGCCAGTTGGTTAAACGATGAATCAAACCGCGCCGACGGGATCGTCTTATTCGCGAACACGTCGCCGAGGGGATCCTTGAGATTGCCCAAGTTCGCCGTCTGGCTGAAATCGCCCGAGCGTTCGGCCGGGGTCGGCACGATCTGGAAGTCCGACTGCGCCTTGCGCAGCTTCCAGGCCTCCCAACTGGCGAAGAAGAAGGCCTTGTTCTTCTTGATCGGCCCGCCGAAGGTGGCGCCAAACTGGTTCTGGCGTAAGACGGCAGGATCGGCCTTGCCGTCGCCGTCGCGGTCGTTGCGCCCGAAGGCTTCGCGGGCGTCGAAGTAGTCGTTTCGCATGAACTCGTAAACGCTGCCGTGGAACTGGTTCGTACCGCCGCGAATCGTCACGTTGACCACCGCGCCGGCGTTGCGGCCGTACTCGGCCGAGTAGTTGCTGGTTTGAATCTTGAATTCCTGGACGGCGTCCATCGACGGAATCATCGCCTGCGCCTTGCGGTCTTGCTGGCCCATGATCGTCGAGTTATTGTCGACACCGTCGATCAAGAAGTTGTTCTGGCCGACCTGCTGGCCGTGGCTCACCGCGGCCCGGACGACTCGGGAATCGAGAGTTGGGCTACGGCGACACTGGGGCATCAGCGGCTTTCGGTCTTCGACTTGAGCGCGGCGGGCCGCCAGCCAATGGATTCAGCCAATGGGCGGGTCGCGGTCACGTTCAACGGCGCGATCTACAACTTCCCTGACTTCGGTTACGAGCTGGAATCGACCAAGCTCGCGATCAACGCGACGCTCACGCGGCAGGCGAGATGAGCGAGTTTCCGGCGGGGTTGGCCAACTGGGCGAATGATTGTTCGGTCTCTCAATGCTTCGCCAACGCGTCGATCGGTTTGCCGCCGGTTTCCCTCCACCATGCGAGCACGGCCTTGCGCATCTCGGCCAACCGCTGGGCGTGTTCGGGTTTCGCGGCCAGGTTGGTTCTCTCGGTCGGATCGGCTTGGAGGTCGTACAGGTCTTCGGCGCCGGTTCGCCGCGTTGGATAGTCCGTCTCGATCCATTGGATGCGGAAGTAGTTTCGGTTGCGCGATTCAACGACGTCCTGCACAAAGAACATGTACTTCCATCGCTCGTCGCGGACGTAAAGCGCGTAGATGTCTCGCTCTGGACGCTCGTCGCCCTCCGTCACAAACGCCGAGTAGATCGCGCCGAACAGGCGCTCGCGATTCTTGGTTGTCTTGCCGTCGATTATCGGCCGCAAATTGTTCCCCGCCGCGGAAGCGGGCGTCTTCGCGCCGGCGTAATCGAGAATCGTCGGATAGATGTCCAGAGTGCTGGTCAGATAATCGAAACGCTGCCCGCCTTTGATCTTGGCGGGCCAGCTGAAGAACACCGGCGTGCGGACGCCTTTCTCAAACGGCGAACCTTTCGAGACCAAGCCATTCGACCAGCCGTTGTCGATGACAAACACGAACATGGTGTTTTCGTAGACTCCCTTCTGGCGGAGCTTGTTTTCGAGCTTGCCGATTCCGTCGTCCAGCCACGCCTCCATCGCCATGCTGACGTGTTCTTTCTCGAGGAACGATTCCCGACGATCTTTGCCAATCCACCGAGGCACGGGGATCTCTTGCTTGTCGAACAACGCGAGGTACTCTTCGGGTGGATTGTGGGGCAGGTGCGGAATCTTGGGCGCCCACCAGATGAACATCGGTTTTCGCCCGCCAACCTCGTCGATGAACCTGAACAGATCGGCCTGTCCCTCGCGCACGAACGTGTTCGCCGATTCGCCCGTGCCATGCGTGAAGCCCATTCCTCTGGGATCGCCTTCCCAGTACTTGCCCTCGACGTAGGTCGCGTAGCCGGCGTCTTTCAAGAGCCTGGGCAACGAGTTCGTCGGGTCGAGCTTCTTCGTTCCGAAGTTGTGGTAGACGCCTGTCTGATGAGGCCAACGGCCGCTGAGAAAGCTGGCCAGCGTCGGATGGCAGCGCGACATCGGCAGGTGCGCGCGGGTGAACACCGTCCCCGCCTCGGCCAACCGATCGAGATTCGGCGTGTGCACGATCGTGGCGCCCATGAAACCCAGGTGCTCGTTGTCGTGGTCGTCGGAAATGATGAACACGATGTTTGGTTGCTCGGCGTAGAGAGCGGGCGCCAATGGCGCGGAGGCAATCGCGGCAAGCAAGATACAAACGCTAGTCGCTTGCTGAAGAAAACTGTTCATTCATTCACCTCGGTTCGGGGGCGAGCATTTGTTGGTCATCATAGTTCAACTCCGCATGCTCGCCCGCCACTGCCTATACGGCGGAATACTTCGATCCCGAAGAGGCCGACAGCATCGTGGAGGCCTTCGGTCGCGTCTACGAAAACCCATCTCGAAGAGCGGAATCGAGGCAGGCATGTCGACACCAAGGCCGCCGCTTCAGCTGGAAGAAGGCAGTCCATCAGATTCATCAGATTCATGATCTCTACGACTCCAAGCGCTGAAAATGCTAGTGTAGGTCGTCACTAATCCCGTAACATATTCTCCAGACCGGCTTCTGGATAATCGGAGCCCGAAGCTCCTTCAGGAGCGGCATAACCGTAGCCCCCAGCGCAAGCTGGGGGAAATAGGACCGGCGGGTCCCTTTGTATTGTCTTCCGAGCCCTTGTATTCGCGCCGCCGAGCGCGAATACAAGGGCTCGGAAGAGGCGGAGGAGGCTCGTAGACTATCAACACCCCCAGCTTGCGCTGGGGGCTACTGTTATGCCGCCCCTGACGGGGCTCGAAGACGTCCGACAATAAGTTGCAATCTGGCTGGCGCACTACACTAGATCAGGTTCTCAAACCCTCTCTCCATAGGCGGCGGCGATCAGGGCCTTGATATAGGCTATCGCCCAGGCGTAGGAGATGAGGTCGCCCCTTACATCGGCCGTGAAGCCGGGGACATGGTCCGGCTCCAGGGTCCCCTGATAGCCGACATCCTTCAGGACCTGGACCACCTTCCACATGTCCAGATCCCCTTCATCCAGAAAAACCTCGTCATAGTTGGGGACGGTTCCCCGAACCGCTCGAAAATCGATGTCGAAGATCTTCCGCTTGCTCCCGAAATGGCGGATCAGATCCAGCACATCGGCCCCCGACTCCTGCATGGTCCCCAGACAAAGCAGAAGACCGTTGTACTCGCTGGGGACGATCTGGATGAGTCGGTCCAGCCCCTCCTTGGTATTGAGCGCCTGGGTGACCCCCCAGTAGCGGGCCGAGGGTGGATCATCCGGATGGCAGGCCACGTGGACGCGGGCTTGAGACGCCACCGGGATGCAGTGCTCTTGAAAGCGGGTGATTCGCTCCCACATCTGATCGGCGGAGACCGAACCGGCAGGCAGGCCGCTTTCCTCGGTCCCGGTTCCGTCGAACCTGGCCACCCGCCCTCCGCCTCTTCCCTCGGGGACGCGCTGATGGCCGGGCAGGGGTAGCTCGAAGACGTCCCGGATGACCCTGGAAAGGAGAAGGCTGTGCTCCAGAACCGGTATTCCCGCTTTCCCCAGGCGCCCGATGGTCCTGGAGATCTTCTCCAACTCCAGCTTCCAGCCGGGCCGGCCCAGCAGGAGGTTGGCCGTGTCCACCTTGCGTAGATAGACAGCGCCGATCTTCAGGCCGTTGCTTTCGGCAGAGCGTTTGACCCGCAGCAGCTCGTCCAGATCCATCTCGCCGTCTCGGCTGTATCCGGGCACCCAGGCAGAGATGATTCGAATGTCGCGGACGCCCATCTGACGAACATGGCGGAAGGCTGCCTCGGACAATGGGGATGGATCTGCTCCAACGGCCCGAGGAAAGGCCGTGACCCGCATTCTCTTTCCCTCGGGTTGGGCAGCGGCACTGCGGCCAAGACTCGCTCCCTCGAGAACGCCGGCGACAGCGGCTGTCTTAACGAAACTTCTTCTGTCGAGTCTCATGATTCCTAGATCCTCTCAGGTTTCTTCTACTTGATCCCAAGAACCATGGAATCAGGACCCGCCAGGTGGTCGACCCTGGTTTCTCTGAAACCGGCTTCATGGAGCCAACCGCGGCAGTCCGATCCTGTGTAGTCGAACCCTGCCGGAGTCTCGACCAACATGTTGAGGCTCAGCAAGAGACCAAAGTGGAGTGAACCCTAAAAATGAGACATTGAAATTCGGGACGAATTTCAGCGAATGGAAAGGAGTCCAGGATGGAAAGTCTCAAGCCGCGCAAGCCGCGGGAGTTCACGGTGGAGTTCAAGGAAGCCGCCGCCAGGCGGCTCCTAGCCGGCCAGAGCGGCACAGCGCTAAGCCGCGAGTTGGACGTCAAGCGCAGCCTGCTGTACCGCTGGCGGGACGCCTATCGCCAGGAAGGCGTCAACGGCTTGAGCCGGCGGCGAGGCCGGCCGAAACCCGGCCGCTCGGCGCCGCCCAAGATCCCTCGCGATCCGCGCGACGAACGCATCGCAGAGCTCGAACGACTGCTCGGCAAACAAGCCGCAGAGCTCGATTTTTTCGGACAAGCCTTTCGCGCCTTGAACCTCGCAGCCCCGACCAACGACGCCGGTGGCGCGAGCGGATCTACTCCATCGTCGAGCAGATCAGCGCCAAAGGCTCGCTCAGCGTCGAACACGCCTGCGAGCTCGGACGCGTGAATCGCGCCGGGTTCTATCGCCGGCTCGCCGTGTCGTCGCCCGCCGAGTGCGACATGGAATTGCGTGACCGCATGCAGCGGATTTCGCTCGAGAATCGTCGTTACGGCTACCGCCGCGTGACGGCCGAGCTGCGCCGCCAAGGCTTCCTCGTCAATCACAAAAAGGTCCTGCGGATGATGCGTAAGGACAACTTGCTGGCGGTACTCAAGCGGCGCTTCGTGCTAACAACGGATTCGAACCACTTCTTACCTGTTTATCCGAATCTAGCGGCGCACCTGAATGTGGACGGCGTCGATCAGTTGTGGCAATCCGATATCACCTACATTCGCTTGCGCGAGGCGTTCGTCTACCTCGCCGTGGTGTTGGACGCCTACTCGCGACGCGTGGTCGGCTGGCGGCTGGGGACGACGCTCAAAGCTGAGCTGGCTGTAGGGGCGTTGCGCGATGCGCTCGAGCTCAGACGCCCTGCCGCGGGGTGGATGCATCATTCCGACCAAGGCGTACAGTACGCTTCGAGCGCCTATGTCGAGCTGCTGGAGCAGCACGGCGCGATCATCTCGATGAGCCGCCGCGGCAACCCCTACGACAACGCGCGGGCGGAGAGTTTCATGAAGACGTTGAAGGCGGAGGAGGTTTGGTTGCAGCGTTATCGCACGCTTGACGAGGCGCGCGCATCGATCGGCGAGTTCATTGATGAGATCTACAACCAACGCCGGCTGCATTCGGCGTTGGGATATCGTCCGCCGGCGGAGTTTGAAGCGCTGGCGCGGCCGGCGGCAACAGCAGCGAGGAATCCGAAGTATGAGTTTTGAGAGGCATAGGCAAATCTATCAATCCGATGGGCCCTGGGCGGGCAGGGAGACATCGCCGGCGTTGGAGAAGCCGGGAGCGACCTTGGCGGCCGCCCCCGGCGCTCATCGTCTTGATGAGTTTGCGGCCGGGTATTCCTTGGCGGGTTGCTCTCCAGCAGAGCCCGCTTCCGCTTCCCCGGCTAGGACCAGCGTGCGACGATACAGCGAAGAAGGCAAGCGTTTTGCGGTGAATCGTAACCTGTCCCGATTTCGACTGTCTCACGCTTGGGGTTCACTCCACGGTAGAGGTCGCCGAACCGGGCGACGTTCTCGTGGTGCGATTCGAGAGAAGGATACGGCGCGGATGACAGCCAAGCAATTCGTGTTCCTCGCATTGGGTGGGTTCACGGTGTTTTATTTGACTCGACTGCTGACGTCGCTCCGCCGGATTCCCGACACAAGTAGCGGCTCGGAGCCGGGCGTCTTTCCGAAGCCGTCGATCGCTCATCTTGCAACCGGTTTCGTCACCAACTTCTTCGACACGTTGGGGATTGGCTCTTTCGCCACCACGACTTCCGTCTTCAAGTTCTGGCGGATGGTTCCCGACAGGCTGATTCCCGGCACGCTCAACGTCGGTCATACGCTGCCCGTCATAGTGCAAGCATTCATCTACATCTCGATCGTCGAAGTCGAGGTCACGACCTTGGTTCTGATGATCGTCGCTGCCGTGATCGGAGCCTGGTTCGGCGCCGGACTGGTCGCGAAGCTGGCGCGCAGAGCGGTGCAGATCGGCCTGGGGGCGGCCTTGCTACTTGCGGTAGCCGCCATGTTCATGAGTCAGATGGAACTTTTCCCTCTCGGAGGAGACTCACTGCGGCTCGAAGGGGGACGCCTGGCAGTCGGTATGACGGGCAACTTTCTCTTCGGGGCGGTGAGCACGCTTGGCGTTGGCTTCTATGCGCCCTGCATGATCCTGGTGAGTTTGCTGGGCATGGACCCGGCCGCCGCGTTTCCCATCATGATGGGATCGTCCGCTTTCTTGATGCCGGTGGCTAGCGCCCGTTTCCTGCGGCGCCGAGCCCATCTTGCCGCGGCCACTGTAGGACTGGCCGCCGGCGGGCTGCTGGGCGTTCCGCCTGCCGCCTTCGCGGTGAAATCACTACCGCTGTCCGCCGTCCGCTGGCTGGTCATCGTGGTGGTGCTGTATGCGGCAGCGCTGATGCTTCGATCAGCGTTCGAGAATGTTCGTGCCACGGATGCGGTCCTGCCGCAGGACGACCGCCCGCCGCCTGCTTGATTGCATCGCCTACAGGGCGTCGGCGCTCTGCTGTTGAATCGCTTCTAACGCCTGCTTGGCTGCGTCTGGAATCATGTATGACCGCGGCCTCTCTTTGGATTCGGGGGCTGGAAGGTGTGAATTAATTGTGGACCACAGGTGCAAAGCGGGCGAGGCATGCCTCGCCCCTACACCCACACCGTTTATTTCGGGAGTTTGGCGGGAGTTTGGAGGAGTTTGGTGACAGGAGTTTGGTGACAGCCACCGAACTCGCAAGTCTTTTATAATCAGTACGACTATCCCGAAAAGTGTGGTCCTTCGACCACACTCGCCGACCCGAGCAACAACGGCGACATCGTCGGCCAGACGATCTCAGCCAAGGCCGACGCTGCTTCGGCCTACTCCTGGACGCAGACCTATACTTATGATCAGGTGAATCGCATCCAGTCGGCTTCGGAGCAGTACAACGCGGCAACGACCTGGAGCCGGACCTACGGCTACGACCACTTCGGCAATCGCTGGATCTCGGCGGCTCCGTACGAAACGCTGCACATGGCGACGCCATAAGCCCGTCCCATAAAGCCCCCCATTAGGCGGGACCTGACCGACCTGGCTCTTGGCTGGTTGTCTGGTCGTGCGTTTTTCTCAGTCGCAGCGGCCCCCAGGGGTAGAAAAACACGCGTATTATGACAGGGAACTGTGCAAATGAGACTTGGAAGACTGACGAGTCGCAAGGCGGACGGGCTACTCAACCAGCTCGAAGCATGGTCCGTCGCAGCTCCGAGGATGAGGCAGACGATGGCAGACCACTCCGAACACTCAATCTGTGTCAATGACTCCCTAACTAAGCCAAAGCTGATTCGGTTTCGGTTGCATATCATACTCGGCGCGCTAGCTCTGGTTGGCAGTGCTGAGAGAGACCCGCTATTGGCCCAGAATGGGAGTTGTGAACTTAGACTCGAAAGCCTGCAGGAGACAGGCGAGCATTGTGGTGAGTCGATTCTAGCAGTCGTGCACGCTGAGCAAGACGCCAACGTGCACCGTGGTGTGGCCGCTGCATTGGAAGCGATGAAACCGGGCAAAGGCATCGGACCAAAGGTCTCTGTTCGCCAGTGCGTCTACCCTGATGAGGACTATCGGACAGCGGCAAACTACCTCGAACAGATCGCCAAGAATCCCTGCGTCAGTGCAGTCATCGGCCCAACCGACACCGACGCTTTTACAGACGCCCAACAAATCCTTAAGGACGAGGAGAGCCACGCGCCAGTGGTGAGCCCGACCGTCCAGGGAGTAGAGGATGTTCGTGGGGAGCACGACGACCAGTTCTACACTTTCGCGGTGACTTCCGCAAAGCGCGCAGCAGCCATTCGTCGACTCGTAACCAACCATGGGATAGGTTCCATTGGGCTCATAATCGCCGACAGTGCCTTCGCGCGGATGACAGCTAACTCATTCTTGGTTACAGAGGACGATCAAGCAACGCCGTCGGGTTTGGCAATGTATTCCCAAATGGTCGACAAGGGCGCGCCGGCGGATCAGCTCCAAGACGCGGTCCAGGAACTTGTAGCTGAAATCGGTGTTGAATCCGTTGCTGCGTTCATACCGCCCAACAGGCTCCCCGTTGTCGTCGACGCATTGTCGAAACGAGCCAAGCCTTATCGCAAGCCCCTGCTCTTTACCACAGTAGATCCTCGAGGAGTTGCGAAGCCTATCGGCGGGGTGTTGTTCGCCAGCGTCCTGGGTGCTGATCACAACCAATGTCCCGACCGACAGAACGAAGCGCCCGGGAGTGGGGCCTGTGACGAATTGTTCTCCGTCTCCTACGACCTTGCGACCCAAGTCCTACAGGTACCTGGCAGATCGCGAGGTCACTGTGGCAAGACGTTTGCTTAGAACGATGCTCGCTGAAGAGGCAAGAAAGTTCAAAACCGGTGAAGGCGAGATCGGATCTACTCTGAAAATGCTGTACATGGATACGGACCTCCAGGTACGGGAGCCCGACGACAACGATGAACTGTGGTCCGAGGTGGGTTTTGTTGAGAAAGTGGTCGGTCTGTTCAAATCGAGGGAAAGCAGGTCGGACCTAGCGACTTCTCTCATGCTGCTCGCCGCAAGCGTTCTTGGATTCTCTGCAGTGTATTTGATTAGGGAGCGACAGATGCCCTTCAGTACAGTGATTTCGTATAGGGGCTTCTGGTTTCTTGCCGTCGGCAACTTGGTGCTAGTAGCATCTCTCTACCTCTGGGCGTGGCAATCAGAGATCGTAGCCCTGGATGATCACGGCTGGGTCCTAACGGCGGCGATAGCGGGCCCGCTAGCAGCGAGCTCGAGGTATCTTGAGTCCCGCGGATCACTCCTGCTCGGCTTGGAGCGAGTTTATGAAGCGTTTCTCGAGTGGGTTGACAAGGCCATCATTGTCGAGCGTGACGACGGCTCCGACATCAGCCGCACAGTAACGATACTTGCATACTGCAACGGCCTGGACGCACTAGAGGATGAACTGCAAAGGCTCTACGGAAAGACCAGAAACGCCAAACGGGCGAAGGAGTTGTTTAGGCGATACCGTGAAGACATTAGGGAGCTCGAAGACGAGCTGCATCGCCGCGAATTTTGCGCCCGGCAGATCCTCGATCATTATTCTTTGGCCGAGCTACTCGCGTACAACGAAAACCTGGTTCCTCAAGTTTATCGGCAGCATAGTTGGCTCGATCCACTTCGACTAATAAGTGACTGCGAACGTTGGTGCAGGAACGTCGACCAACGTGAAAAGAAACTGTCTGACTACTTGAACCGACAAATCGAAGGTCTTCCAGATGCTAGGCGACGAGACACGGTTCGAGGTCGCTTCGAGTTAGAAATTGCTGAGAGGGAAGGTAGTGCTGCATACCTTAGGGCGAAGTTTCTCGTAGCCAGATTCTTAGTAGAACCTGCCGCGCTCGTTGAACAAGGTCTATTGGCGCCGGATTATCTCCAGCGAGGCAGTGAGGGTTAGATGGGCAAACGCGATCTATGCGACGTTTCGACCGTACGTCGCTAGCGCCTATACGTTCGGGCTGTCTCCTGCCAGCCGCCGGGTCTCCGAGCTGCTCGAGGATATTGGCCAAGAGCATGTGTGTCTGGTTGCTTCGGCGGCCCCTGCTCGCGTCGTAGAGGTGTGGCCCCAGGTCGCTCCATTCTTTCCAGTTAGCGTGATTGGGGATCGTCGCGCCGAACCCGTTGGGTGCAGGGCTCAGCAACGGCGGCCTCCTTCGTTTCCCCAAAAAGGCACAATTGTCAGCACTCCGTCACAAGCCTATCCCTGTTAGATCTCCGCTAGTCGGCTAGCGTAGAGCCAACGGATCGCTCGGCGCGCCCCGATTGCTCGCGACGCCGTAGGCCGTTCCCGATTAGAATAGGCTCCTGGGTCCTGAAGGCTGTCCTTATGAAACTCACCCAAGTACGCACGCCCGACGGCTTCCTGTGCGCCGCCATTGTCGAGGACGGCCAAAACCGCCTCATCCCCAACCAAACTGTCGACTCGCTGATCGAGCAAGCCGAAGCCTCGGGGAAACAACTCGCCGAGATCGCCGATGCGCTGGCTTCGGATGAAATTAGCGAATCGTCGCCGATCATCCCCGTGCTCCCGAGCGAAGTGTGGGCTTGCGGCTGCACCTACGCCCCTAGCGCCGAGTTCCGGGACGACGAAATCGGCACCAGCGACGGCATGTACGCCTACGTCCACAAGGTCGAGAATCGCCCGGAGATTTTCTTCAAGGGGACCGACCGGGTTTGCGTCGGCCCGGGCGAGGCGATCGGCATCCGCCAAGACTCGAAGTTCACCGCCCCCGAGCCCGAGCTTGCGATCGTGATCAATTCGCTTGGCGAAATCCAAGGCTACACTCTCGGCAACGACGTCTCCGCCTGGGACATCGAGCGTGAGAACGCCCTCTACCTACCGCAGTCGAAGGTCTTCGAGGGTTGCTGCGCCCTCGGGCCCGTCATTGTTACCCCCGATGAGATCGACGACCCCTACGATCTCGAGATGACCTGCACCATCACTCGCGGCGACCAGACGACCTTTTCGGGATCGTGCTCGACGAATAAGCTGCGCCGTAAGTTCGAAGAGATGGTCGAATACCTACTCCGCAGCAACGACGTGCCGCCCTCGGCGGTGATCCTGACCGGGACGGGCATTATCGTCACTGAAGATGCCAAGCTCCAGCCCGGCGACGTTACGACGATCGAAATCCCGGAGATCGGCAAGCTTTCGAACCCGGCCGAGATCGTGTAGTGGCGCACGGCTGAGCCTATGGCGCAAGGTCTCCGGACCCGGACCTTGCAGCACAGCTGCAAGGCGGCACGGCACAGCCGTGCGCCACGTCCGCTAATATAAACGGCGATGAATACCCGCCGCCAATTCCTGCAATGTCTCGCGTCCGCTTGGGCGCTACCGCTGGCCGCCAAGCCCGGAGACGAGTTCCGGGGCGTCTTCCCGATCATGCAGACGCCCTATCTCGAAAGCGGCGGCGTCGACTTCGACACGCTTGCCGCCGAAACCGTCTTCCTCGACAAAACCGGCGTGCACGGAATGGTCTGGCCCCAACTTGCCAGCGAGTACGCACGCTTGGAGTTCGATGAGCGCATCACCGGCGCCGAGACAATTGTGAAGACGTCCAAGGGGCTGAGCCCGAAAGTCGTCATCGGAGTCCAAGCGGGCGACACCGAGACGGCGGTGAAGTACACCAAGCACGCCGACAAGCTCCGCCCCGACGCGATCATCGCCCTGCCGCCGCGCAAGGGCGACCAGCGTGAGTTCAAGCTCGACGAGATCAAGACCTACTACAAGGCGGTCGGAGGCTCCACCGATCTGCCGATGTTTATCCAGGCGATCGGCAACATGAGCGTCGAGTTCATTCTTGACCTGATGAAAGATGTCCCCAACCTACGGTTCGTCAAGGATGAGGCCGGCGACTCGCTTGACCGACTCGATGCGTTCGCCAAGGTTGAAGGGTCCCCGGAAATCTTCACCGGCGGTCACGGGCGGATGTTGATCGACGAGCTGGCGCGCGGCGTCTCCGGCAACATGCCCGCGGCATCCTGGGTCGACCTCTACGTCAACACTTGGGAGCTCTGGGAGGAGGGTCGCCGAGGCGAAGCTCTCGACATGTTCTCGAAGGTCACGTTGTTCACCACACAAACCCAGAGCTCCTACGGGCTGGCGATGCTGAACTACGTCCTGCACCTACGGGGAGTCTTCCCCAACTGGAAGGTCCGCAACCCGAATCAGCAGCCGCTTGACGCCAAGGACCGCGAGGCGCTCGAGCGGACCTA
This sequence comes from Bryobacterales bacterium, assembly GCA_965247515.1. Classification (GTDB taxonomy): domain Bacteria; phylum Acidobacteriota; class Terriglobia; order Bryobacterales; family UBA6623. The sequence continues at coordinate 1,732,325 of OZ252029.1, read as the reverse complement.
CGAATTCGTCAAGCCCTACTTCCGCGTGTAGGGGCGCGACATGTCGCGCCCTTCAATGCGAGCGGCGTTTGTCACGACCGCCATACTGTTGGCCGTCCTCTCCACCACAGGCTGTTCGCCGAGCCAGGACTCGCCCGGCGAAGTCGTTGTGTACTGCTCCGTCGATGAGGTGTTTGCCCGACCGATCGCGGAGCAGTTCGAGCAAGAGACCGGGATTCGGGTTCGATTGGCCCCTGACACTGAAGAAACAAAGAGCACAGGGCTGCTGAACCGGCTGATCTCCGAGCGAGCACGGCCCCGAGCCGATGTCTTCTGGAGCGGAGATCCGGTACGCGCCGCAATTCTTAAATCCAAGGGCGTCAGCGCTTCCTACAGGTCTCCGCAAGGCGAAGGGCTGCCGGCGCTCTACAGCGATCCGGAAGGTCACTGGACGGGGTTTTCCGCCAGGGCTCGGGTGTTGATCTACAACAGGGATCTGGTCGCTCAGGGCGAGCGGCCCAGGTCGATTGTGGACCTCAACGATCCCCGCTTCAAGAACACGGCCTGCATCGCGAACCCGCTGTTCGGTACGACCTCGATGCATGCGGCGGCGCTGTTTCAGGCGCTTGGCCCCGAGCAGGCCCGTTCGTTCTTCGAAGGATTCATCGCCAACGGAGGAACCATCGTCTCGTCCAATGGTGAAGTTCGGCGGCGCGTGGCGGCCGGCGATTTCGCTGTAGGGATCACCGACACGGACGACTTCAACGTGGCTTTTCAGGAAGGCAAGCCCGTCGGCGTGGTCTATCCCGACGAGGATGGCATAGGCACGCTGGTGATTCCCAACGCGGCTGTGCTGATCAAGAACCAGCGATTCCGCAACGAGGCTGAGTCAGAAGGCGGAAGTAGTTGGGAATCGAGGGATTTAGGGGCGTGGGGTGAAGGACGAGCAGATTCGCACGCGGTCCTGACCCGGAAATAGGTGGGGAATCGCAGGGCAAAGACACCCCGGCGGCTCTTGCGGCAGGGCCGCTTACTGGCAGGCGCGGGGTGGGCGGGGGAGTCGACTCGCGTGCTAGGGCGAGGGGCCCGTGGCCGCCTGATACAGCTCCGCCGCCATCACCCGCGCCCAAAAGACTCGCGGTTTGCCGCGCCGCAACGACGGTTTGAGCTTGCGGGCGACAAAAGCGTGGTAGAGATTGAATGCCAGAAACGTCGTCGAGAGAAACGTCTCGATGGCGTGGGGTTCGTGCTTGTAGATGTGGTCGGCATGCCAGCCGTTGACCAACTCGTTGAAGCCGCGGTTCTCGATGTCCCAGCGTTGATGGCCCAAGCGCACCAGCTGCGCCGTGGAAACTTGCCGCGACCCCAAAGTCGTTAGCCAAACCCAATCGCTTTGATGCTCGTGGAGCTCGCCGTCAAGCTGCGAGCGCCGCCGCCAAGTCTCCACCGAACGAACGACGCGCAAGGGCTGGGCGACCTGCGGCCACGATAATAAGCCCTCGTGATCCCACCATTGGCAATCGCGTGAGCGATACTCGCCCGCCTGTGGGGGCTGGGTTCGCCACAGTCCTTGAACGTCTTGAAACAGGTGGCGGCGCTCGTCCTTGAGCACGATGACGGCGTCCTTGCCGTGCGCCAGCAGAAAGTTCACAAACGTCGCGGCGGCGTAAAGAGCGTCGGCCAAGACAACATCAAACGCCCGTGGGTAAGCGGCTAGAACGCGTTCGAGCAAACGTTTGGCGGCGGCCAGCTCGTCCTCGCCGGGGAGTTGCGGTTCGGCGTCGAGCAACAGCGGAAGCGGTTCGCCTTGGATGTTGAATGGCGAGGCGGCGGGCGCGTCACTGAGCAACTGCAGCGTCACTTGGCGGTGATAGTACTGCAGCTGTTCGCCGTCGCTGCGCTGAATGCGGCGCTCGAGACAGCCTCCACAGCAACGGCGGTAGCTGGCGTGAGACTCATGACCGTCGATCACAGCCACCCCTAATCCGCCGATGCCGGGCAAGGCCTTGTTGCGCTTGAGGCGTTCATACAGCTGCCGAATCGCTTGCCGCAGCACGGCCGTGTCGAGCGAGCTGTAGACGCGGCCAATGGTGTCCGCGCTGGGCAGCTTGCGGCCCAGCCATTTCTTCCAAAACGGCGCCCCCTCGAGCGTTTCCAAAGCGTTCAGGCTGCCCAGCCGGGCCCAGAACAGCGCCAGCGTCGACTCGACGACAGCGCGGGTGGGGATGCGCGGCTTGGGGCGGGAATCCGAGACCCCGGCGAGAAGGCGGCTGCGCAGGCCGTAACCCTTCTCCGCGTACTGGATCAGACGTCGAAGAACGTCACTCCTCCCGGCGGTCTTGGAGCCGCTTCCACTCGCGCTCGGAGACCTCTTCGAGCAGCCGCTCGAGCTGTTGATAGTCGGCTACGGCCTGGCGCACGCGTTGCTCCCAGCTGCGCGGCACGAACAGCTGTTGCACCTTTCCCCGGCGCGAGCGCACCAGATAGAGCGAGGCGTGCAGTTGACCCTGGGCGCAGCGACAGTTGGGCTTGCCGCAGACGCGTTGGCGCGGCGCCACGGTGCCATGCAGCAACCAGCGGCCGTGGACCAGCTGGGCGATGCGGGAGCGCAGCTTACGCTCGGCATCGGCGAGGCTGGAGCGAGCCGGGGCTGCCTTCATAACTGATATATATACAATATACCAGAACCAACTGCGCTGCAACTCCTCAACGCGAATGCGAATCTGCTCGGACCACAGGCCCAGCCCCAAACACCCGCTAAATCAATGGTTTCCGACCCTCAGGGAAATTGGATGCGGAACCGCTGGCATTGAGGATTTCTGTTTGGCGGGCGTCGGGAATCGGCAGCCGTGTGACGCTGGTCTGCTCATCCACTCGATATTCCAATAGGCACAGTCGCCCCAACGCCGCCAGCGCGTCCGGCAAGGTGATCGCGTGCGGGTCGTCGTCGGTCGTGCCAAACGCCGCTTGTATCCGCCGTTCCAATTCGCGGCTCAGCTTCAACGCCAGCATGCTGCACAACACATGTCCTCGGGTGCGGCTTTCTTTGCGCACGAAGATCGGCCGCACCTCGAGCAAGCCCGTCTTCAGCTGCCGAAAGTCGCGCTCCACCCGCTGCAGGCTCACGTAATGGTCGTGCACTCTTTGGCCGCTCATGCGCTCGGAGGCGACATCGGTCACGACCACGTAACAGCCCGCCAACTCCAGCGCCTGCTCGATCGCCGCCTGCTGGCGCTCGACGACCAGCGTACGTCCCTGCAAGCGCAACTCGACCAATTCTGTCAGCTTGTGACGCGCCAGCCAGGGCTTGAGCTGGCGCAGTCCGGCCGCGGGCTCGCAACGGGAAGAGGCCGTGACTTTCTGGTTGCGTCGGTCGAGCTTGCCTCCCAGCTTGGCCAGCTTGTCCTCGAGCCGCTGCCGTTGCCGTTTGGCTTCGGACGCGTTGAGGCGCAGCACATAGCGCACGCCGTCGGCTTCGACCTCGCAGACTTGTTCAGCGAACAGCTCCAGTTGCAGCACCCCTTCGCTCAAGCGCCGCCGAATCTGGGGATCGGTCAGCGCCGTGATGTAGCGCAGCCCGGCCTCCCCCAGCGCCTGCTTGCCCTTGCTCTTGACCATCCCGCGGTCGCCGACGAAGACCAACTCCTCGACTCCGAACTGCTCTTTGACGATGCGGATCTGATCCGGCACGGTCGTCGGATCGTTGCGGTTGCCGGCAAACACCCGCACCGCCAGCGGCTCGCCCTGGTCATCGGCCAGCAGTCCGATCACAATTTGCTTCTTGCCGCGCTTGCCGTCGCGATTGTAGCCGTACTCGCCCAACGCGTTGTGCAGGCCTTCGAAGTACGAGCTGGTGACGTCGTAGAGCAGCAAGCTGGGCGGGGCTCCGCGGCGCTCGAGGTAGTGGCGGTATAGCGCTTGCTCGATCTTCACTTGGCGGGCGCTCAGATCATCGAGGGCGGCGTAGAGGTCGTCTTCGTCGAAGGCGCCCAGACCCAGCACTTCTGCGACGGCCTGATCGGCGGCCCAGCGCACGGCCGAGAGCCGCGATCCTTGGTGGGCCAGGCGCGCCAGCACCAGGAACAAGGCGAGTTTGGCGGCCCGCGTTCGACCCAGCGCGGCGGTCAGGCCCAGCTCATCGGCGAGTTGCTTGAGCGCGAAGAGCAGGCCAAAGACGGGGCCGCAGACGGGAGTGGCGGGAAGCTGATCGAACTCGCCGCGGAGGGCGCGCCGGAGGGCCTCGACGCGGACGGGGCGCCAGCAGGAGAGGTTGGCGAGGGTGCGTTTTTTGACTCTGCCGTTTTGGCGGAAGGATTCGCGCAGCAAGACGGCGGGCGGCGAGTTGCGATTGGGGACGGACTCAACATACATGGGTATATTATATCACAAACAACACAATGAATAAACGATACAATAGCATAATACATGGGTACACTAAAAGCGCCCCCAAACGTGTTAAAGCCAAGCAAGCCAAGCAGTTAGCCCGTCAAACGAGCCTTCCGCTGGGGGGAAGATCCGCCGGAGGAGACGGCAACGTGCTGCTTGCCGCGGCTGAGATAGCTGATTGGGGCGGCGACAACCCGCCCGCCCGCGGCGAAGCGCCACAGCAATTTGCCTGTCGTGGCGTTCAACGCCAGCACGTGACCTTCGTCCGTGCCGCCGAATACAAGGTTGCCGGCGGTCGACATCAGTCCGGCGTACGGTCGAGTGATCAGCTCGAACTCCCAGCGTAGCTTCCCGGTTCGCGGATCCAGGGCGCGCACCGCGCCATAGTTTGGCTCGCTCGTGAGTCGCTTGTGCTCGCCCCCGAGGAAGTAGTCGCCGGGCTTGTAGACCGCTGCGGCGGTATAAAAGATCTCGCCACCCTCGCGCGCCGCGAGGTAGATCAGCTCGGTGTCGGGGCTGTAGCTCGGGGAGTGCCAGTTTGCCGCCCCCGAGGCCGCCGGCCAGATGGCGACGCCGCTCTTGGTGGGCGCGGTTTCGGGCAATCGAACGGGCCGGCCGGAGTCGTCAATCTCGCGCGCCCAGGTTTGCTTTGCGAATTGCCTGGCGAGCAAAAACTCGCCGTCGGTTCGATCCAAGACATAGAAGAAAGCGTTGCGGTTCGGAAACAGCATCAACTTGCGCGGCTTGCCCTGGAATTCGAGATCGGCGAGGACCGGAACCTGTGCCGAGTCGAAATCATGAACGTCGTGCGGGGTGAACTGGAAGTGCCACTCGAGCTTGCCGCTGTCGACGTCGAGCGCCACGACCGAGTCCGAGTAAAGGTTGTCGCCTTTGCGGACGTCGCCGTTGTAGTCCGGGCCGGGATTGCCGGTTCCCCAATAGGTGAGGTTGAGCTCGGGGTCGTGGGAGCCGGTCACCCAAACCGACGCGCCGCCTGTCTTCCAGGAATCGCCCGACCAGGTTTCAGCGCCCGGCTCGCCCGGCCCGGCAACCGTGTTGAAGCGCCAAGCGCGCTCGCCCGTCTCGGCGTAATAGGCGTCGATGAAGCCGCGTATGCCGTACTCGGCCCCGGCGATCCCCGTGATGATCTTGTCTTTGACGGCCAGGGGCGCTAGCAGCGTACGGCGAGCCAGGTCGAGGAATCGAAAGAGAATTTTTCGTCCATCGCATTGAGGGCCGTTCCCGCGGCATGCGCGGACTGTGCGAAGAACCATTCGCCTCGGCCGCCTTGGATGTATAGGCGTGCGGCGACGCGGGCGCCGTCGGAGCTGTCGACGATGACGCCGCGCAGTTGGCCCGCCCACGGACTACAGCAGACGAACAGAGCGGGAAGAATCAAGAAAGTGCGGCTTCGGGCGATTCCCAGCGCTGTCGATCATAGGATGTCCAACGGCGAAGTCGCTTGAACATTGTTGAAAAACGGAAGCGAGCTCATCGCGTCCCCGAGTCCTCCGCGGGGCTACTATGAATACGCCCTATGGATCGCCGAACCTTTCTCAAGCAATCACTCGCCGGCTTCGCGGCAACGGCAGGCGCATCACGGGCGTCGGCCCAGGGCCGCCGACTCAAGCCGATCCCGCCGGTTGATCCGCCTCAAAGCCGCCAAATCATCGACATGCACGTTCACGACTGGTTTGTGGACGACCCTCCGCCGGAGCCCCAATTCGCTCCAATGCTGAACAACAGCCGCCCCGACGCGACCTATCAAATCAACCCGACTTGGGAACACTTCGAATATGACCTCGAAGTCGTGCACAAAGCCTGTTTACTGCATGTCGCCCGGGGCGATGTGGGCAAGAAAGGGAACGACCGCATCGCCCGGCTGGTTAAGCGCTGGCCGGAACGGTTGGTTCCGTTCGGCTCCGTGAATCCTCTATTTACAGACGCCCTGGACGAGTTCAAGCGCGCAGTTGAGGTGCTTGGCATGAAGGGCTTCAAGCTCAGCCCGATCTACCAGAGCTTCCATCCGATGGATCCGCGTGCGCTGCGGATCTACGAACAGGCCCAAGAGTGGGGCGTTCCGTTGATCTTCCACACCGCCACGGCCCAGGCGTCGAACATTCCGCTCAAATGGGCGAACCCAATTTTGTTCGACGATGTCGCGCACGCGTTTCCCGAGTTGAAGATCGTGATGGCCCACCTGGGGCACCCCTGGCAGAAAGAATGCTTCGTGATGGCGCGCAAACACGCCAATGTTTACACGGAGCTGTCGGGAAACTTCTACCGGCCATGGTTCTTCTATCAGGCGCTGCTCTTTGCACTGAACTGGGGTCAGACTTATAAGATCATGTTTGGCAGCGACTGGCCGATCACGACTCCTAGAGAAACGATCGAAGGCCTGCGCAAGGTCAATCAGTTCGCGATGGCTGGCCTGCCCGAAATTCCGCAGGCCGTCATCGACTCAATCATCTACCGCGACTCTCTGACGTTGCTTGGGATCGAAGCCTAGTCGATGCGGCCCTTCTCGCGTGCGATTCCCACGATGAGTAACTCGAGAGGCTGGTTGTCAGCGCGCTTCTCGGCGCCCGAGAAGCCCTCGTAGCGAGGCTGCAACGGCAACCGTCCCTCGCCCTTGATGACGTAGTAGACCTCTTCGACGGCTGTGTGGCGATGCGGCCCCTCCGATCCGAGCTCCACAGAATAGAGCGCCTCATGCCGACAGATTGGCAACGGGATCTGTCGCTCTCGGGAAGGTCGCGCACAAACACATGCCGTTCGCCCAGTTGGTTCGAACCCTCTTGAATTCGATTCGCCGTTCTCCGCCAAGGCCTACCGTTAACCGCCGTAATGTGGTTAATTGTCAACAAGATTCGTAGTACCGCGCAGATTGCCAAGAGCCATGTGATCATCGTCGTGCTCGCTCTGGCGACGTCCACTATCCTCGGAGCCCAGACCTCCGAGACCCTCGTCGCCGACTTCGAACAAGTCCTCGCCTCCGAAGGCGAGTTCGTTTTACCGACGCGCGACCGCTTCGAGTACGCTCAACTTCAGTGGCACGGTGTCTACGTCGTTGACTCCGACGATTCCCTGATGGATCAGATCCCCGCTTCCGGCTACCGTACCGGAAGCGTCTCGGGTCGCTACGTCGCCGTCGCGGGAAACCGGGGTATCACCCACAGCATGATCCGGCCCGTCGAAGTGCGACGATTCGACCTCCTGTCCGCTCACTTCACCGCCGCCTGGCGGAACGGACTCCAAGTCCGGCTCGAAGCGAGACGCGAAGGGCGGATTGTTGACTCGCGTGAGATCCAAGTCGATACGTCCCAACCTCAGCTCGTCGAAATCAACTTCACCGACGTAAACGATGTCCTGATATCAGCTAGGGGAGGAAAGGACGCCGGCTTTGCCGATCGGCAAACTGCAGGGGCGGCCCGGAGGTCGTGATCGACGACCTGCGCTTCGCCCTACGCCCCACGGTCGAGCTGAGCGAAACCGTTGAGGAGACCACGCCCGAGGCCAGGAGCAAGCCCCCGCCTACAGAAATCGGCGCAGCAGCGCCCCCGCCAGTCCGCGAACCGCCAGGCGCCGCCCCAAGTCCAAAGAAATCCCCTCCCGCCCCGGCTCTTCCCGCGCCGCCGACGGCGCAATCAGCCGGCGACGAGAATCCAGCCCCACAGCAAAGCGAGTCGCCGCGGCTGACCTGCGCCAGGACCGTCTATTATGGCGTTCAACTTGGCGCCTTTCGCGTACGCGGCAACGCCAACCACCTCGCCGAGCGCCTGCGAGAAGCGCAAGGCGACGCCCAAATCCACGCGAAGGAAACCGAAAAAGGCCCCCTCTATTTCGTCATCGCCGGCTGCTTCGATGCCAAGGCCGCCGCCGCCGCACTGTCCGACAAGCTCCAAGCGGCGGGCCACGAGGGAATCCTAGTTCGCGCTTCTGCCGCTAGGTTCGGGCCTACGCTCTAACCGAGATCTAGCCCGAAGAACTCACCAGCAAGTGGAAACGGGCCGTTTCTTATGGCATAAACGTTTTAGCCACAAAGCGTTAGCGCCATAAGGAGTAAACGACCCGTGTCTACACAACGTTAACGGCGAAGACGGCCGGCAGGAGCTCAGCTTCGGCAAGCATTTCAGGCGGCAGGTGACGGCCCGTTTCGACGGGAGCAAGATCAGCTTCCTCAGAAAGCTTGCCGAGCATCTCCGTGGACCGTGTAAAACTTTCTTCCCACGCTTGATCTGCTTCGATCTCGTCTCGGATCAGGGCGGCGATCGTCTCTTGAAGCTAAGGCGGGAGCCGCGCGGCTTGGGAAACGGCCTCCTGAAGGTTGTCGGTCAACTGACTGTCCACGGTCTCGTTCTAACTGGCTGGCCGCCCCGTCGGCGGCGGCAGCGCGCTAGGCGACAGGAAGCCCAATATGTCTACTGAGCCTCGGCGACGACGGTGACCTTTTCCGGGGGCGTTACACCCGCGGCAATCATCACTTCGCGAATGGCGGCTTCGGCCTTGGGCTGAGGCCTGAAACTTCGGGGCCTTCTGTATCCCACCGCAATGGCTAGGGGCGTTGATCCGTACTTGTTCTCCCGATTCCAGATTTCGATCCTGGCGCCTTTGGCGGCCAGCAGCTTGATCGGCTCAGCCCGATCTTTGTAGGCGGCGGAATGCATAGCGGTTTCACCGTTGTGATCGACTGCATCGATATCGATGCCCACATCCAGCGCCAGTTGCATCGTCGCCAACACTTCTTGCGGCGTTCCGGTCCGGCCACCCGCCAGCATCAAAGCCGTTTTGCCGTCTTCATTCGTGAGCATCGGATCGACGCCCAGATCGATCAGCGTCTTCATGAATTCCAAGTCCGCGGTCTGGGCAGCCGCCAAGAACGCAGTCGGCCCGAGGATGGTGTCGCCTAGATTGATTGTGGCCGCTCGGTTCATCCTTGCGTTCAAGTTTGCGCCGTGGGCCGCGAGCTCGCCGACGAAGTCAAGACTGCTCATGTCGCCCGAAGGCTCCGGGGGCGGGTCGGCATCGCCCAGAGCGACCCGGCGCGCCCGAGTAATTGCGTGCAGCGCGGTGTAACCGATCGGGCCGGCGGCATCGGGATCGGCCCCAACTTCCAGTAGATAGGTCGCCAGGTCGAAATGACCATTCTCGACCGCCACGTGGAGCGAGATGGCGCCGGGCCGTAGCCGCGCGCCGTAGCCGCGATGCCGCCAATCCGCCACAGGCTCGATGCGCTGGTTTACATCCACGCCCGCCTCGATAAGGGTCTTCACGACTTCGCTGTGGCCGTTCCTCACCGCGAAGAGCAGAGGCGTGAACCCTGAGGATAGAGCGGTCTGGAAATCGGCGCCGGCCTTGATGAGCTCCGCCACAACATCGGCGTGACCTTCCGCGGCCGCCCACAACAAGGCCGTTTGTTCCGGTTTCGTCTCGAAATCAAAAATAGTGGGGTCAGCCATGCGAATGAGGAAGGCGTTCGCGCCCGCTCCTTCCTGCCGTCCCATACCGTGAACTTTCCCGTGGATAGCGGCTCCGCGCGCCAACAGCGCCTTGACGGGACCGAGTCGACCGGTTCGGGCGGCGGTCATCAAAGCGGTCTCGCCCCCGGGAAGGGTGCTGTTCGGGTCTGCTCCGGCATCGAGCAGCAACTCGACCAACTCAGCGTTTCCATTCGTGCAGGCCAGTGTGAGCGGCGTCACGCCGTAGCGGTTCGCGGCGTTCACTTGGGCGCCGGCGCCGACCAGCAAGTTTGCCATTTCCAGATCGTCGTGGCGGCTGGCCCAGTGGAGGGCGGTCATGCCGTCGACCTGGGGGGCGTTCACGTCGACAGTCTCTTTGAGCAGGGAGCGAATCGCCCCGCGATCCATCGTCTCGGCCGCATCCGCCAGCGGGGTGTCGGCGGCGCCCGCCAGGCTGATTGCGGACAACAGCCACAACGTCGCCCATATGCCGATCCGGGACCCCACCCTTACGAGTGGGGCACGTCGTCCGCGGCCGCCGCGCTCACGTGCCATACCCCGGAGCCGCGACCGGAAGGGAGCGGTTGCCTGAGCGTGCGGCGTATGTTCCTCATTCGGGCAACCGCTCCCTTCCGGTCGCGGCTCCGGGGCGCCCGTTTTCATTGCTCCAGCTAGCCGTTGCGCCATGACTTCACTCCCTCGCTTCCGCCGCGGGCGGTTAGATCGACAGCAGTTCGTCGACCTTTCCCTTGCTGTCGGCGAACGAGTCCATGCGGACGCCCGCCTTCTCGAGCAGCGTCAGGTGCAGATTCGCCAGCGGCGTCGATTCCGCATAGCGGACGTGACGGCCGCCCTTCATCCTGCCGGCCCCGCCCCCAGCCACTATGATCGGAAGGTTGGTGTGGTCGTGCGCGTTCGGATTTCCCATCCCGCTGCCATAGAGATACATGGAGTGGTCAAGCAGCGAGCCGTCTCCGTCGGGAGTGGCCTTGAGTTTTTCGACGAGATAGGCGAACAGCGATACGTGATACTCGTTGATCTTGGCCATCTTGGCGATCTTCTCGGGGTCGTTCCCGTGGTGGCTCAGCGGATGGTGGGGCTCGGAAACCCCGATCTCGTTGTAGCTTCGCGTGCTCGTTTCCCGAGCCAGCTGGAACGTAATCACCCGAGTAAGGTCGGCCTGAAGCGCCAACACCTGCAAGTCGAACATCAGCCGTGCATGATCCGCGTAAGCAGCCGGTACGCCAACCGGACGCTCCATATCCGGCGCCGGATTCTCAGCCACTCCCGCCTCAGCGATTTGAATACGGCGCTCCACTTCGCGCACGCTGTCCAGATACTGTTCCACCTTCGTGCGGTCGCCCGGGCCGAGCTCATTCTGGAGCCGGGCAATATCGGTTTTCACCCGATCCAGCATGCTGGCCTTTTTCTTGAGAGTCCGGCTTCGCTCCTCCGCGCTGCCGCCCTCGCCGAACAAACGCTCAAAAACCTTCCGGGGATGAGCCTCGTAGGGCAGGGGAGTGGTGGGCGAGGACCAGGAGAGATTGTTCTGGTAAACGCAGGCATAGCCGTCGTCGCATTGCCCGACGATTTCGAGCAAGTCCATGCCGAGCTCGAGTGAAGGGAGCCGGGTCGCCTGACCGATTTCCTTGGCCGCGATCTGATCGACCGTAGTCCCCAGATAGTAGTCGTTGCTTTCGGTCAACTTCGCCTTCGCGCAGCTCAAGTAGGCCGAGTTGGAGGTCGCGTGGGTGCCCGGATAGGCGTTCTTGATCTCCATGTTCGTCACCGCCGTGACGTGGTCCTTCACCGCCTCGAGCGGCTTCAAAATGGGCGAAAGCTCGTTCAACGCCCCTTCGCCCGCGGGAGTCCATCGCGAAATATCCGATCCCATTGGGATGAAGATGTATCCCAGACGGCGCACGGGCCGCGCCGGCGTCGAGGCCATGGCGCTCATTGCCGGAACCATGGCGTCCAGTAGCGGAAGCGCCACCGTAGCGCCCATTCCCCTCAGGAGTGTCCGACGCGCGAGAGCTTTCTTGGTGATGATCATTGTGATCTCCTCATCTGAAACGGTTCACTTTTAGCGATCCCAACAACGAGCGAAGAAAAACGAAACCCCTCAGCGCGCGCATCTCGGAAGATCTGGCGAACCGCTGGAGCATCGTGATACTCGACAACCCTACCTAAAGAGTATGTCAGAAGTTTTTCGGTTAGGGTTCCCACAAACATTTCGGGTCGGTCCAACAGAGCCGTCTCTAGGCCTGCGACCCCGTCGAACTCGGCGCCGCCGGGAAAACTTCCCGTAGCGTCGATCGGCTGTTCACCCTCGGATTTGCGCCAGCGTCCCACGGCGTCGTAGTTCTCCAGCGAAAAGCCGACAGGATCCATCAGATTGTGACAGCCCGCGCAGGCGGGATTGGCGCGGTGCTGCAGCAGGCGTTCGCGGACGGCCAAGCTCCCGTTGATCGCCTTGTCCTCCAGCGCCGGAACGTCGGCCGGCGGCGGCGGCGGCGGCGCCCCCAACAAATTCTCGAGCACCCAATGCCCTCGTATCACCGGCGAAGTCCGGGTGTTGTAAGAGGTCACCGTGAGAATGCTTCCGTGGCGAAGCAGTCCGCCACGTCGACTATCGTCGGAGACCCTTACCTTGCGGAACCAGCTGCCGTAGATGTGCGGTATCCCGTAATGCTTGGCGAGGCGTTCATTCAAGAACGTGTAGTCGGAGGTGAGCAGGTCCAGCACGCTTCGGTCCTCCTTGATGACGCTTTCCAGAAGCAGTTCCGTCTCGCGGCGCATCGCCTGCCGCAGATTGTCGTCAAAGCTCGGGAACAGGCGCATGTCGGGACTAACCGACTCGAGATTGCGCAGGTGCAGCCATTGAGAAGCAAAGTTCGTCAGCAAGGTATGGGAGCGCCGGTCGGCGAGCATTCGCCTCACCTGCTGCTCCAACGCCTCCGGCTCTCTCAAATCTCCCCGAATCGCGGTATCCAATAGCTCGTCATCCGGAATGCTGCTCCAAAGAAAGAACGAAAGCCGCGATGCCAGCTCCAGATCGCTGACCGGGTAAGCGGTTTTGGGCGAAATCCCGGCAGGGTCTCTCTCCACCCGGAACAGAAACTCCGGACTGACCAGGATCGCCGCCAGGGCCATCTCGATCCCAGCCTCAAAGCCATCCTCGGATCGGCCTCGGGCGTAGAACTCGAGGGGGCTTTCAAAGTCCTGCTCGGTTACCGGCCGCCGGTAAGCTCTCCGCATCAGCGTTGCGAGAATCCGTCTTACGCAGCCGGCTTCTTGGGTGGCGCACACGAAAATCCGGTCCCGGCTGGGGGTATCCCCGGGGCCCTTCGCGTCATAGGGACCGGCAATCGAGACTTCATAGACCGCCGGCTGGACCCGCGGATGCCGATACACATTGAAATGCGCCTGATACGGCTGACGGTCCGTTTCGAGCACGCCCCAGGGCTTTTTCAAGAAAGTCACGCCAAGCCGGTGGGGACCCGCCTTGACGGCAATACGGGCCTTGAGGTGCTGGTCGACCGCCGAATGATCTCCAACGTGCCGAGGCGGGACGACTTCGAACAGGCCGACCCGCTCTCTGTCCAAAAGGAGCTCCACCTGGTGGGGCTCTCTCAAGCCCTCGACCTGTTCGTCGCGGTCGCGAGTGAGCCGGATCACGATCTCGTATTCGGCGTCGAGGGGAAAGATGTGAGGAAAAAGCGTTCCGCCGCGGGTGCCGACCGGAAGTCCGTCGATGTGCCATTCCTGCGTGAGCTCCGGCTTCTTCTTGATGGTCTCGACAGCGAGCGAGGGGACCGGCCGTCCAACCGCCAGCCGTGAGATCTTATCCGCCGCCGACACATAGCTCTCGAGCAACGCCGGCGAAAGGTCGGTTACCGTGATGTTGTCAAAGCCCTGGCTGGACTCATCCCGCGGGAGCTGCGAGGAGAGGTCCACATCGAGGGCAAGCAGGTCGCGGATGGCGTTCTCGTATTCCGTCCGCGTGAGTCGCCGGAAGGTGTCGGTGCGGCCGGGGTCGGTTCTGACCGCCGCCGCCTTATCCAGCGAGGCCTCCAGCGAAGCCAGCACTGCCTCGTAGGCTGTCTCGTCCGGCCGCGGAACCCCTACGGGAGGCATCTGGCGCGCGCGCAGTTTGCGCACTACCTTCTCCCAGGTCTCCGCGTTTTCCTCAACCGGGTCAGCGCTCACCGCGGCGAGGTCGAGCCCGGCCGTTTTCAGACTGTCGTTGTGGCAGGAGGTGCAGTACTGATCGACAAGTGGCAGGTGTGGGACTGCCGGCGGCGCGGGCTGCTGCGCCTCCAATGAGCACAAGAATCCACCGGCCGCGAGCAAACCCGCCAGCCAGACATGGACCCGCAACGTCCGATCCAAGATTTTCGTTTTAGCCCCCCCGGCATAGTCAGCATAGCCGAGCCACGGCTGCGGCGCAACACACATCGCACTGCTTCACGCCAAGAAAAAGCCGCAGATCTCGCTGGCGTTCGGGGCTCACAGAAGCCGCACGGCGGTATTCCTCAGGCTTCGCGAGAAAGCGTGCGGCCTTCTCGGGCCGTTCGAAGGAGGCCTTGGGAATGACCAACCCAAGAACCCCGGCAGTGAGGAATATGTGGTCACGCCCTTCGTCGATTCGGCCCACTGCGTCCCACGCAATCTCGTGCTCAGCGCTCTCATCGACTTCGACCACTCCATCGCGATCTATCGACACGGTTCGAGGTAGTGAATTCGGGCTCCGTCCCCCTATTGGAGCCTCTTTTCTGAGCACCCTGCGTGAGCGGGGTGTCTTCCGCCTACAGTTGTGGCCGTCGCCAGGGTTGTTGGAAGACACCCCGCTCACGCTCACGCAGGGTGCTCGGAATTCCTGCCGGATCTGTGCAGGAATCGTTTACAGAAGTTCTATTGGAGCCCAGCGCTGAGGCCGACTATCAGGAGCGATGTAACTGGAGGCGGGGTCGCTACTCGAATGGTGCGCCCGTTATTGAGGGCTCGTCTGGCGCTAGGGTCCTGATCCCCGGGCCGATAAGGAAGTGGGGACCGTTCCGCATCGAGCCCGCAAGCCGCATGAAGACACTGCCCAAGCGTTACGAGTTTCTAGGGATGCCGGTCATCGCCCAGAGCCTGCCCATGCATGCTCTGCTCGAAACCGCGGAGCGAGTCGCCAAGTCGAACGCGACGGTCCTTGTGACTGGGGAAACCGGCTCAGGCAAGGAGATCGCCGCCCGGGCGATCCATCACTACTCGCTTCGCTGCTCAAAAACGTGGGTGGACGTCAATTGCGGGGCTCTGCCTGAAAGCCTGATCGAAGCGGAACTGTTCGGGCACGAGCGCGGAGCGTTTAGCGGAGCTGATCAGGCGCGGCCGGGGCTGTTCGAGATGGCCGACGGCGGCACGCTCTACCTCGACGGAATCGGCGAGCTCGAAGCGCGTATGCAAGTGCGCCTGCTGAGGGTTCTCGACGGAGCCCCGTTCTATCGCGTGGGCGGCAGAAAAAAAGTGCAAGTCGACGTTCGCATCGTAGCCGCGACGAATCGAGACCTCGAAGCCGAGGTCGCCGAGCGCCGTTTCCGGAGCGATCTCTACCACCGTATCTGCCAGTTCCAACTGCCCGTGCCGGCGCTGCGGGAGCGACGCGACGACATCGTCCCGCTCGCTCGCTTTCTGCTCGAACAGCAGGGATTCAACGCGGAACTGACCAACGACGCGATCGCGTTACTCGAGTCTTACGATTGGCCGGGCAATATTCGCGAGCTGCGCAACGTCGTCTTGCGCGCCGCATTGATGAGCCGCAACGACATCGTGACCGCCGCCGACCTCGAACTGACGCCCGTGGCCCCGCGACAACAATCGCAGTCACTGGTTTTGGCTGATTGCTCGTTGAGCACGCTCGAGAAGGATGCCATCGGCCAGGCATTGCAGCAGACTGACGGCAACCGCACCCGGGCGGCTGACTTGCTCGGAATTTCAAGAAGAACCCTGATCCGGAGGCTTAAGACTTATGAAACAGAAAGATTGGAAAGCTGCGCAATCTCTTGAGAGCTCAGCCGCGGCCTGTGGGCCCGCTGAACGCCGCGCCGCGCCGAGGAGGCTGGCGAACGACCGGGTTTCCCTCTTCTATCGCGACCCCACGCCAACCGTGGTGGCGGCAACGTTGATGGACACCAGTGAAGGCGGATTTCGCGCCGAGCACGACCGCGCCGACCTTAGTCCGGGGCAGGAGGTTCGCTTTTCTTGGGGAGCGCAGTCGGGGACCGCCCGGGTGGTTTGGACCCGACAGACGGACGCTCGAGTGGAGAGCGGTTTTCTGTTCCTGAGCAAGGAGGGGATCCACTAGCCCACTGCGATGACGCGCTCAGCCAAGCTGTATTTGGCGCTGGTCATCGCGGCCGGCTGGGCCGTGCTGTGGGCGGCTTGGCGGCACGGCGAGGAGCTTGAGCTGCTCGAGACGGCGGCCTTCGTCGTAGTCGTCGCGCTTGCAAGCGTGCTGAAGGTTCCATTGCCCGGCGTCAATGGCACGCTCTCGGTCGGATTCGTATTCAAGTTGGTCGCCCTGGCCCAACTTGGGCCCCTTCAAACGTTGGTCGCGGGCACGGCGGGCGCCTTGTCTCAGGCTTACTGGAAGGCCGAGCGCAAGCCCTTGCTCCACCAGCTAGTCTTCAACCTTTCCTCGGTTTGGATCAGCCTCGCGCTAGCCCGCGAAGCGTTCAATCTCGTAAGCCCTTGGAGCGGCACGGCCCAAACTCTGACCTTAGTCACCGCCGGCGGCGCCTACTACCTGGCCAACACGATGGTGGTCGCCGGGATCATCGCTTTGACTGAGAACAGCAACCTGCTCAAAGTTTGCCGCGACTGCTACTTCTGGTCCTTCCCGTACTACTTGGTCGGGGGTGGAATCGCGAGCACGTTTGTGCTCTGTTTGCGTTTCGCCGGCTGGAGCTCAGCCCTTTTCGTTTGTCCGATCGTCTATCTGATTCACCGCTCCTATCGCCTTTATATAGACCGGCTGCAGAATGAGAAAGACCACGCCGAGGAGCTCGCCGAGCTACACCTGAGAACGATCGAAGCCCTTGCCATGGCGATCGAGGCGAAGGACCAAACCACCCACGATCACCTGCAGCGAGTCAAGGTGTACGCCAGCGAGATCGGCAGGGAGTTGAAGCTTCCCTACGAAGACATGCTGGCCGTACAGGCGGCATCGCTGCTCCATGATATTGGCAAGCTCGCTGTGCCGGAGCACACCCTCGGTAAGCCGGGCAAACTAACGAAAGAGGAGTTCGAAAAGGTCAAGATCCACCCGGTGGTGGGCGCCGAGATCCTGCAGCGAGCGCGGTTCCCGTATCCGGTGGTGCCGATCGTTCGCTCTCATCACGAGAAATGGGACGGCAGCGGGTATCCCGACGGGATCAAGGGCGAAGCCATCCCCATGGGCGCCCGCATCATCTCCGCGGTCGACTGCCTAGACGCGCTAGCCTCGGACCGCCAGTACCGTCCCGCTCTGCCGCTCGACAAGGCGCTGGAGATCGTCGTCTCCGAGTCTGGGACATCGTTTGATCCGAAGGTTGTTGAGATCCTCGCGCGGCGCTATATCGAGCTCGAAGCGATCGCGACTGCTAAATCTGTCGACGTCCCCGAGGGCATCAACACCGAAATCGTTGTTGAGCGCGGCGTCGCTCCCGCCGCGGGATTCGAGGAGGAGAGGACGCCGATTTCCGAGTCGGACGCCCCCGTCTGGTCGTCGATCGCATCCGCCAGGCGCGAATCGGAGATGTTCTTCCACCTCACTCGAGAACTGGGCGCCTCTTTAAGCCTGGAAGAGACCCTCGAAACCCTGCCCAAGCGTTTGGGCTCACTCATTCAATTCGACTGCTTGGCGGTCTACACCAAGTCTGACGATTCGCTCACGCCCGTGCACGTCACGGGTGTGGAGAGCAACATCTTTTCTTCGCTCCTGATCCCGATCGGCGAGGGTCTTTCCGGATGGGTTGCCGAGAACAACAAAGCGATCTTGAACGGCAACCCCGCGGTGGAGGCCGGCTACCAAGG
This sequence comes from Bryobacterales bacterium, assembly GCA_965247515.1. Taxonomy (GTDB): domain Bacteria; phylum Acidobacteriota; class Terriglobia; order Bryobacterales; family UBA6623. The sequence continues at coordinate 1,714,443 of OZ252029.1, read as the reverse complement.
AATCCCCCGGGCCCCGACCACCCTGCGTTCAGGCTTGGCCGTCCCGCTGGAAGGAGTCGCCGGAGTGATCGGAGTGCTGGCCCTCTACAGTCGAGAATCAGCTGGGTTCTCGAAAGAGGACCAAAGGGTAGTGACGGGCATCAGCTCTCGTGTCGGCCTTGCCGTTGAAAACGCCCTCAAATATCGCGAAGCTCGGCAAACGGCGACCGAGGACTTCTTGACGGGGCTCCCAAACGCTCGGGCCATGTTCATGCGTTTGGACGACGAGCTGTCGCGCTCCCGACGCGAGCGTAAGCCCCTCGCGCTCGTTGTCTGCGACTTGAACGGGTTCAAGAAGGTGAACGACACGCTCGGCCACCTCGAGGGAAATCGCATTCTCAAGGAGGTTGCCGGCGCACTGCGCATGCATTGCCGCGAGTACGACCTCGTGGCTCGCATGGGCGGCGATGAATTCGTGCTTGTGTTCCCTGGGCTCGAAGCAGAGACCGTCAACGATCGCATCGAGGCGCTGCGGAACGAGGTTCGCCAGACGTCCGCGGCCGTCTCGGTCAGCGTTGGCGTGGCCTTCTATCCCGTGGACGGCGATGACGCCGAGCAGCTTTTGGTGGAGGCCGACGCGCGGATGTACCAAGACAAACGCGCTTCGAAGCAGCAGCGGCCGCTGACACCGGAAACGAATCAGCTCACCATCACCGTGCAGTAGACGTGCAGTAGGAATGCGCCCGTGAGCTCACCGATCAAGAGCATGCTTGGCCGCGCGACGCTGCCCGTCTTGACGGTTTTCGCCAGCGCGCTGCTGGCGGCCTGGATGGTTGACCTTGCCCCCGGCGATGCGGTGAGCGTCCATGAGCTCGACGCTCGCCTAAGCGATCGCACCCTCGAGACGATCCGGACCGAGCGCGCGAGCTCGAGCTCGGAATGGTTTGCGCGCCTGGCGAGAGGCGAGCTGGGAGAGTCGGCAACCTACGGGAGGCCAATCGCCGAGCTACTGCGAGAACGGGCGCCTGCAACCGCCAGCCTGGTTGGAAAAGGCCTCGCGCTGGCCTGGGGCGCCGCTCTCATAGCCCTAACCATCGGCCTTGCCGTCGAACGGCGTTGGCTCGACGCGGCCTTGTCGGCGATGAGCGGAACGTTCCTCTCGCTCCCCTCCGCGCTGCTCGCCCTGTTGTGTCTGTACTTGGATTGGCCGCCCGTGTCGGCGATCGCCGTGTTGGCCTTCCCGAGACTCTACCGATACCTGCGAGAGCTTGCGGACCGCCAACGGCGTGAGGCGTACGTGCTGGCTGGGTTCGCGCGGGGGACCCCGAAGAGTCTTGTGATCACGCGACACGTGCTTGTTCCGATCGCCCCGGTCGCACTGACGATGCTGGGAGTCTCAGTCAGCATGGCCCTCGGCGCCGCTGTCCCCGTGGAGGCTCTTTGCGACCTACCTGGAATCGGCCAGCTTGCGTGGGAAGCCGCGCTCACGCGTGATCTGCCCTTGCTGGTCGCGCTCACCGTCGTCGTAACGCTTGTGACTGTTGCGGCGAACATCCTGTCTGACCTAGCGGTCGCGTTCATGGAGCCTCAAAACGCATGACGCCCCTACGCATCATCGGTTGGACGTTGCTAGCCGCGCTGGCCCTGGCGTCGCTGCCCGCCGAATGGGTTGCCCCCCATCCCTATGAGCAACAGTTTCGGGATTCAATCTGGAGTGAACCCCAAGCGTGAGACAGTCGAAATCGGGACAGGTTACGATTCACCGCAAAACGCTTGCCTTCTTCGCTGTATCGTCGCACGCTGGTCCTAGCCGGGGAAGCGGAAGCGGGCTCTGCTGGAGAGCAACCCGCCAAGGAATACCCGGCCGCAAACTCATCAAGACGATGAGCGCCGGGGGCGGCCGCCAAGGTCGCTCCCGGCTTCTCCAACGCCGGCGATGTCTCCCTGCCCGCCCAGGGCCCATCGGATTGATAGATTTGCCTATGCCTCTCAAAACTCATACTTCGGATTCCTCGCTGCTGTTGCCGCCGGCCGCGCCAGCGCTTCAAACTCCGCCGGCGGACGATATCCCAACGCCGAATGCAGCCGGCGTTGGTTGTAGATCTCATCAATGAACTCGCCGATCGATGCGCGCGCCTCGTCAAGCGTGCGATAACGCTGCAACCAAACCTCCTCCGCCTTCAACGTCTTCATGAAACTCTCCGCCCGCGCGTTGTCGTAGGGGTTGCCGCGGCGGCTCATCGAGATGATCGCGCCGTGCTGCTCCAGCAGCTCGACATAGGCGCTCGAAGCGTACTGTACGCCTTGGTCGGAATGATGCATCCACCCCGCGGCAGGGCGTCTGAGCTCGAGCGCATCGCGCAACGCCCCTACAGCCAGCTCAGCTTTGAGCGTCGTCCCCAGCCGCCAGCCGACCACGCGTCGCGAGTAGGCGTCCAACACCACGGCGAGGTAGACGAACGCCTCGCGCAAGCGAATGTAGGTGATATCGGATTGCCACAACTGATCGACGCCGTCCACATTCAGGTGCGCCGCTAGATTCGGATAAACAGGTAAGAAGTGGTTCGAATCCGTTGTTAGCACGAAGCGCCGCTTGAGTACCGCCAGCAAGTTGTCCTTACGCATCATCCGCAGGACCTTTTTGTGATTGACGAGGAAGCCTTGGCGGCGCAGCTCGGCCGTCACGCGGCGGTAGCCGTAACGACGATTCTCGAGCGAAATCCGCTGCATGCGGTCACGCAATTCCATGTCGCACTCGGCGGGCGACGACACGGCGAGCCGGCGATAGAACCCGGCGCGATTCACGCGTCCGAGCTCGCAGGCGTGTTCGACGCTGAGCGAGCCTTTGGCGCTGATCTGCTCGACGATGGAGTAGATCCGCTCGCGCCACCGGCGTCGTTGGTCGGGGCTGCGAGGTTCAAGGCGCGAAAGGCTTGTCCGAAAAAATCGAGCTCTGCGGCTTGTTTGCCGAGCAGTCGTTCGAGCTCTGCGATGCGTTCGTCGCGCGGATCGCGAGGGATCTTGGGCGGCGCCGAGCGGCCGGGTTTCGGCCGGCCTCGCCGCCGGCTCAAGCCGTTGACGCCTTCCTGGCGATAGGCGTCCCGCCAGCGGTACAGCAGGCTGCGCTTGACGTCCAACTCGCGGCTTAGCGCTGTGCCGCTCTGGCCGGCTAGGAGCCGCCTGGCGGCGGCTTCCTTGAACTCCACCGTGAACTCCCGCGGCTTGCGCGGCTCGAGACTTTCCATCCTGGACTCCTTTCCATTCGCTGAAATTCGTCCCAAATTTCAATGTCTCATTTTTAGGGTTCACTCCAGAGTGATCGGCATACAGTTCGGTAATTCGTTCAACTTCCCCAAGCACTTCAAGTGGAAATTCAACGGCCCACTTGTTTCAGACATCTCGACGAAGCTGGGAAGATTTAGCACGATGACCATCGAGCAAATCGACGCCGATGTGGCCACCGGGCTCCCATTTATGCAAATGCCGGAGTCGGTTCCAGCCCAATACCGTATGGGCGTCGACCAACTGGCGAAGACGATTGACTACGGCGTTGGCCTGGTCGGCGAAGACCACATCGCCTTGGGTTCGGACCTTGACGGCGGGCCTCTCTTGCCCAATGAGATGAAAGACGCCAGCGGCTATGGAGAGATCACAAAGGCTCTTCAGAGGCTTGGGTACGGCGAGGAGCGCATCCGCAAGATTCTTGGCGGCAACCTGCTGCGCGTGATTCGCGAAGTGACGGAATAGACCGGCCTATTTCATTTCAAACACCGAGCCGTTGTTTCATGCGCCGCAGCAGCCGCTCGACCCTCCTTATGGCGGCCTGAGTCGCCAATTGGGTTCGCTCCGCCACATTTTCGTTGGCGTCGAGGGCGGCGAATCCGTGCGAATCTGCCGAGCGAGCGGGCTGGGCTCCGATTCTAGGATAAGGGGCGAAGACGGGGCTGTCGTCGTCGGGTGGGGCGGGTGGGGCTAAGTCGTTGAAAGGATTTGGGAAAGGGCTTGTGACAGGCGACTGGTTCTACGACGACGAGGAGCCGCTTATCCTGCCCATGGCGGAGCCAGCAGGGTGCGCGACAAATTTGTGACTGCCGGCGGCGCTTGGCCGAACAATCATAGCCACGGAATTCATCCCGGGGCCAGAAAGCAGCCGCTGCGCGACCCAGACCCCATTCGGGTGCGATTCCGCGCCTGGGCGCCGAATCGCACCCGAATGTCGGAAGAAGGGCGCCTAGCGGGTCGGTTTCCCCGGGATGAATCCCGGGGCTATGATTGTTTCGGATGGCCTGCGCCCGCGCCCGACGTAGGTGTACGCTCACATTTATGTCGGATACCCGAGCCAGCACACTGCTACACTGAGATCATTATAAACTGTTGTTATGTCAGGACTTGCTTAATTCTGCCCCTGTCCCGGATCTCCTTCATCGATTCTGATCTCAAGCACCAACGATGGATCGATACCGGTCTTGGGAATTGGGTTCGTTTTGCGTTTAGTACTAAATCGGAGCCAATTCTTCGATGTGAGTACTGGGACTTAAAAGTGGCTCGGCGTTGGTGAAGAAGCAATAGCATCGCTGATTCCAGAATAACACGGGCGGTCAAGCCGGAGGTCGGGTGTAGGTCGGGGAGTCGGACCCAGGAGCGCCGCTTCCAGCTCGGAAAGAACCTCGAATAGCGGCCCTGGCCTAGCGCCGCCCCAACTCCGCCTGCCAGTTCAGCACCACCGTCACCGGCGCCTGCTCACCCTCTTCGCTCACTTTGTCGATCAGAAACCGCCGGCCGTCATTCGAAACAGCGTAGTGAAAATACCGGGAGCCGCCCAGCGAATAGTTGATGCCTTCGGCGCTGAACAGGGCCGAAGGCACTCCCGGCCGAAGGGTCTCACCCGCCTCGATCTCCGCGGCCATGATCATATTGTCGGGTGCCAGGTAGAAGAGCTCGTTGCCGTCCCCTCGCCATCGGGGTTGACTCCCTCCGTTGGCCGACACCTGCCATTTGCCGCCGTCCGCCGGATAGGGCTGGACGTAGATCTCGTAGCGCCCGGACTCGTCCGAGGCATAGGCGACCCAACGGCCGTCCGGCGAGAACTGCCCCAAGACTTCGTTGAACTCCGTTTGAAGATACGGCACAGGCTTACGCTCGCCCTCCAACGGCAGCACCCACAGGTCCCAAGACCCGCTCAGGCGTTGTTCCACGTAGAGAATCGACATTCCGTCGGCGGACCAACTTCGCGGCCCGTTGTTGGATTCGGTCCGCAACAGAAGCTCGGTATCGCCAGCGCCGCTCGTCGGCTTGAGGTAGAGGTCGAAAGCACCTCCATCTCGATTGGAACTGAAGGCGATTCGCTTGCCGTCAGGGGACCAGATGTGACTGATCTCGAGTGCCGGACTGAAGGTGAGTCGTGAGGCAACGCCGCGAGCCAAGTCTTGAATCCAGATGTCGAGGTTGACCGGCGTGTCGTCGCTGATAACCGTTACGGCGACGCGCAAATCGTCAGGCGAAAGAGAAAGCGCGTTATGCCGGCCAGGCTGGCCGACCGCCCCGAGGCGCTCGCCGTTGCGGTCGAACCACTCAAGCTGAAACAGGCCTCCGCCATCTCTCGCGCGATAGATCAGCGTCCCGGTTTGCGAAACCGAAAAGTCGCTTGCGTTCGCAATTGCGATGCCGGCGACCACTCCCTCGGCAACTGGGAAGGGCTGGCCGGCCAACTCCAGGCTCTCGGCATCGAGCTCTTGCGCCATCAGGCTATTTTCACGCGCGAACAGCAGATACCCATTGGGTCGCCCGGGCGCCGGGGGCGCGTAGCGCACCGGCGTGTTAGCGCGCAGAATCGGCTCTCTCGATTCCATCCCTTCAGCGCTCCCGCCATCAAGGCTGCCGGCATAGACGCCATACTCACCCCGGCCTCGCCCCGTGTAGAAAAAGTTGCGGCCGTCCGGCAGGAAGTGAGGAAAGCGATGGGTGTTCTCTCCGCTCGATTCGTCCAGAACGGTAACAGCGGTCGGCTCTCCTCCGGCATCCGAGACGCGCTCAAGACCGCCCAAGGTTGCCGGCGCGAACACGATGACGCCGCCTCCGTTCGGGCCTTGAGCCCACGTTCCGCCTATGCCGCTCGCCGCGTCGCAGAGGGTTTGGGCGGGGCCGCCCGCAATGTCGACCTTCTTGAGTTTGCCGTCGGCGAAGAACCCGAGGAAGCGGCTGTCGGGCGACCAGAAGGGCAGCGCGGCGCCCTCGGTCCCCCTCAACGGCCGGGCCTCCACGGAGGCGAGCGAACGCACCCACAGCTGCGGGGCGCCCCCGCCGGATACGCCGATGAACGCCAGCTGACGCCCGTCGGGGGAGATCTCCGCCGCGTGCAGGCCGAAGCGAACGCCGTCGGGGGGCTCGATAAGGAAGCGGGCAGTCTCCAACTCGGGGGCGGATTGGCCGAAGTGCGTAATGGCCAGTGCGGTGGCAACGACCGCGAGGACAGCGACGGCCGCAGCCCAAGCCAGTCGTTCCCGCTGCGTTCCACCGCCCTCCCGAGCGGAAGGCTGTTCCGGCAAGACAGGCGCATCGATCCGCGTCCGCTCCACCGACGTGGAGAGCTCGCCGGCCCTCGTGACAATCGTCGATCTTCCCGACTTGAGCTTCTCGCTGAGCGTCCGAAGGTCGACCGCAATCTCATTCGCATGCTGGTAGCGGTCGGCGGCGTCCTTCGCCAAACACTTACCGACGATGAACTCCAGCTCCATCGGCACGCCGCTGCGAACTCCCGTCAACGGCTCGGGCTCTTGGCTGACGATCTCGTACGCCAGCGCCTGCTGATATTCGCCCTTGAACGCCCGCGCCCCGGCAACCATCTCGTAGAGAACGCAGCCCACGGCCCAGATATCGGCCCGATGATCGACCTCCTCGCCCTGCAACTGCTCAGGGCTCATGTAGGCCGCCGTCCCGACCGTCTGGTCGCCCTTGGTCAGCCGTGACGCCTCGCTCAAACGGGCCAGGCCGAAGTCCATGACCGTGGCCCGCCCTTTCGCGTCAACCATGACATTGGCCGGTTTGATGTCGCGATGAACGACGCCCTTGTCATGGGCCGCCTCGAGACCTTCGGTGATCTGGCGACCGATGTCGATGGCGTCCTTGAGAGCCAAGGGGCCGTTGCTGATACGGTCCTCGAGCGATTCGCCCTCGATGAAGGCCATCGAGATGAACGTCTTGCCGCCTGCGTCATCGATCTCATGGACTGGGCAGATGCTGGGGTGGTGCAGAGCGGCGGCGGCCTTGGCTTCACGCAGAAAGCGCTGCTTCGCCTCCTCGTCATTCAGCAGATGAGCGGCAAGAAACTTGAGGGCGACGGTGCGTTCAAGTTTGGTGTCCTGGGCCTTGTAAACCACGCCCATGCCGCCCTCGCCGAGTTTGTCGAGGCTCTTGTAGTGGCTGATGCTCTGGCCAATCACGACAGGTTGATTTTACCGCTCAGGCGATGCTGACCAGACACCTAGTGAAAAGAAACGTTCGAATGAACGAGCCTCTAACGACTTCCATAGCCTCTACGTGGAGCGCTCCAGCGCCCCATTCAAGAGGCTTTGAGCGAGAGATGTTTGGCGCTACGCGCCACCCGGAAGGATGAAAACCGCGGCGTGCGACACCGAGAGCCCCGCGTAGCAACGCGGGGTACAGAGCAGGACCGTATCGGGCAACGTCACGGATTGTCGGCATTGGCCGCCGCGGGGAGGCCCCTACCCGGCGTTGCTACGCCAGGCTCACAGTGTCTCGTCGGATTCGTTTAGCATCAACAACTTACGGTCGGTTTTCGAGTGAGTTCGAGCGGCGGTTGGGTGAGCGTGAAAACGTTTTTCATCGATCCGCGGCCCCCGATGGGCGCCTTGAGGCGGTCTCTAGGCGGTCGCGCACCCTAAAGGTCCGAGACGTTGACAACGTAGAGATTCATGCGCCCGCTTTCCTGGCTCGTGTAAAGAATCCGCGAGCCGTCATCATTCCAAACCGGCCGCGGTTCATTGAGAAACTTCCGGGGTGGAAACCAAATGCCCCAGTTCCGGAACGGGAAACGGTCGTCGGCCGGCTGCTCCGGGCGTGAGCCCAGCGGAATCGTCACCAACTGAGTCATCTGCTGCGTCCGCAAGTTGATGAGTGCGAGGCCGTTCCCCCTTTCGCCGCCGTAGTAGTCGGTGACGATGAGATGCGGCTTTCTTGGATGGTAGGAAGGGTGCCCCGCCGGGACGTGTCTGGCGTCGAAGGCGACACGGTCTTCGCCGGTCTCCACATCGACCTCGACGAGCCATTGCAGGTTCGTGCGCGGGTCGTGACGCACGAACAAGATGGCCTTGCCGTCGGGCCGCCAAGTGGGGTGTTGCAGGTCGTCGGCGAGCCAGCGTAGATTGCCGTCGCTGAAGTCGTAGACGAAGATCTCGACGAGGCTGGGGAACGTTTCGCGCGTCCGGTGGACGATCATCAAGCGCTTGCCATCGGGGCTGAAGCGGGTGTTCTGAAGCTGCGAAGGTTTGCCCTCGATCCGTGCGCGGTTCGGACTGAGCCTAAGGGCCTCGGCCAGCGTGACAAGCTTCCTGTAGCGCTGGCTACTCAAGTCGTAGAGGCCTTGCTCTTCGCCTGTGCCGCAAGACAGTTGCTTCCCATCCGGGCTGAGCCGACTGCACGGGACGGGTGTGTCCATGCACTCGACCTCCCCACCGCCCGCCCGCACTCGCGCCATACACTGACGGTTCGGAGCCCTTGACTGCAGGTAGACGAAATCCCCGTTCGGCCCCCAGAGCTGATTCGCGCCGACGTGATGGTGCCCCTGCAGCGAGTCGGTGATCCGGTGGCGCTCGCCGCCATCGACGTCCATCAACCAGAGCGCTCCCGGATAGCGGCCCGTCGCCGAGAGTTTCTGGACTTCTTTGTCGAACCGAAAGAACAGCAACTGGTCGCCATCGGGCGACCAGGGCGAGACGAAATAGTAGTGATGGGTTTCGTGACTTGCGCTCACGTAGCGAGTGATCTCGCGACCGGTCACCGGATCGCGCAAACGCTCGACCGGCGATTGGGACCAGGCGGGCCACGCGGCGCACAGGGCTAGGAATCCGACGATGGCATACGGGCGGCTCATGCGCTAGCCGACCCGGTACTTCTCGACCGCATCCATATCGAGAGACACCCCAAGACCAGGCTTCTGAGGAACCTCATAGAAACCGTCCTTCATCGTGAACGGCTCGCGCATCAGGTCGTCCTCAAGAACGTGGGTGATGCTGATCGTGTATTCAATCCCTGGGAACGCGGCCGCCTGGTGGGCCTGGAACACCTGATTCACGCCGCTTGAGATGCTGTGCTCGACCCACAGCGGAATCTTGGTTGTTTCGGCCATGAGGGCGCGCCGGACCAGCCCCTGCCCCATCGGCTTGCCTACGACGAACGCCTCCACTAACCCCGAGCGAACGAATGGCATCGGGTCCGACGGCATATGCTCGGTCACCTGCAACGGGCAATGCCCCTTGAGCTCACGGTAGTAGTCGACGCGCTCCCGGGGGAAGGGCGATTCGATGGCGAAGTAGTTCGGGAACTCGGCCAGCCTCTTTGTGAAAAACAGTGTCCGGCCCACCGAGTCCCACCACGAGTTGGCATCGACCCAGACTCGCATGTCGCGGGGGATCGCCTCGCAAATCGCTTCGGCTTGCTCGACCGGATCCTCCCAAGGGCGCGCCTTGACCTTGTGAACGCGGTATCCCAGATCCACTCCACGCTTCGCCTCCGTCGCCATCGGCTCAGGCGGGAAGCACTGACTCCACCACGTTTGCTGAATGCGCGACTTCGTCTTTGGCGAAAACAGTTTGGCGACCGGTTTCTCCAGAGCCTTGCCAATCAAGTCGTAAATGGCGACCACGATGCCGCCCAGGCGATCATCAAGCAAATAGTCCCAGGCGGACTTGCCGACCAGCGACTCGAGGATCGTCCGAGCGGACTCCGCCGGCATGTCCGCGTCGCCGACGCCAATCAGCCCGTCGCCGCTAAACAACCTGACGATGACGGGTTCGTAATGAGTTTGAAATCGCCCTTGCCGGAAGAAGCTGTGCTGCCATGCATCGCGAACGCGCTCGGCCATTGGGACGCGCGTCGGGATGAGCTCGTAACGCTCGATCCGCAATCGCTCGGCGCCGAACAGCTCACTCTGCGCCCCGGCCATGGCCGGGGCGATGATCCCACCGGCGCGTAGTAGCTCTCGTCGATCCAACATGGCTCGCCTACTTCCTCGCCGTAACGGTAATCTCGATGCGCGCCTTGCCCGCCAGGCTGGCGACCGCGACCGTGGTCCTCGCCGGCCGATCCTCTTTGAAGTATTGGGTATAGACCGAGTTCATCTGCCCGAACAGCGAGATGTCGGTCAAGTACACTTTCGCGTCGACGGCGTCCGAGTAGTCAAGGCCTGCGGCTTTGAGGATGATGCCGATGCGGCGGAAGGTCTGATGAACCTCCTGCTCGAAGTCCGCCGGGTATTCGCCCGTCTTGAGGTCGGACCCGGTTTGGCCGGCGCAGTAGAGCGTATCGCCGAACTGCACTCCAGGGCTGAAGGGCATGTTCGCGCGGAAGTCCGGCGGGTAGATGATTTTCTTCTCCGCGCCGGGTGCGATGGCGCCGAACGCCACCAATAACGGGATAGCAATCAGTTGTCTCATGGTGTGACCCTCCTAGACGCTTAGATCGTAGCTCACCCGACAGTGGCAGCGGTTCACTATAATGCCGCTCGTGAGCAAACTCTTCAGTCGTTCCCGTCGCCGCTGGCTACAGGGGGTCGGACTTGGCTCGCTGGCGCCCCTGTTTCCGCAATCAGTTTCAGCGGCCGAACGAAGTCCAACCGTCTACGAGAAGCTTGGCATCCGGCCGGTCATCAACTTCAGGGGGACGTTCACCACCATCGGCGCTTCCAAGCAATGGCCTGAGTTGTTCGAGGCTCAGGCCGAGGCCGCCAGCGAGTACGTCGTCCTCGAAGAGCTGCAAGAGGCGATCGGCCAGCGCCTGGCCCGCTTGACCGGCACGGAAGGCGCAATGGTCACGACCGGCGCCGCCGGAGCCATCGCGATCGGAACCTACGCCTGCATTGCCGGAGACGATCCCGACAAGATCAAACGCCTGCCTGACCTCACGGATATGAAGAACGAGGTGATCATCCAAAAGGTCCACCGCATCTCCTACGATCACGCCGTGCGCGGGGCGGGGGTCAAAATCGTGGAAGTCGAAACGGTCGAGCAACTCGAACGAGCGGTCAATCCTCGCACAGCGATGGTCTACTTCCTGCCCGGCAACACCAACGACCGTAGCTGGGGAGACGACTGGATCAGCCTCGAAGACACGTTGAAGATCACCAAGCCCGCGGGCGTGCCCGTGCTAGCCGATTGCGCGAACCTCCTTCCCCCCTGGCAAAACATCCCCAAGCTGGCAAAGACGGGAGTTGACCTGCTCGCCATTTCTGGCGGAAAGCACATGCGGGCCCCGCAGTGCTCTGGCGTTCTCGCTGGGCGCAAGGACTTGCTTCGCGCGGCCTGGCTCAACTCCAATCCGCATTCGGACTCGAACGGCAGGCCGATGAAGGTTGGGCGCGAAGAGATGGTCGCCCTTTGGCTAGCCTGCGAAAAGTACGCCGCGATCGACTTTGAGCAGCTCGACAAAGATAGCGAGCGGCAGGCGCGCAAGCTCGCCCGCGACCTGGGAAAGATCCCCGGCGTGAGCACGACCAAGCCCCCATTTGAGCGCATGCGCCGAGTCCACCGCGTTGTCGCCAGCTGGGACGAAGCGGAACTCGGCCTCACCGCCCAACAAGTCGAGCAGCGCCTGATGGAAGGCGAGCCGCGCATTGCGGTCTCACCCCACGCCGCCGGCGGCATCCAGTTCACGGTGTTCATGAACGAGCCAAAAGACGACCGAATCGCGGTGGAAAGAATGCGCGAGATTCTTCAATCGTAGGCAAGGAGCAAGATGATGAGTATCGAAGTCTTAAGCCCGGAGGGCGCCGTATTGAGCCCCGAGCCGGTGGCTCGGGGCTCAATCCTGAGCGCGAGCGACCCGCAGGATGTTCGCCACGTCATAGTTCCCCTCATGACAGGCGTACTCGAACATCGGCCCCTCGGTCCTCATCATCGGAATCTCCGCGCTCCACGGTCTCGGCCAAGACTCCGGATCTTCGACCGTGAATTCATAACGGATCGAATCAGCGCCGACGCGCGTGAACCGTTCGACCACGTGCAAGCCCTCGCCAGATCCCCCGAAGCGAGTCTTAGCGTTGAAGTTGATGGTGTCGACGACCAACGTCTCTCCCTCCCAGTGGCCACGCGAGTCTCCCGGGTACTGCCGGATGCTTGACGGCAGATGAGGCCTGCCGTCCATGGGGATGATGCGTGCGCCGTGGTTGCTCATCTCTTGGAAAATCGCGACGTATCCCGGACCCTGGAAAATCCGCAGAAGATCGTTGTACGCCGGAGGCATCATTGGCGCCCCTTCGTGCCGCCAGGCGATGCAACGCTCGCCCAGAGGCCGGTTCTCGTGACTGTCGAAGCCCCTCTTTTTTGAAACCTCGGACGCTCGCTGTTTCGCGGCCGGCGTCAATGGAGGAATTCTCCCATCTGGCGGATCGACGATGAGCGATGTCCTGCGGCTCGATAGGCCCTTGGGCTTCTTTGTCGTCAACCAAACCGCATTGTCGTAGTGGATGTTCTCTTTTGTCTGGCGAAGCCTCTTATTCCGTTTTTCCTCATCGGCTTCGTTGATCGCTGCTTTGGCGCCGAGCGGATCGACCCCGTCCGCGGTCAGAACCTCCCGCAGCACAGCCGCTTCCTCCTCGGTGTAGAGCTCCTTTCCAGCCAGGTGCTTGGGGCGCTCCAAGGGCGTATACGTCGCCATCGTCCATAGGCCTTGTAGGTCGGGTTGGCCGTCCGCGGTCCGAGGCGTAGTCCAGGTCTCCGCGGACGATGGACCCTGGGCGAGCGCGGAACTCGCCACCAGTACGGCAATTGATATACGGGTTCGATGGTTCACGATAGACCTCGCTCGGACCGAGTATACACCCCGCGCAAAATCCGAGCACCCTGCGTAAGCGGGGTGGAGTGAACCCTAAAAATGAGACATTGAAATTCGGGACGAATTTCAGCGAATGGAAAGGAGTCCAGGATGGAAAGTCTCAAGCCGCGCAAGCCGCGGGAGTTCACGGTGGAGTTCAAGGAAGCCGCCGCCAGGCGGCTCCTAGCCGGCCAGAGCGGCACAGCGCTAAGCCGCGAGTTGGACGTCAAGCGCAGCCTGCTGTACCGCTGGCGGGACGCCTATCGCCAGGAAGGCGTCAACGGCTTGAGCCGGCGGCGAGGCCGGCCGAAACCCGGCCGCTCGGCGCCGCCCAAGATCCCTCGCGATCCGCGCGACGAACGCATCGCAGAGCTCGAACGACTGCTCGGCAAACAAGCCGCAGAGCTCGATTTTTTCGGACAAGCCTTTCGCGCCTTGAACCTCGCAGCCCCGACCAACGACGCCGGTGGCGCGAGCGGATCTACTCCATCGTCGAGCAGATCAGCGCCAAAGGCTCGCTCAGCGTCGAACACGCCTGCGAGCTCGGACGCGTGAATCGCGCCGGGTTCTATCGCCGGCTCGCCGTGTCGTCGCCCGCCGAGTGCGACATGGAATTGCGTGACCGCATGCAGCGGATTTCGCTCGAGAATCGTCGTTACGGCTACCGCCGCGTGACGGCCGAGCTGCGCCGCCAAGGCTTCCTCGTCAATCACAAAAAGGTCCTGCGGATGATGCGTAAGGACAACTTGCTGGCGGTACTCAAGCGGCGCTTCGTGCTAACAACGGATTCGAACCACTTCTTACCTGTTTATCCGAATCTAGCGGCGCACCTGAATGTGGACGGCGTCGATCAGTTGTGGCAATCCGATATCACCTACATTCGCTTGCGCGAGGCGTTCGTCTACCTCGCCGTGGTGTTGGACGCCTACTCGCGACGCGTGGTCGGCTGGCGGCTGGGGACGACGCTCAAAGCTGAGCTGGCTGTAGGGGCGTTGCGCGATGCGCTCGAGCTCAGACGCCCTGCCGCGGGGTGGATGCATCATTCCGACCAAGGCGTACAGTACGCTTCGAGCGCCTATGTCGAGCTGCTGGAGCAGCACGGCGCGATCATCTCGATGAGCCGCCGCGGCAACCCCTACGACAACGCGCGGGCGGAGAGTTTCATGAAGACGTTGAAGGCGGAGGAGGTTTGGTTGCAGCGTTATCGCACGCTTGACGAGGCGCGCGCATCGATCGGCGAGTTCATTGATGAGATCTACAACCAACGCCGGCTGCATTCGGCGTTGGGATATCGTCCGCCGGCGGAGTTTGAAGCGCTGGCGCGGCCGGCGGCAACAGCAGCGAGGAATCCGAAGTATGAGTTTTGAGAGGCATAGGCAAATCTATCAATCCGATGGGCCCTGGGCGGGCAGGGAGACATCGCCGGCGTTGGAGAAGCCGGGAGCGACCTTGGCGGCCGCCCCCGGCGCTCATCGTCTTGATGAGTTTGCGGCCGGGTATTCCTTGGCGGGTTGCTCTCCAGCAGAGCCCGCTTCCGCTTCCCCGGCTAGGACCAGCGTGCGACGATACAGCGAAGAAGGCAAGCGTTTTGCGGTGAATCGTAACCTGTCCCGATTTCGACTGTCTCACGCTTGGGGTTCACTCCAGGTCGATAACAAGCACGCGCTTCGGGTGGACGAACGCCACCCATACTCCGTTCTCGAACGCCCGCGTCCGCATCACCGCATCGTTGAGCTCGTTGTATGACCCCCACGCCGGTACAAGAATCAGCTCGGCGCCCTTGACCGCGAGAATGCGTGCGGTCTCCGGGAGCCTGCGGTCGTAGCAAATCAACGATCCAATCCGTCCCAGGCCGGTTTTGGCTACCGGGAACGCGACTCCCTTGGTGTTGAATGGTTCGTCGTGAGCAGTGTGGCTCTTCGAGTAAAGCGAGACGGTTTCACCCTGGGGATCGATGATCGCGGTGGAGTTGAACATCCGCTCGCCGCGCCGTTCAGCGAATCCGACCGACAGATACACCGTTGAGCTCCCGAGCCAGGTTCCTGATACGTTTGAAGACTGGCCCGTCGACGGGCTCGCCGATCTGGAAGTAGCGTTCACGAGTCAGCTCGGGATGCTGATTCTCATTGCCCACATACCCTTCCAGAAACCCTTCAGGCGTCACAATCAGCTTGGCCCCGTCGAGCGCCGCTTTTCGTGCATAGCGCTCGAGCGTCGCGAAGTTGGCCTCTTTGTCCCAGGGCTTGGGCGTCAGGCTCAGGGCCGCTAGGAGAAAGGCGTCTGAGGCAACCGCGAGGGCTTGCGCCGAGGATGCCAAGCAAGGCGATGCGAAGCGCCGTCATTTCGCTTCGCGACGCGTGACCCATATCGGGCTCCCCCAAGCGATCTCATCATCGTCCTGCACTACTCGGACGTAGTAGTACAGATCGCCCGCCGGCGGATCGTTGTCTTTGTACGACAGGGCGACTTCGCGCGTGCCTGGGTTAGCCGTGTAGACAACTTCTTCGCTCCGGATGACCTCGACCCGAGCGACAGCGCTCGTTCCCACAACCCGGATGTCTAGCCGAGGAATCGCTTCAGCTGTGAACGCGTCCCCCATGAAATGCGCTCCCAGGCTGTACTCGAGGATGATGTTATCCGTCGCGCCGTACGTACGACGCTTCTTGATGGCGTCGAAAATCGCGGACCGCGTCGGCGCTTCGGTGTAGACCATCGCATAGGAAATATGAGTCGACCAGTGGTCCGAGCTCGCGATCGTTCCTAGCCGGTAGCCCTTACGGTAAGCGCTCCACAGAAAGCCGTCCTCCTGATAGCCTCCAATCGGCTTGTCCTCGGCGGAGCGGGGAGCGCGCGGCGCCCCGGGGTGTTCGTAAGAGATGCGATCCCCCTGGAAGATCTCGACCACGGGTTCGACTTCTGGGTCATTGTCGCGCCAATCGGTCCCCATATTCGACCCCGGCGTGTGCGGGATGGAGATTCCTCCCGTACGGCGCAGCGATTCGTAAAGAAGCTTCGTGTCGTTGTCGAGCAACGTTCCGCGGCGCGCGGCGATGTTCGGGCGTGGCCGGTCGAAGCCGGCCTTTGTGAAGAACGAAACGACCGGCACGCCGCGGCGCGTGTGCAGGATATTCCGGTGCCCGTTCGGGTATTCGACGCTTCTCTCATAGGCGTAGAACGTGTTGAAGGCGTCCCGGACGTGATAGAGGTCGTTGGTCTTTTCGATCAGCCACCACCAGTACTCGCTATCTCCGCCTGAGTTGTGATCGGTCACCGCTCCAAAATCCATCGCGGCTCCGTCTAGCATATAGCGGTAGAAGTCGAACACCGACCCGTCGACCATGCCGCCGCTCGAGTCCCATGAGAACTCGGTGTGCCGGTGCAAATCCCCACGCACAATGCGGTTTTCCGTCCCGCCGATGTAAGTGCGGTGCGTCCGAATCGCCTCAACCTCTTCGCCCTCACGTGGATGAACCTGAGGTTGACCCGGAGCCGCGACCGGAAGGGAGCGGTTGCCTGAGTCAGCGACAACCGCTCCCTCCCGGTCGCGGCTCAAAGTACGTGGCAAGGTCGCCGTAAAGATATTCGCCCTCACCTCGCGGACAGGCCTTCGCTCCAGCCGTCCGTCGGTTGGCCAAACCACGCGAAACTCGCCGTCGGCGCCAAAACTCCCATCCGCCCGCGCAGAGATCCGCCCCCAGCTCTCCGGCATGGTATGAACCGCTGACCAGCGACCGCCCTCGTGGAAAACAACCGCGTGCTCCCAATAAGTCGGCCGAAAGCCCAGACTGTCGGTCCAACGAACATAGTTCCAGCGATGGAAAAGCAACGCCATCCGCCCGCTATTGGGATCGGCATGCAATTGCGCGAAGTCGTGGTCAGGGATCTCGGCCGCGTCGAGCGCCTCGCGAAGATCCGCCTTGGGCTCGAGCCGCCGGCGCCCTTCAAAGACCGCCAGATTGATCTTGCGTGATTCGTAGAGCCTTGCCCCGGGCGAAGAGGGCTTGTCGATCCAAGACTTCCACAGCTCGCTCTCCCGCGCGATCCACCCCGGATCGGTCGTCGGCCCCGAGTCCTTGCCCCAATTCGCGGCGCCCTCGTCCCAGGCCACCCAGACGCGATCCTCCCGATCGACCGCAACCGAGGCGTGGGCCTCGAACTTCGGCGTTTGCGCGACCGGCTCCAGCGGGCCCAGCTCGCCCGCGGCAAGCCGCCTGAGAAAAACGTCGTAGTTGCCGTTGCGGTAGCTATCCCACACCACAAACGCTCGGCCCCGCCGGTCAACAGCTACTTGAGGCTCCCAGTCGTTAGCCGGGTTGTCGCTGACCTGGATTTCTCCCGACCAGCGCGAACCATCGTAGTAACGCAGAAAAATATCCGAATTGTCGCCATGGAACCCTTGCCAGACGACCCATAGCCAACCGCGCGAGTCCGCGATGAAGTGGTGATCGATGTCGGGATTCAGGTGCGAGCTCAAGCGGACCAGCTCGCCCCAAACGTTCGAGTCTTCATCAAGCCTGCGCGCATAAAGGTCAAAGTTCCCGTCGACCTGCTGCGACCACACGACCCAAGGCCGCTCTTCGGCGTCAAGCGCGACCTGCGGCCGCCACACATCGCCGCTCACGCCCGGCACGCGAGAGAACGTTCGCCAGGTTTGGTCGAACTTTCGAATGCGAATCTCGTCTCGTCCGCCGCTGTAGGATTGCCAAACCAACCAAGCGACACCGTCCGACGCCGCGGCCACGGAGGGGTAGTCGTCGAAGCGCGAGTCGTCGCTGAGCTTTTCGGCGGACAAAAGACCCGAGACGCGGACCGCGCCTTCGAGAAACGAAAGCTCACGACTCGCCATCAGATCTTCGACGCGAAACGAAAAATCGCCGCGGTCGGTCGATACTGCGACAACCGCGCCTGGGTCGGCCGTCCCCCTCAGAACGAGCCCCTTGCGGGCCGGCTCGGGCCGCACGGGATGCCGCGTGCGAAGCTCGAAGGTGTTAAGCGCGATGCGGTCTTGGGCGCCGAACAGCCACCCTTCCAACGCCTGAATTCGCGCGCCGTCCGCGCGCACCGAGCCCACCCAACTCTCGGCCGGGGCTTCGCCGTAGCCGAAGGTGATCTGGGCCGAAAACGGCTGAGCGGGTGCAGTCGACGCGATCAGGAGGGAGACGCTAGCGCGCACGAGGAGGCTCGCTATGCGACAACGCATACCCCAGTGTCTAGCCCGTGAGCCCGGAACGCAAGTGACGGGTGCGAATGTCGACCACGCGAACTCCGCACCCGTCACTTGCGTTCCGGGCTCACCGGGCCTCGAATATCCCCCCAGCGGGTTTCGCGTAGAATGACCGCCATGAGCCCTGTCACGCGACGAGATCTGATGCGCTACTCCGCCCTAACGGCGACAGCTGCGTCCTACAGCCGCATCCTAGGCGCCAACGACGTCGCCGGCATCGGCGTCATTGGCCTGGGCAACATCTCTCGCGGGCACCTGGCCGAGTACACCGAGCGGGCCGACTCCCAAATCACGGCCGTCTGCGACATCTACGCTCCCCGACTCGACGCGGGAGTCACCCAGACTCGCGCAACCGGCTACCGCGACTACAAAGACCTTCTAGCCGACAGCAAGGTTGACGCCGTCATCATCTGCACGCCCGACCATTGGCACGCACCGATGGCCATCGACGCCATGCGCGCCGGCAAAGACGTGGATGTCGAGAAGCCCATGTCGATGACCGTCGCCGAGGCCAAGCAGATGGTCGCCGTGGCGAGGGAGACCAAGCGCATTCTCGCCGTCGATAGCGAACACATGGCGCACGGCATTTGGGAGCCCGCCCGCCGCGCCGTCAAGGCGGGCCTGTTGGGTAAGGTGTTGTGGAGCCAGACAAGCCGCAGCCGCAACGCCCGCCAGCCGCCTTGGGAGTATCCGATCGATCCCGGCGCCTCCCCCGAGAACCTGGATTGGGAAGCCTGGCTCGGATCCGCCCCGAAGGTTCCGTTCTCCAAGGAGCGCTACTTCCGCTGGCGCCGTTACTGGGACTACTCCGGCGGCATCGCCACCGACCTCTACTATCACCACGTGACGCCGTTGATCTATGTTCTCGGCCGTGAGTTTCCGATCCGGGGCGTCTCTTCGGGAGGCAGCTACTTCACTGAGACCGAAGTGATGGAGGTGCCCGACACATTCGTCATCTCGCTCGACTTTCCCTCCAAGCACACGCTCGTCTGCGGCGGCTCGCTCAACAACGGTTTGGAACTGCCCATCGTGGTACGCGGCAACGAGGCCAATCTCCGCTTCATGGGGCGCGACCAGCGGCGGCCCGCGCATTTCTTGCTTGAGCCCGAAGATCCTTTCCTCGCCGGCTTCAAGGAGCGCGTCCAATCCGCCGGGCTCGAAGGAGAGTGGATCGAGGAGCGCCGGCCCGTCCCGAAGACAGACTTCGCCGGCCAACCCGCCAGGCGCAAGCGTCAGCTCGTGGCGATGCTTCTTGCCGAGCCCGAATGGAAGGCGCGCTACGACGGCGACCTGGCCAAGAGCTCCGTAATCGGCAGTGACGGCGCCGAGCGGGACGCCTACTTCCAACGCATCTTCAGCGAACGCGCCCAGACCCGGGCCGTCAAGGCTACCCTCAAGATCGAGGCGCCGCCCACGCCGACCTTCCGCCAGCTATTTCTCGAGTCGATCCGAACCCGCAAGCCAGCGCCGCTCGACGGCGAGTTGGGTTATCGCTCACAAGTCGCGGTGAGTTTGGGAGTTGAGGCGTACCGCCGCGACAAGGTCATGCGCTTTGACCTCGAAAAAGAAGAGGTGCGAGAGGGATGAGGCTTCTCGTTCTCACGGCATTGGCCGCAACGACGTTAGCCGCTGAGCCCGGCTTTGAATCCCTGTTCGACGGAAAGACTCTCTCCGGATGGTCAGTCCTCCCCAGAAAGAACGCCGAGGGAAGCTGGGTCGTCGAAAACGGCGCGCTCAGGCCCGAAGGCAAACCGGGAAGCCTCGCAAGCGAGCGAGAGTACGGCGACTTCGACCTCCGGCTCGAATGGAAGATCGCGAAGCTAGGCAACAGCGGCGTCTACTATCGAGGCGGCGGGGACAATCCAACCGCGACCGCAATCGAATACCAACTGGCCGACAACGCGCGACCTCCCTCGCAGCAATACCCCGACCGTCGCTGCGGGGCCGCGTATGGGTTGTACGCCCCCTCGAAAGACGCCACGCGCCCCGTCGGCCAATGGAACACGGCGAGAATCGTCGCCAAGGGCTCGCACGTCCAGCATTGGCTCAACGGCGTCAAGATAGCGGACTTTGACACCGAGAGCGAGGAGTTCAGGATTCGGCTCGCGGCAAGCAAGTTCTCCAAGGAGCCTGCTTTCGCAAGAGCCCGCAGCGGTAAGATCATCCTGCAAGATCACGCGAGCGCCGTGTGGTTCAAGAACATCAGGATTCGATCGCCCATCATGAGCCCCGAACGCCAGTGAGCGGGTGCGGTGTTCTTGGGTCGTCAGGCGCCGCACCCGCTCACTCGCGTTCGGGGCTCACTGGTCACGGCTCGTTTTAGGGGGATTGAAATCATGGATCGCAGACATTTCCTAGGCGGCCTCGGCGCCGGACTAGCCGCCCAACAACTCTCCGCTCAAAGCCGGCCGGTCCGCATCGGCATCGTCGGCGGACGCTTCGGCGCCACCTTCCAATGGCATCTCGACCCAGCCGCCCAAGTCGAAGCCGTTTGCGACATCCGCCAAGACCGCCGCCAAACTCTCTCGGAGGTCTACCGCTGCCCCAACCAATACGACGACTTCCGCGAAATGCTCAAACACCCCGGCCTCGACGCCGTCGGAGTCTTCACCCCCGCCCCCCTCCACGCCTGGATGGCGACCGAAGCCATGGAAGCGGGCAAGCACGTCATCAGCGCCGTCCCCGCCGCCCTGACGATTGAAGACCTCGAACGCCTCATCGCCGCCGTCAAGCGCACCGGCATGCGCTACATGATGGCCGAGACCAGCTACTACCGGCCCGAAATCATCGCCGCCCGCGAGATGGCCCAGCGCGGCGAGTTCGGAACCATCGTCTATTCGGAAGCCGAATATCACCACGAGGGCCTACTCCCGCTGATGTACGACGACCGCGGGTTGCCGTCATGGCGACACGGCTTCCCGCCGATGCTCTATCCCACCCACTCGACCGGTATGGTGATCCCGGTGACCGGCGAGCGCCTGACCGAAGTCCAAGCGATCGGCTGGGGCGACAATCACGAAGTCTGCCGCACCAACCGCTACAACAACCCCTTCTGGAACACCGTCGGCATGTTCAAGACCTCCAGCGGCAAGGCCTCGCGCATCGCCGTCTTCTGGCACGTCGCCGGCGGCGGGACCGAGCGGGCCCACTTCTACGGCGACCGCGCGTCCTTCATCATGCGCCGCCCGGAGGGTTCCCCGAACACTGTCGTCCGCATCGAAAACAACGGCGAGACCACGCTCGACGCAAACGGCTATCCGGAAGGTAAAGTGAAGTCCGGCCCCTGGGACGCCACCGACTATCACGATCGCCTGCCCGAGCCGATGCGCGTCCCGACCGGACACGGCGGCTCACACGCCTTCCTGACGCACGAGTTCATCCGAGCCGTCGCCGAAGACCGCCACCCCAGCGTCAACGTCTGGGAAGCCGCGGCCTACACCGCGCCCGGCATCGTCGCGCACGCGTCCGCCTTGGCAGACGGCGAGTCGCGCAAGATCCCCGACCTCGGAAAAGCCCCGGGATAGCAGTAAACTGAGAGCGATGGACAGCGCTTGCCGATACGACTACACGGTAGTCTTTGAGCCTGCCGAAGAGGGCGGTTACGTTGTGACTTGTCCCGCGCTGCCTGGGCTCGTGACAGAGGGAGACACGCTCGAGGAAGCGCGCTCGATGGCTCTTGACGCCATTCGGGGTTACCTTGAGGTTCTCCACAAGGATGGCCGGCCGATCCCCGAAGATTCCTTCGCCGCGGAACCCGTTGTCGAGCGACTCAGCGTAGCCCTGGACGCAGGTGAGCGAACGGCTGCCCGGGCTCAAGCCGTCCTCGGTCATCTCGGCGCTGGGCCGGGCGGGGTTCGTCTAGCGTCCCCCCTAGTTTTCCTCTACAATCAGCCATCGTCGATCCTCTAGGTCTAAGAATCCGTTAGTATATGCTATTGAGCGGTGGCGATAGAGCCAGTTTGGCGGCACGTGTGAAGATCCGACAGCACGAAGAAATCGAGATCCGCAACAGGCGAAGCTCGTCCGATGCAACCGTGATAATTTCTTTGCTGGGCCTGCTACTGGCTTTTATTGACATTGTATTCAGCGTACCTGGTATCTACCGATACTTTACGTCGCCACCGCTGCCAGTGTACGAATTCACTCCTGCAAAGAAAATCATCAGGGCCGGTGACAAAGTTGTACTCGCCTGGAACATCAGCAACCACCCCAATTCGGGCTTGGAAGTGACACTGGACGACGGCGCACGGGCGGAGAAGGTCGAAGAGTCCTCCGGTACACGGATCCGCAACCCCACCGAAGACACGGTATACACGCTCTCGATTGCTGATGTTCTAGGACCTTACGACAACTTGATCGCTGACGTGCAGATCGGTCAAGCGGTGATCAAGCAACTGAGTGTTAATCGAACTCGAGTGTGCCGCGGCGATAGCGTCGAGTTTCGTTGGCGCGTAACCGCTCCACCCGAGGCCAACACACTTGTCCATTTGGGCGGCGAAGCAGTGCCAATGTCTGGCAGTACCACTCGAACTATCCAGGACTCGCAGGTCGTTGATCTAACTGCGGAGAATCAATACGGTGAGCCGCAGATGAGCTCATTGGCTATCGACGCAGTCGGCCCGGCGATTCTCGGGTTTGAGGACGCCACAAAACGGATAGCGAGCGGCCAGCCTGTCCGAATCGCTTGGGACGTTATAGGTGCTTCAGAAGTTCACGTTGATGGTCGCTCAGTGAGCCATAGCGGAACCTTCGAGGTCACACCCACCCGTGACGAATCCCACAACTGAGTGGCTCTTGGCGCCGGGTGCCACATGTCAAGGACGTTGAAACTTGTAGTGGCGAACCCGGAGATTTCCCGTTTCGAAGCAAATCCGGCGCAGCCTTATCAGTGCGAGGAAGTTGACCTTGCATGGAACGTGGATGTGAACGCCGAAGAAGACCAAATCTTGTTGGACGGGACCCCTGTGCGCAGCACTGGGAAGGTCTCCTCGGTTCACGAGCGTTCCACCATACATAGCCTTGTCGTAAGAAATGATGTCGCCAGTGATTCTATCGACATCGCGGTAGATGTTCGTCCCGGCCTGCGGCAGGGGACTCGAATCGCCGTGACTCGACTGGGGCGCTCTGGGAATAAACGCCCATCAGTAGTCGTGGTCGAGGGCAACGGACAGTTTGGGTACGAAGGCGACGCCAGCAAGAAGTCGATTTTCGGCAGGGTAGTAGGGGTCAATGCTACTGGCCGTGGCACCGATCGATTCTTTGAAGTTTCCCTTGCCGAGCCTGAAGAGGGGCACGAAAAGCTTACCTTGCAGCCTCGCGGCGAACTGGCAGCATGCCAGTGGGCGGCGTTCATGGCATCGCTATAGGTCCGCCGGTCGCTCGTCGAGATCGGTGACCGAGATCGGGACCGAGATCGGTCGGGGGGAGCTTGGGAGGGGGAGATTGGGGACAGGGGTAAAATCGAGTAACTCTTTACGTAGCATTGGTTTACGGAGATCTCAATGTAGCAGTAGTCTGGCTCCATCCGCGCGACGGAGACCCGGTCGCCGTAGGCGAATGCGCGACCCCTTCTGCGCTGCCTTTGTGCTTGAGCCTGGCGAGTTCTTCCTTGCCCTCAGATCAGCTCAATGCTAACCCGCCGTCCAACAACTTCCGCGGCGCGCTGGAGCGTCGACAGCGTAATGTCGTTGGTTGGGTCGAGCCGCCGCGAAACCTGGCTGCGGCTGGTCTTGAGCAGCGCGGCCATCTTGTTCTTGGAGGTGATGACTCTTTCGCACACGGGTGATCCTGGAACTGAAATATCCATATTGAAGCCGTTCTGGTCTGCTGGTATACTGTTAGTAACAGCCCCTAGGTGAGTAGCCTAGGCCTGACGCCCCCCGGCAGGGCAGCCGCCCAGTCGCGGGGGCGTTTCCTTTTGGCGGACCTGGTCTGCATCCGATTCCCCAATATCGTATCGCTCATTGCATCTGCTAGGTCTGCTACGAACTCCGATGCCCGCGCCTAGCCCTCCCAAGAGAACGACTTCTCCAGCTTGAAACGCCGCTCCGCCTTCCCATACCACCCCTGCGGCGCGTGCTGACTGCTATGCAGGTAGCAGCGCACCAACGCCTCGTTCCCCTCGATCGTCCACACTCGGCTCATCGGCAACGTCGTCTTCCTAGCATGGAAGCGCGACAGCGCGCTCACATTAACGAACCACACGCCCCACTTCTTCTCGACGTGCGACTTCTCGCCGTAGGTGTCGTCGGGGTGGGTGTGGGTATGCCCGCCCAACCAAACGTCGATCGCGCCGGGGTTCTGCTCGAGGTAGCGCTCAAACGCCCGCGCATCCGGCTTGCTATCGACCCAATACAAGTACGACGCGCCCTTGGGAGTACCCAGCTCCTTGAAGCCGTGGTAGTGCGAGACCCACTTGCCCTCGGCGTTGCGCCTCATCCCTTCCCACTCGCCCGTCGCTACGGTCGTGTTCTTGAGCAGATAGTGGTGAGCCGAGACGATGATCTTGTCCTGGTTCGCTTCGACCATGCGCTTCCACCAGGCAAACGTCTCCCCCGATACCACGCCGCTCGGATTGCCCCCCAGCGTCCCGCGCCCAACCTTCTGCGTCGGTTCGTTGATGTCGCTCATCATCAGGAACAGCATGTTGCCGACTTGGAAGGAATAGCGTTCCCAAGTCCCCTCAATCGCGTAGGGACGGTTGTGGCGGTCAATCCGCGAATGCTCGGGATCTTCGCCGGTCGGGTCGAGCCATTTCCGCCACCACCAATTCTGAGGCTCGTCGAGCCCGCTACGGTCATGATTGCCGCAGAGGCTGTAGACCTGCTCCCGCTCGTGCTTCTTGAGCGCCGCTGCAAGCTGGCGAACGATCTCCTCGCCCTCGTCGTCTTCGGGAGTCGCTTGGCCGCCGGACATGTCGCCAAGGTCGAGCGCCAGGTCCCAATCGAATGGCGGGCCGCCGTCAGCGCCGCCAAACTCCGAGTGGCCAATGGAGTCGATCAGGCTCTCTCGGCCTTGGCTTTTGTCCGTGCCGACGTGGGCGTCGCTGAAGGTCCATAGCCGAAGAGTGTCCGTCTGTGCGGCCGCCAACGGCGCGGCGGACATGCTTTGCAAAAAGGCTCTACGATTCATGAAGCACTCCTCTAGACGGACAAGTCAGCTAAGTAGATCGCCGTTATCGGCTTCCCCGCGGCGTCTTTCTCGTGCGTCGAATAGTACGAGACCAGCCCACGCCGCCTGTCCAGCGCCACAAAACCCGGGTACGAGTTATCCCCGCCGCTCGGCAGCACGGCGAGTTCCTCCAGTCGCTCTCCGTCGAGCCAATACAGCGCGGTGACGGCCGACCCTCCCGGCAACTTCCGCCGCCCGCCGACCAGGAACCGACCATTCCACATCGTCAGCAGCGGCCCGCCGATGTAGCGGCCAAGGTCCTCTCGCGTCCAATCCGTGTACGGCGGCCGCGAACGGCACAACTCGGCGTTGCGTTCGCCGCCGCCACGCGCCACCGCGATGACAGAGCCGTCGGAGGCAAACTGAAACGCCGTCTCATTCCCCCATGCAGCTTGGAACAACCCGACGGTCCGCCAGCGCAGGCCGTCGTCGCTTTCGAGCATCGCGGATTCTGTGATCGGGCGCCCTTCCTCGCGTGTGCCGGTTTCGGCAAAATCACGCTTCCGCCGGCCGCACAGGTAAGCCCTGCCGCCATGCTCCGCCGCGCGCCAGATGTAGTGCCCGTAGGTTCCTTCGAGCGCCCGCGGACCGTCCCACGCTTCGCCGTCGCCGCTCCAGACCGCGTAGCCCAAGTGACGGTTCATCTCCAGGCGTTCAGGCGACGAATCGCCGCAGTACCAAGTCCCGGTATAGACAAACAGCCGGTCGCGAAACTTCAGAAAGTGCGGGTCGCGGACATCGCGTTTGGGCACGCTGAAGCGGTGGACCCGCCGCCAGCTTTGTCCTTCGTCTTCGCTGGCCATCACGACAATCGACGAGGTCGGGTGAACCATATGGCCATCCGGACAACTCCTGAACGCTAAGTACAGCCGCCCGCGAAACCGCGCCATGTCGGTGAAAGCGTTGTGCTCCCCGTTATGGAAGATGCGCCGGACTCGTCCGACTCTAACAGCGGCGTTCCCGCCGGATGCCAAGGCCGCTCCACAAAGCAGATGAAAGGATCGTCGAGTCAGCATGTCGGCTATTATCTACTCAACCTGCGGCGGAACATCGCCATACGACCACGGCCCCTTGAAAGGCTCATGGGCCGGCGGCTCCGGCAGGCGGCCCGGCGCCAGCCGCCGCGTCAGCTCGATCGAGGCGTCGGCGATCTTCGTTCCAGCCGTGATCTCGAGGTTGCTGTAGCTGGTCAGGCGCGTTTCGTACCCGCCCCCATGGGGACCGAACGCTTCTTCGGTCGGGACGTACCCGACAGACCCATTCGCCAGCTCAACCGGAAAAGTGAACGGGAACGCACTCTCGCCCTTGATACGCAACCCGTATTCGACGAAGTACTCCGCCGGATTCGAGACAAACACCGCCGGGCCCACCTGGATCGCCTGAACCTCTACATCGACCACCGGTTCCCGACGAAGCAGAGCGTCGAGCAAGACGGTTTCCTTCGCAAACACCCACTCCGCCGAAGCCCCGTCGGGCTCCTGCCGCGCGATCGCCATTGCCTTTTCAAGCCGTTCTCGACTAGGCCGTCGCCTCGGAATCCTGAGAACTTCCGACGCCCTCCCCAGCGGAGCAAATCCGCCGGCGTGCATCCCAAGCAAAGCCTTCACCGCCTCGGCGCCAACGCGTCCGCCCACAAATCGCTGTGCCTCGGCCCCGCTCGGGCGCCGGTAAGGGCTCAAGTTATCTACCTGAGTCACGTCGCCATTCGCGCCGGCGGTGAAAACGACAACGACATCCGACCCAAACGCCCCGCGAACTACCCGCTCCATCCAATAGATCCAGTTCGCTGAGATTCCCGACGGACCCGCCGTTGCGTGGCAGGCGAAGTTGACGATGCAGCCTTGCAGTCTCCCGTGCCGATCCCACGCGCCGACCACTCCAACCTCAGGGTCGATCGGTCCGGCAGGCTCGACAATGTCGGGGTTGCCCGGACGCGGATGCGTGTAAGTCAGGCCGTTCTTCATGCGAACCCGACGGTTCAGCCCCGCTTCGCGCTCCTCGCCCGAGCCGAATCCGCACACCGCGGGCACGCGCCCGGCGTCAGCTTCACACACCGCGCTCACGATGCGATCCTCGACCAGCGCCAGGTAGCCCACATCCGCGCAAGATGAATGCTCGTACGCCAGCTTCCGCACGAACTGATCCGCGTGATCGTACTGCCCCGGCAGAACCATCCCCGTCGGGCCCGACGAATGCGAGTGTGAGGCGGCAATCATCACGGCCCCCGGTTCAATCCCGCAACGCTCGCGAATCCGCCCGCGCGCCGCGACAACCGTCGCACGAGGGATTACCAACGCATCCAGCCCGACGATCGCCACCCGCTCATCACCATCCGCGAACACCGCGGCCCGCACCTTGCAGGGGTCGAAGAACCGCCTGTGAAAGACCTTGCCGTAGTTGCCCGGCCGCTCCATGCCGACCTCCGGCGTGATGTCGCTCTCGGCGAATCCAGCCGTCTGGCCCGCAAGGGCTTCGTAGCTGTCGTAGCGCTGGGCGGCCAGTCGCTCGACAACCCCGAGTCCCGCAACATGAAGCAGATTCCGACGTGTCATCGCGGCCTCATCTTACAGCAGCCCCAAGTGTTAGGCTTTCTCCATGATGCGACTGATCGCAATCGCCCTGCTCGCGCTGTTCGCCTCTCAAGTCGACGCGGCCGAATCCACCCGTGTTTTGATCGTGGTGGGCCCCAGCAACCATGCGGCGGGCTCGCATGAAGTTGCGGCGGGGGGGCGCTTGATGGAGCACGCGGTCGAGCATATGATCAACGTACCCGGGGTCGAAGCCGATGTCGTCTACGAATGGCCCCGCGACCAGGCTTTGAGAGAAGCAGCTTCGACAGTCGTGTTCATCGGCGATACGTTTCCCGCAAACCGCTTTCCAGACCCAAAACGAAACCTCGCCGAGCTAGCCGAAATGATGGACCGGGGCTGCGGCATCGTTTGCGTGCACTACGCTACGGGACTCCTCGGCGAAGACGTCGCACCCAACGGCGACCATCCCCTCTTGCGTTGGCTCGGAGGCTACTTCGCGAATCGCTCGTGTCCCCATCATCAATCGATCGCGAGGGTCTACACGTCGGCTACGATCGAGCCGGGCGCGCCGTCGCATCCGGTCTCGCGCGGCTGGCGATCGTTCACCGTGCACGACGAGCCGTACATCAATAACTACTTCGGGCTCGAGGGCTACTTCGGCCTAGACGGCAAAAAGCTCGCGCCGACCGCCACCGCGCTGGCGAGCTCGATGCTTCCTCCCGAGGCGCCCAAGCGCGAGACCGTCGCCTGGAGCGTTGAACGAAAAGACGGCGGACGCGGATTCGGCATTGTCATGCCGCATTTCTACAAGAACTGGGGCAACGCCGACCTGCGCCGCTTCATCCTCAACGGTATCGTTTGGACGGCTAAACTCGACGTCCCCGCTGAGGGGGTTCAAACCGCGTCGCCGGATCTCGAGAAGTTCAGCCCGGAGTCGGTTGAGTTTGTCCCCCGGTCACGGCCTCGCCAGGCGCCGCTATACTTTGGCCATGACGCGCAGAAACTTCGTCTCCGGCTCCGCCCTCACCGCCCTGAGCGCCGGCCGCGTTCGTGGAGCCAACGATCGCATTGGCCTCGGGATCATCGGCTGCGGACGCAGAGGTCTGTTAAACCAGGCGCTGGAGTTTTCCCAACAGGCCAACGCCGATCTGCGGGCCGTCTGCGATATCTGGAAGCAGCAGCGCGAAACCGCTTCGGCCAAAGTGAAAGATGCCGGCGGCAGTACTCCCGAACAGATCCACGCCTACGAAGACCTGCTCGCGCGCGATGACATCGACGCTGTGATCATCGGCACCCCCGACCACCAGCACTGTCTTCAACTCATCGACGCGGTAAGAGCCGGCAAGGACGTCTACGTCGAAAAGCCCCTCGCAATGGACCTCAAGGAGCTCAACAAGGCCTACGACGCGGTCAAGGCTTCCGGCCGCGTTGTGCAAATGGGAACCCAAGTCCGCAGCTACCCCACATCGGTCGCCGCACGGAAATTCGTACGCGACGGCGGCCTCGGCAAGATCTTCAAAATCGAACAGTCGCGGAACTCCTACAAGCCCTACTGGTACCGCTACGCCGAGCGCCGCCTCGAAGAACGCGACACCGACTGGAAACGTTTTCTCACCCAGCGCAAATCGCGCGCCTGGGACCCCCAACAATACGCCGGCTGGTTCGGCTACCGCGACTTCTCACAAGGCCCCCACAGCAACCTCGGCGTGCACTTCTTCGACTTGGTCCACTACATCACCGACGCCGGCGCGCCGACCCGAGCCGTGACCATGGCCGGCGGCTATCGCTGGAATCACGACGGCTTCGACGTACCCGACTCGGTCGAAACAACGCTGGAGTACCCCGAGAAAGGCTTCCTAGTACGCTACTGCTCGACCTTCGGGGTAGCGGGCAACAGCTACCTAAAATTCTTCGGCGAGCGCGGCGAGATGGACGCAACGCGCTGGGGCGAGCCCTTCGTCCTCAACGGCGCCACGGTCGAAGACTCCGACCGTATACCGGCAGGGGAGACGATTCCAGAAACCGAAAGCGCCCCGCACATGCTGAATTTCCTGGAGTGCGTTCGCTCGCGAGAAACGCCAAACGCCCCGATCGAAGCCGGCTACAACCACTCGATCGCAGCGATCCTCGCCGACGAAAGCTTCGTGCGCGGCCGCCGCGTAGAGTTCGACCCCAAGAAACAACAGATCCGCGACGGATAGCCGGTATGGTGAGCCAGCCAAACCGGGAGCCGCTGTCAGCCGCCCGCTGTTGCTTGCGGCGGCGGTTCTCTCCGTCGCTCTATCTCTACCGGCCCAACGGCCCGAACCCGAGTCTGTGCTCATTAGCAAGGTCCTGGCCGCGACCGAGCCGGCGACGAAGCTTCAACTACTCGATCAATGGAACCGGCGACATCCATTGAGCGACCGCTCCGAGGAGCGTACGCGCCTCTACGTGCAGACCTACAAAGACGCCGGCCCGACCAGGCTGTGGCACGCGGGCGCTGGGCTACTCTCCGAACCCCCATCCGTTGGTGAAGCCCTAGCCTGCGCTCCAGCGCTCGTGGTTCCAGATGATTTTACGGCCTCTCTCGACTGAGAGGTTGCCGAGCTGGACGATCAAGGCCGCCTTGACGCCGTCTTCGACCGGGGCGTTGGGTTGCTTGCGCGTTTTCACGCATTCGAGGAAGTTGGCGGCGTGGTCGATGGTCGCCTGTTCGAATCCGCCGGGTTGGTCGCGGTGATAACTGGGCTTGTGGGGCGCGTCACGGTCGTAGATCCAGAGGCCTTCGCGGCCGCCGTCCATACGGGCCAGGTGGCCGTCGAATTGGTTGAGCTGGTCCGAGCGCCGCTCGTATTGCATCGCGGCGTAGTTCAACGTGAATGTTGCCAGGAAGTCTTCCGGGTACTCGGCAGTGACGACCATTGACGTGGGA
Organism: Bryobacterales bacterium; assembly: GCA_965247515.1. Taxonomy (GTDB): domain Bacteria; phylum Acidobacteriota; class Terriglobia; order Bryobacterales; family UBA6623. Next base: position 1,683,581 of record OZ252029.1, on the reverse strand, counting down.
CGGTCGATGCCGCCGAGCTTTTCGAAACGCGCCGAGGCGTTGACCGAGAGGGGCCAGCCGGCGTCCATGACCATGTGGATGGCGTCGAAGACGTGAACCCCTTGGCCCTGGGCGATGCCGCCGCCGTATTCCGACGTCATCACCCAGTTGAAGAAGCGTGACGGGTCCTTTTCGACCTTGGGCGCGGGCCCGAGCCATTGGTCCCAGTCGATGACTCCTTCGAATTGCCGCTGTCGGGGCCAGTTGTGGCGGTTCAACCAGTACGTGCGCACCATGTGGACGTCGCCCAACTGCCCTCGCCGCCGGCGATCGCGGGCCTCTTGGTAGATGTTGTAGCTGCGCCGCTGCATGCCGACTTGGACGATGCGGCCGCTGGTTGGGACAATGTCGAGCAGGCGCTTGCCGTCCTCGTAGCGGTGGCAGACGGGCTTTTCGACGTAGACGTCTTTGCCGGCGGCGACGGCGTCGAGCACCATCTGGGCGTGCCAGTGGTCAGGGGTAGAGACGATGACGGCGTCGATGTCGGGGCTTTCGAGGAGCTGCTTGTGATTACGGTAGGCCTTTGTGCCGGGGCCGGCGACGGAGAGGCCGGATTCGAGGTTCGGCTCGTAGATGTCGCAGACGGCCCGGAAGCGGGTGGCAGGGTTCTTCTTGAACTCGGCCATGAGGCGTTTACCGCGTCCGCCGGAGCCGATGATGGCCATGTTGACGGTATCGGAGGGAGACTGCGCGAGGGCCGCCGCGGAGCTGGACATGAGAAAGATTCGACGATTCATTGCGCTTGGATTGTACAACGACCTGGCGCGAGCCTCCAGGCTTGCCGGCTCGACACTCTTGTCGAGGCAGGTTTGGAGATCGCGGTGAAGGCCCGCCCTACCTCGCGAAGAATCGCGAGCCGGCAAGCCTGGAGGTGGAGTGCGACATAAATGTGAGCGAAAGGCGTAACTGCAATGGTTAAACGCTTGTCCGAACGTGCACCTACGTCGGGCGCGGGCGCAGGCCATCCGAAACAATCATAGCCCCGGGGCTATGATTGTTCGGCCAAGCGCCGCCGGCAGTCACAAATTTGTCGCGCACCCGCCTGGAGGCTCGCGCCACGTCGGTTTTCTGATATAAGGAAATCTCCCGCCTGAACCGCGCGCCGACCAAACGGCGCAACCCGACAAGACAATGGAAATTCCGCCACCGCGAGCGACACGTGACTACCTTCCCGCCGAGGCTGCCGCGCGGCGGCGCGTCCTTGCAGAGTTTGCCGAGGTTGCCGAGCTGTACGGTTTTCAGCCGATTGAGACGCCGTCGTTCGAGCGCGTCGAGTTGTTTTCGGCCCGGTCTGGGCCGGAGATCAAGAGCTCGCTGTTGACGTTTCATAGCGACCACGAAGAGTTTGCGTTGCGGCCGGAATTGACCGCGCCGGTGTGTCGGCTGGCGGCTTCAGGGGCGTTTGATGATGACGACTGCCCCACTCGGCTGTACTACTCCGGTTCGTGCTTCCGCTACTGCCGGCCTGGGTCGGGACGGTATCGCGAGTTTACCCAAGCTGGTTTCGAGCTGCTGGGAGACGCGGACGTGCGCGCCGATGCCGAGACGATCGCGATGGCGGTGCGTTTCTTGAAGCGGGCGGGGCTTGAGGACTTTACGCTACGCATCGGGACCGTCGGAATCTTCCGTGACTTGCTCCCCGCCGACATCGACCCGGAAGACCGTTCCGTTGTGATGGGCCATTTGGACCTGTTGAACGGGATCCGCGAGCGCTGCTGGAATCTGAAGGAGACGGGCAACCCAACGACGGTCGAGGACCTGAAGTTCGACCGCAAGCAGCTGGCTCAGATGCAGGAGCGTTCCGAGTATGAGGGCAAATACTCGATCCAGGCGCGGCCGAGCTTGACCGACGCTGAGCTAGCGAGCGCCCTCCCCGATGAAGCCGAGGCGTCGGTGCTTGATGTCTGGGTCAAAGAGGGCTTGGTTGCCGCGGATGTGGCCGAAAAGCTGATCAAGGTATCCCGGCTCCAGGGGTCGCTCGAGGAAGTGCTCGAGCAAGGGCGCGAGTTGCTTGAAGGAGAGCGGGCGCTGGTGGCGCTCGAGAACCTGGCGGCTGTTTGCCGGGGCGTGCGGGCGCATGGAGTTACGGAATTCGAGGCCGTGCTGGGAATTGCGCGCGGGTTCACGTTCTACACGGGCAGCGTGTTCGAGCTCACGGGCGCCGAGGGGACGAAGTTTGGTGGAGGGGGGCGTTACGACGCCCTAGTCGAGCTGTTTGGCGGCACGGCGACTCCGGCGGTGGGCTGCGCGTTTCGCTTTGACACTCTGATGGACGCGGTCTCGGCGGCCAATGGCGAGGCCACGGCGGAACCGTTCGACTTGTTCTTGGTGACCGACCATGCGGAGTCGGTCATGGCGGTTGCCGAAAAGCTCCGCGATCGAGGGATGCGGGTTGGCGTCGGGTCTGTAGCTGCGCCCACAAAGCGGGTCATCGAATGCTCCAAGGAGGCCGACCTCAGCGTCGAGGCCCTGTTACACTGACGCCGTGGATGAAGAAGAGCTTGAGAGAAAGATCCAATCCATTCGCGACGCGCAGGCAAGGAACGAAGCGCGCTTCGCGCGAATGGGCGAGGGCCCGGGCGAGTCCCGCGGCTTCGCCATCGAAGAGGTGGAGAGATCGGTGAGTCGACTTGAGAAAAGGGTCGATCGCTGGAACCAAGGCCCGGGCGGACCGAACGGCAAGCCCTGACTCGGACATCTAAACGTGAAAACCACGCCTCGCATATCGGTCGTCACGCCGTCGCTGAATCAAGGCCGGTTCCTCGAGAAGAACATCCAATCGATCCTCGCGCAGGATTACCCGAACTTCGAACACATCGTCATTGATGCCGAATCGACGGACGAAACTCTCGATGTCCTCGAGCGTTACCCCAGCGTGCGATGGGTTTCAGAACCCGACGACGGGCAAACCAACGCCATCAACAAAGGCTTCGCGATGAGCGGCGGCGAGATCTTCGCCTACCTCAACTCTGACGACATTTACCGGCCTGGGGCGTTTTCCAAGGCGGTGGCGGCGTTCCAGGATCCGCTGTGCCAGGTCGTGGCGGGCAATTGCGACATCGTTGATGAGCACGGTGCGGTCTGCGGGGAGTGTCGGGCGGAGCTTTCCGAGCGCGAGAACTTGTTGAGGTATTGGCGCTGGGGCAAGGGCGTATGCATTCCTCAGCCGGCGGTGTTTGTACGCCGGAATCTGATTGAGCAGCTGGGCGGATTCGACGAAGCCTACGACATGGCGATGGATCTGGAAATGTGGCTACGGCTGGCGAAGCGGGCGGAGTTCACGATTCTCGATGAGACGTTGGCGGCGTTTCGAGTGACGCCGGACACGAAGACGAGTCGGCGGAAGTTCGACATGGTGATGGAGTCGTTCCGGGCGGCGAAAGCGCACCTGAGCATTGCGCCGCGGGGGCGTCGGCTAGCGTTGGCGGTCGAGCTTCATCGTGAAACGGCCGGGCATCTGGTGAGCATTGCCGAGGAGCTCATCGGCGAGCGCCAGTCGACAGAGGCGCTAGTCCATGCGCTGAAGGTCTGGCCCTTGGCTGGAGGGTCGCGGCGGGTATGGCGGCTGATGTTTCGGGCGATGGCGAATTAGTGACGCCCCGGCCCTATCTGCCCCACCTGCTGAAGGTGAAGCTCTCGACTGCGTTTGGCCGCCGGATCACGCCTCCCTTCGTCACGCTCTACGTCACGACAAAGTGTGATGAGAAATGCATCCATTGCTACTACTGGGATCAACTGAACCCGCGGCCGAATCGCGACTTCACGCTCGACGAGTTTGAGAGGACGCTGGGGTCGATGGGCGAAATCTTCAACTTGTTCATCGGCGGGGGCGAGCCGTTTCTGCAGCCGGACTTGGGACGGATTTTCTTGTGCGCCGCCGAGGGGAATCGGGTAGCGAACATCTATGTCCCGACGAACGGGCAGCATCGCGAGCGGGTGCTGGAGACGTTGGAGGAGGTGTTGCCGAGTGCGCCGCGGATGCGGTTTCACTTGAACCTTAGCGTCGATCACGTCGATGAGGCCGAGTACGACCGCATTCGGGGAAAGGAACTCGCATGGCGGAGAATGCTGGCCACCTCTGACGCTATCGCCCCGCTTCGCAAGCGGTTCCCGAATCTGATTGTCCACACGTTGACGACGGTGATGAAAGACAACCAGGAGCGCATCCTCGAGATCCATGAGGGGTTGAAGGAGATCTTTCGGCCTGATGGAATCTCGTACAACTTCTGTCGGGGAAATCCGCTCGATCCGGCGCAGACGGATGTCGACCCGGTGAAGTACGATGCCCTCATCGCGCGCATGGAGGAAGACTATGCCAGCGGGGTTCTGCGTGCTCGGGGGCCTAGCGGCTACGGTGCGGCGAACCACTTGCTCGACCAAAGAGTGCGGCGAACCGTGCAGCGGACGGTGGTAGAGCAGAAGGCGCAGTTTTCCTGCGTCTCAGGCCGGCTGGCGTGCGTGATCTACAGCGACGGTGAGGTGGTCGAGTGCGAGACGAAGAACTCGCCGCTTGGCAACTTGCGTGATGTGGACTATGATTTCCGGCGGCTGTGGTTCAACGAACGGGCCGTGGATGTGGCGCGCGAGGCGGCGGAGGGGTGCTTCTGTACGCATGAGTGCGGGCACTATTCGTCGACGATCTATGATGTCGGGCAGGTGGTGAAGATCGGAGTAGCGGCGGCGCGCCACGTCAAATCCGGTTGATCAGCGTGGCCACATAGCCGGCCCCGAAGCCGTTGTCGATGTTGACGACAGTGACGTTGCTCGAGCAGCTGTTGAGCATGCCGAGTAGGGCGGCCAGGCCGTTGAAGCTGGAGCCGTAGCCGACGCTGGTGGGCACGGCGATGACGGGGCAAGAGACCAGCCCCCCGACCGCGCTTGGGAGCGCGCCTTCCATGCCGGCGCAACAGATAATGACGCGGGCGGAGGCGAGGCGCTCGAGGTTGTGCAAGAGACGATGGATTCCGGCGACGCCGACGTCGTAGACTTCCTCGACTTCGTTGCCCATCACTTCGCAGGTGACGCGCGCTTCTTCGGCCACGGGGATGTCGCTGGTGCCGGCGCAAACAATGGCGATCTTACTGTGGCCGAGGATCGCGCGATCACCCCAGACGCGGACAGCCTGTGAGCGCGGGAAGTACTCCGCGGAAGCATCAAGCTCGCGAATGACGGCCGCGGCTTCCTCGTTGGCGCGGGTGATGAGAAGGTTCTTCGACTGCTCCAGCAGCTTGGAGCTAATTTGCTTGATTTCGGCGGGGGTCTTGCCGCGGCCCATGATGACTTCGGGCATGCCATGGCGGATCGCGCGGTGATGGTCGACTTTGGCGAAGCCGAGGTCTTCGAAGGGCAGATGGCTGAGCCGCTTGATGGCGTCGTCGGGGGATGTGTCGCCGTCGCGCACGCCTTCGAGCAGTCGCAGGAGCTCATCTTGGTGGGGCGTGTTCATATTAAGTCTTAGAACTTCAGCACGTCTCCCAGTTTCAAACCGTGCGCCACGGCTTGGCCGGCCGCAAGCTCGAGTACGTAGACCGACGCCTGCCGGCCTCCGAAGCTCTCGCACTTGCGAAAGTCTCGAGATTGGCAAGGTTGGGCGTTTTCGTGCATTTCGACGATGCGTTTGGCGCCGTCCATCCAGATCATATCGAGAGGGACGACAGTATTGAGCATATGAAAGGGTTGCCGTATTTCGTCTTGGAAAACGAAAAGCATCCCCTTGTCCGGCGGAATGAAGTGGCGGTACATCATTCCAGTTGCCCGCTCTTCGGCGGTTAACCTCAAAACCGCCTCAATCATAGCGCCGTCGGGCAGAGTCAAGGGCTGAACCGGGCCGCCGGGGATCCACTCTTCCTCGACCACGGCGGCTGACGGGTAAGGCTCAGATGCACATGCAGACATCAGCGAAAAGAACGCAACAGACAGGATGCCAATCTTAGATCTCATAAGGGAGCTAGAGGGCGCGACATGTCACGCCCCCGCACGAAAGAACATTGTGCCAAAGTCAGCGCAGAGCTGGGTTGGGCAGCTCGGCGTCGAGCCCCAGGTCCTTAATCGCCTTGCGGGCCTTGCGTTTGTCGAACTTGCCCTGTTTGGCGAGCTGTGACAGCGTTGCGGCCGCGATCGAGGCGCCGTCGACTTCGAAGAATCGGCGCAGGTATTCACGGCTCTCGCTGCGGCCGTAGCCGTCGGTTCCAAGGCTGGTCAGCCGGTCAGGGAACCATGGGGCAAGGCCGTCCGAGAGAGCTTTCATGTAATCGCTGGCGGCGATAATGGGCCCCTCGGCGCCGCCGAGCGCTTCGACAACGTAGGGGGTCTTGGGTTTGGACGACGGGTGTAGGCGATTCCAGCGTTCGACTTCGAGGGCTTCGCGGCGGAGCTCGTTGTAACTGGTGACGCTCCACACGTCGGCTGCGATGCCGTAGTTGTCGGCGAGGAGCTGCTGCGCCTTGATCGCTTCGTTCAGGATGGCGCCGCTGCCCCACAGCTGCACGGCCGCGGGGCCGTTCGCCGCTGCCTTGTAGCGGTAGATTCCCTTGAGTATCCCCGCTTCGACGCCGTCGGCCATGGCGGGATGCAAGTAGTTGTCGTTCTCGAGGGTGAGGTAGTAGAAGATGTCTTCGTCTTCTTCGTACATCCGACGGATGCCGTCGCGGACGATCACGGCGACCTCGTAGGCGAACGCGGCATCGTAGGCGACGCAGTTCGGGACGGTCGAGGCATGCAGCAAGCTGTGGCCATCCTCGTGCTGCAGGCCCTCGCCGTTGAGCGTGGTGCGCCCGGCGGTGCCGCCGCACAAGAAACCTTTGCCGCGTGAGTCGCCGAAGGCCCAGATCTGGTCGCCGATCCGCTGGAAGCCGAACATCGAGTAGTAGATAAAGAATGGGATCATCGGGATCCCGTAGTTGGCGTAGGCAGTGCCGGCAGCCGTGAACGACGCCATCGAACCCGCTTCGGTGATGCCTTCTTCGAGGATTTGGCCGTCCTTGGCTTCTTTGTAGTAGAGAAGCATGGCGCTGTCGACGGGGTCGTAGAGCTGGCCTTGGCTGGCGTAGATGCCGTGCGAACGAAACAGCGACTCCATGCCAAAGGTGCGGCCTTCGTCGGGGATGATCGGGACCACGTACTTGCCGATTTCTTTGTCGCCGAGCAGGGTCTTGAGCACCGCCACGAAGGCCATCGTGGTGGAGACTTCGCGATTGCGGGATCCGGCCAGAGAATCCTTGAAGGCCTCAAGCGGCGGGGCCTTGATTTCGATTTTCGCCGGCCTGCGCTCGGGCAGGTGACCGCCAAGCGCGACGCGGCGCTCACGCACATACTTAAGCTCATCGGAGTCTTCCGCCGGCCGGTAGAACTCGATGTTTGCGACCGCCGTATCGTGAACCGGGATGTCGAACCTCTGCCGGAAGTACTCCAGCTCTTTCTCGTTGAGCTTCTTCTGCGAGTGAGTGATGTTCTTGCCTTCACCGGCCTCGCCCATGCCGTAGCCCTTGACGGTTTTCGCCAGAATTACGGTCGGCCGGCCCGCGTGTTGCATGGCGCGCAAGTATGCGTTGTAGACCTTCTGGGGGTCGTGCCCGCCGCGCTGCAGGCGGGCAATCCGCTCGTCGCTCAAGTGCTCGACCATTTCGAGCAGTTCGGGATACGCGCCAAAGAACCCCTTGCGAATCAGATCGCCCAGGTCGCTGCCCAGACCCTTGAAGCGCTGGTACTCACCGTCGACGCACTCCTCCATGCGCTTGCGCAGCAGGCCGCTGGAATCGCGGCTGAGCAGGTCATCCCAGTCTCCGCCCCAAACCACCTTGATGACGTTCCAGCCGGCGCCGCGGAAGGCGCCTTCAAGCTCTTGGATGATTTTCCCGTTGCCGCGGACGGGGCCGTCGAGGCGTTGAAGGTTGCAGTTGACGACCCAGATGAGGTTGTCGAGCCGCTCGCGCGAGGCCAGGGTCAGCGCGCCCAGGCTTTCGGGTTCGTCGGTCTCGCCGTCGCCGACGAAGGCCCAGATCTTGCGGTCGCTCGGCGCGATCAAGCCGCGGTTTTCCATGTAACGGACAAAGCGCGCGTGGTAGATGGAATTGATCGGCCCCAGTCCCATCGAAACGGTTGGGTATTGCCAGAAATCCGGCATGAGCCAGGGGTGCGGGTAGGACGACAAACCCGGGTGATCCCTGAGCTCGTGCCTGAAGTTCTTGAGATGTTCCTCGGTCAGGCGCCCTTCGACGAAAGCCCGCGAGTATATTCCCGGGGAGGCGTGGCCTTGGAAATAGACTTGGTCGCCCGCCGTGTCGTTGATGCTCCCACGGAAGAAGTGGTTTTGGGCGACTTCGACCAGAGTGGCCAGGGATTGGTAGGTCGAGATGTGCCCGCCGATGCCGTCGTCTTCCTTGTTCGCGCGGACGACCATCGCCATCGCGTTCCAGCGAATGATGCTCTTGATCTTGCGCTCGAGGTCGCGGTCGCCCGGGTAAGGGACCTCGTCTTCGACAGGAATCGTGTTCAGGTACGGGGTCGTTAGATGAGTCGGCAGATCGACGCCCGTCTCAGCCGCGCGGCCTTCGAGTTGTTGTAGAAGGAACCGTGCGCGCTCGGGGCCGGCTTCGTCGAGAACGTGGTCGAGGGCCTCGAGCCATTCTTGCGTTTCGTGTGGGTCGAGGTCCTCGCGAACCTCCGATCGTTGCATCAACATAGCCGACTTTTACGATATCGCATCAGGGGGCTCGCGGAACCCGCTCCCTCGCGGTCGCGGCTCTGACGTCGCGATTCAAAGCTTTGCCGGTGGGCGTCAGAGCCGCGACCGCAAGGGAGCGGGTTCCGCTGCTGCGGGGCCGACCTAATCGTAGTACTCCAGCCCCAAGTGCGTGATCATCTCCTCGCCGGCCATCCAGCGCAAGGTGTTCGTCAACTTCATCAGTTGAATGAAGATGTCGTGTTCGGGATAGACCCCCGGCTGCGTCATCGGCGACTTGAAGTAGAACGAGAGCCACTCCTGGATCCCGCTCATACCCGCCCGTTGCGCCAAGTCCAAAAACAGCGCCAGATCCAACGCCAGCGGAGCCGCCAAGATCGAGTCGCGACACAAGAAGTTCACCTTCAGCTGCATCGGATATCCAAGCCATCCGAAGATGTCGATGGCGTCCCAGCCCTCCTTGTTATCTCCTCGCGGCGGGTAGTAGTTGATCCTGACCATGTGGTCAAAGTGATCGTAAAGCTCCGGGTACTGATCGGGTTGGAAGATAAGGTCCAGCGCCCCGAGCTTGCTGACTTCCTTGGTTCGAAACGAGTCCGGCTCCTCCAAAACGACTCCGTCGCGGTTCCCCAGGATGTTCGTCGAGAACCAGCCGTTCAGTCCCAATAGACGCATCTTTAACCCGGGCGCAATCAGGGTCTTCATAAAGGTTTGGCCCGTCTTGTAGTCTTTGCCGCAGATCGGCGCGCTTTGGAGTTTGGCCAACTCTTGGATCGCCGGCACATCAACCGTCAGATTGGGCGCGCCGTTGGCGAACGGGACGCCGCACTTCAGCGCGGCATAGGCGTAGATCTGAGAGGGTGCGATGTCGGGATCGTTCTTGAGGAGCCCCTCCTCGAAGCTCTTCAGATCGGCGTGCACCGCGCTCGAGCGCTGATAGATCTCCGTCGACCCGCACCAGATCATCACGGCGCGTGAGAGTCCGTGGTCGTGTTTGAAGGTCTCGATGTCATGGATCAGCGCCTCGGCCAACAGCATCTTGTTCGCCGCTTGCTTGACGTTCGGACCCGACAACCTGGGCACGTAGCGGTCCTCAAAGACGGCGGGCATCGGCCGCACCGACCCCAACTCTTCGGCGACTTTCCGGCGAGATTCGGCGTCGATCACGTCGGCCACTTCACAGGCTTCGAAGCAGTCGTGCTCGAAAATGTCCCAGCCGCCAAACACGAGTTGGTCCATGCTCTGCAAAGGCGCGAGCTCCCGGATCAATGGGTTGCGCTGATCGGTACGTTTCCCCAGCCGGATACGCCCCAGCTGAGTCAACGACCCCACCGGCCCGGCCTGCCCCTTGTTGATCAGCGCCACGCCGCCGATGAGGGTCGTCGCCACCGCGCCCAGGCCGGGCAGCAAGACGCCGAGCTTGCCTTCCGGCTCAGCGATCCGAGGCGGCGCCTTCCGCGAAAGGAACCGCTCCTTGAAGCCGCCGGCAGCCGGTATCGTTCGCTGATTCCCCGTCAGGAGGGTCTCCTGCCGGCTGTCGGCGGTGAAGCGGCCCTTTTCGATGCAATCGCGGAACTCTTCCAAGGGCAGTGCGAGCACATCGGCGACCTGGACCGCATCGCTGAACTTCAGTTCTCGCCTACGTTGAACCAGCCCCAGGTAGAGCTGCTGATAGCCGATTCGGGTCCGTTCCGCGAGGAGTTTGATGTTGATGGAGTAGGTAAAGTTGTTATCCATCAGATAATGATCGCTATCATTTATTATCTGTACGATAATTTCTTAAGCTTCTCAACCGCTCATGGGCCTGTCGGCCCACCGACGTGGCGCACGGCTGCGCCGTGCCGCCTTGCAGCTGAGCTGCAAGGTCTCTGGAGTGAACCCTAAAAATGAGACATTGAAATTCGGGACGAATTTCAGCGAATGGAAAGGAGTCCAGGATGGAAAGTCTCAAGCCGCGCAAGCCGCGGGAGTTCACGGTGGAGTTCAAGGAAGCCGCCGCCAGGCGGCTCCTAGCCGGCCAGAGCGGCACAGCGCTAAGCCGCGAGTTGGACGTCAAGCGCAGCCTGCTGTACCGCTGGCGGGACGCCTATCGCCAGGAAGGCGTCAACGGCTTGAGCCGGCGGCGAGGCCGGCCGAAACCCGGCCGCTCGGCGCCGCCCAAGATCCCTCGCGATCCGCGCGACGAACGCATCGCAGAGCTCGAACGACTGCTCGGCAAACAAGCCGCAGAGCTCGATTTTTTCGGACAAGCCTTTCGCGCCTTGAACCTCGCAGCCCCGACCAACGACGCCGGTGGCGCGAGCGGATCTACTCCATCGTCGAGCAGATCAGCGCCAAAGGCTCGCTCAGCGTCGAACACGCCTGCGAGCTCGGACGCGTGAATCGCGCCGGGTTCTATCGCCGGCTCGCCGTGTCGTCGCCCGCCGAGTGCGACATGGAATTGCGTGACCGCATGCAGCGGATTTCGCTCGAGAATCGTCGTTACGGCTACCGCCGCGTGACGGCCGAGCTGCGCCGCCAAGGCTTCCTCGTCAATCACAAAAAGGTCCTGCGGATGATGCGTAAGGACAACTTGCTGGCGGTACTCAAGCGGCGCTTCGTGCTAACAACGGATTCGAACCACTTCTTACCTGTTTATCCGAATCTAGCGGCGCACCTGAATGTGGACGGCGTCGATCAGTTGTGGCAATCCGATATCACCTACATTCGCTTGCGCGAGGCGTTCGTCTACCTCGCCGTGGTGTTGGACGCCTACTCGCGACGCGTGGTCGGCTGGCGGCTGGGGACGACGCTCAAAGCTGAGCTGGCTGTAGGGGCGTTGCGCGATGCGCTCGAGCTCAGACGCCCTGCCGCGGGGTGGATGCATCATTCCGACCAAGGCGTACAGTACGCTTCGAGCGCCTATGTCGAGCTGCTGGAGCAGCACGGCGCGATCATCTCGATGAGCCGCCGCGGCAACCCCTACGACAACGCGCGGGCGGAGAGTTTCATGAAGACGTTGAAGGCGGAGGAGGTTTGGTTGCAGCGTTATCGCACGCTTGACGAGGCGCGCGCATCGATCGGCGAGTTCATTGATGAGATCTACAACCAACGCCGGCTGCATTCGGCGTTGGGATATCGTCCGCCGGCGGAGTTTGAAGCGCTGGCGCGGCCGGCGGCAACAGCAGCGAGGAATCCGAAGTATGAGTTTTGAGAGGCATAGGCAAATCTATCAATCCGATGGGCCCTGGGCGGGCAGGGAGACATCGCCGGCGTTGGAGAAGCCGGGAGCGACCTTGGCGGCCGCCCCCGGCGCTCATCGTCTTGATGAGTTTGCGGCCGGGTATTCCTTGGCGGGTTGCTCTCCAGCAGAGCCCGCTTCCGCTTCCCCGGCTAGGACCAGCGTGCGACGATACAGCGAAGAAGGCAAGCGTTTTGCGGTGAATGGTAACCTGTCCCGATTTCGACTGTCTCACGCTTGGGGTTCACTCCACTCCGGATGTCGGGGACAGCAAGTCGTTAGATTTCCAGCAATTCCTGGCCCGTTTTCGACGGAGTATCTGATGGCCTTGCAGGCCACCCATGAGGATGAAAACGGCCGCCCCGGAGCCGCGACCGTGAGGGAGCGGTTGTCGCAACCGTGGGCAACCGCTTGCTGACGCGCGCGGCTCCGGGGCGGCGACGCATTCGGCCGGTGGAGCGGGTTTTCGAGTGAGCGGGTTCGGCACGCATGTTCGCGCGGACGTACTATTCCACCGGCGGGTCGGGGTACTTCGCTTGGATGGCCTTCAGTTCTTCGATCGGCAGCTGCAAGAACACTTCGACGAGCTCCGGGTCGAACTGCGTGCCGCGCATCTTGTCGACTTCGTCGAAGGCGGCTTCGAACGAACTAGCGGCGCGATAGGGTCTATCGGAAGTGATCGCGTCAAGCGTGTCGATGATGCTGAACATCCGCGCCCACAAGGGGATGTCCTCGCCCGACAATCCGCGCGGGTATCCGCCCCCATCGAAGCTCTCGTGATGCCCGTAGACAACCTCGGCGGCCCGCGATAACTCTTCGTGTCCACCCATCAAGCGATAGCCGATACTCGGATGCGCCCGCATAACATCCCACTCTTCTTCGCTCAACGCTCCCGGCTTGAGTAAGACATTACGAGGGATTCCTATCTTTCCTATATCGTGTAACAGCGCTCCGAGCTCTAGCCCGTCTAATTCTTCCTCACTCATGCCGCGGCGCTCGCCAAACATTCGACAGTAAGCGGCGACTCGCTTGGAGTGCTGAAAGGTTTCATAGCGTTTGAAACCTAGGTTGCGGAAGATCTGCTCGATATGCGCCGAGGCTTTTGGGTCGCCGTCGCGCTCAGCAAGAAAATCCCCGAGGGCCGCTTGGATCGCTTCTTCTTGGGCCTGCGTGTCACTGCCGAGATATTTGGTGACGACGTTGACTACATCATTGGGTCGAACCGGCTTGCGCAGGTAGTCATCCGCGCCAGAGTCAAGCGCTTCAAGAGCTAGCGCCAGTTCATACAAGCCCGAAACCAAGATGACGGGCATCTCCGGCTTGATCGACTTGACCGACCGTAACAGGTCCATGCCCCCCATGCCGGGCATGCTGATGTCGGCAAGCATCAGATCGGCCGGCTTCTTCTCCGATTCGAGGTACGACAGAGCCGCTACGCTTTCTGAAAAACAACGACACTCATAACCTTCGAACTGAAGAACAGCGGAAAGATATTCCCGAATAGTTTCCTCGTCGTCTACGACCAGGACGGTGCTGTTGGGCATACTGCGATTTGCACCTCTTAGAAGACTCATCGGCTGGTACGTCGCCGAAATTTAACGTGCCTCTAGCCAAGACGGGCTACACGTCGTAGGGGCGAGGCACGCCTCGCCCATCTTGCCTCGCCACTAGTCCGACAACTCGACCACGACCGGAAAGCCGGGGAATGCGACATCACCGCTACCAGTTCGTAATCGACCCGTCCGGCCGCTTGTAAAGACTGATCGGCCGCGACCGCTCCGTAACCTCGAGGACCAGGTCCGCTCGACTCGGGTCGAACTCCACGCCGAGACCATCCCGGTCGGTGGGATACATCTTGCCGCCCCTGAAGTCGTAGCACTGTGGCAAATGCGGCAACTCCTGGCTCCCGTCGCCGGTCATCTCCATCATCATCGGACCCGACGATGCGCCACAGCAGTGAACCAACGCCGCCTCACCGACCGGCCCGGTGAAATGCGGGATCAGCCCCACATAGTGTGTTTCACAGAGCGCGGCGATCTTCATGAACTCCGTGATCCCACCGCAGTTCGGGATCGACACACGCGAGTAGTCAATCAACTGGTTCTCGACCAACATGTTGAGGTCCCAGCGATCGCCAAAGTGCTCGCCTACCGCGATGGGAACCTTCACCTGGGGACGTAGCGTGCGGTAGACCTCGGGGTTCTCCGATCGCACCAGGTCCTCGCAAAAGTGCGGCCTCAGCGGCTCTAACAGCGCGCTCAAGCGAACAGCGTCAGGAAAGTCGAACCGGGTGTGATAGTCGATCGCCCAGTCCCCGTCCTCGCCCACGCCTTCGCGGATCTCCGCGCAGTACTTCGCTATGTTGTCAACCGCCACCCGGTGGCGAAACAGGTCGCCGCTATCAGGCCCGTATGCTCCAGTGCGAAAGGCCCGAAAGCCAAATTCAATACAAGCCCGCGCGGTTTCGGCGAGGCTCCCTTGATTGGGAAAGCCGGTGGAGTAGCACTCGACGTACTCACGCGTGAGTCCGCCCAACAGCTCGTACACCGGTACGCCCAAGGCCTTGCCCTTGATGTCCCACAGCGCCAAATCGAGCGCCCCAAGCGCATGAATCTTCTCCCTCCCCGGCGGGTAGAAGTAGTGCCGGTACATCAACTGCCAGAGGTGCTCGATCCGTGACGGATCCTCACCGATGACGAGAGCCGCAAGCTGCTCGATCGAATCCTTGTGCCCGCCTTCGCCAATGCCCATCAGCCCCGAGTCGGTCTCGACGGTGACGATGTGACTGGTTTGGTTGAAGATTGGCCGTGAGAGCTCGACGTGGTAATAGCGCACCCTGGTGATTTTGGACTTCGGCGTCGCGGCCGGGAGCGCCGACGCGCCCAGTCCCAACGGGAGAACAGTGAGAAATGATCGACGAGTCATGCCGCTAGGATTGTACTCGATGCCGAGCGAAGCTACCGCTCACGATGCGACCGACCCGGTACTGGAGCCGCGCGCGGAAGCAAGCGGTTGCCCGCTATCAGAACTATCGTTGGAGCGTTGTGCAACCGCTTGCTTCCGCGCGCGGCTCCAGGTCCCACGGTCGTGCCGGAGCCATTTTCGAGAAGGCGGCGATGTCGGGCGAATACCGTTTACCGAAGACATTCCGGCACAATAGGGCAGATGGACGAGCAAGCCCTAAATCCGGTCGACGAAGCGATTCGCTCGCGGCGCTCGATACGACAATTTCTGCCGCGCGAGGTTCCAACTTCGGTGATTCGCCAGATTCTCGAAACCGCCGCCCGCGCCCCCTCGGGCACCAACACCCAGCCTTGGAAAGTCTACGTCGTCCGCGGCACGGCCAAGGATGAGCTATCGAAGCGCCTGCTGGCGGCCTACGACGACCCTGAAGCATCCGCCAAGTACAAGCAGGAGTACGCCTACTATCCAATCAAATGGGAGTCGCCCTACATCGAGCGCCGCCGCAAAGTCGGCTGGGATCTCTACGGGTTGCTCGGCATCCAAAAGGGCGAGAAAGACAAAATGCACGCCCAGCACGCGCGGAACTACAAGTTCTTCGACGCCCCCGTCGGGTTGATGTTCACGATTGGCCGAGTGCTCGAAAAGGGCAGCTGGCTCGACTACGGAATGTTCCTTCAAAACATTATGGTCGCCGCTCGCGGGCGCGGTCTCGACACCTGCCCCCAGGCCGCCTTCACGCCGTTCCACCGGATCATTCGCGAATTTCTCGACATGCCCGAGAGCGAAACATTCATCTGTGGCATGTCGTTGGGCTACGCCGACGACACAGCGATCGAGAACACCTTGGTCACCGAGCGCGAGCCCGTGGAGTCCTGGACAACATTCCTGGATTAGGCACGTCGGCAATCTAGAATAGGGCGAGACATGCCCACACGTAGAGACTTCCTCGCCGCCGCCACTGCGCTGAGCGCATCCTGCGCAACTTCGGGGGACGCGCGTCCCCCGAACCTCGTTTTCGTGTTCCCCGACCAGATGCGAGGCTCGGCGCTGGAGTTCTTGGGCGAAGAACCGGTGGCCACGCCTCGGCTTGACGGGTTTGCGGCCGAGTCGCTTGTCCTCACCCAGGCTTGCAGCAACTTCTGCGTCTGCAGCCCCTACCGCGGCATGCTGATGAGCGGCAAATGGTCGCAGCACAATGGCGTGACTAGCAACTGTCAGTCCGATAGCGCCCCCTATGAGGTTGAGCTGCGGCAGAGCGATCGCTGCTGGTCTGACGTCCTCAAAGACAACGGCTACCAACTGGGTTATATCGGCAAGTGGCATCTCGAAGCGCCGTACGAACCCTACGTCGCCGGCTACAACAACGACGGGCCTCTCAAATGGAACGAGTGGTGTCCGCCCGAGCGCCGCCATGGCTTTGACTTCTGGCATAGCTACAACACCTATGACCGCCACATGAAGCCGCATTACTGGACCACCGAGATGTCGCGGGACGAGCGCCTCGAGGTCGACCAGTGGGGTCCCGAGCACGAGGTCGACGTGGCGATCGACTACCTCGACCAGCGCGAGCCGGACCAACCCTTCGCGCTCGTCGTGTCAATGAATCCGCCACATACGCCCTACACCCAGTTCCCGGAAAAATACCTCGACCGGCTGGCGAACGTGAGCGACGAGGATTTGTTCAGCCGTCCGAATATCCCGCCCGAAGACACCGATTCGGGCCGGAATTACCGCCGCGACATCCGCAACTACTTCGCCATGATCGCCGGCGTCGACGAGCAATTCGGCCGGTTGCTCGATGCGCTCGACGAACGCGGACTCAAAGACGACACGATCGTCGTTTTTACGTCAGACCATGGCGACTGCCTCGGAATTCACTATCAGCGACACAAGAACAACCACTTCGAAGAGGCGATTCGAGTGCCCTTCCTAATTCGCTGGCCGGGGCGGATTCCGGTGAGGCGCGACGATCTACTGCTGTCGACGCCGGATATCTATCCGACGCTGGTTGACTTGATGGGCCTTGGCGAACAAGTTCCCAGGGAAGTGGATGGGACAAGTCACGCCGAGGTCTTCCGGGGAGGAGATGCCAAACGGCCTGCCGCGCAGCCGTACATGAGGATGATCGCGGCGACTCCGGAGATCGGTGTGCGTGGGGTGCGAACGCATCGGCACACGCTGATGATCGACAACTCGCCGAACGCTGAATCGCGCGTCGAGCTATACGACCGCCAGGAAGATCCGTATCAGCTCGAGAACTTGGCCGAGTCGCAACCCGAAGTCGTCGAACAGCTCACCCGCGAGCATTTGAAGCCCTGGCTCGAGAGCTGCGGGGATGGTTGGGTGGCGTAGGGGCGAGGCATGCCTCGCCCGCGCTGGAGTCCGCTAGCGCGCTGGAGCGGACCGGCCTTCTGTCTGGTACGCCGCCATAAGCTGCCGTAGTTCTTCCACGACATCGGAGTGCTGGGCCCAAACGTCGGTCGTCTCCCGTGGATCAGCTGCTAGGTCGAACAAGTACCCCTCATCCTCAGATGGCTGGACACGGTCCTCGCCCTTTCCAAACACGATCTTCCAATTGTTCTTGCGTAGCGCAAAGGCGCCGCCTCCGGAGTGATGGACCATCGGTCCACGATCGCCCGATCCGCCGAGTAACGCAGGGAGCACGTTGTAACTGTCTTCACCGGCGTTGTTGGGCAGCTCCACGCCCACGATGGCAGCTGCAGTCGCAAGCATGTCGACTAGCGAAAGTGGTTCGTCACTCCATGTCGTCAGCCATGATGAAGACGATATTGGGAAGCGGCGGCGCTTGCTCGGGCTGACTACACCCCAACAGCGCGACCCCCAGAGCCGCGCGCGTAAGGGGCTGTGAAAAAATGTCGGGGATCCAATTCCGGCAAGACGGGCTTGGCATGCCAAGCCCCTACGTCGTTGAAAACAAACGATCGTCCGTAGGGGCGAGGCATGCCTCGACCGTCTTTCGCGCTCAACGGGCGATTTTTTCACAGCCCCTAAGCAAGCGGTCGGATAAAGTCATCACTTTATCCACTGTCTAGCATTGCGATGAACGCCGATGTCGGCCAGGTCATTCTTCGCCTTCGCAATCTCCCCCTCGAAGAGTCCGTTCAGCTGATCCACCATGTAGGGACGCCTCGCCGCGACGTTTTCGTCTTCGTGGATGTCCGCATCGAGATCAAACAACTGTACGAACGGCGCTCTTCGCAGGTCAGCGTTCGTTGGCTTCTTCCCAAACGCGCTCAGCGCCCCGCCCCAGGCCTTCTCCGGATCAGGCATCGTCCCCCAAACTCCCCGCGCGCCACTACTTGGCGTGAAGGCCAGCTTCCAATTCTCGTGCCGAATCACGAACGCCAGCGGAGACTGCATGACCAGCGTCTTGCGTGGCGATTCCGCCTTGGGATTCTTCAGCACCGGGTAGTAGCTAATGGGATCGGGCACGACGGCCGGGTCAAGCTCGATCTCGACGATGTCGGCAACCGTGGCCACAAGGTCGTTGAGGCCCACCAGAGCATCTGACCGCGAGCCCGCTTTTACCTCGGCCGGCCACCTCACGAGCATGGGAATCCGCAAGCCGCCCTCATAGACCGTGAACTTAAAGCCACGATAGATCCCGCCCGAGTAATGCCCAGCCTTTTCCAAATCGTGGATCTGCCCGGCCGTCGCCTTGGGAATGTTTCCCGCGTAAGCCGCCGCCCCATGATCGGACGTCGCGACAACCAACGTGTTCTCCCTCAGCCCGTGCCTGTCGAGTGCGCGCAGCACCCGCCCCATCGTGTCGTCGGTCTCTTCGACGAAATCCCCATAAAGCCCCAACCGACTCCGGCCCCTGAACCTGGGGCTCGGGCTCGTCGGCGTGTGGGGCGCCGTGAGCGCAAAGTAGAGGAAGAACGGCTTGCCGTCGACCGCCTGCTTAGCGTTGCGCTCCAAGAACGCCTCGGCCTCCGACGCGAACGTATCTAAGACCTTGTAGTCTTCAAAGTTTTCCTCGGCCGGCCCGACCCGATTGAACGCGCTCCAGCCCTTCTGCGCGGTGACGTTGCCCTGGAAGTAGTGGTTGCGCGCGAACGCATAGGGAAACATGTCTAGCGACCCCGGCAAGATGAAGCTGTACTTGAATCCGTAGTCGTTCGGCCCGATCTTCAGCGGACGGTCGTAGTCGACGTTGTCGGGCCCCTGGTTCTTGGCGTTCTTTGTCTGCATCAAGGTCCGCAGGTGCCACTTGCCGATGTACCCGGTGTGATACCCGGCGTCCTGCAACATGCGGCCGAGGGTGAACGCGTCCGTCTTGAGCCGCGGATTCAGGAAACCCCACGGCCCATTTTCTTCGGGCGCCTTGAAGCGCCAGGCATAGCGCCCGGTCATGATGCCCATCCGCGAGGGGACGCACACCGACGCCGTGGCGTGGGCGTCGCTGAAAAGCATCCCATCGCGGGCGAGCGAGTCGAGTGCGGGGGTGTTGGTCTGGCAGCGGTCTCCGCCGTAGCACTTGACGTCGCCAATCCCAAGGTCGTCGGCCATCATGTAGACGATGTTGGGCCTGTCGGCTTGGGCGAGACCAGCTACCCACAGGCCGGCGACTAGCAGCGAGAGGTTTTTCATCACGACCGTTTCATGCTAGTCCCGTTGTGGCAACACCGCAACGCTCGATCGTTGAGGGTCGACGGGCGAGGCATGCCTCGCCCCTACCCACGATCGTGTGTTTTTCAACGACGTAGGGGCTTGGCATGCCAAGCCCGTCTTGCCTTAATCCGTTCTTGCCACGAAGAACGACCCGTCGCTATGGACGACCCGCGCCCCTTCGAATAGCTCTAACAGCCCAGCCCGATCTTCAACTCGGCCAACCACGTAATTGTAGTCATGCCGTCCCCCGGCGAGGCGGCGACGCAATCGATCGAGCCCAAACCGCCTGCTGCGGATATAGTGAAACCGCGCCGGGTCCGGCGCATGGTATACCGCCGGGTTCCCTACACTCAGCGCGGCGTCGCCGGGCTCCCAGACGCTTTCGAGATAGCGAATCGAGGGCATGAATCGAACGGCTTCGTCGAGGTAGGCGCGGAGGTCGATTTGTCCCGAGAAGTAGCGCATCTGCGGGAAATTGAGCTCGATGAAAACCGTTGGCAGAACCGCGAAGCAGAAACCGTACACAAGTGCGGCGAAGGCAACGCCTCGGACGGCGCGCGAGCTGCGGTCAAGATAGACGCCAAGTCGTCCCGCAATCAGCAGGGCGAGTACGATCAGGGCGGGAATTGCATACCTTAATACCCCCCAGATATACCCCCAAACGAGATAGCAGACTCCGCACACGAAGAGGCACTCGAGCTCAAAGCTGCGCTTGGTGCGCCGTGTGAGCAGCCACACGGGGCAGAACAGCGCGAGGAAGAGACCCATGGGGTTGGGCGTAGGGGATTGGAAGACAGTGGCGCCCTGGAAGTGAGCAAGCCACGGGTATTGGAGATAGGCTTGCCAAAGAGGGGGCCTCGAGATCGTGCCCAGAGCTGGCCATGGCCTGAGGGTGTCCCCTCAGCCTCCCATGGGTGCGCCGGATTGCCGGTTCTGGCGAACGTGAGCATGTGCCAATGGGCTCCGAAAAGTATCGAGACAAGCGCCAATTGCGCGAGCAGCCGGGGCCGGCGCCACGTGACGGATAAGTAGAGCAGGCCGATAGGAAGAGCGACGAATGCCGCCGTATGCTTGACGCCCATGCTGCTAGCCAGCAGAAACACGCCCAGCAAAAGCCAACGTCGTTCGTCCTCGCGGCGTGACCTGAAGTAAGCCAACAGGCTCCCGAGTTGGAGAAACGCTACGTGGAGGTCGTTCTTGATAATGCTGCCCGTCCAGTGCAGAAACGGGATCGTCGCAACAACGATAACGCCGAGCATCGCGTCCGCTCGCGCGAGCCCGCAGGCCCGGCCCCCGGCGAATGCCGCGAGCAGCGTCAGCACGAAGAATCCTGGGTTCACCAGCCGAGCGGCCGGCTCCTCGCCCAGCGCCCAGGCGAGGGTCAAGAGAACCTCGTTGGCCTTGGGATGGTAGGTGTAATCCGTTGCCGGCACGGGGCCCAAGCCGCCCGAGTTCAAGAATCGAACCACGTCGGGCAAGTGGTCGCGCATCGCGTCCACCGAAATGCTCGGAGCAAGCGATACAACCAACGAGAAGACAGCGAATACGCCGAGGAATGGAATCGTGAGGCCGATTAGCGGAGTGCGCAGCGATTCGCAGTGCGTCCACATCCTGCCGATCTGCGAAACGCAGTCGAGCAGACCCCGAACTTGAGTGCGGCACGCAACAAGTGCGGCGAGCAGGAAGATTCCAAGCACTGCGGGAGTCAGTTGACCGGCTAGGCCGATCAAGAACAAAGCCGTCGAAACAAGCCCCACCCCAACGCCCGCCGAGAAAATGATCTCCTCGATAGGATTCCGAAAGCTAGCGGGTGAGGCCGTGCGAAGTAGCGTGACGCTTAGCGGGACGCGAGCCAGAACCGTGCGCGAGGCCTCGGACTGCGGGGAGCCGGCGTTTCGGGCATCTGTGACTCGCAGCGGGTCGCCTGATCCGCGCACCCATGTACGCTCGAAACCGCAACGTCGCAAAACCGCTCCCCCCAGGGCGAAAGCGGCGACAAATATCAATGCCGCCACGAGCGTTCCCAGCGGCTCGCGGACCAGGCAGATCACGACAACCCCCGCCCCGATCAGGCGCGGTTCGTAGCGCCAGATTTCTCGCCGGCCCCATCGGCGGAACCAAGCCCAGAAACTCGCCAGCAACGCCGCCAGCACGAGGCAGGCCGGAGCCGCCCAGGCCAGTCGCTCATCTACCTTGGCGGCGTAGGCAAACTGATTCTGAAGGGGACCGATAGAGTAGACAACGACCGCCGCCAACCATACGCCGCCCAGGATTCGCCCGGTCTGGCCGAGCCGGTCGGCGTACTGGCCAGCGTAGCTGCTCACTTCGGACAAGAGACCCATGATAGTCTTCCCGAATGCGCGCAAAGGAGATCCACGAGCTTAACTCCCTTAGCGCTGATGAGCTTTGTCGACGCGCGGGTGATCGCCTGCTCGTTCTCGATACGATCGACGACCTGCACGCGCACTTCGCCCGCAGCATCGCGACCCGCGTGGCGGCAAACAACCAGGCTAAGCGTCCGACCCGGTTGATCCTTCCCTACGGGCCTGCCGCGCAGTACCCGATCCTGCGCGACATCGTCAATCGCGAGAGGATCAGCCTCAATGACGCAACGCTCTTCTTCATGGATGAATATGCCGACCCCTCTGGCCGCGCGGTAGCCTCCAATCACCCGCTGAGCTTCCGTGGGGCGATCGCATGGCTGTGGAGCGAGCTCGCCCCAGCCCTGCGGCCGAAACCGGAGAACGTTCACTTCCCCGATCAGGACAACTCGGCCTCGATCGCCCGCGACATTGCCTCAAGTGGCGTTGAGGTCTGCTACGGCGGCGTCGGCATTCACGGGCACGTGGCGTTTAACGAGCCGGCGGCTGATGTTTCCAACAGCTCGGTCCGCCTGGTGGAGCTGAACGATTTCACCGTGACGATCAACTCCATCCGCTCCCAGATCGGGGGAGATCTTGAAAACTTCCCACGCAAGGCCTGGACGCTCGGGATGACCGAATGCCTTGCCGCGGAGCGGATCGAGCTTTACTGCCGGAATGATATCCCGGGCGTCGACTGGGCGAACACGGTGTTGCGGCTGGCGGTTCTCGGCGAGCCGGGCGATGACTACCCGGTGACGTGGATCCGCGAGCACGCGAACTACCAGGTCGTCACCGATCGCCGGACCGCCGAGCCGCCGGAGAACCTTTTGGAACTGAGCCGGTGTTTTCGGAGCACCCTGCGTGAGCGGGGTGTCTGCCACTTACACTCGTCTGAGACCGCTACGTGAGTTGTTGATTCTTATTGGTTGCGAAGCCGTTGGTCGACACCAACCTGACGGGCTGTGAAAAAATGTCGACCCAGGCTTGAGGCCCTCCCTGAGGCCCGTTTACGGGCCTTGTCGAATCTAGCCCAGTCCTTTAGGGCTGGGTTGCGAGGCGTCGGCGGACCCCTCCCCAAGCCCTTGAGTGCGATAGCCGCCTCGTCAAACCGGCCTCACTTGAAGACACCCCGCTCACGCAGGGTGCTCGGAAGGAGCCGTTCGCGCACGAAGTCGATGTTTCTCGTCGTCGCGGAAATCATCTGCTCACGCCCGGAGTGGCGGGATTCAAACACATACCAGCCGTCGTAGCCGATCGCTTTGAAGTTGTCGAAGGCGGCGCGCCAGTTGATCGGCCCGTCGTCTTCGATCAAGCGCTCTTCGTTCTTGACGTGGACCTGACAGATGCGGTCCTTGCCGAGCAGCTTGATTCCGGGCACGGCTTCGCGCATATGGCCGTAGAAAGCCATGTTGTGGACATCGTAGTAGACCTTCACATTAGGTTCGGCGATCAGATCAACCAGCTTCGCGTTGTCGGCTGGGCTCAGCGAATTCTCCAGGCCCAGGATAACTCCGGCATCGCGAGCCCGGGGGGCGGCTGCCTTCAACAACTGAACGACCGGGCCGTAGGAGGATTCGTCATTCATGTCCGGACAACGATCCCTGAAAAACGCGACCAGAATGACCGACGACCCAATCAGCTCCGCCGCGCGGATCGCCTTGAGCAGTTGGACTCCCGCGACGGGCGAGCTCATGATCGAGACGCCTTTCCCCCACACGCCCGACAGCGACGGAATCTGAATCCCGAAGTTGTAGGCCTCTCGCTTGTAGCGTCGAACAGCGTCGAGATCCCAGAGGTTCGGTTCGCCGGCCGCGATTTGAAGCTCGACGCCCATCAGGCCGGGTATCTGACGGGCGACGCGGAAGACGTCGAAGTCCCCGACCATCTTCATCGAGGCGGCGCGGTGGCCGAGCTTCAGCGGCGCCTTTTTCTGAGCGGCCAGCGCGCCCAGAAAGGCCGGCGCTGCCAGAAACGCCGGCGCTGCCAGCGCCTCACGGCGTGTCACGCGAAGTCCTTGGCGGTGATGATGCGGTTTTCGTCGATGCTCATCCACGCGGCGTAGGCGATTTTGGCTGCTTCGAGGGCAAAGTCCGCGTTCAGCGGCGACTTCGTGCGGGTGCGTTGGTTTTGGAAGAATTCGCGGTAGAGCTGGGCCTCGTTGCCGATCGTTTCGTCGTCGCTGAGGTCGAGCTGGAACGGATCCTCGCCGGCCCGGCGGACTGTAGCCGAGTCGCGGTTGTATTGCAGCGAGCCGCGGTCGCCGGCGATGGTGAGCCCCCATTGGGCCCCTTGGGCGAAGCCGCAGTAGGTGTGCTGGAGCCTCGCTCCACTCTCGTAGTCGGCGATGACGGAAATGGCATCCTCGGTCGTCCGCTCGGGCCAGTGCACCGCGCCGCCGGTCGCCGAGCATTTCGTCAGGGGCGACCGCAGCATTTCGTGGAGGAATCCGTAGGAGTGCACCGAAAACTCGAGCAGGCTCGAACCGGCCAGCGCCCGCGAGTGCCGCCACGGGATCGTCTTGCCGCTCGTCGGATCCGGAGTCGGTGTCGTTAGCGGGTTCCAATCGCCGCGGTATTCGTTCAGCGCGTACAGGTGAACCTTACCCAGGCCCCCGCCGTTTACGTATTCGATGATCTTCTTATAAGGGGCGAAGTAGTGTCGCTGCATACCCACGGCGATGATGCGGTTGTATTTCTTGGCCGCCTCGGCGACTTCGCGCGCCTGCTCATAATTGAGGCCCAAGGGTTTTTCGAGGATGACGTCCTTCCCGGCCTTCATCGCCTCGATCGCCATTTTCGAGTGCAGGTAGTTCGGCGTCGCGATGACGACGACCCGCACGTTCTTATCGGCGATCAGCTCGCGGTAGTCGACGTACATCGTGGCGTTCGCCGCCGGCCCTTTCCGCGCGCCGCGCATGCGCTCGGCCTGGATGTCGCTCAACGCGGCGACCTCGATGCCGTCAAGCTCGTCGTATGCGGCGAAGTGGCGCTTCGAGCGGTTGCCGAGCCCAATCAAGCCCAATTTGGGCGAAGCTGGCGCTTGGGCGGAGGCAATTGCGGCGGCGACTCCGGTGGAAATAGCGGTTCGACGCGTCATGGGATGTGTCATGAGATGCCCGATCATCATAATTCAATCGGGATTCCCGCTCACGACCCACGACTGCGTGGTAGAATCTAGGCTTCCCTGCCCCTTACCTGTTCGGAGATAGTACGATGCGAAAATCCCTGACCCACACCCTGTTTGCTCTGTTGACCTTGTCGCTCGTGTTCGTCGGCTGCGGAGGCGCCCCAGCCCCCGAAGAGCCGATGGCCGAAGAAGCTCCCGCTTGGCCGCCGCAATTGCCCGGCTACGCCGATATGGACGTCCCGCCTGACAACCCAATGACCGAAGAGAAAGTCGCGCTTGGCCACATGCTGTACTACGACAAGCGCCTCAGCGGTGACGGCAATCGCTCTTGCTATGGCTGCCATCTCAAGGAAAACGGTCTCGCCACCGACGACCCCTTGGCAATTGGCGCTTTCGACAAGACCCTAGGCCGCAACGTCCCAACGATGTGGAACGTCGGCTACCACGACTCGTGGTACTGGGACGGCCGCGCCGGGGCGCTCGAGGCCCAAGTGAAGGGCGCATGGAGCGGCGGCAACATGGGCGCTTCGGGCGCCGACGACGTTCCGTCCATGGAAGACCGCTGCGCCGAGCTGAACGAGATTCCCGGATACGCCGAGCAATTCCAGGCCGTGTTCGGCGAGGGAGCGACCCCCGATAACGTGGCCAAAGCCGTGGCTTCGTTCATGCGCACGATCGTCTCCACCGATTCCGCCTGGATCCGCTACCGCAACGGCGACGAATCCGCACTCAGCGACGCCGCCAAGGCCGGCTACGACATCTTCGCCAACAAGGCCAAGTGCACCAACTGCCACGACGGTCTGCTGATAACCGACCTACAGTTCCACAACGTCGGCATTGGCTGCGAAGGCGACATGTGCAAGGACGCCGGCCGCGCCCCGCGCAGCGAGAACGAAGACGACACGGGCGCGTTCAAGACCCCTACGCTGATCGATGTCGCCAGCTCCGGCCCTTACTTCCATGACGGCAGCGTCGCAACGCTCGAAGAGGCCGTCCATTTCATGTCGCAGGGCGGCCAAGACAACAAGTGGCGTGATACCAAGAACGTGCAAGACGCGATTGACGCCAATCTCACCGACGAGGACGAAGCGGCAATGGTGGCATTCTTGAAGGAGCTCTCGGCGAACTACACCATCGCCATGCCGACACTGCCGTAGGGTTGCTTCGAACCGGCAGTACGGGTTCCGCAAAGCCGGCGACCCCTTTCAAAGCCGCCGCCGCGCTAAACTATTAGGACCCCCGTGAGCGTCATTCTGATAGCGGATGATAATCCGCACGCCCATCGCATGGGCAAGCAAATCCTCTCTCAGGAAGGTTTCGACGTCGTCACCGCCTCGGACGGTAACGAGGCGATGAGCTACCTCGCGGAAAATCGTCCCGACTTGGTGATGGCCGACACCCACATGCCGGGCCCATCGGGCTTCGATATCTGCCGGCACGTCAAGTCGGCGGAGTCTCTCAAGGGGGTGCGTGTCGTTCTCCTAGCGGGTCCGCTGGAGCCTTTCGACCCGGCGCAGGCCGAAAGCGTCCGCTCTGACGCCGTCCTGCACAAACCGCTTGACGCTTACACCCTGATCGAGACTGTAAAGTCGTTGATCGGCGCCGGCGTACACGACGAAGACCCGCCGGCCTCGTCCCCAGAAACAATTGGCGACCCCGCGATCGTCGAACCCGGTATTGCAGTAGTTGAAACCGGCCAAGACTCTTCCCTCGACATCGCCGATCCGGACGGATCCCCCCCAGCGACTGAACTTGTGGAAGCTGAGCCCGGCGAGGTCATCGACGCCGGAGAGGTGATTGAAGCGCCCGCCGAGGAATCGGCCGCGGACGTCGTTGTTGAAACCGTAGCTTCAGACGACCCGCTCGCGGACTTGGTCGACATCGCCCTCGGCAACGGTAAGACAACCGCTGCCGGCACGAACCGGCAACAGGTTCAACAAGCGGTTAAAGAAGTCCTTGAAGAAGCGCTGCCGGCGCTCGTCGAAACCATTGCCGATCGAGTCCTCGAACGGTTAGAAAAGCCGGCCGCTTAGAAAC
Organism: Bryobacterales bacterium; assembly: GCA_965247515.1. Taxonomy (GTDB): domain Bacteria; phylum Acidobacteriota; class Terriglobia; order Bryobacterales; family UBA6623. Next base: position 1,656,517 of record OZ252029.1, on the reverse strand, counting down.
GAACTAGATGGCTCAGCAATCCTTCGACATCGTTTCTGAAATCGAGCTTCCCGAGGTTCGTAACGCAGTGGTCCAGGCCAACAAGGAGGCCGGCGCCCGCTTCGATCTCAAGGCCACCAAGACCGAGATCGAGCTCGACGAGGCCGCGCCGAAGCTGACCATTCGGACCCAAGACGAGTTCACCCTCAAGCAGGTCGTGCAGGTGCTCGAAGAGCGCCTCATCCGGCGCAAGGTGCCTGTTCGGGCTCTCACCTACGGCGGCATCCAGCCCGCTGCTGGGAGCCGCGTCGTTCAAGAGGTCGACCTGCAGCGCGGCATTCCGACCGAGAAGGCCCGCGAGGTCGTGAAGTTCATCAAGAAGCTCAACTTGAAAAAGATGCAAGCGTCGATCCAGGGCGAGCAAGTCAGAGTCTCGGGAAAGAGTCGCGATGACCTGCAGCAGGCGATTGCGGCCCTCAAGGAACACGACTTCGGCATCGACATGCAGTTCACCAACTACCGCGGGAACTGATGGCCCGCATCCTCGAATCCACCTTCATCAACGGGCCCGCCGGCCGTTTGGAGGCTTTGCACGAAGGCCCCGACGACGGTGTCCGCATCGGGCGGGCGGCGATCGTTTGCCACCCCCATCCGCTGCACGGCGGCACGCTGCACAACAAGGTCGTCTTCCGGCTCGCCCGCGCGTCCCGAACGGCCGGGTCGGCGGTGGTGCGTTTCAACTTCCGCGGAGTCGGCCAGAGCGCCGGCCTGTACGACGAAGGCCGCGGCGAGCAGGATGACCTGCGGGCGGTGATGGGGTATGTCAAGCACCGCTACCCCGGCCTGCCGCTGAGCATTGCGGGATTTTCGTTTGGCTCGCGGGTAAGCTTGCAGGTCTGTTGCGGGGAGCCGCAAATCGATCGAGTGATCCCCGTTGGCGTGCCGGTCGGTCGGCTCGAGTTTAAGTTTTTGCACAGTTGCGGCTGCCCGAAGTATTTCCTGCACAGCACGAACGACGAATTCGGCCCGCGTGATCGCATGGAAGAGGTTTACCTGTCGACAGCCGATCCGAAGCGGATCGCATGGGTCGAGGCGGCGGATCACTTTTTCAGCGACGCTTTGGATGAGTTAGAAGCGGCGGCCGTAGCGGCGTTCTCGCACGCATGGTAGGGCGTTTGGCGGGCGCCTCTTAGCAGCGTAGGGTCCAGGGACGCCATTGAGCCCCGATCTTTAGATCGGGGCCTGGAGTTTCTACATATTTTACCCGTCAGCGGCGGCGCCGAAGGCCTGCCAGGAGGGTTTGAGCCCCAGCGGAGCCAGCAAATCGGGGTTTTCGACCATTTCTTTCCGCAACAGCGCCACCAGATCCAGACAAGAAGGCCTCTTTGCCTTTTCCCTCCATTTCGGCAGCGGCGCATAGGCCTCTCCGCGCCCCGGACCATACGCCAGCAACGACGCCAGCAGCAAAGCGCTGTACGCCGCCACCGCCAATACCGGTTGCTTCGGGACCGCCGTCTCGCTCCATAACTGCGCCTGTCCCACGCCCAACGTGTCCTTCTCTTCGCGGTGGTTCACCTCGATCTGCCAACGGTCGAAATAGATCTGCAACAGCTCGCGCGCCTGGCTGGCGAGGTCCGTCGTGAGTAGATACGCCGGCTGGCGGTAGTACATCTTGCTCGAAAGGCGCTTGCTATAGGGGGTCGGCGCGACCACCAACAAACGCAACGGCGTGCGCCGCGCCCCGCCCTGCCAGTACACCTCGTTGACCTCTTTATAACGGATCTTGCGGCGCTTGCCGCCGTAGAATAGCTTGGTCGTTTTCCAGACGATCGTCTCGTCGCGGCGCACCTGTTCGGGGCGGAACTTTTCGACCCCATAGAAGCGTCGCGAGCCGGTCGGCGCGGCTTTGCACAGCACAGCGTCCAGGCGCGTGCGAGCGATGAGCTCGGTGCGATCGCGCGGCGCCAGGAAAACGGTGCGGTTGCTGAAACTGCCGTCAAGCGACAACACCATCTTCTTGGCGATCCCGCCGGCGGCATCCAGCGCAGCCCGCAGCGGCGCCATCATGTCGACTAAACGTTGCGAGATGCGACAGCGCTTGCGCGCTTGTTCGTACTGCTCTCGCTCGGCGTCGCCGGCGCGTTTGCCGGGACGCTTGGGAACCGGCGCACATTCAAAACGCACCGGCAAGGCCCGCGCGCCGGTCTTGCCGCCGCGATCGAAGGGAACCAACAACGACGCTTGCAAGTAGCGCAACCCCAGCATCAAGTTCGCGTGAAACGGCGGCGAGAGCGGATCGTGTTGATAAAACGCCTGCTTGATCCTACGCCCCGTCTTGCGCAAGCGCGTGTCGTCGATCGCCACGCCCACCAACCGTGAGCGGCAAAACCCCAAGGCGCGCTTCCACACCGGCGCGAACAACTCTTGCGGACGCCACTTGCAGCGCTCGTGCAAAAAATAGTCCGCGCTCCAGCTGTTTTGCTCGCCGCCGTTGGTCCAAATAATGCGCGAAAGCGTGCGGCGGCCCAGGCAAACCAGGCCTCCCAGGCCTTGGCGCACCGCGCGTCGATGCGTGCGTTGCTGGGGAAAGGCGCGCCTCCAATCAGCGCTGATCGACAGGAACTGAGGAAGCAGCATGGGAACCTCCAGGGGACAGCTAATCCGGGCCGCGTAGCTAATCCGGGCTACGCAGCGCGAAAGTGTTCTTCGCGGTGCGCACAAAACGGTCGCCGCGAGCGATCTTCTTCGACAGCGCCGAGACGAGGCTTTCGCGGTCAACCGCACGGGAAAACCTGGCCTGAATGCCCTCGATCAACTCCGCGATATGCAGCGGACGCTCGGCTCCGGCGAGTATGTCATGGGCCATATCGACCTGAGACATACCTTGAGGCGAAGGGCGCTTGGGCCGGGGAGGGGGTTTCGATCGCAGCCGACGAACGGCGCGCAGCTGAGCATCGAGGGCTGATTCTAGGGTTTCCAGAAGAGTATCGCGGAGATCGTCGGGCATAGGCAGCGGCGCCGAGCGGGGCCAAGAACAGAATAGCTCAATCCTGTCGGTATGTCAATAACCATCTACCGACCTGCCTAAGCCATGGCCCTCCCCCGTCCGCAAATGTAGAAACTCCAGGCCCCGATCTTTAGATCGGGGTTGCCTCGACCTTTAGATCCGGATCGCGCCTCTTGTCGCGATCTCGTGACTTTCTCCGGCCACTGCGCGAACCTAACAGCAGTGCGACCCATTGCCATCCTGCTCTTCGCCCTCGCCCCGCTCGCAGCGGAGGAAACCGTCCGCGGAGTCATGCAGGCGATGCCAGGCGAAGAGCTCGCCCTCATCGACGCCGCCATCCGGCAAACGCCCACGAACTTTCCCTTTCTAGAGGCCGATCAGGTCAAATTCCGAAACCGCGACCTCGTGCTCGGCATTTCACAAGACGGCGAGCACTGGGCGATCCCGATCCGCTTTCTCGGTCTCTACGAAGTCCTCAACCTGCGCCTCGGCAAAGACCCCGTAGCGGCAACCTGGTGACCGCTCACCGGATCCGGCGTCGTGTACGCCGCCAAAGCGGGAGATCGCGAGATGATCTTCGATTTCGCCACCGGCCTCATCAACGACAACCTCCTGTTCGTCGACCGCGAGACCAAGAGCCTCTGGTCGCAGCTCGACGGCGCGGCTGTCAGCGGTGAGCTCGAAGGCGAGCCCCTCAACGCCGTCCCGTCATTGCAAACCACCTGGGGCTTTTGGAAGCAGCTCCACCCCGACACCAAGGTCATGACCGTGCCGGGACACCCCGGGGCCGACTACCTTTACCACAACCCCGACGTCGGGTCGCCGAGGCCGCAATTCGCCGAGTTCGGCCACAACCCATCTCAGCTCGGACTCGGAGTTGTGCTCAACGACGAGGCCGTATTTTTCCCGTGGGGGAAGATCCGCGGCGCGAAGAAGCCGATCGACCGAACGGTCGGCGGAGTAGCGCTGCGGATCTTCGTTGATAAGGCCAGCCTGACCGCCTGGGCGGAAGATTCCGAAGGCGAAATGATCGCCGCCATCTTGACCTATCGCAAGAGCTGGCTCGCCTTCTACCCCGACTCGGAGCTTTACCGCCGGTAGGGGCGCGACATGTCGCGCCCTTCGACATCGCACCAGGCGACTGACGCAAGTTTCGCTGAACCTCGGAGCCGCGCGCGTCAGCAAGCGGTTGCCCGAAGTTGCGACAACCGTTCCCTCAGGCGGATCTTCCCCCCAGCGGAAGGCTCGTTTGACGGGCTAACTGCTTGGCTTGCTTGGCTTTAACACGTTTGGGGGCGCTTTTAGTGTACCCATGTATTATGCTATTGTATCGTTTATTCATTGTGTTGTTTGTGATATAATATACCCATGTATGTTGAGTCCGTCCCCAATCGCAACTCGCCGCCCGCCGTCTTGCTGCGCGAATCCTTCCGCCAAAACGGCAGAGTCAAAAAACGCACCCTCGCCAACCTCTCCTGCTGGCGCCCCGTCCGCGTCGAGGCCCTCCGGCGCGCCCTCCGCGGCGAGTTCGATCAGCTTCCCGCCACTCCCGTCTGCGGCCCCGTCTTTGGCCTGCTCTTCGCGCTCAAGCAACTCGCCGATGAGCTGGGCCTGACCGCCGCGCTGGGTCGAACGCGGGCCGCCAAACTCGCCTTGTTCCTGGTGCTGGCGCGCCTGGCCCACCAAGGATCGCGGCTCTCGGCCGTGCGCTGGGCCGCCGATCAGGCCGTCGCAGAAGTGCTGGGTCTGGGCGCCTTCGACGAAGACGACCTCTACGCCGCCCTCGATGATCTGAGCGCCCGCCAAGTGAAGATCGAGCAAGCGCTATACCGCCACTACCTCGAGCGCCGCGGAGCCCCGCCCAGCTTGCTGCTCTACGACGTCACCAGCTCGTACTTCGAAGGCCTGCACAACGCGTTGGGCGAGTACGGCTACAATCGCGACGGCAAGCGCGGCAAGAAGCAAATTGTGATCGGACTGCTGGCCGATGACCAGGGCGAGCCGCTGGCGGTGCGGGTGTTTGCCGGCAACCGCAACGATCCGACGACCGTGCCGGATCAGATCCGCATCGTCAAAGAGCAGTTCGGAGTCGAGGAGTTGGTCTTCGTCGGCGACCGCGGGATGGTCAAGAGCAAGGGCAAGCAGGCGCTGGGGGAGGCCGGGCTGCGCTACATCACGGCGCTGACCGATCCCCAGATTCGGCGGCGCTTGAGCGAAGGGGTGCTGCAACGGGAGCTGTTCGCTGAACAAGTCTGCGAGGTCGAAGCCGACGGCGTGCGCTATGTGCTGCGCCTCAACGAGTCCGAAGCCAAACGGCAACGGCAGCGGCTCGAGGACAAGCTGGCCAAGCTGGGAGGCAAGCTCGACCGACGCAACCAGAAAGTCACGGCCTCTTCCCGTTGCGAGCCCGCGGCCGGACTGCGCCAGCTCAAGCCCTGGCTGGCGCGTCACAAGCTGACAGAATTGGTCGAGTTGCGCTTGCAGGGACGTACGCTGGTCGTCGAGCGCCAGCAGGCGGCGATCGAGCAGGCGCTGGAGTTGGCGGGCTGTTACGTGGTCGTGACCGATGTCGCCTCCGAGCGCATGAGCGGCCAAAGAGTGCACGACCATTACGTGAGCCTGCAGCGGGTGGAGCGCGACTTTCGGCAGCTGAAGACGGGCTTGCTCGAGGTGCGGCCGATCTTCGTGCGCAAAGAAAGCCGCACCCGAGGACCTGTGTTGTGCAGCATGCTGGCGTTGAAGCTGAGCCGCGAATTGGAACGGCGGATACAAGCGGCGTTTGGCACGACCGACGACGACCCGCACGCGATCACCTTGCCGGACGCGCTGGCGGCGTTGGGGCGACTGTGTCTATTGGAATATCGAGTGGATGAGCAGACCAGCGTCACACGGCTGCCGATTCCCGACGCCCGCCAAACAGAAATCCTCAATGCGTTGGGGGTTTCGCTGCCGCACATGTAACCTGTAGACAGACGCCGATCGCCCGATCCATCCCATAACCGACGCGAATTCAGGAAGTTGGCGGCGAAACTCTGCTCGCTGGCGGGGGGAAGATCCGTCAGGGGGTGTGAAAAAATGTCAACGGGCCCTTCTTGGAGCCCCGTTCACGGGGCTTGTTTATCCTAGGCCGGTCCTTTAGCAGTCCGCGGTGGAAGTCCCGTGAGTCGCGCGGAGCGCGCTAGAGAGGCCCGGCCGACAGGCTCCTGCGGTCGTCGCTCGGCGAGGAGTGCGAGGGCGGCATGGGAGTGGTGTATCGGGCCGAGGACACCAAGCTTGGACGCGTTGTAGCTCTCAAGTTCCCTAAAGCCGAAGCTCTGGACGACGAAGATGCCAAGAAGCGCTTTCTCCGGGAGGCGCGAGCCGCTGCATCGCTCGATCACTCGAACGTTTGTGCCATCTACGACATCGACGAGGACGACGGCCAGACCTTCCTGGCGATGTCCTTTATCGCAGGAGAGAACATTCGAGAGAAGGTCGCCAGACGGCCGCTCCCGCTCGATCAAGCGCTCGACTACGCGACAGGATCTGATGCTGCTGGATAACTTCCAGTGAACAGGGCTCACATCCAATACTCGTTACTTAGGCGTTGAAGCCCGCGACTTGGAGCCGCGACCGGAAGGGAGCGGTTGTTCGAGTGAGCAACATCTGTTGCATCCACGGCCAACCGCTTGCTTCCGCGCGCGGCTCCGGCTCCACGGATCTGACGACTGGCGCATCTAAAGTAACGAGTCTTAGGCTCACATCGCGCACTCTAGAGCACCGCGGCCGCGAGAAGGACTACGCTGCCCGGAACCAGCAACTTTGGACTCATCCGCGGATGGTTGTCGGAAAAATCTCGTTCGTGCTCCGAATCCGTCGGCTCAGAGAAGCGTGCCAACGGGCCAGCCCGCACACTTCGCTAACTTCATCGGCCCCGCCAATTCGGCTTGCGCTTCTCCGCGAACGCCCTCGACCCCTCCCGCGCATCCTCACCGCCGACCGCCTTCTCCACCAGGTCATAGTCCCCCGCAAACGCCGCCTCCAGCGACCCCGCCGCCAGCCCCTTCAGCATCATCTGCTTGGTCCCCATCACGGCCAGCGGCGCGCCCGCCAGGATCTCTTCCACTCGGCTGTCAACCTCCGAGTCGAGCTGATCCGCCGGCACGACGGCGTTGATCAAGCCGTACTCCAGTGCACGCTCTGAGCTGAAGGTCCGACTACTCAGCGCAATGTCCATCGCAGCTTTCAGCGGAATTTGTCTCGCCAGGCGATGCAGCGCTCCAGTAGCAACCAGTCCAACCCGCGGCTCAGGAAACCCAAACTTCACCCCCGCCACCGCGACCGCCAAGTCGCAGGCCATTACAATCTCCAGCCCCCCGCCGAGCGCGTGACCGTTCACCGCCGCAATCACCGGCTTGTACAGATCGAAACGCTCAATCAGCCCCGCATACCCTCCGCTGAACGTCCGTGGCCTCGGTCCCTTCTCTGTCTTCTCCTTGAGGTCCGACCCCGCGCAGAAAGCCCTTCCAGATCCGGTAATAACAGCCACGCGCAGCGCATCGTCACCGGCGTAGCGGTCGAACGCCGTGCTCAAATCTCGATGCATCGCCTCGTTGAGCGCATTCATCGCCTCCGGCCGGTTCAGCGTGATCCTCATCACTTGGCCCCGGCTCTCGACTTCGATGTGGGCGTAGCCGCTCATGCTCGATCCTCCTTCGCCATAATGTTCCGATGGCCACCACCGAACCCATGGCGCCCCGGCCGGTTGAACTGACCGACCGTATCAAATCCCAGCTCAACTCCGTCTCGACCGCAACCCTCGCCTACCAACTGCAAGCCCGCGGCATCCGCAACTTCTTCTTCTCCGGCCTAAAGCCCACCCGCCCCGAGCGCCGCATGATCGGCCATGCCCTAACCCTCCGGCTGGTCCCCATGCGCGAAGACCTCAAACCCCAACTCGCAGACGGATTCAACGCCCAGCGCCAAGCCGTCGAAGGGATCGGTCCCGACGAAGTCCTCGTCGTCGGCGCCCGCGGCCGAGCCGACTCGGGAACCCTCGGCGACATCTTCGCCACACGTGCACTCAAGCGCGGCGCCGCCGGAATCGTCACCGACGGCTCCCCGCCGCGCTCGTCGAAGAAGTCGCCGAAGCCGCCGTCGAACAAGAGCTCCGCGAAGAATTCATCATCGAACGGGTGGGGGCGGGCGAGAGCACGACCGGCCTCTACCCGCTCTCCGACGAACGCCTGCCGCAATACGAAAAGTGGCGCGCCGAGCGGGTTGTAGGGGCGTAGCGTGCTACGCCCGGCCGCGGGTCAACGGATCCGGATGCTAAACTACCGCCCATGCGAAAGCTCCTTGCCCTTGTCTCCCTCGCCGCCCTAGCCCTCTCCGCGGCTCCTAAAATATCCCCCGAAGCCGCCGGCCTCGACCCCGCCGCCCTCGCCAAGATCGGCGCAACGATGGAGCAAAAAATCTCCCAAGGCCGCACCGTCGGCGCCCTCGGCATGATCTACCGCCACGGCGAAGTCGTCTATCTCGACTCCTGGGGACATCGCGACCTCGAGTCCAACCTGCCCATGACCCCCGACTCGATCGTGCGCATGTACTCGATGTCCAAGCCCATCACCAGCGTCGGCGTCATGATGCTTGTCGAAGAGGGCAAGCTCTCCCTCGACGACCCCGCCTCGAAGTACATACCCGAGCTCGGCAACCTCGAAGTCCTCGTCGACGGCAAGCGCGTCCCCTCCAAGCGCGACATGACCATCAAGGATCTGCTCACCCATACCTCCGGCCTCACCTACGGATTCTTCGCCGACCACCCGGTCGACAAGCTTTACCGCGAAGCCGAAACCCACAAAACCAAAGACCTCGCCGAGCTCATGACCGCCCTCGGAAAGCTCCCGCTCAAGTACCACCCCGGCGAGAAGTGGAACTACTCCTACTCGACGGACGTTCTCGGCCGCGTCATCGAGGTCGTGTCCGGCCAACCTCTTGATGAATACCTTCAAGTTCACATCTTTAAACTATTGAAAATGAAGGATACAGGCTTCTCCATCCGCAAGAAGAGCCATGACCTCATAGCGAAAATATACACCCCCGACGAAAATGGCTCCCTCGTCTTCGCCACTGACGAGCTTGTAGCTTCCGGCGGCCGGCGCATCCGCAACTTCCGCCGACCCACGGCCTTCTTCTCAGGCGGCGGCGGACTCGCGGCCAGCGCCAACGACTACATTCGCTTCGCCGAAATTTTCCTCAACGGCGGCGGCGGACTCATCACCCAGGCAACCATCGACCTGATGATGCAGAACCACCAACCCGAGCCCACTCCAACCTTCGGCCTCGGCATGGGCATCAACGACGCCCCCGACGGCAAAAGCAAGCTCTACGGCTGGGGCGGCGCCGCCGGCACGCGCTTCTGGGTCGACCCCGGCCGCGACATGATCACGGTCTTTGAAACCCAACTCTACCCCGGCGGCGGAAAACGCAAGTCCGAGCTACAAAAGGAGTTCCTCAAGCTCGTCTACGATTCCCTGACCGACTGACGTGGGACGTGGCGCACGCACGGCTATGCCGTGCCGCCTTGCGCCTGTGGCGCAAGGTCAGGGCGACCGCGATTCACCCTAGGCGTCGTAAGCGCTTTCCCCGGTAGACCACACCGTACCGTGGTCCCACACTAGCTCCCATGCTAGTCGCTCGGATCCCTCTGATCGCCCTCGGATTCGCCCGCGGCGCCTCCGCCCAACTCGGCCCGCGTGTCGCGGGAACGGTCAAGGCCGGGGCCGGCGGCCTGGCCCTCGGCGCAGCAACCGCCGCGATCATCAGCAAGACAAATAAGCCCTTATCCAAAGCCTCGAAAGTCGAATCCAACGTCGAATCGCCTCAGGTCGAAGGGCCGACGACCCCCCAACCTGCTTCTGATACATCTGACACAGCGGAGTCGACCAAAATGTCCCTGGCTGATTCCGTGGAAAACCCCGCCGAAAGCCCTTCCACCGAGCGCCCGACTAACCCGCCAGAGGGACAACCCTCGGCCGACCCGGCCCCACGCGCCTCAGCATGGGAGAAGCGTGGCTGGGTAAGCTCTTCCTGGACCGTGGAGCCAACTCGCGTCCGCCCAGTCGCCCCGCGAACCGCACCGCCGCCCGCCGCCAAACGCGTCACCCACGTCGCGGGGGCGCCAACAAACCGCACCGTCCAAGCTCGCCCCGCTGCCCCGCGACCCAGCCGGCCTAGCGGCAAACCTCGGCCCCAACAGCAAGCAACGGGCCAAGGCGCTTCGGTTCGCTCGGACGTGCGCTCGGACCTCTACGTCGGAGCCGCCAAGCCCGTGCCCGCCGTCGAAGCCCCGGCTGAACCCACTCTCCCGAGCGAACTGACTCAACTGGGGCTCGAAATCGGCATGTCGATCGAGGCCGCCACCAAGATCCTCGGCAAGCCCCACATCACCATGCGGGGCCTGTTCAGCCGCAGCCACAACGAAAAGTACGTCTTCAAGAAACCAGGCCGCGACATCGTCATCTACGCCCGTGACGGTAACTTAGTCTCCGCCTTTACCAGCTAGACCGGTTGTGGCGGGCCTCGGAGCCGCGACCGGAAGGGGCCGTGAAGAAAACCTATTGTCGCGTCGGCGCGCGGGAGCGCCAAGCGCACGCCAAGCTCAGCGCTGCCGAACGCCGCCCCTGCCGAAACCGCAACTTCTGCGCCTCGACTCCTGATTGGCCGCCCAAGCGGCCCGGAAACGGTCGTTTCGGGCCGTTTCCCGGCCCTTTTCGCCCCCCCCGAACCGCCGCTACGCCGCCGCTTGCGCCGCCAGCCCGCACTCGGGCCCACGACGCCAGACCAGCCGGATCCAAGCCGCAATGTTGTACGCCAAAACCCCCCACAAAAGCTCCGATCGCGCCTTCCGCAGCCCTCGTACTCGAAACTTGCGCACCCCCAATCGCTCTTTCAACCAGGCGTTCGGAAACTCCGCCGTCTCGGACCGCTTGCGATACGCCGCCCGCCCACGCTCGCTCTCCATCCAGCGCCGATGTTTCGCCATCACCGCGTTCTCTTCGCTGCGGCTCAACGTTCGATGACCGCTCTTGGGGCAGCACTTGTGTCGCTGTGCGCATTCGCGACAATCAGATGCTTTTGCCTGATACTGCCGATATTTGCGCTTCCGCTTCAGCGACGATCGCTGATACGTCAAGGTCCGCTGGGCCGGACACAGAAACGTGTCCGTCGCCTCGTCGTAGATGAAAAACTTCGGCGCGTAGCGCGGCCCAATTCCCGCCGCCTTCAACGCCGCCTTCGAGCCCTTGTCCGGCGCCGGCGCCGGCGTCGCGTATTCGATTTCAGCGGCTGCCAGCGCCTCGATGTTGGCCTGGTTGGCGTAGCCCCCGTCCGCTAACACTTGCTTCGGGGTTCGCTCGAAGCGCCCTTCCACATCGTCCAGCGTCGGGGTCAGCTGGCCCGCATCGGAGGCGTTACTCCACGCCGACCACGATCTTCTCTTTGGCGTCGGTCGGATCTTCCCCCCAGCAGAAGGCTCGTTTGACGGGCTAACTGCTTGGCTTGCTTGGCTTTAACACGCTTGGGGGCGCTTTTAGTGTACCCATGTATTATGCTATTGTGTCGTTTATTCATTGTGTTGTTTGTGATATAATATACCCATGTATGTTGAGTCCGTCCCCAATCGCAACTCGCCGCCCGCCGTCTTGCTGCGCGAATCCTTCCGCCAAAACGGCAGAGTCAAAAACGCACCCTCGCCAACCTGTCCTGCTGGCGCCCCGTCCGCGTCGAGGCCCTCCGGCGCGCCCTCCGCGGCGAGTTCGATCAGCTTCCCGCCACTCCCGTTTGCGGCCCCGTCTTTGGCCTGCTCTTCGCGCTCAAGCAACTCGCCGATGAGCTGGGCCTGACCGCCGCGCTGGGTCGAACGCGGGCCGCCAAACTCGCCTTGTTCCTGGTGCTGGCGCGCCTGGCCCACCAAGGATCGCGGCTCTCGGCCGTGCGCTGGGCGCCTTCGACGAAGACGACCTCTACGCCGCCCTCGATGATCTGAGCGCCCGCCAAGTGAAGATCGAGCAAGCGCTATACCGCCACTACCTCGAGCGCCGCGGAGCCCCGCCCAGCTTGCTGCTCTACGACGTCACCAGCTCGTACTTCGAAGGCCTGCACAACGCGTTGGGCGAGTACGGCTACAATCGCGACGGCAAGCGCGGCAAGAAGCAAATTGTGATCGGACTGCTGGCCGATGACCAGGGCGAGCCGCTGGCGGTGCGGGTGTTTGCCGGCAACCGCAACGATCCGACGACCGTGCCGGATCAGATCCGCATCGTCAAAGAGCAGTTCGGGGTCGAGGAGTTGGTCTTCGTCGGCGACCGCGGGATGGTCAAGAGCAAGGGCAAGCAGGCGCTGGGGGAGGCCGGGCTGCGCTACATCACGGCGCTGACCGATCCCCAGATTCGGCGGCGCTTGAGCGAAGGGGTGCTGCAACTGGAGCTGTTCGCTGAACAAGTCTGCGAGGTCGAAGCCGACGGCGTGCGCTATGTGCTGCGCCTCAACGCGTCCGAAGCCAAACGGCAACGGCAGCGGCTCGAGGACAAGCTGGGAGGCAAGCTCGACCGACGCAACCAGAAAGTCACGGCCTCTTCCCGTTGCGAGCCCGCGGCCGGACTGCGCCAGCTCAAGCCCTGGCTGGCGCGTCACAAGCTGACAGAATTGGTCGAGTTGCGCTTGCAGGGACGTACGCTGGTCGTCGAGCGCCAGCAGGCGGCGATCGAGCAGGCGCTGGAGTTGGCGGGCTGTTACGTGGTCGTGACCGATGTCGCCTCCGAGCGCATGAGCGGCCAAAGAGTGCACGACCATTACGTGAGCCTGCAGCGGGTGGAGCGCGACTTTCGGCAGCTGAAGACGGGCTTGCTCGAGGTGCGGCCGATCTTCGTGCGCAAAGAAAGCCGCACCCGAGGACCTGTGTTGTGCAGCATGCTGGCGTTGAAGCTGAGCCGCGAATTGGAACGGCGGATACAAGCGGCGTTTGGCACGACCGACGACGACCCGCACGCGATCACCTTGCCGGACGCGCTGGCGGCGTTGGGGCGACTGTGTCTATTGGAATATCGAGTGGATGAGCAGACCAGCGTCACACGGCTGCCGGTTCCCGACGCCCGCCAAACAGAAATCCTCAATGCGTTGGGGGTTTCGCTGCCGCACAAGTAACCTGTAGACAGACGCCGATCGCCCGATCCATCCCATAACCGACGCGAATTCAGGAAGTTGGCGGCGAAACTCTGCTCGCTGGCGGGGGGAAGATCCGTCTGACGCCAGCTGCGCGTTGTAGCCGAGTCCCCAACCGCCGTTGGATTCGTGTTGCGGGCGCGCTTCCGGCTCGCTCTCGCTCACCCGCGCCTGGCGTCGTTGCTCTTCGTCGCGCTTGCCCGCTTCGACCTTGGGCAGTTCCTCCAGCGCCTGCTCCATCCGCTCGACTCGCTCCCGCAAGGTCCGCTTACGCGCCGCCTGACGCCGCCGATTCGAACCCTCGTCGTCGGCTTCTTCCGAGAGTTGACGCACCGCTTCGCGCGCTTGTTCGAGATGCCGCTCGAGCGTCGGACGCCTGCGTTGCGACCCGCCCGAAGCTTGCGCCCGGATCCGCGTGCCGTCGACGGCCACCTGCTCGAGATCCACCAGCCCCTCTTGACTCAGCAGCGCCAATACCTGTGTCAACAAGTTCTCGAGAGCTTTTGAGTGGAATACCCGAAAATCCGAAAGAGTGTGATGATTGACGACCGCCATGCCGCACAACCACTCCAACTCCGGCCGATAGCGGCTTTGACGCGCGATCTCACGCGCCGAGCTCATCCTTTCCGAATACGCCCAGATCCAGATCGCGACCAGCAACCGCGGATCCCATGCCGGCCGCCCGGCGGACTCCTTGCGGGTTTCCAGATGAGCAGCGAAGCCGGACAGGTCGAGCATGCCGCTCAGCTCCCAGATGGCGCGCACCAGATGGTCGGCCGGCACGAGCCGTTCGACGTCGATCGCGGCATAGGTGAATTGGTCGCGATTGGGCTGTCGCAGCTGCAGTTGGTCAACGGGCACGGCTTGGCGCGGCTTGGCGGGGCGTTGCTCGAGCTCGACTAAGACCTGTTGTTCGCCCATATAATAAGGGCGTTGGACGCCGCCGCCAAGTTATCCGAACATTCGTTTGCCCTCATGTTTTATCCCATTTTGATCCACTCGCGCCATTCCGAACCGCCCCAGGGGAGCTTCGGCGGCCACGACGGGTTTATTTCACAGCCCCGAAGGGAGCGGTTGTCGCGAATTCGAACAACCGCTTGCTTACGCGCGCGGCTCCAAGTCCCTCACTTCGACCTCTGTGGCGTTAAGTGAAGAGTATCAGGGCTAGACTTTTTCCAGACCAACCATGGTCAGGTCGTCCTGCCGGCGCTCGACCCCGCGGAACCTGTCCGCCGCTGCTAGCAACTCCCCGAGCACGCGCTCCGCCCCCGCTCCCGTCATCCCATCCAAAACCTCAACCATCCCCGCGTCTTCAAAAAAGCGCCCGGCGCCATCGCGCATCTCGCCTAGCCCATCACTGGCCGCAATCAACACATCTCCAGCGGCTAGCTTGACTCGCCGGCAGTCGTAAGCCTCCGGCATCGACTCTTCAAATAGCCCCAGCGGTAAACCCGACAAGGCCAGCTGCTGAACCGCTCCCTGCGTACGCAGCAGCATCGGATGCGGCAACCCCGCATTGGCAAAGGTCACCGAGTCGTCTGAAAGCAGCATCAAACCCGCGCAAGCATACATCCCTCCCGGCAAGAACCGATGCAGACGCCGATTCATCTCGACCAACATCTCGCCCGGCGCCGCCGAATCGCCGGCGACCTCATGAAACACCGCGCGCATCAGCATCGATGTCAAGGCCGCCTGCGCCCCGTGCCCGCTCGCATCCGCCAATAGAAAAATCAGCCCGCCATCGGTCCGCGCGAAATCATAGAAATCTCCCCCCAACGCCGCGCTCGGCTGATACTCCGCCGCAAACCTCCAACCCTCACACTCGGGCAACGCCGCCGGCAGCAAGCTCCGCTGAACCTCCGCCGCCATCTCCAAGTCTCTCTCGAGCGCCTCAGTGTGGTCGCTCAACTTCGAATGCCGCTCGATCAGCGCATTAAATTCCCGAACCTTCGACGACAACTGCGCCCGCAACCCCTTCTCGCGCACCGCATTTTTGAGCAGCAGGAGCAGATCTTCGTTCTCCCAGGGCTTCTCGCGATACTGGTAAAGCCCGACGTCATTGATCGCCCGAATCGCATTCTCCTTGTCCGCGTACCCAGTCAGCAGAATCCTCACAGTCTCGGGTTGGGACTCGCGAATCTTGCCAAGCAATTCGACGCCGTTCATCTTGGGCATCAGAAAGTCCGATACGACCACATCCACCGGCGTCCCCTCGGCCTCACGGGCCGCCTCAGCCGGATCATTGAACACCAGCAGCTCGAACTCCGTCTCGAGCATCAAGAGATTTCGCAGAGCCGAAGTTACCAGTCGATCGTCGTCGACCAGCATGATCTTGGGGTTTGTCGCCATCAGAGGGTCCCTAGATCTTACAATTGTTTTCTGACCGTGACCCAACCCGCCGCCACCTTCGCCGTCGCTCTGGACTTTTAAACCAAGACCGAGGAGCGCATCCAGCCCAAACAAATCCCAGAAACTATCGCCGCCGGTAGGTTCGTCTGGATCGATCTCGACAACTCCAGTTCGTCGTCCGCTCGCCAAGTCCTAGCGAAGTTGCCCGGTCTTTCCGAGTCCATGATCCAAGACGCGTTGCGGCGCGACCCCAACACCGCGCTGCAGCATCTGATCGACTCCATTCAACTGGTGATGACGGAGTGCACCTTCTTCGATCGCGATTTTCTATCCCAACCCGTCACCGTCATCATCTCCAAACAGTTCCTCCTCACCGTCCACAATGGCCCCGCCCGCATCACCGAAGATCTCCGCAAACACTACTCCCACGACTTCCAAACCTTCGCCCAAACCCCCAGCTTCCTGCTCTACCACCTCTGGCACGCCCTGATCGTCGAATACCAAAACGTCCAGCAGCAATTCGAAGACGAAGTCGAACGCGTTCAAGAGCTCATGCAAGGCGATGTGCAGGATACGATGTTCGCCCGAGTCTCCGAGCTCGGCGCCGATCTCCTGCGCTTCCGCAAAGTCCTCCTCCCCGCCCGCGCCGCCCTCACGGACATGTCCGAACACCGCAGCCCATTCGTCTCCGAGTCGACCCAGCCATTCCTCAAGAACATGGTCGCCACCCTCGACCGCGTCCTGCACGAGCTGCTAGTCGACCGCGAAATCCTCTCCGACACCATGAACCTGCACATGTCGGCGGCGGTCGCCCACCGCACCAACAACGTCATCAACCGCCTGACAGTCCTGAGCTTCATCTTCCTGCCACTAACCTTCCTCTGCGGCCTCTGGGGCATGAACTTCACCGCCATGCCCGAGCTCCGCTGGGAACACGGCTACTCCATGTTCTGGATCCTCGTCGGCGCCATCCTCGTCATCCAACCAGCCGTCCTCCGCTGGAAAAATCTGCTCTGACCTAAACTAATCCCATGAACCCCGTGAGCTACGTCTACTGGCAAGAAGATGATATGTGGCTGGGCTACATCGAAGAATTCCCCGACTACCGGACCCAAGCCGAAAGCCTCGACGAGCTCAAGGAAAACCTCACCGACATCTACCACGACCTCACCAACGGCGCGATTCCGAACGTCCGTCGCATAGCTGAGCTCACCATGCCGTATAAGGGAGCGGTTGCTTGAGAATGCGAGCAAATTGCGATTCCTCTAGCAACCGCTCCCTGACCCGGACGAGCCGGAACCCAAAGGTCAAAGGTTCGGCGCTTTTTCCGAGCACCCTGCGTGAGCGGGGTGTCTTCCGCTTACAGTTGTGTCCGTCGCCAGGGTTGTTGGAAGACACCCCGCTCACGCAGGGTGCTCGGAATCCCTGCCGGATCTGCGCAGGAATCGTTTACAGAAGTACTTACGGTCGCGGCTCCGGGTCGCGGTCTTGAAGCCTAAGTCGACAGTATTGCGCCTAGCCCAGGGCCAACGCACATGGACTACGTGCGAGACCGACCTTCGCCGACCTACGACAAATCTGACGTACGACAAATCTGTCGACACAAGGGTTCAAGCCTGGATCGCCCACGCGCGGCACGGCAATACCTGGAAACTTCGCGGACAGTTGTTTCGGCAATCCCCGAACTCCGTCCCCGAACTCCCCGCAGTTCCCCCTCGTAGGCGCTGGTGGCTGAAGAATTTTGCTGTTCGATCCAGTTCCTTCGTGCTGACGACAGCCTTCCCAGCAACCCTCGAACCCGAACGCGCGGCTTCTCCGGCGCAGGTTCCGAGAACGTCGCGGCTGGAAACCGCAGGTCCGGCGTGGGGTCCGGCGTTTTCCGATGTATCTCGACGACCTCTCGAATCGTTCCTTCGACCTCGTCAGCTCTTTTCTCAAGCAGATCCCGCAGTTCCGAGGCATGGCCCTGGACGATCCTGCGGCGGACCGGCTCGGGAAATCGGTTTCCGCTCGAATCGGCAAACTCGACACGACCATCGTCCGCCAACATCACGCTTACTTCGGACGGACCAGCCTTGACTGCACTCCGACCGCGCAAGCCGCCGGGCGGCACTAGCTGTGTTCGGCAGGAGAGCCCGGTGCCTGGAATGCCGACGTTTCCAGCTATCCCACGCGGGCCAAGCGTCACCGAAGCGCCCCGGACGCCTGCCGTGGTGCTGAACCCGCTCCTACTCCCGTTCAGCCGAACGCCTGGCGCAATTCGGAATGATCGTCGAAAACGGAATCCCATTTCACGGAAAGTATACTGAAGTGGAAAAATGAAACACCATTTGTCCGAAGGTCGCGGCCATGCTATCGTCACCTCAGCCCCATCGAATAGGCTCCATGGGCGGAAGTCTCATGCTAAGACGTTGACTGCTGTTCCTCGGCTGTTTATTGGCGGCCACTGCCGCCCTTGGACATGGTGGTAAATCTGACGGCGACGGCGGTCACAACGACCGCAAGAAAGGCAATTATCACTTCCACCGTGGCCCGCTGTCCGGCCGTACTTTCGCTAGCAAGTCCGCCGCCTTAGAGGCTCAACGAGCTCAAAGCTCGAAAACCGCCTCGTCAAAACCCGCCGCTTCCCGACCTCGAACCGAAGCACCCCTGCAATCGGGCGATTTCTCGTGCGGCAAGAAGCGACTGTGCGGCCAAATGTCAACTTGCGCCGAAGCCCGGTTCCACCTTACCGAATGTGGCCTCTCACGACTCGATCGAGACAACGACGGCATACCTTGCGAATCGCTGTGCAAGTAGTGGACCATCCGCCCTTCGCTCATAGTCACCCCTACATTCTGCGCCCGCTCGTAGGGGCGTAGCGTGCCGCGCCCTCCGGCCACAACCCCCAATCACACGACTCCGTTCCCTCGAAACCACTGAAAACAAACGCCCGCCACCCCAATCCAGCCCCTTATCCGCCATCCTCCACCTTATTCTGACAACGGAACCCCCTCATGCCGACCCTCACCCCAACCCAAACCCAAGCCGTCCGCGCCCCGCTCACTCACAAATCCATCTACTCCGCCGCCTCGACCGCCGGTTAGCGAACGCACCCTCAACCGCCCAATCCAACGAAGCGCTAAAATACCAACGAGCCGCCGCAACCATGACTTCACCACCCAACGCCCGCGCCGAAACAACCACTCCTCCCAGCCTCGCCCAGGAAAACCGCAACCTCCGCCGACAGATCAAGAAACTCCGCGACCAACTCCAGACCGCCTCCCTGGCCACGATGGCGGCGGCGCTCTCTGAACCGTCCCTCTCGATTATCTGGGACAACCCCGAAGATGCCGCCTACGACGAGCTATAAATTCGGCGACGTCGTCCTGGTCCCATTTCCGTTCACCGACCTCAGCACGACCAAACAACGCCCCGCGGCGGTCGTCAGCTCGACAACGTTTAACAAAGCTCGGGCTGACCTGATACTGATGGCGATCACGAGCCAAGTGAGCCCGCGGGCAAGCGCTCTCAACCAGATCAGGATCGCGGACTGGCGGGCCGCGGGCTTACTGAAGGAATCCATCCTCAAACCCGTAGTCTTCACACTCGAGAAGCGTCTCGTGCGAAAGAAGCTCGGCTCACTCGACACGACAACAGTCGATGCGCTCCAAGGGGCGCTCTTGCGCATCCTCGGCTAGCCCGAGCCAATTCCGTCACCCGGCTTCCCGTTTCTTAAACCCTTGAAACTAAAGGCGATCCAGCGCCCGCCGTCCATCCCGAGCCCCCCTCCCCCTTATTCTGACAATGGAAGCCGCAACCATGCCGACCCTCACCCCAACCCAATCCCAAGCCATCCGCGCCCTGCTCACCCACAGATCCATCCGCTCCGCCGCCTCAACCGTCGGCGTCAACGAACGCACCCTCCGCCGCTGGATGCAAAACCCCGAATTCCGCTTCCAAGTCGAGCAATCCCAACGCGACGCCCTCTCCGAAGTCACCGCCAGCCTCCAAGCCTCAGCCGCCGCCGCCGTCGAATGCCTCACCGCCATCGTCGGACGTCCCTCGGCCGACTCCCACGTCCGCGTCGCCGCCTCCCGCACCCTGCTCGAATACGCCTACGGCGCCACCACCCGCAACGACATCCTCCGCGAGCTCGAACGCCCCTCCCCCATCCCAGTCCAAACTCTCCCGGCCGACCCCGAAACACCCGGAAATGCCCGGATTCACCCGCACACAAAGGGGGGGTAGAATGCCATCGTGATGTATAAAGTGTTAGCATGATGTCACCATGGTCCGCACCCAAGTTCAACTGACCGACGAGCAGTCCGCGGCGCTCAAGGAGATCTCAGCCCGCTCCGGCAGGTCTGTCTCCGATCTGGTCCGCGAGGGCGTCGAAGGCGTCATCGCTCGATCCGCCAGCCCGAGTCGCGAAGAGCTTGTACGGCGCGCCCTAAGCGTCGTAGGCAAGTTCAGCTCTGGGAAGACCGACATCAGCAGGAATCACGACGATTACTTCGTCGAGGCGATCCTGGCATCGAAAAAGTGAGCCTCTTCGTCGACACTTCAGCGCTGCTGGCTCTGATCGACCGCGACGACGGTGAGCACGCACGCGCCCGAACCGCCTTACAAAGCGCCGTTGGCGCCGCCGAGCCGCTGGTCACGACGAACTATGTCATGGTCGAGGCGACCGCTCTTATCCAAAGGCGGCTCGGGCTCCCGGCCGTCAAGGATTTGCGGGCAAGATTCCTCCCAATCCTGAACGTGAAATGGGTGTCACGGGACCAGCATGACCGAGCGATCACGATGGTCCTGATCGAGAATCGACGCAGCCTCAGTTTGGTCGATTGTTCGAGCTTCGTCGCAATCGAAGACTTCGGGATTGAGCGCGTTTTCGCCTTCGACAAGCATTTCACACAGCAGGGCTTCGAGGTCATCCCCTAGCTTGATACGATAATTGTCGTAGGCCGCCTGCCCGGCGGCCTTTCCCAACTCAAGAGCAAGAAGGCGTTGTCGCAGGACTACCTCGAGATCCGCGGCGCGCGGGTCCATAACCTCAAGAATATTGACCTGCGCTTGCCGCACAATCAGCTGATCGTCTTCACAGGCGTTTCCGGCTCAGGGAAATCCTCGCTCGCCTACGACACCATCTACGCCGAGGGCCAACGGCGCTACGTCGAATCGCTTTCAGCCTACGCCCGACAGTTCCTCGAGCGCATGGAAAAGCCCGATGTCGACGAGATTATCGGCGTCGCCCCGGCTGTCGCGATCCGCCAGAAGAACTCGACGCGCAACCCCCGCTCGACCGTGGCGACAGCGACGGAAATCTACGACTTCCTGCGGCTGCTGTTTGCCCGCGTAGGCCGCACCTACTGCTCCAATTGTGGTGAGCAAGTCGGGCGCGACTCGGTCGATCAGGTCGTCGAACGCGTGCTTGCGCAAACCGAGAAGTCGCGCTGGTTCGCCTTGTTCCCTGTCACCGGCACAGGCCCTGAAGGGCTAACCGATCAGCTCAAGGCGAAGCTTGCCGACCTGCGCGGCAAGGGCTACAACCGGCTTTTCCAAAGCGAGAAGGTGTTCGAATTCTCGACCCCCGAGTCTCTTTTGGATGTCGACTTCACGAGTGAGCTCTTCGTTCTGGTCGACCGTCTTGCAATCAGCCCGAAATTGCGAGAGCGAGTGGGGGATGCGGCCGAGATCGGCTTTCGCGAGTCGCAAGAAGTCGTCTTCGCCTCGGCTAATTCAGACGAGCGACTCTTATTTAGCGAACGCTTCGAGTGCCGCCCCTGCGGAATCGAATACGCCGAGCCCGAGCCGCGACTGTTCAGCTTCAACTCGCCGGCCGGGGCTTGCCCGCGCTGCCAGGGCTTCGGCAACACCGTCGACTACGACTTGGGGTTGGTCATCCCCGATCGCTTTGCCACGCTGCGGGGCGGGGCCGTCGAGCCATGGACGAAGCCGAAGTACCTCGACTGGCAAAAGCGCATGCGCGAGGCGGCGGCCGGCGCCGGAGTGAGGACCGACGTCCCCTATCACGAGCTTTCGGCCAAGGAACGCGAGTTCATCGAGCGAGGCAGCGACGACTTCCCTGGAATCGTGGGCTTCTTCGCGTTTCTCGAGACGAAGAAATACAAGATGAGCGTGCGAATCATGCTCGCGCGCTATCGCGGCTACACGATTTGCTCCGACTGTGGCGGGAGCCGCCTGCGTCCTGAGGCGCTAAACGTGAAGGTCGCTGGGAGCACGATTCGAGACGTGGTCCAGCTGAGTCTCGGGGCTGCGCGAGGGTGGTTCGATGAGCTTGAGCTCGAGGGCGAAGACCTTGTCGTTGGCGAGCAGTTGGTGCTCGATACTGGTCATCGGCTGAGGTTCTTGAACGATGTCGGCTTGGAGTACCTCACGTTGGACCGGCTGTCGTCGACCTTGTCCGGCGGCGAGGCTCAGCGGATTCAACTTGCAACTTCGCTCGGGTCCCGTCTGGTCGGGGCGTGCTACGTGCTCGACGAACCGTCGATCGGTTTGCATAGCCGTGACACCCAGCGGCTGATCGATATCCTCAAGCGCCTGCGTGACATCGGCAACACGATCGTAGTCGTCGAGCACGATGCCGAGCTGATCAAGGCGGCGGACTATGTCGTCGACCTTGGCCCACGCGCCGGAGAGCTAGGCGGCGAAGTCGTTTTCGCCGGCCCGTACGGAAAGTTGGTATCGAACGGCTTAGCGTCCCTGACGGGTCGCTACCTGACCGGGGCCGAGTCGATTCCCGTCCCCACAAAAAGGCGAAAGATCAAGCCCCGGCGGCAAGCGAGTTTCATAGGAGCCTCCAAGAACAACCTCAAGAACATTGACGTTTCGATTCCGGCCGGTCTGTTTACAGTAGTGAGCGGCGTGTCGGGATCAGGCAAGTCGACGCTGGTCCACGACGTCATCTACGAAGGCCTCCGCGTGTTGCAACGTCAAGCCGGCGGCGAGTTCGCCGCCGACCCGGCGATGCGGCTACCCTGCCGCAAGATCAGCGGAGCGCACATCTTCGGCGAGGTCATCCTGGTCGACCAGTCGCCGATCGGCCGATCGCCGCGCTCGAATCCGGTGACCTACATCAAGGCTTTCGACGAGATTCGCAAGCTGTTTGCCGAGACGGCCGACGCGCGACGACAAGGCATGTCGGCGGGGCGGTTCTCGTTTAACATCGCGGGCGGCCGCTGCGAAACTTGCGAAGGCGACGGGACGGAGACGGTCGAGATGCAGTTCCTAGCCGATGTTCAATTGGTTTGCGAGGACTGCCAGGGGAAGCGCTACGGCCCCGAGGCTCTGTCCATTCGCTACGACGGCAAGAATATCCACGACGTGTTGCAGTTGACGGTGAACGAGGCGCTGCGATTCTTCGTGCGGACGCCGAAGATCGTCAACAAGCTAGCTTGCCTGGCCGAGGTGGGACTGGGCTACTTGCGCCTTGGACAAGCAGCGACAACCTTATCAGGCGGCGAAGCCCAGCGCGTCAAACTAGCAAGCCACATCGCCCAATCAAGCTGCGACAGGACGTTATATATATTCGATGAGCCGACGACGGGCTTGCATTTCGACGACATCGCAAAGCTGCTGGCGGCTTTCGAGCAACTCATCGCCAACGGCGGCACCGTGCTCACCATCGAGCACAACCTCGACGTGATCAAGTGCGCCGACTGGGTGATCGACCTCGGCCCCGAAGGCGGCGACGACGGCGGGCGGATCGTCATTGAGGGGACTCCCGAGGATATCGCCGCTTGCACCCAATCGCACACGGGTCGCTTCTTGCTCGAGGCGCTGCGCCAATGAGCCCCGAACGCAAGTGAGCGGGTACGATGTTCGCCGGGTCGTCAAGCGCCGCACCCGCTCACTGGCGTTCGGGGCTCACTGGCGGCGCGGGCAATGTGACGTGATACTCGCGGATCGCTAGTTGGATTTTTTTGACGACACGGGGGTGTTCGGCGGCGATGTCGTTCTGCTCGGCCAGATCGGCGCTAAGGTCGGCTACGGCGAGTAGTGCGTGGGGTATGGTTGTTCTGGACCTTAGCAGGGCGCTCGGGGACGGAAGTCGCTATTGGCGGGAGCGCGGGGTGGCGCCTTTTGTCGGGTCGTCAAGCGCCGCACCCGCTCACTGGCGTTCGGGGCTCATTGGCGGGGCAGGCTGGGTGTGAATAGGCTCGGCTGGGTGTTTTCGGGTGGGGTGAACAAAGCGCAAAGATTCGCCCAGGGCTCTGGCGGGAAGGGGATGCCGCCCTTTTCGATCAGCTTCGGGTTGCCGGGGGCGAGGGTCCCCGCGGACTTGACAAACACCTTGACGCGGCCGCGCTTCAATGCTTCGGCGGCCCCGCTCCAAGTGCCTCCTTTTTCGGCGGAGCTTGCGACGACTAGCGCGGCGTCGCTGAGACCGTAGAGAAGCTTGTTGCGCTCCATGGCCGCGTAAGAGAACCACCTCGAATCCGGGTCGTAGGGAGAGACTAGGGTCAAACGATCGCTCACAAGCCCGGAGCAATACTGTCCGGACGTGGCGGTCTTGCCGAGGCCTTCCGCCAGCACCCCGAGAGCCCACCCGCCAAGCTCGAGGGCGCCCGACATGGCGTCACGGTCGATTCCCTTGGCTGCCCCGGAGATGATCGCAACACCTTCGCCGGCGCAATGCTCGCCGACGCGCCGTGCGAAGTCGCCGTCCTCGTCGGAACGGTCTCGCGAGCCTACGACCGCCAGGCCGCCGCGATTGAGCAGTTCTTTGGAGCCCACCCCGTAGAGCAGCGGCGGGGCCGATTTGCCGAGATAGCGCTTGAGGCGTTCGGGATAGTCGCCATCGCAGCGGCTCATTACCCAGAGCCCGCCTCGCTCCCACTTCTCGACCAGCAGACCGAGCGCGCCGCCGCGGTCGAGTAGGCGGTCGACGTCCGGGAGCTGGAGGTCCGCGAGCTTGTCCCGCCCGTCGGCGCTGAGTAAATCGCCGGGCTGCAGGTCGCGGTCTTGCAGCCAGGATGTGAGGGTGTTGTACTGTCGCAGGCCCAGCGGTTTGGGGCCTTCGCTTCCTCGTTGGTCAAGGGTTCCGCAAAGCAGCAATACGGCCTGGGTGTCAGGCGTCAGGGTCGATTCCACTCGCTTGTCTCCTAACCACTATCTTCGGAAGAACTGTCGCCCAAGGCAAACGGCAGCACGGGACCGCTGCCGGCGTCGCGTAGCTGAGCGCTCAGCACGGTGAATGTCCATCGCGAGTCTACGATGTCATCGACGAGCAATACGGGTTCCGGCCGTACCAGGCGCGTGTCGATGCGGAAGGCGCATTTGAGGTTGAGGACCTGCTGGAAGCTGTTGGCGCGCGTTTTCTGGGGCAGGGTCTCGCGTACCTTTTCGATGCACTCGACAAACGGAATCGCCAGGCGTTCGGCCAAGCGCTTGGCGAACCCGGGGACGAGAGTGCGCCGGCGCCTGGACGGAACCCAGGTCAGCCAGCCCGGCGCCGGATCGGGTCGCCAACGATGTCGGATCAACCGTGCGGACGCCTCTACGAGTCGAGCGTCGAACTCCAGCCCCATCCGCTTTCCAGTGCGAACGAGGGCGCCGAGGCCGGGATCGCCCCAGCGACAGAGCACGCGCCCTTCCAGAGCTCGGCGGTCTTCGGAAATCCTGCCCTTCATTTGCGGATCGTCTAGTCCGGGCGGCCAAGTTCGGCGGGGCGGGATGGGATTGTCGACATGGTTGAGGAACTCGACTGCCGCTTGGGCAAGGTCGGTCGAGAAGTCCTCAGGCAGCAGCTTGCCGGCGCAGTTTGCACATTTGCCGCAGGGGGCCGCATTGGAGTCGCTGAGCTCGCTTGCTAGGAACCGCATGAGGCACTCCCGGCTTTGCATGTACGAGCGCATTCGACGTTGCTCGTGCCGTCGCAGGGTGGTGATGCGCTCGATGCGATCGACGGGCATCGTCCAGTTGACGGGGTTCAAGACGTAAGCGGCGCCGACCTTCTGAACGGGCGCGGGCGATTCGAGTGAGAGGAATTTCAAGGCCTTGGTGATTTGTCCTCTTGATAGGTTGAGCCGTTGCTCGAGTTGGGCGAGTTTGAGCGGCCCGCCCGCCGCCTCCATCGCGGCCAGCAGGTTGTTGACATCGTCAGGGGTTGGAAAGGCCGTTCGGATGAAGTAGTCGGCGATGTCGTCGTCTTCTTCGCCGTTCAGCAGGATGCCGAAGGCGTGGTCGACGGCCCGTCCGGCGCGCCCGACTTGTTGGTAGTAGTGCACTGCCGAGGCGGGCCGTTGGAAGTGGATAACGAACCCGAGGTCCGGCTTGTCGAAGCCCATTCCGAGCGCGACAGTGGCCGCTAGCGCTTTGACTTCGTTGTTGAGGAGGCGGGTTTCGAGGGCTTCCCTTTCTTCGGTCTGCATCTGGCCGTTGTAGGGCTCGGCGTCGACTCCTTGCGATTGGAGCCATTCCGCGACCCGCTCGGAGTCCTTGACGGTGAGGGTGTAGATGACGCCGCTTCCTTCGAGGTTGGGGACGATGTTCGCAAGCCATGCTAAGCGCTCGGCTTGGGAGCGCAGGTAGATGTTCTGCAGGCCGAGACTGGCGCGGGTGAGTGGTCCACGCTGAACGGCTAGGCGGGGTCCGAGTTGTTCGACGATGTCATCGACGACGCGATCGTTGGCGGTCGCGGTTGTGGCCAGGACGGGCATGTTGGCTGGTAGGGCTCTGAGGATTCGGACGATTCTGCGGTAGTCGGGGCGGAAGTCATGTCCCCAGTCGGAAATGCAATGCGCTTCGTCGACCACGAAGAGCCCGATGCGGCTGGACATGGGGAGCAGGGAGCGCTGGACGAAGTCGTCGTTGGCCAACCGTTCGGGAGAGATCAGCAGCAGGTCGACCTGATCCTGGTTCAAGGCGTCTTCGATGCGCGGCCAGTCGTCAGTGTTTGCCGAGTTGATGGTCTCGGCGCGGATGCCGATGTTGTTCGCCGCGGCGATCTGATTTCGCATGAGCGACAGGAGCGGCGAGATCAAGATCGTGCAGCCGGCGCCCCGGTCGCGGAGGAAGCGCGTGGCGAGGAAGTAGACCACGCTCTTCCCTCAACCGGTTCGTTGTACGACGAGCCGGCGGGCGCGGCGTTCGACGAGGGCGGAGATGGCTTCGAACTGGCCTGGGCGAAAGCTCGCGTTGGGTTCGCCGACGGCTTGTCTGAGAAGTTCAAGCGCTTGCTCGCGCATGGGCGCCCGTAGGATAGCGCGGCGATGATGGACCGCTAGGAGAATGGTCGAGTAAAGCTGCCTCTACGCTGAGGGCCGCGCTTCGTCGATCGCAGACACGAATTACAGTTCGCGGAGGATGCGCGCGGGACTCGGCGCCAGTGCGGAGCGGGCTGGGATGACAATCGCGAAGGCTACGGCGGCGATTAGGGCGGTGATCGCAGCAACGATGACTGCGGGGCCGCTGGGGTCGATGTCGACGAGAAGGGGGCCGAGGAAGGGGCGAGTCCAGATCAGAACGACTGCGCCGAAGGCGGCGACGCCGGCGGCCAGATCGTCGTTGAGGGGACGCCCCAGGATATTGCCGCTTTGCACCCAATCGCACACGGGACGTTTCTTGATCGAGGCGCTGCAGCAGTGAGCCCCGAACGCAAGTGAGCGGGTGCGGTGTTCGTGGGGCCGCCAAGCGCCCCACCCGCTCACTTGCGTTCGGGGCTCATTGGCGGGGCAGGCTGGGTGTGAATAGGCTCGGCTGTTAAGTGCTGGTTGGCAGTACGCTTGGAAGTTCTAGCGATGCTGTGATTCGGACCACTTTTCGTGTGGCGATCAGAAAAGACTGGGTTGTCCAATTGAACGACCTCGGGCTCGCCGCCTAGACTGGGCAAATGCTTTCTGAGTTTGCTTCTTCCAAGCGCTAAGGGCGCGAGCGCACATTCGATAGACTTGGGACTCGCCCTGCGCCCGTGTCAAACCGTGAACCGCCAGTCTATCAAGCCTTTGAATTCGCGCCGAAGCGGACGCGCTACTGTTGCGTCATCACGAGCCTCAACGAAGGGAGTCGAATCCGCCGGCAGCTCAAGCGAATGAGCCCGCGGTCCGAGTTAGCCGACATCGTGATCGCGGACGGGGCTAGCACGGACGGATCCACCGAAGCGTCGTATCTGCGGTCCTGTGGCGTTCGCGCGCTGCTGTACCGTGACAACGTGTTTGCAACGCTACTCGCTCGGCCCGCCTGGGTGCGCCAGCGGCTCGCGTCCGAATGAGCGGAGCCCCTACGACACCCGCAGGATACGAGAGGGGTTCTGCGAAAGTACGGCGCGGGCCGGGACGAGAATTGCGAAGGCTACGGCGGCGATTAGAGCCGTGACCGCCGCGGCAACGACTGCCGGGTCGCCCGGTTCGATATCGACGAGAAGGGGGCCGAGGAAGGGGCGCGTCCAGACAAGGACGATTGCGCCGAAGGCGAGTCCCAGGGCGACGAATGTGGAGGCGCGGCGGACTAGCGACCATACGAGGGCGCCGCGCGTGGCTCCGACGGCGACCCGGATTGCGAATTCGCAGGCGCGGATCTTCACCTCGCGGCCTAGAACACCGTAGAGGCCCGTCGCGACGAGCAGGGTGGCGAACAGGGCGAGAAAGGCTGAGAGCCAGGCGGCCAGGCGTTCGGCGGCGAGCATGGCGTCGGTGGCGGCTTCGATGGTGCGGATGTCGTAGAGCGAAATGTTGGGGTCGAGCTCTCCGAGGATATTGCGAAGCGCTGCGATCGCCGCCGGGGCGGATTCGGGTGAGGCGAGGCGGGCTTGAATCGTGATCGCGAAAGGGACGTTGTTGATCTGCTCGTGGGGCAGGTAGACGCGTTCACGGTCGTCGCGCCGGCGGGGGTCAATGAGCGCAATGTCTTGGGCGATTCCGACGATCTCGAAGATCGATCCCTCACGGTCTCGGGTATCAGAGACGAAGCGCTGCCCGATCGGGTCGGACCCGGGGAAGGCCTTTGCCGCGAGTGATTCGGAGATGACGGCGACTTGCGGCGCGTTGGGGCCGTCGAAGGTCTCGAGCAGGCGGCCACGGCGCAGTTCGATGCCAAGGGTCTCGAAGTAGCCCGGGCCGACGGCCACCGCCCGGGGAATCAAGTCCATTTCGTCCTCGCGGCCTTCGACGATGAACATGGAGCTCCAGCCAAAGCCGGATAACGGAGCGACGTTGCTCAGCGCGAAGCGCGAGACGCCGGAGCCCGGCGATTGCGCAGCGTCGTCAAGGCGTTGTTGCAACTCGCGATAGAAGGCGAAACGTTGCGCCTCGTCGTATCCCGCGATGGAGGGGTCGATCTCGGCGATCACGAGATCGCGGCTGGTGAAGCCGAGGTCGTGTGTGAGCAGCTCACGCAGGTTCTTGGCGAATAGGCCGGCGACGACGAGCAGCACGAGCGCAAGCGCGACTTGTCCAGAGAGCAGAAGTTGGCGGCTACGTTGAGGGGCGGGTCCCTTGAGCGCGCCGGCGAGGTCGACTTTCGACGACCGCCAAGCGGGCAGCAGGCCGAACGTTAGAGCGGCAAGGGTTGAGATCGCAATCGCGAAGGCGACAAGGTTCGAGTCAAGCGGGACATCGAGCTGAGAGCCGGGACCGGCGAGCGGAAACAGGCTTGCTAGTACCGGACCGGCGGCGGCGCCTAGGAATAGGCCGGCGGCGCTTCCCCCTGTGGCGAGTAAGAGGCTCTCGGCGCCGAGTTGACGGATCAGTCGCCAGCGCGACGCTCCGACGGCCAGGCGGGTTGCGATTTCCGAGCGACGCTCGAGCCCGCGAATGATCATCAGACCGGCGAGGTTCGCGCAGGTGAGCAGCAGCAGGGCGCCGACGATCCAGGCGAGGGCCTTTAGGTAGGCGACGACGCGGGCGGAGAGGGCTGCGTCGCGCAACGGGTCGAGGCGAATGCTGCGTTGACGAATGATTCGAAGCGTCGCGGGCGAGAAGCCGGCGGCTTCGCTGATGTGTTGCTCCTGGAATACTCGAAGCTTCGCGCCGAGCTCGTGGCCGAGGGCTTCGGGGTCGACGCCGGGCTTGAGGCGAGCGACGATCCAGAGCCAGGCGATGAGGGGTTTGTCGAGTCCGTCCCAGTTTGTGACCGCAGGTTTCATTTGCATAGGCACGAACAGATCGCGCGGATAGCCCTGCTTGAGTCCGCCGAAACCAGGCGGGGCGACGCCGACGAGAGTGAAGGCTGAACCGTTGATTTCGAGGCTGCGGCCGAGCGCATCGGGGTCACCACCGAGCCGCGACTGCCAGTA
Source organism: Bryobacterales bacterium (assembly GCA_965247515.1). Taxonomy (GTDB): domain Bacteria; phylum Acidobacteriota; class Terriglobia; order Bryobacterales; family UBA6623. The sequence goes on along the minus strand of OZ252029.1, from coordinate 1,626,746 downwards.
GGAGTAGGAGACGACCACGACCGGAGAGCCAAGCCGGACGCGGTCGTCCTCTGGGGTGATGAGGCGTCCGAGATAGGGCTCGATGCCGAGAGTAGAGAAGTACGATCCCGTGACAAGCTCGCACCAGGTGCGGTGGGCCGGATTGGCGTCGAAACGCACGTTGACGGCGGCGGGGAAGGCGCCAAGCAGACCGTTGAAATGATCGTCGTCTTGGAGGGTTTCGTAAAACGGGTAGGAGAGGACGCGTCCGTACTTGTGCGGAGGGACGGCGAGCCAGTGAAGCTCGTGGGCGTTGTCGGCCGGGACGAGGCGCAGCAGGGCGGCGTTGACGATGGAGAACAGCGCCGTGTTGGCGCCGATTCCAAGGGCCAGAGTGATCACCGCGACGGCGGTGAAGGACTTGTGCTTGCCGAGGGCTCGAAAGGCGAAGCGCAGGTCGTGGAGGACGCCCAACATGTGGGCTTGAGTATACCGCCGGGGCCGGGCCGGAAGCAGAAGCTCGGGCGGGCGGCGTTACCGGAGCCGCGACCGGGAGGGAGCGGTTGTTGGGGTACGCGACAACCGCTCCCTCCCGGTCGCGGCTCCGGTGGCTGCCGCCCCGCGGAATCCCGCCGTGTTTCATCGAGATCGGCGCGAATATGTTGCGCACCCGGGCGCAAGGCGGCGCGGCAAGGCCGTGCGCCACGTACGCGCCGCTTGATGTAGAATCTGGGGCGACATGGGACTAAAGATCAAACGCCGGCCGAATGCGTTGGAGAAGAAGGCTCGGAAGGGCTTCCGGGGGTATCCGATGGCGACGTTGGCGTTCTATGGGCCGGACAATACCAAGGCCAGCAAGGTGGCCGTTGGGGTTGTGACGTATGACGGAGCTGAAGCGGATCCGCTCGAGAGGTGGTTTAGCGAGGATGGCGATGTGCGGCACGACCCCGTCATCGGGGCGGAGATCATTGAGTTTATTGGCAAGCATGGGGTGAAGAGCGTGGTCATGTCGGATGGCCTGATGGGGTGTCCGCATGAGGAGGAGATCGACTATCCGCTCGGCGAGGTTTGTCCGCAATGCCCGTATTGGGCGATTCGCGATCGGTTTACGGGGGAAATCATTCAGTAGGTCAGCGCGGTTGTGGTTCTGCCGCCGCGCCAATGAGCCCCGAACGCAAGTGAGCGGGGGCTGAGCCGGCGGGGGCGTCATACTCCGCACCCGTCACTTGCGTTCCGGGCTCATTGGCGCGGCGTTGCCAAGCGGGTCCGTCGAGCCGATCAGCAAGCCGTCGGTAGGATATCGTATAGCCGGTATGCGAATTCTCACGATAGTCTCGTTGCTAGGGTGTGTGCCGATCGCGTGTCTCGCGGAGCAGGTTTTGCTTTGGCCTGATGGCGCCCCGGGATGGGGCGCATCGGTTCGTTGAGCGCAAGATTGACGAGTCGGCGGGTAAGCGCGGGAGGCCGGATCGGGGGCGCTTTCGGAAGGCGATTGGCGTCGTGGATGAGCGGTTGCCGCCTTATCTCGAGCGCTTTGGAAATGAAGCCTCGCCGGCGTTGGTGGCTGAGGCCGACGGTTACAAGGTCTACCAGGTTCGCTGGGATGTGCTCGCCGGGGTCCACGGAGAGGGGCTGTGGCTGCGGCCCGGTTACCTAGGTGCCGGCAAGCACATTATTGTTCGGCAGCCCCAAGGATTCAAACGAAGACCATCTATCAAGCGGTCTGAGAACTAGCTTGCCCCCTGTGGCGGGGTTTTCAACTGAGCAGGTTCCGCGAGCAGCGCCGCCGCGCGAGCCTTGATCGTCTCGATCACTTCGTCAGGGTCGCGGCGCCACCAGTAGCGCGCCGAGAAGATCTCAACCTCGTTCGGCCCGCTGTAGCCCGCGGCATCGACCATCCCTCGCAAGCCGGCGATGTCGATCACGCCGTCTCCCATCATGCCGCGATCCAGGCGGATGTCTTGGGTGGCGGTGAGCCAATCGTTGACGTGGAACGCGCAGATACGCTTCCCTGCCCTGGCGATTTGCACGAGGACTTCAGGGTCCCACCAGACGGTGTAGGTGTCGACGACAATGCCAACGATGTCGTCGGCGTCGAGCCGGTCGCACCAGTCGTTGGCCTGTCTGAGGGTTGCCAGCACCGAGCGGGTCGCACACATCATCGGGTGGAGCGGCTCGATGCCGATCTTGACGCCGGCGGCGCGGGCGTCGGGTAGGAGTATGCCGATCCCCTCGAGGGCGCGCTCGCGGGCCGCGACCAGGTCTTTGGAGCCCTCCACAAGCCCTCCCGCCAGGAAAACGACGTGGTCCGCGCCAATCGCCGCCGCTTCCTCGAAGAACCTCCTGCTGTCGTCAAGCGCCGCCTGGAACCCTTCCGCGCCGGCGGCGGTGACCAACCCTCCGGCGGCGAGCCCGCTGACGGCCATGCCGTTGTCCCGCAGAATCCGCGCGCCCTCGGCGACGCCGACTTCGTGGAGTTTTTCGCGCCAGACGGCGGTGCTGTGGATGCCGTGGCGGGCCAAACCTTCGACCGCTTGGCGGAAGTTCCACTGCTCGCGGAAGGTGACTTGGTGGACGTTGAGCTCGGCCATTAGTAGGTCGCCCGCCCGCCGGATAGGTCGAACACCGCGCCGGTTGTGAAGGTGCACTCCGGGCCGGCGATCCAGGCGACCATGTCGGCGATCTCTTCGACGGTGCAAAAGCGCCCCATCGGGATTTTCGACTTGACCGTCTCGATGTAGTCGGGAGTCATCTGGTTGAGTAGGTCGGTTTCGGTCATCGCGGGACAGACGCAGTTCACAAGAACGCCCGAATCGACGAGGTCTTTCGCGAGGGCCTTCGTAAGCCCGATGGCGCCGGCCTTGGCCGCCGTGTAGGGCGCGGCGTTGGCGTTGCCCTCCTTGCCGACAACCGAGGCGACCGTAACGATGCGGCCGCTGCCCCGTTCGCGCATGTGGGGGACGACGGCCCGCGAGCATAAGAAGACGCCAGTCAGGTCGACGGCGATGACACGGTCCCAGTCCGCTAATGAGCACTCCCATACGGGGACCGTTGGGCCGTTCACGCCGGCATTGTTGACCAGGATGTCGACGCGTCCGAAGGTTTCAAGTGTTCGTCGCAGGGCACCCTCGACCGACGCCTCGTCGGCGACGTTGGCCTCTACGGCAAGGTCGGCCTCGGCGGGCTCGAGATCCCAGACGGCTACCCGGGCGCCGGCGCTCTGGAGGCGGGCAACGATGGCTCGCCCGATTCCCTTGGCTCCGCCGGTTACGACTGCGACTTGGTCGTTCATACGAAGTAGGTCAGTAGAGTATCATCGATCCCCTATGGCGGATTTCCACGTGAAGGTCGGCGACTCGGTGACCGTCACCAAGACCATCGGTGAGAGCGACGTCTACCTGTTCGCGGGCATCACGGGAGACCTCGCGCCGAACCACGTCAACCAGACTTATATGGAGAGATCGAGCTATGGGCGGCGGATGGCGCACGGGGCGCTGCTGGTGGGGTTTATCTCGACGGCGTCGTCAAAGGCGATCGAGCACGCCCGTTCGGACGAGCGCGAAACCCCCGTGGCGGTGGGCTTTGACCGCGTCCGCTTCATCAAGCCGGTCTTTCTGGGCGACACCATTACCGTTACGTACGAGATCTCGTCGGTCGATCTTGACCGGAGGCGCTCTTACGCGAAAGTGGAAATCACCAACCAAGACGGCACGCTGGTGGCGGTCGCCGAGCACATCTTGCAGTGGGTTCCCAACGCTTAAGACTCGACCGCCGCCGGGGTCGGAATCAAGGCATCCACTCGGCTGACTACGGCGGAAGGGCTTGGCGGAGTTTCGCCCTGTTCGATCAGGCCCTCGAAATGAAACTCAAGCGCTTCAACCATGTTTCGCTCGGCCTCTTCGATCGTGTCGCCCACGGTGATGCAACCGGGGACGTCGGGCGCGTAGGCGCTGTAGTTGTCTCCGGCTTTTTCAATCACGATCGCGAACTGCTGTTTCATCGCTACGAAGTTCGACCGAGGCCGATACTCCTTAGGATACTTACTCAAGGTCCCTGGGCTCAGGTCTTTTCCATCCCGGCCAGGCACGGTCACGGTACCCGCCTTTTCGGGATGTTGAAACATTCGATGGCTGCCGCGTGACCGCACGTGTCGCCGCCCCGTCCTGCTTCAACTGTCGAATCAGGTCCCTGACCTTCATCATCAGAGCGCCGTCCAGCCGCCGTCGATTTCGAGCGTGGCGCCGTGAACGAACTCCGCCTCGTCTGAGCACAGATAGAGCGCCATGTGGGCGATCTCTTCGGGCTTGCCGAGCCGGCCGATGGGCTGGCGAGCGTTGAGCTGGACGCGCATTTCGTCCTTCTCGTGCTTGTGGTACTTCTCCAGGTAGGCCTCGACGAAGGGAGTATCGACGGTTCCCGGGCAGATGCAGTTCACTCGGACCTGCCCGGCATATTCGGCCGCGAGTTGGCGGCTCATCGCCACAACGGCCCCTTTTGATGCGCAGTAGGCGAAGCGGCGTTTGATCCCAACCAGGCCGGCGACCGAGCCGATGTTGACGATCGCCCCATGCGACGACGCCTTCAGCAAGGGCAAAGCGGCCTGAGTCACCAGATACGGCCCGTCGACGTTGACGCTCATCACTGTGCGCCACGAGTCGTAGTCGCACTCTTCGATCGAGCCGACGTGACCGACACCGGCGTTGTTGATCAGGTAGTCGAGCGCGCTTAACGATGCGAACGCCTCGGCGATAGAGTCTTGGTCGGTGACGTCTAGCCGCAGGGCATCGACGCCTTCGCCCAGCTCGGCCGCTAAGGCCTGAGCCGCGTTGGGATTGAGGTCGGCGATCGTGACATGAGCCCCGGCGTGATGGAGCGTCCGGACGGTCTCGGCGCCGATACCGCTGGCGCCTCCGGTTACCAGGGCATGTCGTTGGTCGAGGCGGAAGGGTCCTTTCATGGGAATCCTGAATTTTATCGAAGACGAGCGCCGACGTGGCGCACGGCTATGCCGTGCCCTGGAGTTTCTACATTTCGACTGACGTTGAACTTTCAGACCAGACCCAGGCGGTCGACTACGGAGCCGCGACCGTAAGGGGCCGTGAAGAAAACCTATTGTCGCGTCGGCGCGCGGGAGCGCCAAGCGCACGCCAAGCTCAGCGCTGCCGAACGCCGCCCCTGCCGAAACCGCAACTTCTGCGCCTCGACTCCTGATTGACCGCCTGAGCGGCCCGGAAACGGTCGTTTCGGGCCGTTTCCCGGCCCTTTTCGCCCCCCCAACCGCCGCTACGCCGCCGCTTGCGCCGCCAGCCCGCACTCCGGCCCACGACGCCAGACCAGCCGGATCCAAGCCGCAATGTTGTACGCCAAAACCCCCCACAAAAGCTCCGATCGCGCCTTTCGCAGCCCTCGTACTCGAAACTTGCGCACCCCCAATCGCTCTTTCAACCAGGCGTTCGGAAACTCCGCCGTCTCGGACCGCTTGCGATACGCCGCCCGCCCACGCTCGCTCTCCATCCAGCGCCGATGTTTCGCCATCACCGCGTTCTCTTCGCTGCGGCTCAACGTTCGATGACCGCTCTTGGGGCAGCACTTGTGTCGCTGTGCGCATTCGCGACAATCAGATGCTTTTGCCTGATACTGCCGATATTTGCGCTTCCGCTTCAGCGACGATCGCTGATACGTCAAGGTCCGCTGGGCCGGACACAGAAACGTGTCCGTCGCCTCGTCGTAGATGAAAAACTTCGGCGCGTAGCGCGGCCCAATTCCCGCCGCCTTCAACGCCGCCTTCGAGCCCTTGTCCGGCGCCGGCGCCGGCGTCGCGTATTCGATTTCAGCGGCTGCCAGCGCCTCGATGTTGGCCTGGTTGGCGTAGCCCCCGTCCGCTAACACTTGCTTCGGGGTTCGCTCGAAGCGCCCTTCCACATCGTCCAGCGTCGGGGTCAGCTGGCCCGCATCGGAGGCGTTGTTGGTCAACTCCACGCCGACCACGATCTTCTCTTTGGCGTCGGTCGCCAGCTGCGCGTTGTAGCCGAGTCCCCAACCGCCGTTGGATTCGTGTTGCGGGCGCGCTTCCGGCTCGCTCTCGCTCACCCGCGCCTGGCGTCGTTGCTCTTCGTCGCGCTTGCCCGCTTCGACCTTGGGCAGTTCCTCCAGCGCCTGCTCCATCCGCTCGACTCGCTCCCGCAAGGTCCGCTTACGCGCCGCCTGACGCCGCCGATTCGAACCCTCGTCGTCGGCTTCTTCCGAGAGTTGACGCACCGCTTCGCGCGCTTGTTCGAGATGCCGCTCGAGCGTCGGACGCCTGCGTTGCGACCCGCCCGAGGCTTGCGCCCGGATCCGCGTGCCGTCGACGGCCACCTGCTCGAGATCCACCAGCCCCTCTTGACTCAGCTGCGCCAATACCTGTGTCAACAAGTTCTCGAGAGCTTTTGAGTGGAATACCCGAAAATCCGAAAGAGTGTGATGATTGACGACCGCCATGCCGCACAACCACTCCAACTCCGGCCGATAGCGGCTTTGACGCGCGATCTCACGCGCCGAGCTCATCCTTTCCGAATACGCCCAGATCCAGATCGCGACCAGCAACCGCGGATCCCATGCCGGCCGCCCGGCGGACTCCTTGCGGGTTTCCAGATGAGCAGCGAAGCCGGACAGGTCGAGCATGCCGCTCAGCTCCCAGATGGCGCGCACCAGATGGTCGGCCGGCACGAGCCGTTCGACGTCGATCGCGGCATAGGTGAATTGGTCGCGATTGGGCTGTCGCAGCTGCAGTTGGTCAACGGGCACGGCTTGGCGCGGCTTGGCGGGGCGTTGCTCGAGCTCGACTAAGACCTGTTGTTCGCCCATATAATAAGGGCGTTGGACGCCGCCGCCAAGTTATCCGAACATTCGTTTGCCCTCATGTTTTATCCCATTTTGATCCACTCGCGCCATTCCGAACCGCCCCAGGGGAGCTTCGGCGGCCACGACGGGTTTATTTCACAGCCCCTAAGCAAGCGGTCCTATGCCGGAACTAATGATCCACACTCCGCGCTTCGACCGAGCCACCCCTAGCCATGCTCGTCGCCGGAATCATGAGCGGGACCTCCGTCGACGGCATCGACGTCGCCTTGGTCGACATCCGCGGCGAAGGCTTCAAGCAAAAGGTCCGCCCGGTAGCATTTCACTCGATCGAATACGCCTCCGACGTCCGCCAAGCGATCCTCGGTGTTTGCGACTCCAAAACCGACACCCGTCAGGTAAGCCAGATCAACTTCCTACTGGGTCAGCTATTCGGCGAGGCCGTCATCGAAGCTTGTGACCGCGCGGAGATCCCGCCGGGGAAGATCGAGCTGGTCGGCTCACACGGGCAGACGATCTACCACCAACCGGTTCCGGCCCGCCTGTGCGGCCGTGACGTCGTCAGCACTCTGCAGATCGGCGAGCCGGCTCTGATTTCGGCGAAGATCAACGCACCGGTCGTCGCCGACTTTCGCACGGCCGACATGGCCCTGGGCGGCCAAGGCGCCCCGCTCGTGCCCTACGTCGACTACGTCCTCTACCGCCACGCCAGGCGCGGGCGAGTCGCGCTCAACATCGGCGGCATCGCCAACCTCACCGCGATCCAACCCAAGGCTGAGCCCAGCGAGGTGATGGCCTTCGACACCGGCCCGGGCAACATGATCGTTGACGCGCTGGTATCGCAGTTCTCCCGCGGCACCATGAGCTTCGACCGAGACGGCAAAATGGCCGCGGCTGGGACCGTCAGCCACGAGCTGCTGTCGGATTTGATGCGCGACCCGTTCCTCTCGCGAGCTCCCCCAAAGAGCTGCGGCCGCGAGCAGTACGGACCCGAATTCGTGGCGAACATGCTGCGTCAGGGGCTCCCCGCCGCTGACTTGGTCGCGACGATCACCGCCTTCACGGCCGCGAGCATAGCGGATGCCGTTGAGCGCTTCGTTCGCCCGCGGATGAAGGTTGACGACCTGATCGTCTCCGGCGGCGGAGTGAAGAACCCGGAAATCATGGCGCGGCTCAGGGCCCAATTCCCCGAGACCCAGGTCAACCCGTCGGACGAATTCGGCATCGACAGCGACGCCAAGGAAGCCGTAGCGTTCGCCGTTTTGGCCTACGAGAGCTTCCACGGCCGCCCCGCAAATCTGCCGTCAGCGACAGGCGCCAGCCGGACGACGATCCTCGGCAAGCTCATCCGCTGATGTCTGAGGCTTGCCTTACACTATGAAAGGATCATGCCTGAAGGAACACTCACCAGCCAGGGGCGGGTCACCATCCCCGCCGAACTTCGTCGCAAGCTAGGGATTCAAGCCGGAGATCGTCTGCACTTCGCCGAGCAAGACGGCACAGTTGTCATTCGACCAGCGAAGATGCCCTTAGCTAATGGAAAACCAGCGATTCGACCAAAAAAGAATCCTCTAGCCAGCTTCTTGGGTATCCTCCATCGACCGGGCCAGAAACCAGTTTCGGTCGAGGAAATGGAGGAAGGCGTCCTCGAAGTCGCTGGGCGCAGATGGGATCGGATTCAGAATCAAGAATGAGGGGCATCGACACCAATGCTCTCGTTCGGATGGCTGTCCTTGACGACGAGACCCAGTCTGTCGTTGCCACCGCTTAGTGTCCCGGCTTGCACGGCGGAACGAATCGTTGTTCCTGAATCCGGTCGTGCTCTGTGAGTTCGCCTGGGTTCTGCGAAGCCGATACGGCTTTCGCAAACCCGAGATCATCAAAGCGATCGAGGACCTTCTTGGCCTCGACCTGTTCGTGCTTGAGCACGCTGAAGCGTTTCAAAAGGCGGTTGTGCGATATCGCGAAGGCCCCGCGGGTTTTGCTGACTACTTGATCGGTGCAATCAACTCACAGGCGGGCTGCGATGACACCGTAACGTTTGATCGCCGACTTGGGACTGCCGAGGGCTTTACCCGGATCGGCTGATCACCGCTTCCGCCCAACTACATGGCCAGCTCCGTCTGAATCGCGTCCTCCAACTCGCTCGGCTCAAACTCAAACGGCCCAGGACCGCCCTTATAAACGATCTTGCTCGCCTCATCCACGAGATAAAGCCGCTCCGGCCAAGCGGTGTAATCCGCCTCGGCCGGAAAGTCCATCCGATCCACCACGGTCGGAAACTCAATGTCGAGCTTGCGGACGCACAAATCAGCGTACGAATCCTTTTCCTCGTAAGTCCGCGCCAGCGGGACCTCGAATCCCTTCCCTTTGTTCACCTTCAGCGCCCAGGCATCGCCTGCGTGCGCCTCGCGCACGTAGACCAATAGAAACGCCACCCTCTCGCCATACTTCCGGTACATCTCGTTAAGGGTCGGAACCTCCGCCCGAAATGGCGGTCAAGTATAGCTTCCGAAGATCAGCGCAACGGGTTTTTCCCCGCGAAACGCGGACAGCCGGACGGTTTCCTCCGATTTCTTGTATTGCAGCTCGAAGTCGGGGGCCATGTCGCCGACGCGAAGCTTTCCCTCGCCGTGACCCATCTTCGTTTCCCAATATTGCGCCTCGAGAAACAAGGAGATGCCCCGGTAGCCGAGTCCAACGGCCGCGAAGACCGCGACCAGCCCCGCTGCCAACAACCACTTGCGTTTACTCATGTATCACCGCCTAAGCTTGAGAATCTGCGCATCAGCGTAACATCCGTCACCGTCTAGGGGGCCGACAGCTGTGGCGAATATCTCGTCAGACTATAATTGTGATCTTGCCATGGCGGACAACGACCAACTGAAAATGATTCGCGAGGACGTTGATCTGTGGAACGCTTGGCGCGTGCAGCACGCGGACGACAAGATCGACCTTTCGAACGCCAATCTCGAGCGCTGTGACTTGATCCTGGCCGATCTGGCCGGCGCGGACCTTTCCGGCGCCAGTCTCGTCATGGCGAATCTCAAAGCAGCCGACCTGCGTGGCGCCAACCTGAGCGGCGCGAACCTGGTCGGCGCCCGCATGATCGGCGTCGACCTGGTCGCGGCGAATATCAGCGCCGCTGACCTCAGGACCGCCGAAGACCTCACCTCGGCGCAACTCGAAGAAACCCAGGGCGATCGCGAAACCCAACTCCCCGATAACGTCGAGGCCCCCGCTCACTGGAAGTAGTCGCCGCCTACCGTCGCGTGCCGAGCGCGATGAAATAGGGCGAGACCACTCGCAGCGCCGCGGCCGCCGGCGTTCGGCTCAAACCCAAGTAGACCCGTGCGAGAGCACGCTTGGGGGCCGAGAACGTCGCCAGCTCCCCGGGACCCGGCCGCGGAATTCGAAACTCCGAATCGCCATCGAAAGCCCGCATCGCCCGCCGAAATTCCCAATACGAGGGCGGCCGAATTGTCGCGTAATCAACCCCTAGCTTCCGGCGGACGTGCCCGATCGCCAGCTTGCGGGGCCAGAACCCAAGACCCCAAATCCCCACGTGCGGCTCCGGCGTCAAGCTGAACCGATTGGGAGTCGACACAAAGGCCCTGCCGGCAGGTCGGAGAACCCGCGACAGCTCAGCGATCACATCGGCTGGAGAATCGACGTGTTCGATCACGTCCGCGGCGGTCGCACACGCAAACGACCCCGAGCGAAACGGGAGCCGGTGCACATCAGCCGCCAGCAAGGTCGCCGTCACACCGAGCTCTCGAAGTCGCTTACGGGCCAAGACCAACTGCAACAGCACGATGTCGACACCGACCCGGGGTGCGAAACCCGACGCGGCCGCCAGGTACGCGCCAAGCCCGCAGCCGGCGTCCAGCAACGGACCGGGAGGGGCCGCCAAGTCATGAAAAGCGGTTCGGGCCTGCTCGGCCTCGGCGGCAAAGTGGGCGAGGTGACGGGCCTTGAGGCCATCGCTTGCGGCGGGCTGAAGCTCATAGCTCAGCGCGTGCAACTCTTCGAAGCTCAACTCCTCTTCACGGCCAGCCAGCTGCTCGGCCGCCGCGAAGTCCGCCTGGCGGTCAAACCCCGGCGGATTCATCAGGCGAAAATCTGGGAAGCCGAGCGTGCAAGGATAGGTACGATCGCACGAAAGGCATCGCCAGGACTCCCCCGTCCCGTCCAGGTCGCACTGACAGGCGGGACAGCAGTATTTGATCGATGGGTCCACGGTGGCCGACCGCCGATCCTAGCATGAGAGCAGCAATTTTCGGCCTCGGCGGTGTAGCAGAACGGATTCACCTGCCGGCCTGCAAGGAGGTGGCCGAGATTGAAGTCATCGCCGCCTGCGACCCCAGCGCCGAAGCGAGGCGGAAGGGCCTCGCACCGCGAATCTACGAGACCGCGGGCGAGCTTCTGTCGAACGAGTCGCCCGATCTCGTGATCGTTGGCGCGCCCCCAGCCGCCCATTTCGACCTCTGCAAGGCTGCAATCGAAGCCGATGCCAACGTGCTGTGCGAAGAGCCGTTCACCGAAACCCTAAAGCAGGCCGACCAACTCATCGACCTTGCCGAATCGCGCGGCAAGCTGCTTGCCGTCAACACCCAATACCGCTTCATGGAAATCTACCGCCGGACGCGCGAACGGATCGCCGCCGGGGACTTTGGCCAACCCTGCGCCATCCAGGCCTGGCAGCAGATGAATCATCCGCCGGCGGCGGAGACCGTGGATTGGCGGAGACAGTTGACGAGATCCACGCTGTACGAGTTCGGCGGACACGCAGTCGACCTGTTGTGCCTAATGTTCGACGCACTGCCCGAGACCATCTCAGCGAGCATTCCTCGTATCGCAGGTCATCACTCGGACGTGCTCGTCCAGGCGACCCTGCGGTTCCCCGGGGATCGCCTGGCAACACTTTGGCTCAATCGCGCGACCCACGCCCCGCGGCGCTACCTCGAGATGCGCGTCGATTGCAGCGAGGCCTCGCTACGGCTCTCGCTGGGAGGACTAGCCCGAGCCTCGCTCGAATGGACCGGCCGGCCGAACCTCCGAGCAAGCTATGTTCGCGGCGGCCAGGCCCGTGAGGAACGCGCCAGCTCTTCCCGGGTCTACGCTCGCCAGTCCAAGCCCGCCTTCATGTCCGCCACGGCCGCTCATCTGCGAGAAATCGTCCGGCTGATCGACGCGGGCTCGGCGGACCTGACGGGCGCCCGCCGAGCCCGGCACGTACTGGCCACAACGCTCGCGGGATACGCCTCCGCCGCCGACGGCGGACGCCCGATCGAGATCGCTTGAATGCGTCCATGAGCGCCGACACCACAGCTCCAACGCCGGCAAATCGTTGAGAACCAGCGTCATTCTACCCGCCTACAACGCGGCGGAATTCATCGAACCAGCCCTGGACTCGCTGCTGCGCCAGACCGAGCCCGATTCCGAGCTGATCGTCGTCGACGACGGATCCAGCGATCGCACCAGCGCAATCGTCTCCGGTATATCCCAGCGTGTGAATCTGATCCGCGGCGAGCATCGTGGATTGGTCGCGGCGCTAAATGCGGGCATCGCCGCCTCCACTTGCGAGTACATCGCCCGCATGGACGCCGACGACCTCGCCCACCCCGATCGCCTGCGCCGCCAGGCCGACTACCTCGACGGGCGCCCAGGAGTCGGCCTCGTCGCCTCGCAAGCCGAGTATCTGGGCGACCGCAACCAGAACCGCGGCCTCGCCTTGTGGGTCGACTGGACGAACTCCCTTCTCGCCGCCGAAGAGATCTCCCTCAACCGATTCGTCGAGTCGCCGCTCGTGCATCCAACCGTCATGTTCCGACGGGAGCTGATCGAGCGTTTTGGCGGATACCGTGAGGGCCCCTTCCCAGAAGACTACGAGCTCTGGCTGCGTTGGCTCGAGGCGGGGGTCAAAATGGCGAAATTGCCAGACAAGCTTCTGAGCTGGCGCGAACGCGAGGACCGGCTGACCCGAACCGACCCACGCTACTCGCCCGAAGCCTTCTACGCCTGCAAGGCCCCCTACCTGGCGCGCTGGCTCGAGCGTCACAACCCACATCATCCGAGAGTGATCGTCTGGGGCGCCGGCCGGGCCTCGCGGCTAAGACTTCGCCCACTCCTCCAAGTCGGGGTCGAGGTCCAAGCCTTCGTCGACATCGACCCCAAGAAGATCGGCTGGTCCATCTCGGGCGCTGCAGTTATCTCGCCAGACGAATTGCCGCCGCCGGAAGAGTGCTTCGTCCTGCAATGGGTCGGCAAACGCGGCGCCCGCGAGCTCATCCGGCAGGCGCTCGAGACGCAGGGCTTTCAGTTGGGTAAGCACTACCTTCCCTGCGCATAGGCCTTTGCGGAACCCGCTCCCTTGCGGTCGCGGCTCTCACGGCGCGAGTCAAACGTTAACCCGTAGGCGTCAGAGCCGCGACCGCAAGGGAGCGGGTTCGCTACCGGTTCGCCACAAACGGCGCCGTCGCATTCGTCGTCGCCCGCGCCCCGACTTGGACCCTGTTACCCTTCCGCCGCAAGAACTCCGCATCATCCGGGTCCCCCAAATCGAAGCTATTGTTCCGCGAGACCGCGAACACCTTGTACGACCCCGGCGGCACGTTCGGGATGTCGAACTTGCCGTCCTCTGAACGATAGGCGCCGAGCAGTTCCACGTACGGGCCGACCCCGTAATCGTCCGGCAGCAGGACAACCAAGCCTTGCACGGCCATCGCCCCCTTTCGAGCCCGCGGGCGCTTGTCAACCGTGCCTTCAACCCGACCTGCGTCGAACGCCAGCCGCACCTCGAGGCCGTTGACCGGAACGCCGCCGACCTGAAACTCTCCACTTCGCAACGGCTGGCCCCCCAGGGAGAATTCCCGGACGTACGACCCAGCGGGAGGGCGGCCCACGCGAACGTAGTAGGACCCAGGAGACAATCCGTCAAGGGTAAATTCGCCGTCGCCCGTCCAGTCGACGTTCGCCGCCCGTTGGCCGACGGTAGCGCCAGAGGGGTCGAGAGCACGAACCTGCACCGAAATCATTCGCCCTTGCTGATCGCTAGTCTCCTTGTCCGGCGGGGCCCCCTCGCTCACAACTCTGCCGCTTACGGAGCTTCCGGGGGACGGCTGCAGAACCACCTCGACGGGCTTGCCTTCAGTGACGAACACCGCCTCCGAGCCGACATCTTGCGTCCCGCGCGACCGCACGGTCAAGCGATAGGCCCCAGGCTGTGCGCCCCTGATCGCGAAATACCCCTCAGGCGTGACAGTCAAGGCCCCGACGACCGCGCCCCCCTCGTCGGCCAAGTTCACAAAACACTCCCCACATTGACCGCCCTCAGGCGTGAGCGTGGCGCCCTCAATGGCCGTATCCGGGGACCAATCGAGCCTAAAGTCGACAGATTCGTTGACCGTCCCCCAAAGCACCGGCAACACCGACGCTTGCGACGGGGTCGGCGCATTCGGATAAGACACCGGCCCAAACTCATACGCCAGAACGCCGCGCGGAGCGATCATGTTGCGCGGCATCACGCTGACGATGTACTTGCCTGGCCGCAGATTATGCAAACGGTAAGCCCCCAGGTCGTCGGTGCGGCTCGAGCTAATCGCACGAAGCCTGCGCCGGCCCTGCACGGTATTCCACTCTCGCAAGTGGATAATCGCGTCCTGGATGGGGTCGCCATCAGGGTCACTCACCCGGCCCGCGATGACGCCGGAGCGCCGCAGCTCCAGGTCCACCTCGACGTCCGGTTCCGCGTCGGTCACTTCAACACTCAACGACGCCCGCGAGCCGCCCTCGTAGCCGCCCTTCGAGAACCCCATGACGTAGCCCCCCGCTGGGATGTCATCGAAGGCGAAGCGGCCGTCCCCGAGGCTGCGCTGGGTCCGCACAAGGGCCTCGCCGTTCTCGAACGTAGCCTCAGCCGCCACGCTGATTTCGGCCCCTCCAAGTGGTCGTCCGCCGGGTTGGCCGATCACCCGGCCCGAGACGCTTCCCGCCGTGCAAAGAGCCACGCCGGCCCAAGCGAAGACAACGACCCGGAGAGCGATCATCGAACGGCAGTCAACGAGATTTCGACCTCGCTGCTCTCCTCGACGGTGAACTTGGGAGCCTTGGCGCCGGCTTCCCGCCAGAGCGATTCCGACTTGAGGTCCTTCTCGCCGGCAAGCGCCCAAGCGCCGATTCGATACTCGCCGGGCGGGACCTTCGCAAAGACGAACCTGCCGGCTTGATCGGCCTGCACCGAGTATGAAGCGATCTCACTCTTGAGCCCAACTCGAAACGGGCCCTCGCCCCCCTCAGCCGCGCGTTTCACTTGGCCCGAGACCGATGCCATCGCCCCGCTGACCACAAACCTCGCCTCGATCACCCTCCCGCGTGGAACCTCGATCTCTCGACCTTCGACCTCGACGCCGTCGATCTCAATACTCTTGAGGTAGACGTCGCTTGTCGTTCCCAACGAGACGCTGTAGATTCCCGGCGCATATCTGTCGTCGCTGAATTGGTAGCCGGGCGGCCCGCCAGGGATGGCCCTCCTGGTATCGAGCCCCTCCGAGCGGACGATGATCGGCGGCGGTATCCCCAAGGATGAATCCTGAAGCTCAATCCGCGCTTTGATGCCCGTCGGCGGCATCGGACTCAAGCTCAGGCCCTCGAGGTCGCTGCGAATATCGAGGACGTCAAGCACTCGCGGGGGCGACGATCGAGTCGCTCCCCGGCCGCGCACCACGTCGTTGAAGCGGAATTCGTAGATCCCCGGCGGCACGCCCGTGAACTCGAAGGCGCCCTCGGGCGTGAGCGAAGTCGATCGCGAGCCTCGGTTTGCGGGAAACGCCGAATCGAGCTTCAACGCCCTCATAAGGATAAGGCTCCTGGTCGCGCTGTCAAGCTCGATCCCCGTGACGACGCCGGCAACACGAAAGCTCCCGTGAAGCGCGGGCCGAATCGTGATCGGCAGCGCGCGTTCTTCACCGGCTACGATCTCAACCTTTACCGCGGCGCTCACGTAAGTCCGATCCTCGAGACCTCGATTTGGCGCGTGCGCCCGCAGCTCGTAAACACCCGGCCTGAGGCCGAAGATTCGATACTCGCCTCGATCGTCGGTACGCGCTTGACCGATGCGACGCTGGGGGTCCTGCTCCTCCGGCATTGTGGCCTGCACCTGCGCGGACACCACGAGTTCGCCAAGATCGTCGACGACCTTGCCCCTGATGACCGCCGCCTTGGCGAGCTCGAAATCGAACGCGCCGCATTGGGCCGCATCGCAGTTGACCGCCACGTAGGGGTCAGCCGTCCCACCGGCGGAGTGGACAAAATAGCCGCCCCTGCCCGCGCTCACGCGAACTTGCCCCTTGAACGGACCGGGCAAGGTATAGCGGCCCTCGGAGTCGCTCCGAGTCGCGCCCAAGACGTCCTTACCGTTGGGAGTACGCGCGACGACCAGCGCCTTGGCCAACGGCTTCAGCTTGTCTTCCGAGCGCTCCCGGACCGTACCGCTAATGGCGTACGCCGAGAGCGCATAAGGAGCGAGCAGGAGTGCGAGCGCCGCTCTCATCTGATTCTCAGTAAAGACGTCGCCGGTCCCGGCATTGTTCCCTCACCATGGGGACTCGATCGGCGGCCGGGCCGATAAACTATTATGAGTGGCGACACTCGCCGACAACCCGATGGACGTTTCCCTCAACAGGCTCACAGCGCGAGCCCTACCTATTTTGCGCGAGCACGGCATTTCAAGAGCCGGGTTCTTCGGTTCCCGCGCCCGCGGCGACGCTCGGCCCGACAGCGACCTCGACCTCCTCGTTAGCTTGCCTGACGGCGCTACGCTTTTCGACATGGCTAGACTGAACCTCGCGCTCGATGCCGAGCTTGGAATGCAGGTGGTTTTTGCCACGTATGACGGTATGCGCGCTCCTATCCTCAATAACGCTCTGGCCGGCGAGGTGCGAATCCTCGGATGACCGACGTTGCCGGACTGCTTGAGCAAATCGAATCGGCGAAGCCCGATACTGTCTACTTGAGGTCGAGTTCCAAGTCTGGCCGCGGAACCCCCGGACCCAAGTCACAATCAGGGTTGCGCGAGGCTGGCTAACCCGTCCTGGTCAAAACCCAACACGATCTCCTCCCCGGAAATCGTCAACGGCCGCTTGATCAAGTTCGGGTTCTCCGACATCAGCTTCAGCGCCTCGCCTCGCGGCGGCGGATTGTCCTTCATCCCCATCTCGCGGAAAAGCGCATTCCGCGAATTCAAGAACGGCTTGTAGTCGCGTTCCCCGATGATCGCTTCGAGCTGTTCGATACTGAGCCCCTTATTAAGGTCCACCATCTCGAGCTCGACGCCCTTGTCGGCCAGGAAACTCCTAGCCTTGCGGCACGACGTTCAAGAGGGTTTTTGATAAAAGCGGACGGACATCCGGCTACTCCCGTTGTGGCAATCGGACCGACGCGAGCACAAGGTCGCAATTCCCACTCACCTCGATGACCCGACCCGGAGACGGGAAGTCCACGCCTCGGGGTCGCAGGGCCCAGGCGCCTCACTCGACTTCGCGCGGGGCGACGTAGCCTTCTTTGTGGACGATCGAGTATTTAACCCGCTTACCCTTCCTGCCCGTGATCCGAAGGTCGTTATTCGTCGAAGGGTCGACAAGCCTAACCTCGATTTCACGCCGGGTCCCGTCACGCTTGGCGTTGGTCGGCTGGTACTCGGCGACGTACTGATTCCGCATCACGTAAGCCAGCGAGCGGAAGATGCTCGGGAACTCGCCGAAGAACCGCGGCAGGAACGCAATCCCGCCGCTCTCCTTCGAGAAAGTCTTCAAGTTCATGTCCGCTTGCAAGAAGTCCATGCGCTGAATCCCGCCCATATAGCCTCGCGCATCGAGATATTCGCGCAACGCCTGCATCATGCCGATGGCATGGACGGTGACCCCGGCGTCCTGCACGATTTCGCGCGCTTTCTTGAACGTCAGCTTGCTGAAGGTATCGACGCCCGAGGAGATCACGATGATCGACTTGCGGCCTTCGATGTCCTTCATGCGCTCGCACATCTGGGTCACGGCATCGAACAGGTTCGACTCCGAGTAGCCGGGGATTCGCAAGCGCTGCAACGCCCCTTGAGTCTCGCGCCGGTCTTGGGTGAAATCGCTGAGGATCTCGGGTTTGAGGTCGTACGCCACAACGGCGACCCAGTCTTCGGGACGAAGCGTCTCGACAAACCCGTAGGCCGCCGTGAGGGTCTGATACCAGGTCTCGGACCAGTACTGCTGATACAGCGCGCTGAACTCGATCAACAGACAAACCGTCATCGGCGCTTCGCTCGTGCCAATATTGACGATCTTCTGGGGAACGCCGTCCTCGAGCACCTGGAAGTTGCCGCCGGGGATCCCGGGGATGAATACCCCGCCGCCATCCAGCACGGCGATATCCACGGTGACGACGTTGGTGTCGGACGTAAACAGCGGCTGACCCACGCGGATGGGCTGCCGGCTTTTCGTTTCAATTTTCGGCAGATCGGCC
Source organism: Bryobacterales bacterium (assembly GCA_965247515.1). Lineage (GTDB taxonomy): Bacteria > Acidobacteriota > Terriglobia > Bryobacterales > UBA6623. Next base: position 1,608,419 of record OZ252029.1, on the reverse strand, counting down.
GGCCCGTCGGGGATCGTCGCTCCTGGGCCGGGAACCGTGCCAGGCGACCGCCCGATGGGCTGCTCGCTCCCCGGCCGTGTCCGGCGCGGCGCGCCGAGGGGGCCGTTCTGCGCCCTGGCAGCCTCTTGGGCCAGCATCGCAAGGCTACAGCCCGCGACAACCAACGAAATCTTTACATTTTTCGTCACCACATCCCCCTTGACGCGGTTCCGCGCACTCCTAGAACGTCTGCGCCGGCTACCCTCTTGGACCCGGCTCCGGCCTGTTAGGTTACCTCTATCCTACCCGCCGCGGTACAGATGTCCAGCGCCCACGGATTATAATGCACGGTTTCGATGCCCGAACCCGCCAAGCCGTCACTCCCGACCGGTGAACGTTACACCCGTCACATCTTTCTGTGCGTGGAAGAAACCAAGCCGAAGTGCGTTCAGCCCGAGGTCTCGACCCAAGTCTGGAAGTACCTCAAGAAGCGCCTGGCCGAACTGGGCCTAGCCGCGGGAGACGGTTCGATCTACCGCAGCAAGGTCGGCTGCTTGCGGGTCTGTGAACAGGGTCCCATCGCGGTCGTCTACCCCGAGGGAACCTGGTACCGGCTGGTGGACAATCACGCGGTCGAGCGCATTATTCAAGAGCATCTGATTGGCGGCAAGCCGGTTGAAGAGTACGCCTTCGCGACCCAGCAGCGTTAACCGTTGGTCACAAAACCGTGAAAAAAATCATTGCGGGAGTCAAGCGATTTCGCCGCGAAGTCTTCCCGGGGCGCAAGCCTCTGTTTGAGAAGCTAGCCCGCATTTCTCAGTGCGCCGTACTGGCGCGAACACCCTGCGGGGTGAAAGGCCCCGCCGATGAAGATGTCGGTCGACATCGAAGCTGGCGAGCAGCGTGGTCCGGTAACGGGTCGAGCTGAAGCCTCGCGACAAAGTCCGGGTAAGCCGGGCGAGCAAGCCGTTAGGCCGTAACGCGCAGTATGCCTGAGCAGGCCTCGAAAGTGAAGTTGCGGACGCCGACCCGCCTGAGAAACGGGGAAGGCCGCAGCAACCGGGAAGCGACCGACGCATGCACCGGTTGGGTCCGCCGGGGTAGTGGGCGCGGCATGACGCTGAAGGGGGTTCGTAGTCAAAGGCGGGAGGCCCGGTGCGGTGGAGGTCGCAACTCCAAACGTCGCCTACAGGGCGGCGGCCGCGGCGGGGAGTCGGACAGGGCCGTAGTAGTGAAGAAGCAGGGTAATGCCTGTGGAGCGAGGGGCCCTGACTTCCGGCATGCTTGTCAACGAGCGAGAGGACGAGGCGATTGGCGATAAGCCTAGCAACGCCGTTAGGATCCGGAAGCTCGGGCGCAAGCTCTGCCTCAAAGCGAAGCAGGAGATGGGCGTGCTGCGCCTGCGCGGGGCGCAACTGGGGCCGCCGCCTGCGACAGCGATGAGGTGAAGCCGGTCGGAGAGCCGGATGCGGGAAATCCGCACGTCCGGTTCGATGAGCGGGGACGGGAAACGGAGCCAAGGCGGAGACTGAGACACTGGCGCAAGGCGAAAGCGGCCAGCAACAGCTACTCCCTCCGCCTAAAGCCACCGCGCCCGTCCTCGACTCCACCCACCTGACGGCGAAAGCACGCAATAGGCCCGCCACTACTTCGTTGCGCTTGGTCACCGTGCTCAACGTACTGTCAAGTACGCCTCCGCGCGCTAACCGGCGCGCGCCTCGTATTGACGGGCCTCTCACGCACTTTCGCCCGCCACGTGGGTGGAGTCGAGGACGGGCGCGGTGGCTTTAGGCGGAGGGAGTAGCTGTTGCTGGCCGCTTTCGCCTTGCGCCAGTGTCTCAGTCTCCGCCTTGGCTCCGTTTCCCGTCCCCGCTCATCGAACCGGACGTGCGGATTTCCCGCATCCGGCTCTCCGACCGGCTTCACCTCATCGCTGTCGCAGGCGGCGGCCCCAGTTGCGCCCCGCGCAGGCGCAGCACGCCCATCTCCTGCTTCGCTTTGAGGCAGAGCTTGCGCCCGAGCTTCCGGATCCTAACGGCGTTGCTAGGCTTATCGCCAATCGCCTCGTCCTCTCGCTCGTTGACAAGCATGCCGGAAGTCAGGGCCCCTCGCTCCACAGGCATTACCCTGCTTCTTCACTACTACGGCCCTGTCCGACTCCCCGCCGCGGCCGCCGCCCTGTAGGCGACGTTTGGAGTTGCGACCTCCACCGCACCGGGCCTCCCGCCTTTGACTACGAACCCCCTTCAGCGTCATGCCGCGCCCACTACCCCGGCGGACCCAACCGGTGCATGCGTCGGTCGCTTCCCGGTTGCTGCGGCCTTCCCCGTTTCTCAGGCGGGTCGGCGTCCGCAACTTCACTTTCGAGGCCTGCTCAGGCATACTGCGCGTTACGGCCTAACGGCTTGCTCGCCCGGCTTACCCGGACTTTGTCGCGAGGCTTCAGCTCGACCCGTTACCGGACCACGCTGCTCGCCAGCTTCGATGTCGACCGACATCTTCATCGGCGGGGCCTTTCACCCCGCAGGGTGTTCGCGCCAGTACGGCGCACTGAGAAATGCGGGCTAGCCGGCGGACAGAGCCCTCGCGCGCTCTTTCTGACTTGCTCGGATGCGCGAATCGACCCCTGCCTGCTGACGCAAACCGACCCAGGCGAGCTGTTCATCTGCCGCAACGCCGGCAATATCGTGCCGCCCCACACCGGAGTTACCGGCGGCATGACGGCTTCAATCGAGTACGCGGTCTCGGTGCTGAACGTCCCGCACATCATCATCTGCGGCCATACCGACTGCGGCGCCATGGAAGGGGCCATGAACCGCGACAGCGTGGCGACCCTTCCGCACGTTCGCGCCTGGCTCACCTTCAGCGAGGCCGCCGTCCGGACCATTGAAGTCAATCACTCCAAGCTCGGCGAAAACGAACGCCTCGACGCTCTCATCAAGCAGAACGTCCTGCTTCAACTCAAGCGCCTCGAGAGCCACCCCTGCGTCGTCGCGGGCGTAGCCGGCGGGTCGCTGGCGATTCACGGCTGGGTCTACAACATTGCCGGCGGCGAAGTCAGCGCCTATGACGAGACCGGGCGCGCCTTCGCACCGCTAAACGACGACCAATCCGAGCACCCTGCGTGAGCGGGGTGTCTTCCCGCTGAACTTACTGGAAGACACCCCGCTCACGCAGGGTGCTCGGAGAACGCGCCGCGCGTTTGACATCGAAACTATCCTCGCTCCACGGGGCAAAAAAAAGCCGCGGCGTCGAAACGCCGCGGCCAAGTTATCGTGAGTATTGGGGTTCAGGGGTTCTCAGTCAAGAATCCAGGCGCGCCCTTAGTATTCAAACGACAGGCTCACGCCCCACAGCGGCTTGAACCTCGGCCCAAACTCCTCGCCGAAGTCGCCCGGCGAATAGATGGCCGTAAAGAACGGAGAGAACGTCACATTCTTATAGGGCATTGAGATCTCAATTCCCATGTTGATGTCGCTGACTCCAGTGCTGGCCCAGAAGAGCTTTTGGTTGACGCCGATGCCGAAAGAAGGGTCGAAACTAATACCCTTGTCGCCGACAGGCGCCGACGGCGCAATGCCGGCGTAGTAGTAGGCGCCGCTGCCGTCATCAATGTCGGTGTAGATCGTGAACGACGGGGCCAGGATGCTGTCGTGCGAGATGCCGTAGTAGAACTCGCTCGTGAACTTGTCGTCGTCGTGGAGGTCGGGAAAGGCGTAATTGATGAATCCCAGCGAGAACGAGAAATCGCTGTCGCCGATGCCCTGGGTGTAGTCGATGGCGAAGTCGTGCTCGGTCCAAGAGCGGCCGTTGGGCCCCCGGTGGCGAAGTTGCTCCAAGTGGAGAACGTGACGTTTTTGTACGCAACTGAAACGCCTGGTTGCGCCGAGGCTGAGCCGTTAAGCTCGAAGCCGCGCCAGATGTACTGGTTGACGAATCCCGAATCGATCGAAACGCTGACGTTCGATTCTTCCTCCTCCTCTTCCTCGGCCTCTTGAGCCCGAGCGTTGGCGGCCCCCAACAGAGTTAGCGCCAACGCGCATATGCTTACGGTGCGAAATCGAACCATCCTATTTCTCCTTTCGTCGAAACGGCGCCGACGGGCGCAACGAACACCCATCCGTCTCGTCAACCCACTCTACGAAAGCGCCTATCGGCAGGCAAGAAGATAATTTTTATGACGCCCATAAACAGGCCCGGCCGGGTGCGGGATGAATCGGGCGCGCTGCTCAGCCGAGCGCCGTGAAAAGCGGCCTTTGCCAGGGCTGGGGGCGAGCGCAAGACCCGATCTGTGGCACTTTCTACACCACAAAGGTTCTTCTATATTGCCCATAAGAAGTATCTTCTTGCGCCATTTTCGACTCCGTGGCTAACTTGAAGCAGTTGGTTGAGCGAACTCCGCTCCACTGGGACAGACCGGTAAACCGCATCGCTTCAAAACGCGGTTGCGGGCTTGATTGTTGGTCGACCCAAGAGCGCGGCGCCTAACCAGAAACGGCGTTGCCTGAACGACGGGCTAGCCGCAATCGAAACAAGGAGAAAATCGATTATGAGGAAGTTCAATGCGCTCTTGGCCGGAGTCGTTTTCTTTGCATCCTTCGGCTCCGGCAGCCTGCAGGCTCAGGACGAGAAGGACTGGAGCTTGTCGTTTGACAACGCTTTCGTGAGCAAGTACGTTTGGCGCGGCCAGAATCTGAGCAACACCGCTTCGTATCAGCCTGGAGTCAGCTTCGGCTACAAGGATCTGACGGTTTCGTCGTGGAGCAACGTCGCCCACACGGCGTTCGGCGACAGCGGTGTCGCCGGCAACCATTGGACCGAGCACGACTTTACGGTCGACTACGGCATCGGACTGGGCGACAAAGTCGCACTCAACGTCGGCTACATCAACTACGCGTTCCCGAACTTCAGCGACGGCCGCTACTCCAACGAAGTCTACGCCAGCCTGGGGATCGATACGATTCTCGAGCCGACATTCTCGGTCTACGGCGACTTCCACAACGGCGACGGCATGTACTACAACTTTGGCATCGGCCATGCCGTCGACATGGGCAAGGGCGTGGCTCTGGGTCTGTCGGCCTCGGTTGGCGTCAACAACGGGCAATGGATTGAGGCCACCACCGTCAGCGACGTCGTGCTTGGCGTCTCGCTTGACCTTCCGATCAGCGACAACGTCACGCTATCGCCGTTTTACAACTACATCACCGGCAACAAGAGCCTCCGTACATGCGACGGTTGCTTCTACTACACCGGTTCGATTGGCGGCGTGAACCTGAGCTTCACCTACTAACCCCAAAGAAGCTTTCTTGCCGCCTCAGCGGGCGCAGCCACGCTTAGCCAGCCCTGGGTTAGCGCGTGCTGCGCCCGTTGTTTGTCTTGCGTCCGCCGTAGCCGAAACGCCGCCGGCCTTTCTGGGCGGCCCGCTTCCCAACATGTCGGGCCAAGTAAGCGAACCCTCTGGCGAGTTGTTGGTCCGATCGCCGGCCCAGCTTGTTGATCTTCCTGATGATTTCGCTTCGCTGCTGGTTCCATGCGTCGAGAGAGTCCGCGGCTGCGGGGTCAAATTCTGTGATTTCGTAGCGGCCGTCCGCCATCACGGCCATCTGTCCAGTCCGAAGCGCCTCTTCGGGGCCAGCGGAATAGAACGATCCCTGTCCTCGGAACACCCGTAGTGAGCGATCGCCTCCGGGGCGAACATCACAGCGGTAAACGCCGCGTGCTTGAATGTCGAGCGTCGTGACGGTTCCATTTTCAACCTCGCCACATTCGACCTCGATAACGCTCGGCTCCGATTGCCGGCGTCGTTCCACGATCGCGGAGCCACGCAGCACGGCAATCTTCACGTGGCTAATATCGTCCGAGATCAGGCGAATCTCGCTCGACGGACCGACCCGGAGAACCGCCCCAGGGCTCAGCAGGACTTCCGCTTGGCCCTGCTGGGTTCGCAAGATTTGCCCCTGGCTGATTCGAGCGAATTGATTCGGGTGGGGAGCGACGGGCCGATCCTCGACCAGCACCTGGCCGTCAATATGATGAATCAGCCCCGCCTGGGCCGAAACGACCAGCTGCGCCTGGCCGAGAGAACCCGACAGCGGCAGAACGACAAGCAATCCAGCGGCACGTCGAAACATAGACGTTCCTTGCAGTTCCGACTTGGGATCTGCGTGGAGGATTGTAGCGGTAACAGCCGCGCTAAGCAAGCGCCCTGAGCCCCGATGCTCGAAGCCGTGATTCGAGAGCGCCCGCAAGACTGGCAGGGTTGGTCCTGCTCTGGGGCGCTGCTTCAGAACTAACCCCTCGATTTTTCGAGCGCCTGGTCGAGATCCCAGATCAGGTCGTCGAGATCCTCGAGCCCAATCGAAAGCCGCACGGTGTCAGGGGTCACTCCGGCCGCGGCCTGCTCTTCCTCGCTGAGCTGCGCGTGCGTCGTTGAGGCCGGATGGATCACCAGGCTCTTCGCATCGCCGACATTGGCCAAGTGCGAGAACAGCTCTAGGGCGTCAATGAAACGCTTCCCCGCTTCGAGCCCGCCGTCGATTCCGAAAGTAAACACCGCGCCTTGGCCTTTGGGCAGGTACTTCTTCGCGAGCGTGTTGTATGGGCTCGAGTCAAGTCCGGCGTGATTGACCCATTTGACTTGGGTCTGCTGTTCGAGGTGCTTGGCGACCGCCAATGTGTTCGCGCAGTGGCGGTCCATGCGCAGCGGCAGCGTCTCTAGGCCCTGTAGGAACAGGAAGGGATTCTGTGGCGACTGGCAGGGGCCGAGATCCCTCAAGCCTTCGACGCGCGCTTTGATAATGAACGCCATCTCGCCGAAGGTCTCCGAGAACTTCATCCCGTGATAGCCGGGGCTGGGCTCGGTGAGCTGGGGGAACTTACCGTTGGTCCAGTCGAACTTGCCCGAGTCGACCACGATTCCGCCGATGGCCGTACCATGGCCGCCAATGAACTTCGTCGTCGAGTGGATCACGATGTCGGCGCCCCACTCGATCGGCCGGCAAAGGTAAGGAGACGCGAAGGTGTTGTCGATCACCAGCGGCACGCCGGCTTCGTGAGCGACCTTCGCTATGGCCTCGATGTCGACAATGTTGAACTTCGGATTCGAGATGGACTCGATGTAGATGAGCTTGGTCTTTTCCGTGATCGCCTGGCGGAGGTTTTCCGGGTCGTCAGGATCGACGAAGATGCAGTTGTAGCCAAAGCGCGCCGGAATGTCGCGTCGAACTGCGTGTAGGTTCCGCCGTAGAGCGTCGACGAGCTGATGAAATCGTCGCCTGACTCGCAGAGGCTGCTGATGGTGAGCAACTGCGCCGCCTGGCCGCTGGAGGTCGCCAGAGCGCCGATGCCGCCTTCGAGCGAGGCGAGGCGCTCCTCGAGGACGGCCGTAGTGGGGTTCATGATTCGGGTGTAGATGTTGCCGAACTGGCGCAGGCCGAACAGGGCGGCGGCGTGGTCGCAGTCTTCGAACACGAAGGATGTCGTCTGGTAGATCGGGACGGCCCGCGCGCCGGTGGCCGGATCGGGGCGTTGGCCGGCGTGAAGGGAGCGGGTAGAGAAGCCGAATTCGCGTTCTTGGTCTGGCATAGTCAGCAGATCGTAGCATGTCAGCGACTACCCGTCAGGAAAGAGGAAACGCATCCGCGCATTCTTGCACCTCCCGCCGGACCTGCTCGCGATCGAGCGGATCCCCGATCCCGACGCCAGGGCAGTAGCTCCTGAGCGCCTTCCACGAGCCCTTGGTCTTGACGTTGCCGGGCCAGAACGGGAAGGTGCGGCATTGCAGCGGCTTGACCTCGTGGATCGAGCAACCGCCGTCCTCTAAGAAGTGGCAGTCCGTGTCTTCGGGCGTCGTTAGCAGCAGGTCGCCATGCTCGCGCTTGGCGAAGCGTTTCTCGAATTTTTTCGGCGTTAGCTCGAGGCGCTCCGCTATGCGCTTCAAGTCCGGTTCGGTGAGGTAGACCTCTCCCCGCTGGGTACAACAAGCCACGCAACCGGGTTGACATTCGAAGCGGAAGTTGAATTTGCCGATTTCGACCAGGTTGCCCACAGATTGAAGTTACAACAGCTCCTGGGTACACTGCTGGGCCGGCGACAGAGCCATGGACGGAAGTCCATGGTCGGGAGATCTGGCGAACGACGGTGGACCATGGACTTCCGTCCATGGCTCTGTCGCCGCCGCCGGGCTCAGCCGGGGCTCCATCTCGTGATATAGTGGCGTTTTACTCCAACTGTTTCAACAACTTAACATGCAGCTAGAGAAAGTTTATGACCCGCGCCAGTTCGAGCCCAAATGGGCCGACTGGTGGGTCGATGAGAACCTTTTTGTCGCCTCGAATGAGGGCGATAGCACCTACTCTTTGGTCGCTCCGCCGCCGAATGTAACCGGCGCGCTCCACATGGGGCACATGTTCGAGATCGCCATGACCGACATCACGATGCGCTGGCGGCGGATGTGCGGCGATAACGTCCTCTGGCTCCCTGGGACCGACCATGCCGGCATCGCGACGCAGATGCTGGTCGAACGGCATTTGCGCGAGCAGGGGATCGACCGGCGTGAGATCGGGCGCGAGAAATTCCTGGAGCATGTCTGGGAATGGAAGGAGAAGTACGGCGGGACGATCGTTGGGCAGTTCAAGCAGATCGGCGCGAGTTGCGACTGGTCGCGTGAGCGCTTCACGATGGACCCGGGGTTGTCGCGGGCGGTGCGCGAGGCCTTCGTGCGGCTGTGGGAGCGGGGGCTCGTCTATCGCGGCGAGTACATGATCAACTGGGATCCCGGGACGATGACGGCGTTGTCGGATCTCGAGGTCGAACACAGCGAGCAGCAAGGGCATCTCTGGTACATCCGTTACCCGATCACGGGGACGGACGAGCATATCGTTGTCGCGACCACGCGGCCGGAGACGATGTTGGGCGATACGGCGGTTGCGGTTCACCCCGGCGACGAGCGCTACAAGAAGCTGTGGGGCAAAACGGTCACGCTGCCGCTGGTGGGGCGCGAGTTGCGGGTGATCAGGGACGATTTCGTTGATCCGGAGTTCGGGACGGGGATCGTCAAGATCACCCCTGGGCATGACCCGAACGATTTCGCGGCGGGCAAGCGACATGGGCTGGAGACGATCTCGGTTCTCGACTTGGAGTCGAAGATCAACTCGAACGGCGGCTCCTATCAAGGCCTCGACCGCTATGAGGCGCGCAAGAGGGTCGTCGCTGATCTCGAATCGCAAGGGCTAATCGAGAAGGTCGAGGACTACGTCAATAACATCGGCCGCAGCCAGCGATCCAAGGAAGTCGTCGAGCCGATGGTTTCGACACAGTGGTTCGTCAAGACCAAGCCGCTGGCTGAGCCTTCGATCGCAGTGGTCGAAGACGGGCGCATGGTGATTAGCCCCGAGCAGGCCAAGCGCAACTACTTCGAGTGGATGCACAACATTCGCGATTGGTGCGTGTCACGGCAGCTTTGGTGGGGGCATCGTATTCCGGCCTGGTATTGCCGGGACTGCGACGAGACGATGGTGTGCCGCGAGGACCCGACTGAGTGCTCCAAATGCGGCGGGACCCAGCTGCGGCAAGACGAAGACGTGCTCGATACCTGGTTCAGCTCGGGGCTTTGGCCGTTCTCGACGATGGGCTGGCCGGACGACACCCAGGACCTCAAGAACTTCTACCCGACGTCGTTGATGATTACGGGGTTTGACATCTTGTTCTTCTGGGTCGCTCGGATGACGATGCTGGGCATCGAGATTATGGGCGATGTGCCGTTTCGGAACGTGATGATCCACGGGCTGGTGCGCGATGCCGACAAGCAAAAGATGTCGAAGACCAAGGGCAACGTCATCGATCCGCTGGAGATGACCCAGAAGTACGGGACCGACGCCGTGCGGTTTGCTCTAGTCGCCTCGGCCGGCCAGGGCTCCGATGTCGTGCTCAAGGAGGAGCGCATCGCAGGCTACAGCACCTTTGCAAACAAGGTTTGGAATGCCGTCCGGTTCGTGTTTATGAGCCTGGAGAAGGCGGGCGCGGAGCCGTGGACGCCGGAGAATCTCGACGAGTTCAAGCCGTTGCCGTCCGAGGCGACGGGTGAGGTCCCGCTGGAGGATCGTTGGATCTTTTCGCGGCTCGACGAGGTGGCGGAGAAGGTCAATGAGGCGAATGAAAAATTCCGCTACCACGACGCGGCGAATGCACTTTACCAGTTCTTCTGGGGCGAGTTCTGCGATTGGTACATCGAATTCAAGAAGCTGGCGTTTGCCGAGGACACGGGCCTGACCAACGAGTGGAAGAACATGCTGGCGGCGCTCGAGAAGGCGCTGCGGCTGTTGCATCCAGTGACGCCGTTTATTACTGAAGAGTTGTGGCAGCGTCTGGCGGTGAATACAGAAGGCCGGCCGAAGTCGTTGGCGCTGGCGAGCTATCCGCAAACCCAAGAGGGCGGGCGCGACCTTGATGCGGAGCGTCGGGTTGGGGTGCTGCAAGACATCGTCGCGGGTGTGAGGAACTTGCGGGCGGAGATGAACATTCCGCCGAGGGAAGCGATGCACGGGTTCGTGTACTCGCCCGATGAGGTGGTGCGGGCGATTCCAGGCGACCATACCTCGGCGCTAGAGCGGCTTGCGGGGGTACGGCTCGAGGCCAAGCCGGGGCAGGCGCCGGAAGGGCAGGCGACCCAGAGTACTGCTGACTACGACTTGGTGCTTCAGATTCCCGAGTCTCAGGCAGGGGCCTTGCGCGAGAAGCTCGAAAAGCGGTTGAAGTCGCTCGAGAAGGTGCGGGTTGGGTCTGAGCGCCAGCTGTCGAATGAGAAGTTTCTGGCGAAGGCGCCGCCGAAGGTTGTCGAGTCGATCCGGAGCAAGATGGCGGATTATGAGTCGCAGATTGAGCGGATCCGGAAGTCGTTGGAGGGATTGGGCTGATGCTAGGGTTCGTGACCCAGGACCGCTTGCTGACGCGCGCGGCACGGTAGCTGCCGCGCATCGGACACAACCGGCTGGCATTTGTGCGCGTTGCCGTGCCGCGCGCGTAAGCAAGCGGTTGCCTCTCAACCTTTGCGAATGCCGAGCATCGTCTCGGCGATGATTTTCGTGTGGAGCTCGCTAGTGCCTTCGCCAAATTCGAGGCTCTTGGCTTCGAGCAGCAGACGGCCGATTTCGTATTCGGCTGAGCAGGAGTAGCCGCCGAAAATCTGCATGCCGTCGAGGCAGTTTTGGACCGCGGCTTGGCTGGCGAGGAGCTTCGCCATTGAGCTTTCCATGCTGGCGCGCTCGACGCCGCTATCCTTCATACGGCCGAGTTGGTAGACCACGTGACGCGCTTGCGCGAGGCGAGTCGTCATGTCGGTGATCTTTTGCTGGATGAGCTGGAAACGGCCGATCGGTTGGCCGAAGGCTTGCCGTTCGCCGGCGTAGGGGAGTGCTAGATCGAGGCAGCGTTGGGCTTGGCCGACGCAGCGGGCGGCGACGGAGAAGCGTCCGGTGTCGAGGGCGGAGCCGAGAACGGGGAAGCCGCGGCCCGGTTCGCCTAGCAGAGCCTCGTCGGGGACGAAAGCGTTTTCGAAGAACACCTCGGCGAGGTTGTCGCGCTTGAGCGTGCGCATTGGGAATTTGCCGATCTTGATGCCCTTGGCGGATTCGCTCTTGGGGTCGACGAGAAAGGCCGTGACGCCCTTGTGCTTCTTCGAGCGATCGACGCTGGCGACGACGAAAAACAGGCCGGCGTGGGCGGCGTGTGAGATGAACACCTTCGTTCCGTTGAGCTGGTAGCCGCCGTCGACCTTGGTGGCGGTCGTCTGCATGTTACCCAGGTCGGTGCCTCCGCCTGGTTCGGTCAGGCAGGCCGAGCAGATCACTTCGCCGCTCGCGATCTTCGGCAGCCAGCGTTGCTTCTGCTGGTCGCTCCCGAACTTGAGAATGCCGCTGGCGCACAATGAATTCGCCACCGAGACAACCGACGCCACTACCCAGTCACAACGAGCCAACTCTTCGCAGATGATTCCGTAGCTGACGACGTCGCTGAACGAGCCGCCGTACTCTTCGGGGATCATCGGGCCCATCAGTCCGAGCGGCGGGAGCTTGCGGATGAGCTCGAGTGGGTACTCTTCGTTGCGCTCGTACTCCTCAACGTGGGGCAGGATCTCGGCCTCGGCGAACTCGCGGACCGTCTGGCGGACCATTCGCTGTTCTTCGGTCAGGTCGAAGTCCGCCATGCGATCGAGGGCTGTGGGCATTGTTTCCCCATCCTACGCCAGGGAACACTCGCATGAATTCCCTGTTTTCAACAGAGGAATGAATTCGCGTCATTTTGAGCCCGGCGCCGGTGGCGGCGGGTTGCGAGCTAACAAGGGCATCCGTCGTTTACACATGGCGGGATCAGTCCGAGTAACCTCTCAACCCGGCGCCACCGGCGCCGGGCTCAAGGTATCATCGCTCTCGCTGTGCCTCCACGACACGGTAGAATCGGCATGACGTGATCGGCCGCACCATCAGCCGCTACAAGATCCTCGAAAAACTTGGCGAGGGTGGCATGGGCGTCGTCTACAAGGCCGAAGACGAGCGGCTCAAGCGTATGGTGGCGCTGAAGTTTTTGCCGCCGCACTTGGTTGCTGAAGGGGAACTGCGCGAACGCTTCGAGCGCGAAGCGCAAGCTGCGGCGGCGCTGCACCATCCCAACGTTTGCACGATCTTCGAGATCGACGAGCACGAGGGGACGCCGTTTCTGGTGATGGAGTGGGTGCAGGGTCAGACCCTGGCTCAAAAGGTCTCCGATGAAGGGCCGCTGAAGATCGACGAGGCGCTTGATATCGCCGTGCAGGTCGCACGGGGAATGGCCGAAGCCCACGAGGCGGGCATCGTCCACCGCGACATCAAGAGCGCCAACATCATGGTCGCGCCGTCGAAGACGGGCCGGGCGCCGCTGGTCAAGTTGATGGATTTCGGCCTGGCGCACTTGGCCGGGGCGCAGGCGCAGCTCACCCGCGAAGGGACGACTCTGGGCACCACCGCGTACATGGCCCCTGAGCAGGTGCAGGGAGAGCGGGTCGATCGGCGTTCGGACATTTGGGCGTTTGGGGTCGTGCTTTACGAGATCTTCGCAGGAAGACAACCCTTCCGTGGGGACTACGAGCAGGCCGTTGTCTACTCGATCATCAATGAGGTCCCGGAAGCGCTTTCTACTCTCCGCCAAGAGGCGCCCGCTGGGCTTGATCGGATCGTGGCGAAGGCGCTCGAGAAGAGTCCGGACGCCCGCTACCAGAGCGTCGATGAGATGCTCGCCGAGCTAGAGGCCGTCCGTGGATCGCTCGAGGCGCCTAAGGCGGCCCCTGAATCGGCGGGGAAGCGCTGGGGCCTGATGGCGGCTGCCGCGGCGGCAGTCGTCGCGCTGGCGTTGCTTTGGCCGCGAGGGGCGGATCAGCCGGCGCCTGCCCCCCAACAGGCGTCCTACCAGCCTGTGCCGCTCACCAGCTATCCCGGACTCGAGAAGGACCCGACGTTCTCGCCTGACGGCAACCAAGTAGCCTTCTCTTGGAACGGTGAGAATCAAGACAATTTCGACATTTACGTGAAGCTGGTCGGCTCGGCCGGCGCTCCGCTCCGACTCACTGAGCATTTGGCGAGAGAAGACATGCCGGCTTGGTCGCTGGACGGGCAGCGGATCGCGTTTCATCGGCATGACGGAGACACCGTATCCGTCTGGCTCGTGTCACCGCTGGGGGGCTCCGCCCGACCGCTCATCGAGATAAATCCGACTGCGGACTGGCTTGACACCACGATGGCGTGGGCCCCGGACTCCAAGACCCTCTATGTTCCAGACCAGGCATCGCCGGGAGAGCCTGTCTCCATCTTCGCCGTGGAGGTTGAATCCGGTGACCGCCGCAAGCTTACCGAACCGGATTCTGATCAACTCGGCGATTACGCGATCGCTGCATCCGCGACAAACCGAGTAGCCTTCGGGCGCGAGCTGTTTTTCGGCCGCGCCAGCCTCAGGGTGATCGATTTGCAGGCCGGGTCCGAAACCGAGCTGATGCAGTTGGAGAGCTGGATTGACAGCCTGACTTGGGCGGGAAGCGGCGATGAGCTCCTGGTGGGCCACGGGAGCCTGCTCAGCGGCGGCTTCCAAATTGATCGCGTTCGCTTGAGCGACTCATCGCGCAATATGATCGCGGGAACCGGGTACAGCGGCGGCTCCATTGCACTGTCCCCCAACGGCGATCGATTCGCGTATGGGCGAACCCGTGAGGAAGTCAACCTGTGGCGCTACGACCTCGGCGCGCTCACGACGCCGCGGAAGATCGCGTCGTCCTCCTTTCGTGAAGATTCGCCCCAAATCTCGCCCGATGGAACTCGAATCGTGTTCTCGTCATTGCGAAGCGGGACTTCCCAAATTTGGATGACTGACGCAGAGGGGGGCAACCCCACACAGCTAACGAACTTCGACGGAACCCCTGTCGGCAGTCCGCGCTGGTCGCCAGACCGTGGCCGGATCGTATTCGATTCCACAAGGAACGGCGACTGGGATATCTGGGTTGTCGAAACGCAGGGCGGTTCGGCGAAGGCTCTGGCCGTGGCGGAGGGTACCGACTCGCGGCCCAGCTTTTCCGCGGACGGGCGCTGGGTGTACTTCGATTCCCTCCGATCGGGGCGCAAGGAGATCTGGAAGGTTCCGGCGGAAGGCGGCGACGCGGTTCAGGTCACGTCAAACGGCGGTTCCAACCCATTCGAATCCTCGGATGGGGATTCTCTTTGCTACGCCAGGATGTCGGAGAAAAGCCTCTACTGCATGCCGGCTGGCGGCGGAGCAGAAACACGGCTGCTTTCCTTGCCGGGGGCGGACGGCCAGTGGCATCCGGCCAAAGAGGGTGTCTACTACCTCGACATCGACCCAGAAGCAGCGGAAACGCTGCTGATGCTGCTGCCCGACGGCGGATCCGAGCCGCGACTGATTCGCCGGCTCGAGGGCGTGCCTGCCGGATCCCACCCGGTGTCGGTTGCGCCCGACGGGACATGGTTCGTCTACGCCCAACGCGACACGAGCGAAGCGGACTTGATGCTGATCGAGGGGTTTGAGTAGGGCCGGCGGGCGTAGCAAGCTACGCCCCTACACACTTGAAAACACGCGAGCTTGGCCGGTAGGGGCGTAGCTTGGGGCGTAGCTTGCTACGCCCGCCGCTCGCGGCCAGGCTATAATCATTGCTAAGCTCATTTGAGTGGGCAAGGGCCTGTTTCTTGGCGTTCAGACTCTAGAACGCCGGAAGATCGAGTTCGACGAACGTTTTGCGTCCGGGAGCCTGGATTTGGGCGATTGGACGCTTCCCGAAGAGCTTCGCACCGAGGGTTCAGCGGAATTGCTGGACTTGAAAGGCACGCGTACGATTCGGGTGAAGGGAACGATCGCCTCGGAGCTCGAAGGCGTCTGCGGCCGCTGCCTTGAGAACTTTCGCGAGAAAGTCGCCGGGCCGTTTGAGCTTTACTACTACTCCGCCGAGGGATTCTCGGGGGATGAAGATCGATCGATCAGCGGAGAAGATGCGAATATAGGATTCTACGAAGAGCCGGGGCTCCCGCTCGCTGACGTGGTTCAAGAGCAAGTCGCTCTCTGGCTGCCGATCAGCGGGGCTTGCCGAGACGATTGCAAGGGACTTTGCCCGCACTGCGGCGTGAATCGCAATCAGACGAGTTGCTCTTGTGACGAATCCAAAGGTGATCTGCGCTGGGAAGCGCTAAAGAGTTTGAAACTAGACAGGTAAGCGAATATGCCGAATCCGAAACGTCGACATTCGAAAGCCCGCACGAGCAAACGCCGGGCCAATGACTTTCTCAAGACGCGCTCAACCGCGACGTGCTCACAGTGCGGCGCCGAAAAGCTCCCTCATCGGGTTTGCCTGGAGTGCGGTTACTACCACGGCCGCGAAGTTGTCGAAGTCGAAACCGAGTAGCCGTTTGTTTTCCCTCTCCGGATCGGGATAATAGCCTCGATCACTAAATGTGCGTGAAAACGATGCAACCAAAGAGTGGAGCCCCAATATCTTGGGTTTTCGGCGTTTCGCGCCCAAGGGCGTAGGCTGAGCCGTTTTCACGCAGACTCGGTAGACCGTGTCGTCAAGAATCACAATCGCCGTGGATGCGATGGGTGGAGACACCTGTCCCGCGACCGAAGTTGAGGGAGCGGTCCGAGCGGCGCGTGAGCTCGACTGCGGCGTCATTTTGGTGGGGCCGAAGCCGCGTATTCGGGCGGAGCTTGACCGCTACGACACGTCGCTCCCCATCGAGATTGAGCACACCGACGAGGTCGTCACGATGGACGACGCTCCGAGTAAGGTGCTGCGCTCGAAACGCGACAGCTCGCTGCACATCGCCGCACGGCTTGTCCGCGACGGACGGGCGAGCGGGCTGGTCTCGGCGGGCAATACCGGCGCCTGCATGGCGATTTCAGGGACGATTTTGGGCCGCGTTCCCGGAGTGAAGCGGCCGGCGCTGGCGCAGGTTTTCCCAACGCTGAAGGACGCTTGGGCGGTGCTGATCGATGTCGGCGCCAATGTCGATTCGACGCCCGACATGCTGGCTCAGTTCGCCGTGATGGGCGATATCTACTCGCGAGTGATCTGCCAGTGCGCGAATCCGCGGGTCGGGATGCTCTCAATCGGCGAGGAAGAGCACAAGGGCAACGATCTGACCAAGGACGCGACTCCACTGCTCAAGCAGGCGCCGGTGAACTTCATTGGCAACGTTGAGGGCCAGGATCTCTACACGGGCAAGGCCGATGTCGTTGTCTGCGACGGGTTCATCGGCAACGTCGCGCTGAAGGTCAGCGAAGGCTTGGTAGCGGCGATCAAAGCCATGCTGCGTGAGTCTCTCGAGAAGAATCCGCGCCGGAAGCTTGGCGCGGCGCTGGCCAAGGGGGCCTTCGAGGATTTTCGTCGCAGGGTGGATTACTCCGAGTACGGTGGGGCGCCGCTGCTGGGCGTCAAAGGCGTCTGCCTGATTTGCCATGGCCGCTCGAACGCCAACGCGATCAAGAATGCGATTCGGGTTGCGGCCGAGCTGGCGCGCGGCAATATCAATGAGCGGATTGAGGAATCGTTACTCGCCAGTCTGGGCGAGTTCAAAGCCGTCGAAACAGCCTGATCCGACGTGGCGCGAGCCTCTAGGCTTGCCGGGGCGCGATTCGTCGCGAGGCAGGGTTAGCCTAGCCGCAATTTCAAGCCCTGCCTCGACAAGAGTGTCGAGCCGGCAAGCCTAGCTCTAGCTCCGGGTCGCGGATCGTTTTTCAGAACGCGGTCCGTTCAATAGCGACGGCGCCACTAGGCGATATGAATGGCGGCCTCGCAGCCCTGGCAAGGCCGTGCGGGGTTGCCAACAAAGCGTTTAGCCGAAGCCAGGCGGTGACGAAAAGGAATCCCTCGAGGGTCGGCAATCAGTACGACTTCGCCTGAGATCGGCGCACTGACACGACGCGGATCGCCAATTCGTCGGTTAAAATCGCATCCGCCCAGCGCTTCATCACTCCGCGTTGTGGCAAACTAGGCCGAGGCATGACAAGGTCGAGGCGCGTGCTAAGTTCGCGCGGGCCACGAGGATTACAGGTGTCGCAACAGGTTGAGCTGAAGCTTTGGGGAGTGCGAGGGTCGACCCCGACGCCTCAGAAGGAAAACATTGGGGTTGGCGGGAATACCGCCTGTCTCGAGGTCATCTACGGAGATGAACCGCCGATCATATTTGACGGCGGCAGCGGCATCCGGATGCTTGCTGTCGAAGGCCTCAGGGCCCGCCGCAGCTTTAACGGCTCGAAAATCTTCTTTACTCATTTCCACTGGGATCACATCCAGGGGCTTCCCTTCATGCCCCCGATCTTTGACCCCAACTGCGAGTTGAGTTTCTACTCGCGAGTGCCCGCTGAGGACCTCGCCCGGACGCTGGAAGGACAAACCGCCCAACCGTACTTCCCCGTGGGTTGGCCGGAGGTCGAATCCAAGCGCCACTATCGCAAGATCGCTAAAGAAGGCCTGTCGATCGGCGACCTCAGGATCACGCCGTTTCCGCTCAACCACCCGGGCGGAGCGCACGGTTACCGCATCGAAACCGACAACGTGAAGCTGGTTTACGCCAGCGATCACGAGCACGGCGTCGAGAGCTGCGACAGGTCGCTGCGAGAGAACGGCAAAGACGCGGACTTGCTGATCTACGACGCCCAGTACACTAGCGAAGAGTACAATTCAAGGGTCGGATGGGGGCATGGCACCTGGAATGAAGCGGTGCGCTTCGCCGACGCCAACAACGTCAAGAAGCTCCTGCTCTTCCACCACGACCCGTTGCACTCGGACGATTTCCTGGCGGGTATCGAACGCCAAGCGCAAGCCGAGTTCGCGAACACGGCGTTGGCCAAAGAGGGCGATTCGTACTGTTTCTAGGACCGGCCGGCAGTTTCTCGCGGTGACGCGGCGACCATTCACAGGGCTCACATCCAGGGCAAGTCGGCGATCGCTGCTAGCCCGCCCCGCGGGCGATCGGAGTCCGTAACTGCTGCGGAGTGAACGGACAACCGGCAACCGCTACAATCACTTCCATCATGCAGTCGTTTGCCCGCCTCCTGTCCGCATTTGCCCTGCTTTCGGTCGCACTAGCCGACGTGACGGCCGCCTCGGACGCGGCGGTCGAGATCCGACGTCTGCCCGAGGGCGGGGTGCAGCCTCAGGTAGTGGTCGACACCCATGGCGTCCTGCACGCCGTCTATCTCAGTGGGGACCCGAAGTCAGCCGACGTCTTTTACGTTCGATCCCAGGACTGGGCGCGCACGTTCTCCGAACCGCGGCGGGTCAACAGTTTGGCCGGCAGCGCGACCGCGGCCGGCGCAATTCGAGGGGCGCAGCTCGCGGCCGGGCGAGGCGGGCGCGTCCACGTCGCCTGGAACGGTTCGAGTCTGGCCCGGCCGCGTGCGCCGCTCAATCCCGAGATGCCCTCCGACAGCCCTCACAATGGCACGCCGATGCTCTATTCACGCCTTGGGATGATGGCCTTTTCGAGCCTCAGCGCAATCTCATGACGAGGACGTTCGGCCTCGACGGAGGCGGCTCGATCGCGGCCGACGCCGAGGGCCATGTTTACGTCGCCTGGCACGCAAAGAAAAAGGGAGCGCGCAATGGCGAAGCTGGGAGACGAGTCTGGCTGGCCCGTTCGATGGATGACGGAAAGCACTTTGCCGCCGAGCGGCCGGCTTTCAAAGAGTCAACCGGCGCATGCGGCTGTTGCGGCATGCGAATCTTCGCCAACTCAAGTGGGGCGCTGTTCGGGTTGTATCGATCCGCTCGCGATGTCGTGCACCGAGATATCTACCTGCTGGCTTCGGCCGATCACGGCAAGACCTTTGATGGAAGGATGCTCCATCCCTGGGAAATCGGAGCCTGCCCGATGAGCTCGATGTTCCTCTCCGAGGGCTCAAGCGGCCTATTGGCAGCTTGGGAGACCGAACATCAGGTGTTCTTTTCGAAGGTCGACCCGGAGTCACTCGAAGCCTCCATCCCGCTGGCGGCTCCAGGCGAGAGCGAGCACCGCAAATATCCCGTTTTGGCGCAAAACAGGGAGGGGCAAACGCTCTTGGTCGGGATAGAAGTGAAAAGCCGCGCGAAGCCCGGCGCATTGCGCTGGAGCCTGTTTGACATGGACGGCAAGTTCTTCGACCGATCAGACCAGGCCGCTGCTGTCCCGGCATCGAGTTTCGCCGCCGCCTTTGCGCGGCCCGACGGCTTTACGGTGCTGTACTAGCCCGCATTTCTCAGTGCGCCGTACTGGCGCGAACACCCTGCGGGGTGAAAGGCCCCGCCGATGAAGATGTCGGTCGACATCGAAGCTGGCGAGCAGCGTGGTCCGGTAACGGGTCGAGCTGAAGCCTCGCGACAAAGTCCGGGTAAGCCGGGCGAGCAAGCCGTTAGGCCGTAACGCGCAGTATGCCTGAGCAGGCCTCGAAAGTGAAGTTGCGGACGCCGACCCGCCTGAGAAAAGGGGAAGGCCGCAGCAACCGGGAAGCGACCGACGCATGCACCGGTTGGGTCCGCCGGGGTAGTGGGCGCGGCATGACGCTGAAGGGTGTTCGTAGTCAAAGGCGGGAGGCCCCGTGCGGTGGAGGTCGCAACTCCAAACGTTGTCTACAGGACGGCGGCTCGGGAGGGGAGTCGGACAGGGCCGTAGTAGTGAAGAAGCAGGGTAATGCCTTGCGGGCTAGCCCCAATACTGTCGACTTAAGGAGGAATAATGACGATTTTGACTTGCGTGCGTTCGTTGCGAACGGGGTCGCGCGGGCGCAGCGGATAGCCGCTCATCTTGCGTTTGACGCCGCGCGGGCGGCGCCGGCCGCGGCTGGAGACCACCCGCTCCTCAAGGAGTTCGTCGAGAACCAGTTGGTAAAACGCTTTTCTAGCCCGAGGGGGGAATAGCCACCGCAATCGCCAGTTTGCGGCGGACCAGTCGTACCGCATGCACGTAAGAAAGCTGGTCGGGGTCCCGCCCGCCCTTCTGGGCGGCTTGCTGCATCAGATCACGAATCGCGAAATGCGCCAACAGCAGCCCCCAAAATTCCTGTCGCACCAACTCCGGCGTCTTGCTGCGCAGCACGATCTTGGATCCTCGCAAGTGCGTCTTGAGCTCGTCAAAGGCCGTTTCGATTTCCCAGCGCTGGTGGTAGAGCGCCGCCAGTTCGGCCGCCGGCGCCGCAGCCGGATCGAGCAGGCTGGTCAGCAAACGGTAGAGCGGTTCGGCGTCGGCAACGCCCTCGAGGCGATACTCGATGACGCGCACCGCGATGCCGTTGGCTTGGCGCCGGCGGTCGCGATCACTGGAATAGATGCGGCTCAGATAGGAGCCGTCCGAGAGCGTCTGCTCGACCGGCAGACGCAGGTTTTTCTTGACGCGCCACAACAGATCCGCCCCCGTCCCGCGCGCCTGTTTCCATAGCGGATAGCCGAAAAAGTTGCGGTCGGCCAAGCAGAGCATGTCCTGGTCCAGGGCCGGTAGCAGTTGCCGCGCCAGTGCGATTTCACTCTCCGCGTAAGCTCCCATGCGCGAGCCGAACAGCACGTGCGTGCCGTTTTCCAGCAGCGCTACGAAGCGCAATTGGGGATAGGCGCTGACGCCGCGCGAGGCCCCCGGGCGCCCGAACGCCTGCACGTTGCCCGGCTCATCGGCGAGGTCGAGAACGCTGCCGTCGATCGAGACCAGCCGCCGGCCTCGGCGCCAGGCGCCGCGGCTGTCGGGTCCGGCGATCGGCCGCACAACCTCGTCGTGCAAGCGGCGCAGAGGCTCGGCCCCCAGCCGGATACGGGCCCGCGAGATGCCCGAGCGGCTTGCCGCGCTCGGCCCTTTGGCCCCGACCCGCAGCCAATGGAGTCCCTCCAGCAGGCAGCGCAGCACTTCGCGATACGACACCTGCATGTACAGCGCCAAGGCGATCACGTAGTAGACCATCACCGGCGCCGGCAAATCGCGCTGACGGCGGTCACTCTTGTCGCTTTGTCGCAGCACGCGATCGACTGTCACACGCGGAAACCGCCCGGCCAGCACGCCCAAGCTGATGTAGTCGGTAATCCGTGAGCCCGCGGGAAGCTCCGCCAATGTCCGTGCCATACCGCACCCTCCTCCTCTCGTTGGGAACAGGATAGCGCATAAATGTTCTTAAGTCGACAGTATTGGGGCTAGCGGCGTCGCTTCGCGGGGAATCCGCTCGCGCTCGCCGCTCAGGAACGCCCAATCGTTGGACTCGGTGTAGATGTCATGATTCGTCTTACGCGACGCGACGCGCCTGAAGCGAAGCCTGACCCGCCGGAACTCGCTCAGTCGAAAACCCAGAACCCGTTTTCATCCCCCTGGTGGCGCAAAGCGCCTTGGCATACTCCCTCGCGGTCGCGGCTCTGACGCGTGGCGTCGAAGTCCGCGACCACAAGCCTTCCCCGCCGGCAGTGGCCGCGGCTCTGGAATCATCACTCTCCGGCCACCAAGGTCTTCAGAAGCCGGCCCCAAATCGCTGTTGAGCCTTCCAGGTCCGAGCGCCCCCAGATCGCCGTGTCGCCCCAGACCACGTTGCGGCCCCAGATGGCGGTCGTGCCCTCGATCAAAGCACGGCCCCAAATCGCCGTTTCGCCGAAGAGCTCGTCGCGTCCCCAGATGGCCGTGTCGCCGCTGACCAAGAAGACCTCGCCGGTCGCCTCGTCGTACGTGACCGTCGGCGATTCCGCCGTGCCGCTGGTCGGCGTGTCCGAGCTCATCAGCATAGCGGCCACGTCCAGGTAACCGGCGCCGACGGTGAAGATGTCGTACTGGCTGACGAACTGCTCGCCCGTAACCGGGTCCGCCACGGTGCTGATCGTCGGGAAGTTTTTCGAGGCGGTTTTCATCAGCCGCGCCTTGACTTGGTGCGGCGTCAGGTTAGGCTCCTTCTCGAGCAACAAAGCCACGGCCCCGCTGACCATCGGAGCGGCCATGCTGGTGCCGCTGAGCTTGAAGTATTGATCTCCCCGCGCGAGCAGTTCGACGACGTTCTGCGGGTATTGCTGGTCGAGCGCGGTGTCGGGCGCTTGAAGAGAAACCATGCGGTTGCCGGGAGCGACCAGGTCGGGCTTCACAACATGGTCAATCAAGGTCGGACCCTTGGAGCTGTAGCTGGCGATCTCGTCGTCCGCCGGCGACGGTGTATCCATCGTCTTCATGGCGCCGACGGAGATGACCGACGGGGTGTTCGCCGGGGCCGTGATCGTACCGTAGCCCTCGTTTCCGGCTGAGTTTTCACGCCCTAGGTTGCCGGCGGCGACAACGACCACGATGCCCGCATCCCAGGCCTTCTGCGCGGCGCGGCACAGCGGATCGACTTGGTAGCTTTCGTAGAATGGCCGGCCAAGCGAGAGGTTCATCACACGGATGTTGTAGATGTCCTTCATCCGGATCGCCTGGTCGATCGCGTCGATCACGTCGCTCTCGTGTCCCCAGCCCTCCGCATTGAGGACCTTGTAGCTGAGAATCTTCGCCCCGGGCGCGATTCCGCGGTAACGGACGTTGCTGTCGAGCAGATGGCGATCTTGCCCGCTGTACTCTCCGGCGATGATGCCGGCGACATGGGTCCCGTGACCGTATTGGTCGTCGGCCGTGCCGCTGCCGATGATGTCGGTGTCCGTCCCGATCTTGAACCTGATGTCGGGGTGTCTGTCGATGCCGCTATCGATGACGGCAACGCCAATGCCCTTGCCGGTATATCCATACTGCTCGGCGATATAGGCGCCGACGGCTTGTGTGGCGTTGAAAATCGTTCCGCGGATCTTCGAGTCGATGGACACGAACGCCACGCCGGCATCGTTCGTGATCTCTTCGACTCTGTCTGCCGGAACGCGATACGCCGCACCGTTGATGACCGGGAGGTCTTTCTTGAGCGCGCCGCCAACGGCGAGGATTCGTTCCTTGACGCTGTTTGCGTAGCCCTTCTTGGCCTGCACGACGAGGTCAACGGTGTTTACGGAGACGACTTCTGTCGTGGCGCTGTCGGTCGTGGTCGAATCCGACGTCGTCGACCTGGTCTTCTTCGCCGCCTGGGCCGGCGCCGCGCCCCAGATGGTGGTGGCCAAGAGCAGCAGCGTGAGGGTTATGGTTCGTGGAATCGCGTGCATGATGCTTACTCCTTTCATCGTTAGCTCCTTCGGCGCTGGACTACTGATCGCCGTCAGCGAGCAGGTCGGTTGCCGGCAGCACCACACGGCCCCAGATGATCGAGTTGGCGTAGGGAGAGTCCTTGCCCCAGATCAGCGATGTCGCCCAAGCTTCGCTACGGCCCCAGATCAGAGAACGGCCCCACAGTAGCGACTGGTCCGTCAGCATCGTGACGTCGTAAGTCGTCGGATCGAATTCGACCTTCGGGGATTCGGCCGAGAAGGTCGGGTCGATCGGCTCGACATCGTTGATCGCGGCCTGGATGTCGAGGTATCCCGCGCCCACGGTGAAGACGTCGTAGTAGCTCGTAAACGTCTCTAGCGTATTGGGGTCGGTGTAATCGCTCGAGACCGGGAACTCGGTCGTGGCGTTGCGCATCAGGCGGGCTTTGACCTGATCCGGGTTCATGGTCGGATCTTGCTCGAGCAGCAGCGCGGCGGCGGCGGAGACCATCGGCGTGGCCATCGAGGTTCCGCTGAGGCGGAAGTAGTAGTCGGAGACTCTGTCGGCGCCGTTCTTGTAGAGCTGCGTCGAAATCTGCGTCGATTCGTAAACGTCGTCGATCCAGGCAGCGGCCGAGAGCAGCGAGATGGTGCGATTGCCCGGGGCGACGATGTCGGGCTTGACGACGTGGTCGACCACGGTCGGGCCCTTCGAGCTGTAGCTGGCGACCAGGTCGTCCGCGCGGGACAGAGTTCCCATGGTCTTCATGGCTCCGACGGTGATCACCGCCGGGTGATTGGCGGGCGAGATGATCGTGCCGTAGCCTTCGTTTTCGAAGGAGTTATCGCGACCCATGTTGCCGGCGGCGGCGACCACCACGATGCCGGCTTCCCAGGCGCGCTGAACGGCCTGGCAGAGCGGATCGAGCGTATAGCTTTCGAATACCGGGCGGCCCAGCGAAAGGTTCATCACGCGAATGTTGTGCGTATCCTTGAGCGTGATGGCGCGATCGATGGCGGCGATCATGTTGCTCTCGAGGCCGCTGCCTTGGGAGTCGAGCACGCGCAGGTTGATAATGCTCGCGCCAGGCGCCATGCCCTCGAAAGCTCCGCTGGATCTCTGACCGTTGCTGGAGATGATGCCGGCGACATGGGTGCCGTGCCCGAAAGGATCATTGGTTCCGCTTTCGAGCTCGAGAAAGTACTCGCTGTAGGCGACCTGGCTGCTCAGGTCCCCATGGGACTCGACGCCGCTGTCGATGACGGCGACGCCCACGCCCGCGCCGGTGAAGCCGTAGGAGTGGACGATATCGGCGCCGATGGTGGACTGCGCGTAATCGAGCGTGGGATTGATTTCGCGGTCGGGCGAGACGTACTTGATGCGCGGGTTGTTCTCGAGCGCGTTGAGCGCGGCGGCGGGAAGCTCGAACAGCGCGCCGTCAATGGCGGGCAGACTGCGTTTCAGCGCCGCGCCTTGGTTCTGAACCGCGCTGAGGTCGGACGCGTCGGGCGGTTCGACGAACTGAATGATGACGTCGACAGTTTCGTTGGGGTCGAGTCCTTCCAAGTCGTGGGCGATCTTGGGTCCGGCCAAGGCCAGGCTCGCGGTTGCGAGCAAAAGCGCGGCGGTTCGAAGCGTGTTTCGCATGGTCGTTTTCTCCTGAGCGCCCCGAGTGGGCGTCACGCTTCTATACGCACATAGCGCGCCATTCTTGCGCGGGCGAGAAACGCTTTGGATTCTATGAGATACGCAGGGGTGTAGGGTGAAACCCCGTGTGACAGCCTGGCGCGACACGGGCGCTCGCCGCGCCAGAGTGGCGCAGTCGGGCAAGGCCCCCTTTAGGGCCACTGAAACTTTCAGAAAGAATTCGGCTCAGGCCACGTACTGACATATGAGAACCTATGGCGGTATTGAGCCAGGTGAGCGTTGATGTCCCGGTGGCGGCTCAGGTTGATGAGTTCGATTCGCTCGTCAAGGAGTATCGTCTGCGGGCGTTCCACTTCGCATTGCAGCTTGTCGGCAACCGCGAAGATGCGATGGATGTGACGCAGGAGGCTTTTCTCAAAGTCCATCGCAACTGGCACAGACGCGATCCCAATCGGCCGTTCGCGCCGTGGTTCTACGCCATCTTGCGGAATCAGGCGATCGACCTGCTTCGCAAACGTTCTTCCCGAAAAGAAGATTCGCCCGAAGACCTGCCGGATCCGGCTTCCCCAAAGCCCGGACCCGACCTGCTCGCTGAGAAAGATGAGCTCAAAGAGAAAGTTTGGCTCGCGATCGACCAGCTCAGCCCGCCTCAGCGTGAAGTTGTCGTCCTCCGCGACTTGCACGGATTTACCTACAAAGAGATCGCGGAAATCACCGGAGACGCTGTTACGACAGTGAATTCGCGGCTACACGACGCCCGAGAAATCTTGCGGCGCAAACTCAGGGGGTATCTGTAATGCCTGAGAAGAAGGTGGAAGAATTGCTATCAGCCTATCTAGACGGAGAGCTCACGCAGGCAGACCAACAGAGGGTCCGGATTCACCTGGAGGATTCCCCGGAAGCCCGCCGGCAGTACGGCGAGCTGATGAAGATTCGCGAGGTCACCGAGTCGATGTCGTTCGCGCCCCCTCCCGACGGCCGAATGGAAGAGCTCGAGCGGCGCCTGTCGGTGCAGACTCCCAGGCGCGTCGGGTGGCTCTTCTTCCTGTTGGGGGCGATCGCCCTGGCGGCGATGGCGCTGATCGCGTTCGCGACCTCGCCCGACATCCCGCCTTGGAGAAAGCTCGCGATTAGTGGAGTGGGGCTGGGAGTCGCACTGCTGCTGGCCTCGGTGGCCCGCCAGCGCTGGCTGGAGCTGCCGCGCGACCGCTACCGGGGGGTGAGAAAGTGATCAGCAAAGAGATGATCGTCGTCACGGACTCGAGCGTGGTCGGCAAGCGAGTGGTGCGCACGCTGGGGCTCGTGCGCGGCAATACCGTGCGGGACCGGCATTTGGGGCACGACATCATCGCTGTGCTGCGCGGGTTTGTATGCGGCGAAGTTCACGAGTACACCAAGCTCCTTGCCGAGAGCCGCGAGCACGCGCTCGATCGGATGGTCGCCGAGGCCCATTCCCTCGGGGCGAATGGCATAGTTTCGACACAGTTCTCGACGTCGTATGTAGCCGCGAGCATGGCGGAGATCATGTGCTACGGCACGGCGGTGGTCTTGGAGAATGAGCCGGCAGCGCAAGGCTGACCACGCTGGGAAGTGCACCGCTTGGCGGGGTTGATGAATTCGAGACTATGTACTCTCTCGATAGTTCTGTCCTTGCCCACCCAGAGCAGACGCTTGGAACCCTCCTCGATTTGATAGACCAGGGTGAGATACTTGTGTCCCCTGGCGTACTGGATCTCATCGACCCCGATGGTGTCGCCTTAGGGACTGGGCAACAATAACGTGGTCAAATCATAGTGGAGAAATCGTGTAGTTCCAGTCGCCGTGAAACTTGTCTTGTCGGATGCGAACGGGTGTGCGACATAGATGTGAGCGAAAGGCGTAACTGCAATGGTTAAACGCTTGTCCGAGCGTACACCTACGTGGGGCGCGGGCGCAGGCCATCCGAAACAATCATAGCCCCGGGATTCATCCCGGGGTCTGGAGTTTCTACATTTGTGGACGGGGAGGGCCATGGTTGAGGTAGGTCGGTAGATAGTGATTGACATACCGACAGGATTGAGCTATTCTGTTCTTGGCCCCGCTCGGCGCCGCTGCCTATGCCCGACGATCTCCGCGATACTCTTCTGGAAACCCTAGAATCAGCCCTCGATGCTCAGCTGCGCGCCGTTCGTCGGCTGCGATCGAAACCCCCTCCCCGGCCCAAGCGCCCTTCGCCTCAAGGTATGTCTCAGGTCGATATGGCCCATGACATACTCGCCGGAGCCGAGCGTCCGCTGCATATCGCGGAGTTGATCGAGGGCATTCAGGCCAGGTTTTCCCGTGCGGTTGACCGCGAAAGCCTCGTCTCGGCGCTGTCGAAGAAGATCGCTCGCGGCGACCGTTTTGTGCGCACCGCGAAGAACACTTTCGCGCTGCGTAGCCCGGATTAGCTACGCGGCCCGGATTAGCTGTCCCCTGGAGGTTCCCATGCTGCTTCCTCAGTTCCTGTCGATCAGCGCTGATTGGAGGCGCGCCTTTCCCCAGCAACGCACGCATCGACGCGCGGTGCGCCAAGGCCTGGGAGGCCTGGTTTGCCTGGGCCGCCGCACGCTTTCGCGCATTATTTGGACCAACGGCGGCGAGCAAAACAGCTGGAGCGCGGACTATTTTTTGCACGAGCGCTGCAAGTGGCGTCCGCAAGAGTTGTTCGCGCCGGTGTGGAAGCGCGCCTTGGGGTTTTGCCGCTCACGGTTGGTGGGCGTGGCGATCGACGACACGCGCTTGCGCAAGACGGGGCGTAGGATCAAGCAGGCGTTTTATCAACACGATCCGCTCTCGCCGCCGTTTCACGCGAACTTGATGCTGGGGTTGCGCTACTTGCAAGCGTCGTTGTTGGTTCCCTTCGATCGCGGCGGCAAGACCGGCGCGCGGGCCTTGCCGGTGCGTTTTGAATGTGCGCCGGTTCCCAAGCGTCCCGGCAAACGCGCCGGCGACGCCGAGCGAGAGCAGTACGAACAAGCGCGCAAGCGCTGTCGCATCTCGCAACGTTTAGTCGACATGATGGCGCCGCTGCGGGCTGCGCTGGATGCCGCCGGCGGGATCGCCAAGAAGATGGTGTTGTCGCTTGACGGCAGTTTCAGCAACCGCACCGTTTTCCTGGCGCCGCGCGATCGCACCGAGCTCATCGCTCGCACGCGCCTGGACGCTGTGCTGTGCAAAGCCGCGCCGACCGGCTCGCGACGCTTCTATGGGGTCGAAAAGTTCCGCCCCGAACAGGTGCGCCGCGACGAGACGATCGTCTGGAAAACGACCAAGCTATTCTACGGCGGCAAGCGCCGCAAGATCCGTTATAAAGAGGTCAACGAGGTGTACTGGCAGGGCGGGGCGCGGCGCACGCCGTTGCGTTTGTTGGTGGTCGCGCCGACCCCCTATAGCAAGCGCCTTTCGAGCAAGATGTACTACCGCCAGCCGGCGTATCTACTCACGACGGACCTCGCCAGCCAGGCGCGCGAGCTGTTGCAGATCTATTTCGACCGTTGGCAGATCGAGGTGAACCACCGCGAAGAGAAGGACACGTTGGGCGTGGGACAGGCGCAGTTATGGAGCGAGACGGCGGTCCCGAAGCAACCGGTATTGGCGGCGGCGGCGTACAGCGCTTTGCTGCTGGCGTCGTTGCTGGCGTATGGTCCGGGGCGCGGAGAGGCCTATGCGCCGCTGCCGAAATGGAGGAAAAAGGCAAAGAGGCCTTCTTGTCTGGATCTGGTGGCGCTGTTGCGGAAAGAAATGGTCGAAAACCCCGATTTGCTGGCTCCGCTGGGGCTCAAACCCTCCTGGCAGGCCTTCGGCGCCGCCGCTGACGGGTAAAATATGTAGAAACTCCAGTCCCCGGGATGAATCCCGGGGAAACCGACCCGCTAGGCGCCCTTCTTCCGACATTCGGGTGCGATTCCGCGCAGCGGCTGCTTTTGAACAGCCCAGCACCTAGGTAACACTTTTCCCCAACCACATAGGTAACAGTTTAAGGGTTGAACCAAGAGAAGGTTCTTTGCACGAAATCCTTCCCGGAAACGCTCGGGGGGCGCCGGGGGAGCGAGCCCGTAGGGCGAGCGGAGGAGGCGCCCCCCGAGCGTTTCCGCCGCAGTCGGTGCTCCCCCCTGCCCGGCCGCGGGCCCTCGAATAGGCTACGCTCGAGCCAGTCCAGCTCCAGCGGCCCAAACCAGACCGCCCAGCCGTGCTCATGCTCTTCCAGGCCCACCGTCTCGCCCGCCAGGGTCTCGCTGAGAAACAACTGACGCCCCAGCAACCCAATGTCGCCCTTGCTCTGCACTCGCCGCGGCAGCATCCGATCCGGATACTCCAGCTCCGGCAAGCGCTCCGGATACGGCCTCCACGACGGCTGATACACGCTCGCCGGCGTTGCCATCGCTAGCGACTCGTGCGGACGCTCCTGGTTGTAGATCTGCCGAAAACGATCGAACGCCCGCTGTTGCGCTCGCAAGTTGCGCTCCGGCGGCGTCGCCGTCTCGGCCTTGAGCGTCCGATGCATGCGCTCATGACGCCCGTTTTGCTCAGGGTGTCCGGGGTCGATTCGCTGCAGTTGAATCCCGAGCCGGATCCACCACACGCTGAGCCGCGAAAGCCCCGCCAAGCCCGTCGAGGCGAACGGCGGACCGTTATCGGAAAGGATCCTCGTGGGCAGGCCGTACTCCCGGAAAGTCGCTTCCATCAGCGGCCGCACGTGCGCCGTGTCGCTGCGCGCGACCCTTTGACAACGCAACAGATAGCGGCTCGCCGTATCGGAAATCGTCAGCGGATCGCAGCGTTTGCCGTCGCCGGTGTCGAACCAACCCTTGAAATCGATCGCCCAAACTTGGTTGGGCGCCTTGGCGCTGGTGAGCTTACTGGAAGGCGTGGCGTGGCGCCGGCGCTTACCGGGGTGGGTGAGTCCGTGGCGTTTCAGCAGCGCCCCGATAGTGGAGTGCGCCGGCCAATTGATGTCAGGGTTGGTGCGCTCGAGTCGCGCTTTGAGCTTGTCTTCGCCCCAAGTGGGATAGCGCGCCCGCAAGGCCAGGATCTCTCGCTCTATCTCGGCGGGAAAGGCTTGCGCTTGCCGTTTGGGCGCTTTGGATTGATCGGCCAATCCGGCGACGCCTTGTTGGGCGTAGCGATCGAGCCATTTGTAGCCGGTCTTGCGGCTGACGCCGAAGCGCCGACAGACGGCGGCCATGGCATCCTCCCGGGTTAGAACCTCTTGAACGAATCGCAATCTTTCGTCTTGCACACGGGTCTCCTTCCATCCCAAAACAAAAGTCCTCCTTTTGTTCTAGGATGCCAATGTGTTACCCATGTGATCGGGGAATTGTGTTACCTATCTGCCCGGGCTATACCACTCCAGACCCCGGGATGAATCCCGGGGCTATGATTGTTCGGCCAAGCGCCGCCGGCAGTCACAAATTTGTCGCGCACCCGATGCGAACCGCCGCCGGCTCTTCGTCCGTCACCTTGATCCCGGCTTCGTACGAACTCGCGTCGAGTGCGGCTCTGACACGCAGGCCCGTGCGCGTCGTGGTGTTGCCGATGAGGTTCACGATGACGGCTTGACTGACCAGCGGCTTGCCCCGCCAGTTCTGAGTGATGTGGCAAAACATGCGGTGTTCAATCTTGTTCCATTGACTCGTGCCTGGAGGAAAGCGGCACACGGAAATGCTCAGACCGACGTCATCGGCGAGTTCTTGCAAGGCCACCTTCCATAAGCGACTTCTCGACCCATTGCTCCCGCTGGCGTCGCCGCCGGGCTCAAGGCCGTTGCTGTTGCGCCGTGGGATATTGCGGGCGAAAACGTGAAATAAAGGCCCTCCGATTTCCATTTCACACAGTGTAATGACTTGGGTCCAGATTCGGGCCGTTTCCGGGCTTCTGGACGCTCCTCCGGGCCGGAAGATTCGGCGTAGCAACGCGATATCCCATTAGCTAACAGCGGATGAGCGCTATCTGGTTCGTGTCAGGGGACTTAGGCCGATTCTCGGTGGCTGAGTTGTCCCACATGATTGCTGTGACGCTGGCCTTGTATTTGGCTGTGCTCCAACTGCGAGCAAAGCGAGCGCTGTCTCGAGGTCAGGCGGCGGGGCTAGTTCAAGCGGCCAGTTTGCTGGGATTTGCGCGGCTCCCTCGCGCGCAAGTAGCCATAGGGATTGGCTTCCACGGCTCATGAGCCCAGTCGGAGCCCCGCCACGACTCCAGCGAGAAGCACGCTGACTCCACCGACTTCCCCCGCGATCAACACGTACATCGACCACGTCGTTGTGAAGTTGCGTTTCTCGAACTGGTTCTCGGTGTCCTGTTTGACGCCGTGCCCGATGTAGCTCACGAGCGCCGAGACAAACAGAAATAGAGTCACGCCCGCAGCCCACAACTGAACCGTCTGCGAGAAGGCGCAGTGCTCCGCCAGAGTCATCAGCACAATGGAGGCAAAGCTATACCACAGCGCTGCTCGATGAGCCTGATCGACGTAAATGTGCGCTCGGTGGTCGGGGCGAGTCATCATGCCGTGATATTTCCAGACTCCGATGAGCATCCCGGTGAGCAAAAACCCCCCGGCGGACAGCAAACAAAGGGTCATCGCGGGCGTCATCAGGAACTCTCCTCCCGGCGTCTCAACCGCAGCCTCATCCTCGTGGCCTAGCGTGTAAAACCGCAGAACCTTGCCCACTACCCTATATCGGGGTAGCACCGGATTGATGGACGAAGCGCGATATCGAGCAGTAATCCAGGCGATCCTACCACCAAGAGCATGCTGGCCGGATAGGGGTGGCGGAAACAAACGCTTGCTTGAGTGACCGTCTGAGAGCCTCCGAAACGGCCTTCTAGAGCGCTCTAGGCCCCTGTTTAAGCGGTTCTGGGAAGTTTCAGGGGGTGGTTGGGTCAGCGGTAAATTAATTTACAATATCTATGCGCCGAACCCCCCGATGGGCGATTTCGACGGGTCTCGGAGCTGCGGCGGGATCGTTCGTGGAAGGGATCACGACAGTGATCAACCCAATCGACCATAAGCCCTCTTGGATCTATGCGTTAGCCTATTCGCGATCGCGGAACTCTTCGTACCAGTTCTCGGTGATATGGATGGCTCGTTTGCGCGCCGTCTCACCCTCTGGCAGAACGGTCTCGACCATCGCGAAACGCCCATCGGCGCCGACATCGTACCGCCAAACACCCCCCGCCAAGCTACCGTCTCGAAACAGGCGTTCCGATCGAGCGACCTCCAACGTGGGTCCGAAGCTCAACGCTGCCGCCATCAGGGTTTCGCCCTCAACGTAAAAAAGCTCCCTTCCGTCACGGCCCCAGCACAACTTCGGTGACAGTCAGCTATACGTGGTAAGCTGACCACACTTCTATGAGATTCTGGTGTTTTCGGCCCCCAACCGACCTGCAATCCGCGTTTTCGGCTTGATCGGAGCTAATTTGGACGAATTCGCTGACTGTCACCGAAAGCTCACCGAAAGCTAGGCTAAGAGGAGGCTAAGAGAGGATCATCATGGCCACTCTCGCGCAACCGCCGCCGGCTCCAGCGATCGAGCAAGAGAAGACCGGCGATTTGCCTCTGGCGCTGCACCTACCGAGCGGCGCCGACTTGGACGATCAGCAGTTCATCGAACTCTGCCGCCTGAATGAACCCTACGGCATCGAGCAGGCCGCGAGCGGAGAGATCATTGTCATGTCGCCTCCTGGGGGAGCAACCGGCTATCGAGAGAATGAAATCAGCTACCAGCTCACAAACTGGTCCAAGCGGGACGGGACCGGCGTGGTCTTCGCGAGCGACACCATTTTCAAGTTGCCGAACGGCGGCAGGCGCGGCCCCGACGCCGCGTGGATCCAGCGCCGCCGGCTCGCCGGTCTTACGCCGGAACAGAGAGAGGGCCTGCTCCCGGTCGTTCCCGATTTCGTTGCCGAGCTGCTTTCCCCATCCGACCGGGTCTCCGGCGCCGAGGCGAAGATGCGAATGTGGATCGAGTCCGGAGTGCGCCTCGGGTGGATGATCGACCCGAAACGCCGCACCGTCGACGCTTACAGCGAAAACGACGCACGAACCCTCGAGAACCCCGCGTCGGTATCCGGAGACCCCGTCCTGCCGCGCTTCGTCCTCGACCTCGAGCCGATCTGGAGCCCGGACTGGTGACGTGCTTAACGAGACACTGCGAAGCGAGCGCGTCGAACAACTGGCGGAGCTCTTCGTCGACATCTTCCGCGGCGCCGATGGTTTGTTGAATTTCCTCTCGGAGGAGAGCTCGATATCGTCGCCGCATGCGGTGGACGGCCACCTTGACAGCGCCTTCGCTCATCTCGAGCTGAGCCCCAAGCTCGCGATAGGGAACGGTTGACTTCTGTCCGCCGAGGAACATCTTCAGGCGGTCGAAGAGCTCGGTTTTTCCAGTCGCGTCAAACTCGCCCCGGAGCTTCGTGAGCGCCTGTTCCAGCAGCGTCAACGCCCATTGACGTTCAAAGATCTTTTCGGGCGTGCGATCATGCGACGGCTCGAGCCGGTAACGCTTTTCGCCGTCGTCAAAATCCAACGAGATCAGCGCTCGCCCGCTGCCCCGCTTTTGCGCCGCCTCGCGACGCCACTCATTGGCCAGGAAGTTCTTCATCGACGCCAACAAGAACGACCGGAAGCGACCCCGCTCGCGATCGGCGACTTGCAAAGTTTGTTTCTCCAGTAGGCGAACGAAGAACTCCTGCGTCAGATCCTGGGCGTCGTCGGTCGAATATCCATGGCGCCGCACGTAGGCGTAGAGCGGAAACCAATAGATTCCACACAGAGTCGCCAGAGCCTGGGCCGCCTTGGGCGAAGAACGACGGCCGGCTTCGACCACGATGCTCCAGCGGGTTGTGGCGAATTGGCCTGCGTTGTGCGAAACCGACGGCTGCCCTGTCTTGCTTGGCGGCATTCCGACGTTATTGGCGAACGTCTCGAAAGCGCGCCGGTTGGCGTCGGCTCTCCACGTTCTTTTGTTCGATTTCGCCTCGCAACCCCGCGACACCGTCGCGGGGCTCAGTCCCCCGGGAAAATGGACTCGTCTGTTCAGATGCTCGCCGCATCATACGCCCGGCGCCGGAGATCAACGCGCTCCAGGGGCTAGAGCCCGTCGATCTTTCCGCGAAGCTCGGCAAGGTCGCCTTTTAGGGCTCTGGAGTAGACCCCGAGGTCAGTGTTCCACGAGATCACGTCGAAGCCGATCGCGAGCCATTGTTCGGCCTGCGCCATCGATCCGGGCTGGATGCCGGCGCGGATGCCTTTGTCCTTGGCCGCGGCGACCACGCGGTCAAGGGCTGAGAGAAACCGCGGATCCTGGAATTGGCCGGGGATGCCCATCGTCTGGGTCAGGTCGAAGTGCCCCACCCAGACGATGTCCACCCCTTCGGTTGCGGCGATGGCTTCGACGTTCTCGACGCTCTTGACCGATTCGATCTGACAGATGATCGTCGTATTGCGGTTCGATTCCGCGAAGTAGCTGACCGGGTCCGGGGCGGTGTAGTCGGTGTGGGCGCCGCCCAAGCCGACCCCGCGATTTCCCAGCGGGGCGTACTTTGCGGCGCTAACGACCTCGCGCGCTTCGTCGGCGTCTTGGACGTTGGCGACCATGATTCCCAGCGCCCCGGCGTCGAGCGTCCCGGCGATGAAGTGATAGAGCCGCTGGGGGACGCGGACGAAGGGCGCTATGTCGGTGCCACGAAACCAACCCAGCAGATCGGCCACGCTTTCGCGGCCAAAGCCGGTGTGCTCCATGTCGATGATCACGAAGTCGAGATCGGTGTTGTCGAGCACCCTCGCGATCCCGCGGGCGCCGAACTCCCAGATCATGTGCCCGACGGGGATTCTGCCGGAGGCGACGACTTGGTTGAGTTTGTTCGGTTTCATTGGCCTTATATGATGGCTGGTTTGGGGCTGAGTTTGCTGGAGGTTGGGTGGACATCCGAGCACCCTGCGTGAGCGGGGTGTCTTCCCCTCAACCGGGCGGCCGCCGCAACTGTCAGCGGAAGACACTCCGCTGACGCAGGGTGCTCGGAGAAAGCGGGTCGCGGCCGACCGGCGGTGAAGATTGGCTTTTGGGAAGATCAAATCTTGAAGAAGCTTCGCATTGCCGTCTTGTTTGGCGGCCGCTCGGGCGAGCATGAAGTCTCCATTCGCTCGGCCTGCTCGGTGATCGGGGCTCTCGATCGTGGGAAATACGAGGTCGTACCGGTTGCGATCACGCTTGAGGGACGCTGGCTGACGGCGGGAGAATCGGCGCAGCTGCTGCCTACCGAGGGGCGGGAGAGGCTGTCCGAGGCGGCGGTGTCGGTCACGCCTGAGCGGGCTTCCGGCGTCGATGTCGTGTTCCCGGTCTTGCACGGAACTTACGGGGAAGACGGCACGGTTCAGGGGCTTCTCGAGCTTGCCGATGCGGCCTATGTCGGATCGGGCGTCCTGGGTTCGGCATGCGGCATGGACAAAGATGTGATGAAGCGTCTGTTCGTCGAGCGCGGGCTGCCGACCGTCGAACACGTGGCGATCTTGCGGAACCAGATTGATGACCGTTGGGAAGAGCCCGTCGGTCGATTCGGCTATCCGTTGTTCGTCAAGCCAGCGAATCTCGGCTCGTCGGTCGGAGTATCGAAGGCCGACGGCGAGGCGGAATTGAAGGCAGCGCTGGATCGAGCGGCCCAGTACGATCGCAAGCTGGTGGTCGAGAGAGCCGTCGTGGGGCGTGAAATTGAGTGCGCCGTTCTTGGGAATGACAGGCCGGAAGCGTCTGTTCCCGGCGAGATCATCCCGACGGACGGGTTCTACGACTACGAGGCGAAGTATGTGAACGACAGCGCCGGGTTGGAGATCCCGGCAAGGCTCTCCGCGGACGAGGTGGCGGAAGTCCAGCGATGGTCGGTGGCGGCTTTTCAGGCTGTTGAATGTTGCGGGCTCGCGCGCGTTGATTTCTTTCTGGAGGAGTCAACGGGTCGTTTCTTGCTGAACGAGCTCAACACGATGCCTGGCTTCACGTCGATCAGCATGTACCCCAAGCTATGGGAGGCGAGCGGGGTTGCGCTTCCGCGATTGCTCGATCGCTTGATTGAGCTGGCATGCGAGCGACACGCTGAGAAGCGCTTGACCCGGTACAAGAAGCTCACGTGACTACCTAGCAGACGAAACGTAGCGTCGAGGCCAGAGACCTTGCAGCACAGCTCGAAGGCGGCACGGCACAGCCGTGCGCCACGTCAGTAGATGATGAATTCCAACAAGTTCCCGTCGGGATCGCGAATGTAGCGGCTGGTCCCGCGGGCCGCGCCGCCGTCGCGTCCGCCTTGGCGGGAGACGGGCCCTTCGATCACCTCGGCGCCGGCGCGCTCAAGCGTTTGAGTTAACACGTCGGCCGTCCCCTGCCAGACGAAGCAGAAGTCGCCGCAGGGGGGCTCAGCGGCTGGAGCGCGGAGGGTGAAAGTCCCGCTTTGCCACAGCGCCGGGCGGTGAAAGTTGATCTTGTTGTCACCGAAATGGACGGAACAGATCCGCTCGCCTTCCTTCACCTTGAAGCCCAAAGCGCGGTAGAAGGGCAGCATTTGGGCGGTATTGCGCATGGGGGCGGCGACGTGATCGAATCGCGTGATTCTTGCGGCTGGCTGAGGAGATCCGAATAGACGAGTGGCAAAGCTCGAAGCAAGAAGCTTCTTGATGAACCCACGCCGCCGAGGAATGTTCATTTGGAAGATGCAGCTCCTTCGCTGATCTTGTTGGCGTTGATCTTATTGGGACTCGTTTTCCCAGCCGATCGCATGAAGACAAACCTCGCCATGCCCGCGATGAACGAAATGCCGCTGTAGAGATGGTAGAGCAGATAAAACGGCGCCGCCGCCAGCGCGAAGAGCCGGTTTTTCTTGGCCGCGAGAAACAAGAAGAACTGAGTATTGAGGACCGTCACCACGAGCAGCACCGCCATGATCGCGAAGATCAGCGGGTGCGTCGGAAGGTAGAAAACCGCTAGGCCGGCCACGACCGCCGATAACGTCAGAGCGGCTGCGCGAACGTAGCGGCGCCGGTGCTCGTCTTGGTACTCATAGCGGTGGTGCACCAGCAGCAGGCCGTAGCCGAGCACCAAAGGGGGTATCAGCCCGTACATGTGGTTCGCCGCGGACATGGCAACAGTGGCCGCCACCACCACAGATGTCCAAACGACGCCCTTCTTCGAATCCTTCTGCGAGACGGCCTCGCCCCAGTAGCGACCCAGCACCAGGAAAAGGAGCACGAAAAGCGGGGTCAAGAACAAACCGCCCCAGTAGATAGCCGCCGCCAAAGCCAAGGCGCACAACACGAATGATAAGGCGACGCTGACCCGCTGGCTCAACTGGACGTTGAGGTCGTTGGGCATGTGCCGGTCGCGCAGAATCAGCTCCGTCCAGGGGATGCCGCGATCGAAGATGTCGGTCTTGAGCAGCCCCCAAAACGTCCAATGCTTGAGGTGCTTGACCTGGATCTCGGGGTCGAGCATCACCTTGCACGCGGCCATCGTCAGGCGGTAGCCCAGTTCGATGTCTTCGACGGCCGGGCGTTGGTAGGACTCATCGAACCCGCCATGCTGTTGGAAGACTTCGCGGCGAATCGCCCCGCAGCCGCTCCAAAACGTGCAGGCTTCTCGATGCCCGTGTTGATGCACGAAATGGTGCATCAGGTTCTTGTACTGCGAAAGGAAGTCGGGCGAATCGGGCGAGTCGTCGTAGGAACCGATTAGGGCGTCCAACTCGGCGTCCCGTGCGAAAGCGCCGCCGACGCGTGCGATCGTGTCGGCGCTGACTAAAACGTCGGAGTCGATGAAGAAAATGATCTCGGCCCGGGCCTCAGCCGCCGCAAGGTTACGGGCACGAGCGGGTCCGGAGCGTTCGGGGGTCCGCAAGACCCGCGCGCCGGCGGCTTCGGCGATTGCGGCCGAGCGATCGCTCGAACAATCATCGACAACGATGATCTCGTCCGGTTGAGCGGTTGACAGCGCAACCCGCTCCAGGCACTTCCCGATGTGCGACTCGCCGTTGTAGACGGGAATGACCAGCGTGATCGACGGGTCCACGTCTGTCACCAAGTATAGCTGGGGCGCCTAGGCGCCAATGAGGTGGGACAGTGTTGCGAGTCCGGCGACGGCGGCTGTTTCGGAGCGAAGCACGGTCACGCCGAGGCGCGCCGGGCGCCATCCCGCTGCGACGGCTTGGGTTCTTTCATGATTGCCCCAGCCGCCTTCCGGGCCGACGGCAAGGACGGCTTGAGACGTGGAGTCTAGCGCTTCTTTGAGGGGAGCGCCGTCGAAGTCGAGGAAGAGGCTTTGGCCGCTCGGCTCGATCTCGTTGAGCCGTCGCGGGCCGAGGATTTCGGGCGGCGCTAAGCGACGCGATTGCTGGGCCGCTTCCTCGGCGAGCCGTCGCCAGCGATCCATGCGCTTTGGGGTGGCCTGAACTAGCCGCGGGTCCGACCGCTCGGCTGCCAGCGCTCCGATTGTCGCGGCGCCGAGCTCGACGGCTTTCTCTAGTGTAGGTCGTCACTAATCCCGTAACATATTCTCCAGACCGGCTTCTGGATATTCGGAGCCCGAAGCTCCTTCAGGAGCGGCATAACCGTAGCCCCCAGCACGAGCTGGGGGAAAATAGGACCGGCGGGTCCCTTTGTATTGTCTTCCGAGCCCTTGTATTCGCGCCGCCGAGCGCGAATACAAGGGCTCGGAAGAGGCGGAGGAGGCTCGTAGACTATCAACACCCCCAGCTTGCGCTGGGGGCTACTGTTATGCCGCCCCTGACGGGGCTCGAAGACGTCCGACAATAAGTTGCAATCTGGCTGGCGCACTACACTAGCGCCCATTCGAACCGAGGAAACTTGACGATCGGGATCCAGAGTGCGATCTCCGCCCCCAACTCGGGCGCCTGAGCCTCCTCGATCAACTCAAACGCGACCGAGTCGGCGGCGATTCGCCCGACCCTCGCTCGGAAGACTCGCTGGAAGTCGGAAACCTCAACGATTTCACCCGGTTGAAGGCGAACGACCCGGGACAGGTGGTGCGCACGGTCAGCGGAGACGAATGCGATGTCGCCGTCGATTCGGTCCACGAATACTCGCCGGGCTATCACCGCCCTTCCAACATACCTGTCCCGACTCGGAACTGCTGACTGGGCTCACCTCCAGACGGCAGATGTAGCGAGTTCCTACGAACAGCAAAGAGCCCGACCCTGAGCCGCGGACGGAAAGTCCGCGGCTCAGGGTCGAAAATGCCGGCTTCACCCAATGCTGCGCAAGAACATCCTGGCAAAACCGGTCGGCGGAAATCTGCAGGTGGTCAATGGATCGAACCAGAACCTCGATGCGGGTAATCTGACCACGGCGCTAAAATGCAGGGCATGCGTACGTTTGCCCCGCTTCTGCTGTTTGCGCTGTGCGTTTCAGCGGCCGAAACCAATAAGCTCGGGCTGCCGAATCCGCCTAAGCCCGATGTGCCCTACATCATCCACGCGACGAGCTTGCTTGAAACAGAGGTGGGCGAGGCTGTGATTCAAGAAGACAAGAAGGAGCTGCGTTACTACGTCAACGGCACCGAATCGAGCGCCAAGACGCCGCTGGCGGCCCCGGAATTCCTGTTCCGCTCGGAGTCGATCGACCCCCGCTTGTTGCAGTTGCATGCGTTCGAAAAGATTAACGGCCGCCGCGAGATTTTGGTGAAGAAGAAGAAGAAGACGGTGGCGCAGCCGATTGTCATGGACATTTTTCCGGTCGAAGAGGGCCTCACCAGAATGCGAGTGGACGGAAGTTTGGCCGCTGGCGAGTATTGCCTAACGCCTGAAGGCTCCGACGCGGTGTTTTGCTTCAGCGTGTTCTAGAATCCGGCGTTGGTAGAATGCGAGCAGGAGTTCTACCGTGCAGCTCAACATCAAGAATCCCGAAGCCCGTGAGTTGGCTGCTGAACTCGCCAAGAGGACGGGTGAGAGCATGAGTCAGGCGGTGACGACGGCGATTCGAGAGCGCTTGGATCGCGAGAAGCGCGACAAGCAGCGTTTCTACAAGCGGATGGGAGATATTGCGGACGAGCTCGAAAACCTCCCGGCGCTTGATCCCAGGTCGTTATACGAGATTATGGATGACATGTACGACGAAGACGGTCTCCCGAAGTGACCGTCGTCGACTCCTCGGCCATCATGGCCATTCTGCTTAAAGAACCGGACGCACCGGCCTTTCGGCAAGCCATCGTTGATGCGGACGAACCTGTGATTTCAGCAGCAACTGTGATCGAAATCGGCGTGGTCATGCTTCGCCGATTCGGCCCGGCCGGTCGCCATGAGCTCGATCTTTTTCTTGGGTCAGAGATCCGTGTTGAAGGGGTGTCACCGAGCCAAGTTCAATTAGCCCTCGACGCCTTCGCAAAATACGGAAAGGGCATGGGCCGCAAGGGCGGACTCAACTTCGGCGACTGCTTCTCATACGCTCTCGCTAAATCGCTCCACGCTCCGCTGCTGTTCAAGGGTAACGATTTCGCACGAACCGATCTGGTTCCAGCGATCTAGCGCGATTCCTGCGCCAGGGAATTCGCTCCAAGCTCGGCGCGGACCTTCGCGAGAAGCTCCCGCGGCTCATCGGCCTCCGGATCGAGCTCGAGACTGCGCTCGAGGTGAGTCGCGGCCTGCTCAAATCGCTTCAGCGAGTGGAAGACCCGGCCCAGGCCAAGCTCGATTCGGGCGCTCTTGTCGAACACCGTGCGCGCATCCTGGAAGGCCTTCAGCGCGGCGTCAAACTGCTCAGCCGCGAGCAACGTTTCGCCCAAGTCAACGTGGAACGTCTCGTTGTAGCGTTGCAACCGAACCGCCTCTCGCAGGGCCGCGATCGCTTCATCAAAGCCGTCCCGAGCGAAGTAGGCCTTCCCCAGAATGTTGTAGGTTGGCGCGGCCTTACGGCGCTCGAGCGCGCTCAGCGCGAACTCGATGGCTAGCTGAGGTTGGCCATCCTCCAGGTAATACGCCGCGGCGCTTTCGAAAGGCTCAGGATCGTCGGGGTAGTTTCGCGCGTATTGGGCCGAAGCCTTCGCCGCCCGACCTGGATCGCCGGCTTTGTCGAAGTAGAAGGCCATACCGCGCAGCAGCTCGGGCTTCTCGCCGGACAGCTCGCCCGTCTTACTGATCGCATCCTCGGCGCTGTTGGTCTCTTCCGAGAGCCGATACACCTCCGCGAGCCCGAGCCAAATTCGGCCGTCTTCGGGATCGAGCTTTGAAGCGGCCTCAAGCTTCGAGCGGGCCTCCGGGAGTTTCTCCTCCTGGAGCGCAACCAAGCCGTCGCGCAGCAACCCCTCAACGGTCGGATCTTGAGCAACGAGGCCCGAGACCGCTGCCAGGGCGAAAAGAATCCAAGCAATCAACCGCATCAACAAGCGCTACTACTATGAGGGTAGCGCGTAGGCCTCGAGCGCGTCGGTGAATTTGTGACTGAGCTTGTTGCCGCCGCCGGCCGCGATGACGACGAATTGCTTCCCTGACTGCGGCCCAAGGTAGGTCATCGGGTTGGCGTGCCCGCTGCCCTCAAGCCGGGTCACCCAAAGCTCCTTCCCGGTTTCAGCATCAAACGCTCGGAAGCGCTCGTCATTGCTGCCGCCGATGAAAATCAGCCCGCCGGCGGTGACAATCGGACCGCCCATGTTGATCGTCCCAGTCGGCGGGATGCCTTTTTCGACGAGCTCGTCGACGATCCCCAACGGGACTTGCCAGCGGTGCTCGCCGGTGACCATATCGATCGCCGTCAGCACTCCCCAGGGCGGCTGCTGGCAGGGCCAGAGCTTTTCCGGGTGCCAGTACTTGCTCTGACGGATCTCGATGTGGCGCCTGCGGTAGGTGACGCTCTTTTGCAACCCCTCGCGGGTCACCAGCTCGCGCCCTGTCGCCGGAGTCGTCAGCTCCTCCTCTCTGCGCTCGAGCAGGACGATATCGGCCAGGTTCGTCCCGTTCACGTAGAACACGCCTGCGCGAGGGTCGACACAGCCGCCGCCCCATTCCCCGCCCCCTTGATTGCAGGGGAAGATCATCGTGCCGTGCTCGGAACCTGGATGATAGAGCGGCGCCGGCGGGTGCTTTTCAGCGAGTTCCCTGGCAAGGGCGTTGTGCTCGGGCGTCACGGTCGAAAACTCGTCCAGCGTCATCCCTTGCCGCACGAACGGCGCTGGTTTGGTCGGGACCGGCTGGGTTGGACTCGGGACCTCCCCGGGGACGCCGTGGGTCGGAACGGGCCGCTCTTCCACGTCGAAAACCGGCTCGCCGGTGACCCGGTTGAGAACAAAGACGAAGCCCTGTTTGGTGATCTGCGCCAGCGCCGGAATAGTTTCTCCATCGCGGCGGATGTCGAACAGGACGGGCTGGGCGGGCAGGTCGTAGTCCCAGATGTCGTGGTGAGTGACCTGGTAATGCCACAGCAGCTTACCCGTGGCCCCGTCCAGGGCTAGGACGCAATTCGAGTAGAGGTTGTCGCCCGCGCGGTCACCGCCGTAGTAGTCGTACGTCGGCGAATCGGTCGGCACATAGAGGATTCCTCGCTCCTGGTCGATGCTCAGCACGGTCCAGGCAACGCCGCCGCGGCGATTCTTCCAGGAGTCCCCCGCCCAGGTAGCCCGCGCCGCCTTGTCATCGGGCGGAACCTTGTGGAAGGTCCACACCAATAGCCCAGACTTGATGTCAAAGGCCCGCAGCGTCGGCCGGTTGGCGCCGATGATCGCGAGGTCGCCAAAGATCGCCGGCGGTGAAGTGATCCGCGCTCCGGTCTCGACGGTCAGGAGCTGCTTGCCCGTCCGTGCGTCCAAAACGACTAGCCGGCCGTCCAGCATTCCGTAGACGATTCGCGTGTCGGCGCCCTGTCTCCAATAGGACGCGCCGCGGTTGGCCCACAGGTTGTAGCGATTCGTTAGGTTGAGTTGGGGGTCGAACTCCCAGACCTCCTCGCCGGTCTCGGAGTTGAGCGCCAGGCAGCGGTTGTAGGGCGTGGTTATGTAGAGCAGCCCATCAACCATCAGCGGCGTGCACTCGTAGGCGGTTCGGCTGGGGTTTTCGGTCCCGTCGCTGATCTCGCCGGTGTGATGGACCCAAGCGCGCTCCAACTCGGCCACGTTCTCACGGTTGATCTGGTTGAGAGGGCTGAAACGCTGGCCGGCTTGATTCAGGCCCCAGTGCGGCCATTCGCCGGCCTGTGCGGGCTCGGCGCATCCGCCAAGAAGCGCCGCCCCAGCGCCAATCCCGAGGCCCTTTGTAAACGATCGTCGTGTCACAAGCGCAACCTAGCCCGACCGAGCCGGAACCAAGAGGTCAAAGGTTCGGCGCTTTTTCCGAGCACCCTGCGTGAGCGGGGTGTCTTCCAACAGCCCTGGCGACAGACACAACTGTAAGCGGAAGACACCCCGCTCACGCAGGGTGCTCGGAATTCCTGCCGGATCTGTGCAGGAATCGTGTACAGAGGTACTCTACCAAATGTATTCCTTCGCGGTCTCGCGCCGGTCGTGGCTGTCGAGAACGTGCATGACTCGCAGCTTCTTCAGCGCCGTGGGCGAGAGCTGCCCTCTAGGAATGTAGATGATTTTGCGACCCAACCGGGCGGCAATCGAGCGAAAGACCGAGCGCGGGGGCTTGGGCGCGACGTATACGATCATCTTCTCGAGCGAATAGTCGATCGCGGCGAGCAGCAGCGTCTCGGGCTTCGATTCAGCGAAGGAGTAGTCGCGGTCGGTCCAGACGTCGTCCAGCATGCGTCGAGAGGGCAGTGACAAGAGCAGCCCGCCGTATTCCGCCCGCCCGATGCCGGGTCCGACAACGTTGTCGAACGGGTTGGTGGCATAGAACGCCATGTCGGACTCGTTTTGATGCTCCCCCAACCAGGTCATGCAGTAGGAGTAGCGGTTGTCGCGGTCTTCGTCGAAGATGACAATCACGGCGCCGACATCGCCGGCCACCTTCTGGTTTTCGCGGACATAGATTTTCTTGCCGTCGTGCCAGTTGCGGAGCGTCTCGCGGATGTCGATGCCGTCGTGCAGCGAGGTCGAGAACGGCTCGGTGCGCGAGCGCTCTTCCGAAAGCAGGCTCTTGCCCTTCTTTTTCAGATACAGGCCGTAGTCTTCGATTTTCAGGTCTTCGGGGGGATACGAGCAGATGCCGCCCGGCGTCCATTGACTCTTCCACTCGCCGGGA
Organism: Bryobacterales bacterium; assembly: GCA_965247515.1. Classification (GTDB taxonomy): domain Bacteria; phylum Acidobacteriota; class Terriglobia; order Bryobacterales; family UBA6623. The sequence goes on along the minus strand of OZ252029.1, from coordinate 1,563,993 downwards.
GTTTTTTCGCGCTTGCGGCCCTTGAGGCCCAACGGACGCGGCTTGCCCTTGCTCGAGCCCACTCGGGGGCGCAGCAGAATCCGCCGGGAATTGAGCCACATTTGTTCGCCAGTGACCTTCACGGTGGCCAGGTCGGTCTCGGTTTTTTGGTGAGGGTAGAAAGCGGCGGCGTCCCAGTATTCCCAACCGAAGTTGTCATCGACGATGGAACGCGCGGCCACGGTCAAGTCGAATAGCGAGGGCAGGAGCCGCCCTTGCGCCAGGGCCAGGTTGCGGCTGTAGCGCGCCCAGGTCCGGCGCTGCCAATGCGCCACCGTTTCGCCGGTCTTTTTCTCGTAGAGCATTTCGGCGACGCCCAAGATTCGGAGATGCGCGCCGGGGCGGTCGAGATCCGCTTGCGCGACTTCAGCCAGGGCGGCGTCTTTGGGGCTCATCCTGGGCGGGTCGAGCACTCCCAGCCCGAATAGCGTCCTCTCCACCCGCACAGCCTTGGGGGGCTCGGGAATCTTGCCGCTACGGCGGGCTTCGTAGGCCGCCTGCAGGAAGGGGATGTCCGAGCACAACTCTGGGAGCGAGTCGGGATGGAGGTTAAGGACGCGCACGCCCTTGCGGCGGACCTTCCGCATCGGCTGGGTCTGCGGACGCTGCATCGCGTCGAGCAGCGGGTCGAGCAGATTCAGCGAAACCACGACCAGAATCTCGGCTTCGGGGTCGCAGCCCTGTAACTTCCAAGCCACGCCCTCGGCATGGACGCCGGCTTCGTGGCTCTTTTTCGAGTGCAGGCGGTAGCTTTCGATGTACTTCCCGAGGCCGACCCGACAGATGGCGTAGGGGTCCGGATAGGACTCGGCGAGGTGCGGGCGCTCGCTGAGGTCGGGGTCGAGGAAGGCAGTCTCGATTTCACGTTCCTTGGCGAGCCGTAGCGCCTCCGCGAACGCGTCAGTCGGCTCCACGGGGACGTAGACCGCTCGTTCATCAGCCTCATCGTCGTAGATGATGATCGACATCTCGGGCAGCCGTTCAGCCGCCCGAAGATAGGGCTGCTCGAGCGTCGCGGGCAGCTCGACGGCGATGACGTGGGGAGGCTCGCGCTTGATCTCTTCGCGGACGGCTTCGGCGAATTCGAACCGGCCGGGGATCACCGGAAAGAACCGGAGACGGCCGCGACTCAAGGTCGCCGAGTTTGTGGAGTCGAATAGGCCCACGCTCAAGCCCAATGTATCGTGGGCGCTCCCAATGCGGCATGCACTTGTCGCCACAAAGTACTTGACGTACGTTGGGGTTCGTTGTAGCCTAGGCCCATGGCTTCCCCGCCAATCGCGATTGACGAAAGAGCGGCCGACAACCTGCGCTTCATCCGCGAAACGATGGAGCGCTCGGCCGTATTCACGTCGCTTCCCGGGCGCGGGACGGCGGCGGTCGGCGTCACCGCGCTCGTCGCGGCTTGGTTCGCGTCGCGCCAAGCGACCGACGGGGCCTGGCTGGCGGTTTGGCTAGCCGAAGCCTGCTTGGCTGTCTCGATCGCCGCCCTGACGACGGCCCACAAGATGCGGCGAGTCGAAACTCCAGCCTCGCTCCGGCCGTTGCGCAACTTCGCCCTGGGCCTGGCGCCGCCGCTGGTAGCTGGGGCGGCACTGACGGCAGCCTTCTACCAACAAGGCGTGATGTGGCCTGTCCCTGGAATCTGGTTGCTGCTGTACGGCTGCGGGATTGCCACCGGCGGAGCGTTTTCGATTCGCTTGGTTCCCGCAATGGGCGTCTCTTTCATGCTGCTGGGTCTGGTGGCGCTGTTTGGCCCAGTTGAGTGGCACAACTTTCTGTTGGCTCTCGGATTCGGCGGGTTTCATCTTGTCTTCGGACTAATCGTGACGAGGCGGTATGGCGGCTAGCTTGCCACGGCGCTTGGAGCCGCGCGCGGAAGCAAGCGGTTGCCTGAACTCGCAACAACCGCTCCCTCCCGGTCGCGGCTCCGGCACGTCGCCTCGGCGGCGAGGTGAAGAGTATGGCGGCTAGATCCAACGCGGTCCGCAAGCCGGCGGCGGCGAAATCCCAAGCTCAAAAGGCCCCGGAACCCGTCCGCGGCTCAAAAGCCCTCCAACTCGATCCTCTGATCCATGAGCGCACGCGGCTGGCGATCGTCAGTGCGCTTGCGGCCGGCGGTGAACAGACATTTCGCGAGCTCAAGCAGGTGTTACAGCTCACCGACGGCAACTTGAGCGTGCACTGCCGCAAGCTCGAGCAGGCTGAGTACATCTCCTGCGAAAAGACTTTCGAAAAGCGCATGCCGAAAACAACCTATCGACTCACGGCGAGAGGCCTTAGCGAGCTGGCGCGCTATCTGGAACACATGGAAGCCGTCATCGAGGCGGCCCGGAAGCGCTGAAGCGCCCCTTTTTTTGGAAATAATCTTTACAATGACAAGTACTTTACAAGCACTCAAATCCACCCTTCACGTCGCCATCATCATGGATGGCAACGGCCGCTGGGCCGAGAGCCGCGGCCACGCCCGGGCGGTCGGCCACCGCGCCGGCGGCCAGGCGGTTCAGCGCACCATCGAGGCGGCGTTCGACCAGGGAGTGAGAACGCTGACGCTCTACGCCTTCTCATCCGACAACTGGAAGCGACCACAAAGCGAGACCGAGACGTTTGAGCGCAATATCGAATCGGCGGTTCACGATGATGAGCGCACTCCGGATGTCGATCTGTCGATTCGCACCGGCGGCGAGAAGCGCTTCAGCGACCTATTCGGGTGGGACTGCGCCTATGCTGAGGTGATCTTTAGCGATACGATGTGGCCGGATTTCGGCGCTGTGGAGCTCCACGACGCCATCGCCGAGTTCCACCGCCGCGAGCGACGGTTCGGGACGGTTGTGCCTAGTCCGGCGCTAATTGGGCCCGCTACCTTGGACCCCGCGGCGGCGGACGCCCGAAGTTCATCGGCCCGCCCGTTATCCCTAGGTCGTTCTTGGGGTCGTAGTCGGGATTTTGCGTCGGGATCTTCGCCCCTACCGCAGCCAGATAGGCGTTGAGCTTCATGTGCAGATCGTCCGCCTTGTCCGCCATGCTTTCGGCGAGGTCGTTGGCTTCGCTGAGGTCCTTCGATAGGTCGTAGAGGTGGAGGTCGCCCTTCTCGTAGAACTTCACGAGCTTGTAGTCTCCCGAGCGAATGGCTGCCTGGCGGAAGACTCCCTTCATGTTGCGGTAGTGCGGGTAGTACCAGATGAAGTCGCCGGAGGCGCGTTCGACCACGTCCGCCCCGGCGAGCAACACGGGCGCCAGGCTACCACCGTCTTGGTCCGCGGGGAGCAGCGCAGCGATGCCGAGCAGTTCAGATATAGTGGCGAAAAGGTCGTAGCCGTTCACCACGACGTCGCTCGACGCACCGGCCGCGATCCCAGGACCGCGAACGATAAGTGGAACGCGGATGCCTCCCTCCCAGGTGTGGGTCTTGCCGAGCTTCAGTGGCGTGTTGTTCGTGGCGTTGCCCGTGTTCTCGCCACCATTGTCCGAGGTGTAGACAACGTAGGTGTTGTCAGCGATTCCATGTTCTTCGAGCTTGGCCATGACCGCGGCGAGCGATTCGTCAAGGTTCTCGGTCATCGCGCCATAGCCGGCGTTGCTGTGAGCTCCACCTTTGCGCGCCTTGTAGACCTCAATGGTTTCCCCACGAGCCTGGATCGGCGTGTGGACCGCGTAGTGCGACATTTGCAACAGGAAAGGCTTGCCTGCCGCAGCCTGCTTGTCAATGAACGCAAGCGACCGATCGTTGACCCCGTAGATGCGCTTCGGGTTCGGCGGACCTTGAAATCCTTCCCTGTTGCCGGTCGCGCCGTCGCCTTCGTCGTAGCCGTGGCGTGAAGGGCCGCCGCCCTTGAGGCGCCACTTGCCAAAGTGGCCGGTCGCGTAGTCAGGCAGGTTCGCTTTGATGAACTCGGCGATCGTGACTTCCTCGTCGGGGATGTCGGTGATCGGCAAGTGGACGCTAAGCGGCTTGTTGACGAAGAAGCAAGTGCGACCCGCTTGGCTCCTCGACGTTACCCGACACTTATACTAGTCCCTATGGGGGCGACCCAAACGCTGGTGTCGGTTGAGCAGTTCGAATCGCTGCCCGACGAGCAGTGGCGGCGTTTCGAGCTCAGTGACGGCGCTCTCACTCCGCGATATGGCGAGGAGGACGCGATGGGAGCGCGCTACGGCCACAACAGGCTGCGCGATCGAATCTACAGTAAACTCGACCGTTTTCTCGAGTCGAATCCGCTGGGTGAAGCGGTTCTCGAACAAGATTTTCGACTAGGCGAGGATACCGTCAGACGACCGGATTTGGCATTCATCGTTCGGGATCGCTTGACGATTGTGCAAGATGATCCGGCAGTGGTTCCAGGAGCCCCTGACCTCGCCGTCGAGGTCGTTTCTCCGACCGACAGAGTCGAGGAATTTGAGCGCAAAGTCGAGCAGCTTTTGGCCGCCGGCTCACGAGCGGTCTGGGTAGTGTTTCGCGACCTGCAGAAAGTTTCGGTCTATGACTCGGGTGGGCGGCGAGACGTTCGGGGCCCCGATACGCTCGAAGAGAGCGAGATCCTCCCTGGGTTCGTTCTGCCGGTGAACGACTTGTTCCATCGCTAGGCGCCGCAGCCTCGAAGCTGTACCTCAGCGTGAACCTGGTTCAGAATGCAAACCGCAGAGTAAAATTGAACGTGCGGCCGTCATTGAGGGTGTTGTTGATGGCGCCGAAGTTGCGGCCGGTCAGGCTCGACCCGGGGGCGGCGAACTGCGGATGATTGAACACGTTTAGCGCCTCAGCCCGGAGCAGCAGCGCTTTGTCGCCGCTGAGCGTCCAGCGCTTCGATAGCCCCATGTTGATATTGAAGATACCGTCTCGGCGGAACGTGTTGCGGCCCAGATTGCCGCGTAGCTCGCCTGGGTTGATGAATCGAAACGCCGAGCGGGGCAGCTGTGCGAAAGACGTATCCGGATGGTCTATTGACCGGCCCAGGATCGAGGGGTCAAGCAGAATCGGGTTGTCGCTTTGCTGGCCGTCGACGTTGCCGAAACCCGGCCCGTCCGAGCCCGCATTAACTGAAAACGGAGTTCCCGCTTTGGCCAGGAACACCGTGCTGAGCTGCCAACCTCCAAAAATCCCGCGCAGCCAGCCGGCCCGGCCCGCTAGTTGCGACGTCTGGTAGCTGACGTTCCACAACATGGCGTGAGGCGAATCGAAGTTGCTGACTCCTCGCAGCTCGTTGTGGTTGTCGAACTCCGTGGGGCTCTCGGTCTGCCTGCGGTTGGCGTTGGCGGCGGTGTTGGTATAGTTGCCGCCCAGGTCGATCGCTTTGCTGAACCAATACGAGGCTAGAATATTGACGCCCCGGCCTCGGGCGCGCAGTGTCACCTTGGCCGCATCGAAATAGCCTCGCGACCCGTTGGTGAGATGCCGGACCTCGAAAAAGCGCGAGTCGGGCCTGCGCTGATTGACGGTGCGGGTTGTTTGTGGAATGCCCTCGACCGCGCGGGCGCGGTTGAGAAACCACATCGCCAGCAGGCGGTGCGAGCGGCTGCCGATGTAGCCCAGCTCGAGGGTCGTGTCCTGGGCCATCGTCAGCTCCCACGAAAAGTTGTAGTTGTGCGAATAGGGAGTGCTCAGGTCCGGAGCGATGTCGAAGGTCGAGCTGCGCGCGTTGGGATCGAGGTCAGCAGGAGTAAGGTCCCGGAGCGGGTCGGCCAGATCCGGCGCCGCCACTTCTACAGTGAGGACCTGTGGCGTATTGATACGAGCCTGGTGATAGGTAGAAATGAAGATCTCGCCATAGTTGAGCCCGTAAGCGCTGCGCAGTACGCCCCAGCGGCCCGGCAGCCGGTATGCCAGGCCGAAGCGTGGAGCGAAGTTGTTCAGGTCGGACGAGTACGGGACGGTCGTGAGGTTATCGACCTCCGTGGGACGCATCACAGGTTCCCAGCGCAACCCCATGCTAACGGTAAGGTTGGACGTGGCCTTCCACTCGTCGCCGACATAAAACTGCGAGAACCATTTGCGGAACCCGCGATGGACATCGCCGATCGCGACCGTGTAGCTGCTGGGAGTCCCGTGAAGCAGATTCTCGACGGCGTCGCGCCCGAAATTGCGGCGGAAGATAAACAGGCCGCGATGTTGCAGGACTTCGCTGCCGTTGACCTGGCGGCGATTCAGCTCGAACCCCGCGGTCAGCGTATGTTTACCGCTGGTGTTCCGTAGGCGGCCTGCGTAACGGAAGGTGTTCTGGGCGCGATCGACGGGGAAGCGGCCGGGCGGCCCCAGCGACGAAAGCTCTTGCCCAACACGAATCCAAGTACCGAAGGAGGATTCATCCGGAATCAGCAGCGATCCGACGCGATCGAAACCGATCGTGAATTCCGAAGTCGTGTTCGGCGTCCAGGCGCGGCTCCAGGTGATACGCGCCTGGTGGTTGCGGGTGGTCGTGTCGGGCGCCTGTCCGGGGACCAGTTGAAAGGCCTCGACCCTTTGCCCGACGAAACCGTAGCGGAAGGTGAGCCGATCGTCGTCCCCGAGGCTTTGATCGAGCGTGCCGCTGATGCGGTTGTTGTTGATGTTTTGAGGCGCATTGGTGTTGAGCGCCCGCGGGTTGATGTCGGTGCGGTTGGGCAACTCGTCCGGGTAGGTGGCTAGGATGGCTTCGACAACCGAACGGATTCTGGGGTCGGTCGCGAGCGGCGTGCGCTCGTCGGCCGCCGGCACCAGCACGTCGCCGTTCTCTTGGCCGCGGTCTCTCCCCTGGCTGCCGCTGATGGTAAACGCGGCGCCCTTCCACACGGGCGTAGTGACGGTGAAGCCGTAGTTGTTTCTGCGGGCCCCGAGCACGTCGCCGACAAGGAAGAACTTGCGAGCCCGGAAGATACTGTTGTCGTGGGACCAATACACGTTGCCGTGAATCTCATTGCCGCGTACCGGCGGCAGATGCAAGGCGCGGCTAGGCTGTCCGCCGAACTCGGTCCCCCAATAGCTCTGATCGACTTTGAAGTCGTTGACCACGGTCGCCGTCGTGCCCATGCGCGTGTTGAGCTCGCGCAGCACGTTGTTGTCGATCAGCGTAAGGCGCACGTTCTCGTTGCGGCGACTCTCGCCGCTGGCGCTGTTGACTTCGCCGAGCAGATTGAGGCGCGTGCGGTCGGCCGAGCCTTCCGGTGCGGCGGGGGTCTCGGCCGAAGGCTCGGATGCAGGCGCCTCGGCTGGCGGAGGCTCAGAGCTGCCAGGATCTTGGGCGGTAAGGCCGCTGACGGCGAAGAACGCAACCATCAACAACAAGGTCGGGCGCATGCAGGGAAAGACGTTCGTTGGCGCCCCCGCGTAACGCTGCACTAAAATCCGTCGAAAACCCGACCCGGCTGGTGGGTGACTGTCGGGCTCCGGAGCCGCGACTGTGAGGGAGCGGTTGCTCGAGTGAGCCACTTGAGCCTCACGCTCGGGCACCCGCTTCCTCCCGGTCGCGGCTCCGGGACATCCGTTTTCATCCCTCCAGGTCGCCGAACAGGCCATGAAATCTCTCACTTGCCCGTCCGCATCACCTCCCAGCTCGGGATGTGCTCGGCGCCAAACAGCGCCCAGCTGATCGGATCCTCATCCTCGCGATCGTCCAGAACGATCTCCCAGACGACCTCGGGAGGATTCGATCGCTTGAACTGCCGCAGCCGCGTCCACGAATGGAAAGCATTCGAGCCCACCCACTGGAACCTTCCGCTGCTGACATCCTCTGGCGCGATGACGAAGCCGTAGGCGACGAGCACATTTTCGGTCTGGGGCAACCACTCGACGTCTCCCATCGCGAAGGTCACAACCGAATCCGGCCCTTGCTCCTCCGACTCCCATACCTGGCGCACGACCCGGTTTTCTTCGTCTAGCGAGTACTCTACGGCTCGGCTATAGGTCTGGTTCGGCGGTAGCGGTTTGTCAAAGGGCCGGCGGCGGTAGTTGCCGTTGTCGAAGACCAGCAGCGTACCGTTGGGGGTCGGCGTGGGCGAGTGCTGATGGTAAGGCCAGCGCCCGTCGCCCTCCATCTTGAACACCTTGTCGGAATGCTCGCCCCACCCGGTCGGCTCGCCGAAGATCCACTTGATTTCCTTCGTCGCCCGATCGATCTTCACGGCCGCGGCTTGGTAGCGGAAGTTAACGATGAACGAATCGTCTGACTCGTCGTAAAGCAAGTTGTTGGCGTGGCTCCAGTCGATCATCCCGGGGAATCCGCGCCGCCCCCAGTATCCGGCGAACGTTTCGTAACCGATTCGAAAAGGGTCGAGGTAGTCAAACGCCTTCCAGGTCCAGACGACCTCCCCGCTGTCGGGTTCGAACTCGACAATCACGTCGCCGACAACCTTCTGGGTTTTGCGCGGCGCATTCTTGTTGTATTCGTCGGTGTAGTAGTTGTCGACCTCGCGCCACTCCGAACCCAGCACGACCAGGTTGCCGCTGGGAAGAGAGTCGATCTCGTGGTGGAACGTGTCGGTCTCTCCAACCTTGATGGCCCCTTCCTGCGCGCCTTGCGGACGGTTGGCCGCATACCACTGGCGCACGACGTTGCCCAGCCAGTCGATCTCGACTACACGAAAGTCTTGTGTGACGTAGACAATATTTCCGTTGTCGAGGATTTCGAAGTCGCTGATTCGCGAATCGTTGTTGTAGTACCCCAGCGGCGTCCCTTGGTAGTCCACAATCAGCAGCATCCCGAAGCTCGAGCCGAATTTCAGGTTCTGCAGCCCCGGGCGACGGCGCCGGGGGTTGAACAGAACGTATCCGGGTTCGAGCTCGCCCGCCTTGTTCACGGTGACGTTGACCGGCGGGAAGTCTTCGCGGCTGTTCGGAATCGGCGGTGACGTAAACGCGAGCGGCCCAGAGCTCGATTCAGCCCCGGATTCGTCGCGGATCGTGACCGTAACTTCGTGCTCGGCCGCGGGATAGAGACCGATCACCGGCAGGCCCGCCGACGGGGCCTTCGAGCTGTCGTATCTCAGCTGCCACGAATGTTCGCCTGTCGAGATCGCCAGGGTCGTCTCGACGGGCCCGCTCGCCGCGAACTTGACGACCGCGGCCTGGGGAACGGCAGGGTTTGGATTCGGGGCGATCGTCGGGCCTGTGGTAAAGCTCGGGCCGCCGCATCCGACGGCGGCGGCCAATACGCAGAGAGTCACCCGAATTCTCATGGTTGGTCATTCTCCTCCACCTCGGCGTCATGGTGCAATCGATCGCAAACTCCAATACTCTTCACTTAGGGCCTTTGCAGTGCGAGTCAGGCGCGATCTGAATGCGGAACCCGCTCCCATGGGCCTGACGGCCCACCAAAGGGATGAAAACGGCCGCCCCGGAGCCGCGACCGTGAGGGAGCGGTTTTCGCAACTGCGGGCAACCGCTTGCTGAGGGGCTGTGAAATAAACCCGTCGTGGCCGCCGAAGCTCCCCTGGGGCGGTTCGGAATGGCGCGAGTGGATCAAAATGGGATAAAACATGAGGGCAAACGAATGTTCGGATAACTTGGCGGCGGCGTCCAACGCCCTTATTATATGGGCGAACAACAGGTCTTAGTCGAGCTCGAGCAACGCCCCGCCAAGCCGCGCCAAGCCGTGCCCGTTGACCAACTGCAGCTGCGACAGCCCAATCGCGACCAATTCACCTATGCCGCGATCGACGTCGAACGGCTCGTGCCGGCCGACCATCTGGTGCGCGCCATCTGGGAGCTGAGCGGCATGCTCGACCTGTCCGGCTTCGCTGCTCATCTGGAAACCCGCAAGGAGTCCGCCGGGCGGCCGGCATGGGATCCGCGGTTGCTGGTCGCGATCTGGATCTGGGCGTATTCGGAAAGGATGAGCTCGGCGCGTGAGATCGCGCGTCAAAGCCGCTATCGGCCGGAGTTGGAGTGGTTGTGCGGCATGGCGGTCGTCAATCATCACACTCTTTCGGATTTTCGGGTATTCCACTCAAAAGCTCTCGAGAACTTGTTGACACAGGTATTGGCGCTGCTGAGTCAAGAGGGGCTGGTGGATCTCGAGCAGGTGGCCGTCGACGGCACGCGGATCCGGGCGCAAGCCTCGGGCGGGTCGCAACGCAGGCGTCCGACGCTCGAGCGGCATCTCGAACAAGCGCGCGAAGCGGTGCGTCAACTCTCGGAAGAAGCCGACGACGAAGGTTCGAATCGGCGGCGTCAGGCGGCGCGTAAGCGGACCTTGCGGGAGCGAGTCGAGCGGATGGAGCAGGCGCTGGAGGAACTGCCCAAGGTCGAAGCGGGCAAGCGCGACGAAGAGCAACGACGCCAGGCGCGGGTGAGCGAGAGCGAGCCGGAAGCGCGCCCGCAACACGAATCCAACGGCGGTTGGGGACTCGGCTACAACGCGCAGCTGGCGACCGACGCCAAAGAGAAGATCGTGGTCGGCGTGGAGTTGACCAACAACGCCTCCGATGCGGGCCAGCTGACCCCGACGCTGGACGATGTGGAAGGGCGCTTCGAGCGAACCCCGAAGCAAGTGTTAGCGGACGGGGGCTACGCCAACCAGGCCAACATCGAGGCGCTGGCAGCCGCTGAAATCGAATACGCGACGCCGGCGCCGGCGCCGGACAAGGGCTCGAAGGCGGCGTTGAAAGCGGCGGGAATTGGGCCGCGCTACGCGCCGAAGTTTTTCATCTACGACGAGGCGACGGACACGTTTCTGTGTCCGGCCCAGCGGACCTTGACGTATCAGCGATCGTCGCTGAAGCGGAAGCGCAAATATCGGCAGTATCAGGCAAAAGCATCTGATTGTCGCGAATGCGCACAGCGACACAAGTGCTGCCCCAAGAGCGGTCATCGAACGTTGAGCCGCAGCGAAGAGAACGCGGTGATGGCGAAACATCGGCGCTGGATGGAGAGCGAGCGTGGGCGGGCGGCGTATCGCAAGCGGTCCGAGACGGCGGAGTTTCCGAACGCCTGGTTGAAAGAGCGATTGGGGGTGCGCAAGTTTCGAGTACGAGGGCTGCGGAAGGCGCGATCGGAGCTTTTGTGGGGGGTTTTGGCGTACAACATTGCGGCTTGGATCCGGCTGGTCTGGCGTCGTGGGCCGGAGTGCGGGCTGGCGGCGCAAGCGGCGGCGTAGCGGCGGTTGGGGGGGCGAAAAGGGCCGGGAAACGGCCCGAAACGACCGTTTCCGGGCCGCTCAGGCGGTCAATCAGGAGTCGAGGCGCAGAAGTTGCGGTTTCGGCAGGGGCGGCGTTCGGCAGCGCTGAGCTTGGCGTGCGCTTGGCGCTCCCGCGCGCCGACGCGACAATAGGTTTTCTTCACGGCCCCTGACGCGCGCGGCTCCGGGGCGGCGACGTATTCGGCGGTGGTCGGCGCTCAGCAGTCGGCGGGTTTTCGACGGAATATCTGATGGCCTTGCAGGCCATCCATGAGGATGAAAACGGCGGCGACGCATTCGGCCGGTGGAGCGGGTTTTCGAGTGAGCGGGTTCTGCGTCTACAGTTCGTGTCCCTCGCCGCATAGGAACACCTCGATCCCCATGTTGCGGAAGGCCTGGAGCTTGGCCCCCAGCGCATGCGTCACTGAACCCTGATCGGGCGCATAGGCCACCTGGATGTGGTTCGACTTGTGGCGGCCCATAAAGCGGTCTCGGTCGATTCCGACAGTGACGGCATGCATGATCGGCCACTGGGGCGTGGTAATGTCCCAACGGCGCTGGGTCTCTTCTTGCGGCAGCTCGACCACTTCGGCGACGCCCATGTCGGCCTTGAGCTTGTTGTCTTCGACGAAGACTCGGCTCCAGATGACCCAGCCGGGCTTGGAGACGCCCTTGATCGTTCCGCCGCCGAGCGGAAAGTACATCGGCGGCTGACGCTCGCTGACCGCGCCGGCGTACTCGCCGATCAGATGTTTCGGAGGAACAGATCCGGAAATCTCAAAGACCCAGACGAATCGCCCGTCGTACTCTTCGCCGTAGCGAACGTCATGCAGCGTCGTCTCGGGGTCGTAGCCCAGGGCCGTCCAGAGCCGGTTTGTGATAAGTGCGTCGAGGCCGGCGCATTCGTCGACTTCGTTGAAGTGCGGCAGGGCTTGGCCTTCGTAGAGGACGCGGCCCCCTGAACCATTATGATCGCCGCGCGCCGTCACCGGCGGCCGGTCGACGTTGTTGAGCAGCCCCTCGACTAGGTCCGAGGCCGGGCAGATGTCCTTGAGCCCCTGCTGGTACTGGATCCCGATGCAGTCGCAGCCGAAGTCGTCGGCGATCCGCAACGCCGCGATATACATCTTGCATTGCGACAGGATCTGCGCGTCGGTGAGCTCGGTCTCTTCATCTGTACCTGTCGAGAACTTCATTCCCTTGGCATCGAGCCAATCACGGACGGCCTGAGCTTCTTCATCCGACGTCGCGCGCATCTCGGCGTAGAGGGCCGATTGGCTGAGGCGCTCTTTGAAAATCCCAATGGGCGCAAGCAGCTCGTCGGGGATCATCGCGTTGTACATCCCCATGCAGCCTTCGTCGAAGACGCCCATGATGGACTTCTTCTCGCGGATCGCCGCGGCCGTGTCGCGCGCGACCAGCGCGGCCTTGTGTGGGACGGCGAGGTCTTTCGCATCGCGAACGTGCCGTTGCGAGTGGATGATCTTGCCTTCCGCCAACCAGTCGCCCAGCTTGTCGAGGAAGTAGTCGTCGTCGAAGTTCTCGCTCCAAATCGTGGAGTACTCGATGCCCGCCTTGGTCAGGCTGCCGTTGAGGTTGAGCATGCCGACCAGGCCCGGCCACTGGCCGCTCCAGTTCGCGACGGTGAGAATTGGACCCTGGTGAGTCCACAGCCCCGGCAGCAGGTGTTGCGAGTACTGCCAAACCGCCTCGCAGACGATCAGGGGCTTCTTGGGGTCGATCGAGCGAAAGACTTCCAGGCCCCGTTTCTGCGAGTCGATGAAGCCGTGTTCCTTGGTCGCGTCGTATTCGTGGGCGCGGGTTACCGTGGCGCCGAGCTTGGCGATCGCGGCGGTCAGCTTGGTTTCGGCCTCCTGCTGGGCCGGCCAGCATTTGCGGTTTGCTGAGAGCCGAAGGTCGCCGTTCGCGACTAATAAAATTTCCTTAGGCATAAGGGGCCATTTTGGCAGAGGGAAGAGGTTCGCGCAAAGGCGCAAAGAACGCAAAGGAAAACCGCGGTTCTTTGCGTTCCCTTTGCGATCTTTGCGCCTTTGCGCGAAATCCGGCTACGCCAGCTCTAAACCCAGGCCCGGCTTGTCCGACAACACGATCTCGCCGTTCTCGACGACCGGTTCTTCAGTGAACAGCGGGAACGACCACGGCATATGCTCGACGATCAGGCCGTTCGGCGCCGCCGCCGCGCAGTGCGCCAGGATTTCAGGCGCAAGATGCGTCACCACAGGGGTATTGAACGCCTCCGCGGCCGCGGCAATCTTCATCCAAGGCGTAATGCCGCCCGCGCGCAGCAAGTCGATCATCGCGATGTCGACCGAACCGAGCAACTGCGCGAACGGCCGGATCCCGTAGAGATACTCACCGGCCGTCACCGGAGTGTCGAGCGCGTTCGCAATGGCGGCAAACCCGTTGTAGTCCTCGAAGTGGATCGGGTCTTCGAGCCAATACAGGTCGTAGGCCTGGCAGGCGCGCCCAACTCGGATGGCGCGGTTGACGTCCCAACCTTGGTTGATGTCGACCATCAAGTCGATCTGCGGCCCCACAGCTTGCCGCATCACGCGCATTCGCTCGACCTCGGCTTCCCATGACGCCTCGTCGCCCATGCGGAACTTCATCGCGCGAAAGCCCTGATCGACGAGCTTCGGGCCCCATTCCGCCAAGGCGTCGAGGTCGTAGGTTCGCCACAGATGCCCGCTGGCGTAGCAGGGAACTCGGTTCCGTCGACCGCCGAGAAGCTTCCAGAGCGGCTGCCCGAGCGCCTTGCCCTTGATGTCCCACAGGGCGATGTCGATGGCGGCGACCGCCCGCGTCACGAGACCCGCGGGTGAGCCGGCGCCGGCGGCGGCGAGGAGCTTCGACGTGATCGCGTCGTGGGCCAGCGCGTCCATGCCGACCGCCAGCTCGCAAAGCCCGTCGAGCATCGCCTTGAGCGCCTTGACGGTCGGGGCCGTGACGAACCCCGCGTAGCCAATCCCGGTGGCGCCGCCGGCGGTGAGCTCGAGAGTGACGAAGTTCCCGATGTGCGCGGCAGGGGACGGGATCGGCGAGGGTTGGCCGGTCAGATCAACGATTCGTGTACGGAAGCTTTCGACTTTCATTTCCGGACATGGTACCCGCTAGCATGCCGGCTCGGCATCATGAGCCCCGAACGCGAGTGAGGGGTACGGACTTCGACGACCCCATATAGTTCGTACCCCTCACTTGCGTTCGGGGCTCATGATGTTGTTCCGGCTAGCTCGATCGGTCTCCCCACCATGGCTCGCCCTCGTGCAAGTGTCGGCGCAGGTAATCCTCATTCCACTCGCCCCCAGCCCCGCCGCCTCGGAAACCTGTAGCGTTCCGCCCTCGACCTTTGGGGCGTTCCCCGCCGCCTGTTGCTCGACCGGCCGATCGCCTTCGCCGAGGCGACTCTCCGAGCGATAGAAGTTCTGCACCGAGCAACCGAAATGGGCCGCGCCCAGGGTGTTCGGCAGATGTCCCACGTTGTGCAGCGCGACAGGGATGTCGTAGAGCTCGGCGAAGTGCGCGATCCGCTTGCAGCCCGTGAACCCGCCGGCGTAGACCAGGTCGGGGTGGAGGATGTCCGCCGTCTGCGTCTCGAGGAACGGCTTAAAGCCTTCCACGAGCTTGCACTTCTCCCCGACGAGCAACTGCAGGCGGGTCGCTCTCCTGAGAGCCAGCCACGATTCGGAATACGTCACCCCGAGCGGGTCTTCGAAGAACGGCGGGGCGAGCGGCTCGATGCGCTTTGCGAGGTCAATCGCCGTCGGCGTGTCGAATTCGTTGTGCGCGTGAACGGCGATCTGGATGTCGTCGCCGCAGACTTCCTTGGCAATCTCGAACCCGCGTGCGATCTTCTTGACGTGGTCGTGAGTAAAGTTCACCGGCCAACCGGCCCCGGCGTCAGGCCTCGGCATCAGATTCCCGAAGCCCTGCTTGTAGATTTTGAACCCCTCGGGCAGGCTCTTTGCCTTGCCGTAGAAGTCCTCCCACTGCTTGCGGTCGGTGATGTCGGCAACTCCGCCGTGCGAGTACATGCGAATCGACTTCCGGAACGGCCCGCCAAGCAGCTGGTAGACCGGGCGATCGAGAATCTTGCCCGCCAAGTCCCACAGCGCCATATCGACTCCACCGACAGATGGAATGTGCGGCAGGTGCGGGTGAATCATCGACGTCATCATGTGGAAGTGACGCTCGATCGCTAGGGGGTCGTGGCCTTTCAAGCGAGGTAGCATCTCCTCGATTCGCGCCCGCAGCATCGGGCCCGACGCCGAGGCCTCGCCGTAGCCAACGAGCCCCGAGTCGGTGATCACCTTCAGCAGGCTTGTGCCGCGGCCGCCGAGGTTCATCGCCTTGATGTCGACGATCTTGACCTGCTTGCGCGCCGGTGCGGCGAGAGCTTCGTAGCGTGAGTACCACGCGCCCAGGGGGCTGCGAGGGCGAAGCGAAACAGGCTCCGGCGCGTCATATACTCAGAATCATAGCCAATGAGCCCCGAACGCAAGTGAGGGGTGCGGAGCATGACGACCCCACGAACTCCGCACCCCTCACTCCCCTCACTTGCGTTCAGGGCTCATTGGCTGGTCGTCCCCGACTCGATCAGCTCGTCGATCGAGGCCTCGTCGTACCCCAACTCCGCCAGCACCTCGCGGCTATGCTCGCCAATCTCCGGCGGCATCGAGGGCTTGACCTTCGGACGCCCCTCAACGTCGATTGGCGAAAGGACGGTTTTCATCCCGTTATCCCCGATTGGCTGCAGCGCCCCGATCGCCTCGAGCTGCTCATCCGAAACGACATCGGGCGGCAGCGGCACGGGACTCCACGTAATGCTGTGGATCCGAAACAGCTCGGTCCAATCGGCCAGGTCCTTGGTGATGATGATGTCGTCGATGATCGCAATCAGCTCGACGTTGTTCTCCATGCGCCGCTCGCGGGTGTTGAAGCGCGGGTCGTCGATCAAATCCTCACGTTCGATCACCCGGCATACCGCATGCCACTCGCGCGGGAAATCCATGCAGCACATGTACAGCCGCTTGCCGTCTCGCGTCACGTAGTGATTGACCAACGGGTTCAAGCTCGTCTTTCGCGTCGTCTTCGGATAAAACTTCGCGCCGCACAGCTCGGCTTGCAAGAAGGACGAGTTCGACCAAAGCCCATTCGCCAGCAGCGAGGTCGAAACCCGCGCTCCCTCGCCTGTCCGTTCGCGGTTGAATAGCGCCATCATGATCGCGCCAAACAGCGAAGAGCCGGTCGGGTGATCGCCGAGTCCCGTGGGCGCCTTGGCAGGCTCGGCATCGGCGTTGTGCAGCATCGCCATCAGCCCCGAGCGCGCCCAAAACGCCGTCTGGTCGAAGGCAGGCTTGCCCGCGTCGGGTCCGGCCTCCCCGAACCCGCTAATGTACCCGTAAATCAGTCGCGGATTGACACCCTTCAAGCTCTCGTAGCTGATGTCGAACTTCTCGACCAGGTCCGGCTGATAATTCGTGATGAAGACATCCGCCGTCGCGACCAGTTTTTTTAGCGCCTTCTTCCCGGCGTCTGACTTGAGATCAAGCGTGAGACTCCTCTTGTTGCGCGAATCCACGATCCAGCAGTAGTTGTGCTCGCTCTGGGGCATGCCGGGGGCGAACGAAAGATCGCGGTGCTGGTCGCCCGTTCCCGGCCGCTCGACCTTGATGACCTCGGCGCCGAAATCCGACATCACCGTCGCGGCGCACGGGCCGGCAATATAGGTGGCGCAGTCGATGACGCGAAGGCCCGAGAGAATGTGATCAGACATGGGTTGGAAGGACTATCCGTGGATGCGCTTGGTGTGGCCTTTCCACTCGCGGTCGCGCAACACGAATTTCTGAATCTTACCAGTCGCCGTTTTGGGGAGCTCGCCGAACTCGACGTGCTTGGGGCACTTGAAGTGCGACAAATGGTCGCGCGTAAACGCGACAATGTCCGCCTCGCTGGGCTGGGAGCCCGGCTTAGGGACGACGAACGCCTTGGGGACCTCGCCCCACTTCTCGTCCGGGACGCCGACGACGCAGACTTCGAGCACGGCGGGGTGCTCCATCACGATCCGCTCGACCTCTTGGGTCGAGATGTTTTCGCCCCCCGAGATGATGATGTCCTTAGCCCGATCTTGCAGCTCGATGTAGCCGTCCGGGTGCTGGACGGCAAGGTCGCCCGAATGGAACCAGCCGCCGCGGAAGGCTTTTTCGGTGGCCTCGGGGTCGTTGTAGTAGTCGGTCATCACCATGTTGCCCCGCATCACGACCTCGCCCATGGTCTTGGAGTCGCGGGGGACGTCGTTCATCTCTTCGTCGACCACACGCAAGCCGATCCCGGCGACGCCGTAAGGCACGCCTTGGCGCGCTTTGACCTTGGCGCGGGCCTCGAGGTCGAGCTCGTCCCACGCGGGCTGCTCGGCGCAGATGGTGTAAGGCCCGTAGACTTCGGTGAGCCCATAGAGGTGGTGGACGTGCGCTCCCATACCCTCCATGGTGCGGATCACGTGCGGGGCCGGCGGCGCTCCGGCGGTGGCGATGGTAAGCCCGGAGAGGTCTTGCCCTTCGGCCGATGGACTCGAGTACATCGACGTCAGCACGGTCGGGGCGCCGCACATGTGCGTGACGTTCTTTTCACGGATCAGGCGGTAGATATCCTCGGCGACGACCTTGCGCAGGCAAACGTTTGTCCCGCCGATCGCCGCGATCGCCCAGGGGAAGCACCAACCGTTGCAGTGGAACATCGGCAGCGTCCACAGGTAGACGCTCCGCCAGCTCATGCCCATCTCGAGCGCTTCGCCGGCCGCGTTGACCCACGCGCCGCGGCCGTGGAAGACGACCCCCTTCGGGAAGCCGGTCGTGCCGGAGGTATAGTTGATCGAGATCGAGTCACGCTCGTCTAATGGCTCGATCGGGTCGGGTTCGGCCGGCGCGTTGGCGAGGAACTCCTCGTACTCAGGTCCCGAAATGTTGTCGGCTCTTGGCGCAGTGTCGACCACCTGCACGTAAGTCTCGACACCGGGAACTTCGTCCATCAAGGCGCGGACGGAGTCGGCGTACTCGGAGTCGAAGATCAGAACCTTCGAGCCGGAGTGTCTGAGGATGTAAGCGATCTCGCCCGGCGACAGGCGGGTGTTCAGCGCGACCAGGACCGCACCGATCCGCATCGGGCCGAAGTTGGCGTCGAGCATCGCCGGGATGTTCGGCAGCAGCACCGCCACGCGGTCGCCGACCCCGACGCCGATTCCTTGCAGAGCCGAGCCGAGCCTGTTGATGCGGTCGTTGTACTGGGCCCAGGTGTAGGTCGTGTCCTCGTACACGACGGCGGGCTTGTCGGGGTAGACCATCACGCTGCGGTCGAGGAACGACAGCGGCGATAGCTGGGCGTAATTGACGGAATCGTTCATATCTTGGCCGCACGAGTATAACCCGAGCCGCGTTCTCCGAGCACCCTGCGTCAGCGGGGTGTCTTTCCCTTGCACCGGCGGGAAGACACCCCGCTGACGCAGGGTGCTCGGAAAACGCGGCTCGCATGTTAGAGTGACGGCCGTGCTCAAGCTTGCCTCCCTCTGTTTGATTCTCGTCGTACCGGCTGCCGCTCAGCTCGAGGGCTTCGGCTCTGAAGAGCTCAAAAAATACACCGCAAAGAACCCCTTCGAACGCTTCGACGACGGCCGACCCAAGGTTCCCGATCGCTACATCGACCTGCTCCGCGGGTCTTCGTCGGAAATGCTGTGGGGCCCCTTGCGCAGGGCCGACTTCCCACGCCAATGGGCGGGCGGATGGAAGATCGTTCACCCGGAGAAGAAACTCGTCGGCCGGGCGTTCACAGCGGTTTTCATGCCTGTGCGGTCCGACGTCAACGACGTGATCGAGGCCGACGCCAAGGCCAAGAACCTCGGCCGGAACAACAACCAGCGGGTGATCGACCGCTTGCAGCCGGGCGACGTCCTGGTCGTCGACCTGTTTGGCAAAATCGAGGGCGGAACATTTGCCGGCGACAACCTCGCAACCGCGATCCACGCCGCCACGGGAAACGGCTTCGTGATCGACGGCGCCGTCCGCGACCTCGACGGGATTTACCCCATGAATATCCCGATCTACGTGCGCGACTTCCACGTCTCGGCGATCGCCGACGTCATGCTGATGGGCATCAACGTCCCCATCCGCATCGGCGGAACGACGGTGATGCCAGGCGACATTGTCGTCGGCGATCGCGAAGGGCTGACCTTCATCCCGCCGCATCTTGTGCAGTCCGCCGCCGAGAGCTCGAAGATCACCGAGCTTCACGACATCTGGACCAAGGGGAAGTTGGCGACGGGCAAGTACCAGGCAAGCGAGCTGTATCCCCGGCCGGCGGACCCGAAGCTGGTTGAAGAGTACGAGACCTGGCTGGCGAAAGAGAAGAAGAAGCTCGGGATTGAGTAGGGCCGCTGGCTTTGCCCGCGGAACCCGCTCCCTTGCAGTCGCGGCTCTGACGTAGCGAATCAAACGTTAACCGGAGGGTGTCAGAGCCGCGACCGCAAGGGAGCGGGTTCCGGAGAGCTATATCAACGGCGAAATAACCTTCCGCAGCTCCGCGTAGGGCATCTCACCTGGGTGATAAAGCCGTACGATTCCCTGGCGGTCAGTGACCACCAACGTCGGCGTTGAGCTCACCCCGAAGTTCACAAAATTCGCCGTGCTCAGCGGCGCGGGCATCCATGGCGGCAACGGATTCCGACTCTGATACGGACCCTGCAAGTAGGATTCCTCCTGCCCCGGCGTCACGTCGCGCCCCGTGCCGTCGTAGCCGTAGAGCCGCGTCGGCCCCACAATCTCCAGCCCTTTCGCCGCAAACTCGTCATGCAGCCGCTGGAGCGCCGGCTTCTGGGCTTTGCAGTCGGAACACCAGTGAGCCCAAAAGTAGAAAAGCCCCACCTTGCCGTCGAGCTCAATCGGCGCCGATTTGCCGATGAACGACGACGCTTCCAGCTCAGGCATGGGCTTGCCTTCAAGACTCACCAACAGGTAGTTCTTCTGAATCCTCGTCTGGACCGGCGTGCCGCGATAGGTCTCCCGCGCAGCGTGGAGGAATTCGGAAGCCTTCGCCCGATCACCGGCAGCGAAGTACGCCTTGCCCAGCACTTCGATCGACGCTCCGAGCGCGGTCTCGAGATCGGTCGACGACTCAATCTTCGCCCCCTTCGCGATCAGCTTCTCGCTGCCCCGATACGCCTCGCTGGCATATTTTTGGGCAACATCCCACTGCTCGACGAAGCTCGCCCCACGGGCCACCCACGAGACCGCCGCCAGCCAACTTGCCGAAGAGGGGTCGTGGTTGACGCGCTGCTGCTCGAGCAAGGCTCGCGCCTCCGAAGCCTGGTTGGCGAAAGCCAGGTTCTTGAGCACGGAACCCAGCGTGGGGGACTGCGCGAACAGTCCCGCAGTGATCGCGAGCGACAGGTAGAGCTTTTTCATGTCTGGTAGTAGATTCGCCCGCGGAGGCCGAAACGCACGTTACACCCACGGGCGCGATCAGTGTAAACTAGGGCCGCTTATGAAGTCCGACAAACCTTTCCAGGGTCCCTGGATGATCGCGGCGTGCTTTTTCACGTTCGGTCTCTCGACTGGACTGCCATACTACAGCATTTCGTTCTTCTTCGACTACTTCAGAGACGGGCATAGCTGGACCCAGGAGCTTGTGACAACCGGCGCGCCGATCGCGGTGTTGCTTACGATCTGGGCCGGTCCGGTGATTGTCCCGAGGGTAAGCCCGCGCCTACTGATCATCATCGGCACCGGGCTCACGTTTCTAGCCTTCCAGTGGTTCGGCCGGCTCGGCGGCAGCGAGTACGAATACTACGCCTGCTGGTGCGTTTACATGCTGGGCTACTTCCTGGCCGGGCCGATTCCGCATCAGATCATCATTTCGAACTGGTACAAGGAACGCCGCGGCTGGGCAATGGGAATCACCTATGTGGGCGTCGGCGTGATCGGCGCGATGGGCACCTACATCGTGCCCTGGGTCGCGCAGCAGGTGCACTACACGCAGGCTTTGCAATACATGGGCTTCGCCCTGTTGTTCGCATGGCCCTTGGCGATCTTCGTGATTAAGGACCGCCCAGAGGCCGTCGGTCAGCTGCCCGACGGCAAGCGCTCCGAATCCGACGTGGTGGAAGCGCCCAAGGCCGAACCAAAGGCCTTTGGGGACTTGATGAGCGGGTCGGCCTTTTGGCTCTTGCTCGTCGGCAGCGCCGCCTCCATCGGTTCGATCGCCGCCGTGAACTTCTTGCTGAAGTTCGTACTGGAGGAGCAGGGTTTCACGGACCAGGCTACTCGGGACGCAGTTTGGGCTGACGCGGCGACCGTCTATCTGCTTTCGAGCATCGGCGGGAGGCTGTTGGCCGGATTCTTGGCGGATAAGTTCCCGCGTAAGTGGGTCATGTTGGTGACCTATGTGATCGTCGCCCTGTCGATTCCGATGCTCTTTCTGGTTACTCCCGAGAACCCAGGACTCGTCTACGTCTTCGCGATCACGTTCGGGTTCGCGCTCGGCGCCGATTACATGCTGATCCCGCTGATGGCGGCGGATCAGTTTGGACTGTCGTCGCTTGGCAAGGCGATGTCGGCGATTCTGCCTAGCGACACGATCTCGCAGTTCTGGTTCCCGCGCATCGTGGCTACGCTGCGCACGATGTGGGGCGGATACTCGCAGGCCCTGTGGGCGGTGTTTGGAATGGCGGCGTTGGGCGCCGCGGCGATCGCGTTGCTGCCGCGGCACTCCAAAGCGAACGATTGAAAACTCGCTCGATCGATAACGCACCCACCGACTTGTGGCGCTGCCGGCCAATCGGAGGGATGAAGACGGGCGCCCCGGAGCCGCGACCGGAAGGGGCCGTGAAGAAAACCTATTGTCGCGTCGGCGCGCGGGAGCGCCAAGCGCAGCGCTGCCGAACGCCGCCCCTGCCGAAACCGCAACTTCTGCGCCTCGACTCCTGATTGACCGCCTGAGCGGCCCGGAAACGGTCGTTTCGGGCCGTTTCCCGGCCCTTTTCGCCCCCCCCACCGCCGCTACGCCGCCGCTTGCGCCGCCAGCCCGCACTCCGGCCCACGACGCCAGACCAGCCGGATCCAAGCCGCAATGTTGTACGCCAAACCCCCCCACAAAAGCTCCGATCGCGCCTTCCGCAGCCCTCGTACTCGAAACTTGCGCACCCCCAATCGCTCTTTCAACCAGGCGTTCGGAAACTCCGCCGTCTCGGACCGCTTGCGATACGCCGCCCGCCCACGCTCGCTCTCCATCCAGCGCCGATGTTTCGCCATCACCGCGTTCTCTTCGCTGCGGCTCAACGTTCGATGACCGCTCTTGGGGCAGCACTTGTGCCGCTGTGCGCATTCGCGACAATCAGATGCTTTTGCCTGATACTGCCGATATTTGCGCTTCCGCTTCAGCGACGATCGCTGATACGTCAAGGTCCGCTGGGCCGGACACAGAAACGTGTCCGTCGCCTCGTCGTAGATGAAAAACTTCGGCGCGTAGCGCGGCCCAATTCCCGCCGCCTTCAACGCCGCCTTCGAGCCCTTGTCCGGCGCCGGCGCCGGCGTCGCGTATTCGATTTCAGCGGCTGCCAGCGCCTCGATGTTGGCCTGGTTGGCGTAGCCCCCGTCCGCTAACACTTGCTTCGGGGTTCGCTCGAAGCGCCCTTCCACATCGTCCAGCGTCGGGGTCAGCTGGCCCGCATCGGAGGCGTTGTTGGTCAACTCCACGCCGACCACGATCTTCTCTTTGGCGTCGGTCGCCAGCTGCGCGTTGTAGCCGAGTCCCCAACCGCCGTTGGATTCGTGTTGCGGGCGCGCTTCCGGCTCGCTCTCGCTCACCCGCGCCTGGCGTCGTTGCTCTTCGTCGCGCTTGCCCGCTTCGACCTTGGGCAGTTCCTCCAGCGCCTGCTCCATCCGCTCGACTCGCTCCCGCAAGGTCCGCTTACGCGCCGCCTGACGCCGCCGATTCGAACCCTCGTCGTCGGCTTCTTCCGAGAGTTGACGCACCGCTTCGCGCGCTTGTTCGAGATGCCGCTCGAGCGTCGGACGCCTGCGTTGCGACCCGCCCGAGGCTTGCGCCCGGATCCGCGTGCCGTCGACGGCCACCTGCTCGAGATCCACCAGCCCCTCTTGACTCAGCTGCGCCAATACCTGTGTCAACAAGTTCTCGAGAGCTTTTGAGTGGAATACCCGAAAATCCGAAAGAGTGTGATGATTGACGACCGCCATGCCGCACAACCACTCCAACTCCGGCCGATAGCGGCTTTGACGCGCGATCTCACGCGCCGAGCTCATCCTTTCCGAATACGCCCAGATCCAGATCGCGACCAGCAACCGCGGATCCCATGCCGGCCGCCCGGCGGACTCCTTGCGGGTTTCCAGATGAGCAGCGAAGCCGGACAGGTCGAGCATGCCGCTCAGCTCCCAGATGGCGCGCACCAGATGGTCGGCCGGCACGAGCCGTTCGACGTCGATCGCGGCATAGGTGAATTGGTCGCGATTGGGCTGTCGCAGCTGCAGTTGGTCAACGGGCACGGCTTGGCGCGGCTTGGCGGGGCGTTGCTCGAGCTCGACTAAGACCTGTTGTTCGCCCATATAATAAGGGCGTTGGACGCCGCCGCCAAGTTATCCGAACATTCGTTTGCCCTCATGTTTTATCCCATTTTGATCCACTCGCGCCATTCCGAACCGCCCCAGGGGAGCTTCGGCGGCCACGACGGGTTTATTTCACAGCCCCGAAGGGAGCGGTTGACCGAGCATGTGGCGCATGTGGCTCACTTGAGCAACCGCTCCCTTCCGGTCGCGGCTCCGGGGTCCGGCAATCACCCGCCAGCCGGGTCGGGTTTCGAGGCCAGCCTCTCAAGCCAACCCGGGAGCCAAATCTTCAGCCCCTCGATCTGCGCCCGGCGCCCTTCGCTGGCCGGCAGCGGGAATCCCGCCTGGAATAACCCCCGCGCCTCCGCGATCACCTTCAGCGCCCATGGGTACGGCAGCGCATCGACCTGGTCCAACGCTTCGTGAAACAGCGCCGCCAGGTCATCGTTCGCGTCCTTGAACAGCGCCGCCGACACCTCCGGAATCACGCTCGCCGGCCCCGAAATCACCGCATCAATGAGCCCTCGCCGCAGCGCCTCCACGTAAACCCTGTCATGCCCGAGCACTCGACAGCCTTCCACTTCCGGGCGAGCCGCCAGCGCCTCCAGCGAATCCAGGTTCCCGCTCGAATCCTTCACGCCAACGATGTTCGGAACCTGCTCCATTAGCCGCACGATCGTCTCCGGCTCGATCGGCGTGGTGAACGATGCCAGGTTGTAGATCATCACCGGCCCGTCGATCCGTCGGGCCGCCTCCCGAAAGAACGCGTCGAGGTCCTGCTGCTCGTAGCGATAGAAGTGCGGCGGCGGCAGCAGCAGCGCGTCCACACCCACCGAGAGCGCGTGTTCGCCCAGCGCTACGCTATCGGCAAGACGGCCCGCGCCGTTGGCGCAAATCAGCGTCCCGCGCGCCGCATTCATGGCCTTGGCTTGCTTGATCAGGTCCTTGCGTTGATCGAGCGTCAGGTCGTAGTATTCGCCCGTCCCGCCAGTGAGCACGACCCCTGTGCCGCCGGCGTCGTACACCAAATCAATGTTGCGGCCGAGGCCGTCAAGGTCGACCGAACCGTCGGACCTACGAGGAGTCACGAGCGCGGCGAGCACGCCCTGGATCTGAAGCGACATGAGAAAGAATATTCTACGGTGCTATCCTTGTTGATTCGCGATCGATGCCCGAATCCCGCAAAATCACCGACAGCTTTTCGCTTCCCGACAACGATCACGGCATCGGCGCGGTCATCAACCGGCCGGACTCGCCCGATCTGATCGACGGCGTCCGGGTCGAGCCCGGCAAGATCTGGCCCGACGACCGCGGCTACTTCCTCGAGCTTGCTCGCATGGGCGACGGGTTGGCCGCCGAGCTCCCTTCCGGGCAGTGCCAAGCCTCCGCTGCACTCAGCTACCCCGGCACGATCAAGGCCTTCCACTACCACAAGCGACAGGTTGACTACTGGACCCCTGTCGCGGGCATGTTTCAAGTCGCCTTGGTCGACCTGCGAGACGAATCACCCACCTTCGGCGTCAAAAACACTATGTATATCGGCGAGCTCCAACCTTGGCGATTGTGGGTCCCGCCTGGCGTCGGACACGGCTATAAGGTGATCGGCGAATCACCGGGAATCTTGGTGTACCTAACGAGCAACCACTATAATCCGAGCGACGAAGGCCGCTTACCCTACAACGACCCCGGCATCGCCTACGATTGGGAGCTGCAACATAAGTAGCCCGTGATCTTGATTCCGCACCCCAGTTCGGCTTACGATGACGTGGTCGTAGACCTTCCACGGAGAACCTACCGATGAAGAGCTTAAGTCTTGCCCTGATCCTCACCTGCTGCATAGCCGGCTCCCTGATCGCCCAGGACGCGCTGGACATCCGCGCGCCCGACATTGATACGGCCAGCCCTGACGGGGCTCTGCTTGCCCAGGCCGGCATCTCGGAAGACGCGGGCGAGAGGCAAACGATTTACGAAAAGTTCATCGCGGAGTTCAGCGAGAGCGAGTACATCGGCTACGTCTACCTGCAGCTCCAAGGCATGGCCGTCACGGCCCAAGACCACGCCAAGATGGTCGAGTACGGTGAAAAACTGCTCGAGATCGTACCGAACGACCTCGAAGTGCGCCACAACATCAATCAGGGATTGTTAGGGCAGCAGAAATGGGAAGAACTCTACCCGCGGCTCGTCGAAGCTCGCCCCCTCGCTGAAACCGAGAGCGTCAAGCCCAAGCCCGAGGACGCTGACGACGAGGCCCTCTGGCAGGGGCAGGTCGACTACGCCAAGGGCGTTGCGCAATGGCTCGAGTGGGCGACCAATACCGCCGGGGTTTTCCAAACGGACCCGGCGCAGCAGATCGTCTGGATGGACCGTCTCCGCAACGACTACCCGGATAGCCAGTACGCCAAAGGCCTCGAGACCAAGTACGTGGCGGCCTACCAGGGCGTGGGAGATCAGGCCAAAATGGTCGAGGCCATGAAGGCGGCGGTCGACGGGGGCTTCCAAGATGAGGGGTACCTCTACACGCTTGGCGAAGACGCAGTCAACAAGCAGGACATCGACGGCGCCCTGATGTACGCCAACCAGACGATTTCGTTGCTCGAAACCAAGGCGAAACCGGAAGGGATGGCCGACGAGGACTGGGAAGCGCACAAGGCAAAGTTCAGCGCCTACTCGAACTATGTGATCGGGAAAGCCGAGGTAACGAGGAACACCAGGCAGGCCTTCCGGGACGGCCGTACGGCGCTGCTCACTACCGTCGATCTGCTGAAAGCCGAGGGAGGACAGCGCTACCACGTGCTGGCGTACTACTTGGGTATTTGCTACGTGCAGCTCGATATCAAGGGCGACAACAAAAGGCAGGCGCTGCACTGGATGGGCGAGGCAGCCAAGACGGAAGGCCCGTTCCAGCAGCAGGCGGCGGAGACGATCAAGAAGATCAACTCGCTGTAGCGGGGCGCGTGAACGTCCTCGTCCCCAACCTCGGCTCGACCTCGCTCAAATACCAGCTGATCGAATTCCCGTCCGAGCGAGTTCTCGCGCGGGGTCGCCGCGAGCGCATCACTGACTATCGCGACGCTGTCGAAAAAGCTCTCGCCGCCGCCGACTCGATCGACGCCGTTGGGTTTAAAGCCGTCCACGCCGGACCCGACTACCGCGGGACGTTCCTCATCGACGACGACCTTCTAGCGGCGCTCGAGACGTATTCGGCCGCCGCGCCACTCCACAACCGCATCTACCTCACAGGCATTGGCGCTTTTCGGGAGTTGCGCCCCGATCTGCCGCTTGTGGCGGTGCTCGAGCCCGGTTTCCACACGACGATCCCCGACCGCGCGACCACCTACGGCGTGCCGGCGGAATGGCGCGAAAAGCACGGTGTCCGGCGTTACGGCTTCCACGGCTCGTCGCATCGCTTCATCTCGCGGCGTGTCCCGGAGTTTCTTGGCTGCGAGCCAAGCGAGCTGAGGATCGTGTCCTGCCACTTGGGGGGGAGCGCCTCGATGTGCGCCATCAAGGGCGGCAAGTCCCTCGACACGTCGATGGGCTTTTCCCCGCAGTCGGGCTTTCAGAACGCCACTCGCAACGGCGAGCTGGACGTCTTCGCGGCGCTTTACATGATGGACCTCAAGGGCTGGTCAACCTCCGAGCTGCGCGAGCAACTTCTGTCGAACTCCGGCCTGACGGGGATTTCCGGCGTGGCCGGCGGGGATGTTCGCGACATCGAAGAGGCGGCGGACTCGGGCAGCGCCGCCGCCGCGTTGGCGCTCGACGTATTCGCCTACGAAGTCCGCAAGACGATCGGGGCTTATGCCGCGGCGATGGGCGGGATTGACGCCGTGGCGTTCACCGCAGGCATCGGCGAAAACTCAGCCCGCATCCGCGCGATGGTCTGCGAGGGGCTGGGTTTTCTGGGGATCCGAATCGACCCCGTCCACAATGTCAGCGACTCGGGCGATCGAGTGATTTCGTATCATGACGCCCCGGTCAAGGTCCTTGTCCTCGAGACGAACGAAGAACTGATCGTCGCCCGCGAGACAGCTAGTTTGCTGGCTGGTTGAACCCGCCTTCCGTCGACCATACCCTGACGGGCATGGCACGTGAACCCCGTCCCCGTCGACCACGCGCCCCAACCGTCAGCTTGGGGTCTGCCGAGGCTCGAATCCAGTAGGGGCCTAGCGAATCGGAAACTGCCCGCCCGGCTGGCCCTGCCCGCGATTGATCAAAAACGTCGCCACGCCCCCGAAAAAATCTTCCAAGTATTTCCGCGCCTCATCGGAAAACTCCGCCTTCACCAGCGCGTTCGACATCAGCAGCATCCAGCGATCCCGTGCCGCCTGATCGAGCGGAAACTTCATGTGTCGCATCCGCAGTGCGGGGTGCCCGCGTGTTTCGAGATACGTCGACACCCCGCCAAACCGAAACAGCAAGAAGTCGCGCAGCCGCGTCTCCGAGCCGGCTAGGTCGTCGGCAGGGTACATCGCGGCGAGAATCTCGTCGCCCGGCACCTGCTCATAGAAAGCGTGGATCAGGCGAGTAAAGCCTTCCTCGCCAACCTGGTCGTATAGTTCTTGATCGTTCATTCTTGTAGGGGCGCGACATGTCGCGCCCTTCACTCCATCCTTACGGTCGCACGCCAAGGGCGCGACATGTCACGCCCCTACAGCTCCAAGAAATTCCCCAACAGCCGCTTGCCCACATCGGTCAGGATCGACTCCGGATGGAATTGCAACCCCTCCACCTGGAACTCGCGATGCCTCAACCCCATGATCAGCCCATCGCTCGTTTCAGCCGAAATCTCTAGCTCCCCGGGGAGCGAGTCGCGCTCGACCATCAACGAGTGGTACCGCGTTGCAATAAAGTCCTGCTCTAAGCCTGAGAACACCGACTTGCCGTCATGGTGAATCGAGCTCGTCTTGCCGTGCATCAAGTACGGCGCCCGAATCACCCTCGCCCCAAAGGCCGCGCCAATCGACTGGTGCCCCAAACAGACCCCGAGAATCGGCTTCTTCCCCGCGAAACGCTTGACCGTTTCGACCGAGATTCCTGCCTCGCGCGGCGTACAAGGCCCCGGCGAGACGACAATCCGGTCCGGGTCAAGCGCCTCTATTTCGTCGACCGTCACCTGGTCGTTGCGCCAAACCCGCGGATCCGCCCCCAGCTCGCCTAGGTACTGGACGAGGTTGAAGGTGAACGAATCGTAGTTGTCGATGACGAGGATCATGAATCTCCTCCGACGTGGCGTACGGCTTTGCCGTGCCGCCTTGCAGCTGTGCTGCAAGGTCCGGGCCCAGGGCTAGCCGCTTGGGCGGACGCTGAAGCTAGGGCATGAAACTCCCAAACCTTGCGCCGCAGGCGCAAGGCGGCACGGCGCAGCCGTGCGCCACGTCGGGCGCTCATAGCTGCCTCGCTTTCTCAATCGCACGTAACAACGCCCGAGCCTTATTCATCGTTTCTTCCCACTCTGTCTGCGGGATCGAGTCCGCGACAATCCCACCGCCGGCTTGAATGTAAGCCTTGTCCCCCTTGACCAGCATTGTCCGGATCGCAATGCACGAGTTGAGATTCCCAGAAAAATCCAGGTAGAGCACAGACCCTGAGTAGATCCCGCGATTCGTCGGCTCGAGCTCCGCGATGATCTCCATAGCTCGAACCTTCGGCGCCCCTGAAACGGTTCCCGCCGGGAAGCACGCCGCCAGCGCGTCGAACGAGTCCTTGTCCTTACGCAGCGTCCCCTTGACGCTTGAAACAATGTGCATCACGTGCGAGTAGTTTTCGACGATTTCGAACTCGGGCACGTGGACCGAGCCGTACTCGCAGACGCGTCCAACATCATTACGGCCAAGGTCGACCAGCATCACGTGCTCAGCCAGCTCTTTCTCGTCGCTGAGCAGATCCTCGGCCAGCTCGCGGTCCTCCTGTTCGTCCTTACCCCGCGGCCGCGTGCCCGCGATCGGGCGGTATTCGACCTTACGGCCGTCGACCTTGACTAGCATCTCAGGCGAGCTTCCCACGATCGACATGCCGTCGAGCTGCAAAAAGAACAGGTAGGGCGAGGGGTTGACCTGCCGCAGCGCGCGGTAGATCTGGAACGGCGCGACCCCGGTATCGACCTCCAGCCGGTGCGAGAGCACGACCTGGAAAATGTCGCCCGCCAGGATGTATTCCTTGGATTTTTCGACTCCAGCCTGATGAGCTTCTTGGCCCATACTCGAGCGCGCCTCGACCGGTCCGGATACGCTCGAGCTGGGAGGGAGCTTGGCCGGCTGCGCGAGCCTGCGTTCGATCTCGTCGAGCTGGCGGATGGCGTCGTTGTAACCCTGCTCGAGACTTCCACACTCTTGGGTCCGAACATTCGCCACCGCGTAGATCTCGTGCTTGACGTGATCAAACGCGAGCAACGTGGTGAAGAACATGAAAACCGCGTCGGGGATCTTGACGTCGTCAACCTGATGCGGTGGAATGCGCGGCTCGATCAACCGCACGCAATCGTACCCGGCGTACCCCACGGCCCCAGCCACAAACGGCGGGAGCTCCGGCGGATGGACCGATTTGTAACGCTCGGTCAGCTCGCGCAGGATGTCGAACACGCTTCCCTCGCGCGTCTCGACCCGGCCGTTCTCGGAAATCTCGACCGAACGGTCGTCGGCGACGACTCGCAAGAACGGAGACGCGCCTAGGTAGGTATAACGGCCGATCTTCTCGCCGCCCTCGACGCTCTCGAACAGGAACGAAAAAGTCTCGCCGTCAGCGAGCTTTAAATAGGCCGAGACCGGGGTCTCGAGGTCGGCGGTCAGCGCACGCCAAACCGGAACGACATTGCCCTGGTCGGCAAGTCGCCGGAATGTTTCGAATTCTGGCGTGACCACCCCATTTACTTCCCTTCTAATACTTCTAGCACAGCCTGGCGCATCACCTTGCGAGGCGCCTCGTCGCCGGTCCAGATCTCGAACTGCGCCGCGGCTTGCTCGACGAACATTTCAAGGCCCCCGATGGTGGCTTTGCCCTGCGCTTTGGCGTGGCGCAACAAGACGGTTTCGAGCGGGTTGTAGACGATGTCGAAGACCAGATCAGCGGGGATGCTGTCCGGGAAAAGCGTGTCGTCCTCGTTCGGGTGCATGCCCACCGGCGTGCAATGGACTAACACGTCGTAGCCGTCAATCGCGTCCCACGCGATGGCCTCGATTCCCGCCGCCTTGGCGAGTCTTGCGGCCTTCGCGCGATTCCTGCCGACCACGGTCACCTTCGCCCCCTTGTCCGCCAGTGCAAACACCGCCCCGCGCGCCGCGCCCCCCGTGCCGATGACCAGCGCGCTCTTGCCGCGCAACGGCGTATTGCATTCGAGCGGCGCTGTCACGCCAATCGCGTCCGAGTTCGTCCCCCAGGGCTTGCCTTTCTTGCGATAGACGGTATTCACAGCCCCGATTCGCTTGGCCAGAGGATCGATCCCGGCCAGATGCCGGCCAACCGCCTGTTTATGCGGAATCGTGACGCTCAAGCCCTCCAGAGGGAGCGAGCTGAACAGCTTGAAGAAATTCCCCAACTGGCTCGGCTTCACCCGCAACGGCAAGTAGCACCCGTCGTAGCGCTTCGCCCGGAACGCGCGGTTGTGGAGCGTCGGCGACATCGAGTGCCCAACCGGGTCCGCGATCACTCCGTAGAGCTTTGTTGAGCGGTCGTTCAAATGCGCCCGAAAACTCTGGCGCATCACCTCGCCGGAAAACTGCCCCGGAGCCGTCCCTTCGGCCAACGGCGGTGACGCGAAGGTAAACACCGACCCGCGCGAAGGTCCCAGAATCCGGCTCGGCGCCCCGAGCTCGCTCATCCCAAGCGTCATCACCGGGGCATCGGAGTCGAGCAAATCCAACAGCCGCTGGTTGTCGCTCGGTTTCACGACCATCGTGGCGAGCTTGTAGACGTCCGCCGGAATCTTGCGCATCCGCCTCAGGACCGCAGGCAAAGCGGGCGTGCGGTCGAAGTCGTGATACGAGAGAACGACTCGGGCAACCCTCCGAAGCTCGCCGACAAGCCCCGGCGCGGCCTCGGCCGTCTCGATCTCCAGGTCGACCAGCTGTGCCCCGGCCTCGATGGCTTTGAGCAGGATCCGCTGCTGCTTCTCGATTGTCCCGTCGAACTCGCCGGTGTTCTCGCGCAGACGACAGGTGGCGAGAATTACGGACTTCGGGTTTGCGGCCCGCAGCTCTTCGATCACCGCAACGCCCGAAGCCGGACGATTCAGCATGTCGAGCCGCAGTTCGACGAACCGATCGCCCGCGGCGAACGCCGACTCCGCGGTCGCCCGCATCGCACCGGGCGTTCTCACGCCGACAGCAACGCAAACCTTAGGGAGAGATCCAACCACCACAATGAGCCCCGAACGCGAGTGAGGGGTACGACATTCGACGGCCACGGCCATCGACATCGTGCCCTGATTGACACCACGTAAGCGCCAGCGTAGCATAGGCTTAGCTTTTGTTCGCCCGAGAGGACCGCCATGAAGCGCCACCTCGTGCTCGCCCTATTCGCCGCCGCCTGGCTGCCCGCCCAGCAGCCCCTCACCGAAGAATCGCTCGACCCGGAAAAATTCCGCGAAATCCACGCCCCCCTCCTCAAGCCGAAAACCGACTCTAGCGCCGCCGAGCTTACCGACAAAATCGCCCCACGCTCTTCCGCCAAAGTCGAACCCGCCGCCCGCCGCAACTTCATCGACCAACACATCTTCGGCAAGATCGAGCGCGACAACATCCCCCACTCGCCCCTGGCCGAAGACGCCGAGTTCCTGCGCCGCGTCCAACTCGACATCATCGGGCGCATCCCAACCTCCGACGAAGTCAAGACCTTCGCGGCCGACGCCGACCCGCAAAAACGCTCCAAGAAAATCGACGAGCTGCTCTCCCGCGAAGCCTTCAACGAGAAGTGGGCCTACTTCTACATGAACCTGTTCCGCGCCAACGGCAAAATGGGCCGCGGCCGCGAGCTGTTTCACTACTGGCTCAAAGAGAACCTCCGCGCCGATCGTCCATACGACGAGTGGGTCCGCGCAATCATCACCTCCGCCGGCAAGAGCAGCAACGTCCTGGCCGCCTCAAACGTCATCGCGCGAGAGCACGTCCAGGGCCGCGCCCAACCCTTCGACGGTCACGACTGGGGCATGGTCCACCAGCTCGACACCCACGACGAGCTCACGATCCTCTACGGCAAGGTCTTCTTAGGAATCAACCTGTCGTGCATCTCGTGCCACGACGGAGTCAATCACCTCGAGCCGGTCAACGTCTACCTCACCGGCCAGACACGTAACGACTTCCACCGGCTATCGGCATTCCTGGGCCAGACCCGCTACATGATGTATTGGGAAGGCGGCGACGTCAAAGCCAACGAGTTCATGATCGACGACCTCGGGCCGGGCTACGACACGGCAGGCGAAAGCATGCTCCGCATCGCACGCTTCGGCGGCGAAAATTCCCCGAAATTCCTGCTCAACGACGAGCCTGCTCAAGAGGGTGAGCTCCCGCGCGAGGCCTTCGCACGAATCCTGACAAGTCAGCCACAGTTCGCCATCGCGACGGTGAATATGTTCTGGAAGCAGCTGATGGCCTACGGCATCGTCGAACCCTACGACGAGTTCGACCTGGCGCGGCAGGACCCCGACAACGTCCCCGAGGGCTGGCAGCTTCAGCCCACGCACCCCGAGCTACTTGAGGAGCTGGCGGCGGACTTCCGCGAAAGCGGCTACAGCCTCAAACACCTGTTCCGGCGGATTTGCAGCTCATCGGCCTACCAGCTTTCAGCGAGCTTCCCCAGCGAGTGGCATCCCGGCTATCAGCCGTATTTCGCCCGAAAGTTTGTTCGCATGCTGACCGCCGAAGAGCTGCACGACGCCATCGTCATTTCGACCAGCCGGCCCGGCAAATTCAAGTTTGGCGGCGACGTCGTCGGCATGGCCATGCAGCTCAGTGAACCCCAAGGCGCGGGAGATCTCAAATATCTCCTACGGACCTTCGGTCAGTCCACCCGCCGCAACCCGCCGAAGCCTCTAAACGGCTCTCTCCGGCAGCCGTTGGCCCTGATGCAGTCGCCGACCGTGAGCGATCGAGTGAAGGCCGACAACGACAGCCGCGTGCAGCGCCTGCTTGATAGCTACGACGATAACGATCGGGTGGTCGACGAGCTCTTCCTAGCGACCCTCGCACGCGACCCGTCCGCCGCCGAGAAGGAAGTCGCCCTGGCTGAGCTGGCTGAAGATCGAACCCGTGGGGCGGAAAACCTGCAGTGGGCCCTGATCAACAATGTGGAATTCTTCTTCAATCACTAGCACCGGTCGAGACCGGGCTTGGCATGCCAAGCCCCTACGCGCCCGAATCACTACCCGTGCCTGTAGGGGCGAGGCATGCCTCGCCCGTGTTGATACAACAAAACCAACCCCATGAAAACCGTCGCCCAAACCTTCGGAACCCGCCGCGACGCCCTCCGCCTTGGCGGACTCGGCCTCGCCGCCGCCGCCGTCGACGGCATCTTTCCTCATCGCGTCTCCGCCTCGTCGAACGTCACCCCGCGCGGCAACGCCCGCAACGTCCTCTTCTACGAGATCAACGGCGCCATCAGCCACCTCGAATCCTGGGACTTCAAGGAGAACGCCGGCACCCCATCAGACCTCGATATCCGTCAGCACCGCAAAGACCTCTACCTGTCTGAAAAGCTCTTCCCGCGCTTCAAGAACCACATCGACCGCTTCGCCATCCAGCGCTCGCTACTGAGCCACGAGCAAGTTCACTTCCGCGGCCAGACCTACGTCCAAACCGGACGCCCGCTCAACCTCGCCTTCGCCGGCGAAATTCCCGCCATCGGCTCCGTCGTCGCATCCGAGCTCGAAGGCCGCGGCCCCCACGATACTTTCCCGACCTACATGTCGTTCAACCTCGAGAAGGCTTTCCCCGGGGCGTTGTCGACGGGCTTCCTCGACCCGCGCTTCTCAGTCGTCGACATCAACCCCGAGCTCGCGGGGCAAGGTTCGTCGCTCGACGAATCGGCCCTGCAACTCGTCGAAGAACGCTGGCGACTCCTCGAAAGGCTCCGTGACGCCCAGCGCGGGCGCGTGAGCTCCTTCGAGCGCAAGATGACCGGCTACGACAGCTTCTACGACGCCGCCCACCAGCTGCTGTCCGACGATCGTTGGACCCGCGCCTTCGAAATCAGCGGCGAGGACCGCGAGCGTTACGGCGACAACGATGTCGGCGTCTCATGCATCCTCGCGCGCAACATGCTCGCCGCAGACGCCGGGACGCACTACGTCCACATCTGCCACCCCGGTTGGGATCACCACAAATACATCTGGGATCACTCCAAAACCACCAGCCACTACAAGCTCTGCGCCGAGTTCGACCAGGCCTTCTCAGCCTTGATGGAAGACATCACGGCAATGCCCTCGCCGCGCGACTCGAACAGCACCATCCTCGACGAGACCCTCGTCGTCGCGATGAGCGAGTTTGGCCGCACGCCGGGCGCGTTGAACAACATGAAGGGCCGCGACCATCACAACAAGGTCTTCCCGGCTCTGTTCGCCGGCGCGGGCGTCGAACCCGGGCTGATCCTCGGCTCCAGCGACGCCGACGGCCACAGTGCGGTTGACTCCGGCTGGCATCACAAAGAGCAGCCGCGCATCGAAAACGTGGTCGCGACGATGTATTCGGCGCTGGGGATCGACTGGTCGAAGAAGGTCCACGACACGCCCTCGAAGCGCACCTACGCCTACGTCGACGAGCTCGGCGCCCCCGGCTGGATCCCCACCGACGAAATCAGCTCGATCTATGGGTAATCGCGCGACGTTGCTGCTCGCGCTGACCCTGTCGCCGGCGGCGGCTCAACAAATCCCCGCCGGCCCCTTCGACATGGGCCGCCTCCACAGCAACCCCGACGACGGGTTGGTCTGGGTGCCCCACATCCTGCGCGATGACCGCCCGGTCCACACCGTGACTCTCGATGCGTTTGAGATCGATGTCCACGAAGTCACCAATCGCGACTACGCAAAATTCGTCGCCTCCGGCGAGGTCAAGCCGCCCTACCACTGGGCCGCCGAGCAGCCCCCTGAGGATAAGCTCGACGACCCTGTCGCCAACGTCACCTGGGACGAGGCCGACGCTTACTGCCGCTGGGCCGGTAAGCGCCTGCCCACCGAAGCCGAGTGGGAAAAGGCCTGCCGCGGCGGATCATCCTGCGCCAAATACCCCTGGGGCGAAGCCGCGGCCGACGACACAAAGGCGCACTACGACTCCGTCCGCGGTCCCAAGCCCGTGTGCAGTTACGACAAGAACCCCTACGGCTTGTGCGACATGGCCGGCAACGTCTGGGAATGGACCGCCGACTGGTACGACCGCGAGTACTACCAATCCTCGCCGGCCGAAAACCCCAAAGGCCCCGAAACCGGCCGCTACCGCATGATTCGCGGGGGCTCTTGGTCCGACGTCCCGAAATTCCTGACGTGTGCCATCCGGAGTTACGCCCGCCCAGCCGAGCGTAGCCCCAACATCGGTTTCCGCTGCGCCGCCGCACGGCCGTAACGGTGAGGATCAATCCGAGCACCCTGCGTGAGCGGGGTGTCTTCCAGACAGGGTCGTGGCCCTCGCCCGGGGTGACTGGAAGACACCCCGCTCACGCTCACGCAGGGTGCTCGGAGAGCGCTCCGCACCTGTGACCTGATTGGTTTCGGCGAATCAAGCCAGGTCCAACGGTCGCGTGCTATCCGCGAACCGCTCCCGTTCCACGCCTTGCATCCCCAATATCGATAACCACAGATTCGCCAACGGCGTCCCGTCGAGGTAACGTACATGCCGCCCCGGCGCGATCGCCCCATGCGCCCGCCCGGCTAGCACCACCGGAAGATGGTCGTAATTGTGCCGATTCCCATTGCCAAGCCCCGCACCCAGCATCAGCACGGAGTGATCGAGCAACGACCCCTCGCCCTCGGGGATCGACTGGAGCTTGTCAACGATATACGCGAACTGCGCAACACGGAATCGATCGATCGCTTTGACCTTGACGAGCGCGTCGGGGTCCTTGTCCATCGCGTGGGTCAGCGTGTGGTGCACTTGCGGCTTATCAAACACCCCGTCGTAGTGCTGGGGCGCATTCCAGCGTTCGGGCCCAGCGCCGCTGGCGCTGCCGGCCTGAGCCCCGATCTTTAGATCGGGGTTGGGCGCGACATGACGCGCCCCTGCGGCCAGATGACGCCGTGCGATAAGGTGCAATCTGACTGGCGCACTACACTAGTTGTTAGCGGTCCCGACCGTCGCGCCGGCGATGCGCCGGAACGCCACGATGTCGATCCCGCTGGTCAAACCTCGAATGCGCGAGGTCTTCAGCAAGACTTCAAAGTAGGGTAGCGGCTGATCCGGGGATAGCTCGAGGCCCGGCGCCACGTTTCCGAAAAGGGCGCTTCCGAAGAGAAAATCCCTTGCTGCATCCGAGCCAGAGTCATCGCCGCCGGCTACGATCAGAGCGTAACCTTCGCCGCTCAGGTTGGGCGTGAGCGCCACCACGGCGTACGTCTCGTCCGATTGGCCGTCTTGGCCGCCTCGCCGGTACTCGGTCTGCTCGCCTGGGCGCGGATCGCGATTCACGAAGTACGGCGTGCCGGATTCGTAGTCATAGCCGAACACGAAATTCATCCTTGGTTCGAACAGCTGGACCCAAGGATTCCCGCGCGTATTGCCGAGCAAAACGACGTTTCTCCCCTTGAAATCAGCGGGATGGACTCGGCGAGGGAACTCAATGGCAACCGAGCGCCCTCGCTGGTGGGCCAGCTCGAGCAACATTTGGGCGGAGAGAATGTCTCCATAATCGGTCTGCTCACGCCAGGTGATCAGCTTGAGGACATCGGCCAAAGGTTCGGCCCCATCGACCGGCGCCGCGGCTCGCGCTCGTCCGCGCGATTCCACTCCCGTTCCCAGATACTCTTGCAGCTCAATGCCGCGGCCGAGCAACCGCTGTGAGAGGGCGAACGTTGTGTCGGCCGTGACCAAAAGAAGGTCGCTTTCAGAATCAAACAGAGAGTCCCAGATGGGATGGGACGCGGCCGCCAAAGTCGTTTCCGGCTCGGGCCTGAGGCTGCCGGCATGGAGACCCAACCAGAACGCCAGCGCGGCCGTGCAGGTCGCATAAGCCCAAGTCCGCCATGTTGACGAGCTAGCAGCCTTCGCTGGCTGCCGCGTGGCGCCGGCCCGGTCGCGATAGACGAAGTCGGGGAGGTAGTGTCCCTTCGGAATCCGTATCAGGATTTCGCTTTTCCGATTCTCTTCGAGGTAGTAGCGCTCGAGACGGCGCCGCAGATTGCGCATCTGCACTCGAACGATATTGTCATCGCCGGAATCGTAGTGCTCGGCTCTGCCGAAGACAGCGTGGCCGATTTCGCGTTCGGTGAGGGCCTCGGGGTGGTCCGCAAGAGCTTGCTCGCCGACGTAGAAGAGCAGCTGACGCAGCTTCGGGGACCGCTCGAACAGTGAGCTATTCAGAGCCCGGTCCAACGCCTCTTGGCGCTGCTCGCGAGAGGGTTCGCTCGTCACAGTGCTGCGCTGCAGTCTAGCAAGTGGAGACGCGAGGCACAACCACTCCTTTGAGGTGCAGCATTCACGGGTGAATTCCCTGTGAATTCCCTTGCACAGAGCGCAAGTCGCGCCTAGAGTCTAGGGCAGCTGGGGGGGGGTGAGTGTGCCTTGTCCGCGCCGCTGGTGTCCGTACAACTGCCGAACGTGCTTTGATCTATGGGCGGTCCGCCCCTCACGTCTTTCAAGTTACCCAAGGAGCTAGGTTTTCGATGCTTACATCTATGCGCTACATCCTACTCGCCGCGCTGCTGATCGCCCTTTCGGGCGCCGGGGCGCAGGCCCAAACCACGGGCACCATTCTCGGCACGGTAAGCGACGACAGCGGCGCTGTCATTCCCGGAGTCGATGTCACCATCACGAACGAGGGGCAGGGCACCTCGAACGTCGTTTCAACCCAGGCCGACGGGACCTACTACCTGCCGAACGTCGCCGCGGGAGTGTACACGATCCGCATGGAGACAGCGGGGTTTAGCGCCCAAACGGTGTCGAACCTGCGGCTCGATGCAGGCGGCGTCATTACCTATGACGCCGCGATGGCGGTCGGCGCCGTGACCGAGGTCATCACCGTGGAGGCGGCGACGCCGCTGGTCGAGACGTCTCGCGGCTCGCTTGGAGCGACCGTTGAGAACAAACGCGTCTTGGAGTTGCCGTTGGTGAACCGCGAGGTCTTCGACCTGCTCGACCTCACGCCCGGCGCCCAGCGCATGCGCAACAGCAACCGAGCCGGCGGCGGCGACGTGACGATCGCGGGCGGGCGGACTCGCGCGGCCGGGGTCTTCCTCGACGGCGTGGTCAACTCGCGGACCGGCATCGGCGCCACGATTACGGAGCTGAGCCCGCCGGTCGACGCGATCGAAGAGGTTCGCGTCGAAGCCAGCGCGCCGACAGCCGAGCTGGGCCGCTCGTCGGCCGGGTTCATGAATGCGACGACCAAGTCGGGCACCAACGAGTTCCACGGGTCCGGCTACTGGTTCCTGCGCAACGATGCGCTCAACGCGCGCGGCTGGGACGCCAGGAGTAAGACCAAATTGCGCCGCAACGCTGTTGGAGGAACGATCGGGGGTCCGATCGTCAAGAACCGCACATTCTTCTTCTACAACTACGACAAAACGTTTCAGAACATCGAGAACCTGCGGGTTCGCGACGTCGGTCTGCCCGAGTGGAAGACCGGCGACCTCTCGACGATGCTGCAATCGAATGGCAGGTTGCGGCCGGTATACGACCCGCTGACGTCCGAGCGGCGCGGCGGCGTAACGCAGTTCGAGAACAACATCATTCCGCGCAGCCGGCTCGACCCGGTGGCGCAGAATGCTATCGGGTTCGTCCCGAACGCGAACCGCTCCGCGGTCGACGTCTCGAACGAGGGCAACTGGGTCCAGAACATCCCCCGCCAGCTACGGCGCCCGAGCCACACCTGGCGCTTCGACCACAAGCTCAACTCCGAGGACTCGTTAACTTTCCGTTACAACCTGTTCATGCCGGTCAACGACGACCTTGTGCCGTCCCCTGATTGGGGTGTCGCGGACCCGAACGCGCTCAGTTTGCCGCAGCGGCAGCAGAACATCCTGTTGTCGTACACGAAGCTGTTCTCGCCTACGTTCTTCATGAAGGCGACGGGCGGATTCTTCCGCTACCGCAATGACGTT
Source organism: Bryobacterales bacterium (assembly GCA_965247515.1). Lineage (GTDB taxonomy): Bacteria > Acidobacteriota > Terriglobia > Bryobacterales > UBA6623. The sequence goes on along the minus strand of OZ252029.1, from coordinate 1,524,007 downwards.
CAGAACGCGAACCTCAACGAAGATCTTGCGAGTCAGATCGGGCTCGTGGGCGTCGGTCCGGACGCCTTCCCGCGCTTCAACATCGGCGGCAACCCGGGCTTTGGGAGTATCGGGGCCCCCGTTTCTCGACGGCTGTTCGCGTTTACCAACTTCGAATACACGGCGCACTTCACAAAGGTGACCGGCTCGCACACGTTCAAGTTTGGGCTGGACTTCCGCAAGTACCAAGGCAGCGAGCTGGGCCGCCAGACGGCCTCCGGCGTCTTCGATTTCTCCAATACGGATACGCGCGGGCTGAACGCGGACGGCAGCGTGATCGGCGGGACCGGCGCCGACCTGGGGTCCTTCTTGTTGGGCCAACCGAATAGCGCGCGCCTGCAAGCCAACCCGTCGTTCGGGCGCCGCTCCTCGTATTGGGCCGGCTTCTTCCAAGACGATTGGCGCGTGAACAACAAGCTCACCCTCAATCTGGGGCTGCGCTATGAGTACGAGCTTCCGTTCACGGAGGTGGCGGATCGAGTCACCGGCTGGGATGCGACTCTGCCGCTGCCGGCCGCGGGAACCAACGGCATCCGAGAGGGTCAGCTGGGCCGGTTCTTCTTTGCCGGCCAAGACGGCTTTCCGCGCAACCCGGTGCGGCCCGACAAGAACAACATCGGTCCGCGGTTCGGGTTCGCTTACAAGCCCGGCGCGGGGAACAAGACGGTGATCCGCGGCGGATTCGCGGTGATGTACGGCGGCAACTACGACGGCAATGTGCTGCAGACCGGCAGCCAGGGCTTTGGAGGAGCGGGCAATCTCGGCGGCGGGCAGGTCCCACTGCTGAAAGACGGTTTGCCGTCGAATTTCCTCGTGATTCCGGACGCTTCCGAGCTGAACGCAAATTTCGGCACGCGCGGCACGAACTTCGTGCAAGGCCGCGTCGACTTTGTCGAGCGGGACCATATCACGCCGTACGCCTACGACTACAACCTCACCTTGCAGCATCAGGTCGGCGAGCAGCTCTTCGAGGTGCGCTACTACGCCAAGTACGCCAAGCGGGTCAACTTGCGGCGGATGAACCTCAACCAGATTCATCCGGACAACCTACATCGTGTCGGTAATCTCGAGTTTGGCAGTCGCGCCAATACCCAACGCTTGCTGAAGCCCTTCACGCAGTATGGCGGCAGCGGGCAGGTCCGGATGAACAATCCGAACTTCTTCAACTCCGACTATCAGGCAGTGTCGTTCAAGACCGAGAAGCGCTTCAACCAGGGGCTCGGGTACATCTTTATGTACACGTTTTCGCGCTGGCACGACAACGCTCCGTTTGTGGGCGAGAACGCCGCCAGCCTGGGCGACCATGACTGGTTCCAGAACATCAACGACTTCGCCAGCGAGTGGTCGCTGTCGGCGAACCATTCGCCGCATCGCGTTGTGTTCAGCCCGGTCTATGAGCTACCGTTCGGCAACGGCAAGAAGGTCAACCTGAGTGGCCCCGCGAACGCGATCCTCGGCGGCTGGCAAGTCTCGGGGATCTATACTTTCCAGACCGGATCGCCGTTCGGGGTGACGGTTCTCAACGGAGCGCGTGACGTCAAGGGAGACAACTCCGCGGATGCGACGCTCTACGCCAACCTGGTGGGGAACCCGGATCACCCGAGCAGAGGCGCGCCGGCTCTCGGAGGAAGACGCGGCCTGCTTTGGACAAACGAGGACGCTTTCGAATCGCCCGCGCCGTTTACGTTGGGCAACGCCGGCCGTAAAGTGCCCGGCACCCTCGGGCCCGGCACGCCGCACATCTTCAACATCGCGCTTGCGAAGAACATAGATATCACCGAGGGCTTTCGCGCCCAGCTTCGGTGGGAGACGTTCAACAGCTTCAATACGCCGGAGTTCAACAATCCGCGCGACCAGGTCGGACAGTCTGGATTCGGTGTGGTCAACGCGGGCAACTCGCATCGCGAGATGCAGTTCGGTCTGAAACTCTACTTCTAGTAGACGGCGCCGGCGCCCCCGCGGGCGCCGGCGCTCCTCACCCTCTCGCCTCCACGGCCCCGGCTTCTTGCTGTGACTTCAGTTTGCGGAACCCGCTCCCTTGCGGTCGCGGCTCTGACCCCTCCGCGTTAGCATTTGCCTCAAGGCGTCAGAGCCGCGACCGCAAGGGAGCGGGTTCGACAGATGCGAGACGAGACGCGGGATCGCAAGCCCGGTAGAATGCCAGCAGTCATGCATCGTCGAGATTTCTTCCGGCTGGCCGCCGCTAGCGCGCTGAGCCCCTTCCCCGCGATCGCCCAGGCCCGAGATGGGGCGCGAAGCCCGCTTGAGATCGCGCGCGTCGACCCCTACGTCATCCGCATCGGCTCTCGCAAGAATGTCGTGGTTTGCCGGGTTGAAACCACTGACGGCCTACACGGCTGGGGCGAAGGCACTTCCCCTCCGAACATCACGCCGGTCGTTGCGCAGATTCGCTCACTCGGCGAACGTATCAAAGGTCAACGCGCCTGGGATACCGAGAAGATTTGGCGGCGCATGTACATCGTCGAAGAGAACAACCTCGGCGGTACGCTCTACGCCGCGATCTCGGCCATCGACATCGCGCTTTGGGACATTGTCGGCAAGTATCTCGATGTCCCCCTGCACGACCTGCTGGGAGGCCGAGTTTGGGACAAGCTGCGGCTCTACACCTCCTATCGTTGGGGAAACATCCCAAGAACAGCCGCGGCGTATCGCGCGCAAACCGGGGAGCTGATCGCTCAGGGCGCGGTGGCCGGCAAGTATGACCCGTTCGGCCCCTACCCTGAGCCGTCGCGGCAAGTGCCCACCTCGATCCTCAACGAAGTGCGCGAGATGATTCGAGGAATCCGCGAGGCGAGCCCGGACTTCGACATTTGCGTCGAGTGCCACGGAAAATTCAACCTAGCCTCGGCGGGCCGTATCATCCGAACCGTCGAGCCTTTCGATCCGTTTTTCCTAGAGGAGCCCTTGCCGCCGGAGAACGTGGACGCGCTGGCCGAGTTGCAACGGTCGACGAACATCCCGATCTCTACAGCCGAGGGCGTGCAAGGCCATTTCCTCTACCGCGAGTTGCTGGCCAAGCAAGCCGTCAGGATCTGGCAGCCGGATGTCGCTCGCGCCGGCGGCATCACCGCAATGAAGAAGATCGCCGCACTCGCGGACACGGGCTACATCACGATTGCGCCGCACAACCCCAACGGGCCGATCTGCGCGGCGGCGAGCATCCACCTGGCAGCGTCGATTCCGAATTTCCTGATCATGGAAGAGGGCAACAAAGAGACCGAGCAGTATGAGGAGATCTTCTTCGACGGCTGGAGTCAGGGTCTCGGCGAATGGCGTATTCCGGCAGGTTCAGGTCTCGGCGTGGACTTGACGCCCGAGTTTCTGCGGGAATATCAGGTTGAGGTATAGCGGCCGCGCGCCTCCGCGCTGAAGGGCCTCTCAACGGGTTACTTAAGGTTTGTAGCCGTTTCCCGGAGCCGCGCTCTTCGCCGAGCGGCGGGCGTAGCGAGCTACGCCCCGACCCCGATCTAAAGATCGGGGCTCAGGACCAGTAGCGCCAGCGGCGCTGAGCCCCAAGGTTTACCTTGGGTGTGACGCCGACAGGAATGTCGGCGCTGCAGGCAAGAATGCCTGGGCCACGAGTAACCATGCAGTTGTGCGTTGGAAGCTCTACGATCGCGAGGCCAGCAACTGCCGCAGCAGCAGCGCCCGCTTGGGCTCCCGCAGCGACTGCAGCGCCTTCGCTTCGATCTGGCGAATGCGCTCACGCGTCAGCTCGAACTCCTTGCCGATTTCCTGCAAGGTATGCTCGCGGTCACAGCCGATCCCGAAGCGCATGCGGATTACGCGCTCCTCGCTCGGCCCCAGAGAATGGAGCAACGCCGCCGTCTTGTTCTTGACGTCGGCGTCAATCAGGTTCTGCATCGGCGACTGCGCGGTCGGGTCCTCGAGTAGATCCTCGAGCGCCGACTCCTGGTCACGGCCGACCTTTGTCTCGAGCGAAACCGGCGCGCGCGAAATCGTCCGCAAAGTCTCGATCTTGGCGACAGTCGTCTCCATTCGCTCGGCGATCTCGTCGTTGCGCGGCGGACGTCCCAACTCCTTCTCGAGCGACCGATGCGCCCGCAAGAACTTGTTGAGCTGCTCGTTCATGTGGACCGGGATCCGCACCGTGCGCGACTGGTCCGCCAGCGCCCGCGTGATCGCCTGCCGAATCCACCAGGTTGCATAGGTCGAGAACTTGAACCCGCGGTGGTAGTCGAACTTCTCCGCTGCGCGCGCCAGGCCGATGTTGCCTTCCTGGATCAGGTCCAGCAAGTGCAGCCCGCGCTTGACGTACTTCTTCGCTACCGAGACGACCAACCGCAAGTTCGCCTCGACCAGCTTGCCCTTGGCCTCGTCCGAGATCGCGCATCCAAAAGCCACGCGGCTTAGCGCGTGCTCGGTTTGAGCCACGCTCAGCGACCTCATGTCGATCTTCTTTTTCCCTCGGCTGGCAGCCGCGGCCTTGCGTTCGGCCTTCTTCGCCGCCTTCAACTGCGGGTCCCGCTCACCAAGAAAGTCGGTTGCCAGAATCCGCCAAAGGTCCGTACGCAACGGCGCATCGAGAATCTCGTGCTGAATCCCGATCAGTCGCGTTGCGCAATCCCGCCGCCAGGCGCGCTTGACCGCGGCCTTCGCCCTCACCGCGGGCCGCTGCGAGCCGGCCTCTTGGTAGTCGGCGATTAGGGCCTCGATTCGCCCAAAGCGGTCCCGCAATTCACGGCTCAGCCTTATCGCCTCTACGCTTTCCACGCCAGCCTCTATCAGATGACGCACCCGATCCGGCCGATCTTCGAGATGCGCGTGATAGTCCTCGAGCCGATCCCATAGCCAAGGGTTCCGCGCTAGCGTCCGCCGCATAATGCGGTCGCCGCGCTCCATCCGCCGGGCGAGCAAGACCTCGCCTTTTTTGTTCAACAGCGGCACCGCACCCATCTCGCTCAAATACAATCGCACGCTATCTTCGGCCGGGGAGGCCTCTTCGTACTCGGTAGGGTCAGTCCCCTCGGCGGCGGCCGGCGCTTCCCAGAGGCTGTCGCGCGTGCCGCCAACAAGCTCTCGAGGCTCGTCTGAACCTAGGCGGGCGTCGTTGCGCTCTGCATCGCTATGTAATTGTGCAGACATATCTCTTTACGCCCTCCTTGCATATATATGATGCATCTGGAGCGCGTTTCGTTGCACCCCAAGTGAAACATAAATCCCCGAGTTTATCTCTACGCCTCACTGAAAAAAACTCAATTCAAAGGACTTAGGGCCAATCAGCAGTGAGAATCTCGCCGAGGGACCGCTCAAGAGTGTATCGGCCAATCGGCCACGATCCTTTGGGCTGTTTGGCCGTCCCCATTATAAAGACGAAAGGAAGGACCGATTCGTGGCGTCTAGCGAAAAAAAATATGTAGGGGCGAGGCATGCCGCGCCAGTCTTGTGCTAGCTGATTTGCGGGGTAGCCTCGGGCGTCCCGTTCCGATTCTTGACCAGTAAAGCCGCCCCGCCCACAACCAGGAAGATCGCCACCCACTGCGTTGCGCTGAGCGTATCCCCAAACATCATCGGCCGCGCGGAATGGTCGCGGAAGAACTCGACCACAAACCGGAACGACGAATACAGCACCAAGTACCAGCCCAGCACCGTGCCGTCCACGTGCGGCTTCATGAATCGCTTGTACAAGAACAGAGCCACCAGGGCCGTTCCGAAGGACTCATAGAGTTGCGTCGGATGCAGGTGGACATTGAGCGGGGCTCCGACGATCTCGCGCGCCAGCGGGTCAGTAAACGCAATTCCCCACGGCATGTCGGTCGGCTGACCCCAGCAACAGCCCGCCGCGAAGCATCCCAGCCGCCCGATCGCGTGTCCGCTGGCGACCGCGGGCGCGAAAACGTCGGCGGTCTTGAGCCACGGCAGCGCGTTCCGCCGCGAGTAAATGAATGCCGTCGCCAGCGCCGCTAGAAATCCGCCGTAGAAGACCCCGCCCGCTTGTAGCGCCGATAACGAGAACAAACGGCTCAGATCGCTGAAGTAGTAATCCGCATTCGCCAGAATCAAGAACAACTTGGCGCCAACAATCGCCGATAACGCCAGGTAGACCCCCAGGTTGGTGATCTTTTCCTTGTCCATACCAACCCGTTGAGCCAGCCGCCCGGCTATGCCTAGCCCGGCGAGAAATCCCAACGCTACCAAGACCCCATAGGTCGGGATCGACAGCGGCCCTATCTCGAACAATCGAGGACACATAGGAATTGCCTACGACTACGATGCCGCTTCCGCGGTCTCTTCATCGGCGGGCGATTTCGCCCAAGCATCGAGCAGCAACAGCGCGGCGCCGGCCGTGATACAGCTATCAGCCACATTGAACGCCGGCCAATGCCACGAGCCAACATACACATCGAGGAAATCGACCACAAACCCGTACATCACGCGGTCATAGAGGTTCCCCGCCGCCCCGGCCAAGATAAGCGTCAGCGCGACGCTCGATCGACCGACTCCCGGCTCGCTCTTCCAAAGCATCGTCACGATCAGCCCGACCGCCAAGACCGAGACGATCGGCAGGATCCAGTCCTTCACCGCCGGCCCCGCGTCGGCAAACAAGCTAAACGCGATCCCGGTATTGCGCGTGTGAACGAGGTCAAAGAATCCCGGGATGATCTCCTTGGACGAATACAAATCCATCGAAGATTCGATCGCGCGCTTGCTCCAGCGGTCAAGACCGAACAGGGCGGCGGCGATCAACAGTAGCGGGAGTCGCTGCGTCATCTAGGCCAGAAGAAATCAGTCTACCGTAGTGGACCCGACACCTGAGGTGCGCCTGAGCACGACCAATCGGTGATCGGCGACCGCACGAAACAGCGGCCAGTCCTCCACTACCGAGTCCAGCCGCGCCAACCATTTCATCAGACCCGGAAACCGCTGGGCGAAGGGCTCCAAATAACTTGGCGGCGCCAAAATACCGATTCCGGGCGCGCGAACGAACTCGAATCTCGGCGTGAACACTACCCGCAACGAGCGCACCGAGGGATAGTAGACCTCGAATTCGGAGTCCCCGACGTGGGCTTCAGACCAATGGGCCCCAAAGCGCCGAATCGCCTTGTGAAGTTGGAGCGTGAGCGGATAGAAGAGCGTCTCCCACAAGCAGAAGCGGCTCATGATGCAAAGCGCGACATAGCCGCCCGGGCGGACGCGGTTCGCCAGCTCGGCGGCGACCGGCGCGAGGTCGCGAACACAGTTGATGGGGCCAAAATTCGAGAACGCGCCGTTGTAGCTGTCAGCGGGCAACTCATGGATATCCTCGATCGAGCAGGCGTCGAACTCCAGCTCGGGAGCGCGCAACCGCGCAATGGCAACCATCTCCGGCGAGATGTCGATGCCGTGAACCTCTAGCCCGCGGCCGGCGAGGCGGATCGCATCTTCTCCGGTGCCACAGCCCAGATCGAGGACCCTGTCGCCCGGCCGAAACAGTTGATCGAGCTGCCGCCATACCGCTTCACGCTGCAGCCGCCCGATCACCGACTTGGTGAAGTCGTCGTCATAGCTCGCGGCGAGCTGATCGAAAGCTTGCTGTACGGACATCGATTTTCTGCGGCCTCCTATCATAGTGGTTCATGCCCGTCGAACCCGGCGTCGTCAACGCCCCCGAATTCCCAACCGACCTGGACTGGCTCAACACCGGCCGTCCCCTCTCCATCAAGGAGCTCCGCGGAAAGGCGATCCTGCTCGACTTCTGGACCTACTGCTGCATCAACTGCATGCACGTCCTGCCCGACCTCAAGCGACTCGAGCACAAATACGCCGCCGAGCTCGTCGTGATTGGAGTCCACTCAGCCAAATTCCTCGCCGAACGCCAAACCGAAAACATCCGCCAAGCGATCCTGCGCTACGGCATCGAGCACCCGGTTATCAACGACCATGAAATGCGCGTCTGGCAAGAGTACGCCGCCCGCGCCTGGCCGACGCTGATCCTGATCGACCCGCGGGGGAAAATCATCGGCTCGCACTCGGGGGAAGGGGTCTTCGAGGTCTTTGACCCAGTGATCGGTCAGCTGATCGAGCACCACACCGCGGAAGGCGACCTGGTCCGCGGGCCGTTGGATTTGACGCGCGAGACCGAGCCGTCTTCGCTCCTTTCCTATCCGGGTAAAGTGATGGCCGACGAAGCCGGCGACCGCCTGTTCATCGCCGACTCCAACCACCACCGCGTCGTCGTTTGCTCGCTGACCACCGGAAACGTCCTCGAAATCATCGGAGGCGGGGCAGCCGGCTTCTCCGACGGGGTTTTCGGGGAAGCTCAATTTCGCAACCCCCAAGGACTCGCCATCGAAGGCGACCTGCTCTACATCGCCGACACCGACAACCACGCCATCCGCCGCGCCGACCTGCGCTCGCAAACCGCCGTCACGCTGGCCGGGACGGGCCGGCAGTCGTTCGACTTCGACAGCCGGCCCGGCCCGGCCCGCGGCCGCGCCCTGAGCTCCCCCTGGGACCTCGAGCTCGCCCACGGCGTCTTGTTCATCGCCATGGCCGGCTCGCATCAGATCTGGGGCCTCGACCTCGAAGGCGGCTTCATCGCCGGCCACGCCGGGAGCGGCCAAGAAGACCACCGCGACGGCCCCCTACTCGCCGCGGCGCTCGCGCAGCCGAGCGGCCTGAGCCACGACAACGATACTCTCTTCGTCGCCGACAGCGAAGTCAGCTCCATCCGCGCCGTCGACTTCGACCCACGCGGCGGCCACGTCAAGACGGTCGTGGGCGAAGGCCTGTTCGACTACGGCGATGTCGACGGCGGCCCGGACGTGGCGCGGCTCCAGCACCCGCTCGATGTCGAGTACCTCGAAGGAACCCTGTTCGTCGCCGACACTTACAACAACAAAATCCGCTCCATCGGCCTCGCGACCCGCACGACCAAGACGTTTGCAGGCTCAGGCGAATCCGGGCTGGTCGACGCGCCGCTCGCAGCGGCCCGTTTCGACGAACCCGCCGGCCTGACCTCCGCTCACGGCAAGCTCTACGTCGCCGATACCAATAACCACGTCATCCGCATCGTCGACCTCGACCGATCCGAAGTCTCGACCTTCCCCCTGCAAGACGCCCACAAGCTTGCCCGAACCTCTGCTGAACTAATTACCCTTCCGCCACAGTCCATCGCCCCATCCGCCAAACTGCGAATCGAGCTGACCTTGCCCGAAGGAACCGGCCTCAACAGCGATGCGCCCTCACAGGTCGCCGTCATCCAACAAGGCGACCTGCGCGTCCTGGCCGCCGAGGATCTCCCGGCCGAAGTCGAGATCGCCAAAGGGGCTTCGGATGTTCGTGTCGAAGCCTCGATCTACTACTGCCAAACCGGTCGCGAGCAGCTCTGCCTCTACGCAATGAGGACGTACTCGGTCCCGATCGAGCGCGCCAACGACGGTGATTCGTTAGGTAGGCTGTCGGTTGACGTCGGCTCGCATCCTGCGTGAAACTGCATCTCATGGACGACCCTGACCTCTATCTCGAGGAGATTCGAAATGAACTCGAACGGCATGCGAATGAGGTTGAACGAGGCATCGTGCAACCCGTGAACCCGGACGAGCTCTGGGCTAGGTTTGAGGCTCGGAAGAGAGCTTTCCTCACCGGCCGCGGCTCGGTGTTCGCTGGTATGATCTTGGTGGCGAACATGACTTTCATCCGCATCGGAGCGCTCACGCTCACGCTAGGCGTCCTTGCATTAGCCGAAGACGCCCCCCGCGCCTTCGACGGCCACCCCGACCTTAACGGTGTCTGGCAAGCGATTGGAACCGCCCACTGGGACCTTGAAGACCACCCTGCCGGGCCCGGCCACCCGGACCTCGGCGCAATCGGCGCAACCCCTCCCGGCCAAGGCGTCGTCGTTGGCGGTGAAATCCCCTACAAGCCCGCGGCGCTCGAACAAAAAGAGAAAAACTTCAAGAACCGCATGACCGACGACCCCGAGGCTAAGTGCTACCTACCCGGCGTCCCCCGCGCGACCTATTTGCCATACCCGTTCCAGATCATCCAAGGCGACAAGAAGATCGTGATCGTCTACGGTTTCGCCGAAGCCAACCGCACGATCCACATGGACAAGGACAACCCCGAGCCCCCTCCAATCGACTCTTGGATGGGCCGCTCGCACGGCCGTTGGGAAGGCGATACGCTAGTCGTCGACGCCGAGGGCTTCACCGGCCAGGCCTGGTTCGACCGCGCCGGCAACTTCGCCGGCGCCGCGCTCAAAGTCGAGGAGCGCTACACTCCCATGGGCGCCAACGCCATGATGTACGAAGCGACCCTCACCGACCCCGACACCTTCACGCGGCCCTGGAAGATCCGGATGCCGCTTTACCGCCGCCTCGAAGAAAACGCCCGAGTGTTAGAGTTCAAGTGCGTCGAGTTCTCAGAAGACCTCGTCTACGGCCACCTGCGGAGGAACCCAACGCGATGAAACAAGTTATCCGAGCCGTCTGCGTCAGCGGGCGGTCTTCCCGCACGAGTCGCGACCGCGGCCACAAGACACCCCGCTTACGCAGGGTGCTCGGAGTGGGCGCCTTCCTGGTCGCGCTGTCAACCGCCCACGCCGCCGACTTCAGCTACATCCAGATCACCTCGGCGGCGCCGTCGGAGTCGGTGAAATGGTACGCGCGCCACCTCGACTGCGAAGCCGTCGCCGACCGCTCGGAAGTCGCGCGCTGCGACGGCGTTGACCTCGTCTTCGTGTTCCAGCCGATCCGCGGCAGCACCCAAGGCACCGGCATCAACAACATCGGATTCTCCTACGCCGATCTGACCGCCAAGATGGCCTCGCTCGAAGCCGTGGGCGTACGCGGCTCCGGCGTCCGTCTGCAGCGTTTCGACGATGGCTCCACTCTCCGACAGATCCCCGGCCTCTACCAGCACGGCTTCATCTTCGACCCTTGGGGCACACGCATCGAGTTGGTCGAAGACCCCAGCAATACCGGCTTCCACCACCTTCAGCTCAGTGCCAGCGATCCCGCCGAGACCTTGAAGTGGTACCAAGACTCGCTCGAAGGCAAGCCCGCCAAGCTCCTGGGCAAAGTCGACGGGCTGATGTTCGGCGACGTCTGGCTGCTCACGGTGAAGCATCCCGAAGGGACCCCGGCGACCACCCAAGGGCGCGCGGTCGATCATATCGCGTTCTCCGCCAAGAACCTTTCGAAGCTCGCCAAAGCCGGTGTCCACTTCACCCAAGACCCCGAAACTCCCGCGAACGCCCGCAGCTCCGCCAAGCGCGGATTCGTCCACGCCCCCGACAATGTCCGAGTCGCCGTTGTCGAGCCGGATTTCGCCGGCGTCGAAGTCAAGATGGAAACCCAAGTCAGCGAAGCTCGCGAGCCCTACGACGTCCCGCGCGCCCCCTGGGGCGAGCCCGACTTGCAAGGCGTCTGGACCGGCAACGCCTCCCACGGCATACCGCTGGAGCGCCCCGATAGCCTGGCGAATGTCGACAACCTCACCGCCGAGCAAGCCGCCGCCCGCCGCGAGCGCGGCACATTGGGCAGCATCTGGGGCTACGAACGCGAGTGGCGCGACACGACGCTGGGCTACGACAAGCAGACCCCGTCCACCCAAGTCGCCATGATCATCGACCCGCCCAACGGCCGTCTCCCCGCGATGACCCCCGAGGGCAAGCGCCGAGCCGCGGAAGTCGCTCGACGGCGTGCGGATTATTCGAAAATCCCGCCGGCCGGCCCCGAGGACTTGACCCCTTACGTCCGCTGCATCACCAAAGGCGCCCCCGGCATGATGATGCCTTCGATCTACAACAACGGCCTCCAGATTGTCCAAGGGCCTGGCAACGTGGCGATCCAAAAGGAAATGATCCACGAGACGCGAGTGATCCCAACCAAGTCTCGCGAACGCCTCAGCGGCAAGCTGCCGACCTACCTGGGCGACCCGCAAGGCCGCTGGCAGGGCGACACGCTCGTCATCGAAACCGTCGGCTTCAACGACAAGATGTCTTTCCGCGGCTCATCAAAAGACATGCGGCTCACCGAGCGCTACACCCGCCTGTCCGAAACCGTCCTCGAATACCGGTTCACCGTCGACGACCCGGCCACTTGGACGCAGCCCTGGACCGGCCGCTTCACCTTCAACCTCGACAACGAGCAGTACGACCTGGTCGAATACGCCTGCCACGAAGGCAACTACGGCATGTTCAACATCCTCTCGGGCGCGCGCGCAAAAGACAAAGCCGCCGCGGAAGCCGCAAAATAGGTAGAAGCTATGTGGAAATTCTTGCTAGCCCTCGCCGTCGCCGCCATCCCGATCGCGGCGCATCACGCCTTCTCATCCGAGTTCGACGCTGAAAAGCCCGTGCGCCTGCGCGGCAAGATCGTCAAGATGGAGTGGATCAACCCCCACGCCTGGATGCACATCGAGGTCGAAGACGACAAAGGCGCCAAGGCCAATTGGATGATCGAAGCCGGGCCCCCGGGGGCCTTGGTCCGCCGCGGCTGGAAGAAGGACTCCGTCAAGCCCGGCGTCGAGGTGTTGGTCGAGGGCTACCAAGCAATCGACGGCACTAAGAAAGCCAACGGCCGCGACGTGACTTTGCCTGACGGCACGCGCCTCTTCGCCGGCTCGTCGGGAACGGGCGCGCCCTACGACGAACCCGCCCCGGACAAGCGGAGGTAGGACTCGAGCTGGGAGTCTGGTCGAAGAACCCGTTCCCTTGCGGTCGCGGCTCTGACGCCCTCCGGTCAACGTTTGACTCGCTACGTCAGAGCCGCGACCGCAAGGGAGCGGGTTCCGCAAGCTACAACCGCCCGTTAAGTGAAGAGTTACTGGGGCTAGCAGCCCCGGAACTCTGGCTGGCGCTTTTCGACGAACGCCTTCGCCCCTTCTTTGTGATCCTCGGTCCCCATGCAACGAATGTGCGTGAAGGCCTCACGGTCGAGGATCGACCGGAAGTCCGAATGCACCGCCAAGTTCACGTTCTCCTTCATGTAGCGGTAGCTGATCTGCGGTCCGTGTGCGATCCGGGCTGCGATTTCGGCCACCTCGTCCATAAACTTGTCGTGCTCGATGACGCGGTTGAGCAGGCCGATGCGGTGAGCTTCGTCGGCTTCTAGGATATCGGCGAGGACAAAGACCTCTTTCGCCTTGGCGGGGCCTAGCAGGCGGGTCAAATGCCACGTCGTGCCGTAGTCGCCGCCGAGGCCGACCTTCGCGTAGGCGCTGCCGAGCTTGGCCTTGTCGGAGGCGAAGCGCATGTCGCACGAGAGCGCGATGCCGAGCCCGGCGCCCATGGCGTAGCCGTTCACCGCCGCGATGGTGATCTTGGGAATCGAGTGCAGCAGCCAGCACATTTCCTGGCCCTTGCGAATGCGATCGACGCTTTCTTCCATGGTCGGGGGCTTGGAGACTTTCGCCATGTTCTGGACGTCCCCGCCTGCGCAAAAGGCGCGCCCGGCGCCGGTCAGCACGATACAGCCGACGTTCGGATCGTCGCGGAGCTCGCCGAGCGTCTTAATCGCGATTCGCGACATCTCGCCGTTGAGGGCGTTGAGCCGGTCGGGCCGGTTCATGGTCAGCGTCGCGACGCGGTTATCGATTTCGACTTGAAAGACATCACTCATAAACTCACCTTAGGCGGATGGTTGTTCCGCAAATCTCGACTTCATCGCCGTTGACGGGCAGGCCGCGCTCGTTGGCGGCGGCGAAGGCGGCCTCGGCGTTGCTCGCCAGCAGGTCTACCGCCGTTACTCCGGGGCCCCGCCCGTCCTCGTCGGCAACGAAGCGAATGCTGCCTCCTTCGAGCTGCATCGTGTTGCCGAATACCGGCCGGTCGAAGACCTTCGACCAGCGCGCAGCCATCGCAGCGGGGTTGGGCGACTGAACGTCCACGGCGTGAATGCCGGACACGTTTGCGGCGGGGCGCTTGTCCCAATCCGGGCCGGCCCATTTCCACGACTCGGGGGGCGTCATCTGGTCGAAAGACAAGATCGCCCCACCCACGTCGCGGGGATGCATGTGGAACGCGGCTGCGCCCTCGCGCTCGGTCTCCCAGACGACGCGGACACCGAGCTTGTCGACACGCGCGCGTTGGACTGCCAAGTCGTCCACTTGTACGATCAGCATGTAGCCGCCGTCGCCCTTACGGCGCTCGAGATAGCGGCCGGCGGTGGTGTTTTCTTCGACCGGCGCTACGACTTCGAGGAACTCGTCTCCCAGGCACATCACCGAATTCTCGAGGCCAAACTTGCCGACGCCCGGATCGGGGAAGTCCGCGCTAAGACCAAGCACAGCGAAGAAGTGTTCGCGGACCGGGGCGAGCTTCGCGGCGACCAGGCAGATTTGTCGAACTCTCATCGGGGGCTCCAGCGGTCCAGCGTTTACCTGCGCAATATCCCTTCGACCTCCAGGAGCGTCGGCATGGCTTCCGAACAACTCAATCGACTCACTACGATCGCCGCCGCCGCGTTGCCATAGTGTAGGCAGTCGGCGACCGGCTTGTCTTGGAGCAGCGCATACAGGAACCCCGACGCGAACCCATCGCCTGCGCCGATCGTCGACAGCACCTCGACCTTGTAGGGCGGCAAAAACGTCGGCTCATCGCCAATCCAAACCCTCGTCCCGTCGGACCCGAGCTTTGAGACCAGCATCGGAACCTGCGACCGTGTCCTCTCAACGGCTCCGTCGAGGTTGTCGGTCCCGGCGACAAGCTTGAGCTCAAGGTCATTGCCGATCAGCACATCGACCGATGGCAGCGCCAAGCGAATCGCCAGCCCCGCTTCTTCCGCGTTCTCCCACGACATCGAGCGATAGTCGATGTCGAGCACGACCCGCCCGCCCGCCGCCTTCACCCGCTGCAGCGCCCGGTAGGTCGACTCCCGCGACGGCGACGCGCACAACGAAGTCCCGTTGGTGATGAACATTTTCGACGACGCCAGGTACTCGAAGTCGTCTTCGGTTAAGTCGACGAAGATGTCAGCCGGGTCCTTGCGATAGAACACTTGAGGGAAATGATCCGGCGGATCAATCTCGGTTAGGCACAGCGACGGCAGATACCCTTCAGCGCGCTGGATTCGACTCGTGTCGACCTTCTCGTCCGCCAGGTACTGAATCAGGAAGTCGCTCAGCGGGTCCGTCCCGACGGCCGCGGCGATCCCAACGTCGGCGCCGAGGCGGGCCAGCCCAACGGCCATGTTCGCGCTCGAGCCGCCGAGGTAGCGCGAGAACTTGGTGACTTTCGCCAGAGGAACGCCGGGCTCCTCGGAGTAGAGGTCGTATCCAATGCGGCCGACGATGCTGACGTCCATTGCTAGGCTCTTTGGGGGATGCGCCGAACCCGCTCCCTTGCGGTCGCGGCTCTGAATTCCCTCATCAAATGTTGGCCCGCCGCCGTCAGAGCCGCGACCGCAAGGGAGCGGGTTCCGGAAGGTGAGTCCAAGATTCTCATCATTCGTTTTAGAGGTAATAGCGCTCTTTCTTGACCGCCTCTTGGTAGTCAGCTCGGAGCCGCCGAACGTCGGGCGATGTCGACACCTCAGCGATCGGTACATCCCACCAAGACTCGTAGCCATCGACGCGCGACTCCATGTCGGTCTCGACCACGACGACGTTCACGCCCTCGTCGCTCTTCATCGCCTCAAGCTTGGCCTCGAAATCTTCAATGGTCGTCGCCCGCGTCGCCTTGGCGCCCATGCTCGCCGCGTTCGCTACGAAGTCGATCGGCGAAACGTCGCCGCCCAAGTCGCCGTTCGAGCGATAGCGGTACTTCGTGCCAAACGAGTTCGAGCCGGTTGCTTGGCTGAGCCCGCCGATCGAGCTAAACCCGTGATTGTCGACAACCACGACGTTCAGCCGGACCTTCTCGCAGACCGCCGTCGCAATCTCCTGCGCAAGCATCAGGTACGAGCCGTCGCCGACCAGCACCCAGACCTCGCGATCCGGGGCGGCCATCTTGATCCCCAGGCCGCCGGCGATCTCGTAGCCCATGGTCGAGTAGCCGTACTCCATGTGGTATTGCTTCGGGTTGCGTGCGCGCCAAAGCTTGTGGAGATCGCCGGGCATGCTCCCGGCGGCGTTGATGATCACGTCGTCGTCGCCCGTGACGCGGTTGATCGCCCCGATCACCTCGCCTTGGCTGAGCGGAGGTCCGTGGCGCACGGCGTGAATCCGGTCGACCTCAGCCTCCCAATCCGCCTTGAATCGAGCAACCCGCTCCGCGTACTCCGATCCAACGCGATAGCCGGCTAAGGCCTCGGTCAGTTCGGCGAGCGTGACCTTGGCGTCCGCCACTACTGGCAATGCCGCGTGCTTGAAAGCGTCGAATTCGGCGACATTGATGTTCACAAATCGGACAGTCGGATTCTGAAATGCTGTTTTCGAAGCGCTCGTAAAGTCGCTATAACGCGTCCCAATACCGATCACCAAATCGGCCTCTCGGGCCATCACGTTCGCGCCCGGCGTGCCCGTCACACCGACCGCCCCCAGGCTTTGGGGATGGTCATAGCGCAACGACCCCTTGCCGGCTTGGGACTCGCCCACGGCAATCCCCGTCTGCGCGGCAAAAGCCGCCAGCTCGTCGGTTGCGTCGCCGTAAATCACTCCGCCCCCGGCCACAATGATCGGATTCTTCGCCTCCCGAATCCAGGCCGCGGCGCGGGCGAGCGTCTCGGCGTCCCCGCGTGGACGCTGAATGTGCCAGACGCGCTTCGCGAAGAACTCATCCGGATAGTCGAACGCCTCCGTCTGAACATCCTGCGGCATCCCCAGCGTCACCGCCCCTGTCTCCGCCGGGGAGGTCAGCACCCGCATCGCCTCGGGCAATGCCGTCAAGATCTGCTCAGGCCGCTGGATACGATCCCAATACCGCGACACCGGCCGAAAGCAATCATTCACCGACACGTCTTGAGTTCGCGGCGACTCAAGCTGTTGCAGCACCGGCGCCACGTTGCGCTTGGCGAAGATATCCCCCGGCAGCAGCAATACCGGCAAACGATTGATCGTCGCCGCTGCCGCGCCGGTGATCATGTTCGTCGCGCCCGGACCGATCGAAGTCGTGCAGACCAACGTTTGCAGCCGATTCGACATCTTGGCGTAAGCCGCCGCCGTGTGAACCATCGCCTGCTCGTTGCGGCAAAGGTGATACTTGAACGACTGGTCCTGGTAGAGCGCCTGGCCGAGCCCGGAGACGTTGCCATGGCCGAAGATGCCGAAGCAGCCCGCGAAGAAGGGGTTCTCCCCGCCGTCGCGCTCGACGTGCTGGTTTTTCAGGAATTCAACAATGGCCTGCGCCATGGTCAATCGACGATTCATAGCTGGGCGCCTCCGCTTTGGTTTGAAGGGCGGCCCCGATTATACCCGCTTGGTGCGCGAGTGGTAGAGGGGGAGTACGAGGCTGGTTCGAAATCTTGAGATGCCAAACTGGCGCCTCAATCGAGGCGGGAAGGTGTGAAGAATTGCCCAAAGCCCGGGCGCCAGTCGGCGGGCGTAGCAAGCTACGCCCCTACAAGATTGACAACACGGAACTTACGGTCGTCGGTTAGCTGCTAAGCCGATCTAACCTGGCGGGCTTCCTCGAGCCGCTGGCGGGCCTCGCGCTTCTCAAACAACGCCCGCTCGATCAACTGAATCAGCCGGCGTGAGCGCTCGACGATATTCTCCGGCGCCAGACCGCCCAGCTCGAGCGACTCGTTATAGGCCTGAGTCGCGTATCTGCGCGCCTCCCCCAGACGGCCTAGATCGCGCAGGGCAATGGCGATATTGAAACGCGTTCGCGCCGCCGAGCAGGCATCGCCATTTTCAACGTCATAGCGAATCGACTGCCGGTAGTGCGGGATCGCCCGTTCGATCTGCCCCATGGAATAGTGCACGTGGCCGTAGTACAACCACAGCTCCGAGAGCCGCCGCGGATCATCATTCCGGGTATGCTCGATCGCCATTTCATAGCTTCGTAAGCCGTGCGTGAGATGGTTCTTAAGCTCGGCCACCGGCCGCTCGTTGCGTCGGTCTTCGCGGAAGCGTTGCCAAAAAGCCTGACCGAGCAAGGCGAACAGCTTCGCCCTCAGGGCGGGCCGGTCATCAGCCAGCTCAAGCCCTCGTTTCAACCACAGCTCCGCCCGATCGAGGTTTTTGATCGATGGAGACTCGGTATATGAAGCTCCTGTCTCGAGGCACCAAACGCTCGCCTGATCGAACGCTTCGGCGCGCATCGCCAACTCGAACGCCTGGTCTTCCGCCTCGTGTGACGGCTTTGCGTCCAATCGCTGCACGGACGCGAGCCGGTGCAGCGTCTCGGCGAAGCTCGCTAGCGTCGTCTTCTGGGCTCGGTTCAGTTTGTTGGCCGGCCGGCCGAGAAAATCTTTGACGCGGGTTCGTTCCGCCTGCGTCGCCATATTCTGCAGGAGCAGCGCTTGCGGGACCGAGCTGGTCTTCATCGCAAGCTCGACCTTCTGCCGAACCGCCTCGCGCCACAGCGCCTCTTCGCCAGGGATGGCCGCCTTCGTCTCGGGGTCGGTGCACAACGGCTCTAGAAAGTCTCCCAGGTCCTTCCAAGCCGATGGATAGCAGCGCTCCGCGTATAAGGTCCCAAGCCCCGAAGCAATCGCTATCAGCTCATCAGTCGAGTCGTTCTTGCGCGCCAGCTCACAGGCTCGGCGCAAGGTCGGCTCAATGCGTTCCAGCGCCTCGACAGAACCCACGTCATCGGCGTCGCAGCTCTCGGAAAGTGACTTCAGCGCCGACAGGAAGGCTTCATCCGGCGCCGCCTCTTGGCGCCCGGAAAGCGCTTGCCAAGCCTCGGCCGTCGCCGCCTCAACGCAATAGGACCCGTCCGAGAGCGGGCGCAACAACCCCAGCGCCGCGGCCCGCCTGAGGGAAGTCTCCGCTTCTTGGCGCCCCATCAGATTCAGCACCGTTGGGTGGAGCGCGCAGTCGAATGCGGCGACCCCGGCCAGCGCTTCGCGATCCTGGGGCTCCAGCGCGTTCTCGATCCCGTACTTGGCCGCGTTTGCGACGGTCTCCTCGGCGGTCCCCCCAACGACGGAGCCAACCAGCTGCGCGATTGCTTGCTGGTTGTCCCTGCCATCACGAATCGCTTGGGCGGCGAGAATCCGAACGGCCAGCGGATTGCCGTGAACGTTTTCTCCAAGCGTCTTCCAGATCGTCGCATTCGAACAAGGCCCGCCCATGCGTTCGGCCACGGCGCTTGCCAGGCGAACACAGGGGCCCGGTTGAAGCGGAGTTGCTTCAACGCGGCGAGCGGCTTCTAGAACATCGTCCCGCGGACCGCGAGATGTCAGCAGCACTTTCGCCTGTGAGTCCCCCACGGCTTCGATGAAGCCGAACAGCTGGCCTTGCTCGATGTCGCTCCAGGCGCCGGCGGTAACGTGATGAACGTCGTCGAAGATCCAGAAGACCGCGGTTTGCTTGAGCAAGTGCGTCGCTGTCTCGAGACGCTCTTCCTCGGTAAGGCGCTCCCAGGCCGTTCCGTCGCCTTTTAGCACCGCCCGGAAGCACCGAGCCAGTTGATCGAGCACCGATTGAAATCGCCGATGTCGTCTCAACGAGGTGTAGATCGTCGGACCGTTGATGCCGCCGGTTCCCGAATACCAGCGCGCGAACTCGGCGGCTGCGTCCGTTTTTCCGGTGCCCGGCGGGCCGTACAAAAGAACCGTTGACTGGCTGTGGAAGGCGCGATCGAGCTCGCTAATGAGACCATTCCGGCCAAAGAATCCCAATTCGCTGCTCGGAGGCAGCGCCGGGTCTAGCAACTGCCCCCGGGGCTCAACAGAGGATCGTAACCTACCCTCCTGCTCCTCCATCGGCTTCATGATCCGCAGCGGCTGCGCCCCGTACACGCCGACGGCGTTGGAGAAAGCTCCGCCATCATTGGCGCCGGTCAGGTCTCTCGCGGCGGCAACCGCCTCCGATAGCCAAGCCCCGCGGGCAAGGCGGTCGTAGAACTTTGCCAACCGCCGCTCGCACGCCTCAAAATCCACCGGTTATGGCAGCGTCACCACCGCGGCGAGATCCAAGTCGGCCATTTCCTGGCCGATCGAGTGGAACGCCGCCGGGGATTCAAAGCTCAACCTTTCTTTCGGGCTTGCTTCATCAGACGCTTGGTCGGCATCCGCCGCTTCGCCGGCGCCGCTCGATTTGCCGCCCGCCTCGCCTTGCAGGCAACAGTTCGACAGGACCGCCAACGGAGTGTGGGCCTCCGCCAGTAACTCCGCGACCGCCAGCCCATCCCCCAAATGCAGTTGGTCGGGGTTGAGCCGGTTATCGAGCAGGAGATAGGGGCGGGCGCCCTCTTGGCGCTCCTCCGGCAGGGACCAGTCTGAAGTCGCAATCCGCTCACCCGAATCCGACTCAATGTTTGGAGTGAACCCTAAAAATGAGACATTGAAATTTGGGACGAATTTCAGCGAATGGAAAGGAGTCCAGGATGGAAAGTCTCAAGCCGCGCAAGCCGCGGGAGTTCACGGTGGAGTTCAAGGAAGCCGCCGCCAGGCGGCTCCTAGCCGGCCAGAGCGGCACAGCGCTAAGCCGCGAGTTGGACGTCAAGCGCAGCCTGCTGTACCGCTGGCGGGACGCCTATCGCCAGGAAGGCGTCAACGGCTTGAGCCGGCGGCGAGGCCGGCCGAAACCCGGCCGCTCGGCGCCGCCCAAGATCCCTCGCGATCCGCGCGACGAACGCATCGCAGAGCTCGAACGACTGCTCGGCAAACAAGCCGCAGAGCTCGATTTTTTCGGACAAGCCTTTCGCGCCTTGAACCTCGCAGCCCCGACCAACGACGCCGGTGGCGCGAGCGGATCTACTCCATCGTCGAGCAGATCAGCGCCAAAGGCTCGCTCAGCGTCGAACACGCCTGCGAGCTCGGACGCGTGAATCGCGCCGGGTTCTATCGCCGGCTCGCCGTGTCGTCGCCCGCCGAGTGCGACATGGAATTGCGTGACCGCATGCAGCGGATTTCGCTCGAGAATCGTCGTTACGGCTACCGCCGCGTGACGGCCGAGCTGCGCCGCCAAGGCTTCCTCGTCAATCACAAAAAGGTCCTGCGGATGATGCGTAAGGACAACTTGCTGGCGGTACTCAAGCGGCGCTTCGTGCTAACAACGGATTCGAACCACTTCTTACCTGTTTATCCGAATCTAGCGGCGCACCTGAATGTGGACGGCGTCGATCAGTTGTGGCAATCCGATATCACCTACATTCGCTTGCGCGAGGCGTTCGTCTACCTCGCCGTGGTGTTGGACGCCTACTCGCGACGCGTGGTCGGCTGGCGGCTGGGGACGACGCTCAAAGCTGAGCTGGCTGTAGGGGCGTTGCGCGATGCGCTCGAGCTCAGACGCCCTGCCGCGGGGTGGATGCATCATTCCGACCAAGGCGTACAGTACGCTTCGAGCGCCTATGTCGAGCTGCTGGAGCAGCACGGCGCGATCATCTCGATGAGCCGCCGCGGCAACCCCTACGACAACGCGCGGGCGGAGAGTTTCATGAAGACGTTGAAGGCGGAGGAGGTTTGGTTGCAGCGTTATCGCACGCTTGACGAGGCGCGCGCATCGATCGGCGAGTTCATTGATGAGATCTACAACCAACGCCGGCTGCATTCGGCGTTGGGATATCGTCCGCCGGCGGAGTTTGAAGCGCTGGCGCGGCCGGCGGCAACAGCAGCGAGGAATCCGAAGTATGAGTTTTGAGAGGCATAGGCAAATCTATCAATCCGATGGGCCCTGGGCGGGCAGGGAGACATCGCCGGCGTTGGAGAAGCCGGGAGCGACCTTGGCGGCCGCCCCCGGCGCTCATCGTCTTGATGAGTTTGCGGCCGGGTATTCCTTGGCGGGTTGCTCTCCAGCAGAGCCCGCTTCCGCTTCCCCGGCTAGGACCAGCGTGCGACGATACAGCGAAGAAGGCAAGCGTTTTGCGGTGAATCGTAACCTGTCCCGATTTCGACTGTCTCACGCTTGGGGTTCACTCCAGTCCGCCTTAATCGCAGCGCCCTCGAAATGTACGACGTGAAATGGCTCACCAAGCGACTCCGCTTCGAGCAGCGTGTTGGTGAGCCCTGAGAAGGTCGCCGGGCGCAGAAAGCTCCACTCCACTCCGCTAACCTCTGACGCGTGAGCGACCGTCTGCGCCCCGGACCGGAACATGTTCTCCGACAACCCTTCCGGCCGCGCCGAAACAACCAGAACGCGCAGCGGACCTTCGCCATCCAGGTCCGCTGGCTCAGGTTCGTCCGCCAACTCAGGACGCCGCACAAATGAAGGACAAATCGACGCGAGCGGCCGCGTACTGGAGGGAGCCCGCATCGCCTCCCACGGAATGGGCGCGGCGCCGGACACGGCATCCCGGACTTCTACATGAAGTTGGCTCAGATCCGGTTGGATCTGCTCCCAGAGTTGACGAGTATCAGGGGCCCCAAACACCGCCTGAAACAGCGCCTCGCCAAGGCGCCCGAGCGGCTCCACGCCCTCCCCGGCACTGACATGCTGATCGTCCGCGCGAGTTTCGAACTCGCGCTGGATCCGTCGCCCCAGATCGACGCTCACCGCTAGCTTGAAAGGGACGGTTAGCTCAGCCAGCGCCGTCCCCTTGCTCGTCAGGGCTAGCTTGAGCGTATTCGGAGAGTCTGCATGACGCCGAATATGAAGCGTTACACGCGCCACGACAACCTTATTGGACGCGTTCCGCCAGCGTCTCCGCAGTCGGGCCTTCACTGTAGATAACATCGCGGATCCGGCTTATCGGCCGGCCAGTACTCGGGGTCGGGTTTGCGCTCTCACGAGCTCGTACGTGCGCGCCTCGGCGCCGTTCTTTCCGGCCTGGATCCGAAAAGAAATCCGGCATCGCGGGTCGTACCCCGCCACTCTTGGCCGATACGAAGACGTGAGCGCGCGGAACCCGCTCCCTTACGGTCGCGGCTCTGACGACGTGGTTCAAACGCTGGTCGTGGACTTCAGAGCCGCGACCGCAAGCCGCGACCGCAGGGAGCGGGTTCCGCAAACTTGAGTCACAGCCTTTGTTAAGGGCAGAAATATTGCGCCTAGGCATTCCAATGGTTCTACGAGGACCCCGCCCAGCTAAGGCATATCCCCGCGCCCGGCTGGGGGCCAGCCCGAGTTTCGGCGCCGCCCTATCCGGCGTCAACAATCAGAGTGGATCGTCATGAGCGCCGTCACAACAGCCCCTCCATCATCAAGAAGTGGGGCGGCAAGAAGTGGGCCCCCCGCCCAAAAGAAGGAAGAGTTCGCCGCCGATCAGTTTGTCCCGGTACCGCCCAAGACGCTTGAGGAGGCCGGCGTTAGCCCCAGCCTTGTGGAGCAACTGATACTGAAGAACCTCTACTTCCGAGGTGAGATTGCCGGACGCGAGCTGGCCAGATTGCTCGGGTTCCAGTTCAGCGTGATCGAGCCGGTCTTGATGTTCCTCAAGCAAAACCGTTTGGTGGAGATCAAGCGCTCCTCCGGCTTCGGAAACGTTTCGGCGAGCTTCGCCGTGTCAGACATCGGACGAACTCGCGCGAAGGAATACCTATCGAACAATCAGTTCTTGGGCCCCGCCCCTGTCCAGCTCAAAGACTACAACTACGCCGTCCAAGCGCAGAGGGTTAAAGCCGGCTGGATGACGATCGACAATCTCAAGAAAGCCTACGCATCAGCCGTCGTCGGGCCGGAATTCTTCTCCCAGTTCGGTCCCGCCGTAAACTCCTTCAAGTCGTTGCTAATTTACGGCGCCCCCGGCAACGGTAAGACGTTTCTCGCCGAGCAGCTCGTGAACGTCGACTCCGATCCGATCTTCATCCCCAACGTCATTCAGGCCGAGGGACAGTTCATCAAGGTCTTCGATTCGCTCTACCACCAGAAGATAGAAGAAGAGCAAGAGAGCGTCTTGGTCCAAGCGGACGAGAAGTACGACCGACGTTGGGTACGCTGCCGCCGCCCGTTCATCACGACTGGGGGCGAGCTGACGATGGGCATGCTCGACCTGATGTACATTGACGCCGCCAAGATCTATGACGCGCCCTATCAGCTCAAGGCCAACAACGGCATCTACCTGATCGACGACTTCGGCCGCCAGCTGCTCACGCCGGCCGAGCTGCTCAACCGCTGGATCTACCCGCTCGACCGCGGCCGCGATTACCTGCAGTTCCGAACGGGAAGCAAGATTGAAGTCCCCTTCGAATGCTTCTTGATGTTCTCATCCAACCTCGACCCCAACGACCTCGGCGATGAAGCTTTCCTGCGCCGGCTCGAGTACAAGATGTTCATGAAGAACCCGAGCGACGAGGAGTTCGCGGGGATCTTTCACAAACAGTGCCAGAAGCTGAAGATCGAATGTCCGGTCGGTCTGCTAGCGGCCGTGATCAACAAGCACTACCGCGAGAGCCAGAGGCCCTTCCGGCGCTGCCACACACGAGACATCCTGAATTGCTGCGTCGATCTCATCCTCTTTGAGCAACTCCCTTACACGCTGACCCCAGAGCTCGTCGACCGCGCATTCGAGGTGAAGTTTGTCTCAATGGAGCCGCAGGAAGACTTCGTCGGTGGCGTGCAACGTTGAGGCCTCGTTGGGTCCCTGCCCGACACGACGAGGCTATTTCTTATCCACCGCCTTGCTGGCGAGGTAGCCGGAATGGCTGATCGCCAACAAAGCGACAGCTCCCTGGTCGAATGCGGGAAGCGCCGTGATCTGCTGCGTTACGCTTTCGAACATCGTGCTGAGCTGCGAGACATAGGCCAGCGCTAGGATGATCGTGAAAAAGAACATCTGAATCTTTGCAAGGTCCAATCGAGCCGCGTTGGCGTTCTCTTCTCCTCGAAACATGTCGGCGAATCCGGCGTCCGCGATCGTCGGATTGCTGTGAATCGGATCAACCGCCAAGCCCCTGCCCTGCTCTTGTTGTTTGAGCTGCAGTGAGTACTTGCGATTAGCGAGCAACATGGGCGATCCGACCAACGAGGCCGTACTGATCCCCATCAAGGCCCACAGCGTGGGGTCGATCGCAACGTCCGTGGCGGCGCCGGCTACTTGACCCGGCAGCAAGCTCAAATTGAACTGCACCGCCGTGATGAAACTCGACATGACCACAATCGTCCAAATAATCATTTGAAGCCTGGACAGAGTCATCTTGTTCCGGCCGTCGATCAGGGCGCCGAAAACCCGGCCCGTCTGTCCCCAGCCGGCCACCAAGACGATCGCCAACATGAGCAAGCCGGTCACTCGCCAGATTCCCATCCACTCGATCATTCCTCCAAGGCTCTCGGGTACCCGCCCAATGATGACGATGCCGAAAGTCAGGACAACCACGGCGAGGGTGTGACCCTCATGCCAGGGCGCGGCGGGAGGGCTGTGGTCGGCCCCAAATGATGAGGCCTGCGCCTCGGCGGCGGTCTGCGCTTCGCCAACGGCCTCTACAAGCTCCTGCTTCAAACGTGCGAGGCGCTCCTTGGCGGCCGCCGCGCCATCCGCGTCGGCAGCCGCAGCCCGCGCCTCGAGCTCCGCCGCGGCCGTTTTGATCTCGGACCGAATGCGCAGGATGTCCGCCGAGGCCGCGGCGGCGAGATGATCCACGGCCTCACGGGCGGCGCTTGCCGCGGTCGGGCTGGACTCGGGGGAGACTCGGGCAGGCACCAGCGATTCCGCAACGAGGCTGAGTCAGAAGGCGGAAGTAGTTGGGAATCGAGGGATTTAGGGGCGTGGGGTGAAGGACGAGCAGATTCGCACGCGGTCCTGACCCGGAAATAGGTGGGGAATCGCAGGGCAAAGACACCCCGGCGGCTCTTGCGGCAGGGCCGCTTACTGGCAGGCGCGGGGTGGGCGGGGGAGTCGACTCGCGTGCTAGGGCGAGGGGCCCGTGGCCGCCTGATACAGCTCCGCCGCCATCACCCGCGCCCAAAAGACTCGCGGTTTGCCGCGCCGCAACGACGGTTTGAGCTTGCGGGCGACAAAAGCGTGGTAGAGATTGAATGCCAGAAACGTCGTCAAGAGAAACGTCTCGATGGCGTGGGGTTCGTGCTTGTAGATGTGGTCGGCATGCCAGCCGTTGACCAACTCGTTGAAGCCGCGGTTCTCGATGTCCCAGCGTTGATGGCCCAAGCGCACCAGCTGCGCCGTGGAAACTTGCCGCGACCCCAAAGTCGTTAGCCAAACCCAATCGCTTTGATGCTCGTGGAGCTCGCCGTCAAGCTGCGAGCGCCGCCGCCAAGTCTCCACCGAACGAACGACGCGCAAGGGCTGGGCGACCTGCGGCCACGATAATAAGCCCTCGTGATCCCACCATTGGCAATCGCGTGAGCGATACTCGCCCGCCTGTGGGGGCTGGGTTCGCCACAGTCCTTGAACGTCTTGAAACAGGTGGCGGCGCTCGTCCTTGAGCACGATGACGGCGTCCTTGCCGTGCGCCAGCAGAAAGTTCACAAACGTCGCGGCGGCGTAAAGAGCGTCGGCCAAGACAACATCAAACGCCCGTGGGTAAGCGGCTAGAACGCGTTCGAGCAAACGTTTGGCGGCGGCCAGCTCGTCCTCGCCGGGGAGTTGCGGTTCGGCGTCGAGCAACAGCGGAAGCGGTTCGCCTTGGATGTTGAATGGCGAGGCGGCGGGCGCGTCACTGAGCAACTGCAGCGTCACTTGGCGGTGATAGTACTGCAGCTGTTCGCCGTCGCTGCGCTGAATGCGGCGCTCGAGACAGCCTCCACAGCAACGGCGGTAGCTGGCGTGAGACTCATGACCGTCGATCACAGCCACCCCTAATCCGCCGATGCCGGGCAAGGCCTTGTTGCGCTTGAGGCGTTCATACAGCTGCCGAATCGCTTGCCGCAGCACGGCCGTGTCGAGCGAGCTGTAGACGCGGCCAATGGTGTCCGCGCTGGGCAGCTTGCGGCCCAGCCATTTCTTCCAAAACGGCGCCCCCTCGAGCGTTTCCAAAGCGTTCAGGCTGCCCAGCCGGGCCCAGAACAGCGCCAGCGTCGACTCGACGACAGCGCGGGTGGGGATGCGCGGCTTGGGGCGGGAATCCGAGACCCCGGCGAGAAGGCGGCTGCGCAGGCCGTAACCCTTCTCCGCGTACTGGATCAGACGTCGAAGAACGTCACTCCTCCCGGCGGTCTTGGAGCCGCTTCCACTCGCGCTCGGAGACCTCTTCGAGCAGCCGCTCGAGCTGTTGATAGTCGGCTACGGCCTGGCGCACGCGTTGCTCCCAGCTGCGCGGCACGAACAGCTGTTGCACCTTTCCCCGGCGCGAGCGCACCAGATAGAGCGAGGCGTGCAGTTGACCCTGGGCGCAGCGACAGTTGGGCTTGCCGCAGACGCGTTGGCGCGGCGCCACGGTGCCATGCAGCAACCAGCGGCCGTGGACCAGCTGGGCGATGCGGGAGCGCAGCTTACGCTCGGCATCGGCGAGGCTGGAGCGAGCCGGGGCTGTCTTCATGACTGATATATATACAATATACCAGAACCAACTGCGCTGCAACTCCTCAGTCCTCTTGGGCCACAATCACGCCGCCGCGTTTGCCTTCAGGCGTTGGCGGGATGACGGCGGCGACGTCTCCGTCGAGGTCTCGAGGCCGGCGGCGAAAACAGCGCGTCGTGTAGCCCAGGCTGATCTCGACGCGCTCTTGCTCGGGAGCAGGGTAGCCCAACTCTTCAAGTCATTTCCCGGCTCGAGAACCGCGACCGGTAGCGTCGACTGTCAGGTCGGCCGCTAGAGTCTCGCCGCTGATGGTGACGCCGGTTACGAGTGCGCGTTCGGGGCTGGATGCTAACGTCGCGACCTGGGCGCCCTGCCGCACGTCGATGTTCGACAGACTCAAGACTCGACCCCGGACAACGCCTTCGAGGAGCGGACGGCCCATGCCCAGTCCAATCAGGTCGCTGGGGGCCCGTGCGAGGTCAGCGCCTTCGAAGAACCAGCGGACGTCTCGGGCGATGTCGCTGGGGACGGCGCCTGCAGCGATGAGCTCGTTCGAGATTCCGGGGAACAGCTCTTCCAGCACGTTTCGGCCGCTAGCCAACAGGGCGTGCGTGTGACGGCCTTGAGGGACGCCTCGGCGCGGTTCGCCGGCGGCGGGGAAAACGTCACGCTCGACCAGGGTGACCCGTTCGAAGCGCTCGGAAAGCACGCGGGCGGCAAGCAGACCGGCCATGCTGCCGCCGACGACGATGGCGTGTTTGTTCATTGACGTGACCGGGAGGTGTGGACGGGAGTCCACGCCTCTAGAGGGAGTACGAGGAAACCCGGTGTGCGGATTTATGGGGCACTGCGACCGGCGCTTACCGCGGCGTGGAGCTTTGCCTCCAGCTCTTTGACCACGTCCGGTTGTTCGTAGTACAGATTGGTCGTTTCGCCGGGGTCGGCGGAGAGGTCGTAGAGTTGGCCCGGGGCGTCGGGAGCGGTGTCGGGCAGCATATACCCGCGCAAGTTTTCGCGCGCCTCGTAGTCGTTGCCGCCGGAGCCTTGGTGGTCG
The DNA here is from genome assembly GCA_965247515.1 of Bryobacterales bacterium. Lineage (GTDB taxonomy): Bacteria > Acidobacteriota > Terriglobia > Bryobacterales > UBA6623. The sequence goes on along the minus strand of OZ252029.1, from coordinate 1,495,546 downwards.
AGGTATTTCCAGTTGTCTTGGCGGATGGCGAGATCGAGGCGGATCGTTTGGTGCAACGTGTACTCGCGGATGGGGTTCGTCCGGCCCAGCAATACCGGCAGGAAGTTGAAGCTGTCTTCGGCGGAGTCGCTGGGGAGGTCGTAGCCGACGATCGCCGCCGCGGTCGCCATGATGTCGGTGAGGCAGAAGGTCTGGTCGGCCGTGCTTCCCGGCTCAATCGTCCCAGGCCAGCGGGCGAGCATCGGGACGCGGTGTCCGCCTTCCCACTGGTCGCGTTTGACGCCGCGCCAGGGGCGGGCGCCGTCATGGGAATGGTCGCTGCGCATGTAGTAGACCGACGTCACCTCGGGGCCGTTGTCGGAGGAAAACATGACGAGAGTGTTGTCGGCCACGCCCAGACGATCGAGCGTCGCCATCAGCTCGCCGACGACGTGGTCGAGCTCGAAGATGAAGTCGCCGTGGGGGCCGGCTTGGGTCTTGCCTTTGAAGTCATCTCCAGCGAACGACGGCAGGTGGACGGCTTGGGTCGAGTGGAACAGGAAGAACGGCTTGTTGGGCGAATCGGCGACGTGGTTTTCGAGGAACTCGACGCTTTTTGAGAGGAACGTCATGTCGACTTCTTCGAGGTCGAAGTCGGGGGCGTGCATCCCCTGGCGGTTATCGCGCGAGTAGGGGTGCTTGGGCAGGTCGGTCTTGTCGAGCAGGCCCGTTGGCGGGTTGGGGACGCGGTCGCCGTCGATGAAGGCGTAGAGCCAGTCGGTGGTAGGGCAGGCGACGGTCCCGAAGAAGTGGTCGAAGCCGTGGCTGAGCGGGCCGTCGGGGATGGGTTTCGAGAAGTCCGCTTGGTCGACTTTCCAGACGCCGGTCTTGGTGCGGTCGCCGTCGACCGAGGTGGGTGGTGTGAGCTCGTGGACGGGCCGGCCTTCCGCGGACAGGAAGGTCATGCCGATGTGCCACTTGCCCATCAGGGCGGTCGTGTAGCCGCTTTGGCGGAGCATTTCGGCCAGTGTGAGGCGGCCGGGGTTGATCAGTGATGGTCCGTCGACGCCGGTGAAGACGCCGCTCATCCCAGTGCGGAAGGCCATACGGCCGGTCATGATGCTGTAGCGGGTGGGGGTGCACACGGTCGAGGGGCTATGGGCGTCGGTGAAGAGCATGCCCTGGGAGGCGAGTTTGTCGATGTTGGGGGTCGGGACCTTCGACTCCGGGTTGTACACTCCGATGTCGCCGTAGCCGAGGTCGTCGGCGAGGATGACCAGGATGTTCGGGGGCTGGGGGGGAGGGGTTGGAGCGCAGCTCGCAAGCAAAATACATAGTGTGAGAATTATCACTTTGGCCGAGCTCATCACGCGACTATGTTCGCGCCAAACACCGAACTTCGGCAAGTCTGCTAAATTGGTGCTACCATTCGTCGACGAAAGTAGCTCTAGGAGATCCAGGGAAATGAAGACTCGCTTGATCGCTCGAATCGCAACCTTTGCGTTGCTTGCCGCCGCCGCTTACGGCCAGTCCAACCTGGCCACGGTTACTGGAGTCGTCACCGACGCAGCCGACGCCGTGATTCCGGGCGCGATGGTCACCATCCGCAACACCGGCACCAACATCGAACGTGAGATGTCCACCAACGAGGTGGGCGGTTACACCGTCACAAACTTGAACCCGGGCGACTATGAAGTCACGGTTCAGTCCGATGGCTTCACCACCTATGTGCAGCAGGGCTTGATCCTCCAGACGGGTGACAGCCGCCGCATCGATGTCTCACTCGAAATTGGTCAGGTCACCGAATCGGTTACGGTCGACGCCCAACTGATCGTATTGAACACCGAGAACGGCATGATCAAGGGCGACGTCATCGTGATGGAGGAAATCCAAGAACTGCCGCTGAGCGGCCGCGACTTTACCGACCTGGCCTTCTTCACGCCCGGAGTCGTTCCCCGCGGCAGCGCGCAGGGCTCGTTCGCCTCCGTCAACGGCGCGCGTCCGACCAACACGAACTTTTACGTCGACGGCTTCGACAACCGCAACCCACGCGGCGGCGCCGCGCAGGTGCGCCCTAATATCGACGCTCTGCAGGAGTTCAAGATGGAGACCTCCGGCTATTCGGCCGAGTACGGCCGCATGGCCGGCGGCATCTTGAACATGACGCTGCGCTCGGGAACGAACGACTTCCACGGCAACATGAGCTACTTCCTGCGCGACGACGTGTTGGACGCGCGCGGTTTCTTCGAAGCCGACAAGACCGAGCTTCGCCAGAACCAGTTTTCCGCCACGGTCACCGGTCCGATCAAAAGCAACAAGACCTTCTTCATGTTCAGCTACGAGCTACAGAGGCGGGACCAGGAGGTTCTGCGTTTCGACCGCGTTCCTACCGGCCTCGAGCTCGCGGGTGACTTCTCGCAGTCGATCAACCTCATCAACATCGACAACTCGGCTGATATCACCAACCCGGCAACGCTCAGCGGCCTGCAAAACAACTTCGTGATTCGCGACCGCTTGGCGTCGGGGGGCTGCGATATTAGACGCGTCAACCGCGGCCAGAGAAACTCTTGCTTCCCGAACGATCTACTGCCGGCGTCGAGGCTCGACCCGATCGCTCAGCGGCTGCTGCAGGAATATCCCGCAGTCAATCTGGGGGCCCGCCGCGATCTGTTCAACTATCGCGTCGTCGACAACGACAACGACAATTTCGACAGCTACCTCGGCAAGATCGACCACAAGATCGGGGAGAACACGCTCGCGCTTCGCGGGCAAATGCGCTGGGCCAATACCGAGAACCCGTTCGGCGGCAGCAATCTGCCGCAGTTCGGAAACACCATCGACAACGACCGCTACCTGCTCGGCGCCGACTATACGCACATCATCTCGCCGACCGATCTGATGGAGTTCCGCTTCGGCTTCACAGGCAACAAGACGCGGCAGCGTAGCGCTTTTGCCGGTCAGGACATCACGTCGGAATTGGGGCTGCCCAACCTGATTCCGGAAAAGGACCTGGCCTTGACGCCGGAATTGAACGACTGGCCGCGCTTCAGGATCGACAACCACGCCACCATCGGCGCCGCGAACAACCAGCCCGTGCAATTCGATACGACGGACTTCCAGGCCAGCGCCAAGTTCACCAACATCCGCGGCGCCCACAACATCAAGTACGGCTTCAACTATAACTACGTGCTTTTCCAGCAGCCGGGCTTGAACAACGGCCGCGGCAGCTACCGCTTCCGTGGACGCCGCACCAATCACCCGATCGCGGACCTGCAACTGGGCTGGCTGCACAATGTCACCCGGCGCGCCGGCATCAACCGTCCCGAGTGGCGGCAGATCGCGATGGGCGCCTTCTTCAACGATGACTGGAAGGCCACTCGTAAGTTGACGATGAACATCGGCGTTCGCTGGGAAGTCAATCGCATGCCTTGGGATATCAACGACCGCCTGGCGAGCTACGTACCGGAGTTGAATCAACTGGTCTTGTCGAGCGACCGCAACTTGCCCGACAACTTCGATGAATTGACTAATGAGTTCGATCTCACGGGCCGCATTTCACTCGCTGACGATCACGGCTTTGGGCGCTCGGTAATCAAAACTGACTGGAACAACTTCACCCCTCGTGTCGGCCTGGCCTACCGCCTGACCGACAAGACAGTCGTCCGCACCGGCTACGGCTTTTTCATGGCCGGGTCGATCCTCAACCCCTTCCGCAACAATTTGTCGAACCAATTCCCGTTCTCCATCGATCAGGTTTTCCCGGGGCAGAACAACAATCCCAACCGCGTTTCTCTACAAAACCCGATCCCCGACGCCCGCCTACGCGTCAATACCGCGACACAAGCCCGCGGCTTCACCCGCGAGCCCAGTCAGGCTTATCTGCAATCGTGGAACTTCACGATTGAGCGCGAATTGTTCGGCGGAACGGCGGTGGAGGTGGACTACCGCGGCTCGAAGGGTACTCACCTGATTCGCCGCTACGACCTGAACCAACCGATCCGCAGCCAGGAAACATTCTTGGATGAAGTCGCGGGATTCCAACGCCCGATTGCCGAGTTCAACGCTATCAACTTCTACAACACAGGCTCGAACTCGATCTACAACGCGTTCAACATCTCGTGGCGCAAACGCAGCCGTAACGGTCTGTTCTGGCGCGTGAACTACTCCTGGTCGAAATCGCTTGACGATGCTTCGCGCACCCAAGGCTCGGGCGCGACCGACTTCGCCAACGCTCTCGACTCGAACAACCTGCGGCTCGAGCGCGGGCGCTCGGCCTGGGATCGCAAGCACGTCTTTACCTACATCGGTTCGTGGGAGCTTCCCTTCGGCAACGGCCGCCGTTACGGCTCCGGCTGGGGAGGGGTGACCAACGGCGTGTTAGGCGGCTGGCAGCTTTCCGGGACCGGCACCGCCTACTCGGGCGGACCGATCACGGTCACGACGGCCAACGTCGACCTCAACCTCGGGGAGTCGCAACGTCCAAACCGATTCAGCAACGGCACGATCGACAAGCACTCTCAACCCGGCGTTGCCGGCAGTGACTTCGCGTTCTTTGACACAAGCGCCTTCGCCGAGGTTCCGGCCTGCGACGACAGCGGCGACGCGCCGGTCTGTCCAGCGGGCGCGTTTGCTTTCGGCAACTCGGGCCGCAACATCATCGACGGGCCGGGCTTGTTCTCGCTGAACGCTGCGCTGTCGAAGAACTTCCAATTGAAGGAGGGCGTCCGCTTGCAAGTGCGGCTGGAAAGCTTCAATCTTCTCAACCGCACGAACTTCCGTGAGACCAACGCCTTCCGTCAGTTCAACGGCCTAGGCGGCGGCTTCTTCTCGCAAGTCGGCAACATCGGCCGAGGTGGCGGACCGCGCATCTTCCAGTACGCTCTGAAGCTTCGCTTCTAGCTGTACTTTCGACAATTCCAACCCGCGGCCTCGGATCAATTTGGTCCGGGGCCGCACGCATTTCGTCAACAGCGCCCCCGCTGTTAGACTCAGGCTTACAGGACTCCGCATGACAGCCAAGCGCCCCGTTCTCAGCCTCGCGGTCGTACTCGCGATTTTGTCGGGGCCTGTGCCGGCGCAAGAACGTCGCACCCGCGATCTCGGCAATTTGGCTCCGCCGGACCCGCAGTCGACGGCCTATGTTTCCGGGGCCGTGCGCATGCATGAAGGCGTCGTCGTCCCAAAGGAGACAGTCGTCGAGCTCATCTGCGACGGGTTTCCTCGCGCGACGGATCACGTCTCGCCCAAAGGCGAGTTTGACCTCGAGTTGTCCGGCAGCGGGAGCGGAGTCGCCGACGCCACGCGCGGCTCGAACCAGGCCGAGGGAGTCCCGCAGGCTAGTCCTCTCGGGGTCGTCAATATGGCCGGCTGCATCGTGCGCGCCGACTTGGCGGGGTACCAGTCGACGCAAATTCAGCTTGCCAAGCGCTCGATGTTCGACAATCCGAACGTTGGGGAGGTGACTCTCTCGCGGCTCGAGGGTATCAGCGGGTATGCGACAAGTCGGACGGTTTCAGCGGCTCCAAACAAGGCCGTGAAGTCCTACGAGTGGGCGGTTAAGGAGGGATCCAAGCCCCGCTCCAATCTCAAGAAGATGGCCGAGCGGCTGGAATCCGCCGTAGCCGAAGACTCTGGTTTCACCGCGGCCTGGGATCTTTTGGGTCAAGTTCGACTTGGGAGCGGCCTGAACGAAGATGCAATCGAAGCATTCAAGCAGGCGGTTGCGGGCGATCCCGATTTCTACCCCGTGTACTCGAGGCTTGTCCCGTTGCTGGCGCGATCCGGCGACATGGAGGGCACGATCGAGCTCGGCACGAAGGCGCTAGAACTCAACATCCACCTTGATGACGTTCGCTTCTTCCTGGCGGGAGCGCAACTGCGCAGCGGTGAGAATGAGGCGTCGATCGCGACGGCTCTCGAGATGGTTCAGCGCGACGCCGTAACCGAATATCCACAGGCCTATCAGTTCCTCGGCGCCGCCTACGCCAATACCGGGGACTTCGAGTCGTCGGCAAAATACTTTCGGCAGTTCCTGAAAGTCAGCCCCCAAGCAACCGCCGCGAATCCGATTCAAAAACAGCTCGACGACTGGGTAAAGAAGGGCGTGGTTGGGCCCGAGAGCCCAGCTCCCTGATCGCGCGGCGTGGGCGGCGGTGTGCCTTGCCCCGCAGGGCACTATAATTGCGGGACGATGAAACTGCTTCGAATGCTTGCGCTGCTGGCGGTCGTGACCGCTCCGGCTGCTGAGGTTACCTATGGGCCGATCCTCGGGGCGCTGACCGAAAACTCGGTCGGCGTTTGGGGACGGACCGACCTGCCGGGCGATCTCTTTGTGCGCTATGGGAGCTCGCTCGGCAATCTCGACCAGCTGGCGGGACCTGTCGCGACCACGCTTGACCGAGACAACACGGGCGTGGTCGTCCTCGCGAATCTCGAGCCCAATCAGCGCTACCACTATCAGCTGCTCTCAGACCCGCTTGATGGCGAAACTGACGAGAACAGCGGCTCGTTCCGGACGTTGCCGGCCGCTGGGCAGTTCGAGAACGCGGAGCTCAATCCCCGAGGGTTGTTCAACTTCAGCTTCGAATTTGCTTGCGGCAACAATCAGGGGGCGAACCCCGCGCTGCCGGGCTTCATCACGATGCTGCGTGAGCTGCGGGATGAGACGCATTTCGCGATCCAGAACGGCGACTGGATTTACGAGGAGAATCGCGACTTCGCTCCCGGTGAGTGGCTCGGCCAGGTTGGGCGTCCGCCGCCGCCGCGGATTGTCGACTTGGCGCCCACGATCGTTGGCGTGTGGGAGAACTACAAGCTCTACCTGCGCCGCGGCGGGCCGCTCCGGGCCTGGCATCGCAATATGCCTTCATTCTTCACGTTCGACGACCACGAGATCCTCGGCGACGTCAACGGAACCGGGACCATCGGGCTGCGCAGCCGGCGGGCGGCGTTTCGCGACATCGGCGTCAAGGGCTGGTACGACTACCTCGGCTGGAGCAATCCCGTGGGGGACGTGCAAGACATCCACTTCGGAAGAACCACCTTGTCGAAGGGGAGCGACGTGCTGGTCGATGAAGCGGCGGACTTTTCGAAGCTCGACCTCGATCAGGCTGCCTCATTAACGGTGCATTGGGGCGGGCCAAGCGCCGGAGTCAACGAGAAACCGCTCGACGGCATTGGCGGCGACCCCAACGCGGGGGTTTACGAGATCGTCGAGGCGCTCGATTCGAAGCGTCTCAAGATCAGGCCGCCGGCGCGGGAGAATAGCGAACCGTCGTACTCGATTGGGCGGATCTCGTACTTCAAAATGCCGGTTGGCAATGCGGAATTCTTCTTCGTCGATACGCGGAGTTTTCGGCAGATCCACGACCGCGCCAACCCGATGGCGGCAGGCGTCTCGATGCTGGGCGCCCGCCAGAAGAGCTGGCTCGAAGCGTCGATGAAGGCAAGTGAGGCGGACTTTCTATTCGTGGTTTCGTCGGTAAACCTGATGGTTCCGCACGTCGGGCCAGGGATGGGCGGAGCGAACAAGGACGAGGCCTGGACAGCGATCGCGGTCGAGCGCAACGAGCTGATCGACTATTGGGATTCGCTGGGCAAGCCGGTATTTGTTCTCACCGGCGACTTGCACAACAGTTTCGCGATCAAGATCACCGACTGGGTTTGGGAGTTTGCGTCGGGACCCCACAATTCGGGCAACCACGCGGCGGTAAGTGAAGCCGGCCGGCCGCCGAATGGGCCGTTCGAGTCGCGAGGGAAGGAGTCGGAGATTCGCTGGTCGACCTACTTCGCGGATGATTCGGCGTTGCCGCGGCGAAACCCGGTCTACTGCGTGGTGAAGATCAATAACGTGTTCAATAACCCGGCGAAGGATCGGAAGGATCGCTGGGTCGCGTACCCGAAGCCGCAAGCGACCTTCAAGTACTTCAGTGGGCTGACCGGAGAGCTACTCTACGCCGAGTCGATCTTAGCCGCCGGGCGGCCCGATTGAGCCCCGCGACGGTGTCGCGGGGTTGCGAAATCGCAGGGACAGCTCCAGTGAGTGTTGCCGACGTCTGGGTGGAACCACATCTTTCCCCGACCCACCGGGTCGGGGCTCAATCGGCGGTACGTTGAGCGCCGATGAAAAAACCGCGGCTACTTCTTGCCTGTCAGCAGTCCCCAGCCCATGCTAAACAGGCCGCCAACGATCATGGCGACCATCACGTTCCTGGGAACGGCATCCTCGTAGTAGAAGAAGCAAAAGACCCAACTCATGAGTATGGCGCCGCCTAAATAGAACATATCGTGCCTCCCGGACCAGGGTTATTCCCAGTCTAGGATCTGTCTAAGGGGCGGTATCTGCTGTATTCGCCTTAGGACCCTCGGGGAATCGGGCTGATCGCGGAATGGATCGTTGGTTTGTTGAGGCGGCGCGGGCTAGCCCCAATACTGTCGGCTTAAGCTACGCCAGCCAGGCGGGTGGACCCGGAGCCGCGACCGTGAGGGGCCGTGAAAAAATCCCCAGGCGCGGGCGAAAGACGGGCGAGGCATGCCTCGCCCCTACGAACGATCGTTTGTTTTCAACAACGTAGGGGCTTGGCATGCCTCGCCCGTCTTGCCGGAATCGGATCGCCGACATTTTTTCACAGCCCCTGAGGGAGCGGTTGCTTGAGAATGCGAGCAAATTGCGATTCCTCAACCAACCGCTCCCTTACGGTCTCGGCTCCGGGTCACGGTCTCGACGCCTAAGTCGACAGCATTGGCTCTAGCTCGTGGGCTGTTCGGCCAACAGGGTCTGGAAGTTCTTGTAGAGGTTGCTATCCAGGCTGCCGAAGAACAGGCGGTTGTTCCCTTGCGTCTCGTTGCGGATGACGCCGTTCTTGTCCACAAAAACAAGGTACGGATAGTACCACCGCACCAACACCGAGAGTCCGGTGAAGCGCGAAAACTCCAACCTCGTGCTCGTTGTCACTGGAAACTTGACCGCGTGATTGCTGACGAACGAGGTCAGATTTTTCTTGGAATCAGCATCGAGGGCGAGTCCGAGCACTTCAATGCCCTGCGACTTGAGCTCGGCGTAGATGGGGGCGATCGTCTCAGCGGTTTTCTGGCAGTGCGGGCAAGTTGTCGAGAAGAACATCACCAGCACGGGCTTGCCCTTGAGCGCCGCCAGCGAGATCTTTTCGCCCTGAAAAGAGGTGAACTCCAAGGGAGGCGCCGGACGAGGGAGCGGGCCTTGAGCCAGCACCGTGGAAGCGGCCAGCGAGGCCATCAACAAAGCTGCGCCTGCGAGTTTCATCTTCATCTCCTACCTTGAAGTCCTACGTTATCATCGCTCAGGCCTTCAACACTAGTGACGGTTTCGTCGTCTAGCGTGATGACGAAGCGTCCTGAGTCAGACCTACCCTCGATTCTGCCTTCTGTCTTGCTCAGGATTTCGACCGACTCCCATTTCTTCTCGCAAACTTTGCTATAGAACTCGAAGAATTTTCGGGCGTCTGCCGCTGAGCGCCACTGGGACGCATAGAGAAAGACGGCTCGAGAGTGGTTTCGGTTTTCCCAAATCTCATACTGGGCGCCGCGCCAGTGACTCGCGAGCTTGGAATCAGCCTCCCCGAAGTGCTCGTCGAGCAGGATGTAGTGGTCGAGCTGCCCGATGTCGCCTCGGGCGGAGCGTTTGAAACGCTTGAGCTTCACCTTCGGGACTTTCGGCACAAGCGGCCGCCGGTTTTCGAAGTAACTCTCGGGGTTCAAGATGTGCTGCGTGGATGCGGGCGGGTCGGCGAAGACGCCACCGAAGCTGCTTTGGTTCTGCGTGTCGAACACCGCCTGCTGGAACATCAGTCCCTCGGTATAAGGGAAGATCATCGTCTCTTGGATGTAGCGCGGCGCGGCGGTGAACACTGGGTAGTTCTGGACTTCGTAGCGGGAAGCTCCGACCGCGGCGGCGGCGAGCAGGCGGTTTCCCGCGAGCGTGCTGTGGGATTGGCGCATGACCCATTCGGTCATCACCCACGAGGCCTGGCCTTCCACCACGGCCATGCGGGCCAGGTCGGCGTCGGCTGATTTTCCGCCGGTGATGTATTTTTCGAGGTCGAACTGCTGGTCGGCCAGCGCATGCGCGATCTCGTGGACCAAAGCGAACTCCTGCATGTCGTCCGGCGCCCAAGTCGCGATATAGAGCTGTTTGGTCTTGTAGTCGTAAAGGGCGGCCGCCTGCTCGGTGAGAACGTCGACAACCTGCTGTTCGAGGTCGACGCGCTGGGGAGTCAGACCGAAGAGTTCGAGGAAGAGCTCTTCGAGGCGAAATTGGTCTTCTTCGGTTTCTTCTTCGAGCCGGGTGGAGACCAGATCGTTGATTTCGTCCCTGCTGAGCAGCGAACGGGGGATGGGCTGGAGGGCTTTGAAGCCGGTGATTTCTTCGACTTCGATGATCATGGAGTCGATTTTGCCGAAGAGCTCGGCTTCGCGTTCGGGGGTGATTTCCTGGGCGGAGGCCGCGGCCACGAACAAGGCTAGAGCTATCCCCATGAGCCCCGCGACGGTGTCGCGGGGGACCATCGCTCGCGTGACCTGATGGCGTTGGGGTTTCACTTCGGTTGTTCGATTTTGCTTCGCAACCCCGCGACACCGTCGCGGGGCTCAATCCTGCGATGCAATTCCGTCGAAAAGGTCGTCGACGGCGATGGTTGAATCGCCCAAGACGCCGGGCTCGGTTACGCGATCCCCGGATTTGAAATCGCTGATCGAGCCGTCGTTGCGTTGAGCGACGACATGGCGAGTCTCGGGATAGACGGCCCAAACGACCTTTACCCCGGCCTTGAGGAACTGCTGCAGCTTGCGGTCGAGGTCCCATGCTCGTTCGCCGGGGGAGACGACTTCGATGGCCAGCTCTGGAGTGGCTTCGTACCAGCCGTGGAAGAGTCCCATGGACTCGCCCACATCCTTGCGAATTACGAACACGTCGGGAATGCGCATCGTCTGCTCGGAGAGCCGGAAACCGGGGCCTTGGACAACTCGCAACTCTCCGCCCGCGAGGGCCTTTTTTAGTTCGTGGACGAGATTGGGGGCAACTAGCCCGTGAACGTATTGTGGCGGCGGCAATTCTAGAATCCTCCCGTCGTCGAGCTCGCGGATAACCGTTTCGTCATCCGGAAGCGCCAAAAACCGTTCGAGTGATGTGAGAGCAGCGGCGGACATAGCAGCGGTGGGTTCGGCCTCATCTTACCAGGCGCTGCTGTGCTATGATTCGCCCGATATGTCGGCATTTACTCGCAGGGACGTCCTACGCAATACAGCGGTCGCAATGGCCGCCGCCTCTTACAACCGCATCCTCGGCGCGAACGACGAAATCCAGGTTGGCTTGATCGGCTGCGGCGGACGCGGCGTCAGCGTAATGAAGAACTTCATCGCCAATCCATCCGTGCGAATGACGGCGCTGTGCGACGTTTACTCAGCTCGAATCGATGCGGCGGCGCAGATAGCCACCGAAGCCAAGAGTTATCGCGAACACGAGCGCCTGCTCGACGAATCTGGCGTCGACGCTGTATACATTGCCACGCCGGACCACTGGCACGGCGGCTGCGTCATCGATGCGGCCAATGCGGGCAAAGACATCTACTGCGAGAAGCCGCTGACCTTGAGGATCGAAGAAGGTCCCGAGATCGTCAAGGCCGTCCGCGTCAATGATCGAGTCTGCCAAGTCGGCATGCAGCAGCGCTCCGGCCATCACTACCTGCGGGCGAAAGAGGAGTACTTTGACTCGGGAAAGATCGGCAAGGTCACGATCGCGCGGACCTGGTGGTACGGCAATGGGGCGCACCTTCGGCCCTATCCGGAGGGAACCGAAACCAAGCCCTCGAACCTCGATTGGGCGCGTTTCCTAGGACCGATCAAGTGGCGCGAGTGGGACCCCAAGGAATACTTTAACTTCCGCGCCTATCTCGAATATGGCGGCGGGCAGATCACCGACCTGTTCACCCACTGGATCGACGCAGTCCACATGTTTATGGACCAAGACAACCCGATCGCGGCAGTGGCCGCCGGCGGCGTTTATCACTATAAAGACGGCCGCACCGCGCCGGACACGATCAACTGCTTACTCGAATATCCAGACGAGTGGGTGGCGACCTTCGAGGCCACTCTAGCGCCCGGCAAGCGCGGCGCCGGCATCGAAGTCGTGGGCACCGAAGGCCGCTTGGTCATCACGCGCCAGCAATACGAGTACTACACCAACGAGCGCGACGCTGAGCCGACGGTCGTCCCCTTCCAAGGCAACATGACCCAAGACCACGTCGACAACTTCATCGATTGCGTCAAGTCGCGCAAGCGCCCGAACGGCGACGTTTGGATCGGCCATCGCTCGGCGCAGGCTTCGCACCTTGGAAACATCGCGTATGTCCAGAAGCGGCGGCTGCGCTTCAACCCGGATCGCGAAGAAATCCTGCCGTTGTAATGAAGCATCGGAGCCGCGCCCGTAAGCAAGCAGTTGTCGGAATTTTTGGCAACCGCTCCCTCACGGTCGCTGCTCCGGTGGCGCTGCTCCTGGTTTCGGGATTGTCGGCAGCCCCAGATTTCGCACGCGACATCCGCCCTTTACTTTCGGACCGCTGCTTCGCCTGCCACGGCCCCGACGCGAACAAGCGCCAAGCGGGGCTTCGTCTCGACACGAGGGAAGCCGTCTTCGCCACGACCACTAGCGGGGCCACCCCTGTTGTCGCCGGCGATCCCGGCGCGAGTGCGCTGATCGATCGAGTCGGGTCGCAAGATCCGGCACGCCGCATGCCGCCGTCGTATTTGGGCCACGACCCGCTCGACGAGGGGCAAGTCGAGCTCCTCAAAGCTTGGGTCGAAGCCGGGGCCGAGTACTCCGAGCACTGGGCGTTTCAGCCGCCTGCAAAACCTGAGCCGCCCGGCGACAGCGGCGCTCCGATCGACCGGTTCGTACGAGACCGCCTGAGAAACGACGGTCTTGCGCCCGCCTCCGAAGCTCCGGCGGCTGCCTGGTTGCGCCGCGCGGCGCTGGACTTAACCGGGCTGCCGCCCAGCCCCGAGCACTACGAGGAGTTCGAGGCGGCGGTCCAACAAGATGGTGAGACCGCCTACGAAAAAGCAGTCGACAAACTCCTCGCCTCGCCCCGCTACGGCGAGCGTATGGCGATCGACTGGCTCGATGTCGCCCGCTATGCCGACACGCACGGCTTCAACAACGACTCCGAGCGCTCGATGTGGCGCTGGCGCGACTGGGTCATCGAGTCGTTCAATAGCAACCTCCCCTACGACCGGTTCATCACCGAGCAGTTAGCGGGCGATTTGCTACCGGACCCGACTCTCGACCAGCTCATTGCGACCGGCTTCAACCGCAACCATGTCATCAACTCCGAGGGCGGCATCATCGACGAGGAGTACCGCGTCGAGTACGTCGTCGACCGCGTCCGCACGGCTGGCATCGCCTGGATGGGCCTGTCGATTGAGTGCGCGCGCTGCCACGATCACAAGTTCGACCCCATCACGCAGAAGGACTACTACCGCTTTTTCGCGTTCTTCAACACGGCGCCGGAGTGGGGTGAAGCGGGCCGAGTCGCGAACGCCCCGCCGATGATCTCGGCCCCGACGGTGCAGCAGCAGCGCGAGATCGCCGAGCTTGCGGATAAGGTACGAGCCCTCGAATCCGCCGCCCAAAGCCGGGAGCAAGCCTGGCGCTGGAAGGACTCGTATTCGGGTGACGTCGAAGCGCTTATCGCCGCGGCCCGCAGTCACGACCCGGGTGCAGCTGCGCTCGAGTTCGCCTGCGAAGGTGCTTGCGCGACGACCTCGAAGGTCGACTCTTCCGCGATCAAACTCGGTGACGACGGATCGTTCACCCTCTCGTTATGGATGGAGGCCGACGACGAGGAAGCCGGTCTTGCGACATCGGCCGACTACTCCATCGACCCGGCCTCTTCGCAGTACGGAGCGGGAATCGACCTGCGCCTGGCCGGCGACGAGATCGAGTTGCGGATGTCCAAGCGCTTCCCCGCCTACTCGGTCACCGTCCGCTCCGTCGGCGCGCAGATCAAGCCTGGCCAGGGGCGGCAAGTCGCGGCGGCCTATCACGGGGCCGACGGCCGCTCGTTCGGGCGCTCACGGGCGGTGGGCGTGCGACTCTACGCCGACGGTCGAGAGCTCGACATGCGGGTCATTCACGACGACCTGCAAGGCGCGGCCAGGTTCGCCAAGACCATGACGGTCGGAGCCCGAGTCGATGAGCTCGCGCTCTGGCCGCGGGCGCTATCGGCGGAAGGCGTCCGTAGCCGCTTCCTGATGCGCGCCTTGCCCACGGGGGAGGCGGACTGGCTTCGCGACGCTCTCCTTTGGGAAACCGGCGGCCAGGAGCTCGCCCAGGCCCGCCGTGCTTTGTTCGCCGCACGGCGCAGCGCCCCCAGCGCGATGGTCATGGCCGAGATGGCTGAGCCGCGCCCAACCCACGTCCTGGGCCGTGGGATGTACGACGAGCCGGGCGAAGTCGTTGAAGCCGACGTCCCGCAAGGACTCCTGGGAGCTTTCCCCGCCGACCAGCCCAAGAATCGTCTTGGCCTTGCGCGGTGGCTCACATCCGACACCCACCCCCTCACCGCCCGCGTTGTCGTGAACCGCTTCTGGCAGCAGCTCTTCGGAACCGGCCTGGTGAAGACGAGCGAGAACTTCGGCTACCAGGGCGAGCCCCCCAGTCATCCCGAGTTGCTCGACTGGCTGGCCCGCGACTTCATCGATTCGGGCTGGGACGTCAAGGCCTTGATGAAGTCGATAGTGCTCTCGAAGACCTACCGCCAAGACTCCGCCATCACCCCGGAGCTACTCGAGCTCGATCCGGAAAACCGGCTCCTGGCCCGCGGGCCCAGGTTCCGCCTTCCGGCCGAGCTGATCCGCGACCAAGCGCTGTCATTGGCCGGACTCCTCGAGCACCGCCTCGGCGGCCCGAGCGTCAAGCCCTACCAGCCCGCGGGCTTGTACAACACCGTCGTAGTCGGGGCCGACTACCCGGGGTCGGTGTGGGAAAACTCCTCCAGCGCGGACCTCTACCGGCGGAGCCTCTACACCTACTGGAAGCGCACGCTGCCGCACCCGGCCATGACGGTGTTCGACGCGCCCGACCGGGAGTTCTGCATTGCCAGGCGTTCGACGACGAACACGCCGCTGCAGGCGCTGACGTTGATGAACGACCCGACCTTCGTGGAGGCGTCTAGAAAATTCGCCGAGCGCATGATGCGTGAGGGCGGGGCGACTCCGGACCAACGCATCGCATTCGGATTCAGAGCAGCAACCGGACGCGAGATCGATTCAGACGAAGTCGCCATCCTCGTGGCTACCTTCGAAAGGATGCTGGCCGCCTACCGCTCAGACAGCTCGAGCGCGACGGCACTGCTCGAAATCGGCGAATCGCCAGCGCCCGACGACCTGCCTCGCCCGGAGCTAGCCGCCTACGCCACCATCGCGAGCATGATCCTGAACCTCGACGAAGTACTCAACAAAGGCTAGCGGCAAACACTTTCGAAGTGTTTGAGCCCGTAGGGCGATGCAACCAAAAGCCGCGGGTGCAGCTCGGGGGACGCAGAAGGGCTGACGACCGCCCCAAATCCTATCCGCGCCTTTGTATTCGCGCTTCCAGCGCGAATACAAAGGCACGGATAGGAAAAAAAGATTCGACGGCCTTCATCTCCCACGGCTTGCGCCGTGGGCTGTTGGTTGGCTACGCCCGATCGTCACTTGGGATACAGCTTCCCCGTTATTCCGCCGATTCTTCGCTTTGGAGCGATGAGTCAAGCCGCTGTAGCCCTTCAACCCGACGCCCGGTCGCAACTCCCCGCTTGGATGGGCGTTCGGGGATTCGTCGACATCCACTGCCACGTCCTTCCAGGGCTCGACGATGGACCCGGCACGCCGATGGACTCGCGAAGGATGCTGCGGTCGGCGTTTTCTTGCGGGACAGCGGCGATGATCGCCACGCCCCACTTCAGCGTGCAGTTCCCGTTCTTCTCAGTGGAACTGGCCGCGCAGCGTTTGGCGAAGCTCGACGCTGACGTCGGCGGCGTTAGTCTCTTCCGCGGCTGCGAGCTCGAAATCACCGACGCCTCGTTGAACGCCTTCTTCCGCGACCCGCGCCGCTACACCCTCAACGGCAGCCGCTATGCGCTGGTCGAGCTGATGCCCCAATTGGTGACGCCGAATCTCGCGCGGGTCCTGCGGCAGTTTCTCGAAGCGGGAATTACCCCGATCTTGGCCCACCCCGAACGCTACCCGTTCCTGCATACGCGCCGCCAACTGATCGAGGAATGGGTCAAGGGCGGGGGGCTGCTGCAAGGAACGGCCGCGTCGTTTTCGCAACGCATGGGCAAGCGCGCGCAAGATGCAATCTGGGACCTCGTGTCGGCTGGCTGGCTGCACTTCGTCGCCTCAGACGCGCATGATTCTCTGAAGCGCCCGCCTGATCTGCGCGACGCCTTTCGCGCCGTCGCCGAACGACAAGGGGTCGCGGCGGCAGCGCGCCTATTCACCCACAATCCATTGGCGGTCCTCTGCGACGAACCCTTGGGAAACGGCTCATAACGCCACATCAGTAAACTAGAGCGATGCTTCGCTTTGGTCTCTTTGGCGCCGGCCGCATCGGCCGTATGCACGCCCGCAACCTCGCCTCTATCCCAGGGGTCGAGCTCACTCAAATCTACGACATCGACGTCGCCTCGGCCACGGCCGCCGCCGAAGAAACCGGCGCCTCAAGCGCAGCAAGCGCAGAGGCGATCTTCGAAGACCCCACCGTCGACGCCGTCTTCATCGCATCCTCGACCGATACCCACTGCGACCTCATAGCCCAAGCCGTTGCCGCCGGCAAATCCGCCCTCTGCGAAAAGCCCATCCACCTCGACATCGAACGCGTCGAGCAATGCCGCACCGAAATCGGCGACAGCAACGGCCGCGTCCAGATCGGCTTCAATCGCCGCTTCGACCCTCACCACATGGCCGTCCGCGCGGCGATTGAAGGGGGCGAAGTCGGCAAACTCGAGAAGCTCGTCATCACCAGCCGCGATCCCGGCCCGCCGCCGCTCGAGTATCTCAAGGTCTCGGGCGGTCTGTTCCGCGACATGATGATCCACGACTTCGACCTGGCTCGATTCTTCTCGGGCGAAGAACCCGTCGAAATCACGGCCATGGGGTCGGCAATCGTCTCGGACGAGATCGGCTCGATCGGCGATGTCGACACCGCTATGGTCATCATGCGGATGGAGTCGGGCGCGCTGTGCCACATCAACTGCTCGCGCCGCGCGGTCTACGGCTACGACCAGCGCGTCGAGGCCTTCGGCTCCAACGGAATGGTGATCGAGAACAACCGGACGGCCACGACCGTTGAGCGCTACGGTTCGGATGCGACTTCAGCTAGAGAGCCGCTCTTAAACTTCTTTATCGAGCGCTATGAAGAGTCTTACAAGACGGAAGTGCGGGCGTTCGTGGAAACGCTAGCGAGGGGGGAGGCGCCGACGCCGTCATTCGAAGACGGGCGGCGCGCGTTGATTCTGGCGAACGCCGCGCTGGAGTCGCTCGAGAGCGGCAGGACTGTCGCCGTACGGTACTAGGCAATCCGAGCACCCTGCGTGAGCGTGAGCGGGGTGTCTTGGGACTCAGTGCAAGGGGAAGACACCCCGCTCACGCAGGGTGCTCGGATTTCGGCAACGTTAGACCGTCTCCCAGGCCCCGGACTCACCTGAGCGGAACAGCGCATCGATGATCCGCATGTTCTGGACCGCATTCTCGAGCGGAAACTCAACCGGCTCGCCGCTCCTCACGTGCCTCGAAAATAGGTCCCCTTGAATCGCGTACTGGTCGACCACGGGAAACTCCTCGACGGTTTGCGACGCATCACCTACGTCAGCGCCGTCGTCGATGAAGATCCGGCAGGGCTCATCAGGCGGCGCGTTGAAGGGGATGCGAATGGCAATCCGACCCTCGGTTCCAAAGAACTGCATCCGCTGGTACGGCACGCACTGAGTCGAACAAGTAAACGTAGCCTGGCCCCCCTCGAAGTCAAGAATCGCACTCGTCAAGCGGTCAATCTTCATTTGCGGGTCGCGGTCGATCAACGCGACAACCCGCTTTGGCTCCGACTCAAACGCAAACCGCGCACCGACAATCGGATAGCAGCCAATGTCATAGATCCCTCCACCGCCAATGTCAGCCTTGTTGCGGATATTGTCGGGATCCAGCTTGAAGTAGCTGAAGAACGCCTGGACGCTACGCAGCTCCCCAATTCGACCTTCGCGAATCAGTTCGCGAACCCGCAGCCACTGCGGATGGCTGCGGACCATAAACGCTTCCGTGATCAGGACTCCCGTCCGGTCACGCGCCTCGACCAACGTTTCCGCCTCGGCCGCCGTCAACGAAATCGGCTTCTCACACAGCACATGCTTGCCCGCCTCGGCCGCCTTGATCGACCACGGTATATGCATGTGGTTCGGCAGCGGATTGTAGACCGCCTCGATCTCCGGATCGCCGAGCAACTCTTCATACGACCCGTAGGCCTTGGGAATGCCAAGCTCGTCCGCTGTTTCCCGCGCCTTTTCCTGATCGCGCGAGGCAATCGCGACGATGTCGCAAAGCTCCCCCTGCTGCATCGCCGGGATCACCTTTTCCGTTCCGATTTTGGCCGTGCTGATGACGCCCCATCTCACTGGTTGCATAGGCGTTCCATATTCGCATAGAACAGCAATACGCTACGCTAAGACCTTCGGGAGAACGCTTCTATGGATCGCAGAAATTTCCTCGCCGGCGCCGCTGTTGCCGCCTTCCCTGTACCCGCTCTACCCCAGTCGAATTCCAAGAAAATCCGCCTCGGCGTGATCGGCATGGGGCGCCGTGGGCGCAACAATCTCCGCTCCGTGCTCCCCCGCGACGACATCGAAGTCGCGGCTTTTAGTGAGGTCTACAAACCCAACCTCGACGCCGCCCTCGAGCTGGTCCCCGGCGCCAAAGTCTACTCCGACTTCCGTGAGCTTATCGCCGACGATTCAATCGACGCCGTGCTCGTGACGACCCCCGATCACTGGCACGCCTACATGACCGTCGAAGCCGTCAAGGCCGGCAAAGACGTCTACGTCGAAAAGCCCATCTCGGTCACGGTCCATGAAGGCCAGATGATGGTCAAGGCGGCGCGCAAGTACAACCGTATCGTCCAAGTCGGCACCCAGCAACGCTCCGGGGCGCACTTCCAGAAGGTCGCCGAGATCATCAAGTCGGGAACGATTGGCGACATCGGCTTCGTCAGGACCTGGAACTACTCCAATCAAACCCCCGAGGGCATCGGCAACCCTCCCGACGAGGCGCCGCCCGCCAACCTTGATTGGGATATGTGGTTGGGACCCGCGGCGGCGCGTCCGTATAACGCCAACCGCTTCGGCGTGCAGCCGGACCGCTACTCCGACTTCCGCTGGTTCTGGGACTACGCCGGCGGCATGATGACCGACTGGGGCATCCACCTGCTCGACATCGTCCTGATGGCGATGGACGAACCCGGCCCGACGGCGGTCACGGCCTCGGGCGGCAAGTACGTGATCAAAGACAACCGTGAAACCCCCGACACGATCCTAGCGACATTCGAGTTTCCGACTTTCTCGTGCACCTACGAGAACCGCATCACGAACGGGCAGTCGATGTTCGACCAGAGCTATGGCATCCTCTTCCACGGAACCGAGGGGACGCTTTTCGTCGACCGCAGCCGCTGGGAGATCATCCCCGAACGCCAGTCCATCGGCGGCCGCCGCTCGGGAATGAGCGAGGAACGCATGCCCAGCCACGCCGGCCGCGCCAACGACAACTCCACCGACAACCACTGGGAAGACTTCGTCAAGGCGATTCGCACCCGCCAGAATCCGATCGCCGACATCCTGATCGGCCACCGCTCGACCACCACTGCGCTGCTGGGCAACATCGCGCTGCGTAGCAAACAGCGTGTCGACTGGGACCCGATCAACGAAACGACCAACAACAAGGAAGCTCAGACGTTCCTCAAGAAAAAGTACCGCGACCCCTGGAAGCTGGAGTTGTAGGGGCCTAGTAGGCTACGCCCGCCTTGGCGGAACGCACCATTTACTAAAGGAGAAAGATATGGGTGACAGGGGCAAGAGAGACAAAGGCAAGAAAGAGACGAAGAAAAAGCCGCGGCTGAGTTTAAAGGAAAAGCGAAAAGCTAAAGCCGAAGCTGCAACCAAGCGTTCATAGAAGTCCGTAGAACTCTATGCCCTCAACGCGTCTTTAAGATCGATCTCCCTACGGCGCGCACACCACCGGCGGATCGGGCCTCGGCTTGACGGCTCCCGCGGCGGCGATCCGCACATGAAGCTCGGCGTGTCGAACGATGGGCCGCTGGGACCATCCCAGGCGTAGCCCTGCTTGAGCTTGAGGCCGCCGTCGGCGTCGAGCACGACCCAGTCGCCTATCGCTTGCGGACCTTCCGTGAGGGCGGTCTGATGCCGGTAGTCCTCGGCCAGCTTGTACTTATAGACAGGGATCTCGCGGTAGCAAACTTTCTCGTCCGGCATGGTGCGCCCCTCACATGGCCGCCAAAAAGGATAACGCTTCCGGCGAGTGGGCCCCTGCGGGGCCGCCAAGGCAAAGACGGGGCTGTCGCCCCCACCTGTGTACCAGGTTGAGAGCTTGATTTTCTTATAGTAAAGGAGGAAAAAGTGTTACCAAGGTCCCCGGCATAATCTGTTACCTAGTATAGCGTTTCAATAAAACATATCTGTCCCGTAACGTTTCCTGCTAGGCTGGACGCATGCCGGGAAAATCAAAGCGTCTCAAACTCGTTCTCGCGCCCCAAGAGGTGCAACATCTTCAGCGCCTGCGTGCTTCGCGGACGGCTCCGGTTAGGGAGGTGCAGCGGGCTGAGATTCTGTGGCGTTATCATTCCGGCGAGACGATCGCCGAGATTATGCGAGCGGTCAAGATGACGCGCAAAAGCGTCGGCAAATGGATCAACCGAGCCCTCGCCATAGGCGTGGAAGCAGCGCTCAAGGATGCCTATCATCGTCCCCGGCCGCCCGGCATCACCGCCGATGCCAAGGCCTGGGTGGTGCATTTGGCCTGCAGCAAAACCCACCCAACTCGGTTACGCCGCCGAGCTGTGGACCCGCAGCGCGCTCGCTCTACACGTGCGCCGGCATGCCGTGGAAGCGGGCTATCCGGCCCTGGCCCAAGCGGCTAAGGCGACCGTACATCGTATTCTGGCCGAGCAACCTCTGCATCCGGAGAAGGTGAAGTACTACCTCGAGCGTCGCGATCCCGATTTTGAGTCCAAGATGCGGCAAGTGTTGCTGGTCTACCGCGAAGTGGCCTTTCAGAATGAAAGCCTTCGCGACGGCCTATCGCCGGGCGTGATCACGGTTTCGGTCGACGAAAAGCCCGGCGTGCAAGCGATCGCCAACGTCGCGCCGGACCTGCCGCCGAAGCCTGGGCGGCATCCCTGTGTGGCTCGCGACTACGAGTACAAACGGCTGGGAACGTGCTCGATTCTGGCGGCGCTGGACTTGCACTCCGGCCGGGTAACGGCGCGGGTGGAGCGGCGTCACCGCAGCCGGGAATTCATCTTGCTGCTCAAGGATTTGGACCAATTCTACCCGGACCAATGCACGATCCGATTGATCTTGGACAATCACTCCGCCCACATATCGAAGGAGACGAAAGCCTACTTGGCGACGCGTCCGAACCGCTTCAAATACGTGCACACGCCGACCCACGGGTCCTGGCTCAACATAGTCGAGACGCTGTTTGGCAAGATGGCGCGCACGTTCTTGAAGCGTATCCGAGTCGCGTCGTGGGAGGAGCTGCGGGAACGAATTCTGCAGGGGATCGCGGAGATCAACGCGGCTCCGGTGGTTCACCGCTGGAGGAAGTTCGAGGCGCTTGAGGTCGCCTAGAGAGGATATGTTTTAGTGAAACGATATACTAGGCGCCGGCAAGCACAGTTGTGCCGCCCGGACGGGGCTCTACGCGGCTTGGGCTCTGGCTTGGATTCGGCCGACATGTAACATCTGAAGCGGCGCGATCGTGAGGAAGGTATTACCGAAGGTCGTGAATAGTTGCTCCTTCATGGTTTCGCCGGATCGTTGTTCGTTTCAGAATCCGCCTCGGCGTGATTCTTGAGGCGGACCAGTTGGTTGGCCCAAAGGTCTTCGAAGCGGCTGACCCAGCGTTCGTAGATCTGTCGTATCGGTACGGCGTTGAGCGAGTTTACTCGCATCCGCCCTTCTTCACGGGTTTGTACGAACCCGGCTTCGCGAAGCACGTCGAGGTGCTTCATGACGCCGAAGCGGCTCAGATGTGGGAATGACTGGACGATCTCGGTGGTGTTGTGGGGTCGCTTGCGCAGCAGGTCGAGGATTCCTCGCCGAGTCGGGTCGGCAAGCGCCTTGAAGATCGGGTCCAGCGGATCCACTATTCGCAGTCCTTCTTGAGCTCGGTCAGGTAGTGCTGCCAGCCCTGCCCGACGCCCTGGCGGTGGTTGGGGTCGATCATGCCGAGAGCGCGATGGCGCAGGGTAACCTTGGAGCCGTCGTGGGCTTCTTCAATTTTGATCTTGAGATGGTTGTTGGCGGGGTAGGACATGAACATCGGTCCGGAGAGCTCGAGCAGGACGGGCGGTTTGATGACCTGCACAAACCCCCAGAGGTGCTCGACGCCCTCGCCACGATCGCGGTACCAACGTCCGCCGGCGCGGCGTTCGAGGACCATCGACATGGGCGAGCCGTCCGGGCCGGTGCTGCCCTCGCCGAAGCGGTGCAGGACGCCTTCGAACACCTTGGCGGGCGTTGCGTTGATTTCGATGGTTTGTTCGAGGTCGAGCGTTAGGTCTTCTAGAGTCATTGGTCTCCTCCTATGTGATAATATAGTAACGTGACCGTAATAGCACGTCAAGGGGCGGATCGGGGTTAGTGCTGGGCGTATTGGCTTTGCGGAACCCGCTCCGTTGTGGTCGCGGCTCTGACGTAGCGACCCCATGCATGAGACTCGGCGTCAGAGCCGCGACCGCAATGGAGCGGGTTCCGCAAAGGGTCAGCGGTTCCGCATCCAATTTCCCTGAGGGTCGGAAACCATTGATTTAGCGGGTGTTTGGGGCTGGGCCTGTGGTCCGAGCAGATTCGCATTCGTGTTGAGGAGTTGCAGCGCAGTTGATTCTGGTATAATGTACATATATCAGTCATGAAGACAGCCCCGGCTCGCTCCAGCCTCGCCGATGCCGAGCGTAAGCTGCGCTCCCGCATCGCCCAGCTGGTCCACGGCCGCTGGTTGCTGCATGGCACCGTGGCGCCGCGCCAACGCGTCTGCGGCAAGCCCAACTGTCGCTGCGCCCAGGGTCAACTGCACGCCTCGCTCTATCTGGTGCGCTCGCGCCGGGGAAAGGTGCAACAGCTGTTCGTGCCGCGCAGCTGGGAGCAACGCGTGCGCCAGGCCGTAGCCGACTATCAACAGCTCGAGCGGCTGCTCGAAGAGGTCTCCGAGCGCGAGTGGAAGCGGCTCCAAGACCGCCGGGAGGAGTGACGTTCTTCGACGTCTGATCCAGTACGCGGAGAAGGGTTACGGCCTGCGCAGCCGCCTTCTCGCCGGGGTCTCGGATTCCCGCCCTAAGCCGCGCATCCCCACCCGCGCTGTCGTCGAGTCGACGCTGGCGCTGTTCTGGGCCCGGCTGGGCAGCCTGAACGCTTTGGAAACGCTCGAGGGGGCGCCGTTTTGGAAGAAATGGCTGGGCCGCAAGCTGCCCAGCGCGGACACCATTGGCCGCGTCTACAGCTCGCTCGACACGGCCGTGCTGCGGCAAGCGATTCGGCAGCTGTATGAACGCCTCAAGCGCAACAAGGCCTTGCCCGGCATCGGCGGATTAGGGGTGGCTGTGATCGACGGTCATGAGTCTCACGCCAGCTACCGCCGTTGCTGTGGAGGCTGTCTCGAGCGCCGCATTCAGCGCAGCGACGGCGAACAGCTGCAGTACTATCACCGCCAAGTGACGCTGCAGTTGCTCAGTGACGCGCCCGCCGCCTCGCCATTCAACATCCAAGGCGAACCGCTTCCGCTGTTGCTCGACGCCGAACCGCAACTCCCCGGCGAGGACGAGCTGGCCGCCGCCAAACGTTTGCTCGAACGCGTTCTAGCCGCTTACCCACGGGCGTTTGATGTTGTCTTGGCCGACGCTCTTTACGCCGCCGCGACGTTTGTGAACTTTCTGCTGGCGCACGGCAAGGACGCCGTCATCGTGCTCAAGGACGAGCGCCGCCACCTGTTTCAAGACGTTCAAGGACTGTGGCGAACCCAGCCCCCACAGGCGGGCGAGTATCGCTCACGCAATTGCCAATGGTGGGATCACGAGGGCTTATTATCGTGGCCGCAGGTCGCCCAGCCCTTGCGCGTCGTTCGTTCGGTGGAGACTTGGCGGCGGCGCTCGCAGCTTGACGGCGAGCTCCACGAGCATCAAAGCGATTGGGTTTGGCTAACGACTTTGGGGTCGCGGCAAGTTTCCACGGCGCAGCTGGTGCGCTTGGGCCATCAACGCTGGGACATCGAGAACCGCGGCTTCAACGAGTTGGTCAACGGCTGGCATGCCGACCACATCTACAAGCACGAACCCCACGCCATCGAGACGTTTCTCTTGACGACGTTTCTGGCATTCAATCTCTACCACGCTTTTGTCGCCCGCAACCTCAAACCGTCGTTGCGGCGCGGCAAACCGCGAGTCTTTTGGGCGCGGGTGATGGCGGCGGAGCTGTATCAGGCGGCCACGGGCCCCTCGCCCTAGCACGCGAGTCGACTCCCCCGCCCACCCCGCGCCTGCCAGTAAGCGGCCCTGCCGCAAGAGCCGCCGGGGTGTCTTTGCCCTGCGATTCCCCACCTATTTCCGGGTCAGGACCGCGTGCGAATCTGCTCGTCCTTCACCCCACGCCCCTAAATCCCTCGATTCCCAACTACTTCCGCCTTCTGACTCAGCCTCGTTGCGGAATCGCTGCTGTTGGCGCGTTACGCTGATCGCCCATTTCGGCGGCTACGCGCCTCAAGAGTTGGACGGGTTTCTGCAGTTCGCCAAAAACCTCCACGCCCCTCATATCTATGAAGCGATCCGAGAGGCCGAGCCCATCGGCGAGCCCACGGTCGCCCGCTTCCCCGCGAGCGTGCGGCGGCGCTATGAAAAGCTAGCGCGCTTCCCGGAGGGCTTTCTAGTGCTGGGGGACGGTATTTCGAGCTTCAACCCGATCTACGGGCAAGGAATGTCTTCCGCCGCCCTGCAGGCGGTCGAGCTGGGCCGCGAGATCGATCGAGGCCCCGCGAATCTGGCGAGACGGTTCTTCACCCAAGCGTCCAAAGTTGTCGAGACCCCCTGGAGCATTGCTGTCGGAAACGACCTGCGAATGCCCGAAGCCGTCGGACGCCGCCGGCTAAGCATAGATCTTGCAAACTGGTATATCGCGAAACTACACCGGGCGGCCCATCGCGACCCCATGTGCTCGGCGGCATTCCTCGACGTTACGAACTTGGTCGCCGCGCCAGCCCGGATGTTTCATCCAAGCTTGATGATGCGTGTCCTGCTCGGGAACCTTCGCGGTCAGGGCCCGTAGGGGCTTGGCACGCCAAGCCCGTCTTGCGCACAGCCGCCGTACCCCTCACTCGCGTTCGGGGCTCATGATGCGCGCACGCGCTTCCGTAACAGCCCAACCGGCGGCTGCTCAGCGGCCGTGCAAGCTCAGCCGCGCAAAGCAGCCCGCGCCTGAATATACGCCCTCCCCGTCGCGTCCGCTAAGCGCCGGAACCAAAAGCGACTCCGCAAATGGTAAACGTCAAACCTCGGCAACTCGAGCAGATCCGACCCCGGGCGGACGTACCCCAGCCGAGTCCCGCAAGCAAGCTCGAAACTCCGGCCCGCCAGGCGCACACTCGCCTCATTCATTCGTCCAAACGGGTACGCGAACGTCCGAACCGGTTTGCCGGTCAGGTCTTCGAGTTGAGCCCGCGACCTGGTTAACTCCCGCTCGATCTCGTCCTCGCCAAGCGCCGTGAGGTCCGCATGAGTGACCCCATGCGCTCCAAACTCGACTCCCCTCGTGGCCGCCTCACGCACGCCCTCCGTACTCATGATCGCGAGCTCCGGGATCGAGGAATGCTGACCGTCCCACTCGTTTGTCTTGCCAAGAACGCCCGTCGCGGCAAAGACCGTGGACGGAAATCGATACCCCTCCAGCACCGGCAGCGCCACGTCGAGAAAATTCTGATACCCATCATCGAACGTCAGCGCGACCCCCCCCGGCGGTTTTCACCGCTTCTTCAAGCGGGACCACTGCCAGACCCGATTCCGCCAGCCAAGCCATTTGATCCTCGAACACGTCCGGGGCGATCGAAATCACCGACCCCGACCGGTCGATCGAGTGATACGTCAGGATGGCCGACTGATCAGCTCGCACTCCAACCCTCTTTCGCCAGCTCTTCAATCGTGTACTCGGCGAGCCTCACCAGCAAGCGCGCCTGCGACTCGACCCCGCGAGCATCACCCACCCGCTTGTCAAACAACTCCAGATGGGCAGCCGCGCTCACCAGCAATCGCTGCAGGACGAGGAACGCTCCCTTACTCAAGGGCGGATCACCGCGATAATTCGTCATCCGACCGCTTTCACGAAAACTCGGAAACTTCTCGAGGCCCATGAATCGCAAGAACCACTCCGCCGAGAATTTGCCGGTAGCCCCGCGCAGGCCCATATAGTCCGCGATCAACTCGTCGATCAGCCGGTTCCGCATGGACCCAAACACCCTGCGCGTGAAGTAATGCGTACATTCATGATGGATCCGGATCAGCAGCGATAGCTCGGCCCATTCCTTCTCGCCGAGGCCGAGATCTTCGGCCGCAACGTCGCTATACGGCCCCCCACTGACCAGGACGAAGCGGTCTTGATAGAGCTCCTTCTGCGGAATGATCGCCCGGAAGCGCCGCGCCCAATCCCCTCCGCGCGAGCCCTTCTCAAACTCGTCCCGCAGTCGAGCAATGCGGTCCCAATTATTGAATCCGGCTCCCATGACCGCGCCTTGTGAAGCGGGGACCGGGCGCGGCTCGTTCCGCATCGTCAACGCGCGAAGCAACGCAACGAAATCCGCCCGATGCGGCGCGATGAGCACCGGAATACGCCCTGCGGCGGTCGGCTGAATCTGAAGCCGCACCGTCTCGGGCCTTTCGAGCGCCAGCCCATCCGAACGCTCGACCTCCGCCCCTCGCCGAACCGCGGCCCGGTAGGCGTCTGTCTCACTAATCCCCTCTTCAATTGGAAACTTCAGTTGAGGCAGGCGCCGGGCCAATGCTGGGAAGGCCGGTTCGCCGGCATACTCCCGCCAAGCCTCAACAAACGCCTCATCCTCAAGCGGAAACCGCCGGTCTTTCGCGCCTTCAACGTCGAAATCGTTGCGGTTGTATTCGAGTAACTCAGTCGTTTCGGCTTCACTCGCTCCGAAACGCCCCAGCACCTCGCGTCGTGCCGCACCGTGGACTTTCGACATTCGGCAATCACAGCCGATCGCTACCCCGGAGCCGCGACCGGAAGGGAGCGGTTGCCCGAGCTAGCATCGAAACTAGCATTGGCGGGCAACCGCTTGCTCCGGGGCTGTGAAAAAATCGCCCGTTGAGCGCGAAAGACGGTCGAGGCATGCCTCGCCCCTACGGACGATCGTTTGTTTTCAACGACGTAGGGGCTTGGCATGCCAAGCCCGTCTTGCCGGAATTGGATCCCCGACATTTTTTCACAGCCCCTCCCGCGCGAGGCTCAATGCCCGTTACTCGCCCCATTCAGGTTCCTCAGCAGCAACGCCGAATTTTTGCTCCCAAACCCAATGCAGTTACACAGCGCGTACTCCAGCTCAAGCTTCCGCCCCGGTTCGCGCACATAGTCGAGATCACAATCCGGGTCAGTCTCGTCCACATTGATCGTCGGCGGCAACGCGCTATCCCGCATCGCCATCAACGTGGCCGCGACCCCCGCCGCCCCAGACGCCCCCTGCGGATGCCCGATCAGCGATTTCAGCGACGACCCGCAAAGCTTATCCGCATGGTCGCCAAAGCACAGCCGCACCGCGCGAGTTTCCACACGGTCATTCAATTCGGTCGACGTCCCATGCAGGTGGACATACTGAATCGCCTCCAGCGGGACCTCCGCCGCATCCGCCGCCTTCTTCATCGCCCGGGCCGGCTCCTCGCCGCCTTCCTCGAGCCGCACGCGGTGATAAGCCTCGCAGGTCGAACCGTAGCCCGCGATCTCGCCGTATATTTTCGCGCCGCGTTCTCGGGCGGCCTCCAACGGCTCGATCACAAAGAACCACGCCCCCTCGCCCAGCACGAACCCGCTGCGATCCTTTGAAAATGGCCTCGACCCGCGCTCCGGCTCGTCATTCCAATCCCGCGTCAGGATGCGCATCAACTGGAACCCCCGCATGATTAGGTACGAGATCGGCGCATCGACCCCGCCCACGATCGCTTGCTCCAGCCGTCCGTGCCGTACGTGCTCGGCGCCATAGAAGATCGCATCCGTCGATGATGTGCAGCCGGTCGAGACCAAGTGACTCAGGCCCCGCGTGCCGAACGCCATTGAGATCTCGCTCGCCAGCGTCCCAATCGTCGAGGTCGGAACCGTATACACGCTCACTTCTTTCTCGCGGGCTTCGAAGTAAAGCCGATACTGCTCTTCGGTGAACGTCTGGCTGCCGCCGCCTGATCCCACCAAGACGCCGATGTCTCGGAGCTCGGGCTTCTCCATCGTCGAAGTGTCAACCCCCGCGTCTTCGAGCGCCTCGCCCGCCGCGGCGCGGCCCAAGGCCACCGCCCGCGAGACATGCTTGCGATACTTCGGGTCGACGTGGGCATCCTCATCAAACCCGTGAATTTCGCCCGCGATCCGCACGTGAAGGTCATCGAGATCGAACGATTCGATCTTCTTGACCCCGCTGACGCCGTTCTTCGTCGCGTTCCAAAAGTGCTCGCGGCCGATTCCGTTCGGAGAAACCGCGCCAATCCCAGTGATCACTACCCGTCGAGACATAGAGGGGTATGGTAGCGTAAACCTTTGCCTCTGGCTCATTCCAGAATCCGCCCGAGGCCGCCGGCGGTCTGGCTAGCGCTGGCTGGAGTCGAGACTGGCGTCTTCGCCGGTGTCGCCTCTCTGGCGTACCACTTGCTCGACTCCGCCATAAACGGCGTGGGCCCATGGCGCTACCCCAATCTGTTTTCGGCCGCCCTCCATCCTGACGCGGCCTGGAATGCGGATTTCTCGATGGCGACGCTAGCTGGATTAGCGCTGCACCTCGTGGTGGCGGGGATTGCCGGTCTCACGGCAGCGCCCCTGCTAGCGGCCTTACTGAACCGCGAGATCTTTTGCCGGCTAGCCGCACTGGCCTACGGCATTGCTTGGTACTACCTGACGTTTCGGTTCGTCTGGCCTGAGTGGAATCCCGAGCTCGTGCTGCAACAGCCCTTTCCGGGGGTCGTGTTCGGACACGCCATCCTGGGAATCTCTCTGGGGCTCTACCCACGCTTCCTCAGGCTTCTGCGCGCTCCTCACCCGCTCCCCGAATCGCCGTTTCTCTGATGCTCGATTTCCTCCGCGACGTCATCGTAACCCTTGCCCGCTACGTGCGAGGCCAAGCCGTCAAGGCCTTCTGGATGACCCTCTATCACATCGCGGCCTTCTGGGTGATCGGCTTGCCCTGGTGGTGGCTGGCCGGCTTGTTGGTCGGGGCGCTGACAGCGCTGCCGATGGTGGGCTTCATCATCGGCTCGATGGTTCCAGTCGGAATCGCGATCGGCGCCGGCGGAGGGCTCAAGCAAGTCCTCTACGTACTGGCGGTGATGATCGTCGGCCAAGCCATCGAGACGTTCTACGTCGGACCCAAGATCCTTGGCCGCGAGCTGGAATTGAGCCCGTTCGTGGTCTTCGCCGCCGTTGTCCTCGGGACGATCTTCTTCGGCCCGCTGGGCGCGATCTTTGGCGCTCCGGTGGCCGCCGTGGCGGTGATGATCTATCGCAAACGCCGGAATCGTCTCGCGCCTACTTCGCCAACCGGTACTTCTCAGTGCGCCGTACTGGCGCGAACACCCTGCGGGGTGAAAGGCCCCGCCGATGAAGATGTCGGTCGACATCGAAGCTGGCGAGCAGCGTGGTCCGGTAACGGGTCGAGCTGAAGCCTCGCGACAAAGTCCGGGTAAGCCGGGCGAGCAAGCCGTTAGGCCGTAACGCGCAGTATGCCTGAGCAGGCCTCGAAAGTGAAGTTGCGGACGCCGACCCGCCTGAGAAACGGGGAAGGCCGCAGCAACCGGGAAGCGACCGACGCATGCACCGGTTGGGTCCGCCGGGGTAGTGGGCGCGGCATGACGCTGAAGGGTGTTCGTAGTCAAAGGCGGGAGGCCCCACCGGGCGGAGGTCGCAACTCCAAACGTTGTCTACAGGGCGGCGGCCGCGGCGGGGAGTCGGACAGGGCCGTAGTAGTGAAGAAGCAGGGTAATGCCTGTGGAGCGAGGGGCCCTGACTTCCGGCATGCTTGTCAACGAGCGAGAGGACGAGGCGATTGGCGATAAGCCTAGCAACGCCGTTAGGATCCGGAAGCTCGGGCGCAAGCTCTGCCTCAAAGCGAAGCAGGAGATGGGCGTGCTGCGCCTGCGCGGGGCGCAACTGGGGCCGCCGCCTGCGACAGCGATGAGGTGAAGCCGGTCGGAGAGCCGGATGCGGGAAATCCGCACGTCCGGTTCGATGAGCGGGGACGGGAAACGGAGCCAAGGCGGAGACTGAGACACTGGCGCAAGGCGAAAGCGGCCAGCAACAGCTACTCCCTCCGCCTAAAGCCACCGCGCCCGTCCTCGACTCCACCCCAACCCCGGCCGAAACCACGGCGGGCTCTGATGAAAATACCCATCCAGGAATGTGACCGAGCTCTCCCGCGTGAGCGCCTTCTGCTTGCTTAGCGCCGCGTCGTAGGCCTCCCAGTCCCGGCCGTCGCCGCCCATCCTGACGATCTCATCCGGCCGGGCCGCCTTCCAATGCTCGTATCCGGCATAGCGCACCATCATGAAGATCTCGTCATAGTCCGGACTCTCTTTGTAGGCGCTGCTCTCGGGGTAAATGACCTTCCACATCCCGGCCGCGCGCGCTCCGACCTTTTCGAGATAGGGCCATAGACCTTCCGTACCAGCCTCGATAAACTCCTGCGCCGAGCCCTTCCTGACCTTCCAACGATTGAGCGCGATGATCTCCTTCGCCTGCCAGGTGACGTCATTGCGCACCGGATGAACATCGCCCCCATCCCCGGGCTCATACTTTTCGTCAAGCGCCGGCATATATTGCGGCGTAATCGTCGCCATCACGCCCTATAGGAAGAACGCCCCGTCCGACCCCTTTTCATAGTGCTTGCGATCCCTCAGCGCGGCAACATTGGCCTGGTAGTCGGGACCATTGCCGCCATAGACCTGCCCTCTCCGCGTCGCCTTCCAATGCTCGTAGCCGGCATAGCGCGCCAAGCGGTAGCTGTCGTCGTGATTGGCCGGCTCAGGCGACCCGTCCGGATGAATCACCATCCACTGCCCGACCACACGGTTGCCGATCTTCTCAAACCAAGGCCAGACGCCATCACGACTGATCCTGTAGTACGAATCGTGACCGCCCTTTACCAGCTCCTGATGGCGAAAGACGAGCACCTCCTCGCCCTTTTGCCTGACATCATTGCGAACCGGGCGCGGTGAGTCAGTTTGAGGAAAAGCCCTAGTCGCAACGACGGAAAATACAAGCGCGGATCGGATCAGCATCGCCACCAAGTGTAGAACGATCGCCGACATGGCGCGATCCTCCAGGATTGCCGGCTCGCCAGTCGTGGCGAGGCAGGGCCCGAATCCACGATCCAACTTCCCTTCATACAATGGCCGAAGGATGGACGACTTCACCCTCCGCACCGTCGAGCCCCACGAATCGACGCTCATCTTCACCTTCCTCACCATCGCCGCCAGGATGGCCGAGCCCGACGAGCCGATCCAAAAGGCCCTTAGCGACAGCGAGCTCATCAAATATTGGAAAGATTGGGGCCGCCCAGGCGACTGCGGCATTGTCGCGGAATCCGAGTTTCCGATCTCCTGCGCCTGGGTCCGCGTCATCCCACGCGAAGCCGCCGCCTACGGATTCGTCGCCGAAGGAATCCCCGAGCTCGGCATCGGGTCGGGACCATCGCCGCCGCACGCGGCCAAGGCGTCGGAACCGCCGTTCTCGAGCGCCTGCTCGATGAATGCCGCCGGCGCTACCCCGGAGTCTGCCTCCGCGTCCGCAAGACCAACCCCGCCATCCGCCTCTACGAACGCCTCGGCTTCAAGCTCGTCCCCGACTCACAAGAAATCAACCGCGTCGGCACCGAATCGATCGTGATGTTGGTCCGCTTCTGAGCGGCCTTTGGCCTAACTGGCCTTACGTTCTTCGAGCGGCTGAAATGCAATCTCGAGTCGCTGATCGAGAGCCCGAGCCACTCGCTGCAGCATCGTTAGCGAGTGACCGTCGTAGTCGCCATCCTCGAGGCGGGCGATGTTGGGCTGCTTTGTACCGATTCGCTCGGCAAGCTGTTGTTGGCTCAATCCGGCTTTGGTCCGAGCCTCAAAGATGAGCTGGGCCACCTGAGCGTTAATGCTCTCCTGGTCAATGAGCTCTCGAAGCTCCAGGTCATCCTCAACTAAATGATCGATCACCGCCACCGCATCGGTAGTCTTACGCATCGGTGATGTCTCCGACATCTAACGTTAGGTTGTCGTTGTGATGTGTTCGCCACAAGTTAGGTTCCCGACCCCAAGATGGAATGAGGAGGCTGCCCTCGGAGCCGCAACGTTGTAAGCTAGCGGCCACGCGCTTCTAAGTAGGAAGCGCAATCTTTAAACCAAAAAAGGAGTGAGAGCAGCCATGAAGAAGACTACCATCCGGAACCAAATGCAGCAAGTCCTGATCGCCGACAATTCGCGAATCGCCGCCGTCGTCGGGATCGATCTGGGGGACCGAAAAAGCTGGCTGTGCCGGCTCGAGCTCGACGGACAAGTCTCCGACGACCGCTCGATCAAGACCACCCGCGAGGCGTTCGTGCGCGAGTTCGAGGGCAAGCCGCGGCTGCGAATTGTGATCGAAGCGATCGGCCCCACCCCCTTGATCTGCCGCATCAGCTGGGTCGACGGGTATCGCGTTTCACACAACTTCAAGATCCGTTTATCTGCCGCCATTGCCGCGAAGTAGGCGTCGGCCCCCTTCAAGAAAGCGTCGAGTGCGGACTCGGACTCGGTCGTCGCTTCGCGAATCCACGCGGCGACCTCCGCCGATTCCCGCCCGACCACTGCGGCAAAGATCTTGAGTTTGTCGGCGAAGTGATAGTAGAGGGCGCCTCGTGTGAGGCCGGCCTCGCCCACGATCTGGGGTGTGCTGACCTGGTCGTAGGGGTTGCGAGCGAACAGCAACGCCGCCACGTCGATGAGGTCTTTGCGCGTCCGAGCTGAGCGCGCTTTGTGGGGAAAAGGGTTTTCCTCCTTTTGCATACATACAGATTGTATGTTTAATTTACATAAATACTGTATGTAACTGTATGTATGTAAGTCGCAGGAGTACTAAGCGCCCGCTATGCTCACAAGATGGGCATTTCACAGCACGCTTTGATTGCTCTGGCTGTTGCGTCGGCTCTGGCTTGCGGCGAATCGTCGGTTACGACTGAATCGCCTGACGCTGCCGATGACACGACCGCTATCGAGACGCTTGTCGGCCAATATGCCGAGGCGGTCAGCGCGGAGCCTGTCGACATAGCGCTCGCGGGCGAGGTCTGGCTCGATTCGCCCGACGTGTCGTTTATTCACCCGGCGGGGCGGCAGCGCGGTTGGGATGTGATTCGCGACGAGGTCTATCTCAAGTTGATGGGCGAGACGTTTTCGAGGCGTCAGCTCGTTCCTCGCCAGGTTGAGGTCGGCCTGTTCGGCGACACCGCGGTGGCGGAGTTCAGCTGGGTGTTTGATGCGACGTTCAGGAAGGATAGGGGCTGAGATTCAGACGAAGGGCCGTGAGTCGCAGGTGTATCGGCGCGGGCCCGACGGCGGCTGGGCCCTGGTGCATGTGCACTACTCTGGCGAACCGGAAAGTGGCGAATTCTAGCGGACGTGGCGTACGGCTGTGCCGTGCCGCCTTGCAGCTGTGCTGCAAGGTCCCGCTTGTGCACCTCGTACGCTCAAGCCTGCGGTGAATCGTACAAGCGGCCAACGACGAAAAAAGAGACCTTGGGCTACAAGCGCAAGGCGGCACGGCTCAGCCGTGCGACGCGCCGTGCCCCCCGGGGGGGCACGGCCGGGGGCACGGCCCCTGCGGGGCCGCCAAGGCAAAGACGGGGCTGTCGCCCCCACCTGTGTACCAGGTTGAGAGCTTGATTTTCTTATAGTAAAGGAGGAAAAAGTGTTACCAAGGTCCCCGGCATAATCTGTTACCTAGGCGCCGGCAAGCACAGTTATGCCGCCCCTGACGGGGCTGATGAGCTTTGATGAGCTGCTGCTGATTCTGACCTCGTCGATTACAATTAGCATTGGGAAAAACTGCAAATAGCACGACGCCCATGCCGATCCAACCCAATCGCCGCACCTTCCTCAAGAGCGCCGGCGTCAGCCTAGCCCTCCCCCTGCTCGAATCCCTCGCCCCCGCCGCGGCCGTCCAACCCAAACGCCTCGTCTGCGTCGGAACCTACCTGGGCTTCCACCGCGACGGCTTCTTCCCCGCACAAACCGGCCGCGACTACGAAACCCCCGAAGTCCTCAAACCCCTCGAGCCCTTCCGCGACGCCATGACCGTCTTCTCGGGCCTCGACCACCGCGGCGCCAACGGCCATCGCGGCTGGAGAGCCTGGATGACCGGCTCCGCCGTGGGAAGCGTCTCCGCCGACCAAGTCGCCGCCGCGCACATCGGCCACCAGACCCGCTTCGACTCGCTGCAGATCACCTGCGGCAACCCGCCCAGCGAAGGCCGTATCAGCTTCACCAAAGAAGGCGTCGCCCTGCCGATGATCGGCCGCCCGAGCGTGCTCTACCGCACCCTGTTCCGCTCCTCGGACGACCACGCCCGCATTGACTATCTGCTGGCGTCAAACGGCAGCGTCCTCGACGGCGTCCTCGACGAGGCCAACTCGCTGGGAGCGAAAGTCTCCACCCGCGACCGCGACAAGCTCGGCGAATACTTTGCGTCGGTCCGCGACGTCGAGAAGAAGCTCCTTAAGCAACGCGCCTGGCTCGACAAGCCCACGCCCAAGGTCGACTATGCACTTCCCGAATTCGACCCCATCGCGCCCGATCTTTCGCTCGAATGCGAAACGCTCATGTACGACCTGCTGGCGCTAGCGCTGACCACCGACTCCACCCGCGTTGCGACCTTCCTGATCCCCGGCTGGAGCCAAGTCTTCACCCTCAACGGCCGCAAACTCAGCGCCGGCTATCACGGCCTCTCGCACCACGGCAACGACCCCGCCAAGATCGCCGAATACAATCTCGTGGGGACCGAGCACGTCAAGCGCTTCGGCGAGTTCATCAGCAAGCTCAAGGCAGCCGACTTGCTCGACAGCACCGCCGTCGTGCTCGGCTCCGGCATGGGCGACTCCAACACCCACGACAACTCGAACCTACCGACCGCGGTGATCGGCGGCGGCTTCCGCCACGGCCGGCACCACCGCATCGACCGCGCCGCCGCGAACCCCCGCCTGCTCGGCGACCTCTACCTGACGTTGATGCAGCACTTCGGCATCGAGACCGAACAGTTCGCCAACGCCAAGAGCAACCTGAATGAGTACCTGGTCTAGCGACATAGAACCGCTTGCTTACGCGCGCGGCACGGTAAAGCCGCGGCCACCTAGCATCGACGCCGCGCGGACCAGCCGTGCCGCGCGCGTAAGCAAGCGGTTCTATGTCGGAATCTTCGTTTTGACGCTTGCTTCACCGCTAATTGCCGCCGAATCACTCCCCCCGCACACCCGCGACCTGATCGCCCAAAACTGCCTCGCCTGCCACGCCGGCCCCCAACCCCAAGCCGACGTCAATCTCAGCATCGACTCCATCAACTGGCAAAGCCGCGAAGCCACCGCCTTCTGGGAACGGATCTACAAGGTCCTCTCGCGCAACGAAATGCCTCCGGCCGCGGCCCCTCAACCCCCGGCCGCATCCCGGGAGACGGTCGTCCATTGGCTTGAAGCTCAGTTACTAAAGCACTCTCCAGTCGGCGGAACCGTCCCCCGCCGGCTCAACCGCGAGGAATACGAAAACACCATCCGCGACCTCTTCGACATCTCCGACTTCCACCTGCCCGACGCCTTCCCGTCCGACGACTCCTCCCACGGATTCGACAACGTCGGCGAGGGCCTCATCCTCTCGCCCCCCTTGATGGCCCAGTTCCTCGAGCTGGCCACCCACGTCGCCGACGAAATCCTGCCGCCCCTGGCCCCGCCCGCTGTCGCCCAACCCAAGCGCTACCCCATCGGCGTTAAAGGCCTGGCCGTTAGCCAAGGCGGCCTGCACTCCGGTGACCGTTTCCGTCTGATTGGGTCCCGAAACATGGCCAGCTTCGCGGGCTGGCCGACGCGCTTCGAAGCCACCCAGAGCGGCGTCTACCGTATCGAGGTCGCCGCCGCCGGCTTCTTTACCTCGAAAATGTTCTACGACCCGCCCGACGGGCCTTTGCTGCTAGAAATCTACGCCCGCCCCAAGGTCGACCAGGTCTACGCGCCCTTCGGCGACATCCGCAAGCTCGCCCAATTCGAAGTCGAACCCAACAGCCAAATCCCCCAATCCTTCACCGCCGAGATCGAGCTCTACAAAGGCGAGATGTTCGGCCTGCGCTGGCCCAACGGCCCCATCCAATCCGACCTTCCCTCCCGCGAGCTTTCCATCTCATTCCTCGAAGACCGCGTCACCCGCGACCGCCTTTTCTACGCCGCGATGCTCCAAATCAAGGGCGGCGGCCGGGGAATCACGCGCGGCGAACTTTATGAGAGAACCCGAGCGCTGATGGACAGCGGAACGCTCGACCTCTCCGACCCGCGCCTCGACAAGTTGCCCGAGGTCTGGGGGGGCGGGCTTGCCGACGCCCCCCGCAACTGGGTTCAGAAACACGCGCTCGAGGAGGCCTACCGCTTCGGCCCGGCGCTCGACATCGCGGGCGTCGAGATCGAAGGCCCCCTGCGCCTCGTTGAAGACGACAAGATGCGCGCCCGCAAGGCCCGCACGAAGCCCTTTCCGGGGGCGCGTCCAGCCGGCGCCGACAACCGTGCCTATGCGAAAAAGATCCTGAGTCGCTTTCTCCCCCAAGCGTTTCGCCGGCCCGTCAGCGAGCAGCAAGTCGAAACCTACGTGGCGCTCGCCATGCAGGCCCCGCGCCTTGAAGACGGCCTCCATCTCGCCGTCCGGCGCGCTCTGGTCTCGCCCAACTTCCTCTACCGCGGACTCCGCCCGGGACGCCTTGACGACTCCGACCTCGCCAGCCGCCTCAGCTACTTCCTGACCTCCGCGCCCCCGGACGCCCAACTCGCCGCTGCGAGACTCTCCGACCCGAATATCCTCAAACGCGAGACCCTGCGCCTGCTCGACGGCCCGCGCATCGAAAACTTCGTCCGCAGCTTCACCGGCCAGTGGCTCGGCACGCGTTTGTTGCCCGACATCATGCCCGATCCGCGATTGTTGAAATTCAACAATCCGCACCGCGA
This sequence comes from Bryobacterales bacterium, assembly GCA_965247515.1. Classification (GTDB taxonomy): domain Bacteria; phylum Acidobacteriota; class Terriglobia; order Bryobacterales; family UBA6623. The sequence goes on along the minus strand of OZ252029.1, from coordinate 1,457,824 downwards.
CGCCATGATCGAAGAGACCGAGTTGTTCTTCAGCGAAATCCTCGCGAAGAACTTGGCGCTTGAGACCTTCATCGACCCCGACTTCAGCTATCGCAACGAGCGCCTGAACCTGATCTACGGCGGCAACATCAGGGGCAACCAGATGCGCCGCGTCCCCGTCGAGCGCGGCGGCCGTGAAGGGGGAATCCTCGGGCTGGCATCCGTCATGATGGCAACCGCCAACGGCGTCGACACCCAACCCATCTTGCGCGGCGTCTGGCTTCTAGAAAACGTGTTCGGCGCTACCATTCCCGAACCGCCGGCGAACGTCCCCGCCATCGCGCCCGACACCAGCGGCACGACATCCATGCGCGCCCAACTCGACGCCCACCGCGCCGACCCGACCTGCGTCCGCTGCCACAACCGCATCGACCCGCTGGGGATGGTGCTTGAAAACTTCGACCCGGTCGGCCGTTGGCGCGACAACTACCCCATTTACACCCAGCCCCCCGACGGCGCCGAAACCCTCAAACAAGAGTTCTACTCCTCGATCGGCCAGGGGACGACCACGGGCCCCCGCATCGACGCCGTCGGCCTGATGCCCGATGGCATGCGCCTCAATGACGTCACCGACCTCAAGCGCTACGTGCTCGACAACATCGACATGTTTTCGCGCGGGCTAACCGAAAAGCTCCTGGTCTACGCCACCGGACGCCCGCCCAGCTTCGGCGACAACCGCGTGATCGACCAACTCGTCGCCGACATCAAAGCCAACGGCAACGGCTTCCGCGACCTAGTTGTGGCCCTCGTCCAAAGCGAGTCCTTCCAGACCAAGTGACGTGGCGCACGGCTGAGCCGTGCCCTTGGGTTTCTACATTTCGACTAACGTTGAACTTTCGGACCAGACTCAGGGGGTCGGCTCCGTAGCCGTCCGCTGCAATATTGCTCGTATCAGTGGTCTCTGACGAAAATGTAGAAACTTCAGACCCCAAGGTAAACCTTGGGGCTCAGGGTGAGGGCTGCCGGCGGGCGGCTGCGATTTCTTGTTTGCCGGACACACGCTTGAGCCAACCGCCTTGGTTCCAGCTCATGCCGAATTTTTCGCGGCTCGTGTCCACCACGAAATCGGAGTTTTCGGCGAGGAAATCTTGGACAGCGGCCCAGGGGTCGCCGTTGCCGAAGCGCACGGGACGGCCGTTCAGGTGGGTGTCTTCGACGATCAGGTAGTCTCCGGGGGTGACGAACCGGCTGTAGAGGCGCAACTCGTCGAGGACGTGCTCGCGGCGGTGGTCGGAATCGAGGGTGACCATCACTCTCTCGCCCGGGCGAATTCCGGCTCGGATCTTTTCGATGATCTCGGGCGCGGTGGACGAGCCGATGAGGTATTCGATTCGCTCGTGCTCGGGCGTCGGGTATTTCTCGATGTCGACTGAAACGATCCGGCCTTTTTTCGTCAGATCGAATAGCGAGGCGAGGTAGAAGGCCGTGCCGCCTTGCCAGGTGCCGGTTTCGATGACGAGATCGGGCGCGCGCTCGTGGACGATTTCCTGCATGATCCAGAGATCGAGCGGGGTCTTGAGCAGGGGTTGTCCGCGCCAGTAGGTTTCGCGAACCGCGGTCGACCACCACGCGTCGTGGTAGGTCTGGTGGAACTTCGAGACGATGACGGACTCTTGTTCATGCCAGGCGTTGGTGGCGTGCGCGCCGGCGGCGAGGGCGACGACGAAGGCGATGATGATGTCGAAACGCGTCCGGTCGCGGCGCTGGAGCCAGCCGGGGCGAAACTTTGAGATCAGGTAAAAGGCCGCCAGGCTCAAGGTTCCCGCTCCGATGAAGAGCGCCGAGCGCAGGGCCGCGATTTCTTCTAGGTTCATGTTCATCGGATCACCTTCTTGTTGTAACGGCCCCTATTACCTCAGAGCCGTTGGTTGTAGTCGTATGGGTTGTTTGGCTTAGTCTGGGATGCGATTTGACCGACGCCTGTTAGGCTCGGATCAATGGATGAGACGCGAATCGGATACTTCCGGGGGTTGCTGGCCGCTCTACGGGACGAGTTGCGGAATTCGCTCGAGGCGGAGTCGGAGGACGCCAAGCCGGTCGAGCCGGATCGGGCGATTGGCCGCCTGACGAGGCAAGATGCGATGCAGGCGCAACAGATGGCGCTGGAGATCAAGTGGCGGAATAGGGCCCGACTTACCCAGGTCGGTTTGGCTTTGGAGCGCGTCGAGCAGGGAACCTATGGATACTGCACGCGCTGTGAGGAGGAGATTTCCGAGGCAAGGCTGGAGGTAAGGCCGGAGGCGCCGGTGTGTATTGGGTGCGCGGATCCGCGGGCGGGGCGTTAGATTCCGAGCACCCTGCGTGAGCGGGGTGTCTTCCGGTTACCCCAAGCGTGAGTCGCAACCCTAGCCGGAAGACACCCCGCTGACGCTGACGCAGGGTGCTCGGAGAGCGCGGCGCGGCTTTCGCCGGGTCACCAGATCAGTCGGTGGCGATTCTTTCGATTTTTCCGGAGAGGGCAAGGGTTGCCAGCACAGCCAGCGGGGTCATCATGCTGACGCCGATCAAGACGGCTTCGTAGCTGCCGGTGGCGTCGAGCACCCAGCCGATGGCGGCGTTGGTGAGGAAGATTCCCGTGCTGCCGCCGGTGCCGGAGAAGCCGAAGGCGGTGCCGACGTGCGACGGAGGGAAGAAGTCGGCTGGCAAGTTCAGGAAGTTGACGGAGACGATCTTGAAGAACAGGGCGCCGGCGGCAAGGCTCGTCATGACGACCCAAAGACTCGAAGCGTAGACCGCGACGATTCCTGATGAGGCCAGTACCCCGGCGATACAGAGAACGGTCTTGCGGGCGCGGTTGATACTCCAGCCGCGGGCGACGAGCCAGCTTACGACGCCGCCGCCGAAGAGGTCGCCCGCGGCTGAGGCGGCGAAGGGGATCCAGGCCATCACGGCGATTTCCGAGAGATCGAGGCCGCGCTCTCTGCTCAGGTATTCAGGCAACCAGAAGGCGAAGAAGCCCCACACGCCGGCGCTCATCAGGCGTCCGCAGAAGGGCGCCCAAGCTTGGCGGTAGCGGATGAGTTTCAGCCAGGACAGGGAGGACTGTTTTTCAGATTTCGGCTTGGATTCGTGGGCGCCGCGGGTGACCGACAGCCAGAAAGGCAGCAGCAGGAATCCCATCAAGCCGGTGACGACGAAGGCGGTTCGCCATCCCCAGGTGACGGCCAACCAGCCCACCAGCGGGACGCAGAGGGCGGAGCCGAAGCTGCTGCCGGAGTTGACGATGCCGACCGCGAGCGAGCGGGCCGAGCCTTGGACGCGATGGGCGACGGCCTTGATCGCCGCCGGCCAGACGCCGCCTTCGCCGACGGCTAGCAAGAGTCGGGCCAGCGCAAGCGACTTGAAACCGGCGGAGAGGCCGTGGGCGGCGCCGGCGACCGACCACCAAATGATGTAGATCGACAGCGCGCGCCGGAACCCGAGGATGTCGGCTAGACGGCCCCCGACGCTGTACATCACCAGGTAGGAGAACATGAAGCAGTTCACGACCAAGGCGTACTCGGAGTTGGTCATACCGAACTCGTCGCGAAGGGTTGGCGCGAGAACGGAGATGGCGATGCGGTCGATGTAGCTGGTTGTGGTGACGGCGAGCAGGACGCAGATGAGCAGCCAGGGGATTCGGGTCGCTTGGGGGTTGTTCGAGCCGCCAGTCATAGGCGTGGAAGAGTCGCACAAGCATGACAGATCCTGAGCGGGCGCCCGAGGGGGTTGACGTTGAACCTTTGGGCCAAACCCAAGGCTGCCGGCTACGGAGCCGCGACCGTAAGGGAGCGATCTACGTCACAACTTTCGAGATTGATCGCTCCCTTACCCGACCGAGCCGGAACCAAGAAGTCACATCCAGCCGGCTCCGGGGTCGGAGCGAGCTTAGTCCCTTAACTCTGGCGCATTCGCCGAGCCCCTACGGCGAAGGCTCGCCAAAGCAATAAAGCGTGTGACGGGTGCGCACGTAGAGGCGGTCGCCGATGACAGCCGGGGTGGCGAATGAGTCGTCTTCGAGGTCGTTGCTCTCCAGGATTTCCCACTGGGCCCCGGCTCGGATGACGGTTGCCTTGCCGGTTTGGTCGGAGACGTAGATTCTGCCGTCGGCCGCGACGGGTGACGCGTAGTATTTGTCGAGGGCGTCGCTGAGGCGGCCTTGTTTGAGAATCTCGCCGGTAGCGGGGTCGAGGCTCGAGAGGATGCCGCCGTCCTTGACGAGGTAGAGGACGCCGCGGTAGAGCAATGGCGTGGGGGCGTTGGGTAGGAATTTTTCCAGACTCCAGGGGACTGCGCTCGCCGTGACATCGCCTCGCCCGGGCAGACGAATCGCCGTTAGGGAGCTCCGCGAGGTCATCCGAGCCACCAAGAACCCCCACTCGCGTTGGTCGAGGAAGCCGTTTTCGCTTAGGTCGGTGTTTTCGAATCCTCGTAGGCCCAGCTCGGTATATTCGGGCTCGCTGAGTTGGCCGTCGTTGTTGGCATCGGCGCGCTCGAGGGCTTGGGCGAACGTGAGGAAGTCGGAAGCGGGCCGGCCGCCGCCGCCTTCCCAGGAGCTTACGTAGATAGAATCGCCGTCGACGACCGGCGTGGACTTGGGTTGCCAGCCGCCGCCCAGGGCCCACCAAAGCTTCTCGCCGGTGTCGGCGGAGTAAGAGGCAATGAAGTAGGCGGCCGGGACGATCAGCTGGACTGGCCCTTCCGCGGGCCGGTAGACGGCGGGGGTGACGTAGGTGCGAGTGGTCTCGGAGCGGTCGGTCTTCCAGCGGATTTGGCCGGAGTCTTTGTCGACGGCAAGCAGGTAGCCGTCGGTGTCTTGGTCGCAGGCCAAGATGACCATATCGCCGACCACGATGGGCGAGGAGCCGTGTCCGTTAACGTTATTGAAGGGCCCGAGCGGCGCTCGCCAGCGCTCTTCGCCGGAAAAGGTGTAGGAGATCAGGCCGAAGTCGCCGAAGAAGACGTAGACGTTTTCGCCGTCGACGGCGGGGCTGGGGGAGGCCGACGAGTTGGTGGGCTGGTAGCGTTCGAAGCGGGGCCGGGGGGCTTGTTTCTTCCAGAGGATTTCGCCGTTCGAGCGGTCGACGGCCATGGTGAAGAGTTTGCCGCCTTTGTCGGTGACCTTCTTGCGGTCGACGTCGGCCATCTCGCCGCCCTCGGCGCCGGTCAGGAAAATTCGGTCGCCGCTGATGATCGGGGAGGAGTGGCCTTGAGGGAGGGCGGTTTTCCAGATGACGTTGGTCGTGGGTCCAAAGTGGATGGGCGGGCTGCCGGTTTCGGCTACGCCGGAGCCGTTCGGTCCGCGAAAGCGCGGCCAGTCGGCAGCCGCCATCGAGGTGGCAATCGCCAGGAAGAGGGCTAGCGCGCGCATCTCGACACTATACGATCTTGGGTTCGCGGGCGGTTCGATGGGGGTTGAGTCTGCACTCGGATCGCTGATCCGGGCTCACCGCCGGACCGCGGCGAAGCATCGCCGTCCTTCGACGTGGTCGTTCAACAGCCGGATAAAGGCATTCTCGCTGAGACAATTTGATAGTACTTTGGTTTTTTGCCTTAGTACTTTAGTCCGGATCGGCTTAGGCGAACTCCCTGTTTCGCGCTAGTCCCTCGTAGGTTAGTGGAGTGAACCCTAAAAATGAGACATTGAAATTTGGGACGAATTTCAGCGAATGGAAAGGAGTCCAGGATGGAAAGTCTCAAGCCGCGCAAGCCGCGGGAGTTCACGGTGGAGTTCAAGGAAGCCGCCGCCAGGCGGCTCCTAGCCGGCCAGAGCGGCACAGCGCTAAGCCGCGAGTTGGACGTCAAGCGCAGCCTGCTGTACCGCTGGCGGGACGCCTATCGCCAGGAAGGCGTCAACGGCTTGAGCCGGCGGCGAGGCCGGCCGAAACCCGGCCGCTCGGCGCCGCCCAAGATCCCTCGCGATCCGCGCGACGAACGCATCGCAGAGCTCGAACGACTGCTCGGCAAACAAGCCGCAGAGCTCGATTTTTTCGGACAAGCCTTTCGCGCCTTGAACCTCGCAGCCCCGACCAACGACGCCGGTGGCGCGAGCGGATCTACTCCATCGTCGAGCAGATCAGCGCCAAAGGCTCGCTCAGCGTCGAACACGCCTGCGAGCTCGGACGCGTGAATCGCGCCGGGTTCTATCGCCGGCTCGCCGTGTCGTCGCCCGCCGAGTGCGACATGGAATTGCGTGACCGCATGCAGCGGATTTCGCTCGAGAATCGTCGTTACGGCTACCGCCGCGTGACGGCCGAGCTGCGCCGCCAAGGCTTCCTCGTCAATCACAAAAAGGTCCTGCGGATGATGCGTAAGGACAACTTGCTGGCGGTACTCAAGCGGCGCTTCGTGCTAACAACGGATTCGAACCACTTCTTACCTGTTTATCCGAATCTAGCGGCGCACCTGAATGTGGACGGCGTCGATCAGTTGTGGCAATCCGATATCACCTACATTCGCTTGCGCGAGGCGTTCGTCTACCTCGCCGTGGTGTTGGACGCCTACTCGCGACGCGTGGTCGGCTGGCGGCTGGGGACGACGCTCAAAGCTGAGCTGGCTGTAGGGGCGTTGCGCGATGCGCTCGAGCTCAGACGCCCTGCCGCGGGGTGGATGCATCATTCCGACCAAGGCGTACAGTACGCTTCGAGCGCCTATGTCGAGCTGCTGGAGCAGCACGGCGCGATCATCTCGATGAGCCGCCGCGGCAACCCCTACGACAACGCGCGGGCGGAGAGTTTCATGAAGACGTTGAAGGCGGAGGAGGTTTGGTTGCAGCGTTATCGCACGCTTGACGAGGCGCGCGCATCGATCGGCGAGTTCATTGATGAGATCTACAACCAACGCCGGCTGCATTCGGCGTTGGGATATCGTCCGCCGGCGGAGTTTGAAGCGCTGGCGCGGCCGGCGGCAACAGCAGCGAGGAATCCGAAGTATGAGTTTTGAGAGGCATAGGCAAATCTATCAATCCGATGGGCCCTGGGCGGGCAGGGAGACATCGCCGGCGTTGGAGAAGCCGGGAGCGACCTTGGCGGCCGCCCCCGGCGCTCATCGTCTTGATGAGTTTGCGGCCGGGTATTCCTTGGCGGGTTGCTCTCCAGCAGAGCCCGCTTCCGCTTCCCCGGCTAGGACCAGCGTGCGACGATACAGCGAAGAAGGCAAGCGTTTTGCGGTGAATCGTAACCTGTCCCGATTTCGACTGTCTCACGCTTGGGGTTCACTCCATAGTGTTGAAACTGACAGAGACGCCCAGCATAAGGGGGCAACCAATGAGGCGGCACATCGAAACCGAGAGCTTGATCAGAGGTGACGCCCCACCGAGGGGCAGCCGGAGGGGGGCGATAGCGATCTTGCTGGCCCTGTCCTCTTTAGGCATTCTCGCCATGGGCGGCCTGGTCACGGATCTGGGGCGAATCTATATAGCCAAGAACGAGTTACAAAATTTTACTGACTCAGCGGCATTGGCCGCGGTCGCGCGGCTCAACGGAAGCGCATCGGGCCTCAGCGACGCGACTGCTGAAGCCGCGGCAAACGCCAACCGGTGGAATTTTGATACGGAAGCCGTCGACTCTCCGACGGTGGAATTTGCCACGGCAATCGGCGGCCCCTACGCGACGGCCCCCGCAAGCGCCACCGGCATTCGATTCGTACGCGTAAGCGCCCAGGCCGACGTCAGCCTGTACCTGACCCAGGTCTTGCCGGGGGTCGGGAATTCTTCATCCCTGGACGCAGTGTCCGTCGCGGGGCTAGTCGGCCAGAACTCGAGGTCGGATGGCATCTTCCCCTATTCGCCCGATGCGCGCAACCCCGCCGATCCTAATTTCGGATTCCTGCTTGGGAAACTCTACACCCTCAAGTACGACAAGGCGACGACGGTTTCCGCGACGCCGTCACCGACCACGTTTCTGCTGACCCTGAACGATAAGAAGGTCATCGGTTGCCCCGCTGACATGGAAGCAGCGCCGACCTTTCGGCCCGGCTTCGCCGGCGAGGATGGCGGTACATCTCTCCGTGGGTACATCGACCTTAGCGACCGCATTCCCGGGGTCCCCGGGGGTGGGACGACCCTGATCAGAGACACGATGCTTGGCCGGATGTCGTTCACCTATCCGATTACGATCGGATACTCACTCACGATGGAGCCGGGTAACAAGTCGGCCCTTCAGGTGGCTTTTATGGAGCGAGTCGCCCAAGACACCGATGGCGCGCCGGGCGCGCCGCGCCAGACGCCTAGCTACTACACCACGACGCAGACCGCCATGAATACTCCGGCCGAGTCGGACATGAACAACTTTTATCGAAGCGCCTATGAGACAGGCTATCCGCGTCCGCCGGACGGCAACGGGCGCCGACTCGTGAGCGTTCCCATCAATGACGGGATGACGATACGGTCATCGGATTTGGAACATTCTTCCTCCCGCTGGAGCCCTGCGCGGATGTGGTCTACGAAGGCATGACCTACAACCCGTGTTGCGCCGAGTACGTGGGCGCTGGGGCCCTCAACGGGGGCGCCTCACCGGGGCCTGGTGCGGGAGCTTTCCGTGCTGTCCTTTTGCAGTAGACCGAATGGAGCATGCAAGATGCCGACTAGCACATCAGTAAACCGCGGAAGCCCGAGTAGACGGGGCAACGCGATTGTCGAGTTTGCCGTGTCGTTTCCGTTACTTCTAACGATGACCCTGGGAGTCTTTCAGTTCGGCTACGGCTTCTTCGCGTATAACACGCTACGAAATAGCGTCCAAGCGGCCGCTCGCTACGCCGCCCAAGCCGACTACGTCGTCGGCAGTTCGTCCTATGAAACGGCAGTGAAGAACATGGCGGTTTATGGTCACCCGAGCCCGGATGGGACGCCGCAAGCCGCCCTGCCGGGACTCACGACGGCCCAAATTACAGTGGCAACAACCGAGGTCGACGGCATCGGCGTGCCACGCGGCGTAACTGTATCGGTCACGGGCTACGAGATTCCCATACTGTGGGACTCATTGCCGCTAAACAATAAACCCCAGTCGAGCTTTGCCTACATGGGGCAGTTCGTCGACAACTAGGAGGAGCGCGATGAATAGCAAGCGGAAGACTAGACGCGATCCAGAGCGCCGGCGCGGCCAGGCGATGGTCGAAGCGGCGTTGACCCTGGGCCTGTTCTTGTTCGTGACAATGGGCGTAATTGAATGCGGTCCTGGACTGTACCTCTACCAGAGCTTGACCGAGCGAGCTCGCGCCTCTCTTCGCTACGCAGTCGTCAACAGCTATGACACTACCGCCATCGAAAACGTGGTGGTCTATGGCAACGCCGCGGGCAGCGGCTCCGCGATCCTCAGCGTCACGCCTGAGATGGTCACGGTTACCATGGAGCCGATCGACAGTACAACCTCCCTGATTCGGGTCGTCATTGCGAAACCCGATTACAAGTTTTTCACGCCTTTCCTAGCCGGCGGCTCATTTCCACTTCGCGTTGAGGCGACTCGAGTCGTTGAAGGTCTCGGCTCTACTGGCTAGGAGTGAAGTTCTCGACGGTGAATCCCGGTCGCTGCTCCTCGTGCAGAGGGTGGAGCAAGCCTTCAATTCGCACCTCGCGGCCAGCGAGCCCTTGATTGGTCAGCTCTTGAACCCTCTCACCGCCGGCAAGGACCAGAACTTCGTCGAGTCCGGTCGCGCGAAGGGCTAGCATGTCCTCCCACAACGCCCGCGATACGCCCTGTAGTGGGCTATAGAGTCAAGATAAAAACTAATCGCCAGTCGGCCCGAGGAAAGCTTGCACTGCTCCGCGGCGCCGATAGTTTGTGGCAACGTAGAGTTCTGGGATGCTAGGCGTCACACAGCTTTGGGCGGGGGCGCAGTATTTCGCCAAGCTGCCTGGGTATCTGAGGCGGCCGCTGTCGGTTGAGCAAGCTCGGGCCGGCCTGGCCGAGCGGTTGGCCGCACGCGATGAGCGTTTTCTCGAGAAGGTCCGGCTCGATATCTATGGACAGCCGGCGAGCCCCTATCTGGAGCTGCTGCGACACGCGGGGTGTGAGCTCGGCGATATCGAATCGGGCGTACGGCGCGACGGCATCGAGGCGACGCTCCGCCGGCTCTTTCGTGCCGGCGTCTATCTGACGGTCGACGAGTTCAAGGGGCGCTCGCCCGCCAAGCGCGGAACCAAGGAAGTCGCGGTGAGCCCGCAGATGCTGCGGGCGCCCAGGGCGTCTTACCACGTGCCGGCTCGTAGCGGCGGCAGTCGTAGCGCGGGAACGCCGGTGATGATCGACTTGGCGTTCATTGGCGCCTGCGCGGGCAATAGCGCGGTTTCGCTGGCGGCGCGCAGCGAGCGAAAGTGGCTCAAGAGCAGCTGGGAGTCTCCTGGAGCCGGGTTGCGCTTTCGCGCGGTCAAGTTTTCAGGCTTTGGAGATCCGGTGGCGGCGACGTTCACGCCGTTCGACCCCTATGGGAGGGAGCTCGGGGCCTACTATCGCTGGAATCTGCGAATGCTGGACTGGGTCAGCCGGCTGGCGGGACGACGTATTCCGCAGCCGGTTTATGCGCCGTTTCGGAATCCAGCGCCGCTGGCGGAGTGGTTGCGCGATTCGGTGAAAGCCGGGGGAACGCCCATGGTGCTCACGTTCCCTAGTTTGGCGGTGGTCCTGTGCCGGTGGGCGACAGAGAACGGCGTCGACATCGCGGGGAGCTGGTTCACGCTAACCGGCGAAGCGATCACTCCGGCGAGGGTGGCGACGATCCGGGCGGCAGGCTGTACGGCAATTCCGCGCTACGGAACGATGGAGGTTGGGGCGATCGGGTATGGGTGTCCGGAGGGGCGGCAATCAGATGATCTGCACCTGTTGAGCGACATGCACGCGCTGATTCAGGCTGGCGAGGACGGGGGGAAGCTGCCGCCGAAGGCGCTGCTGATGACGTCGCTTCACGCGCAGACGCCGTTCGTCATGCTGAATCTTTCGATGGGAGACCAGGCCGAGATGGAGCCAAGCCGTTGCGGTTGCGGGTTACAGGCGGCGGGCTGGAAGACGCGGATTTGGAACATCCGGAGCTTCGAGAAGCTCAATGGCGCCGGGGTGACGTTTGAGGGGACTCACGTCATTCGCGTTTTGGAAGAGGAGTTGCCGGCGCGTTTTGGCGGAGCGCCGACAGACTACCAGCTTGTTGAGCTCGAGCGAAAGGATGGGACCGCGGTCCTTGAATTGGTGGTGCATCCGCGTTTGGAGGGCTTCGCGGACGACGAAGTTGTCGAGGCTTTCCTGGACGCCATGAGTCGTCAATCGCCACATGGCGCCATGATGGTTCGGAACTGGCGCGACTTAGGGACGTTGAGCGTCGCGAGGAGGGCTCCTTCGGTGACGCGCTCGGGGAAGTTTAACCACTTGCATGTGATCGGGCCGAGCTGAGGTGAGAGAGCCCGAGCCGCAGACGGCAAATCCGCAGGGGCTTTCACCGATCTCCCCGCGCCCGATCGCCCCCGATCTCCGGAAGGTGTGAATCAATCGGAAATGTTGGCCGAGCGTGTGTGCAGACGTCAACGATCTCCTTCCTCATCATCTCTATTCGACTTATTGCTGTCCTGGTCACCGACGGTAGCTCAGGGTAGAAACCAGTCGGGTAGTTCTATCGGATGAAGGCCTACGTTGAGCACGAGCGCGTCCTCAAGGTCGACCCCATCGGGATAGTAGACCCTCAGGTCGTCATTGAGTTCCGCCATCAGAACGTAACGGCCGGGGCCGAAATCAGCGAACCATACCTTCTGGGCGCCGGTGATTAGTCGGCGCTCCATATACTGGGCTTCTCCGTCGACAAGGCGGCGAAGATCAATCCTCACTTCATCATCTGATGCAGGGACTACACTAACCCCTACGAGTGATGACGGCGCCAAAGCGATATCGATTGACGGAGGCCACTGACCGAACCCGCCACCTTGATAAGCCGTAACGCTGGCTGACCGCGCCGCCAAGAATACTCCGCCAGGTAATGTCGCCTCAACTAAATATCCTCCTGGTCCCTCGACAGGTAGCGCGAAACATCCCTGCGCATTCGATCGGGTTCCTAACGTACCGCCATTTCTTACTTGGATTGTCGCACCGTCCAGGCCTTCGTCTATCAGGTGTAGGAATTCACCCATAACGTAACGCTGTGTTGTCACGCGGCCACGGATGACAGGGCCACCGTCGACCGGCTCAGCCCCTCCCGACTTGCACACGTCTGGACTTCCGCAGCTGACTGTTGCCGCAACCAATAAGAGAAGCCATGAGGGTCCCAGCATGGGCCAAAATGTGGCCCGTGAAAGCGCAGAAGAGTGACTCCTAGTGGTCATGACCGGAATCCGCACGGCTAATGGACAGGCGCCTTTGAACCTCTGGCAGGCTCGCGAAGTATCCACTTAACTCACAATATATCAGTATGTTACTCAGAAATGTGACGGTGGCGCCTCCAATGCTTCCGTAGGGACGCGTGCGCCGCCGGTGACTCGCTCGGGGAAATTCAACCGCTTCTATGTGATTGGATCGAGCTGACGATGGGGGATCGCAGGGGAGCGGCCTTCCAGGCCGGCGGGAGCAGCCCTGAGCGCGGACGGAAAGTCCGCGTCTGTAGACGCTGAGTAGAGGAAGTCGGCGCCGACTTTCCGTCCGCGGCTCAGGGTCGGGCTCCTCACTGTCGTAGGACGGGCTCTGCGGGAAGGTAGAATAGAGGCGGCGTGCGCATTCGACTCCTCACTGGAATTATCATCGTAGCGTCGGGTTTGCCGGGAGCCGAGCTCCCGGCGCCAAGCGAGACTCCGGTCGATTTTGCGAAGGATATTCGGCCGTTGTTCGAGCAGCGCTGCTACGGCTGCCATGGGACGGCCCAGCAGATCAATGGGCTCAGGCTCGATCGTAGGGCGGATGCGCTGAAAGGCGGGCATTCCGGGCCGGCGATTGTGCCGGGGGACAGCGCTGGCAGTCGTCTGATTCACTTGGTTGCCGGATATCGGGTGAAAGTGGTGATGCCGCCGGGCGGACCCGAGCTTTCGCCCGAAGAGATTGGGAAGCTGAGGGCGTGGATCGATGGCGGGGCGGTGTGGCCGGAGGCTCCGCGTGTGGAAACCTCGGAGCGGGCTGAACATTGGGCGTATCGGCCGCCAATAGTTGTCGATCCGCCGAGCGACGCACATCCGATTGACGGGTTTGTTCGAACGCGGCTGGAGGTCGAGCGAGTCGACGCGGCGCCGGAAGCGGACCCACGGACGTTGTTGCGCAGGGTCAGTCTTGACCTAACTGGCCTGCCTCCGCCGCCGCGGCAGGTCGATCGTTTCCTTGAGGCAGGCTACGAAGCCTTTGTCGATGAGCTGCTCGACTCGGACCACTACGGCGAGAAGTGGGCGATGCACTGGCTCGACCAGGTGCGCTACGCCGACTCGGACGGCTACGAGAAGGACAACGTCCGGCCGCATGCCTGGCGGTACCGGCACTGGGTGATCAACGCGCTGAACCGCGACATGCCGTTTGATCGATTCACGATTGAGCAGATCGCGGGGGACTTGCTCGAAGACCCGACAACCGAGCAGCTGGTTGCGACGGGATTTAACCGCAACACATTGAGGAACCGCGAGGGCGGAGTCAACTTCGAGCAGTTCCGGTTCGAAGAGACGGTCGATCGCGCAAGTACGGTCGCAACGGTTTGGCTGGGGATGACGTACGGCTGCGCGCAGTGCCACGACCACAAGTACGACCCGATTTCGCAGCGGGAGTTCTATAGCTTCTACGCGTTCTTCAACAGCATTGAGGAAGGGTTCGTCCACGCTCCGCTGGCCGGCGAGATGGGGCCGTATTTGCGGACCCACCGTGAATATCGCGCTCATAGGGACGAGCTATTGGCGGAGCATAATGTTCCCGAATTGCAGGCGCCGTGGGAGCAAAAGGTCAAGTGGCACGGGGTCAATCCCGGGCGGCACACGGCGTGGGATGTGAACTGGGACACGCTCGCCAAGATGAGCGACGGGGGTGAGCGGTTTGTTCACATTCCCGCCGGGGAGCGGACCGAACGGCAGCGGGACGTTGTCACGGACTACTTCCTGCGGTTCTATTCGCAGGTCGTAAGCTCTGACCGATACAAGGAGCTGGGCTTCGCTCAGTTGCGCAAGACTCTGGCGCAGTTGAAGGAGTCGTATCCGCAGCTCAGCGAAGCGAGGGTCGTGACGGAACGCGCGCCGCGGCGGCCAACTCACATCCAAGTCAGGGGGCAGTGGGATCGGCAAGGGGTCCCGGTGACGGCGGCGGTTCCGGCTGCGCTGCCCGCCATGGGCCGCGAGAGCCCGACACGGCTCGATCTGGCGCGCTGGCTGGTTTCTGGCGAAAACCCGCTGACGGCGCGAGTGATTGTGAATCGGATATGGCACGAGTACTTCGGCCGGGGGCTGGTCGCGACGACTGACGACTTTGGCGTACGCGGGGATCAGCCGTCGCATCCGGAGTTACTCGATTGGCTGGCCGACGACTTTGTGCGCTCGGGCTGGAGCTTGAAGCATCTGCACCGCCGGATCGTGACGTCGGCGACCTATCGGCAGTCCTCGGATGCACGCCCGGACTTGGAGCGGCGGGACCCGGATAATCGTTTACTGGCGCGACAACGGCGCTTGCGGCTGCCGGCGGAGTTGATTCGGGACGGCGCGTTGGCCGCGAGCGGGCTGCTCTCAGACCAGGTGGGCGGGCGCAGCGTGAAGCCTTTGCAGCCCGACAGTGTTTCCAAACTCGCCTACCGCAGCGAGACGCCGTGGGTGACGAGCACGGGCGGGGAGGCGTATCGGAGGGGGTTGTACATCCACTTCCAGCGGATGTCGCCGTATCCGTTCTTGATGACCTTCGACGGAACCGAGCGGCAGGTTGCCGAGTGCACGCGCGAGCAGTCGAACACGCCGCTACAAGCGTTAAACTTGCTGAACGACCCGGTCTTCATGGAGGCCTCGCAGGGCCTGGCGGCGCGCGTGCTGCTGGAGACTCCGTCGGGCGAATTCAACCAACGGTTGAAGTATGCGTATCGTCTGGCGTTGGGTCGCGAGCCGAGCGATTCGGAGCGGGAGCGGGTTGCGCGCTACTACCAAGGCCAGATGCGGCTGCTCGACAATTCGCCCGAAGCGGCTCGCGAGTGGTTTCCGGCGACGCTCGAGGGTCAGGATCAGAGCGTGGCCGCGGCTTGGACGGGCGTGGGCCGGTTGTTGTTGAATCTGGATGAGTTCATTACACGTGAATAAGCAGTTAACCAGAAGGGACTTCCTTGACCGCTGCGTGGCCGGGATCGGTTCGCTCGCCCTGGCGGACTTGGCGCGCGGAGCGCAGCAGCCGCATCACGAACCCAAGGCGAAGAGTCTCATCTTTCTTTTCCAGGCGGGGGCGCCGTCGCAGATGGATCTGTTCGATCCCAAGCCGGCTCTTCAAGAGCATCACGGCCAGCCGCTGCCGCCGTCGATGACCAAGCACTTGCAGCTCGCGTTCATCAAGAAAAACGCCCAGGTGCTGGGTAGCGAGCGGGTATTTGAAAAGTGCGGGCAAGCCGGCTTGGAGATCAGCGACTGGCTGCCTCACACCAAGACGATCGTGGACGACATTTGCCTGGTGCGGTCGATGTACTCGGAGTCGTTCAATCACCATCCAGGCCAGTCGCTGTTGATGAGCGGATCGCCGCTGATGGGGCGTCCGACGATCGGGTCGTGGCTGACCTACGGACTCGGGTCCGAATCGCAGGACTTGCCGGGATTCGTGGTGTTGAGCTCGGGCAAAGGGACCTCGGGCGGGACGAGCAACTGGTCGAGCGGGTTCTTGCCTTCGACCTACCAGGGGGTGCCGTTTCGCTCCTCAGGCGAGCCGATCTTGTACCTGTCGAGCCCGCCGGGCGTGAACGACGAGATGCAACGGCTGAGTCTGGACGCGCTGCGGGATCTGAACGAGGAAAGGCTCACAAAGATGGGGGACCAGGAGATCTCGTCGCGGATTGAGAGCTACGAGTTGGCCTTTCGGATGCAGTCGGCGGCGCCGGAATTGCTCGACTTCGCGGACGAGCCTCAGCACATTCGGGAGGCGTACGGGCTCGAGGGCGAGCTCACGCATCCGTATGCGGCGAATTGCTTGCTCGCGCGCAGGATGGTCGAGCGCGGTGTTCGAGTCGTACTGGTGGCGCACGCGAGTTGGGACCAGCACCAAAACCTGAAGAAGGACCTGAAGGAAAATTGCGACATTACCGATCAGCCGGCCGCGGCGCTGATCAAGGATCTCAAGCAGCGTGGGCTCTTGGATTCGACGCTGGTGGTTTGGGGCGGCGAATTTGGCCGCGGGGCCTTGGGCGACCTCAGACGACCCGAGGACATCGAGACGATCGGACGTGACCATCATCCGAATGGCTTTTCGATGTGGGTTGCGGGCGGCGGAGTGCAGGGCGGGCGCGTGATTGGCGAGACGGACGAGCTGGCCTTGCGGGTCGTGAAGGACCAGGTTCATGTCCACGATCTGCAGGCGACGATCTTGCACCTGATGGGGTTTGACCACACGCGGTTGACCTACCGCCACATGGGACGCGACTTTCGGCTGACCGATGTGGGGGGCGAGGTGGTTCAGGCAATGCTGACGTAGGGCCGCCGAATGGCCCCTGGCTTGCTATCCTTTTAGGCGTTACAGACCCGCCTGCCTCAGTGTTTGATCACCACAAGAAGAAAGCGCTACTGCTGTTCGTCGCCGCGGACGTCATTTTGACGATTCTCGCGTTTGAAGCGGCCTATCAAACGCGGCTTTTGCTGCCCTTACCGCGAACTTTTTTCATCGTTACCCCTGTAAAAGCGTTGCTGTTGGGGTTCACCCTGGCGCTTTGGCTTGTGCTCGGGAGAGCGATCGGCGCCTACGTCCGGTTGTACGGTGCTGACACACGGGCGGCGATTGTTGACACGTTTCGTCAGGTCGGTTTCGGCGGGCTCGGGCTGGTCATGTTCGTGTTCTTGCTTCGGCTCGACATTTCGCGGCCGTTTATTGGACTGTTCCTGGCCTACAACCTCTCGCTCCTGGTGATCTATCGCGTGACGGCGGGGCGGTTGCGCGGATACATCAGACGGCAGTTTGGGGCTGAAGCCTTCTACGTCGTGGTCGGAGACGGCCCGCCGGCGATTGAGCTGGCCAGGCGGGTCGAGGGTTCCGTGGATTTCGGCGCGCGGCTGCGCGCGTTCATCGACCTGCGCGGCTCGATGGGCCAGAAACTTCAGTTGACACGCGAGTACCCGGTCAAGACGCTCGACGCGTTGCCGGATATGTTGCGGCGGCAGGTGGTGGACGAGGTCTTGTTCGCGGTCGAGGCCGAGCGGCTCAAGAGCCTGGAAGAGATCCTGCTGCTGTGCGATGAGCTTGGCGTACGCACGCGGTTGGCGGTCGAGTTCTTCCCGCACGTCAACAGCCGAGTGTCGCTGGATCGCTTTGCCGGGCGTCCGTTGCTGACGTTTTCGAGCGGCCCAAACGACGAAATCGGGATGATGCTGAAGCGCGCGCTCGACGTGATTTTCGCGGCGGTGTCGTTGATTGTGCTGGCGCCGCCGATGGCGCTGATCTCCGGGTTGATTCGGCTGACTTCGGCGGGGCCGGCGATTTTCGATCAGACGCGCTGCGGGTTGAATGGGCGGCGCTTCCAGTTCTTCAAGTTTCGCTCGATGGTGGCCGACGCCGACAGCATGCGGCTGGCGCTCGAGAAGTTTAACGACAAGGATGGGCCGGCGTTCAAGCTCAAGAACGATCCGCGGGTGACGAATCTGGGGCGGACGTTAAGGCGCTTTTCGATCGACGAGTGGCCGCAGTTTTGGAACATCCTCAAGGGCGATATGTCGTTTGTCGGGCCTAGGCCGGCGGTGCCGTCTGAAGTCGAGAAATATGAGCCCTGGCAGCGCCGGCGGCTGCGCATGCGTCCCGGGCTGACGTGCTTGTGGACGCTGGAGGGCCGGGACGAGCTCGACTTTGAGACCTGGATGCGGCTGGACCTCGAATACATCGACAACTGGTCGATTTGGTTGGATTTGAAGATCTTACTGCACTCGATCCCGGCGGTGCTGGCGGGGCGTGGGGCGCACTGACAGTGGAATTTCGCGAGGCCTGGGCTCGCGTGGCCGCGCTTGAGGGCGAGGCGTTCCAAATCGAGCAGGGCGCGGAGTTTTCTTATCGCTTCAAGAAGACTTTCCTGGTGATTTCGCCTGGCGAGCAGTCGATCCCGCGAACAAACTTCGAGAAGGTGTTTAAGGCTCCCCGGACGCCTGTCCAGGGCCAGAAGATCATTGAGGCGATTCTGGGGGATCCCCGGGTCCGCTAGCCCGATAAGCTCGCCCGAGAAAGACCGGCAAAATCGGCACGTCGGGGATATTGCCGCGCTTGCTGGTCTGGACCTTGGCGATGCTATCGACGACCTCCATGCCCTCGACGACGCGCCCGAAGACCGTGTAGCCATAGCCGAACGCCGAGCGATTGAGCTTTTCGTTGTCGGAGAGGTTGAAGAAGAACTGTGAGGTGGCGCCTTTCTTCTGGAACGTGCGGGCCATGGCGACGGCGCCGCGGTCGTTGATCAGGCCGTTCTTGGTTTCGATGTCGACCGGCTCGAGCGTGGGCTTCAGGTCGAGCTCGGGGGTGAAGCCGCCGCCTTGGACGACGAAGCCTTCGATGACGCGGTGGAAGACGGTGTCGTCGTAGAAGCCGGCGTCGACATAGCTCAGGAAGTTTGCGACCGTCAGCGGGGCCTTGGCGGGGTCGAGCTCCACTCGGATGACGCCCTTGGAAGTCTCCATGACGATGACCGGCTGAGCCGATGCGAGCGCGGCGGAGACGATCAGCGATGCCAACAGTTTCATCGTGGGTCTTAGCCTACGATACAACCCTCGCGCTGGTTGGCTCGAATCTCGGTGATGCGGCCGACTTTGTTGTCGGCAAGCATCAGCGGAACGTCGTCCGCCGCGCCGGAGCTCAGGCTTTGGATGCCGACTTGCACGACTTGGCTGCTGAAGCGGCCGCGCGCCTTACGCATTCTTTTGGCATGTTCCACGTCATAGGCCATCGTTTTTTCGATCTAGACGTGCGCCCCAGCTTCGAGAGCATCAATGAAGAGCGGGGCGTGCAAGTGAAGAGGCGTCGCGATGATCACAGCATCGAGATTTTCGCTCGCGAGCATGTCGCGGTGGTCGAAGTAAGCGCGAATGTTGGGCGCAATCTCGCGGGCTTCGGCGTGACGCAGGGCGAAGATATCCGCTACGGCGACAAGATCCGCGTCTTCGAGCGGCAAGACCTGTCGCATGAGCTGTTTGCCTCGGAAACCGGCGCCGATGACGCCGACCCGGAGCCGGATCGCTTGGGCGCTAGCGGCGATCGCGCTGGTCGCGGCCAAGGCCGACGTCCGAGCAAGGAAGGCGCGTCGAGAATCCATGGCGTTCTCATCATAGTCTCCGCCCCGGCGGCGGTTGTGCTCTACTACACCGCGAGGAGAATCCATGGTAAGACCCGGCAGCCAAGAATGGCTTGATCTCGTCCAAGAAGACATCATCGATCACGCCCGAGTTATCGTTGACCCGCACCACCATCTCTGGCGCGAGCCGCGACGAATGGGCGCTTACCTGCTCGACGACCTCTGGGGCGACACGGGCTCGGGGCACAACGTTGTGCAGACCGTGTTCTTGGAATGCGGCGCGAGCTACCGGCAAGACGGCCCAGAGGAGATGCGTCCGGTGGGCGAGACGGAGTTTGTCGCGGAGATCGCACGGGCGAGCGATTCGGGCGATGGGGCGACGATCGCAGGCATCGTTTCGCGCGCCGACCTGCGTCTGGGCGATGCTGTTGAGGCGGTGCTCAACGCCCACGAAGAGGCCGGGGGCGGACGCTTTCGAGGAATCCGCCACGCTGGGGCCCATGCTGAGTATCCGGAAGCGCTGATGATCCCCGGCAAGGCGCCCGCTGGACTGTACGAAAACGCCGGCTTCCGAGAAGGTGTTCGAACGCTTGGCCAATTGGGTTACACCTACGACGCGTGGCACTACCACTACCAGAACCGTGCGTTGGTTGACGTCGCTCGAGCCGCCCCGGACGCGACGATCATCCTGAATCACTTCGGCACTCCTCTCGGCGTCGGTCCCTACGCGGGCAAGCGCGAAGAGATCTTCGAGGATTGGAAGAAGAGCATCGCCGAGGTTGCCGGATGCGAGAATGTCGTCGCCAAGATAGGCGGGCTCGCCATGCCCGACAACGGCTTCGGCTGGGACCTCCGGGACACGCCTCCCACGTCGGACGAGTTCGTCGCCGCGCAGCGGCCGTACTACCTTCACGCGATTGATTGCTTCGGGCCGGAGCGATGCATGTTCGAAAGCAACTTTCCGGTCGATCGACTGTCGATCAGCTATCACGTGCTCTACAACGGGCTGAAGAAGATCGCCGGCGGGTTTTCCGAAGACGAGAAGGACGCCATGTTCAGAGGAACGGCGAAGCGGGTGTATCGGCTGTAGGGGCGTAGCGTGCTACGCCCGTCAGGTACAATCACCATCATGATTCGACGAACCATCCTTCTCACGGCCCTCAGCGCCGCCACGGCGTTCGCAGCCGCCCACAGCGAGAAGCAACAATACTTTGAGTTCCGCACTTACCGCCTCAGCTCGGCCGCCGAGCTGCCGACGGTGGACATGTATCTGGAAAAAGCCCTTCTGCCTGCCCTCAAACGGCAGGGAATCAACACCGTCGGCGTATTCTCGGAAAAGACGCCGGAGGGCGCGCCCAACGTCTACTTGCTGATTCCGTTCTCCTCCATCGACCAGTTCACGGCGATGCAGGGCAAGCTCGACATGGACTCGGCGTACCAATCAGCCGGGGCGGACTATTTCGATACGCCTCAGAAAGAACCGCGCTACTCGCGTATCGATTCCGAGCTCCTGCTCTCGTTCAAGGCTTTCCCCAGCCCTACGGTCCCTAAGCAGGCCAAGATGGGCAAACCTCGGCTGTTCGAGCTACGGAGCTACGAAAGCCACAGCGAGAAGATGGGGATGCTCAAGGTCGAGATGTTCAACTCGGGGGAGGTCCCGGTGTTTCTTGACGTCGGCATCCAGCCGGTCTTCATGGGGCGCGTGCTCGCGGGACCCAAAATGCCGAACCTCACCTACCTGACGGTCTACGACGATGAGGCAAGTTTGGCGAAGGCCTGGAAAGGGTTCGGCTCTCACCCTGACTGGCAGAAGCTCAGGGCAGTCGAGAAATTCAAGGGCACGGTGTCAAAGAACCACAAGACACAGCTGCTGCCGCGGCCGTACTCGGACTTCTGAGCCCGGCGAGGGCCTGCCGCGCCCCTACACTTCGAACAGTCGATCGACTTCGGCGCTCCAGCCCGTGAACAGCGGGTCGGTCAGGGTCTCGCCGCGCCCAAACACTTGAACTGTTTGGTTCTGGCGATGGACGGAGACGCTGACGGTTTTGGGATCGAACACCCAGACGGCTTCGGACCCGGCTGAAAAATATTGCGCAACTTTTTCGTCGGTCAGTCGCGGCCGGTCGGACGGAGAAATCACTTCAATCGCCAGCGTCGGCGCCCCCCGCGGGTATTCGTCCGGGTCCGCCTCGGCGAAACTTGGGGCGGCTCGAAACGACACGTCGGGAGCCCGGACGGTCGGGGGATCTTCGCCCAGGACATAGCCGGCTTCGGAGAAGATCTCGCCCAGGCCGTGTCGCAGAACGAAAGGGGCCAGCGCCAGGTTGATGTTCTGTTGGACCTTTGAGTGGCGCGGTTTAGGGGGGGGCATGGATACAAGAGCTCCAGCGACTAGCTCGTGACGCATACCGTCGTCGGGGAGTGAGCCGAACTCGTCGATCGTCAGCATAGTGGCTGTCGGGGCGGCGGACATAATCTTCAGACTCATTCTAGAGGACAAAAGAAAGGGTGGAGTGAACCCCAAGCGTGAGACAGTCGAAATCGGGACAGGTTACGATTCACCGCAAAACGCTTGCCTTCTTCGCTGTATCGTCGCACGCTGGTCCTAGCCGGGGAAGCGGAAGCGGGCTCTGCTGGAGAGCAACCCGCCAAGGAATACCCGGCCGCAAACTCATCAAGACGATGAGCGCCGGGGGCGGCCGCCAAGGTCGCTCCCGGCTTCTCCAACGCCGGCGATGTCTCCCTGCCCGCCCAGGGCCCATCGGATTGATAGATTTGCCTATGCCTCTCAAAACTCATACTTCGGATTCCTCGCTGCTGTTGCCGCCGGCCGCGCCAGCGCTTCAAACTCCGCCGGCGGACGATATCCCAACGCCGAATGCAGCCGGCGTTGGTTGTAGATCTCATCAATGAACTCGCCGATCGATGCGCGCGCCTCGTCAAGCGTGCGATAACGCTGCAACCAAACCTCCTCCGCCTTCAACGTCTTCATGAAACTCTCCGCCCGCGCGTTGTCGTAGGGGTTGCCGCGGCGGCTCATCGAGATGATCGCGCCGTGCTGCTCCAGCAGCTCGACATAGGCGCTCGAAGCGTACTGTACGCCTTGGTCGGAATGATGCATCCACCCCGCGGCAGGGCGTCTGAGCTCGAGCGCATCGCGCAACGCCCCTACAGCCAGCTCAGCTTTGAGCGTCGTCCCCAGCCGCCAGCCGACCACGCGTCGCGAGTAGGCGTCCAACACCACGGCGAGGTAGACGAACGCCTCGCGCAAGCGAATGTAGGTGATATCGGATTGCCACAACTGATCGACGCCGTCCACATTCAGGTGCGCCGCTAGATTCGGATAAACAGGTAAGAAGTGGTTCGAATCCGTTGTTAGCACGAAGCGCCGCTTGAGTACCGCCAGCAAGTTGTCCTTACGCATCATCCGCAGGACCTTTTTGTGATTGACGAGGAAGCCTTGGCGGCGCAGCTCGGCCGTCACGCGGCGGTAGCCGTAACGACGATTCTCGAGCGAAATCCGCTGCATGCGGTCACGCAATTCCATGTCGCACTCGGCGGGCGACGACACGGCGAGCCGGCGATAGAACCCGGCGCGATTCACGCGTCCGAGCTCGCAGGCGTGTTCGACGCTGAGTGAGCCTTTGGCGCTGATCTGCTCGACGATGGAGTAGATCCGCTCGCGCCACCGGCGTCGTTGGTCGGGGCTGCGAGGTTCAAGGCGCGAAAGGCTTGTCCGAAAAAATCGAGCTCTGCGGCTTGTTTGCCGAGCAGTCGTTCGAGCTCTGCGATGCGTTCGTCGCGCGGATCGCGAGGGATCTTGGGCGGCGCCGAGCGGCCGGGTTTCGGCCGGCCTCGCCGCCGGCTCAAGCCGTTGACGCCTTCCTGGCGATAGGCGTCCCGCCAGCGGTACAGCAGGCTGCGCTTGACGTCCAACTCGCGGCTTAGCGCTGTGCCGCTCTGGCCGGCTAGGAGCCGCCTGGCGGCGGCTTCCTTGAACTCCACCGTGAACTCCCGCGGCTTGCGCGGCTTGAGACTTTCCATCCTGGACTCCTTTCCATTCGCTGAAATTCGTCCCAAATTTCAATGTCTCATTTTTAGGGTTCACTCCAGGGCGCCCCCGAAGAGGCGCCCTCGTTTGTCTGAAGGTTGACGGCCGAATTAGAACTGCAAACGCAGCCCTAGCTGCAATTGCCGACCCGTCCCCACCGTTCCGCGAATGCGGCCGAAGCCGCCGTTGCCGCGGCGTAGCTCGGGCAAAGCGAAGTTCGGCGTATTCGCAATGTTGAAGAAGTCCGCCCGGAACTCGACGTGCTTGCTCTCGCTGAAGAAGAACTTCTTATTGATCGACGTGTCGACCACCGCCTGGCCGGGACCGCAGCAAAGCGTTCGCGGCGAGCCGCCGAAGACGCCTGCCCCCGGCTGCTCGAATGCCGCCGTATTGAACCACTCGGCAATCCGATCGCCAGTCGAGCGGCTGGAGGAGAGCTCGGGGGCGCCGACCAAATGCGGCCGTTGGCCCGGGCTGAACGTGTTCGAACGATTGGTCTGTTCGATGACTCCGTAAGGCGAGCCCGTGCGGAACTCGGCGATAACACCCAGGCTCCAGCCACCCAGAATCGTGTTAGCCGCCTTGTTATTGAGCTTCACAGGCAGTTCCCAGACGCCGCTGGCCACGATGCGGTGGCGGATATCGTTGCCCGAGAGAGCCTTGTCGAGGCGCCGCAAGGAAAGGTGCGTATAGCCGGCGCCCTGCCCGCCGCCGGCCTCATTGTTCGCTTCAACATCGTCGAGGAACTTCGACCAGGTGTAGTTGACCAGGTAGCTGAGGCCTCTCGCGAAACGCTTTTCCGCTTTCAGGTTCAACGCGTGGTAGGTGGAGTTGCCCCAAGCGGGACTCTCCAACACCACCTGATTGAACTGCGGGTACGGGGTCAGAGCGCGGCTCTGGCTAGCGGGTCCCTGGCCGTTCGCGTCCAGCGGGATTTGGTTGATGTTGACGTTGACTCCGCCCAGGTTGTGGGCCACATTGGCCAAGTACTGCGCCTCGATCAGCACGGCGTTTGGCAACTGCTTCTGAACGGTGAAGTTCCACTGTTGCGATTGAGCGTTGTGGTGGTCTTGCTGGATGAAATCAGGCGATGTCGTGCGACGTCCGCCGGCCACCGCGCCGAAGCTGGCGTTGCGGTCCGCGTCGGTAAACGGCTGTACCGCGGGCAGCCCGTCGCTGAGTTGGAAGACCGCCGAGCGGCCGCCATCAGGCGAAAACAGGTCGAGCGTTTTCGAGAACGACCAGAACTGCGTAAACGGCACGGCAAAGGCGTAAGCGCCGTTGTAGTTGATGCCATAGCCGGCGCGAACGACAATAGTGTTTGTCGGGCGGTAGGCAAGCCCGACCCGAGGCCCAAAGTTGTTCTTGTCAAAACCGTGAGCGTACTGGTTGCGCCCGTTGAGGCCGGAGAACGTCACGATGCCGGGGCAATCGCAGACCGGGTTGGTGGCGTCCGCGTCGAAGCCGCTCTGGTGGTTCTGTTTCTCCCAACGCGGTGTATCGATTTCCCAGCGCAGGCCCAAGCTCACGGTCAGCTTGTTGGTCGCTTTCCAGTTGTCCTGCAGGTAAGCGCCGTAGTAGTCGGTGCGGGTGTTCAGGATGTCGGTGTCAACAATCTGGCCGCGTTGAGTGTGGCCAAGCAGGAGCGAGCCTAGCGCATCACCGACGAATCGGTTCGTGAAGTTGAACGATCCGCTGGCGTAGCGGTTGAAATCGTCTTTGTTGCGCGAGTAGCGCATCTCGAAACCAGCCTTGAAAGAGTGTTTGCCCTTGTACCAAGACAGACTGTCAACGTACTGATAGGTGATGATCGGCTTCGGGATGCGCTCCTGATTGTTCGTCCCCAGCCGAGTGTAGCCGACCAGGTTGACGGTCGGGAAGTTTTCGGGGCTGACATTCGGAACGCCCAGCTCGCCGGCCTTCCCTCCGCCCGTGCCCAGACCACGGTTCGTGAACGTGCGCCGGCCGTAAGTGAAACGAAACTCATTGATCACCGTCGGCGCGAAATTGTGACTCCAGTTGATGGGTCGTCACGAGGTTGTCGCGGGTTTGGTTGGCGCCGCGAAAGTCGGCGAATTCGTTGGGATAGACCGGCTGCGCGAAGTTCGGCGCGTCTACGCGAGAGAAGCGGCCGTAGATACGGTCGTTTTCGCTGAAGTTGTGGTCGTAGCGCGCGGTGATGAAGCCCGACTTGCCCTGGTTCGCGGTGTTGGTGACGTAGTTGTTCGCCGGCGCGCGGCCGGCTCTGCCGGGCTGGTTCGGGTTCGGGTAAAGGTTTGCGAAGATGCCGCCGAGCCGATCGATCCGGCTCCCAGGAATGGTGTTGTTCGGGAACGGGTCGAAACCGGCCGCCGGGTCGCCCAGCGCGAAACTCCCGGTGCGGCCTGAAAAGTCACCCGTCCTCTCAGTCGCGCGCGGGACGTCGGTGTTGGCGATGTTGAAGCCGTCCGTGCACCGCTGGCCTTCGTAGTTGAAGAAGAAGAACGACTTGTCCTTCTTGACCGGACCGCCGATCGAACCGCCGAAGATGTTGTATCGCAAGACCGGCACCGTCGGCGCGAAGAACGTGCGCGTGTCGAGCTTGTCGTTGCGGAAGTTGTGATACAGCGCACCGTGCAGCTCGTTTGTTCCCGTGCGCGTGGTCATGATGATCAAGCCGTTGCCTGAGCGTCCATACTCGGCCGCATAGTTGTTCGACTCGACCTTGAACTCCTGCAGCGATTCGACCGGCGGGTTCAGATTGAGCTGCGCGATCCCGAGCGACATGTTCTGGACGACGCCGCCGTCGAGATGCCACATCTGGTTGCGCGAGCGGCCGCCCGCCATCGAGAAGAACGGCAAGTCATAGAGTCCGCCGCCGCCACGCGCGAACGTCACGTTGCCTGCCAGGCGAACGAGCTGGCCCGCTTGGCGGCTGCTGACCGGCATCTGGGCGACGGTCGTACGCTCGATGAACTGACCGACCGTCGAGTTCTCGGTCTCGAGTAGCGGCGCCGCGCCGGTGACCTCAATGGTCTCGGTGACCGAGCCGACTTCGAGCGCGATTGCGACGCTCTTGGTCAGGCCGGTTTCCATCACCAAGCCGATTTGGAGGAATTTCTTGAAGCCGGTGAACTCGCAGTGGAGCTCGTAGGTTCCCGGCTGAATTGGCGGGAATGCGTATAGGCCCGCTTCGTTTGTTTGTGCTGAGTATCCAACGCCGGTATCGACGTTGAGCAAGACGACGTCGGCGCCGACGATGACGGCGCCCGTGTCGTCGGTCACTGTCCCGTTCAAGATCGACTGCTGGGCGAAGCCCGGCAGCGCCAGAACGAGCAGCGCGACGACGAGTGTCACAACTTTCCGACTAGACATGTCTTTACCTCAACCCCTCTTACTGCTACACGTTACAAGGACCCCTTGTCCCCAGCATGATCATACCTTGGACTGAATTTGCCCGTCAAGAAGGTAGCTTGGTCGCACGCCAGCAATCCGTTCTCTAGGTCACATTCGTATTGCCGTAAGCGCAGGCGTATTGGCATATCCTATGGACGCCTATGGATAAGCCGCCTCGAGCCCGGAGGGCGAAGCAATCAATAGCCCACCGCGGAACCGTGGGAAACAGGATGGGCAAATCCCTTCGGGGCATTGGAGCGAGGCTCCGCTCTTCCGAATCCCCGGGCGTTGCCCGGGGCTGTTGATTGCTGCGCCCTTCGGGCTTAAGAACCGAGATGTCGCGCCCCCGAGCCATCATTTAGACAACCGCCGACTGCACATCAACCGTTCCGCCGGGCGATTTTCGGGCCAGAACGGCCAACTCAACATCGCTGGCGTGAACGAGGAATCTTTCGCCAGGGTCGCCGTCAACGGATTGACCAACCTCGGCGCCGGCAACCAAGAGCGCATTCAGACGCCGATCGAGACCTGGCAGTTCGCCGACACGTATACCTGGATCAAGGGCAGCCACCAGCTCAAGTTCGGGGGCGAATGGCGCTTCGCCATGAACCAGGACGACTTCAACCAATCGACCGGCGGGCGCTTCAACTTTGGTAATCGCGCCACCGGCGTCGGCCTTGCCGAACTGTTGCTGGGCCACGTCAATTCCGGCCAATTGGTCGATGCCGACATCCTCGAGACGCGCACCGACTTCTACGGCTTCTTCGTCCAGGACGATTGGAAGGCCACATCCAATCTCACGCTCAACTTCGGCCTGCGCTGGGAGCTGGACACGCCTCGTTGGGAACGTCAAGACAATCGCCAAAGCGGGTTTGACCTCAATGCGATCAACCCGGTTTGCGATTGCCCCGGCACGGTGACGTTTTCAGCGCGCGATGGCCGCAGCAAGTACGCTCACAACTTCGACAAGAACAACTTCGGCCCGCGCTTCGGCTTTGCCTGGAAGGCGGCCGGCCTCGTTGTTCGCGGCGGATACGGGATCAACTACAACGGCATGTACGCCCGCGCCGTCCCGTTTACGCTCTTCAACGGCTTCAGCCTCAGCGGCGATTTCACCTCGCCCGACGGAGGCTTTACTCAAGCATTTCAGTTGGCGGATGGGATGCCGCTGGTAGTTCGCGAAGACTTGACCCCTTCGTTCGGCGCCGTCCCGATCGGCCAAAGCCCGCGCCTATCGCCTGACTTCTTCCAGCAGAATCAGCGCAACGGCATGCACCAGCAGTGGAACGTCGGCATCCAGAAGGAGCTTCCCCACCAGTTGTTGACGGAGATCACCTACATCGGCAACATGGGCCACGCCCTCGGCGGCGCGAATGTGAACCTCAACATGATTCCATTGGTCAACGGGCAGGGGCCGGCCAGTCAGTCCCAGACAGCCCGCCCGTTCCCGCAGTTCGCCAACGTGTTTCAAGAAAGCCCGGCGTGGGGCAACTCGGCGTATCACTCGATGAACATCAAGCTCGAGAAGCGGTATTCGGGCGGGTTAAACTTCCTGATGAACTACACGTTCTCGAAATTCCTCGACGACGTGGAGGCCGCCACTGAGCTAGGCGGGGAGTCTGGAAACGGCTACCAACACGTGGAGCTGCGCGGCCTCGACCGGTCGTTCTCCGGAAACCACATCCAGAACCGCTTCATCGGCAGCATGGTGTACGAACTGCCGGTTGGCGAGGGCCGCAAGCATGCGATCAACAACGCGGCGCTCAACGCCTTAGCGGGCGGGTGGGGCATCGGTCTCATCGCGGAGTTTCGCGACGGCTCGCCCTTCGGAGTCCGAGAGAACACCAACCGCTCCAACACGTTCTCGCATGCCCAACGGCCCAACCTGCTCGGTCCTATCGAGCGCTTGGGCAACTGGCGCGACAACGTTCGCGGCGCCACGTACTTCGACACTTCTCTGTACGAATCGCCGGGCCGCGGAGTCTTCGGAAGCGCACCCCGCAACGTTTGTTGCGGACCCGGTTTCAAGGGCCTCGACCTTTCGGTGCACAAGTGGTTCAACTTTACCGAGAGGTACAAGCTGCAATACCGGGCCGACTTCTACAACTTGACGAACACGCCCAACTTCGCGAATCCGGAGCTTCGTAACGGACGCGGCGGCTTCGGCCGAGTCAGCAACATCTTGACCGGGACGAACGGCCGTCTGATCCAGATGTCGCTTCGGTTCGAGTTCTAGAATGATTGGAGTGCGGTCCCACTGAGACTGGGGCCGCACTCCGGCTTTCTCACAACGTCTGAAAGTCGCGGCTGGGCAGGTTCCCGTTGCGCAACAACCGCATCCCATACCCTAAGTCCGGTCGCGGCTCTGAAGCCTGGCGGGTAAGGTTTGCAGCACGGCGTCAGAGCCGCGACCGCAAGGGAGCGGGTTCCGCTGCGTGGGTCCTGCTGGCGGCCTTCCCACTGCTGGTAGCCGCGCAAGAGTTCTCCGTCCCGGCTGAATTTTCCAAGAGGGTCCAGATCGACGACGTGCTGGCGCGTGTCGATGCGAACCAAGACCAGTGGGTCGGCGAGCAGGATTTCGAGGTCTTTAACAAGTCACTCAAACAGATTGGCGAGGATCTCAAGAAGGGCAAGCGTGAGTTCGAGCCGCTGGCGGACGCTCTCTCCAGGTTCACGTCGCTCGAGCTGGTTGAGTTCAAGATCATCGAAAGCTCCCGCGCCGACGATGAGTCCGACCAGGCCGAGGTTCAAGCGCGTATCGAGCTCGGCGGACAGGCGAGCGCCGGGGGGCTGCTTTCGATGCTCACCCATGGGCGCTTTTCGTGGGCGCGCACCGACGGCGACTGGCGGATCAGTGCCGCCGCGCTCGATGAATGGCAGGTCCGCCGTGCGCCCAAGCGCTGGTTTAGTGACGTAACCGAAAACGCGGTCGGCGCCAACGAGTCGTTTCAACAACAACTCGCCTACGGTCAAGACTACTGGCGGGGCGAGCTCGATGTCGCGGTTGGCGTGTCGGTCTACGGCCATCACGGCCTCGCGCTGGGAGACTACAACGGCGACGGACACGACGACCTCTACATCTCGCAACCGGCCGGACTGCCGAACCTGCTCTACCACAACAATGGCAACGGGACGTTCGTCGATGTCACGCAATCGGCGGGGTTGGGGGTTCTGGACGACACCAGCGCCTCGCTGTTCGCAGACCTCGACAACGATGGCGACCAAGATCTGCTGTTGATCGGCCCCGACCGTCCGCTGTTGTTCATCAACGACGGCTCCGGCCACTACGAACATCGGCCCAATGCCGGGCTCGCGATCACCGGCGAGAACCGTGGCGTGCTGACCGGCGCCGCGCTGGCGGACTACGACCTGGACGGCGACCTTGACCTCTATGTCTGCGCTTACGACTTCTGGGAGTCCGGGGTCGACTTCACGACTCCGACTCCGTACTACGACGCCACCAACGGCTCGGCGAATTTTCTCTTCCAAAACCAGGGCAACGCCGTTTTCAAAGAAGTC
This sequence comes from Bryobacterales bacterium, assembly GCA_965247515.1. Classification (GTDB taxonomy): domain Bacteria; phylum Acidobacteriota; class Terriglobia; order Bryobacterales; family UBA6623. The sequence continues at coordinate 1,427,493 of OZ252029.1, read as the reverse complement.
ACCGAGGCGGCGGGACTCAACGTGAACAACGACCGCTTCAGTTTCTCCCCGGCCTGGGGGGATTACGACGACGACGGCGACCCGGACCTCTACGTCGCCAACGACTTCGGACGCAACAACCTCTACCGCAACAACGGCGACTCGACCTTCACCGACGTCGCGGCCGAAGCGGGCGTCGAAGACCTCGCCGCGGGGATGTCGGCCGCCTGGGGCGACTACGACAACGACGGCGATCTCGACCTCTACGTCGGCAACATGTGGTCGTCGGCCGGCAAACGAATCACGGCCAATGCTCGCTTCGCGGAAGTCGCCTCCGGGGACGAAGCCGCTAGCTTCCGGCGGCACGCGCGTGGCAACTCGCTGTTCAGCAACGACGGGGACGGCACGTTCTCCGACGTGACTGAATCCTCGGGCGTGGCCATGGGGCGCTGGGCTTGGGGGTCGGACTTCGTCGACCTCAACAACGACGGACGGCTCGATCTCTACGTCCAGAATGGCAACATCACCGGCGAACGCCTCGACGACCTTTGAAGCTTCTTCTGGCGGCAGGTCGTGTCGCAGTCACCGGATCGGAAAACCACTTCGACGCCCTACCAGGACGGCTGGCGAGCGATCAACCTGCTGATTCGCTCGGACGGCTCGTGGAGCGGCCGCGAGAGGAACGTTTGCTACTCGAACGCTGGCGACGGGACGTTCGGCGACGACTCGTTCCTGAGCGGGCTCGACTTCAACCAGGACGGGCGTTCGTTCGTCCCGCTCGACATCGACTCCGACGGCGACCTCGACCTGATCGCGAAGTTCCGCAACGGTCAGCAAGTTCGGGTGCTGCGCAATGAGCTGGGAGGGCGCTCGCTGCGGGTACGCCTGGAAGGACAGGCCGTAGGGGCGCGGGCGCTGCTCAAGACGAATCGGCGAACGCTGCGGCGTGACGTGAGTGCGGGCTCGGGCTTCCTGTCGCAGCCGGGGCGGACGCTCCACTTCGGACTCGAAGAGGGCGAGACGCCCGACTCCCTCTCGATCCGCTGGCCGGGGGGCGACGAGCAGGTCGTGAGCCCGCTTCCTAAGGCAGGGCTTGTCAGCATCGCGAAAGGCGGTTCAAAGGCCGACGCCACGCCGCTGATCGTGGAAAAGCTGGAGGCGACGTCGGCGACGTCCGCGGCCGTCGAGCGGACCGGGACTTGGCTGCTCGAGCCCGTGCCGGCGCCGGACTTCCAGCTAGAAGGCCTCAACGGCGCGACCTCGCTGACCGAGCTGAAGGGGGGCAAGTCCATCGTCAATTTCTGGGCCACCTGGTGCCCGCCTTGTCGCGAAGAATTGGCCGACTTCGCTGAACATACTGCCGATTTCGAGCGAGCTGGGATTACGCCCGTCGCCATCTCGGTCGACGATCCGGCGCATCGGGACAAGGTGAAGGCGTTTGTCGCCGAGCATGGTCTGGGGTTCCCCGTCGCCTTCGCCGACGACGAAACCGTCCAGGTGTATACCATCCTCAACCAGCACCTATTCGATCGCCGAACCGAGTTGGCGGTTCCGACCACATTCTTGCTCGACGAACAGGGGCGGATCGTCAAGGTCTATCGCGGCGGCGCCTCGGCAAAGGTCATCCTGCGCGACGCACGCGTTGGGAAGGGTCCGGCCTTGCCGTTCTCCTACGGGACTTGGCACTCGACGACGCCGGGGCGCGACTACGTCGAGATGGCGAGCGTGATGGCTGAACGCGGCCTGTCTCGGCACGCCCGCGCGTACTTTGAAGCGCAACTGGCCGGCGGCGGTTCGAGCCCTCAGCTAGGCAACAACCTGGCGGCCTTGTTGATCGACGAAGGCAAGCTAGATGAAGCGGAGGCGCTATTGAGGCAATCGATCGTCAGCGCGCCTAAAGAGCCTGGAGCGCGCGTCAATCTGGGCAACGTCCTACTGCGCAAGGGGGATCTTGGCGGCGCCCGCCAGGCCCTGCTCGCGGCGTTAGAGCTGGCGCCGGACGACGCTGGCGCTCGCAGTCAGCTGGGCTCGACGCTATTCGCGCAAGGGGATCTGCCGGGCGCGGAGGGCGAGTTCCGGCGCACGGTCGAGCTTGACGCGACGGTTGCCGAGTATCATTTCAACCTGGCGTCGGTGCTGGCGGCACAGGGTCGCTTCGGCGTGGCCATCGAGGGGTTTGAAGCGGCATCCGAGCGCGGTATGGACACCGCCGAAATGAGCACCAGCTTGGCGATTGCCTACACGCAGTCGGGAATGCCGGCGAACGCGCTGCTGCAATTTCGACATGCGGTAGAGCTGGAGCCCGAAGACCCGAAGTACAAGGTCAACCTGGCGCGCTACTACATGCTCAGCCGCAATACGAGCCAGGCCCGGCGGCTGTTGGACGAGGTGCTGGCGACGAACCCTGGGTTCGGGCCGGCGGTTGAACTGTCGAAACAGGTTTCGGCGACAGGTCGCTAGACTCGCGCCTTGGCCGGCCGGAACCCCGCTCCCTTGCGGTCGCGGCTCTGACGACGCGACCCAAGCTTTCGCCACGTGGTGTCAGGGCCGCAACCGCAAGGGAGCGGGTTCCGGCTGACATGCCAACCGTTTATAGTCATGTTGATGCTTCCAATCCGCGCCGCCGCCCTCGCCCTTGTTTTGAGCTGCATCTGCTCAGCCTCGGTCGTCCCCTTCGCCCAAAACGGCGGACTCAAGATGCTCTACGACAACCGCATGTACCCCCAGGCGGTTGAGCTCGGCGGCAGCATCTTCCTGGTTTGGCGGGGGTCGGAGGGCTTTCCGTACGCCCGCGCCTACGACCTGTCGACCCGAAAATTCTCCGACCCGGTGATGCTCCTCAAGGGTCTCGAAGACACCGTCGACAAGAGGAAATACCGCAGGGACCACCACTACGCTCCGGTCATCTGGAAGGACCTCAACGACCACCTCCACGTTCTTTTCGGACTTCACAACACGAAAGGAGTCCACCTGGTCTCGGAGAACCCCCGCGACATCACCGCCTGGCGCCGCGGGCCTGAGGTCGCCGAGATCATGTCGTACCCGAAAATCCATCAGATTTACGACAACCAGACGCTGATCTACTTCCGCTACACCGGCCACCTCGGTTTCTGGACGTATCGCATCAGCGGCGACAACGGCGAGACTTGGCGCGGGCCCGAAGCGGGACTTGTCGACATGAACGCCGAGCCACAAACGGGCTTTATGGCCAGCCACGCCGGATCGTACGAGACGACGCGAGTTAGCGAGGACGGCAAGACCCTGCATGTCGCCTTTATCTGGAAGGTCGAGGACCCGCTGCCGAGCTTCCGCTACTCGAAAACGCTCCACGACCACACTCGCCGCCACAACCTCTACTACGTGAAGGTCGACCTGCCGACCGGAAAGGCCTACAACTACGAGGGCAAAGAGCTTCCCGTGCCGGTGAACAAAGAAGTCGCCGACCGCGATTGCTTGGTATGGGACACCCAGGGCCGCGTCGCCGCCGTGGGCCCGTCGATCCACCTCACCGAAGCCGGTGAGCCTAGCTTCGTGCTGCCGGTGTCGGACAAGACTCCCCTGATGTCGAAGTTTTTCTACATCCGCCGGGACGGCAAGAAATGGGCTCGGACCGCCATTGCGAAAACGTCGCACCCCTTCAACTCAGCCCACCTCGACAGGGACTCGGAAGGCGCCATCCACGCCTACCTCGTTACGGGCAAGGGCGAAAGCGTCGCCGTGGAAGGCATGGACTTCTACGGCTGGGGCGACAAAATCGAACACTTCGTGTCGTCCGACCAGGGCGCGAGTTGGGAGTTGGTGGCGGATCTGACTCCGAAGGTTGGACGGAAATACCAGAACATCCAGTTCGTCGCCAACGGCCGGCGCGAGATCTCAAAAGACATCTTCCTCTTTTATGGCTGGGACTCCAACGACGGCGTCGGAACCGGTTACCTGTGGGACGGGCGCAAGTAGGTGGGTCGCCTCGACGGAAAGGTTGCTCTGGTCACGGGCGCGGGCCGGGGGATCGGAGCGGCGATCGCTCGCAGCTACGCGGCTGAAGGAGCAAGCGTCGTCTGCGCCGCTCGTTCGCAAGACGAGGTCGAGGGGACCGTCGCGGACATCACCGGACTTGCCGTCGTCTGCGACGTGACCGACCACGAGGCCGTCAAGGCGATGTACGCCGCAACAGCCGAGAAGTTCGGGGGCCTCGACATCGTGGTCGCCAACGCCGGCGGAAACCTCGACCGCGCGCGAGTGGATGAGGGCGGCGTCGAAGGCTGGGTCGCGACGATCGAGCTGAACTTGATGGGAGCGTACTACACGATGAAGGAGGCCGTCCCCTATCTCAAGGAACGCGGCGCGGGGAAGATCATCACCGTCGGATCGGGAATCGGGCATCGTGGGGCTGCTGGCAACTCGTCCTACGCGGCTGCGAAGGCCGGTCTGTGGATGCTAACCCGAGTCCTGGCGCAGGAGCTGGTCGAGTTCAACATCAGCGTAAATGAGCTCATCCCGGGACCGGTGCGGACGCAGCTAACCCAGGGCGTCGAGGAGCGTGCGAAGAAAAAGGGACATCACACTCCGTTTATGACCAGCGGGGAGTGGGTCAAGCAGCCCGAGGATGTGGTGGAGTTGGCGCTGTTCCTGGCTTGCCAACCGGATATTGGGCCGACCGCGCAGAGCTTTAGTTTGATGCGCCGGGATGGGTAGTTTGCGGCCCGAACCCGCTCCCTTGCGGTCGCGGCTCTGACGCCCTCGGGCTTACGTTTGAATCGTGATGTCAGAGCCGCGACCGCAAGGGAGCGGGTTCCGAACAGCCATGGATCTAACCGTCCCAGCCGAAGCCGCCGGTCAACGCCTCGACCGCTTCCTCGCCGACCAGCTTGCCGACTACAGCCGCTCGCGCATCCAAGCCTGGATTCGCGACGGACGCGTCCTGGTCGACGACATCACCGCACGCCCGGCGACCAAGCTCGCTGGAGGCGAAATCCTCGACATCGACCCAGCGCCGCTCGAACCGCTCAAGGCCTTCCCCGAAGATCTACCGCTCGCCATCTTACACGAGGACGACGACCTCGTTGTCGTCAACAAAGCTGCCGGAATGACCGTCCACGTCGGCGCCGGCGAAGCCTCCCAAAAGGGCACACTCGTCAATGCCCTGCTCCACCGCTTCGGCCGGCTGTCAAACCTCGGCGGCGACCTACGCCCAGGGATCGTCCATCGCCTCGATCGATTCACCAGCGGCGTGATTGTCGTCGCCAAGACGGAGCGAGCCCACCGAGCGCTGGCGGACAGCTTCGCCGAACGCAAGGTTCACAAGACCTACGAAGCCCTCGTCCACGGCGATGCAACGAGCTTCCGCAAGGGCCGCCGAGTCGAGGGCTGGACACGCTTCGAAGCCCCAATTGGCCGCGGCCGTCGGCATCGAACCCACATGGCTGTGGTGACGTCCGGGCGTCACGCCGTTACCGACTGCCGGCTGATCACGACCTCGGCCAAATACAGCCGTGTCGAGATCAAGATCCACACTGGGCGCACTCATCAAATCCGGGTCCATCTCGCCTGGGCGGGACACCCGGTGGTAGGCGACCGTCTCTACGGCGCTCCAGCCTTCGAAGAGTCGGACCGCTTCTACCTGCACGCTCGCCGGCTGGAGTTCGAACATCCAACAACCGCTGAGCCGATCTGCGTCGAAGCGCCCCCACTGGCTGACTTCGAGGAAGTCGCTAAGGCGCTGGGAGTATAATTGTGGGCGAGCGCATGCGCAAGTTACTCATCATCGCCCTGGCGGCCGTTACGACTCTATCCGCCCAGCAGGACGGCAAACTCGCCTCCGATCCGGGGGACCCCGGCGGGCCGGTCATCCAAGGCGGCGCAGAGGCGATCATCCGCGTCGAGGTTTTGCGCGTCCCGCTGCTGTTCACCGTCACGGACAAGAAACACCACTTCATCACCGACCTCGAGAAGGAAGATTTCGAAGTCGTCGACAACAGCGAGAAGCAGACCATAACTCAATTCGCCCGTGAAAGCGACCTGCCGCTGCGCATCGGAATCATCATGGATACGTCGAACTCGATCCGCGGCCGATTCCGGTTCGAACAAGAAGCTGCGATCGAATTCATCCGCGGGGTTCTCTCCGACGGCAAGGATCGCGCGTTTCTGGTTGGGTTCGACACCCAAGCCGAACTCCTGGTTGACTATACAAACGACCCGGAAGAGCTCGCCAACGGCGTGCGGTCGCTGCGGGCCGGCGGCGGCACCTCTCTCCACGACGCGATCTACTATGCGAGCCGCGACAAGTTGCCCGAAGACCAACCGCTCGAACAATACCGCCGGGCGCTAATCGTGATTGGCGACGGAGAGGACAACCAATCGACCGTCACACGCGACATGGCGCTCGAGATGGCGCACAAGGCCGAGGCCGTTATCTACACGATTTCAACCAATCGCAGCGGACAGAGGGTCGACGGCGACCGCACGATGAAATACTTCGCCGAGCAGACCGGGGGGCTCTCATTCCACCCCTTCCAAGCGCGCGATCTCGAGCAGTCCTTCGCCGATATCGCAAACGAGCTCAGGCACCAATACTTTATTCTGTATTCGCCGTCCAGCATGATCGCGGACGGCAGTTTTCACAAGATCAAGGTCAAGGCCAACGTCAAGAATACGTTGGTTCGAGTCCGCACGGGATACTACGCGCCCCTGCCCGAGGGCCAACCCTAATCCGCGGCCTGCCACCGCCGCATCACCAAAAAACTGAAATGATAGGTTGATGTTCGCCTTGTATTCGCCTATGATAGGCAAGGGGAGAGAACAAGCATGGATGCCAAAGATCGTGTTCGCAGTCTAGATTCCGCCATCAGCGAGATCGAAAAGGCCCACGGCAAGGGGGCGATTCTAAGGATGGGCTCGAGCGGCCCGATCGTGCCAATCGGCTCGATTCCGACGGGATCGTTGTCGATCGACGCGGCCTTAGGGATAGGCGGCTTTCCGCGCGGCCGCGTGGTCGAGGTCTACGGACCGGAGTCGTCGGGAAAGACAACCCTGGCGCTCTCGGTCGTGGCGCAGGCCCAAAAACTGGGCGGGGTGGCCGCTTTTGTGGACGCCGAGCACGCGATGGACCCGATCTACGCGGGTAAGATCGGGGTCGATATCGACAACCTGCTGGTCTCGCAACCCGATAGCGGCGAGCAGGCGTTGCAGATCGTCGACGTGCTGGTCCAGTCGGGAGCGATCGAAATTCTGGTCGTCGACTCGGTCGCCGCGCTGGTCCCGCGTGCCGAGCTCGAGGGAGAGATGGGCGACCATCACGTCGGCCTGCAGGCGCGCTTGATGTCACAGGCGCTGCGCAAATTGACAGGAGCGGTCTCGCGTTCGAACTGCTGCCTGATCTTCATCAACCAGATTCGCGAGAAGATCGGCGTGATGTTCGGGAGCCCTGAAACCACGACCGGCGGCCGGGCGCTGAAGTTCTATGCGTCGATCCGCATCGACATCCGGCGCATTGCCGCGATCAAGGACGGCGACCAGGTGATCGGCAATCGCACCAAGGTCAAGGTCGTGAAGAACAAGGTCGCACCGCCGTTCCAGCTGGCCGAGTTCGACATCATGTACGGGCTTGGGATCTCGCTCGAAGGCGATTTGCTGGATCTCGGCGTCGAGAACAAGATCGTGCAAAAGAGCGGCGCCTGGTACTCGTTTGACGGCGAGCGCATCGGCCAGGGCCGGGAGAATACGAAGAACTTCTTGGCCGAGAATCTCGACATCCGCAACAAGCTGGAAAAGGACCTGCGAGGTGCGCTGGGGCTGCCGGTGGCCGAGGACGAGGGTCCTCAAGCGGTGGAAGACGGAGCTGAGCCAAAGTCGCGTGCGGCGAAGACCGCTTAGGTTCGCGGAAACTGCGTAGCGAACGGGAGCTTCGCCATGAACTGGGGAACTCGAGAATCGATGGCCAGGCTGATTGAAGCGCTGAATACCACGGCGCCAAGAGAGAGTGGACGAAGCAGCGTGAGCGGTTGATCAGCGGAGCTGCGAGGAGTACCGTAAGAGCTGTGAACCCTACCGAAGTCGACGATGTCGTATGGGTCAGCCCCAGACGCATGGGCGGCGACCCCTGTTTTCGGGGAACGCGAGTTCCAGTTTGGCTTCTAGTCGACCATCTCAAGTACGGCGAAACGATCGACTCGTTTCTTGAAAGCTGCCCGACGGTGACACGCGAACAGATCGAGAAGTTTCTTGATTCGGCCGCCCAGCGGGTTGCCTAGCTGGCGGTGCGAACCTTCTCGATGAGTGTGTGAACCCGCGCGTTCGGGCGATTCTCGATCAGCACGACGTCTACAGCACCGAATTCATGGGCTGGCGCGGGATCGAAAATGGCGAACTGCTCGCTATCGCACAGGATCAGTTCGACGTGTTCATCACGCTGGATCGCAATCTCGAATACCAGCACGACGTCATGCGCTTCGCAATCGGCGTCGTGGTCGTGAGGGTCCCGGCGAACGCTCCCGCGGTATACCTCGAGATCGCCGCTGAGCTTCACAACGCTTTGGAGGGAGTCGGCCCCGGTCAGGTGATTCGGGTGACTCATCCCGATCTCGAGCCGGAATCCTGAGCTGAGCGGAGAAGCCGGTCAGATTAAGCGTTGTCGTCGCGATATACTCTGGTTGTCTCTTGTGCGAAGTGCTTTCTTACTGTTCTGGGCGGCATTCTGCACTACTATCGGCGTTACCGCTGAAACCGAACAACGGGCGCTCGATACCATCAAGCGACGCTGTTTGGCCTGCCACAATGCCGAGAATCCAACAGCGACGCTAGATCTTTCGAACCGCGCTGGAGCGCTGACGGGCGGGCTCCGAGGGCCCGCGCTTACGCCCGGAGCACCCAGCGAGAGCCTCCTCTATGCGAGGGTCGCGGCGGGCGAGATGCCACCCGGAGGAGGGATCCGCGAGGAAGAACGGGCCCTAATCAGGGAATGGATCGAAGCCGGCGCCCGGTGGGAGACCGAGCTGACCGCAGCCCCAAACGCCCGCTCGGGGGCGGAGTGGTGGGCCTGGCAGCCGGTCAAACCCTTCAAAGGCTCGATCGATCAATTCATCCTCGAAAAGCTCCGCGAAAAGGGCCTCGAACCCAATCCATCCGCGGACCGGCGAACGCTCATCCGCCGCGTCAGTTTCGACCTCACCGGCCTCGCGCCGACCCTTGAAGAGATCCAAGCCTTTGAAAACGACCTAAGCCCGGACGCCTACGGGCGCTTAGTCGATCGCCTACTCGCCTCGCCGGCGTACGGCGAGCGCTGGGGCCGCCACTGGCTCGACGTGGCGCGCTTCGGCGAGAGCAACGGCTACGAGCAAAACCATCTCCGCGAAAACGCTTGGCCCTATCGCGACTACGTCATTCGGTCGCTGAACGCCGATAAGCCCTTCAACCAATTCATCATCGAGCAGCTTGCCGGAGATCAAGTCGCACCCAACGACCCCGAGGTCACCGCGGGAACAGGCTTCCTGGTCGCGGGCCCGCAAGACACCGTCGGCATTAAGAACCTCGCCGGCGAGCTCCAGAAGCGCGCCAACCATCTCGACGACATGATCGCGGCGACGGCATCGGGATTCCTCGGGCTAACCGTTCAGTGCGCGCGCTGCCACGATCACAAGTTCGACCCCATCCGGGCAAAAGACTACTACCGGCTCCAGTCGGCGTTCGCCGGCGTCAGGCACGGGGAGCGCGACTGGGACGAATCCGGCAAGGTTAGCGCCTATCACGCCGAAGTCAAACGGCTAACCGACGGTCAACTCGGGATCGAGAACGGGCTGAACGAGCTACGCGACGCGGCCCACAAGCGTGTCGAGGCCGGCCGGGAGGAGATCCTTGCGAAGTATCGCCCAAGTGTCGACCCCGAAGGCGTCGAAGAGAGTTTTGACCCGGTTGAGGCTCGATTCGTCCGGATGTCGATCGACAACTCGACCGGTAGGCGCACCGTTGACATGGACGAGCTCGAGGTCTGGACTTCCGATTCGCGGAACGTTTCAGCAGGTGCCACGGCGACCGCCGGCTCCACTCGGGTGGACTCGGCAAGCCCAGACACCTACGCCCCGAAAAACCTGGTCGATGGCGACTTGACCACGCGCTGGATCTCGGCTAAACGCCCGCCCACGTGGGTTCAGATCGAATTGCCGAAGGCCGAACGGATCTCGAAAATCTATTGGTCGTCCGACAGATTGAAAGGGTTTCAGGGGCGGTTCGGGCGCTCGATCCCCGAGCAGTACCGAATCGAAGTCTCACTCGACGGCGAGCAGTGGAAGCCAGTCGCCGACTCGAAAGGACGTCTGCCCTATCGCGACGAGGATCGTGAACGCCTGTTGCTCTTCGCCGTCTTCGATGAGGACGAGCAGCGCAGGTGGCGGGCGATCGAAGACCGGCAGAGGCAGCTCTCCGCTGAAATCGCCGCTTTGGATCAACCCCGCCAAGCCTTCATTGGACGCTTCAGCCAACCCGGGGAAGCGAGCTTCGTGATGTTACGGGGCGATCCGATGAATCGCGGCAAAACGGTGGCCCCGGCCTCTTTGAGCACTCTTGCGCGAATCATGAACGGCTACGAGCTTGAGCCGGACGCGCCGGAAGGAGAGCGCCGTCTCGCGCTGGCCCGCTGGATCGCGGCTGACGATAATCCGCTAACAGCGCGCGTCATCGTCAACCGCATCTGGATGTACCACTTCGGCGCGCCGTTGGTTCGCAACCCCAGCGACTTCGGCTACAACGGCGGTGAGCCGACGCATCCCAAGTTGCTCGACTACCTGGCGGATCGCCTGGTAAACGAATACCACTGGCGCTGGAAGCCATTGCATAAAGAGATCGTAATGTCGGCGGTTTACCAACGCGGCGGCAAATTTCGCGAAGACGCGGCGGCGGTCGACAGCGACTCGCAGTACCTGTGGCGCTTTCCGCCGAGGCGACTTTCGGCTGAGGAAGTGCGGGACGCGGTCTTAGCCGCCTCGGGCAAACTTGACCGAACAATGGGCGGACCGGGTTTCCGGCTCTACCGCTATACGGTGGACAATGTCGCGACCTACTATCCGCGAGAGAAGTTCGGCCCAGAGACGTATCGGCGCTCGGTCTATCACCAGCACGCGCGCTCGGTGAAGCCCGAATTACTTGGTCAGTTCGACTGCCCCGACACGTCGCTGCCGGCGCCAAAGCGCGTGACAACGACTTCGCCGCTGCAGGCTCTAGCATTGCTCAACAATTCGTTCATGCTCGATCAGGCGCGGTTTCTGGCGGAGCGGATCGGAGACGGTGATGTCCGCGGTCAGGTGCAACGCGCCTACAAGTTGGTTTTCGGACGTCGGCCGGACGAAGCGGAGTTGGCGGCGTCCACAGAGTTTGTCGACAAGCATGGGCTGTTTTTGCTGTGCCGTGCGCTGTTCAACGCGAATGAGTTCGTGTACGTGATGTAGGTATGGGCGAACTCTCCAGCAACTGTGCAGCGGCACGCCGATTGAGCCCGGCGCCGGTGGCGGCGGGTTGCGTAGTTACACGGGCGTCCGTAGGTTGTATCTGGCTGGAGAAGCCTGAGCAAGTTCCTTCCCGCCGCCACCGGCGCCGGGCTCAATCGGCGGCAGGAAGGCGAACTGAGCAGTGGCTGGTATGACCCGTCGAGGTTTTCTTTCCGATTTCGCGCACGGCCTAGCCGGCGTCGCCCTCTCGTCGATGCTCGCTCCTAGGGCCCGCGCGACCGACTTCCCCGCCAAGGCCAAACGCGTCCTGCAGATCTTCTGCCCCGGCGCCGTTTCGCACGTTGACACGTTTGACTACAAGCCCGAACTACAAAAACACTCGGGCGAACCTCTGCCTGGCTCAGAGAACCTTGTCACCTTCCAAGGCAAGAACGGCGCGCTAATGGGGTCGCCGTGGAGCTTCTCCCCCCGCGGCCAGTCCGGAAAGATGCTGACCGAGCTGCTCCCACAGCTAGGCGAATGGGTCGACGAGATGGCCTTCATCCACTCGATGACCTCGAAGACCAACACCCATGGCCCGGCTTGCGTCTTCATGAACACCGGCTTCGCGATCGAGGGTTTTCCCGCGGCGGGTTCGTGGGTCAGCTATGCGCTGGGATCGGAGAATAACAACCTGCCGACGTTCGTCTGCATTCCCGACATTCGCGGAATTCCCCCAGCGGGACCGGCGAACTGGGGCGCAGGGTTCTTGCCGGCCGAGCACCAGGCCGTAGTCTTCAACGCCGCTGAGCCCATCCGCAATCTCGCTCAGCCCGCCGAAATCAGCGCCGAAGCCGAGCATGACTCGCGCGAGCTGCTGAGGATGCTCAACCGGCGCCACGCGTCCAATTACCCCGGTGACAGCGACCTCGAAGCCCGCATCGCCTCGTACGAGCTTGCCGCCAGAATGCAGCTCTCCGCGCCCGAAGCCTCCGACCTCTCACGCGAGACGCCAGCCACCAAAGACCTCTACGGGACCGAGGACTCTAATCCCCTACTGGCGGCCTACGCTCGCAACTGCCTGCTGGCACGGCGGCTACTCGAGCGTGACGTCCGCTACGTGTCGCTCTACTGCGCCTCGCGAGCCTCGGGCGTCGACGGTCTGCTCAATTGGGACGCCCACAAAACGCTCAAGGCCGACTACGAGCGCCACTGTCCGATTCTCGACAAGCCGACCGCGGGCCTGCTGCACGATATGAAGTCGCGCGGATTGCTCGACGACACCCTGGTGCTCTGGACGACCGAGTTCGGCCGCATGCCCACACACCAAGAAGGGACGGTCGGCCGCGACCACAACCCCAATGCTTCAACGGTCTGGATGCTCGGCGCCGGCGTCAAGGGTGGAGTCAGCTACGGCGCCACAGACGAGTTCGGGGGCCGCGCGGTTGAAGATGTCGCGACCGTTTACGACTTCCACGCCACCGTGCTGCGAATCCTCGGCCTCGATCACACGCAGCTGACCTGGTATCACAACGGCATCAACCGACGGCTGACCGATGTCCATGGCCACGTCATCGACGAAATCCTAGCGTAGAGACGTGCCTACCCGGGTTACAAGCCAGGAGCAAGAGCCCGATCTTGGGCTTAGTATGGAACGCATCGTCCCCGACCAGCTGGCGGAAGACGATCCCGCCGAAGCGGCCACGTTAAGGGTTCACCTGGAACGCTACAGCTTCGCGGCGAAGCATCTCGTCGAAAGCACGGTCCTCGATATCGCCTGCGGAGTCGGGTACGGCACACGAGCGCTCGCCGACGAATGCGCAATGCTCACCCAGGCGACAGGCGTCGACATCTCCGCGCGTTCGATCGATTACGCGAAGCGGCGGTACGGGAACGACCGTGTCGAGTTTCATCACTCCGACGCCGGTTCGTTCACCCCGCCGGAACTGTTTGACAACGTGGTCAGCCTTGAAACCATCGAACATCTCCCCGACCCGGCGACGTTCGTTAAGCAGGTGGTCGACATGTTGCGGCCCGGCGGCGTTCTGGTGGCTTCGGTCCCGGTCACCCCAAGCGTCGACGCGAACCCCCACCACCTTCACGACTTCACCGCCCGCCAATTCCGTGGAATGTTCGCCGGCTTCGACGAAATCGCCGCCTTCCGCCAGATCGAACCTTTCGACCCATTGCGGGTCTTGAGTCGAAACGCGGGCAGGCAGTCGAGACAGCGGAACCTGGTCGCGTTCTATGCGCGCTATCCAGGCAAGCTGCTGAGTCGAGTCGGGTCGACGCTCCGACACGGGTTCGCTCTCCACACCCTATCGGTGGCCTGGCGCAAGCGCTAGCCGGCGCGAAACTGTAACTTTCCCCCGAGCTGACTCGACCGTAAGCTGTCGAACATCTGTATACTCTCTTGAGTTTGGCCAAGGATCGCATTCATGAATGTCCTCATCCGTATTGTTCTAACTTCAACCCTCACAACGACCATCGCACTCGCCCAGCAGCCACAAACGAACGCGCGTGGCGCGGTGAACGGGAACACTTTCCACGCCGCGCCGACCGATGTCGCCGCTGGCGGTTTCCTATCGATCTTTGGCCCCGACTTGGCGAGCAACCCGGCCGCGGCCACGGACATCCCTCTGCCGACTCAGCTCGGTGATCCGGCGGTCGAGGTGCTGATCGACGGGGTCCCACAGCCGATCTTTTCGATCTCCGCGGGCCAAATCAACATTCAGCTCGGGTGGGAGATTGAGCCCGGCTTTCACGAAGTGATCGTCAGACGCGGCGGCCTTGACAGCGAGCCGATGCTCATCCGGGTGCGCGCCGCGGAACCCTCGATGTTCACCTTTGGCGGCAACCACATGCTCGCCGTCCACGCGGACAACCGCCTCGTCGACGCCTCGAACCCGCCAGTAGATGGAGAAACATTAATCCTGTTTTCCACCAGCCTCGGCGGCGTCGACAGCGTCCCCGCGAACGGCGACCGTGGACCGATACCGCTGTCAAACACCCTCCGCACGCAGTACGCCTTCGCGGGCGGCGTAGCTTTGCCGGTGGCCTTTGCGGGGTTGCAGCCGCAGTTCGTCTCGCTGTTTCAGATGAATATCGTCTGGAATGGGCTGGCGCAGGCCGGCGACTCGCTGCAATGGTACTCGGGCCGGCGACCCGGAGAGATTGTTCAGATGGGCTTTCGATCCGAACCGCTGATTGACTTCGTCCCACTGCCCGAGGGCGCCGCAAACACGCAGCGGATCACCCTGACCGATCTCAACGGCCGCTATGTTGCCTTGAGCGGTCCGTTAGCGGAAGACTTCTGCTACCAGGGCCTCTTCATTTTGGATATTCGGCGCGGGACGACCACACAGCCTGAGGGCTGCATGTTCCCGATCAACCCCTTGGCCGCGAACCCCAATGCGCTACGGCCTTTCGCGGTGGTTCGCAACCGTCCGGTTCTGGCCGCGCTGATGGAGGGCCAGGGCGAGATCGGAGATGCCATCACCAACCGTATGCGGTTGTTCGACGCCAGCGCCGGCACAATGGACATCGTCGAGATTCCGCCCAGCGATCGCCTGCGCCCGGGTGGCGGAGGGGCGGCAGGCGCCGGCCTAGGCGGCGCTGGCGGATTGTTTGCGCCCAATACGGCGCCGATCATCCGGCTCGACCGCCCCGGCGTGACGCTCCTCTGGATACCACGGTCATCAACCCTGACAACCTGGAAATGACGGTCAATACGGGGTTCGCGGCGCTTCCGGACCCGTTAGAAGTCGGGCCGCTCAACACCCGAGTGGGTCAGAACTTTGGCCTCGGCGACGGCTTTCGCGGGCGTATTCTCGCACCAGGAGCGGCTGCGGTCGGAGAAGAGGGAGCCCCCAAGCAGGCAACAGGAGCTGAAGCCGTTCTCTTTGGCCCAGACGGACTGGTCGCCGCGCAGACGCCCTACCCCGACGGCTGGCAGCCGCTGATCCCCCCACGGCGGATCAACAACCAGGGCAACGCTGTCGGCAACGCCTTCGCCTCTGCGACTCGCGGATTCGACGGCGAAACGGTCATCTATGCTCTGGCACGCAACGCCGGCGGCTCGCAGGACGCGATCGTGTCGTTCTCCTACACTCTGCCCGAAGTCGCGGCGATTGGCGTTCAGCAATCGGTTCCGGTCGAGACGAACGTGATCCCGTTCCCCGCCGGGTACTGGGCGGCGTCTTGCAGCCAAGCGACCCCTATCCTCCGCTTCGAAGCCCGGCAGCTGATGGCGGTGGTCGCTGCGAAGACGCTCAAAACAGCCTTCGCCCCGCCTTGCGGTGGGGAAGGCTTAGTCCTCTTCGATCCAGGTAATGGAGAGATCCGCGCGATCGACGCCCCTGGAATGATCGACAACCAACAACGGAATATCGTCTCGGAGTTCCTCTACACCGGGGACCCGACACGGCCGATCGCGAATGGGCCGTCGAATCGGCTCTACGTATTCGACTCGTTTTCAGAGTCGTTTTCGGTCATCGAGTTTCCCGACGGGCTCGGTATCAACATCAACAATGCGACGCGGCGATACGATTCTTTGGGAGCGATCATCGCGACTGCCACTGCTCCGGAGCCCACGAACATGCGAGGCATCCCAATCCCCGGCAACTCGGGCTTGATGGTGGTCGACTTGGTCAACAAGACGGCGCGGCGGCTGGCTCTGCCGGAAGGGTTTCCCCGCGTCATACCGACGGCTCGTTATATTGCACAGGGCGGATCCGCGCCGTTTGGGTTGGTTCCTGGATCGCGGAAAGTGTTCGCCAGAGTGACCTTGGCGGGGGGGATGCCTCCGAACAGCCAGTTCATGCTTTGGGACTTCTTCACCGGCCAAGCCACCCCCGTGCCGAACCCTGAAGGTGTGATGTTCGTGGTGACAGGCCCGGGCGGCGCAGGGGCCAACCCGCTGGTTCATTTCGACTTCAACCCGCGGTCGGGTTCTTTCGCCGCAATGGGCTACGACGCAGGAAGCGTCCCTGTCGGGGTGATGGTGGTCACTCCGTAGGGTGCGGCGCTAAACCGGCCGAATGTTCCGGTGGATGGCATACAACGCCAACTCCAGCCGATCAGAAACGCCAAGCTTGTCGAAGATGTTGTGCAGATGGTTCTTCACCGTCTGCTCACTGATGAACATCCGCTCGGCGATTTCTTTGTTCTTGAAGCCTTGAGCCACCAGGGCGACGATTTCGAGCTCGCGGTTGCTGAGCCGCGGCTTGTCTCGCTCGCGGGGTCCTCCGTCGTGGGGCGAGGCGAACTGTCGCATCACCGCGGCGGTTGTCTTGGCGTCGAGCCAGATCTCGCCGTCGTGAACCTTGCGGATACTCTTGATGAGCAAATCCGTCGCCGTCTGCTTCAGAACGATGCCGCAAGTACCGTACTTCATTGCCTGGACGTACTCGTTCTCATCGTCTGATGCCGTCAGTACGATCACGCGAGTCTTTTGCTTCTGATTCTGCAGCTGCTGAAGTAGCGAGAGCCCGTCGAGGCCCGGCATCTTCAGATCGAGCAGCAGAATGTCGGGCTCCTTCGCCTTGAGAATGTCGGGGACTTCTGTGCCGTCTCGCGCCTCTCCGACGATCTCTAAGTCCTTTTCTAAGCTAAGCAGACGACGCAAACCATCACGAAAAATCGTGTGATCGTCAGCTATGGCTATCTTGATTTTGTCAGAGGTCGCCGCCGGCTGCGGAGCGGGCGAGGCGCTGACGGTCGGGCTCCGTTCGCGCTGTTCCATAAGATCGTACTTCCGCGTTCGTACTTCTGGCCGAATCGGTCAGGCGCCCAAAAAGGGTTACTGGGCGCTTACTACCAGCCATTCTAAAGTCCTATAGGTACCATGTCAATCATGAGAAAGTGGAGTGAACCCTAAAAATGAGACATTGAAATTCGGGACGAATTTCAGCGAATGGAAAGGAGTCCAGGATGGAAAGTCTCAAGCCGCGCAAGCCGCGGGAGTTCAAGGAAGCCGCCGCCAGGCGGCTCCTAGCCGGCCAGAGCGGCACAGCGCTAAGCCGCGAGTTGGACGTCAAGCGCAGCCTGCTGTACCGCTGGCGGGACGCCTATCGCCAGGAAGGCGTCAACGGCTTGAGCCGGCGGCGAGGCCGGCCGAAACCCGGCCGCTCGGCGCCGCCCAAGATCCCTCGCGATCCGCGCGACGAACGCATCGCAGAGCTCGAACGACTGCTCGGCAAACAAGCCGCAGAGCTCGATTTTTTCGGACAAGCCTTTCGCGCCTTGAACCTCGCAGCCCCGACCAACGACGCCGGTGGCGCGAGCGGATCTACTCCATCGTCGAGCAGATCAGCGCCAAAGGCTCGCTCAGCGTCGAACACGCCTGCGAGCTCGGACGCGTGAATCGCGCCGGGTTCTATCGCCGGCTCGCCGTGTCGTCGCCCGCCGAGTGCGACATGGAATTGCGTGACCGCATGCAGCGGATTTCGCTCGAGAATCGTCGTTACGGCTACCGCCGCGTGACGGCCGAGCTGCGCCGCCAAGGCTTCCTCGTCAATCACAAAAAGGTCCTGCGGATGATGCGTAAGGACAACTTGCTGGCGGTACTCAAGCGGCGCTTCGTGCTAACAACGGATTCGAACCACTTCTTACCTGTTTATCCGAATCTAGCGGCGCACCTGAATGTGGACGGCGTCGATCAGTTGTGGCAATCCGATATCACCTACATTCGCTTGCGCGAGGCGTTCGTCTACCTCGCCGTGGTGTTGGACGCCTACTCGCGACGCGTGGTCGGCTGGCGGCTGGGGACGACGCTCAAAGCTGAGCTGGCTGTAGGGGCGTTGCGCGATGCGCTCGAGCTCAGACGCCCTGCCGCGGGGTGGATGCATCATTCCGACCAAGGCGTACAGTACGCTTCGAGCGCCTATGTCGAGCTGCTGGAGCAGCACGGCGCGATCATCTCGATGAGCCGCCGCGGCAACCCCTACGACAACGCGCGGGCGGAGAGTTTCATGAAGACGTTGAAGGCGGAGGAGGTTTGGTTGCAGCGTTATCGCACGCTTGACGAGGCGCGCGCATCGATCGGCGAGTTCATTGATGAGATCTACAACCAACGCCGGCTGCATTCGGCGTTGGGATATCGTCCGCCGGCGGAGTTTGAAGCGCTGGCGCGGCCGGCGGCAACAGCAGCGAGGAATCCGAAGTATGAGTTTTGAGAGGCATAGGCAAATCTATCAATCCGATGGGCCCTGGGCGGGCAGGGAGACATCGCCGGCGTTGGAGAAGCCGGGAGCGACCTTGGCGGCCGCCCCCGGCGCTCATCGTCTTGATGAGTTTGCGGCCGGGTATTCCTTGGCGGGTTGCTCTCCAGCAGAGCCCGCTTCCGCTTCCCCGGCTAGGACCAGCGTGCGACGATACAGCGAAGAAGGCAAGCGTTTTGCGGTGAATCGTAACCTGTCCCGATTTCGACTGTCTCACGCTTGGGGTTCACTCCAAAGTCTTAGACCGTTCCCCTGAGACACTGAGCCGCTGGTATTAGGACTGTTGGGGCGCCGAAAGTCCCACGCTTGGGCGGGGGTTTTGAGCCAAGGTTGGCACATTTGGGCTTCGGAATCGATCAGGGATTTACCCGAATGGATTCTCGACCGTAACACCGAAGTAGGTTTGGCCGGCGTTCAGATCCTCGGTCCAGAGACGCGAGCATCCAGCGCGTTCGGCCGCGGCTATGATCATTCCGTCGTAGAAGTGGATGCCGTATTCCTCGTGGGCTTCGACAGCGCGCCTGACAGTGCCCCAATCCGGCGGAATGACACGGATCGGAGCCAAGCGGTCGAGCGCCTGGAACACCTCAGCCGCAGGGGCGGCCGGCTTCTTCTTGTAGAGCATAGTGGACGAGAATTCAACAAGCACTTGCGAAGATATAACCATCTTGCCCTCGATCGCTCTGCGAACGAGGTTGTTGGCAATCCTCTGTTTGCGTTCCTCCGACAGATCAAAGGCGTAGATCAGGACGTTGGTGTCGAGGAACTCAACCGCGCTCATGGAGATCCGCCCGGGTCCAGGTCCTCTTACCGATCCTCCAGTTCAGTTCCTGGATCGTTCTGTTGAGCGCATCGATTTCCCGACGCTTCCGGCCGGCGCCCTCATCTTGCGAGACGAGATCCTTCAGGTGTTCGCGCACCAAGCCCGTCACAGTCGTGTCTTTATCAAGCGCGATCTGGCGGATTCTCTTGACCAGATCCTCATCCAGCGAAAGAGTAACGTTCATATCCACATAATAAGTGAATCACGGGATAAGGGCGCCACGGAGAGCTCTGCCGGTATGGCTGGCCCTCTTCTTGGCGACTTGCTCGGGAGTCCCGGCGGCGACAATGTGCCCGCCGCCCTCGCCGCCCTCAGGGCCAAGGTCGAGGACCCAATCGGCGGACTTGACTACATCCAAATTGTGTTCGATGACAACGACACTGTTGCCCAGCTCAACGAGCTGGTGTAGCACTTCAAGGAGCTTACGCACGTCGTCGAAGTGGAGCCCGGTCGTCGGCTCATCGAGCAGGTAAACGGTGCTGCCGGTCTGGCGCTTGCTGAGCTCGCGGGAGAGCTTGATCCGTTGGGCCTCGCCGCCCGACAGGGTCGTCGACGACTGCCCTAAGTGGATATAGTCGAGCCCCACGTCCCCGAGCGTCTTGAGCCTGGTGTAGATCTGCGGCAGCTTCTCGAACAGCGGGGTCGCCTCTTCGACCGTCGCTTCGAGGACATCGGCGATCGAGTAATTCTTATAGCGGACCTGCAGCGTCTCCTGGTTATAGCGACGTCCGCGGCATAAGTCGCAGTTAACAAAAACGTCGGGCAAGAAGTTCATCTCGATGCGGCGCTTGCCGTCGCCCTGGCAGGCTTCGCAACGTCCGCCCTTGACGTTGAAACTGAAGCGACCTGGCTTGTACCCTCGGCCGCGCGACTCGGGCAGCATCGAGTAGAACGTCCGCAGCGGGGTGAAGACGCCTGTATAGGTCGCCGGGTTCGAGCGCGGCGTGCGGCCGATCGGCGACTGGTCGATCCGCACGATCTTGTCGACCAACTCCAGCCCATCCACCCCCGCGTGTTCACCCGGCGACGTCTGCGAGCGGTACACGTGTTTCATCAACACCGGGTGCAGAATGCCGTTGACGAGCGACGACTTGCCGCTGCCAGAGACGCCGGTCACGGCCGTAAATACCCCGAGCGGAAACTTCGCGTCGATCTTCTGGAGGTTGTTATGGGCGGCCTTGCGAATCTTCAGCCAGCCGCTGGGCTTGCGCCTTTGCGCGGGCGGCAGAACCTGCTTTTTGCCGCTTAAGTATTGGCCGGTGAGCGAATCCTTACAGGCGGCGATGGATTGCGGCGGCCCCTCCGCGACGAGCTCGCCGCCAAGCCGACCGGCGCCGGGGCCAAGGTCGACGACGTGATCAGCCCGCTCGATTGTTTGCTGGTCGTGCTCGACAACGATGATCGTGTTCCCCAAGTCGCGCAGTCTCGACAGGCTATCGAGGAGCTTCGCGTTGTCCCGAGCGTGAAGCCCGATCGAAGGTTCGTCGAGGACGTAAAGAACTCCGCGGAGCTGCGTTCCAATCTGCGTCGCTAGCCGCACGCGTTGAGCCTCGCCGCCGGAAAGCGTCGCCGCCGAGCGATCAAGACTCAGGTAGTCGAGTCCGACCGAGTTCAAGAAGCCCAGCCGACGTCGAATCTCGTCAAGGATACGGCCGGCGATCTGGTTCTGGCGATCGTCGAGTTGAGCGCTCTCGGCGACGACCGCGCTCCTGCCCATGGGGAGCTTGGCGAACTCCGCGATCGACATCCCCTCAAAGTGAACCGCCAGACTCTCCAGCCTGAGTCGCGCGCCGCTACATTTCGCGCAGGGAGACGGCGACTGGAACATCATCATCCACTCAGCACGCCGCCCCGACCCGGCAAAATCGACCGCGTGCGCCTTGCGGACAAGCTCCAGCATGCCGGGATACTTCGAATCACCGCCCCGCAGCAGGAACTCCAGCTCATCTTCATCGAGCTGACGAACAGATCGATGAATGGGGATTTTGCGACGCTTCGCGGCTCTGCGGATGGCCGTATCGACGCTTGCCCACAACAGCGCGGTCGAAACAGCCCCTTCGAGCAAGGGCTTCGAGGCGTCCATGACGAACTTGGCCGGGTCGAAGTCCCACAGGGCGCCCAGGCCGTTGCACTCCTCACAGGCCCCATATCGGCTGTTGAACGAGAACGACCTCGGCTCAAACTCCGGGACGCTCGCCCCGCAGTTCGCACAGGCGAGCTTTTCCGAGTAAACCTGTTCCGCGCCATTCTCAGGCGAGACGATGATCAACCCATTGGCAAGTTTCGCGGCGGTCCGAATCGAGTTCGCGAGCCGCGTCTCGGCGCCTTCGCGCAGCCGGATCCGGTCGACAACGATCTCGATCGTGTGGGCCAGGTTCCGCTCGAGCTGAATGTCATCGTCCAGCGATCGCACGTCGCCGTCGACCCTCGCTCGCACAAATCCCCGCTCGGCGAACTGCTCGAACTCCTTGCGGTAGATTCCCTTGCGTCCCCGCACAATCGGGGCCATCACGGTGATCTTTTGCCCGGCGCATTCTTTCAATACACGCGCGACGATTTGCTCTTGCGTCTGGCGCTCGATCGGGATTCCGCAGTTGGAGCAGTGGGGCCGCCCTACCGACGAATAGAGTAGACGTAGGTAGTCGTAGATCTCGGTGATCGTCCCGACCGTTGAACGCCGGCTCCGGCTGGTGGTCTTCTGCTCGATCGACAGGGCCGGGCTCAATCCGTCGATGGAGTCGACATCCGGCCGCTCCATCTGGTCGAGGAACTGGCGGGCGTAGGGGGAAAGCGTTTCGACGTAGCGCCGCTGTCCCTCGGCGTAGATCGTGTCGAACGCCAGTGAGGATTTACCCGACCCGCTCAAGCCCGTGACGACGGTCAGCGAGTTTCGGGGAATCTCGAGGCTGATGTTGCAAAGGTTGTGCTGGCGCGCACCGCGCACCGTGATTCGGTCAAGCATTTGTGGATAAGACGGGCGAGGCATGCCTCGCCCCTACGAACGCCCCCTTGTCTTCAATGACGTAAGGGCTTGGCATGCCAAGCCCGTTCTGCCGAAATCGGGTTGCGGACATTTTTCACAGGCCCCCGGCGCGCGCGGCTCAGGGGCGGGTTAACCCTCTATTGTGTAGCTTCGAGGATGAACCGCGCGATCGGTGTCTGATCTTGAATCACTTCGAGCGTTCCCTCATCCTGCCCGACGCCTTCTTTCACCACCCGAACGATGTATTCCCCAGGGGCCAGGCGAATCCGAGCGTTGGTCTGTACCGCCTGCTTCTCACCGTCAATATAGATATCCGCCCCAGGCGGCTGGCTTGTGATCAGAGCCGTCGGACGCGAGTCCTGGAACTCGAACTCCACCGTGACGTTCGGTTCGTCCTTTACCTCGAACGGTCTCGAGAGGTTGTGAAACCCTTCGAGCGAAGCCCGTGCCGTATGCATTCCGCGCGGGATCTCGCTTAGCCGGCAGGGCGCTGTACAGCTAAGCTCCTCGTTTTCGTCGACGGTCACTACGGCGCCAGGTTGATTCGACCCGAAGTCGACCGATGCCGACTCCACTCGCGTAGGCGTCGAAGGCCTCGTGACCGGCGTCGGGTTCGGAGCCGGCGCGGCGGCCGGCGGCGTTGGTTCGGGCGCCGCTGCTGTGACGTCAGTGACGGGCGGCTCGTCTTCAACAGCGGGTGGAGAAATTGTATCGGGTGACGGCGCTATTTCCTGCGACTCTACTTCTTTGTCAAGGGGCGTCGCCGCCGGCGCCTCTCCTGTCAACTCCGCCAGCGCCCCGGTCGGATCGGTCAGGGCCCGAGGGTTGAACATCGCGACAGCGCCCACCAGGATGAGCGCCGCGATCACGGCGGCGAACAGCAGCCGCTTCGCCCCGCTGCTGCGGGCCGGCTCCTCAGGGTCGGAAAACACTGGGGGATCCGGAGACAGCGGCGTACTCGGCGGCCGGACAGGGTCGGGCGGCTTCTCAACCGGCGGAAGCACCGCCGGCTTATCGCCGGGAACAGCAGATTTCGCGGGCGGCAGTTTTGCCGCGGGCTTGTCCACGACCGTCGCCTCGAGCTGGGTCTGGTCAAGGTCGGCCGCCGCTGGGCCGGCGACGGTGGCCTCAAGGTCCTCTGGGGACGGCAGCTCCGGAATCAACGCCGGCGCGCGCGTAGCCACGACTGGAGTGAGGCCTTCGGAGGCCGAGCGAAACGCCTCGCTGAACTCGCGACAATTGTTGAACCGATTCTCCGGCTTCTTTGCTAACGCCTGGACGATCACGGCATCGAGCTGGGGTGAAATCCACGGGCACAGATCCGAGGCGCTGCGCGGCTCGTTGGAGACGATTTTCAGGATCACCGACGTGAGGTTCTCGCCCGAAAACGGCTTCTTCCCCGTCAGCATTTCGTAGGCGATGACGGCAAGCGAGAACTGATCCGAGCGTCCGTCGACCGTCTCCCCGCGCACTTGCTCGGGCGACATGTAGCTCGGCGTGCCTAGCACGGTGCCGGTTTGCGTGAGACTCGACGAGCTTATGCGCGCAATCCCGAAGTCCATGATTTTGACCACGCCGTCGGCGGTCAGCATCAGGTTCGACGGCTTGATATCGCGGTGAACGATTTCCTTCTGGTGAGCGTAGTCGAGTGCGGCGGCGGTCTGGTTGAGAACATCGCCGGCAAAGCCCAAGTCGGCAATCGCCCCCTTGGCCAGGTCGCCCTCAAGGGTGCGGCCTTCGACCAACTCCATCGCAATGTAGGCTAGGCCCTCGACTTCGTCAACGTCGTAGATGGTTACGATTCCGGCATGGGAGAGACGCCCGGCCGATTGAGCTTCACGGAAGAGTCGTTCGCGCAGCCCGCCTTGCTCTGAAGGGACGGCCTGGTCAGCAATCTTGATCGTCTTGATCGCGACATCGCGACCGATTTTGGGGTCACGGGCGTGGTAGACAACGCCCATCGCGCCCCGGCCGAGCTCGCCGACGATCTCGTACCGGCCAATGCGATCCATAGGGAAATCCGGGGTCCCGGACGGCTTAGTTTAGCATGGGACGCGCCCTGCGCCGCGGGGCGTCAGCGGCTGTGAAAGACGTGGCGCACGGCCTTGCCGTGCCGCCTTGCGCCAGGGGGCCCCTCAGCAAGCGGTTCTATCCCCAGGCTACTCCGCTAGCTTTACCGGGCGGTCGTCGCGCTCGAGTAGCAGCTCTTCAATCTTCTCCACACCGATTCCAGGCCCCGCGCCATTCGATTGGACCCCAGGCTGGCTTGCCGGCGTGAGGAAATCGAACTCGTAGCCCTCGTATCCCCGGATCGTTCGCAGCGAGCGCAGGGCGATGTAGCGGACAACGTCGTAGGGGTCGGCCAGAGTCGCAACCAGGAAGGGCGCCATCCAGGCGGCCTCGGACGTCCGCCGTGCGAGCGGCCAGCCCATGTGCCAAGCCCAAAGCGCCCTCTCGCCCGCGTCGCCGGTCAGCAACCCGACAGGGCCCGCGGCAAGTGTTTGCTGACGCTGGGTCAGGGCCGGCGATTCGACGCCCCACCCTTCGGCGAGTTGGGCGGCGGCCCAGCCCAGGGGTTGATCGAGGTGGCACAGGCTACAGGCGTTGGGGCGGCCGGCTTCAACGTCACTCACCACGCTGGGGCTGGTAATTTCGTGACTGCGGGTCGCCTTGAGCAGGCCGTAGACCGTATTGGGCATGTGGCAGTTGTAGCAGCGGCTGCCGGGAGAGTCGGCTTCATGGCGAGTGTGGCGAGCTAAAGCGTCTCCAACGAACGTTTCGTGGCACCCGACACAGCCGTCATTGCCGTCGCGGGAGACTCGCAACAGATCATCGGGATCATCGGCGTGCGGCGAATGGCACGAGAGGCAACTGAACTCGCCGCCTTGGTAGCACGGCGACCGGATCAAAGCGTTGTACTCGCGCCCCGTCACGCGCACCTCGCCATCAGGCCAAAACCATTCGTCAAGTTGGGTCGGGTTCTCGCGGATCAGCTGCTGGATCAAGGGCGACTTGGCGGCCGTCTGTCGCTCGACGACGTCGCGCGAATCCCGCAGCGCCTCTCCAGCCTTGTAGACCGGGCCGTCGAGCATCCAATCCGCCCAGCCTTCACGGCTCTTGGGGATGTTGACCGAATGACACTGCCCGCAGACTTGGGCCGAGCGCGCCGACGAGATCTTCGCCGGATGCACCATTCGACTGCCCGTCTCGTCCTCCACGTGCGCCGCCCCGGGCCCGTGACAAGCTTCACAAGCAATGCCCAACTCGGCGACACGGGTCTCGGGCTTCGCGGGTCCGTCGGCTTGTGGGACATACCCCGGCGAGCCATCCGTCGAGTGGCACGGGAGACATTGATAGTTCCAGACAAGCGGCTCCTCCACATGATTCGGCGGCGTCAGGAACACTGAAATCCGAGGCGCCCAGCGGGCGTCGGACTTGAGCCACACGAACGGAAACATCCTGAGCTCATTGCCAACCCCGCTCGAGTACCAATAGAGCTGGTAGTGGTGTGATCCCGTTGATTGGATCAGCTGATGCTCGGCCCCATCGGGGAAGCGAGCCCAGAATTCGTCGCCCCTTCGCTCAACACTGTGGGATTGCGGGAGCGCGGCGTCGAAGTCGGCCACCACCGTCTCGGGCGAGACCGTCTGGGTCATCGTGCGGTGATAGCTGCGATGCCACGACGCGTACTGCTTGGGATGGCAGGACTGGCAACGGTCCGAGGAGACGTACCCGCGCGGCGAAACAAAGTCGCCGTTCTTTACCGTGAGAGGCCCGTCGGCTCCTAGAGTTCCCACAATTGCCAAGACCTGGAGGAGCCCCGTTAGGGGCGGCATAACCGTAGCCCACAGCGCAAGCTGTGGGTTCCGAGACCGGCCTGCGACGACTAGCCGTCCAAACCTCTGGTTTAGCGCCGAGGGCGCTAAACCAGAGCGCTTGGACGGGGCAAAAGGGACTTCGCGGCTCGCTTTCCCACAGCTTGCGCTGTGGGCTACGGTTATGCCGCCCCTAACGGGGCTGTTTGGACGCCGCGGCATATAGCACCCCTTCGAGTGTATCGCCTGGGTACAATGACCCTCCATGGGCTTAGTCGTCAACGGCGAATCCGCGCCGGAATCCATGCTCCAAGCCGAGCAGCAGTCTCTCCTCGAGCGCTTCCGTCAACTTCCCGATGATGAACGCGCCCAACACGGGTTCGACGAGCCTACAATGCAGGCCCGTGCCGCCGAATGGGCCCGCGAGAATATCATCGAGCGCCTGCTGATGCGGCAAGCGGCCCTAGAGAGCTCCGAACCGATCCCAGGGGAAGCGCTCGAAAAGGCCGTCGAGACGATGTACAAGCGCTACGGCGGCAAGGAAAAATTCGCCGAATCCGGGCTGACCGAAGACGACATCAAGCGCGAGGCTGAGACCAACATCCGGCTCGACCGCCTGCTCGGCCAAATCACGTCCAAAGTCAAGCCGCCAAAGACCAAGGACGCCGCCGCCTTCTACCGCTCCAACCGCGATCGCTGGAAACTCGGCGAGCGCGTCCACGCCGCCCACATCGTCAAACACGTCAACGAACAAGCGACTGAAGAAGAAGCGGAAAAAGCCATCAACGAGGCGAAGGCCAAGCTTGACCAGGGGGCAAAATTCGAAGAGCTTGCGGACGAAGACTCCGACTGCCCCGGCAGCGGTGGCGACCTCGGCGTGTTCCCGCGTGGCCAGATGGTCGAGGAGTTCGAAGAGGTCGCGTTCGAGCTAGAACCCGGCAAGATCAGCGAACCCTTCAAGTCGGTCTTTGGCTTTCACATCGTGAAGGTCTATGAAAAGATGCCCCAAACCGTCCGGCCGATGAACGAAGTTCGCCCGGAAATCGACAAAGAGCTCCAAAAACAACGAGAAACCAAAGCCGTTGAAGATTTCGTCGACGCCCTACGCGCCAAAGCCAAAATCGAGGACTCCGTCGCGGCATGACCTCCGAGCTTTTTCAGATTCGCTCAACCCCGGGCAACCCGCACCCCTGCTGCGTTCCCAGCAAGCACCGCGCCGAGCGGCTGACGCAGTCCCGCCGGTCATCCCAGCGTCGTCTCAAAGCCACAAAGGGGTCGACCGAAGGGATGGTCAAGCTCGACGGCGGCCGCTTTTTTATGGGGACCGACTACGCAAAGGGCTTCCCCGCCGATGGCGAGGGGCCGATCCGGCAGGTGACGCTAGACCCCTTCTACGTCGACCCGCACCCGGTGACGGTCGAGCAGTTCGGCGAGTTCAAAAAGGCCACCGGCTACGTGACCGAGTCCGAGCGCTTCGGCTGGTCTTTCGTCTTCCACGGACAAGTCCCCGACGATCAGTACAAAGATTTGGTAGACGACACCGTCCTGCAGCACGAGTGGTGGTGCAAGGTCAACGGCGCGGTGTGGGATCGTCCCGAAGGCCCCGACTCGAGCGTCGCCGGACGCGAGCATCACCCGGCCACTCACGTCTCTTGGAACGACGCGGCCGAATACGCCAAGTGGGTCGGCAAGCGCCTACCGACCGAAGCCGAGTTCGAATTCGCCGGCCGCGGCGGAACCGAGCAGACCCTTTTCTGGTGGGGCGATGAGCTCCAGCCCGGCGGCAAGCACATGTGTAATGTGTTCCAGGGGCGCTTTCCGCACGAAGACAGCGGCGAGGACGGCTATCGCGGGACCTGTCCGGTTGACGCCTTCCCCGCCAACGACTATGGCGTCTACTCCGTAGCGGGCAACGTCTGGGAGTGGTGCGCCGACTTTTGGAGCACTGATTATCACATCACGGCCACAACCGAGAACCCCATCGGTCCCCCGTCGGGTGATTCACGTGTGATGAAGGGCGGGTCGTACCTGTGTCACGACTCCTACTGCAACCGCTACCGCCTGGCGGCGCGAACTTCGAATACGCCTGACAGCGCGACGACGAACTTGGGCTTTCGCTGCGTCCGGGACGTTGAATCGTAGAGCCGCGCCGCAATTTCGTCCCCAGGCCGAAGGGTGCGATGCCGAGCCGCGGACGGGAAGTCCGCGCCTACTCCCTTTACATTGCGTCTCCAGGCGCGGACTTCCCGTCCGCAGCTCGGCATCCGGTCAGCCAACGGCCCTCACTTCCAGCGCTGGACGTACCCCATCAGCCCGTCTTGTTGCCTCGGGGGATGCGCCCGGAGGGCTTCCTCATTCGGCTCGGTCCCCCACCCGGGCGTATCCGACACGGTCAGGTAGCCCTCCTCAACCTTAGGAACGACTGTGAATAACTCATCGCGCCAGGCGACTTGATCGACGTCGATTTCCATGATGCGGAGGTTCGGGACCGCTGAGGCGAAATGCGCGTTCATCATGGTCGACAGGTGCCCGTAGAAGTTGTGCGGCGCGATGTTCATTTCGTACGCCTCGGCCGCGGATGCGATCTTCATCGACTGCCACACGCCGTTCCAGACCGCGTCGATGATCGCCACGTCCATCGCACGCTCCTCGAAGTAGGGCCGAATTCGCGTAGGCCGAATAGCGTTTCGCATGAGCTGATGGGCGTCGAGCTGCGTTGCCGTATCATCGCCAGCGCCTTGGGGTCGTAGGTGTCGATCTCGATCCAGAACAAGCCCAGCGGCGCCAGCGCCTGCACGACCTGGATGAACCCTTCGGTCTTGAGATTAAAATTCAGGTCCAGCAGGATGTCCATGTCAGGGCCTGCCCCTTCGCGAAACGCTTCGAGCTCCGCCTTGAGGCCTTCGATGACGAAGCGCTCGGCGTTGAGCTCGGGGAAGCCGCGGGGCCGGTTGAACCCAGGGGCCCAGCCGGCCGGGTCGCGGTCGAACAGGAAGATGTTTGTCTTAAGCGCGGTGAAGCCTTTCTCCTTGACCTCCTGGCCGAGTGCGCGAATGCCGTCGAGGGAGGTGATGGCCGGGCAATCGTGGACCTCGGGCCAGTTCACGCGATAGGTGCCACAGTGCGACCAGTAGACCCTAATCCGTTCACGGACCGCCCCGCCAAGGAGGTCGTAGACGGGGACCCCGTAGTGCTTCGCCTTCAGGTCGAGCAGCGCGTTTTCGATGGCGCCGATCGCCTCGGCTGTCACTCCGCCCGCGGCGGGGCGAGTGGCTGCATATAGGTCCCAGTAGATCGCTTCGGTACGGCGGGGATCCTGCCCGACGACGCGGCCGGCCAGCGCTTCAATCGCCGCCGTGACTCCGGGCGAGCCGAAGCCCTCTTGGTACTCGCTCCAGCCGACTAGGCCGGTATCGGAGGTCACTTTGACGAACGAGAAATTGCGCCAACCCGCGTGACAGTGGCGGTTTTCGATCGCGGTGATTTGCATGGGACGTGTATCGCGAACAGCGTATCGTACACGAAATCCGAGCACCCTGCGTCAGCGGGGTGTCTTCCAGCCGCTGTATCCGCCCAATCGACAAGACACCCCGCTGACGCAGGGTGCTCGGAAAACGCGCTGCACCTTGACCTTTAGGTGATATGCGCGCCTTGCGCCTCGGTGTAGACGGCGTAAAGCGACTGCCCAGCCGTCATGAACAACCGATTCCGCTTGGCGCCTCCGAAGCACACGTTAGCGCAGATCTCGGGCAGCTTGATCAAGCCAATCCGGTCCCCGTTGGGGGCAAAAATGTGGACCCCGTCGTACCCGTCGCCAACCCACCCGGCCGAAGACCAAATGTTGCCGTCGGTGTCACAGCGGATGCCGTCGGGGTTACCCGCCGCATCGAAGCCGTCCATCTTCATCGAGATGAATCGCTTGCCCGTAACCAGCTTCGTCCCATTGACCTGCCAAACCTTGATCTCGCGCGCGGCTGGGCCGGTATCAGAGACGTACAAGAGCTTGTAATCGGGCGAGAAGCACAGCCCGTTGGGCTTAGTGATCTCGTCGGTGACCATCTCGATCTTGCCGCTTTTGCCGTCGATGCGATAAACGGCTTCTTTCAGATGCAGAGGTCCTTTATTCCCCTCGTAGTGCATCATTGAGCCGTAGCCGGGGTCGGTGAACCAAATATCGCCGTCCGGGTGGACGATCGCATCGTTGGGAGCATTCAGGACTTTTCCGTCGAACTTGTCGGCGAGAACCGTCACCGAGCCGTTGTATTCATAGCGAACCACGCGGCGATTGCCGTGCTCGCACGAGATCTGCCGGCCTTGCCAGTCGAAGGTGTTGCCGTTCGAGTTGCCCGAGGGGTGACGGAACATCGTGACCCGGTCATCGTCCTCGATGTAGCGGAACTGCTTGTTGTTCGGGATATCGCTAAAGACCAGGTAGCGGCCGACACCGTTCCAAGCCGGCCCCTCGGCCCACAGAAACCCCACGTGCAACCGCTGGATCGGCGTGTTCCCAAGCTTGTATTTATCGAACCGCTTGTCGAGCGAGATGATGTCAGGGTCGGGATAGCGGATCGGGTTCTTGTTGGACCAGTCGCGCTGAGCCGCGAGAGGCGCGGCCAGGGCGGCTGAAGCGACGGTTTTGAGAAGGGTTCGGCGAGAAGTCTTTTCCGGCATTGCCCACATAGCTTAGCCGATGCGCAAAGTCAGCGGCCGGTGAATCGTCGGCGACAAACGAAGGCAAGACTGCGCAGCCACGCCGCCCTGCCCGGGTCTTCGACCTTGGCTCTACGGGGACTCCATCCCGCTGCCGCTCACACGGAGTGCTCGGGACGCCGGGGGAGCACATCCCTGAGGGCCACCGACCAGCCGGGCAGCGCTTCGGGGACTTCGATCGAACTGCCGCCCACCACCATCAGACTGCTTCCATCCTGGCGGTTTATCTGCGCGGTCCGTGACTCCGGTTCGATGACGATGAACGCCTTAGTTCCCGCACACAGAAACTGCTGGACTTTGGCGTTGACCTCGGACGGCGTGTTTACGGATGAAGGGAATTCAAACGCCACGTCAGGACCAAATCGAGGCCAGCCTTGACAGCCATTGAGGCGACCGGACTCCACAACCGATAGTTGAAGCACACGAACGGTCGGCGGATCCTGAGACAGCATATAGCCCAAGCTCGGCATGACGTCAGCGATCGAATTCGTATCGGTGAATTTGCAGGCGTGACCGCAGCAGCTCCGTCTTGACCCACGACTGCAATGCGTAGGGAAACGGCGACTCGATCAGTTCACCCTCACTGAGCTCGTGGTATACCGTGTCATCGGTCATCTGCTCGAATTCCTCGAGCGTCGAGAATCGACCGGTCGCCGTCGCCATATCTCTTAGTCTAGGGCAGCCCAAACACGAACAAAGTATGCCCGCAGGGGATCGCGATGAGCTGGCGCCCCTTACTCTCGTAGGTCATCGCCGCGGCCACGATGCGGTCGCCGAGGTTAATGTGCCAAAGGTCTTTTCCCGTCTCGGCGTCGAGAGCTTTGAAGTAACCCTCGGCGGACCCGGCGAAGACGACCCCGCCCGCTGTGGACATGAGCCCCGACCAAGCCCCCCGTGTCTGCTTGTGCTCCCATACCTTCTCGCCGGTTAGCGGGTTGAACGCGCGAACCGCTCCAAACCAGTCATCGGTGTAGCCCTCGTTGACGAACATCGACCCCCAAAAGCGCGTGCCCGGGCG
The DNA here is from genome assembly GCA_965247515.1 of Bryobacterales bacterium. GTDB lineage: Bacteria > Acidobacteriota > Terriglobia > Bryobacterales > UBA6623. Next base: position 1,395,534 of record OZ252029.1, on the reverse strand, counting down.
GTAGTCCGCCGGACCTTTGTAATACATGGCGGGGCCTTCGCGGACTGTGACGTAGAACAAGTCGGTGATAGGCGAGTAGGTTGGGTTCATCCAGTTGGTTGCGCCGCCGACGTGGGGGTAGACGAGAGTGCCCTCTGCGCTGGGCTCCTTGTCGGGGACGCGCATCGGTCGGCCGGCTTCGTCGAGCCCTGTCGCCCAGTCGAGATAAATGAATTCCTTGCCGAGCAGGTACTCGCCCGTGATGCGGTCGAGGACGTAGTAGAAACCGTTGCGGTTAGCTGTGATCAGGAGCTTGCGGTCTTTGCCTTCGAGTTCCTTGTCGATCAGAACCATGACCTGGGTCGCGTCCCAGTCGTGGACGTCATGCGGTGTAAACTGGAAATGCCACTTGCGCTTGCCCGTGTCGGCGTCAAGGGCGACGACAGACGCACTGAAGAGGTTGTCGCCCATGCGAACATCGCCGTTCCAGTCCGGGCCGGGGTTGCCGATGCCGGCGAAGATCAAGTTCGCCTCCGGATCATACGACGGCGTCACCCAAATCGACCCGCCGCCAGTCTTCCAGGAGTCGCCCTCCCAGGTGTCGTTGCCGAATTCGCCCTCGCCGGGAATGGTGTGGAAACGCCAGCGGCGCTCACCGGTCTTGATGTCGAACGCGTCGATGAAGCCCCGGATGCCGTATTCGGCCCCGGCTACGCCGACAATCGCTAGGTCGTTGACGATCAGCGGCGCGTGCGTCCCGGAGTAGGCCTCGGAGTATTCGGCCATCTTTGTCTCCCACAGGACCCGGCCGGTCTTGCGGTCGAGCGCGATGGCGTAGGCGTCAAGCGTGGCCATGAAGAGCGCGTCGCCGTGGATCGCCAGCCCGCGGTTGACCTGGCCGCAGCACGCCACGATCTTGGCCGGCAGTTGCCGCTCGTAGTGCCACAGGCCCGCGCCCGAGGCGGCGTCGAGAGCGTAGACATGGTTCGGCGGAGTGGTGATATACATCACGCCGTCGTGCACGAGCGGCGTCGTTTCGTACTTCTCGGCGTACTTGTGCTGGTGCACCCACTTGAGCTGGAGCCCCGCGGCATTAGCTGGCGTGACCTCGGTCAACCGGCTGTGGCGCCAGCTCGCGTAGCCGCCGTTGTTTGACAGCCATTCCGCGCCGTCGGACTCTTCATTGAGCAGGTCTTGAGTGGTGACTTGAGCTGTCAATGCCAACGCGCAGCCGAGCAAGACGAGTATTGTTCGCGTCATTTAGTTAAGCCCCGCAGGCTGCACATATAGGTCAGCAGGTCGTTCATTTGTCCGTCGTTCAATTGGCCGTAGGCCGGCATCAGCGATTTGTCGAGTCTCTCAAAGCTGTCGAGCTCGTCTCGTGAGAAGGAGCGGATGTTCTCGCGCATGTCGAAGAGGTGGACGGTGTAGTCGTTGTGATTGAGCAGCACGCCTTCGATCGTGGCGCCGTTGTGGACCGCCCGCACGGCCTGGTACTTGACCCCGATATCCTTCTCGGGCTCGAGCAGCGAATCCCGGAGTTGGTCGCGCCCGTAGTTGACGCCGATATAAGTCAGATCAGGCCCGAGCCGGCCGCCCTCGCCGTTGACTATGTGGCAGGCCGCACATGAGAAGCTCTCAAAAACCTCGCGGCCCTTGGCGGCCTCGCCTGGGCTGGCGCCGCAGGCCTCACCAGCGTTGACCTCGAGTGTGCGGACGAAAAGAAGGATCTTCCAGACGGCGTCCTCATCCATCCACAGGCCTGGCATCTCCGTCCCGGGAACGCCGTTGGCGATCACCCGGAATAGCTCGGCGTCAGTGTTGCCAAGACGGTGGTTTCTCACCGCGAGTCGTGCGCCGCGGCCGGTCTTGCCCTCCATGCCATGGCACACGCCGCAGCTGGTGCGGTACAGGCGCATGCCCTCCTCGAGGTCTTGTCTAGAGTTGAAAGGGTTGACGTCGGCATGCTGCGCCGAGAGCGCCAGCGCCGAGGCGGCGGCCAGAGCCGCGAGATGGACGACTTTCATAAGCGGTTTCTCAGGGTACGACTCGCGGCCGTGCTGGGGCAAGCGATTGGAGACTGGGTTCGACCCGGAGCCGCGACCGGAAGGGAGCGGTTGCTTGAGTGGGCAGCCAATATTCGCACTCTCGGGCAACCGCTCCCTTCCGGTCGCGGCTCCGGAGGCTGCCTGCACGCCACTCTTGGCCTATTGCGGGTTCGGACGCGCTAGCCCCCCAACCAAACGCGACGTTGGCCATCAGCAATCCAACCAGGTCGCGGGCGAGCACGAATTCTTTCCCGAACCAGACGGTCAGGACTGACAGCATGGCGCCGCCGAAGAAGTAGAGTCCCAATGCGGAAGTCGTCGCCCGCCAGTTTCGGCAGGGCTCCAACCGAAACGTTCGCCTGAATACGAGCATCCCGAAGCAGACGACGGTAAGCGAGATATAGGCGGCGGAGTCGTGGCGGCCCCAGGTCTGGTTCAGCCAACCCTCGGCCGCGGGCGCCCAATAGGCGACCAGCCCAATCGTGACGCCGACGACGACCGCTACGCGCAAGAACATCGGCCCAGCCGCTCGATGCCGCTGAAGGGGCGGAAGAGCTCGACGAAGAGCTCAATCACGACCAGGATGTGCAGGATCCAATAGATCGGCCGAGTCGATTCCCACACCTGCGAGTAGAGCTTCACCGCGCCTGGCATAGTCTCTCGGAGGCCGTAGACGATGAGGGCCCCCCATGCCAGCGCGGCGCCGACCAAGAGGTAGGCCAGCAGCAGGGCGCTTTCGAGCGACTCCGGCTTGCCATAGCTGAACCGCCCAACAGCTTACGATCGCGGCTTCGAGCAGGAAGAGTGCGAGGCGCTCCACTGCCTTCTTATCGGCTTTCTTTCGTGCTCCCGCGGCTCTTGCAATATTTGTAGAAAGCCGTGAAAGGCGAGGCGGCGAACAGGACCGCGTACTTGGGGGCGATTGCCAGGTCCCTAAGTAGGGACTGGCTACCGTCGCCGACGATCATCACGCCGCGGCGCATGATGAAGACGTGGTAGAGCGAAGAGAGGGCCGTAAAGCACACCGACGCAATAATCGACTCCCAAAGTTTTTCGGTTCCGCGCGCCCAGTGGGCGATGAATTCGAGAACGTGGTTCGCCACCGGCAGTAGAATCAGGGCGCCGAGGGCGGACTTCCAAACGGGACGGACGTAGCTTAGGTTTTGGGTGATTGCGCCGTAGAAGCCGGAGATCGAGCCGCGCAAGACGAGCTCGGTGATGAAGGCTGAGATGCCCGCTTCGAGGCTGTGGGTGACGTTGACGGCGAAGAAGATGGCCCCCCGGACGAGCGAGCTCATCACGGCGGACTTCCAGTTCCAGTACCGGACCAGGGTGCGGCGAGGATCAAGGACGAATCCCGTAAGGACGGCGCTGAGCGTCGTTGTGTGGCTGGGAGGGGCGGTCATTCGCGGCGAAAGAGGGGCGTTGAGATCAGGCTATCAGACGAGCTTTGACGCTTTGCTTGCCAGCACGGCCATAACGATGAGGAAGGCGGCGAGGGCTTCGTATTCGCGGTTCTTGAGGTAGAGACTGCGATCGAAGGAATCCGGTTGCGGATGTTGCGGAGTGAAAGCCGGGAAGAAGCGGGGAACCCGTTGGCGGTAGTCGTCGAAGCCGTCGAGGATTTTGGCGATGTGGGCCTCTTCTTCTTCGACCACGGGGAGGTAGAAGAGGACGAAAAACCCGAGCAACGCGAGGGCGGCCCCAAGGTGCGCCCCGGCCAGACCGAATCCCGCTGCAACGATGACGCTGCCGACATAGAGCGGGTTGCGGACGTGAGCGTAGGGGCCGGAGGTGGCGAGTTGCTGGTTCTTGCGCAGATGTCCGGCGGCCCAGGCGCGCAGGGCAAGCCCGGCTAGTGCGACCACGGCGCCGAACTGGAAGGATAGCCAGCTAGGCTGGGCGAACCACAGGAAGAGGGCGGCGATCAAGAAGCCCGCGGGGATGCGAATGCGGGCGACGACTTCGGCGTATTTCTTAGGGAATGGCACTAGGTACTGTAGGGGCGCGACATGTCGCGCCCTTCGGCGCCCAAAGCTGTAACGGCGCCCGGTTCGATCCGAACCTATGCAGCGCGTGTAAGCCCAAGGTCGCGAAATGTCGCGCCCCTACGACCCTTCCGGGGCCGCCAGGTCAGAACAGTCGCTCCGTCGGGCGCAGCGTTCCGAATGAACCCACGTTAGCAATCGAGAGGCTAATCCGAAACTGATTCTCGTTGCGCGTCGGCCCAATCGCAAAGCGCCGCACCTCGAACCCGAACCCGCAGCAGTCGGTGTTGTAGCTGATCTGCGAGGCCGTGTAGATAAAGATCCCCTGGCGGTAATCGTAGATATTCGAGACCGCCGCGTTCCAACCTCGCCGGTTAAAGTCTCCAATACGCGCCATCGTGCGCACCTGATTGGTCGGCGGCGACAACGTCGTCGGCGCCCGCACCGCATAGTGGCCGGTCTCGAGCAGCAGCAGCGGGTGGACCTGGTAGTTCGCGCTCACGCTCGAGTTCACGATCTTCTCACGCAGCGGATCGTAATCGGTGCGCCACTCCAGACCCATCTTATGGGTCGGCTGCGTTCGCAACGCGGCCGAGATCGGCGAGTAGTTGCGCGCGCGGTCAATAAAAGCGAACGGGCTGTGGTAGAGCGATGAGCTCAGCACGTTGCGCCGCCCCGGAGCGATCGCCCCGCCGAATTCAGCGTCAAAGTAGCGCCGCTGCCAAACCTCCAGACTCAACACCTCACGTACCAACCCCGTCGACTCTCGCTTCGAGTAGAGCCGATTCGTAATGGAAATCTCCGCCTCATTGGTGTTGTTGAGAATGTCGCGGTCGTCAAAGCGAACCACCACGTCGAAATCTTCAACGCCGCGAACATAGCGGTAGCGCAACCGCGGTTCAATAACGTGCTTGATCTTGTCTCCCAGCCACTTGGGGCCGTTGTAGATTCGCTGCAGCGCCGGCGGAGCGATGTCGACAGAGACCTCCCCGGTCGTACGCGAAACATTCGACCCCGTGATCGAGCCGTTGCGAAAGCTCTGCCCGTAGGAGGTGTAGCGCGCCCCAAGCGTTGGCGTCACGTGAAACCCCTTCCAATAAAAATTCGACATCACACGCGGGTAAAAGTCTCCGCGCTGGACGAACTTGCGCGTCTGAAAGGCCAGCTGCGAGCGGCTCACCAGGTCAAACGAGTTGTCGAAGCTGAACCACAGCGGGACCGGCCCCTTGAACAGTTGGCGGTCGTGGCTGTTGAACTCCACGCTCGGGAGCTTACGCAAGATCACCGTATCGCCGCGCTCCACGCTCTGAAAATTCTCGTCGCGCAGCACCGAAGCATTGATCGAGAACGTCGAAAAGTTCTTCGTAATGAAGCCGATCGAGCGCACCTGCGACTGCACGGCCTCCTCAAACGACTGCGTGAAAGCCTGCCGGAACTCGAGCGAGCTCAGCATGGTGATGTCGGCGACCGCGCGGAAGCCGCCTGGGAACAGCGCGGTTCCCTTGAGCTTGAGCGTACGCCCGCCCTGCTTGATGCGATCGCCCGAGTCGGTCTTGAAGCCGCGGTCCTTGACCCCAAAAAAACTGGCGTCGAAGGTCGAGTTCTTGGTCGGGCGTCCGCGAAAAGCGACGTTGGAGGCGAGACCACGAGCGCTGTACAGCGTGCCCCCGATCGTGGCGTCGTAGCTGCGGTTGATCGCCCAATAGTAAGACTGCCCCGCGACGAACCCAAAGCGCGAGCTGGTTCCGACCGACGGCGTAAGAAACCCCGACTGGCGCGGGACACGCTCGAGCGACTTCTTAAAGTACGGGAAGTAGAAGATCGGCGCCCCTTTCAGCCGGAAGACGCCGTTCTTGATCGTCGCCGACTTGCCGGGCCTGATGTGCGTCTTGGGGGAGCGCATGGTCCACCACTTGTCGTCGGGGTCGCAGTTGGTCACCAATCCGTCCTGGACCGTGTAGCGCTCGCCGGATTTGAATATCAGTGGGCCCTCAATGTAGAAGGGGTTATCGGTAGTGAGCAGGCGCGCGCCGGCTTGGGTCGCCGATGAAACAGTGCCGTAGGCCTCGTAGAAAGTCCCCTTCTCGGTCTTGATGTTGTAGTTGGCCTGCTTGCAATGGATCTCTTCCTTGCCGTTGCTATTCCAGTAGCGGACGTTGCCCCGAGCCATCAGCTCGCCCGTGGCTTCGTTGTACTCGGCTTGATCAGCGTAGAGGACCACGCCGCCGGTGCGGATTTCAACGTGGCCCTCGGCGGTGCGCATCGAGCCCTTGCTGTGTTGGGTGTCGGCGTAGATTTCGAGCCCCTTGACCGGTTCGAACGGGGGCGGTGCGGCGGCCTGCAGCGCCGGCGGCAACAAAAGAAACAGCGCTGGGAGGAGGGTCCTCAAGCTGATTGATACGCGCCGGAGCGGTCCCGGGGTGCGCAAAGTCTGACACTAGCAATTGCGCCGGGGCGCTGCAAGGGCGGCGGTGTTACACTCCCTACGGTTAGAACCAACAGCCGGGGAGGCCCGCTTTTGTCGACCGCCGTTCACAAACCCACCAAGTTCCGCCAGATCCCGGTTGAGAAATCTTCCGAAGGACGGGGAACCCTGCCGGATCGCCTGCTGTCCCTCGACGCCTTTCGGGGCTTCATCATGACGGCGCTGGCCGCCCACGGGTTCGGCCTCGCGACATTTGCGGATCACCCTCAGCTGGGCTGGCTGGGAGCGCAATTCAGGCACGTCCCCTGGGAGGGAATCGTTTTCTGGGATCTGATCCAGCCGGCCTTCATGTTCATGGTCGGCCTGGCAATGCCGTTCGCGTTTCGTGTGCGCGAGAAGGGCCAGCGGGCCCTCTGGCGGCATGTCGCCTACCGTGCGATCGTTCTGATCCTGATTAGCCAGGTGCTGATCTCGGTCGGCCGGGCTGAGGCGGAGTTCCAGCTGATCAACGTGCTTTCGCAGATCGGGCTGACATATTTCATCTGCTACTCGATCATGCAGTTGCCGCTGAAGACGCAGTTCGTGGTCGGCGGGCTGATCTTGGCGGGCCATACGGCGCTATTCCACGCCTTTGCGGGCGCTGGCGGCGCTTGGTCGCAGACCGCCAACATCGGCGAGCGAATCGACCACTTCTTCGGGCTAAACTACAGCGGGTATTACGTCACGATCAACTTCATCTCGAGCACGGTGACGACCATGGCGGGGGTGTGGTGCGGATATCTGATGCTTCAGAAGGTGAGCCACGAGCGCCGCATGAAGGTGATGGGGATGGCGATTGCCGGCTGCTTCGCGGCGGGCTTCCTGCTGAGCCTGTTCAACCCTGTGGTGAAGCGGCTGTGGACAGCGTCGTTCACCCTGCTCAGCACCGGGTTGGTGATCGCGCTGTTGCTGGCATTCTACTGGATGGTCGAGGTGAAGGGCTTGCGCAAAGCGACCTTCCCGCTGGTAGTAGTGGGGATGAACTCGATCTTCATCTACTGCATGCACATGCTGCTGTGGGGCTGGATACGCGATGCGCTAGGCGTTTTCACCGGCGACTTCGCTTTTCTAGGAGCCGCCGGACCCGTGGCGCAAGCGGCGTCGGTGTTCGCCGTGCTCTGGTACTGCTGGTGGCTGTACCAGCGAAAAGCATTCATCCGGATTTGACCGGCCGAGCAAGCGGCGGACGCTGCTAGCGCTGCTCATCCTCGCAGCCCCCGCCCCAACCGACCAGCTCGCCAACTTCCGCGGCGTCTGCCTCGTTCAGCTCGACCGCTACCCGCCCTTCGCCGCCTCCTGCCGCTCGCGCGACCTGCCCGCCCCCGAGTTCGAAAACCGTTACGCCGTCGACCTCTTTGGTTCGCCGTTACCCGCCATCTCATCCTCGTCCATGTCCAAAACCAACTCCGCCGGCTGGGTCACAGTCCGCACCCTGCCCGGCGGACCCCACGCCCCGCGCGGCCTGCTCTACAACTTCGAAGGCGTCGGGTCGATCCTTTTCGCCGTTTCCGACCCCGCTATCGCCGATCGCTTACTCCGCGCCAACCGCGCCGAGCGCATCCGCCAGCGCGTCCGTTTCGTGCGCTTCCCCAAACTTCACCCGCATTCTGATCGAGCAACCAGCTGGGCGGACCGTGAACCGTGGCATACCCCATGAGCCTTCAAACGGGATTGTAGACGAGCGGGTTGCGAGGACGGTGGGCGAGAAGACGGAGGCGTACTTGAGTCAGTTCGATGGGCCACCGGAGAGGCGGAGGTGAAAACAAGTGACTCAGGGTCAGCGAAATGAGATCAAGGCGCTGATTCGCTTCTACGAGCGTCGGGGCAAAGATTGGGGACCAGCGCTTACTTTCACGGCCGCCCGCTTCGAGGGAATTTGGCCGCCGCCCCGGCCGTATTGGAACAAGCGAGGCACCGGTGGCCGACCAAGAAAGCTGAAGAGGCGAAAGGGGGAATGGCCCGAGCCGCGGGCGTGAGAGGAGGAGGTGAAATCAGATGCTTTACGCAGAGCTTGGCTTAGTGATCGCCTCGCGTGAGTGGAACTGTCGGGTTGGATTCGCCGCAGGGTTCGATGGAAGTCGATTCCCCCCTTGCTGGCCCTTTGGTGGGTGGCAATAAAGCCCGTGGCGTCATGGGTCTACACTGGTCTCCAGGCTGGATCAGCGATGGATTTCGCGCTGAAAATCTGGTATCCGATCTGGGCTTTCATAGTCGAGTACGACAACATCATTGTGCCCTTTATCGGCGTGATGTGGCTCTGGCGAATTGGCGCAAAAGAAGACAAGAAAGCTTTAGCGGCGAAGCCCGGAGGGCCGCCCGAAATCGCCATCCCGCCAGCAACGGTCGAAACTGCAATCAACCCGGACTGGTATAAGGTCGATTCAGCACCCGCGGCACCCCGGCCCCAAGGGACCCGCCCCGGACGAGTCGGCAACTACGTGGACCGTAGACTCGCTGGTATGCTTTGCGTCGAATGGTCGCCCGATACTGACCGAGGTCAACTGTTGTCCGTGCGACCAGTAAACTTCAGCAAGGAGCCCATACAGCGCGTCGGTTTGAAGGTCATCGGTTTGCAGTTCTGGGACGAGGGGAGGTTTGTTAGAGATTCAGGACCTCGAATCAGCGTTATCGCCACGAAAGCAGTTGTAGATCCGAAGCGCTTTCAGAAAGAATCTTTCCCCGTGGTGCAGAGCATCCAGGATGGTTTTGAACTGAGTAGCTGCGTATCCTCATCTACGAGGGTGACACGCAGGGTGGCAGGAGATTGGAAGATCACGATTCAGATGTCAGGCGAGCATGACGAGCAAGTTGATCAGGACCTATTCTTCTCTTGGTACCCGAAACGGGATGAACCCTTGAAAGTGGAAGACCATCCTGGTGACCGGTCGCGCCACTAGCGGTGTTGCATTGAGCGAATCCCTTATCCGCTCCGGTCAGGTACGCGCTCCGGGGACCTGGAAGCCGCTCTTGGCCTCCCCCTCGAGCCGCGCACGGCTGCGACCACCTGGGGCCGCCCGGAGCGTTCGTCACTCACGGCGGCGCTGTTCGATTGACCCCAACTAGAACGGCACATAGCCCTCGCCAATGCTAGCCCACGGAACGGTTCACGGGCTTGCCGCACACCCACTCCCCCGTATCCAGCCGCGGCGTGCAATCTTCCCGCCCGCCAGCAACCCCCGCCAACCACTCGCGAATCCTACCCATCGCCTCTTCGCGCGCCCGCTCCACCTTCTCAATCGCCGCCCGCGCCGCCAATTGCGTCCGCAGCTCCTCCAGCTCTGCCGCCTGCGCCGCCACCACAAGCTCAAGATACTCTGCCCTCTGCTCCCGGCTCAACGTTCGGGGCGCATCGGCCTGCTCATCCGTAACGACGCCGTCTACCGCCGCTCGGTGCTGCCCCCAAACGCCCCCAACAACCACCGCCGCCAACACCAACATCCGCATAAGACCCTCCTACTTCCGTTGACCGTTCCCCGTTGACCGTTCCCCGTTGACCGGAAGAGGGCTGCCCCATGGTTAAAAGCTGGCCTCAGGGGCAGCCCTCTTCCGGTCAACGGACAACGGACAACCACCCCCCTCACTTCGCTGCCCAACTCCCCGCCTCGCACACATACATCGTCGACCCCGCCCCGCCAGTGGTCCGCAGCCTCACGTCACAGGTCGTACATCCCCCGCTCGGCGCCGACGTCACGACCTCGATATCGCACTGGTTGGCCCCCAGCGTCAGGTTGTCGCTATAGGTCCGGTCCCAGCGCCGCGTCGCCAAGCCGTTATCATGGTCGCCGTCCGAGTCCGGATACTGCGACGCCAACGAGCTCCCGATAAAGACCTCGACGTCGGTCACACCGGTCAGATTGTTCGCCCGCAAACCCGCCGACCGGCCGAGCAGGCGGCGGTCAAGTTGGTGGTATTATGGGAGTATGGCGGCCAGAAAGATGACATTCTCCCTGCCGGAGGACTTAGCCTCGAAATTCGTCCGAAGAGTCCCTTCCAGGGAACGGTCACAGTTCATCTCTCGGGCCCTGGAACAGCGCTTGTCCGCGGAGGATCAGGAGCTGATCGAGGCCTGCCTCGAGGCCAACAACGACCCCGACATTCAAGCGATTGAATCAGAATTCGACAGGCTAGAGGATGATATTGACGAACCCTGGTCACATACCCCTTCGCGGTGAAGTTTGGTGGGTGGAACTGGGCCCAACCGTCGGCTCCGAGATCGCCAAGACTCGTCCCTGCTTGATCCTGTCGACGAACCTTGTAAATGAGCATCGCAAGACGGTTGTGGCGGTGCCGCTGTCAGGCACTCCGAACCGAAAGCCTCCGCTCCACGTTGTCGTGCATTGCGATGGGCGGGAGTACGTCGCCGTCATCGATCAAGTGCGCGCAATCGCTAAGCAGAGGCTGAGGGAAAATATCGGCGTGCTAACCCAGGAGGAGATTGACCGTGTAGAGAAGGCGCTGAGGCGAGTCTTGGAGCTTTGACTTCACTCAAAAAACGGCAGCAGCCGCCGGATCGTCTCCTCATCCGGCTGTAGCCCATACTCGGTAATCTCGAACGCCTCCGCATGCTTGATCGCCCCGGCCCGCTCCCCGTAGCGCTTCCGTAGCGCCTCCCCCCAATCCGGCGACACGTCAAACCGCCGCTTAGTCTTGAGCCACTCCAACCGCGCCCCCCGTTCACGCGGCACCGAGTCCAGCTGCCCCGCATGCCAAGGGAGCCATTCATAGAACTGCGAAACATGCGAGTCGAGCGCGCGATACTTCTTTTCGATGACGTCATCAATCGCCACGACAATATCCGGGCGAAACGGGTTCGGTCTCTTAAACCGGTCGCCGTAGTAGAGAAACAGCGGATTCTTCCGAATCGCCGGCGCGTCGGTGACCAAGTTCGGGACAGTCACCATGTACGACGCATCCTGCACCAGCGCGCCCGTGTAGCGGTGGTCGGGGTGGTAGTCATTCGGACGCGGCCCCAGCACGACATCCGCGTTCCATTCGCGTATCTGGCGAATGACCTCCTCCCGGACGTCCAGCGTCGGCATCAGCTCGCCGTCGTGATTGTCGAGGACTTCGTAGGTGATCCCCAACCGCCGCGCCGACTCGGTCGCCTCGGCGCGCCGCCGATCCGCCAGCATCCCGCCGCCCTCGGACTGATGCCCGGCGTCTCCATTAGTCAGCGAGACGAACTTGACCAAGTGTCCAGCCTCCGCATATTTCGCCGCCAAACCCGCCGCGCGAATATCGCAATCGTCCGGGGGCGCCCCAAAGGCAATCACCCGAATCGGTTCATCGACAGCCTGAGCCATAGCCATACTGCTCGAAAGGATGACGGCAACCGCGGCGAATCGCAACATTCCGGCATTATAGGGACCCGCCCGCCCCAGTGCAGGCCTCCGACCCGGAGCCGCGCGCGGAAGCAAGCGGTTGCCTGAGCAAGCGACTGCTGTAGCCCTCTCGAGCAACCGCTTGCTAACGCGCGCGGCTCCGGGTCGGATACCTGCGACCAAGGTCCGAATCTCGCCCATCCGCACTAGGCTAAAATAGCCGATTCCTTCCCGTCCCCAATCCCCAGGAGAACAGATGAAAACCATCGGCTTCGCCGGCCTCGGCGACATGGGCCTCGCCATGTCCCGCAACATCCTCAATGCCGGCTTCCCCCTCACCGGTTTCGACCTGCGCCAAGAACGCCTCGCCCTACTCGAACAATCCGGCGGTAAACGCGCTGCAAACTGCACGACTCTGGCCAAGTCGAGCGACTCCGTCTTCGTCATGGTGCTCAACGGCGCCCAAGTCCGAGAAGTCGTCCTGGGGGACGAAGGTCTCATCCACGGCCTCAAACCCGGCTCGACCGTCATCATCTCGGCCACCATCTCGCCTTCCGACGTTAAAGGTCTCCAAGCCCCGCTCTCCGCCAAGGGAATCCAGCTCATCGACTCCCCCGTCAGTGGAGGCCTCGCCGGCGCCGAGGGCGGCTCGCTCACCCTGATGACTGCCGCGAAACCCGACATCCTCGAATCCAACCGCGATGTCCTCGACTCGGTCTCCAAAGTCATCCATCACGTCGGCGACGAGATCGGCATGGGCCAAACCGTCAAAGCATCCCTCCAAGCCATGATCGGCAGCGTCTTCGCCGCCATCTTCGAATCCCTCGTGCTCGGCGCTAAAGCCGGCGTCAAGGGCGAAACACTCTACAACGTCATCAGCTCCAGCGGCGTCGGCTGCGGCCTATTCGACAACTGCGCCAAGCTCATCATGGAGCGCAAGTTCAAGGGAACCGGCAGCCAAATCACCACCATGTACAAGGACCTCGGCATCTCAATGGGGCTCGCTCGCGACAACGGCGTCCCCATGCACATGGCATCGACGGCCTACGAAATGTTCCAATCGGGAATCTCCATGTTCCCCGATGAAGACAACTGGGCAATCGTCAAACTGCTCGAGCAAATCGCCGACACCGAGGTGACCTGGTGAAGCTCGGCGTCATCACCGACGGCATCAGCCGCGAATTCGAGCACGCCCTCGAAGTCATGAGCGAATTCGGCCTCACCCAGGCCGAGCTGCAGTTCCTCTGGGACAAAGAAGTCGGCGACCTCGACGACGCCCAACTCGGCCGCGCCCAAGACCTCCTGGCGCGCTACAAGATGCAAGTCCCCTGCATCTCGCGCCACATCTTCGGCGGCGTCGGCGTCGGCGACACCGCGGTCGGCGACCGCGTACACACCAAGCACATGGACGCCCTTCGCCGCTCCATCGACATGGCCAAAGCGGTCGGATGCCCGATCGTCCGCGCCATGAGCTTCCGCAAGGAAATGATCCTCTTCGGCGACCACGGGTCCGAAGTCTGGAACGTCTCCAACGGCGCCTGGGACAAGCTCCTCACTCTGATGGCCCCCGCGGCCCAACTCGCCGAAGACCGCGACATCACCATCGCCGTCGAAACCGGCAACAACGCCATGGTCACGTCTTGTTACCTCGGCCGAAAGCTCATCGACCAACTCGGCTCAGACCGCCTCAAGATCCTCTGGGACCCCGGCAACAGCTTCTACTGCAACGAACAGGCCCACCCCGACGGCTACCAATCCCTGCGCGGCGGCTACCTCTGCCACCTGCACATGAAAGACGTCGCCGTCGACATCCCCAAGGCCTATGTCCAGCAAAGGGAGTTAGGTCACGGTCAGATGGGCCCAAGACTCGAAGACCTAGCCGCCGCCATGAGGGCCGACGGCTATACCGGCGCGATTTCGCTCGAGAGCGTCTACCGCCCCGACGGCGGAACCTTCGAAGACGGCTTCCGCGCGTCAATAGGCAGATTCAAAGAAGTATTCGCGTGAGGCCTTCAACACCGACGGAAGCGCCGCACCCGGAGCCGCGACCGGGAGGGAGCGGTTGCTGGAGAGTGCTACAGCCGTTGCTCGACCAAGCGACGTGGCGGCACGGCAAGGCCCTACGCCACGTCGGGTCGGGCGGGGTTTTGGCGGCGCCGGTGTCGGCTCAAATTGACCTCAGCCTAAGAAACCGCCGCCTCAGCTTCTTCCTCTTCAGCCACCGCTTCGGACAACTCCGGCAGCCCCAAATCCGCGGGATCAATCGCCTCGATCGGCGGCCCGCCCGGATTCACTTCCTTGCCTGCCAGCCGACGCTCCTTCTTCGCCGCCTTGTCCTTACGCTTCTCAGCCCGCGCAAGCTCTTTCTGGCGTTTTTGGAACTTCGTATTCGATCGGCTAGCCAATTCGTTTGATCCCTCTTATTCTCACAGTAGCACGATCGGCCACTCTCAGGGAACCGCTTGCGCTAACCCGACACTCCTCACGATAATTGGAATCTCCTGATCCAAAAGGATTTAGCCCAGACATGAACCTCAAGCGCGCTCTCGGATTCGACTACAACTCCACCCCGCGCGACCGTGCCCGGGAACGTCGCCGACTGCTGCGCTACGTCAACCTCCAGCTCATCGCCAACGGTCTCCCCGCCACCGTGGGAGATTTTGCCGACATCGCCCAGGGCCTGCTCGAAAGCCACCGCGAGAAGACCCGGCTGCTACACGACCACCGTTGCGCCGCTGACGATCGCATCGAGGCATTTCTAACCGACCACCTGGGCCGACCCCTGCGCCTCCCCGCCCACACCCTCGTCCTCGACCGCCACGGCATGGCCCGCGAGCTCTCGCTGCCAGCCGACGGCCACGAATTCCACTCCGACCTCGTCAGCTCCTTCCGCGTCGCTAACGGCGTCTTGCACAACTCTCGCAACGATCGCCGCACCACCCAGGGCACCTTCCACGTTGTCGAAGGCGGCTTGCCCGTCCCGGCCGACAAGCAAGCCGTCCCGCGGAACGTCTTCGCCGAGCTCTTCCGCCTCGCCGTCGCGCCCCCGCCTGAGCTGTGCGAGCTGCCATTCAACTTGTCAGCGAACTGCCTGGTCTCCCTCCTCTTGCGTCCCCTCGTCTCCCCCGGCATCGAGGGCTTCTCCCCCGAAAAGCGCATGGAAATCCGCTTCTTCGCGCCCGGCGGATTGGTCAGCAACCTCGACTTCGTCGAATCCATCTTCGGCAACGCCGGCGACCCCTACCTGCCTGAAAACGACGACGCCCTCGACGTCGAACACTGGTCCGGCCATACCGGCGCCGTTATCCTCGCCCCCCACCTCGAACGCGCCACCAAGAAGCAAGTCGGTCTCCCCCACTACGACGACGCCACCCAACGCCAGCGGCGTGACGGCATGTGCTGGAAGGACGAGAGCGAGCTCTACAACGAAGGCGCCCCCTTCAAACTCACCTGCCGCACCGCGGAAGGCGTCATCGTCACCCTCATCGCCGACAACTACTACGGCTACTGCAAAAAGGAAGTCAAGACCCAAATCAGCTACGCCGCCAACTTGATGGGTAACGCCGAGGAGGAACACGCCGGCGGCGCCATCGCTTTCGCCAGTTACAGCCTGGGCGACGAATTCCAAGTCAACTCCCGCAAGTACAACGGCCGCACCCTCTCGGATGTTCTCGCCGATTACCCCGATTCCATCGAGCGCGCCGCCGAAGGCTACGGCCAAGATCGCGAGCACCCCGATCTCTACTACATCCCCGAAGCCGCCTTCGCCAGTCTACGCACGCAAGACATCAGTTGGACCCGCGACGGCCGGCGCCACTCCTTGCCGCTACTGCCCGGCAAGATCTACATGGCGCCGTCGGGCTACCGCATCCGCATGGAAAAGCACCCCGCCGCCCCCTCCTGGCGCCTGCGCGGAACCATCGGCGAAGGCGTCTTCTGCCACAAACCCTGCACCGTCTCGGGCGGCGGCAAGAGCGAAATCAGCAAGTCCCTACGCGACTACATGATCTACGGCCCGCTCTTCGTCGCCGACGTCACCAAAGACCTCGACTTAGTCCAAGAGATCTTCGAGCGCGACTACTCCGACCGCTGGCCGCCCGATACCGGCTTTCGTGAAGTCTACAAAACCCGCAAGACCCGCCCCGTGCTCAGCGACGCCCGATCGCTTGGCAGCGTCGTCAAGCTCCTCACTCCTTCAGCCCAGCATTCAGACGAATACCGCCAGTGGCTCGCGCGCATCCCCAACCACGTCTACGCCATCGTCTTCATCATCAAGCGCTTCTACAAACCCGAGTGGGGCGACAACTGGCGCGACCATTTCTCCGTCGACATTATCAACGGCCACTCCGGCCACGAGCTCAAGTACGGCGAACGCAAGCTCGTCGGAACCTACCTGCGCGTCGGCCTGCGCGGCGAACACACCTGGCGCACCTTCAAGTGCCGCCAAGACTTCGTAGCCGCCGAAAAAATCCAGACCGAAGACGACATCTCCGCCTCGACCATCGTCCCCCGCCGCCACCTCTCCGGTCTGGCCGACGAACCCGGCGAAAGTCTAAAGTTCGCCGAAAACTGCGAATACCGCCTCTTCCAGCGCCCCGACGACGCCGTTCACCGCGGCTTCGACAAGCAGGCTGAATTCGACCTTGCCCAGACGGGATCCTTCATCTCAAACTTCGAACCCCTCACCCGCGAAGAAGTCTTCGCAATGACCCAGAAGGCCGCCGACTTCGACCAGTTCTCGCAGCCCATGCAGCAGTTCCTGCGCCGCGCCTACACCACCAACGATTACGTCGTCTGTTCCGCCAACCCCCGCCTCATCAACGGGGCGCCAACCAAAAAACCCCGCTACCTACAAGACCGCCCCGACCTGGTTGAACCGATCCACCGCCACGCCGCCGAAATGGGCGCCCGCCTGTTCCGCGCCATCCCGGCCTCGAAGCCCCTGCATCTGCCCGTCAACGCCGTCCTGGTCGGGCGGCGCAACAACCCCGCCGACCCCGCTAACGGCATCCGCGGTCTGGCCGTCTACAACCCCATCCACTACCAAGAGCTGCCCGAGCTCTTCATGGACTTCATCGCCTCCCTCACCGGCAAAAGCCCCTCCACCACCGGCTTCGGCAGCGAAGGCGCATTGACCAAGGGCCCCTTCAACGCCCTACGCCCCGCCGCCGACCTCAACGCCGCCTTCGTCGGCTACGCCCTCACCGGGCTCGGCGGATTCTCGAGCGCGGCCGGCCACATCGGCCAAGACGTCAAAGTTGGCCACGACATCAGCCTGCTGGTCCCGGAAATCTGGTGCCGCCTAACCGCCCAAGAACGCGACCCCCAACACCTCATCTCCATCGGAATGCTAGAGCCGCTGGAAGACTACGACCACAACGGCCAACGAGTCCTAGCCGGCCGCCTGGGCTACCGCATCAACGCCGCCTTCGTTCGGCGCTTCTTCGGCCGCGTCTTCGACAACCCCTCAATGGTCTTCGACGAAGCGATCCTCAAGCCCGAAACCCAAGGCCCCGACGCCTTCGCCGACGGCATCCGCTACATCACCGAAGCCCACCAAACCACCGCCAAACTGTACTTCGAAGACGGCTCCGCCGACGCCGTTTGCCCGCCATTGCAGGCTTTGCTGTCCATCATGGCCCACGGCGAACACGACGGCCTAACCGAACATTCGCCCGAATTCCGCGCCATGTTCACCCGCGAAGCCGTCATCGAAAGCGACTGGTACCACGCAGCGATTCCGCAACGAGGCTGAGTCAGAAGGCGGAAGTAGTTGGGAATCGAGGGATTTAGGGGCGTGGGGTGAAGGACGAGCAGATTCGCACGCGGTCCTGACCCGGAAATAGGTGGGGAATCGCAGGGCAAAGACACCCCGGCGGCTCTTGCGGCAGGGCCGCTTACTGGCAGGCGCGGGGTGGGCGGGGGAGTCGACTCGCGTGCTAGGGCGAGGGGCCCGTGGCCGCCTGATACAGCTCCGCCGCCATCACCCGCGCCCAAAAGACTCGCGGTTTGCCGCGCCGCAACGACGGTTTGAGGTTGCGGGCGACAAAAGCGTGGTAGAGATTGAATGCCAGAAACGTCGTCAAGAGAAACGTCTCGATGGCGTGGGGTTCGTGCTTGTAGATGTGGTCGGCATGCCAGCCGTTGACCAACTCGTTGAAGCCGCGGTTCTCGATGTCCCAGCGTTGATGGCCCAAGCGCACCAGCTGCGCCGTGGAAACTTGCCGCGACCCCAAAGTCGTTAGCCAAACCCAATCGCTTTGATGCTCGTGGAGCTCGCCGTCAAGCTGCGAGCGCCGCCGCCAAGTCTCCACCGAACGAACGACGCGCAAGGGCTGGGCGACCTGCGGCCACGATAATAAGCCCTCGTGATCCCACCATTGGCAATCGCGTGAGCGATACTCGCCCGCCTGTGGGGGCTGGGTTCGCCACAGTCCTTGAACGTCTTGAAACAGGTGGCGGCGCTCGTCCTTGAGCACGATGACGGCGTCCTTGCCGTGCGCCAGCAGAAAGTTCACAAACGTCGCGGCGGCGTAAAGAGCGTCGGCCAAGACAACATCAAACGCCCGTGGGTAAGCGGCTAGAACGCGTTCGAGCAAACGTTTGGCGGCGGCCAGCTCGTCCTCGCCGGGGAGTTGCGGTTCGGCGTCGAGCAACAGCGGAAGCGGTTCGCCTTGGATGTTGAATGGCGAGGCGGCGGGCGCGTCACTGAGCAACTGCAGCGTCACTTGGCGGTGATAGTACTGCAGCTGTTCGCCGTCGCTGCGCTGAATGCGGCGCTCGAGACAGCCTCCACAGCAACGGCGGTAGCTGGCGTGAGACTCATGACCGTCGATCACAGCCACCCCTAATCCGCCGATGCCGGGCAAGGCCTTGTTGCGCTTGAGGCGTTCATACAGCTGCCGAATCGCTTGCCGCAGCACGGCCGTGTCGAGCGAGCTGTAGACGCGGCCAATGGTGTCCGCGCTGGGCAGCTTGCGGCCCAGCCATTTCTTCCAAAACGGCGCCCCCTCGAGCGTTTCCAAAGCGTTCAGGCTGCCCAGCCGGGCCCAGAACAGCGCCAGCGTCGACTCGACGACAGCGCGGGTGGGGATGCGCGGCTTGGGGCGGGAATCCGAGACCCCGGCGAGAAGGCGGCTGCGCAGGCCGTAACCCTTCTCCGCGTACTGGATCAGACGTCGAAGAACGTCACTCCTCCCGGCGGTCTTGGAGCCGCTTCCACTCGCGCTCGGAGACCTCTTCGAGCAGCCGCTCGAGCTGTTGATAGTCGGCTACGGCCTGGCGCACGCGTTGCTCCCAGCTGCGCGGCACGAACAGCTGTTGCACCTTTCCCCGGCGCGAGCGCACCAGATAGAGCGAGGCGTGCAGTTGACCCTGGGCGCAGCGACAGTTGGGCTTGCCGCAGACGCGTTGGCGCGGCGCCACGGTGCCATGCAGCAACCAGCGGCCGTGGACCAGCTGGGCGATGCGGGAGCGCAGCTTACGCTCGGCATCGGCGAGGCTGGAGCGAGCCGGGGCTGTCTTCATAACTGATATATATACAATATACCAGAACCAACTGCGCTGCAACTCCTCAACAGGAATGCGAATCTGCTCGGACCACAGGCCCAGCTCCAAACACCCGCTAAATCAATGGTTTCCGACCCTCAGGGAAATTGGATGCGGAACCGCTGGGTACCACGAGCGCCTGGAAGCCAAACAGTCCCAAGACATCCGCCTCAACAAGCGCCTCCTAGGCCACATCGCCTCGGTCCGCGCCCAAGACCCCAGCGGCCAAGTCTCCCGCCGCCTCCACCTCTCCACCCGCCGCCAACAAGCCCAATCCGAGCTCGACCGCGTCAGCGCCCCGGCTTATCTAGATTTTCTAGCAGGCTCCATCGGCGCCCAACCCTTCTGACGTGGCGCGGGCGCCCACGCCTGCCGTGTCGACCCTTGGTCGACACCTGGAGTTTCTACATTTGTGGACGGGGAGGGCCATGGTTGAGGTAGGTCGGTAGATAGTGATTGACATACCGACAGGATTGAGCTATTCTGTTCTTGGCCCCGCTCGGCGCCGCTGCCTATGCCCGACGATCTCCGCGATACTCTTCTGGAAACCCTAGAATCAGCCCTCGATGCTCAGCTGCGCGCCGTTCGTCGGCTGCGATCGAAACCCCCTCCCCGGCCCAAGCGCCCTTCGCCTCAAGGTATGTCTCAGGTCGATATGGCCCATGACATACTCGCCGGAGCCGAGCGTCCGCTGCATATCGCGGAGTTGATCGAGGGCATTCAGGCCAGGTTTTCCCGTGCGGTTGACCGCGAAAGCCTCGTCTCGGCGCTGTCGAAGAAGATCGCTCGCGGCGACCGTTTTGTGCGCACCGCGAAGAACACTTTCGCGCTGCGTAGCCCGGATTAGCTACGCGGCCCGGATTAGCTGTCCCCTGGAGGTTCCCATGCTGCTTCCTCAGTTCCTGTCGATCAGCGCTGATTGGAGGCGCGCCTTTCCCCAGCAACGCACGCATCGACGCGCGGTGCGCCAAGGCCTGGGAGGCCTGGTTTGCCTGGGCCGCCGCACGCTTTCGCGCATTATTTGGACCAACGGCGGCGAGCAAAACAGCTGGAGCGCGGACTATTTTTTGCACGAGCGCTGCAAGTGGCGTCCGCAAGAGTTGTTCGCGCCGGTGTGGAAGCGCGCCTTGGGGTTTTGCCGCTCACGGTTGGTGGGCGTGGCGATCGACGACACGCGCTTGCGCAAGACGGGGCGTAGGATCAAGCAGGCGTTTTATCAACACGATCCGCTCTCGCCGCCGTTTCACGCGAACTTGATGCTGGGGTTGCGCTACTTGCAAGCGTCGTTGTTGGTTCCCTTCGATCGCGGCGGCAAGACCGGCGCGCGGGCCTTGCCGGTGCGTTTTGAATGTGCGCCGGTTCCCAAGCGTCCCGGCAAACGCGCCGGCGACGCCGAGCGAGAGCAGTACGAACAAGCGCGCAAGCGCTGTCGCATCTCGCAACGTTTAGTCGACATGATGGCGCCGCTGCGGGCTGCGCTGGATGCCGCCGGCGGGATCGCCAAGAAGATGGTGTTGTCGCTTGACGGCAGTTTCAGCAACCGCACCGTTTTCCTGGCGCCGCGCGATCGCACCGAGCTCATCGCTCGCACGCGCCTGGACGCTGTGCTGTGCAAAGCCGCGCCGACCGGCTCGCGACGCTTCTATGGGGTCGAAAAGTTCCGCCCCGAACAGGTGCGCCGCGACGAGACGATCGTCTGGAAAACGACCAAGCTATTCTACGGCGGCAAGCGCCGCAAGATCCGTTATAAAGAGGTCAACGAGGTGTACTGGCAGGGCGGGGCGCGGCGCACGCCGTTGCGTTTGTTGGTGGTCGCGCCGACCCCCTATAGCAAGCGCCTTTCGAGCAAGATGTACTACCGCCAGCCGGCGTATCTACTCACGACGGACCTCGCCAGCCAGGCGCGCGAGCTGTTGCAGATCTATTTCGACCGTTGGCAGATCGAGGTGAACCACCGCGAAGAGAAGGACACGTTGGGCGTGGGACAGGCGCAGTTATGGAGCGAGACGGCGGTCCCGAAGCAACCGGTATTGGCGGTGGCGGCGTACAGCGCTTTGCTGCTGGCGTCGTTGCTGGCGTATGGTCCGGGGCGCGGAGAGGCCTATGCGCCGCTGCCGAAATGGAGGGAAAAGGCAAAGAGGCCTTCTTGTCTGGATCTGGTGGCGCTGTTGCGGAAAGAAATGGTCGAAAACCCCGATTTGCTGGCTCCGCTGGGGCTCAAACCCTCCTGGCAGGCCTTCGGCGCCGCCGCTGACGGGTAAAATATGTAGAAACTCCAGGGGTCGACCCTTGGTCGACACCTCCGAACGTCTGCTGCTTGACGCTGTGCGCCCGACAAGGTTCTCAGCCGTCCCTAAGCGCCGCCAGGCACATGCTAAGTTCCACACTTCCGTGTCGCAATCTCCTGTAGAACTGTGGCGGCTGGAAGGAATCGACGGCGCTTCGCATCGCCCCGAGGTCGAGACGTCGGTCGAGTTTCGTGACCTCACCGAGAACAATCCCGGACGCAACAGCACAGTTGCCCAGATACCGGTCAAACTCGGCCCTCGTGATTCCGATGCGATTCTTGAACCTTGCCCAGAGCTCCGAGGGCGCACCTTCGACGACGTTCTTGACGATAGCTACCGCCTCGACCTGCCCGGTGGGCACTTTGCTATAGAACCAAACACGGTCCCCAGGTTTGAAGCAGACCCTTCGGCGCCTTAGTTCCACCGTCTTCTGGCCCGATAAGACGCGGGCAGTTAGCTCCGGCTCCAGCGACATCATCACATGTTCAGGTTCGTTCAATCTCACTCTCCTTCCAAATGCTAAGTATCTGCTGGCCACTGAGCCGTTGAGCCGTCACCAAGTTAGCTGGCCCCACACATCCCATACGTTTGAGGTTGCGATACGATACCGGAGTCTTTAAGTGGAAAACGTTGTCAAACTCGACGATCGCCAGATGGGCTTGCGGTGAAACTTGCGAGATTTGGTTTTGGGTCAGGACGCCGCGATGGACCAGCTCACTTGAGACGTCGACATTGTCCAGGACCCGGCAATTCACCATCCTGCTCACCGCGACCACCGCCTTTCTGCCGCCGTCCCTCCCTGACTCGTAGAATACGAGCGGACATCCTGGAGTCGCCAACCCAGCGATCCTTGGGCTGCAGAAGTAAACCTTAGTTCTCAGGAGAGGACCGCTCGGTATCTCCGCCAGCTGGGGCTGAACGGAAGTCCCCAAGAGGTCCGCTGCAAAGTGATGGCGAATAGGGACTATGACTCCGTCTCGCGACTTCGTAAGGAGCAGAACGGGTGAAAGCTGATCTTCGACCAGCCCCAGCGTGATCCGATGGGCTCCCGTGTCAGCGTGGGCATCGATCGTGTCGGAACTTGCTTGCCAGTCGGGCATTGTGGCCGCAAGGTCCAGGCCGGCAAGTGTTCTTAACCGGCTGCGGAACTCCGGCCAATTCTCGCTGTGTACGACCTGCCCGACCGCCACTTTTCGAAGCTCAGAAACTGTTGGATTCTGCCTTTCCGCGCGAGCAAAGCCCATCGAAACCGCGGTTCGAATTGCGCTTTCATGGCCACGCATTATCGTGAGCTCGATCGCACGTGGACTGCTTGAGCTCAAATCAACACACATATGTTGCAGCAAGACCTCGCCGACTACATCTGAGGCTGGGTGGCCCTCTTCAACGACAAGGGTCGCTAGTATCGGAGCCAAGAAACTCGCTCCCCCAATCCAGCTAGCGAATCCGGCAATCCCCCGATTCATCTGCATCAGAATGCCCGAGCATGACGTGGGAACAGCTCGGTCGATCATCGCTTCGGACAGCCCTGCAGTCCCGAGGAATCGACGAACTTCGCCCAAGTCTGCGCTGGTAATAGTGCTGATTCGGGGCGTCTCGTCTCCCAGCCGAGTTCGCCCTCCGATGCGCTTCGCGGCCCACTCGCTCGTTGTGTCTGGTGCGAATTCGTCCGGACTCACTATGTCAACGCCAAAGCGATCCTGCATCAGCCCACGCAAGCGCAGCAGCCGCTTTTCGGCTGTTACGAAACCGTCGGCATCTTGCAGAATCGCGTTAGCCAAATGGATCAAGTCCGACCGATCTTGGGGCCGCTGAGTACTCGGTCGGTCAGGAAACACGATCGGCGAAAGCTTCTTTACAGCCTCTGCGACGGCGCGTGCCCCCGATCGCGGAAGTCGAGGCAGGGCTTTCGCGAATTCCAGAACGGGATCCGCGACTCCCGCTCTTGTGTTGCGCTCTAGTTCAGCGATAAACTCGCTTGTCACAGCCAGTCGCAAACGAGCATCGAAGCCGGCGGTCACCACTTCTTTCGCCCCGGGCCGCAGCCCTCGCACAGCATCGAGCAACACATTTAAGTCTAGAACATAAGTCGGTATACCTGATCTCTGCCTGTTCTCAAGAGCCTGAAGATCGCTTACTACCCCCGGTTTAGGGCCGGCCTTCAGGGCGTCGAACAGAGTTGGCGAATCCAGCTCGCGGATCCGAACGTTGATCAATCGATGTCGGGCGCCGCCGCCAGGCTCCTGTCTGACTAGGCGGAAGCCATTCTTTTCGTAGAACGCATTTGCCTCCGTCAGGTCGTCTGCAACCCGGGCTTTAACCGTCAGGAAACCGTCCCTCTCGGCCTCCCGCACGACGTGTGCGACCAACTGGCTGCCTACCCCTAACTGTCTGGCACTCGGCTCGACCACGGTTTGACGAATCGTCAAACGTGGAAAGATGCCATTGAAAAGCACGTGCCCGAGATACGTCTCTCGTGCCGGGTCGACGGCCACGATCAGTTTTCCGCTTTCGGCATGTGCTTCGTAAGCCGCGGCCGGAAGAAAGCCGAGAGCCTCCCTTTGATCGTCAGCGGCCCTCCGGGCATGATCGACCAATTGCTCCCCAAGGCCGAACTGAGTAATTATTTTGATTTTCATGGAAACAACCCAACAAAATTTAAAAATAGCGGGCCTAGGTGACAATAGCTTAATTCACTAGTCGGCAGATGTAGCCGCCCCGTGTTTACCCGCCGCTTGCTCGGTGCCAACTTCTGAACCGCTCCGCCATCATAAGGCCAAATGCCCGACCGCTACATCCAAGATCTGGACGGCGCGCTCCGCATAGCCGACACCCGCGTCAGCCTGGACTCAGTCGTCTACAGCTTCCGCGAAGGACTGTCCCCCGAAAGCATAGTCGAAGACTTCCCGGCGCTCAACCTCGAGCAAGTCTGCGGCGCCATCGCCTACTACCTCCGCAATCAGTCCGAAGTCGACCAATACCTGCTCGAAGGAGAGCGAATTGCGGAAGCGGGCCGACTCGAATTCCGACGGAACAATCCAGAACTAGTCGCGAAGCTCAGGCGGGCGCGAGATGCACGTCCGGTTTCTCGCTGACGGGGCCGATCTCATAAGCGCCCATTCAGCCGGCGTTGCCGACCCTGAAGTCCTTTCCTTGGCGGCCGAGGAGCGTAGGGGCGAGGCACGCCTCGCCCGTCTTGTTCAAACACCAACTTCACCCGCCATCACACGACAATCAAAACAATTACCCAAGCGCTTTCAATAACTTAACGGTCCTCCATCGCAGCGAACCCCACCCCATCCCCTAACCTTAAACCAGGAGCCCCGCTCCCTCCCGCCAGCCGGCCAAGTCCGCCGATTCTTGCCGGTCCCTGCCGCCATGTCTAAGAAAACCATTCTCAAGCCCCAACAACACCGAGCCATCATCGAGCTCCTGCAACAACCCACCAAATGGGCCGCCGCCCGCGAAGCCGGAGTTCCCGAGCGCACCCTCCGCGAGTGGCTCACCCACCCCTACTTCGTCGACGCCCTGCGCGACGCCCAACGCCGCTGCACCGACCAAGCCCTCGGCGAAATCGAAGGCACGGCCCAAATGGCCGTCCAAACCTTACGAGAAGTCATGGGCAACGTCAACGCCTCCGCCGGCGCCCGCACCACCGCCGCCCGCACCGCCCTCGAGCTCGCCTCCCGCTCGCGCTATCTCCGATCCCTCAACGGCCCCATCGACGAACCCGCCGAGGCCGCGGCCACCTCACAGCCCGCCCTTCCCGCTCCCGAATCAGCCGTGGAATAATGGCGCGGACGTGCACGACAGTCCCGAGCCCCAGCCCGATTGGCCCATCTTCACCGCTGCCCTCGGGCTAGCGCCGCCTTCATCGATCAACTCTACTCCGCGATCACCCAAAACCTGGGCATCTTCCACCTCTGGGGCGGGGCCGCCGCCCTGGCCTTCTGCATCTGGATCGCCGCCGGCCGCCACGGCAACGTCCGACTCGGCCCCGGCCCCCCGCAATTCTCAACCCATAGCTGGATCTCCATGCTCTTCTGCGCCGGCGTCGCCGCGGGAATCCTCTACTGGGGAACCATCGAGTGGACCTACGCTTACGACTCGCCCCCCGGCCCGTCGGCACCGTCTATTTTGGGCCTTCGCCCTAGCCGTACTTCCCACAGCGCTTCTCGCCGGCGATTCCGGGGGCGGCCGCCTTCGCTCCCTACAAACAGCATCGCTAATCGCCTCGGTCCCGCTCTTCGTAATCTTTGTCGTTATGGCAATCTCACTCGTCCGCGCGTTACGGAGCGGCGACCGTTAGTACCTCGGTAGTCATTTTTCTGCTCGAACATGGCAGGAATCTGCGGCAGTGGCAGCGCCCGGAGCCGCGACCCGCTGGATGTGACTTCTTCTTGGTTCCGGCTCGTCCGGGTCAGGGAGCGATCAACGTCACAAACCTGGGCCGAGTTCGTAAGGTAGATCGCTCCCTTCCGGTCGCGGCTATGTAACGCGCGAGACGGACAAGCCACCTCAGCGCCGGAGCGCCTCAAGTGCGGGAACGCTATGATCATCCGAGAGCAGCATGAGGATGTTCCGTCTTTTTCGATTGCGTCCGGCGCTGGCTCTATTGGCAACGGCTCCCGGCTTGGCCGCCGACCTCCCCAAGGTGATGGACCTGATGGAGCAGGCGATCGCCAACGCCAAAGCCGCGGACGAAGCCGGCGCCGACAAACGCTACGAGCACGAGATGGTGCGATTGCTCGAAAAGCTCGACTCCGATGGCGCAGTCCGCGAGAGCGCCAAACTGCGCTATCGAGTTCGGCCGTCCGATAGCGTTCTCGAGTACGACCTACTCGAGATCAACGGCAAGCCTCCGACCGCGGCCGAACGCCGAGCCGACGAGAAACGCCGCAAGAAGCTTCAAGGCGACACCGGAGGATTCAAGTTCAGCAAGGACCTGATCGAGAAATACGACGCTGAAATGGTCGGTCTAGAGGCCCTCGAAGGCCGGCCGACTTACGTTATCCGCTTCTGGCCCCGGGAAGGCAAGATCCCGATCCGCAATCGTGTCGACTACGTCTTGAATAAATCCGCCGGCCGCATTTGGATCGACCAAGAGGATCGGGCGCTGTCTCGGATCGACTACAAACTCCAAGAACCGGCCAAACTTTGGTGGGGGCTGATCGGCTCGATCACCGGCATGGCCGGGGGCGTCACTCTCGAACGCGTCGAGAAGAACGTCTGGCTGCCAAGGGAAGTGAGCGTCGACATGGCCGGCCGCGTCCTATTCATCTCGCTCGACCAGCGGATTCGGCTGCGCTGGAGCGACTACCACAAAGGCGGGTTGTACGGGTTGTAGCTATCGGTTGATCTTTTCCTTTTATTCCCCTAGAATAAATGGCGAAGGAGTGCAGCTATGGCCTTGACTAGACGCCAACGCGAAGTCCTCGACTACATCGCCGAGTTCATTAGCACCAACGAGTACAGTCCCAGCTTCGAAGAGATCGCCCACGGAATGGGGCTCGCTTCGATCGCGACCGTCCACAAGCACCTCTCCGCGCTCGAGACCAAGGGGTACTTGATTCGCGACTTCAATCGCAGCCGCGCGCTCGACCTTTCCCCGAAATACTTCAAGGAGCAGAAGGTCCACGACCAGCAAGCGAAGCGCTTCGACTCTAGGCCCTCGGACACACCGTTGTTGGGGTTGATCGCCGCCGGGCAGCCGATCGAAGCCTATCCCACCAACGAGAGCCTGTCGTTCGCGGACTTCCAAGGCGCGCGCGACGTCTACGCGCTGGAGGTTCGTGGCGAGTCGATGATCGACGACCACATCGTCGAGGGCGACTACGTCTTAGTCGAGAAGACGAACCAAGTTCGCGACGGCGAAATCGTGGTGGCCCTAGTCGGAGGGGACGAATCCACTCTGAAACGCTTCTACCGCGAATCAGCCGACCAGGTGCGACTGCAACCGGCGAACGCGACCATGGAGCCGATCCTTCTGCCGGCCCAGGACGTCGAAATCCAAGGCCGGGTCCTGGCCGTGCATCGCCGCTACGGCTAAGGCGATAGACTGGAAGCACTATGGCTACTCCCATCCCTGAAAGTCATCGCGACTTGTTCGACAAAAAGGCTTTCGCCCACCTCGGTACTCTGATGCCCGACGGCAGCCCGCAGGTTACGCCGGTGTGGTGTGATCTCGCGGCGACCACGTGGTGGTGAACTCGGCCAAAGGCCGCCGGAAAGACAAGAACATGCGCACCGACGCCCGAGTCTCCATCGAGCTTTCGGACCCGGATAACCCGTACCGCTATTTGGAAGTCCGCGGCCGCGTGGTCGAAGTGACCGAGGCCGGCGCCGACGACCACATCGACAAGCTGGCCAAAAAGTACATGGACGTCGACAAGTATCCCTATCGCCAAGAGAGCGAGGTGCGCGTGATCTACCGCATCGAGCCCGATCGATTTTCGTCGATGGGCTGAGGGAATCACTACAATCATCTGGCCGCCGTTGACGGCGTAGGATTCGATGCCGGCCGCCCACTACCTACCCCCACGACCATTTCTATTGCAACCGGATCGAATCCGGCGGCCTGGTCAAATAGGCTTCAATCGACGATTCGGCGATGCCCGGCAGGCCGACCTAGAGATCCGGTGACGGCTTCTCCGGGCGCGGCTGAGCGGCTCTAACGGCGAGTTCGTGCGTAAGCTCGAGGAGGGGGCACAGGCGTTGCTAGAACTCCGAGGGCCCGGACGACCGCGCAAGAAACCCATCGCAGCAGTAGCCGCCGCAGGCCGCCTAGCGTGGAGTGAACCCTCTGGAAATTCTGGGACAGGGACAAAATTGAGCAACTGATTTTATTACAGCGACTTACGATGGATCATCGTATAGCAGTGGACTGGGCCAGCGGGAGTTCGGGGGACAGCCGCGCAGCACGCGGACGCAGGCTTCGTGAAAAAAGTACAGAATCCGGTGATGGACTCCACGGAGGCTGACGCGCAGTTCGTAGATCCCATCACGGAAGAAGCTGGCTACAACGGGAAGCGCCCGTAGCGGCCGCCGTTATTGCGGCGGTTGCGGTTGGGATCGGGGCCCGGGCCGGGGTCGGATAATCCGTTGCCGCGCAGGGCGTTTTCGAATTGCAGCTCGTCGTCGGTGAAGGCGAGGTCGCGGTCGAGGACCATGTCGAGTTGAGCGCCTTTTTCGAGGATCGCTTCGGGGCCGCGGCTGGCGAGGACGCCGATCAGTCCAGCTGCCGCGCCGGCGGCGGCGCCGATCCCTAGACCCATCCCCACGTTTCCGCTTGCCGCGCCAGCGATGGTTCCGATCGAGGCGCCGGCGGCGGCGCTTTCCGCGGCGGTGCGAGTGTCACGCCCTTTGCCGCCTTGGGCTCTAATGCGGCCCTCGGTGCGGTCGAAATCTTCTGGGGAGCGTCCGTCGAGCGAGCCGACTCGGCCGACTAGGTCGCGGATCACCCCATTGGGTAGGATCAGACGCTCGAATCGTACGTAAAGCTCGCCCCGGCCCTTGAGCCTCCCGCTGCGTTTCGACTTGGTGACGCTGCCAGACACGTAAGTCCCCGGGGGCATCACGATGCGGCCGTCGACGACGACGGGGAAGACCGATTCGAGGTAAATGAGATCGCCCGGGGCGGCGTGCTTGGTGCTGATGCTGTTGAGCAAGACTAGCGGCACGCGGGTTCCGACGGGCACGATCAGATCGCCCTCGGCAGTGGGTTCACGGACAATGAGCGAGTCGTCCTCAATAGTTCGGAAGCCTCCCTCCTGCGCGAACACAGCGACGGACCCGACAAGCCCGAACGTGACGGCTAGTAGTAGACGCATCAATACCCCTGCCTCTTTATAACGCATGGGCGCGCCAGGAGTTGCACAAAATATCCAGAAATCAAGGGTTTAGGGGTCGCCGACGGCGATTCGGACTCCGGGTTGGGTGCGCTCGGCGCCGATCTCGACGAAAACCTCCGGGTCGCCCGCCGGCTCGTCGGCGGGGATCACGAAGTTGGCTTGGTACAACCCGGCGAAGGTCGGCGCCTGCCCGACGTAGAGCACGCTTTCGGGGGCGATCATGCGGCCGCCCAAAAAGACCCGACTCGGCAGCGCCACCGGGGCCTGGCCCATCGGCAAGTCGCCGGCTAGCGTCTGCGGGATGGTTTGTCCGAAGCCGGTGCCGAAGACGACCACCACGTCGGATGGATTCGCCGCGCCCGATCAGGCTGAAGTCGCTGAATGCGGTGACGGGGTAAAGCCCGGGCGCGGCTAGTTTTACGATCACATCGGCTTCGGCCTTTCCGTTGAGGCCTTCGCGGACGACTTCGAGCTTCCAGGGCCGCTCGCGGGGAAAGACGCCGTCGGGGATCTGGGCGTTGATCTGTAATGGTGAGACGTAGAACAGCGGCATGCTCTGGCCGCCCAGGCGAACCCTGACGCCGACCAGCGCGTCGGGTAGCCGGTTGCCCACGACGTCGTTGCCGTTGATGGCGCGCGTACGAAGGGCCAAGTCCACACCAAAGATCGAAACGATCGAAAGCGGCGCGACGAAATTCTCCGGGGCGGGAGTGAAGCTGGCGGAGTTGACAACCCCGCCAACGTTGATCTCAGGGGCGTTCTTTTGCCCGATTTCAGCGGCGAACAGCCTCGCCGCGACCGTCACGAGGACGGCGACACGGATGGGTGTGATGGTCCTATTGTAGGTTGGACCGGGCGCGGATTCACATCCGCGGTTCGTGACGGAGTGATGTCATGGCCTTGCAGGCCACCCATGAGGATGAAAACCCCCCGATTGCAGCGCGTCCTCGAACAATCGTGACGTGTACTGTTGTTCGTTTAGATTCAGCGAGTTAGGGTGGGTTTTCGACGGAGGGGTCCTACTCCTGGAGCGTCGCCTGCCAGTTCAGCACAACCGTCAGAAGCTGCGGGCCTCCTCCTTGCTCGACCGGGGCCAGGCCGAGGAAACGGGTCCCGTCGGCTGTGACGTCGTAGGGGGTCGCGTCTTCAGCGGAAGTGAAGATGGGTTCGTCGGCGAGCGGTTGTGGCGGAGCGGCTTCGAAGGTGCGAGTCGCTCGAACAGAGGCTGCGTACAGTCATGAGTCGAGCGACAGGAAGTAGAGCTCTTGCCCGTCGGATCTCCACCTCGGGGCGAGGCCGCCATCCAGTGAGATCTGCGATGAACCGCTGGGCCCGTCCATGCTCTGGACAAATACTTCCTGCCGGCCCGTTCGGTCGGATACGTAGGCCACCCAACGGCCATCTGGCGAAACCACGGCGCCGAGCTCGGATGCATCTGTAGCTATGAGCGGCCGGGGATCTCCGCCGTTGAGGGGCAAGAGCCAAACATCGCTGTTGGAGTTGCGAGCGCCTAACTGGTAGAGCACAAAAGGCGTCCGCCCGCCGACCCAGTCTGTTGGATAATGCTTCTGCGAGTTCTCGGTCAGGATCTCTTCCGCGCCCACTCCGCGAGAGGGTCTTCGCACAAGAAGGTTGCTGCCTGCCCCATCGCGGGCGAACACGATCTCTTCGCCGTCAGGCGAACCAACCGCGTACCCTTCGAGGTAGGAGCTCGCATCGGAAACGAGATCGTTCGAGGTCCCGCTGTCCAGGTCGATTCGTGTGACTCGGCCGGTGGACTGCGGAGAGATCGACGTGACGAGAGCCGCGTCGCCTCTAGGCAAGAGGTCCAGCCTACCCCGGTATTGTCCAGGCTCCCGAACCTGGGTGAGCTGACGTGTATTTCGGTCGAACCAAACTAACCTGGTCGGACTGAAATAAGCTCCCGCCGAGCCCAAGGTAAGGATGCCGTTTGTCGATACCGAAAAGTCGCCGGCTCGACGAAGGCCGCCATTGAACACATTCGATTCCAGCAGAGCCGCCTCACCGGCGAAGCGCAAAGCCTCGGGATCAAACGGCTGCGCCAGCAACGAGCCGGAGTAGACGTAGAGCAGATGTCCGACTCCGCCTGGATCGAGCGCGGGAGCGTACCATGCCCGAGAATCAACGCGGAGAAAACAATCCTCGGCTGCGGGGACTGTCGGCTCCGTCGCGTCAGAGACGGCGCCGATGCAAAGCTTGTCGCGATCCGGTTCCGTGTATTGCGTCACGAACAGAAATCGTCCGTCTGGCAGGAAACGGGGCATGCGGTGGCTGCCTTCTCCGCGCCGATCGTCGAGGGCCGTCACTTGGGCGGCTTCTCCCCCGCTCGCTTGCACCTGATAGATGGGCGTGTACACTCCCGGTGCGAAGACGATTACGCCGTCGTCGCGCCATGCGCCGCCGCGGCCCTCGGGCGCGTTGCAGACTTCGCGGACAGGCCCGCCGCCAACGGGAGCGATGCGCAGTTTCGCGCCGGCGAAGAACGCAATCGCGTCACTGTCGGGAGACCAAAACGGATACGTGGCGTCTTCGGTTGAAGACAGACGACGCGGCTCGTCGGCGGCAAGCGGCCGCACCCATAAAGAGCCGTCCGCCACGAATGCGAGCTTGCTGCCATCGGGAGAAATCACGGGCGGCCCTTGGAATGCGGTGTCGGGGAACGCTTGACCTTCCGGGGGCGCGAGGCTGAGTCTCAACGGGCTGCGTTCGTCGGAGCCGTTGCGCAAGAATGTCATGGCGATCAGCGACAGAGCGGTGACCGCGAACAAGGCCCAAGGCAGCCACGTCCACTGGCCGCGGGATACCGCAGCCTGTGCGGGCGCCGGCGGTGTTGCGACGACGCTGTGCATACGGGTGGCGCTCGATTCAACTTTCTTGAACAGAGCGCTCAGGTCGACGGCGACATCGGCGGCTGTTCGATAGCGCTCGGCGGCGTCTTTGGAAAGGCATTTTCCGGTGATGAAGTCCAGCTCCATCGGTAGGCCCGCGCGAACTCCGGTCAGCGGCTCGGGCTGCTGATTGACGATTTCGTAGGCCAGGGCTTGTTGGTATTCGCCGCGAAAGGCCCGCGCGCCGGCGACCATTTCGTAGAGCACGCAACCAAGCGCCCAGATGTCGGTGCGGTGGTCGGTTTCGGCCCCCTGCAACTGCTCGGGGGACATGTAGGCGGCGGTGCCGACGGTCTGGTCTGTTTTCGTCAACCTTGACGCTTCGGTCAGCCGCGCAAGGCCGAAGTCCATGATGCTGGCTCGGCCCTTGGGGTCGACCATGATGTTCGCCGGCTTGATGTCGCGGTGGATGACGCCTTTCTCGTGGGCGGCTTCGAGACCTTCTGCGACTTGGCGGCCCATGTCGAGGGCCTTTTCTAGAGGAAGGGGACCTTTCTCGATGAGATCTTCGAGGCTGTCGCCCTCGATCAACGCCATCGCGAGGAAGGTCTTGCCTTCAGCCTCGCCGACTTCGTAGACGGTGCATACGTTGGGATGGTCCAACCCGGCGGCGGCTTTGGCTTCGCGTAGGAAGCGGGCCTTGGCCTCGTCGTCGCCGAGCAGATGCGATGCCAGGAACTTTAGAGCGACAGTGCGGTCAAGGCGTGTGTCTTGGGCCTTGTAGACCACGCCCATGCCGCCCTCGCCGAGCTTCTCGAGGACGCGATAGTGGCTAATCGTCTGACTCGTCACCCTGGGGCGATTTTACCTATTCCAGCTCTACCAAGCGTAGGTGCGCTCGAAAGCCCCGCGGACATTCGCCAGGTCGAGCGCTGTGAGTGACCCGAGCTTTCTCAAGATGAGGCGCTTTTCAAGCGTCGCAACCTTGTGCACGCGAACGACCGACTCGATGAGTAGCCCGGCCGCTCGCCAGTCCGCAATCTCGACGTCGGAAGTATCTGAATAGGGCTGACTCGTTACCCGCGCTAAGACGACATCGGCGTCGCCCGAGTCATGAACCACCAGCGCCGGCCGGCTCTTCTGTCCACCGCCAGCGAACGGGAACGACGTCAGAACAATGTCACCCGCCCTATACGTCGTCATAGACGGCGTCGCGATCGGAATAGCCCTGCAAGAATTGCTCTTCGGTCAGCCGGCGCCAATCCCCTTCTTCATCGGCGCCGCCTACGACGACGATCACGCGCAGCGATTCGTCAGGACCAACCTGGGAGGCCAGTTCTTCCGGGACGGCGAGCGTCTTGTGAGGCCCCAGCCGGGAGTTAAATTCGAAAGTTCTCATCCGAGCCGTACCGCGCTCATTCTAACAGTTGGACTTTTCATCATGGACCTACACTCGGTCGCGCAGGTCGCCCATCCCACCCTCGCCGAGCTTCGAGAGAATCCGGTAGTGCGAGATGGTTTGGCCGGTCACGACGTTCGCTCCCTAGCGCAGGCCCTCGACAAGGTAGAGCGCCGAGAGGTCACGCATGTAGTTGTAGCAGTAGGACTCCCCGTCGTCGGAGATCTGAAGCCCCCAGTAGGCGAGCACGCCGGCCGGGTCGGGATGGCCCAACTCTTTCCATAAGCTAATCTCACCGTCCGCAAGTCGAATCTCATGGAACTCAACTGGCTCCCCCCAGCGCAACGTCTTGACGTAAACGGAGGAGCTGTCCGCGCTCCAGCCGAACGGACGGATGCTTTTCGGTGAAGTAAGCACTTGCGCATCGCCCCCCTCGATTGGATAAACGACGGTCTCGCGCGTGACTGTCATGCCGACAATCCACTTGCCGTCCGGAGACACAATCCGTTGGCCGAATCCCGCCTCAACACCCTGCGGCGTGAGCGCTCGCGGCTCTCCACCGGTCAGATCCTGAATGTAGATCCTGGATGCGCCGCCTTTCGTCGCGGCGAATACCACTCGGTCGCCATCCGGATGCCAGTCTCCGCCCATGAAGCCGGTAAATCCGGGATTGAGCAGGCGCAACGGCTCACCAGCACCGGTCGGCCGAATGACGAGCTGAGGAGGATCGCTGAATTCAAAGGTAAGAGCTCGCTTGCCGTCCGGAGACAGAGCCAGTCCCTGCCCGGAAGCAAGCCGCACGGGCGGCGAGCCGTCGGTGTCGCGCAGGTAGACCGCCCAGGTGTCGAATCCTTCGGCCTCGCCGAATTCAGTCAGCAGAATCGTCCGGCCGTCGGACGTCATGTCATTGACGTCGGAGAAATCAAGCCACGACACTTCGCGCTCCAAGGATTCGCCCGGCGGCCGACAACGGATGCCGCCCCTGGACTCGGAGCGACTAATGAGGACGCTGCCATCGGAGGCGGTATCGAGCAAGCGCATTTGGCCCGGAATCCCTAGCACCACCTCACTTTCGCCCCCGGGTCCCAGCAGGAAGATCTTGTCGCCCGCCAGCTCGCCGCTTTCGTACCAAACGCCGTCTCCATCGGGGTCCCACGACATGCCAACCGTGGAGCCGAAGCCGCGAACTTCTGTCTTGATCGGCCTCGCCGCTCCATCGAACACAAGAAGATTCCAACTGAGACCAAATCCGTTGCCGCGTTCCGCCATGGCGATTCGGCCGTCCGGCGCTATCCGCAAGCCGCGGGGGATGCCTTCGAAGTGGTACTTCGGCGAGCCGACGGGGACCTCGAGTCTTTGCCCGTCGTCGTCGATACGGATGACTGCGAGCTCGCCGTCCGGAGTCCAGTCGGCGCACGCAACGCCTTCCAAGGCCGCCCGCGGGGGACCGCCCGCCACAGGAGCCGTTTACAGCGTGCCGTACTCGCCCCACTGACTGCGAACACGTTCGCGCAATGCCATCTCGCCCGTCTTCGAAATCGCAAGGATGTCAACGTCTTTGATGCCGAGAGAACGTGACGAGACCGCCCCGACCCGCGTGGAGTACAGCTCTACCGGACCGCCGTCCCACGCGGCACTGTAGATGATCTCGTCGCCCGAGGGCGAGAAGCGGGCCCCGGTGATGTTCCCGCGCTTGAAGGTCAGGCGAGTGTAGACGGGCGGGTCGAGGGTCGCCATACGAGAACCGGCGATGAAGGCTGCGGCGAGGAGCGCTACACCGATCGCGCTCGCGAGAGCGACGATAGCGACTTTTGGTCGACTGGGGGCGGCCGCTGGCGGCGGCGGGACCGGAGCGGCCGTCCGCACGGCGCTGCGGCCGTCTGAGTCGAGGTTGCGGCCGACCCGGCGCAGGTCGGTGGCAAGGTCGGCTGCGCTGCTGTAGCGGGCGTCGGCATCTTTTTCGAGGCACTTACTCGCGATGAACTCGAGCTCCATTGGGACGCCCGCGCGAATGCCGGTTAGTGGCTCGGGCTGCTCGTTGACGATTTCGTAGGCGAGCGCTTGTTGGTACTCGCCGCGAAAAGGCCGGGCGCCGGAGACCATCTCGTAGAGCACGCAGCCCAGCGCCCAGATGTCGGTGCGGTGGTCGGTTTCGGCCCCCTGCAGCTGCTCGGGGGACATGTAGGGCATGGTGCCGAGGGTCTGGTCTGCTTTCGTCAACCTTGACGCTTCGGCCAGCCGCGCCAGGCCGAAGTCCATAATCGTGGCCCGGCCTTTCGAGTCGACCATGACGTTGGCTGGCTTGATGTCGCGGTGGGTGACGCCCTTTTCGTGGGAGGCTTCGAGACCGTCGGCGACTTGGCGGCTGATGTCGAGGGCGTCTTGCAACGGCAGCGGCCCCTTGGCGATGCGGGCTTCGAGGCTTTCGCCCTCGATCAAGGCCATCGCCAGGAAGGTCTTGCCATCGGCCTCGCCGACTTCGTAGACCGTGCAGACGTTGGGATGATCGAGTCCGGCGGCGGCCTTGGCTTCGCGAAGGAAACGGGCTTTGGCCTCGTCGTCGCCAAGCAAGTGCGCCGCCAGGAACTTCAGCGCGACGGTGCGCTCGAGGCGCGTGTCTTGGGCCTTGTGGACGACGCCCATGCCGCCCTCGCCGAGCTTTTCGAGGATCTTGTAGTGACTGATGGGTTGGCCGACCAAGACAGCTCGATTGTACCTGCTGGCTCTGGAACTGCTCACCGTTAGCTAACCTTCTTTTTACTTACGCCGGAGCCATTTCGATGGCATCCTTGGAATGTCTTCGAGGGAGAAGCTCTCCAAATGATGTCGAACCAATTCGTTACGGCCGCGGTTATGTTGGGTGGCGTGGTTATCGGCGCGATTGCTGGAGAGCTGATGTCGAGTCCGATTCCGTGCGACCTCGATATGAGGGAGATGATGGATTCACTCGATCTGAGTTGGCCAGCTGAGCTTGACCGACAGTTTGATGTCGCACGCGTTTCGCTCGAGCGATTTCAATCCGGCGCTTGTTACGAGACGCTCCGCCGCTTGATGGGCGCATAGGGTCGACTGGCTCGGCCACGGCCGAAAGGCGACAAAGGTTCATACGGCGGGCTCGATACGATTTCGAAGTGCAGCCACGAGATCGAGCGCTTTCCTAACGAGGGCGACTGAGCTACATCCGGGCGCGGGTGCTGGAGTACTTCTTGCCGCCGTCGGTAAGCTGCTGCTGTTTGCCCGTTGCGAGCTCCAAGCGCCAGATCTCCCATTGGCCGCCGCGGTCGGATTCGAAGACGATCCACTTGCCGTCGCGTGAGAACCAGGGGTGGCCGTCGTTGCCTTTGGCTTTGGTCAGGTTGCGGGGGTTGGAGCCGTCGATTTCGGCTAGGTAGATTTCGTCGCCGTCGCCTTCGAGGTTGGTCTGCCAGGCGAACTGTTTGCCGTCGGGGGAGACGGCGGCGCGGCGGTGGAGGCTTTGGTCGTCGGTCAGGGCTTCGGCGCGCGAGGCTGTGCCGGCGCCCCAGATGCGGAGCAGGCTTACTTGGCGGGAGGCAAGGCCACGGTTCTTCTCGTGCATCACGATGATCGAGTCGCCGAGCACGACGCCGTTGGTGCCCTCGAAGAGCACTTCGTACATGTCATCGCCGAAGCCGACGCGTTGTGAGCGGTGGGGGCCGCAGTTGCGGTGGTAGGCGGGGGTGTCGCCGACTGGAGATAGCGAGGCGTGGTGGAGGGCGCAGCCGTCTTCGTGGGCGACGATTTCGCGCTTGCCGCTGTAGATGTTCTGTTTGATCAGGTCCGCTCCGGCGTCGTGGTCGTAGGCGTTGACGTTGAATTGCGAGAAGAGCACGTGCTCTTGGTCGGAGTAGACCGAGGAGTGCTCGTCGTAGGTCGTGCCCTCGGTGATGCGGCGCTGGCGTGAGCCGTCTTCTTCCATGATCCAGATCTTGCCGGCGCGGATGGGCTTACCGGTGTTTTCGTCGAGCTCTGTGCGCTGGAAGACGATCGGGTTGCGGTAGCGCTCCTCGGCGGGGGCGGAGGCAGTGAGGATGAAGACGACGGCGAAGGCGGTGATGAGACGGGTCGGCATGGTGTTGTCCTCTCGGCAACAACTCTATCACCCTCGCAACACCCGAGCCGCGCCGCCTCGCGGTACGGTCTTTCTTCCTTGGCGAGCGGATGGTTGGACAGCCGTTTCGCCTCAATCATTCTGCGCCAGGTAATGGAGGTCAGCACTGCTCCGGCCACTGTGGTCAGATTTTCGCTGAGCTTGTCTCGGCGATTATTCGCTCAAGCGGGTCTGAACTTCCCGGTCCCAGTTTCGGATCACGAGAAGACGGTCATCCTCGACCGCCTTGCCCTGGTCGACCATGACGAGTCTTCCGTCGGGCGTGACCTCGAACCAAGGGGCCCAGCGCTGCGCGCCGCCGTCGAAGTAAACTCGCCTCTCTCCAACCGAAGGGAGCGCCGAGTTTGTGATTTCCGCGGCCATGACCGCGCCCCCGTCGCGGTAGTAGAGCGTCTTCGAATCGCGGGACCATCTAGGCCATCGGCCGCCGGATTCCGCGGTCACCTGTATGCGCCCTTCCATCGACGGGTATTGCGCCACGTAGACCGCGTTGCCGCCAGAGCGATTGGATTCGTAAGCCAGCATTTCACCGTTCGGAGAGATCATCGGGCGGCGCTCTTCGAAGGGCGTTACCAAAAGCTCTCTCGGACTCGCGTTGGAAAACGTCAAGTCGAGGGACCACAGATCCCGACCGCTGTCAGGACTCGAGTAGTGGAAGAACAGCGTCTTGCCGTCCAGGCTCACCGACGCGGGAAACTGGGGCCTGTCTTGGCGCTCCAGGACCAGCTCGGCAGGTTCGTCACTGTCGATCTTTTTCCGGTAAACCCCTTGTGGAGCACGTGTTGAGTTGAAAATCATGTGCTCGCTGTCCGGAAGCCAGATCGGAAGATTGTTTACACTCTCTTCGGCAGTCTGTCGGCTTCTGTTTCGATTGAAGTCAAACACCCATAAGTCGGTCCTGCTCGCCTGCCGTTGCAGCCTTGCGAGAACCCTCGCGCCGTTTGGAGACAGGCTGATTCCGCTCAGCTCGTTAGGCATGGGGAGCTTGTCGGCTAGAATCTCTGTTCGACCGCTCAAGGGATCGACCACTTTGAGAACCGCGTCGTTCTGATTATTCGCAGGTGGAAGATACGCGAGAGTACCCGAAGGCGCTAAGTCAAAGAATGTCCGACCCCCCGCGGTGCGCAAACCATCTAGAAGGGGCCGCGCCTCTCCTTCGATCTCGAGCTTTTCCGGGTCGAATGGGACGCTCCAGAGCGACCCGTCCGATCCGTAGACGATCGTCTCCTCGTCTAGCATTCTGTAGGGCGATGCGACGTTTGGCAGCAAAATCGCGTGGCGGCCTGTCTCGAGAGACATTGCTGCCATGTGTGCGCCTTCCCCGGTTTGCAGCTCGAACAACAGCGTTCGCCCATCAGGCAGGAAATAGGGGGCGTTGTACCCGACTTCTCCGGCTCCCTTATCGGGCGTCGCGATCTCGACCGGCTCGCCTCCATCGGCGTCGACTGCAAACAGGCCGGTGGAGATTCCTGGCGAGTATATGATCTTGTCGGTTGCGCTCCAGCTGGCCTCGAGCCCTCCGATCGATCCCGTCTGGATGATCTCGACAGGGCGTCCTCCCTGAACCGAGGCCTTCCACAGTGAGCCACGGGCGTAGAACCCGATCCACTCGCCATCAGCGGAGAAGAACGGTAACGACGCGTCTTCTGTTCCGGCGACGACGCGCGGCTCAAAGTCTTCCATGCCGCCCTCGCCCAGCTTCGAGAGGATTTTGTAGTGGCTGATGGTGCTACCGACCAAGCTGTGTCAATTGTATCGGTTCGGATGTGGCTCTGACGTAGGGGCGCGACATGTCGCGCCCCTGGAGTTTCTACATATTTTACCCGTCAGCGGCGGCGCCGAAGGCCTGCCAGGAGGGTTTGAGCCCCAGCGGAGCCAGCAAATCGGGGTTTTCGACCATTTCTTTCCGCAACAGCGCCACCAGATCCAGACAAGAAGGCCTCTTTGCCTTTTTCCTCCATTTCGGCAGCGGCGCATAGGCCTCTCCGCGCCCCGGACCATACGCCAGCAACGACGCCAGCAGCAAAGCGCTGTACGCCGCCACCGCCAATACCGGTTGCTTCGGGACCGCCGTCTCGCTCCATAACTGCGCCTGTCCCACGCCCAACGTGTCCTTCTCTTCGCGGTGGTTCACCTCGATCTGCCAACGGTCGAAATAGATCTGCAACAGCTCGCGCGCCTGGCTGGCGAGGTCCGTCGTGAGTAGATACGCCGGCTGGCGGTAGTACATCTTGCTCGAAAGGCGCTTGCTATAGGGGGTCGGCGCGACCACCAACAAACGCAACGGCGTGCGCCGCGCCCCGCCCTGCCAGTACACCTCGTTGACCTCTTTATAACGGATCTTGCGGCGCTTGCCGCCGTAGAATAGCTTGGTCGTTTTCCAGACGATCGTCTCGTCGCGGCGCACCTGTTCGGGGCGGAACTTTTCGACCCCATAGAAGCGTCGCGAGCCGGTCGGCGCGGCTTTGCACAGCACAGCGTCCAGGCGCGTGCGAGCGATGAGCTCGGTGCGATCGCGCGGCGCCAGGAAAACGGTGCGGTTGCTGAAACTGCCGTCAAGCGACAACACCATCTTCTTGGCGATCCCGCCGGCGGCATCCAGCGCAGCCCGCAGCGGCGCCATCATGTCGACTAAACGTTGCGAGATGCGACAGCGCTTGCGCGCTTGTTCGTACTGCTCTCGCTCGGCGTCGCCGGCGCGTTTGCCGGGACGCTTGGGAACCGGCGCACATTCAAAACGCACCGGCAAGGCCCGCGCGCCGGTCTTGCCGCCGCGATCGAAGGGAACCAACAACGACGCTTGCAAGTAGCGCAACCCCAGCATCAAGTTCGCGTGAAACGGCGGCGAGAGCGGATCGTGTTGATAAAACGCCTGCTTGATCCTACGCCCCGTCTTGCGCAAGCGCGTGTCGTCGATCGCCACGCCCACCAACCGTGAGCGGCAAAACCCCAAGGCGCGCTTCCACACCGGCGCGAACAACTCTTGCGGACGCCACTTGCAGCGCTCGTGCAAAAAATAGTCCGCGCTCCAGCTGTTTTGCTCGCCGCCGTTGGTCCAAATAATGCGCGAAAGCGTGCGGCGGCCCAGGCAAACCAGGCCTCCCAGGCCTTGGCGCACCGCGCGTCGATGCGTGCGTTGCTGGGGAAAGGCGCGCCTCCAATCAGCGCTGATCGACAGGAACTGAGGAAGCAGCATGGGAACCTCCAGGGGACAGCTAATCCGGGCCGCGTAGCTAATCCGGGCTACGCAGCGCGAAAGTGTTCTTCGCGGTGCGCACAAAACGGTCGCCGCGAGCGATCTTCTTCGACAGCGCCGAGACGAGGCTTTCGCGGTCAACCGCACGGGAAAACCTGGCCTGAATGCCCTCGATCAACTCCGCGATATGCAGCGGACGCTCGGCTCCGGCGAGTATGTCATGGGCCATATCGACCTGAGACATACCTTGAGGCGAAGGGCGCTTGGGCCGGGGAGGGGGTTTCGATCGCAGCCGACGAACGGCGCGCAGCTGAGCATCGAGGGCTGATTCTAGGGTTTCCAGAAGAGTATCGCGGAGATCGTCGGGCATAGGCAGCGGCGCCGAGCGGGGCCAAGAACAGAATAGCTCAATCCTGTCGGTATGTCAATAACCATCTACCGACCTACCTCAACCATGGCCCTCCCCCGTCCACAAATGTAGAAACTCCAGGGGCGCGACATGTCGCGCCCTTCAACTTGCCCTCGCCGCAAAACTTTGGTGAGAGCCCAAATGCAATCGCGTCAACGGTTCCATGCTCTTGTCTGGGTCCCCAGCACAAGGGCGCGACATGTCGCGCCCCTACGACGTCTCGC
The DNA here is from genome assembly GCA_965247515.1 of Bryobacterales bacterium. Lineage (GTDB taxonomy): Bacteria > Acidobacteriota > Terriglobia > Bryobacterales > UBA6623. The sequence continues at coordinate 1,353,842 of OZ252029.1, read as the reverse complement.
CGACTGGCGCACCACACTGCGATTCGAGGATGACGGGGACGATCAGGGGGCGGCTCTGGCGGGAGGTCTTGCGGGCCAGGTAGCGGCGCAGGTCGGCGCGGACCTTTTCTTCCATCACGCCGAGGTCGGCGATCTCTTCGAGCGACGAGGTTTGGACGGTCTGCAGAACGATGCCACGGGCTTCTTCGAGGATCTCGGCGCCGCCTTCGGAAACAACGTATCCGCGGGAGACGATTTCTGGGCCTTGGTCGACTTTGCCGCCCTGGCGGTCGATCGAGACGATTGGGACGATCACGCCGAATTCAGAGATGCGGCGGCGGTCGCGGACGACCATTTCTTCGATGATTTCGTCGCCTGTGCCGGCGTCGATCAATACGCGGCCGACAGGAACCTCCTCGCCGCGGCGAGCGCCGTTTTCGTCGATCACCAGCGGCTGGCCGCTTTGCAGGATGAAGGTCTCTTCGAGGTTCGGGTCGTTGATCTGTGACGCCAGCCGGGCGTGGGCGGATAGCTGACGGTATTCGCCGTGAACCGGAGCGAAGTAGCGCGGGCGCACCAGGCTCAGCAGGAGCTTGAGCTCCTCCTGAGAAGCGTGGCCGGAGACGTGCAGGGGCGGATTGTGGTCGCCGTAGTAGACTTGCGCTCCGCGGCGGCAGAGGTGGTCGACCAAGCGGTAGATCGGGCGCTCGTTGCCGGGGATGATCCGCGCGCTCATGATGACCACGTCGTCTTGTTCGATGACGGCGTGCTTATGGTTGCCGACCGAGGCGCGGGCGAGCGATGAGAGCGGTTCGCCTTGGCTGCCGGAGATCAGCACGGTGCGTTCGTCGCGGGGGATTTTGTGGAGATCTTGCGGACGAACCAGCGTGCCGTTGGGGATGTGCAGACGGCCGAGCTCATGGGCGAGCTCGGAAGAGCTGGCCAGACTCCAGCCGACCAGGGCGACCTGGCGGCCGTGCTCCACGGAGAGGTCGATGACTTGTTGAACGCGATGGGTCGAGGACGAGAAGCATGTCAGGAAGATGCTTTCTTCAGCACGGCTGAAAACGTCGTCGAGCGCGGGGCGGACTGTTCGCTCGGACGGGGTGAAGCCGGGGCGGTCGGCGTTGGTTGAGTCCGACAGCATCAGTAAGACGCCCTTCTTGCCGTACTCGGCGAAGGTGTGAAAGTCGAACAAGGGTCCGGCTATGGGCGTCTGGTCGATCTTGAAATCGGCGCTGTGGATGACGGTCCCGAGAGGGGTCTCGATCGCCAGGGCGACGCAGTCGATAGTGCTGTGGGTGACGTGGATGAAGTGGATTTCGAAGCACCCTAGCTTGACCTTGTCTCCAGCGGTGACACGGTTGAAGGCGGGAGGTTCGGGGAGGCTGTGCTCCTCGAGGCGGCGGCGGACCAGCGCTTCGGTGAACGCGGTGCAATAGATCGGCGGATTGAGCTGCGAGAGCACGTAGGGCGTGGCGCCGATGTGGTCTTCGTGGCCGTGGGTGAGGACCAGGCCGCGCAGTTCGTGACGGTGATCGGCGAGGAAAGCCAGGTCGGGGACGATGACGTCGACGCCCAGGTGTTCGGAGCCGGGGAAGAGGATTCCGGCGTCGATGACGATGATGTCGCCGGCGCAGCGCAGCGCCATCATGTTCATGCCGAACTCGCCGAGTCCGCCTAGCGGGATGACTTCGAGAGTGGAGTTCGACATTAGTCGGACTTGGCGGCCGGCTTGGACTTTGACTCAGACTTGGACTCGGACTTCGATTCCGACTTGGATTCGGATTTCGACTCGGACTTGCCCTCGCCCTTGGAGTCCTTGGATTCCTTTTCGGCGGACTTCGCCACGTCGCCGTCCTTCTGGGGCAGCTTGCCGCCCTTGCCATAATCGTTGACGTACCAGCCCTCACCCTTGAATTTGATGGCCGGGGCGGAGAGGATCTTGCGGACCTGGCTATCGCAGTCGGGATCGGGGCAATCGGTCAGGAGCGGGTCGGAGAACTTTTGGATTTTCTCGAAGCGCTTTCCGGTCTTGAGACACTCGTACTCGTACAACGGCATAGTAGATTCTTTTTGGGGAAAGGCCCGTAGCTCAGCCGCTAGGCGGCGTTTGCGACGGCTCCTGAGGTCAATTATAGCAACAACTTACAAGGGGGTTTCACGTGCTATGATGTTCGTTCTTCCTGTCTTGCGGGGCGTTCTCCGAGCCGCCTGCGTCAGCGGGCGGTATCCCCGCTGAGGCGGAGACTTTCGCTTGAGGGTGAGAGGAAGACACCCCGCTTACGCAGGGTGCTCGGATTACTGAGATGACCCAGTTGGAAATAGACGCGCTCGTCGAGCGTATTGGCGACGAGTTGCTCAGCCAGCTGGGTTTAGCTCCTTGCGGCTGCTCCCACGAGGAGGCGCCGGCGGCGCTGGCGGGTGAGACGCTCAAGCGAGTCGATCTTGCGGCGCTTGCGCCTGATACCGACGTGGCCGCTATCGACTCGGCGTGTGCGCGGGCTGTCGCAAGAGGCATGCGCGGAGTTTGCGTTCCGATGGGCCTTGTGCCGCGCGCGGCCCGCAATCTGGAAGGCAAGAGGCAGCGAGTTTGCGCCGCGGTGGACGTTCCGCACGGAGCGTCGATCGCCTCGCTGAAACTTGCGGGGGTCGAGGCCGCCTTCATGCTCGGCGCGGATGAGGCAGAGCTGATGATCCATACGGGGTCTCTACGTGACGGTAGGATCGATGAGATCTTCGCCGAGATAAGCGGGGCGGCCAAACTTGCCGCGGCGGCCGGCCGTTCGTTGGCGATCGCTGTTGAGGCGTCCCTCTTGACCGACGAACAACTTGTTCGGGCGGCCGCGATGGCGGCGGTTGCGGGAGCCCAATGTGTTTCAACAGGCGCCGGATTGAACACGCATACCCCGGTCGTCGAACATCACATCAAGCTGCTGCGCCAGGCCGCGGGCGATCGGCTCGAAGTCAAGGCTACGGGGAGCGCCGGCAGCCTCGAACGCCTCATGGCGGCGGGCGCCGGTCGCGTATCGACTTCCGACTATGTCTGACGCGGGCAATGGGCCGGCGGCGAATACGCCGGATCCGCTGCGCATCCTGCTCGAGGCGTCGCAGGTGGCGGCGGAGCATTCGCTCGAGCTCGACGACCTGCTCGAAGCGCTTGGGGCGTTGATTCGCAAAGTTGTCGACTACCAACTCTTCGCGATCCTGCTGGCGGACGAGAAAGAGGAGTTAGCGATCCGATACTCGATTGGGTATCGCCCCGAGCTGGTGCGGACGCTGCGGGTCGAAACCGGCCAAGGGATCACCGGACACGCCGCGGAGGACCGCGGGACGATTGTCGCGAACGATGTACGCCACGACCAGCGTTATCTGATGGCGCTGGACGCGGTGCGGTCGGAGATGTCGGTTCCGCTGGTCGCGCGCGGGAAGCTTGTGGGCGTGATCGACTTGCAGTCGGCTCAGCTCAACGCGTTCGGGGATCGCGAGCGCGAGTTGGTGGAGCTAATCGGGTCGCCGTTTTCATTGGCGATCGATGCCGCGCAGCTCTATGAGGCTACGGTCCGAACGAACCAAACTCTTCGCGTGCTCGACGAGCTTTCTAGGGATTTCTCGAACATCCTGGAGCTCGAGGAGCTGCTCGAGAGCGTGGCGGGCGTCGTTCGGCGGCTGATGCCGTATGACGCGTTTAGTATCTACTTGCTCGAGGAAGATTCGCAGACGCTCAAGCACTACTTTGGGGCTCGGTTCGACGAACGAGTCCAGTGGAGCAGCATGGACATTGGTCAGGGGCTGGTTGGATATGCGGCAAAGGAGCGCCAGTCCGTGTTGGTCCGTGATACCGACGACGACAAGCGCTACATCTCGGCGGTGGAGGGGATTCGGTCGGAGGTCGCGGCGCCGCTGATCTTGAAGGATCGGGTGATTGGCGTTGTGGACCTGGAGTCCGAGCGGGTCGCGGCGTTTACCCAGGAGCACGAGCAAACACTGACGCTGCTGGCGCCGCAGATTGCGTCGGCGATCGTGAACGCGCGGCTGTACGAGAAGGTTGCCGAGAGCGAACGGCGGCTCAAGGACGACCTGGCCGCGGCGCGCCGACTGCAGCGACATCTGCTGCCGGAGCGGTGTCCGACAGTTGAGGGGTTGGAGATCGCGGCCAAGAACTTTCCAGCGACGGCGGTGTCGGGGGATCTTTACGACTTCTACAAGTACCGCGAGGGGGGCGTCGCGATCATCAACGGCGATGTAAGCGGCAAGGGGGCGGCGGCGGCGCTCTACGCGGCTCTCGCCAGCGGCTTGCTGCGGAACGCCGCGCGCAAGCATCGCGGGCCAATTGAGTTCTTGCTGGCGGCGAATCGGGCGTTGATGGCCAATCACATTGAGTCGCGCTATTTGGCGGCGATGTTCGCGGTGTGGGCGCCGGGCCGGCGGGAGATTGTGGTGGCGAGCGCGGGAGAGCCTCCGCCGGTGGTTCGCCGGGCGGGGGTGGTCGAGGCGCTGGAGATTGGCGGAATGCCGCTGGGCTTATTCGAGAGCCCTCAATTCGAGGAGCTGACGGTCAAGCTCGAGCCGGGCGATGTTTTCGTGATGGCGTCGGATGGGCTGCACGAGACGGAGAATGCGGCCGGGGAGCAGTACGGGGATCTGGCGCTCGCCCAGACGATCGAGCGACTGCCCGATGCGACCGCGGAGCAGTTGCTGAAGGCGATTTTGGATGACGCGACCGCGTTTGGCGGCCGGGGGGAGTTGTTCGACGACCGGACGGTGATCGTGTTGCGGGCGAAGCTGTAGGGGCGTAGCGCGTACGCCCGCGGGTCGAGCACGCTCGACCCCTACAACACCCACTACCGGCAAGAGCCCGGGTTGGACTTGACGTAGTAGTCCTTGTAGGCGGCCGAGTCGGGGTCCATGCAGCCTTCCAGATTCAGCAACTCGACTTTGCGGAATTGGATGGGGTGGCTTTCGCTTTGGAGGGAAATGTAGCCGCCTTCCATGAGCTCGCCGTCGGGTTTGTCTTGCGGGTCGTGGCCTGACACGTTTCGACCGCCGAATTGGGGCATGACGTATTCGAGTACGGGCTCGCCTTCCACATAGTGGCGAATGTGTGACGCGCCGAGGACTAGGACCTCGGAGCGAACCCAGACCTCGCCGTCATAGGTCTTCGACGTGGATGTGGTGCAGTGCTTGGTGATGAGCTTGCCGTCCATCACGACATTGGTCCCTGGGGTGCACAAGTTTGCGGTCGTTCGGGGCCCCGCGCCGAGGCCGCCAAGCAGCTGGACCTCGATCGAGATCGGGAAGTCCTGGTCTTTGCCCATGGTTTCAGGCGCCGGCGAGTGCAGCATGATTCCGCTGTTGCGGGCCGCCCAGCTAGGGCCGGCCTGGGCTTGGTCGCCGATGAAGCGGTACTCGACGGCGATGCGGTAGTAGGAGTAGGGCTTTTCGTAGAAGATGTGGGCGAAGCGTTCGTCGAAGTCGCCATAGGCCTCGTAGCCGGTGGTCATGTAGCCGTCTTCCACCCGGAAGGTATTGCCGAAGTTGTCGTTGAGGGCGTGGCTGCGGATTTTGACCTTCCAGCCGTCGAGGTTTTTGCCGTTGAAGAGCGGGATCCAGTCGGAGGGCTCTTGGGCGACGAGCGGGGCGGCGAGGAGAAGGGCGATGGGAAGTAAGCGCACGTCTCGATTTTAGCGCGTGACGTCGAATGATAAGATTCGATGACGATGTGGAGATCGTGTTTGATCGCGTGGCTGGCCTTGGCTGCATTGCCTGGGCCAACGCCCGCGGCCCAGCAGGGGCTGGAGCTCAGCGTGATGCAAGAGGCCGACGGGCGCTACCAGACCGGGTCTGTCTTTGCGCCAGCGCCACGCATGCACTTGGCCGAGGGCGATCGTCTGCGCATTGAGTTTGGCGAGACGCGGGCGGCAAAGTGGGAGTCGAACCTGAAGGTCTTGCGGACCGGCGACTACCGGTTTTTCGCGCCTGACCTCACGCTGATGCTCGACGGAAATCCGGTCGGGGCCGAACCGATGCGTCTGGAGGCGGGGTCGGTCAAGTTCAAGCTTTGGTCTCGCCCCGAGCCCGGATCGTCGACCGTCAGCGTCGAATGGGAAGGGCCGGGGTTTGCGCGTGAGCCGATTCCGGCGAGGCTGTTTTCGATCGATAGCGATGTGGGCAATTGGTCTCCGGGCCGGAAATTGTTCGTGGACTTGGGCTGTTCGAATTGCCACCTGTCGGACTCGCCATCGATCCAACGGCGTCCCGGGCCAACTCTTCACAACATAGGGGCGCGAACGAAAGTCGAGTGGATCAAGCAGTGGCTAGACGATCCGAAGAGCTTTCGGAGTTGGGCGACGATGCCGGAAATGCTGACGGACTCCGGGCGAGCGGATGTCGCGGCGTTTCTTGCGGCACAGGATTCGGGTTCGCCGGATGAACCCAAATATGGAGGCGCTGACACCGAGCGTGGCCGAACGACGTTCCAAGCCTTCGGCTGCGTAGCCTGTCACGGGCGTGACGACTTGCCGCTCGAAGGGCTCGGGTCGAAGACCACGGCCGGGCATCTGCAACGGTATCTGCTGGGCCCGATTCAGTACTCGCCGGATGGGCGCATGCCGTCGTTCCACCTGACCGAAGGAGAAGCGCTCGAGCTAGCCGCGATGTTGATTGAATCCCGCCTTGAGGCGTTTGAGGCCCCGGTTGAAAGGGGTGACGTGGATCGCGGCAGGGGGCTGGTAGCGGCGTCAGGCTGTTTGAACTGTCACGAACTGGACGGAGTTGAGTCTTCTCGGGAGGCGCCGCGGTTGGAAGCGCTGAGCTCCGGCAACGGCTGCCTTGGCGAGGAGGTCGGTGAGGGGCTGCCGCGTTATCCATTCAGTGACGAGGAGCGCGGATTCCTCGGCGACTTTATCTCGGCGTATAAGAAATACCCCGACCAAGCGCCTGCCCCTACCTACGACCTGGCTCTTCGAATGAACCAGCTACGCTGTTACGCCTGCCATGAAATCAACGGGCGGCCTCCGACAGGTTCGCTGGCAGAGCCGGCGCCGTCGCTGACGGATGTGGGCGATAAGCTACGCGTGGATTGGCTCGAAAAAGTGATTGGTTCGAAGACGCAGAACCTCGATTGGCAAGAGCTGCGAATGCCGAGTTTCGGACCTTCTCATGCGAAATGGCTGGCGTCGGCGCTGGCCAAGGCAAGCGGCGTTGACCCGGACGAGGATCCTTCCGGGCCTGCTGGGGCGCCAGAGACCGGTCACGGGATGCTTGGCGTCGACGGGGCGCAGGGGGGCATGGGCTGCGTTGGCTGCCATGGCTGGGATGAGTTTCCGCCGCTGGGGGAGAATGGGCCGAATATCTACACGGTCGGTCAGCGCATGCGCTACGACTGGTTCCGGCGTTGGATGCGCGACCCGTTGCGGATTCTGACGGGCACGTCGATGCCGAATTATTTTTCTGGCCAAGATCCGGCCAGGGCGGCTGAGACCATCAACGCGCTATGGGCGGCGTTTCGGGCGGCGCCGGAGCTGGAGCCGCCGGCTGGATTCAAGACAGCCGTGGCGACGCTGGGGAGCGAGGAGATGCCGGTTCCCGAGGACCGGCCGATCGTGATTCGTTGGGATGTGCCGGATGCGACGCCGGCGGCGATCAATGTGGGGATGCCGGAGGGTGTTTCGTATACGTTCGACGCTGGGGAATCGAGGTTGCGCTACGTCTGGCTGGACGGGTTTCTTGATATGTCCCCGACGCTCTACACGAAAAAGAATAAAGAGACCAATTTGACTGAAACGGCGAAGATCGTCGGCGAGATCTTCTTCCGAGAAGGGCCGGGGCCGATTCGGATCGGGCAGCGTGAGAGGATTCCGCAGAGACGGTTTCGCGGGTACAAGCTTGTTGAGGGGTATCCGGAGTTTCACTACCTAGTCGACGGTGTTGACGTTTATGAGCGCATCGTGCCGGAAGAGAGCGGGATTCGGCGGATGTTTCGAGTTGGGGAGGTGAGTGCGCCGATGTGGTTTGTGCCGGCGCGGGCTGAGGGGGTGGAGATCGAGTCGCCGTTGGAGGGAGACGTAATTCCCAAGGGTAGGGACGTGAGGTTCGAGGTGACAGTTGTCAAGAACGACTAGCGTTTGCAGCACCCGGAGCCGCGACCGGAAGGGAGCGGTTGCCCAAGTGAACAACCGATGGTCGATGTCTCGGGCAACCGCTCCCTTCCGGTCGCGGCTCCGGGGTTGTGTCCCGGTTAGGGTGTTGTCGGTTCTCGTCTGGAGTACGCTGGCGGCCGCCCAAGTTCCGAGCTCGTCGTACAAGGTCGAGACGATTCCAGGGCCGAGGGACATCAAGCCCGAAGTCAGCGCCGTGACGTTCGGCCAGGACGGCAAGCTCTATGCGACGTTTCGGCGCGGCTACATCTATTCCTATGATCCCGCTTCCAAGCGCTGGGCGCGGTTCGCTGAGGGGCTCCATACCCCGATGGGGATTGCCCCGGGCGACAAGCCGGGTGAGCTCTTCGTCGCCCAGACCCCGGAGTTGACCCGCGTCGCTGATACCGACGGGGACGGGACAGCGGACTCGTTCGAGACGATCTCCGACGCCTGGGGGCTTTCGGGCAATTACCACGAGTTCGTCGCCGGCCCGGTGCGCGACAAAGACGGCAACTTCTACGTCTCGGTGGGGCTGGCTTCGGGGAACGCCGATCCGCGGCCGCCGGTTCGCGGGGAGATGATCCGGCGTCCGTCGCGGGCGGTTGAGCCGGTTGAGGGCAAGGTCAACAAGATCGGGCACTACTCGCCGGTGCCCTATCGGGGCTGCGCTTTGAAGATCACGCCCGAAGGCGCGGCGGAAGTGTTTGCGTGCGGGTTCCGACAGCCCAATGGGATCGTGATGAGCCCTGAGGGGGAGATCTTCGCGGCCGACAATCAGGGCGGCTGGGTGGGCACTTCGTCGCTCCATCACGTGACCGAAGGGGCGTTTCACGGGCACCCGGCGTCGCTGCACTGGCACCCTGAGTTTCTGGGGACGAACCCGATTGAGGCCGACGTGGCCGAGCTCGACCGGCGCCGCAAGAAGCCGGCGATTCTGTTCCCGCAAGGGGACATGGGGGGCTCGACGGCGCAGCCTCTATTCGACTTGAGCAAAGGCGGGTTTGGCCCGTACGCGGGTCAGATGTTTGTCGCCGAGTGGACCTACCCGCGCGTGTTGCGGGTCGACTTGCAGAAGGTGCGGGGCGAGTACCAGGGCGCGGCGTTCCCGTTTATGGACGGGGCGGGGCTGAGGATGGCGAACAACCGCATCGCGTTTTCGCCGGACGGCGGGAGTCTTTACATCGCGCAAACGTCGCGAATCTGGGGCTCGACCGAGGGCCTACAGCGGATCGTTTGGCAAGGCCAGGTCCCGTTCGACATTTTGACGATGAGGCTGACGAAGACGGGCTTCGACTTGACCTTTACCAAGCCCGCGGACAGGGAGAGTGCGTCGGACCCGTCGAACTATTCGTTCGCGCGTTACTACTACCTTTATCACTCGACCTACGGGTCGCCGAAGACGGATGTCACGCCGGTCAAGGTTGCTTCGGCGGCGGTTTCCGACGACGGGTTGAAGGTGTCGTTGACGGTGGAGGATCTACGCGAGGGGTGGCTGTATGATTTGCGGCCGGCGGGGATCGTGAGTGTTGACGGCGAGCCGCTGGCGGCGAAGATGGCGGCCTATACGCTGAATCGGTTGATGCCTTAAACCCCTGCGCTTGACGATCACTGGGCCGACCCGCAGGGGGGATTCTCGTCGGAAGACATTCGAGCTTGCCTGTCCTACGCCAACAAAGTTGTCCGCGAACACGCGGCGATCCCGATCTCGGCCTAGATGCGTCTGCTTGCGGACGAGAACCTCCGGCGCCAAGCGATTGGTGATCTCCGAGCGGCTGGCTGTGATAGCGAGTGGGCGCGCTTTGACTATCCCGGCTGGAAAGATCCCGAGTTGCTAGAGCTGGCTGAGAGAGAGGGGCGGATTCTGTTAACCCTCGACCGCGACTTCGTCCAGATTGCGCGGCAGAGGCCTCAACCACTAGAGCGAGGTGGGGTCGTTCTGTTCCGTGCGCACCCGGCCACCGCGACAAACGTCGCCTCGCTCGCTCGCCGATTCCTTGAACTCGATCGCGACTGGACCGGTACTCTCAGCCAACTGACGATCGACGAAGTCGAAGATCGAAGCCCCAACCTATAATGGTCGGCGCATGACAAACGCAATCGACCGACGCTCTTTTCTTCGCACCACAGTTGGAGCTAGTCTTGCGCTGGGCTGCGCCCCCGCCCAGGCGAAGCCTCCCAACATCCTCTTTTGCATCTCGGACGACCAGTCATACCCTCATGCTTCGGCGTATGGTGCAAGATTCGTCAATACCCCCGCTTTCGATCGAGTCGCGCGCGAGGGGGCGCTGTTCAACAATGCCTTCGTCCCCGCGCCGGGTTGTAGCCCCTGCCGCGCGGCATTCTTGACCGGCCGCCACATTTGGCAAATCGAAAACGCAGGCACCCACGCCAGCTCCTTCCCGGCGAAGTACATCACCTATCCCGACCTGCTCGAGCCGGCCGGCTACTGGGTTGGGTATACAGGCAAACCCTGGGGGCCAGGCAACTGGGATGAGACACGTCCGCGCAACCCCGCCGGGCCGGAGTTCAACGCCAAAGAGGCCGAGCCGAAGTACTCCGGGATACGCGCCACAGACTACGCCGCGAACTTCGACGATTTTCTAAGCCAGCGCCCGGAGGGCCGGCCGTTCGCGTTCTGGTGCGGCGGGAGTGAGCCGCATCGGCGCTTTGAGCAAGGGAGCGGGCTCAAGGAGGGCAAGAAGCTCGAGGACGTTGACGTGCCACCGTTCCTGCCTGACGAGCAAGAGATTCGGTCGGATATTCTCGACTATGCCGTCGAGATCGAGCACTACGATTCTCACGTCGCGCGCATCTTGGCGAAGCTCGACGAAACCGGCGAGCTCGACAACACCCTCGTCATCTACACCTCCGACAACGGGATGGCCTTCCCGCGGGCCAAGGCGAATTGCTACGAGTTCGGCGCCCACATGCCGTTGGCGATCCGTTGGGGCGACCGCATGCCGGCCGGTCGAACGATCGATGACCTGGTGGGATTCGTCGACTTGACGGCGACGATTCTCGAAGCCGCGGGAGTCGAGCATCCGGGGGAGTATCCGCTAACGGGCAAGAGCGTCCTCGCCATGCTGGAGTCGACCGAGAGCGGTGTGCTCGAGCCGCAACGCGAGGCGGTCTTCTTCGGCCGCGAGCGGCATTCGTCCTCCCGCATTAACAACTGGACCTACCCGCAACGGGCGGTGCGCACTCACCAGTACCTCTACATCCGAAACTTCGCCCCGAATCGCTGGCCGGCGGGCGCGCCTCAAAAGTACGACGAGCCCGGCAAGCTCGGCCCGCCACACGGCGGCTATCACGACATCGACGCGTCGCCCTCGTTGACGTTCTTGATCGAAAACCGCGCCGACCCGGAGATCGGAAAGTACTTCCGCTGGGCGGTCGGCAAGCGGCCCGGTGAGGAGCTGTTCGACATCAAGAGAGACCCCGGCTGCTTGGAGAATCTGGCCGGCAACGCCGACTTTGAGGACCAGCGCGCCGAGCTCGCGATGGTTCTCGAGACCGAGCTCAAGCGAACCGGCGATGCACGCGTCTCCGGGAACGGCGATGTCTGGGAAGGCTACAAGCGCTATTCGCCGATTCGTGATTTCCCAGAGCCGCCCGAGGAGCTGCCGACGTAGGCGCTGCTAGAATAGCCCCTCGACAGATGCCGCAACGAACTCTTTCGGTCGTCATACCGATTCACAACGAGGCGAATCATATCCTGCCTCTGTATGACCGCTTGGTAGCGGTTCTGGAGCGACTTGACGCGCCGTTTGAAATTGTCTTCGTCGACGACGATTCGGGCGATACCAGCGGTGAGCTGCTGACGACGTTGGTCGAACATGATGCGCGGCTCCGGGTGGTCGTGCTCAGGCGGAATTTCGGGCAGACAGCGGCGTTGGCGGCCGGGTTCGAGCTGGCCGAGGGCGACGTGATTGTCGCGATGGATGGCGACTTGCAGCACGCGCCCGAAGACATTCCGAATCTGCTGGCCGAGATCGACCGAGGCTATGACATCGCCAGCGGATGGCGGCAACACCGCGTCGACGGGCTGCTGTCTCGCAGGATTCCGTCGCGCCTGGCGAACTGGCTGATGGCGAAGCTTTCGGGGATCGAGCTGCACGACTTCGGGACGACGTTCAAGGCGTATCGGCGCGAGGTGTTGCAGTCGGTCCGGTTGTATGGCGAGCTGCATCGCTTTATCCCGGTGTTGGCGAGTTTGGAGGGGGCGTCGATCACGGAAGTCCCGATCCAGAGCCTGCCGCGTGGGGATGGCCGTTCGCACTACGGAATCGGCCGGACGTTTCGGGTGGCGATGGATTTGATCACCTTGCGGTTCCTGCTTCGTTATCTGACGCGACCGATGCACTTTTTCGGTTCGCTAGGTTTTCTCTGCGGCGGGCTCGGGGCGGCCGTCTTGGGGGGATTAGTCATTCAAAAGCTGCGCGGGATTCAGGTTATGGTCGAGCATGGGCCGCTGTTGATTGCGGGGGCCGTGCTGTCGGTTGCCGGGTTGCAACTGTTGTGCACGGGGTTGATCGGAGAGATCTTGATGCGTACCTACTTTGAGAGCCAGAACCGGGCGATTTACGCGGTGCGCGATGTGATTGAGTCAGAGGACCGCGAGGCCTGGGTGTAAAGCCGCCAGCGCGGATATCCGGGCGCTAAGCCTGACGCGACAACTCCGAAGCGAATCCGTGGCGTCTGATAGGAATCGTCACTTTCGCAAGAAAGCCTTCGGGATTCCACGAGGTGGTGTTACGATTGCCGTGCATCTCAGGACATTAAAGGAGAGATCATGCCCCAAACCGCCGGCGCCGCACCTGCCCAGCGGTTCCGCATCCAATTTCCCTGAGGGTCGGAAACCATTGATTTAGCGGGTGTTTGGAGCTGGGCCTGTGGTCCGAGCAGATTCGCATTCCTGTTGAGGAGTTGCAGCGCAGTTGGTTCTGGTATATTGTATATATATCAGTTATGAAGACAGCCCCGGCTCGCTCCAGCCTCGCCGATGCCGAGCGTAAGCTGCGCTCCCGCATCGCCCAGCTGGTCCACGGCCGCTGGTTGCTGCATGGCACCGTGGCGCCGCGCCAACGCGTCTGCGGCAAGCCCAACTGTCGCTGCGCCCAGGGTCAACTGCACGCCTCGCTCTATCTGGTGCGCTCGCGCCGGGGAAAGGTGCAACAGCTGTTCGTGCCGCGCAGCTGGGAGCAACGCGTGCGCCAGGCCGTAGCCGACTATCAACAGCTCGAGCGGCTGCTCGAAGAGGTCTCCGAGCGCGAGTGGAAGCGGCTCCAAGACCGCCGGGAGGAGTGACGTTCTTCGACGTCTGATCCAGTACGCGGAGAAGGGTTACGGCCTGCGCAGCCGCCTTCTCGCCGGGGTCTCGGATTCCCGCCCCAAGCCGCGCATCCCCACCCGCGCTGTCGTCGAGTCGACGCTGGTGCTGTTCTGGGCCCGGCTGGGCAGCCTGAACGCTTTGGAAACGCTCGAGGGGGCGCCGTTTTGGAAGAAATGGCTGGGCCGCAAGCTGCCCAGCGCGGACACCATTGGCCGCGTCTACAGCTCGCTCGACACGGCCGTGCTGCGGCAAGCGATTCGGCAGCTGTATGAACGCCTCAAGCGCAACAAGGCCTTGCCCGGCATCGGCGGATTAGGGGTGGCTGTGATCGACGGTCATGAGTCTCACGCCAGCTACCGCCGTTGCTGTGGAGGCTGTCTCGAGCGCCGCATTCAGCGCAGCGACGGCGAACAGCTGCAGTACTATCACCGCCAAGTGACGCTGCAGTTGCTCAGTGACGCGCCCGCCGCCTCGCCATTCAACATCCAAGGCGAACCGCTTCCGCTGTTGCTCGACGCCGAACCGCAACTCCCCGGCGAGGACGAGCTGGCCGCCGCCAAACGTTTGCTCGAACGCGTTCTAGCCGCTTACCCACGGGCGTTTGATGTTGTCTTGGCCGACGCTCTTTACGCCGCCGCGACGTTTGTGAACTTTCTGCTGGCGCACGGCAAGGACGCCGTCATCGTGCTCAAGGACGAGCGCCGCCACCTGTTTCAAGACGTTCAAGGACTGTGGCGAACCCAGCCCCCACAGGCGGGCGAGTATCGCTCACGCGATTGCCAATGGTGGGATCACGAGGGCTTATTATCGTGGCCGCAGGTCGCCCAGCCCTTGCGCGTCGTTCGTTCGGTGGAGACTTGGCGGCGGCGCTCGCAGCTTGACGGCGAGCTCCACGAGCATCAAAGCGATTGGGTTTGGCTAACGACTTTGGGGTCGCGGCAAGTTTCCACGGCGCAGCTGGTGCGCTTGGGCCATCAACGCTGGGACATCGAGAACCGCGGCTTCAACGAGTTGGTCAACGGCTGGCATGCCGACCACATCTACAAGCACGAACCCCACGCCATCGAGACGTTTCTCTTGACGACGTTTCTGGCATTCAATCTCTACCACGCTTTTGTCGCCCGCAAGCTCAAACCGTCGTTGCGGCGCGGCAAACCGCGAGTCTTTTGGGCGCGGGTGATGGCGGCGGAGCTGTATCAGGCGGCCACGGGCCCCTCGCCCTAGCACGCGAGTCGACTCCCCCGCCCACCCCGCGCCTGCCAGTAAGCGGCCCTGCCGCAAGAGCCGCCGGGGTGTCTTTGCCCTGCGATTCCCCACCTATTTCCGGGTCAGGACCGCGTGCGAATCTGCTCGTCCTTCACCCCACGCCCCTAAATCCCTCGATTCCCAACTACTTCCGCCTTCTGACTCAGCCTCGTTGCGGAATCGCTGCATTCTCCGTGGGATGAAGTCAGTCTACGACGCCCGTTGCTAGAATCAGGGCCATGGACCAGGAGAAGGCGATCCGGGAGCTTATCGAGAGCCGGCAGAGAGAAGCGGCCCTCGCCGCGGCCCGAGCGGAGGCCGATCGGCAAAGCATCGAAGCCAACCGGTTGCGTATTGAGCGGCTAGAAGCGCAGGAGAAAAGTATCGTTGCAAACCTCGACAGAACGACCGCGATCTTGGACAGGATCGCGGAACGGCAGGATAAGTTGTCCGAAGGCCGGGCAGAGCATGAGCGGCAGATCCGAGAGCTCCGCGCTGAGTCTGAAAAACAGCGCGCGAAGGCCGACGCTCGGCGCGCTGAGAACGAGGAGTTCCGCAAATCGCTGGACGAGCGCCTCGGCGTAGTCGTCAAAATGATGGACGAATGGATCCGGGATCGCCGGAATGGCCGGGCCGGCTAGGGACTACGGATTCGGCCGAGAGCCGCTTCCGCTGCTTGGGAGATATCCTGGTCGTCGCTCCGGCGGAGTTTCGCTAACGCGTCGAGCGCCCGAGGGTCTTTGCGGCGGCCGATGGAGTTGATCACCCCAATCAGTAAGTCGCCGTCAAGCCGGCCGAGGGCTTCACGCAATGCTTCGGACGCCGCCGCGCCGGGGTAGGGCTCCAGCGCCGTGCGGGCGTAATGCGAGAGCGTCGAGTTTCCTAGCAAGGCCGCGATCGCGGGCACCGCCGCGTCGTCGCCGACCACCGCGAGACGCTGGCACGCTTTGGCTTTTCGAAAGTCGTCCGCGCCTGGATCGGTGAGGATCGCCGCCAGCTCGGCCGAAGACATCTCCATGATGGCCGCCGAGCGGTGCGGGGTGTTGGCCTTGTCAAGGTCGGCTTGGCCTTGGGCCCAGAGAGTCGTCGTTACCGCGCATAGCAAGACAGTCCGCATGGCTACACCAACCTCCAGGGCTCGCGCATCGCCCGCGAGCGCATGCGGTTGGCTTCGTCGTCGCCGAGGAACATATCCCTCGCGGGGTCGAAGCGCAGTTTCCTTCCCAGTTGGAACGCAATGTAAGCCGCGTGACACGCGACGTGGGTCTGTGCCGCCGAGAGCGCGTTCGCACGCGGCTGCCTGCGCGACTTCACACAATCGAGGAAGTCGCGGACGTGGTACGTGGTCGCCTCACGCGAATCGTCGACCTGAACACGGTCCTCGGCCAAGTTGTCCGAGGTGTTGACCCAGCCTCGGTCGCCTGTCTCAACCCAGCCGTTGTCGCCCTCCCAGCGCGTCGCGCACGATCCGGTATCGACCCAGCCCGAGTCGCGCATGATCAGCTTCGTCCCGTCGGCGTAGCGGCAATGGATAGCGTACGGCGTGACCTTGCCTGGCTCTTCTACCGGCTCGTACTCGATCGGCGCCGTTTCGTCATAGCTGCCTGCCCATTGGCATAGGTCGACTGTGTGCGATCCCCATTCGAGAATTCCGCCGCCATGGAAATCGTAGTAGCCCCGCCAGAATCGCTTCACATAGAGCGAGTTGTACGGCCGCCAGGGGCAGGGGCCAAGCCAGCGGT
Source organism: Bryobacterales bacterium (assembly GCA_965247515.1). Taxonomy (GTDB): domain Bacteria; phylum Acidobacteriota; class Terriglobia; order Bryobacterales; family UBA6623. The sequence continues at coordinate 1,337,403 of OZ252029.1, read as the reverse complement.
CCCAGTCGACCAGTTGCTTGGGCGGCACAGGCTCGGCGGGCAACCAATCGTGAGTCGTTCGGGGCGGCCAGCGATCACCCGGGCCAACGTTGGCATGCAAGGTGTGAATCTTGCCGAGCTTGCCGTCCTGCAGCATCTTGTAGGCGTGGTTGAAATTCGAACCGTTGCGTCGCTGCGTGCCGGCCTGGTACACGCGTCCAAGGCGCTGGAAGGAGTCGGCCAGGAACCGCGTCTCTTGCATCGTCATCGAGCAGGGCTTCTCGCAATAGACGTCCTTGCCCGATTTCGCCGTCATCACCGAAAGCAACGTATGCCAGCGGTCGCCTGTTGCGATCAAGACGGCGTCGATGTCTTTGCGCTCCCACAACTCGTACTGATCCGAGTACATCGCGCAGTCGTTGTTGCCGTGGTGCTTGTCGGCCAACGCCTTAAGCTCCTCACGCCGCTCGTTACGGACATCGCAAATCGCCAGGAACTGCACGTCCTTTTGCTTCAAGAACGACTCGAGGTCGCGGCCGCCACGGCCGCCTATGCCGAGTCCGGCCAGGGCAATACGGTCGCTGGGCGGTGTTTGTCCGTTAAGGCCGAGCGCCGAGCTCGGCACGATCATAGGCGCAGCGCTGGCCGCGATTCCGGCTTTGAGCAGTTGACGGCGGGATAGGTCGCGTTTCTGAGGCATCATTCGACTCCGCTGAAATTGTACCGCCGATTAGGCCCTTCAGCCCATTCTCGCTAGGAGATTTATCGCAGCACACCACTGTCTAGTGCTTTTCAACGTTTTAGACTCCAAATCTTGACAACTCGAACCCGCCTCGCTACCATCAAGTTGATAAGCCTGTAAGCAGGTATTTTTAGCCAGCTCTCATTCGGCTTCGTTCAGAGGCCGATTTTCTCAGTCAATACGTTTAGGAGGAAGGAACAGTGAACCTGAGACCGCTCCACGACCGCATCATTGTCAGGCGGATCGAAGAAGAAGGCGAGCAAAAATCCGGTGGCGGAATCATCATCCCCGATTCAGCCAAGGAGAAGCCGCAAGAAGCCGAGGTCGTCGCAGTTGGACCCGGCAAATCAAATGACAAGGGCGAAGTTTTTCCGCTCAACGTCAAAGCCGGGGACAAGATACTAGTTGGCAAATACGCCGGCAACGAAGTCACGATCGACGGGGAAGATCTCGTCATTCTGCGCGAAGACGAAGTTCTCGCGGTAATCGAGTAAAGCCCGTAACCCCAATTAAGGCCATACCCTCAATTAAGGAAGGAGTCATTCACAATGGCAGGAAAGCGAATCGTATATGGAGAAGACTGCCGTCAGGCGATCCTGGCCGGCGTCAACAAGCTGGCTGACACCGTCAAGGTAACGCTAGGCCCCAAGGGCCGCAATGTTGTCCTCGAGAAGAAGTTCGGCGGACCGACCGTAACCAAGGACGGCGTAACAGTGGCCAAGGAAATCGAGCTCGAAGACAGGCTCGAGAATCTCGGCGCACAGATGGTGCGCGAAGTGGCTTCGAAGACCTCGGACGTGGCCGGCGACGGCACCACGACCGCGACCATCTTGGCGCAAGCCATCTACCGCGGCGGGCTCAAGAGCGTCGCCGCCGGATCCAACCCGATGGCGATCAAGCGCGGCATCGAGCTGGCGACCGTCGCGATCGTCGAAGAGCTGCACAAGATGTCGCAGCCCGTCGAAGGCAAGGCCGTTTCACAAGTTGCCGCTCTCTCGGCTAACAGTGACGAGGCGATCGGCGACATCATCGCCGAGGCGATGGACAAAGTCGGCAAAGACGGCGTCATCACGGTTGAGGAAGGCAAGTCGATCGACACCGAGCTCGACGTCGTCGAGGGCATGCAGTTCGATCGCGGCTACCTCTCGCCTTACTTCGTAACGGATCAGGACTCGATGGAAGTGAACTTCGAGGACCCGATGATCCTCATCCACGAGAAGAAGATCAGCTCGATGAAGGACCTGTTGCCGTTGCTCGAGCAGAGCGCGCGCGCCGGCCGTCCGTTGCTGATCATCGCGGAAGACATCGAAGGCGAAGCGCTGGCGACGTTGGTCGTCAACAAGCTGCGCGGCACTCTACAGGCTGCCGCTGTTAAGGCGCCGGGCTTTGGTGATCGCCGCAAGGCCATGCTCGAGGACATCGCGATCCTCACCGGCGGCAAGGCCATCATGGAAGAGACGGGCATCAAGCTCGAAGGCGTCCAAGCTGAAGACCTCGGCTCGGCCAAGCGTGTCGTCATCGACAAAGACAACACGACCATCATCGAGGGCGGTGGAGAGACGGGAGCCGTCGAGGGCCGCGTCAAGCAGATCCGTGCTCAAGTCGAGGACACCACTTCGGACTACGACCGCGAAAAGCTGCAAGAGCGTTTGGCAAAGTTGGTTGGCGGTGTTGCCGTCATCCGCGTCGGCGCGGCGACCGAGACCGAGATGAAAGAAAAGAAGGCTCGTGTCGAGGACGCCATGCACGCCACGCGCGCAGCTGTCGAAGAGGGCATCGTGCCGGGCGGCGGCGTCGCGCTGATCCGCGCCGGTCGAGTGCTTGACGGCGTCGACGCCAAGGGCGACGAGGCGATCGGCGTGGCGATTGTCAGAAAGGCGATCGAATCTCCGTTGCGCTGGATCGCGGCGAACGCGGGCCAAGAGGGTGCGATTGTCGTCGAAAAGGTTCGCGAAAGCAAGTCGGATCAGTTCGGCTACAACGCCGCTTCTGACGACTACGGCAACCTGGTCGAGGCGGGCGTCATTGACCCCGTCAAGGTCACTCGCACGGCTCTGCAGAACGCCGCTTCGATCTCATCGCTCATGCTGACGACCGAAGCGACCGTCCACGAGCTGCCTGAAGCCAAGGCGCCCGCCATGCCTGACCCGCACGGCGGCGGAGAGTTCTAAGCAGTTTCACTTAGGCCGAATTCGGCCAAACTAGGCCGGGCTTCCCCAGTGGGAGCCCGGCCTTTTGTTTTATGGGAGCAGGGTAAGCTGGCCCCGTGCGGAACCCGCTCCCTTGCGGTCGCGGCTCTGACGCCTGTTGTTGAGGTACGAGAGACGACTTCAGAGCCGCGACCGCAAGGGAGCGGGTTCCGGCAGCCCCGAGCTGCCGGCAATGAAAGACTCCTGGATTCTCGGCTTCCTGTCCGTGTTGGCGCTGCTGATGATGGCCGCCATGGTCAACCAGCAATGGGACCGTTTCTCGCGCGGCGTCAACGACTTCATCCCGCTCTACAGCGGACCCTACCTGCTCGGCGACAATCTCTACGACAACGCGGCGCTACTCGAGGCAGAGAAGGCCCAAACCGGGATGCACTCGGTCGAGCACGGCTACATTCGGCTGCCGTTTCACGCGGCGCTCGTGTGGCCGCTGAGCCGTCTGCCGTATCCGACGGCGTACCTGATCTGGCAAGTCGCATCGCTGTTGGCGGTCGTTGGTTTCATCTTGCTGTGGCGCCGGCCGAATATACCGTCAACGCTCTTGATGACGTGCATCTCAATTCCGGTTTTGCACATCTGGCTGAAAGGGCAGGACGTGACTTTCCTGCTGCTGGCCATAGCGGCGGCGCACCGGTTGCACCTCAACGGGCGTCGCTTCACCGCTGGCATGGTCTTCAGCTTATGCGCGGCGAAATTTCACCTGTTCCTGCTCACGCCGATCTTGATCGTCGGACGTCGCGACTGGAATTTCGGCAAAGGCCTACTTAGCGGGGGCGCGGCTCTCGCCATGGTTTCGTTCGCCGTGGCGGGTTGGCGATGGCCCCTGCAATTTGTCGAATCGGCGCTGGATCCGAAGTTTTCTCCAGGGCTCTCGGCGATGCCGAACCTTCACGGAGCCCTGTCGGAATTGCCGGCGAGCGCGGCGCTCGAACTAGCTGCGTCGATCGCCGTCGCCGCGGCTGTCTGGTTTACCGCCCGCCGGGGGTCGTTTAGCATCGCCCTCGCGGCGAGTCTCGTTGGGGGGCTCCTGCTAAGCCAACACAGTTACCTGCTCGATACCGCGGTCGTGCTGCCGGCGGCCCTGACCGTGATGACGCTTTCTAGCTCGAAGGCGCTGAAGGTCGTCGCGCTGCTGCTGCTGGTTCCGCCGACGGCGTTCTTGATCGGTGTGGCCTATCCCTACTCCGCGATCATCACGGGGGTGATGTTTCTGTGGTTGATCGGGATCGCGACCGAGGCGGTTTCAGCGGAATCGCCTGCCGCCGAACCTCGCACACGAGCGGCTGCGGCGTGAGCATAGTTCTTGCGGAACCCGCTCCCTTGCGGTCGCGGCTCTAACGCCCGCGGTTAGCGTTTGAATCAACGACGTCTGAGCCGCGACCGCAAGGGAGCGGGTTCCGCACTCCGAGTGCACCCCATCGGAGGTGTCCGTCGACCCCTCGTCGGTTTACCATATGGGCTTGGCCTCGTCGACCTCTCGTACCGTCGGATTCTATGGCGGCCTTGCGCTGTTCGCCGTCCTAGCGTTTTCGCCGCCCATGGGGGGGCTCTCGCCGGAAGCTCAAGCGGCCGCCGCGGTGGGCGCTCTGATGGCGCTGTGGTGGATCACCGAGGCGACCCATATCGCGGTGACGGCGCTGATTCCGCTGCCGTTGTTCCCGATGCTGGGGATCGAGTCGGCCCAAGACGTCGCCGCACACTATTCGAACCACATCGTCTTCCTTTTCTTCGGCGGCTTCATCATCGCGTTGGCGATGGAGAAGTGGGACCTGCACCGCCGCATCGCCCTCGCCACGATCAAGAAGGTCGGCTCGCGCCCGGCAATGATGATGCTCGGCTTCATGATCGCGACGGCGTTCCTGTCGATGTGGATCTCGAACACGGCGACGACGATGATGATGTTGCCGATCGCGATGGCGGTCGTCAATCAGCTTGCCGACCTAGCCTCGGTAAACGGCCGCAAGGACAAGGAAACCTCCGAGCGCGTGCGAATCGAGTTCGGCGTGGTCTTGTTGCTAGGGATCGCCTACGCCGCAAGCATCGGCGGCGTGGGGACGATCATCGGCTCGCCCACGACGGTCGCGTTCCTGGGATTCTTGCAAGAAACCTTCCCTGAAGAAGAACCGATCGGCTTCCTCGATTACAGCCTCGTCTGCATTCCGATCGTGATCGTTTTCATCCCGATTACTTGGCTTTACCTGTGCCGCTTCGGCTCGGAAATCCCCTTAAGCGAGATCGAGTTTGCCGGCAGCTCAGACGTCATTGACGCCGAGCAGCGCAAGCTGGGCCCGATGTCGCTTCAAGAGAAGCTGGTCTTGATGGTCTCGGCGTCGACCGGTTTCCTTTGGGTCACTCGGCGGCCGATGGAGATTGGCGACTTCACCCTGCCCGGCTGGTCGATGCTGTTCGAGAACTCCTCTTGGCTGCAGGACTCGACGGTCGCCATGGCGATGGCGACGTTATTATTTCTGATCCCCTCGTGGTCTGAGAAATCACGCTTCCTGATGGACTGGGACAGCGTCGCCAAGGGCATCCCCTGGGGAATCATGTTCTTGTTCGGCGGAGGCTTTTCGCTCGCGGCAGCGATGAGTGACACCGGCTTGGCCAGCTGGATCGGCCAGCAGATGGCGGGCTTGTCGGGAGCTCCGATCTGGGTCTTGATTCCAATGAGCTGTTTGCTGGCTGTGCTGTTGACCGAGACCACGTCGAATATCGCAACGGTGCTGATGCTGGCCCCGGTGATCGCGGCGACAGCGCTCGAGATCGGCGTACATCCCTATCTGCTGCTGATTCCGTCGGCGATCATGGCGTCGTTCGCGTTCATGCTTCCGGTGGCGACGCCGCCGAATGCCATCGTCTTCTCGAGCGGCTGGATTACGATTGCGAAGATGTTCCGGGCGGGAGTGCTGCTGGATATGATCGCGTTGATCATCGTGCCCGCGATGGTCTATCTGTTGGGGGCTCTGGTCTTCGATTTCGGCGGATGAGCGAACCGTCACAATGAAACGTTCGCGCCACTCTCCCCTCCAGCCCGCTGTGACTCGCCGCGAGTTTGCAAGGTGCATATCAGGCGCCGCGCTCGCCGCCGCCGCGGCCCCGAGCCAAACGAATCGACCTAACATCATCTGGATCATGGCCGATGATCTCGGCTACGGCGACCTGGGCTGCTACGGCCAGGACAAGATCCGCACGCCAAACATTGATCGCCTGGCTGCCGAGGGGATACGCTTCACTCAAGCCTATGCCGGCTCGACCGTGTGCGCTCCCTCTCGCTGTGCGCTGATGACCGGGATGCACAACGGTCACGGCCGCGTGCGGGACAACATCCCGCACGGCGTCTTCCTTCGCCCCGATGACTTCACGGTCGCCGAGCTCCTCAAGCAGGCCGGCTACGCGACCAGCGGCTACGGCAAGTGGAGCCTAGGCAATCCAGGCTCGTGGGGAATCCCTCTTTATCAGGGTTTCGACCGCTACTTCGGGCACCTCAACCAAGACCAGGCTCATCAGTACTACCCCGACTACTTGTGGGATGACGACCAGGTGCGGCTCTTGATGGACAACCGCCAAGACCGGCACGAGCAATACTCCGCCGACCTTTTCGCCGCAGAAGCGCTCAAGTTTATCGACATCAACCAGGAGCGGCCGTTCTTCCTCTACTTCGCGACAACGCTGCCGCATTTTTCGGACTTCAAGGAAGGCCCGGACAAGCTGATCGTGCCGTCTGACGCGCCTTACACGAACGAGTCTTGGCCGCAGCTCGAGAAGAACTACGCCGCGATGATCACGCGGTTGGACGACCAGGTCGGTCAGATCGTCGAGAAGGTCCGGCGGCACGGTTTGGAAGACAATACGCTGATCTTCTTCACTAGCGACAACGGCCCCTGGGGAGGTCATGACGTCGACTTCTTTTCTAGCGGCGGGCCCTTGCGCGGCATGAAGCGGGACATGTATGAAGGCGGGATTCGGGTCCCGTTGATCGCGCGATGGAAAGGGCATATCGAGCCGGGCTCGACGAACGACCACGTCTGCGCTTTTTGGGACTTCCTCCCGACGGTTGCGGATCTGACTGGATTGCCGACCCCGGACGAGGTAGACGGCATTTCGTTTCTGCCCGCCCTGATGGGGGCGGACCAGCCCCAGCACGACTATCTCTATTGGGACTACGGGCATGTGCGCGCGAAATTCTTACAGGCCGTTCGCCAGGGCAAGTGGAAAGGGGTGCGCAACGGTGTAGGGCAACCGATCGAGCTCTATGACCTGGAGGCCGACGTAGGTGAGGCTAACGACGTCTCGGGCGCCCATCCGGGTGTTGTCAAACGAATGGCGGGGATCCTCGAAGAGGCGTACACGCCGTCTCCGGACTATCCGGTTGGCTTGCAGGGTTAGCCGCAATCCTGGAGCCGCTCACTCGAAAACTCGCTGACGGCTGACCGCCGACCACCGGCCGAATGCGTTGCCGCCCCGGAGCCGCGCGCGTCAGGGGCCGTGAAGAAAACCTATTGTCGCGTCGGCGCGCGGGAGCGCCAAGCGCACGCCAAGCTCAGCGCTGCCGAACGCCGCCCCTGCCGAAACCGCAACTTCTGCGCCTCGACTCCTGATTGACCGCCTGAGCGGCCCGGAAACGGTCGTTTCGGGCCGTTTCCCGGCCCTTTTCGCCCCCCCAACCGCCGCTACGCCGCCGCTTGCGCCGCCAGCCCGCACTCCGGCCCACGACGCCAGACCAGCCGGATCCAAGCCGCAATGTTGTACGCCAAAACCCCCCACAAAAGCTCCGATCGCGCCTTTCGCAGCCCTCGTACTCGAAACTTGCGCACCCCCAATCGCTCTTTCAACCAGGCGTTCGGAAACTCCGCCGTCTCGGACCGCTTGCGATACGCCGCCCGCCCACGCTCGCTCTCCATCCAGCGCCGATGTTTCGCCATCACCGCGTTCTCTTCGCTGCGGCTCAACGTTCGATGACCGCTCTTGGGGCAGCACTTGTGTCGCTGTGCGCATTCGCGACAATCAGATGCTTTTGCCTGATACTGCCGATATTTGCGCTTCCGCTTCAGCGACGATCGCTGATACGTCAAGGTCCGCTGGGCCGGACACAGAAACGTGTCCGTCGCCTCGTCGTAGATGAAAAACTTCGGCGCGTAGCGCGGCCCAATTCCCGCCGCCTTCAACGCCGCCTTCGAGCCCTTGTCCGGCGCCGGCGCCGGCGTCGCGTATTCGATTTCAGCGGCTGCCAGCGCCTCGATGTTGGCCTGGTTGGCGTAGCCCCCGTCCGCTAACACTTGCTTCGGGGTTCGCTCGAAGCGCCCTTCCACATCGTCCAGCGTCGGGGTCAGCTGGCCCGCATCGGAGGCGTTGTTGGTCAACTCCACGCCGACCACGATCTTCTCTTTGGCGTCGGTCGCCAGCTGCGCGTTGTAGCCGAGTCCCCAACCGCCGTTGGATTCGTGTTGCGGGCGCGCTTCCGGCTCGCTCTCGCTCACCCGCGCCTGGCGTCGTTGCTCTTCGTCGCGCTTGCCCGCTTCGACCTTGGGCAGTTCCTCCAGCGCCTGCTCCATCCGCTCGACTCGCTCCCGCAAGGTCCGCTTACGCGCCGCCTGACGCCGCCGATTCGAACCCTCGTCGTCGGCTTCTTCCGAGAGTTGACGCACCGCTTCGCGCGCTTGTTCGAGATGCCGCTCGAGCGTCGGACGCCTGCGTTGCGACCCGCCCGAGGCTTGCGCCCGGATCCGCGTGCCGTCGACGGCCACCTGCTCGAGATCCACCAGCCCCTCTTGACTCAGCTGCGCCAATACCTGTGTCAACAAGTTCTCGAGAGCTTTTGAGTGGAATACCCGAAAATCCGAAAGAGTGTGATGATTGACGACCGCCATGCCGCACAACCACTCCAACTCCGGCCGATAGCGGCTTTGACGCGCGATCTCACGCGCCGAGCTCATCCTTTCCGAATACGCCCAGATCCAGATCGCGACCAGCAACCGCGGATCCCATGCCGGCCGCCCGGCGGACTCCTTGCGGGTTTCCAGATGAGCAGCGAAGCCGGACAGGTCGAGCATGCCGCTCAGCTCCCAGATGGCGCGCACCAGATGGTCGGCCGGCACGAGCCGTTCGACGTCGATCGCGGCATAGGTGAATTGGTCGCGATTGGGCTGTCGCAGCTGCAGTTGGTCAACGGGCACGGCTTGGCGCGGCTTGGCGGGGCGTTGCTCGAGCTCGACTAAGACCTGTTGTTCGCCCATATAATAAGGGCGTTGGACGCCGCCGCCAAGTTATCCGAACATTCGTTTGCCCTCATGTTTTATCCCATTTTGATCCACTCGCGCCATTCCGAACCGCCCCAGGGGAGCTTCGGCGGCCACGACGGGTTTATTTCACAGCCCCTCAGCAAGCGGTTGCCCCCGGTTGCGACAACCGCTCCCTCACGGTCGCGGCTCCGGGGCGACCGTTTTCATCCCTTTGGGTGGGCCGTCAGAGCCGCGACCGCCAGGGAGCGGGTTCTTCAAACTGTGGTTTCATATTTAGACTATGAAGGCGTACCAAATTCAGTCCCCCGACGGACTTGACGCGCTCAAACTGATTGACTTGCCCGTCCCGCAGCCCGGTCCGGGCCAGGTTCTCGTCCGCATCAAAGGGTGCTCGCTCAACTATCGCGACTTGGGGATGCCGCACGGGGGGTACGCGCGAAACGACAAGATGCCGCTGATCCCGCTGTCAGACGGCGCCGGCGAAGTCGTCGAGGTCGGCGAGGGCGTCAGTGAATTCCAGGCCGGCGACGCGGTGGCGGGCTGCTTCTTCCGCGACTGGGAGCGCGGTCCGGTCAGCGAGGCCTACCTGAGCTCGGGGCTCGGCGGCGGCGTTGACGGCGCCTTGGCGGAGTACGTGGCGTTCAGCGAAAAAGGACTTGTCAAAGCTCCGGCGGGCTACTCGCATCAACAGGCGGCGTGCCTGCCCTGCGCGGCGGTCACAGCCTGGAACGCGCTGACCTCCGACGGCCTGACAGCCGGCCAGACCGTCCTCGCACTGGGCACGGGCGGAGTCTCGATCTTCGCTCTGCAGCTAGCAAAGGCCGCCGGCGCGCGGGTGGTGATCACGTCCTCGAGCGACGAGAAGTTAGCGAAGGCGCGTGAGCTGGGCGCCGACGAGACGATCAACTATTCCGAGACGCCCGACTGGCACAAGGCCGTTCGCAAGCTGACCGGCGGCGGCGTGGATAACGTCATCGAAGTCGGCGGCGTCGGCACGCTCAAGAAATCGCTGAGCGCCGTAAAGGTCGGCGGCACGGTCAGCTTGATCGGAATCTTGACCGGACGCGCGGATCCCCCTTCCCCGCTCCCGATCCTGTTCAACGCTCTCACCTTGCGCGGAATCTTCGTCGGCAGCAAGGAGATGTTCCAGGCGATGAACCTCTCGATCGAAATCAACGGAATCGAGCCGGTGATCGACAAAGTGTTCGGATTCAAAGAAGCTCGGGCCGCTTACGAGCACCTACAGAGCGCGAAACACCTGGGCAAGATCGTCATCTCGCTCGAGTAGCCAAATGTCAGACGGAGCCCCGTGGGCCCAATGGATGCGCGAGGACTGGGACCGGCGCGCCCGCGAGAACGCCCAATACTACGTCGAAAGCAGCCGCGACGACTGGACAGCCGACGAATTCTACAGTTCGGGCGTCGAGTCGGTTCGGGCGCTGGTTCTCGATGACGCTGAGCGGCTTTTTGGCGGCCGCGATCCCAAGATTCTAACGATGCTCGAGATCGGCTGTGGCGTCGGGCGCATGACTCGCGCCTTCGCCGACGCCTTTGGCGAAGTGCACGGCGTCGACGTCAGCGGCGAAATGATCCGCCAGGCGCGGGAGGCGCTCGAAGACCGGCCTAACGCACACGTTCATCACGGGTCTGGCGGCGATCTCGAGGTTCTGGGCGAGCGAGAATTCGACTTCGCCTTCAGCTTTATCGTTTTCCAGCACATCCCCGACATCAAGGCGATCGAGCGCTATGTCGCTGATGTGAGCCGTCTGCTCAAACCCGGCGGAGTCTTCAAGTTTCAAGTGCATGGAGGATGGCGCTCGCCCCGCGAACAGCGCGACACCTGGATGGGCTGCCGCATCTCCGCGCAACATATCCTGGAGTGGTTTCGACGCTTCGGGCTTCAACTGTTCCACTTCGAAGGAGTCGGGTCGCAGTATTTTAGGATTTGGGCGCGCAAGCCTGGGCCGTCTTGTGCGGATGCCCCCGCGGCCGGCCCTGGGCTCGACCCCGTCGCCGAGGCGAGCCTGCTCGAACAGGAACTTGCCGAGAAGACGCGGTGGATCGAGCTCTTGCGTAAGGAGCTGGCCCAGACGGAGTTATTGGGGGAGCATCTCGAGCAACTCAACGCCGAGCTCGAGGACCGTACGGCATGGGCTCATCAGCTCGACCGCCAGCTTGAGTCCTACGCGGAGCATCTGCGGCAGATCTACCGATCGCCGGCGTATCGAATTGGACGGCGCTTGGGACTCGCTCCCGAGCCGTATGAAGCCGGCCAAGGCTAGCCCAGGGTTAGCTAAGACCAATACTCCTTACTTAAGCGTCTGCCCAAAAATTAGTTCACATTTTGCGCAGGGTGCAAAGTGTAGTTCCAGAGACCGAGTGTCTCGTGCTTGAGTAGTGAAAGTTGACGCATCTGCCGATCGGAGACCTTCACGCCGGTGTCGTAGCGCCCCCGGATCAGGTAGGAGTTGACGGCGAGGCCCGCCTCGGTAGTTGTGGCGGCGATAAAATTGAGCATCTTTTCCAGGCTGGTGAGAGGCTCGCCGGCCCAGTTCTTGCTGATCTCGCTGAACAGACGATGTTCGATCGGGTTCCACTTGGACGCGCCCGGAGGGTAGTGACTCACGCTGACGGTGAGATCGAACCGATTGCAGAGCCTGTCTTGAAGCGCCTTTTTCCAGGCGCGGCAACGAGGACCGTTGCTTCCTCCGCCGTCGGCAAGGATCAACAGTTCTTTGGCCCCTGAGTAGCGTTGGCGTCCGTCCGATGCCCACCAACGGGCAATGGAATCAGCAGCGAAAGCCGGGGTGTCGTGGCTGGTTCCCACACACACCGTGCCGCGGTTGGCTTGAGTGTCGTAGATGCCATACGGAATCGCGAGGTCGTCGGCGTCGGAGCGGAAGTCATGATCGTTGACCAAGACGGGCTCACGATCCCACTTGGCCCCGGAGTGTTTGAAGGCGCCGATCAGTTCCTTCTTCTTGGTATCGACACTGATCACGGGCTGGCCTTGACGGGCGAAGTTCTCCCGCTGCTGACCGATGTAGAGGAACTGTTGATTGCGGTCGGGGCTGGTGCTGGAGGCGATCTGTTTACGGTTGACGCGGAGGGCGTAGTCCATGTCTTTCAACAGGCGGCCTACCGTGTTCTTGCTGATGGAGATTCCCAACGCGGTGAGTTCGTGGGCGATCTTGCGTGTCGTTCGTCGGGACCACTTCACCCCTGTTACGGGGTCTCCGGCCGTGTCGTGCCGCATTAACTCTGCGATTCGGGAGAGGACTTCGGGGCTTTTTTTCCCACCGGCTTGCGCCCGCCACCGGCTTTGCGTACGCGTTCCACTTCCACCTCTTGGGTCAGCAGTTCGCGCCGGCCTTTGGCCACCGTGTGTGGATCCATGCCAATAAACTCAGCCATCCGCCGATCCCCGCTAGGGCCGAGCTTGAGTGACTCCAATCCCGCGTACAAGCGGCGTTGTTTCTCGTTCAGCAGACTGAAAAACAGCACCACGGCGGCTTGCAACTGAGCGGGCGCCGCCTCCCCTGCAGCCAGGCTGCTGGCCAGGCTCGGTTCGGTCTGCCGCAGCCGCCGCGCCAACAACTGGCGCCGGCGCCGGACCGGATCGATCGAACCGTACAGGTAACGTCCCCCCAGCGGCTGCCGCGCCAGCCGCTGTTGCCGCACCAGTTTCAACAACGGCTCTTTGGCGCTCACGTGCAACAGGTTGTCCAGTTCCTCGACGAAGTGCCCGGCCGCAGAGTTCTCCACAAAAGCCTCCGCCGTCGCCACCAGAGTGCCCTGGCGAGAGAACCACACCGACTGAAACGACCACAGGCCGCGTGGATCGAAGCGCGCGATCTCATCCAGCGTGTAGTAGCGGCTGCGATGGGAGTAGCTGCTGCGATAGCTCAGTTGCTTCAACTTGCGGAAGACCGTGACCTCCACCTGGGTCCCCAGCGCCTTCTTCAGTTCGGACATCGTGGCAATCTTATTGCGGCGCAGCAGCCGTGCCAGATCGTCCGCATGGAAGGACTCGGTTCTCATAATGTTAGACATCCTCTTCATGATCGTACTATGAGAAGACCTCTAACACAATAGGCAACTCTTGCCTGGCATCCCTGGATTGCCTCGGAATCGGCCCTATTGTTGATATCCAGGAAGCACGCAACAGTCTGGCAAGGAATCACCCTCGGATGTGAAAGTGCTTGACCTACTCCTTACAGTGCGATGTTATTATTGGGCGGGCCCTTAGGCCAGAGGTCTAACCGAGCGCCTTGGAGCCGCGCGTGGAAGCAAGCGGTTGCTCGAATTCGCGACAACCGCTCCCTTCCGGTCGCGGCTCTGAGACCCGCCACAACCCGTTAAATAACGAGTATTGGGGCTAAGACGTACAATCTCCCCATGAAGATCACTCGCCGCGATTGGGCTCTCGCCGCTGGAGCCATGGCCGCCTGCGGCGCCAACCCCGAGCCCGAGTCCACCGAAGCGCCTGGCGACGACGCCTACGTCCTCGACCTCCACTGCGACACACCGATGCGGCTGGTCGAAGAGGGTTTCGACCTTGCCAGCGATACCGGGCTCGGGCAGCTTGATATCCCGCGGATGCGCGCAGGCGGCGTGACGGGAGTTTTCTTCTCGATCTATTGCGCGGGCCAGAGGGGGCCGACGCCAGAGAAAGCGCGGGAAGCGTTGCGGATCATCGACGCGGTCGAGAACGAGGTCGCGCGACATCCGGCCGAGCTAGCGATGGCGAAGTCGAGCGACGACATCGTCGCGGCAAAGAAAGACGGCAAGATCGCCATCCTGATGGGCGTCGAAGGCGGTCACATGATCGACTCGAGCTTGGTCTTGCTGCGTACGCTCCACCGTCTGGGCGGACGTTACATGACCCTGACGCACGGTAAGCACCTGCCCTGGGCTGGGTCTTCGGGCGACACGTCAAGCGACGATCCAGGTCTCACCGACTTTGGGCGTGAAGTTGTCACTGAGATGAATCGCTTGGGAATGATGGTCGACGTCTCGCACATCTCCGACAAGACCTTCTGGGGCGTGATCGAAGCCTCGCAGGCACCGCTGATCGCCTCGCATTCATCCTGCCGGGCGCTGGCAAGCCATACGCGAAACATAACCGACGACATGATTAAGGCCGTTGCCGGCGGCGGCGGAGTCGTCCACATCAACTATTACAACGCGTTCCTTGACGACGACTATCGGACGGCAAGCAACGCGGACAGCGAGTTCGACGCCGAGCAAGACGCCGTGCGCGAGAAGTTTCCTAGCGGCTCCAAGGAACGCGCCGAGGCGCTGCGAGACATCTACCTCCGCAAGCTCGACACAGTCGGCCGTATCCCGCTCGACCGCCTGCTCGATCACTTTGAGCACGCGGCTGGGCTCGTCGGGGTTGACCACGTCGGACTAGGCTCGGACTTCGACGGCGTGTCGGAGGAGACTCCCCAGGACATGGAAGACATCTCGAAGTTGCCCAACCTGGCGGCCGGGTTGGGCCGGCGCGGATTCTCCCAACCCGACATCGCCAAGATGATGGGCGGCAACACGATGCGGGTCTTTCGCGCCGTCGAAGCCGCCTCCGGATAGATGCCTGACGTCTTCACGCCGGCCAAGCGCTCCTGGATCATGCGCCAGGTGCGGAGCCGCGACACCAAACCCGAGCTCGTCGTCCGGCGTTATCTGCACGCCCATGGGTTCCGCTTCCGTCTGCATCGCGATGACCTGCCAGGTAAACCAGATATCGTCTTGCCGCGCTACAACACGGTCGTTTTCGTGCATGGTTGCTTCTGGCATGGGCACCAAGGGTGTAAACACTCCGACCTGCCAACGTCGAACCGTCAGTATTGGGAGCGCAAGATCGGTCGCAACGTGACGCGCGATCGCCGTAATGCGCGTGCGCTGCGCAAGCTGGGCTGGCGTGTGCTGACGGTTTGGGAGTGCGCGATCAAGGAAGAGCGGGCGCTGCGCCGGCGCTTGTTGACGCCGCTCAGATCGATCGCGCGGCACCTTGGGCCGCGACCTTGAGGGGCCACAGAAACTGTCGCCGCGGGGAGCCGATGGCAGACCCCACCCTTTAGGGGCCGTGAAGAAAACCTATTGTCGCGTCGGCGCGCGGGAGCGCCAAGCGCACGCCAAGCTCAGCGCTCCCAAACGCCGCCCCTGCCGAAACCGCAACTTCTGCGCCTCGACTCCTGATTGGCCGCCCAAGCGGCCCGGAAACGGTCGTTTCGGGCCGTTTCCCGGCCCTTTTCGCCCCCCCAACCGCCGCTACGCCGCCGCTTGCGCCGCCAGCCCGCACTCCGGCCCACGACGCCAGACCAGCCGGATCCAAGCCGCAATGTTGTACGCCAAAACCCCCCACAAAAGCTCCGATCGCGCCTTCCGCAGCCCTCGTACTCGAAACTTGCGCACCCCCAATCGCTCTTTCAACCAGGCGTTCGGAAACTCCGCCGTCTCGGACCGCTTGCGATACGCCGCCCGCCCACGCTCGCTCTCCATCCAGCGCCGATGTTTCGCCATCACCGCGTTCTCTTCGCTGCGGCTCAACGTTCGATGACCGCTCTTGGGGCAGCACTTGTGCCGCTGTGCGCATTCGCGACAATCAGCTTCTTTTGCCTGATACTGCCGATATTTGCGCTTCCGCTTCAGCGACGATCGCTGATACGTCAAGGTCCGCTGGGCCGGACACAGAAACGTGTCTGTCGCCTCGTCGTAGATGAAAAACTTCGGCGCGTAGCGCGGCCCAATTCCCGCCGCCTTCAACGCCGCCTTCGAGCCCTTGTCCGGCGCCGGCGCCGGCGTCGCGTATTCGATTTCAGCGGCTGCCAGCGCCTCGATGTTGGCCTGGTTGGCGTAGCCCCCGTCCGCTAACACTTGCTTCGGGGTTCGCTCGAAGCGCCCTTCCACATCGTCCAGCGTCGGGGTCAGCTGGCCCGCATCGGAGGCGTTGTTGGTCAACTCCACGCCGACCACGATCTTCTCTTTGGCGTCGGTCGCCAGCTGCGCGTTGTAGCCGAGTCCCCAACCGCCGTTGGATTCGTGTTGCGGGCGCGCTTCCGGCTCGCTCTCGCTCACCCGCGCCTGGCGTCGTTGCTCTTCGTCGCGCTTGCCCGCTTCGACCTTGGGCAGTTCCTCCAGCGCCTGCTCCATCCGCTCGACTCGCTCCCGCAAGGTCCGCTTACGCGCCGCCTGACGCCGCCGATTCGAACCCTCGTCGTCGGCTTCTTCCGAGAGTTGACGCACCGCTTCGCGCGCTTGTTCGAGATGCCGCTCGAGCGTCGGACGCCTGCGTTGCGACCCGCCCGAGGCTTGCGCCCGGATCCGCGTGCCGTCGACGGCCACCTGCTCGAGATCCACCAGCCCCTCTTGACTCAGCTGCGCCAATACCTGTGTCAACAAGTTCTCGAGAGCTTTTGAGTGGAATACCCGAAAATCCGAAAGAGTGTGATGATTGACGACCGCCATGCCGCACAACCACTCCAACTCCGGCCGATAGCGGCTTTGACGCGCGATCTCACGCGCCGAGCTCATCCTTTCCGAATACGCCCAGATCCAGATCGCGACCAGCAACCGCGGATCCCATGCCGGCCGCCCGGCGGACTCCTTGCGGGTTTCCAGATGAGCAGCGAAGCCGGACAGGTCGAGCATGCCGCTCAGCTCCCAGATGGCGCGCACCAGATGGTCGGCCGGCACGAGCCGTTCGACGTCGATCGCGGCATAGGTGAATTGGTCGCGATTGGGCTGTCGCAGCTGCAGTTGGTCAACGGGCACGGCTTGGCGCGGCTTGGCGGGGCGTTGCTCGAGCTCGACTAAGACCTGTTGTTCGCCCATATAATAAGGGCGTTGGACGCCGCCGCCAAGTTATCCGAACATTCGTTTGCCCTCATGTTTTATCCCATTTTGATCCACTCGCGCCATTCCGAACCGCCCCAGGGGAGCGTCGGCGGCCACGACGGGTTTATTTCACAGCCCCGAAGGGAGCGGTTGCCCGAGGGTGCGGCGCATGTGGCTCACTCGGGCAACCGCTCCCTTCCGGTCGCGGCTCCGGGGTCCGGCACTAAGGGCGGTTCGCAGTGAAATTCATTAACTTCACAAAGTTCCTGGGGGACGACTTCGGCATCTCCGCCGAGGACTTGATGCGTGCGTTGTCGAATTACTTTCTGCGCAGCGGTTACGAGAACCAGTTCATGCCTCAAGGCATGAGCAGCTCGCTTGACAACCTTCGCGATGCGATCCGAGAGGCGCTTGAAAGTGGAGAGCTGTTTAGCAAAGAACAGCTGGAGGAAATGTACCAGCGTCTCAGCGAGCTCAGCCCGGAGCAGTTCAACGAGCTGATTGACCGCCTTACCCAGAAGCTCGCCAATGAAGGATATGTCTCGATCGGCCAGCCGGGCGAAGCCGGCGAACGCCGAGTTGAATTCACCGACCACTCGGGGTACGCCGGCGGGGACGGGTCGAAGGCGCCGGCGCGTTTCGAGCTCACCGACAAGAGTGTGGACTTCTTGGGCTACAAGACGTTCAAGGATCTTCTTGGCTCGCTCGGGCGCTCGAGCTTTGGCAGTCACGACACGCGCGAGATGGCGACCGGCGTCGAGACGAGCGGGTCGTCAAAGCCCTACGAATTCGGCGACACGTTGAACCTAGACGCGACGGCGACTCTGGGAAACGCAATCCGGCGGCAAGGGATTGGGCCGTCGTTCGATCTGGAATATTCGGATCTAATGGTCCGACAATCGGAATATCAAAGCTCGTGCGCGACGGTGCTGATGCTCGACTGCAGCCACAGCATGATCCTCTACGGCGAAGACCGCTTTACGCCGGCCAAACAGGTCGCCTTGGCGCTGGCCCACCTGATCCGGACGCAGTATCCGGGCGACTCGCTGCACCTGGTGCTGTTTCACGATTCGGCGGAAGAGATGCCGATGTCGAAGCTGGCGCGCGTGCAGGTGGGACCCTTCCATACGAACACGCGCGAGGGGCTGATCGTCGCGCAGAAGATTCTCAAGCGCCAGCGCAAAGAGATGCAGCAGATCATCATGATCACCGATGGGAAGCCCTCGGCGTTGACGCTCGAGGACGGGCGCATCTACAAGAACCCGTTCGGGCTTGATCCGCTGGTGATTAGCCGCACGCTCGAGGAAGTCCACAAATGCAAGCGCCAAGGGGTGATGATCAACAGCTTCATGTTGGCGCAGGACTATGCGCTGGTGAGGTTTATTCAGCAAGTCGCGCAGATCTGCCGCGGGAAGGCGTACTTTACGAGTCCGCATAACCTAGGCGAGCACCTGTTACTCGACTATATGAACCAGAAAACGCGAATGGTGCATTGATGTGGCGCACGGCTGTGCTGTGCCGTGCCGCCTTGCAGCTGTGCCGCAAGGTCCGGGTCTTCTCCGACCTGACGCCGAGTAACAGGAGTGGGCGCGGACTTTCCGTCCGCGGCTCAGTCTTCGCCGGTCGATGATTCGTCAGGCTTTCGGGCTACCCGCTTCTTGGCAGCCTTCTTTTTCGCGGCCTTCTTGACGGCCCGTTTCTTCTTGGCCGCCTTTCGCACGGCGGGCTTCGGCTGGGCTTGGGAAGGAGCGGGGGCTGGTTCGGGCTCTGGCGAGCGTTCGGGCTCGGCAGGCGGCGCCTGTTCAGCTGACGGCCTCTCGTCGGAATATTCCGGGCGGCGCCCGCCGCGTCCCCGGCCGCCGCGCCGACGACGCCTGGCGGGCCGTGAACCGGACGAAGAGTCCGCCCGCCGAGTAGTTGGCTCCGGCAGATCGATCGTGTCCTCAAGAGTATCGCCCGCGAAGTAGCGAATCACGTTACGCCGATCGGTTTCAGATGTCAGCAGACCCCGCGCTAGGGAAAGCCCGAGCAGCTCGCCGAAGTTGGCGAATCCGAACGCCGTCTCGTCGAAGTCCGAGTCTACAGCACGGGTGAGCGCCTCAATCTCGCGTTCGGGGATGCCGATCGCGAGCACTTCTTCATTAGCGAGCAGCACCTCGCGCAGGAACGCCAAAGCGTGATCACGAGTTGCCCCGACCGGCTCTGGCTCTTCGGCCGGTGGCGGCTCCGGGGCGGCCTTTTCCGCGGCCGGCTCTTCCATGGCCGGCTCGTCGACGGCAACATCAGTTTCTGGGGCGAGCTCGTCCACCTCGTCCTCGGGTTCCTGGTCTTGACCAATGCGCTCCAAGACACGCTGATTGCCCCGCGTTCGCACCTTCGCGAATCCCGCCGAGACCAATTGTTCGGCGAAAGATGAAAACGACCGGGCGCCGTAGTCCCGCTCCGAGAACGCGGGATCCAACTGCTGCATCGTGCTCTTGAGAAGACCCAACTGAGGCTGCGCGCCGCGTACTTCCAAGGCGCTCAGCGCGCGGTCGAGCAACTCGAGGGCCTGTGAAATCGGTTGGGCGCTTGTCTGTTGGCGCTGGCGGCCGCCACCAGCTTTTCTGGAGCGCGAGGGAAGGATGTCGAGGAGCGATTCGTAGCTGATGAACTCGTGGCAGTTTCGCTGTAGTATGGAACTTGTAAACTGTTTTCCACCAACGATATATACACGTTTGTTAAACTGCTTTAGCTTGTTTACAAGGGCCATAAAATCGCTATCGCCGCTGACAATCGCGAAGGCGTTGATGTGGTCGCGCGTGAAAGCCATCTCAAGCGCGTCAAGCGCTAGGTTGATGTCCGCGCCGTTCTTGTCGCCCCGTGGGGTGGAGTCGCGCTGCACCATCTGCACGCCATACTCCATGAATCTCCGGGTCGCCTGACCCTGCCGGCCCCAGTTTCCGTAGGCGATTTTCGCGACGATCTCTCCACGCTGTTTGATGCCTTCGAGCACGGACTCGATGTCGAGCTCACGGTTCAGGGTTGTCTTGACTCCGATCTCGATGTTGTCGTAGTCGATGAATACGGCGAATTTAAGCTTTTCGTCCACTAGGGCCATTATCACATGGACATATAGCCGGCGAACCAGTTCGGCTACGAAATGTTTTCGCCTGAAATATCTGGGCGGCTAGTTCCGTGACCGCATGATCATTTGGGATTTGCCCCAGGAATGTCGGGTTGCCGCGCAGGGTCCGGCGTCATCGATCAATGTGTACCTATCATCCGATCAACGAACTAGGGTGAAGGCTCAGGGACGCCTCAGGTGAATCCGACCTGTGCATGGGACGCGTCCCTGCTAGGCGAGGGCCCGGAGCAGGCGGGAAACTGTGCGCGTGAGCTCGCTCCCCAAACGACTGTTTTTTCACGCGCTCTTCCTATCGATCAGCGTCGTCTTCGGGCTGCTCGGCGGGGAGCTTATGTTGCGCCTGCGATCCGAGAACGGTCTGCGAGGGACGCTCAATTCATTCTCTGGCCACGCGGCGCCTACCTCGACCGACCGCGACGACTTGCCGCTGATCGCCGATCCAGTGCTGGGCTTCCGCTATAACCCGGCGCTCGGCGAGGTCAGCTCGATCGGGCTGCGCAATCCGGAAATCGAGCTCGCCAATCCAGCCGGCAAAAAACGCGTCGTGATTCTCGGCGACTCGGGCCGTCTGCTGGTGACCGAAGAGGCGCGCCGGGCGTACGTAGACCAGGGCGACGGTTTCTTATCTGGGCTTTCGCACCACAGTTACCTGGACCTACGCCTACGCTCCGCCTGGATGGCGCTGCGGAAGTCGGATGAAAAGTATCCCTGGGATCGCTACCCCGGCTTCCCGAAATCGTGGCAGGACGAGCCGTGGGAGTTTGTGGCCGAACAACTTGCCGCGATTCGAGAGATGCGGAGTCGGCCGGTGCGAGGGTCGTGGTCCTGCGCGTCCCGTTTGGACCGCAGTACGAAGAGCCGTTGCTTAGCGAAGAACGCGAATACGTGACCAAACCGCAGCGTAAAATGGCGGAAGTCTGCGAGGAGCTTGGGATTCCCCTCGTCGATCTATTCCCAGTATTTGAGACTCAGGGCGGCGGGGAGCTGTTCTACGATCTTGTCCATATGATCCCGAAGGGCCACCGCCTGGCGGCTGAGGAGCTGACTCGCGCGCTGCATGAGCTCGGCTGGCTCGAAGTCGCCCTGGGTCACAGTTCGGGTTGCGTATTGGCTGGGGAGACGATGCTTCTTGCCCTCTCTTTCGCTCCCCCTCACTGGGGCAACTATAAAGGAGTATCTGATGGCCTTGCAGGCCACCCATGAGGATGAAAACGGCCGCCCCGGAGCCGCGACCGTGAGCGCCTCTGTAAACGATTCCTGCACAAATCCGGCAGGAATTCCGAGCACCCTGCGTGAGCGGGGTGTCTTCCAACAACCCTGGCGACGGCGGCGACGGCCACAACTGTAAGCGGAAGGCACCCCGCTCACGCAGGATGCTCGGAAAAAGCGCCGAACCTTTGACCTTTGGGTTCCGGCTTGTCCGGGTTAGGGAGCGGTTGTCGCAGCCGCGGGCAACCGCTTGCTGACGCGCGCGGCTCCGGGGCGGCGACGCACTCGACCGGTGGAGCGGGTTCTCAAAAGCCCGTGATACGTCATCGCATAAGCGAAAGCCGGCTCTAAGCTGTTCAGCGGATGGACCTGGGGGCTGATCCGCTGTAGCCTCGATTCGAGGTCCGTTCTGAGCACGAGCTCGAAAGCCGAAATTTTCTTCCGGCGCCTGCTGGCGGCGCTGAGCGCAGTCGCAGCTCTGGCGGCGGCCACACACCTTACGTTGGCGTTGTGGTGTCGTCACGCGGCAACGCAGGTCGAGGCGATCGTCGGCGCCCACGCGTCGATGCTGGCGGGCGGCGAGGGACTCTACTACGACCTCAACGCCTACCCGTTTACCGTGTCGCCTTATGGGCCGATCTTCTACTCGCTTTCGGCCGTGCTGCAAACGATTGGGCTGCCGCCGCTGCTCGCGGGAAGGCTCCTGTCGATTCTGGCGCTGGCGGCCGTCGTCGTGGTCGCCTACCGCATGGCTCGGCTGATCACGGGCAGCCGCTATGCTTCATGGACCGCGGCGCTGATGGCCGGCGGCGCGACCAACCTGCTCCACTGGGGAACGGTTGGGCAGGTCGACCTCCTCGGGCTGTTCTTCGCTTTCAGCGGTTTCTACTTCGCGTTGCACTACTGCGTGAGCCGCGAGCTCCGGTTTCTGGCGCTGGCTGGGCTGTTCATCGCGCTGGCGATCTTCACGAAACAGACCTTTGTCGCCGGCGGCGCCGCGGTCGGTTTCCTCCTACTGGCAGTCGATCGCCGCACAGCCTTCAAGTTCGCTGGAGCTCTTGCCGTGGCGGGCTTGGCCACGGCCGCGGCGCTTTCGCTGGCTACCGCCGGCGACTTCTTCGACAATACGGTCTCAGCCAACCTGAATCCTTTCAGCCTGGACAAACTCGCGCGGCAGGCCGAATACTTCCTGATCGTAGCCGGGCCGTTGTTGCTGATCGTTCTCGCCGGCGTCAAGCAGACCCCGGGACTCGCTCAAAAGGCGCTCTATATCTACCTGGGGGGCGCCGGCCTGATTTGGTTGCTAACGGCTTCGGAGGTCGGTTCTGACTTGAACTACCAGACCGAGACTTTCGTTCTGCTGGCCGTAGCGGCCGCCGTCAGCCTGCA
The DNA here is from genome assembly GCA_965247515.1 of Bryobacterales bacterium. Taxonomy (GTDB): domain Bacteria; phylum Acidobacteriota; class Terriglobia; order Bryobacterales; family UBA6623. The sequence goes on along the minus strand of OZ252029.1, from coordinate 1,314,672 downwards.
TCGGCTCAATTTCTTTGAGCTGATGTTTGCGGGGGACAAGGGCTGGGTCACGCTGCTTCAGCTTCCGATGCTGTTTTACTGCGTGATGAACTTCGCATTGAGCGGCCGCGACGTGCTGACGCGCATTGCGCACGAGCAGATCCGTCGAGTTGAGGCGACCGCGTTGGCGGAACGCGTGGATCCGGCCAGCGGCCCGATCCTATCGGTGCAGATCGACCCTCTGCTCCATGCGCGAGGACGCCTGGAAGTCGAGCCGCTGATCTACACTCTACTGGTCGACGCCGGCCTTTCCGATCCAAATCCCTTGCTCTAAGACATCGCCGGAAAGAAGTTCTCGTCAGTACTGCTATACGAAGACCTGTTCGCCGACAATCCGGCGCCGCGAAATCCGGAGCTCCCATCCCTGCCCGATGCGCATCTCGATCTCATCCGCGAGAGCTATCGACTGGTCGAACGCGTGCCCGGACCCTACCTCAACGGCCTGTACGTCTACGAGCCCATTGAGGCTCCGCACTTGACCGCCGCCGCGGCCAAGGCAAGGGGTTTCGCCTTAAGACTCCCACCGGCGATTCCTAGTGACCCCCAGGGGTTTTCAACCCTAGGATGCGCCGGCCGCCGGGGCTAGACTGAGTCGCAGTGACGGCACAGGCGCATGCGGAAGTAGGCCCCGCCGCGGACATGGCCCCTGCCGCGGAGCCTTCGCGCTATCACGAAGTTCGCTTCGCCTACGATCCTCGGCGGGCCGTTGTGTGGTCTCGCCTATGCGCCTATCTGCAACGCTGGGTTGACGCCGATCAAGGTTTGCTCGACCTGGGCGCGGGCTACGGCGAGTTCAGCCGCTTCGCTAACGCCGGCGCCAAGTGGGGACTCGACGTTAGCTCGGACTTAGTCGAGCATTGGTCCCTCGAGGTCGTTCCACTCATCCAATCAGCCCTCGATCCGACGCCGCTCGAGCCCGGCCAAGTCGGAACCGTGTTCGCGTCGAACTTCTTCGAGCACTTCACGCTCGAGCAAGGCGGCCGGATCTTGTCCGAGGCGCGCCGAATACTGAGCCCGGGCGGCAAGCTGATCGTCGTCCAGCCGAACTTTCGACTCGAACCGAATCGCTACTTCGACGACTACACCCACAAGCAGATCTACTCCGACGTCAGCTTTTGCGACTACCTTCAATCGCTCGGCTGGAAGATCACGCACTGCGAGCCGCGCTTCATGCCCTTCACGATGAAGTCGCGCATGCCCACCGCGGGCTGGCTGGTTTCGCTGTATCTGTCGTTGCCCTACCGCCCGTTGGCGGGGCAATTCATGGTCGTCGCCGAGAGGCCTTAGGGGCCCGAATATGTGGCGAGGGCAAACAGTAGCGGTCATCTTCCCGACCTACAACGAGAAGGATTCGATCCGTCAGGCGATTCTCGACTATCTGGCCACCGGCCTGGTCGACGAAGTGATCGTCGTCAACAACAATGCCGCCGAGGGCACCTCTGAAGAAGTTGCCGGCACGGGCGCGCGTGAAATCTTCGAGACCAAGCAAGGCTACGGCAACGCGCTGATCCGCGGCATCAAGAACTGCAGCGCCGATCTGGTGATTCTGTCCGAGCCCGACGGCACCTTCTACGGTCACGATGTTGTGAAGCTGCTGGCCTTCTCAGACGACAAGCCCGTAGTATTTGGCACCCGAACGAGCCGCGAGTTCATCTGGCAAGGCGCGAACATGGACTGGTTCCTCAAGTGGGGCAACTGGGCCGTGGCGAAGATGACCGAGGTGTTGTTCAATACGACGCTGCTCACCGACGTCGGCTGCACCCACCGGCTGTTTCGTCGCGAGGCCCTACAGCTCCTGCTGCCATGTTTTACCGAGGGCGGGTCTCACTTCGGGCCGCAACTGCTGATGGAAGTCGTCGCGCACGGCGTCCCATTTGTGGAAGTGCCGGTGAATTATTTGCAGCGCGTCGGCGAGTCGTCGGTCACCGGAGATCGCTGGAAGGCGATCAAACTCGGTTTGCGAATGATTGTGATGATCTTGGCCTATCGCGTCGGGTTCTACGCGGGAGAGCGTAAGCAGTGGGCCGAAGTCGCCGACGCCCGGCGCTATTCGCCGCAGCTGTTTGGTGAAGAGCTACCCGCTCTGCCGACGACCGAATCGCTCGTGAATCTGTCGCGCGCGACGAGCCAAGAGCAGCCGTCAGAAGTCCACATCAAGGGCGTAGCTCATCCGAGCGCCCTGCGTCAGCGGACCCAACGGGACGCTTGAGGCCCGTTCACAAGCCTTCCCCAATATAGCCCAGTCCTTTAGCGTAAGGCGACAGGCGCAAGTGAAGCCCCCCCACTAGTAGCAATTCCCGATCAGTTGAACACCGTGCTCGGTGGGGTCAATCGTAACGAACGAAACACCTCTACGGCGAAGTGTTAAGAACCTGGTTCGTGCAGGAGTGCCCGAGCGTGTCGCCATGATGATTTCCGGGCACAAGACCCGCTCGGTGTTCGACCGCTACAATATTGTGAGTGAGAGAGACTTGCCCGATGCAGCGGCGAAGCTGGGTCGCCACAGGGAGGAGCTTGAAAAAGAGCGTAACAAGCACAACACAAGCACAATTCAGCGGGCCGCAAACAACAAGGCTCGTAAGTTGTTGAACTAAACGACCACCGCCTGAAAGGCGGTGGGTTTAGAGACCTCGCGATTGAAATTAAAAGGAGCGAACGTGGCGGAATTGGCAGGCGCGCTAGATTTAGGTTCCTTTTTTTTGGGTTTCGCGGGGTCGCCCAGAGTTGTAAGTTGTTGATTTTATTGACTCGGGTGTTTCCCTGAGTCCCCTCCTGTTGCGTCCTGACAAGCGAACTTTTCCTGACGTCTCCCGCCCGTCACCCGAACGAAGGCGCTTTTCCGACGAACTCGACTAAACTGGAACTGGGGGAGCATACGCTTTCTCCGAGATGGAACTCGGCCCCAATCCGCTCACGGCCATCACGCTGCTGGCCTACGTCGCCAGCGGCGTCGCGCTATGGAAGATCGTTCACTGGTTCTTTGAGTTTACTGAGAAGCACTTAGCGGGGGACACGAAGGCCACGATTGCGCTGTGGCTGCTTGACGCAAAGTCGCCCGAGAGTGTCGGCAAATGGCCTGAGACCTTTCCCGAGGTGTTCGACGCTATCTTCGGCCAGAAACACCGCCAAGACAGGTGTTTCTGGCGCTCTGCGCTGTCCGGCGCTCGTGCGAGTGCTGGCGTCCGCCAGCCGCCGGAGCGGTGTTCCTGCGAAAACATCAATTGAGGGGCGACGACCTAGCCAATCCCGACCTGACGCCTGGACCAACACTGACCGAGTTCACTTGAATCGCACTCCTGGGCCAAGGAATCCCCCCTTAAATCCGTTACCGAGAGCCTGGACGGAGATATCAGGCGCATCTTTACCAGCCATGACGCCAAGGTGATCCGGGAGGGTTACGGGCAGCTTCCGGCGTGGTTTTCGCGGATGCCCGCGCAACCGCGACGGCGGCAATGCCGATCCGTGTTTGTATCGGCGGGAGCGGTTGCTTGTATGGCTCCGATCTTCGGTCCTCCGGTGGGAACACCGCGCAGCGGCCACTTGAAGAAAGCGGCCCTGGCCGTGCTTGAAACCCAATGGAGAACCCCCTACTACTACGATCTATTCAAAGGAGACGTGGGACATACGCTGGTGCTTGGCGCGACCGGCGCGGGTAAATCCTTCGCGCTCAACTTCCTTCTGGTTCAAGCCCTCCAATACGATCCGCGTATTCTCATTCTCGATCTAGGCGGCTCCTACCGCTGGCTCACTCAGTTTCTAGGCGGAGGCTACATGGAGCTCTCCCCGGAAGGTGACGCGGGCGGCGGCTTTCGCTTGCGGCCCTTTTCGCTTCCGGCAGGAGAGCGAACCTTCGCGTTCCTTGCCGGATGGATTGCGCGGCTGTTGCGGATCGGCGGCTGGACACTCGGCGGGGGAGACCCTAGCGAGATTCGCGCCCAAACGCCGGACCCTTGGCGTGCTGGCCCGGTCGCTTCCCTCAAAGATGTGGCCCGCTCTAGGACGCTGGCACGGAGACGGCGCGTGGGGTCGATATTTCGACAACGCAGCGGACGGTGACGACCTCAACTTCGAGGACTGGCAGGTAATCGACATGGCGGGCGCGGCGGAGCATGACGACCTGTGCGAAGCGGCGCTGTTCTACCTTCTGGAACGGTTGCGGCTGGCCTTGGAGAACCCCGACGAGACGGCCAGAGTAAAGCTGATGGTGGTTGATGAAGCATGGCGCTACTTGCAAGACCCGGCTGTACTTTCCTATCTCGCGGAAGCCGCGAAGACATGGCGCAAGAAGAACGCGGCGCTGATTATCGCCACGCAAAGCGCCGTGGACGTGACCGGGACCGCGGGGGCGGAAGCCTTGCTTGAATCCATGCCGACCAAGCTGTTTCTCGCCAACCCCGACTTGCCGGACAAAGCCGCTGACACCTTCCGGCTCAACCCTTCCGAACTCAACACCATTCGGGGCTTGATTCCCAAGCGCGAGGTTTATCTACGCCGCACCGACGCGGCGGGTATCTTGCGGCTCGAAGTCGATCCGGCGAGCTATTGGCTCTATACCTCGTCGCCCGTCGATGCTCACAAACGCGCCGAAGCAGTCAAACAATACGGCCTCGTCGAGGCCATTGAACACCTATCCAGGAGGTAGCTCATGTTGAAAATCCTTACAGTCGTCACCGCCGCGCTCGTGGCGCTCACCATCCCGCTAACCGCTCAGGACAGCGGGCCGGTGTTGCGTGTTGACGGAGGCCAAGATCAGATCGTACACATTCGCGCCAAGACGAGGCACACCACCGTTATCGTGCTTCCCCAAACTGAAAACGTGCTGGATTTTGTGGTCGGAGATTCCGAATACTGGCACCTGACCGGAGCCGCTAATCTCGCGTTCCTCAAGCCCATTGCCGAGGGCGTCACTACCAACGTGGCGCTGGTTTGCGAGTCCGGGCGCATCTACTCATTCCTCGTCACCGAGCAAAGCAAGGGCCAGCCGCATCTTGTCGTTCGCATCGACCAACAGGCAGAAGCCGACCCGCGAATCTCGGCCACAAAACATCAACCGGCTTTTGTAGCTCGCGGACAAGTTGCCGCCTATCAGCAAATGGCGGAGACGGCCATCAAGACGGCCAGAGCCGCGCAGATGGACGCGGATAGCCGCATAGCGGACACGGCGCAGGCGGCGGCGGGGGAAAGCGAAGCGTTCCGGGCAAACTATCCGACGCGGCTCAAGTTTCCTTACCGGCTGGAGGACAAGGCGCACAAGTGGCCGTTTCTGGTCGAGGGAATGTGGCACGACGGGCAGTTTACCTACCTTCGCTCCAACGCCCAGGAGTCACCCGCGCTGTACGAAGAGAAGGACGGTAAGCCGTCGCTCGTGGCCTACGATCTTGGCGAGGACGGGCTATACGTCGCCCGTCACGTCTTGGGCCACGGCTGGTTACAGATCGGCAAACAGAGAGTACGGTGGCGCTTCGCCGCGCCGGAGATCGGGCCATGATCGAGTGGAAGCGGCTCTACATGAAACCAGCGGGATCATTCCCCGGTGGCGTCGTCACTCAATGGGGTGTGGGAGCCATCACGGTTTTTATCCTTCTGTTCCTGACCTACTGGATTGTACTCGGCGGCGGGGAGCCAGAGCAGGTTGCCGGATTAACCGAGGTTGCCACAACCCCGCCCCGCAGCTTCACCCAACAGATGACAGCGCGAGTAGACGCCGAAACTATGCGGGCCGAAACCAACAAGGCGGCGCAAGCCCGCGCTTTGAAGCAGCAGCAACAACAGCAAGCCAACGTCGCCGGACTTACTGCCACCCACCAAGCGGCGGTACTTGCCGGGCCGAGTCCCGACACCGGGCAACCTTACACCGAGGCAGAATGGGAACTCCGGGAGGGCTTGCGACTGGAAGCCGTTGAGCGGCGCAGCCGTTCCCTTCGCAGTTCGCCGGTTGCTCAGAGCTACCGCACACTAGACGGCGGCGGAGGCGGCGGGCGAGAGCAAATTGCCGCCAATCCCGTACCCCAAAAAGATGAAGGCGCGGTAGCCCTGCAACACGCGCTTGACACAATACACACGGTCACAAGCGGCCTTGAAGATGAAATCGCGGCGGAGGCGGAGGCGGATCAAGCGTTTATCGCAGCACTTCGCGGTACGCCAACCACGCCGGAATCAACCCCGCCTCTTGCCGCCGCGACTACGGCCACCGCCACGGCGCGAGATTACTCTTTTCCGGCGCGGCTCGAAGCGCCGCAAGACCCTCCGGGCTGGGAGCGGATTTACGAAGGCTCCTTTTTAGAAGCGGCGCTGGCAACACAGCTTTCCGGTGATTTCCCCGGCCCGGTGCTGGCCGTGGTTGCCATTCCCTTCTACTCGGCGGATCGGCAACGCATCCTGGTCCCACGAGGGACGCGGGTTATCGGTACGGCTCAGGCCGTCACAAATCAGGATCAAGCGCGTCTTGGTATTGGTTTTCACCGCTTGATCTTCCCGGATGGAAGCTGGGTTTCGCTCCAATTCCGCGGCCTCAATCAAGTTGGCGAGGGAGCCTTGAAAGATCAAGTGGACCGCCACTACTTTTCTATGTTTGCCGCTGTTGGCGCAGTCGGCGTCCTCAGCGGCCTTACGGCGGTAGGAGGCAATCCCTACGAAGGAGGCACGGCGGGAATGCGATCCGGCGCAGGGCAGGGACTCGGCCAAGCCGCCACACGCATTCTGGACCGTTTCTTGAATCGTATGCCCACCATCACTATTCGCGCCGGACACCGGCTACGCGTTTGGTTTACATCAGACGTGCTGGTTCCCCGGCCCACCAAAGGAGAATGAAAAATGAAACGAATCTTGACCGCAGTAGTTGTTGTCCCACTCTTTATCGTGGTGAGCACCACGCCCGCTCATGCGCTTCTCGGCTCGATCTTGGCGGGCATCCAGCGGGCGCAAATGATTATCAATCAGGGCCTCCAGATTTACGAGCAGAAGGTAGCGAAGCTCACCATGGACGGCGAGTTGACCGAGATGATAGATCAGGCGGCGCACCTGAAAGAACAGGCGCTAGGAACCGTGGGAGCGCTGACCGATCCTTTCACTGAATTGGCATCGGCACCCACGCAGCTTATCGGACTCGGCTTGTCCTGGAAAAACGATTTTACCGGCATCCCTCGCGATATTGCCGCCAATATCGAGAACATGGGCGAGACGGGCAAGAGCTTCCGCGAGTCGTGGAAACAACGGCTCACCGCCTCCGATACGGTATCGGAGACGGACATTCTTAACCTGTTCCAGGGCAGCCGCCCGGAAATCGCGGCGCGGGCTTCGCGTGGTTTTCTCGCGGCGCGTGAGGACAGCGACAAGCGCCTTGTCCTCGCCCACGCCACGAGCGACACAGCTTCTAATCTGATGGTCGCGGCGCGAGCCGCCGTGAAGTCTTACGAGGGCTTGCAGAAGAACACCAACGTCTCTAACACCGCGCTTGCCCAATCGCAAATCGCCGGAACGGTAACGCAAGGGAACCTCACCGCCGCCATGGTGCAGTTGATGGCGTTCGACGCGGCGAAGAAGGCGGCGGAGGACTACGAAAGCGAGATCACCCGGCGCGAAGCGCTGGCTGAACGGGTTACGGCCCAACAGCAATCCCAACTTCTCTACGACGGGCACATCGCCGGGATCAGTGCCAACCGGCAAACGCTGCGGGAGGGGATGCTCTTTCCTATTCCCGTCAAGGAGAAAGACAGCACGCCATCGACGGTCACTAATCCGTGGTAGTCAATGCAAATCCAACTCGATCCCGGCATCCCGGCCAATCTTACGCCCGAAGACATGAGGAACTTCAAATCGTTCCTCGATACCGCCCTAGAATCACTCACGGCGGCAGCGGGCGCGGAGATATTCACCTTGGGCAATCAGATGTTCGGCGGGCTTGCCCTCATCGTGATCGTGTTGCAAGGAGCCAAGATCGGCTTCGGCGGCGGCATTCAGCCGTGGGAACTGGCGCGGGTCGTCATTGGCATTTGGATTCCATGGGTGATGTTGCAGTTCTACACGGTCAACCTTCCGGGTATGGTTTTCACCTTCCCACACATGATCGTGGCGGGCGGCAACTGGCTTAATGACCTCCTTGTTGACGACTCCGTTTCGGCGGTTCAAACCGAGCTTACAAAGCTCTTCAAGGAGCTTTCCGACCAGCGGGACTCGGCGGTCGAGTCCGGAGACATTATTGATCTTTTGACTAGCAGCTTCCAAACCATGATGACCGAGATCACGGGCTTTGTAGTTGTCCTCTTCATGGCCCTCATGATGCTGGTGCTCTCGGCTGTCACCTACGCTCAAGTGATCTGGGCGCAGATCGCCCTTGCCATCCTCATCATTGTGGGTCCGATCTTCATTCCGTTCCTCGTGTTCGATCCGCTGTCATTCCTGTTTTGGGGCTGGTTCCGGGCGATGATTACCTATTCGCTCTACGCCGTGATTGCCGGAGCAGTTTTGCGCGTGTTCAGCGCCGTGGGTATCGCTTTCATCACGAGCATGGGCCAAGCAAACCTCAATTTCACCAGCCTCATGGACGTAGGCTTATGGATGCTCGCGGTCGTGCCTTTCTTTATCGCCGGAATGCTGGCAAGCCTCAAAATCGGGGAGCTTGCCTCGATGCTCGTCACCGGAGGCGGAGCGGGCGGCAGCGGACTCATGGGCATGGCAAGCACAGCGGGAATGGCGGTAGCCAGCGGCGGCACGGCGGCGGCGGCGAAGGCCGGAGCGGGGGTGAAGTGAAGAAACCACAAATCAAAGACGCCGGAGCCGAGTACGCCGAGATATGGGGCGAAACCATCCACACCAACCGTCATCTACGGATGGTCACTGTTGGGCTGGCTATCGCCGTGCTTTTGCTCATCGTCGTTGTCTTCCGCATTGTCTCGGTCGAGCCGCCGCGTCCCATCGTCGTGAGAGTTGATGAAGTCGGGCGCGCCGAGGCCGTCACCTACAAAGCGATGGAGGCTCAGGCGAACCCCCTGGACCCCACCACCAAGTATTTCCTCAACCGTTTTATTTACGACTACTACTCACGGCGGCGGGCCACGGTTGCACAGAACTGGTCGCGGAGCTTGCGCTTCCTCAGTACGCCACTCGCCAACGCCTCGTTTCGCACCGAGAGCCAAAATGTCGCCCTTCTCGCGGCGGGCGTGGCGCGGGGCGAATTGCAAGTCGCCCGCGTCATTTTGAGGATTCAGCCCAACCCTCAGCAGCCCCACAGCGCCACGGCCGATTTTGACCTCGTGCGGATGGAGATGGAAAACGAAGTTGGCCGGGAGCGCTGGACACTCTCGCTTCAATTCCAATTCCTCCATCAGATCCCCCCGGAGTTGATCGTGTTCAACCCCATGGGAATCGTCATCACCTACCTGCAAGGCGACCGCGCCATCGTCACCGGAGATCAGTAGATGGTCGAGCACTTACGAGGCAGGGATCGCAACTTGGAACCGCTCGGCTGGACCGGCCCGGACGCGGAATGGATCGCGCTTGTGTGTCTTCACAGCGGCGTCTTCACGCGGGCGCAATTCTGTGATTACTTCGATACTTATCGGAAACACGCCTATCGGTTCGTCAAGCTCTTGGTTGAGCGCCGAGCGGCGGTCGAGAGTGAGTGGCCGCGAGTCAATGGGGGAGGAATGACCTGCCGGATATCGAGCAACGCGATCTACCGGGCGCTGGGCGTCGAGAACATCCGCCACAGGCGAAAGGCCACCAAGCCTGTTCTCATGCGGCGGCTTTTGTCGCTGGATTTTGTGCTGGAACATCCGGGTATGAACTGGCTCCCCGCCGAGCCGGAGAAGGTCGAGTTTTTTGAAAAGATCGGCTTGTCGAAACGGCTCATTCCGCGCCGGATTTACTACGGTGTGGCTGGCAACCAGAAGCGCTACTTTGCGCTCAAACTGCCCCTTGCCGTGGACCCTGAAATCGTCACCTTTGCCTACGTCAATCCGGGCCACCAGACGGATACCGAACTCCACTCGTGGGGAACCGCACATGGGCCGCTTTGGGATGCGCTTCGCAAGAAGGGGCGGCAGGTTCGGGTGATCGGAATTGCGGTTGAAAATGCCACCGTGGATCGGACGGCGCGGGTGCTTGAAGCATGGGCGGCGGCGGAGCCAGGCACACCCGATGAAGGGCTGACGGTGAAGCAGGAGATCAAGGCGATCCGAGACGCGATGAAACAAAACGACCTTGCGTATCTGGAGCAATATGGAGGCTTCGGGAAAGCCATGAAGCGGGTAGCAGCGCTCTACATATTGCCCGAAGCGAAGCTCACGGAAGGAGTGTCGATTGACGACTATTCGACATACCGAGCCGTGCGGGTTGCGGAGCGAGATGAGGTTGGCTGAAAGAGGGTCTAAATCCGTGGTTTTTATTGTCCCAAAAGGCCGCATGGTTTTTGCCCCGCGCTCAGAGGGGGGGTGGGACAAAATTTAGGCTCAAGATATGGCGAAGCCGCTTTCCCCTATGTGCCTCATTACGCTGTGGTTATCAGCTGTGAATCGGCCCCCACGCTTCCGACGCGGGAAATCGAAAAGGACGAGAGCGACCCCCCCCAAAGCGGGGGGCATGTGACCTTGAATAGACGCGCTGTGGGACACGCTTCTATCCGGCCCCATGGGGTCGCTCTCGTCCTCATTTATCCCTGCGGGAAGGCTCAGAAACAGCCCCGCAAGAGCGGCGCTGAAAGCACGGAGACGGACCTATGAAATGGCGTGAGATCGGCCTTTATCTCCGGGAGCTTTGGCACCGGCCCGCTGGCCCGATGAACTGGAAAAACCCGATCCGGGTTTTCGCCGTCCTGGGCTGGCTCATCGTGCAAGGTTTCGTGCTGTTGGGCTTGGCCGGTTGGCGTGTGTTTCAAGGCTTGATGCTGTTGGGCTGGACCGTGTTTCGCGTCGCCCATTTCGTTGTACGGCTCCCGGCTCTGTTGCTCTTTTTTTTTGGCGGTGTGTGGTACGCCGTGTGGAGCTTTGTACGGCGTCCCTTCCCGTTGCTTGATGAGCACCCGATCCTTGCTTTGGTGCAATTCCACACCCCCGATTTCTTCTCGTTCATGGTGCTGTGGTACTACCTTTCGCCCTTCGTTGCCGTCATGCTTTCCGGGCTTATTTCCGTCACCGTTTGGAAGGTCTGGTTGGAGGGGCGGCGGCGCGATTTCGCGCCCTTCGCCAAGCTCCCGCCGTGGCCGCTTGATCCCAAACAAAAGGCTCCGGCCATCGTCATCGGGGAGGTCCATCACCCGGTCGAGGCGCGGGAGATTTTCAGTCCCTCATGGCTCATCATCCCGGAGCGCGGACTGTATACCGGCGTGGCGATCTTCGGAGCCGTGGGATCAGGCAAAACCTCGGCTTGCATGAACCCGTTTGCCCGCCAGCTTCTCGGCTGGCAAGCGGGCAATGAGCACATGCGGGCGGCGGCGCTGGTGCTAGAAGTCAAAGGAGATTTCTGTCACGACATCCGCCAAATCCTGGTCGAGGCGGGCCGTGGACAAGACTACATCGAGCTTGGCATGGACGCCCCCGCTCAATGGAACCCGCTCTCGGCCTGGTGGCTTGATTCCTACTCGCTGGCCTACACCGTTTCGAGCTTGCTCAATCAGCTATTCGGCAAGGGCAAGGAACCCTTTTGGCAGCAAGCCTATACCAATCTGGTCCGCTGGATCATCGAGCTTCACCGGGTTTTCCCGGAGCGATGGGTGACGTTGCAGCAGGTCTACCGCTGTGCCATCGACCCGGAGCTATTCGCGGCCAAGATCGAGGCGGCGGAGAAGCTGAGTGACGACCTGAACACAGGGACCGTCTTTATCAAGCCGGACGTGCTAGAAGCTCAAGTCACACACCTTGCCGAGTGGGACTGGACACCTACGTCGGGAGGCCAACAGCAACAAGCCGTTCACACGCGCCCGCTGAAAGCAAAACTTGACGAACTCAAAATCGAACATGAAATCGCTTGGGAACATGGACCGGGCGAAGATACGAGAGAGCGCGTCGAGGCCATCAAGCGATGGTTTGTCCACGACTGGCTAACCCTGGACAACAAGATCAAGTCCTCGATTGTGGAGGGGGTTTCGGTGTTCCTTGCCATGTTCGATATGCCGGACGTGGCGAAGGTGTTTTGCCCCGCCGCGCCCCATATCTCTGACGATCCTCAAGCCATTATCCTCCAAGCCCAACTGAGGCGGCTCAAAGCCGAGAAGGACGCCGAGGCCGAGGCAGCGGCGGAGGCCACAGAGCCAGCGGGCGCGGACGAGGCGGCAGCGGTTGCGGAGGCCGTGCAGAAGCGCCAAGCCGGGGAGATCAGATACACATGGGGAGGACCACAGAAGCAGCCACAGAAGCCGCAGCCGGTGAAGGCGGCGGAAGCGCCGTGGGTAGTGACGGAGCCGGAGCCGGTGAAGCCCGCAGAAGCGCCGTGGGTAGTGACGGAGCCGGACGACAAGACGCCCGACCCCGCAAATGAGAGCAACCAAATCCCCGCCGAAGATACAGCCCCGATCACGCGCCACCTACCGTCACTCTTTGAATTGATCGAGCAGGGCAAGGTGCTGGCCTTGAATATGCCCGCTGGTATCAACCCGGCGCTATCCCGCGCCGTGGGCGTGATGCTCAAGAACGCTTGGCTACAGGCGCTTCTCATGCGCCCGGCCAAGATGAAGGCGAATCCGGGCAGCTACTTTCGGCCCGCCGTCTTTATCTGTGACGAATACCAAGCCTTCGCGTCGGTGGGCGAGGACGACCCATCGGGCGATGAAAAATCCTTTGCGCTGACCCGGCAATGCCGCTGCATCCCGATTGTCGCCACACAATCTATTTCCTCGTTGCGGGCCGTGTTGGGAAGCTCGGAAGCGTGGCGTTCGCTGTTGCAGACGCTCCGCACTCGCATCTTCCTATCTCTCAGTGACGACGCCAGCGCCAAGATTGCGTCCGAGTTGTGCGGACAGGTGGCGAAGATTAAGGAATCGTACACCATCAGCGAGACCTCCAAGCGCTCGGAAGTCTCCCCGCTCTCAGGCCGGGCCGGAGGCGGAGGCGGGAGCATGGGCGCAACCAAGTCATTCCGGGAGCAGCGGGAGGCCGTGTTTCACCCGCGAGACTTCGCCTTGCTATCGAACTGTCAAGCAATCTGTCTGCCCTATGATGGGGCACAGTCGCTTGAGCCGCGCCGGGTCTACCTCAAACCGCACTACCTACCAGCCGAACACTCCTATTGGAGAGCGAAGGAGGCGGGCCAAATATGAGCGCCGCGAGCGGACTGGAACATCTCAAACCGTTTCTACCGGGCTTGGAAAGCGCCCTGGAAGATTCCGAAGTCAGCGAGATCATGATTAACGGCCCCGCCAATGTATGGGTCGAGCGGGCCGGACGGCTGGCCGCATACGCCGCGCCGGACCTGGACGAAGCGGCGTTGTTACGGGCCGCTATCCATATCGCCCGTCCTTTGGGACTGGACCCGGCGACCTCTCCCATTGTCGATGCCCGGCTCGATGACGGATCGCGGGTTGCCATCTGCGTTCCGCCCGCCAGTCCTCAAGTCGCTATCACCGTGCGGCGCTTTGGCAAGCGGGCGTTCTCGGCGGATGATCTCGTGAAGCAAGGCGCACTCCCCGAAAACGTGCGGGCGGAAGCCGAACGGGTGTTGCGGTCCCGGCGCAACATCCTGGTTTCAGGCGGAACCGGATCGGGCAAGACCACGTTGCTCAATGCCCTCATCGAACTGCTGCCCGATGACGAGCGGATAGTTGCTATCGAGGACACCTTGGAGCTTCGCATCGAGCGCTCGAATTGCGTCCGATTCGAGGCCCGCGGTTTGCAGGAAGGAGCGGTCACGATCCGCGATTTAGTCCGCCACGCGCTACGCCACCGCCCGGATCACATCGTCGTGGGCGAGGTTCGCGGCGGAGAGGCGGCGGACCTGCTACAAGCCCTCAACACCGGCCACGGCGGATCACTGACGACCGTACACGCCAACAACGCCACCAGCGCCCTATCCCGAATCGCCAGTTGCGCCATGCAAGGCGGCGGAGAGCTACCGTGGGAAGTCACCTGTAGAGGCGTGGTGGACGGAATCGCCATGGTGATTCACATGACGCGCCACGAGGGGCGGAGATTCGCGGAAGAGGCTGTTTTCGTCAAAGGCTACGAAGCCAGGACCAATCAATGGGACATTCAAAAAATCAAACTCGCGGGCGCTTGAGCCTGCCCCTTTCACTCAGGGCCAAGATGACCGGACTAGCCATCTTCATTTGCGGATTCATGGGCCTGATTACCAGCGCCCAGCTTGATCCAATTTCCGCTCACGTCGAGCGAGTGATTGACGGCGATACGATCCACGTCCGGGTTGACGGGAAGCGCTACACCGTCCGGCTCATTGGCGTGGACACCCCGGAGACGAAGCACCCCACCAAACCCGTTCAATACTTCGGGCGGGAGGCAAGCGCCTTCACCAAAGCGGCGCTTGAAGGCAAGAAAGTGATGCTCCACAAGGACCGCAGCGGAGACACCATAGACCGCTACGGGCGCTGGCTTCGCTACGTCCTGCTGGACGGAGACAACTTCAACGCCCGACTCATCCGTGAGGGTTACGCCCATGCTTACCGTCCCTTCCCCTTCTCCAAGCGAACGGAGTTCATACGACTGGAAGAACAAGCGCGGCGACGAGGAATCGGCTTATGGAACCGCCGCTAGGATCGCGGGCTGGCCCGCTAGGACTCGCCCAACCACGCCCAGGCCGTCGCTCACAAACGCGCCGAGGGAATCCGCAAACACGTCCGGCCAGACCACTTTTCGCAACCGTCGAATCGCCCCGCTCCATTGCGATCCTGAATCGCCAGCCGAGCCACGAGAACCTGACAACCCTTCGGAGTGCGCCAAATCCTTCTCAGAGATTGCCCGATGAGCCGGTCTGTGGTTACGCCATGTTTCCGCGCTTCCCGTCGCCGGGTCCGCTTTGGGCCGTCGCAACTCTCGCGCCAGAACGCTTCGCTCACCTTCGGCGTCTGTCACTCGCATTGCTTTTGTCGCCCCTTCCCGTCACCGGCGCGGGCGGCGCTTTTCTTCCGCGTCAGGGTTTGGGCGTTTTCCGCCATGCGTGGGTGAGCGAAAAACGCTCACAAACCCTTAACTCAGGAGAAGAACATTATGGCTAACCAGAAACCAGTTGAAGAAGTCCGAATCGGGCGCGTCAAGGCAATAATTTGGCGCAACGGAACCGACGAGCAGCCGAGGTACAACGTCACCTTCTCGCGGCTCTACAAGGAAGGCGACGAATGGAAAAGTACGCAGAGCTTCGGGCGCAACGATTTGTTGGTGCTTGCGAAAGTGGCCGATCTAGCGCACACGCGCATCTTCCAGCTTCCGGCAGAAGCGGAACTCCCGGAGGTTCAAGTAGACAAGTCCTAGCGGGCCAGCCCGCGCCAGGGCGCGGCGGAGCAGCTTGCTTCGCCGCGCTTCCCCCTTCTTTTTCTTTCCCGGTCCTAGACGAATCCCCCAGGTTGCTCCCCGGCGAGCTTCCGGCTGTACCTGACTTCTCCCCCAACTCTCGCGCTGTGCAAATTGCCATGGCCCGCTTGCCTTTCCCCGCTGCCGGTTTGAGCCGACGCAAGGCCAGCGCCAGAACGCTTTGCTCGCCTTCGGCGTCTGTCACTGGACCTTGCGTTTGTCGGCCCTGCCCGTCACCGGCGCGGGCGGCGCTGTTCCTCCTGTCTGGTCTGTTGGTTTTCCCTCTGTCTTGTGAAGGGAAAACACATCAGACCATTCCACTAAGGAGGAAACACACAATGGCAACATCAGCCTTTCAGCACAACACGAATTGGAGGATAATCACATCATGAGCAGCCACGTTCACATCGGACTGTACGACGCGCTCCGCGAAGCCGGAGCCAGCGACGAAACGGCGCGGGCGGGAGCCGTTGATATTCCCGTTGGGCAGAATCTCGCCACCAAGGAAGACTTGCTGCAAGCCATCGCGGGGGTCAATGACCGGATCGCGGGTTGCAATGACCGGATCGCCAAAGTCACAACCGACGTGGCGTCTCTCAGGGTTTCGGTCTTCACGTTCGGACCGATCATCATCGGCTTGCTCGTCAAGCTGGTTTTCTTCCCCTAACGCTCATCCGAAGCGGCGGAGCAATCGGCTTCGCCGCTTCACTCCTTTCCTTTCCGACGCCCTGAAAACCCCGTTACAGACACTTTGCGGACCTGTCGGACACACCCTGTCTAACGTGTCTCTAGGCCGTGCTACACTGGCCGGATGGATGACACGATTCTTGATGACTGGTTCACCAAATCTCAAGCAGCAGCAGCCTTACGGGTCTCCGAAAAGACCATCGAACGGCTTGCCACCAAAGGCCAAATCCGCCGTGCCACTCGCAAGCGCCCCGGCGTCCGGCCTTCGCCCGTCTATTGCCCGGAAGACCTCGATCGGGTGAAGAACGCGCAGACCGCTCAAGTGGTCGTTATGTCCCCCCAGGCCGACGCCGGTGAGCTTGCCGTACCCGCTTCCCGCGCCGGAGAGCTTTCAGCATTTCTTCAATCGCTTATCACCGCCGCGACCATGCCGCTGAGAGACAAGCTGTTTCTTAACCTCCAAGAAGCGGCCCGCTTCGCAGGACTCCCCAAAGCCACGATCCGGCGCTTGATCCACGCCGCTAAAATCCCCGCCGTCAAAGCGGGCGGATGGCGCATCAAACGATCCGATCTTGAAAACCTCGATCCTGGACACCTTGTAGACCTGTCCGACAGCCGTGTCTTAAACACTCACAACAAAGGCTTTCGGCGCTAGAGCATGATCTTGATGAGTCTTGGGTTTGGGTTGCTTTGCCGCTCACAGCGGCCCGCCGTTGGCCGCGTCCCAGGGCAACTCTCGCGCCAGGACGCTTCACTCGCTTGCAGCGCCTGTCACTCGCGCCGCTCATTATCTGGTCCTTGCCCGTCGCCCCGCACTCGCTCTAGTCTCCGTACTCCGGTTTGTGGTTTCCCCTCTTTCCCTTGGTGAAGGGGAAACACAGCAAACCATCGAAGGAGACGACATGAACCAAATCCAACAACTCATCGAAAGCATCAAGGACGCGCCGCACGACGCCCTTGTTGTCGCTGGAATGTACGCCGTTCCGGTCGTGATCGTGCTGTTGATCGTCAACCGTATGCGCCACCCGGAGCGCGGCTTTCTAAACGCGCTGGTTATCGCCAGCGTGGGATTCGTTGTTGTGCCATCGGTATCCGGTGCCGTCCTCATCCTGTGGGTCCGCACGGGCGGAGACTCCATGCAAGCTACTTTCGTCTGCATCTTCCTATTCGTCTTTGGCTTTTGGGGCTTGCGCCGCTGGTTGCGGAGCGCCCCACGAGTCGCCAAGCCCATGACGAAGGCTCCGGTAGCTCCGGTAGCTCCGGTAGCTCCGGTATCTCTCGCGGCCCCTCCATCCGGTCTAGCGGGTGAAGTGGCCGAGCTTCGCGCCGAGGTTGCCCGTCTACGCGCCGAGCGCCAGGAGCACGGCGAGGCAGACGTTGCGAAGACTCACCCCCCCTTGGTTCACTAGCGCCGCAGCGCTTCTCATTGCGAAGCGCGGACTATCGCGTTCAGCTGATCGACCACAACCCCTAGTGGTCTACGGTTGCAGCGGACCTCCTTATACTCACGCAGCGGCGCTATCGAACTCCATTAGAGACACTTTGCAGACTTGTCCGACAAGGTGTCTTAATCGCTCAAAACAAACGCCTTCGGAGCTAGAGCATGATGAGCCGTTGGGTTTGGCGGCCTTGCCGCTCACAGCGGCCCGCCGTTGGCGGCGTCCCAGGGCGACTCTCGCGCCAGAACGCTTCGCTCACCTTCGGCGTCTGTCACTCGCGCCGCTCATATCTGGTCCTTGCCCGTCGTGCCGCGCTCACTCTAATCTCCACTCTGGTTTGTGGTTTTCCCTCTTCCTTTGGTGAAGGGAAAACCCAGCAAACCATCCAAGGAGATACATCATGGACCAAACCCAACGACTCGATTTATTGCACTACCAGAGAGGCGGCGAAGACCTCAGCACGAAACCAGTCCGTATGGTCGAGTGCGCCTGTTGCGAACATCACCACCGCGCAGACTTCTGGGGAGATTGCCGCAACGATGACCAGCGCTTCATTGAGCACGACTCTTCGCTAGACGGCGCACCAGAGTACACGGACGCAGACGGCGAGCCGTGGATTTCGATTGCGGAGATTCACAAGCGAATGGGCCAATAGCCGCTCACGATGGCGGGCGCTGGTTGCGCCAAGATCGCGGCCAGCGACCACCTTCTACACTCGCCCCCCCTTTCCCCTCGCGCTTCATCGTTCCAGATCGGTCCTCGCCGTCAAGGGTTCGCTTCGCCGCTTCGCGCCCTGGACTGCTCCGGGCCGATCCGAAGGGATGACTGTTTATGAGGGGAAAGGGGGGGTAGGGCCGTGGGCTGCCGAGGGCGGGTTGCTAAGGGTACGATAAAGTATCTTATCGTACTTACTATGAAGAAATCTGTGGCCCTGGATCGAGCGCCCGCGATTGCACCCACTACTACCCTGTCCGAGACTTTCCCCGCCATCTTGCGGCGGGCCGGAAGCAATGCTTGCTTCGCCGCCGATGAGTTCTTTTCAGCCCAGCTTTCCAATCCCCACACGCGCCGCGACGCGCCATGCCATCGCGCAACCCCCGGACCACTCAAATCTATGACCGCAGGAGGCGTCGTAAACACTGGAAATCCGGTAGGATTGGCGCTCGAAGTTAAGCCCGCCGAAGGGCGGAAATCACCCCTTTCCCCTCGCCTCGCATGATTCCAGATCGGTCCTCGCCGTCAAGGGTACGCTTTGCCGCTGCGCGCCCTGGACTGCTGCGGGCCGATCCGAAGGGATGGCTGTTTATGAGGGAAAAGGGGTCAGCGCCCCGCGATCCAAAGGAGCAAACCCCTCATCGTCAGAGAGCCATGCGAACAATCTTGTCAAGAAGGGTCTCCATGCCCGGTGAGGGTTTGCTGTCAATGCTTAACTCATGCCAACGCTCAGACCAGGCGATCTTTTCGAGTGAGTGCAGCAACTCGACCGCGTACGGAGAACTATCGGAAAGCCACCCGTGCACGAGCATCTTTTGAATGCCCAGATGCCAGTTGCGAGCGATCTGGCCGCGCTCAGCGAGCGGCCCGAATTGTGGGCCGATCAGCAGCACTGCGGAATATTTGTTCTCAACTCTCCCTAAAATGGATATGTCGTCGCGAACTATACTGGGCAATTCGCCACTCGTGCCTGGGAGACGAATTAATGTGCCGCCCGCGACATATGCGGTGGTCCAGCCGGGTCGAAATTGCGACGTGACGATGAATGACTTCGAGCTCTCTCCAGCTTGGATCGGGTGTTCATCCAGTAATGTTGACCAGGTTGCCCATTTGCCGAGTGGCGCACTCCGCCGCAGCTCAGGACCTTGAAGATCTGAAAAGAGCGCTGCCTGTGGTGCCGTTGCGCGATTCTTTGCAAGGCGCTCCGGCGGTACGTACCGCCACTCTGGATGCTCCAGTTTGAGGGAGTCGTCAGCGCTATTGGCTACAAGTGACCAACGGCGGATAGGGCGTCTTGCCCCGGCTTTGTTGAACACCTGATAGGAGTAACGAAAGCCGCCATTGCCGCGAAGCTCTTCCACCTCGAATTCAATTTCCGGCTCACTCAGATGGCTCAACTGAATCCGGAACTCGACAAATGTGGACTCCGAGACGAACTCCGTGCCAAGCCCTTCCGGGTAACGCACGACGTACTCGCCCGTGGCCTCATCTTTGCAGGTGTAATGCAATCGGGCGTCGAGTGTCCGTACAAGCGACTGTGCGAGTTCCCGCCGATGTCCGGGCGGCAGTTCCCGCACAAGTTCGGCGGCTCTTTGCGCGAAGTCTTGAGGTTCCTGTTCCTCTAAACCCTCGGTCAAGGGGTCCGGCTCCGAGGCGGCGTTGGCCACGCAATCTGGAGCCGAATACCAGTCGCGAACCGCTCCCACCTGCGCCTCGGCGGAAACCGCATCTACGATCACACCCACGATCAGTAGAAAGATGAGTTGTCGGATCGAGGAAACTACTTGCTTAGCCACACAACACATGCCCTTCAAACTACCACGGAATGCAAGACTTTGTTCGTCAGAGCGCCATGCGAACAATCCTGTCAAGAAGGGCCTCCATGCCCGGAGAGGGTTTGCTTGACACACTCAACTCGAGGTTCAACTCGGACTGCGCGATCTGTGCCAGGGAGCGCAGCAATTCGGCGACATACGCAGAATCCGGCAACAGCTGCCGCTGCTGGACCATCCGTTGAATCCCCAAATTCCAGTTCCCTGCGATCCAGCTATGGCCTACGTCGGGGCCGAATTGTGGGCCGATAGTGAGTATGGAGGAATAGTAGTTTTCTGGCCGTAGCAGGATGTTCAGTTCCTTTTCGACCCCCGCCGGAATCTCCCCCTCATCAGGGCGTTGGACGCCACCATCGGAGCCGACATAGGCTGTGGTCCAACCAGGGCGGAATTCAGATGTTACGCTAAATAGTGTTAGGCTTGCTCCAGCCTGTACCGGATGTCCGTCCAACGTGGTTGTCCAGCGTACAAGCTTACGAGGAAACGCGCGGAGTTTCACTCCCGGCCCCGGAAGGTTCTCGACGGCTCCACTCTCTGACACAACGCCAGAATTGCCAGTCCCCTCTGTGGAACTCGTCTGCCAGATGGGGTGCGTCAGTTCGAGGGAGCGATCTGCCTCCGGGATCATGAGTCCCCAGCTCGTAATCGGAGCTTGCGCCCCAGACTTGTTCGATAGGCGGTACAGGTAGTTGAAACCGCCATCGTCGACAAGTTGCGCAACATGGAATGTGATCTCTGGATAACTTAAATTTTGCAGTTGGACACGCAACTCCGCCGCTTCGGTTTCCGAGACCACGCCGGTTGCGCCGATCCCGCTGGAGTAATGGGCGACAAGCTCGCCCGTTGCCGTATCGCGGCAGAAGCGCTGTAGGCGGCCAGGTTCGAGTTCTTGAACAAGCGCCTGGGCGATGGCTCGTTCACGTCCCTCCGGGAGCTCGAGCGCTAGTGTCCTCGCACGTTGCGCCAACCCTACCGGATTTCCGGTGTTGCCGGACTCCACCGCACCACAAGACGGGGCCGCAAACCAGGCTCCGATACCACCGAGGACTTGCGCCCCAGACTGCGCTGCTAGGCCCAGGCCAAAAATCAGCAGGTAATTAAAGCGATACATAAGAGGGTTTTCCTTTTGAGGCATTCTATGGCCAACGGCAATGGATATGTTGTTTGTTAGGTATTCCTTCGTATTCCAGTTTAGATTCAGTCGCGCCAGCGGCGTCGCATGCCTGCAGAAAATCATCTATTTGATCCGCAGGAATGGAATAGGAGCCAACCGCCGTTCTCGCTCGAACGTCTACTGCGGTGCCTGTCGAATGTGTATTATGCGGCGGCCTCCAGTTTTCCTTTATGTCGAAGGTTCCCCCATAAGGCAAGCTCATGTCATTGACGGCATCATTCCCTGCTCCGGGAACGCGGCCAAGAAGTTTTGTGACGCGGCTAGTAATCCAGCTGAGGCAACCGCCGTCATCCAGTGGTTGTAAGAATTTCCTCCATGATTGGTTGTGTATCCCCCTGCATGTATCCATACCCCTGAAACCGGCGGCACATAAGTGAGGTTGTCGTAGCCGACAACGTAGTACCCAAAACCGCACCAATCAGCACAAACTCCGATCGCTTCGGCCTGTCCAATCGCAGTACTCTGAATCCAAACACTTGCGGTTCCACCCGCGCCTGTAGTGACGGAAACACTGTTGCTAAATGGGCCAGAACTTGAAGTTCCGACCTTGCTCTCCGGGCGATTCATATTGTGAAAATGCCCGCCGGAGCTGGCGTAATAATACATAGTTACGGCAAGCGAACAACCTGCTTCTAGTGCCCCAGTGCTCCCGTCACGGCATACGACCGTTATCTCCTTTGTCGAGCTCGGCTCCAGCAACTGCGCCGGAAGCTGCAGGGAGAGCATACAGCACAAGCTTACCCAGGCCATGACCAAAGCCGCTGAGGGAAGCCCCCGGCGAGGCGAAGCAGAAGACGCCCGCCGCCGCAAAGGTTGCCGGGAGGCCGGGGCATCCACCGTCTTTGATTGCGCCAGTTCAAATGCAGTGGATGATGTCACGAAGGAGTACATGGGGTATCTCGTAAGCCTCTCGGGTACAGGCTATCACAATTCGGCCTGCCCGAAAGTTGCCCAATGCGGGCTTGGCCGGTTGAGGGCGGGAATCACCCCTTTCCCCTCGCCCTGGATGATTCCAGATCGGTCCTCGCCGTCAACAGCCCGTGGCAAAACACCCCGTTTCAGGCCGCGAGAAGCATCGGCGTGGCCAGCGGCGCGCCGGCTGAATCTCGCACCTTCGCCGGGAATCTCCTGAAAACCGCCCCCAGGGCCCCGCACAACCGCCCCAAGGCCGCCCAAGACGCCAATACAAGCCCCAAAACCGACACTTTTGTCCTTTTCCTCGCGTCCGCCAGCCCGCGCGGCGTCCCCGCGCCCAGTTTGCCCCTCATCGCGATCGATAAATTGAACGCGCCCACGTGAATCAGCAGCCTCTTTAAAACATTTTCTCGGCCTTTCAAGTGCAATCGCCGCATCCCGCCCGTCTCGTAACAGTGCGCGAAACTGCGCTCAACCTTCTCCGCTCGCAACTTCATCAGACGCTTGCCGCGCTTGCCTTTGATCCGCCGCCGATTGGAGTACACCGCGTCGCGTTGCCGCGTTCGGCCGCCCCATTTGCGTCGCCCTCGCTGCGGCTCGCTCACGTAACTGCGTACGTCCAGCTCGGCAAAATCCGTCAGCACTCGGTTCGAATGATAGCCCTTGTCCGCGACCACTTCGCTCAGCTCGTCGACCGCGCCAGCGGCTTCTTCCGCCGCCGCTTCCAACTGCTCGGCCGCCTCGACCAGCGTTTCTTCAATCGTCGTGGTATCGCCTTCGTCGGCCGCTTGCAGCGTGACCGCCACCACCGCGCCCGTCTGCAAATCCACCGCGTGCTCGGCCTTGTGCGCCAAGTGCGTACGGCCGTCTTTCATCTTCGTGACCTTGGCGTCGGGATCGTAGGGATGCTTCCAATCCTTGTTGCAGGCCTTCTTCTTACGTTTCTTGTCGATCTTGGCCAACTGCTCGCGCGTCGGCGTCTCGATTCCCGATTCCAGAGCTAGACGTCTTAAATACTCTTCGTAGCCCTCGCCGGAGTCGCAACGCACCAGCGAGCGCATCGCCGCGTTGGCTTCCAGCGTCGTCGCGTCGACCCCGATCGTTCCGCCGGACAACAGGCCTTCGCGGGCCAGCAGCTGCAGCGCCCAGGTGAACACCGCGCGATGCGTTTCGAGGTCGATCAGCCGCCGCGTGCGCGAGATCGTCGAATGATCCGGCGCTTGTTCATCGAGTTCGATCGCCAGGAATCGCCGCAGCGAAAGTGAGTCGCCAAGGCGCCAAGCGACGCCGCGCTCCGAGTCGATGCCTTCGAAATACCCGATCAGCAAACTGCGGAAATAGATGCCCGGCGTGAGCGACGGCCGTCCCAAGCTCGGCGCGTAGAACTGC
Organism: Bryobacterales bacterium; assembly: GCA_965247515.1. GTDB lineage: Bacteria > Acidobacteriota > Terriglobia > Bryobacterales > UBA6623. Next base: position 1,291,034 of record OZ252029.1, on the reverse strand, counting down.
TCGCACTGGCCTTCGACGAAGGCGTCGAACTCGTGCTCGTCAAATAACTCGCTGAGCCGCAGATAAAACGGATGCCCAGCGCTCTTGGGCAACTCCGAGGTGGCGACCCATAGGTCTTTCTGCCGCTCGCGTCGCTTACGCCGTCCCATTGTCATAAAACAAGTTTATCGCCTCTTGTTTCACAGTGCGACTTCCACCACGGGCTGCTAGGTAACAGATTATGCCGGGGACCTTGGCAACACTTTTTCCTCCTTTACTATAAGAAAATCAAGCTCTCAACCTGGTACACTGGTGGGGGCGACAGCCCCGTCTTTGCCTTGGCGGCCCCGCAGGGGCCGTGCCCCCCCGGGGGGCACGGCGCGATTTTCCCTCGCCGCTCGTCGAACATCCCCAGCTCCAGCGAGCCAAACCAGAGCCGATAAACGCCGTCGTCAATCGCCTTCAGCCCGACCCGCTCGCCGCCCAGAACTTCGCTCACAAACAGCGCTTGCCCGCGCCAGTACAGCTGCTCGCTCAGGCCCACCTTGCGCGCCGGCCAATGCGCATACTCCAGCTCCAGTAGAGGCCGCGGGTAGCGCCTTTTCGAGGCCTCATAGACACTCGCCGGCGTGTGGTAATCCAGCGACTGATGCGGCCGCTCGTCGTTGTACTCGCTGCGAAAGCGCTGGAACGCACGCTGCTGCGCCCTGCGATTCGCACAGGGCGGATTGGCCGTATGCTGCTTCAACGTGCGATGGAAACGCTCCTGCCGGCCGTTCTGAGACGGGCTCGCCGGAGCGATCCGTTCGACCTCGATCCCCAGCTTGATCCACCACACGCTCAGCGCGCTCAGACCGGCGATGGCACGGCTCGCAAACGGCGCCCCGTTGTCGGACCGAATGCGCTTCGGCAGCCCGTAATCGCGGAACACGCGGTCCATCACCGCACGCACGTTAGGCCCGTCGCAAGCGTCCACCGCCTGGCAGCAGAGCAGGTAGCGGCTGGCGTTGTCGATCACCGTCAGCGGGTCGATGCGCACTCCGTCGGCGGTTCGGAACCAGCCTTTGAAGTCCAACGAGACGACATCGTTGGGCGCTCTGGCGTGCGCCAGACGGATCTTCCCCCCAGCGGAAGGCTCGTTTGACGGGCTAACTGCTTGGCTTGCTTGGCTTTAACACGTTTGGGGGGCGCTTTTAGTGTACCCATGTATTATGCTATTGTATCGTTTATTCATTGTGTTGTTTGTGATATAATATACCCATGTATGTTGAGTCCGTCCCCAATCGCAACTCGCCGCCCGCCGTCTTGCTGCGCGAATCCTTCCGCCAAAACGGCAGAGTCAAAAAACGCACCCTCGCCAACCTCTCCTGCTGGCGCCCCGTCCGCGTCGAGGCCCTCCGGCGCGCCCTCCGCGGCGAGTTCGATCAGCTTCCCGCCACTCCCGTCTGCGGCCCCGTCTTTGGCCTGCTCTTCGCGCTCAAGCAACTCGCCGATGAGCTGGGCCTGACCGCCGCGCTGGGTCGAACGCGGGCCGCCAAACTCGCCTTGTTCCTGGTGCTGGCGCGCCTGGCCCACCAAGGATCGCGGCTCTCGGCCGTGCGCTGGGCCGCCGATCAGGCCGTCGCAGAAGTGCTGGGTCTGGGCGCCTTCGACGAAGACGACCTCTACGCCGCCCTCGATGATCTGAGCGCCCGCCAAGTGAAGATCGAGCAAGCGCTATACCGCCACTACCTCGAGCGCCGCGGAGCCCCGCCCAGCTTGCTGCTCTACGACGTCACCAGCTCGTACTTCGAAGGCCTGCACAACGCGTTGGGCGAGTACGGCTACAATCGCGACGGCAAGCGCGGCAAGAAGCAAATTGTGATCGGACTGCTGGCCGATGACCAGGGCGAGCCGCTGGCGGTGCGGGTGTTTGCCGGCAACCGCAACGATCCGACGACCGTGCCGGATCAGATCCGCATCGTCAAAGAGCAGTTCGGAGTCGAGGAGTTGGTCTTCGTCGGCGACCGCGGGATGGTCAAGAGCAAGGGCAAGCAGGCGCTGGGGGAGGCCGGGCTGCGCTACATCACGGCGCTGACCGATCCCCAGATTCGGCGGCGCTTGAGCGAAGGGGTGCTGCAACTGGAGCTGTTCGCTGAACAAGTCTGCGAGGTCGAAGCCGACGGCGTGCGCTATGTGCTGCGCCTCAACGAGTCCGAAGCCAAACGGCAACGGCAGCGGCTCGAGGACAAGCTGGCCAAGCTGGGAGGCAAGCTCGACCGACGCAACCAGAAAGTCACGGCCTCTTCCCGTTGCGAGCCCGCGGCCGGACTGCGCCAGCTCAAGCCCTGGCTGGCGCGTCACAAGCTGACAGAATTGGTCGAGTTGCGCTTGCAGGGACGTACGCTGGTCGTCGAGCGCCAGCAGGCGGCGATCGAGCAGGCGCTGGAGTTGGCGGGCTGTTACGTGGTCGTGACCGATGTCGCCTCCGAGCGCATGAGCGGCCAAAGAGTGCACGACCATTACGTGAGCCTGCAGCGGGTGGAGCGCGACTTTCGGCAGCTGAAGACGGGCTTGCTCGAGGTGCGGCCGATCTTCGTGCGCAAAGAAAGCCGCACCCGAGGACCTGTGTTGTGCAGCATGCTGGCGTTGAAGCTGAGCCGCGAATTGGAACGGCGGATACAAGCGGCGTTTGGCACGACCGACGACGACCCGCACGCGATCACCTTGCCGGACGCGCTGGCGGCGTTGGGGCGACTGTGTCTATTGGAATATCGAGTGGATGAGCAGACCAGCGTCACACGGCTGCCGATTCCCGACGCCCGCCAAACAGAAATCCTCAATGCGTTGGGGGTTTCGCTGCCGCACATGTAACCTGTAGACAGACGCCGATCGCCCGATCCATCCCATAACCGACGCGAATTCAGGAAGTTGGCGGCGAAACTCTGCTCGCTGGCGGGGGGAAGATCCGTCAGAGATCACGTCCAGAAAAAACGCGTCCAGGGACGGATGATGCTGTGGAAGGCCTCTGCCCTAAGAGTTCTAGAGAGTCTATGCTTCCGACACGGTCTGGGTCCTGTGGTGAATACCAACGAGAACTGGGATCACCAGCGACTTCTGTCGTCCTCCGTCGTGCTGGAACTAGACGGTCTCTCAGATTCGGACAAATGGGGTATTTAGTTGACTCCAGTAGCCCCTACATCTTGGGGGTGCCCGAGCCCATGACCGCCCTACGCACCGGCGTCCCAATGGAGTTGGAGGTCTTTGGCGGTAAGTGTCTCAAGAAGGACGCCAAGGACCGCTACGATTCCGCTTCGGACATCGCAAAGGACCTCCGCTCTCTGGGTGAAAAGCTCAAGTCGGGAAGATCGACGATTCTCAAGGCCGCGCAAACGCATTCGGAACCGGTAGGGGCGCGGCGTGCCGCGCCCGAGGTGAGGGACACGGGATCATCGATCTCACCCGAAGCCCCTGACGACGAGCAACCGGACAGCGCGCTCGCCCCCTATCGAGTCATCGAAACTCTGGACTCAGACGAGGAAGCCCTCCTTTACCGCGCCCAAGACACCAACCAGAACCGCTCGGTCGCCATCCGAATCGTCCCGGAATCCGCTGCACAACAGCTCGAAAAGCAGCAGCGTCTCAAGCAAGCGACGCTCACCGCTGCGGTAGCGATGATTGCATTGCTGGTGGGAGCGGTGGCAGCTGTGCAGATTCGAGGGCCATCCGCCCCACCTGAGATGCCCCTGCGAAGGTTCTCTCTCACGCCGGAGCATTATCCGCTCTCGGGACGGGCTGCCGGGGCGGCGGTCATCTCACCAGACGGTACACACATTGCTTACGCCGCAGGCGTTGATGGTCCAAGACTGTGGATTCGAGATCTGGATCGCGAAGAGCCAAGGACAATCGAGGGAACCGATGGGGGGCAGTGGCCCGTCTGGTCGCCCGACAGCGAGTTTATTTTTTTGAGGCAAACGGTGAGATCAAGAAAATTTCCGCCCAGGGAGGCGCCGCGACTACCATTTGCGAGTTGCCTCAGCCTCTTTACTTTGGTGGCTCGTTGAGTCCAGATAGTAGCTCCATTGTCTTCGCTGCTGGCCCCCCTACAGGCTGTACGAGGTTCCAGCACGAGGGGGAAGTCCGCGCCTGCTTGCCGAGCTTGACTGGTCCGGCAGGGGCCCCAGTATCGCCCTGCCCAATTTCCTGCCATCGCCATCCGGCGGAAGGACTCTCATCTACGCAAAGGGTTCCGCGGGCGGGAATGAGATTCTTGTCTGGGATTTGGAGACAGGAGAGCCGCGGGTGCTTTGTGACGGGTTCGCGCCGGTCTATTCTTCAACAGGACACATTGTCTATGGAGTGGAGTCCGACCTCTGGGCTTTGCCCTTCTCTTTGGAGACGCTCTCGCCAACAGGGGAACCGTTTCCGATTGCCCAGGATGGCATGCGGCCAAGCATCTCGGATGACGGGACCCTGACCTACACCGATCAGGCGCGAGGCCGGCAGGGCCTTGTCTGGCTGGACCGCCAGGGGAAGAACCTGGGCGCAATCGGCCAGCCGCACGGGGCTATTCTCGGGCTTGACTTGTCTCCCGATGATCGCCGGGTGGTTGTTCACAGTTCGGAGGACGGCAATGTCGACGTCTGGGTGCATGAGGTCGATCGGCCTCTCAGGCAACGCGCAACCTTTCACTCTGGGTTCGACGGCCGTGCAATATGGTCACCCTCAGGAAATGAAGTTACGTTTCATTCCACCCGAGAGGGATATTACGACATCTACACCCGATCCCTGGAGGGCACAGATGAGCCTAGGCTGCTGATTGCTACGCCGTTGTCTGAGCGACCCTATGACTGGTCCCCCGACGGCAAGCATCTGCTCTACACGGTCTATGATCCCGAGAACGGTCGGGATCTCTGGCGCCTCAAGCGCAAACAAGACGACAGCGGATTTGATGCGATGCCGTTTCTACAAACGACGTTCCATGAGACAGAACCGCGGTTTTCGCCTGATGGTCTCTTTGTCGTGTACCAGTCGGACATGTCTGGGCGAAACGAGATCTATGTGCGAACGTTCCCTGACGGTGAGAGTGACTGGCCGATCTCGACGAACGGGGGTGTACGGCCCCGCTGGAGCCACAATGGCGAGGAACTCTTTTATGTGGAGGGTGACACCCTCGTAGCAGCGCGCGTCAGCACAAGACCGACTTTCACGACCGGCGCGACCACGCCCTTGTTGCAGCACGCTAGTTTAGGTAGTGAAGGACCGGGCTATGACGTCAGCGCTGACGGGCGGCGGTTCGTTGTGGTGGAGAAGTTGGAACCGGTGCAACCCGAATCGCCGTCAATCCGTGTCGTCCAAAACTGGTACGAAGAATTTCGCGAGCGCAAATAGCCTAACGAAGGGCCCGGAGAATCCTTCCGACAGCTCGAATCTAAACTCAGGTGATTGCACTGTATGGAATGGAAATCGACGGGTCCTTATTTTCGCACTTTCGTCCTCAATATCCCACGCCGAGGGCCGCAACACCTCGTACCCCTCACTTGCGTTCGGGGCTCATGGTAGGCAGGTGCACTCCGCCGCGGTTGCGTCGCTGGGATTCTCGCCGCTGCTCAAACGCCGCGATCGAGCGGCTCGTCCAGCATCTCGATTCTAGCCGGCTACAGCGAGTCGTGCTGGAAGCTCAGTGAAACCGTCACGTCGGCCAGTCCGGCGCCCACCGTGATCAGGTTGACTCGCAGCTGATCGCCCGCGTTCACCGCCTGGGTCGTCGGCGCGCCGCCCGTATCCGTCCTAGTGTTCGCTGCTAGCACGCGAACCGTCCCATAGACGGCCGAAAACGTCGGCGTCGTCGAAGTACAGTTCGCCGTGCAGCGCTCAATGGTGTACGAAGTTGCGGTTGTCGCGGGCGTATTCGCCACGATTCGAACGTCGGTCAGCGCGACCCCGGCGGCGCCCTCGGGAATCGTCAGCACGAACGTCTGCGCCCCCGCCGTTGGAGCGCCGCTGAAGTGCCAGTCGAGCGAGTCCGTCACGGTCGCGCAGTTGCTCGGTTCCCAGCGGTTCATTGATGTGCTCCAGGCCAGGCATTGGCGGTCGCTTGGAGCATCGCTGGCTACGATGCGCCCCTGGAGGCCGCTGACGACCGGGTTCGGGAAAGTCCCCGTCAAGTCTCCGCCCGCCGCCGAAGCGCTGGTCCGATACCAGGCCAACAGCGAATCGCCCGTCTGCGGAATCGAGCCTGCCAAGAACGTAATCGTCGCCCCCGCCAGGTTGAAGTCAATGCCGGGCCCACACCATTGTTGTGGAGTTCGAGGCTGGCGGCCGGATTCGGCGCCGTCGCCAAGGTGAACGTTACGTTTGATCCGTTGATGGCCCCGGTGGGCGTCTCGGCGTCCGCGAAAACCGAAAACGATCCGCCTCCGCCGCCTCCACCGCCGGATTCGAGCGAAACGATCGATCCGTTGTCCTTCCTCACCGAAAGCTCGCCGCTTACGTTGTTTAAGAAGACCCGCGCGTTTCCAATGGCGGGGCTCGACGGGATGGTTGTGCTCGGCAGGTCGGCGTAGTCGCCGAAAAGCTTCAACGTCCCGGGCCCCACGGTCAGATCGTTGATCTCCACTCCGACAGTGGTCAAGATGTTGCCCGCGCGCAGTACGCGAAACGGCCTGTCTTTGAAAACCCCAAAGTCGTCGTAGCGAAGAATGTCGAACACGCCGTCGACCGCCGATAGAGCAAACTTGTTCAGACCTTCGAGTTGGAAGAAATGACTGACAACCGTACCGCCGACCTTGGCGGCAATACCCATCTCGCGAAAGAACGCGCTGCCCTCGGGAGTGATCAACGCCGCCAATTCGTTGTCGGAATCACGCCACTCCTGCAGCGGGGCCGACTGGAGTGAACCCCAAGCGTGAGACAGTCGAAATCGGGACAGGTTACCATTCACCGCAAAACGCTTGCCTTCTTCGCTGTATCGTCGCACGCTGGTCCTAGCCGGGGAAGCGGAAGCGGGCTCTGCTGGAGAGCAACCCGCCAAGGAATACCCGGCCGCAAACTCATCAAGACGATGAGCGCCGGGGGCGGCCGCCAAGGTCGCTCCCGGCTTCTCCAACGCCGGCGATGTCTCCCTGCCCGCCCAGGGCCCATCGGATTGATAGATTTGCCTATGCCTCTCAAAACTCATACTTCGGATTCCTCGCTGCTGTTGCCGCCGGCCGCGCCAGCGCTTCAAACTCCGCCGGCGGACGATATCCCAACGCCGAATGCAGCCGGCGTTGGTTGTAGATCTCATCAATGAACTCGCCGATCGATGCGCGCGCCTCGTCAAGCGTGCGATAACGCTGCAACCAAACCTCCTCCGCCTTCAACGTCTTCATGAAACTCTCCGCCCGCGCGTTGTCGTAGGGGTTGGCTCATCGAGATGATCGCGCCGTGCTGCTCCAGCAGCTCGACATAGGCGCTCGAAGCGTACTGTACGCCTTGGTCGGAATGATGCATCCACCCCGCGGCAGGGCGTCTGAGCTCGAGCGCATCGCGCAACGCCCCTACAGCCAGCTCAGCTTTGAGCGTCGTCCCCAGCCGCCAGCCGACCACGCGTCGCGAGTAGGCGTCCAACACCACGGCGAGGTAGACGAACGCCTCGCGCAAGCGAATGTAGGTGATATCGGATTGCCACAACTGATCGACGCCGTCCACATTCAGGTGCGCCGCTAGATTCGGATAAACAGGTAAGAAGTGGTTCGAATCCGTTGTTAGCACGAAGCGCCGCTTGAGTACCGCCAGCAAGTTGTCCTTACGCATCATCCGCAGGACCTTTTTGTGATTGACGAGGAAGCCTTGGCGGCGCAGCTCGGCCGTCACGCGGCGGTAGCCGCAACGACGATTCTCGAGCGAAATCCGCTGCATGCGGTCACGCAATTCCATGTCGCACTCGGCGGGCGACGACACGGCGAGCCGGCGATAGAACCCGGCGCGATTCACGCGTCCGAGCTCGCAGGCGTGTTCGACGCTGAGCGAGCCTTTGGCGCTGATCTGCTCGACGATGGAGTAGATCCGCTCGCGCCACCGGCGTCGTTGGTCGGGGCTGCGAGGTTCAAGGCGCGAAAGGCTTGTCCGAAAAAATCGAGCTCTGCGGCTTGTTTGCCGAGCAGTCGTTCGAGCTCTGCGATGCGTTCGTCGCGCGGATCGCGAGGGATCTTGGGCGGCGCCGAGCGGCCGGGTTTCGGCCGGCCTCGCCGCCGGCTCAAGCCGTTGACGCCTTCCTGGCGATAGGCGTCCCGCCAGCGGTACAGCAGGCTGCGCTTGACGTCCAACTCGCGGCTTAGCGCTGTGCCGCTCTGGCCGGCTAGGAGCCGCCTGGCGGCGGCTTCCTTGAACTCCACCGTGAACTCCCGCGGCTTGCGCGGCTTGAGACTTTCCATCCTGGACTCCTTTCCATTCGCTGAAATTCGTCCCGAATTTCAATGTCTCATTTTTAGGGTTCACTCCAGTTTCCGTTTCTCCCTCCTCCGCTCCCTGCGGGGACGCGGGGAGCGGAGGAGGGAGAAACGGCGGCGTTGGCGCCGCTCGGCCGACCCCCAGGGATGAATCCCTGGGCTATGATTGCCTGCCCCGTCTCCAACAGTCGAACCATTACCCTCCTTAATAGGGGTGGTCTCCCCCGAGCAGCCCCGTCCCGGATCAGCGACTGGAGTCGTGGAGGGAGATCGCTTCCTACCTCCAGGCGACCGTCCGCTCGGTGCAGCGCTTGACTGCCCGTGTTATTCTGCAATCAGCGATGCTATTGCTTCTTCACCAACTCCGAGGCACTTTTAAGTCCTAGTACTCACATCGAAGAATTAGCTCCGATTTAGTACTAAACGCAAAACGAACCCAATTCCCAAGACCGGTATCGATCCATCGTTGGTGCTTGAGATCAGAATCGATGGGCTAACTTCAGCCTTCGAGCGGTGACCCCGCCACCCCCGGTGCTACCCTGTCTGGACTGCTATGCCCGTCTTGACTCACGACCAACTCCGCCAATACGGCGCTCCCGTCTTTGAGGCCGCCGGCGTCCCATCCGACGAAGCCCGAATCGTCACCAACGCTCTGGTCGACGCGAATCTCGCCGGTCACGACTCGCATGGCGTGATGCGCCTGCCGTTCTACATCAGCTGGATCGAAGCGGGAGACTTCGTCCCCGGCGCCCCGTTCGAAGTCGCGGCCGAAGCCGACGCCTTTGCCGTGGTCGACGGGCACTGGGGCTTCGGCCAAGTACAGGGCCGCCGGGCCATGAAGATCGCCATCGAAAAGGCTCGAAAAGCCGGCGCCGCGACCGTGTCGGGACGCAATTGCACGCACCTGGGCCGGCTAGGCGACTATCCCCGCATGGCCGCCGAGCAGGGTCTTGCGGCCGTGATGTACATCAACACCCACGGCGCCAGCCGGCTGGTGGCGCCCTTCGGCGGAATCGAGCGGCGACTATCGGCGAACCCGGTCGCGATCGCGATTCCGCGAGCCAACGACAAGCCGATCGTGCTCGACATCTCGACTTGCCAGATCGCCGAAGGCAAAATCCGCAACATGAACGTCGAAGGCAAGCCGGTCCCCGCCGGATGCATCATCGACTCGCAAGGCAATCCCACGACCGACGCCGCCGAGTTCTACGGACCGCCTCCCGGGGCGCTGTTGCCGATCGCTGGGCACAAGGGCTTCGGCCTGGGGTTCGTATTCGACATCCTCGCCGGGGCGGTCTCCGGCGCGGGCTGCAGCCGGGCCGACGCCAAACGGGTCGGGAACGGCTTCTTGATGCACGTCCTCGACATCGAGCGTCTAAGAGGCGCGGCTGATTTCTCAATCGATGTCGAAGCATTGATCCAGTACGTCAAGTCCAGCAAGCTGGCGCCTGGGTTCGAAGAGATCTTAGTTCCCGGTGAGCCCGAGCTGCGCACCGAAGCCGACCGCCGAGCCAACGGAATTCCGGTGCCGGACGGGACGGTCGAGAGCCTCAACCAGGTCGCCGACAAGTACAGCGTTCCAAGATTGTAGCGACGTGGCGTACGGCTATGCCGTGCCGCCTTGCAGCTGTGCTGCAAGGTCTCTTGCCGCTCGACCGTCCCCTCTCAACCAGACGCAGTGGAAGTAAGAGACCTTGCAGCATAGCTACTAGGCGGCACGGCATAGCCGTACGCCACCTCACTCGCCCACAGCGTGATCCCAATGCCGGCGCGCGTTCGCGATCACCGCCGCGACGTCCCGCTCGAGCAAATAGCCCTCTTCAGCCAGCTCGACCGCCGCCTCGGCGACTTTCCCCAGGTAATCGTTCCGGCTCGGATAACGCTCCTCGATCGACCGCCGCGGATCGCCGCTCCCCTCCCGCTCGGCCTTGGTCTTCGCGAAACGTATGTACGACCCCTGCATACTCGAGATTTCGTCCGTCGGCCCGGAGTTCGAGTTAAACAAGTTCCAGCCGCAATAGGTCGCCAGCGGAACCTGCTGCTCGGGCAGCTGAATCCCGGCGATCTCGTTGCCGTCCGCGTCTACCGCCGGCACGAACATGGGATACTCGCCCTCGACCTTCGGCGGCTGGTTGTCGACGATCCCCTGACGGTAGAAACGGTCGCCGTAGTCAGCCTTGTAGGCCTTGTGAATCCTGGTCGAGAAGTTGACGCCCGGCAGCGAAGGAAAGCCCAGACCTTCCGGGCTCACCAGCGTCTTGTCGGCGATTTTGCCGTATTGACTCGCCGGCGGGTCGACGTCGTCCGAGATCCACTGATCCATGCGCGCCAGCAAGGCCCGCATCGCCCAACGGAAGTCCATCGGGTTGCTCGGCTGCTGTCCGATCGAGCGCCGCGGCGGGAACCCGGCGGGCCCGTGCTGCGATCCCGCGAAATGATAGATCCTCACGTTTTCAGGGATCTCGATATCTGCCTTGCCGTCGATGGTCGTATGGATCAGCGACGCCGCGCGGCCCCAATATTCGTACGACGAGTTGCTGTAGAAGATCTTCGGCACGAGCTCGGGACTCGTCTCGTAGACGCCCAAAATACTGCCGCCGATGCCCAGATCCGGGTCGAACTGCGGCCCGTCGCTAAACGGGAAAATGTCGGTGGGGTAGAGGAAGTTCAAGAACGGGTGCGCGTCACGCGAGGGCTGGGCGAAGCGATGGTTGAAGCTCCCTCGGCCGCCGCCGGCGACGTGCGACATCACCCCGTCAAAGGCCCGCTCGCCCTGCTCATTGCGGTTGAAGCCGTAGTAAAGGAACGTTCGCAGGAAGCGTCCGCTCTGGGATGTCCCGAAACCGATCGCGCGGTTGTAGTGGCCGCCGCTGAACCCCATTTCCTCGCTCGAGGAGTCCTTCATAAAGCTCACGAAATCACGCACGGCCGCCGCGCCCAGCCCCACCAGCGGAGGGTCCTCGCCGACATAGACGACTTCGTAAATCTTGCCGGGCTCGAACCCGCCCTTGAGCCAGACTCGCCCCGCGTCGGCAGCCGGCTTGCCGCGCTTCATGCGGGCGAACCGCCAGCGCTTGCGTGGGATAACGGTCGCCTCGGCCGTCACCGCGTCGCGAACCGTCATTACGTTGCTTTCTGAATCGGGATCGGCGACCGGGTAGGCAATGTGGTCGCGGTCGGCGAGGGTATGGTCGTAGACGCGGTCGGTCACGACGAAGTTCGAGCGCACGAGCCCCCGGATCGGCTCATTCTCGCGGCGGGCTACCGCTGGATACACCCGCATCTTGCCCGGGTCATTGGGCGGATCGAATTGCCAGCCGACCCAAAGCAGCGAAAACCCTTGCTCGAGCAGCCAGCCGTCGCCGAAATGAGCCTCAGTCGTTGGATCAAGGCTCCCGGCGGCCTGGCTGAACATCGACAACGTCCCCTTGCGGCCTCGATTGCCGATCTCACAGAGTATCGAGCCATTCCCAAGGCCGGCGTCGACTGGTTTGATCAGATAGAAATCGGCCGAGAGCTCAACCTTGCCGTCGTCATTCACGGGGGCGAGGTCGATGTCAGTGATGATGCGGTTGGCGGGATTTGCAGGATCGACCGCGAAGTGCGCCTTGCCGGCCACCTTCTCATAGGCGCCGGCCAGGCCCCATGGACGAGCATCGAGGATCGTGGTCTTGTCGGAGACCTCGAGCCGGACCACCTCCGAGACAAGCGGTAGGGCCCCAAGCAAGAACAGCAGTGTCAGACGCGGCATGCGCTCATTAGAGGCCTAGTCGTATGAGTAGGTCAAGCGCCGTTGCCTTAGTACATCGTTTGAGTTCAGAAGTTCGCTAACGGTCTTCGACGATTTCGGGCGGGGCGGGGAGCGCGGGTACGCCATTCCGCGGGTTGCCGACTACACGGCCAGGCGGACGGGCGGGTTCAACCGTTCGCCGTTAAACCAACCCGGCGCTCATGCTCCGACGGATCTTCCCCCCGCCAGCGAGCAGAGTTTCGCCGCCAACTTCCTGAATTCGCGTCGGTTATGGGATGGATCGGGCGATCGGCGTCTGTCTACAGGTTACTTGTGCGGCAGCGAAACCCCCAACGCCGCCAGCGCGTCCGGCAAGGTGATCGCGTGCGGGTCGTCGTCGGTCGTGCCAAACGCCGCTTGTATCCGCCGTTCCAATTCGCGGCTCAGCTTCAACGCCAGCATGCTGCACAACACATGTCCTCGGGTGCGGCTTTCTTTGCGCACGAAGATCGGCCGCACCTCGAGCAAGCCCGTCTTCAGCTGCCGAAAGTCGCGCTCCACCCGCTGCAGGCTCACGTAATGGTCGTGCACTCTTTGGCCGCTCATGCGCTCGGAGGCGACATCGGTCACGACCACGTAACAGCCCGCCAACTCCAGCGCCTGCTCGATCGCCGCCTGCTGGCGCTCGACGACCAGCGTACGTCCCTGCAAGCGCAACTCGACCAATTCTGTCAGCTTGTGACGCGCCAGCCAGGGCTTGAGCTGGCGCAGTCCGGCCGCGGGCTCGCAACGGGAAGAGGCCGTGACTTTCTGGTTGCGTCGGTCGAGCTTGCCTCCCAGCTTGGCCAGCTTGTCCTCGAGCCGCTGCCGTTGCCGTTTGGCTTCGGACTCGTTGAGGCGCAGCACATAGCGCACGCCGTCGGCTTCGACCTCGCAGACTTGTTCAGCGAACAGCTCCAGTTGCAGCACCCCTTCGCTCAAGCGCCGCCGAATCTGGGGATCGGTCAGCGCCGTGATGTAGCGCAGCCCGGCCTCCCCCAGCGCCTGCTTGCCCTTGCTCTTGACCATCCCGCGGTCGCCGACGAAGACCAACTCCTCGACTCCGAACTGCTCTTTGACGATGCGGATCTGATCCGGCACGGTCGTCGGATCGTTGCGGTTGCCGGCAAACACCCGCACCGCCAGCGGCTCGCCCTGGTCATCGGCCAGCAGTCCGATCACAATTTGCTTCTTGCCGCGCTTGCCGTCGCGATTGTAGCCGTACTCGCCCAACGCGTTGTGCAGGCCTTCGAAGTACGAGTTGGTGACGTCGTAGAGCAGCAAGCTGGGCGGGGCTCCGCGGCGCTCGAGGTAGTGGCGGTATAGCGCTTGCTCGATCTTCACTTGGCGGGCGCTCAGATCATCGAGGGCGGCGTAGAGGTCGTCTTCGTCGAAGGCGCCCAGACCCAGCACTTCTGCGACGGCCTGATCGGCGGCCCAGCGCACGGCCGAGAGCCGCGATCCTTGGTGGGCCAGGCGCGCCAGCACCAGGAACAAGGCGAGTTTGGCGGCCCGCGTTCGACCCAGCGCGGCGGTCAGGCCCAGCTCATCGGCGAGTTGCTTGAGCGCGAAGAGCAGGCCAAAGACGGGGCCGCAGACGGGAGTGGCGGGAAGCTGATCGAACTCGCCGCGGAGGGCGCGCCGGAGGGCCTCGACGCGGACGGGGCGCCAGCAGGAGAGGTTGGCGAGGGTGCGTTTTTTGACTCTGCCGTTTTGGCGGAAGGATTCGCGCAGCAAGACGGCGGGCGGCGAGTTGCGATTGGGGACGGACTCAACATACATGGGTATATTATATCACAAACAACACAATGAATAAACGATACAATAGCATAATACATGGGTACACTAAAAGCGCCCCCAAACGTGTTAAAGCCAAGCAAGCCAAGCAGTTAGCCCGTCAAACGAGCCTTCCGCTGGGGGGAAGATCCGTCCGACGCCACACTCGAAACTCATCCCGCCGGCTTGCTCCAGATAAGGTACTAACGTCAGTGGGATTCATCGGCTCTCACCGTGATCCTTCCTTGACGAAACGGTCAGGCACTTCGACGGCTAGGGCGTTTCCCGTCAAGTTGACCCGCCCGCCGCGCCCAAGTTCCGGTTGAGGCGTTGTCTGCCCAAGCGCCCCTGGCGACTATTCCTGCCGCAGAGCCTTCATCGGCTCTACCGCTGACGCCCGCCGCGAGGGCAGCAGGCAAGCCGCGAGCGCGATCACAGCCAGCAGGGCGGGGGCCGCGGCCAGAGTGGCCGGGTCGTACCATCGCACGCCATGGAGCTGCGATTCAAGCACACGACCGCTCGCAAGGGCCGCCAGAACGCCGATGGCCGAACCCGCCGCCAACAGCCTCGCGGCGGACGCGAGGACGCTGCGAGAGACGTCGCCCGGACGCGCCCCCAGCGCAATCCGCAGACCGATCTCGCGTCGCCTTCTCGAGACCGTGTAGAGCATGACGCCGCTGAGCCCCATCGTGGCCATCACCAGCGTGACGACGCCGAAACCGGCCAGCAGCGTCATCATTTGGCGCTCCGTCGAAATGGCAAGGTCGACCGACTGCCGCATCGTGCGCACCCAAGTGATAGCAATCTCGAGGTCGAGCCCCCGGATGATTCGACGAGCCTCCGCAAGCACGCTTTGCTCGGGAATGGCCGTGTGGATCGACAGGAACTGGAGATAGACGTTCGGAACCCTGGCGTGGGGCACATATGCCTCGGCATCCGGCTGCTTCTGCCAGGGGCCCCCGAAGCGCCCATCCCCGATCACGCCGACAATCCGCGACCATTGCCCCTTGCCAAAACGAACGCGAGCGCCTATCGGCGTGCGTCCGGGCAGCAGCTTGCGCACAAACTCTTCGTTGACGATGACTACCGGTTCGGCCTCGGCGGTGTCGCGGTCGGTGAAGTTCCGGCCGAGCCGCAACGGGATCCCCATCGTATGGAAATAGTCTGGAGTGATGACCGCCACGTGTGCCATCAACTCAGACCCCTCCAGCGGGTCCGCCTGTCCTTCGACCTCCACCGGCACGCGGCTTCTTGCCATTCCTCCGAGCGGGATGCGATCCGACGCCGCAGCGGAGACGACGCCGGGAACTGCGGCGACTTGTGATCGTAGCTCCTCCCAGAATTGGCGTCGCGTCGCACCCGGCGGATACCGTGACGCTGGTAGCGACGCCCGAAACGTCAGGAGACGGTCGGTGCGGTAGCCCAGGTCCGTTTCGAGCAGATTGGTGAAGCTCTTCACCAGCAGGCCGGCGAACGTGAGCAGCACTACCGAAAGAGCCACCTCCATCACTACCAGAGCGTTTAGAGAACGCACCTGGCGCCGGCCTGCGACCAGCGCGCCGCCGCTCTCTCGCAGGTCGCTTTCGAGGTTCGCGCGCGATCCCATCAACGCCGGCCAAAGCCCTGCAAGTAGGCCCGTACACACGGTCAGCCCTATAGCGAACAGGGCGACCCATACGCTCACCGAGACGGCTTCACCGAGCTCGAGCGTGGCAGGCGCGGCAGCGATCGCGGCCCGCAGCAGCCAAGCGGCAAAAACCACCCCCAGCGCTGCGGACATGGCGGAGAGGAGCAGGCTCTCTGCCAGCAGCAGCCGCACGACGCGCGCTCGTCCCGCTCCCAGCGTCACTCGCACCGCGATTTCCCTCGATCTGGAGATGCCGCGCGCCAGCAGCAGACTGGCGACGTTTGCGCACGCCACGAGTAGCACAATCAGCGCTGCAGCGCCGAATATCAGGAGCTCGCTGCTGAACCGCTCCAGCAACTCCGTTCGCATGCTTTTCACCCGCACGGTCCAGGCCGCCTCCTCCGGATAGGTTTGCCCGAGCCAGCCGGCGATCTCGTTCATCTGCGCCAGTGCGGATTCGACGGAGACTCCTCGCCCCAGACGCGCGTACGCCCAATACTGATGGAGCCGGCGATTGTCCGAGACTCGGCTCACGGGCGTCCAGTATTCGGCCACGACGTAGCCGCTTTCGTTGAAGTGGAAGCTCTCGGGCATGACCCCCGTGATCCGGCACGGCCTCTCGTCCATGACGATGGCGTCGCCCACGGCCTTGGCGCCCCCTCCCAGCTTGCCCATCCAGAACCCGTGGCTCACCATGACGACGCAGGCCGCTCCAGGCTTTTGTTCCTCAGGGGTGAACCAACGCCCGAGTTGGGGCGCGACCCCCAGCAACTCGAAAAAGCCTTCGGAAACCTCGCGGCCCTCGACCCGCTCCGCCTCTCCAAGCCCGGTCAGCGTCACCTCCGACCACGTAACGAGCGCCATCCGCTCGAAGACCCTGTTGGCCTCCTGCCAATCGCGGAAGATCCCCTGGCTGACGAAGCCGCCTGGGTTCTGCTGGTGCATGTTGTCGACCCGAACCAGCCGCTCCGGCTCGGGGTAGGGCAGCGAGCGGAGTATCAGAGCCTCCGACAGCGCATAAACCGCGATGCTCGCGCCGACCCCGAGCGCCAGGGTGACCACGGCCAGCGACGTGAAGCCCGGCGACTTGGCGAGCGTCCGCCAGGCGTGGACGAAGTCCTTCAGCAGATCCAGCAGCCAGCGGATGCGGCGATGGTCCCGGCACTGTTCCTCGATCTGCGCCACGCCGCCCAGGGCGCGCTGCGCGGCGAGCCGCGCCTCCGCGGGCTCCATTCCACTAGCGATGTTTTCCCGGGTCAGTTGTTCCAGGTGAAACGCCAGCTCCCGGGCTAGCTCGGCATCCGCTTTAGCGCCGCGGACGAGAGATCGCGCGCGCTGGCGAAGAACACGAAGAAGCCGCATGATCCCTCCGGCTACGCACGCTTCAGGACGAGCTGCACCGCGGATGACAGGCGGTCCCAAGTCTCCAGCTCGCGGTCGAGTTGGCGCCGGCCTTCACGGGTCAGCTTGTAGAACTTGGCCTGGCGGCCGAGATCGCTTTCCCTCCACTCGGCGGTGATCCACCCCTGCTGTTCGAGCCTGTGCAGCGCGGGGTAAAGCGAACCCTGCGCCACGGCCAACACTTCATCCGAGAGGAGCTGAATGCGCTTGGCGATCGCCCACCCGTGGGCCGGTTCGCGTTTGATCGCCTTCAGGATCAGGAGATCTAGCGTCCCCTGCAGCAGATTTGAGGGTTTTGGCATTCGATACCTCGATCATCTACAAGCATCGATCATCGACAATCGTGCTGTCAAGACCGAAACGCGCCGGAACGGGCGCCGGCCGGTGGTTCGGCGTGGAAGTAGGGGGGCGCTTCGAGCCACTCGGAAGCAATCCAAGTTGACATCCAGTCGCCAAGCCGGACAAGTGAGTTTGTCCGCCATCGGCCCTGAGACATCGGTAAGAGCTAGAACCGCCCTTGTCGGGCAGTGTAGAGCCAGACATGCCGGAAGGATGTGGAGCGCCCTCTCGGAAACCTCCCGGATGCGCTCCTCAATAGGTGAGCGACCTTCTGAAACAATGGACTTAGGCTGCGGCCGTCGCTCTGCCGTAGGCTCGCTCGGCTAGCAACTCCGTGATCTCAGTCAGCAACTGCGGAACATCAAGCGGCTCGACGAAGACTTCGTCCGAGGATTCCGACCCCGCTGAATCCGGGCTGATCTTGAGCAACGCCATCGCGGGGCCCTGTTCTTGCTCACGGGCCGCCGACAGGATTCGCTCGCAATCGCCGCTCTGGTCGCTTGGGGGGTCACACAACACGAGCGCGTATTGACCGCTGTCGATTCGATCAATCGCGTCGTCGCTGGAGGCGGCGAGGTCCACCAGATAGCCGCTTTTTTCGAGCACCGCCCGCAAAGTCAGCCGCGCCGTTAGATCGCGCGCCGCCAGAAGAATCCTGACCGCGCCGAATCCGCCAAGACCCCCGAACGTACTGGTCCCTATCGATTGAGCTTGCATCCTAACTCCTGTGAAAGCAACTAGCCGGTCGCAGCTACTAGCCGGTCGCACTGCTACCGGCGCGGCGAGCTCCATCGAACGCGCACGAATAGAGGGTGAGAAAAGCATAACAGAAATGGGACTGAAACTAAAGCCCTTTTTCGCTACCCGAAGACGCGCTCGAAGATTCGATCGACGTGCCGGACCTGGCTCTTTAGGCTGAAAGCGCGGTCGAAGTCGTCGGGTTCGAGCGCGGCCGAGATGTCGGGGTCGGCCTCGACCAATTGACGGAAGCCGCGCGCTTCAGGCGTCCCGTCTTCTTCCCATGCTTGCATTGCATTGCGCTGCACGATGCGGTAAGCCTGCTCGCGCAACACGCCTTTGGAGGTCAGCTCGAGCAAGAGTCGGCCCGAATACACCAGCCCGCCGCCGGACTCGAGATTGTGCTTCATCCGCTCGGGGTAGACCAGGAGCTTGTCGACCATGTTCGCCGTCCGCGCCAGCATGTAGTCGATCAGCGTGGTCGAGTCGGGCAAGATCACGCGCTCGGTGGAAGAATGCGAGATGTCGCGCTCGTGCCAGAGGGCGATGTTCTCGAAGGCGGCCCCGGCGTTGGCCCGCACGACGCGCGCGAGCCCGCAGATGTTTTCGGCCGAGATCGGGTTCTTCTTGTGGGGCATGGCGGAGCTCCCCTTCTGCGACTTCGAGAAGTACTCCTGCGCCTCGCGGACTTCGGTGCGTTGCAAGTGGCGCACCTCGATCGCGATCTTTTCGAGCGTGGCCGCGATCAACGCCAGCACCGACAAATAGTGGGCGTGACGGTCGCGCTGGATCACCTGGGTCGAGATGGGCGCGGGTTGGAGCCCCAGACGCTCACAGATGGCCTCCTCGGCGGCGGGGCTCAGGTGCGCAAACGTCCCCACCGCGCCCGAGATCTTGCCAATGCGGATCTGCTCGCGGGCCGCCTCGAAGCGCTCTTGGTTGCGGCGCGCTTCGGCGTACCAGTTCGCTAGAACGAGTCCGAAAGTGGTCGGCTCGGCGTGGACGCCGTGGGTCCGGCCGACCATCACCGTGTCCTTGAACTCGAACGCCCGACGCTTGAGGACTTCGGCCAAATTGGCGAGCCCTTCGGCGATCGGCTCCGACGCCTGCTTGATCAACAACGCCTGGGCCGTGTCGACCACATCGTTCGAGGTCAAACCGTAGTGCAGCCAGCGCGAGTGATCCCCGGCGCCGGCGGCGGCCATCTTCTCCGAGACCGCGGTGGTGAAGGCGATCACGTCGTGCCTGACTTGCCGCTCGATGGCGTCAATTCGATCGACGTCGAAATCTGCGTGCGCCCGTAGCGCCTGGGCCGCCTCTTTGGGGACATCGCCGCGCTCGGCCAATGCTTCTGACGCCACCAGCTCCACCTCGAGCCATTGACGATATTTGTTTTCCTGGGACCAGATGCGGGCCATCTCCGGCCGCCGGTAACGCTCGATCAAAACTCGAAAACCTCGCTCGGCGCCCCTTGCTGCGCGACGAGCAAGCGTGTGTCGAGAGCGCCGGCTTGCCTGAGCGCCTGATCGGCGAACATGCGGGCGATCTCGGGATGATTGTTGTGGTCGGAAAGATGAGCCAGCATGAGTACTCGCGTCGAGACGTCGAAATCGCCGGCCAGGTAGTCGCACACGGCCTGATTCGAGAGATGCCCGACGCGGCTCATCACCCGCTGCTTGACGAACCAAGGGTAGGGCCCGACCTTGAGCATCTCGACATCGTGGTTGGACTCAAGCACCAGCATGTCGCAGCCCTTCAGGCGGTGCTTGATCGACTCGGTCATATAGCCCAAATCGGTCACCAGACCCACCTTGGCATTGCCGTGGCGCACACAGAACCCGACCGGGTCGACCGCATCGTGCGGAATCGTGAAGGTGTCGATCTCAACGTCGCCGATCTTGAGTCTTCCGCCGGCCTGAAAGGTCTTCAACACCGGTTTCTTGTCGCCCCAATCGAGCGAATCGGCCGTAAGCTCGGTGAGATACACCGGGGCGCCAGTCCTCTTGATCGTCTGCGGCAGCCCAATCACATGATCGGAATGCTCATGCGAGACCAAAATGGCGTCCAGCTTGGTAGCGTCCTCGCCAATCTCGCCTAGGCGCTTGGAAAGTTGGCGATAGCTAAACCCGGCATCAACCAGAATCCGAGCGCCGGCGGTTTTGACGAAAGCCGCATTGCCGCTCGACCCGCTACCGAGAACGGTGACTTGCATGCTCATTTGTTCCCCGTTGACCGTTGACCGTTGACCGTTCCCCGTGGGCTACCCCAAGGGCGGCGATTCACTGGGGTATTGAGCTCCTGTCGACCGTTCTCCTTTACCAGCGCGCGGCTATCCTTGCCATTGGGGTAGCCCACGGTCAACCGACAACGGGGAACGGACAACGGAAAACGCACTTGCATGCTCATGTGTTCAGGTCACCCGCGACAGAGCGTAGGCCCTCACCCGTGGACAACAAGATAGAGTATAGCGATTTCGGTGAGCCGTCCGCTACGCTGAGCCGTCCGCTGCGCTGAGCCGTGAACGGTGGGTTACCCTAAAGCCAACAGAATTCGCGAGGTTTGCGTTTGGGTAGCCCACGGTTCACGGCTCAGCGCAGCGGACGGTTGAGCGCAGCGGACGGCTCACGGTTCACAGCGCATCGCTAGAATAGCTTCTGTGTCCAACGCTCCTGAATCGCTTTATAGCAGTCTGCCTGGGGTCGACGAGGCGCTGCGTGGCCCGCGGGGCGAATCTTGGCAAGAAGTTTATCCCAGGGCGCTGGTCGTCGGGGAGATTCGCCTGGCGCTGGCTGCAGCCCGGCGCAGGATTGCGGCCGGCGAATGGGATTCCGAACAACCCCTGGATTTTGTGGAGGATGCGGTTGAAGCCGGGCTCAAACGCCTGGCCGAGCCCTCGCTCAAGGGCGTGATCAATGCCACCGGCGTCATCTTGCACACCAATCTCGGGCGGGCGCCTTTGTCCGAATCGGCGATCGAAGCTATCGGGCGCACGGCGCGGGGGTATTCGAATCTCGAGCTCGACCTCGACACGGGCGTACGGGGGAAGCGCGACGTCCATGCCGGCGGACTGCTGGAGCGCTTGTTGGGCGTTCCAGCGATCGTGGTCAACAACAACGCCGCCGCGGTCTATCTGGCGCTCAACGAGCTGGCCGCGGACGGCGAAACGCTGATCTCGCGCGGCGAGTTGATTGAGATCGGCGACGGGTTTCGTATCCCCGACATCATGGAACGCAGCGGTACGCGGCTCCGTGAAGTCGGCGCCACGAATCGCACTAGAGTCGACGACTACCGCGGGGCCGCGGGCGAGGACACTCGCGCGCTGCTCAGGGTTCATCCCAGCAACTTCAAGATCGTCGGCTTCACCGCTCGGCCCGAGCTGAAAGAGCTGGCGGCGCTGGCGGGTGAGCTCGACATCCCGCTGATCGAAGATCTTGGCAGCGGCTGCCTGTTTGATCTCGCAACCGAACCGCCGGTGCGGGCGAGTCTGGAGGCGGGAGTGGACTTGGTGACCTTTAGCGGCGATAAGCTGCTGGGGGGCCCGCAAGCCGGCATCATCGCCGGCCGGGCCGATCTCGTCGCTCGTCTGAGGCGCAACCCGATGTTTCGGGCCTTGCGGGCCGACAAGCTGATCCATGCCGCGCTCGAGGCCACCCTGAGAGACTACGTCTTTGAGCGGCACGAGCGGATTCCGACTCTGCGAATGATTCGGCTTTCCGCCGACGAGATCAAGGCGCGCAGCGAGCGGTTCGTCGAACGTATTAGCGGAACGGTGAAAGTGCGGCGGGGAGAGTCCGTGTTGGGCGGCGGGTCGACGCCGGCTCAGTCGCTTCCTTCGTGGGTGGTCTCGCCGGCGCCGCCCGAAGGCGTCTCGGCGGCGACGCTTGCGGCCCGTCTTAGGCGAGGGGATCCGGCGGTCGTGGCGCGCATCGAAGACGAAAGCTTGGTGTTCGACCTTCGGACCGTGTTCGAGCACCAAGACGAAAGCCTGATTGAAGCCATTCAAGCGGCTGTTCACGGATTTTCGCGCAAAGGCGCAAAGTGAGCGCAAAGAAGACAAAGACAGAGAGGACCGCTCCAACAAGCAAGAATCAGATCTCTTCTTGGCGTTTCCTTTGCGAACTTTGCGCCTTTGCGCGAAAATCCGGTCAGTCCGGCGCAGCCTGGAGTCGCGACAAGTCCTAAGGCGAACCTGGGCCAACGTCGAGTCACTTGACTGATTGGCGTCCGCCTGGCGGCGACCTAGACTGAGACTGGATGCGCACGTCATGAGAAGAGCCCTGCTGCTATTCGTCTCGTTGTTTCTGGCCGCCTCGGCCGTCGCTCAGGACAGGATCATTCCCTATAGGCCCGGCGAGACGAAGTCGAAACCTGAGCCGAAGCTCGCGGCGCCTACCGCCCAACCTGAGTCCGAGCCCGCCCCGCCGCCGGGACCGCGTATCGAGCGTGTTTCCAACGGCGTAATCGTCGTTCGCGGGTCGCGCCGCAAACCGCCCGCGCCGCCGGAGGAAGTTGCTCCGGAGGAGGCGGCGGCCGCGCCCGGCGAGCAAGCGATCCAGCCCGAGAAGCGTTCGCGCCAGACGCTGGTCGCTGACTCGAATGGACGTCAAGTGGCCGCCCGGACCTCGGAAACCGAACACACTTCCGCCGACGGCTCGACCAGAACGGTCATGGCGGTCAACGCCAACGGGCGAGAAGTTCCCTCAATTTCGATTCGAGAGAAGATCCTGAGTCGCGGCAAGAAAGGCGAGGTGACCGAGCGCACGATCCAGCGCTATGACGACGACGGGCGCCCATCGTCCCAGGAAGTCAGCCGTATCGAGAAGAAGCGCTTGCCTGACGGTACGACCGAAACGGTGGAAACCCAATACCGCCCTGACCTCAACGGACGTCTGCAGCCCGCCGAGCGAAGCGTTAGTCGGACCAAGACGGCCGCGGGCGTCACGACCACAACGGTCACGACCCACAAACCTTCGATCAACGGCGGTTTCCGTCCGTTCATCGAAGAGCAGACCGTTGAGCGCAAAATCGGAGCCTTGTCGTCGCGGATCGAGAAGACTCGCAAGGAAGGCGCAGGCGGCGGCAGATTGCAACTGGTCGAGCGTGAGGAGACCACCAAGCGCACCTCGGGATCGGTCGAGACATCCGAGACCAATGTCTACTCGCGCTCGGGTTTCTCGACTCGCTTGGATTTGACAGGCAAGCGCGTTGGCCGCAAGGAAAGTCGAGCCGACGGATCAAGCTCCGAGACCATCGAGACCTACGGCAAAGAGACCGCCAGCGGCGCGACCAATGTCAACGCAACCAGAATGCAAGTGCAGAGCGTGCTGAATCGCGAAACGACCGTAGCGGCGGATGGGTCCACGCGCGAGCGCTCCGTCGTTCAGGCCAGAGACGTGGCCGACTCGTCGAAGATGGTCCAGCAGGGAATCACCGAGCGCGTCTCCAAGCCCGTCGCCGGCGGCGAGAGCGTCCAGACGACGGTCTACGAGCAAGGCGTCAACGGCCGCATGCGGGCGACCCAGGTCGTGACCGAGAAGATCGAGAAGTAGGGGCGCGACACTCCGCTTGGTCTCTTGAGCTAGCCGGCAGGTCTTCAGCACCGTAAAGGCGCCATGACCCTAGCTGTTACGCTGTAAATTCCTCGCGCCGAAAGTGGGACTATCGGCGCCTCAATTTCCCTTGCACTCAGCGGAATGACTCGGGGCCGGATTCGGGCTGTTTGTACGCCTGCATGCGCCGGCGGATTCGGAGCAGAAGCGCGATATCCCAACAGTTTCCACAAGAAGACCGACCAGACAGGCCGATCCGCAGCCAGTTCCCCGAGAATATGCCGCGGCAGATGATCTTGCCGATCAGCTGCTCAAACAGTCTCGTTACCAATCAAAACCTATCGAAACCCGTCGGCGTAGTA
The DNA here is from genome assembly GCA_965247515.1 of Bryobacterales bacterium. Classification (GTDB taxonomy): domain Bacteria; phylum Acidobacteriota; class Terriglobia; order Bryobacterales; family UBA6623. The sequence continues at coordinate 1,267,083 of OZ252029.1, read as the reverse complement.
GAGGTCGTCATCTGAACGCTCGGTCCGAGTGTAGACGACATTCCGTGCGTCTACTGAGACAGAAACGTAGTTGACAGCCTGAGATGAGTTTATAAAGACTATCCCGGGTCGGTGGCGCTTGGCGGCTCGGTTGTGAGACGCTCTCTGGCGTGCCCAGAGGCCCTCGCGTGGTAGCGGTCGGCGCACCGCACCACGTTGTCCAGCGGGGAAATAACCGCCAGCAAATATTTTTCGACGACTACGATAGGCGCATCTATCTCAAACTTCTGCGCCGAATTGCCGAGGCTCGCCGAATGCGACTGCTGGGATACTGCTTGATGCCGAATCACGTTCACCTTATCGTGATTCCTGATCTGGCGAACTCGCTTGCTCGCGGAGTCGGCGAGACGCACAACCAGTACAGTCGCCGCACGAACCACCGCATGGGAAGGACCGGCCACTTGTGGGAACGACGCTTCTATTCTGCCGCTATGGACCGCAACCACATGATTGCAGGACTGTTATATGTCGACATGAATCCGGTGCGGGCGCGAATCACGAGCGAGCCTGAGGCATTTGAATGGTCTAGCGCCCAAGCTCACATTTCGGGAACCGACCCCACTGGGTTGCTCGACATGGGTGTTTGGAAGGAGGTCAATCCATTGGGTGATTGGGTCGACGCCTTGACGGGGAGCGACCCGGAAGCGGCAATGGCGGCACGCATTCGGGAGGCGACCTATAGTGGACGGCCGCTAGGGTCTGACGAATTTCTCGACCACCTCGAGCGTGAGACCGGGCTCAAGACACGCCGCCGCATCCGACGGTCGCCAGGCAACGATTCGGCCGTGCGCGGTACGGCCGGCGCGGCTTAGGTCCACCGAGATCCAGCAAACGATCCCATGCTCACTGGGCCCGAAGTTTATTAAAATTTTATGGAGGGCGCCTCCTAACTCCTCCTATCTAACCGTTACGCCGTTACGCTTGCCCGAGATGACGGGTGAGATCCGGCTGATGGAACCCTGCCGGCTATAGCCCTGCGTGGTACGAGTCCCAGAAGTCTAATTGCTTCTTCGCGAAGTTCTTCACAGTTTCGATGACATCGCCAAACGCAAGCCCCTCGTCCTTCTCGTCGGAGTAGCGCGGCCACTCTGGCAACCCCTTCCCGTTGGGATCGCCCGTCCGGGCGAAGTTCAGCCAGTAGCGCGACATCGCCTCCGATAACTCACGGTCAACATCGTCATAGCGGTGCTGCCAGGCCGACGGCGAGCTGGCCGGCGTTCCCTCCCAAGGGCGCAGCGTCCCAAACACGTACGGAATCTCCGCCGTATGATACGCGAGATACTGCTCCGCCCACGGTCCCGGCGGGACGCGTGTGAAGTGGTACAGGTAAGCCGCGGTTCCCGACCGCGCCAACTGACGCGCCCACGTCCGCATCTGCCACACGTACCTTCGGTGAGTCAGGCTGTCGATCTGAGCCCGGTGCGCTTCTTCGTCGGTCTTCGCGGGGTACGTAGCGAGGAACTCGCCGCTCGACTCGCCGTACTCCGCCGTCGCTTGTTTGCGAAACTCCATCAGGTCGGCGCTACCCCGGACGCCTCCGGCGAAGCCTGTCCACTCATTAGCGTTCGAACCTAAGATCATCGGAACTTTGTTGTGATCGCCCCTCGCAAAGATGGCTCTTACTTCGTCAGGGAGGACCCACCCGTCCACCGATGGTTGGTGCTCATAACGAGCCCGACGCCGCTCCGCTCGAATCTCACCGGCGCTTTTCCGGCGCATAGCCGCTAGCCCCGCGGCCGACTGCTCAGCCCCAAGCGCCTCGAACAGCCGCTTGCCCGTGGCTTCCTCTGACTCGCCGCCCGGCGAAGGTTCGGAAAGACGGCGCATCGGCTGGAAGACTCCGCCGCTCTGTCCGATGGCGCGCTGGAAGGTTCCTTTTGCGAGCGGCGACGCCATCAAGTAGCACACACTCCATGAGCCCGCGGACTGGCCGAAGATCGTGACCTGGTTCGGGTCGCCGCCGAACGCTTCTATATTGCGCTGAACCCATTTGAGCGCCGCGATTTGATCGAGAAGGCCGTATTGCCCCGACGACCCCTGTTCCGACTCAGCCGACAACGCCGGATGAGCCAAGAAGCCAAAAGCGTTTAGCCGATAGTTGATCGACACCACGACAACCCCCCGCCGGGCCAGCCCCGCACCGTTGTAGATCGGTGTAGCGGTATGGCCGCTTGCGAGGCCGCCGCCGTGAATCCAGACCATCACTGGGCGGCTTTCCGTCGAGCGCTTAGCCGCCGTCCAGACATTCAGGTAGAGACAGTCTTCACTAAGGTTCTCCGAGCTAATTCCGAAAAAATGCCCAGGTCGCGGCCCCTATTGCTCGCAAGCGGCCGAGAACTCAGTGGCGGACCGGACCCCGCTCCAAACCGCCGCCGACTCCGGCGGACGCCATCGTAGGTCGCCGACCGGCGGCGCCGCATACGGAATACCAACAAACGCCTCCACATCTTTCGCAACCCCTACGGTTTTGCCTGCCACCAGCCCGGTGTCGAGCTTTACCGGCCCATCGATCAGGGTCGGTGAAGCCGCAATAGAAAGAATCGGAAGGCCGAGTGCGACCGCCGCAAGGTGTTTCAGCACGATCGGTCAGCAGTGTAGCAGGGCCGGTCGCCATGAAAGACGAACTTCAGAGGTAGCTTTGTTTGGCATCTCTAGGCACCTTGTCCCACAGTGTCGGACCATTCCGATCCTACCGCTCCACGGACACCCAACGGATTACTGTTGGAAACAAACGTTCGCTTGAATGACCGTCCAAGGGCCGCCCAAAAGCCCTTCCAGAGCGCGCTACGCCCGTGTTTACAGGTCCTCGGGCGATTTCGGGTGGGCGTTGGGTCAGCGTGAAAATACTTTTCAGTGGCGATGCGTGGAACGGCCGGAACGCCGGTTTCCCCCACGGCGGCGGGTTGGCAATGGTTCTAAGAATCAGGCGCCTCCGGCGGCGCGGTCGCCGGCGCGCCCCGCCACGGGGCGGCAACCGACTGAGGGTTTTACCCGAGTAGTCAAAACAGCGGTACTGGTTCTATAGTCCCAGTGAACCACGGGCGCAAAGACGAGCGCGCTTGACGTTTCCCTAACGGATCTTCCCCCCGCCAGCGAGCAGAGTTTCGCCGCCAACTTCCTGAATTCGCGTCGGTTATGGGATGGATCGGGCGATCGGCGTCTGTCTACAGGTTACTTGTGCGGCAGCGAAACCCCCAACGCATTGAGGATTTCTGTTTGGCGGGCGTCGGGAATCGGCAGCCGTGTGACGCTGGTCTGCTCATCCACTCGATATTCCAATAGACACAGTCGCCCCAACGCCGCCAGCGCGTCCGGCAAGGTGATCGCGTGCGGGTCGTCGTCGGTCGTGCCAAACGCCGCTTGTATCCGCCGTTCCAATTCGCGGCTCAGCTTCAACGCCAGCATGCTGCACAACACAGGTCCTCGGGTGCGGCTTTCTTTGCGCACGAAGATCGGCCGCACCTCGAGCAAGCCCGTCTTCAGCTGCCGAAAGTCGCGCTCCACCCGCTGCAGGCTCACGTAATGGTCGTGCACTCTTTGGCCGCTCATGCGCTCGGAGGCGACATCGGTCACGACCACGTAACAGCCCGCCAACTCCAGCGCCTGCTCGATCGCCGCCTGCTGGCGCTCGACGACCAGCGTACGTCCCTGCAAGCGCAACTCGACCAATTCTGTCAGCTTGTGACGCGCCAGCCAGGGCTTGAGCTGGCGCAGTCCGGCCGCGGGCTCGCAACGGGAAGAGGCCGTGACTTTCTGGTTGCGTCGGTCGAGCTTGCCTCCCAGCTTGGCCAGCTTGTCCTCGAGCCGCTGCCGTTGCCGTTTGGCTTCGGACTCGTTGAGGCGCAGCACATAGCGCACGCCGTCGGCTTCGACCTCGCAGACTTGTTCAGCGAACAGCTCCAGTTGCAGCACCCCTTCGCTCAAGCGCCGCCGAATCTGGGGATCGGTCAGCGCCGTGATGTAGCGCAGCCCGGCCTCCCCCAGCGCCTGCTTGCCCTTGCTCTTGACCATCCCGCGGTCGCCGACGAAGACCAACTCCTCGACTCCGAACTGCTCTTTGACGATGCGGATCTGATCCGGCACGGTCGTCGGATCGTTGCGGTTGCCGGCAAACACCCGCACCGCCAGCGGCTCGCCCTGGTCATCGGCCAGCAGTCCGATCACAATTTGCTTCTTGCCGCGCTTGCCGTCGCGATTGTAGCCGTACTCGCCCAACGCGTTGTGCAGGCCTTCGAAGTACGAGCTGGTGACGTCGTAGAGCAGCAAGCTGGGCGGGGCTCCGCGGCGCTCGAGGTAGTGGCGGTATAGCGCTTGCTCGATCTTCACTTGGCGGGCGCTCAGATCATCGAGGGCGGCGTAGAGGTCGTCTTCGTCGAAGGCGCCCAGACCCAGCACTTCTGCGACGGCCTGATCGGCGGCCCAGCGCACGGCCGAGAGCCGCGATCCTTGGTGGGCCAGGCGCGCCAGCACCAGGAACAAGGCGAGTTTGGCGGCCCGCGTTCGACCCAGCGCGGCGGTCAGGCCCAGCTCATCGGCGAGTTGCTTGAGCGCGAAGAGCAGGCCAAAGACGGGGCCGCAGACGGGAGTGGCGGGAAGCTGATCGAACTCGCCGCGGAGGGCGCGCCGGAGGGCCTCGACGCGGACGGGGCGCCAGCAGGAGAGGTTGGCGAGGGTGCGTTTTTTGACTCTGCCGTTTTGGCGGAAGGATTCGCGCAGCAAGACGGCGGGCGGCGAGTTGCGATTGGGGACGGACTCAACATACATGGGTATATTATATCACAAACAACACAATGAATAAACGATACAATAGCATAATACATGGGTACACTAAAAGCGCCCCCAAACGTGTTAAAGCCAAGCAAGCCAAGCAGTTAGCCCGTCAAACGAGCCTTCCGCTGGGGGGAAGATCCGCCTAAGAACCCGTGCCGGGGTCGTAGGGTCGCCTTGACCCGGGAATATATGTGTTTTTCCTATAGCCCAGTAGGGGGTTAGCGTCAGACACTTGGTGAGTGCGGGAGGCATCCGTCCGTGGTGAGCGAGAGTCCGGCGGCAACCTGCCGACACAGCTTGTCGATTCTGTCGCGGACCGCGAAGTCATCACCCCGATCAATGATTCGACGCTGACCTTGGCTCTGCCGACATTCGCGGCGGTTGCGGTCGTCGCTAGCGTCCTCGAACTATTTCTTGGCGCCGGTCACAGCAACGCCGTTCTCGCAGCGACGAGCGGCTATGTTGCGATCCTCCTCGGATTCCGCGTCTCCCTTTCGATATATGGAGTGAACCCTAAAAATGAGACATTGAAATTCGGGACGAATTTCAGCGAATGGAAAGGAGTCCAGGATGGAAAGTCTCAAGCCGCGCAAGCCGCGGGAGTTCACGGTGGAGTTCAAGGAAGCCGCCGCCAGGCGGCTCCTAGCCGGCCAGAGCGGCACAGCGCTAAGCCGCGAGTTGGACGTCAAGCGCAGCCTGCTGTACCGCTGGCGGGACGCCTATCGCCAGGAAGGCGTCAACGGCTTGAGCCGGCGGCGAGGCCGGCCGAAACCCGGCCGCTCGGCGCCGCCCAAGATCCCTCGCGATCCGCGCGACGAACGCATCGCAGAGCTCGAACGACTGCTCGGCAAACAAGCCGCAGAGCTCGATTTTTTCGGACAAGCCTTTCGCGCCTTGAACCTCGCAGCCCCGACCAACGACGCCGGTGGCGCGAGCGGATCTACTCCATCGTCGAGCAGATCAGCGCCAAAGGCTCGCTCAGCGTCGAACACGCCTGCGAGCTCGGACGCGTGAATCGCGCCGGGTTCTATCGCCGGCTCGCCGTGTCGTCGCCCGCCGAGTGCGACATGGAATTGCGTGACCGCATGCAGCGGATTTCGCTCGAGAATCGTCGTTACGGCTACCGCCGCGTGACGGCCGAGCTGCGCCGCCAAGGCTTCCTCGTCAATCACAAAAAGGTCCTGCGGATGATGCGTAAGGACAACTTGCTGGCGGTACTCAAGCGGCGCTTCGTGCTAACAACGGATTCGAACCACTTCTTACCTGTTTATCCGAATCTAGCGGCGCACCTGAATGTGGACGGCGTCGATCAGTTGTGGCAATCCGATATCACCTACATTCGCTTGCGCGAGGCGTTCGTCTACCTCGCCGTGGTGTTGGACGCCTACTCGCGACGCGTGGTCGGCTGGCGGCTGGGGACGACGCTCAAAGCTGAGCTGGCTGTAGGGGCGTTGCGCGATGCGCTCGAGCTCAGACGCCCTGCCGCGGGGTGGATGCATCATTCCGACCAAGGCGTACAGTACGCTTCGAGCGCCTATGTCGAGCTGCTGGAGCAGCACGGCGCGATCATCTCGATGAGCCGCCGCGGCAACCCCTACGACAACGCGCGGGCGGAGAGTTTCATGAAGACGTTGAAGGCGGAGGAGGTTTGGTTGCAGCGTTATCGCACGCTTGACGAGGCGCGCGCATCGATCGGCGAGTTCATTGATGAGATCTACAACCAACGCCGGCTGCATTCGGCGTTGGGATATCGTCCGCCGGCGGAGTTTGAAGCGCTGGCGCGGCCGGCGGCAACAGCAGCGAGGAATCCGAAGTATGAGTTTTGAGAGGCATAGGCAAATCTATCAATCCGATGGGCCCTGGGCGGGCAGGGAGACATCGCCGGCGTTGGAGAAGCCGGGAGCGACCTTGGCGGCCGCCCCCGGCGCTCATCGTCTTGATGAGTTTGCGGCCGGGTATTCCTTGGCGGGTTGCTCTCCAGCAGAGCCCGCTTCCGCTTCCCCGGCTAGGACCAGCGTGCGACGATACAGCGAAGAAGGCAAGCGTTTTGCGGTGAATCGTAACCTGTCCCGATTTCGACTGTCTCACGCTTGGGGTTCACTCCAATACAACCCTACCCCTGAACGGACTAATGCGGCCTGCGCCCCTGTGTGCATCCTGTCACTGGCATGGACTGCGTCGCTTTTTCTGTTCTCCGCGGGCTCGATCTTGCTTGCCGCATCCTGGGGCGTCACGGTGTCCTCTTGCCTGCTACTGGCATCTCCAAGAGGGGCGCTGATTCTCGCGGCGGTCGCCGCGGCGGCTTACTCAACAAGCAGCTTCCTCGGCTTGCCTGAACACAGTGGCGCAACCGCCGCCACAGGGCTCGCGGCTCTCACCGGCGTCTGGGCCTACCAGGCTGAGCGGCGCCGCGGCTACGTTTCGTGGACCGGCCGGGTGCGCGCTCAAATTTCGGCAGCCCACGACGCGCCAATGAAAGACCGCCGCGCCGGAATGGAAGCCCCAAGCCGCCCAGACTCTTCAAGCAAGAGTTTCGATGCCGACGCTGAAATGGATGGCCAGTGGGAGTGGAACCTAGTCACCGACCAAGTCTACCTCTCGCCTCGCTGGCGTTTCTTGTTGGGGTACGAGAGCAAGAGCACGATCATCCCTTCAGAAGACTGGCTGAACATGATTCACCCTTACGACCTCAAGGAGGTCACCGTTCGGCTCCGACGCCACTTGAGTGGAGAGACGCCCGATTTCGAGTGCGAGCACAGGATTCGGCGGGCTAACGGCGGCTACCGCTGGGTTCTCTCTCAGGGGCGAGCCGTTCGAGGTGAGTCAGGCGCCCCCGAACGCGTGTCAGGCCATCAAATCGACATTACTCGCCAGAAGGACTACGAATCCGACCTCTACCATCAGGCGAACCACGACAAACTGACCGGCCTGGCAAACCGAGAGAGCCTCTTAGAGCACCTCGAAACCGAGATTCAAACCAGTCACCGTGACCCAGACTACGGGTTCGCTGTGGCCTTTGTCGATCTCGACGGCTTTAAGCAAGTCAACGATTCGCTTGGGCACGCCGTTGGCGACGAGCTCCTGCAAGTCGTCACCAAAAGACTACAGGACGCCCTCCGCGAAAGCGATTTCGTCGCCCGAATCGGCGGAGACGAAGTCGACGCTAGGGAGATCGTAGAGGCCGTACTCAAGGCCCTCAGGGAACCTTGCGTCATCCGCTCAAACGAGGTTGCGGTGGGCGCCAGCGTCGGAGTGACTCTGTGTTCTGAAGACAATTCGCGCGATGCCGACAACATCCTTCGCGACGCGGATATCGCCATGTACCAGGCGAAGTGCGGGGGCAAAGGAAGACTGGAAACCTACCAGCCAACAATGCGCCAAGGCAGTTCCCGGGAGTTCGTCCTCCGCACCGGATTGAGTAGAGCGGTCGAACGGCAGGAGCTGGACCTGCATTATCAACCGATGTTCTGTGCCCGACAAGGCCGAATTGTCGCAGCCGAGGCCCTGATGCGGTGGACGCCCAAGGGGGGCGCGCCAGTGCCGCCGTGTGAGTTCATTCCGTTAGCGGAGGAAATGAACCTCATCAACGATCTGGGAGCCTGGGCTCTGGAAAAAGTCGCTAGGCAGCACATGGCGTGGCGGGAGGAAGGACTGGGCTCGATGGATATCGCCGTCAATCTTTCGCCGCGCCAACTTAGAAACCCCGATTTTTCGGGCATGCTCCAAGAAATTTTGAGAAAGACCGGCCAAGTCCACGACTGGCTTCAACTCGAAATCACTGAGAGCGCGCTGCTCGAAGACGACGAGGTCGTTAGAGCAAACCTGGATCGACTGTCGGCAATGGGCATTCAGATAGCTATCGACGATTTTGGGACTGGCTACTCATCGCTGGCCCACCTTCGCAGCGTCAAATTCGACATACTTAAGATCGATCAGCTGTTTGTTCAAAACGCGTACAGCGATCAAAAGACCGGAGCCATAACCCGCTCCATAATTTCCCTCGCGCATAGCCTGCGGCTCCGTGTCGTGGGCGAAGGCGTCGAGACTCTCCCACAGTTCGATTTCTTATTGCGGCACGACTGCGACTTCGTGCAGGGCTATCTGACCGGTAAGCCGCAAACGCAAGCAAGCTTCACTGAGGTGCTCAAACGAGTCCGGCTTTCCGCTCAGAATCCGGATCGTTCGAGGTCATCTAACGCTCCAAGCGATGTGCTTGAGACCCGCCTCTCGCCAGACGAGGCGGAGCAGGTCTGTGCTCAGGCCCAGTTCGACTAGCTACGCGAGCACCGCCACCTCGTGGCTTCCGATCGACTCCACCTCGAAGCTCGCCCAGCGGTCCGTGAGTGCAACCGAATGCACCTGATCGGCGACCAAAAGCTCTACAGCCCGCGGGGACGCCCCGGAAGGCAGCCGGATGCTGACCCGCAGCGGGCCAACCGGGATCGTTTGCCGCCGAGGCGAACGCCATGTCCCCGCCCCGCTCAGATTGACCAGATGAAGGATCGTTCGATCCTGCTGTCGATAGAGGTGGCAGTCGATCAGTCCCGCTCCTCGCACCTCGAGGAGGACGTCATCGTGGGCCGTCCAGCGAATCGTGTTTGCCAGCAGCAGGCCGTGATCTGTGAAGTAGTCCTGAATGAAGCGGCGGTCGAGGTCGGCGGCGAAATAGGCTCGGCGGGAGCCGCCGTCCTCCCGCAGCACCAGTCCCGGGATTTGGGTTCGCTCAGTGCGCATCCATGACAATTCAGGCGGGTGGCTCGGGAAATCCGGAATGAAGGTCAGCGGGACCTCGGAACCGTCGCTCGGTTCGACCCCTTGCAGCAACCCTCCGAACGCGACGACATCCGTCTTCTCCAACCCGGAAAGCACGGGATGCCGATGGCCGGTTACAGCCGGCTCGGCGCCGGAGAGCGGGCCGTATACGTCCTGGCCGACTTCGGGGTGCAGCCGAAGGTAGGTGTGATCGCCGCCTCTGCGGCTCTCGGCTTCGCCGAGTGAGCCGTATTGTTCGCCTGTGAAACGGATCCCGAACAGATCAGCGAGCGGAGAGCTCTCGCGCCGGTCACCCCACTTGTCGTAGAGCGCGATCTCGCCGGAGGCGACCAGATTGCCGCCGTTCTGGGCATACCGGCGAACTGAGGCAATTTGCTCGTCGGTCATGGTGGCAAGGTTCGGCAGCACCAGTGTGGAAAGAGATTCGGCGTTCTCGTCGATGCGGTCCGCGTGCACCGGCAGATACGGGATGCGGGCTTCGAGCAATGCGTGGATCAGCCCGTAGTAGGGCTTGGCCACACGGTCGCCTGGGTCGTCCCGGCCATAGAAATCCGCGTTGCGCTGCGAATAGACAACGCCGACCGATGCCACCGGCGTTCGGTTCACCAGGTAGCGCTCGTTCTTTTCGTGCCATTCGTAAACCGCAATCGGCGTCTCGAACTGTCGGCGGTCCCACTGGTAAGCGCCAACGTGGCGCCACCACGGCTGGATGCCCCCCGCGAATCCGGAATACATCCACATGCGCGACTCCTCGGGCGGAGGGTTGGCGGCCGAACCCTTGACCGCTCCTGTTATTCTGGACTCAGAGATGTAATTCGAATCCACAACGGCCAGCGTGATTTTTCGGGTCCTAGTACTCACACGGAAGAATTGGCCTCGTCTTAGTAAAAAATTCGCGAACGAACCCAATTCCCAAAATGAAACACGGCTGTAAGGGCTTGGCATGCCAAGCCCTCGGATCGGGCTTTAGCAACCCACGTCCCTACGATGCGCGGCGCCCCAGTCCCAGCGTCAGCCGCATCGCCCGTACAGCGTGTACATAAGCAGCGTACGCCGCTAAGTACGCGACGACGAATGGGAACGCCACGAGGCCCGCAATCGCTTCGGTCACCGTCTCGCCCGCGAAGCCGACTCGCTGCTGGAGCATGTCGAAAAGGTTCGGGAGATGCCCCCGGTCAAGCCAGAAGAAGTCGCCATTTTCATTGAGGATCAAGAACTTGGAGCTCAGCGTCGCCAACAAGAACCACTTCCACGGACCCAGCGTTGGGTCGTCGGAAAAAATCGCCGCCGCGATGGAGGGCCGACGGGCGCGAAGACGGCGCACGAGCCCGAAGCGGGCGGCCGTCCCTGAGTAGTCACGCGCATGCCAGGATTCGTCCGCGCCGTCGGGCGGGGAGGGTTGGCAATGGAAGACATCGATCGGCGTCCGCTCGCCAAAGGCTTTTCTTAATGTCGCCAACGCACGTGCGCCGGTCTCGCGAGAGGCGCTCTCGATGAGCAGCACGCGCGACGGCTCGGGCAACGCCCGTGTAAAAAGACCCCGCAAGCTTCCATTCTATTCAGAGCTTCGCGAGAATTCTGCGATAATCACCCCTTCCTGACGCGTTCTCCGAGCCGCCTGCGTCAGCGGGCGGTCTTCCTGTCTGAGTTGCGACGCTCGCCAGGGCGACTGGAAGACACCCCGCTGACGCAGGGTGCTCGGATTCCGGCCCGGAAACTGGTGACATAGGTACTGATGGGGCTGAGCTGGAAGATGCCGCCTCGTTCAACCGAGAGAGAGCTGCTCGAGTTGGGCGAGGGCGCCGAAGCTGAGGTTCGGCACAATCTCGCCGAGATGTCGCGGTTCAACCGTTGGTTGGGCGGACGGCGCTCGCTTAGGAAGTTCCTGTTGCCCAAGGTTCGGTCCGGTTGGAGGGTGGTTGACGCCGGCTGCGGAGGCGGCGGGCTCCTGCGGTTTGTCTCACGCTGGGCTCATCAGCGCGGACTAAGAGTCCGACTCATCGGGCTCGACCAGGACCGCCGCAATCTGGCGGTAGCGCGCGAGAACCTCGGTCCGGAAGCCTGGCTCGTCGCCGGCGACTTAACGCAGATGCCCTTTCGGGACGGGAGCGTCGAGGGATTGTACTCGACCTTGGTGCTGCATCATCTCGATCCTCAGCCGCTGCGAGAGGCGGTCGCAGAGTCGGCGCGGGTGAGCTCGCATATCGCGGTGCTCAATGACCTGGTGCGCGATCGCCTGGCCTTGCTGTTCTTTCGCGCCGCCGCGCCGCTGCTGGCTCGATGTCGTTTGACCAGATATGACGGCGACCTCTCGATCCGACGTGCGTATACGCCCAAAGAGCTAGCTGAACAGGCTCGCCAGGCGGGGCTGGTCGAACCTAGAGTGAAAGAGGATTTGTTGTTCCGCAGAATGACCTTAGCCGTGGTTCAGCGCTCGTGAGTGTAAGACTGACAGACGTCGCTGTCATTGGGGCCGGCCCAGCTGGCTGCGCGGCGGCCCTAGGGTTGAGGCAGGCCGGCCTCGGCGTCACGCTGATCGAGCAAAGCGCCGTTGCGCCTGACCGGTTCTGCGGGGAGTTTCTCTCCGGCGAGGCGGCGGCGGTCCTGCAGTCACTGGGCGGGATCGAGACCCTACATGCTCTGGATCCGGTTCGGATTCGTGGGATGGCTCTGTACTCGCCACGGGGGGATCTGTTCGAGATGACGTTGGCGACCGAAGGGTTCGGCGTGGCGAGGCCACGGCTTGATCCGGCCCTGCTCGACCTGGTGCGCGATCGCGGAGGAGAATATCTGTCGAGCATAAAGATCTCCAGCATCGAAGGGGATAGCGCCGAGGGGTTTGTGCTACGGGCCGATGAAGGGTTTGAGCTGCGCGCCCGAGCGGTGGTCGGCGCCTGGGGGAAGCGTTCGAGCCTCGACCGGCTGCTAGGGCGAAGCTTCCTGTCGAAGGCGACCGGTTTCGTTGGCGTGAAAGCGCGCTTCCGGGGCGTCGCACGCGGTGAAAACGTGAACCTCTTCTCGTTTCGGGGCGGGCACTGTGGATTTGTCAGCATCGACTCCGACTTGGGCACGGTGGGCATCCTGGCGCGCCAGGAAACGCTCCGCAAGGCCGGGGGAAGGCCGCTCGCGTTGATTGACTACGCGAGGAAGAGTAATCCGGCTCTAGGTAGAGCGCTGGTCGGCTGCAAGCTCGTTGATGAGAGTGTGAGCTCGATTGCTCAGGTGCCGCTGATGCGCAAGGAACCTGCAAGGAAGGGAGTGATCTTCGTCGGCGACTGCGCGGGCATTACGGCGCCGTTCCTGGGGGTCGGGGTAACGAATGCGTTCCGCTCAGGCGCGGCGGCCGCGGAGTGTCTGGCTGAGTGGTTGGCGGGCGGGACAAAGCCCGAGCAGGCGCTCGAACGCTACCGCGCCCGTTGGACGCGCGAAATCGGGCGGGCGCAGCGCTGGAGCTTCCTACTCTCGCGCGGATTGTGCTCTCCGGCGGCGACGGGCCCGGCTATCGGGCTATTGCGGATGGCGCCGTCGATGGGCCGGTTGCTGTATCGCTGGAGCCGTCCGCTGGCCGCGTAAGAGGGCAGAGTATGATGGCCCTATGGCCGAGGCGACCTACAGCGACCCCAAGCTCGCTCTGAACCGGATCTACACCAAGCGCGGCGACAGCGGCCAGACGAGCCTGGTGAACGGTCGGCGTATCGCCAAGGACGACCTTAAGATCGAAGCGTTTGGCACGGTCGACGAGCTGAACTCGTTCGTGGGCCAAGCTCGCGCCACGCTCGACGACGAGAAGCCGGCGCATCCGACATTGGGCGAGCTGGCGGACATCCTGATGCGCGTGCAGCACGAGCTCTTTAACCTTGGGTCACTTTTGGCGACCGACCCCGATGCTGTGCACCCCAAGCAGGCTCAGATCGCCGAGGCCGACGTCGAGCAACTCGAAACCGAGATTGACCAGATGAACGACATCCTGCCGGAGCTGCGGTCGTTCGTGCTGCCGGGCGGGACTCGCCTCAACGCCGAGCTGCACGTCTGCCGCACCGTTTGCCGGCGGGCCGAACGAATCGTCACCTCGCTCGCGCGCCAGGAGCAAGTCAGCCCGCATTCGCTCGGCTATCTGAACCGGCTCAGCGATGCATTCTTCGTCTGGAGCCGTTGGGCGAGCGTCCGCATGGGGGCCGAGGAGACGCTTTGGCAACCGAACCAGGCAGCCTCGGGCCGGGCGTGACTCTAGCGCGGCTTGGCGTTCGTGGCGTCTTTGCGTGAAAATGGCCTTTCGCTATGGCTGTCACTTACAGCGATGCCGGCGTCGATATTGACGAGGCCGATCGCGCTACTAGCCGCATCAAACGGCTTGCTGAACGTACGTTTACCGACGGGGTGCTAACGGGCGTCGGAGCGTTCGGCGCCGCCTATAGCTTGAACGGTCTTGGGCTCGAAGATCCGGTACTGGTGAGCTCGGCCGACGGGGTGGGGACGAAACTCCAGCTGGCGTTCATGATGGGCGTTCACGACACGGTCGGACAGTGTCTAGTGAACCACTGCGTGAACGACATCGCCGTCCAGGGCGCGCGGCCGCTGTTCTTCCTCGACTACTTCGGGGTCGGAAAGCTCGAAGCCGAGACCGCCGCCGAGGTCGTGTCTGGCTTGTCGAAGGCCTGCGAAGAGAACGGCTGCGCCTTGATCGGCGGCGAGACCGCTGAGATGCCGGGGATGTATCGGCCGGGTGAATACGACCTGGCAGGCTTCATCGTGGGCGCGGCCGACAGGGCGGAGCTCTTCGACCAGGCCAAGGTGGCGCCGGGGGACGTGTTGCTCGGGCTGCCGTCGACGGGTCTCCACACCAACGGGTACTCGCTCGCGCGGAAGCTGTTCTTCGACAGCGCTGGACGCTCGCCGGCGGAGTACGTTGACGAGCTTGGAACGACGGTGGGTGATGAGCTGCTTAAGGTTCACCGGAGTTACCTCAAGCCGATTCAAACGCTCGCCACGGAGAGCGCGTTGCTCGGGGCAGCCCACATCACCGGCGGCGGCATCACCGACAACCTGCCTCGAGCGCTCCCCGGGGGGACAGTGGCGCAAGTCAAGCTGGGTTCGTGGCCCGTACTGCCCGTGTTCAACGTCCTACAGAGGATCGGTCACGTTGCCCAAGACGAGATGCTGCGAACCTTCAATATGGGGATTGGGATGATCCTGATTGTCCCCGCGGCCGAGACTGACCGCGCGGTCGGGTTGCTGAAAGCCGAGGGTGAGACGCCCTACCGAATTGGGTCGGTCGCGAGCGGCGGGGGCAAGCCGGAAGTGGAATACGTATGAAACGATTGGGAATCCTGCTTTCCGGGCGCGGCTCGAACTTTGAGGCGATCGCGGAGAATGTCCGCTCAGGCAAGATCGATGCTGAGATCGCAATCGTGATCAGCAACAAGCCCACGGCGCGAGGCCTCGAGCGGGCGCGGGAGTTGGGAGTCACCACGGAGTGCATCCCATCGAAGGGATTGCAGCGCGAAGAGTACGACCGGTTGGTGGTCGCTCGGCTCAAGGAGGCGCGAGTCGACTTGGTGTGCCTGGCCGGCTTCATGCGGCTGCTGAGCGCGTATTTTGTGCAGGAGTTTCCCCAGAGAGTGCTCAACATCCATCCGTCGCTGCTGCCGTCTTTCCCAGGGCTCGAGGGACAGCGGCAAGCGCTCGAGCGCGGCGTGAAGTTTTCAGGCTGCACGGTGCATTTCGTCGACGAGAAGCTCGACTCGGGGCCGATTATCGTGCAGGCCGCCGTCCCGGTGCTCGATGACGATGACGACGATTCGCTGTCGGCTCGGATCCTCGAGCGGGAGCACCTCGCCTACACCGAGGCGATCAACGTCGTGCTGAGTGGGCGGTTCCGGATCGAAGAGCGGCGGGTGGTTCGCCTGTGACCATCGACGAACAGCTCGCGGTCATTCGCAAAGGACTCACCGAGATCATCTCGGAGCCTGAGCTGCGCCAGCGGCTGGAGCTTTGCGAGAAGGAAGGCCGCCCGCTGAGGGTGAAAGCCGGGTTCGATCCGACGGCGCCGGACTTGCACCTCGGACACACCGTGCTGATTCGCAAGATGAAGCATTTCCAGGATCTTGGCCACACCGCCGTGTTCCTGATCGGCGATCGAACGGCGATGATCGGCGACCCTACAGGACGCAACAAGACCCGTCCGCCGATGGTGCGCGAGCAGATCGCCGAGAACGCGGAAACATACAAACAGCAGGTGTTCAAGCTGCTCGATCCGGAGAAGACAGAGATCCGCTACAACTCTGAGTGGCTAGACGAGCTGCGCTTCGAGGACTTCGTCAAGTTGACGTCGAAGTACACGGTGGCGCGGCTGCTCGAACGAGATGACTTTTCGAAGCGCTACAAGTCGGGGCTCCCGATCTCTGTCCACGAGTTCCTCTACTCGCTGAGCCAGGGGTACGACTCGGTGGCGCTCGAGTGCGATGTCGAGCTTGGCGGCACGGATCAGAGGTTTAATCTGCTGGTCGGGCGCGAGCTTCAGGGCGACTACGGCCAGCCGCGCCAGATTATCGCGACGACGCCGCTGCTGGAGGGGCTTGACGGCGTTCAGAAGATGTCGAAGTCGTTGGGCAACTACATCGGCGTCACCGAACCGCCGGAGGTGATGTACCGCAAGGTGATGCAGGTCAGCGATGAGCTGATGTGGAAGTACTACGAGCTGCTGACGGATCTGAGCCCGGCCGGCATTGAGGGGAAGAAGGGCGGCCATCCGATGGAGGCCAAGCATGAGCTGGCGCGGTTGATCACGACGGATTTCCATTCGGGGGAGGCGGCTGAGCATGGGGCGGAAGCTTTCCGGAAGGTTGTGCAGCAGAGGCAGGTCCCCGACGATATGCCGGAGTTCGACTTGCCCGAGGAAATGCGCGGACAGCACGAGATCCGCCTGGACAAGCTGCTGCGGGAGGTTGGGCTGGCGAAGTCGGGGGGCGAGGCGAATCGCAAGCTGCGCGAAGGGGCTGTGACGGTGAATGGGGAGAAGCGGCGTGAGATGGCCTTACCGCTTGACGGCGAAGACCTCGTCATTCGCATGGGCAAGAAGTGGGCCCGGGTCCGCGTGGGCTGACTCTAATCCGGCGCGCTACAGAGCCGCGCCCGTTAGTCCCTCTGTAAACGATTCCTGCACAAATCCGGCAGAAATTCCGAGCACCCCGCGTGAGCGGGGTGTCTTCCCACAACCCGGTCGACGGCCGCAACCGTAAGCGGAAGACACCCCGCTCACGCAGGGTGCTCGGAAAAAGCGCCGAACCTTTGACCATCCAGCGGACTACGATCCCGGAGCCGCGACCGGAAGGGAGCGGTTGCCGATGAGCACGAACATTGGTTGCCTACTCGAGCAACCGCTCCCTTCCGGTCGCGGCTCCGGGCGCTGCAACCGTCGCAGATTCCTGCCGGATTTGTGCAGGAATCGTTTACAGAGGTACTTACGGGCGGTCGAGCTTCATTGGGACCCAGCCTTTGGCTCGCTGGGCGGCGATCTTTTCGGTGTTGAGGCGGATGCCGGTTCCGATGTTCCAGTGACGCTCTCCGGTTGCGGCTGGGTCAACCTCGATAGCGCCTTCGATTTCGAGTACGATCACGGAGACGTTCTCGTCCGGGGCCTCTGCCGAGGTGTGGACCAGGACTTCGCCATTTTCGTGGGTGACTTCGAAGGACTGGGCGGGGTCGGCCAAAAAGTAGGCCTTCGAGACAGCGGAGCGTAGGCCGGGAATACGAATCCCGCGGGCGTCCCATTTCAAGACGTGGAGATAGAGCCGCCCCGGTTTCTGGGTCATCGAGCCCCATTCGAAGTCGTGGCCGAACGGGCTCCCGTCGGTCCTGTAGACGGCCTCGCCGTTGACGCGCAGCCAGCACCCGAAGGCTTGCAAGCGTTCGACATCCTCGGGAGTGAGCTCGCCCTCGGGGGTGGGCCCCACGTTGAGCAGCATGTTCGCGCCGCGGCACACCGTCAGGGAGAAGCGTTGCAGGAGCTCGTTGACGCTCTTCCAATTGTCGTCGTCGCGGTCGTAGCCCCAGTTGTCACGCATCGTCATCGGCGACTCGGCATCGAAGTCGACGCGGCCTTCTGGGATCGAGCGGTCGGCCATGGTGCGGAAGTCGTGCAGCGATTCGTCGTCGGCGTTGAGGCGGGAGCCGATGATTGTCCGCGGTGAGAGCCGGCGGACGAGTCGGCCGTAATCGCCGTTGATCTCTTTGAACTGTCCCCCTGTGTCGAACCAGAGGACGCCGATGTCACCGTAGTTGGTCAATAGCTCGCGGACTTGGCCTTGGGCGAATTCGATGTACTTGGCGCTGGGCGGGTTGGGGTCGGCGCGGCGCTTCGTGCGGTGATACCAGTCTTTACTGTGCGAGTAGTAGACCCCGAAGCGGATGCCCTGGCGGGCGCATTCGTCGGCGAGCTCTTTGATGACGTCGCGTTTGAAAGGCGAGCGGTCGATGATGTCGTAGTCGCTGAGCTCAGTGTCGAAGAGGCTGAAGCCGTCGTGGTGTTTGGAGGTGATCACGAAGTACTTCATACCGGCGTCTTTGGCGATGCCGACCCATTTGGAGGCGTCGAACTTGGTGGGGTTGAAGCGGTTGGCGAGGGCGGCGTAGTCGTCAGTGGGGATGTCGGCGGCGAGCATGATCCACTCGGCGCTGGCGCCTTCCATCTCTTTGCCGTAGTCGAAGCCCTCCCATTCACCGCCCAGCGTGGAGTAGAGGCCCCAATGGATGAACATGCCGAAGCGGGCCTCGCGCCACCAGGTCATGCGGTGGGGCGGCTCGGCCTCAGGCGGCGGCGGCGGACGGGGGCAGCCGACCAAGACGGCGCCCAAAAGAAGCGAGAAGGCCAGCTTCATCGCTGACGATCATAGCTCAAGGGCGCGACATGTCGCGCCCCTACCGGGTGACGTCGATCGGGTCCGACTCGACGCTCTCGTTCCCTTTGTGGTCGAGGGCGGAGACGGTGTAGCGGATGGTATCGCCTTCCGCGGGGTCGCTGAAGCTAGCGGCGCCGAGGATTCCTTCCTGTAGCTGACCGTTGCGGCGGATGCGATAGCCGGCCAAGTCGTCCTCTTGGTTCGCCGTCCAGGAGAGCTCGATGGATTCGGGCGTGACGACAGCCCGCAGGTCGCGTGGGGCCTCTGGCGGAAAGGTATCGGTTGGAGTCACGACCGACGCCTCCGAGGGCTCGCCTGGCACCGGCCGGCCACCGCTTTCGACGACGCTGCGAACCCGGTAGGAGTGTGCGGAATCCCAGATGATCAGCGTGTCGAGCAGTTCCGGCTGGGGTGATTCTCCGAGTGGCCGGAACTGGTCGTCGAGCTTCTTTTCGACGACGTAGCCGCTGGCCTTGGCGACGGGTTCCCAGGAGACCAGCACCCCATCGGGCCGAACCGTCAAAGCCGGCGAAGCGGGCGCGGGGGCGGGAGTGACCAAGTCGACGATCGCGGCTTCCGACCACGGGGACGCCTTGCCGCCGCCGCTGATCGCACGGACGGCGTAGGCCATGCGCCTGCCGCCGCGATCTTCCACGGGGACCGAGGCGCTGACGGGCAAGCCGGGGCCGCTGTCGCTGAAGGAGTCGACTTCGAGTGACTGGATGAGTCGGCCGTGATCTTCGAATGCTTCCTCAGGTGGGGCGGGGGCGTTGGGCGCCAACTCGAGGCCATAGAGCTCGAACTTGGCGAGGTCCCCCAGAGTTTCGCCCTCGGTGTTGAGGCGCGGCCAAATCCACGAGGAGCTCAGCTGGCTGGACTGCTGCCAGGCTTCGAAGTTCTCGACGCGGGCTGGGATCTTCACTAGCGGGGGCAGGGGGTGGCCGACGGAGCCGCAGGAGGCTAGGAGGGTCAGGGCTAGTGACAGAGCCGCGCGCGTAAGCAAGCGGTTGTCGGTGGCTGCGACAACCGCTTGCTTACGCGCGCGGCTCAGGTGCCCGGCCATGCGGCTGTATCCCAGTATTGCCGACCTACAGGATGTAGCGGCTCAGATCCTGATCCTTGATGATGTCGTCAAGTTGCGACCGCACGTACTTGGCGTCGATTTTGACGTTCTTCTTCTTCAGATCGGGGCCTTCGAATGAGATCTCGTCCAGGAGCCGCTCCATGATGGTGTGCAGTCGGCGGGCGCCGATATTCTCGTTGTCTTGGTTGATCTGCGTAGCAATGGCGGCGATCTCGCCGATGGCGTCTTCGGTGAACTTCAGCTTGAAGCCCTCGGTCCCCATCAGGGCGACGTACTGCTTGATGAGTGCGTTCTTGGGCTCGGTGAGGATGCGGATGAAGTCTTCGGTCGTGAGCGACTTGAGCTCGACGCGGATCGGGAAGCGGCCCTGCAGCTCGGGGATCAGGTCGGACGGCTTCGACACATGGAACGCGCCGGCGGCGACGAACAAGATGTGGTCCGTTCGCAACATGCCGTAGCGCGTGCTGACGCTCGTGCCTTCTACGATCGGTAGGATGTCGCGTTGGACTCCCTCGCGGCTCACGTCGGGGCCTCGGCCGCCCTCTCGGCCGGCGATCTTGTCCATCTCGTCGAGGAAGATGATGCCCGACTGCTCGACGCGGTCCACCGCCTGGCGGGTGACCTGGTCCATGTCGATGAGCTTGCCCTCTTCTTCCTGGATCAGGTAGTCGAGCGCTTCCGCGACGCGCATCTTGCGTCGTCGCCCTTTACCCTGGCCAAACAGGCCGGGAATCATGTCGCGGAGGTTGATGTCCATCTCCTCGATTCCGGTGTTGGTGATGATTTCGATTGGAGTGTTCCGCTCGCGGACATCGATGTCGACCATGCGGTCGTCGAACTTGCCGTCGCGTAGGCTCTTGCGGAGCTTCTCGCGGGTCTTCGACTGGGTGTCGTCGTCTTCTTCGTTCTCCGGCTGCGGCGGCATCAGCAGGTCGAGCAGACGCTCTTCGGCGTTGGCTTCGGCGCGGTCGGCGACCAGGTCGAGCTTTTCCTCGCGAAGCATGTCGATGGCGACTTCGACGAGGTCGCGAATCATGGCGTCGACGTCGCGGCCGACGTAGCCGACTTCGGTGAACTTCGAGGCTTCGACCTTGATGAAGGGCGAGTTCGCTAGCCGCGCGAGACGACGCGCGATCTCGGTTTTGCCGACCCCGGTGGGGCCCATCATCAAGATGTTCTTGGGCATCACCTCTTCGGCCATCTCGGGCTCGAGCTTTTGGCGCCGGACGCGGTTGCGCAGGGCGATCGCGACGGCGCGTTTGGCATCGGATTGGCCGACGACGTGTTTGTCGAGCTCGGCGACGATTTCGCGAGGTGTGAGCTCGTCTAGGGCCGGGGCTTCGACACCGGCGTGTCCGGGTAAGTAGATCACCATGAGGGAGTTATCCCAACTCCTCGAAATGTAAGTTGTCGTTGGTGTAGATGCAGATTTTGGCGGCGATTTTCATGGCCGCTTCCGCGATCTCGCGGGCGCTGAGCTCGGAGTGCTCGTGAAGGGCCGAAGCTGCTGCTACGGCGAACGAGCCGCCGGATCCGATTCCCGCGACGGGTTCGTCGTGCTCGATGACGTCGCCGGTACCGCTGATCAGGAGCGTGTTCGCCTCGTCGGCGGTCAGCAGGACGGCCTCGAGGTGACGCAAGGTTTTTTCGGTGCGCCAGTCGCGCGCGAGCTCGACGGCCGAGCGGCTGAGATTGCCGTTGTATTGCTGAAGCTTGTCTTCAAAGCGCAGGAAGAGCGACAAGGCATCGGCGGTTGAGCCGGCAAACCCCGCGAGGATTTTGTCGTTGTAGAGTCGCCGGGTTTTCTTGGCCGTGCCTTTGATGACTTCGCTGCCGACGGTGACTTGGCCGTCGCCTCCCATGACAACTTTGCCGTCGCGGCGGACGCAGAGAACCGTTGTGGACCTGATTTTTGGGCGTGCGGGCATCGGGAGCTTTTGATTATAGCGAGCGGGGGTTGCCTGAACCCGCTCCCTTGCGGTCGCGGCTCAGAAGTCGCGATTCAAAGGTTGAGACGCAGGCGTCAGAGCCGCGACCGCAAGGGAGCGGGTTCCCCCTACGGCAACTTCCCGCTTGCGAGCAGGTTCATGCGATACAAACCGGTGCGCGCGGTCATGTAGAGCGTTTTGCCGTCGTTGCCCCAGCCCACGTTTGCGGGAACCTCGTCCGGCTGTAGCGTGCCCAGATGGGCGCCGTCGGGCGAGAAGATCCAGACCCCGCCGGGGCCGGTTCCGTAGAGGTTCCCAGCGGTATCAAGCTTGAGCCCGTCGGGAACGCCCTCGGCGGTTTCGCTGGTGACATTGGCGAAGACGCGACGCTCACCGAGGGTTCCGTCGTCTTCAACGGGGTAGGCGAACCAGACCTTTTGATTGGGGTCGGAGTTCGCTACGTAGAGCGTTTTCTCGTCAGGCGAGAAGCCGATTCCATTGGGGCGGGTCTGCTCGCCGAGTTTCTCGACCGTCTTGCCGTCGGGGCTGAGCCGAAAGATGCCGTTGAAGGGGATTTCTTTGTCGGGGTCGTCGTCTTGTTTGGCGAGGCCGTAGGGCGGGTCGGTGAAGTAGAGCCAGCCGTTGGAGTGCCAAGTCATGTCGTTGGGGCTATTGAGCTTCTTGCCTTCCCAATTGTCGACGAGGGTGGACCATTCGCCGGATTTGGTGACCTTGGCGATGCGGCGGTTGCCGTGCTCGGCGATCAGCACGTTGCCGTCTTTGTCCATCGTGATGCCGTTGGAGCCGATTCCGCGGCCGTCTTCGTATTCACCTTCGAAGTTGGGTTTCTTGAAGTCGCTGGTTTGCCCGCTGGCCGGATCCCACTTGTAGGTGGCGTTGCCGCGGACGTCGCTGAACAGCAGAAACGGCGAGCCTGGCCAACCGCGCACCCAGGCAGGGCCTTCGATGAAGATGAAGCCGCCAGCAAGTTTCTCGATGGTGTAGTCGGCGGGGACGATGGTGTCGAGCCCGGGGTTGGCCTTGACGACGGTTCCCGCGCCGTGGTCTTGGGCGGCTTCGGTCTCGGCGGGCTCGGGGGCGCCTCCGCAGGCGAGGGTCATCAATAGGCTGAAGGCGAACAGGGAACGGGAGTGCATGGAGCCCATTTTGATACATCGACCCCAGTAGAGCAATCGTGGGCTACACAGCCGCGACCGTCAGGGGCTGTGAAAAAATGTCGGGGATCCAATTCCGGCAAGACGGGCTTGGCATGCCAAGCCCCTACGTCGTTGAAAACAAACGATCGTCCGTAGGGGCGAGGCATGCCTCGACCGTCTTTCGCGCTCAACGGGCGATTTTTTCACAGCCCCTCAGGGAGCGGTCAACGCTGCACTCCCGGCGTTGACCGCACCCTGACCGGGCCCGAGCCGGAACCAAGAAGTCACATCCAGCGGACTGCGATCCCGGAGCCGCGACCGGAAGGGAGCGGTTGCCGATGAGCACGAACGTTGCTTGCCTACTCGAGCAACCGCTCCCTTCCGGTCGCGGCTCCGGCCGCTGCAACCGTCGCAGATTCCTGCCGGATTTGTAGTCTTGCTATTACGAACTACTTCCGCTTCTGGGGTCAACCGGCGGCAGGGCGCCTCGCCAGCCTTCCTGCAACATTCCCGCCATGCCGTTGACCAGGCTGATGTTTTGCGGCTGGGTGGCGATGTTGCGAGTCTCGAATGGGTCGACCCGATAGTCGTAGAGCTCGCGCGCCTTGTAGGGGCTGTCGATCGCCGACCACTCGGTGTAGCGGTAGCGCTTGGTGCGCATCGAATACCCCATGCCCGGGCCGACGCCCGGTATCTCACGCGGGTACTGGCTGAAGACGGCGCGCTTCCACAGCTGGTCGGGGTTGCGGAACAGCGCCGAAAAGCTCGACCCTTCGAGCTCGCCCGGCAACGGGACGTTGCAGATGTCGCAAAGTGACGGATAGACGTCAACCAGCTCGGTCAGCGCCCGGGACTGCTGCCCGCCGTTGCGCTGGCCCGGGTAGCGCATGATCAGCGGCGCCCGCGTGGCGTTTTCGAAATTGGTGTGCTTGTTCCACAGGCCGTGTTCGCCTAGGTGATAGCCATGGTCGCCCCACAACACGATCGCGGTGTTTTCCCAGAGGCCGTTGTCATCAAGCGCCTTGAGTAGACGGCCGACCTGCGCGTCGGCGTAGCTGATGGAGGCGTAGTAGGCGCGCTTGAGGTCGCGCGCTAGTTCATCGGGAATCGGGCCTTCGGCGGGGATGTCGGTGTATCCGCGCAGCTCCGCGTTGTTGTGAAGGGCGTAGTAGGGGGCGTCGCGGGGGACTTCGCGGTGTTCGTCGGGCTTGATGTAGGCGCGCGGGTAGAGGTCGTAGTACTTTTTCGGAGCGACGAAGGGCAGGTGCGGCTTCGTCAGGCCCACGGCCAAGAAGAAGCGTTGGCCGGAAAGCTCTCTCATCGCAGCTATCGCCGCGTCGGTCGTCTTGCCGTCAGAGAGCTCGTTGTCGGGGACATCGGGCGCCTCCCAGCTCTTGAGGCCCCACCCTCGGCGCTCGTCGCGGGGCTTGCGCTTCTCGGGATGGTAGTAGAAATCCTCGTTCGAGACCCAGCCGTTGGCGCGCAGCTCACTCCATTTTCGCTCGGTGAACGCGCGGTTGGCTTCGCTCCCCCAGTCCTCGTTGTCCTCGATCCACGGCGGAATGCTCCACGAAGGCTGATCGTCGAGCTGAGGCTTGTGAAAGATCTTTCCAAAGGCCGTCGTCGTGTAGCCGTGTTCTTTGAACTGCTGGGGCAGGGTGGAGGCGTTCGGCCGGTTGCGCCGAAAATGCGTGGTGAGGTCGTGGATGCCGGTCGTGTCGGGGCGCAGGCCCGTCATCAGGGATGTCCGCGAAGGGCTACAGACGGCCTGCTGGCAGTAGTTGTTCAGAAAGGTCAGCCCGCGGGCGGCCAGGCGGTTGATGTTGGGTGAGATGACGTCCGGGTGGCCGTAGCAGCCTAGGTCGGGACGCAGGTCGTCCACGGCGATGAACAAGACGTTCTTGTCCGGCTTGGGCTTCTTCTTGGCGAACAGCGGTGCTGCGAGCGAGCCAAGGGCGGATGTCCGGAGGACTTCGCGGCGGGTCATGGACGGCATCAGGGCGGTTGGTTTCAGGTTAGCATTCGGGCGGCACGGTCAATACGCCTCTCGACGATGCCGGATGCGCTCAATTCTCACCAGGCGCTCATCGACCAGAATCGAATACAAAATGCAGTAGTCCCCAACCCGGAGCCGATAGGAGTCGGAATCGGTGAGCCGCTTCACTTGGGTGACGGCGTAGGGATCTCGGGACAGCTTGATACTCGCCGCTACAACCCGCGCATGAATCGAATGTTCGAGCTTCTTCAGCTGCCGCTTCGCCAGCGGAGAGAATTCAAAGTCCCACTTTCTTCTTTGCTGATTCCGAGTTCTTCAAGGACCTCTTCCAGCGGAATGCCCGGCTCGTGGCGATGTTTCTCGATAAAGGCGAGGTCGGCTTCGTCTTCTAGACATTCGGCCAGCGCCTGCTCCGCCTTGGTCAACATCTTCCGGACTTCATCCCCACGGATGGACGGGAAATCCTCTAGGAATGCGTCGACGGAACTTCCCGCCCGAAGATACTCGAACAGTCGATGTATCGGGACGTCGGCGCCCGGAAACAGCGGCGCCTCTTCCAGTTCATCGGGCGAGGTCTGAACAAGCGCACCAGCCATAAGTCCTCATTCTAGCGCCCGCACGAGCCTCAAACGTTTTTGGTGCGTTGTCAGGTTTCGGGCGCTTCTTCTTGGCGATCAGCGGGGTTACGCGAGAGCCAAGGTCGGACGTCCGGAAGGCTTCGCGGCAGGTCATGGGCGACATCAGGGCGGTTGGTCTCAGGTTACCATTCGGGCGTCGCTATCAATATGTGGCGGATGCTTGTGATGTATAGCATCCGCTCGTCACGCAGAATCAAGCACACGACACGATAGTCGCCTACGCGGAGCCGATAGAACTCAGAACCTTTAAGGCGCTTGACCTGCGTTGCTCCAAATGGGTCCTTTGAAAGCTCGGCTAACGCAGCCACGATCCGTGTGCTGGTCGCGTGTTCCAGCTTTTCTAGATGCTTCCTTGCGGGAGGCGAAAGTCTATAGTCCCACTTCTTCTTTGCTGATCCCAAGTTCTTCCATCACCTCTTCCAGCGGAATCCCTGGTTCGTGCTGGTGCAGTCTAGCGAAATCAATATCTCGCTGGTCTTCGATGTCGTCTAAGAGAGTTCGCTCCGCGGCTCTCAGCAGGCACTCCAGCCGATCGCGGCGGACGTCTCGGCGGGCTTGGAGGAACGCATCGACTGACCCGCCTGCTCGAAGGTGGTCGAATAGCTCGCGAGCTAGCTCCTCGGCGCCCGAGAACACCGGCGTTCCATCCGATACTTCGGGCAACGCCTGAACGAGAGCATCAGCCATCTACTGTCAGTCTACACGTCAGGCAATTGGCTAGACGCTCCTCCTTCACTGATACCGAAGTCCTTCAATACCTCAGACATCGGACGAGTTGGTTCGTGGCGATGCTTATCGATGAAGGCGATGTCGGCTTCATCCTCCAAACGCTCAGCAAGCGCTTCCTCCGCTTTGTTCAGCATACTCGCGACCTGATCGCGACCGACTGACGGGAAGTCCTTCAGGAACGCGCCGACGGAGCTTCCCGCCCGAATATACTCGAACAGTCGATGTATCGGGACGTCGGCGCCCGGAAACAGCGGCGCCTCTTCCAGTTCATCGAGCGAGGTCGTAACAAGTGTCGCGGCCATATGTCCTCATTCTAACGGCCGCACACGCGCTCAGACGTTCTTCGTGCGCTTCTTCGCCAAGCTGAACTTCTGGTGCCACTCCGAATCGGCCCCGCCGCCGTAGCGAGCAGTCTCGACGTCGACGACGTAGGGGCGCCCCTCGCGAGTCGCCTCGACCCCACGTTTCAACGCCGCCTCGAGCTCTGAGGACTCGTTCACCTTCTCGCCCGCCACGCCCTGGCTCTTCGCCAATTCGACGAAGTTGATATCCGGGTCGCCAAGGTACATGCCGGTGTACTGGTTCTTCTCGACCATGTTGCCGGCGTAGCGATAGTAGGCGCCGCGGACGGTCTGGTAGTTGCGGTTGTCCGACACGACGGTTAGCACGGGGATTTCATAGCGAGCTTGCGTCCAGAACCCGGACGCGGAGTACATGACCGAGCCGTCTCCGATCGACGAGATCACTTGCCGGTCAGGCTCGGCGAGCTTCGCGCCCGCGGCCGCGCCGATGCCCCAGCCCAGCCCGTTGCCGGTGTTGGCGATGCGCGTCATCTCGCCGTCGCGATGCCCGTAGTTGAACGCCCCGAACTTCGCCGTCAAGTTCTCAGGGACGATAATCGCGTTGTCGTCGGCGACCTTCGCGATGGTCGCGCCGAGCTCGTCGGCGTGGACGGGCCCCTGGCCGAAGTTCTTGCGCGCCGCGGCGTCGGCCTTTGAGCGGGCCTCTTTCGTATAGGCCGTGATCTCGGCGATGCGCGGCTTCGACATCTTCTTGCGACGGTCGGCGGTGGTCATCGAATCGATCGCGTCGTTGAGGTCTCGCAGGCCTTCGCTGGGCGTACCGGCGAGCAAGAGGTCGGTCGGGTAGTTGCGGCTGATCGAGTCGGTGTTCGCCGTCAGCCGGATGAACTTCGCCTCGAGCGGGGCTTCCGGCCCAGACGGCACCAGGCGTCCGCCGAAGTCCGGCGCGCCCACGCTGAAGATGACGTCCGCGCCCATCATCAGCTTGTGCTTGGCGTTGAACCGCCCGAGATTCTGCGGGTGGTGAGCCGGGAAGTTGTCGTAGCCCTGCCCGACGTTCGAAACCGCGACCCCAAGCTTTTCGGCCAGCGCCAGCAAGTCCTCGCAGCCGCGGCTCTTCCAGACCTCGTCGCCGGCCACGATGACCGGGCGCTTGGCTTCGATCAACGCTGTGGCCGCGCGCTCGACGGCGTCCTTCGAGGGGCGCATCCGAGCCTCGGGCATGAAACGCTCGCCTGGCAGGATCTGCGCCTCGACGTTCTTCGATTCCAGCGCATGGTGGGCCATCGCGAGGTAGGTCGGCCCGCCCGGAGGCGCCGTCGCCACCTTGAAGGCCCGCCGCAGCATCAGCGCCAGACTCCGCGCATCACGCGACTCCCAAGAGATCTTGGTGAACTGGCGGTTTACTTCCTTCTGGTCGAATCCAGGACGCGGCGCCAGTCCGGCGTCGTCGCTCCATAGCTCGTTGTCGTTCAACCCGGCCGTAACGACCAGTGACGAGCCGTCCTTTGACGCGTTATACATCTGCCCAGCGGCTTGGGCCGTACCGGCGATGACGTGGATGTTGACGAAGGCGGGTTTCAGCGACGTGCGGTGGTAGCCGTCGGCCATCGAGATCACGATGCCCTCGTGCAGGCCCATGATCAGCTGCGTGTCGGGCTGACCGAGGAACGCGTCGAAGAAGCCGACCTCGAACGAGCCGGGGTTGGTGAACAAGTAGTCGACTCCGGCGGCCTTCATCTGCGCGACGACGAGCTCGCCGCCGGTGCCGGTCATTTTTGTGGCGCCCTTGCCGGTTTCGGACGCCTCGAGAGGCGCGACCAACGACTGAGCGGCGGCGGCGGTAAAGCCGAGCCCCGCCAGGGCTTCGAAAAGGCCGCGGCGGGAGAGGTCTTGATTGAGATAGCTGGCGATAAGTTGACGCATGAAAACGCTCCGGGGCGAGATGCCATGTTGATTGTAGGCGATTTTCGCCCCGAAGCGGCCAATTCATTCAGACGCCAACCGTATTTGTTTGACCTCCTCGAGCTCGGCAAGGCGATGAGCCGCTTCGAGAGCGATTCGCCCGGTGGCTGAGAGTCGGTCGTCTCCAACTACGAGCCCCTCGCGCTCCAGACGCTCCCGAGCCTCGGGAGTTAGGGCGTCAAGTGTGACCCGGACTCGCAGGAGCCGGAATTCCAGCGAGCTCGCTTGTACCTGCTGAAACGCTTCGCGCAATGCCGGCGAGAGCTTACGGCGGTCCTGTGAGGCCCGGCCAAAGGGGACTTCGATGTCTAAGACGACTTCGACCGGCTGTCCGTTGAGAAGGGTCGGTTTGTAGCGCCACTGTTTCACGGCGCTGAGGGCCGCTGGTACAAGGAGGGGATGTCCTTGCAGAACTTCCAAGGAATGGACTAAGCCATCCTTGCCGATGACCGCTTTCAGACGAACCGTCCCCGAGATGCGCGCCTGCCGTGCAAGCGGCGGATACTCGGGGGCGACTTGGTAGAGCAGCCGCGCCTTCTGGACCGCGCCGCTAACTCGGATCCTCTTGGGCGGCGGCGGCGGGGCCTTCCTGACCGGGGGAGGCGGCGGCGGCGCTGCAACATTCGGCGTATTCGTAACGATTCCACCGAGCACGCCTCCGATCTGGCCGCCGGCGCTACCGCCGGGGACGCCACCCACAACGCCGGCAATCGTCCCGCGCATGCCGGCGGGCTGTTCAACCGGGACCGCCACCGGCATGGGACGCCCCCCGGACCGCACGGATCCCTCATCGACCGCAACAAAAGACGTGTAGGGCGTGAGCAGCTGGTGCTTGACCCCGAGTCGGGTGACTTCCTGACGCGCAAACGCGTCGGCTACCGCGTCCGGGCGGGCCAAGTCGCCGCCTGTCATCAGATCGTTGACCCGCGCCCGCGCCCACATGCCGGCCAACGCGCGGCGTGGCGGGGACTGGCGCGAAAGCACGACCGGGATCGTTCGCTCGAAACGCCCCGCTGCGTTCCGCCCCGCTAAGCGGACAACCCCCGAGGCCGGGCGTGTCATCCGACCCAACACCACCACGGGCTGATTTGAGAACAGGTCGGGGATGCGGCTGGGATAGATATCGGCGACCGGCAGACCCGCCCAGTCGAGCTCGATATCGGTCAGCAAGGGACTGCGAACCCGCTGGTGAAAGCGTCGCGCGGCTCGGTCTAGGTCGTCTGAAAGACCCACGTACTCGACAGCCCCCCGACCCTCATAGGCCATCCCGCTCAACAGGTCGCGATTGACGGACGAGCCGATGCCGAACGAGAAAACCCGCGCACTTGGGTGACGTCGGATTTCCCGAATGATCGACAGGCTGTCCCCAACAAACCCATCGGTCATGAAGCAAACGATTCTTGTCCGCTCCGCCGAACCCGATCCAGCCAGGGCCGCCCGTATCGCCTT
This sequence comes from Bryobacterales bacterium, assembly GCA_965247515.1. Lineage (GTDB taxonomy): Bacteria > Acidobacteriota > Terriglobia > Bryobacterales > UBA6623. The sequence goes on along the minus strand of OZ252029.1, from coordinate 1,237,356 downwards.
CATCATTTCCGTGCCGCCGCCGCCCTGACGCGATGTCAAGAATGCTTCGGCGGTGCGAAGATTCGAGGCGGTCGCCTCTACGGGTTGCTCGAAGAGGACCTGAGTGTGACCGGCAAAGGTCACCACGTTGAACCGATCGCGCGCATAAAGCCCGTTGAGCGCGAGCCTCATCGTCTGCTTGGCGGTTCTCAATGGGACGCCCCTCATCGAGCCCGACGTGTCGAGCACAAAGATCAGCTCCTTAGGCAGGACGTCCTCAGCCGGCGGCGCCTTGGGCGGCTGTAGGATCAGCGCGAAGTAGCCGCCCTCGCCGTCGAAATGAGTCAGCGCCGCGTCTTCAAGTCCCTTAGCGCCGACTCGATAGCGCAGGATGAAGTCTTGATTCAACCGAGTAGGTCCGTCATAGAGCTGCACGTTTCCCGACGTTGAGCCGGTTCGAGTGAACTGGATGTTGTGTGTCGGCGAGTGGGCGTCGATGAGCGAAACGCCCGCTTCGATCTCGGCGCTGATCGACAGCCTCGTTGGCTTGGGCGCGGGCGACGATCGAGGCTGCTCGACTTTATGGCCCGGGTCGTATCGCGGCCCGACTACGGTGGGCAGCACGTATTCGTATTGACCGTCTTCGTACTCAACCGTTTCGAAGTATCGAATCGTGATTTCAACCTTGTCTAGAGCGCCAATATTGGCAATGCGTTGAGTGAAAACGTTTGGCTGCTGTTCGTCGAGCTTGGCGGCGAGTTTTCCCTCGCGTTTGGCCTGATCGTAGAGCTGCCGCGCGCGTTCCTTGTCGTACACCGTGGCTCGAATAACCCGGCCGTTGGTGCGCATGACCATCTCCGTCACCGCGCCTTGATCGGACATTGGAAAGACGTAGACCGCCTCGATTGGCCGGTCAAACGGGTTTGAGTAGGTTTGGGTGAGTTCCGTCTCGGCGACGACGCCGTGGATACGGACGCGCGCTTCGGCGGACTCGAGCGGACAGGCGATCTTGAATCGGCCTTCGCTTGCAAATGCGAGAAGGCCGGCGCGGACTTCCCGTGTCTGGGCCTGGGCGGCCAGGGCGAATAGAACGGTGATGTAGACAAAACGCATGCTTTCCTCCACTTTTTGAACCTGACTGGACTTCCCCGTCGGGAAGTGGAGCGATGCATGCTTCGCTAGCGTCTGGCGGGTCGAGCCAAGCGCTTACCGTTGTAGACACCGTTGGCCGCGTTTTGATTGAGCCGAGAGCCAAGACCGGCGAATGCCCTGGAGCCGCGCGCGGGAGCAAGCGGTTGCCGGCAATGCTGCTATCGTTGTCGCCTAGGGCAGCCCGCCGGCGCGGCTGCGACCTTGAGCCGCGACCGTGAGGAGCTCTCTCGAAAATGGGGAGATTGTCGACCATACCCTAACCCGGCCGAGCCGGAACCAAGAAGTCACATCCAGCGGACTGCGCCCGGAGCCGCGACCGGAAGGGAGCGGTTGCCTATGAGCAGGAATTGGTCGCCTACTCGAGCAACCGCTCCCTTCCGGTCGCGGCTCCGGGCGCTGCAACCGTCGCAGATTCCTGCCGGATTTGTGCAGAAATCGTTTACAGAGGCGCTTACGGGCATGGCACGTGGAACCCGTCGGCCGCCGACAGGCATGAAACAGGGCGTAAGTCTCGTATTTTCATCGTTCGTTGTGGCCGATCCGGCGGCCATGAATGGCTGTGAAAAAATGTCGGCAGGCAACGATGTGGCGCACGGCTCAAGACGAGGCCCGCCGACAGGAATGTCGGCGCTGCAGGCAAGAATGCCTGCGCCACGTTTAGAATAAGGCCGTGCGTTGTTTGGTTAGATTCGCTGCCTTGCTCGCGGCATGCGCCATGATCGCCGCCGCCCAGCAGCCGCTGGAACCGGCTAAGGGGCGTTTCCTTGTCGCGGCGAAACAAGTTCTAGACCCGAATTTCTCTCGGACCGTCGTGCTCTTGTTCGACTACAACGACAAGGGCGCCATGGGCGTTATCGTCAACCGCCGGACTCAGGTGAAGCTCGCCAATCTCCTGCCCGATGTCGACGGCCTTGCCGAGCGGAGCGATGTCGTCTACCTCGGCGGTCCCGTCGAGACCTCCGGGCTGCGATTGCTCGTCCGCGCCGCAAGCCCTCCCGAAAAGGCGAGCCCCATCGTCGAAGACATTTACCTAACGGCCGACGCGCAAGTGATTGCTGCAACCTCGGCCGCCAAGGTGCGCGGCTACGCCGGATACGCGGGCTGGGGGGCGGGCCAGCTCGACGACGAAATCGAGCGAGGCGATTGGCACGTCTTCGGCGGCGACGCCCGACTGGTGTTCAGCCAGCATCCGGAAAGTGTTTGGCAGACTCTGATGGATCGAACGAAGATGCAGTTTGCCCGGCTATTCCCCGCCCAGGATCTCTCCATGAGGCTTGCCTTCCGCTAGCTCGGCGTAGCGTACGCGGACCTGCTCGGCAAAGCGGGCGGCGACCCAGTTTTGAACCGCCTCGGAGAGCTCGACCGTCGTGGAAACGCCGGCGCCGTTCTCGACTGTCACGATCTCTTCGAGCGGCGTGTCGGCCTCGAATGCAGCTTCGACTGCGGCGTTGAGCTCTTCGAAAAAGCTCAGTTGGCCTTGCATGATTTCCTGGCCGCCGCCCCAAGGCCCGTGCCCAGGCAGGAGCTTCTCGACGTCGAGCTTCATTGCCTCGCGAATGACGTTGGGCCAGTTGCCGGTATTGCCCTGCCCGGTGAAGTTGAACGCCCCGTTGACGATCGCGTCACCGCTGGCGAGGATTTTTTCGTTGGGAAGGTAGGCCAGCCCATCCCCACGGGTGTGGGCCCAGCCGAAGTGGTGGAACTCGACCCGGCGGTTGGAGTCCTCGAGCACGAAGGGGAGGTCGGAGAAGGTCTCCATCGGCGGCTCGAGCGTGTCGAGCCCGAGGGCGCGAACGTCTTCTCGCCGCTCCGAGGCTCCCTGCCAACCGGCGGGCTCGTAGCGCCGGATTTCCTCGGCCACGCCCACGTAGGCCAGCGTCGTCGCGCCGGCGGCGGTCCATACAGGGTTTCCGTAGGCGTGGTCGCCGTGGTGGTGGGTGTCGAAGACGTATTGCACCGGCTTGTTCGATACGGTCTTGACGTCTTCCATGACCAGATTCGCGCCGCTGGGGAAGTTCGCGTCGATGATGATCAAGTACTGGTCCATCTCGATGATGATGTTGTTGCAGTGGCCTTGATCGCGTTCACCGAGCCGGAACCAAACGCCGTCGGCGACTTTCTCAAGGCTGGCGGCCATCGGGCCGGCCGGCGGAGCTTCTCCACAGGTCGCCCAAAAAGCGACGCCGAGAAGAACAAGGAACACGATGGTGAGGGGTTTGCGTTGCATGCCAAGTATTCTAGGCTGAATTGTGTCGATAAAGCTCGTTCTGGCGTCCGCCTCTCCCAGACGGCGCAAACTGCTCGAGAACGCGGGGTTGGAATTCAGCGTTCGTCCGGCGGATGTGGATGAGTCGCGGCGGCCCGCTGAGTCGCCATTGGGTTACGTAGAGCGCTTGGCCGAGACGAAGGCGCGCGCCGTGTGGCGAGCGGGCGAGCTTACGCTGGGGGCCGACACCACCGTCGTCGCATCCGGCGAAATCCTTGGGAAGCCCGCCGACGAGTCTGAAGCGCGGACGATGCTCGCAAGACTCTCCGGCCGCGCGCATGAAGTCGTCACCGGCTACTGCGCATTCGACGGCGAGCGGGCCGCCACAGGAGTGGAAACAACGAAGGTTTTTTTCCGCGCGCTGTCCGAGAGCGAGATCGCCGCCTATGCCGCGAGCGGCGAACCGCTCGACAAAGCCGGAGCTTACGGAATTCAAGGCCTTGCCTCGAAGTTCGTCGAACGGGTAGAGGGCTGCTACTTCAACGTGGTCGGGCTACCGGTCGCACGCGTATTCAGTCTGATCGCCGAATTGACACCCACCCCAGGGCGCCGCTAGGATCAGAACTACGGCCAGATAGCTCAGTTGGTAGAGCGCAGCCCTGAAAAGGCTGGCGTCGGCGGTTCAAATCCGTCTCTGGCCACCATGTTTTCAACAACTTAGAGTCAGCCAGAAACATCGGTTTTCACAAAACGTACATATGAGGTACATCGCGCGCGGCTAGACCGCCGCGTGTTCCTCGGCCTCTGAGTTGGTTTCCATCATTTGCCACATGAGTTGAGCCGTGTCACCGGTCCGGGCGATGTGGTCTTTCCCCAGCTTGGCGTAGCGTTCAGTCATTTTGATGTTCGAGTGACCGAGGATCTTGGCCAGCTCGTATAGATCGCCGCCGTTCATCATGTACCAGGAGGCGAACGTGTGCCTCAGATCATGAAAACGGAAGCCGTCAATACCAGCCTGCTTCAGCACTGTCTTGAAGCTGCGGTCTGCACGTTGCCGCCCGGACCTTGCCCCTGACTTCGGCGGAAAGATCCGCTTCTCACCCAACACCGCGGGAAACCGACGAAACTCTCTCGCCAGCTCCTCCGGCATCGGCACGTAGCGGGTCTTGCCGCCCTTGAGCTTTGACCGAACGGCAATAATGCGCCGCGAGTAGTCCAGATCGGCCCTCTCCAGCGCGAACACTTCGCTCTCCCGCATGCCCGTCGTCAACGCCGTCAGCGTGACCAGACGCATGCGATAGTGCGCCCAACTCTTGACGCCACGAGATGGGCTCAAGCCGAACGCCGCTCGATCAAGTTCTCGCTTGAAGATGATCATCTCGTCTCGAGAAAGAAAACGGTCACGCTGATCGTTTGGCCGGACCACTTCAATGTCATCGGCCGGGTTGCGGTTCAGGCCGGTCTCAGTTGCCCACACCGACGATGCTCGACTCAGCAAGTGATGCAACACGTTGAAGTGCCGCAACGCGGTACCCGCCGAGAGACCCCGAACGGCTGTGAGGTCGTGATACCAGCGCTCAACCGCCCTGCCGTCGATCTCATGGACAAAGCTTCGGCCAAACGAACGGCGAATGCCGCCCAGAATGCTCTTCTCGCGGCTATAGGAGTTCTTCTTGGCTGCGTATTGTTCTTCGTAGCGGTCGATCAGAGCGGCCATGCGGAAGCGTACCTCCTTCTTGATATCCAGGTGCCGGTTTTCGTCTCGGGCTGAGAGCCTCTTGCGTTCGATCTTGCGGGCCAGTTCGCGAGGGCCATGCACAACCTGGCTGAGGTGACGCCCTCCCTCTCTCCAACGTATTTTCCATTTCTGTTCACCAATCTTATTGATAGACATTTCGTACGGTTCTCCTTTCATTCGATGATTCCGATCGCGTTTTGTTCGACGTAGCGCTCGAGCGCTACCAAGTCAAACCGCAACGATCGCCCCACCTTGACGGAAGGCAACTCGCGCAATCGTGCCTTTTTGTAGACGGTGTCCACTGCCAAGCCTAGATACGCAGCCGCCTCCCGCACATTCAGGAGCCGCTTGCCGACCGCCCCATTAGACGGATCTTCCCCCCGCCAGCGAGCAGAGTTTCGCCGCCAACTTCCTGAATTCGCGTCGGTTATGGGATGGATCGGGCGATCGGCGTCTGTCTACAGGTTACATGTGCGGCAGCGAAACCCCCAACGCATTGAGGATTTCTGTTTGGCGGGCGTCGGGAATCGGCAGCCGTGTGACGCTGGTCTGCTCATCCACTCGATATTCCAATAGACACAGTCGCCCCAACGCCGCCAGCGCGTCCGGCAAGGTGATCGCGTGCGGGTCGTCGTCGGTCGTGCCAAACGCCGCTTGTATCCGCCGTTCCAATTCGCGGCTCAGCTTCAACGCCAGCATGCTGCACAACACAGGTCCTCGGGTGCGGCTTTCTTTGCGCACGAAGATCGGCCGCACCTCGAGCAAGCCCGTCTTCAGCTGCCGAAAGTCGCGCTCCACCCGCTGCAGGCTCACGTAATGGTCGTGCACTCTTTGGCCGCTCATGCGCTCGGAGGCGACATCGGTCACGACCACGTAACAGCCCGCCAACTCCAGCGCCTGCTCGATCGCCGCCTGCTGGCGCTCGACGACCAGCGTACGTCCCTGCAAGCGCAACTCGACCAATTCTGTCAGCTTGTGACGCGCCAGCCAGGGCTTGAGCTGGCGCAGTCCGGCCGCGGGCTCGCAACGGGAAGAGGCCGTGACTTTCTGGTTGCGTCGGTCGAGCTTGCCTCCCAGCTTGGCCAGCTTGTCCTCGAGCCGCTGCCGTTGCCGTTTGGCTTCGGACGCGTTGAGGCGCAGCACATAGCGCACGCCGTCGGCTTCGACCTCGCAGACTTGTTCAGCGAACAGCTCCAGTTGCAGCACCCCTTCGCTCAAGCGCCGCCGAATCTGGGGATCGGTCAGCGCCGTGATGTAGCGCAGCCCGGCCTCCCCCAGCGCCTGCTTGCCCTTGCTCTTGACCATCCCGCGGTCGCCGACGAAGACCAACTCCTCGACTCCGAACTGCTCTTTGACGATGCGGATCTGATCCGGCACGGTCGTCGGATCGTTGCGGTTGCCGGCAAACACCCGCACCGCCAGCGGCTCGCCCTGGTCATCGGCCAGCAGTCCGATCACAATTTGCTTCTTGCCGCGCTTGCCGTCGCGATTGTAGCCGTACTCGCCCAACGCGTTGTGCAGGCCTTCGAAGTACGAGCTGGTGACGTCGTAGAGCAGCAAGCTGGGCGGGGCTCCGCGGCGCTCGAGGTAGTGGCGGTATAGCGCTTGCTCGATCTTCACTTGGCGGGCGCTCAGATCATCGAGGGCGGCGTAGAGGTCGTCTTCGTCGAAGGCGCCCAGACCCAGCACTTCTGCGACGGCCTGATCGGCGGCCCAGCGCACGGCCGAGAGCCGCGATCCTTGGTGGGCCAGGCGCGCCAGCACCAGGAACAAGGCGAGTTTGGCGGCCCGCGTTCGACCCAGCGCGGCGGTCAGGCCCAGCTCATCGGCGAGTTGCTTGAGCGCGAAGAGCAGGCCAAAGACGGGGCCGCAGACGGGAGTGGCGGGAAGCTGATCGAACTCGCCGCGGAGGGCGCGCCGGAGGGCCTCGACGCGGACGGGGCGCCAGCAGGAGAGGTTGGCGAGGGTGCGTTTTTTGACTCTGCCGTTTTGGCGGAAGGATTCGCGCAGCAAGACGGCGGGCGGCGAGTTGCGATTGGGGACGGACTCAACATACATGGGTATATTATATCACAAATAACACAATGAATAAACGATACAATAGCATAATACATGGGTACACTAAAAGCGCCCCCAAACGTGTTAAAGCCAAGCAAGCCAAGCAGTTAGCCCGTCAAACGAGCCTTCCGCTGGGGGGAAGATCCGTTAGACATGACTCCGACGCCGTTTGGCATAGTCATCTCCCACCCAGCCCAGCCAGCCGGTAACCTCGGACAGTCCGGTGAGCGACTATCCTCGAACACACAATAGGTAGACCAATCTCGGCAGTCCCAGACCGTAATCTCTGCATGGTCGGAGCGACTACTCCAGGCCGAGAGGTTTTCCTGGCGAGTTCTGAGCGAAGGTGCAGCCGGGTCTCGGAGCAAAGCGTGGACAAACCGACTCGGCGCTCCGAGACTTGGATCAGGTTCGAGACGGGCGCCTTCGAGCCACGTAGCTCGAGGGCGACCTCTTTCAGAGTGAATAGCGCTTGTGCTGGTTCCATTTGTGGTCTCAGGCGGACATGCTATGCTGCCTCTCGGTCGTGGTCACGCGCGGTCCGTGGTGATTACAATCGCTACCCAGCGGCTCCCTCATTCATCGAACCGTAAGAGCTGTCCCAAAAACAGGGGGCTAATGTGACTTGCCACAATGAGTTCACGCCCCCGTCTGATGCGGAGGACGACGCAGTCGGACGGATCCATAGCTCCCGGCTCGAGACCCCGCCACAACGGCTTTCCAAGCAAGAGATCGATGCGTTCCTGGAGTTTGTGTTCAGCGACGTCGCGCACAAACCAGCCGAGCTGTCGCCACGAGAAGGGGCGGCAGCGGTTTCCTTCAGCGGGTGGCGCCGCAAGCGGGCGCTGAGCGCACTCGCCTGCTCCGAGAGATCCACCAGCTTTGGAAGACGCTGCTCGACGCTCGGCTGCCGCCCGGTTCGAAGGAAAGGACTCGACGCTTCCTGAAACGGCACGAGCGGACCTACCTCGCCAATCTAGATGTCGATTGGCTCCTCTCTGTAATGGAGCGAACAGAAGCAGCGGAGGCCGGTAAGCCAAAGCCGCCGTCGTTGATCTCCAAGAGAATGTCTCGATCGGGAGCCGGGAATCCGTGGCTGCTTGACGACCTTTCCGAACGCCTTTACGGGGCTTACCGCGCATTGACTCAAAGCAAGATCCGCCCAGCGAGGCAGCACGTCGCGGGCGCTTTGAACGCTCGGAAGCTGTACTCGTCCGCTCGGCGAGGTCCGAGGCGCCCTTGGAACTCCGACGCAGTCATCGAGCGCGTTAATCAGTACGAGAAGCAGCTACGAAAAGGCGATCCTGCTGAGATTACGACGAAGGACGCTCGCGCGCGGCATCGTCAACAGGCGGCGAACAAGTGGATCTATCTGTTCCGCACCAGCGAGTCCCCTGAATCTGCCACTGAGAGACCGGACTGAAGGCCCGAATCGTCTTTCGGCCCTTTGACTTCTTGCTCAGCCGGCTTGAAACCCAACGCGAAGGGCGAATGGGGGCAATTTCGAGCCCAGAAAGAGCTGCTGCGTCGGTCATCAGCTAAATAACAGTGCCTAACTTGCATCGGCCCACTTGCGTATTAAGCGCCTAATACAAGTACCGGGGTTGGCGCTCAGCAGCTCCATGATGGTCATAGTTGCCGTCGAGCTGGGGAGCCGCCTTTGGTGCGCTGTCGCCTCGGTCGAGTTTTGAGCTACCAAATCCCGTGCGGAAGGGCTATCTCCGCAGATGTGAGCTGAGAAGCCGCTGGGTCTGGCGTTTTGGGAGGCTTTCGAGCCCTCTGGCGCGCCCGGATGGCCCCATTCGCCGATGCCCAGGCACACAGCAGTCTCGAATTCACGGGACGAAGCGCGGCTCTACCCCGCCCCGAACGGCCGCGGCGAGCGTGTGCGCTTCGCCACAAGACGGCAAAAAAGGGTGCTGAAGCTCGGCGCGAAGAGGGGCTGAAGGCCGACGCGAGTCCTTCAAACCGTCCTTGAAGACCGACCGGGACGCCTTCACGGCACCTTGACGTCTGACTTGAGCCCTTCAAAGTTCCCCAAGCCCGACGGCGATGTCTCCAAACACGCTGAAAACGTGCACAGCGGGCGATTTCGATCGCGTCTTCTCGACGGAGCTGACTTTGGGATTTTTTAACAGTCCGTTTAGCGAAGTCAAATACCCTACTGCGCGGGAAATTTGCCAGCGTGAGGCTAGTTTCGCCGTTTCGAGGGCGCGCTGGGCGGTCTTGATCTCCAAATGAGCGTGATCACTGCGCCGAAAGCTGCGAAAGTCGACTAGGCGCCGATTTCAGCCCTTTTTTGGCGCCTCTTTCGATTCCCGAGGTACAATTTTTACTCTCAAAGTAGCCCCCGACCCCTTTTGGGCAGGGAACTCGCGGCCCCGAGTGGCCTGTTGGGCGGTGATGAACGCACTTTATGCCATTTGTTTTCAATTAAGTACGCAATAAGTACGCAATGGGGGAGGCTTCGCTTCAGGCGGGGGGCAAAAGGACGCTGAAAGTGGTCCCTGGGCGCCATTTTGAGGGCCGCTGCGGGCCCAGGGGCCACTTTCAAGGGTTTTTGACACCCTTTCTGCCGTCGACGTACTTCCCTATAGATATATGTACAGCGGTGATGAGTCCGTCAATCTCAGAGGATGTGGAAGGCTGGTTGTTGTCGGCTGTCATGTCCGGGGGCCTTCGAATTCGCTTACACAACGGAAAGAATTCAGCCGTTCGTCCTAGGAGCGATCGTATCACTCGATATTTAGCCTTCAAGGTCGCTGTTAGGTACGCCAGGGTCGCTGTTAGGTACGCCAGGATTCCGCGCGTTGGTTCAGAGCAGGATTCTTAACGCTAGCAAGCGCGTCGGCAACGTTCTTGAAGCAAACAAGCTGCACTCATCCGCCCGGCACGGTTCCGGCGCGAGAGTGTGGTGTGGTCCGGGGCCTTGAGGTCGAGGCCCATCAAGCTGAGCTGCGAAACTCGACCACATAGCGGAGGTCTTGAAGTGTATCCGGTCGAGCAGGATGCCATTCTCCCGAGATGGATGTTTCAGCTCGCGAAAAAGGGGCTGAAGCTCGACGCGAAGTGGAGTGAACCCTAAAAATGAGACATTGAAATTTGGGACGAATTTCAGCGAATGGAAAGGAGTCCAGGATGGAAAGTCTCAAGCCGCGCAAGCCGCGGGAGTTCACGGTGGAGTTCAAGGAAGCCGCCGCCAGGCGGCTCCTAGCCGGCCAGAGCGGCACAGCGCTAAGCCGCGAGTTGGACGTCAAGCGCAGCCTGCTGTACCGCTGGCGGGACGCCTATCGCCAGGAAGGCGTCAACGGCTTGAGCCGGCGGCGAGGCCGGCCGAAACCCGGCCGCTCGGCGCCGCCCAAGATCCCTCGCGATCCGCGCGACGAACGCATCGCAGAGCTCGAACGACTGCTCGGCAAACAAGCCGCAGAGCTCGATTTTTTCGGACAAGCCTTTCGCGCCTTGAACCTCGCAGCCCCGACCAACGACGCCGGTGGCGCGAGCGGATCTACTCCATCGTCGAGCAGATCAGCGCCAAAGGCTCGCTCAGCGTCGAACACGCCTGCGAGCTCGGACGCGTGAATCGCGCCGGGTTCTATCGCCGGCTCGCCGTGTCGTCGCCCGCCGAGTGCGACATGGAATTGCGTGACCGCATGCAGCGGATTTCGCTCGAGAATCGTCGTTACGGCTACCGCCGCGTGACGGCCGAGCTGCGCCGCCAAGGCTTCCTCGTCAATCACAAAAAGGTCCTGCGGATGATGCGTAAGGACAACTTGCTGGCGGTACTCAAGCGGCGCTTCGTGCTAACAACGGATTCGAACCACTTCTTACCTGTTTATCCGAATCTAGCGGCGCACCTGAATGTGGACGGCGTCGATCAGTTGTGGCAATCCGATATCACCTACATTCGCTTGCGCGAGGCGTTCGTCTACCTCGCCGTGGTGTTGGACGCCTACTCGCGACGCGTGGTCGGCTGGCGGCTGGGGACGACGCTCAAAGCTGAGCTGGCTGTAGGGGCGTTGCGCGATGCGCTCGAGCTCAGACGCCCTGCCGCGGGGTGGATGCATCATTCCGACCAAGGCGTACAGTACGCTTCGAGCGCCTATGTCGAGCTGCTGGAGCAGCACGGCGCGATCATCTCGATGAGCCGCCGCGGCAACCCCTACGACAACGCGCGGGCGGAGAGTTTCATGAAGACGTTGAAGGCGGAGGAGGTTTGGTTGCAGCGTTATCGCACGCTTGACGAGGCGCGCGCATCGATCGGCGAGTTCATTGATGAGATCTACAACCAACGCCGGCTGCATTCGGCGTTGGGATATCGTCCGCCGGCGGAGTTTGAAGCGCTGGCGCGGCCGGCGGCAACAGCAGCGAGGAATCCGAAGTATGAGTTTTGAGAGGCATAGGCAAATCTATCAATCCGATGGGCCCTGGGCGGGCAGGGAGACATCGCCGGCGTTGGAGAAGCCGGGAGCGACCTTGGCGGCCGCCCCCGGCGCTCATCGTCTTGATGAGTTTGCGGCCGGGTATTCCTTGGCGGGTTGCTCTCCAGCAGAGCCCGCTTCCGCTTCCCCGGCTAGGACCAGCGTGCGACGATACAGCGAAGAAGGCAAGCGTTTTGCGGTGAATCGTAACCTGTCCCGATTTCGACTGTCTCACGCTTGGGGTTCACTCCAAAGGGCAAATGGGGGCAATTTCGAGGTCTCGAAGGAGCTGTTGCGTCGAGCATCAGCTAAATAGCAGTGGTTATCTGACATCGACCTACTTGCGTATTAAGTACTTAACCAGTACCGGGATTCGCGCTCAGCAGCTCCATGATGGTCATAGCTGGAGTCGAGCTGGGGAGCCGCCGTTGGTGCGCTGTCGCCTCGATCGAGTTTGAGGTACGAAATCCCGCGCAGAAGGGCTATCTCGGCAGATGCAGGGAGGGGAGCCGCTAAGGATGGCCGTTTAAAGAGGTTTTCGAGGCCCGTGGCGCGCCCCGCCGGACCCTTTCGCCCGAACCCCAGGCGCAGCGTAGTCTCGAATCCACAGGGCGAAGCTCAGCTCTACCCCGTCCCGAACCGCCGCGGCGAGCGTGTGCGCTTCTCCACAAGACGGCAAAAAGGGTGCTGAAGCTCGACGCGCAGAGGAGCTGAAGCTCGACCCGAGTCCTTCCAACTGTCCTTGAAGGCCGAGCGGCACGCCTTCACAACGCGTTGACGGCTGGCGTGAGCACTTCAAAGTTGCTGAAGCCCGACGGCGATTTCGTCAAGACCCGTTCAAACGTGCTCTGCGGATGATTTCGAAGGCGATTTGAAGGCTACTATTGGGCCCGTCCGCACGTTCGGCTTCAAGGACGTTGGCGACGGCTTGCGTTCCGTTTTTCCTGGGACTAGCTAGCGCTCCTCGATGGCGATGAGCGACTCGGATGTTCGGCAATAGATAACGCCTTCCGATAGTGCTGGCGAGGCCAGCGTCGCTTCGCCGAGCTCGTTTTGGCAAGAATCTCGAATTCCTCGCCCGCCGCCACGACGTAGACCTCCCCTTCTTCGCTGGCGACATAGAACTTGCCAGCGCCGCCGACCGGCGATGCTGTGAAGGCGCCCGTTCCCAGACGCTTCTGGCAAACGGTTTCGCCAGTCTCGGGACGCAAACAGACGAGGACGCCGCGCCAGCGAGGTACGTACAGCAGACCGTCGAGCAACAGGGGAGTTTGCATGTAGCTGCCGGTGCGGCGGGAGATCCATGCAACGCCCTCTTGCGATTCCGGCGTGATCTTTCCAGCCCAGCGGAACTCAGCGCTCACAGCATACACGGGCGACATGGCGCCGTGGCAGTTCGTCAAGAAGAACATCCCATTGCCGAAGATCGGCGTGGGCGTTGGGATGTCGCCGCCGCCACTGACTTTCCAGAGTTCCTCGCCGGTTTCGAAGTCGTATGCGCCGGCGTGCTTGAAGCCGTTGACGGCGATCTGCCTGCGTCCGCCTGCGGTGACGACCAAAGCAGCGCCCCAGGTAGTGTCTTCGTCGCGGTCCCTGCGCCACACCGGGCTCCCGTCCGCCAGGCTGAGGACGGTTAACAAGCTCTGTCCGAGGTGGTCGACCAAGACGGCGACCTTGTTCTGCTGGATCACCGCTGAGTTGGCGACTCCCCAGGAGAGATCGTGGTCGTTGAAGGGGCCGGCATTGATGGGGCCGAACTGCTTCTCCCAGAGGACATTGCCGTCGTGATCGAGGCAGTAGAGATCCTCCCAAACATCACGACGTTCCATCCAGGGTCTTCCGCCAACGTGTCGGCCAGATCACGAGCGTGGCGCTCGGCCGCAAAGTCCGCCTCTTTGGCCCAGACGAAAACGCAGTGCGATCGCGATTTTCAGAAAGGTATCGGCCCGAAGGTAGTCTATGTGATTCATAACGAATGAGTTAGATCGCTTCGCGCCGCATCAATTCACGCCGCCTTTGGCGTGGGCCGACGCGAAAGGGACGGGCGGCTTAGCGAAACTCATCAATCAGCATAATGTCGGACTCGGGCGGTTCGATGGGGGCGAACAGAATCGTCTTGCCGTCGGGAGAAACAGAGATGGTTGAAAAGACTGTGCCGGGGAACTCGAACACGCGCCGCACTTTTTTTGACCGGAAATCGTAGAAGTCCAGGACCGATCGCGCTTCCCTCATCATGTAGACTCCAACGTCTGCGATCGAGATTCCGTCGGCGTACATCCGTCCTTCTACAAGAGATTCGGCCGCGCCGCCTCGTACGGGGACTGCTTGGAGCGCCTCAGGTCCGACGAAGTAGAGGGTTTGCCCGTCTGGCGACTCGACCGCATACCTGCCGGGTTCCGAAGTGACTTGTACGGAGTCACCGCCTGTAGCTGGAGTCTTCCAGATGGAAGGTTGCCCGGAGCGATCGGACGAAAAGTAGATCCATTCCCCATCTCTGGACCAACTCGGTTGGAAGTCCATACCGGGGTGCTCGGTTAGCTGTTCCGCCTTCCCGCCGCCGGAGGGCATCGTAAAGATATCGAGTTGATCCCCTACGTAGGACTGAAAGACAATGCGGGAACCGTCTGGCGACCACTGGGGCATAGAGGATATTCGCGACTCGAGTTGAGTCAACTGAATCGCACCGGAACCGTCCTGATCGCACACCCAGATTTCTCGATATCCCGAGCGAGCCGAGGAGAACGCTATCCGTTCGCCGTCGGGCGAATACTGCGGCGTGACGTCAAAAAGAGTTGACTCAATCAATGGCTTCTGGTCCGTCATGCCGGGAAGCTGCGCCTGCCAGATATCGACGTTCCTCGTTATTAGGGCGAAAGCCGCTCTGCCCCCAGCAGGGGAGATTGCTGGAAAGGCGCCCATCGACGGATGCTGGACAACACGTGCTTCTCCGCCCCGGGCAGCCACTCTCCAAAGGCGAGCCCCTTCCGTGACACCGGCCGCGAAAACGAGTTTCTGGCTGTCGTGGCTCCATGCTGGCGCGAAACCCGGTAGTACTCCAGAAACCTTCCGCGGCTCACCGGCGGCTTCAATCGTATCCGTCAGTTCCACCACGTATATCCCGTCGGCGTAAGTAGTCCCTCTTCGAAAGGCGAGGAGGCGGCCGTCCGGCGAGACTGCAGGATCGTTGTCTCGCCCTTCGTTTTCCCCGGCGAAAAGCTTTCGCGTCGAGCCGGTTTCAACATTGACCACCTGGAGCTCAGGCTGCGTAGAATCGCTTTCAGGGAGCAAAGCCAGGAGATGCTCGCTGTCTGGATGCCAGGAAAGGGGACGCGCTGCTTGATTGAGCACGGGCGTCGTTCCGGCACCAAAAAACGATCTCCGCACGACCACGCGTGGATTACCCCCGACGGATGGGACGAACATGACACTGGCTGTTCCGGCGGTACGATCTCTTCGCAAAAAAGCGACGCGACGACCGTCGGGCGACCAGGTGGGCGCGGTATCCTCGGCCGGGTCGGTTGTGAGCGGCACCCTCGAATTCTCAGTGCGCCGTACTGGCGCGAACACCCTGTGGGGTGAAAGGCCCCGCCGATGAAGATGTCGGTCAACATCGAAGCTGGCGAGCAGCGCGATCCGGTAACGGGCCGTGTTGAAGCCTCGCGACAAAGTCCGGCAAGGCCGGGCGAGCAAGCCGTTAGGCCGTAACGTGAAGTATGCCTGAGCAGGCCTCGAAAGTGAAGTCGCGGACGCCGACCCGCCTGAGAAACGGGGAAGGCCGCACAAACCGAGAAGCGACCGGCAGGTGCATCGGTTTGGTCCGCCGGGGTAGTGGGCGCGGCATGACGCTGAAGGGTGTTCGCAGTCAAAGGCGGGAGGCCCCACCGGGCGGAGGTCGCAACTCCAAACGTTGTCTACAGGACGGCGGCTCGGGAGGGGAGTCGGACAGGGCCGTAGTAGTGAAGAAGCAGGGTAATGCCTGTGGAGCGAGGGGCCCTGACTTCCGGCATGCTTGTCAACGAGCGAGAGGACGAGGCGATTGGCGATAAGCCTAGCAACGCCGTTAGGATCCGGAAGCTCGGGCGCAAGCTCTGCCTCAAAGCGAAGCAGGAGATGGGCGTGCTGCGCCTGCGCGGGGCGCAACTGGGGCCGCCGCCTGCGACAGCGATGAGGTGAAGCCGGTCGGAGAGCCGGATGCGGGAAATCCGCAAGTCCGGTTCGATGAGCGGGGACGGGAAACGGAGCCAAGGCGGAGACTGAGGCACTGGCGTCGAGCGAAAGCGGCCAGCAACAGCGACTCCCTCCGCCTAAAGCCACCGCGCCCGTCCTCGACTCTACCCAATCAACTTGACGTAGATATCCCAGTTGTCACGACTCTCGCCTTCCCACGCGAACGCGACTCGGGCGCCGTCGGGCGAGAACGTTGGGAAAACCTCACGGCCGGGATAAGTTGTCAGCGGCGTGGGGGGCCTCAGTGTCGCGGCTGATGGAACTCCCGGTTTCGACCGGAACAACCACGCTGCCGCGACTGCAGTCAAGACCACGGCGACTAGCGCAGCGGGCCATAGGCGGGAAGCTAGCGTTCGCGCTGGGGTCATTCTGGGCGTCAACACCGAGACCGGCCGGAGGCTGTCGCGCAACGCGCCTAAATCCACTTGCAAATCATCGACGTGCTGATAACGCTGTCCGGGCTCCTTCGCCATCGCCTTGGCGACAATGCGATCCAACTCGACCGGCAGCCCAACCCGAAGGGCTGTCAACGGCTCTGGCTCGGAGTTAATGATCGCGTAGAGGATGCCGTGCTCGTTTTCACCTTCGAACGGCAGCCGCCCGCTGACCATCTCGTAAACCACGACCCCGAGCGACCATATGTCGGTTCTTCGATCGGTCTCTTTCCGTTCGGCCTGCTCCGGCGACATGTAGGCCGGTGTGCCAAGAAACGTTGCTGTCTTGGTCAAGCGAGACTGGTCGGCGAGCTATGCCAGACCGAAGTCCATAACCTTCACCTGGCCCTCCTCGGTCACCATCAGGTTGGCGCTCTTGACGTCGCGATGGACGACTCCTTTCTTGTGCGCGGCGTGTAGCCCTTGGGCCGACTGCATCGCGTAATCGAGAGCTTCATCGAGCGGCAGCGGTCTCTGGGCGACCTTCTCACGGATACTCTCTCCCTCGATAAATGACATCGCCAGAAAGGTCCGCCCATCTTCTTCCCCGATGTCATGAACCGCGCAAACGTTGGGATGATCGAGGGCCGCGGCAGCCTTCGCTTCGCGCAAGAATCGGGTCTTCGCGTCGGGATCATCTAAGAGATGATTCGCAAGACACTTCAGAGCTACTAAACGGTCCAGGCGCGAGTCTTCGGCCTTGTACACAACGCCCATCCCTCCCTCGCCAAGCTTTTCGAGGATCTTGTAATGGCTGATCGTAGTCCCAATCAAGATGCGTCGATTTTACCGCCGAGACGACCCCCCTCGGTTACTAGTGAAAACAAACGATGCCACAAACTCCTCTCTGGGAGGCTCCGAAAAGCCCTTCCAGCGCGCTCTGAGGCCCTGTTTAAGGGGCTTCGAGCAGTTTCAAGGGGTGGTTGGGTCAGCGGGGAAATAATTATGAACATCTATCGGTCGGGCGGCTCGAATGGTCGATTTCGGGCGGACTCGGCGTCGCGATGGAACCAAGTTGCAATCGGATTTGCTGGTTGGCATGGATGAAAACGACATCGTAAAAGGCCTCCGGCCTTCAGGTGCGAGTTGGGCAGAACACAACAGTCTTGCTGTACTGCGTCGAGTCCCTGCCGCCCGCCTTCATTAGCGGCCCAGCCGACGGGTGGAAAAAAGACCGATCTGTAAGGTGTGATTGAATTCGAACACCCGGCCGTTTCCTTGCTGCACGGTTTGCTGCAGATACCCAACCTCCAGGGAACCGAGCCCTGGGATCTTGCGCCCCAAAGCGATATAGGCGCGGTTTTGGTCGAACACATTGTTCTGCACATTGCGGCCAAAATTGAACATGACCTCGTTGTAAGCGGCGATGAATAGGGTGGAGTCCGTCCCCTTCTTCTGCAAGGGGATGACGCCCTTCATGAAGTAGCGAAAACGGTTTCGATGGCTGTAGCCCAGCAGACGCGCCTCACCGGCGGTATCGCTCTCCTTGACCCCGACGAACCGTTGCTCCAGGCGAAAGCGGTGAGCAACCCCCGCCTTGCCGATTTGCTGCCTGAGAAGCAGCTGCTGCCAGATGCGATGCTCGGGGGTTGTGAATTGGGCGGGATAATCTCCGTACGGATAGGAATTGATGAAAGCGTACCCGCCGCTCACCTGGGCCGTGGGGCTGATATCGTAGTTCATTCCGGGCCGAAGCAAAAATTGCTGCCATTTCTGCCCGATACCTTGCCGACGCCACTGGCCGTCGAAATGGATCCCAAAAGGGCTTTGGCCAAGCTGGTGATCGCCGAAATACATGTACCAGGCATGACGATTCGAATCAGAGACTCGGTTCGGTTCCTGGGCGCGCACAGCGCTTAAGGGCAAAGCTAGGCACGCCAAGAGCATCGCGCAGGGGGGAGCCGCTGTTGCCTTCATAGCAATCGATCTACGTTGCCTTTTCGGCGATCCCCACGGCGGGGGCGCTATCCAGGTTGTAGAGTGGCCGCCGATCTTTGAATCCTCGCTGTGTCAGATTTGTCATGAACCATGAGGAAGCTCGCTTCGGCCGAGCGATTGAATCAGCGCCGTTCGGCGCGTCGATGAGAAATTCCATGTCTCCGCCGACCACGTCGTAAATGGCCATTATAAATCATTTGTGCAGCGTCATTCAAAATATCTATACTCTCAGATCTATGCGCCGTGTTCCGTCAAGTGAAGAGCGTTGTATCGGAGGCTGCCGGCGGATGAGAGGGCTGGGCGTTTTCGATCCAACCCAATGAAGCTATCCGGCGGGGAGGGATCTGGCCGAACGGTATGGGGCGCTCGAAGTTGCTCTTCGTAGGATCCTCGAAGGATGTACTGTAGCCGTTTTTGGGCGATTCGGCTACCTTCAGTGGGGTGCGACGGTCGGGTGACCGCATAGCTACCAGGAAGGACTACGAAGGCGGGACGCAACTCGTCGCGTAGGACTGATCGAGGTAGTGCTGCGTGAGCGGCTGATGTCCTTTCCGATTCACGGCCTAACCTCCACGACTTCTCTTTTCTTCACGGCCAGAATCGGTCTGCCGAGCGTCTGGTTCACGTCGTTATCGTCATAAGTAAATTAGGACTCCCTTCGACCGTAAGCGGCCCTGCGGGTCCTCGGCGGTTACTTTGCGAAATTTTTGCGGTAAGAGTTTGCGCGCTATCCGGCGCGAGCCTGCCGGGCGGCGTCGAAAGATGGCAGCCCGCGTTAATCTAGCCCACAAATTCTGCGACAAGAAGCGTGCAAAGCCTCTGCGCCGGGGAGCAGCTGGCCTCACAGCTTACATCGTGAGGTGACCCCAACGATGTTGCGAGTGGGAAGCGATCGTGTGTAGATTTACCCTAAGGGCCACGGGTTCAGGCCCACTTGATTGAATCTGTGGCTGAAAGCTGCCTAAACAGTGTAGCCTTGCGTGCATGGCGCGATCACGGCAGCGCGTCCTGGCGCCGTCTGAGGACCCGACAAAAGAGGAGAACTCTCCAAGCGTTTGTCGGGCATGTATCGTCCGGCGGCGGCTTCTGTAAAGTTGAGGAGCGGAGATGATCACGATGTGGCTGAAGCGAATCTGCCTCTGGGGCGCGCTTTTTTCGACGATGGCGGGTTCGCCCGCCCGAGCTCAACAGCAAGCGTTGACGTTAGACGAGTGCGTTCGGCTGGCACTCGAGGCGCCATCTTTGATGCAAGCCGTCGATCGCGAACAGGCCGTTGCTCGCGAACGGCAAACGGCGGCGCGATCCGAGTTGTTGCCTCAGTTCGGTCTCAATGCCGGGTATGTCTACAACAGCCCTCTACGGGATGGTCCGAATCCGTTCAGTTTCGTGGCGCTCAATGGCTTGCGCGAATACCTGGCGACTGCCGATGCGAGCTGGACTCTCGATCTCTCCGGCCGGTTGCGGGCGGGGCTGGCGCTCGCTCGCGCAGGGCGTGATATCGCAGCAGCCGACCTCAAGATCGCCATCCGCGACCTGCGGCGAGCCGTCGCGGTAGCTTACTACGATGTGCTGCTGGCTCGGCGGCTTGTCGCTCTAGAGCAGGGGAGCCTCACCGAAGTACGCGAGTTCGAGCGCCGCGTCCGCGCCCGCCAACTGCAGGGTGAAGCCTCTCGTGCCGATTTGCTCAAGGCTTCAGCGCAGCGCTCACAGTTCGAGCGGCGGCTCAGCCGAGCTCGCCTCAACGCAAGGTTGGCGAATCAGATTCTCGCATCGTTTTGGACCGACGACGCGGACCGCGAACTGCTGATCGAAGATGTGCTCGAGACGGCCGTACCAGTGGCTGAAACACCCGAACAGGCCCCGGGGGAAGCGAGGGACGCACTCGAGCGTCGACCGGAGCTCGAACGACTGGCGGCTTTGGGCCGATCCGTTGACGCTCAGCGAGATATCGCACGAGCCGGCCTCAAGCCCCAAGCCGATGTCGTCTTCCAGTATGGGTTGGATGCGAATCAGGTCCGGGGCGACCAGCGCGGGTACGCTGCGTACGTCAACCTCAACATCCCTGTCTTCGACTGGTTCCGGACTCGCAGCGAAGTGCGGGCAACGCGTTTTCAACTCGAACAAGTAGAGTTCGAGCGCGCTTCGGCTGAAAGAGCATTCACCCGCGAGTACCTCGCCGCGCGATCGAGAGTGCAGTCGTCGCAGGAACGGATTTCGATGGCCGAAAGCGAGTTCGCCGATGCGAGAGAGAACCTGCGCCTGGTGAGATTGCTGTATGACAACGGCGAGGGTTCCGCGCTCGACGTCGTGCTCTCGCAAGAGCAAGTCACTTCGGCCGGCGGGGGATTCTACGCGGCGCTAGCGGAATACCATCGGGCGCTCGCGGCATACGTGGCGGCGGCAGGGCGATGAGCGTTTCAAGCAAAACGCTCATCTTGGCCCTGCTGGCGTTGTTGGGTTGTGCTCCGCCTGAAGAGGACGCCGAGCCGGAGATGGTCGTCAAAGTACGAACGGCGCAAGCAACCCTACAAGACATCGAGCAAGTCGTCAGCGCCCCGGCGACGATCTTCCCGAGGTCCGAAGCCAAGGTCGCTTCGAAGCTGACGGCGCCGATCGCACGGTTGGGCGCCCGCAAGGGAGACCGGGTAACCCAGCGACAGACACTGGCTTGGCTGAGCGCGGCAGACCTTGACGCCCAACTCGCCGAAGCCAAAGCGCAAGTCACCGACGCCCAGGCGACGCTCGAAAAGACGTCTACCGGGACTCTGCCCGCGGATGTCGAACGAGCGCAAGGGGAGGTCGAGCGCACGGCGTCGGCGTTGGAACAAGCCAAGCTAATCTTCGAACGCCGTCAATCGCTCGTCGCAGAGGGGGCTCTGCCCGAACGCGATCTGCTGATTGCAAGAACACAATTCGAGCAGGCCCAGACCGCGCAGCGCGTAGCTCAGCGGTCTCTCGAACTCTTAAAGGGGCAGTCGCGCCGGCAAGACATACGCATCGCTGAGAGCCGCCTAGTCCAAGCCGAAGCGAGGGTGGATTTAGTCGAAGCCCAACTGGCCTTTGCTCGAGTCGAGAGTCCCTCTGCCGGGTTCATCACCGAGCAGTTCCTCTACCCCGGCGACATGGCTCGGCCCGACGCCCCAATCTTTACCGTGATGGATCTGTCGGTTGCCGTGGCTCGCGGCCAGTTTCCCGAAGAGTCGGCAGGCCAGCTGCGGTCCCAGCAGGTCTGCCGATTCGTCAGTTTAGACGACCCTGCCGCCGCTCGCTCCGGGAAGCTGACAGTGGTCAACCAAGCGGTCGACGCGGCGCGACGGACCGTTGAGGCGTGGTGCGAGATTCCGAACACGGGAGGCGAAATCAAGGCGGGCGTGTTCGGCGAAGTTACGGTCATTACCGGACAACATCCACAAGCCGTGACCGTTCCACTCGCAGCGATTGAGTTCGAGCGCGATCGCTCTTTCGGGATTGTATGGAGCGTCGGGGACGATCATCGAGTGCACGAGCACCGCGTTCAGGTGGGCGTCGTGGCTGGTGCAACCGTCGAGATTCTCGAAGGGATCGAAGTGGGCCAAACCGTGGTCGTTGAGGGCGGCTATGGATTGTCCGAAGGCCTAACCGTCCGTGAGGCGGAGCCGGCTCGATGAAATCAGATTCGCTCGCCCGTTTCGTCGAAGCTTACGGGAAAGGGCTGGTTCTGGTAGCCCTGGCGTTCTCCCTGGCCGGTTTGGTCTTCGCCTTCAGCCTGCCGGTTTCACTTTTTCCGCAGACCGACTTTCCGCGAGTCGTCATCCTCGTCGACAACGGCGTGACGCCGGTTGACCTGCAGATGGTCACGGTGACGCGCCGACTCGAAGAGGCAGCTCGCAGAATTCCTGGTGTGACCGACATCCGCTCGGTTACGGCACGCGGGGAAACCGAGATCAGCGTATTCTTTCGCTGGGATGTCAACATTGTCGACGCCCTGCAGCTCGTGCAAGGCGAGATCGCGCAGATCGTTCCCACGCTGCCGCCGGAGTCAAGCTTCTACATCAACCGCCTGACCTTTTCGGTCTTCCCAACGGTCGGCTTCAGTCTGACGTCGCCTGACCGCGGTCTCGCCGAGCTCTGGGAACTGGCCTACTGGGATATCGCTCCGCGGCTGTACCGCATACCCGGCGTGATGGAGGCGCGCATCGTGGGTGGGCGCGAACCCGAATTCCACGTCATCGTCGATCCCGCGAAGCTCAACCGATACGGGCTGGGATTGAGCAAAGTCGTGGACTCGATCCGCTCGAGCAACATCATCTCAGCGAGCGGGATGATCCAAGAAAACTACCGCCTGTACCTCACGACAGTCACGGGCCTGATGCGTGAGAGGGAGCAGATCGAGCAGGCCGTAGTGGCTGTTCTTGACGGCATCCCTGTTCGGATCGCGGATGTCGCCGAAGTCGCGAAAGGAGAGCGGCCCGTCTATAACATCGTCACCGCCGATGGCCGCCCAGCCGTGCTCATCAACGTGCTGCAGCAGCCCGACGGCAACGCCCTCCGGATCGCACAGGAGGTCAATGAAGAAATCGAACGAATCGAACGCACCTTGCCCGCCGATATTCATCTCGCCACTTTTTACGACCAATCGATTCTCGTACGCGACTCGATCCTTGGCGTTCGGGACGCCATACTGCTTGGGCTTTTGTTGAGCGTCGGCGTGTTGATGGCCTTTCTCAAGGACTGGCGCACCACCCTAATCGCCGCTGTGGTGATTCCCATTTCGCTGCTGATCGCGGTGGTGTTTATGGAATGGTTCTCGATGAGCTTTAACCTGATGACGCTTGGAGGCATGGCCGCTTGCGTCGGAATTGTTATCGACGACGCCATCGTCATGGTGGAAAACATCAGTGTCCACCGCTCCATGGGGCGGTCGAGAGCCGAGGCAGCCCGCGATGCCATCACGGAGCTGACGCCTGCTCTGATCGGATCGACACTAACGCCGATCATGGTCTTCGTCCCCCTGATTTTCATCGGTGGAATCGCCGCGGTCTTCTTTCGTTCGTTGGCCGCGACCATGGTGACGGCCCTGCTAGCCTCCCTTGCCCTTGCCATATTTTTCACCCCGGTGCTGGCCAAGCGCCTGCTCCGCCCGGGGCAAGGGCCTAGGGCCGAAACGCTCGAGGAAGCGGAACAAGCCGGCGAAGGTCGTCTGATGCGAGCCGTCGCAGAGCGCTACGGCCGCTGGTTGGCCATCTGTTTGGAGCGTTCCGGAGTAGCGCTTCTGTGCTTGTTACTAGTTGTCGCGCTTTCTGGGGCGATCTACTTTCGCCTTGGCAGCGGCTTCTTGCCTGAAGTCGACGAGGGCGCATTCGTACTCGACTACGTCACGCCCTCCGGCACTTCACTCGAAGAGACCGACCGTGTGCTGTTGCACGTCGAAGACATCCTGCGCGATACGCCAGAAGTGGAGAGCTATTCCCGCAGGACGGGCGCGCGTTTGGCGCTGGCGATCGCTGAACCGAATACGGGCGATTTCTTGGTCAAGCTGGAGGCATTCCCTCGCCGGCCTCTCGCCGAAGTCACCGACGAAATCCGCCGGCGCATCGTCGCAAGCGAGCCCGCAATTGAGGTCGAGTTCCCCCACATTCTTGAAGATCTCGTCGGCGACTTGGCCTGGTCGCCTGAACCGATCGAGATCAAAATCTCCCATCCCGACCCCGCTACCGCCCTCGACATCGCGCAAAGAGTCGAAGACTGGTTGCCCGGCGTTCCCGGCGTAGTCGATGTGATGAACCA
This sequence comes from Bryobacterales bacterium, assembly GCA_965247515.1. Taxonomy (GTDB): domain Bacteria; phylum Acidobacteriota; class Terriglobia; order Bryobacterales; family UBA6623. The sequence goes on along the minus strand of OZ252029.1, from coordinate 1,213,437 downwards.
GAACGTCGTTATCGGTCCGGCGGCGAACTTTCGAGTCGATCCGGTGAAGGCCGCGAGGGCCGGCTTCACGACCCAGCAGGTGGCCGATCTCCAGGCCGCGGCGCTGGACGGAATTCGAGCTTCCGAGACGATCGTCCGGAACCGTATCTATGGGATTCGAGTACGCTATCCGGAACATCGGCGTTCACGAGTCGCCGACCTCGACGCAACGCTCGTAACCTCGGCTTCGGGCGTCACCATCCCGATGGCGAGTATCGCCGATGTAACCCTAGACGAAGGGCAGCGCGAAATCCACCGTTACAACCTCAAAGAGGCCGTCGTGGTCACGGCGCAGCTTTCCGGCAGGGACCTGGGTTCGACAATCAGCGAAATCCAACAGCGGCTCGCCAACGAAGTCGAGATACCAGCGGGAACCGACATCGAATACGGCGGCCTCTACCAGATTCAGCAGGAGTCGTTTCGTGGACTGACACAAGTCCTGGTCGGCTCGATCCTGCTGATATTCATCGTTCTGGTGTTCGAGTTTCGCGCCTTCGCCCAACCGCTGGCGATTCTCGCGGCGACTATCTTGTGCGGCTCCGGTTCGCTGGCCGCGCTATGGATCACCGGCTCTACTTTGAATATCTGCTCGTTCATGGGCATGATCATGGTCGTCGGCATCGTGCACAAGAACGGAATCCTGATGCTCGACTCGGAACAGTTCTTCCGCGCGCAAGGCCTGCCGTTGCGACAAGCGCTCCTTCGTGCCGGGCGCCGCCGTCTGCGGCCGATCATCATGACGGCTCTTGCAACCATCCTCGGCATGGCGCCGCTTGCGCTCGGACTAGGCGCGGGCGCGCAGATCCTACAGCCCCTAGCGATCGCCGTCGTAGGCGGCGTTACCGTGTCGCTGATTCTCTCGCTGCTGGCAACGCCCGTCCTCTACTATCAGCTACACCGAGTTTTGCCATTTGGGTCGTGAATCCCGAATCTCGCCTCGGCGTCCGAACTATGGCTTTTGGGGGAAGAAAGTCGTAGACGAACTGAGCCAGCGTTGTCGGCGAGCAACAGCACAGCGGACCGACATCATCGCGATAGAGATGTCGCTCGGCTCCTCGTGGCCTCAGCCGTTAAGTGTCGGGAACACATTAGAGCATGAGGACTCCCTTCGGGCGCCTCAGACGTTCTTCGCTAACGAAGGGCCATTGTCGCGGTCCGGATCAATCATCTTCCCGTTGCGGCGCCCGGATGCCTGTGGGTTGTTCTTTTTCTCGCCAAGCTCTCAGATGCTCACTCCACCCCGCCGCTTCTTGCTGGGCTTGCTCTAGTTGCGCAAGACTCATTTGCGCCGCCAGGCGGTTGCGAGCTTCGCGAGCTCTTCGGTCGCCTAGGGCTGAGGCCAAGCTGTACCATGCATGCGCGAGGACATAATTCTGAACCGTGGCGATCCCTTCTTGATAGACTTGACCGAGCATGAATTGCGCCACGGCAACTCCTGACTCTGAGGCATGTTGAAGCAAACGAATACCTGTGTCCGTGTCCCGAGATCCGCCCTTCCCCTGGAGTAGGAAAATAGCGAGATTTACTTTGGATTCAACTTGTCCAGAATTGGCTGCTTTCTCATACCACGCCCGCGCTCTCTCAAGCTCGCCTTCATCCTGCCACAAATACGACGCGTAGTTGTGTTGAGCCATGGGTAATCCGTTTTCTGCTGCTTGACGCAGCCGTCTGTTGGCTTCTGATGGGTTCTGTGGCAGACCCGGGTGGTTCTCCTTGAGGATCAGGTACAAATGCCACTGTGCATGGCGCGCCCATTGCCACGATTCGTCAGCTGCGGAGTCGGCTGACGAGGTGAGCCACTTAATCGCCTGACTGTACTTCCCCTGCATTTCATAGGCCGCGCCAACAAAGTAGGCCCCCATAGGGTTTCCCTTCTGGGCATATGGCATGGCCAAGCGCAAGACCGTCCCATAGTCGCCATCAGCTCCGGCGCGCTTGATGTCATCTGCCGTATTTGCGTTCAGCGGACTGGCGATTAAAACCATCGAGAGCGCGAAAACTACAGAGAGTCGTGTCGTCCACATCGCAGGTCCTATTGCGCTACGCCTAGGTTTCGCGGGGCATCTCCTGGGAGAAATCAAAGCCGACACAGCTAGAATGCCTGTCCGGGAAATACGTCAGACCATCCTCAGGGGCATGAGCGAGCGGAGCGCGTCAGCCACACAGGAAAAGAGAATCCAAGAGCCGGACCAACGCGAGGCCAGACGTGGGCGGACAGACCTCCCGTGAAGCTGCGAACTTACTATAGCACCGCACTCGCGCGTACTCCTCGCAGCCGACACAACAGTAGAGGTGGCGGTGTGGATTCACAACCACGGTGAAAACTGTCCCCCATCGTACACGGATCCACCACAGCCGGCAGCGCGCTCGGCGTCGAGAAGTCGCAAGGTGTCGGGCTTCCGCTGAGCCCCTTATTTTGTGTTTCAACGCGAATCGGGTCGCTACCCATGGGCGGCAGGTGCGTCGCGACCGATAGCCGCTGTCAGCAAGTCCGACAGGAACGGAAAGAAGCAGGTTTTGGTGGTAAATTCACCCGCATCGCGACGACGGGGCCGACCATTCACTGCACATCCACGATGCAGGCGCACAATTGCACCGGCTCTTTTTTGTGCTGGTCAGCATCCGTCGCAGCCTCACGAACGAGGGTGAACGCTCAGACAGATCATCTCCGCGCATCCAGATCAAAGCCCTTGTATTCCTCGCTCTGTTCGGCTAAAGATGTAGCATGCCGGATGAGCTGACGCAGGTAAGCCAGATTCTCCCCTGCATCGCCCATGCCTGAAAAGACCCTGACTCCTCAGCGTCAGCATCACTATACGCGGGAGCGCGGGAGCGGTAGATCGAGGCCATTCAGAGCGGCAGCCAAGGCGCGGTCGAGGGAATCGGCCAGGTCGGCACGATCATCGGCCAGACAAGCGACATCGCGAACAGCATCGCCCCCGCCGGTGGAGGAGTAGTCCGCGACGACCAACGAAATCAGCCGCAATGTGGGCGAAGCCGCCCGCGGGGTCTGGTGCAAACGTTGGCGGGGTGGCCACGGCCCGCCCAGGATACCGCTGGGGGGACCAACAACACACCGGAATCCGCACAAGGGCTCTCAAGAATGTCCACGCAGCTACACGAGTTGGTCAGCAAGTTTAAGACCTGAGGCCTGTCTGCCCCGGCGGCGACCCAGGAATCGCTCATTCTTGATCAGCGCTACATCAGCATAGGGGTCGTTGAGGCCGAACGTCCTCCGGTGAGTTCTGCCGCTCGCGCGTGGATTCGAGGTCTATAGATCTGTTGGATGGTTTACAGGTAATACAGGTAATGATCTATCCTGATGAGGGTGAGGAAGCTTAGTGTACCGAAGGGAGCGGCCCGCCGAAACGTTGCCCGAGGGGTGCAGTCAATACGGGAGCGCAGTCAATTGCTTGACCGTCTGGTTCAGGAGGGACGTATCGCCATCGTCGGGGCCATGTACGACGTGACCAGCCGAGACATGGATTTGCTCGACGTGCCGACGGGCGATCGCGCTCATTCAGAGAACGACACCCTAGCTGAAGCACGGAGGGCCTGAAGCAATGTTTCGATTTGCTGGTCGATTGCTGGTTCTATTGTCGCTGTCGACAGCAGTAGGACAGTCCCAAGTTGTAATCTCAGTCCGGGCAGGGCTCGTGCACCACCTTGAAGGTCAAGTACTCGTTGGGAATAAGATCGTGTCCCACGACCCGGACCGCTTCACTCGAATTGCCGAGGGACAGACGCTACGTACTGAGGAGGGACGTGCGGAAATCCTCTTGGGGCCTGGCTCCATTCTTCGCGTCGCGCCCTTTAGCGAGGTTCGGCTGCTATCGGACGATGTCAGCCAAGCAACGGTAGAGGTTTTGGATGGTTCGGTAATCGTTGCCGTTAGCCGGCTTTCAAGGGATTGCGGTGTCGAGGTCAGCTACGGCGACGCGACCTTCCGAATCCGCGATCGTGGTCTCTACCGTCTCGACATCTCTCCCGCGGTGGAGCGCTCGCTGCGCGTGTTCCGGGGGCAAGGATTTCTGGTTGCGACCGGAGAGGAGCAGCGCCTTCGGGCGGGACAGGTGTCCGTCGTAGCGAACGGCTCCAGCCAGATTACGCGATTCGATCCCTCCGAAAGAGACGACCTGGACGAGTGGAACGAAAAGCGAAGCGCAGCTATCGCAACGCTGAACAAACTGGGGAAGCGCTCACTGCGGTCACGTTTTCGTCGGGGCCGGGGCCGGCTCTTGCCCGTCGGCGGACGCGCGACAGGTATGCGGCGGCGGCGCTAGCGCGCTACTCCTTCGGTCTGAGCCGTGCGTAGTTAGCCCTTCTCCCCAGACGTGGCGTTCGATGTCTCGTCGTTCGCTTGGATGGATTCACAAGGTTCGCCATGACCTCGAACTTCTCATGGATACCGCCGTAGAAATTCCAGCTCAGATCGCTCGGAGCCCAAGAGCCTTGCACGCCGTACGACCTGCCCGAGTTCTCGTGCGAACGCGTTTTCGAAGCTATTGAACAGCATAACCGTGCCCCTGAAGCACTCTCGGAAGGGGTCTTTCGGGCGGGTGTCAAGTCGCGTTTCAGTGGCGACACTCCGCCGCGCCGGGCTGAGACCCCTCGTCATCGGGCCACCCTCCGTCGACTACGAACCCGGAAGAGCCGAAACTATTTATGGGGAGAATTCAAATTGTTTTGCCTTGAATCAAGGCCGTGCAATCTGTTGAATCAAACGACTCCTTCGGAACGCAGCGCAGTGCTCAGGCAGTACGTCGGCGCCCAAAAAATTGCGCTTCTCGTGAAGCAAATGGCGATGTTCGCCGCCCGTGTGTCCACACTCGCACAGCAGATGCCCAAGCTCATGAGCGAGGGGCGAGTACGTTTCGTCGGACCGATCCATCCAGTGCGCCCTATAGGAAATCCAGATCGTGTTGAGGTAGGGATGCTCTCTCTGCTCGGCCTCTGAAACCCCGGGGGCTCGCCGATAGGATCGCGCCACCGCGGCGTCTCCGTTGAGCTGGCCCACGAAGACTGCAACCGGCCGTTCCGCCGTCCTGGGAATCCTGCCTGCAATCTCGCGAACGTCCGCGGGAGTCTGGGGGCCGGCGGGCTCAACCACCGTGTCGATATCATGCTCGCCCGTCGGCAGCTGGGCCCTCACTAGCGTCACGGGTCCCAACACTATTTCGCACCCAGCAAGTGTTGCGGCGGTCTTTCGAACCTGGCGCAGCACGCGAGCCGGAGTCCAATTCGAACCGCGCGCGATGACGACCGTCAGGGGAACGCTTAGAGGGAAGTCACCAACGCCGAGCTCGTCCGAGTCCCACCTCAGCCGATCTGCACGGACAAAGCCCGACGCCGCCCACTCCTCGTCGGGCGCGAAGTCTGCCGCGGCACCGCTCGCCCCCGTCAACATAAGGGCAGCCAGCCAACTAAGAACCGAAGAATTGGGGGAAATCCGCATGCCCTTTATGCTCTCAGGCTAGCACCACGAATCTCACCAACTACCCGCGCGGCGGGCAAGCTGGCGAGGCTACAGTAGGACTTGGCTTCGCGAGGATTCGGGCAAATCGGACTGGCCGTCGAGCCGGTTGTTTCATGGCGCAGGGTTTCATGGCGCGGGCCTTGCGCTTCGCCAAGCCATGGCGGGATCGCTCGGCTTGCCCGGCTATTTGAGCGCCGTCACCTCGACCGGCATAAGCCCCGTTGTCTGCTGCACAAGATTAGCAACGGTGGCGTCTAATAGCTCCATGATGGGGCCTGGGTAGAGCCCGACGACGAACACCATGATCGCCAAAGGCACGAGGGTCACTGTCTCTCTTGTGTTGAGATCGGGAAGAATTGCGGCCGCCCGTGTTGACGCCTCCCCCAGGACTACACGCTGCAGCATCCAGAGCATGTACGCTGCCGCAAGGACAATTCCGACCATGGCCAGCAACACCCTGACAAAGCTGGTTTCGGAGGTTCCGACCAGCACGAGGAACTCGCCTATGAAATTCGACGCGCCGGGCAAGCCAAAAGAGGCCACTGAGAAGATCGCCAGGAACACAGCGAAACGAGGCATTGGTTTGTGCAGGCCGCCATAATCACTGATCGAGCGGCTATGCGTCCGATCATATAGTTGACCCACAGCCAAAAACAGCGCGCCCGTCGTTATGCCGTGAGTAAACATCTGTAGGACAGCACCTTGGATTCCCTGACTGTTGAACGCGAAGATCCCGAGTGTGACGAATCCCATATGAGAAACCGAAGAATACGCCACAAGCTTTTTGAGGTCAGTCTGAGCTAAAGCTAGGCATCCTCCATAGAGAATGGCCGCGACAGAGAACCACAGAATAAGAGGCGCGAACGTCGCGGAAGCTTCCGGAAGTATGGGAAGGCAGAAGCGCAAGAACCCGTAGCCGCCCATTTTCAAGAGCACGCCCGCCAGAATCACGCTGCCGGCAGTGGGGGCTTCTGAGTGAGCGTCGGGAAGCCACGAATGAAACGGAACCATCGGCAACTTGACGGCGAAAGCCAAAAGGAAAGCAAGGAAAATCCAAAACTGGACATCTGAGGCGTATGTCTGTTCTGTCAAGGCCAGAAGATCGAACGTGTGTCCGCCTTCCAAGTAAAGTCCGAGAATCCCCGCTAGCAGCAAGAGGCTGCCGGTCAAACTATAGAGCACGAACTTGAGCCCAGCGGCTATTCGGTCTGGGCCGCCCCAGAGGATGATCATGAAATACATGGGAATCATCGTGACTTCCCACAACATGAAGAAAAGAAACAAGTCCAAGGCGGTGAAGACTACGATCATGGCGCCTTCAACTAGAAGGATCAGGATCATGAAGGCCTTCACCTTGGTATCGATCGATTTCCACGAGGCCAGAATACAGATCGGGGACAACAGGGTCGTAAGCATGACGAGAAGCATGCTGATGCCATCTACGCCCACCGCGTAGTGAATATTGAACGTGGGCATCCACTCCGAGCGCTCCACAAACTGCATCTCGTGTTGCGTGGAATCGAAAGCCGTCCACAGAGCGAGAGAGAGTCCTAGCGTGACTAGTGTGCTGCCGAGTGCAAAGCGCCGAACCCACTCCTCGCCTCGCACGAAGACCAGTACGAGGATCCCCAGAAATGGGGCGGCAATCATAAAAGTAATCAGATGATCGGTCAGGACGGCACTCATAGAAGACCCCCTACTTGGCGCGCTTCGAGCGATCGGCCATTCCGCGGAGGAACTCGCATGCACGCCGTAATGCTGTTCCCGCCGCCTTCACGCTGGACATTCCCGCCGGCAAGGCGCATAACAATACCGGCACGGGTCGAAGCCAGCGGCCGGACATTGGCCCGAGCGCGGCGCAGGTCGTTGCGGAACGGAAGACCCGATATTGCGTTAAGTAGTCTCATAGTGCAAGCCAGTACGACAGACCGATAGCCAACACCAGCCAAAAGACGATGACAACCAAATGGCGCTGAAGCGTTCTCGGCTCAATCCTTTGAAGCGCCTCGCCGGCGCCTTCCCCTAGGCGGCCCAGGCGCTCCAAGGCCTGATCCGTCCCGCGAATGTCGATGATCCTCCACAGCCAGCCCGAAAGTTGCACCGCCGCGATTCCACCGCCTCTGATGGCCCGATCCCCGGTACGAACTTCGATTGCCGTCCATAGCCACGAAGATAGCCGCAGCGCCGAACTTGCTATCCCTCGAATCGAACCGTCAACTCCGCGCGCTTCAACCGACCCGTCGAGCCACCGAGAGAAGTGTCGCGAAGAACCGGCAACCGCTCGAATCGCGCCGTCAATCCCTCGGACATCCACGTCGCGCCACAACCACCTCGAAAATCGAATCACCGGCTGGACCACGCACGCTTCGTAAATCTCATCAACATAGAGCTTATTGAGCAGGAACACATACGCGGTCCTTGCCCACTCACCGCGTCCTAGAGACGTCGGGCTGGGGTTCAGGTGAACGTAATATGACAGGCTCCACCCCCCGATCGCCGCCAGCAGCGGCAACACAAGCCAAGGCGAGTAGCCGCCCCCGGGCGATAGCTCTTCCAAGCTGACCTGCTGAGCCCCTAGCGCGGGCGCTAAGAACGCCGTGAACCATGACCAAAAGGGAATAAGAAGACCGACCACTAGCACCGCCGCCACTGCAAGGCTGGGGACGTGCGCTGGTGAAAACAAACGTGGCCTAACGGCGGCCGGGCCTGAAAGAGTCTGCTGGAACAGAGACATGACGGCCCGAAACGTGTAACTTGCCGTCAAAAACACAGTGCTCAGAGCGATCACCCAAAACGCGATTCGCGCCGACGGCAGTTGGTGGGCGCTCCACATCCGCTCGTACGGCCCCGAGAAAAGCAAGAATGGCGGAATGCAAGCCAGCAGCAAAGCCCCAAACAAACCGGAGCGGGCGACGCCTCCGGTGGGGACGTGCCCGTCGCCTTCGGTGTGTGAGTGTGAGCTGGCGGAGTTGAGGGCGTTGCCGGTCGAAAGAAACAGGAAGCCCTTCAAAAAGCCGTGAGCTAACAAGTGAAAGATCGCCGCAACAAACGCCCCGATGCCACAGAGAAAGACCATGAAGCCTATCTGGCTGATCGTAGAATATGCCAGCAGTTTCTTTATGTCCGGCTGCGTCAGCGAGACCAAGCCTCCATATAGGGCGGTTGTGGCGCCGACGATAGCAATCACGATCATTATGTTGGGAGCAAGCAGCACCAGAGGGCTGAGTCGGACCAGCAGAAACGGTCCGGCATTCACCATCGTGGCGGCATGAATCAGGGCCGACACAGGGGTTGGGGCCTCCATTGCGAAGGGAAGCCAAACGTGCATTGGAAACTGCGCCGATTTCCCTAGGGCGCCGATCAACAAGCAAAGGGTGATCAACGTGTTCGGTGCGACGGCGTAATCGAAACCAAACCAAGCCAGCAGATTGATATCCGTCGCAACGACACTTGAGGCTGCCGAGAGAATCTGCTGAATGTCGAGCGTTCTATAGGTTGCAAATGTCAAGATGACGCCGAACCCGAGGCCTACGTCCGCTACGGCATTCACCAGGAACGCCTTCGTAGCGGCACGGCAGGCCGCCTGTCGATGCGCCCAGTGTGAGATGAGCAAGTACGAACAGATCCCCATCACTTCCCAGCACATGTAAGTGACGAGCAGATTGTTACTCATCACCAACATCACCATCGCGAACGTGAAGAGCGCCATCACAGCGAAAAATCGGCTGTACCGCGGATCGCCGATCATGTAACTCGCCGAGTAGACATGAACAACGAAGCTGCCCCCGGTGACCAACAGCAGCAGCAACACCGTAAGTTGGTCAACGTACAAATTGACGTCGACCGTCAGACTGCCGACATCGAGCAATCGATAAAAGGGAATCGAGATCGGTCCGCTGGTGGCAACACTGATGAAAGCGCCTATCGAAAGAGCCAAAGCGAGACCGACCGCGGGCGCGCCTACTTTGTGACTTGCCTCGCCAAGAAACCTTCCCCCGAAGGCGAGAATTAGAAACGCCAATAGAGGCAGCAGGGGAATGAGTGCGTAGACCGACATGCTATTCGGTGACTCCCATCCGTGCGTTCACAGTCCGAGTCCCCCGGTCGCGTCCAGTAGAACGGTCACGAGTCGATCGCTCCACAGCCCAAGGCCTATCATTCCAGCGGCCGGCACAGCGATGCTGACGCGGAACGCTAGCGGCGTCTCTACGGCCGGCGCCCCTGGCGATTCCTGGCCATCTCGGAACAGTCGCTCCAAGACTCGAACAAAATACCCCATCGTGAGCACCGTTGTGAGGATGATGGCCGCCAGGGCGACATAGTTGGAACTCTCAACGACGCTGAGAACGATGTACCATTTTCCGAAGAAACCGCCTGTGGGGGGGAGGCCAACCATCGACACAGCGGCGACGACGAATGCTCCTACTATCCACGGACTTCGGATCTTCGCCCCGCCGAGCTCATCCAGGGTTCGAACTCCATACTGATGGGCTAGAACGCCCGCCAGAATGAATAGCCCGCACTGCATCACGGCATCGTTGACCAAATAAAGCAGACCGCCCGTCAGCCCCGTATGGCTGCCCTGCCCGACGCCGATCAGTATTAGCCCAATATGCGCTATGCCTCCATAGGCAAACATCCTCTTAAGCTCTGTTTGGCTCAATGCGAGTAGGGCCCCGCCGACCGATGCGATAATTCCGAGAGCGCACACGAGCGCGAAAAGATCAACCGGTTGCGCCCCCTCTTGTGAGCCGACGACCCAGAACAGGATTCGCACCCACGCCAAGAGCGCAACCTTCGTCAGCAGGGCAGCAAGAAGAGGGGATGTGGCGCCCGGAGCGTCAGAGTAGGCGTCGGGCAGCCATGCGTGAAGCGGAATCAGCGCCATCTTGATTCCAAGTCCGATAAACATGAAGACCAATCCGCCAACCACGGCCCTGGACTCGAGCAGATGAGGGATTCGCTGGGCGAGATCGGCGATGTTTAACGTACCGGTGGCCGCATAGAAATAGGCCACGCCAAGCAGGTAAAACGACGCTCCCAGCGCGCCCATGATGAGATACCGAAACGCCGAAACCAACGCCCGTCCACCAGGTATGGCCACCAACGCATATGCCGAAAGCGCCACAATTTCGAGAAACACAAATATGTTGAATAGATCTCCGGAGTAGATCACTCCTGAAAGGCCCGACACCAACAGAAGAACGATTGTGTAGTACGGAATCATTCGTCCCTTAAGCGGGTCTGTCGAAAACGGTGCGGAATAGACTACGCACACCAAAGCCAGCACGCTCATAACGGCGACCACGATGGCGGCCACCTCATCCGCCACCCACTCAATGCCAACCGGTGGCGCCCAGCCGCCAAAGGAGTAGCGAACCTCACCCTCGGTTAGAACGAACGAAAGACTCACCAAGGCCATCATCGCCATCGCGGAAAGAGCCGCCAGGGTCGCTGGCCGACAGCGCCGCTCGTCTTTGCGCGCGATCAGCGGGACGCAAATCGCGGTGGCGAGCGGTATAAGGAAAACCAATGCTGGAAGATGCTGGGTCATTCCAGCCTCTTCAAGATCTCATCCTCATTCAGCGTGCCAAAGTGCCGATAGATAGCCGCCACCAACGCCAGAGATACCCCAAGCGTCGCGACTTGGACCACGATCGCGGTTAATGTCAGGACGTGAGGCAGCGGGTTCACGTACGTCTCCATTCCGACGAAACTCGCGTCAGGAAACAAGATGGGAACAGTCGCCCCTGTCTTGGCGCTGGTAGTGACCAAGAAAAAGATGACGCTGGTCTGGACCAGGTATAGTCCAATCAGTTTCTTAATGAGGTTGTGATGAGCGACGGTGATATACAGGCCCCATAAGAACAAGATTACGAAGGCGATAAAGTTCGGCCGCTGCAGCCATGCCTGGATCAGTTCAAGCATTGGGTTCCTCGTCGCGACTGGCAGCGGACAAACTGAAAGCAATCGAGATCGCGGCCACCGCAATATCGATCGCAACGCCGATCTGAGCCACGATGATGCCCAGATGGCGTTGCGTTGGAGCGTCGAGGCCCGGTACCTGTAGGTGTGAGTAATTTAAGAACTCGCCGCCTCCGATCAAGCACAATCCCCCTAAGCCCACGAAGATAATCAGCCCCAGGCCGTCGCCTTTCAGTACCTTCCTTGCCAATGCCGCGGGTTGTCCGTCGAAACCGAATATGAGCATGCCCGCGATGAGGCTTGCTCCCAACATGACCCCCCCAACGAACCCGCCGCCGGGCCCGTATTGGCCGAAGAACAAGACGTACAGCCCGAAAAGCTGCACAAGAGGAATCAAGAACTCACCCGACCGGCGGACAATGACGCTGTCATGCGGCGACTGAATCATGCGACCTTCCTCCTCAGCACCAGCCAGCAAGCGATGCCGGCCGTAAAGATTACGGCCGTCTCCATGAGAGTGTCCAGGGCGCGATAGTCCATTAGCACAGCGGTTACAACGTTCGGCGTCTGAGTTTCGGCCAGGCTATTTTCCAAATAGTAGGGCGAGACATGTACGCTGGCCGGCGAGCCCGGATCTCCAAACGCCGGCAGGTCGTTGGCTGCGTATAGCAGCAGCAATCCAAGCACCGGTAACCCGATGAGGGCGGCAATCGGCGGCGGAGGACGATCGATGACAGTATCTTTCGGCGCCGTGCCGAACAGCGTGAGCAGAAAGAAAACCGTGGCCAGTCCGGCTCCGACAACAGCCTCGACAAACGCCACGTCCACGGCTCCCAACCACGCCCAGACAAGCGCCAGGAAAAAGCTGTACGAACCCAGGATGAAGACCGAGCTGATGAGGTCTTTGACGACGATCGCACCTCCCGCGGTCAAAATCAACAGAACCAACAACGGCAGCTCAAACGAGTAAGTCATTCGCTCTCCCGGCTCCACGGCTTCACGCCGGATCGATGCGCCGCCCGAATCGTGGCATGCGCGATGACGGGATTCAGCGTATAGAGCAACGCAAGGACGACAAGTATCCTGAGGGCGTTGGGGCTGAACCCCTGCTCAACGGCCAGACCGGTGAGAAGGAATGCCGCTCCTAGTGAATCAGTTATCGCGACAGCATGAGACCGTGAGAATACGTCAGGCAGACGAACCATCCCTATCGCTGCTACCAGCAGAAAGAAAAGCCCAACGAGCATGAGACCGGCGGCGAGGAACAGCATTTAGACGGCCCCTCGCTGTTCTAAGTATTTCGCGATGGCTAGCGCACCCACCAAATTTAGAAGGGCGTAGCCCGTCGAGATGTCGACGAACATATCGACCCGCTCGTAGACGGTGCCGATGACGACCAAGATGATGATCGCCTTCGTCGAGATTCCGTTTAGCCCCAACACCCGGTCGTAGACCGTGGGGCCGCGCACCACTCGATACAAGTAGATGATAATCATCACCGCGAGGATGTCGAGCACGAACAAATGGAATCCCGTCATCGGCGAGCCTTCCTCCGCTCGAACAGGGTCGCAATCTTTCGGTCGAGCCGGAAGGTTGTTACATCCTGCGCCGAGTCGTGGTCCATGGCGTGCACCACGAACTCATCGGCATTAGCCTCCACGGTGATGGTGCCGGGAGTAAGCGTTATTGAGTTGCCGAGGACGACGACCACCTGCTCGGCGACTAACTGAGTCCGGTGGCGAAACAGTTTAGGGGCGATAGGCAGACGCGGATGAAGAATTAAATACGATAGGTGTACACCGCTCAACAAGATTCGCCCGAACAGCCAAGGTACATATGCAAACGCCCTGGGCCAGTTAATCTTATACTCGGGAGGGGCTAGTCGATGCGTGTTCAGCAGGGCTACGCCAAAGGCGGCCAACAAGCCTATGGCCATATGCGGCAGATTGTAGCTCTCGGAGAGCAACAGCCAAAGACCGAATAGCGCAACAGTCCTATGCGGCAGCGTCGTGGATAGCAGAGAGCTCATGGCTACGCGGCCCGCGAGAGCGGCATGACCGCCCATGTAGAGTCAGGATTATAGCGATGAAATTCACGGGTGTCGGGATCGAGCGCTAGAAGGTTCATCCATCGATTGTGGAAGACCTGCTGCAGAACAGCATGCTTTAAGATCGTCGCGCCGATTCGCTCCTTCGGAGCCTCGATGATGGCTAGCAGCCGCATGGGTTCGTGATAATGGACAGCGCCGTCATTCACGCTCTGCAAAGGGAGGCCGCTCTGAAGATCGCTTTGACTCCCAAGCATGACACCCACACCCGACACGACGTTGTGGATTACCTTACTGCCACTGCCGTAGAACCAAGGGTCGACGGCGGAGAAGTAGTACTCCATGTTAATCCACTCACCGACGATCAGAGGCGCCGTCATGATCTTTTCGAGTAGCTCGCCGTCGGGGTCTGAATCCGAATTGTACGAGTGCAAGAACGCCCGTGAATCCAAGTCAAACCCGTCGGTCATGCGGCGTCGCCCGATGATGAACGCAGCGTTGCTCGAGAGACCCCACTCGGGCCGGGCGTTCGCCCAGTCAGTGCTGCGAGACTGCGTATGGGCGTACGCGCCTTGGGGCGACATCCCCTTCGGGGAGCGAGGAAGGCGAGCGCAACGCTCGAGAGCCTGCCGGGCGCCCGCTTCCTCGAGGTCTCGGGCCAGTTGATGGAAGTCCTCGCTGTGACTCGGCGGCAAATCGACGACGTCGTAGAATTCGACTCGATCGGTAGTTGTATCGTGCTTGCCTGCCAGAAACCAGGTGTCTTCAGGGATCGAGAGACCGTTTTGTTCGAGCGTACGACGAACCTCTGGGCGGTTCGCCATCGCGGCGAAGACCCGGGCATTCGGGTCGCCAGGAGCGCCGCCGCAAGCGCCGCAGTTATAGGCCGCGGCGTAAGGGTTATTTTCCGAGACAGCGCCGTGCCCGCATACGACGACGAAGCGGCCGAAGCGTTCGGTCAAGCCGATGATCATCAGGCCGTTTTCGACGAAGGCGGATTGCTCCGCGAGAGTGAATCCTTGTATCAGTCCAGCCTGCGATTCCTCCTCCTCTCCCCTCGAAAATGGAATCTGAGTCTTGAGCGGGTGCTCGAATTTTTGCCTCACCCAGTCACGAATGGCGACAAACGGTTTCCGAATCAAAGTCTTGCCGATCAACCCAATGTTGAACAGCAGTCCGAGGACGTCAACCAGCATGAAGGAACTAATCGGGTTCTGCTTCAAGTCGTGAAACAGCTCATCTCCCAACCGCCGCCACCTTGTCCCCGATGCGTACGTCTGCAGGGCCCCCTGCTCGCCGGGACGAGCCGCTTCGGCAACCGCGTGCCTGGGCTTGAGCAGCACAGGGCATAGGGCCAGAGACCCCGTGCTGTCGAAGGCTTGATGGCTTATCGGTACACCGAAGAATCCCGCATACCCGAAAGTTTCGTAGGGCCCCTGCGACTCGATGTGACGACGAAAGGGTTCCGAGCGCGCATCGATGCAAAAGATCAGCTGGGCTCGAGGATGTTCGTCTTTCAGTCGGTCGCTCCCGCGGTGCCCCGATAACTTTTCAACCAGGCCCTCTCGGTAAGCGTCTTCATAAGCCTCGAGCCAGACGGGTCCGTGGTCGTCCGCTGGAAATTGATCCAGCCATCCCAGCAGCGTTTGCCGATCCGAGAACGACAGCGCTCGCACTTGGTTGGGAGTCAATTCCAAGAGCCGGGCAAGCTGAAAGAGTCGCCATGCATTGCGGCATAACGCAAGCGTTTGATCGTCCTCTCGATGGGGCGCCTGCGCGGCTAGCTTCCCACCCTGACCAGCATTGTGGAAGTAGGAGGTGATAGCGGACAGAGTCCCCGGAGTACGGAGCTCCCGCGCGCAAAAGGCATGGATGAGCTCGACCTCGTAGAAAAGCCGAACCGCCAGGTACTGGACCAGGTCCACCGGATGCTCATGCTGGCCGGGATACTCGGGGTTCTCGCTCCGCCATCGGACAAAACCCGTCCAACCGGGCAATTGAGCGAAGTGGCGCGACTGATAGTCCTTCCAACGGGCGGGCGGCAGCTCCAGCCGATTCAAGCAGAGCGCAACCGCCTGCTCGGGCGAATCGGGCAGTGAACGGACTTTCTGTCCGAAGTTCTTGATGCCGAGGAAGCGGCAGGACAAATCGCACGAGGCCAGCGCCCGCCAGCTCTCGTAGAAGCCCCGACTCCTCGAAGGCATCGCCCAGCCGGCTAATCCCTCGTCGAGAAAAGCAGCCGTCCACTTGATCATCTGGCCGTTGATCTGGTCGACAATCGAGGCTCCAGCTGACGAGTCAAGCCAATCCCCCAGCGTACGTCCGCGCGGCAGGGTCGCGTCCAGAGAGGCGGGCGGATCTTGCTGCGAATCCCCCGGCTGGTCGCCGTCAGGGACAGAAAAAACGCTTCCCCACAGATCCGTAGTCGGTGGATCTTCTCTCAGGGGATTGCTAAGGCCCTCCGCCTTCAGCGTCCAGTCAAGAAGCGAAGGCTCCAGCGCCTCGATTTCATTGAGGAGATGAAGACGGAATACCTCCGACGAGACGATCCGGCGGGAACCCGCCCCTACAATCTCCGAGTCTCCGCCGCGCCCTACCCGCCGCAACGCCCGGTTGATGTTCTCGTCAGCGATGCGTCCATCTCGGTAGAACTGACGATACTCGTGATTCGACAAATACCCGACGCCACCAAGCATTTGTCTCCCTTCTCGGACAGCATCGTCGAAGGGCAGATGCTCGTAGCCGCGCAGAGGGTTTCGGTACGCGAAGGTCTTGAGCGGCCAAAGCTGAGCGACCGATTGGCAGGATTCGTTGACCTGTTGGCGGACGACTTCTCGTTCTTCGGCGGAGAGAGCCGGCGGCTGGCGCGAAGTCGATTCTGCGGGCTCCGCTTGCACTTTCCTGATACTACTTGGCACAGCCCGCCTATTTCAAGCTCTTGATCCGAGCCGCCGCGGGGTGCGGTGACAACTGCCGGTGCGACTCCAGTCCCTCAATAGTCAGCTCAGATCCAACCTCCGCAAACTCTTGCTGCATTTCGCTGAGCTTCTGCATCACCGTGTGATCAACTAGAGCGGCTCCCGACAGATCGAGGACCACGCGCGGGCGGCCCCTGACGCTCTCGAGTCGCCTCTTCAGCGGGATCCAGGTGCTGAATACCGCCGAGTCGCGGACGGTGACTCTGGCGCTCTCAATGCCGTCTCGCTCGATGCCGACGTTCAATCGAAACAGCGAACGAATGGGCGCCCGATTCACGAGATGGATGACAACCTTGACGCAGATGCCGATCGCAATGCCCACCAGCAAGTCGGTTGCCAGCACACCGATGATCGTCGCTACAAAGATGACCAGCTGCTCGCGCCCGACTTGATACATGTGGACGAACTCTTTTGGCGACGCCAGTCGAAAACCCGTGAAGACGAGCATCGCTCCGAGCGCCGCCAGTGGAATTTGATTGATCAGCGCAGGCGCTAGTGCAACGAATGCAAGCAAGCACAGCCCATGGAACATGTTGGCGAAGCGCGTTTTGGCGCCATTGTCGATGTTCGCCTTGCTGCGCACGATCTCAGAGATCATAGGCAAACCGCCAACCAAGGCCGCGACCGTATTTCCAATGCCGACCGCGAGCAGGTCGCGGTCGTGGTTTGTTCTTCTGTGCCAGGGGTCGATTTGATCGATGGCTTTTGCGCTTAGAAGAGACTCCAAACTCCCAATCAACGCGAATAAGATAATGTACTTCCAGCCTATGGTGGTCGCTACGCCGGAGAAGTCCGGGAAAGCGAGCGCACTGAACATATTCAAGGGAACGTCGACGAGCAAGTGGGAACCCAACGAGTAATCCCGTCCGGCGAACGAATACGTATGCTGTTGACCTAACTCGAAGTACATGCCCAGCGGTACCGTGATCAGCAGGACGATCATTGGTGCGGGGATCTTCGTTATCGGCGCGATCTTCACCAAGGGGTGGCAGAACATCACCACGAGGCTGACGATTCCGATCAGTCCCACAACCGGGTTCATACCCGCTATGAACTCAGGGATCTTCGCAAGCAGTTGCAGCGGCGTGCCTTCCGAGCCTAGGCCCATGGTGATGGGAAACTGCTTGGCGATGATGATCACGCCAATCGAGGCAAGCAGCCCGTGCACAGCCGCGGAAGGGAAAAACTCCCCAAGAATACCGGCCCGAAAACGCCCGAAGATGATCTGAATGATCCCAGCCGCCACGCCGACGCCAAGCGCGAGGCGATAGGCTTGCATGTCCGCTTCAGGATCTCGCCCCGCCGTAAAACCGAAATCCGTAACACACCCAATCGCGATGACGATCAGGCCGGCCGCGGGCCCCTTGATCGTGAGTTCTGAGTTGCTGAAAAAGGTTGAGAGGACTCCGCCGATAATCGCCGTGAAGATTCCGGCCATAGCCGGATACCCGCATGCAAGCGAGATTCCAAGGCAGAGAGGCAGAGCGATCAGAAATACGAGAAAACCGGAAAGCAGGTCAGAGGTCCAGTGCTCGCGCAGTCCGTCGAGTGTGCCTCGCGGCGTCTTGTCGAGTTGTAAATTCATATCCGTGTGCGCCTACGCGTCCCGAACTGTTGTCAGGCAAGGCGTGAGTCTAACATACCCGTCCTCTTTCATCGAGTCATGTTCTGGTCTGTTTGGGCCGACATTAAGGCCCTTCCTCTCCTCACAGCAGCACCGGTCGCTCGGTGGCATGTTCGCTGTGCGTGGAGCCCCCCTCGAACTTCAAGGCTAAACTAGCCCGGGGCTTTTAACAATACGAAATGCCAGTACAACTGTAAACATGATCCATCTATTAATTGGGGTGCACTTTCGTCCTCGCTGACCGCCAGGACACTGACGATCAGGTTCCGACATCGACGACAGACAGAGCCGCCGACCGCGCGAAACCGGACTACGATTGCGGACGTGCATCGTTTCCGACATCCTCGTCGATTGCATCGAGGGCGCTCCCGATGGCTTCCTTTGCCGCCGATGCCAATTCCCGCCCCAGGAGGCTCTCGTCGTCGACGGCTCGGTCCGCGCCCGCCCGGGCCAACGTGAAAACGCTTGTGTGATGCCTGACACGGGCGACGACTGGGATGCTCGGAGCAATGCGCTTGGCCTGCCGGATGGTGGGCTCCGACGCGTGCGGCTCGTGATTCCCTTGACAGAACCCGTTGCGTAACCGAAAGGGCGCAAGTTGGGACTCTCCGCCTACAGTTGCGCAGTTTCGCGCATCGCGTTTCTATTCCGACATTTACCTGCTGCGTGCGAGGCGCCGGGAGCTGGAAACGGAGTCACGGAACACGATTCCTGGCGCCATTATGAGCCCGGTCCACGTGGTAGGATATTGGGCCGTGCGCTTTGTAATCTTTGTCTTCGCGACGGCGCTTCTGGCTATCCCCTCCCTGTCCGCCGCCGACGCTTCTCTCGAAGAACGCGTGGCCGACCTCGAGCGCAAGCTCAAGCTACTCGGCGTTGAGAGTCCGGACGAAACGCACGCGCTGGACGAACGGGTCGCCCTGCTAGAGGAACGCGTCGAACAGCTGTTGCACGACAAGGGAGTCGTGGAACATGTCGAAGCCCATCCGCCCGAAGCTGAACCCGTCGCTGAAGTGCTCGGCGTCGCTGAGCCAGCTGACCACCGTGAGGATAACGAGCGTTCGCATTTCCTCGGCAGCGAAGAAGACATCGTCGAGCATGTAACGATTGAGGGCGACCATGAGGAGTCTTCAGAATCGGAAATTGGCGAAGTCCTCTCGGGCTACGCCGAGATGCACTACAACAACACGGGCGGCGAGCCGAGCGAGCTTGATTTCCACCGATTCGTCATCAACTTTGGGCACCGCTTCAGCCGCCACATTCGCTTCTGGAGCCAGTTAGAGCTCGAGCATGGTTTGACCAGCGGTGAGCGGGAGGAGTCCGGCGAGCTAGCCCTCAGCCAGGCTTACATGGATTTCATCCTGAACCCGCACCTGACCTTTCGTTCCGGGATCATGCTCACTCCGGTGGGGATGATCAACGAGCGACACGAGCCGGCCACGTTCAATGGCGTCGAGCGACCTTTGGTCGAGACGCTGATCATTCCGTCAAGCTGGTCGGACGCGGGCTTCGGACTCACGGGTCAGTTCGGCAATGGAATTCGCTACAGAACCTTCCTGATGGGGGGCTGAACGCCGAACATTTCGAGGCCGACCAGGGAATTCGAGAGGGTCGGCAGCTTGGCTTCAGGTCGAACTTCAATCAACCGGCGAAAGTGGGCCGATTGGAGTACTTGGGCACGCCCGGCCTGGCTCTCGGGATGAGTCTATATAGCGGCGGCGCGGGCTACGCGATTCCCGGTGTGAATCCGCGGGTGGACATCTTTGAGTTCGACGGCCGATATGAGTACCAGCGCATCGACTTTCGGGGTCTGTTTGCGAACGTGTGGATCAGCGAAGCCGACAAGTTGAACGAAGAGATCGAGCATGAAACGGGCCACAATCCCAATGTCGCCAGCCAAATGCGGGGGTTCTATTTGGAACCGGCCGTCCACCTGCTGCGTCGAGAGAGGCACCAGGACGTGATCGCTTTCGCGCGCTACGAAAACTACGACACCCAACGCGTCATGCCCCATGGGTTCTCCGCTCACCCGGAATACGACCGTGACGCATGGTTCATTGGGCTAACCTACAAGCCGACACAAGACATCGCCTTTAAGATCGACTATGTGTTCCGCAACAGCCAAAGTCTGACGCATGAGTCTCGAAACGGATTCAACGCGGGGATCGGATGGTGGTTCTAATGAGATCAGTCGCTGTATTCGCTCTGTTGCTTGCCGCCGCCGCGTATGCGCAAGAGAACGCTCATCCATCGGACCGGATTATCAAAGTCACCGCTGAGCGCTATCACTTCACACCGTCGAAGATAAAGCTCAAAGTCGGCGAAGCGGTTGTCCTCGTGTTGACTAGCCGCGACACCGATCACGGGTTCCGTATTCCACATGCGAACATCAACGCCACGATACCGCCGAAGGGTAAGGGCGAACTGCGGATCCGGTTCAGGCCCACCGAAGAAGGCAAGTATTGGTACGAGAGTTCGGTCCCTAGCGGCGCGGGATATTCCCTCATGCGCGGCGTGATCAAGGTTCACAACTAGGGCCAAGCCACAAAAAAAGCCGCGGCGTAGAAACGCCGCGGCAAGTTTACGCAAGTTTTGGGGTTAGGGTTATTCTTTCGGACCGAACACGTACATGAAGCCGATCGTCAACGTATCCTGATCCTTCACCAGATTCGGAACGCCCATCGGACCGAAGGCGCCGCGGCTGAAGAAATCCACATCCGACCAATCGCGACGATATTCGAGGCGCGTGATGAATCGCGGATCGGGCGCATACTCGAAGGTCATCGTCCACTCCTTGAGGTTCTGGTTAACTCCTGTCGAGCGAGCGTCTTCGTCGTTGAGGAACTCATAGCGAGTCGCAATCTTGAACTTATCCGCCGGAGACAAACGAGCGTAGTAGCCCATGCCCCAGGAGGTGGAGGCGTTGCCGGCCGGGTCGGCGTCTTGAATGAAGTCAAGGTTCGCCATGACTTCGAACTTCTCATGCAATCCGCCGTAAGCGTTCCAGCTCAGGTTCTTGCGCCAGCCCTCGTTCGTGATGTTATTTTCCGGACCGTTGATCCAGGTGAGCGTCGTATTAAAGCGATCGTGCGGAGCCCAAGAACCCTGCAGGCCATAGGACTTGCCCGAGTTGTTGTCGAAGGCGCTATCGAAACCGTTGACCAACATCACCGTACTGGTGAAGGTATCCGATAGAGGAACGCTTAGCTTGGCGCCCAAGTGAGAAAACGGCTCATTCCAGGCCCACAAGATGCCGCGGGTGTAGTTCCAGTTCAAGTGCGATTCGGCGACCTCGAGGCCGGCGATCGTACCGAATGCGCCGATGTCGAGCTCAGCACCGTTGTCCCACTGGTAGTAGCCATAAGCTTGCTGCAGGTAGATCACGTCCCGAAGGTCGCCCGGCTCGAGCCCATCACGGAACAACCGCGCGCCGGAGCCGAACCAGATGTCGGACCGGAAGCCAACCGGCCCGTCGCCTGAGGCGTCGATCTCCAACTTGGCTTGGTTCAAACCAAAGCCGCGCGAGTTCGGGTTGGTGTAGTAGAGCGTGTTGGTTCCGTCTTCTGGGTGATTGAAGTTGGTCGTGTAGTAGGTGTCGAGCAGTCCGGTGATGCTCAGATTCTGACCACCCGTGCTCGCCGGCCCTATGATTTCATCGTCCTGCGGCTCGGCGTCGGTCACCGCCACATTGGCTACATCCTTGAACTTGATCTGATTGCTAGCGGCCGGCTGAAGCGCAGCGTACGCCCGCGGTTCCTCTTGGTCTTGCTCGACGGCGGTAGCGGTCTCCGAAGCGTCCTCGGGTTCACCCGTGAACTTGGCGGCCAACATTGCCTCGAGCTGACTCAGCCGCTCGCGCATTTCCTTGACTTCCTGGCTGAGCGCCTCGACGAGCGTCTGCTCGTTGGGCTCGGCCGAAGCGGTGGCCGTGAACGTAAACGCCGCGAGTGTTGCCGCGGTGACAAAGGCTTTCATCTAGTGTCTCCTGTTTGTGCTCAAACGCTTTTGCGGAATCCGCCAGACGATCTTCCCTGAGCAAATCGGTCTGGCCCTGCGAAAGAGTTCCCTACAGGAACATCGATCCGCCTTGCGCTTGGCTTTCCAAAGACCAGCCTAGCCCGCGCGTCTAAGCCCAGCAAGAAGAAACTTTTTATGGGGCTGATTCAAATAGTTTTGTCTTCTTAACTTGTTGAATTAAAAGGCTTTGCCGAAATACAGGGCGGTGCCCAGGTAGAGCCCGCGAGCCGAGAAAGTTGCGCTTGTCGCGTAGCAAACGACGCTCGCCGCCGCCCCGGTGCGGCCGCACTCGCACAGAGCGTGTCCGCGGCTCATGCGCCAAGGGGCGAGTACATCTCGTCGGGCCGCCCTATCGGGAAACCCAAATGGTAACGAAGAACACCAAGGTCCTGCCTTGCTTCCGGACGAAGTGGAACCTGTTCGGCACGACTGCGGGCACGGCGGTCTTGAATGAGTTGTTGTTTAACCTAAAAACGGCAGTTACGGCAGGCAATCAGCCAGCCGGAGCTGAGTGCCGACGACCCTACCATCGAGGAAATCGCGGAAAATCCAGCTCAGAATCAGTCGCCAGCGGCTGATCGATCCCAACTGCTCCGCAGTTGCCGCTACACGTTGGAGAAACCCGCTCGCCGCCTCCAAGGCCCGCCGTACTTGCTTCGCCTTGGCGTGCGAACTGGTGATCGTCAGCGTCGTTCGGCGCCCATGCCTGGTCCGCCGCGCAATGCCGTGCAGCAGCAACGGCCGCGTCGTGATCGCTTCGCCCTTGGCCCCCGACGCCAGCCGCGTGAACAATCCCCACCAGTTGTAAACCAACGCAATCACGCCCGCCATCACTCGGCTGCGATTCAAGTCCTTGGTCGTGTAGCCGGTCCAACCCCACTGGTTCTTGAGCTCGTCGAAGTTGTTCTCCGCGTCGCCGCGGTCGCGGTACAACTGCGCGGTCGCTTGCAGCTCTTCGTCCAGCGACGTCACCAGTACCGCGTATTCGTATAGCACGCCGCCTTCGACCACTTCGGTTAGACCCAACGATAACTGCCGCGGCTGCTGTCCCACACTTTGATCGAAGGCCAACGAATCCCGCATTTGGCGGCGCAACACGATCACTTCTCGGCTGCGGCTCCAGCCCTGCAACTGCAACTGAGAGCGCACGCCTTGCCAGCCTTGTCCGGCCGGCGCCCACTCGTCGGAGGCGAACAGCCGCGTGATCAGCCGCTTCACGCCGGCGGTCTGGCGCAGTCGAAACAGGTAGTCGACGCCGCGCTGTTCGGCTCCCAGCATCGCTTGTTCGCTTCCCCAATGGGCGTCGCCGCGCAGTAACTTTGGCTGACGGTCGGGCCCCAGTTCATCCAAGAACGCCCATAAACGAGGCTGCGCATAGGACGGCGCGGTCTGATTGCCCGGCTGCACTTCCACTCCCAGCAGCAGCCGAATGTTGGCGGCCATGTAGCTGTGATAAACGTGCGAAGGACGCCCCGGCTTGGCGGGGTTGTAGCCCAACCGCGCGCCCTCTTGCTTGCCGTAGAGCGGCTTGACCGTGGCATCGACATCGAGAATCCAGTCCTCTTCCAGCAGCTCTTCGTAGCTGCGCTTGAGGTGGCCTTCGAGCCAGCGCTGGCTAGCTTCTTCGTCGACTGGCTTGAAAGCGCGCCGCGCGGAGTCTTCGCTGACCAGCTTGTCTACTCCCAGCAGCGTCGGCGCGAGCGTGTCGGCGCGCAACGCGTCGATGTGGGCGTAGCGCCGCTGCCCGGCCAACACGCTCAATAGCAGCGTTGCCAGCACTTCTCGCTTGTCTGGCGCGTTCGGACTCGTGTAACTCAACGGGCAGTCGTTCACCCAAGCTTCGAACAGCCCCGAGGTCTTGAGAAACTCGACGAAGTAGGGGAGCTGCCCGAAAACGGTCACGCTGGCTTCTTCGTCCCAGCGCAGCCCGACCTTGCCGGAGAAGGTTTCGACGGTCGCGACCGGGGTATCCTGGCCCTCCCACTGGTCTTCGGCTCCACCCTGCGGGTGAACTCGCTGCAACGCCTTGGATTCGCTCATGACCCAAATTCTAGGGCGTTAGCGGTGTTTTTGGCGCGGGTCAACTGCCGTTTCTAGGGTGAACCGTTCGATCGCCTTGGGCGCAATGCGCCGTTTCGGCTGCCGTCCGCTCGTGAAGCTGAAGCCCAAGAACTTCCTCTCCCCTGGCCGCGCCACCGCGCTCTTGGAGTCGTTGACCTTGAGCTTGAGCCTCGTCGTGATGAATCGCGTCACGCTCGCCATCACTCGTTCTCCGGCCCGACGACTACGCACGTAGATATTGCTATCGTCGGCGTAGCGCACAAACCGCAGACCGCGTCGCTCTAACTCGTCGAGCATGATGTTCGACAACAAGGGCGACAATGGTCCGCCTTGCGGCGTCCCTTCATCCACCGCACTCACCAGCCCGTCTTCCATCACCCCGGCCGTAAGAAACGCCCGGATCAGCTTCAGCATGCGCTTGTCGCTCACCCGTGCCGCTATCTTCGCCATCAGTTTGTCATGCCGCTCCGCTAGGACAATTGTGAACAGCTCGATCGAAAAACTTCTCCAAATCCATGTCCACCACCCAGCGGTAGCCAGACGCGATGCACTGCTGCGCCTGCTCGACCGCCTGATGCGCCGAGCGCCCAGGTCGAAACCCATAGCTGTGATCAGAAAACGTCCGGTCCCACTTGCCTTGCAGCACCTGCATCACCGCCTGTTGGACAAACCTGTCCAACACCGTCGGGATGCCTAGCTTGCGCACCCCGCCACCCGGCTTCGGGATCTCTACCCGCCTCACCGCATGCGGCTTGTAGTTTCCGCTCAGCAACTGTTCTCGGATCGCCGGCCAATGCTGCGTCAGGTACTCCGGCAATACCTCAACGGTCATCCCGTCCACGCCCGGACTCCCCTTGTTTGCCTTGACTCGCGCCAATGCCCGCTTGCAGTTTTCCCGCACGCAGACTTCTTCCATCAACCGTTCATTTTGAGCCGGACTTTCCGCTACACGCTTCACCACAAACGATTCGGTCCCTTCCTCGGACGCCTTCGGAGCTGCACTCCTACCCTCGTCCATGAAGGCCAGCTCTAGCTGGTTCTTCTGCCGCTTGTCGCTCATGAGTCGCGCCGCTTACTCGCCGCTCCCTTTACCCCCTTGCGGGGACCGTTCGGGCCTTCAGCGCTTGCACGCCTACTATGCCCTCTGCTGACTTCTGCCGCCCGATCAAGGCCGATTGCTCCGCCCCCAGTCCGGTCTCCCGGACGCACGACAGATCTCCCGAGGTAAGTTCGACCGCCTTCCGCGCACAACCGCCGGATTTACAACCAGCGTCCTTGATGGATATGGACTTCGCGGTCAACTGCCCGCTCGTCCGACGCCGTATGCCTCCTATCCGGTTCTTGTCCATCGGCTCGCGCTTTTGCTCCACGCTTCCTCCAGACCCCGCCTCGCGACGACGCCCTTGCGCTTCGCTATCACTTCACCTCCATCAGGTTGTGAAAAGGACTTCCACCTTCGAGCTGTCGAACATGCTCGGCACACAGCGAGAGACCTTGCAGCACAGCTGCAAGGCGGCACGGCGCAGCCGTGCGCCACGTCAACCGCCGCCGGGCTCAAGGCCCCTCACCAACTACGACGCTGGATATCTCGCCACCCAATCAGCTCCGCGCCACGCCGGTCTTCCGACGCCGCACCCCCATAAACAACCGCCCGCACATCGGCCTCGACCCGCCCTAGCGATCGGAAGAACTCGGGAACCGCCGTCTCAGCCGACTTCGCTTCGACAGCCGTTAGCTTCGCCCCCTGTTCAATCAGCAAGTCCACTTCGAAGCCCTTCGCATCCCGCAAGTGATACAGATTCGGCTGCAACCGCCGATGCACCCGCGACTTGTAGATTTCCGAGGCCACCCACGACTCGAATATCGCCCCCCTGAGCGGGTGAAACTCGAGTTGGCCCGGCTCGTTGATTCCCAGGAAATAGCACGCCAGCCCAGAATCCATAAAGTGGATCTTCGGCGACTTCACGACCTGTTTCCGTTTACTGCGACGCCAACTCGGCAATCGAAAACAGATGAAGCTTGCCTCCAGAACAGATAGCCAGGCCCGCGCGGTGTTATGCGAAACACCCGCATCCGCTCCAAGCGTCGAGAGGTTGAGCTCAGCCGAAGTGCGCCCGGCGACTAGCCGCACGAACGTCGTAAAAGCTTCCAGGTCACCGACATTGAGAACCTGCCGCACATCCCGCTGAATATAGGTCGCGGCGTAATCGGCCAACCATTGGCCGGGGTCCAGGCCCTGATCATAAATCCGCGGATACGAGCCGCTCCAGACCAATTCCCACAGATCATCCGGCTGGGCGCCAAAACGACCTAGCTCGTCAAGGCTGGGGGGAAGCAGATAGAGGTTGGCCACCCTTCCCGCGAGCGACTGGCTAATCGCCTCCGTCAGCCCAAAGTGTTGAGACCCTGTCAGCACGAACCGTCCCGGCTCAGGCCGTTCATCCACTTCGCCCTGCAGGTAGCTGAGCAGTTCGGGAACCCGCTGGACCTCGTCAAGAATCGCCCCATCACCGTGCGCACGAAGAAAACCGCGAGGATCCTCCCGGGCGAAATCCCGCTGGTCGAGTGCTTCGAGCGTTACATAATCCAGTTCCGGGAAGGCTTGCCGGCACAGCGTCGTCTTGCCCGATTGCCGAGGTCCGGTGACCGCCAGAACCGGCATTCTTGACGCTAACTCAAGCAGCGGGCCGGCCAGGTTTCGCTGGATGACCATGTCATCGATTGTAAGTGAGACTTACAAATCATGCCACAGTCAACTACTCACCAGCGCAAGAGTGGAGGCAACAAAGGCCTAAACCGGACCTGGGCGAGCACCCGCGACCCCTACAACGACGAATTGCGCTTTTCCTCTAGGCGACATACGCTGCGAGCATCTGAACAAAGGAGTCAAGTTTCGCTGTCACTTGGAGCCGCGCGCGGAAGCAAGCGGTTGCCCGCTAACCCTGATGTTGTGGCTGGCTTGGGCAACCGCTCCCTCCCGGTCGCGGCTCAAGGAGCCGACCCTCGTCGGTTTGAGGTCGCGGACTTCGCTAGATATCGCCTATCGCAGGGTCGAGACATGTCACTGATGAGCTTTCAGTCTCGCGCCCGCAGTACAATCGGAACGGCGTGATCGGCCAAACCATCAGCCACTACAAGGTCCTCTCCAAACTCGGCGAGGGCGGCATGGGCGTTGTCTACAAGGCCGAGGACACCAATCTCCGCCGCCTCGTGGCACTAAAGTTCCTGCCCTCACACCTGCTCGGAGCCGAAGGCGTCAAGGCGCGCTTCTTGCGCGAAGCGCAAGCGGCGGCGGCTCTCCAGCATCCCAACATCTGCACGGTTTACGAAATCGACGACGTAGGGGGCCAAACCTTTATTGCCATGGCCTACGTCGATGGGTCGGAGCTGACCAAGCGGATTGAAACAGGTCCGGTCGGGGTCGAAGACCTACTCGATACCGCCATCCAGATCGCGGCGGGGCTGCAGGAGGCGCACGGCAAGGGCGTCGTCCACCGCGACATCAAGCCGGCCAACATCATGGAGACGAAGTCAGGCCAAGCGGTGCTGATGGACTTCGGTTTGGCGCAGCTCGGCGCGGCTGAGTCCAAGCTGACCAAAGACGGAACGACCCTGGGCACCTCGGCCTACATGTCGCCCGAGCGAACCTCCGGCGCCGCTCTCGACCACCGCACCGACATCTGGGCGCTGGGCGTCGTGTTGTACGAGATGGCGACGGGACGGCTGCCGTTCCAAGGCCATTACGAACAGGCGGTGCTCTACTCGATCATGAACGAGCCGCCGGAGCCGATTACCTCGGTGCGCACAGGGGTTCCGCCGGAGCTCGAACGGATCGTCGACAAGTGCCTGGCCAAGAAGGCTGACGAACGCTATCAGACGGCGGCGGATCTGGTTGCCGACCTGAAGGCGCTGAAGCGACGCCAAGAATCGGGGAGCGCCTCCTCCCTCAAGACGAAAGACGAGATCCCGTCGATTGCCGTGCTGCCCTTTGAGAACCGTAGCCATGGCGACGAGGACGAGTACTTCAGCGACGGCATCAGCGAGGACATCACGAGCGCCTTGGTGAAGCTGGAGCGGCTGCGGGTCGCGCCCCGCAGCCGGTCGTTCCAGTTCAAGGGAAAGAGGCCGACGCCCGAAGACGTGGGCCGCAAGCTCAGCGTGGGGCACATCCTTGAAGGCAGCGTGCGGCGTTCCGGCAACCGTGTGCGAATCAACGTGGAGCTGATCGCGATCGAGGAAGGTTACGAAGTCTGGTCCGAGCGCTACGACCGCGTGATGGACGACATTTTCGAGATCCAGGACGACATCTCACAGTCGATCGTCGAGCAGCTGCGAGTCAAGCTCGTCGGAGACAACAAAGAGCCGCTCGGCAAACGCGCCACAAAAAACGTAAAGGCCTACAACTTGTGTCTGCGGGGGCGCTACTACTGGTATCAGAAGACAGCCGAGTCGCTCCATAAGGCGATTGAATTTTTCGAGCAGGCCCTTGCCGAAGATCCCAACTATGCCCTAGCCTGCTCCGGGCTCGCAGACTGTTACAACAGGCTCGCGTTCTATGGTGGGCTGCCGGCGAAAGAGGCCAGACCAAAAGCAGAATCCGCCGCGCTGAAAGCGCTGGGGATCGATCCTGAGCTTGCAGCGGCGCACGCATCGGCGGGAGCGGTCAAGGCTGTTTTCGATTTGGATTGGCCGGCTGCGGAGCGCGAGTTTTTACGAGCGTTCGAGCTGGACTCCGCCTACTCTGCGGCGCATTTGTGGTACGCGGCTTGGGTCTTGATGCCGCTGGGGCGTCTGGAAGAATCGTTTGCCGAGTTCAACCGTTTGACGGAGTTAGACCCCGTTACTCCCACCAATAATTTCGGCGGCGGCTTGATTCTGGTACTTCAACGGAAATACGACGAAGCCATCGAATATCTTCAGAGCTGCTTGGCACTCGACCCGAATTTCTTCTGGGCCCACTTCACGATGGGGCTAGCGTACCTCCACAAGGGCGACTATGACAGGGCGATCGCTGCGTTCCATCGAGGGGACGCACCGCAGCTTCGGGACGGTTATCTCGGGTACGCCTACGCGGTTTCGGGCGAGACAGAGAAGGCCAGGGAAATGATTGAGGCGCTCGAAGCAGGTTCCCAGCCAGAGTACCTGACGCCCTACCACCTCGCGATCATTCATCTCGGGTTGGGCGAGAAAGAAAAGGCTCTCGAGCGGCTTAGCGAAGCCTGCGATCTCCGAACTCCACAGTACATCTTCTTCAAAACGGGTCGTGAATTTGACAGCGTTCGCGACGACCCCAGATTTCAGGCCATTCTGCGCCGGATGAACCTGGCGGATTGAGAATGATGATCGGCCAAACCATCAGCCACTACAAGATCCCCAACAAGCTCGTCTCCGCGCTCGTGTGACAGAATAGGAAGCGTGCGCAACCCCAACGCGTCTGGGAGCGGCGAAACAGGCGGTTCGACTCCAAAAGCGATTGTAAAGAGCGGTCGATCGAGGCCCCGCAAGCTATATCTCACCGAAGACGAAGCCGACTTGATCGACTCGCTTCGTAGCGTCGGCAAGAAGGGCCGGCCGATAGAAAAGGTCATCGCCAAGTATGGCTACCAACTGGAGGATTGAGATCCTTCCGGCCGCTGAAAAAGACCTGGACCAGATGGAAGAGCCGCTACGACGAGAAGCCCTTGAGGCAATCCTTGATCTGGCCGAAGATCCCGTTCCCGCCGACGCGCTGCCACTCGCGGGAATGCGGCGCCACTATCGAGTCGCTTTCGGCAACCGCCGATACCGCATCGTCTACCGAGTCAGCCGACAACGCGAAACCATCATCGTGATAAGAGTGCGATCTCGCTCTGAGGTCTACGTCGGTTATCGCCGGAAACGGTAGGGATCTCCGTAGGACAAAGAGACTCGGAAGGGCAAGCCTATCCAGCGGTACAATTCTAAGGATTTGATCGGCCAAACCATCAGCCACTACAAGATCCTCTCCAAGCTCGGCGAGGGCGGCATGGGCGTGGTCTACAAGGCCGAGGACTCGAAGCTAAAGCGGCAGGTCGCTCCCAAGTTCCTCCCCGCGCACCTGCTGGGGAGCTCCGACGTTCGAGCTCGCTTCGAACGCGAAGCGCAAGCCGCCGCCGCTCTCCACCATCCCAACATCTGCCCCGTCTTTGAGATCGACGAAGTCGACGGCAAATCGTTCATCGCGATGGCATTCATCGAAGGCCAATCGCTCGACAAGAAAATTGCCGAAGGCCCCTTAAAACTCGAAGAAGCACTCGATATCGGACAGCAAGTCGTGACCGGACTCGAAGCCGCCCACCAGAAAGGCATCCATCATCGTGACATCAAACCCGAGAACCTGATCGTAGGCGCCAAGGGCCACGTCACGATCATGGACTTCGGGCTGGCGCAGTTGAGCGACGCCTCGCGGCTCACACGGACCGACGAGACCCTTGGCACGGTCGCCTATATGAGTCCTGAGCAAACCCAAGGCTCGGGCGTCGACCACCGTACCGATATCTGGTCGCTCGGGGTTGTCCTCTACGAGATGGTCACCGGCCGGCAGCCGTTCAAGGGCGACTACGACCAGGCGGTGATGTACTCGATCATCAACGAGAACCCTGAGCCTATTACCGCCCTCCGAACCGGCGTCCCGATGGAACTCGAGGTCGCGGTCAACAAGGCCCTTGCGAAGTCACCCGAGCAGCGCTACCAAAACACCGCCGATCTCGTCGTCGACCTGCGTACACTAGCCGAGAAAGTAAAATCGAGTGGCTCGAGGATACTCCCCGCCCCGCTGAGTCCCGTAGGGGCGCAGCGTGCTGCACCCGCAAAGTTCCGACTTGCGACTGCAATAGCGACGCTAGCCATCGTTGCCTTCGTAGCTGTCTCGTTCGTCCACTTCACCGAACCAGTCCCCGAGCGCCTCGTCCGCCGCTACTCTTTCACGCCAGCGTCGCTGAACAGCGAACACGACGACGTGCGAGCCGCTGTCTCACCTGACGGCCGCTGGATTGTCTACGCGTCCGATGAATCCCCGCCGGCGCTGTGGATACGCGAGCTCGACAGCGAGGAACCACGTCAACTAGAGGGAACCGATGGCGCGATCCGCGGCGCTTTCTGGTCGCCCGACAGCAGGTTCATCGGATTCCCTGTCGGCGGGCAACTCAGGAAGGTCGGAGTTCAGGGAGGTCCGTCGAGCGTCTTGTGCGACCTCCCAAGCTCTGTTTTCGTAGGCGGTAGTTGGAGCCCTGACGGCGAGGTGATTATCTTCAGCTCAGGTGTCAGCGAGCCTGTACTCTACGAAGTGTCTGCCGCCGGTGGGACGGCCAGGCCGCTGCCGGAGCCCCTCTCAAACGAGAAGGGCATTGCGAATGTTGAGCCGCACTTCCTGCCTGCCGAAGCGTCCTCGCGCTCTCTATTACTTGACGTCGGAGCGCGCAACGATAGAGCTGTTTACCTTTGGAACTTCGAGTCGGGCGAGTCTGTAAGGCTTGTCGATGGCGGCGCGCCGGCCTACGCGGCTCCTGGGTTTATCCTCTATCAACCACAACCGCGTCGTCCGGGCTTGTGGGCTTTGCCTTTCTCGCTTACGAGTCTCAAAGTGACCGGCGAAGCCTTCCCCATCGCCCAGGGCGTCGGTGAAGCGAGTCTCTCCGCCAACGGAACGCTCGTATCTGTCGATGTACTAGGAGCGGCCTCAAAAGATCGACTTGTATGGAGGGATCGAACAGGGAATAAGATCAGAGAAATCGGCCGTCCCCACGATCGCCTCAGCTGGCCGGCGCTCTCTCCCGACGAACGACGAGTTGCAGTTCGCGCTCAAGAAAACCAAGAGCTGGCATTGTGGCTTCATGAAGTCGAAAGGCCGGTCGCTCAGCGGTTGACGTTTGAATCCGGGGACCCGATATACCCTTCGTGGTCGCCCGACGGCAAATTGGTCACGTACAGCCTCGCGTCCGGCGGTAGCTTCAACCTTTATATCCGCGCCACGGATGGCAGCACCCAGGCCGAAACGTTGGCCGCATCGGCCGCGAACGAGTTAGAGTCGGATTGGTCTCCGGATGGCCGCAGCATCGTCTACAGCGTAGAAGGCGCCGAAACCGGTCTAGACTTGTGGATTTTCGACCGCAAGGCCAACAATTCAGAAGGCGAAGCCAGCCCGTTCTTAGCGACTCAGTTTGCCGAAGCCACGCCCCAAATCTCTCCCGACGGCGCCTACCTGGCGTACTGCTCAGATGAGTCCGGCACTCGGGAGACGTACGTGCGCGAGTTCCCCGCGGGCTCACGCCGCTGGCTGATTTCCGAAAACGGCGGTTGCCAGCCTCGCTGGAGCCACAATGGCAAAGAGCTGTTCTACATCGAAGGAAGCACGTTAATTTCGGTCGAGATCACCAGCGGCTCTGATTTCCGCGTCGGTCCGTCAGAACGTCTTTTTTCGGATCCGAAGCTAGTTTACGATCACGGCTGGACCTACGACATCTCGGCGGATGGCCGCTTCGTCATGATCGAAGACGTCGCCGACGAGTCGCAAGAGCAGCGCAAACCCGCCATCCACATTACTGAGAACTGGTACGAAGAGTTCCGGGACCGGGATTAGGTCTAAGTCTTTTTCATCGACAAAAACAAATGTCATTGGCCCACGAACTAGCGCTCCGGCCAGGCGTTCTCGAGCAAGCCCCCGAAACCCCCGGAGTCGTCTTCCTGGAGTTCCGCCATGGCGCCCCCTACGCCGCCCGCTGCCGCAATATCCGCCTCCGCCTCTCGCGCCTGCTCCAATCGAAAACCGCCGCCGGAGACCCCCTCGCCGACCACATCAGCCGCGCCAGCTACGAACCCACGGCCTCAACGTTTCAAACAAACTGGCTGCTCTACGCGGTCGGACGCCGCGCCTGGCCCGACACCTACCACCAGCGCCTCAAACTCCGCACGCCCCCCTGCCTCAAGGTCCACGTCACCAACGAGTTCCCCCGCACCTCCATCACGACCCGCCTCCGCTCCCGCCGCGCTCTCTTCTACGGCCCTTTCAGAAACCGCGCCATCGCCGAACGCTTCGAAGACCAATTCCTCGATTTCTTTCAACTCCGGCGCTGCCACGAAAATCTCGCGCCCTCCCCCGAACACCCCGGCTGCGTTTACGGCGAAATGGGCAAGTGCCTGCGCCCCTGCCAAGTCGCCGTGACGCCTGAGGAATATCGCGCCGAGTCCGGCCGCGTCCTGGCAGGGCTCAGCACACGCGGCGCCTCCGTCCGCCAACAACTCGAACAAGCCCGCGACGACGCCAGCGAAGCCCTCGAATTCGAGGCGGCCGCCCGCAACCATGATCGACTCGAACGCCTCCGCGAAACCTTCCGCCTAGGCGACGATCTCGCCCGCGATCTCGATCAGCTCCACGGCGCCATCATCCAACGCTCCTACCGCGAAGACGAAATCCTCATCTGGATCCTTCACAGCGGCTTCCTCCAACACCCCTTCCGATTCGACTTGACGATCGACGCCTCAGCCCCCACTTCACTCGACGCCCGACTCCGCTCCCACCTCGAGCTGCTCGACATCCAGACAGGCTCGCCCACCGCGCGCGAAGACCACCTCGCCCTACTCCGCCGCTGGCAATACAGTTCCTGGCGCAAAGGCGAGATGGTCGTCTTCGACACGCTCGACCGGCTGCCCTACCGCAAGCTCGTCAACGCCATCTCACGCGTGGCGTCCAGCAAATAGGCCTCTGATTGCGGTTCTTCCCCCCGTTGGCTAGATTGACCTTTGATGGCAACCAAGTTCGATGTCGTCGGAATCGGCCTCAACGCCACCGACACAATGCTGGTGTTGCCCAGCTTCCCCTCCTACGCTGGGAAGGTTCGTATCGACGACGAAATCACCAGCACCGGCGGCCAAGTCGCCTCCGCCGTCGTCACCTGCCAGCGGCTCGGCCTGAGCACCAAGTACATCGGCTCGATCGGCGATGACGAACGCGGCCGCATCCAGCTCGAAAGCCTCCAGGATTCAGGCGTCGACATCGAGCACGTCCAGATCCACAAGGACTGCCCCAACCAATCGGCGTACATCATCATTGACCGCAGCACCGGCGAGCGCACCGTCCTATGGAGGCGCGACGACTGCCTTAGCCTCAAGCCCGACGACATCACGCCTGAGCAAATCCTCAACACCCGGCTACTGCACATTGACGGGCACGACACCCAAGCAGTCGAAAAAGCGGCTCGCCTCGCAAGCGACGCCGGCATCCCCGTCACCGTCGACGTCGACACCATCTACCGCGGCTTCGACCGCGTCCTGCCGAACATCGACTACCTCATCGCGAGCACCAACTTCCCCGGCCAGTGGACCAACGAGCGCGACCCCTTCAAGGCGCTCGAGCAAATCCAAAACGAGTACGGGATGCGCGTTGCCGCGATGACCCTCGGGGCCCACGGATCGCTCGCCCTCGAGAACCGCAAGTTCCACTACTCGCCGGCATTTGTCGTCAACTGCGTCGACACCACCGGCGCCGGCGACGTCTTCCACGGCGCCTTCTGCTACGGCGTCTTGCAAGACTGGCCCCTCTCGCGGATTCTCGACTTCTCAAACGCCATGGGGGCGATGAACTGCAAAGCCCTCGGCGCCCGCGCGGGCATCGGCTCATTCGCCGAAGCCGAACAGTTGATCGCCACCGGCGAGCGTCGCAGCCACAAGCAATACTCCACCCGCGGACAACCCACGAATGCAGGTCACTGAGATCTTCCGTTCGATCCAGGGCGAATCGACCTACCAGGGCTTGCCGTGCACCTTCGTCCGGCTGACCGGCTGCAACCTACGCTGCACCTGGTGCGACACCGAGTACGCCTTCCACGGCGGAGAAAAAATGTCGATCGACGAGATCATCGCCAAGGTCGACGATTTCGGCGGCCGCCTGGTCGAAGTCACCGGCGGCGAACCGTTGCTCCACAAAGACGCGCCCGAATTGATCCGCCGCCTCCTCGCCGCCGGTTACGACGTCATGCTCGAAACCAGCGGCGAACGGCCGCTCGATGACGTTCCGCCCGCTGCGGTCAAGATCGTCGACGTCAAGTGCCCCGACTCGGGCGAGGCGAACAGCTTCCGGCTCGAAAACTTGGGCGCCATGGCCGCGCACGACCAGCTCAAGTTCGTCATAGCCACCCGCCGCGACTACGAATTCGCCCGCGACTTCACCCTTGAGCACCGCCTGCTCGATCGCTTCGCCGCAACGATCTTCTCACCCGTCCACGGCGCCGTCGACCTCGCCCAGATGGCGTCATGGATCCTCGACGACTCGCTCGACCGAGTCCGCTTCGGCAGCCAACTCCACAAACAAATCTGGGGCGCCGAGGCCCAGGGCGTTTAGCGCCCAATGCTGTTTATTTAGCCCGACTGTGACTTGGGTCCACGGAACCCGCTCCCTTGCGGTCGCGGCTCCGACGCCCGGCGACTGACGTTTGGACGGCGACGTCAGAGCCGCGACCGCAAGGGAGCGGGTTCCGTGGCCAGACTTGCAACTCGGCCTTAAGTCAACCGTATTCGGGTTTTCGGCAAAGCCGTTGATGCTAACCTGAAACCGCCTATGGATATCGCGATCAACCGCGACGCCCCCGTCGCCACTCTCACGCTCAATCGACCCGACCGCCGCAACGCCCTCTCGGTCGAAATGATGCAAGAGCTCACCGCGACCCTCGAAGCAACCTCGGCGGACGACCAGATCGGAGCGATCATCCTAGCCGGCGAAGGCCCCGCCTTCAGCGCCGGTCACGATTTGCTGGAGATGACTTGCAGCAGCGATGTCGCCCACTATCGCCGCGTCTTCGACGTCAGCACCGACCTGATGACGACCATCCAAGAAGTCCGCCAACCCGTCATCGCCCAAGTCGACGGCATCGCCACCGCCGCCGGCTGCCAACTCGTCGCATCGTGCGACCTAGCCGTCGCTTCCCAAGAATCGACGTTCGCCACCCCGGGGGTCAAAATCGGCCTCTTCTGCTCCACCCCGATGGTCCCCCTGACACGCGCCATCGGCCGTAAACGCGCCCTTGAGATGCTTCTCACCGGCCGCCCCATCTCCGCCGCAACCGCCGCCGACTGGGGACTCATCAACCGTGTCGTCCCGCAATCCCAACTCGCCCAAGTCGCCCGCGGGCTCGCGGCCGATATCGCCAAAGCCAGCCCCTTCACCATTGCATTAGGCAAACAGGCCTTTTACTCCCAAATCGACCTCACTCAAGCCCAAGCCTACGCCTACGCCAAAGAAGTGATGAGCGTGAACGCAATGGCCGCTGACGCCCAAGAAGGCATGGCGGCGTTCCTCGAAAAACGCGAACCCGTCTGGCAAGACAAATTTAAAAACCCCGGAGCGACAAGCGCCCCGGGGTGGGATGGTGAGTCAGGACAAGGACTCTAGAACGCGGCGAGCAAGATCGTCACCGGCTGAGGCGTCACCACCTCGGCCAGCTCTCTCTCCCGCCGACTCTGTGGAATCGCGCGTCCGTAGTTGGAGTCCGCGCTCCACAACTGCGCCAAAAAGTAGCGGTCCTGATAGCGGTTGAAGACGAGTTTCGACTCCTCCGCCTGCGAGCCTCCCCCGGCGGCGTTGGAGCCCATCAGGGCCTGCTCGCCGCCGGCTCGAGCGCGAACGTGAACGAGGCCGCTAGTGACGTCGGCGGTGATCGTGTACTCGCCGGCCGGCATGACTTGCTTGCCAACTTGAAAGTCGAACGGAATGTTCGCCTCAAGCGTGACTTCGGCCTGCGCGACGCCGGCCGAGAGCAGCAGCGACAGCGCAAGAGTAAGCATCAAAGTGATACGCATTTTTTCTATCCTCCGTACGGGCAAGGGTTGAAAAGGATTGGTCTTGCCCGTCTACTGATATAGGCGAGGTGCGAGGAAAAACGGACCAACAATTTGCTATGGCCCTTTTCGCCTTACGATCTCGCCTGAATGGCTGAGTGCGCCAGTTTCGGGCGCCGCGGCAGAAGTCAACCGGGGAGTGTAAGATGAATCGCCAACCCGCGTTGCATCAGCCCCAGGTACACAGGAGTTACAGCAATGAGCATTCAGTTTTGGTCCGTTTTCGGAGAAGCCTGCATAAACCCGACGCTCTTCGACACTCTCGAAGCGGCAGCCGTCGCCAATCCCAAGTATTGGGATTTCCTCGAAGTCTTAAGGGAGTCGCCTCAGAACGGCGGCGCGCTCTGCACCCTGCCCCTCAACCGCGGTGACGTGATCGAGATGCAAAGGACGTTTAGCTTTCCGATAAGTCGCAATGTCATGCGGGGTTTGCACGCGGAATGGCAGAAGCTGGGTTACGCAGGCTCGCTCCGCCAGATTGCTCCGGTTATCGGCCTCAGCGTCTTCGATCAAACGTTCCGCCAGGCATTCATCGACGCTGAAGGGGGAACGACGTCGGATCCGCCGCTGCTGGATCTATCGGAGGAAGAGCTTCCTGTTTGCCAAGATTTCCTGAAAAACCGCAAAGTCATTCAGATCATGGGTGAAATCGAGGAATGCGGCTGGTGCTCCGACAACTGTTACCCCAGCGCCAGCCGGGCTGGCAATGGCAAACCCATGAAGATCAACGATCCCCGCCGGGCCTACTGCGTCAGACCTGCCCATAATGTAGAGTCGATGCCCCGCGACATTAGGCCCAACGGCCGTGTGCGCGTACACTACGACCCGACCGGGGCATACGGCCAAGCAAGCCGGGGCGCCGCCGCCAAGTGACGCCTTCCGACTGAAATCCGCGCTCGCGGCGTCGATCGCTCACCGTGGTCGACGCCGCGAGCCGCCTAGGCCAGAAGCGGCTAGTATATCGTTTCACTAACACATATCCTCTCTAGGCGACCTCAAGCGCCTCGAACTTCCTCCAGCGGTGAACCACCGGAGCCGCGTTGATCTCCGCGATCCCCTGCAGAATTCGTTCCCGCAGCTCCTCCCACGACGCGACTCGGATACGCTTCAAGAACGTGCGCGCCATCTTGCCAAACAGCGTCTCGACTATGTTGAGCCAGGACCCGTGGGTCGGCGTGTGCACGTATTTGAAGCGGTTCGGACGCGTCGCCAAGTAGGCTTTCGTCTCCTTCGATATGTGGGCGGAGTGATTGTCCAAGATCAATCGGATCGTGCATTGGTCCGGGTAGAATTGGTCCAAATCCTTGAGCAGCAAGATGAATTCCCGGCTGCGGTGACGCCGCTCCACCCGCGCCGTTACCCGGCCGGAGTGCAAGTCCAGCGCCGCCAGAATCGAGCACGTTCCCAGCCGTTTGTACTCGTAGTCGCGAGCCACACAGGGATGCCGCCCAGGCTTCGGCGGCAGGTCCGGCGCGACGTTGGCGATCGCTTGCACGCCGGGCTTTTCGTCGACCGAAACCGTGATCACGCCCGGCGATAGGCCGTCGCGAAGGCTTTCATTCTGAAAGGCCACTTCGCGGTAGACCAGCAACACTTGCCGCATCTTGGACTCAAAATCGGGATCGCGACGCTCGAGGTAGTACTTCACCTTCTCCGGATGCAGAGGTTGCTCGGCCAGAATACGATGTACGGTCGCCTTAGCCGCTTGGGCCAGGGCCGGATAGCCCGCTTCCACGGCATGCCGGCGCACGTGTAGAGCGAGCGCGCTGCGGGTCCACAGCTCGGCGGCGTAACCGAGTTGGGTGGGTTTGCTGCAGGCCAAATGCACCACCCAGGCCTTGGCATCGGCGGTGATGCCGGGCGGCCGGGGACGATGATAGGCATCCTTGAGCGCTGCTTCCACGCCTATGGCGAGGGCTCGGTTGATCCATTTGCCGACGCTTTTGCGCGTCATCTTGACCGCTCGCATAATCTCGGCGATCGTCTCGCCGGAATGATAACGCCACAGAATCTCAGCCCGCTGCACCTCCCTAACCGGAGCCGTCCGCGAAGCACGCAGGCGCTGAAGATGTTGCACCTCTTGGGGCGCGAGAACGAGTTTGAGACGCTTTGATTTTCCCGGCATGCGTCCAGCCTAGCAGGAAACGTTACGGGATAGATATGTTTTATTGAAACGCTATACTAGTCAGCGAGATCCGCCGAATGACCAGCCGACTCGAACGCATCGGCATTCCCACGAAGGGACGCCCTCGCCAGCTGGCGCGCACCCTTGAGAGCTGGCTCGAAAACGCTCGCCGCCACGGCCGCGACCCAGTCTTTGTTGTCGTGGACGACGCCGCCGATCCAGCTTCGACCGTCGCAGTCTGCCGGAGATTCGAACGTCAATACGACGTGTCCGTCAGCGTGCTGGATCGCGGCGCACGTAGGCGCTGGGCTCATTCGATCGCTACGCGCGCCGGGCTGCCGGAGAGCCTTACGGAGTTCGCATTGCTGGGCGCCGAGGATTGTCCGATCACAACCGGCGCCGCCCGCAACACTTTGCTCGCCGCCTCGGCGGGCTCCTTGTTCCTCCACGTCGACGACGACGTTGTCGCAAAAACGGCTATCCCGCCGAGCTCCTCGAACCGTTTGGTCATCACCTCGAAACAGTCGCCCCTTGAGCGCTGGTACTTTCCCGATCGAGACGCGGCGTTGGAATGGGCGCGATTCCAAACGCTGGATCTGGTAGGCCTGCA
The DNA here is from genome assembly GCA_965247515.1 of Bryobacterales bacterium. Lineage (GTDB taxonomy): Bacteria > Acidobacteriota > Terriglobia > Bryobacterales > UBA6623. Next base: position 1,173,689 of record OZ252029.1, on the reverse strand, counting down.
CGAGCGATACCTTGGGCGTCGCGTCGAAGACTGCCTCGATGACGGCCCCGAGCAAGTCGATGCCGCCCTCTCGAACGCATTCGGCGCCGTAATCGTCCGGACGGAGACCGGCATCCTTGGAGACTCCGGCACGCAGAACAATCCATACTTCGCACTTGGCCGATCCGCGCGAACACGCCTGCTGAAGTCCGAAAGCTTCTATCGTTCGGCTGTCGCAAGCAGGCAAGTGGCGCACTGCGCCGTGCAGCCGACCCTTAGCAACACGCCGTTCTGCATGATGCCCTGCCAGGGATTCGATCACCGAGCCGCTCTGCCGCCCTTCTTGCCCGTACAAAGGAACTCAGACGGGCTCTTCGGCTTCACTCTATGGCTCTGCGAACCGGCGTCGCTCACGGCATTCCTGCCGGTCGCGGTCCTTCACGAGCCCCCTCCGCGAAGGGGCAAGCCGCTAGAAGACCTGATACGGGGACACGCAAGCCTGCGTCTAGCCGGAGTCGTCGAGCTGGTCGCCCGAGGATTCTCGACGGATCCGCGGCAAGATCGAACCGCCGCGATGCGGGCGCTCGGAGGGCATCTGAGTCAGTGCGCCCTGGCCCCGGAGGATCAATTTCAAGGCCTACTGCTCGAAGCGAGCCGTCATGCGGGCGCGTGCGAGCTCGAGCGGGTTCGGCGACTCGCCGAGAATCCCTTCGTGACTCCAAAATTCTTTGCGGATCATCTGCTCGATTACGCCGGAATCCTGGAAGGCAATCTCCGCCGAGACGACCATGTCTTGCCAACCGACCTGGTGGAGTGCGTCGGGCCGAAACGGGCGCCGCGGCGGACTCAGGAGTTGGTACGCGACTTCGGGGCCCTGCTCGAAGTCTGGCCGGAGTTCGTTCTGGCAGCACGCGCGACCGCGCCGGTAGCCTTCTGACGCCACCGCCGCGGCAAGCAAATCAAGGCGGAACCCGCTCCCTTGCGGTCGCGGCTCTGACGTCGAGATTCAAGCCTTTGTACCGCTACTTCAGAGCCGCGACCGCCAGGTAGCGGGTTCCGCAAGTTACCAGAACTTCCAGCCAGAAAACGTGTCTCCAGACAAGGACTCGACGGCTCGATCCTTCAGCTGCGAGAAGTCTGCAATCCAAACGTTGCCTTTCGTCGTCAACAGTGCGATCGCCATCTTGTCAGCGGCAATCGAGAGCTTAAGGCTTGCGCCCGAGAGTCCTTGCAAGGAGCTCTGACGGACAGGAAAGGCGTAGTGCTGCACGGCCGCGCCGGCGGGACGCTTGGTTCGCACGTCCAACGGCTGTTTCCAGGTCGTCAACGAACCCGTACGGTCCGAGACAAAGTAGACCGCGTCGCCCCGCGGCGCCCAGGCTGAATACCCTTCGACACGACTCCCATCCGTGATCGCGATCCACTCCTCGGACGTTACCACCCGCCCTTCATCGACAGGCGAAATGAACAACTGACGGCCCCCCGTCCCTATATCGGCGTGGAAACTGATCCATGCTCCGTCAGGCGAGAAGTCAGCGTCATAAAGCCGATAAGTCGGGTGCTCGGTGACGACCGTTTTCTCGCCGGTGTCTCGGGAGACATAGGCGATCGCGAGGGCGTCGGAGCCGAGCGGCTGGCACAGAAGCCGCTGAGAGTCCCAGGACCAGTGCCAGGGCAGACAGCGCTTGCTGAGCTCGCGGCGGCCGCTCCCGTCGATATTGACAACATAGGTCGGGGGATCGTCGATTTCCGGAGCGTAGGCGACTTGCGAACCATCCGCGGTAATCGTCGGCATTCGCTCTTTATCGGCTTCCGTGCGCGTCAAGAGCGTCTCCTGTCCGGTCTCCAAATCACGCACCACGATCTCCCGGTTCGAGCCCAGGTCAAGCTCATAGGCAAGCATCCGGCCGTCCGACGACAGGCTCGGCGCCAGCTCGTTTCCCTCTCTAGAGGTAATGAGCGTCGGCGCTTGAGCGTCCGAGGCGTCCGCGACATCGAGCGGGAGCGACCAGATCCCAATGTCCTCATGCACATTCCCGAACGCGACGGCGCCATCCAAAGACACTGCCGGGGACGTTTGGAATCCCGGCGCCGTCATGAGCCACTCCGGCGTACCGGCAACCCGAAACCCGCTATCGAGTCGCAGCTCCCATAGATTCGCCCCTTCCTCCATCCGGGAAGAAAACAATAGCGTATCGGCGAGCCAAGCCGATGCCGCCGTCAGCCGCCGCACGCCGGCCTGCTGAAGGGCCTCGATCGCGCCGGTCCTGGTGACCGAGCCATCCGCGAGCGAGACGACCCACCAGTCGTACTGATCGCGGTGCGTTGGGCTTTCGCCGCGCACGCCTTCAAACAAGAGGAGCCTCCCGTCCGGCGACCACACTGGTTTTCGCGCGATGGCGAAGTCCTCGACGAGCCTGCGAGGACTGCTCCCATCCGGGGACGTCAAGTACAGACGGCAGTGAGTGAAATTGTCCGATCCTTCCCAGTACGCAATCTTGTCTCCCTGGGGAGAGTAGCGCGGACCGCGGCCCCCGCGAGCCACTAGAATCGGCTGCTCGCCCGCGATCGACGCAATGTAGATGCCTCCCCCGTCCGCGCTAGACGAAAACACAACGTAGCGGCCGTCAGGCGAGAAATCAGGCTCCTCATCGTCTCCAGGCCGGTTAACCAACATGCGGGAGTCCCCGCCGGCGACATCTTGCACCCAAATGTTTAGGTCGCCATCGCCCTCGCGGTCTGAGGAATAGGCCAGGAAGGCGCCATCGCGCGAGAGCGCCGGCTGAAAGGTCAGACCGGCGTCATGGGTGATCTGCTTGAGTTCGGTGCTCTTGCGCTCGGGGCTCGCCCAAGGGTTCGTCGAGATCACGGCCATCACGAGTACAACCGCCGCAAAGAGACCACGCGTTGCTAACCTGCTTGGTGGCCAATCCTCCAGCGTTGCCGCGCCGCCTTCGGTCGTCCTCTGGCTCGCTTGCTTAGCGCGGTCAGGCCGCGATTGCGCCGGATTCTCGAGCGCGAAGATGACCTCGAGCGGACCGGGCGGACGGTCTTGCGGTTCAACCGCCAAGCAACTGAGGAGTACGTCGTCCCAATGCTCTGGAAGGCCTTGCGCGCGGCCACTCGGGAGCACGGGCGTCTGCTGGATCTTCTGTACGACATTGTCCGCCAGCGATTCCGCCGAGAACGGCCGAACGCCGGTGACCATCTCATACAACACCAGGCCCAAGGCGTAAACATCGGTCGCGGGCCCCACCCTGTCCCGTTCGCCCTTTAGCTGCTCCGGAGCCATGTAGATTGGCGTCCCGATGATGTCGTGCGAACCGCTGAGCGACTCCAAGGCGGCTTCGCCGCCGAACTGCCTGCGGGCGAGGCCAAAGTCGGTGATCTTCACCTGCGATGCACTGGCTTCAGATTCGGTGATGAAGATATTGGCCGGTTTGAAGTCGCGGTGGATGATGCCCCGCTCATGCAGGGCGGTGAGCCCTTCAGCCATCTGCCGCCCGAAGGCCAGTGTCTGGCCAGGTTCGAGCCTGCCGTACTTGTGGAGCCGCTCGGCCAATGTCTCCCCCGCCAGCAGTTCCATCGTGAAGGCTAGGGGGGAGCCGTCTTCGCCCTGCGACACGACCAAATCGTGAATGCGGCAGACGTTCTCGTGAGTCACCTTGCGGCCGTTGAGGATCTCATGTTTGAAACGTTCGCGGATGCGTCCGTCGTAGACCAGCTCCGGCCGGACCGTCTTTAGCGCGACGTGCTCGCCCAGGGCGCGATCGTACGCCTCGTAGACTTCGCCCATCCCGCCGTGGCCCAGCGGACGGATGATCTCGAAGCGGCCCGCGATGACATCCGACGGCTCGAGAACCGCGCCTGCTTCGCCAAGAATGCCGGCGTGAGTCGCGAGTGGGCCCGAGAGCTGGTTGTGCTCAACGAGCAGTTCCTCGACTTCGGCGCGAAGTTCGGGGTTATCCGAACAGACGGTATCTAGGTGCCGGCCGCGTTGTTCGCGCTGGAGCGATGCCGCGTGTTCGAAGCACTTCCGGACCTTCGCCCACTCGGTTGTTTCGATGTCCTGGGCCACAACCGGGATCTCCGACCGTAGCGACCTACGACCGTGATTCTTCGTTGGTAAGAATACACCCTAGATAGGCGTAATTGGGCAAAGAAAAGGGCCACGGCTAGCCATCCGACGATCGCGTCAGCTCGCGCCGCAGCCAGGCGCGGCCGATTTGCCAGTCGCGCTTGACCGTTCGAGGGGCGATTCCGAGCGCCTCGGCGGTCTCGTCGATTGACAGGCCGCCGAAGAAACGGCACTCCACCACGCTCGCGGCTCGCGGGTCCTTCTGAGCGAGCGCATTGAGCGCATCGTTGATCGCAATCACGTCACTCGGGCGGTCTTGGTCGCGGCCGAGCACCAACGCCTTCGAGATCGGGACGACCATCACGTGGCGGCCGCGCTTCACCGCGTCGCGGGCGCGGGCGTGGTCCACCAAGACTTGCCGCATCAGTCGCGCCGCGACCCCAAAGAAGTGCGAGCGGTCTTGCCAGCGCAGCCGATTCAGGTCGGCAAACTTCAAGTACGCCTCGTTCACGAGCTCGGTCGGTTGCAATGAATGATCCGGCCGCTCGCGGCGAAGATAGGCCGCGGCGAGCTTGCGCAACTCGCCATAGACCTGGGAGATAAGCTTCTCCTCGGCTTCCTTATCGCCATTTTGGACGCGGGCTAAGAGGAGGGTAATTTCCCCAGGCTCGTCACTGCTGAGCTCGGGCATCGGAGGAACTGAAATGATAGCGCGATTCGAGCTCCGACGTGGCGCACGGCTGTGCCGTGCCGCCTTGCAGCTGTGCTGCAAGGTCTCCGTACCCCAGACCTTCGAGCACAGCTCGAAGGCGGCACGGCACAGCCGTGCGCCACGTCAGACCAGCGAAACGCCTGGGTCGTCGTAATCAATCTTAGCCAACCGACCTTCACTGAGGATCGACAACCGCCCCGCCTGGCAAACCAGCTCGTTATAACGGCTATTCGCGGGCGTCGCCATGATCCCGCGTTGTTCAATCTCCTCGATCAATGCTTGCCGCTCGGCTGAAGACCCACGCTCGACCCGCAGCGCCTCGCTCACAATAAAGTCCACCGACCGAACCCCGTAGCCGGTCGGCGTCAGCCCCTCGCCGCCCAGGTCCTGATACATGAAGTAATCCGGGCTCGGCTCGACATGCCCGTCTCTCAACGTGTGCTTGAGCCCGCGGTATTGGTCGGAATGCTCCAGCCAGCCGCCCTTGTCGCCATGCGAGAAGTACAGGGTAATCCCCTGCGTATTCGGCCCCGGCGCTTGGTCGGGGAAGCTCAACGAGTTCTGAATATTCAAACAAGCCCCGTTCTCCCAGAGCACTCGCGCGTCCGTCCAGAGGTAGCCCTCGACGCCGTTGGGAAACGTATCCTTGACCCCGTAAACGCTGACCCCCGTCGGCAGGAGCCCGGTGACAAAGTGAACCTGATCGACATAGTGACAACCGACGTAGACAAACGAGTCAGTCTGATCGCAGCTAAACCAGTTCTGAAAATTCGAGCCTCGGTAGTGCCAGGGCTCCATCATCCTCGCCTGACCCAGCTTGAGCTCGCCAAACTCCCCCCGGCGATAGCGGTCACGAGCCATCAGCGCCCGCGGGTCAAAGCGCTTGTGATACTCAACACCTACTAGCAGCCCCCGGCTCTTGGCTTCTCGCTCAATCTCGATCGATTGCGCAATGTCGAGCACCAAAGGCTTGACGCATGCCACGTGCTGGTCGGCTCGAAGCGCGGCCATGACCAGCTCATAATGCGTCTGATCCGGCGTCGCAACGATCGCCACCGACCGCGGAGGCATGTCTTGCAGGGCCTGCTGATAGCAGTTCGGCCGCCGCTCATTGGGATCAACGCTCGCATCAGGCAAGGCCCGAAACGACTGCCCCGGAAACGCCCTTTGAATCGCCGGCGCCTCCGCCAGCGCCTTCACCGTGCGCCCGTGCTGCGCGCAAACCGTGATGTCGCCAATGCGCCCTTCGCGCTGCATCTGGTACAGCGTCGGCAAGATCTGATCGTGCGCGATCATCCCCCCGCCGATTAGCAGGACGGGAGTCTTCATTTCTTTCCGATTACCGCCCGATACAGGGCCAGGATGATCACCGCGCCGATGATCGACATGATGAATCCCGTCGGCGCCGTCGGCGACGAGTAGAACCCAAGCATGCGCCCAATGTATCCGCCGACAAACGATCCCCCGATGCCCAGCAGTATCGTAATGATGCAGCCGCCCGGGTCGCGGCCCGGCATCAGAAACTTGGCGATGACGCCTACGATCAGGCCAACGACGAGCGTATAGATCACGTCTAGATCAGGTCCCAGGCGCGCTAGTGAGCCCAGTCTTTGTACAACTCGCCGACCTTCGCCGCCGCCGCGTTACCAGGGTGAATCAGCACGCGATACCGGAACCGCATCGACTCTCCACGCTCCAACGTCACACTGGCGTCACGCTTGGGGTCGGCATAGTAGTCGTGCTCGCCAAAGATGTTCGCCGCGAAAAGCCCATAGCCGCGCACGTGCCAATGAGTAGGGTGGCCCGGGTTGCTGGGATGGTCGAGGATTGCAACACCGTATTCGCGGCCGTCCACCGGCCCTGAATAACCCACCCAGGGCGACGGCTTGCCCCATGTGGCTGCCTCGCCCACCGCTCCCTCGGCGTTCACAATCACGCCGTCGCCAGGCTTGCCCCGCGGCTGCTCGCGCATGGTTCCCGCCACGCGGATCGCAAACGTCCCTTCCTTGGTGTCGCCGAACTTCACCGTCGCAGCAGCGGCCCGCAGTGTCGCGTCGAGGTCGATATAGCGAACGTCGCCCATCGAACCAAAACCCATCGTGCGAGTCTCGGTTACGACCGGGTCGCCGGCTGGACTCAGCCACGAAAAGCTCGCCTCGATCGCCCCATTGCGGATTGTCGGACCATCCTTCAGGACGACCTTCCCCTGGTGCTTGCGCTCCCGGTTGTCGGTCTCGTTCGCCCAGAAGTCGAAGCCGTTCACATCCCCATGCGTAAACCAAAGACCACGATGGTGCGGATGGTCGTGCGCCTCGGTGGGGATGTCGGTCTCCATTGGAAACCCACGCGTCACGATCGCCCCGTCATGAGCGCGGACCGGATGCAGATAGGGCTTCGGCGTCTTGGGCCCGTAGTAGAAGGTCGTTAACTCCTCGCCTCCCAGCAGGACTTCGATGCGGCCATCGCCTTGGCGATACTCAACCTCCCCCGCGGCACAAAAGGAAACCAAGAGAAACACTGGGAGAAAGCGCATCACGTTCTGGAGTTGAGCACATTCCCGCCAGCTCTGGCAAGTTTTTAACCCTTTGCCAGCGATTCCGCAACGAGGCTGAGTCAGAAGGCGGAAGTAGTTGGGAATCGAGGGATTTAGGGGCGTGGGGTGAAGGACGAGCAGATTCGCACGCGGTCCTGACCCGGAAATAGGTGGGGAATCGCAGGGCAAAGACACCCCGGCGGCTCTTGCGGCAGGGCCGCTTACTGGCAGGCGCGGGGTGGGCGGGGGAGTCGACTCGCGTGCTAGGGCGAGGGGCCCGTGGCCGCCCGATACAGCTCCGCCGCCATCACCCGCGCCCAAAAGACTCGCGGTTTGCCGCGCCGCAACGACGGTTTGAGCTTGCGGGCGACAAAAGCGTGGTAGAGATTGAATGCCAGAAACGTCGTCAAGAGAAACGTCTCGATGGCGTGGGGTTCGTGCTTGTAGATGTGGTCGGCATGCCAGCCGTTGACCAACTCGTTGAAGCCGCGGTTCTCGATGTCCCAGCGTTGATGGCCCAAGCGCACCAGCTGCGCCGTGGAAACTTGCCGCGACCCCAAAGTCGTTAGCCAAACCCAATCGCTTTGATGCTCGTGGAGCTCGCCGTCAAGCTGCGAGCGCCGCCGCCAAGTCTCCACCGAACGAACGACGCGCAAGGGCTGGGCGACCTGCGGCCACGATAATAAGCCCTCGTGATCCCACCATTGGCAATTGCGTGAGCGATACTCGCCCGCCTGTGGGGGCTGGGTTCGCCACAGTCCTTGAACGTCTTGAAACAGGTGGCGGCGCTCGTCCTTGAGCACGATGACGGCGTCCTTGCCGTGCGCCAGCAGAAAGTTCACAAACGTCGCGGCGGCGTAAAGAGCGTCGGCCAAGACAACATCAAACGCCCGTGGGTAAGCGGCTAGAACGCGTTCGAGCAAACGTTTGGCGGCGGCCAGCTCGTCCTCGCCGGGGAGTTGCGGTTCGGCGTCGAGCAACAGCGGAAGCGGTTCGCCTTGGATGTTGAATGGCGAGGCGGCGGGCGCGTCACTGAGCAACTGCAGCGTCACTTGGCGGTGATAGTACTGCAGCTGTTCGCCGTCGCTGCGCTGAATGCGGCGCTCGAGACAGCCTCCACAGCAACGGCGGTAGCTGGCGTGAGACTCATGACCGTCGATCACAGCCACCCCTAATCCGCCGATGCCGGGCAAGGCCTTGTTGCGCTTGAGGCGTTCATACAGCTGCCGAATCGCTTGCCGCAGCACGGCCGTGTCGAGCGAGCTGTAGACGCGGCCAATGGTGTCCGCGCTGGGCAGCTTGCGGCCCAGCCATTTCTTCCAAAACGGCGCCCCCTCGAGCGTTTCCAAAGCGTTCAGGCTGCCCAGCCGGGCCCAGAACAGCGCCAGCGTCGACTCGACGACAGCGCGGGTGGGGATGCGCGGCTTGGGGCGGGAATCCGAGACCCCGGCGAGAAGGCGGCTGCGCAGGCCGTAACCCTTCTCCGCGTACTGGATCAGACGTCGAAGAACGTCACTCCTCCCGGCGGTCTTGGAGCCGCTTCCACTCGCGCTCGGAGACCTCTTCGAGCAGCCGCTCGAGCTGTTGATAGTCGGCTACGGCCTGGCGCACGCGTTGCTCCCAGCTGCGCGGCACGAACAGCTGTTGCACCTTTCCCCGGCGCGAGCGCACCAGATAGAGCGAGGCGTGCAGTTGACCCTGGGCGCAGCGACAGTTGGGCTTGCCGCAGACGCGTTGGCGCGGCGCCACGGTGCCATGCAGCAACCAGCGGCCGTGGACCAGCTGGGCGATGCGGGAGCGCAGCTTACGCTCGGCATCGGCGAGGCTGGAGCGAGCCGGGGCTGCCTTCATAACTGATATATATACAATATACCAGAACCAACTGCGCTGCAACTCCTCAACAGGAATGCGAATCTGCTCGGACCACAGGCCCAGCCCCAAACACCCGCTAAATCAATGGTTTCCGACCCTCAGGGAAATTGGATGCGGAACCGCTGCGTCGCCGTCGCGTCGCTCGCGCTCGCCGCGGCAGTAAGCCGACCTGCTAAAGTTTCGCGTAGCCCTGGGATTAACATGGAACCGCTCGCCCTGCTCCTCGACCCGCGCTACAAACGCCACGGCACTCCCCACGGTCACCCCGAGCGCCCGGCGCGCTACGACGCGGTCAGCGGGGCGCTCGATGGCGCGGCAATCCCGGAACGGGCGTTGCGAATCGAGCCGCGCGCGGCGACGGTAGACGAGCTAACGCTATGCCATGATCTCGACTACGTTCGGCTGGCGGAGCGGGAGATCGTCTCGGGAGCGCGCTACCTCAGCACCGGCGACACTCACGTCTCGGCGGACTCCTATCAGGTAGCGCTCGAAGCGGTCGGCGGCGTCCTCAACGCGGTCGACGCCGTAATGGACGGGCGAGCTCGGAGAGCCTTCTGCGCAGTTCGCCCTCCCGGACACCATGCTCGTCCAGCCCAGGGGATGGGCTTCTGCATCTTCAACAACATCGCCATCGCGGCGCGGCATGCCCAGCGCGCGCATGGGGCCGAGCGCGTTCTGATCGCCGACTGGGATGTCCACCACGGCAACGGCACGCAAGACGTCTTCTACGACGATTCAACGGTGCTTTTCATGAGCACGCACCAGTCACCGTGGTACCCCGGGACCGGGGACGCATCAGAAACCGGCCAAGGCGCCGCGACAGGGACCACATTGAACTGCCCGTTTCCCGCCGGCTCGGGACGCGAGGAAATCCTCGGGGCGTTTCGGAAGAAGCTTCTTCCGGCGGCTCGGGATTTCTCGCCCGACCTGGTGCTGCTCTCGGCCGGATTCGACTCACGCGTGGGAGATCCGCTGGGGCAGTTTCGGCTTGACGATGATGACTTTCGCGAGTTGACTGACGTCACGCTCGAAATTGCGGACACGACGGCTGAAGGTCGACTCGTGTCGGTACTCGAGGGAGGCTACAGCTTAGACGGGCTCGCGAAGGCTACCGCCGCCCACGTTACTCGTTTGCTGGAGGAAGCGGGGTAATCTCGACGCTGGTCGCTTCCAGCGGATCGCCGCCTGAAGCATCCGCGCCCGCACCAGTCGTTTGCGGCGGAGGGATCACGATGTCTTGGAGACCGCCAGTGGGCGGCGCCGGCGTCGGAGCAACGCCGCCTTCGGTCTCGGTCGTGCCGGTCCGCTCAATGACGGACCTACCCGCTCCCTGACTCAGGCCTTCCATGATCCCCAGTGAGATCGAGGTCATCATAAACATCACCGCGGCGGTGGTAGTGGCCCTCGTCAACATAGTCGCGGCCCCACGGGGACCGAAAGCGGTTTGAGAACCCATGCCGCCGAACGCCCCCGCCAAATCCGCCGCCTTGCCGCTCTGCAGCAGCACGACGATGATGAGGAACAAACAAACGACATAGTGAAGGATCGTCAGAAAGATGATCATCGTGAACTCTCTATTGATTGTAGTGGACCAGCGCGGCAAATGACGCGGGCTCGAGACTGGCGCCCCCAACCAGGCCCCCGTCGATCTCGTCTCGAGCCATCAAGGCCTGGACGTTGGTCGGCTTGACACTGCCGCCATAGAGGATACGCAGGGCCTCGGCACGGTCGTTGCCGAACTTCTCAGCGGCCTTCGCGCGCAGGAAGGCGTGGGCCTCTCCCGCTATCTCTGGCGTGGCCGTGCGGCCGGCGCCGATGGCCCAGACGGGCTCATAGGCCAGGATGATTTTCGAGAACTTGTCAGCGCCCAACGCGCCCAGGCCGCCCTCGAACTGCTCCGCGAGTACGGCTTCGGTTCTGTCGGCCTCACGTTGGTCGATGGTCTCGCCGACGCAAACGATCGGGATTAGACCCGCTCCAAGCGCCGCTGCGATTCGCTTGCTGACGGTTTCGTCGGTTTCGCCGAAATACTGGCGACGTTCGCTGTGCCCGATGATGACGTGCGTGCAGCCGGCGGCGGCGATCATGCCGGCCGAGACTTCACCGGTGAATGCGCCTTCGGCCTCCCAGTGGAGATTCTGCGCGCCGACTTGAATGTTCGATCCCGCGGCCGAGGCGACGGCCGCCGGGACCGACAAGTAGGGAGCGCAAACGATCATCTCGCAGTGGTCGGCGGCGGCCACGAGAGGTTTGAGCTGGTTGAAGAAACGGACCGTCTGGTCGGCGGTCTTGAACATTTTCCAGTTGCCGGCAATGACAGGCTTACGGGGCACTCTCGGGTTCTCCAGAACGGGCGTAGCACGCTACGCCCCTACAGCGGGCGGGCGAAACATCCAGATTAGCATTGCCTACAGAAACGGCCAGTAGAGCGTCCTGACCGCGAACACGAATACCGGCGTGAAGACTTCTCCGAAGAGATGCCACGCGAGGATGATGCCGAGGAGCGAAAAGCCTGGTTGCCTCATGAAGTCGAGCCACTTCAACATCATCTCTTCCGGCAAAATGAGGCCGATGGCCGTGGCCCCGTCTAGAGGCGGGAAGGGCATCAGGTTGAACGCCATCAGCAAGATATTCTGGGCGAATAGGATACTCAGAAAGACCGCGACCGCCTCGACGGTTCCCTCGCCGACCGGCACGACGAGCCCGGTAAAACTGATCGACTCGGGAACCTCGAAGTAGCCGTTGTAGACTCCGCCGATGATCACCAGCCCGGCCAAGATCGCGAGCACGAGGTTGGCGGCAGGCCCGGCGAGAGCCATCCAAGCGGCGCGGCGCGGGTAACGTTGCTGCCAGTATGGGTCGTATGGCGCGCTGGCCCAACCGATCATCCAGCCGGCGAGGACCAGGGAAATGATGGGCGCGAGAATCGTTCCGGTAGGTTCGCGTTGGATATGCGGCAGCGGGTTGAGGGTGACTTGTCCGCCGCGCGCCGCGGTGTCGTCTCCGCCTAGCTGCGCCGCCAGAGCATGGGCGGCCTCATGGCACGTAAGCGAGAGCAGAAAGGCGACGTACCAAAGAGGCGCGTAGGATAGGATCTCAGGATCGAACACTCCCCTTCAGGGTAACCAATGAGCCCGGAACGCGAGTGACGGGTACAGACTTCGACAACCCCACATACTTCGTACCCCTCACTCGCGTTCGGGGCTCACGCCACCAGCTCCTTGATCACCTGACCGCCGACCTGCGAGAGCTGCTTGAACCGCCCGCCGCTGAAGTAGGTGAGCGTGTTGTCATCCAGGCCCAGCAGCCGCAGCAGCGTCACATGTAAATCCTTCATGGGATGCACGACCTCGACCGCCCGGTTGCCGGTGTCGTCGGTCGCCCCGACGATCGTTCCGGCGGGCGTATCGCCGCCGGCCAGAAGGATGACCATCGCGTCGGCGTTATGCCCGCGGCCGTTAGGATTGACGCCGCCGCGGCGGTTGTTATCGGGGGTCCGTCCGAATTCGCCACAGATCACAAGCAGGGTTTCCTCGAGCATTGCGCGGACCTTGAGGTCTTTTATCAACGCCGCGATGGGCTTGTCGACGCTGCGGATGCGGGCGGAATGGTTGCGTTCAAGAAAGTCGTGGCTATCCCATCCGCCAGAGAAGATTTGGACGAAGCGGACGCCCTTCTCGACCATGCGCCGCGCCAGCAGGCATTGCCGGCCGAAAGCGCGCGTCGGTTCCTCGTTGACGCCGTAGTCTTCCTTGAGCGAATCCGACTCGTTGCCAAGGTCGACGATGCCGGGGACCTCGGCCTGCATGCGGAAGGCGAGCTCGTAGTTTTCCATGCGCGCGGCGAGGTCGTCATGCGACGGGTGTTTCTCGGCGTGCCGGCGGTTGAGCATCGCGAGCGTATCGAGGCTATCGCGCTGCTGCGCGCGGGTCTTCCACTCGGGCGGAGAGAGGTCGAGGATTGGCGAACCCTCGGGCCGGAGGTTCGTCCCTTGGTAGTAGGCCGGCAGGAAGCCGTTGGACCAATTTCCCGCCCCGCCTTGGGGATAGGCCAGCTCGGTCATCACGACGTAGCCGGGCAGGTTCTGGTTGAGCGTCCCAAGCCCGTAGTTCGCCCACGCGCCGACAGCCGGGTCGCCGCCTAATTGGCTGCCGGTGTTGAGGTGAAATAGCGCGTCGGGGTGATTGACCGACATCGCCTGGCAGCCGCGATAGACACAGAGCTCGTCGGCGACCTCGGGGTCGGCCATGTGGACGAACTGGTCGCACATGTCGATGCCGGCCTTGCCGACTTTCTTGAACTTGAACGGGCTCCCGACGTAGTAGGTCTTGGCGGTCACCTCAACCAGGACTTGATTCGGGTCGCGGGCCGACTCGGTCAAGTGGAACTGGTTGAGCTTGGGCTTAGGGTCGAACGTATCCATGTGCCCAGGGCCGCCCTCGAGCACGATGAAGATGCACGATTTGGCCTTCGCGGGCAGCGTCTGGGGCTTTGGAGCGAGGGGTCCGGATTCGGCGGCGAGCAGGTCGCTGAAAGCGACTGAGCCGAGGCTGGCGCCGATCCCATAAAGCAGGTCGCGTCGACTGTAGGTTGTAGGGGCGTAGCGTGCTACGCCCGCTTTCGAGCTATGGCCGTCAGTAGACATACGCAAACTCATTGCTATTGAACATCAGCAAGCAGACGTCGGCCAGGGCCCGCGTCTCGGCGCTGACCTCCCAGGCCTTACTATCCGGGACGTAGTCTTCGAACCGGTTCAACAACTCCTCATACTGGAACGGCGCCCCGGTGAACTCTTCCACCAGCGAACGCGTCACCCTCGTCGGATAAGCCGTGGGTTGCGGATCCCGGCTGCGGTGGTGCGCCAGCATGCGTTCGTAGTAAGCGACCAGGGCGTCACGTTCCGCGGAATCCGGCTCGCGCGCCAGGGTGAGCCGGAACGCCCGGTCAACCCGCTCGCCGATCGACTCCGCTTCACGCTCCAGCCGTATCGCAAACGCGATCGACCGTGCCGTCGCCATTTCCGAATTCATCAAGGTCAGCGCCTGCGGACTCACCGCCGCACTGTCGCGGCGCTCACACGACGCATTCGGATTCGGCTGGTTAAACACCTCAAGGAATGGATCCGCCTGCCCGCGGACTTTGTAGGTGTAGATCGAACGCCTGTTCCTCTCGGCGGGAGTCCGCGAAGGCTGATGCGCCGGCGCGATCGAGAACTGGATCATGCGCGGCTGGAGGGCAACTTCCATATTGATCTCCGGCATCGCGGGGACGCCGCCCATCTCGAGGTTCAGCTCGCCGGAAGCCGCCAACATGCTGTCGCGAATCTCTTCGGCGGTCAGCCGGCGGGGCTGGAAGTATCCCATCAAAAGGTTATTCGTATCCTTTTCTCGGTAGTCAGCCATGTCCGCGCGCTCGCCCGACTGGCGGTAGAGTTGCGAGGTCATGATCAGCCGGTGGAGCCGCTTCAACTTCCAGCCGTTCTCGATGAAGTCAGCCGTCAGCCAGTCGAGCAGCTCGGGGTGCGTCGGCTTCGCGCCTGACACGCCGAAGTTATTCGGGTTGGCCGCGAGACCACGTCCGAAGTGATAGGCCCAAACGCGGTTCACGGTCGACCGTCCGGTTAGCGTGTTTCGCTCGTCGACCACCCACTTTGCAAACTCCAGCCGCCGGCCGTCGAGCTCCTCGGTCACCGCCCAGGGATCGCCGAGGCGCACCGGAGCCGCGCGCGTAAGCAAGCGGTTGCCCGAGCCCCCACCAACCGCTTGCTGACGCGCGCGGCTCCAGGGGCCGATCGCGCTCAAAACGCCCGGCGTTACCGCTTCCGTCGGCGCGTGAACCGACCCGCCCGCAAAGATCGCGCTTTCAGGCCGCCACTCGGCATCCAGTTTCTCAGGAACACGCAGCTTCCGACCGTTTCCAGGAATGTAGTCTTCGCCGTTGAAAATGCTCTGCGCCAGGGGTTCGTAGCGCTCGAGGCGGCGAGTCCAGATCCACTCATCCTGCTGGCGGACCTTGAGCCGGCCTTCCTCCTCCGACGTCAAACCGTAGTTGCGCGGCGGCTTTTCCAAATCCGGGACTTGACTGCGCTTGTTCAGCGGCAGGTACTCGACGCCCCGCTCGGCATACCATTCACGGTCGGCCTGCTCCATCTTCGCCCTGAGCCCCTTCACCCGCTCGGTCGCGAAATCACGTAGCGCGCCGACGTGTTGGCGCCCCTCTTCGAACCGCGCCTGATTCTCCTCCGCCAAGAACGCCGCCGGACGCTCGGCGATCTGCGTGGTCCCAAACGCCGCATAAACCCGGTAGTAGTCACGTGTCGGAATCGGGTCGAACTTATGGTCGTGGCACTTCGCGCAACGCAAGGGTAATGACAGAAATGTCACGCCAACCGAATTCACAACGTCGTCGAGGTAGGCCTGCCGAGCCATCTTCTTCGGCACCATCGCCGAACCCCACGGCCCCATCCGCAGGAAACCGGTCGCCACCAGCATCTCAGGGTCTTCGGGCCGCAACTCATCGCCCGCCAGTTGCTCGAGGACGAACTGGTCGTAGGGCTTGTCGGAGTTGAACGAGCGGATGACGTAATCGCGATAGCGCCAGGCGTTCGAGCGTTCGTAGTCATTCGAATTGCCGGCGGTGTCGGCGTAGCGCGCGACATCGAGCCAGTGACGGCCCCACTGTTCGCCATAGCGGGGACTCGCGAGCAGGCTGTCGACCAATTCCGCCCATGGCTTCTCCCGCTGCTCGGCGGTAGGTGGAAGGCCGGTCAAATCGTACGAGGCCCGTCGTACAAGCGCCAGCCGATCGGCCTCGGGCGCGGGTTCGAGGCCCAGGTCGAGGAGTTTTTCGCGGTGGAAATAGTCGATCGGGTTCCCGCCTGCCGGAGGTTGGACCACGTTCAACGGCTGGAAAGCCCACAGATCTTCGCTCTTGTAGCGCCGATTCGTCCAGTCGTCCGACTGGCCCCCGCCGGTGGTCACGGTGACGCCGTTGAGATCCTCGGCTAAATGTCGCGCCTGAGTCTCCTCGTTCGGCCATGCCGCGCCCGCATCAATCCAATCGCGGATGAGCCGGATTTGGCCCTCGCTGAGACGGTCGTTCTCCTTCGGGGGCATGCGCAGTTTGGCGTTGGTCCAGGTCACCGCTTCGTAGACTTTGCTCGAGCTAGAATCGCCGGCGGAGAGCGTCTTCTCGGCTGTCTCGGGCGAAGTCAGGTCCAGCCCGCCGAGAAGGGCGTCTGGATTCTGGCCATGGCAGGCGAAGCACTTGGCGGCGAGCAGTGGCTTGACCTCGACGGCAAAGCGCCTGTCCCACTCTTGGTCTGTCGCGCCGAAAACCGCCGTAGACAACGAGAAGACAAGCAGAAGTCGCGCGCGGGCGCAACAAGCTACGCCCCTACGGGGCCGCCGTTTCATCACGTCAGTAACTTGGTCACCACGTTCCCGCCGACATCGGTGAGGCGGTAGTCGCGCCCGCGGAACTTGAACGTCAGCCGTCCATGGTCAATGCCGAGCAAGTGCAAGATCGTCGCCTGGATGTCGTGCACATGCACTGGATCTTTGGTGATCGAGAACCCGATCTCGTCGGTCTCGCCGATCGTCTGGCCAGGCTTGATCCCGGCGCCGGCGAACCACACCGTATAGGCGTCAATGTGGTGATTCCGCCCTATGAAGTCGCGCTCTTCGCCCATCGGCGTACGACCGAATTCTCCGCCCCAGACCACTAACGTCTCATCCAAGAGCCCACGTTGGTCGAGGTCCTTGATCAACGCGGCGGTCGCTTGATCCGACGACAAGCAAACTTCGTCCAGACTGTCTTCGAGGTTCTCGCTCTTGCCGCCGTGGTGGTCCCAGTTGGCGTGATAGAGCTGGACGAAGCGCACGCCCCGCTCGACCATCCGACGGGCCAGCAAGCAGTTATTGGCGTAGGACTTCGCTCCCGGTTCGGCACCGTACATGTCGAGCGTTTCCTGCGACTCGGTCGAGAAGTCGATCAGCTCGGGCCCGCTGGTTTGCATGCGGTGGGCCATCTCATAGGCCGAGATCCGCGTCTGGATCTCCGGGTCGCCGATCCGCTCGTACTGCATGCGGTTGAGGTCTTGAATCGCGTCGATCGTCGCGAGTTGGCGGTTATCGTCAAAGCCCTCCGGGTTGTTCATGTTGAGGATCGGGTCGCCGCCGCTTCGAAAGGGGATCCCTTGATGGGCGGTCGGCAAGAAGCCGGCCGACCAGTTCTGTGCTCCGCCGCGGGGGCCGCGCCCGCCCGATTGCAGGACGACGAACCCCGGCAGGTCCTTCGATTCGCTGCCGATCCCGTAGCTCACCCACGAACCCATGCTCGGCCGCCCAAAGATTGGCGAGCCGGTGTTCATCATGATCTTCGCCGGGGCATGGTTAAAGTTTTCCGTGTGGACAGAGCGGATAAACGCTAGATGATCCACGACTTGTGCCGTGTGGGGGAAGCACTCGGAGACCCACTTCCCGGATTGCCCGTGTTGTGCGAACTTTCGCTTCGTTCCCAGTAGCTTGGGGGGCTTGGCAGTGAAGGACTCCATGAAGGCAAAGCGCTTGCCTTCCATCAGCGACGGCGGCAGCACCTTGCCGTCGAGTTTCTGAAGTTCCGTCTTAGGCTCCCACAGCTCGTACTGGCTCGGGGCGCCCATCATGAAGAGGTAGATGACGCTCTTGGCCTTGGCGGGGAGTTGAAAGTTCGGCGCGGCGCGAAGTCCGTCGGCGGCAAACAGCGAGGCCAGGGCGGCCTTGCCGACGCCGACGCCGCAGCGCTCGAAGAAATGACGGCGGGTGGATTGCTCAAGGGATGGCTGGCTAGGTTTCATCTACACTGCCTCGTTGACCTGGCTGGAATCCGAGCACCCTGCGTTAGCGGGGTGTATTCGCGTTGCCCAAACGACAGCCGCAACTCGGACGGGAAGACACCCCGCTGACGCAGGGTGCTCGGAAGCGGCGACGGAATCATGGGCGTGTGACAAATTCATCGAGATTCAACAAGATGCGCGAAGCCGCGGTCCAGGCCGCCAACTCCGCCTCTTCCTCCCCATCATTTTGATACTCGTCAAGCATCCGCGCGACGTATTCGCCTAAGCGCTCGGTCTCGCCGGCCAGCGGCTCGCGGGAAAGCGATCGCCCAAAAGCGTAACGGATGCGCTCGTCGCGCGATTCGCCCCCCTCGCCGAGGGTCTGGCGCGCCAGCCCTTCCGCAAACTCCATATGACCCTTATCATTCAACAGCGTCAGAGCCTGGAGCGGCGTATTTGTCCGGTCCCGGCGAGTGGTTGAGGTTTGGGCGGTGGGCGAGTCAAACAGCGCCAGCCCGGGGTAGATGCTCGAGCGCTGGAAGAAGGTGTACATCCCACGGCGGTAACGGTTCGGGCCGGTTTCGGTCTCCCATCCCCGGTCGACCTGGGTGAACTGGTTGGCTCCCTCGGGCGCAGGCGGAAAGACGCTCGGCCCGCCCACTTCCGGGTTCAACAGGCCCGAGACGGTCAAACCGGCGTCTCGAACAATTTCCGCCTCGAGTCGTAGTCGATTCTGGCGCGCGACCAGACGATTCGACGGGTCGATCTCGGCCAGGTCGTCTCGCCACGCTGACGACTGCCGGTAGGTTGCCGACGTCACGATGCGCCGGTGCAGGGCTTTGAGACTCATCCCATTTGAGATGAAGTCCGCCGCAAGCCAGTCCAGCAACTCGGGATGACTCGGCAAGCTCCCCTGTGAACCGAAGTCATTCTCGGTCTCGACGAGCCCCGTCCCGAAGTAGCGTTGCCAGACGCGGTTGACCGTGACCCTCGGCGTCAGCGGATTCTCCGGCGAAACCAGCCAGCGCGCCAAGTCAAGCCTCGTCGCGTTCTCGGGATTGGGCAGAGGCGGCAGGACGGCCAGTGTCCCGGCCCCCACATTCTCACCTCGCTGAGTGAAGTCGCCCTGTTGGTGGATATAGGCCTGCCGCGGCTTGGGCAAATCGCGCATCACGAGAGTCGTAGTCATCTTGGGCTGGGCCGAGCGCAAGGCCTTGATCCCCGCCATCCGCGCGGACCACCCCGTATCACGGCCGCGATAAAACTGCGTTACACTTTGCTGCGGAATCTTAAGCCGGTCAGCGCGCGGCGTCGCGATAATGTCGAGGATGTTGCGGGGGATCTCTTTGCGCTCCTCCTCGCTCAGATCGGCTTCCCACTCCACCTGCCTCTGATCGAGCTCCGCCTCGTATTGCGCCAACTCTTGTTCGAGCAACTCGAGCTGTGACCCAATCACGGCCTTACTCTCAAACTCTTCGGGCGTTCCCAGCTCGAGCCTCGGCTCGTAATTGTGCTTGCGGCCGGCCTCCTCCTCGAACTCACCGCTCCGTTCGTCGATGTTGTTGAAGAAGGCGTAGAACTGGTAGAACTCGCGCTGCGAGATCGGGTCGAACTTGTGATCGTGGCAACGTGCGCAGCCGACGGTTAAGCCCAGGTAGCCCGCGCCGATGGTGTTCACACGATCGACCACGGCCTCGACGCGATACTGCTCGAAGTCAATTCCACCCTCTTCGTTGACCATGGTGTTGCGTTGCAACCCGGTCGCGATCTTCTGGTCGATGGTTGCATCGGGAAGAAGATCGCCGGCAAGCTGTTCAATCGTGAACTGATCAAAGCCCATGTCGGCGTTGAGCGCCTTGATGACCCAATCGCGGTACTTCCAGATTTGGCGAGGGCTGTCGATCGAATAGCCGTTGGAGTCGGCATAGCGGGCGACGTCGAGCCAATGGCGGCCCCAACGCTCGCCGTAGTGCTTCGAAGCAAGCAGCCGGTCGACGAGACGCTCGAAAGCGCCGGGCTCCTGGTCGGCGATGAATTGGGCGACCTCGGGTGGCGTCGGAGGCAGGCCGACCAGGTCAAGGCTCACTCGCCGGATCAGCGTCCGTTCGTCAGCCTCGGGGGAGGGCTCGATCCCCTTGGCCTCGAGTTTTGCCAGAACGAAGCGGTCGATCGGATTCCGGGCCCAGTTGGCGTCGGCTACGTTGGGGGCCTCGCGTTGCTTGATCGGCTGGAAGGACCAGTGCGAGGCAGTCGCACGCTCGTCGGCGGCCTCGCCCCAGGCGGCGCCATTCGCGATCCACGCAGTGAGGGCCTCGACATCAGCCGGCGCTAGAGGGCCCGCCGGCGGCATCTTGATGGCGCCAATCCTTGAGACGGCCTGCACCAGTAGGCTCTGTTCCGGCTGCTCCGGGATGACCGCGGACCCGCGCTTGCCGCCCAGCATTGCCCCTTCGCGAGAAGCTAGTGACAATCCGCTGGTTTTGAGGTCGTCGTTGTGGCAACCGAGGCAGTTCGCGGCCAGTATCGGGCGGACCCGTTCCTCGAAGAAGCGTGCGCCTTCGCGGTCTTCGGCTGCGAAACCGGAGACCGATGCCAGCCCGAGAAGTAGTGTGAGTCCGATGGAGCGCCGCACGGCTATGCCTCTATAAAGGATAGCGTTAATCTCGGCCCGTTGCAATCTCGGCCGTTGCAGAGCCGCCCGACGAATTAGGTCGATTCCCAGTCGGCCCTGGTGACCCCTGCTTGACGCAAGAGCCGGCCCAACAGCCCGACACCGATCGCCCCCCCATGAGGATTGGGGACAAAAACACGCCGTTGGCCACGTAACATGAACTGATGCTTCGAGCCGGAGTAAGGACCGCGGAACCCCAAGCGATTGAGTGCGGCGACAAGCTGTCTTCTGGAAATGGGCCCGAATGGCGGCATCAAGCCGACTTCTTCACGTCAATGGTAATTCCGGCAATCTCGGGGAGCGGATGGCCTTCGGCGATCCCGAGGAGTATCCAGTCCTCCAGCACTTCTTCCAACTGCTCAATACATGCGCTATGGGTATCAGCGTTTGCGAATACGCCATCAAACCCTCGTATCTCGCCGTAGTAGGTGTGATCATCCTCGATCTGCTCAAAGCGAGCGGAACCCATCGCCGCGGCTATGTACTGACGAAGCACTCGCCCTCATTGTAATCGGACTTCTTGACGCCGGCGCTGATAGTTTGTCCTCCGCTACCGCCCGACATCAACCAGAATCTTCATACACTCGCCCCCCGCGTCCATCTTTTCGAACGCTCCGCCCAATTCTTCCAAACCCGTGACTTCGGTGATTAGGTTCGCCAGCGGCAGCTCTCGCGATGCCGCAATCCTAATCGCTTCGTCGTAGTCCGTGGCCTCGTAGACCCGCGCCCCACACAGCTTCAGCTCTCTCCAGAAGAATCGGAATAGATCGATCTCCGGTTTGTGTGCGAATACGGCCACGATCACGATACGGCCGCGGATGCGAAGCAGGTCCGTCATCACGGCCGATCCCGCGCTTGATCCGGACACTTCAAAGACCACATCGGCGCCGGCCCCGCCGGTCCGTTCGTGGACTAGGGCGGCGAGGTCGGTTTCCATCGGATTCACCGCCTCGAGACCTAGCTCCTTCGCCTTTTCGACGCGAAACGGATTGACCTCGGAAACAATGACGTTACCTCCGGCGTGCTGCGCGACCATCGCCACCAGCATTCCGATCGGGCCGCCGCCGATAACGACGACGTTCTCACCGGGCTGGACTTCACCTAGGCGCACGTCGTGGCAGGCCACGGCCAAAGGTTCGATCAGCGCCCCGTGTTCGAGCGAAAGCTCGGCTAGCAAGCGGAAGAGCGTCGAAGCGTCGACGGTCCAGTAGCTTTGGAAAGCTCCGGGAGAATCGATGCCCATAAACTTCATGAAGTCTGCGATGTGACTGTGGCCCGCCGGCGGCTCCTTGCCAAAGTCCAAGGGCATCACGGTGACGCGATCCCCCTCGCCCCAAGCCTGAACCCCCGCCCCTACGGCCGAGATTTCCCCCGACATCTCGTGCCCCAAGATGGCCGGCATATCAACCCGCTTGTCCATCGAGCCGTGCCAGATGTGAAGGTCCGTCCCACAAACTCCGCAATGCGAGACACGAATTTGCACCTGTCCCGGACCCGGGTCGACGGGCACGCAATTGCCCTGTGTGATCGTTCGGTTTCCCGCGTAAAAGGCCGCTTTCATTTGCGCTCGATGATAGCAGCGCCCCTGATACCATTC
The DNA here is from genome assembly GCA_965247515.1 of Bryobacterales bacterium. Taxonomy (GTDB): domain Bacteria; phylum Acidobacteriota; class Terriglobia; order Bryobacterales; family UBA6623. The sequence continues at coordinate 1,151,432 of OZ252029.1, read as the reverse complement.
GAAGTCGCCGATGGCATCGTTCACCGCACTCATCGCCGGAGCTACCAGAGCCATCGGGGGCGCCCTCGCACGAGAGCTTGCCGGCCGTTCTGAGTGGAGGGTCGTGGGCGTCTCGCGAAAACCGCCGGCCAGCCCAATCGACGATGTCACCTACTTGCAAGCCGACCTGGCAGACCAGGCAACGTGCGTTAAGGCGCTAGCCTCCGCCGGTGCGACTCACTTGTTCTACTGCGGCCGGGCGACCCACGCCGAGCAAACGCTCGAGAGCGCCGGAGACGATAGCGAGGAGCGATTCTTCGCCACACTCGACCAGTACCGACAGGCGCGAATTTTTCCGTGATCAAACTTGGACTCATCGGACTAGGCTGGATCGGCCAGCGACACCTGGATCTTGCCACCGCCGAGCCGGAATGCCAGCTAACCGCTGTCGCCGACCCGGCGGTAAACCGGGCGCCGGCCGGCGTCGCTCACTACTCTTCTCACGTCGAGATGCTAGACAGCGAGCAGCTCGACGGAGTGATCGTCGCCGCTCCCACGCAACTCCATGCGCCGATCGGTCTACAGTGCGTCCAGCGTCGGCTGCCGGTCCTGATAGATAAGCCCTTCACTGACACCGTAGAATCGGGGCGCGAGCTGGTCGAAGCCGCCAACGCCCGGGGCGTCGCAATTGCAGTTGGCCATCACCGGCGATTTGATCCGGCCGTGCGGGCGGCGCGGGAGATCCTCCGATCAGGTGAAATCGGGGAGCTGGTCGGGGTCTCAGGCCTCTGGGCCGTCCGCAAGCCCGACGCCTACTACGAGATCGAATGGCGAAGAAAGCCCGGCGGCGGCCCTGTGTTGATCAACTTGATACACGACATCGACATGCTGCGCTTCTGCTGCGGCGAGATTGAGAGCGTCTACGCCGAAACCGCCTCCGGCCGCAGGGAGTTCGAGGTTGAGGAAAGCGGCGCGATCATCCTGCGCTTTGCCAGCGGCGCATTGGCGACGATCTCGTTCTCCGACCAGGCGCCGTCTCCTTGGGGCTGGGAACGCGCCACCGCCGACAACCCATCGATCCCCGGAACAGGTGAAAACTGCTTCCGATTCTTTGGCACAAAGGGGGCGTTCGAGTTCCCTAACATTGCATTCTGGCAGAATGTGCCGGACGTCGAACCCAGCTGGCTGGCCCCGATTTCGCGCGAGGCGCGGCCTATCCCACCTCGGGCCGCCTTGGCCGCCCAGCTCAAGAGTTTCTGCGAGGTTGTTCGCGGCGAGTGCGAGCCCGTCATCGGACCCGCGGACGCGCTCGCCACGCTGGCCGCGACGGTCGCGATCCAGGAGTCGGCAAGGAGGGGTAGCCCGGTGCGGCCATCCTATAGCGCGCAATAGCGCGCCCTGATTTCGTGTACACTATGATCGTGCGAGCAAGATATCTAAATGAAGAATATAACCTTGAGTGCCGATGAGCGACTGATCGAAGAAGCGCGTGAGCGCGCCCGCGCCGACGGGACGACGCTCAATGCGGAGTTTCGGCGCTGGCTCAAGGACTATTCCGGCCGGGCGGCGATCGTTGCCCGGCACGTGGCTGTAATGGAGGACCTCGGGGCGCGGTACAGCACTGGCGGCCGCAGGTTCACACGGGATGAGCTCAATGAGCGCTGAAGTGTTCCTGGACTCGAACGTGCTGCTGTACACGTTTGACGCCGGCGACTTGCGAAAGAGGGGAATAGCGAGAGGTATCGTTCTTGGTGCGATCGACGATCATTCAGCGGTCATCAGTTTCCAGGTCGTTCAGGAGGTACTGAACGGGCTCACCAGGAAGCTCGCGCCCAAAATGGATGCGATCGACACCACTCGGTACCTCGAGTCAACTCTCGGGCCGCTTTGGCAGGTCCAGCCAAGCGCCGAGCTCTATCGCTCCGGTTTAGCCATTCGCGCCCGCTACCAGTTCTCGTTCTACGACTCGATGATCGTCGCGGCGGCGCTCTCCGCTGGCTGCTCGCGTCTGCTGACGGAAGACCTTCAACACGGACAGATCGTCGACGGGTTGACGATCGAGAACCCATTCCTAGCGTAAGACCGGCCCGCCTTTACACCCCCGCCCCCCAAACGCTACGATTGGTGTTTCGCTAATGCCCAAGACTGCCAATGCCTAAGACCGAAAGGGAGCTTCGGCAAGACATTGTCGACGTCGGCAAGCTTGTCTTCCAAAAAGGATGGGTTGCCGCCAACGACGGCAACATTTCCATCCGGCTGGACGACAAGCGAATCCTCGCCACGCCCACCGGTGTGAGCAAGGGCATGATGTCCCCCGACGACCTGATCATCGTCGACTACGAAGGCAATAAGATCGAAGGCCGGCTCGAGCGCACCTCCGAGATCGCCATGCACATGACGATTTACCGCCTTCGCGACGACATCAACTCGGTGGTCCACGCTCATCCGCCCACGGCCACGGGGTTCGCCTCGGCGGGCCTGTCGCTGAACAAGGCCTTGCTGCCGGAAGTGATTATTGGGCTGGGATGCGTTCCGACCGCGGACTACGGACTTCCGGGAACCCCCGCGCTGACCGAGCCGATGCTGCCGCTGATCCCGCGCTACGACGCGATTCTGCTGGCGAATCACGGTGCGGTAGCCTACGGCAAGGACGTCTGGCAGGCCTTCTTCCGGATGGAGACGGTCGAGCACTTCGCCAAGATCAACTTCGTCGCCGATATGTTGGGGGGCGCACAGGCGCTGCCTCGGACCGAAGTTGACAAGTTGTTTGATTCAAGAACGCGATACGGCGTTCGCTCGGCGGCGACGCCCGTACCCGGTTGTCCGGTTGTCGCCGAAGATGGAACAGGTCAAGCCCCCGCCGCCGGGGGTGGAATTTATGTGACCCGAGAGGAGCTGATCGACCTGGTCGAGCAAGCCGTCCGGGAGAGAGAGGAGAAGAGGTAAAAAATGGGCGAAGCCCTTGGATTAATCGAAACACGCGGCCTGACCTGCCTGATCGAGGCCGCTGACGCCTCCGTCAAGGCGGCCAATGTCACTCTTGTTGGCTGGGAGAAAATCGGATCCGGCTACGTCACCGTGCTGATGCGCGGCGATGTGGCGGCGGTCAAGGCGGCGACTGACGCCGGCGCGGCCGCCGCCCGCCGTGTCGGCGAGCTGATCGCGGTCCACGTCATCCCGCGCCCGCACGCCAACTTGAGCGAGATCTTCAACATTACTCCGGCTTCGGAGTAGGTTCTCGTCCGCGAGATAAGCGATGCTGCTGGCGCGCGTAGTCGGAAACTTGGTGGCGACGCGCAAGGACCCCCGCTTGGAGGGGATGAAGCTGCTCGTCTTGCAGCTGATCACCCCGCAAGGCAAGGCCAAAAAGGACAGCTACGTGGTGGCGGTCGACACGGTCGGGTCGGGGGTGAATGATACCGTTATCGCGGTTCAAGGCAGCTCGGCGCGCATGGCCGACGGGATGAAGGAATTGCCCGTTGACACAGCCGTCGTGGGCATCGTTGATCAGGTGGACCTAGAGCCGACGGTAAAGGCGAAAAGATCGTGACTCGGGCGCCCGGAACCCGCTCCCTCGCGGTCGCGGCTCTGACGTCGCGGACGCAGCCATTGCCTGTGGCTTCAGAGCCGCGACCGCAAGGGAGCGGGTTGTGCGACTAGGACGCGTCGTCGGCCGCCTTTGGTCCACGGTCAAAATCCCGCAGCTCGACGGGCAGCGTTTCCTCGTCGTTCAGCCGATTGACGGCGACAGAAAGGACGCCGGCGACCAGATCGTCTGCACGGACAATGTCGGCGCCGGGGCCGGGGAAACGATCTACTGGGTTCGAGGCAAGGAGGCGAGCCTGGCATTCCTTCCCGCGCAGGTCCCCTCTGACGCCACCGTAGTTGGCATTGTGGACGAGATCTCATGCTGATCGGACGCGTCACCGGCGAGGTCGTCGCGACGCACAAGCACAAGACCCACGACGCCTTGACGCTCCTGACCGTGGCCGTACTCGAGCTTGACGAATCTGATCGCAAAGGCCCGCCCTTGATCGCCGTCGATTCCGTTGGCGCGGGGGTCGGTGACCGCGTATTGATCACGATCGACGGATGGGGAGCGATGACAGCGGTCGGCCGATTACCGGCCCCGATCGACGCGGCCGTGATCGGAGTGATCGACGAAGTCCAGCTGGCCTGAGTGCCTATGCCGACTATTTCCACGCATTCGTGGCAGCAATTCCGAGCACCCTGCGTCAGCGGGGTGTCTTCCGTTTACGGTTGCGGCCGTCGCCCGGGTTGTGGGAAGACACCCCGCTGACGCAGGGTGCTCGGAGAATGCGGCGTGGTCACAGCTGCGCGCGAATGATTCTCGCGATCCGCTCGGCGTCGATCCTTTGCATGCCGCCATGCAAGGGCAAGCAAACGACTCCGGCACTGACCGCCTCGGTGTTGGGCAAAGGTTGGGTGGAAAACCGGCGGTAGAGCTTCTGCCTATGCAGGGGCGGGTCGAAATAGCGCCGCGTCTCCACGCCTTCGTCCGCCAGCGCAGCCTCGATCGTTGCCCGCTCCTCAGGCCGCACCACTACGGGGAAATCCTTGCGCGAATGCCACGCCTCGTCAGGCGGATCTTCCCCCCGCCAGCGAGCAGAGTTTCGCCGCCAACTTCCTGAATTCGCGTCGGTTATGGGATGGATCGGGCGATCGGCGTCTGTCTACAGGTTACTTGTGCGGCAGCGAAACCCCCAACGCATTGAGGATTTCTGTTTGGCGGGCGTCGGGAATCGGCAGCCGTGTGACGCTGGTCTGCTCATCCACTCGATATTCCAATAGACACAGTCGCCCCAACGCCGCCAGCGCGTCCGGCAAGGTGATCGCGTGCGGGTCGTCGTCGGTCGTGCCAAACGCCGCTTGTATCCGCCGTTCCAATTCGCGGCTCAGCTTCAACGCCAGCATGCTGCACAACACATGTCCTCGGGTGCGGCTTTCTTTGCGCACGAAGATAGGCCGCACCTCGAGCAAGCCCGTCTTCAGCTGCCGAAAGTCGCGCTCCACCCGCTGCAGGCTCACGTAATGGTCGTGCACTCTTTGGCCGCTCATGCGCTCGGAGGCGACATCGGTCACGACCACGTAACAGCCCGCCAACTCCAGCGCCTGCTCGATCGCCGCCTGCTGGCGCTCGACGACCAGCGTACGTCCCTGCAAGCGCAACTCGACCAATTCTGTCAGCTTGTGACGCGCCAGCCAGGGCTTGAGCTGGCGCAGTCCGGCCGCGGGCTCGCAACGGGAAGAGGCCGTGACTTTCTGGTTGCGTCGGTCGAGCTTGCCTCCCAGCTTGGCCAGCTTGTCCTCGAGCCGCTGCCGTTGCCGTTTGGCTTCGGACGCGTTGAGGCGCAGCACATAGCGCACGCCGTCGGCTTCGACCTCGCAGACTTGTTCAGCGAACAGCTCCAGTTGCAGCACCCCTTCGCTCAAGCGCCGCCGAATCTGGGGATCGGTCAGCGCCGTGATGTAGCGCAGCCCGGCCTCCCCCAGCGCCTGCTTGCCCTTGCTCTTGACCATCCCGCGGTCGCCGACGAAGACCAACTCCTCGACTCCGAACTGCTCTTTGACGATGCGGATCTGATCCGGCACGGTCGTCGGATCGTTGCGGTTGCCGGCAAACACCCGCACCGCCAGCGGCTCGCCCTGGTCATCGGCCAGCAGTCCGATCACAATTTGCTTCTTGCCGCGCTTGCCGTCGCGATTGTAGCCGTACTCGCCCAACGCGTTGTGCAGGCCTTCGAAGTACGAGCTGGTGACGTCGTAGAGCAGCAAGCTGGGCGGGGCTCCGCGGCGCTCGAGGTAGTGGCGGTATAGCGCTTGCTCGATCTTCACTTGGCGGGCGCTCAGATCATCGAGGGCGGCGTAGAGGTCGTCTTCGTCGAAGGCGCCCAGACCCAGCACTTCTGCGACGGCCTGATCGGCGGCCCAGCGCACGGCCGAGAGCCGCGATCCTTGGTGGGCCAGGCGCGCCAGCACCAGGAACAAGGCGAGTTTGGCGGCCCGCGTTCGACCCAGCGCGGCGGTCAGGCCCAGCTCATCGGCGAGTTGCTTGAGCGCGAAGAGCAGGCCAAAGACGGGGCCGCAGACGGGAGTGGCGGGAAGCTGATCGAACTCGCCGCGGAGGGCGCGCCGGAGGGCCTCGACGCGGACGGGGCGCCAGCAGGAGAGGTTGGCGAGGGTGCGTTTTTTGACTCTGCCGTTTTGGCGGAAGGATTCGCGCAGCAAGACGGCGGGCGGCGAGTTGCGATTGGGGACGGACTCAACATACATGGGTATATTATATCACAAACAACACAATGAATAAACGATACAATAGCATAATACATGGGTACACTAAAAGCGCCCCCAAACGTGTTAAAGCCAAGCAAGCCAAGCAGTTAGCCCGTCAAACGAGCCTTCCGCTGGGGGGAAGATCCGTCCGAGTCACGAAACCCGGCAAAGAACGTCGCCCCAAAATTCCGCAACCACCCACCGACATCCCCTGGGATCGACGTCCGATGGTCGTACACTTCCAACCTTTCAATCCCAAAGCCGCCGCGGATCAGCCTGGACTCGTACTCCTCCCTAGAAGGAAAGTAGAACGGGTTCAGCTCATCGAAATTGCACCCACGACGAGCCAGCGCCTGCCTCAACCCGCCAAAGATCGCCTGCACATTCCCGTCAGCGCCAAGCTCGGCGACGAACCTCCCCCGATCACGCAGCACGTGGCGAACCTGCCGTATCACCTCGTCCGGACGACTCATCCAGTGCAGCGCCGAATTCGAGAACACGGCGTCGAATTCATTCTTGAAGCCGAGATCATGGCCGTCCGCAACGACAGCCGCCACGCCCCGGCGTCGAGCCTCACGCACCATCGCTTCGCTCGAGTCGACGCCCACAACCGAAGCCCCCGTTCGGGCAATCTTCTCCGCCAACTCCCCATCGCCGGAGCCGAGGTCAAGCACGCGCTCGCCGGGTTGGGCCGCTAGCATCTCGATCAGCGGCTCTCCGAAGGCGCCCATGTAGCGGGCGGTGCGGCCGTAGAGTCGCGCGGCCCAGCTCGCCGGGTCCCGTATCGCCACGTTCCTATTGCGCCCTTGCGGCGAAGCGTAAACGAACGTAGTCGATCGACCAGCGCCCCTGGCCGTCACACAGCTTGGGCCGGACCGCCTCGGTCACTTGCTCGACAACTGCGTCTCGATCGCCTTGGAAGAGGCCATCCAGAAACGAATTGCCAAAGTTGTTAAGCCACTCGGCGAGGTCGCCCGGGATCGGCGTCCAACGGTCGAAGAGCTCAATGTGCTCGACTACGAATCGCTGTGACTCCAGCCGTGTTCGATATTCGGCAACACTGGGAAAGTACCACGGATCGAGCGCCTCGTAGTCGATGCCTCTGGCCGCAAGCGCCGCCCTAAGCGCCCCTCGGACCACGTCGATATTGCCGGCGCCCCCAAACTCCGAGACAAAACGTCCGCCCAGGCGCAGCGCTCGCCTGACCCGCCGGATGACCTCGTCCGGACGCTTCATCCAGTGCATCGCCGCATTTGAGAAGACTCCGTCGAACTCCGACTCGAAATCCAACTCATAGGCGCCGACGACCTCCGCCTGGAGTCCTCGCGCGCGGGCTTCACGAACCATCGCTTCACTCGCGTCGACGCCAAGGACGTCAGCTCCCGATGCGACGATCTTCTCGGTGAGAGCCCCATCCCCGCACCCTAGGTCAAGAATACGTTCGCCGGGCTGGGGCGCAAGCAGCTCGACAAGCGGCGCCCCCAGGTCGCTCACGTATCGGGAGGTCTCGCCGTAAAGGCGGGGGTCCCAGCTCGCTCGGTCGCGTTCGATCAATAGGTCCGCATCCTACCCGCGCTAGCCTGCATCTCCCCCCAGCGCTTCTCGTAGCGGAATCTCGATCTCGGGCAGCACGATGGACGTCAAATCACCGTCAATCCCGATCGTTCGCACCTCGCGGTTGACCTCGTGAATCTCGGCCACGCGTCGAACCGGATCAATGTCCCAAACGGTCGACGTCCCGGCGTCGAAGTACTGCTGGATCTTGCGGGCCACGGCGGGCCGCGACTGGCTCGGTGAGAGAATCTCAACCGCGAGGTCCGGCGGGCCCAAGATGAAGCCGCCCCTCTTGCTTATCGGAAGGGGCAGTCGGTTGGCCTTGACAAATGCGATGTCGGGACATCGAACGATGTCCGGGTCTCGTTGGAGTACGAAAGCGGTGTCGGAAGGATAGAGCCTGCCGAGGTTCCGCCCCATGAGGGCCAGACCCAGCAACAAGGTTAGGTCGACCTCCGATCTGCCATGCAACTCATTCGCCGGCGACATTCGAATCAATACCCCTTCGTCGAGCTCATAGAAGAATTCGTCGTCCGGCAGCCCGACGAGGCTTTCCGCGGTCAGCAGCGCGGTTTTGGAGATAACGGCCGTGGCCATGGCCTTATTCTAGTCCACGGGCAAGAAGCTGGATCAACGCGGCGGCAAGTTTGCGTAACCCGCTCCCTCGCGGTCGCGGCTCTGACGCCCTCCGGTTAACGTTTGACTCGCGACGTCGGAGCCGCGACCGCAAGGGAGCGGGTTACGCAGCCAGACTCGCAACTCGGCCTTAAGTAAATATTATTGCCGCTAACCGGCTTCTCCGCCCAAGGCTTCTCGCAGCGGAATCTCGATCTGGGGCAGCAAGATGGACGTCAAATCCCCGTCAATTCCGATTCTTCTCACCTCACGGTTGACCTCCTGAATCTCGGCCACACGTCGAAGCGGATCAATGTCCCAAACTGTCGACGTCCCGGCATCGAAGTACTGCCGAATCTTTCGGGCCACAGCGGGCCGCGACTGACTTGGTGAGAGAATTTCGACCGCGAGGTCAGGCGGCCCCACGATGTAGCCGCCCTTCTTGCTTATCGGAAGAGGCAATCGGCCAGCCTTGACAAACGAGATGTCTGGACATCGAACGATGTCCGGGTCTCGTGCGAGTATGAAAGCCGTGTCGGAAGGATAGAGCCTCCCGAGGTTCCGCCCCCTCAGGGCCATGAAGAGCAAACCGGCTAGGTCCATCTCCGATCTGCCATGCAACTCATTCGCCGGCGACATTCGAATCAATACCCCTTCGTCGAGCTCATAGAAGAATTCGTCGTCCGGCAGCCCGATGAGGCTTTCCGCGGTCAGCAACTCGGGGTTGGAGATAACGGCCGTGGCCATGGCCTTATTCTAGTCCACGGGCAAGAAGCTGGATCAACGCGGCTGCAAGATGTCGCCAAGGCGAATCCGCACGTCCGGTAGTACGGATGCTTCGAGAAAACCGTTCTCGTCAATGGTGCGGGGCTCGGCGCCCGACTCGTAGATCTCCGCAATTCGACGCCGTCGCAATAGCACCCAAACGCTTTGCGTCCCAGCGGCCAGGTACTGCTTCACTTTCCTTCTGAGATCGGCGGGTGACTGGTGCGCCGACTGTACCTCTACAGCGAGATCCGGCGCTCCTACCAGGTACCCCTCACCCTGGACGTCGTGGGTGGGCAACGGTAGTCGGTCCCGTCTGACGAAGGCGATATCTGGGGCCCTTAATGTGTCAGGGGCAAGGCTCAAAAGGAACCCGGTGTCGGACGGATGAACTTCGCCAAGGTCGTTGTCCTCGACAATGTTGAATAACTTGACGGCTAGTTTCAATTCCGCCCTGCCGTGGGCGCCGCCGGCCGTAGCCATCATGATCAACACTCCTTCATCGATCTCGTACTGAAAATCGTCGTCCGGCAGCGCAAACAGTTGCCCCGCGGTCATCAACGCGGGGTCGGAGATAACGGCCGTGGCCATGGCCTTATTCTATTCCACAGGCTGCGGATTGGTTATCCTGAACAACGCAATGACTCGACGAACCTTCCTATCGGCCGCCGGCATCTCGGCTCTGACCGCGACTGCTCAGACCCGCCGGCCCAACGTCGTGCTGATCATGACCGACCAGCAGTCGAACCTCGCTCTGACGGCCAACGGTAACCCCTACCTCCACACCCCCGCCATGGACAGCCTAGTCGCCGACGGCGTCAGCTTCATCCAGTCCTACGCCACTTACCCGGTCTGCTCGCCGGCACGCGCCAGCATCATCACCGGGCGAATGCCGCACGAAGCGGGCGTGATGCAAAACGGCGAAGCGATCGTCGACGGGATGCCGACCATGGGCGAACACTTCCGCGCCCACGGCTACAAGACCTACTACGCCGGCAAGTGGCACCTGCCAGGCGGATTTGGCGATCCCACGGGTTTCGAGAAGCTCATCGGCGGCGACACTCTCGGCGCCAATATGGACGAGCCGCTCTCAGCAGCCTGCGTCGAGTTCCTCACCAAGGAGCCCACCGAACCGTTCCTGCTCGTCGCGTCATTCATGAACCCTCACGACGTCTGCCACTGGATCCGAGGTCATGAAGGCTCGCGCGACTACGACTCAACCGCCAAGTACCCGCCGGCCCCGGGCAACCTTTGGCGCGACCCCGATGAGCCGGAGTACATCCAATACCACCGGACGGCGAACTACGGCCGTATGTCGAACTCCCTGCATATCTCCGGGGAGTGGAAGGCGGACGACTTCCGCCACTACCTTTTCGACTACTACCGGATGGTCGAGCAGGTGGACCGTCAGATCGCCCGTGTGCTATCCGCCCTGCGCTTTCGGGGGCTAGCTGAGAACACGGTGATCGTCTTCACCTCCGACCACGGCGAAGGTATGGGCGGGCATCGCTGGACTCAGAAGGCCGCATTCTGGGAGGAGACCGCGCGTGTGCCGTTTATCGTCTCCGGTAAAGGAGTCGCTCGCCGGGGCGTCGTCGACGACCGCGCACTGGTGTCGGGCATGGATGTGCTGCCGACGATGTGCGATTACGCCGGCATCCCGCAGCCGACCGACGTCCGTGGAATGAGCCTGCGACCGGCGATCGAAGGCGACGAGTTCGACAGGGAGTTTGTCGTCAGCGAGCTGGCCCATTTCGGCGGCGACGACCGCCAAGGCCGCATGCTTCGAACGCAGCGGTTCAAGTACGTCGCCTTCAACGGCGGCGCTCGCCCCGAGCAGCTCTTCGACCTGCAACTCGACCCGGGCGAAGTGAACAACCTTGCCTACAAGCCGGAAGGCAAGTCCGAGCTCGACCGCCACCGCAAGCTCCTGCGCGCCTGGACAGCCGAAACCAAGGACGACTTCCATATTCCCGCGTAGGAAATCCGAGCACCCTGCGTGAGCGGGGTGTTTTCCCCTTGCACTAACGGGAAGACCGCCCGCTCACGCAGGCGGCTCCGAAACGCTGACGTGTTATAAGTCGGACCATGCCCGTCCACCTAGAAGTCGGCGGCCCTCAGCGGCGGAAGCGGGAGTGGCGGGCAGCGCTGCTCTTCGCAATAGCCGGCCTCATCTTACTGCCCGTCTATCAAACCGGTTTCTCCCCGGACACAACCGCTTATCTGATAGTCGCCGAGCACTACCTTCACGGACGCTGGGACGAGGCGATCAACGGCCTCTGGGGGCCGCTGGCCTCCTGGCTGCTCGCTCCTTTCCTCGGACTGGGCATCAACGGGCTCACCGCTTTTCGCTTCATCAACCTGGCTGCGGCGACCGGGACGCTCTTGGCGTTTCGTGCGCTGGCGACTCAGCTGAGAGTGGGGCCCGCGCTCGTCGATATTGTGTCGATTGGCCTCGCGCCGTATCTCTACTTATACGGGCTGACCCACCATGCGTTGACGCCGGATCTACTGTTGGCGTGCTTCGTCCTGCTCTATCTCCTCATGGCCTGGCGCCGGCCTCGGACCGTGAAGTCCGCCTGCGCGGCCGGTCTTTTTGCGGGAATCGCGTACCTGGCCAAGGCCTACGCCCTGCCCTTCTTCCTGGCACACTTTACTGCGACACAGCTGGCTGACGGCCGGCGCGTTCGCAAGCGCGGTCATGCTCGAGGCCCGGCGCTGCGCTGGTTGGCCGGAGTCGGTTGCTTCTCACTGCTGGCCGCCCCTTGGGCCGCGACTCTGAGCCGGCGCTACGAACAGCCGACCTTCGCCACGAGCGGCGCATACAACCGGAGCTTCATGCACCCCGACGCCCGTCACCCGATTGTGACGGAGGGGTTGATCCCCCCGCCAGGGCCAAATGGGCTGAGCGCTTGGGACGACCCGACTCTGCTTCCAATGCCGACTTGGCGTTGGTGGCATTCCGCTGAAAACTTCGCGGTCGGCTTACGAAAGATCGCCCAGAACTTGCTCGATGTCTCAAGAGACTTCCACGGTCAGGCGGGGGTGGCCTACGCGATGACAGTGGCCGCGGCGGCCGGGGCGCTTCTCTTCCCGGCGGGCTGGTTGCGTCGGAGGCGCCGTGAGGTGATTGTGATGGCCTTGACCACGGGGCTGTTCGTCAGCGGCTACGCCTTGACCACCCGACTGATGGAAGGCCGCTACTTCGTCCCGGCGGCCTTGCTAATGGGTCTTTGCGGCCTGGTCTTGTCCGACGAGGTACGGCGCCGATTGTCCCAACAGCGCTTGGCCGGAGCTTTGGCCTTCGGCTACGCCCTGCCCGCTAGCGTCGCTCTACTCAGCGCACGCGATGTCGGCCGGCACGATAAAGCCGTTGCGGACGGCCTGGCCGGCGTCGTTCGGCCAGGGGATCGGATCGCGTCGTTGGACGATTGGGTCCGGGGCCTGACGGTTAGCTTTTGGCTCGACGCTCAGTTCTATGGTCTAACCAAGCCCGGAGATCTCGGGGCCCAACTGCGCGAACATAAGATCGACTTCCTGACGGTTTGGAGACCCGAGAGCGCCGGCTTGCCCCCACCTGGTAAGCGGGTCCGAGCCGATTGGGACGGGCCACCAGCCGTTTACGACCTGCGGGAGAGGCGCTAACCCCAATACTGTTTACTTAAGGCCGAGTTGCGAGTCTGGCCGCGGAACCCGCTCCCTTGCGGTCGCGGCTCTGACGCCCTCCGGTTAGCGTTTGACTCGCGACGTCCGACGGATCTTCCCCCCAGCGGAAGGCTCGTTTGACGGGCTAACTGCTTGGCTTGCTTGGCTTTAACACGTTTGGGGGCGCTTTTAGTGTACCCATGTATTATGCTATTGTATCGTTTATTCATTGTGTTGTTTGTGATATAATATACCCATGTATGTTGAGTCCGTCCCCAATCGCAACTCGCCGCCCGCCGTCTTGCTGCGCGAATCCTTCCGCCAAAACGGCAGAGTCAAAAAACGCACCCTCGCCAACCTCTCCTGCTGGCGCCCCGTCCGCGTCGAGGCCCTCCGGCGCGCCCTCCGCGGCGAGTTCGATCAGCTTCCCGCCACTCCCGTCTGCGGCCCCGTCTTTGGCCTGCTCTTCGCGCTCAAGCAACTCGCCGATGAGCTGGGCCTGACCGCCGCGCTGGGTCGAACGCGGGCCGCCAAACTCGCCTTGTTCCTGGTGCTGGCGCGCCTGGCCCACCAAGGATCGCGGCTCTCGGCCGTGCGCTGGGCCGCCGATCAGGCCGTCGCAGAAGTGCTGGGTCTGGGCGCCTTCGACGAAGACGACCTCTACGCCGCCCTCGATGATCTGAGCGCCCGCCAAGTGAAGATCGAGCAAGCGCTATACCGCCACTACCTCGAGCGCCGCGGAGCCCCGCCCAGCTTGCTGCTCTACGACGTCACCAGCTCGTACTTCGAAGGCCTGCACAACGCGTTGGGCGAGTACGGCTACAATCGCGACGGCAAGCGCGGCAAGAAGCAAATTGTGATCGGACTGCTGGCCGATGACCAGGGCGAGCCGCTGGCGGTGCGGGTGTTTGCCGGCAACCGCAACGATCCGACGACCGTGCCGGATCAGATCCGCATCGTCAAAGAGCAGTTCGGAGTCGAGGAGTTGGTCTTCGTCGGCGACCGCGGGATGGTCAAGAGCAAGGGCAAGCAGGCGCTGGGGGAGGCCGGGCTGCGCTACATCACGGCGCTGACCGATCCCCAGATTCGGCGGCGCTTGAGCGAAGGGGTGCTGCAACTGGAGCTGTTCGCTGAACAAGTCTGCGAGGTCGAAGCCGACGGCGTGCGCTATGTGCTGCGCCTCAACGCGTCCGAAGCCAAACGGCAACGGCAGCGGCTCGAGGACAAGCTGGCCAAGCTGGGAGGCAAGCTCGACCGACGCAACCAGAAAGTCACGGCCTCTTCCCGTTGCGAGCCCGCGGCCGGACTGCGCCAGCTCAAGCCCTGGCTGGCGCGTCACAAGCTGACAGAATTGGTCGAGTTGCGCTTGCAGGGACGTACGCTGGTCGTCGAGCGCCAGCAGGCGGCGATCGAGCAGGCGCTGGAGTTGGCGGGCTGTTACGTGGTCGTGACCGATGTCGCCTCCGAGCGCATGAGCGGCCAAAGAGTGCACGACCATTACGTGAGCCTGCAGCGGGTGGAGCGCGACTTTCGGCAGCTGAAGACGGGCTTGCTCGAGGTGCGGCCGATCTTCGTGCGCAAAGAAAGCCGCACCCGAGGACATGTGTTGTGCAGCATGCTGGCGTTGAAGCTGAGCCGCGAATTGGAACGGCGGATACAAGCGGCGTTTGGCACGACCGACGACGACCCGCACGCGATCACCTTGCCGGACGCGCTGGCGGCGTTGGGGCGACTGTGTCTATTGGAATATCGAGTGGATGAGCAGACCAGCGTCACACGGCTGCCGATTCCCGACGCCCGCCAAACAGAAATCCTCAATGCGTTGGGGGTTTCGCTGCCGCACAAGTAACCTGTAGACAGACGCCGATCGCCCGATCCATCCCATAACCGACGCGAATTCAGGAAGTTGGCGGCGAAACTCTGCTCGCTGGCGGGGGGAAGATCCGTCAGAGCCGCGACCGCAAGGGATCGGGTTCCGCAATCTTAAGTCACAGCTGGAGTTAGGTAAACAGTATTGGCGCCAAGTTCCCGTTGATACACTGGGCCTTTATGCCCATCGACCTGGTCGTCTTTGATCTCGACGGCACTTTGATTGACTCCGCGTTGGATCTGGCCCTTTCCGTGAACGCTGTGCGAGATCACGCCGGGATGGGACCGCTCGATCACGCAACGATCTATTCCTACGTCGGCAACGGCGTGCCGACGCTGATTCGCCGGGCTTTGGGGGACGACGCCCCCCAGTCCCTTGTCGATGACGGCGCGGAGTTTTTTATCGACTACTACCGCGACCACATGCTCGACAACACGACCCTTTACCCGGGAGTGCAGGCAGGCCTCGACGTCCTGCGCGCGGACGGCAAAACGATGGCGGTGCTCACCAACAAGCCCGTTAACTTCAGTCAGACAATCGTCGAGCGTATCGGGCTTGGCGAGCATTTTATTCGGGTCTATGGCGGCAACAGTTTCGATTCCAAGAAGCCCGACCCCTACGGGATGAATCTGCTGATCGAGGAGGCCGACGCTTCCCCCGAGACTACGATGATGGTCGGCGATAGCTCGGTGGACGTGCTGACGGCCCGCAATGCCGGCACGCCCTGTTGTGGGGTCAGCTACGGGCTGCGCCCGGAAAGCTTCGAGAAGCATCCGCCCGACTTTCTGGTCGATTCGTTGGTCGAGTTGGCGGAACGGACGGCTGCCACGCCATCGTAGAATTGGGTTCGTTTTGCGTTTCGTACTAAAAATGAAGCCTGGTTTTCGTGAGAGTACTGGTACCGAAATCTCTCTGGGCAACTGCGGGCTGGACTTCCATCTCTGAATCCAGAATAACAGCGGCTGTCAAGGCCGGGCCGTAGATGGGAGTGCTTGGTCGACCCCACCCTGACCCGGACGAGCCGGAACCCAAAGGTTCGGCGCTTTTTCCGAGCACCCTGCGTGAGGTGAGCGGGGTGTCTTCCGCTTACAGTTGCGACCGTCGCCCGGGTTGTGGGAAGACACCCCGCTCACGCAGGGTGCTCGGAATTCCTGCCGGATTTGTGCAGGAATCGTTTGCAGAGGTACTTACGAGTCTGTGTGAAAACGGCGGGATTGCGCGCTTCGAAAAGGGGTGCGAAAGCGCGGCGGCAGCCTGCGCCTCGCGGGTGAATCGGGCTTTGACTTCGCCGTCGCCCAATAGATGCGGCGGTATGAATTTAAGCGCAACTTCGCGTTTGAGCTTCAAGTCTTCGGCTCGATAGACCACGCCCATACCGCCCTCGCCGAGCTTGGCAAGGATGTCGTAGTGCGAGATGGTTCGGCCGATCACGTCGCCTGATAGTTTAGCTACCGGTCAAGGGACGAGGCAGCATTTCTTGTACTTCTTGCCGCTGCCGCAGGGGCAGGGGTCATTCCGCCCAACCTTCGGCTCGCTCCTGCGGAATGTCTCTTTCCGCTCGAACACTATCGCGTCGTGATCGTCGAGCCGCCGGTAGCGCGAGCGGTTCTCCTCGAAGCACGCCCACCCCTGGGTCTCCGCGATCGTGTCGTTGATGAGTTGGCGTCGGGGATGGCGGCGTAGCCGAGCCAGCAGCCGCTGCTCGCCCAACTCCAGCGCCTCGCCTATTTCACCCCAGCCTATGTATCCGGGATCCACCAGGTCATCCTCGTACCCTTGTTCGATGTCGTCGTAGAGCCCTTCAGGGCATAGGTCCGCGCTGTAGGCTGTCAAGCTGTCCCAAACCTGTCCCGGCTCACGCACCAGCCGGCCGCGGTAAAGGGTGGCGAAATAGTTGAGGACATCCTCCCGGCTCTTTTCTCCGACACTGACCAACGTCAGCAGGCTGCTCAGGCCCGCGCCGCGCACCCACCCGCTGGCCGCCTCGTTCTCTATCAAGCCCTCGATCAACGTTGTGTCTCCGCCGCAGACCGAAGCGAGTATGCGGCCCAGGTCCTCGGTCACGACATCTCCGGTGGCGTCAACGGACGCCTCGCCCGGGAATGAGAAGAAGCGCACCAGCAAGGGATAAGCTCGCTGCTCGCGGAATTGGGCCAACAGGTACATCGCGTAAATGTGGGCCAGGTAGTCCTCCCGCCCGATGAGGCCAGGGATGTCGCGCTCAGCCTGCTCGAGGATGAGCAGGAGATCGGGAATGATCTCGTCGCGGCCGGCAATGGCCGCCTCCAGGGCCTCGCGGGGGAATTTCCCCGTGTTGTATTCCAACTGCTCGAGGATCTCTTCGATATCCATCGGGGGTCGACGTGGAGATGGGATATTGTAGCGCTGTGGCGAGCCCGCCGTAGCGGCGCCGGGGACAGCGCCAAGGCTACAAGCAACCGCTGATTCCTGAATCTGGCCGAGACGACTGACCGCCAGCCGCTCCCTCAGGGGTTGTGAAAAGTGGCGGCGGCTTCAAGAGCGCAGGCTGAGGCCCATTTCGGGGGACTTCGATAGTCTCGCCCCGTCCTTTAGTACCTCTGTAAACGATTCCTGCACAGATCCGGCAGGAATTCCGAGCACCCTGCGTGAGCGTGAGCGGGGTGTCTTCCAACAACCCTGGCGACGGACACAACTGTAAGCGGAAGACACCCCGCTCACGCAGGGTGCTCGGAAAAAGCGCCGAACCTTTGACCTTTTGGTTCCGGCTCGGCCGGGTGAGGGCGGGGTGCGAACGGGCGACGCCTCCCTTCCAACCCCTTGCATTTCAACGGTTCCCTTCTCACGGTCGCGGCACGGCAACAACACGCCGACGCTACCGTGCCGCGCGCGTCAGCTACAGCTACAAGCCCAGCTCCGCCCTGACGCTCAATGCCAACTCATCGACCTCGGACACCGCCCGCGGCTGGATCTCGCTCGCGACAAACAGCTCTCGCGCCTCTTCGGACGCTTGGTCGTCGACGACAACCGTCAGCCCGCCTGGGCTTTCGGCCGCTTCGCGCCAGCGCTCGTGAACGAAGCACAACCGCGTCGCTTCGAGCACTTCTCCCCTCTTCCCGATCGCGTGGATCAGCCGCTCTTGGCTTTGCCGGTCCGAGTAGCGGTAGTCGAACTTGTACTTCAGCCGGCCGCCGTAGGGCGCCTCGAAGCCGGTCTCGAGCGCTCCCAGCAAGCCGTGCTCCTTGAAAGACTCGTCGAGCGCCAAGCGAATCGCTCCGCGGCTCCCCGGAGCGGCCTCGTCGGAGTCTTCCAGCAAACCGGGCGGCGTCTCGACGTACGCTTTCATCAACCGCTCGATCTCAGCCAACGGATCGCCGCCATGGAAAGCCTTGGTTGCCGATAGGTGAAAGCCGTCCGACAGGTTCTTGCGAACTTCCTTGAGATACTCCGAGAAACCCTCGCCCAGCAGGCGGTTCTCCTCAAACTCCGCCCGGAGCGATCGCAGCACTTCCAGATCCGCCGCCGGGTGGCACTCTATTCGCTTGAACTCATTCGCGAACCGCGCGTCGACCACCTCACCGTCCGCCCGCGAGAGGATCACCGCGATGTTGTAGAACTCCTCGGAGACCGGCGCCGGTGAGTAGCGCAGCAGCTGGAACTGGTATAGGTCGGGCATCGCTCTAACGTTTCCCCCCGGAAGCGGCCGCCAAATTCCAGTTCGGAAATGGGTCGCGCGAGGCCGACTTCCCTTTCATCACGAGCTCCGGGGTCTTCTCGCGGCGAGCATAAAGACCTTCGAGCAGCGCCTCGTAGCGATCCCACTCGTGGTTGAACCACTCCGGGGGCGTGCGCTTGTAGGCGTCGTCGAGAACTTCAGACGGCAACTCGCGAACGCGGGTCAGCCAGGGCTCGAAGCTTTCGAGGCCCGTGACGCTTTCGTAGACTTCGTGCCGCGTGTAGAGCCCCTGTTCGGCCATGTCGGCGAAATCCCAGTTCTGGGCGTTGAAGGCGAATCCGTGGTCAATCATGCCGGCGACGTAAACCAGCGACCGCGGCGTAACGCGACGTCCTCCGGCCAGCGTCGTCCCTTCGGCCGGAATCCATCCTTTGGCGCGGTCGCGATAAAAAATTGCTTGCCGGCCATTCGCATTACTGACCCATTTGTCAAAAACCGTCATACCCAAGAAACTCTCAAGGTTGATCACCTGACGCAATAGCGACAACGGAATGTAGTCGTAGACCGCCTGCCGGGTCGGATCGACCGGAAATCTGGAGCCGAAGTGGAGCCCGGCCTCGCAGCGCGTCTGCTCGCGGCCGAACTCCATGATCAGCTGGGGAGTGACGTCGATCAGCGCTTGGGGAACCTCGACGATATCCCAGCCTGGCGTCGGCAACCCTAAGTAATCCAACAAGGTGTAGCAAAGCAGCTCGTTGACCAAGACGCGCGCGTGCTGAGGGTTGTTGCGGAACTTGACGACGTAGTACTGTTCGTCGTCCGCGAGCATCAGGTGCGCGTTGGCGCCGCCTCGCATGCGCCGAATTTGCTGTCGCGCCGTGACGGGCATTTCGAAATTTGGCGCCGCTCATGCGTTGCCGCGGGAAATACGATCCATCCCGTCGGAGCATTATACGAAATTTTGTTCAATTGCCAGTGCCGATTCGAAACAAACTCTGGGACGAGATTTGCCAAAAGGGGACGAGGAAAGGTTGTGGCGGAGTGTGAGCGGTCTTACACGGGGCCAGAGATTCCAGCGCAATCGTATCCGAGCACCCTGCGTGAGCGGGGTGTCTTCCCACCACCCCAGGCGAAAGTCTGAGCTTTGACGGGAAGACACCCCGCTGACGCAGGGTGCTCGGAATACCTGTCCCAAACGCTCGAATTTTCGAGAGTGCGGGGTTCGGTCGAAGGATTTAGTCGTCGCCGGAGGTTGCCGGGCGGATCGTCAGGTACGTTCCCGCGCGGATGCGGCTGGAAGTCAGGCCGTTCCAGCGCTTGAGGTCGGACACAGAAACGTTGAAGCGCCTGGCGATGACGGCCAATGTGTCGCCGCGCTGGATTTGGTACTGGCCGCCTTCGGCTGAGGGCGTTTTGGTTTGCAGGGTTGCGCCAGCCCGAATCCGCGAGCCTCGAATGCCGTTCCAGGCTCGAAGTTCCGAGGCGCTCACTCCAAACCTCGACGCGATTCCCCCGAGGGTGTCACCGGGCCGGATCGTGTATTGACCGGGGTTCGAGGCGGATACGGCCCTCGGAGCGGCCGTTTTCGCCGGCGCCGCGGGCGTCGAAGCGGCTGCGCGGCTTCCGGGCTTCACAATCAAGCTGTCTCCGGGGTGGATCGTGCTGCCTCGGATTCCGTTCCACTGGCGCAGGTTGCCGGCGCTCACGCCGTATCGGTCAGCGATCCCGCCCAGCGTGTCGCCAGATCGCACGCGATAGCGCTGCTCGGGGCCTGCCTGCGTGGAAGCCGTCCGAGTCGGGGCGGAGGAGGTTGGGCGGCTTGCGCCTGTCCCGACGATCAGAGAAGAACCAGAGCGGATGCGAGACGTCCTCAGGTTGTTCCACTGTTTCAGTTGATCGACGGTCGCTCCGTGGCGCCGCGCGATGACTTCGAGAGTGTCGCCCGAACGAATGGTGTACCGGCGGGCGTTGTCGGCGGCCGGGGCTTGGGCGGCCGGCGCGGGGCCGGCGGGTTGTCCGGGGCGCAGCGGACGCACGGTCAAGAACTTACCGGCGCGGATGCGGCTGCCTCGGATGCCGTTCCAGCTGCGCAGATCGGCGGCCGTCACGCCGAAGCGGTCGGCGATCCCGCCGAGGGTGTCGCCGCTACGAATCCTGTATTGGCCCGGAGCGCCCGCGGGCGAGTTGCTCGGCATTGCCGGAGTCGGCTGAATCGCCGCCGCCGCCGAGGGAGCCTGGGCTTGGGGCGCCGGCGTCACTTTCGCGCCAGGCACTCGCAGCTGCTGGCCGATATTGATGCGGCTGTTGGTCAGCCCGTTCCAAGATTTCAGCTGATTCACCGTCGTGCCAAATCGGCGGGCCAAGTTACCGAGAGTGTCGCCGCCGCGGACCTTGTAGCTGCCATTGGATGCGACTGTCGCGGGAGCCGGCGCGCCGACGCCGTTGGGCCTGACGATGAGGTAACGGCCGGCGCGGATGCGTGTATTGGGCAGCCCATTCCAGGAGCGAAGCTGGGCGACTGACACTCCGAAACGCCGAGCGATCCCGCCAAGGGTGTCGCCGCGGGCGATCTTGTAGCGCCCGGTACCGGGCTCGAGCAATCCGCCCGCTCCACCGGCGGTGCGGTAGATCCGAAGCTTCGTCGTGGTGGGAACGTTGAGCTTGAGCCCCGGCTCGAGCGTCGAGTCGGGATCGAGACCGTTGACCGCCAGCAGCTCGGTTGGGGTGACGTTGAAGCGCTTGGCGATCTGCTCCAGCGCCTCGCCTTCAGCTAGAGTATGACGCCGCCATGCGATGCGCTTCTCGGCCGGGATCTCGTCGATTTCTTTGACGAATGTCTCGCTACTGCCTTCCGGCAGGCGCAGCTCGTAGTCGTACGGGGGGGTCGCCGAGCGCAACAACGCGGGGTTGAGCGCCTCGACCTCGCTGACCGACGAGCCGGTAATGTCGGCCACGAGCTCGAAGGTGATCTCGGAATTGGTCTCGACAGAGTCATAGCGGCGGGTGGGGGCGTAGTCGATCGTACCCAGGTCGTACAGCTCGAGGTTCTTGCCGATGTAGGTCATCGCGAGGATGATTGGGATGTAGTTGCGGGTCTGGCGGGGCAAGAGCTGGCGGCGGCACATTTCCCAGTAGTCACGCGTATTGCCGCGCGCAATGGCCCGCTTGATGCGGTTCGGCCCGGCATTGTAGGCCGCCATGGCGAGATACCAGTCTTGGAACTCGATATGGAGGTCCTTGAGATGCCGGGCGGCGGCGCGAGTGGCCTTCTCGGCGTCGTAGCGCTCTTCGAGGTAGCGGTCCTGCCGTAGGCCGTATTGCTTCCCACGGAAGGCCATGAACTGCCACATTCCGGTCGCGCGGGCGTACGAGCGGGCCTTGGGGCGAAACCCGGACTCGGCTTGGGCCAAGTAGAACAGCTCGGGCGGAACATCCTCTTCCTCGAGGATGCGGTCGATCATCTCGCGGTAGGCCCCTGAGCGGCCGAGGGTGAGCCGTAGGGTCTTCTGTCCGCGGCCTTCGGTGAAGTACTTGACGAGTCGGGCGACCTGGTCGTTGAGGACCAGCGGAAGCTCGGAATCTGTCTGCTGGAGGAGCTCTTCGCGACTTAGGCTGACTACCGGAGCTTCGGCTTCGGGGTCGGCCAGGTCTCTCACGATCTCATCGAGAAGAGCGCCTTCTTCGGCCTCAAGGGCGGGGGCCTCGGGATCGTCCTTTCCCGCGTCCTCCAGTTCAGCAAGCGCCTCAGCGAGATCGTTTTCCAATATCGCGGCGGGATCGGACGGCGACTCGAGCGGCAATGGCTCCGGCGGCGACTCTTCGGCAGGAGCAAGCGGAACCGCCGCCACGACCTCGGGAGTGGCCGGCGCCGGTTGAGCCTCTGGTTGATGCGGCGGCGGGTTTGGCGCCGGCGGAGTGACTGTCGTCGCCAGCTTATCTCCTCCACAGGCGGCCCATGCCAGGCAGAGAAGAATTACCCAGACCAAGCGGCGTGTGACGCCGTTGTAATGGCCCATATTGAGTTAAGCCCGCTGCGACCGGTGTACTACCCAAGTACGGAACGGGTAAACCAGAATGCTAGCAGACGGCTGAAGGCAGGTCAATCGCCGAAACACGTGCGAAAGCTTTGATTAGAACATTTTCTCACGCGGTTCGGAACGTGGGTGACAAGTTAGTAAGTTCTTTGTTATCAATGGCGAATCCGAAGCCAGGGATTTCTTGACGCGAGAGTTTCTACATTTGTGGCGATGTGGTTGACCCCGAGGTAAACCGCTGGGCTCAGTCGTCCTCGACATCTTCGCCGGCGCGCGCCCGCTTTGCCTCCGCGATGACCTTGTCAGCAATCTGGGCTGGGACGAAGTCGTAGCGGCTAAATTCCATCGTGAATGACCCGCGACCTTGGGTCATTGAGGTGAGGTCGTTGGCGTAGGTCAGCATCTCGGACATCGGCGCCTCGGCGCGGATGATTTGGTTCGCGCCCTTGGTGTCCATCCCTTGGATGCGGCCTCGGCGGCTGTTGAGATCGCCCATCAGGTCTCCGGCGAAGTCCATTGGAGCAACGATCTCGGCCCGCATTACCGGCTCGAGCAGAGCTGGCTTGGCTTGCGCCATGGCTTCGCGGAAGGCCTTGCGGCCGGCCAGCCTGAACGCCAGCTCCGACGAGTCGACGTCATGATAGGAGCCATCGTAGAGCACGACTTTGAAGTCGACGACGGGGTATCCGGCCAGGTATCCCATCTGGGCCGTCTCGCGGATGCCTTTCTCGACCGCCGGAATGTAGCTCTTGGGGATCGACCCGCCGAAAATCTCGTCGGAGAACTCGAAGTCCTGCCCGCGCTCGAGCGGCTCCATCTTGATCTTGCAATCGCCGAATTGCCCGTGACCGCCGGTCTGTTTCTTGTGGCGTCCGTGGGCGTCGGCGTGGCCGCGAATCGTCTCGCGATAGGGAATCTTGGGCGCCTTGAGATCGACCGCGACGTTGTAGCGTTTCTGGAGCTTCGAAACGATGACCTCAAGGTGCTGTTGTCCGTTGCCGGCGAGCAGAAACTCTTGGGTTTGGGGATCGCGGTAGAAGGTCAGCGCCGGGTCCTCTTCCAAGACCTTGGCGATGGCGTTGCTGAGCCGATCCTCATCTTGCCGAGTCTTCGGCTGGATCGCGTAAGCAATCGCGGGGGTCGGGATCTTGGCTTTCGCGAAGACGACCGGCGATTCCTTGGCCCCGAGATCGTCGCCTGTCAGCGTCTCTTTGAGCTTCGCTACAACACCAAGATCTCCAGCGTGGATCTGAGGGACGTGCACAAGATCTTTGCCCTGGATGGCGCTGATTCGAGAAAACTTCTCGGCGTTGCTGCGAGTGTGATTGTAGACGCTTTCGTCGTTCTTGAGGACGCCGGAGACGAGCTTGAAGTAGTTGACCCGGCCGGCAAAGGCGTCAGCAGCGGTCTTGTAGACGAAAAGAGCCAAACGGCCGTCGTCGCTGATGGCGTGTTCGCCGCCGTCTTCGGTCGCGATCGAACCGCGGTCGAGCGGAGAGGGGCTGTAGGCGGCGATGAAACTCAGTAGGCGGTCCGTACCGACGTTGTGGAGTCCGGAGGCGCAGAGAACCGGGAAGATGTCTCCCGTCGCAATACCCTTGCGAAGACCGGCGGCGATTTTTTCCTCAGAGAGGGTCATCTCCTCGACATACTCGTTGAGCAGATCTTCGTCGGTCTCGGCAACGGCTTCGAGCAGCGACTCCCGGGCCGACTCGGCGGCATCGGCCAGGTCGGCCGGGATGTCGATCTTCTTGCCTTTGCCGTTGCCGTCGTGTTCGTATTCGTAGGCGGTCATCGAGATCAGGTCGACAACGCCTTTGAACTCCTTCTCTTTACCGATGGGCAACATCACCGGCACGGCGGAGCCGCCCAGAGTGTCGGTCACGCTCTGAAGAGCCGTGTCGAAATCCGCGCGCTCGCGAGCCAGTTTATTGAGAACAACGATGCGCCCGATGCCGTACTCCTCGGCGAAGGCCCAAGTCTTCTCGGTCTGCACTTCGACTCCCGCTGCGGAGTCGACGACTACTAGTGCACAATCGGCCGCCAGCAGAGCGGCCTTGGCGTCGTTGATAAAAATGTTGTATCCCGGCGTGTCGATCAGGTTGATCTTTGCCTTGTCCCATTCGATGTGAGCCAGCGACGACGTCACGGTCACCTTGCGGGAGATCTCCTCGTCGTCGTAGTCGGTGAGGGTATTGCCCTCGTCGACTCGGGTGAGGCGGCTGGTGACTCCAGCGGCGTAGAGCATGCCGGCGACCAGAGTCGTCTTGCCGCAGTCGCCATGTCCGACGATGCCGATGTTGCGGATGTCTTTCCCTTCGTAAACTCGCATGAAGACCTTCTATAAGAGTGGAACTGGGCGGAACAGCCCTAGCTTAAGCCAGGATGGCAAACCAGGATGGGAGTGTAATACATACTGTGGCGGATTTGCAAAAAAACGGCCAATGCGTGTCACCGCCCGGCTCTACGCGATGCCCCCTTCCCACAATCGTCGCGCGAAAATCTCCGCCGGCATGATCTCGATGCCATCGTCGGTCGTGCGTTCTTTCGCCTCGCAGCAGACCACGATCCGTCGGGAGACGTCGGGGTGGTCCTTCACCAGGGTGCGTAGACCTTTCAGGTCGTCCACAGTGATCCGGCTGCTGGATTTCGCCTCAATTGCGACCTGCATGTCCCCCATGACGAAGTCGACTTCGAGCCCGCCGGCAAGACGCCAAAAGGATAGGTCCCCATCGAACTCTCGGTAGCTCACGAACGTCGCGAGCTCATGAAAGACCCAGTTCTCGAAGGCCTTGCCATAGAGCTCCGAACCCGGAAGCAGCTCCCCTCTGCGCGCCAGGCGATTGACCACGCCCACATCCGCGAAGTAGAACTTTGGGGCCGTCGCCACCCGTCGCTTGGGACGCTTGCGATAGGCGGGCAGCCACCGTCCGAGCAAGGTGTCTTCCAGGATCTGGAAATGGCTCTTGGCGGTGTGGCTCGAGACCTCGCAGTCTCGGCCGATGTTCGAGAAGTTGACCGCCGACCCGTCGCTTAGCGCGGCAATGTCCATGAACTCCGAAAAGCCCGGCAGGTTTCTGACGAGGCCCTCCGCGGCCACTTCTTCCTTGAGATAGTCGGCGATGTAAGCATCGAGCAGGCCGCGGGGACGTTTCGCCTGATATACCCGCGGCAGGTAGCCATGGTTGAGGATGCGGTCTAGATCGAAGTCGCTGCCTAACTCCGCCGAGGTCAGCCCGTTCAACTCGTAACGCAACGCCCGCCCGCCGAGAAGGTTGGCCGCCCCACGCTTGACCTTCCGTGCGCTCGACCCGCAAAGAGCAAAGTGGAAGCCTCGATTCTCAATGAGCCAGTGCACCTCGTCGAGCAACGCTGGGACTTTCTGGATTTCGTCGATGACGACCTGTACCGCCGGATCAGCGTCCCGGCTCTCGAGCTCTTGTCGCAAGACCTCAGGACGAGCCATGTACCGACGGAACTCTTCAGCCTTGAGCAGATCGACCCAGCGACCCTCGGGGTATGCCTTCCGCAAGAGCGTGCTTTTTCCAGTTTGGCGAGGGCCCCACAAGAAGAAACTTTGGGTTCCAGGGGCCGGGAGAGCTAGGTTTCTCTTGAACACCTACTTCATATTATCATGATAATTAGAAGTTCTACTTCAAATTTGCAAGAAATTATGCGGCACGGCGCGCTTGTTGGACAGTTGCTTGGCGGTCGACCCGACAGCCGCGCCTCCGACGGCCCGATACCCGGAGCCGCGCGCGGAAGCAAGCGGTTGCCCGAAAATGCAGTCATCGCCGCTCGCTCGGGCAACCGCTCCCTGCCGGTCGCGGCTCCGGGTCGGGCCGTCGGGGTCGGGCCGTCGGGGGCGCGGTCGTCATACCAGACGCCGTGGGTCGGGTTTCGGCCAGACCGCCATCGGCTTACCCTGACCCTCCAGCACATAACGAATCGCCCGCACGACGCCCTCGCGGTTGGCGATTCGCTTCGTGCTGCCGTGCCTGGCCCAGCGCCTGTCGCGGTTCTCACCCGATTCATTCAAGACTCGGCTACAACGCGCCTTGAGAATGTTCATGACTTTGTCTTCATCGACTTCCGACGTGACGACGACGTGGACGTGATTCGACCGAACATGGCAGGCATCGAGGATCCACCGACGGTACGCACAAGCCTCCTTTGATGGTCTCGAGCGCGATTGCTCTTGCGTTGGCGTCGAGCGAGTAGGCCGGCTCCTTCATCAAGGCCTTCGCGACCTGGTGTCGCGGCTCGTCCTCGGGCAGCAGCCGAGAGCCGGGTTGGTTGTGAAGGCGATCTACCGAGCCACGCTCGTCTCCGTGGAGATGTTGGCCGTAACAGCTGAACGTGATGAGGTAGGTCGACTGACGACGACCGTCGGGCACTGCTTGGCCGGGGGCTGGCATCGAACCGGGGTTACGGTAGCAAACCTGGAGCCGCGCGCGGGAGCAAGCGGTTGCTTGAAGATGCGGACACCGCCGCTTACTCGGGCAACCGCTCCCTGCCGGTCGCGGCTCCGGGGCGCCGCTGGCCTACTGAGAAGGTTTCAGCGTCACGTTGCCTCGCCCGACTTCCAACCGAATGCGCGGGCCGCCGGGGCTGGCGCCGCTGAGCTGAAGCGGCCCTTTGGAGGTCTCTGAGTCGTCGGCTAGGAGGTTGACGATATCGCCGTTTCTGACCGACGCCTCGAGTTGGAACGGCCGGTTGGGCGAGAGGGTGACTTCGATGTTGCCGCGCTCGATCTCGGCGTGAGTATCGGACGTGGCGGCCGGCTCAATTTCGATCTTTCCTCGCTCCGAGGTGATGCGGGAAGTTCCACTGACATCTTGAAGACGAATCTGGCGTGTGCCCTTGGACTCTAGCTGAACGGCTCCCGACGCGCCGTCGAGCTCGATGCGGCTGCCGTCGACCTCGAATCGACCGTGAAGCCTGTGCACGCTCACGACCGTGCGGCGCATTTTAAGCGAAGTCGGGCCTTCGATCTGGGCAAGTTCGAGGTTGGCGAAGAGATTTCCGCTGATGTCGACCGAGCCCGCGACTTGCGCCAGCTCAACACGCCGGCTCGATCCTTCGAGATGGAAACTCGAGCCCAAATTGCTGCCTTCGACGCGGCGCGAGCTTCTCATTTGGAGCTCGACCGGTCCAGCGATGGCCGCTAGCCGCAGCTGCCCCGAACCGTCGAAGTTCAACCCTCCAGCGAGATCCGCGACTCGAAGGTCCCCCGAGGAATCCCGGATCATCAGGTCGAAAGAGCGCGGAACTCCGAGCGTCAAATCCTCTCGAACGCGAGAGCCCGGACCGCGCCGATGGTGCAAGAATTCAAGCGAGGCCTTGCTGTCGCCGTGGCTGAAGCGCATTTCGATTTCTTCTTGCGCAGCCTCAGCGGATTCGCGGTCGAGAGCCCGGACGCGGCGCTTGCCGGAAAGCTTGACCGCGTTGCCGTCCACGCCGATGACGCGCATCGTCCCGCGTAGTCCGCTCAACTCCAACGACGTCGCGCCCGGCAGCTCCCACTGCTCGGCGACGGGGAACTCAAAGTCCTCGCCGAAGAACTCGTGCGATTCAGGCAGAAACCGACGCCAATCGTGGTCGCTATGGTAGAACGCGTGCGAGAGCGAGCCGACGATGCACAGTAGAATCGTCAGTAGTACGGTCCCGACGCCCATCGGACGGGGGCCGCGCCGGCCCAGCACACCGGCCACGATATGTTCAAAGGCACAGAAGCCGCCCCAGACAACTAAGATCCAGGGCCAGTAGTCGGTGAACATTCGGCCGACGGGGAGATCCGAGCGCAGGTTGGCAGCCAGCATCAACGCGCCTAGCGCCATCAGAAAGATCGGAGCGAAAAGAGACCGTCGCCGCATCCCTATTCTCCGATCCGCGCCGCATGCTCAGCGACTTTCCCGAGGCCCCAGACGATCAGCAGAATCGGCCAGGTATCGGCCAGCTGCCATCCGTGGTGGTAATCCGCGAGGAACAGGAGGCCTGTCGAAACGACCAACATCGGAAGGATGAGCCGCGAAACCGTTTCGGCCATCCGCAGGGCGCGGTTAGGGCCGGACATGCGGCTAGGTTCTGACATAACCGCTTAACCTTCGGAGGTCTCGGAGCCGGCAGACGGCGTCGACTCTTGAACCCAGCCTGAGCGCTTTAGCGCCTGGTAGAGCTGATACGCGCCGAAGATAATCAGAATCACCGGCCAGTAAGGCTGAATGTCTTGGAAACGAAAGATTCCAAGGTTCAACAGCAGTGTGAATACCCCGAAAAGAATCAGCGCAACGCCGACGACGGGGGAGCGGCTGCCCTCTCTCAGCAGAGGCCCCGCGACTCCGGACAGCTCATCCACTTGCTCGCCTCGCCTCATGGCCCGAGCCGTACGGACAGCTTCGATGGGCATATAGAAGAAGAACAGCGCGACGATTGGAACCATCAGAGCCTCAGAGTGAGTGCCATCGGCGATGCTCATTAGCAATCCGAAGATGATGACGTGGATGAACCCTTTCACATACTGGCCGTTGTAAACCGCCCCTAGGCCGGGGAAGATACCGAGGATGCCGGCCATTGCGGGGTTCGGCGCCTTCGGGTCTGCGTAGCCAGGCCTGGGAGGGGGAGCCGCGGGGGCCGCGATGGCTGGCGGCGGTGGAATTGGCGCAGAATCCCGCGGAAGAGGCTCGGTCACGGGTTCGTCGACCGGCGCCGGATCAAGCTCCGCCTTGCACTTGGAGCAATGCGGAACCCCGTCGAGATCGACTGAGCACTCCCGGCAGACCCCTTTCCCGCAGTTGCGGCAAAAGGCTGTGGTTGTGTTTTCTGGGTGGTCCGGACACTGCATTACTGTTCCTCCCCTCTAGGCTCGGCAGCGGTAGGCTCGGCAGCGGATTCTCCAAAGAAGAGCGCGTCGGCGCCGAACTCAGTTTGGAACTCATAGAACATCTCGGCCGCTTCGTAGACTTCGACCGCTTGATCCCATACCGCCACCGCTCCCGACGACAGGGATTCAACCACTCTTGCCTGATCGGAAGGGGCGTTTTCCCAGCGTTCAAGCGTCTGCTTCCCGTAAAACGTCATCATCGAAAACGACACCGCCGTCATCGCCATTCCCATGACGAAGCGGGGCTGGAGGATCGGCTGGAATAGCGGACGTATCCAGCCAAAAGCTCCGCTTCCGGCTGGGACCGGTTCCATGCCGCCGCCGATGCCAATGGTTTCGTGCATGATGCCGGCGATCAGCTCCGCCGGCGGGTCCACCGCCGGCGCGTCTCTCATCAACGAACGCGCGAAATCGGCCTCGGCTAGGGCTTCACCGCACTCAGGGCAGCTCAGCAGATGTTCGTCCGCTTCGCGCCTCTCGTCGATCGAGAGAACATCGTCGAGGTAGTCGCAGCTGAGGCGTTCGAAGTCGCGGCACTTCATGGCCGGACTCCCATCGCCTTTAAGTTCCTCGCCAACTCCCGACGGCCACGGTTGATCCGCGACTTCACGGTTCCCTCGGGGATGTTTAAGGCCTGGCCGATCTCCTTGTACTCCATCTCTTGCAAATCACGCAGGATCACGGCTTCGCGCAGATCGGGCGAAAGTTTGGCGAGACCTTGCTGCAGGAACTCCTTTGCTTCGCGGTGGACCACCGAACCATCGGCGCGAGCGCCCACGCCAGACTGCTCGAGGGAGTAGAGTTGATCTTCGATCGGGTCGAGGGCCTGGTCTTTGCGGGTCTTGCGGTAGTGGTCGATCAGCAAGTTGCGGGTGACGCGAACGAGCCAGGTGCGAAACGCCCCTGAGCCCGGGTCGTAGGTGTGGAGACTGCGGAAAACGCGAATGAAGACTTCTTGGGTGAGGTCGCTCGAGTCGTCAGCGCGTCCGGTGAAGCGATAGCACGAACCGTAGACCAGCTTGGTGTGGCTGCGGACCAGCTCCTCCCAGGCGCCATCGCTGCCATTGAGGCACTGCTCGACAAGGGCGCGGTCGCGGTCCATCTGCTGGCGGGCGAGTTGGCGCTGGGCGTCGGGTTGGCCGGGGACTTCTCGCCACCCCCAGCCGCGGACCCAAGGACTCAATGTCGCTGCCGACGTCATCGTTCTATCACGTTCCTAGATCAATGAACGAAGCTCGCTTCGGAAAAGTTCAATTCTCGGGCTGTGCTCCAGGAAGATTTGCATCTGAAGCGCTCTACTAGCACCATACCCCGACCCAGACAAGCCGGAACCCAGAGGCCCCAACGCTGCCCGCGGAACCCGCTCCCTTGCGGTCGCGGCTCTGACGCCTTGAGGCAAACGATAACCGCGAGGGCGTCAGAGCCGCGACCGCAAGGGAGCGGGTTCCGTTGCCGCGGGGCCGACCCGATTGTGGATGGGGGCTTCTCCGCGGGCTGAAGGCCAAGCGCGAAGTACGAACGCCTGGTCAATTGAGTCACACTCCGCCCCGGAGTAGCTTGAATCTGTATGGAGGCGACATCTACGCTAGTGGCATGTTGACCGCTCCGCGCACAACCGCCGTACTCGTCTGGGCAATCATGGCCACGGCGATGGCTCAAGGCCAAGCCGATGCCGATCGTCGTATGGGTCCACGGCGGCGGATTTCGCCGCGGCTCGAAGAACGATATCCGCCGCCCGGGGCCAATCCTCGAGCATGGCGGCTATATCCTGGCCTCGGTTGAATACCGCCTGAGCGGTGAAGCCATCTTCCCGGCGGCGATCGCCGACTGCAAGGCCGCCGTGCGCTGGTTGCGCGCGAACGCGGCCAAGTACGGCATCGGCCACGACGCCGCCGACTCGCCGGAGTCGCTCTTCATCGGCGGGCCCATCCAGGATCATCCCAAGAAAGCCCAAAAAGCGAACCCGATCGCTTACGTCAGCGCGGACGATCCGCCCATGCTGCTGGTGCATGGAGACAAGGACATGTCGGTCCCATATAACCAGAGCGAGCTGCTCTACGCGGCTTTACAGCAGGCCGGCGTGGAATCGCGGCTCTACAAGGTAGCCGGCGCCGGCCATGGCTTTCGCAATCCGACGAAAGATACGCCGGAATCGCTCTTCGCGATGGCCGCTGAGTTTTTCGACCGGCATTTCAAGCCCTAGGGCCCGCTGGCTCGGGACGTGACTGTTCCCGGCCCGGTGGGGCAGAGTCGGCACTCTCCGCCAAATGCTCTAGGCTGCCTGCCTCGGCGGCGCACTCCCGTTTTAACCGAGAAGCCCAATCATTGCAGCAAGGCAGCTATGATGCAGCTAGCAGCCCGTGGCAAAACACCCCGTTTCAGGCCGCGAGAAGCATCGGCGTGGCCAGCGGCGCGCCGGCTGAATCTCGCACCTTCGCCGGGAATCTCCTGAAAACCGCCCCCAGGGCCCCGCACAACCGCCCCAAGGCCGCCCAAGACGCCAATACAAGCCCCAAAACCGACACTTTTGTCCTTTTCCTCGCGTCCGCCAGCCCGCGCGGCGTCCCCGCGCCCAGTTTGCCCCTCATCGCGATCGATAAATTGAATGCGCCCACGTGAATCAGCAGCCTCTTTAAAACATTTTCTCGGCCTTTCAAGTGCAATCGCCGCATCCCGCCCGTCTCGTAACAGTGCGCGAAACTGCGCTCAACCTTCTCCGCTCGCAACTTCATCAGACGCTTGCCGCGCTTGCCTTTGATCCGCCGCCGATTGGAGTACACCGCGTCGCGTTGCCGCGTTCGGCCGCCCCATTTGCGTCGCCCTCGCTGCGGCTCGCTCACGTAACTGCGTACGTCCAGCTCGGCAAAATCCGTCAGCACTCGGTTCGAATGATAGCCCTTGTCCGCGACCACTTCGCTCAGCTCGTCGACCGCGCCAGCGGCTTCTTCCGCCGCCGCTTCCAACTGCTCGGCCGCCTCGACCAGCGTTTCTTCAATCGTCGTGGTATCGCCTTCGTCGGCCGCTTGCAGCGTGACCGCCACCACCGCGCCCGTCTCCAAATCCACCGCGTGCTCGGCCTTGTGCGCCAAGTGCGTACGGCCGTCTTTCATCTTCGTGACCTTGGCGTCGGGATCGTAGGGATGCTTCCAATCCTTGTTGCAGGCCTTCTTCTTACGTTTCTTGTCGATCTTGGCCAACTGCTCGCGCGTCGGCGTCTCGATTCCCGATTCCAGAGCTAGACGTCTTAAATACTCTTCGTAGCCCTCGCCGGAGTCGCAACGCACCAGCGAGCGCATCGCCGCGTTGGCTTCCAGCGTCGTCGCGTCGACCCCGATCGTTCCGCCGGACAACAGGCCTTCGCGGGCCAGCAGCTGCAGCGCCCAGGTGAACACCGCGCGATGCGTTTCGAGGTCGATCAGCCGCCGCGTGCGCGAGATCGTCGAATGATCCGGCGCTTGTTCATCGAGTTCGATCGCCAGGAATCGCCGCAGCGAAAGTGAGTCGCCAAGGCGCCAAGCGACGCCGCGCTCCGAGTCGATGCCTTCGAAATACCCGATCAGCAAACTGCGGAAATAGATGCCCGGCGTGAGCGACGGCCGTCCCAAGCTCGGCGCGTAGAACTGCTCGCACTGGCCTTCGACGAAGGCGTCGAACTCGTGCTCGTCAAATAACTCGCTGAGCCGCAGATAAAACGGATGCCCAGCGCTCTTGGGCAACTCCGAGGTGGCGACCCATAGGTCTTTCTGCCGCTCGCGTCGCTTACGCCGTCCCATTGCCATAAAACAAGTTTATCACCTCTTGTTTCACAGTGCGACTTCCACCACGGGCTGCTAGGTATCGGCCGATGGCGAAGATGACGATCTCGATCCCGGACGCAATGAGCGACTATGTGTCCTCACAAGTCTCAAGCGGGGAATACGGCGATGCGAGCGACTATATCAGCCACCTTTTGCGCCGCGAACAGCAACGCCGTGAGCAGCAACGCAGCGAAGCGGCGCAAGAGCTAAGCCGTATGTTGGACGACGCCGCCGCAAGCGGAGTGAGTCCGCGCAGGGTTCCTGAGATCATGAACGACGTCGAAGCCAAGATGCGCGCCGATGGCCGACTATGAGCTAAGCGAAAGAGCGGAACAGCGGCTCGCGGAAATCTACGAATACTCGATCGAGGAGTTTGGGCTGAAAACGGCCCGGCGTTATTTGAACGGCCTCCATCAGACGTTCGGACGGCTTGCCGAAAACCACAACATCGGGACTGATCTAAGCGAGGTCAGGCCTGCAACCCGGCGGCTCGTGCACGAGTCGCACGTCGTCTACTACGAGCCTACCGCGGCGGGGATTCTGATCGTCGAAGTGCTGCATCAGTTAGGCTCAACGCAGTGGCTAGCGCAACTCAATATCCAGTCGCGGATCTCCCGCCCGCGGCTCGATCGATGATCGAAGATATCGTCGGCAGGAAAGCGTCCGGCTGTCGCGAGCCAGCTCCGCCCCGACCGGTCAGGCCCGTCTGCAGGCCGCCCAACGCTTAAAGGAATCGATGGACGCTATTGCGGCCAACGTTCCGCCGATGCCTTCGGACCAACTCGAAACGATCATAGACGAGGAATGTGAGGCCGTCCGCTACAGGCGGCCATGAACTATCCGCGACCTTCTTCCGACTCTTCCGCCAAGGCCTGCAACTCGGCAATCGCCTCCAAGTCCTTGGGGCGACCGGCGGCTTGTTTGAGTCGAATCAGCCGAGAAAGGGTTACACAACGGCAGCGGGCGCCGAAGACCTCAAGCTCGTCGCTGTCTGGCAGCAATGATTTGTAGGAGCCATCTCCGGCGGCCTCGCCCAATAGGTCAAGATCGCCAATATCGGTGGATAACGTAAAGTTCAAGCCGTTGCGGATTGTTGCTTCGTCCCAAAAGAAGGGCAGCCCTTCGGGCGCGCCGCGAAGCCGGGGATAAACGTCCTGCAAACACTCCGCCAATGCGCGGATATTCTCGTCATCGCGAGCGTAGACGACATCGACGTCTTGCGTGGCCCGCGCCGAACCGTGTGTTATTGCTGCTCCGCCGCCGATCAGAATGAATCGAACGCCGTGTCGAGCGAGTAGCGCTAGGATCTGGTCGAAGTTGGCCGTCATCCCCTCTCTCGTTCGCGCAACGCTTTTCCAGCCCGCCGCAGCTCATCGTGCAGCTCCATCATTCGCTTGAACTTCTCGAAGCGTTGGTCCACTGTCAGCTTTAGGTTCTCGCGAAGCAGCGTGCGGTCGATGTCCTTTTTGTAGAGGTCGACGACGGCTTGGAAGCCGCCGCGGTTAGGATGACCTTGGCCTGGTTCGTTGGGGGAAATCTCTGGTGTCGTCGCCATCGTTTACTCATGCTAGACGAGGCGCCAAAACCCCGCCATGACTTTTTTCACACAAACTGCCCGCTCGCGACTTTGCACCCTTGGGGGCCGCCGACTATGCTGTTGGACTGCAGGAGAAGATCCGAAAATGAAAACTGCTCTCGTCCGCGTCGCCCTTCTGGCATGCTGCGTCCCCCTGGCGGCGGCGGTTCTGTCGGCGCAGCGGCGGCCGCAGGGTCCGAAGCTTCCACCGACCGTCGCGAACTTCGCCTACGGCGACCACGAGCGCCACGTGCTCGACTTCTACAAGGCCGAATCGTCGTCCCCGACGCCACTGGCGCTGTACATCCACGGCGGAGGATTTACTAGAGGCAGTAAGGACACGATCAACCAGAAGACTCTGAAAGAGCTTCTGAAGGCGGGAATTTCCGTGGCGGCGATCCACTATCGCCTAGCGGACGAAACGCCGCTCCCGGCGGCCCATCAAGATGCGCAGCGAGCCCTGCAAACCTTACGGTCGAAGACCGAGCGAATGGAACGTCGACAAGGAGCAGACCGGCGCCTTCGGGGGATCGGCGGGGGCGCAGCTGTGCATGTGGCTGGCCTACCACGACGACATGGCGGACCCGTCGAGCAGCGACCCCATCGCGCGCGAGTCCACCCGCCTAACCTTCGTCGCGCCGCTCAGCGGCCAGACCACGAACGATTTCGATTGGTGGGTAAAGAACCTCCCCGGCTACCACGAGCTGCATCGCGAGCCGTCGGAAATCTTTGGGACCAACGATCGGGACAAGTGGCTGCCGATCGCGAAGAAGATTTCCGCGGTGTCAACGATTTCGGCCGATGATCCGCCAACCTACATGCACTACGGCATGGCGCCGGACGATCCTATTCCCGCCGAGCGCGCGGAAGCCTGGCAGGTCCACCACATCAACTTCGGGATCGCGTTGAAGAAGCGCATGGACGCCCTCGGCGTCGAGTCCTACCTGGCGTATCCGGGCTCGGACTCGAAATACGCTTCCGAGGCCGATTTCTTTATCCGAAAGTTCGGCAACTTCCGATGAAACAAGCGGGCGAAATGAACACCAGCTTCACTTAGCCACGCATTCCACCGCAAGCGTCCGCTCAGACGCCCGCAGGGCGACAGCCCAGGGATAAATCCCTGGGCTATGATTGTGTCGCCCGTAGGCGGGCTCGACGTTACGTTGAGCACGGTGATCAAGCGCAACAAAGCAATGACGGGCCTATAGCGTGCTTACACCGTGGGTGGAGTCGAGGACGGGCGCGGTGGCTTTAGGCGGAGGGAGTAGCTGTTGCTGGCCGCTTTCGCCTTGCGCCAGTGTCTCAGTCTCCGCCTTGGCTCCGTTTCCCGTCCCCGCTCATCGAACCGGACGTGCGGATTTCCCGCATCCGGCTCTCCGACCGGCTTCACCTCATCGCTGTCGCAGGCGGCGGCCCCAGTTGCGCCCCGCGCAGGCGCAGCACGCCCATCTCCTGCTTCGCTTTGAGGCAGAGCTTGCGCCCGAGCTTCCGGATCCTAACGGCGTTGCTAGGCTTATCGCCAATCGCCTCGTCCTCTCGCTCGTTGACAAGCATGCCGGAAGTCAGGGCCCCTCGCTCCACAGGCATTACCCTGCTTCTTCACTACTACGGCCCTGTCCGACTCCCCTCCCGAGCCGCCGTCCTGTAGACAACGTTTGGAGTTGCGACCTCCACCGCACGGGGCCTCCCGCCTTTGACTACGAACCCCCTTCACCGTCATGCCGCGCCCACTACCCCGGCGGACCCAACCGGTGCATGCGTCGGTCGCTTCCCGGTTGCTGCGGCCTTCCCCTTTTCTCAGGCGGGTCGGCGTCCGCAACTTCACTTTCGAGGCCTGCTCAGGCATACTGCGCGTTACGGCCTAACGGCTTGCTCGCCCGGCTTACCCGGACTTTGTCGCGAGGCTTCAGCTCGACCCGTTACCGGACCACGCTGCTCGCCAGCTTCGATGTCGACCGACATCTTCATCGGCGGGGCCTTTCACCCCGCAGGGTGTTCGCGCCAGTACGGCGCACTGAGAAAAGCAGGCTAGCCCGCGGCCTCTGCCATCGGCTCCTCAACAACTACCCCAGCAGGCGGAATTGGCGGCTCGGAACGCGGGCATCCGGCAGTGAGCGATGCAAGCCCGGCGCCGCCGGCGCTCTGGCCCACGCCGCGGCCGCATGCGTGGCGGGGACCGATCCCGAGCGCATGCAGCAGCTCCCCGACCTGACCGGCCTGAAGACCGAGGTCATCATGCCGAAGTCGTCTCGCAACCAATACGACCACTCGGTCCGCATGGTCGGCTTACGGACCGTCGAGGTCGACTCAGTCGCTGAGCTGCAGGAGAAGACCCTTCAGGTCCCAGACAATCTCCCCAGCGCGAACAGTCAGCACGGCATTGAGCCTTCGATCGCCAATGTGCTTGGCCCGTCCCGAATCGAGAAACGCAAAGCGCCCGCGCTCCAGCTCTAAAACGGCGATATCGGCGACGCCCCCCTCATCAAGGTTGCCGAGCTCGAGCCGCCGAATCGCCTTGGCTGAATTCACGGTCGTTCGCTCGATTACCTGCTCCAGCGTCATCCCGATGTTCAGGAACCTCGACATGACGTTGGTCAGCGTCGCGTGCGGCAGCATGATCGAGTTCTTGTGGATATCGGTCGAAATGGTATCGGGCAGAAAGCCTTGGCGAACCGCGTCAATCTCGTTTGCCGGGTCGATTACGCGGCCGCCCTGGATCAGCAGGTCGTAGCTCTGCGCCGTCACCGGAGGTGAGGCCGCGACCAGCAGACAGATCAGCAGGTTCCGCATGAGGTCGGCCATATTATCCAACACCCCGAGCCTTCACGCATAGGCTCGATGGGCTACGATCTTGGGGCGACCTTTCGTCATAAACATGCCAGATGAGCTCTGCGAACGCTTTGGCTTCACACGCGTGCTCAACGCGATGGGAATGCCCACGATCTTGGGCGCCAACACCGCGTCGGAGGATGTCCGGCGATCGGTCGACGATGCTCTACGGATCAACGTCGAGATCGACGAGTTGCAGGCCGCGGCTTGTCGGGTGATCGCCGGCGCGACAGGCGCGCAAGCCGGCTGCGTCACCTCGTCTTGCTCAGCGGGCCTGGCGATCGCCGCGGCAGCCGCGATGACAGGCGCCGATCTAGCCAAGATCTCGCGGCTTCCGGACACGCAAGGCATGCCCGATGAGATCGTGCTGCCGCTTGCCCACGACGTCAACTTCGGGGCGCCGATTTCGCAGATGATCCGCTTGACCGGCGCGACGGTGGTCCGCCCGGGAACGGCCAGTCATTGCGACGTCTTTCATCTGCGGGGGGCGCTGAGCGCCAAGACCGCGGCGCTGGTTTACGTTGACTCGGGTGATGTGAATCCTGCCGGGAGCTTCCTATCGCTGGAAGAATGCGTCGAGGTTGCGGGTTCGAAGGGCGTTCCCGTGGTTGTCGATTCCGCCGCCGGCAGCGACGTTCGGCCGTTCCTTGAAGCCGGCGCCGATCTTGTCATCACGAGCGCTCACAAACAGATGGGCGCGCCGACATCGGGGATGATCTGCGGCAAGCTTGATCTCGTGCGCGCGTGCTACCTGCAAAACTACGGCGTTGGGCGGGCGATGAAGGTTGGCAAGGAGGGAGTCGTCGGCTGCATGACGGCCGTCGAGGCGTGGTACGGGCGAGACAGTGAATCCGAGCGACTGAAATGGAGGAACCTGGCCGACATCCTAGCTGAGCGCTTGCCGATTCGGCCTGGTCCGAACGAGTCGGTCGTCGCTTGTCCGCTGGCGTCCGGAAAGATATCGGCCCGCGCTGTCGCCAACCGGCTGCGCGAAGGCAACCCGCCGATCTGGGTGAAGCACGCGGATGACCAAGCGAAAGAGCTGCACCTGGATCTGCGCGTGATGAGCGAAGCCGACGCGGCGGTCATCGCCCAGCGGATCGCCGATGAGCTGGAAAACCCGACCCCGCCGGCTGAGGACGTCCCTTACCACGACCTCTATTGGTCCGAGCGGCGCCTGCTCGAGTGGCCGGCCTGGCGCTAAGCACGTGAGCCCGGAACGCAAGTGACGGGTACGTATGACCACCATGCGAGCACCGCACCCGTCACTTGCGTTCCGGGCTCACGGGGGCGCTTACTCGATTACGACAAGCGCATAGGCTCCCAGCTCCGGAATCGTGAACTGAGCTCGAGCTTCCGCAATTCTGAAGGGGACATTTAACGACGCCCCCTCCTCGGCGGTCATCAGTGTGATCTTCTGGGGTGAAAAGCTCGACGGGGTCCTGAGCTTTACTCCTATGTCCCTGACGGTAGGATTTCGGACGACGTTGAAGTTCACGAGATGCAGCAGTAGCTTGTTCTTCTCCCTCTGCTCCAGCAACTCGGCGACGACATAGGGCGGCGCCTCGACCTCCAGCGAGAGCTCGCCGGCGGCGGCCCACTCGACGGCGCTTCTGAGTTCTTCCGAGTTGGCCGGCAGCTTCCAATAGTCGTTTGTCATGTCGGCGAATCGAGGCCGGGACATCGAAGGCTCCACGGCTGTGATATAAACTACCCGCCCCTCTCCTACATAGTTCCGCTTCTCGATCCTCTCCACAGCTTCCGGGAGCTCTCCGCGCGCAGCAGGCGGAGGCGGATCTACTTGAAACAAGTCGTTCAAGCCGAACGTTGGCCTGCGCCTTCTCCAATCGTCAAATAGCGATGACAAGCCGGTCGCTACTAACCCTCCTCCAGCGCGGACGTACCGGTTGATTTGATCGAGAGCTTTTGAGCTTAGGCTCTCTTGGTTAGCCAGGACTAAGACTGAGTATTTGCTGAGGTCGTCGAGATGTTTGTCGAATATGATGTCGAAAGGGATATTGTGCTGGATGAGGGTTTGTTCGAATAGGATCGTACTTTGGTGCGTCGTGTAATTGTTGTAGGCCATCGACGGATAAGAGCGAAGGATTGCGAC
Source organism: Bryobacterales bacterium (assembly GCA_965247515.1). Classification (GTDB taxonomy): domain Bacteria; phylum Acidobacteriota; class Terriglobia; order Bryobacterales; family UBA6623. The sequence continues at coordinate 1,111,823 of OZ252029.1, read as the reverse complement.
ATCCGCGACGTTGGCGGTTCCGGAATAGTGATGGAAGTTCTCATTGAGGAATTTGATGTACTTCCAATTGTCGGGATTCATCGACGCGGGGCCCAAGCAGTGCTGGTTGAAGGCGAGCTGCTCTGGAACCGTGACCGGCGTGTACTCGCTGCCTCCGGGCGAGCCCATGCGGTTGAGGACTAAGTTGGAGAAGGTCCGGCCGATCTTGTAGTCGCGAATGTTTGAGATGAGGCGATTGTCTTCCGTATAGCTCCCGCCGTTCTTGCCTTCAACGATGAAAATGTCGGTGTTCGGTAGTAATAGCGAAATGTCCTGACTACTGTTCCAAGCGGCGTTGTCACCTTTGCGGGTGCCGATATTAATGTCCGTCGCAACTCGGGGACTGAGCGACCGGACATAGTCTGTCAATTCCTTGATGTAAGCGGCCAAGGTGTGGCAGCGGAAATCGATCCACTCCATGACCAAGGGGTCGATAAAGAACTCTTGGTTGCCGAGCGCGGGCGCGATCGGCGGTTCAATGTGAGTCGTGTCGCCAAAGCCGATGCGTTCCTTCAAACGCTCCGGCGTATATTTCGTCCGAAGGTACTCGCGAAAGGCCTCGGCGGCCATCGGGTGTGAGAAGACGGGGGTCTTGCCGACGTTACTAATGTTGTCGAAATGGATCAGGTCCATTTCGTAGTCGACAACGCCAAGGCGTAAGACTTTCTTGAGATAGTCTTTGTAGCCGGGATGATCGAACCAGATGCGCCGCCGGAAGTACTGACTGTTGTAAGTGGCGGCCTCGCCCCAATATTCGAGCGGCGCAAACCAGTCTCTGGCGCTTGGTTCCTCAGAGAGAAACGTCTCATAGGCAATCGTGCCGCCTACGTAGCCTCCGACCGTAAAGCCGGCCTGATGTAGGCGTTCGACCAGTCCCTTGACGTGCTCGCGGTCTTCGGCCTCGGCGTCCAACCCAAAACCTTTGAACAGTTGGGTTGTCCAGTAGTTGCTCCCCGCTCGTACCTCGTAGTCAATGCTGTCTTGGTTGAACACGGCTGCCCAGTTGTCTCTAGGAGAAGGTTCCGCGAAGCCTCGCCGCTGCTCGAGATCGCGAAGGAACGAGGACGGATGCCCTCTTCTGATGACGAACATGAAGGGTTCCCAGTCGCCGCGGGCTTGGACGAAGGGCCGCTCAAAAAGCCATCCGGGGATTGTGTGGGAGTCGCCCAGGGAGTCCGAGGTTGGTGGAGCGGGCTCGGGCGCGTTTACACAGGCGCAACAAAGGCAAATCAGAACGACGACGATTCTCGAAAGCACGAGTCTAGTCACGATTAACTCCCGTCGGCGCGGCACCCTGCAGGATGAGCGCCGAGATGGCCTCAGCCCGCTCTCTTGTGGCCGCCCCCGTTCGCACGTTCCACTGCTCGCGCTGACCAACCAACGCGTAGGCGGTTTCGACGGCTCCATAGCTTGCCCGAATTTCGTGAGTCGAGGCAGCTGACTTGTCCCCGAGCAAGGGGTTGATCAAGGTGATTGGGGTAGGCGCCAAGCCTTGGTAGAGTCGCGCGAGATCGAACCGCTCGAGCACTCCAGGAACCAGGATCTCATCCCCGTATGCGGGCAGTCTAGTCGAGACGACGCTCTCGAAGCTGATTAGCGGGGCTTCTAGAATCAGACCGTCGACGCCGTCGCACCAAAGCGCGGCGAAGGGGGCGTAAGTAGCGGTAACGCCTTGAGCCCAAATCGAGACGCTCGTCGCTCGAACGCTGGGACGCCGCAGCCATTCGACGCAAGCACAAATGTCCTGAACGCGTTGTCCGAAAATCGGTTTGCCGGCCAGATAGTCCCAATGCCAGCTCTCTCTCCCCGGCGCCGTTTCGCCCATTCCCCTCAGGTCGACCGCAAGAATTCGGACTCCACGATCAAGCAAGTCATCCACGACGGCGGAATCGCGAACGATAGCTTCCTTCCCCGCCTCGTTCAGATACACCACGACAGCGCCACTGGGGAAGACGTTCGGCGACTCCACCCACGGACCCGAGCGCGTTTCCTTGCGCTGCCAGACCTTCTCCTCGCCCGTCCGTTTCAACGACTCGATCAGCACAGCGGGTAAAACGATTCCCTGCTCTGGCCGAAGTCGGAGTGGAGTGAGGCTCCGCCCCGCCAGCGTCCGCGCGGGCGCCTCTTCGAACTGAGGGGGGCCGTTGACCGGCTCGATCCGCAGCAGGCTTGCCAGTTCCGAGCGCAGGTCCCTGCGAAGGTCGGTGAGGTCCGCCGATGTCCCCGCTTTGCGACTCGGGGGTCGATTGTTCCGCAGGTATTCGGTGATGACCTGATGGGGTTCGCGGCTTTCGGCCAACTGATAGACGTCTCCGCCAGGAGCGGCCCACAGATCCTCTTCTTTCTCAATCGGGGAATCGCTTTCCGCCGAACTGGCCGAACCGTCGCCCATCCAGCGGAGCAACCAGGCATAGGCCGCTTCGCGTGGTTTCCGCAGGTACCCGTGGGGCCCTTGTGTCATCGAAACCTGGAACCGAGTCGGGGCATCGAGCACGCCATAGAGCCGGTCCAGCCATGCCCCCAGTTCCCACGTCCCTCGCGGCGGGTTGAGGTGATCGTCGCTGGTCGCGTTAATCAACAGCGGCTTGGGCGCGTGTGCGAAAAGCGGATCGCCTCGCATGTCAATGCCGGCGGCGAAGGCGCCGAAGAAGACGTTCTCGTGATCCGAGCCGCTGGGCAGATGGACGTGATAGGAGTACGTGTTGGGATTGCAGGTCGGAATCGCAACCTTGATCCGCGGTTCGAACGGAAGAAGATACGTCGTCAGCATCCCGCCGCCCGAAGCGCCCGTACAAGCGATCTGCTCCGGATCGACTTCGGGTCTCGAGACCAAATAGTCGATGGCGCGAATCGCGTCCCAGGCCATGATGTTGAACGAATGGGTTCCGGCTAGAAACGCCTGTAGTCCGATCGTCTTGTGGACCCCTCCTGGCAAGTTCGAAGCGAGCGGCCGCGGCTTCGCCTCGCGCGTGTAAGCCTCGATCCGCCTCTCGCCTTGGCCGAGGCTGTCGATCGCAAACGCGACAAAGCCCTTGCGCGCTTGCTCGATCGAGCGGCGCTGAACATGTTCGGCTGACTTGCCTTCGGCGTAGTGTCCAATGACGTTAAGTACGGCTGGACGGCGCCCTTGACGGTTCTTCGGCAAATACAAATTGCCGCTCACGAGAAAGTTCGGGCGGCTCTCGAACAGGACGTTCTCGACGACGTAGTCATCTCGCTCGAAACGACGCGTGGTGCGAGCGTTCAAGGGACTACGGTCGGGAAACGGCCCCGTTTCGGACCGCAGAAACTGTCGTATTCGGTCGATGTGCCGGGCCCACTTCTCGCGCGAGTCGAGCGACTCCAACAATTCATCGCGAGCCAAGAACTGGTCGTCAATGAGGGCGGTTAGATACCGCTCGATCATACGGTCCGCCGGCCGCTCGAGCACCGTTAGGTCGGTTGCTGACCAGTCGTTCTGGGCGGCAGCCGGCTGGCTACAACAGGCGGCCAACGAGAGGGAAATAGTAAGCCAGGTTCGCGTCATCACCGGCGGCGCTCCGAGTTTACATCTCTGTGCACACGACACACAACGGGCGCTCGTATTGTTTGATGCCAACGGGTTCTCACGCCGTACCCCGTCTGAAGGACGATTTGATCCACGACTTTGGCATTATCTGAAGACCCTGAACGCCCTGCATGGCAGCGCTGATCTGGACACGGCCCGTTCCGCTGCCGGAGATCTCGATCCGATACCCACGCCCTTCTCGACCGCGTGCTGCGCCATCGAAAAGACCCGAACGTTTCCCCGGCTGAGTTGGCGGGCTGGATCACCGAAGCTAGGCGACGGCTTCACGGCTGCCTCGACCGAGAGACACGCGGTCGTCTATGTCTGGATCTGGCCCTGGAGAGCGCGTTCCGGCAGGCGGTCGAGACCCATCTAGAGCTGTGACCGCTTGATAACTTTACAAATGGCAGTGCCGGAATAATTTAGCCCATGGCTTTAGCCATGGGATCTAGGACCGACGGAACCGTCTCCGGCGGCCCTCCGGTTGGAATCGCGAGAGCGCCGTTAAGATTCCCACGACTGGAGTCGTGGGCTAAATTATTACTCCACAACCCGCAAGTTCGGTGGCGAAGCCGCCCCCAAAGACCATCTATCATGCGGTCTAAGCACTAGAGCGCATTTCGAGTATGTCCGACCTTTAACCGCACCTAGCGCCTGGGTGCGCGACAAGAAAGTGGCAGTTTGCGAGTTTCTCTTTTTTTTGCGCATGAATCCTAACGTAGTAATACGTTAGGAGATAGGAGGTGCGCCGTGTCCCAATCCCTCGCCGCGCTCGAACGTCATAGAAGTGCCGTCCTGTCTGAGATCATCGACCTGGGAGACTTCCGCAGTGGATCGATCAGCGCCATCAGCGGTCGCTGCGGCAAACCCGACTGCCGCTGCCATCAGCCCGGCCAGCCGGCTCATGGCCCAAACTTCCGCCTCACAAGGAAGGTCAACGGCAAGACCGTGAGTGAAACCTTCGCTGCGCCTGCCCAACGCCGCAAGGCGCAACGCGAGGTCGACAACTTCCAGCGTTTCCGCGAACTGAGCCGACAACTGCTCGATGTCAACGAACAGATCTGCCGGCTGCGTCCGGTGGAAGAGGACGCCGAGTTGAGTCCGCGGAAAAAAAACGGCCAAAGCGATCCAGCAAGAAGTCGGCCAAGAAGTAGGGCGGCTCCTGCGGGTCGTCTTCGCCGATCGGCGCAAGAGCGGGAAGCTGGACCTGGAAGCGGTCGAACAAGCGACGCGCGACGCCCTGCATCAAGCCGGCGCGGGGCTGATCGAGACGCTCTTGAACGAGGAGCAAGCGAGCGAATCGCGACAGCTGTGCGCTTGTGGCAAACAGGCGCGCTTGGCCGGCCGCCGCCGCAAGAAGATCGTCACAATGCTGGGCGAAGTCGTCGTCGAACGGCCGTATTATCACTGCAATCGCTGCGGCGCCGGCTGCGCGCCTCGCGACCAAGAGTTGGACGTTGAAGGGACGCAATATTCGCCGGGCGTACGCCGCATGACAGCGTTGGTCGGCTCCGAGACGTCGTTCGATCGCGGCCGCGCGCTGCTCGAAGAGCTGGCTGGAGTGCAACTGACGGCGAAGGCGGTGGAGCGCGAAGCCGAGGCGATCGGCGCCGACATCGCGGACCACGAACAGGCCGAGATCTCCCGCGCCGTACAGTTCGAGCTTCCTGAGATATTCGGAGAGGATACTCCGATACTCTATATCGAGATGGATGGCACGGGCGTGCCGGTCACCGGCGCTGAGACGGCAGGGCGCAAAGGCAAAGCCGGCGGTCCGGCTCGCACCCGCGAGGTGAAGCTGGGCTGCGTCTTCACTCAAACAAGCTGTGACGACAACGGACGGGCCCTCCGCGACGAGGACTCAACCAGCTACACCGGCGCGATCGAAGACGCTGCCGCTTTCGGCCGGCGAATCTGGAGCGAGGCCTTGCGGCGGGGCTGGCGCCGGGCGCGCAAGAAGGTCGTCATCGGCGACGGCGCTTCGTGGATCTGGAATCTTTCGCATGAATATTTCCCCGGCGCGGTCGAGATCGTCGACCTCTATCACGCCCGCGAACACCTGTGGGGGCTGGCGGCGAAATTGTTTCCGCGGGACGAAAAGCGTCGCTGCGGTTGGGCGCGGCGGCTGAAGGAGAAGCTCGACGCGGGGCGCATCGAGCCGCTCGTGGCGGCGTTGCGAAGTTTCGAAACTGAAGACGCCGAGTTGGCGCATCAACTGTTGCTGGAGGCGGATTACTTCCAGCGCAACGCCGAACGGATGAGATACGACGAGTTTCGACGGCAGGGTTTGTTTGTGGGTTCGGGGGTGATCGAGGCGGGATGTCGCACGGTGATCGCGAGTCGGCTGAAGCGTTCGGGGATGTTCTGGAGCGTGCGCGGCGCGAACGCGATTGTGGCTTTGCGCTGCGCGCGGCTCACCCGCCGCCGTTTTGACGACTACTGGGACAATCGCGCCCTGGAGTGAACCCCAAGCGTGAGACAGTCGAAATCGGGACAGGTTACGATTCACCGCAAAACGCTTGCCTTCTTCGCTGTATCGTCGCACGCTGGTCCTAGCCGGGGAAGCGGAAGCGGGCTCTGCTGGAGAGCAACCCGCCAAGGAATACCCGGCCGCAAACTCATCAAGACGATGAGCGCCGGGGGCGGCCGCCAAGGTCGCTCCCGGCTTCTCCAACGCCGGCGATGTCTCCCTGCCCGCCCAGGGCCCATCGGATTGATAGATTTGCCTATGCCTCTCAAAACTCATACTTCGGATTCCTCGCTGCTGTTGCCGCCGGCCGCGCCAGCGCTTCAAACTCCGCCGGCGGACGATATCCCAACGCCGAATGCAGCCGGCGTTGGTTGTAGATCTCATCAATGAACTCGCCGATCGATGCGCGCGCCTCGTCAAGCGTGCGATAACGCTGCAACCAAACCTCCTCCGCCTTCAACGTCTTCATGAAACTCTCCGCCCGCGCGTTGTCGTAGGGGTTGCCGCGGCGGCTCATCGAGATGATCGCGCCGTGCTGCTCCAGCAGCTCGACATAGGCGCTCGAAGCGTACTGTACGCCTTGGTCGGAATGATGCATCCACCCCGCGGCAGGGCGTCTGAGCTCGAGCGCATCGCGCAACGCCCCTACAGCCAGCTCAGCTTTGAGCGTCGTCCCCAGCCGCCAGCCGACCACGCGTCGCGAGTAGGCGTCCAACACCACGGCGAGGTAGACGAACGCCTCGCGCAAGCGAATGTAGGTGATATCGGATTGCCACAACTGATCGACGCCGTCCACATTCAGGTGCGCCGCTAGATTCGGATAAACAGGTAAGAAGTGGTTCGAATCCGTTGTTAGCACGAAGCGCCGCTTGAGTACCGCCAGCAAGTTGTCCTTACGCATCATCCGCAGGACCTTTTTGTGATTGACGAGGAAGCCTTGGCGGCGCAGCTCGGCCGTCACGCGGCGGTAGCCGTAACGACGATTCTCGAGCGAAATCCGCTGCATGCGGTCACGCAATTCCATGTCGCACTCGGCGGGCGACGACACGGCGAGCCGGCGATAGAACCCGGCGCGATTCACGCGTCCGAGCTCGCAGGCGTGTTCGACGCTGAGCGAGCCTTTGGCGCTGATCTGCTCGACGATGGAGTAGATCCGCTCGCGCCACCGGCGTCGTTGGTCGGGGCTGCGAGGTTCAAGGCGCGAAAGGCTTGTCCGAAAAAATCGAGCTCTGCGGCTTGTTTGCCGAGCAGTCGTTCGAGCTCTGCGATGCGTTCGTCGCGCGGATCGCGAGGGATCTTGGGCGGCGCCGAGCGGCCGGGTTTCGGCCGGCCTCGCCGCCGGCTCAAGCCGTTGACGCCTTCCTGGCGATAGGCGTCCCGCCAGCGGTACAGCAGGCTGCGCTTGACGTCCAACTCGCGGCTTAGCGCTGTGCCGCTCTGGCCGGCTAGGAGCCGCCTGGCGGCGGCTTCCTTGAACTCCACCGTGAACTCCCGCGGCTTGCGCGGCTTGAGACTTTCCATCCTGGACTCCTTTCCATTCGCTGAAATTCGTCCCAAATTTCAATGTCTCATTTTTAGGGTTCACTCCACCCGGGCGGCCTGAGCGTCACAAATTTGTCGCACACCCCTAGCGCCTTGGCGGTGGCCTTAGCCCCGTCAGTATTGCTGAGCCCTTGACCCGCCCTGTTACCCTCGAAACAGAGGCCTTTGTGATTCCCATAGCCACCAAAGCACAAGCCTCCGCCAACCCCAAACTCAGAGCCCGCCCGCCGGATCAAGGCGCCAGAGGCACTGCCGCCGAAAAACATGGACCAAAACAGTACGAGATTCGGAAACGAACCCAATCTTCGTCCCAATCGGGGACGCGACCCGAACCGCGGCGATCGGTGAGACACATCCCGCACAACAGCAGGAGTCGATAGTGGCCCACACAATGCGTCCAATCAAATCCGTGATTTCGATACTGACTTTCGGATTGCTCGCATGCAGCCCAAACGCAATCAGTACGGAACCAACGCCAAGCAAGAAACCCAATATCATCCTCATCATGGCGGATGATCTTGGAGCCGAAACGCTTGGCAGCTATGGCAACACGGCCTACTCGACGCCACGCCTAGACCAGATGGCGCGGGAAGGCGCCCGCTTCGAGAACGCATTTTCCACTCCCGTTTGCAGCCCTACGCGGGCGATGATCCTCACGGGACTGCATCCGAATCGCACTGGGTTTCTCGAGCGCCTAGACAGTCCTCTCGACACCGAAAACACGAATCGCCTCCCTGTACATTTAGCGACTTCGCCCAACTGTTCCAGTCAGCGGGCTACGTCACCGCCATCGCGGGCAAATGGCATCTGGGCGATTTCCAAACCTACCCTGATCAACCCGCCTCGCACGGCTTCGACGAGCACTGCTTATGGGTGCAATATTGGAATGGCGCGAGCGACACAGCCGCTATTACGGCCCTCATAACTGGGAGAACGGCGTCTATAAGATACATAAGGACGAGACCTTTGGCCCCGACTATTACAGCGAGTTCTTACTCGATTTCATCGCACGCAACCACGATCGTCCCTTTCTCGCCTACTATCCGATGAACCTCATCCATGGTCCTTTGGTTGAGCCTCCTACACTCAAAGCTCTAGGCGAGACCAAGTATCCAAATGACCTCGGCCCCAACGAGCGCAAAGTCGGCCATATGATTACCTACATGGACGTGATCGTCGGCAGGTTTGTAGACAAGGTAGTCGAGCTCGGGCTAGAGGAGAACACCCTGATCATCTTTACCGGCGACAACGGCAGCGCCGGCAATCAAGAAAGCCGTCTAGGCTCATTCAGGGTCATGGGCGGCAAACGCACCATGAACGAGGCCGGAACCCGCGTTCCCTTTATCGCTCACTGGCCGGGAATGATCCCGCCAGGGACACGCGATGCGTTCTTCTCGCTAATGGACATAATGCCCACATTGAGCGCGATTGCGGATATCCCGATCGGGCAAGCTGTCGACGGTATGGATCTTTCCCACACGTTTTTTGGCAAGCCCGGCAAGGATCGTCAATACTTCAACATGGCATTCGAAGGTGATGTGTATTTCGTCCGGGACAAACGTTTTCGTCTCCATGAAGATGGCCGGATGTATGATGTTTCGGTAACAAGCAACGAAACGCGCTATAGCATGGAATCGCTTGTAGGCAAGTCCGACCAAAAGGAAGCTCGAGAACGCCTACACCAGCACTTAGGCGAATACATGAAGATTCGAAAGACAGACGACTCCTACCATATCTTCCCGTTCGGTACGGGCGGGGACAGGTTCAAGAATGCTCAAGACGCGGCAAACTGACTGCCGCCCGATCCTGCTACCCTTTGTTCGAACAATGACACGATCCGAATTCCTCTCGCTCATGTTCTCCGGCGCCGCTACGGCCGGCTGCGCGGCCCCCGAACCCAAACCCGATCCTAAACCCCGTAAGCTCGTCCTGATCGCCGGCAAGCCCAGCCACCCGCCCGGCATGCACGAGTTTCGCGCCGGGTCGTTGATTCTAGACAAGCGTTTGCGGGAGGTCGGTGGCCTGATCGTCGAGCGCTACGACCAAGGCTGGGTCGACGACGAAACGACTCTCGATGACGCCGACGCTCTCGTCATCTATTCCGACGGCGGCCGCAAGCACCCCGCGGTAGAAGGCGGCCGCCTCGCCTTGATCGACTCGCTCATCGAACGCGGCATGGGTTTTGGATGCATGCACTACGGCGTCGAGGTTCTCGCTGATGACGCCGGCGCGGAATTCCAGCGCTGGCTCGGCGGCTACTACGAGCACGAATTCTCGTGCAATCCGATCTGGACGCCCAGCTATCGAAGCTTCCCCGACCATGCGGTCAGCCGCGGAGTCAAGCCTTTCGCCGTAGAGGATGAGTGGTACTTCAACATGCGGTTCCAAGCTGGGTTCAACGCCGACGGCCCATCGGAATCCGGCGGCATGAAGTTTACGCCGATCTTGGTCGCTAAGCCAAGCGACGAGACGCGGGACGGTCCCTACGTTTTCCCTGACGGGCCTTACGATCACATCCAGGCGGCCAAGGGCCGCAACGAGACGATGCTTTGGACCGTGGAGCGAACCGACGGCGGCCGCGGCTTCGGCTTCACCGGCGGCCACTTTCACAAGAACTGGCAGAATGACGACTACCGCAAGGTGGTCCTCAACGCAGTGTGCTGGACGGCGGGGCTCGACATCCCCCTAGATGGCATCTCCTCACAGGCGGTAGACGACACCGAAATCGCGCAGAACCTGGATCCGAAGGGCTAGCTCCAATACTGTTTACTTAAGGCCGAGTTGCGAGTCTGTGCCCGGAACCCGCTCCCTTGCGGTCGCGGCTCTGACACCTGCGATCAGCATTTGAATCACGGCGTCAGAGCCGCGACCGCAAGGGAGCGGGTTCCGCTAACTTGAGTCGACAGTATGGTGCGCTAGCCCACAGCCGAGTGCAGAAGTCCCGTTAGAACTCGTAGCGCAAGGCAAACTGCATCACCCGCGGATTGGTCAGTGTGCCGGAGTATTTGCCGAAGGTTCCCGAGTTCGTCAGGTCCAGGGAGATGGAAGTCGCGGCTGCGTTGGTCTCGAGCGCCGGATCGAAGCGCGTCGAATTCGTCACGTTGTAGACCTCCCAGCGAAACTGTATGCGGTGGCCTTCCCAGGGCATTTCAAAGCCCTTGGCGAGACCGAGGTCGACGGTGAAGAAACCGTCTCCTCGAATGGGGTTCCGCACGCCGCTTTGTCCCGGACGCGTGGGGGCGAAGGAATCGAGCGCCAGCTGGGGGTTGGCGAAGATGTTGGGTCCCCCGTCTCCTGTGACCGCGGGGGCGTTCTTGAAGGCGCCGGTTTCGGTGGGCAGGTTGCGGATCGGCGTGGCGAATCCGGTATGGTTCCAGTTGGTCGGCCATTGACGGCCGTTTCCGACTCGCGCCGGCAGCCCGCTGGTGTGGCGATAGATGCCGGAGATTTGCCAGCCACCGAGGATGGCGTTCGCCGCGGGGTTCCAGTTCGCGCCCCAGCGTTTACCGCGGCCGAACGGTAGCTCAGCGACATAGTTGGCGTTGAGCTGATGGGTCATGTCGTAGTCCGAGACGGCGCGCATTTGCCCGGGATCCCAGGAATTGATCACGAATCCGCCGCCGAATAGACTGGCGTTCTCGGGGAACGAGCCTAGGTCGATCGACTTGCCGACGGTGTAGTTCAGGTCGAACTGCACGCCATCGCTGAAGCGTTTGCGCAGCGTGAACTGTCCCGAATGATAGTTGCCGTTGGCGAGCGAGCGCCAGGCGGCGAGCGCGGAGTATTGCGAGTTAAAGATGGCGTTGGGGCCGAGGCGGCTGCAAGCGGGCAAGCAGCGCGTATCGGCAAAGTTGAGTCCGAAGGTGTAGTCGGGCGCAAACAAGCTGTAGAGCTCGTAGATCGCTTGGGTGGCGCTGACGCCTTCGGTTCCGAACAGGCTTGCTCCGGTGGCGGCTGGCCACATGTTTTCCCAGAAAGCGATTGGCGCGACTTGGTCGACCGCCGTCCCCGCAGCTGCGTGTGAAGCCAACTGTCCCGCGGCCTCGAAGTAGGTTTGACCCGATTCCGGGTCGCGCAAGTTGGTGGGCATCGCCAGATCGGACTGCACCAGCGAGCGCCGCGACAAGCGGCCGACGTAAGAGCTTTCAAAGAAGAAGCCGTTGCCCAGATCGCGGCCGATGCTGAAGTTCAGCGCCATGCTGTAGGGCGGCACGACTGAGTCGTCAATCGTGTTCGTGATCTGGAAGCTGTCGGGCTGCACTTGTGGGAATCCCCCAGCAGGAGCGGGCTCGATCAAGCTTTCCGGCGCCCCGAAGACGCTCGTGATGCGTGGAGCGGTGGTGGCATTGAAGGTGCCGGCGGGGTTGGCGATACGGGTCGAGAAGCCGAGGGCGGAACTGGAGAATCGCTCCATCATGCTCTGGCCGAAAACATCGTAGTACATGCCGGCGCCGGCGCGAATGACCGTTTTGCCAGGGCCGCCAAAGAGCTTGCCGGCCAGGCCGCCGGTGGACTGCGGCGAATAGGCCAGAGAAACTCGCGGCGCGAGATTCTTCTTGTGATAGGGGTAGAGCCCGCGGCCGGTGCGAGAGGACAAGTCCCACTCGATTACGCCGGCGTCGGCTTGAGACAGCCCTTGGTCGGCCAGCAGCGCGCGGTGACCCAGCCACTGGGCCAGCGGGATATTCGGCGACGTCTGGACGCCGTTCCTCTCGTTGACCGGCGGCATCAACGACCAGCGAACCCCGGCGGTAATGGTCAGTCCGCGGGCGGCTTGCCATTGATCCATCACGTAGAGCTCGGCCTCTTCGTTGCCGAAGTTGCGAAACACGGGGGCACCCTGTGGCAGCACGCCGCCGTTGACGTCATAGCGGTAGCGGGCTTCGCCGAAAGGCGCGAGGCCGAGCGTCGCCACCATGGCGTCGGCGAAGGCAACGCCAAAGTCCTCGGAAATGTCAGCCGGCAGCAATTCGCCGGCGGTGCCTTCCATCCATGAGGAGTTCGCCGAAGCGCGGTGGAAGGAGTCGTTGGAGTCGAAGCGGCGGTTCTGGACGTGACGGTAGACTCCGCCGAAGCGCACGGTGTGCGAGCCCTTGAGCCAGGTCATGTCCTGGCGGATGAGGTGAGCGGGGAGCGTGCGGGCGAGTCCTTGGGTCAGCCCCAGCGGGTCTGCCAGGCCGCGAAACTGGAAGACTGATCCCGTTTGGATACCCGTCTGCTCCACGCCCTGGCGAGTAAAGCCGTAGCGCGTGCTTCCGAAAAACCTGGGCGTGAGGACCTGGTCGTAGCCCACCGAGAGTCCTTTGCTGTTGTCGAAGATCGAGCCGTTCGGGGCGCGTCCGGAGAACTGCGGCTCGAGATCGCGGCTATCGCTCTGCATTTGGCCGCGCACGAATAGACGGTGCATGCCGGCGTCGTCGAGGTTGAAGTCAAGCTTGGCGATGTAGGTCTCGCGCGCGTCACGGACGGGATAGGTAAAGCGGTGACCTCGCACGTTGAGGCCATCGCCGACCGTGTTGTCGTTGGCCGCAGGGTAGAGAGTGTTGAAGATGTCGAGCGCCACCGGGCTCGCACCGGCTCCCGTTGGATCGATGCGTCGAATGTCGTTGGAGTTGAGCGTGGCGAGGGAGCCGTCGGCCCGCAAGTATTGCAGTGTTCCCTGACGCATCAGATCGCTCGGGACGGCGCGTACGGCTGAGCCTTCGCTGGCGTCGCGGCGGATCTCGCTGTTGACGAAAAAGAAAGCGCGATTCTGCTTGATCGCTCCTCCGGCTGAGCCGCCGAAGATGTTGCGAATCAGGCTAGGCCTTGCGACGCCGGACTGGTTGTTGAAGAAGTCGTTCGAGGCGGTCTTGGTGTTGCGGTGGTATTCGTAAGCGGAACCGTGAAGATTGTTAGTCCCGCTCTTGGTGACCAGTTGCACCTGTGCGCCCGACGAGCGCCCTTGCGAGGCGTCGGCGTTCAGGGTCGTCACCCGGAACTCCTGGACCGAGTCCAAAGTCGACCGCAGGACCGACGTGAAAGCAAAGCGGCTCTGCTGATCGTTGACATCGACGCCGTCAAGGGTGATGTTCGATTGGTCGGACCGTCCGCCATTGATCGCGCCCGAGCGACGATCCTCGCGGAGATTGTTCGTGTCGCCGATGAAGGTCACGCCGGGTTGGAGCGAGAGGATGTTGATCACGTTCCTGGCGTTGAGCGGGAGCTGCAAAACGGCCCGTTCCCCGAACGCATTGCCGAGCGATGCGTCAGTGGTATTGGGAGGCGAAACCGACCCTTTGACCGAGATGACTTCGCTGATTTGACCGATCTCGGTGAACTGGACGTCCCAGGTCGCGGGCTGCCCCACGGCGAGTGTGATGTTGTCGATGGCGATTGGCGTGAACCCTTCGCCCGAAACCCGGAGCTCATAGTCGCCCGGTTGAACTTGTGGGAAGCGATATAGACCGCTGTCGTCCGACGTTGCCAGACGAATCGCGTGTGTGCCGGTCTTTGTCAGCGAGACCCTGGCGTCTTGAACGATGGCGCCGCTGGGGTCGGTGACTCGGCCCCGCAGTGAGGTGGTGGCCTGGCCGAAAAGCGCGGTCGCCGCTAGCGTTAGCAAAGCGACCTGCGCGAAGAAAGTCCTACAGCTCATGGAATCTCCTTAACCGCGCATGATGGGCGCGTCCCTACTTACCGAATCGGCCGAAACACCGGCGAGCTTGAGCCCAGGGTCTTAGTACGAAGGTCTTAGTCCGCTTGAAGAGTGAGGTGGAGGCGAAACTTCCGCCGCAGCAGGTCAGCGGAGGTCAACTCGGCCCGCGCGAGTCCCTCGGACGCGTGGCCGGATTGGGCGCCGATGATGTGCCAGAGCTCGTGGGCCAAGATCCGGCCCAGGGCGCGGCCGAAGTAGACTTCGCGCAGGTGCGCTGGTTGATGGGCGATTTCCGGCCCGATCAGGGCGCCGGTGCGATCGCAGTCGACATTGATCAACGGCAGGATGCCTTGATCGGTCCGGTAGGTCCACGCTAACGACCCCGGCTTGGGGGCCTGCCGGCCGTCAGCCGGCTTACAAGCGCCCCATAGCTCGACGACGACCGCCTTGCAGGGAGAGTTGCGTTTGGGCTCCGACAGCCCGGCGAAGACTTCGATGAGCAGAGTCGTTGGGTCGATGACATCGTTGAGCGCTCGCTCGAGTTGCCCCACGACCAGGGCGGCGGGTGGCTGTTCGAAGCGTGCAACAACGTTGGCGCACGGGGCAGGCCCGGACGAGTCAGTCGCCTGTAGCGTCGCGACTGCCAGCAGGACGGCGATCGGTAGAATTCCCCGGCTCAGAGTAGGGCGATGTTAGCCGAGCGCGTGTCACCGGGCAAGGTCCAGCGCCGAAAATGATGCCCTGGTACCGGGACTAAACAGCGATCGGAATCGGCGTCTCGGGTTCGGGTCGAAGCATATCGGGCTGGGCGGCGACCAGGCGTTGCGTGTAGGGATGAGACGGGCGGGTCACGATGTCCCTGGCGGGGCCTGATTCGACGATTCGTGACTCATCGAGGACGCAGATTCGCTCGCAAACCTGCGCGACAGCGGGCAGATCGTGCGAGATGAACAGTAGAGCCATGCCCAGGCCGCGGTTGAGCTCGGAGAATAGCTCAAGGACGCCTGCTCGGGTGATGGGGTCGAGCGACGAAGTCGCCTCATCGGCAATCAGGAGATTCGGCTTGTGCAAAATCGCGAGCGCGATGAGAACTCGCTGAGCCTGCCCGACGCTGAGTTGGCGTGGGTAACGGCGCACGAAGTCGCTCCCGGAAGGGAGGCGGACGCTCACGAGGGCCTTGCGTTGGGCGGCGTCGAGCCCGGACAAAGAGCGCTCGTGGGCCTTCCAGGCTTCTTTGAAGTGCGTGGAGATTCTTAGCCAAGGGTTCAAAGCGGACATGGGGCTCTGCAAGACAAGAGACATCCGGCGACCGCGGATCGAGCGTAGCTCGCGCTCGCTGCTGGCCATCAAATCCCGACCCTCGAATGCTAGTCGCCCTCGGACCCAGCCGCCGGCAAGGCCTTCGAGGCGGAGCAGCGTCCTCGCGAGCGTGCTCTTGCCGGAGCCGCTTTCGCCGACCAGGCCGACCGTTTCGCCAGGCCGCAAGTCGAGCTTGAAGTCTTTGAGGACAGGCTCGCCGGGGCGGTAACCGGCCGTCAGGCAAGTTGACAGCACTAGCGGCCCCAAGAGACCTCCGAGCCGAGGAAGAGCTCCTCGATGTTCCAGATCAGGTGCGGCCAGAGCACGCCAGGGTCGACGTTTCTGACTTGCGGCGATACCGCGCTGAGGGCGTTCTTGTGGGCGAGATAGACGATCGGGGATTGCTCTTGGACGATGCGCTGGACTTCATGAAAGCTCTCCCGCCGAGCTTCCGGGTCGGTCGTCGAGGCCTGCGCCAGGATCAGCTCGTCGATTCGCGCTTCCCATTCGGTCGTGGGAGAGTCTTGGGCCGGGTTCCAAGCATGGTTGCGTCCCGAGCTCAACCAGACGCCCTGCTGGGCGTTGGGGTCGAGGTCGACGTTAACGAAGCCCAGCAGGCAAGCCTCGTAGTTGTAGGACTGTACGATTCGCTCGATCAGTGACTGGAAGTCGAGCGCGACGATGTTCAACTTGACGCCGAGCGCGGCCAGGTCTTGCTGGATCATGGAGGCGATCCGCTCGCGGGTCTTGTTGCCGGCATTGGTCACAAGCGAGAACTCGACGCTATGGCCCTTAGGGCCGAGAAGTTGGTCGCCGCTTCTGGTGAAACCGGCGCCGCGCAGGAGCTCAGCGGCGCGGGCGGGTGAGCCGGTGTTGTCTCGCAGGGCAGGGTTGAACCAATAGCGATTCGCGGGCGAGATCGGACCGAGCGCCGGGGTGGCGTAGCCTTGGTAGGCAACCCTCACTAGGTCCTCGCGCTTGATCGCCATCGAGACCGCGCGGCGGAACTCCTTCGACTCAAACCAAGCCCGTCGAAACGGCTCGATCGGAGCGGTTGGCGTCTGGTTGAACCAGAGGAACTCGACATCGAGCGACGGGCCGGCGTCACGCACCTGGTCGGGGTCCGACTTGGCCAGCCGCGCGAAGGCGTCGGGCTCAAGGCCATTCATCAAGTGGTATTGCCCACGCCGAAAACGCAGCTGCTCGAGTTGCGGGTTCTTCTGGATTTGCAGCCGAACAGAGTCCAAGTAGGGTAGGCTCTTACCCGATGCGTCTTTCTTCCAGTAGTAGGGGTTCCGCTTGAGAAGGACGTGCTGGCCGGGTTTGTATTCGGACCGCACGAAGGGGCCGAGCGTCGCGGAGCCTTCGCTCGCGAGAATGGGAACGGGGTCGAAAAGGCGCTCGACGCCGGCGATCGGTTGCGGAAAGATCAGCGACACTCGCCGCGAGTCTCGGACTTCGACCGTGGCCGGGCCCTTCTGGGTGCGGAGCGCATCGGCTATCGGCGATGCGTTTTCCATTGCCATCAGGCGCTTGAATGTGTAGGCGACATCTTCAGCGTCGAACGCGCTGCCGTCGGAGAACTTCACTCCCGCCCGTAGTACGAAGTCGACTCGCCGGCCGTCGGGAGAAACTTTCCACGACTCTGCCAGCTGGCCTTCGAGCTGTTGGGTCTTGCGATTGATGCGGATCAGCGGCGCCTTGGTTAGGTAGCGGACGAGCTCAGAGGGTTCGTCGACGGCCTCGAATGGATCGAGGTTCTTGGGTTCGCCCCGCAGGGCGAAGGTCAATTCGCCTCCAAATTGGGCGGAAGCGCACTGGATGATAACGAGCGCGGCGAGGCAGTTTCGGGTCATGTAGCGAAGCATTTCTAGGATTCCTCCAGCTGGGACGTGGCGGCTTGGATCGAGCAAAGCGTCACGACGAGTAACAGAACGGGAGTCAGCATGGCGGGCTGATCGACTACGGCGGGGATGTCTTGGAGCTCGGCGAGCAGGTTGCCCCAGGACGGAAGCGGTTCGGCCAGACCGAGACCGAGCACGCCAAGGTTGGCCTCGCTGAGGATGAACAGCGGCACAGCGATCCAGAACTGCGCGACCAGCAGAGGCCTCACGGCCGGCAGCAGTTGACGAGCGAACAAGCGCGCCGGACGCATCCCCATCGCCCGAGCCTGGAGCATCAACTCCCCTCCACGAAACGAGCGAGCAGCCGCGCAGACAACCCTGGCCGGGCCGGCCCACCCCAGGCACGCCAACAGCGCGAACGTCAGCGTCACCGACATGATCGGGGAGGTGTTGAGGGGTAGCAGGGCCCTTACCGCGAGCAGCAGAAACAGCCACGGGAGCGAGAGAAACAGGTCAATCGCGACCATGACGATGCGCTCGGTCACGCCTCCGCGGTATCCGGCTGTGGCGCCGATTAGAACGGCCAGCAGCACGCTGATCGACGCTGCCGCCGGCGCCAGCAATAGTGAAACTCGGGTACCGTAAAGGAGTCAGGAGAATCGATCGCGCCCGAGGGCGTCGGTCCCCAATATGTACTGCCCTCCAGGGGCGGCGTAGATTGGAGTGAACCCTAAAAATGAGACATTGAAATTTGGGACGAATTTCAGCGAATGGAAAGGAGTCCAGGATGGAAAGTCTCGAGCCGCGCAAGCCGCGGGAGTTCACGGTGGAGTTCAAGGAAGCCGCCGCCAGGCGGCTCCTAGCCGGCCAGAGCGGCACAGCGCTAAGCCGCGAGTTGGACGTCAAGCGCAGCCTGCTGTACCGCTGGCGGGACGCCTATCGCCAGGAAGGCGTCAACGGCTTGAGCCGGCGGCGAGGCCGGCCGAAACCCGGCCGCTCGGCGCCGCCCAAGATCCCTCGCGATCCGCGCGACGAACGCATCGCAGAGCTCGAACGACTGCTCGGCAAACAAGCCGCAGAGCTCGATTTTTTCGGACAAGCCTTTCGCGCCTTGAACCTCGCAGCCCCGACCAACGACGCCGGTGGCGCGAGCGGATCTACTCCATCGTCGAGCAGATCAGCGCCAAAGGCTCGCTCAGCGTCGAACACGCCTGCGAGCTCGGACGCGTGAATCGCGCCGGGTTCTATCGCCGGCTCGCCGTGTCGTCGCCCGCCGAGTGCGACATGGAATTGCGTGACCGCATGCAGCGGATTTCGCTCGAGAATCGTCGTTACGGCTACCGCCGCGTGACGGCCGAGCTGCGCCGCCAAGGCTTCCTCGTCAATCACAAAAAGGTCCTGCGGATGATGCGTAAGGACAACTTGCTGGCGGTACTCAAGCGGCGCTTCGTGCTAACAACGGATTCGAACCACTTCTTACCTGTTTATCCGAATCTAGCGGCGCACCTGAATGTGGACGGCGTCGATCAGTTGTGGCAATCCGATATCACCTACATTCGCTTGCGCGAGGCGTTCGTCTACCTCGCCGTGGTGTTGGACGCCTACTCGCGACGCGTGGTCGGCTGGCGGCTGGGGACGACGCTCAAAGCTGAGCTGGCTGTAGGGGCGTTGCGCGATGCGCTCGAGCTCAGACGCCCTGCCGCGGGGTGGATGCATCATTCCGACCAAGGCGTACAGTACGCTTCGAGCGCCTATGTCGAGCTGCTGGAGCAGCACGGCGCGATCATCTCGATGAGCCGCCGCGGCAACCCCTACGACAACGCGCGGGCGGAGAGTTTCATGAAGACGTTGAAGGCGGAGGAGGTTTGGTTGCAGCGTTATCGCACGCTTGACGAGGCGCGCGCATCGATCGGCGAGTTCATTGATGAGATCTACAACCAACGCCGGCTGCATTCGGCGTTGGGATATCGTCCGCCGGCGGAGTTTGAAGCGCTGGCGCGGCCGGCGGCAACAGCAGCGAGGAATCCGAAGTATGAGTTTTGAGAGGCATAGGCAAATCTATCAATCCGATGGGCCCTGGGCGGGCAGGGAGACATCGCCGGCGTTGGAGAAGCCGGGAGCGACCTTGGCGGCCGCCCCCGGCGCTCATCGTCTTGATGAGTTTGCGGCCGGGTATTCCTTGGCGGGTTGCTCTCCAGCAGAGCCCGCTTCCGCTTCCCCGGCTAGGACCAGCGTGCGACGATACAGCGAAGAAGGCAAGCGTTTTGCGGTGAATCGTAACCTGTCCCGATTTCGACTGTCTCACGCTTGGGGTTCACTCCACTCCGCCCTTCGCCGCTTCGTCGCTGATTAGGCGGGTGATATCCACGATGTGGCGGAACCCACCGTGGGTATAGATCACGGGGTCCTCGCTGGCGGCGACGGTTTGCAGGATCGTTTCGTTCGAGCCATGGGCGACATTGATCAACATGCCGAGGCGGTTCATCTCACGGATGACCTCTCGTCCGTGCTCGTTCAGACCGCCCCATTTCGAGATGTCGCAGCAGGAGTCGGCGAACTGGTTCGTATAGTTGTGGGCGGTCAGTTGGGCGGAACGTAGTCCTAGGCGATGGAGCGTGCGGAGGATGTGCAAGTCTCCGTCGAGATCGAACGGGCCCTCGAGATCCAGAAAGGCGGCGATCTTCCCGCCGGCAGTGATGCGCTCAATGTCGCAGGCGTTCAACGCCAGTTCGACTCGGTCGTTGTTCTTCTCGATCTGGTCGAGGGCTAGTTCGACGACCCGGAAGGTGTTTTTCACCTCGTGGCGCGCCGGATAGTAAGCCTCGGCAGTGTATACGGAAAAGAACACGGCGTCGACGCCGCCTTCGGCAAGACGAGGTAGGTCTACGTGTCCGTCCGACAGTCGGTCGCCGATGTCGACGCCTTCGAGCAGCGTGCGGGTAATCATGTGGACGTGCGCGTCCATCACAAAGGCGCTCTGGTGTAGATCGTCCTGCGCCGTAGACACAGACGCGATGAACAGTCCGAGCCCTAGTGCGGTTCCGTGCGGCCGCGTCACGCCTGCTTCACCTTTCGCTCGACCGCTTCGCAAAACGAGTCAATCTCCTGAAGCGTCGTGTAGACATTGGGCGTGATGCGGATTCCCTCATATTCACCCGGCAGCCGGATCGGCACGACGAGGATGCGGCTCCCCGTCCAGAGCTCTTGGGTGAGCTCGCCGGGGTCGACGCCATCGATCGCCAAGAGCCCAATCGCGCATGACATGGCGGGGTCGTAGCTGGTCAGCACTCGCGCGCCGGGGAGTTGCTCCAAGCGGCGGGCCCAGCGTTCTCGCAGGTAGCGGAGCCTGGCCGCCTTGCGTTCGGCGCCGATCGACTGATGGAACGTCATCGACTCCGCGATCGCGAGCCGGTTCGCCGCCGGATGAGTGCCGATCGCCTCGGGGTCACACCCGAAGTCATCGGCGAGTTGCTGACGCACGGTCTCAACCTGCGGATCAAGCTGCTTCCACATGTAGTGGACCGGCGCCATGTTCTGCATGTCGAGATAGCGGTTCATCGCCTGCTGAGCAACTCGCGGGGCAGGGGAGACGCCGCCGTTGTTCAGATTGATGATGCTGCGGTCGACGGTAAAGGCGTGGCGGACTTCGAACCAGAAGTCCTCGTCCTTCGCGGCCTCGGCGGCGGCGGAAGGGGTCTGGCCCGCGGCGGCTTGCACCCGTTCGACGGCCCCATCAGAGAATGCGGCGGACACCGCGCCGGCGGCGTAGAAGAATGAGCGACGGTCCATTTGCGGCGCCTCCTGAACCCAACGAACGGTTTGAGCATACGAAACAAGCCGGCGCAAAGCAAAAGGGCAAGCGACGCCGGGTCTTTATCGAGTCGGCGGAGCCGGCAACGGCATCTCTTCACTGTCAGTCTCCCGCGCTCGTTGGAACGACGGAACCGCGTCTTGGGTACGAACTTGTTCCAGCCAGTAAACGCCGTCGTAGGGGACGCTGTTGCCTCGGGTGCCGACGAAGTCCATGTCACCATCGGCGTCCATGTCGCGAGCAACGAACTTGTCGAACATGCCTCGCTTGCGACGTGAGATGTCGTGCCGCACCCAGCCTTGCGTAGCGTCGCCCGGGTTCTCGAACCAGGCGAGACGTCCGAGTCGATCGTGCGGAGTTACTTCTGCGCCGTCTTGGTCTCTCGGGCCGCGGCTGTAGCTGCCCGCCATCAGGTCAAGATCTCCGTCTTGGTTGATGTCGGCGGAGACGAAGCCGGTTGCCTCGTCAGGCGCCATGCTTCCAATGTGATGGAGCTTCCACGCTTCCGAAAAGTCGCTCGGCTGTTCCAGCCAGACAAGCTCTGTGAGTCGCTCGGCGACGACGATGTCGAGCCGGCCGTCGCGGCTCAAGTCCGCGAACTCGAAGTTAAAGCCCGCAATCATTTGGGCTTCTTCGCCGGCCACCGCCGAACCCGTGATATCGATCGCGTGCTCAACGAATTCGATCTCGGGCTTCCCTGTGTTTTCGAACCAGAAAATGCGTGCTTCCGCGCGCGAGCCGGCGACGATATCCAGGTCGCCGTCGCGATCGAGATCGAACGGCCGGGAATTGATGGGCACTCTCACCCGGGTGAGCTCGTGCTCGACCCAACCGGCCCGATCCAATGGATCATCCGCGATCCGGTACCAAGAGATGGGATAGCGTTCGACCTCATTCGAGCGTCCCGCCTGAGTGCCTTTGTTCGGCGCGACGACTTCGGGGCGGCCGTCGCCGTCGAAGTCAGCGAAAAAGACCCGGATGAACGAGCCTCGGTTGTTCGCGGCATCCGGGATGACTCGCTCCCAACGATCCGTTCGAGCCGTCTTGCCTGGATTCTGAAAGTAGATCAGGTGAGCCAGCTCGCAGGCGGCCACGATGTCCGGATATCCGTCGCCGTTGACGTCGTCGATCGCCGCGTCTTCGGCGGCGCCCGCCTCGGCCCCCTCGGCCAGCGTTGTGAGCTCCCACGTATCGAGGTCGGACGACCCGAAGGCGATGCGGATGTGGCCGTCGGCCTGGCCATCGTAGGTTGTGTCGGACTCATGCACCGAGACGATATCGGGGTAGCCGTCGAGATCGAGATCGGCCATGACCAAGCCGTCGCTGCCTGCGATGGCGACTCCGCTAACGGCCTCGTCGTCGATGATGTGCTCCTTCCAGGAGATGTAGTTGCCATTCGCGCACTTGGCCCGCGTAGGCGTCGAAGCGACGGGCTGTTCGTTAGCTCCGCCGACCGGTGCGGAGCTCACCGGCGTCCCGTCGCAGCCCGCCAGACCGCCGGCAATGCACAGCCCGATGACACCTAGATGTTGCTGGAGGCTTTTGAGATGAGCGCCGCGCATGATCCGGCCCGCCAAAGCTTACCAGAAACGAGACCCGCCGGGCGCGTCAGCTGCTTCCTCGGCGACGGTATTCAAAAATCTTACCGTTCCCAAAGCGTTGCGAGCCAGACGCGAGCGCGTAGTTAGCCAGGTCAAACAGTAGAAACCCAGCGCGGCCGAACCGGGCGTCCAGGACCTGAGCTTCGTAAGTGCTCGTAAAGCTATTGAAAACAATGGTACGGAGAGGGGGACTCGAACCCCCAAGGGATTACTCCCACTAGCACCTCAAGCTAGCGCGTCTGCCAGTTCCGCCACCTCCGCGTTTTGTGGGGTGTCAACTTGCGAGGAGACCCAAAACCGGGCCCTAGCAGGTATTTCCTCGAAGTTGGCTCGCGATGTGGGACTCCAGGCCTACCGGGCCCGGCAACCCCACTGCGTCGTTTCCCTATTGTACCGGACTGCGTCTTGCTCGGAGTCCGGATTGGCTCGCCCTTCGCTAAATACGCTCGAGGCGGTTGTCGGCGTCGCCGAAGTGCTCGAGCTCGATTCCCATCCGGTCCATGAGCGATAGGTACAGGCTGCACATTTTGCGGTTCTCGTCGCTTGAATCGAGGTAGCTCAGCGTGCGTCCGGTCTCGAGTGAGCCGCCCATGCCGCCGGCGAGCACGACGGGCAATCTGGAGTTGTCGTGCAGACGTCCGATCCACATGTTTGAGAGGAACATCAGGCAGGAGTTATCGAGCACTGTGCCTTCGCCTTCGGGCATCTTGTCGAGCTTCTCGGCGAGGTAGGCGAACTGGCTCAGGTGGAAGCGGGCGATGCGTTCGTACTCCGGGGAAAGGTTGTCGTGCGAGGCCGAGTGATGTCCTTTCTTGACTCCTAGGAAGGGGTAGTAGAGCGCGGAAAGATCGCGGGCGAGCAGCAGTGACGCGACCCGGGTTCGGTCGGTCTGGAGTGCGATGGCAACGATATCGCACATCAGGCGAGCGTGATCGCGCAGGTCTTCGGGAAGGCCTGATGCCGGGCGTTCCAGCGTAGGGGCCGGCTGGTCGGACGTCTTCGCTTGCGCCTTGCTTTTGCGCAGACCTTCGACACGCTTCTCGACTTCGCGGACGCTGGTCAAGTACTCATCGAGCTTGGCTTTGTCGCCGGAGCTGATCTTGCGGCTTAGGTCCTCGGCCCGGTCTTTGGCGCGGTCGAGAATGCTCATGTTCCTGAGGCTCCCGCGGTTCTCGAATAGGTTGTCGAACGCCAGCGACGGGTAGACCTCTACTGGGACCGGCGAGTCCGCGGTTTGCCACGAAATGTGCGAGCTGTAGGCCATCGAGAAATTCGTCTCGTGATAGCCGGTCATGGGCTGCTCGCAAGCCAAGACGAGACTCGAATTTGGCGTGTCCTGGCCGACCCGCTTGGCGATCATCTGATCCACGGAGACGCCCGCCTTGATGATCGCGCCCTTTTGGATCTGCGCCCCTGACAGCAGCGATCCCGTTTGCGCCGGGTGGATGCCTTGGCCGGTGGCCGCCTTGTTGAAGAGTCCGTCGATCACGTTGATCTTCTGCTTCAGCGGCTCGAGCACCGACAAGGTCTTGCTCAGCTTCATTTCAGCGCCGGCGCCCGACGCGCTCCAGTGGTCTTCGTTGATGCCGTTGCCCATGAATAGAACGGCAAAGCGCTTCGGAAACGCTTCGGCTGATCGATTCTCGGCGAGGGCTGAGAACGACTCGAGCCAGGGCAGGGCCATGGTGACTCCGGCACCGCGGAGAACGGCGCGGCGTGAAACACGGCGGGAAGATTTTGGCTCGGTCATGCTAGTCACCTGTCGTCGTTGTTGAGCTCGGTGCGTGGGCGGTTCGTCGATTGAGAAACTGCGGGCTGGTTACCACTACTTCTATTAGTGAAGCAAATCGGTAGTCGTTATGGGCCAGCTCGGATTTCATCCGTTCGACAGTGAGCTCATCCGAAATCACCAGCGAGCGGCTTAATGCGTAGGCTAACATCTTGCGGCTGAGATTCTCGAGATAGTCGTCTTGGCGGCGTTGCTTGATGTAAGCCTGGACGGCCTCAAAGCCGCTTCCGGCGCTGCCGTCGGGGAAATCAGCCTTGGCGTCGACGGGCCTCCCCGCGAGGTCTTCCTTCCGCCTTTCGCCAACAGGTCCGTAAGCCTCGAACGCCAGGCCGAACGAATCGAAGCGGGCGTGGCAGGACGCGCAGAGCGGGTTGGCGCGATGGTTGGCCAGCATATCTCGCACGGGCAGTTCGGACTTGGACTCGTCCTCCGGCAGCTCCGGGACGACCGGCGGAGGCGGCGGGATAGTCTCGCCGAGCACGCGGCGAACGACCCAATAGCCGCGCTGCACCGGACTTGTTCGCAACCCGGGGGAGTTCTTCGTCAAGAAAACCGACATTGGCAGTATGCCGCCGCGCCCGTAGCGGCCGGCGTCTTCAATGCGAACCCAGTCATTCTGGCCCCCGGTCACGTCGGGGATCCCATAGTGGCTGGCCAGCGCGGGATTAGCGAACGTGTGGTCTCCGTAGAGCAGGTCGAGGACTGAGCCGTTGTTGCGAATCACATCTTCGACAAAGCGGATGGGCTCTTCAAACATCGACTGTCGAAGCTCGCCGTCGAAGGCGGGAAACTTCTCACGATCGACGGCGTTGTGCTGCTCGAAGCGTCGGAAGTCGAGCCAATTGCCGGCGAACTCCGTCGCCAGCCCCTTGGCGCGCTTGTCCTTTAGCATCCGCTTGGTCTGCGCCAGCAAAACCGCGGGTTTTCTTAGGCCGCCTCGTTCGGCGCGAGCGAGCAGCTGGTCGTCAGGCATGCTCGACCAAAGGAAGTAACTGAGCCGGCTGGCGAGTGCGTAGTCGGAAAGCGGCCGGCCGATTTCGCCTTTGCGAACGCGAGTCTGCTTCGCGTCCGCGTCGATCAAGTCCATGCGATAGCTGAAGTCCAGCGACATCAGCACGCTGACGACTGAATCTCGAATCGCCTCCTCGTGGGTCAGCCCATCCTCGTCTCGCAGCGTACGGCAGTACCCCAACAGGTCGGCGCGGTCGGCCTTCGACAGCGGACGACGGTAGGCTCGTTCGGCGAACGCCAGTAGAGCGTCGAGATGCTTGGGCTCGGCGTCGACGCGCATTCTTTCAACCGACCGCAGGGTCTGGTTTACCAATTCGAAGTGCTCGTTGATCGCCTCGATCGCCAGCGGGCCGTTGGTTGGCTTGGATCGCGCCTTTGCAAGGTAGGAGTCACGCAAGTCGAAGATCACCGGCGTTGCGCTGACGGCGGCGTCGGAGGGGCGCTTGCTGCCCGACTCGCGTCCGTTGCCGAGAATCTCGCCGCTCTGGTTGAAGAAGTACTGCACCCAGGTGCGTCCCGTATAGTCGGCGATGAAGTCGAAGTCGTCCCAGAGGCGGTCGAGTTGCTGTTTGCCGTCGTCGTCGAGGATGAGCTCGATCAGCGGCGTGTCGTCGCGGAAAAACCCCATCACGTTGTGGTAGCCGGCGCTGAGCAGTCGGCCTTTGTCTTCGGAGTTGTCGGGGTAGAAGCGGCCGCGCTCGCTGACATAGAACGCATCGGGGAACACCGCGCTAAACGCGGCGAAGGCGGCCTCGTACTGCTCGCGTTGGCCGTCGGGGACGACCAGATCCGGGTCGGCGGCCCGCGCGTTGTGAGCGAGGACTTTTCCCCTGGCCTCGGCTTCGCGCCCCAGCCCAAGGCCTTTGCGGTCGGGGATTACGGCGACTTCCGGCGTCGGGTCGCTGGCCATGCGCAGGGCTTCGCGGTCGAAATCCCGGCGGTGCGCGGCGAACTTCCGCAGCTTCCAATTCATCAGGGGCTGCGACGTTGCCGCTAGCCCGTCGACCTCGGGCGAGGTGAACTGGAGCGCGGTGTTGTTGCGAATTCGAACGGCGAAGTCGCGCATCTGCTCGCACTTTGCGCGGAGCACGCCGGGTTGGCTGTCGTCCGGCTGGGGCAAGGAGCGCCACATCCCGCGGAGTTTCGCGATTGGGCCGACTTCGACTTTCGGCGACTGCTCGAGCAATCGCCAAACCAGCGGAAGGTAGCCCGAGCTGATTCTCGCTTCCTTGGCGACAGCAGCCACGGTGGCTCGCGGTTTACCGAGGGCGGCGCGGTGTTTGAAGCGCCAAGCCGCCTCGAAGTAGTCGGCGTAATCGGTCGGCTGGCGCTTGTAGAAATCGACGATTCGCCCGATGGCGTACTTTTCACGATCCGTCTCGACGAGCATCGGATGCGCGGCGAAGCCAAAGCCGTCGGGCGTGAGGACCATGTGGTCGCCGATTTCACGCGCGGCCTGCAGGTACTTGTTCAGCAGGGCGGGGGACATCGACAACGACTCGCCGGAGTTGTCGAACCCGGCCGGATTCGCGGGGTCGACCGGGAATTCGCGCGTGGGGCGGATGTCGACGCCCGTGAGGTCGCGGATGGTGTAGTTGTACTCGGCGTTGCTCAGCCGTCTGGTAAGCACCGGGCCGGGGTCTCCGGCATTGCGTCGAGCGATGTCGGTACGCACCGACTCGATCCAATTGACGACCTGCGCGCGAGCCTCGGCGGGCGGCTGCGGCGCGGCCTTGGGCGGCATTTCGTTGGCCTTTAGGCGGCCGCGGATGATCGCCCAATGGGCGTGGTCGTCGACGACTGATTGAAGCGTCGAGTAGGGCTCGACACTGAACTTCGCCGCCGGAGTCTCGCCGCCGTGGCAGCTCTTGCAGTACTGATCGACGAACGGGCGAATGGTTTGTGTGAATCGGCGCCCAAGCGACGGATCGACCGCCGGCGCCGCGGAAACGACCGCCGACATCAGCACGAGCGGAACGATGCTGGGCAGGGCCCTCAAACTGTCGACAGTTTACCACTGGCTTGTCGGAGCCTCCTGCGCCAGCGGGCGGTCTTCCGCTTAAGGTTGCGGCTGTCGTGAGTGCAACTCGAAGACACCCCGCTGACGCAGGGTGCTCGGATTGCGCCTCCGCTGTATAATTACGCGCCATGCAGAAACTTATTCGGTGCGGTATCCCGCTCGTTCTCCTCGTTGGCTTAGCCGCCTCGGCCTATGCGCAACTCACCGCGGATGGCGTTCTGTCGTTTCGAGTTTGCTTTGGACTCAATGACATCTCCGAGACGAAATGGGACGGCTCCGTCACCGTATCCAACGGCGAGCTGATCCAACTACGCGATTGGCATCCGCGTCCGGAAAATTCGATCGAGGCGCCCAACCAGTGGACGCTCTCGACCCACAAGGGCGTCAACTACCGCTATCCGCCGTACTTCGACATCCCCGACACGGGAGTGGTTGAGTATTACTGGACTCCAGGCGTGATCCTCGACGTTAAGGCCGAAGCCGGCGCCCGTGTGAACGTTCGTACCGAACAGGGGCGGTTCGCGTTTAACGTGAGAGACGTCCCGCTGGCTCAGCCGAAGGCGTACCTCAACGGCTCAGCGGTTGTGGAGCGCGTGACCCCGTCGGAAAAGCTAACCGGCGACGACTACGACAACGATTTCGCGGCCATCCTGGGCAGCGACAACGGCGAAGTCTGGGTCGCCTGGCTCGCTTACAAGTCCGGCGCGAATCATGTGATGGCGCGCCGCTTCGACGGGACTGCCTGGGGCGAGGCGCAAGAGATCACCGAAGGCGACAGCGACGCCTACCTGGTGAAGATGGGCCGCGAAGGCCGGCGACCCATGGTTCGTTTGGTCGAACCAGGTTGCCGATAACTTCGACTTGTACGGCCGCTCGATGAAGGGCGGTTCGCTGAACCCCGCGGGAGACGAAGTTCAGCTTCGTCGACAACGATAAGAAACCGGGCGAGGACCTCTACTACGTTCGCGTTGTTCAGGACGACAATAATGTTGCTTGGTCGTCGCCGATTTGGGTGACGCCGCGTTAAGAGGAATTCAATCGCACGCTGGCCTTGTGTTATACTGAGATATAATCGAATGCACGAGGCGACTCTCAGAACGGTCGGGGGTTCCGTCATGGTGGCGATCCCAAAGGCTGTGCTCGAGGCCCTAGGGCTTCAGGCGAACACCAAGGTCGGTTTGACTCTCGACGACGGCCGACTCGTCATCGAGCCGTCACCCAGACGCCGGTACACCTTGGACGAACTTCTGGCGCAGTGCGACCCAGACGCTCCGATGTCGCAAGAGGACCAGGATTGGCTACGTGATCCTCCGGTCGGGCGAGAGGCTTTCTGAGGTGGATCGCGGAGACGTCTATCACGTCGATTTAGAACCGATCTCGGGGCGCGAACAGGCGGGAGCACGCTACGTGCTCGTGGTCACTCGGAAGTCGTTTAACGAGCTAGGGACGCCGCTGATATGTCCCATCACGCAGGGCGGAGGGTTCGCTCGCCAAGCTGGCTTCACCGTTTCTCTCACCGGAACCGGGTTACAAACTCAGGGTGTCGTTCTCTGCTACCAAGCTCGTGCTGTCGATCTACAAAGCCGAGGCGCACGACGCGTGGAAACAGCTCCAGACTTCATTATCGAAGAAGTACTTGCCAAGTTATCGACCTTGCTTGACTGACCTACTTCTTCACCCACTTCTGTAGCAACGGCGGGCTGGCCCGCGGCGCTCGCGTAAGCCCCCCGAATACATTGCCCTTATCATCCGCGCCGAGACCCTCGGGGTCGGTGCCGTCGATAAAGGCCGTCAGCGAACCGTCTTTGGCGCTGCCGATCCGGATGCCGTTCTTCCACCCCGGGTTGCGTAGGACGCCGGCGATCTTCTTGCCCGACTCCGAGTCCGACACGTAAAGCCTGTCGCCGGAGGTGATCGCGATCCCGCTCGGCCGGCCGAAGTGCCGCCAGTCGTCCACGAATTGCATGTCTTTGTCAAAGATCTGAACGCGGTTGTTCGAGCGGTCCGCTACGAATAGGCGCCCCTGCGAGTCGAATGCCAGCGCGTGGGGCCCGTCGAACTCGCCAGCTCCGGAGCCCTTCTTGCCCCACGAATCGATGTACTTTCCGTCCTTGGTGAAGCGAACAAGGCGGTCCCCGTCTTGCTGGCTGGTTGATGGGCGCGGGAAGTGTCCGTCGGCGATGATGATGTCGCCGTTGGGGGCGACGGCGCAGGCCGTGGGCGCGATGAAGGTGTCCCTGCCGGCCTTCGACACTCCGGCTTTACCCAGGGTTAACAGCAGCTTCCCCTCGGGCGAGAACTTGAAGAACTGATACCCTCGGCCCGCCTTCGAGGGGTCGTCGCCGAACGGCCCGCTATCACCGGCCCAGAGATTGCCGTCATGGTCCATGCAGAACCCGTGCGCCTGCACGAACATCCCCTCCCCGATCGTCTTAACGGTCTTGCCGGAGGCGTCCAGTTTGATGATCGGCGGGTCGGAGCGGTGATGGATCCAGGCGCCCCCGTTGCCATCCGGGAGGATTCCAATCGTAGCTCCCCATTTAACGCCGTCCGGAAGGGAACCCCAGCCTTCGACCATACGGTAGGGGTTGTTCATGGCGTTGCCGCCGGATTGGGCGAGTGTCGGCCCAGTGAGCGCTAGTACGGACATCAGGGCGGCGAAGAACTTGAGGCGAGCGTTCTTGGACATTGAAATCCTCCTTGGGTGCACGCCAATCATACCCGACCGGCACGTTTTCCGAGCCGCCTGCGTGAGCGGGCGTGAAAAAATGTCGGCAATCCGATTCCGGCAAGGCGGGCTACGTCGTTGAAAGCAAACGATCGTCCGCAGGGGCGAGGCATGCCTCGCCCGTCTTTCACCCTCCCCTAGGGATTTTTTCACGGCCCCTGAGCGGGCGGTATTCCCGTAAGTGCGACTGGAAGACACCCCGCTGACGCAGGGTGCTCGGAATCGGTCAGAACTCAAACCGCAGCAGAAACCGGAACGTTCTCCCGTCGTTGAGCGTGTTCGTAATTTTCCCGAAGCTCGGAGCGGTCAGCTCCACCGTTGGTTGGGCGAACTGCGGCGTGTTGAAGAAGTTGATCGACTCGGCCCGAAAGGTCAAAGTCTTCTCCGAATGAACCTGGAACGTTCGAGAGAAGGCGGCGTTGATGTTGCTGATGCCGTCGCGGCGAAACGTGCTGCGCCCCAGGCTGCCTGCGTCCTCGTCGGGTGAGATGAACGCGAACGCCGATCGAGGCAGGTTCCGGGCGTCGTCGGGGTGGGCGATCGTGGCGCCCCAAATGGACGAATCGAGCAGGTGGGGGCGGTCGCCGCGGCTGCCGTCCACGTTGCCGAAACCTACCGCGTCAGACCCGCTGATGACAGTAAACGGCGTCCCCGTCTTGAGCAGCACGATCATCGACAGTTCCCAGTCGTGAACCAGCTTCGACCCGAATCCCTTACCCGAGGATAGACCCGGCAACTGGTAAGACGTCCGCCACAACGTAGCGTGGGTTTGGTCAAAAGCGCTCGGGGCCTTTAGGTCTGCGAAGATCGAGGACTCGGTTTGGTTCCGCAGGGACCGGCTAACGCCAGAAGTGCCGGTCGAGGTATAGTCGGCCCCAAGGTCGATCGCTTTGCTGAACCAGTAAGAGCCGTCAATCGTGAAGCCCCGCCAGCCCGGGATCACAAGACTCACGCGCCCCGCATCAAAGTAGGAGCGCGACCTATTGAAGATTTCACGGATGTCGAAAAAGTCCTGGTTGGGTCGCCGCTCGTTTACCGTAGAGCCGATCTGATCGATGCCGGGAACCCTTACAGCGCGGTTCGTGTAAAGTCGCATGAATAGCTTATGCGAGCGGCTGCCGACATAGGCGAGCTGCAGTTTCCATGCGGACGAAAGCGTAGGCTCCCAACTTAGGTTGTATTGATGGGAATAAGGCAAAACCGTGTCGGGAGAATAGACGAAGACTGTGCTTCTCGCGTTTGGATCGGGCGCGGCTGAAAGTCCCTGGAGTAGTTCGACGAGGTTCGGATCGTTATCGGCGAACTTAATCGTGCCAGGCGCGTTAAACCGGACCTGTTCATAGGTGGACGGAATGATATCAGCGTAGTGGGTCCCGTAAGCTCCGCGTAGCACTCCCCAATAACCAGGCATACGATACGCGAACCCAAACGTCCCAGTGACGTTGTTACAGTCGCAAGCGAACGGAAAGTCGTGGATACGATTCACTTCGCTAGGTTTCGGCAGGGGCTGATACCGCACGCCGAAGCTCAAGGAGAGTGTTGAGCTAACTTTCCATTGGTCCCCGACGTAGTACTGCATTAGGGTGCTTCGAAAGCCGCGGTGAGTTTCGCCGACGGCGCCGGAAAATCGCCCAGGGGTCCCTAGGCGAAGGTTCGTTATAGCGTCACGGCCAAACTGACTTCGAAATGAGATGAAGCCGCGGTGACTGCTGATTTCGGACCCATTGCGCTGACGGCGCGCGATCTCGAAGCCCGCCGTCAAGGTATGCCGGCCGCTCGTGTGCAGCACTCGGCCGGCGTAGCGAAAGATGTTCTGCGCACGGTCGAGCGGGACGGTCGAGCTCGGTCCGATCTGCTGCAAGGTCCCCGCCGTCATCACGTTGGGGCCAATGTTATTGATCTCGGGCACAAGTAGCGTCCCGACGCGGTTGAAGCCGAGGGGAAAATCAGATACAGTGCGGGCGTTCCAAGCGCGATTCCACGTGAGGCTGGCGCTATGAGCGTTGGTGCTGGTGTCGGGATTCTGCCCCGCCACCAGCTGGAACGCAATGACACGCTGCGATGTCAGCCCATAACGCATCGTGATCCGGTCGTCGCCGACGATCTGGTCAAGGCGAGCGGCGATGTTGTCTGTGTTGACGATCTGGGAGGAGTTGGTGTTCAGCGCCCGTTCATCGATGTCGGTGCGATTGGGCAGCTCCGCGGGATACGCGGACAGAATCCTCTCGACAATCGCGCGGGTTTCAGGGTCCGTTGTCAACGGCGTGCGTTCGTCGGCTTTAGGCACGAGCACATTGCCGTTAACGTTGCCCCGGATCTTTTGCTGGCTGGCTTCGGTGAAAAAACGTGCGCCGCGCCACAGCGGAACGCCAACCTCGAACCCGTAGTCGTTCTCTCGCGCCGGTAGCACTCCTCCGACCTGGAAGAATGAACGGGCGCTGAAGATGCTATTGCCGAGGGTTTCGTAGACCGTCCCGTGAATCCCGGAAGTGTTGGACGGACCCACGTGCAACGGGGACGACGGGCGGGTGCCAAACTCCGACCCGAAGTAGTTTCGCTGGACCTCGAAATCCGTGACGATGGTCGCGGTCGTGCCCAGGCGGATGTTTAATTCCTGGAGGGCGTTGTTGTCGACCGGGTTGAACTGCACGTTCTCGTTGCGGCGGCTCTCGCCCGAGGCGACGTCGGTGACGCCAATCAGGTTCAGCTCTTGGCGCCTGTCCGCATCGGCGCCGGGCTCGGGGTCGGCTACGGACGCCTCTTCTTCGCTGGATTGAGTGGTTGTGGTTTGGTCCGACTCGGTTGCGTAGCACGGCGGCGCGAGCGCAACGCAGACCAGTAGCCACGAAAGCACCGCTGCTAGTCGGGAATGCCCGGGACGGCGCACGATCGCAGCCAGTATCTCATGAGCCCCGAACGCAAGTGACCGGCCGAGCCACGAGCACCGCACCCGTCACTTGCGTTCCGGGCTCATGAACTCGATCAGCAGGTCGCTTACTCTCCTAGGTTGCTCCTGCTGAACCCAGTGGCCGGCGCCGCCGACCAGGTGGACGCCTCGCAGATCCGAGCACGCGGTCTGCTTCATCCTCTCGAGCGCGCCCGGCCTTTGGTAGGTTCCCCAGTCGCTTGCGCCGGAGATAAACATCGACGGCACGTCAATTGTTCGACCGGAGAACGCGCGCAGCTCCGCCGAGTACCGAGGATCTTGCGTGCAGCGATACCACTGCAGGCCGCCTTGGAAACCGTTCCGGGCGTATTCCGCAGCGTAGACGCTCAATTCGTCCTCGGTCAGCCACCTGCAGTTTGCGATCTGCTCAGCCGAGGGCATCTGGGCCGCTACGGTTTCGGCCATCCCTTCGGCGAGATCCATCACGTAATAGGTCGGTAGCTTCGCAAGCTCCCTAGCGCTCCATGACGCCAGCCGATGCGGCTTATTCCCCTCCCAGTCCGCGCTCTTGAAGTGGTAGTACGCGCGCAGGAAGTCGTGGACCCCCTGCGGGCAGTTCCTCATGTCGTCGTCCGCTTCGCGCGTCGTGTAATACCGCTGGTAGTGTTTGCGCGGACGGGCAAGGGCCGCCAGATCCGCGTGAATGTCGGGGCCGGATGCCGCGGCCTCGCCGGGGGGACCGCCAAACGGGGCGCTCATCAGGGCCACCGAGCGGAACACGTCGGGACGAGTCAGCGCGCACCAGGCCGCCACGGGGGACCCGAAGTCATGCCCGATAACGGCGTCAACCGAATCGTACCCCAGCGCCGCGACCAGCGCCGCCGCATCGCGGACCAGATTCAGCAGCCGGAACGATCCGAGGTCGCCGTCGTAGTCCCCGTCCCAGCCCGTTGTGCGCCCGTACCCCCGCTGGTCGGGCGCGACGACGTGGAAACCCGCCTCGGCCAGCGGCGGCAGAATCTTTCGCCAACTGTAAGCAAGCTCCGGGAATCCGTGAAGAAGCAGCGCGCACGGGCGTCCTGGGGTCTCGAAACCGGCCTCGAGCACGTGCATCGTCAGCCCGTTGACGTTCTCGACGAAGCGAGAGCGTATTCCGGCCGGCAGCGTCGTCTTCCCGTAAGCAACCTGCTCGTTCGCCGGCATCCCGGCCGCCTCCTCGATAGTCGCGTGCATCAGCCCGACTGCCGAAGCCTTCAGCAGCTGGCGGCGAGTCGTCATAAGGTTAGGGTATACGGTCTTCCGGGCGGCGTTGCCAATTTGATACAGTGCGGACGTCATGGCACAACCTACTCGACGCGAGCTCATCTACGCCGGCCTCGCCGCCGCCGCGGCCGGAACCGCGCAGGCCGCTAAGCGAAAATTCACAATCGCCTTCATCCCGGGAAGCATTGGGATTAAGGCGGACCAAGGCCGCGCGATCGACTTGGCCGGCAAGTATGGGTTCGAGTCCGTCGAACCGTTTGGTCCACAGTTGCTAGCCGAGGGCGTAAACAAGTACGTCGATGCGCGCAAGAAAGCCAAGCTCAAATGGGCCGCCGCGCGCCTGACGGTCAGCCTACGCGTCGACGACGACGCCTACAAGGCGGCCCTGGCCAAACTGCCGGCCGAGGCCAAGGCCCTACGCGAGGCCGGGGTCGAACGCGTAGGCACGGCCATCAGCTCGAGCAGCGACACGCTCAACTACCTCGACAATTTCCGGCAGCACAAGCGTCGCCTCAACGAAGTCGGCGCCGTCCTTGAAGACCAGGGTCTCCGCCTCGGCCTTGAATACCTCGGCACGAAACACATATGGACTTCCCGCCGTCACGCCTTCGTTCACTCCATGGCCGAATGCCGCGAGTTGATCGCCGAGACGGGCAGGAAGAACATCGGCGTCGTGATCGATAGCTGGCACTGGTGGACCGCGCGCGAAACCCTCGACGACATTGCCCAGCTCACCAACGATGAAGTCGTCGCCGGCGATCTCAACGACGCCCCCAAGGGCATCGAGCGCGACCTTCAAAAAGACTTTCAACGGGAGCTGCCGCTAGCGACCGGCGAGATCGACGCCAAGGGGTTTTTGGGCGCCCTGGCGAAAATCGGATTCGACGGACCGATCCGGGCCGAGCCTTTCAACAAGACGCTAAACGACATGGACGACGACGCGGCGGCCGAAACCACGGCAATGGCGATGAAGAAGGCCTTCGCTCTGGTCGGCTGACTTGAGCGCCGGTGGCCGGAACCCGCTCCCTCGCGGTCGCGGCTCTGACCCCGCCCGGTGCGCCGTTTGACGGCAGGCGTCAGAGCCGCGACCGCGAGGGAGCGGGTTCTGCTTCAGCCGAAGCTGCCGAAGCTGCCCAGCAGCGCCGCCCATTGATCCACTACAATTCAGACTAAGCCTCATGTTAATTCGTATCTTGACTTTCGGGCTAGCGATGAGCGTGCTGGCCCTATCCGCGACCACCGGCGAAGAGCTCTTCCGCTCGAAGATTCAGCCGGCCCTCAAGCAACAATGCCTGGGCTGCCACGGCGAAGCAAACACGTTCGCCAAGCTCGACCTGCGCACCCGTGAGGCCGCACTGAAGGGCGGTCAGAACGGGCCCTCGATCGTAAGCGGCGACCCGGACGCGAGCTTGTTAGTCGGCGCAATCGACCACGTGGGGGAGCTCAAGATGCCGCCCGGCGGAACCGAGAAGCAGCTCACTGCCGACCTGCGCCAAGCCTTCCGCGATTGGATAAGCGCCGGCGCTCCGTATGCAGCTGCACAGACCGAGACGAACTGGGACTTTGAGGAGGCAGACCTCTGGGCGTTTCGGCCGGTGAAGAAGGTCTCTGCGCCGTCGCAGGGAGTAGACCCCGCGAACGTGCGAACCCCCGTCGACAGTTTCATCCTCGCGAAACTCGCCGAAAGGGGACTCAAGCCCGGACCGCGGGCCGACAACCTGACCCTCATTCGACGCGTGACCTTCGACTTGACCGGTCTCCCCCCCACTCCCGAAGAAGTCGACGCCTTCCTCGCCGATAACTCCGACGGCGCCTACAAGAACATCGTTGAGCGCTTGCTCGCATCGCCGAGCTACGGTGAACGTTGGGGACGCCACTGGCTCGACGTGACCCGCTACGCCGACACCGCCGGCTACTCCAACGACTTCGAGCGCCCCAACGCGTGGCGCTACCGCGACTACGTCATCCGCAGCTTCAACCAAGACAGGCCCTACGACCGCTTCGTCCTCGAGCAAATCGCCGGCGACGAGCTTTTCCCCCAGAACCCCGAGGCGATTATCGCGACGGGCTTTCTGCGGAGCGGGCCTTGGGAGCACACCGGCATGGCCGTGGTTGCCGTCACCCGGCAGCTTTTCCTCGACGACGTCACGCACCACGTCGGTCAGTCCTTCTTGGGGATGACGCTCGCCTGCGCGCGCTGCCATGATCACAAGTTCGACCCGCTCCCGACCAAAGACTACTACCGTATGCAAGCGGTGTTTTCGAAGACCGCCTTCGCACGGCGGCCTTTACCGTTCCTGCGGTCAGAGTCGACCGACGGTTTCGACGCTGGCCGAAAGCCGTTCGAGGAGCGGCTTGCTGAGCTCAAGCGACGAATGGAGAATCTCCTCAAGGCCGCCCGAGTCCGCCTTGCCAAAGAGAAAGGCGAAACGCATGCGGCCGAAGCCATAAGCCAAATCCTACAGCGCTACATGGATAAAGAGGAGGCCGAGCTCCTAAAACTCCTCCGCAAGCGGACCACGATGCACAATCAATCGCGGCTTCGTTTCGAGCCCCTAGCGATGACGGTCACCAGCGGACTCAAGCCCGACTGGGACGACTCGGTCCCCAGCGGAACGTTCATGCAGAAGAACGAGTACGAAGAGGCCAAGACGCACATTCTCGTTGGCGGTGATGTTCAGGCGCCATCAGAAGAAGTGACTCCAGGGGTGCTCGAGGCGGTCGAGCGGTATTCTGACTTGGCTTCGCCCGAGATTCCGGACACGCTCGGCGGACGTCGAGCCGCTCTGGCAAAGTGGATCGCCGATCCCAAAAATCCGCTGACCGCTCGGGTTATGGTGAACCGCGTCTGGCAATACCACTTCGGCCAGGGCCTGGCAAGGAACGCAAACAACTTCGGCAAGATGGGCAAGAAGCCGTCCCACCCGGAGTTGCTTGACTGGCTCGCAGGGTTCTTCGTCGAGCAGGGCTGGAGCGTCAAAGCCGTCCATCGCGTAATTTTGTATTCGGAGGCGTATCAGCGGTCCGGCCGGCATCCCGACCATAAGATGTTGGAGGAAAAAGATCCGAATAACCTTTACCTGGCGAGGTTCTCTCCCCGGCGGCTCGAAGCCGAAGAGCTTCGCGACAGCATGCTGGCCGTAGCCGGCGAGCTAAGCGATTTGACCGGCGGCCCGGGCACGTACCCGCAGATCAACTCCGGCGTAGCCGAACAGCCGCGCCACGCGATGGGAACCCTGCGCCCGCTCTACGAGCCAGAGCCGACGCGCCGCCGACGGAACCGGCGATCGGTCTACAGCTTCCAGCAGCGCAGCCTGATCGACCCCATGGTCGAAGTCTTCAACGGCGCCAACCCAGACCTCACTTGCGAGATGCGCGAATCATCGACCGTCCCGACGCAAGCCTTTACCCTTCTCAACTCCGAGCAATCCCGCGAAGTCGCGCTCATCATGGCCGAACGCCTCCAAAGCCAGCACGACCGGGCCGAGGCAGCCTTCAAGCTCGCATACGGACGTTCACCCTCCCCAGACGAACGCCAGTGGACGTCAGAATTCCTAGCGAAAATGGCAGAGCACCACGCCGCGAACCCTGTCGATCCTCGCGAGGGCCCCAAGGACATCGTTCACAACATCACGAGCGAGCTTACCGGCGAAAAGTTCGAGTTCGTCCAACCCGCGCGGCAAGGCGCCTACGAGCACAACCCGCATCCCAGCGAAGCATCGCCCGAGACCCGCGCGCTAGCGGACCTTGCACTGGCGCTGTTCAACTCAAACGAATTTGTCTACGTGTACTAATCATGAAGCGAAAAGTCCACACAGCCAGCCCCTCGCGCCGCGAATTTCTCTACCACTCCGGCATGGGCCTTGGGGCGATCGCCCTCTCGGCGATGCTCCAGGACGAAGCCAAGGCGGGCGTCCTCTCTCCCAAGCAAGGCCATCACCAGGCCAAGGCGAAGAACTGCATCTTCCTTCTGATGGAGGGCGGCCCGAGCCACATCGACACCATCGACCCCAAACCGAAGCTCGAAGAGCTTCACATGACCGAGTTCGTCAAGGAGCGCAACAAGTTCGAAGCGAACATGAACACGGGCAAGCGCTATTACGTCCGGAGCCCATTCGAGTTCCAGCGCGCCGGCAAGTTAGGGATTACGATCAACTCGAAGTTCCGCAACTTCGCTGATTGCGTCGACGACGTTTGCTTCTATCGCGGATTGCAGGCCACCTCGGTCAACCATCCCACGGCGCTCTACCACCTCAACACCGGCAACCGCTTCGGCGGCGACCCGGCGATCGGCTCGTGGACGACCTACGGACTCGGCACCGAGAACCAGAACCTGCCCGGTTTCGTGGTCCTGCCCGATGTCGCCTACCCGCAAGGCGGAGCGGCGAACTGGTCGAACGGCTTCCTGCCGGCCTACTACCAGGGCACGCCGCTCCGGTCGCAAGGCGCCCCCGTGCTCGACATGAATCCGCCCGACTACGTCACCGACGTCCAGCAGCGCGAGACGCTCGACTTCCTTGGCAAGCTCAACCGCGGGCATTTGGATAGGCGTCCCGAGCACGCCGAGCTAGCCGCGCGTATCGAGAGCTACGAGCTGGCGTTCCGCATGCAGGCCGAGATGCCCGACGCCATCGACATCGACTCCGAGCCCCAAGAAACCAAGGACCTTTACGGCGTCGGCAGCGAAGACGGCGAGATCGACTCGATCGCCCGGCGCTGCCTGCTGGCGCGGCGCCTGGTCGAGCGCGGCGTGCGATTCGTCCAACTGATCGTGATGGGCTGGGATTCGCACGACTACATCGAGAAGGCCCACGGCTCACGCCTCGACGCCGTTGACCGTCCCATCGCCGGCCTGCTCAAAGACCTCAAACGCACGGGCCTGCTCGACGAGACGCTCGTCGTCTGCTCGGGAGAGTTCGGACGCTCCCCCGACAACGGCATCCGCGGCGGCGGAACCGCCTGGGGCCGCGACCACAACGCCCCGGCGATGGCCTTCTGGATGGCCGGCGGTGACGCCCCGCGCGGGAAGATCGTCGGTGCGACCGATGAGACGGGTCGGACCGCAGTCGAGGTTGTTCACCCAATCCCAAACATGCACGTGACGTTGCTGCACTTGCTTGGCTTGGACGACGCCAAGTTGACCTACTTCGCCCAAGGCCGCGACAAGCAGCTCAGCCAAACCGGCGGCGAGCTGATCCGGGAGCTTGTGGCTTAGTACCCTGGCTCACAATTACGGGCGCGTGTTTCCCGGGAGACGAAGCTGCCGGCTTGCGGAACCCGCTCCCTTGCGGTCGCGGCTCTGATCGGACGCCTGGGTAACGGCAGTAGGCGCGGACTTCCCGTCTGCGGCTCAAAGTCGCTTGCGCTTGAGATGAAGGTCGGCGAAGGTTAGGAATTGCTCCCAGTCATCGGCCGTGATGTCGTGCGCCCCGCTGCGCGTGGGAGCCGGAAGCAAGAACAACCAGCAACTCGGCAGCGACCGTGGGACCAGAGCGGGCGAGGCGTACCTCGCCCCTACGACAGAAGTTGCTCGATTTCGGTCTCGGTGAAGCCGAGCTCGTCAAGAACCTCAGCGGTGTGCTCGCCGGCTAACGGGGCGACTCGGCGAACCGCGGGGCGCTCGCCGTCGAACTTCAGGGGAAAGGAGGCGTCGCGATAGTCCGGGATGCGCGGGTGGGGCTTCGGGGAGAACATTCCGCTCGCCTCCACCTGCGGGTCAGCGACGACTTGCGCGATATCTTGGATAGGCGAGCACGGCACGCGGTGCTTTTCGAGCAGCTCGCGAAGCTCGGCCACGGTGTAACGCCGCGTACGCTCCTTGAGCACGGGCAGCAGGACGTCTCGGTGCGCGACGCGCGAAGGGTTTTCCTTGAATCGATCGTCCGCCGCAATCTCGGGGAGTTCGAGCGCTTCGCATAGTCTTTGGAAGATTCCGTCGCTCCCCGCGCCGATCATGAGCTCACCGTCGGTCGCCGGGAACGCTTCATAGGGCGTCAGCATCTCGAGACCGGAGCCCATTCGCTGTGGAACGTTGCCGCTCGCCAGATAGCTCATCATGTGGTAGCCGATCCAGCCGATCGAGGTATCGAGGAGCGCCGATTCAACGTGCGAACCAACGCCGGTTTGGTCACGCTTACGCAGCGCGGCAAGGATTCCCAGCGCCGTGAGAATCCCCGTGCCGATGTCGACGACCGACCCGCCAACGCGCGCCGGCGGGTTGCCGGGATGCCCGGTGATCGACATGATGCCGCTGTAAGCCTGCATCAGGGGGTCGTAGCCCGGCGCCTGGGCCAAGGGGCCGACGGAACCGAATCCGGTGATCGAGGCATAAATCAGCTCAGGCCGCCGAGCCCGTAGCTCTTCGTGGCCAAACCCTAGTTTCTCGATCACCCCCAGACGAAATGACTGCAGAAATATGTCTGCCTTGTCCGCCAGACGGCCCAGCACATCCCGCCCTTCGGCTGACTTGAGGTCGACAACGATGCTGCGCTTGTTGCGGTTTCCGGAGAGAAACAGGGGCGCTTCGGTACCCCAGAACGGCGGCCCCCACTTGCGGGCCGGGTCGCCGCCGGGGGGCTCTACCTTGATCACGTCGGCGCCGAGATCACCGAGGATTTGGCCACACACCGGCCCGGCAAGGTTCTGAGAGAGGTCGACGATTTTCAATCCCGTCAGCATGAATCAACACGGTAGCGCACGAGGAGGGACTCGCGCGGCCGGCTAGCGCGGTTCGCCCGCCGGCCGGTAGCAAACTGAGGATGTCGACTGTGCCGGCCTGTTCAGCCGGGGAGCGCCGGTAAGCAGCCATTTCTATTGTTCGCGAAAGCTGTGGGGCCGCGTTACGATCGTAGCATCGCCGATCTTACTCATGAGCCCCGAACGCGAGTGGGGGGGCGGCGGCGCCTGCGGGGCCGTCAATCGCCGTACCCGTCACTTGCGTTCCGGGCTCATTGCTCGTGGGGTGGGCCCAAAATGGTACGACGGTAAGACGCTGAATGAGGCTTCGTCTATCAAGGCTCAAGAGCGCCCTCAAGCGCTGGCCGTGGACCCCCGTGGTTACACGCCAAGGGCTGGTTTACATCCTGGCAATCATCGCGATCGGACTGACAGCGGTCATCTCCGGGAACAATCTTCTCTATCTGTTGCTGAGCGCAATGCTTGCCGCGCTGCTTGTTTCGGGGCTAACGTCGAGGCTGAGTCTGGCCGGTTTGGAGTTTGGGCTGTCGTGGCCCGACCGTGTGTTCGCCGCTCAACCGGCGCTGGCTCGGGTAGCGCTACGCAATCTAAAGGCGTGGATGCCCTCGTTTAGCGTGACTCTCAGCGGCGGGGACAGCAGCGGAATTCGTCTTGAGTCCATCCACTTCCCCGTCGTGGGCCGGCGAGAGCGAGTGATCGCCAGCGCGCCGGTGACGTTTCCTCGCCGGGGACGTTATCCGACCATGAGCCTCAAGCTCACCACGCGGTTTCCTTTCGGTTTCGTGGAGCGGCGGGTGACTCTCCAGATGCGAGAGGAAATCGTCGTACTGCCATCAATCGAGAGCTCGGACGAATCCCAGCAAATCTTGCGTCGATTGGGCCTATTCGCCAACCAAACCATGGTGGGCGAAAGCCAAGACTTGTACCGGCTCAGGCCGGCCCAGCCCGCCGATAGCGCGCGCATCACGGATTGGAAGGCGACGGCGCGGTCGGGGGAATTGTGGGTTAGGGAATTCACGAGCGAGGACAGTAGAAGGGTCCGTCTGTTCTTCGACCGAAGGCTGTCAGCTGACGCATCCGAAGCGCATTTTGAACAAATGGTGCAGACCTGCGCCGCCGTCACGTGGCAGCTGGAGGGCCAGAACGCCCGGGTCACGCTGCTGAGCGAC
The DNA here is from genome assembly GCA_965247515.1 of Bryobacterales bacterium. Classification (GTDB taxonomy): domain Bacteria; phylum Acidobacteriota; class Terriglobia; order Bryobacterales; family UBA6623. The sequence continues at coordinate 1,069,470 of OZ252029.1, read as the reverse complement.
GAGGGCGTATTCGGCGGCAGAGACGCTGATGGCTCAGAGATCTTGCGCTACCTGGCGCTGGTTGCTCCAACCCACGAAGACGTCACACCGCTGGAGCAGCCGGCCCGCAACGAAGTGGGGCCGAGCTACACCTTCACGACGGCGGCTACGCGCCTCGCCGACGCCGTACCTCTGTAAACGATTCCTGCACAAATCCGGCGGGAATTCCGAGCACCCTGCGTGAGCGGTGTGTCTTCCCACAACCCAGGCGACGACCGCAACCGTAAGCGGAAGACACCCCGCTCACGCAGGGTGCTCGGAAAAAGCGCAAGCGTTCTCGTCGGTTACACTGGCTGGCCCGGAAACCCCGGCACATCTGGCGGCGGCGCAGGTTCAGAAGAGGCTGGTTCAGGTTCAACAGGAACCGCTTGGGCGGGCTCCGCCTTGGCCTCTGCGGGCTTGGCCTCGGCCTTCGGCTTTTCGACTTTCTGCTTCTTGGTTGGCCCGACGATCATGTGCATCGTTCGACCTTCCATTCGCGGGCGGCCTTCGGGAGTCCCGTGCTCGACGATGTCGGCGGCGAGCTTCATCAGAAGTTTCTCGCCCAGGTTGGCGTGCGTGATTTCACGGCCGCGGAAGAACACTGTGCACTTAACTTTGTTGCCTTCGTCGAGGAATCGAAGCGCGTGGTTCTTCTTGAATTCGTAGTCGTGATCGTCGGTGTTCGGACGAAACTTGACTTCCTTGACCTCGATGCGGTGCTGCTTTTTCTTGGCCTCGTTCTTCTTCTTTTTCTCGAGGTAGGAGTATTCGCCATAGTCGATCACCTTGGCGACCGGGGGGTTGGCGGTGGGGGCGACGACGACGAGGTCAAGGCCCATGTCTTTGGCCCTGCGGATGCCAACGCTGGTCGGCATCACCTCGGTCTCTCCGTCGGGGAACACGACCCGCACTTCGCGGGCCCGGATCGTTTCGTTTACGTTTTGTCTGCGAACGCGGCGAAACGGCCTAAATCTTCTTCGAAAAATGTCAATCTCCTAGGGTTCTTGGTTGATCTCGTGGGTCTCGCCGCGTGCGCGGCGTCCCGTGAAAGCCAAAACGGCCACAAAAAGTCAAAAAGGGCCACAAAAAGTCAAAAAGGGACTGCCAAGCCGCGAGGGCTCGCAATCCCCTTCCTCTAGAAATCCGCATGGGCCGGTCTTGGTCAAGCGCCTAGCCGCGGATCTCTGGCGGAAAGCTGCAAAACAGCCTTCTCCATTTTCGCTGCTATCGTAGCACGGAATCGGGTCAAGGCAAGCCAATATTCGACCTAAGACAGCGAGAGCTCGATCGAGCCGCTTTCAGCGTCAAGGCTGACGACCTGGAACGAACGCAACTCGCCTTCTTGAAGAGGAGAATCACCGTTCCCCGCGCCGCCCTTCCAGGCCTGTTCCAGCTTGGCGCTCAGCGACGAGACTCCATCTTTCCCCGACTCTCGGTTGCCGCCGGCCGGCGCGGCCTCGGGGGCGGAACCAAGGGCGCAGCGCGCCCGCACTCCTTCATCGAGCTCGACATCGGCGTGGCCGGCGTGCAAGCGTACAACCCTTCCGCTTACCGTGTCACCCGCCTGGACGGTCTCCATGTAGCGGTCGACCTCGGTGGGCTCGAGCTGCTTGATGCCGAGCTTCAGGCGGCGGCGCTCACGGTTGATCTCCAGCACCTTCACGCGAACCGTGTCGCCGACTTTGAGCACCTCGTTGGTGTGGTTCAAGCGCCGCTCGGAGGTGATGTCGGATACATGTAACAGTCCTTCGACGCCCTCGGCGACCTCGACGAACGCTCCGAAATTCGTGGTCTTCTTGACCTCGCCCGATAGCACGGCGCCCACCGGACTGTCTTGCTCCAAACGGTCCCAGGGGTCGCCTAGGGCTTGTTTGAGACCTAGCCCGATCCGCCGGGAATCGACGTTCAAGTCGAGAATGACCGCATCGACGGTGTCGCCCACATCGACGATGTCTTTGGGATGACGCACGCGGCGCGCCCATGACATCTCGGATACGTGGATCAACCCCTCGACTCCGGGGACGATCTCGACGAATGCGCCGTAGTCCTTGATGCGCGTGACCTGGCCGGTGATGCGGTCTCCGACTTGGTACTTGCCGTCAATCGCGCTCCAGGGCTCGGCTTCGAGCTGCTTCTTTCCAACCGAAATGCGGCGGCCTTCGTCGCCAACCTTCAGAACTTTGACCTGAATCTTCTGGCCTTCCTCGAGGACCGAGCGCACGTCATCAACTCGCGACCAGGCAATGTCGCTTACGTGAAGAAGGGCGTCGACGCTGCCCAAGTCGACGAAAGCGCCGAAGTCACGGATCGTCCGGACCACGCCGTCCATCACCGAGCCCACGGTGATCTTGCTCAGCGCTTCCTCGCGATCCCTTGAGCGCTCGTCATCAACGACCGATCGGCGGTCTAGAACAACGTTGCGGTCGTTGAGGTCGAGTTGAACGATCCGCGCACGGATGTCTTGGCCGACCAGCGCTTCGAGCTTCTCCTGGTCACGCTCGCCCGACCGCGACGCCGGCAGGAATGCGCGGGCGCCGACGTCAACGGCAAGTCCGCCCTTGACGATTTCCAGCACCTTGCCTACAACGACGGCCCCGGTCTCGTAAGCGGCCTCGAGCTGATCCCAGTCACCAGGGCGCTCCCCGCGTGACGACGACAGGATGAGGTTGCCATCCGGGCCACGCCGAGACGCGGTCACCTCGATCGTGTCGCCGGCCGACCAGTCGGGCGGTTTGTCTCCTTTTCGAAGCGTGATCGGCAGGAAGGCTTCGGCTTTTTCCCCGACATCCACCAGGGCGCCGTCGGGTCGTAGGGTGACAATTACACCCTGGATGACCCCTTCCGGCGTGTCCTCGGGCGCTGACTGGTCGCCGGAAACGATGCGTTGGACTTCCTCCTCGTCAGGGATCTCGAAGTCGTCGTCATCGTCATCCGCCGCGGCCGGCTCGCCCGGCATGGCGGGCATCCGCGGTGCGGGTTCAGGCTTGGAGATCACGGGACGCGAAGCCACGACCGGCGCCGGGAGAGGCTCCGGTGGGGCGGCTACTTCAGGCGGATCCAATTCAACGGGCGCGCTCTCGGAGGCCATATCCTCCACGGGGGCCTCATTCGGGAGCGATGGAAAGTCCGAGCTCACTCAAAAAACTCCTCTTTTAGAACTACTCTTGCATTGTCACATATCCAGCCTGGCTACCGGATGCGGGCCGCCGCGTCAACCTAGTGCCGGGGCGGCGGTCCTGAAGTTTGGACAGTTTGGTAGGTCTGGAGGCACGGCGGACTGTTAACACTTCGTACTACAACTTGCCCGCTGCGTCTGCTGCGTCGGTAGAAGCTCAGCACGTTCGAACCTAGCTTTCTACGATCGGTCAGCTTGAGAGGCCCGAAGGCTTCCGCCAGATCCAGCTTGACCGAGTGCTGGGCGATCACGAGATCGACGGACTTCTCCGACAACGCCGTCAGCGTCTTGGCATACTCGGCTTCGAGCGGATAAGGAGGGCCGAGAAAATAGACGTCGGCCTCGAATGATTCGAGCGCCTGCGCTACCGGCCGCAAGAGCACGCTAGCGGAAGACTGAGCGCCGATGTTGGCGAGGTTGGCGTCGATGACCCGGGTCGCCTTCCCGTTACTCTCGACGAAATACGCTTGACGGGCGCCGCGGCTCAGGGCTTCGATGCCCACCGCGCCGGTGCCGGCGTAGAGATCGGCGAAGACCTTGCCGACGACCTCATCTTGGATGATGTTAAACAGCGTTTCGCGCATCCGGTCGAGCATCGGACGCGTCTCGGGACCGGGCAAGCTCTCGAGCTTGCGGCGGCGGTACTTGCCGGCTATTACACGCATCGACCTCACCAGAGTACAATTAGCCAGACGCGATGCCTACTCGTGCGATGCCGACTCGACGTCAATTCGTAACCGCTTCGGCCGCCACGCTCGGCACGGCCTGTAGCCAGGCGCCGCAGCCCACGCCCGAGCAAGGTTTCTGGTCTCCCAAAGTCAGCGAGAATATCGGGAACCTGGAAGACCGTACCCTGCGATGGATGGCGCAGCTTGGGCTCAAGTGGGTCGTTCTACAAGGGACCGACCAAGTTGACCGAGCGGCGAAGGGCTATTGGACCGTCGACGACATCCGCCCCCTTCGCGAGCGTTGCGCCGAGTTCGGCCTCGAGCTCTACTCGCTGATGATTCCCTTGGGCTGGCTGATGAGCCCGATGCTAGCCCAGCCCGACCGTGACGCGTGGATCGACAAGATCGGCCGCAGCGTCAAGGCGGCCGGCGAAGCCGGGGTCCAAATGATCGAGTGGCGCTGGTCGCCTGATTTCAAGTGGGGCGATGAGGTCGGATACTACTCGACGCCCGGGAGAGGCGGGGCGATCTACAAGTCGTTCGACTATGGCCGCGTTGCTGATCGTCCGCCGTTCGATGACGTCGGGGCGATCTCGCGCGAGGAGATGTGGGCGCGGCTCGAGTACTTCGCGAAACCCGTGATGGAAGCGGCGGAAGCGGTTGGGGTTAAGATGTCGCTGCACCCAAAAGACCCGCCTGTCAAGGCAATGCGCGGGGTCTCTCGTCTACTGACTAACACCGATGAGATTGAAGCGTTTCTGGACGGGGTCGACTCTCCCGCGAACGGCTTTACGTTCTGCCAGGGGACGGTGACCGAGATGGGGGTCGACGTCATCGACGCGATTCGGCGAATCGGAGGCCGGGGGAAGATCCACCATGTTCACTTCCGGGCGGTGCGGGGTAGCGTGCCCCGGTACACGGAAACATTTATCGACGAGGGCGATGTCGATATGCTTGAGGCCATGAGGGCGTTCAAGGAAGTGGGCTACGACGGCACGCTCGTTTCCGACCACACGCCGAATCTTCCGGCCGATGTCGAAGGCGGGACGATCGGCAGGTCGTTTTCGCACGGCTATATCCGAGGCCTGATCCAGGCGGTGAACAAGAAATGAGGCGGACGCAAACCACGCGAAGACAGGTGTTGTTGGGTGCGGGAGCTCTGGCAGCCCAGCCCGCCTCCGCGCAGACCGAACGACCGGCGCCCACCGCCCTCAAACTCGGCAAGGGCCTGCGGGACATGGCCGACGAAACGATCGCCTTCTTCCAGCAACTCGGCGTCAAGCACGTCACGATGCCCAGCCGATTCAATCCGACGCCGGGCAAGCGGGGCCTGGTCCCGTCGACCGATCGCGGGCCGCAATCAGACGCCGTCCTGCAACCTTGGGACGCCGACGAGCTCAAACGCATCCGCGACCACATCGGCGAGCGCGGAATGTCGGCCGAAACGGTTCACCTGGGCCGGACCTGGCGCGTTCTGCACGGCAAGCCCGACGCGGATGTCGAGATCGAGAACGTCAAAGCCTCGATCCGCGCGGCCGGCGCGGCCGGCATCGCGGTCGTCGAGTACAACTTCACCCCGTTACGCGGCTCCGAAGGCTACGGCCGCACTACTGGCCGCGGCGAGGCCGGCCTGCGCGACTACGACCACGAGCGGACGAAGGATCTCCCGCCGCTCGACAACGTCGGCGAGCACACCGGCGAGCAGATGTGGACACGGCTGGAAGCTTTCCTCACGGGCGTAGTCCCGGTGGCCGAGGATGCCGGGGTCAAGCTGGCGCTGCATCCCAACGACCCGCCGATCCCGGTCTTTCGGGGCGCCGCGCAACCGGTTCGCACGATCGAAGACGAGAAGCGGCTGATCGACGTCATCGATAGCCCGTCGAACGGTATCACGCTAGACACCGGCGTCACCACCGAGATGGGCGAGGACGCGGCGGAGGCAATCCGCTACTTCGGATCACGCAACCGCATCAACCACGTCCACTTCCGCAACGTGCGCGTCGACACGCCCTACTACAAGTACCTGGAAGTGATGCACGACGAGGGCGACTGCGACATGCTCGGGTGTATGCAGGCCTTTGCAGAGGTGGGCTACCAGCACTTGATTATTCCCGACCATACGCCTGAGCTCACCGACGACACACTCGGCTCACAACACGGCTGGGCGTTCGCGATCGGCTACCTGCAGGCCCTCCGGCACGCCGCGCAGTCGTGAGTCGCCCGGTTGTCGTCGTCGTAGGTCCGACCGCGTCGGGCAAGAGCGACCTAGCGATTGAGCTAGCCCTCCGCTTCGATGGCGAAGTCGTGAACTGCGACTCCGTGCAAGTCTACAAAGGCCTCGACGTTGGAACGGCCAAGGTCCCGCCTGATGAGCGCCGCGGCGTTCCCCACCATTTGCTCGACATCGTCGACCCGCGCGAGCGATGCACGGCGGGAGACTATGCTCGGCTGGCCCGGCCGGTGCTGCGGGAGATCTCCCAGCGCGGCAAGCTGCCGGTCATCGCAGGCGGGACGGGCTTCTATTTGCGTGCGCTGACTCAAGGACTATTCGAGGGCCCCGGACGCGACGAAGCGCTTCGCCGTCGTCTCGAAGCATCGGGCAAGAAACACCGCCCCGGCTACCTTCACCGCATGCTGAGCCGCCTCGACCCACAAGCGTGCGCGCGGATCCACGCCAACGACCGCCCCAAGCTAGTGCGCGCGCTCGAGGTCTGCTTGCTCGGCCAAGAGCCGATTTCGAAGGGCTTCGAGCGAGGCCGCGATGCCCTTGAGGGATTTCGCTTCTTGAAGCTGGGGCTCGACCCGCCACGAGAAGCACTGAATGAGAAAATCAACCTGCGAGCCCGCGTCCTATTCGAATCGGGTTTGGTCGAAGAGGTCCGGGGGCTGCTAGCCGGCGGCGTCCCCCCGGACAGTTGGGCGCTGGGATCGCATGGATACAGCCAAGCCGGCGAGCTGATCAACGGAAGGATGACTCTCGAGGAAGCGATCGAATCGACCGCGCTGGTCACGCGCCAATACTCCAAGCGCCAGAGGACGTGGTTTCGTCGCCAAGAACCCGAGATCCACTGGCTCGAGGGCTTCGGGTTCGATGCGAGCGTGGTCGGAGAAGGCGTCGAGGCCGTCCGGCGGTGGCTAACTCAATCCGAGAATCTGGAAACCTAGCTCACTAATCCAGCCGGTCGTTCTCGAGGTATTCGATTCTCATTTTCACCAGCGCTGCTGCAAACTCGTTGACCGGGATCGCGCCCAGCTCAAACATTTTGATCAGCGTTTTGAGTCGACGGAAGTAGCTGGAGGCGTTCACCTCCTCAAAGAAAGCGAGAGTGTTCTCAGCCTCTTTTCGAAGCTTCTGTCTTCTTCGTACGCCCTCCCAGGTCTGTCGGGCGCTGACGGCTGCCAACGCGCCCCCACCGGCCGAAGTCAGCGGATCTACCCCGGTAAGAGAGGAGCTGAACAAGCCGGCTGCGCCACCAACAAAGCCTGCAACGTAGTCACGCCAGTCGGTTGCTCTGGCAATTGCCTTGCCGAGCTCATCCCCCATGGTCGCCCCGGCCTTCCGGCCGAACATTGACCGCTAGCCAGCCGATCAGCAGAATACCCACCGCAAATCCGATGAAGAATCCCATGCCCCCGGTCAGTCCGCCAGGCGCGACGCCCGCGAGGAACAGTCCGATTGCGCCTCCCGCGAAGGGCAGCGGAATCCCCGGTTCATTCGTCGCGCCATCTAGCCTGGGCGGGTGGGGTGTCAAGTGAAAGTCTTCACTCGGTGGCTCAGGCGCGACGGCAACATTTAGAACGGCCTCCAGGCCCTTGAGGCGCCGCAGCCAGCTCTGGACCAGATATGCGGCCACGCCCAACGCCGCATAGATCGAAGTCGTTTCCCACGGCAAAAGTGAAGGCAAGTGGCCGGCAAGAAGAAGGAGTAGCGAAGTCGAGGCCGGGACCACGACAAGGGCCTCTTTCGCGAGCAGCCGGGCCGAGCCTTTGAATGCGGGTCCCAAGATCAGGGGAGATCTCCCCAGCACAAAGGACAGCTCCCCAGCGATGAACGCGACCGCATACGAGAACGGATCTCCGGAAAAGGGCCACACTACCGAGTATCATAGCCCAGTCGAAGGCGGGCCCCGTCGCCGGCAGCGATTCCGCAACGAGGCTGAGTCAGAAGGCGGAAGTAGTTGGGAATCGAGGGATTTAGGGGCGTGGGGTGAAGGACGAGCAGATTCGCACGCGGTCCTGACCCGGAAATAGGTGGGGAATCGCAGGGCAAAGACACCCCGGCGGCTCTTGCGGCAGGGCCGCTTACTGGCAGGCGCGGGGTGGGCGGGGGAGTCGACTCGCGTGCTAGGGCGAGGGGCCCGTGGCCGCCTGATACAGCTCCGCCGCCATCACCCGCGCCCAAAAGACTCGCGGTTTGCCGCGCCGCAACGACGGTTTGAGGTTGCGGGCGACAAAAGCGTGGTAGAGATTGAATGCCAGAAACGTCGTCAAGAGAAACGTCTCGATGGCGTGGGGTTCGTGCTTGTAGATGTGGTCGGCATGCCAGCCGTTGACCAACTCGTTGAAGCCGCGGTTCTCGATGTCCCAGCGTTGATGGCCCAAGCGCACCAGCTGCGCCGTGGAAACTTGCCGCGACCCCAAAGTCGTTAGCCAAACCCAATCGCTTTGATGCTCGTGGAGCTCGCCGTCAAGCTGCGAGCGCCGCCGCCAAGTCTCCACCGAACGAACGACGCGCAAGGGCTGGGCGACCTGCGGCCACGATAATAAGCCCTCGTGATCCCACCATTGGCAATCGCGTGAGCGATACTCGCCCGCCTGTGGGGGCTGGGTTCGCCACAGTCCTTGAACGTCTTGAAACAGGTGGCGGCGCTCGTCCTTGAGCACGATGACGGCGTCCTTGCCGTGCGCCAGCAGAAAGTTCACAAACGTCGCGTCGGCGTAAAGAGCGTCGGCCAAGACAACATCAAACGCCCGTGGGTAAGCGGCTAGAACGCGTTCGAGCAAACGTTTGGCGGCGGCCAGCTCGTCCTCGCCGGGGAGTTGCGGTTCGGCGTCGAGCAACAGCGGAAGCGGTTCGCCTTGGATGTTGAATGGCGAGGCGGCGGGCGCGTCACTGAGCAACTGCAGCGTCACTTGGCGGTGATAGTACTGCAGCTGTTCGCCGTCGCTGCGCTGAATGCGGCGCTCGAGACAGCCTCCACAGCAACGGCGGTAGCTGGCGTGAGACTCATGACCGTCGATCACAGCCACCCCTAATCCGCCGATGCCGGGCAAGGCCTTGTTGCGCTTGAGGCGTTCATACAGCTGCCGAATCGCTTGCCGCAGCACGGCCGTGTCGAGCGAGCTGTAGACGCGGCCAATGGTGTCCGCGCTGGGCAGCTTGCGGCCCAGCCATTTCTTCCAAAACGGCGCCCCCTCGAGCGTTTCCAAAGCGTTCAGGCTGCCCAGCCGGGCCCAGAACAGCGCCAGCGTCGACTCGACGACAGCGCGGGTGGGGATGCGCGGCTTGGGGCGGGAATCCGAGACCCCGGCGAGAAGGCGGCTGCGCAGGCCGTAACCCTTCTCCGCGTACTGGATCAGACGTCGAAGAACGTCACTCCTCCCGGCGGTCTTGGAGCCGCTTCCACTCGCGCTCGGAGACCTCTTCGAGCAGCCGCTCGAGCTGTTGATAGTCGGCTACGGCCTGGCGCACGCGTTGCTCCCAGCTGCGCGGCACGAACAGCTGTTGCACCTTTCCCCGGCGCGAGCGCACCAGATAGAGCGAGGCGTGCAGTTGACCCTGGGCGCAGCGACAGTTGGGCTTGCCGCAGACGCGTTGGCGCGGCGCCACGGTGCCATGCAGCAACCAGCGGCCGTGGACCAGCTGGGCGATGCGGGAGCGCAGCTTACGCTCGGCATCGGCGAGGCTGGAGCGAGCCGGGGCTGTCTTCATGACTGATATATATACAATATACCAGAACCAACTGCGCTGCAACTCCTCAACAGGAATGCGAATCTGCTCGGACCACAGGCCCAGCCCCAAACACCCGCTAAATCAATGGTTTCCGACCCTCAGGGAAATTGGATGCGGAACCGCTGCGGAGAATGGGGAGAATGGCGCCTGTTACCTAGGTGCCGGCAAGCACAGCCTCCCTCCCTAGCGAGCTAGCTAAACGCCTCGGCCGTTCCGGCGATCCCGGATCCATTCGTCCATCATTTTGATGACGACGGCGATGCGCTCGTCGACCGACTTGCGGAACTCCTCGTTCTCCGCTCGTTGCGCTTCGGCTTTCGCCCGCAGATCCCGGATGTGCTGCTCGTGCTCGGCTCGGCCTTCGGCGATCTCGGCCATGATCCTAGTATAGCGTTTCAATAAAACATATCTATCCCGTAACGTTTCCTGCTAGGCTGGACGCATGCCGGGAAAATCAAAGCGTCTCAAACTCGTTCTCACGCCCCAAGAGGTGCAACATCTTCAGCGCCTGCGTGCTTCGCGGACGGCTCCGGTTAGGGAGGTGCAGCGGGCTGAGATTCTGTGGCGTTATCATTCCGGCGAGACGATCGCCGAGATTATGCGAGCGGTCAAGATGACGCGCAAAAGCGTCGGCAAATGGATCAACCGAGCCCTCGCCATAGGCGTGGAAGCAGCGCTCAAGGATGCCTATCATCGTCCCCGGCCGCCCGGCATCACCGCCGATGCCAAGGCCTGGGTGGTGCATTTGGCCTGCAGCAAACCCACCCAACTCGGTTACGCCGCCGAGCTGTGGACCCGCAGCGCGCTCGCTCTACACGTGCGCCGGCATGCCGTGGAAGCGGGCTATCCGGCCCTGGCCCAAGCGGCTAAGGCGACCGTACATCGTATTCTGGCCGAGCAACCTCTGCATCCGGAGAAGGTGAAGTACTACCTCGAGCGTCGCGATCCCGATTTTGAGTCCAAGATGCGGCAAGTGTTGCTGGTCTACCGCGAAGTGGCCTTTCAGAATGAAAGCCTTCGCGACGGCCTATCGCCGGGCGTGATCACGGTTTCGGTCGACGAAAAGCCCGGCGTGCAAGCGATCGCCAACGTCGCGCCGGACCTGCCGCCGAAGCCTGGGCGGCATCCCTGTGTGGCTCGCGACTACGAGTACAAACGGCTGGGAACGTGCTCGATTCTGGCGGCGCTGGACTTGCACTCCGGCCGGGTAACGGCGCGGGTGGAGCGGCGTCACCGCAGCCGGGAATTCATCTTGCTGCTCAAGGATTTGGACCAATTCTACCCGGACCAATGCACGATCCGATTGATCTTGGACAATCACTCCGCCCACATATCGAAGGAGACGAAAGCCTACTTGGCGACGCGTCCGAACCGCTTCAAATACGTGCACACGCCGACCCACGGGTCCTGGCTCAACATAGTCGAGACGCTGTTTGGCAAGATGGCGCGCACGTTCTTGAAGCGTATCCGAGTCGCGTCGTGGGAGGAGCTGCGGGAACGAATTCTGCAGGGGATCGCGGAGATCAACGCGGCTCCGGTGGTTCACCGCTGGAGGAAGTTCGAGGCGCTTGAGGTCGCCTAGAGAGGATATGTTTTAGTGAAACGATATACTAGTTACTTTATCCAGGTTCGAGACGATACTCCTCTCGTGCGCCTCGAGCCGCTCGATGCGCAAGCGGTTCGCCTCGATGCTTTGACGATCAGCCTCCGCCCGAGCCGCCGCGAGAGCCGCTTCTCTCTGCTGGCTCTCGATAAGCTTCTGGATCGCCTTCTCCTGGTCCATGGCCTGATTCTAGCAACGGCCGCGAATGCAATCGTCTTGGCAGAATGCCGACTCAACTGCTCGATGAAACCAAGAAGCGCGGGGCCGACGAGAGCCGAACCCAGAAGACCGGCGGCCGATCTGTCGAAGCTTACAACCGCGGCCTCGGAGGCTTGACCGGCTCCCAGTGGCGGACGCCGCCCTTGCGCAGCTTCCTCCGAAAGAGCTTGTCCGAGGCCGTCACATACAAGGTCTTCAATTCGGGCCCGGCGAACACGACGTTCGAAATGAACTCGCTTGTTGGCTTGGAAATGATCCCGATCACACGCCCCAGTTGGTCGCAGATCTGAACGCCCAGCTCGGTAGCCACGAAAAGATGTCCCTCGTCGCCAATCGTCATCCCGTCCGAGCGGGATTGACTGTTCTTATCCCAAGTCTCGAGGTGGTAGAACTTCTGACCGTTCGCCAGCGAGCCGTCGGGCTTGATCTGGAACGACCACACCCACTTCTCCCGCGTATCGTTCACCATCAACAGTGACTGATCGGGCGACAGCATCACGCCATTGAGGAAACCCGAATCGGGATCCTCGAACGCGATCCGCGCCTCGCCGCCCTGCGGGACAAACCAGACTCGCTTGGTCCAGGGGCTTGAAAAGTACAGATCGCCCTTGGCGTTGACCACGATGTCGTTCGGTTGCGCGGTGTCGGCGATAACCTCCTCGGCCATCGTTTCGACGTCGATCGCAACGATCTGCTCGGTCTTGCGGCGGCAGGTGTAAAGCCGGCCGCCGGGGCCGAACATCAAGCCGTTTGTCCAGCCGCTGTTGTCGAGGAACAGGCTCACCTTGCTGGTCTTTGCATCGACGCGGAAGATCTTACTCTCGCGAACGTCGGTGAAGTAGACGTCTCCGTTGGGCGCGACGGCTGGCCCTTCCAAGAACGTGTGTCCCTCGCTGACCAGTTCCCAGTCGTGCTCGGGGTCGAGGAACTCCTGGATCCACTGCCGGTCGCCGGTCATCTCGCGCGAACGCTCGATGGGCTTGTCCCAATCGCGCCATAGCCAACGCAGGGCGTCGGGCAGGATCGCGCTTCCGTGGCGGTTGTTGTGACCTTCGTCGCCGGGGACCCACTTGTAGTCGTAGCCGGCGAAGCGCAAGGCGTACCAAAGCGACTGATTGGCCATCCACCACGAGCCCGAATATATATCGAGGTCGTTGGCGCCGTCTTGCAGGAAAACTCGCAGGGGCTTGGGCTCCATCTTGCGGACCAGCCCCGGATAGATGTCGCCGCCGCGCAGGTTGGTGTAGCTGCCGACGAAGCTGAGCACGCGCCGAAACGCATCAGGCCGCTCCCAGGCCGCCGTGAATGCCGCAATGGCCCCCGAGCTCGAGCCGCCGATCGCCCGTAGGCTGGGGTCGTCGGTCAGGTTGTAGTCGGCGGCGACCTCCGGCAGGATCTCCTCGATAAGGAACCGTGCGTAGTTATCGCCCAGTCCGTCGTATTCGAAGCTGCGGTTGTAGCGGTCTTGCATGTCGGCGCTGGGGGCAGGCAAAACGCCCGGGTTGACGAATATCCCGATCGTCACGGGCATCTCGCCCTTGGCGATCAGGTTGTCGAACACGATCGGCGTTCGCCAGCCGTTGCCTTCGTTCGACGACATCCGGCCGCCGTCCTGGAAGACCATCAGCGCCGTGGGTTTCGCCGAGTCGTATTGCGCGGGGACGTAGACCCAGTAGTCGCGCTCGGTCCCAGGGAAGATTTTGCTGGTCCAGCTGTGCTGGGTGAGCTTGCCTTTGGGTACGCCGGGCTGGACTTTTGAATCGGGACCGATCTCATAGTCGGATCCGAAAACAAGGGAGGCACAAAGCAGGAGCGGCAGCAGTATTCGAGTCATACTGCCGGGATTGTAGCCGATTGCCGCCTCTACTCGGCGCGCTTGGCTATGAAGGTCATCGCGTGGACATCCCACGATGCGCGGCCTTTGAGAGCGCCGTCAGCAATCGGGCCGATAGCTTGTCGCCTTCCTGTTTGACTACCATCGACGATTCGCGGACGCCCCCTTCGGTATCCCAGGTGAACACCCACTTTCCGCTGAGGTCGGCGCCTGGGGCGAGAGAGCACGCGAGCGCGATGCCGGCGATTAGGCGGATGAATCGGTTCATGGGGCAGATGATTGACGATTACGTGAAAACCGACGCTGCCGAACCCGCTCCCTTGCGGTCGCGGCTCTGACGTCGGGAGTTAAGCGTTAACCGGAGGGCGTCAGAGCCGCGACCGCAAGGGAGCGGGTTCGGCGAACTCGAGTATTTGGGCTACCGCAGCACTTTCCACGCGGAGGCGAAGTCGTCGGTCCACACCAAACTCGGGCCGTTGTAGCGATCGGCCGCAAGCGAGCTATCGTCCGTCAAAATCATCCAGCGGCAAGCGCTGACCCCGCGATCAGCGTCACCCTCGGAATCGACTACGAATGTGTGTAGGTCCAAACGCTCTGCTAGCCCCGCGATGACCGGCGCCAAGTCCAAGTATCGATTCGTGATGTGAAACGCGATGATACCGCCAGGGTTCAGACGCTCGGCATAGAGCTCGCCGGACTCCGCCGTCAGCAGGTGCACCGGGATCGCACCGCTTGAGAATGCGTCAACCGCGATGAGGTCAAAGGTCTCGGTTTCTTGGCTGAGACGGACGCGCGCGTCGCCAAGAACCACGTCCACTTCGGCGGGCGTATCGGCAATGAAGGAGAAGCGCTCTCGGGCGGCGTCGGCGACCTGGGGGTTGAGCTCGTAGAAACGGACCTGGTCGCCCGCTCGCCCGTAGGCGGCGATGGTGCCGACTCCGAGTCCGACAAGCCCCATGCTGAGCGGCTCGCCGCGGAGGCGCTTGGGGTGGCGTTCGATCGCGAGCTCGATTCCCGTGCCCTCGCCAAAGTACGTGGTGGCGATCGAACGCTTGTCGTCCGCCAGGTACTGCAAGCCGTGTTTGGTTCGCCCAATGGTCATTTGGCGAAACTCGCCGTTTGCGTCGGAGTCCTCCAGAATGCGCGTCACGCCATGGAAGCCTCGGGTGACGGCGATCGAGTCGACGCCTGTGTCCGAGCCAAAGGCGTAGGCGACGGTCAACAACGCGACCGCAATCGCCGGGGGAGGTTGCAAGAAAACCGCCGGATTCTCAAAGGCTGGCCGCCATCCGGCGCGCGCCCAGGCGATCAGCGCCAAGACGCACGTCCCTGACAGCGCGAGGGGGTATTCCCAATAGTCGGGGAACAGGCGCGGCGCCAGCATCGTGACGCATAGACCACCCATTGCCCCTCCCGCCGCGATGGTGAGGTAGAAGCGCGTGAGCTGGGGTGGAGGAGGTTTGGAAATCGCCAATTCGCCATGGCAAATCATGCAAACGGCAAACAGGGCAATCGAGAACAGCAGGATTTGAAGGCCAAGGGGGAGCAAGCCGCCGGCCAGCCCAGCGACCGCGCCAACCGGGACGGCGCCGGCAAGCAGAAATCCGAACGTACGGCGACGGTACCAACGGTCGCTGTCGAAAACCAGGATGAAGCTGACGAGGTAGATCGCCAGGGGCAGGATCCAGAGGAAGGGCACGACGGCGATCTCTTGCGACATCTGGTTGGTCGTCGCGAGCAGCATTGCCGAACCGAGTCCCGATAGCGCGAGCCACCAGACGGTGTGAGTTTCTGCTGCAGCTTCCGTTTCGCGCGGCTTGGCAGACGCGCGTTGGCGGCCCCGCAATGCGACATACGCCGAGCCGGCAACGAAGACTACATAAGACACGGACCAGAGCCCGGATTGCACGTCGAGGCGTAGCAAGGGCTCGAATACAAATGGGTAGCTTGCGAGAGCGAGAAGCGAGCCGGCGTTCGAAACCGCATAAAGACGGTAGGGCCGCTCTCCTTCCGCTTGCGCGTACCAACGCTGCAGGAGCGGTGATGAAGACGCCAGCACGACATAGGGCGCGCCCACGGACGCAAATAGCAGCCAGAGGATTTGGCTAGTGGGGTCCCCAACTTGTGAGGCGAGGTCAAACCTGAACTCCGGGGCGATCGGAAGCGCGAGCAGAGAGGCGACAACGACTCCCGCGTGAATCCAGGCCTGACTTGCTCGCGGCCGGCCCGCCAACCAATGAGCGTAGGCGTATCCCAGCAGCAGAACGGTCTGGAAGAAGACCAGGCAAACGCTCCAAACGCTTGGGCCCCCGCCAAACCAAGGCAGCAAGTAGCGCCCCAAGATTGGCTGGACCTGAAAGAGCAGGAACGCCGCCAGGAACGTCAGCAGCGGAAACGCCCACATAGGCTATGCGGCGGGACCGAACGGCCACTTGGCGGTCGTTGTGTAGCCGCCGTCGGAGGCGATCAGCTGTCCAGTGACATAATCTGAAGCCGGACTCGACAAGAACACGGAAAGGCCGGCGATGTCCGCGGGCGTCCCCATGCGAGGGTTCGCCTGTACCTGGGCGAGCCACTGCTTCATCTCTTGCGGCTGCCACATGTCCCGGTTGAGGTCGGTCAGGATGAATCCCGGTGCGATGCAGTTGACCTGGATGTTGTGTCCGGCCCACTCCGCGGCGAGCACTCGCGTGAGCCCGTCGAGCGCGCTCTTCGTCATCGCGTAGACGCTCAAATACGGCAGGCCGCGCAAGGACATCAGGCTGCCGATGTGGACGATCTTGCCGCCTTGGCCGCGCTCGATCATGCCGACGCCGACTCCGCGCGTGAGCTCGACGATGCCGTGCAGATTGGTCTGCATGATGTGCTCGTACTCTTCGGCCGAGTAGTCCTGGAAACGCTTGCGGACGTTGGTCCCCGCAACGTTGACGAGGATGTCCGCATCGCCGTGGGCTTCTACACAAGCTTGGATCGACGTGGAATCGTTGACATCGAGCGAAGCCGTGGAAGCTTTGAACCCTTGCTCGCGCAGAGCCTCGGCTTCTGATTCAAGCGCGTCAGCCGAGCGCGCCGCGAGGAAGGTCTCGGCCCCCTGGGCGGCGGTGGCCTGAGCGATGGCTAGGCCGATCCCGCGGCTCGCGCCCGCGATCAGGGCCTTCTTCCCTTCGAGCGAGAAAAGCTTGGTGTAGTCCATGGACGAAAACCATGCTAGCAACAGCGATTCCGCAACGAGGCTGAGTCAGAAGGCGGAAGTAGTTGGGAATCGAGGGATTTAGGGGCGTGGGGTGAAGGACGAGCAGATTCGCACGCGGTCCTGACCCGGAAATAGGTGGTGGAGTGAACCCTAAAAATGAGACATTGAAATTTGGGACGAATTTCAGCGAATGGAAAGGAGTCCAGGATGGAAAGTCTCAAGCCGCGCAAGCCGCGGGAGTTCACGGTGGAGTTCAAGGAAGCCGCCGCCAGGCGGCTCCTAGCCGGCCAGAGCGGCACAGCGCTAAGCCGCGAGTTGGACGTCAAGCGCAGCCTGCTGTACCGCTGGCGGGACGCCTATCGCCAGGAAGGCGTCAACGGCTTGAGCCGGCGGCGAGGCCGGCCGAAACCCGGCCGCTCGGCGCCGCCCAAGATCCCTCGCGATCCGCGCGACGAACGCATCGCAGAGCTCGAACGACTGCTCGGCAAACAAGCCGCAGAGCTCGATTTTTTCGGACAAGCCTTTCGCGCCTTGAACCTCGCAGCCCCGACCAACGACGCCGGTGGCGCGAGCGGATCTACTCCATCGTCGAGCAGATCAGCGCCAAAGGCTCGCTCAGCGTCGAACACGCCTGCGAGCTCGGACGCGTGAATCGCGCCGGGTTCTATCGCCGGCTCGCCGTGTCGTCGCCCGCCGAGTGCGACATGGAATTGCGTGACCGCATGCAGCGGATTTCGCTCGAGAATCGTCGTTACGGCTACCGCCGCGTGACGGCCGAGCTGCGCCGCCAAGGCTTCCTCGTCAATCACAAAAAGGTCCTGCGGATGATGCGTAAGGACAACTTGCTGGCGGTACTCAAGCGGCGCTTCGTGCTAACAACGGATTCGAACCACTTCTTACCTGTTTATCCGAATCTAGCGGCGCACCTGAATGTGGACGGCGTCGATCAGTTGTGGCAATCCGATATCACCTACATTCGCTTGCGCGAGGCGTTCGTCTACCTCGCCGTGGTGTTGGACGCCTACTCGCGACGCGTGGTCGGCTGGCGGCTGGGGACGACGCTCAAAGCTGAGCTGGCTGTAGGGGCGTTGCGCGATGCGCTCGAGCTCAGACGCCCTGCCGCGGGGTGGATGCATCATTCCGACCAAGGCGTACAGTACGCTTCGAGCGCCTATGTCGAGCTGCTGGAGCAGCACGGCGCGATCATCTCGATGAGCCGCCGCGGCAACCCCTACGACAACGCGCGGGCGGAGAGTTTCATGAAGACGTTGAAGGCGGAGGAGGTTTGGTTGCAGCGTTATCGCACGCTTGACGAGGCGCGCGCATCGATCGGCGAGTTCATTGATGAGATCTACAACCAACGCCGGCTGCATTCGGCGTTGGGATATCGTCCGCCGGCGGAGTTTGAAGCGCTGGCGCGGCCGGCGGCAACAGCAGCGAGGAATCCGAAGTATGAGTTTTGAGAGGCATAGGCAAATCTATCAATCCGATGGGCCCTGGGCGGGCAGGGAGACATCGCCGGCGTTGGAGAAGCCGGGAGCGACCTTGGCGGCCGCCCCCGGCGCTCATCGTCTTGATGAGTTTGCGGCCGGGTATTCCTTGGCGGGTTGCTCTCCAGCAGAGCCCGCTTCCGCTTCCCCGGCTAGGACCAGCGTGCGACGATACAGCGAAGAAGGCAAGCGTTTTGCGGTGAATCGTAACCTGTTCCGATTTCGACTGTCTCACGCTTGGGGTTCACTCCAGTGGGGAATCGCAGGGCAAAGACACCCCGGCGGCTCTTGCGGCAGGGCCGCTTACTGGCAGGCGCGGGGTGGGCGGGGGAGTCGACTCGCGTGCTAGGGCGAGGGGCCCGTGGCCGCCTGATACAGCTCCGCCGCCATCACCCGCGCCCAAAAGACTCGCGGTTTGCCGCGCCGCAACGACGGTTTGAGGTTGCGGGCGACAAAAGCGTGGTAGAGATTGAATGCCAGAAACGTCGTCAAGAGAAACGTCTCGATGGCGTGGGGTTCGTGCTTGTAGATGTGGTCGGCATGCCAGCCGTTGACCAACTCGTTGAAGCCGCGGTTCTCGATGTCCCAGCGTTGATGGCCCAAGCGCACCAGCTGCGCCGTGGAAACTTGCCGCGACCCCAAAGTCGTTAGCCAAACCCAATCGCTTTGATGCTCGTGGAGCTCGCCGTCAAGCTGCGAGCGCCGCCGCCAAGTCTCCACCGAACGAACGACGCGCAAGGGCTGGGCGACCTGCGGCCACGATAATAAGCCCTCGTGATCCCACCATTGGCAATTGCGTGAGCGATACTCGCCCGCCTGTGGGGGCTGGGTTCGCCACAGTCCTTGAACGTCTTGAAACAGGTGGCGGCGCTCGTCCTTGAGCACGATGACGGCGTCCTTGCCGTGCGCCAGCAGAAAGTTCACAAACGTCGCGGCGGCGTAAAGAGCGTCGGCCAAGACAACATCAAACGCCCGTGGGTAAGCGGCTAGAACGCGTTCGAGCAAACGTTTGGCGGCGGCCAGCTCGTCCTCGCCGGGGAGTTGCGGTTCGGCGTCGAGCAACAGCGGAAGCGGTTCGCCTTGGATGTTGAATGGCGAGGCGGCGGGCGCGTCACTGAGCAACTGCAGCGTCACTTGGCGGTGATAGTACTGCAGCTGTTCGCCGTCGCTGCGCTGAATGCGGCGCTCGAGACAGCCTCCACAGCAACGGCGGTAGCTGGCGTGAGACTCATGACCGTCGATCACAGCCACCCCTAATCCGCCGATGCCGGGCAAGGCCTTGTTGCGCTTGAGGCGTTCATACAGCTGCCGAATCGCTTGCCGCAGCACGGCCGTGTCGAGCGAGCTGTAGACGCGGCCAATGGTGTCCGCGCTGGGCAGCTTGCGGCCCAGCCATTTCTTCCAAAACGGCGCCCCCTCGAGCGTTTCCAAAGCGTTCAGGCTGCCCAGCCGGGCCCAGAACAGCGCCAGCGTCGACTCGACGACAGCGCGGGTGGGGATGCGCGGCTTGGGGCGGGAATCCGAGACCCCGGCGAGAAGGCGGCTGCGCAGGCCGTAACCCTTCTCCGCGTACTGGATCAGACGTCGAAGAACGTCACTCCTCCCGGCGGTCTTGGAGCCGCTTCCACTCGCGCTCGGAGACCTCTTCGAGCAGCCGCTCGAGCTGTTGATAGTCGGCTACGGCCTGGCGCACGCGTTGCTCCCAGCTGCGCGGCACGAACAGCTGTTGCACCTTTCCCCGGCGCGAGCGCACCAGATAGAGCGAGGCGTGCAGTTGACCCTGGGCGCAGCGACAGTTGGGCTTGCCGCAGACGCGTTGGCGCGGTGCCACGGTGCCATGCAGCAACCAGCGGCCGTGGACCAGCTGGGCGATGCGGGAGCGCAGCTTACGCTCGGCATCGGCGAGGCTGGAGCGAGCCGGGGCTGTCTTCATGACTGATATATATACAATATACCAGAACAAACTGCGCTGCAACTCCTCAACAGGAATGCGAATCTGCTCGGACCACAGGCCCAGCCCCAAACACCCGCTAAATCAATGGTTTCCGACCCTCAGGGAAATTGGATGCGGAACCGCTGTGCTAGCAGGGCCTCGACGAGTCGCCGGACTGGGTCGGTCGCGCCTACTGAACAGCAATCTCGACTGGATTTGCGGCGATTCCCCCGATCTTGAGCTCTAGCCGAATTTGACTGCCCGTAGGGGTCCCTTCGAGCACAAGCACGTTGATTTGGTAGAGTCCTTCGAATCCCGGGGCGACGCCCGAATAAAGGACCCTCGCCGGCGTTCCGCCGATCGTCACTTCAGGGGTCAACGCCGTGAAGGTGGCGCGTTGCAGGCGTCCGTCGGGAAAGCGTGGAACTAGCGCACCCAGTCCGGTCACATAGATTTCGAGCGCTTCTCCGGCGCGAACGGGTCGAGCGCAGGGAGCCCTGAGGGGAGGAGCCGCCAAGCATCCGCCGCTAGACGCGATCGTCACCGCCCCTTGGCCCGTACCGCTCGAGTAGATCGTGAAAATACCTGGGCTGTATTGCGCGAGCGGAACGTCGACTTCGGCGACCTGGCCCCCCAGTCGAACGCTGATCTTCAAGGTCTCGCCGCCCGCGAGGTTTACCGGGAGCAGGAGATTCAGCTGCCGGTCGGTTGCCGAGAACAGCTGCGCGGGCTCAGTATCGTTCAACAGTACGGTCGCACCGCCTAGGCCGAGCGGCAAGGGCAGAAACAACGAGGCTTCGTCCGCCAGCGCGACGGGATCGCCGAAGATCGAGATGATCGTTCCGGGCGCCAGCGGGCCAACGGCGAAGCTCGCTGCGTTAACAACACCGTTCGCGGGAAAACTCGGCGGACCCGCGGCCGCCACGATCTCAACTTCGATCTCGCCAGAGACCCCTCCTCCCGGACCGTCGGTTCGCACGGCGACCCGAATCGTACCCGCCGTGGCGATCATTTCCGCCGGTGGCCGAACAAGCAAAGTGCGATTGTCAACGAATTCCGTCGCCGCTTCGACGCCGCCAAGCGTAACCACTGACGCAGGGTGAAATCGTTCACCTTTCACCGTGACGGCCACATCGGCTGATCCCGCCGATACGACGCCCGGAGCGACCGCCGAAATCTCCGGCCTGGGCCGCTCCATCGTGATGCGATAGAACTCCGAGGCGGCGTAGTTCGCGACGTACAGCTCGCCGGCCGCGCCTTCGGCGAAGGTTGAGATTCTCCATTCGGTATCGAGCGCCTCGCCCCTGGCCCAGAGCCCGCCCGACTCGGTCGCCGCCCAGATCTCACCCGTGCAGTAGTCTCCGAAGATGTAGGCCCCGCGAAACCGGGGCATCTCGTAGCCGCGATAACGATATCCACCGGTGACCGAGTAACCACACTCGTTGGGCTCGGAGTGGGGGTATTCGATGATCGGCGGCGCGAACCCTGCCGGATTGCAGAAGGTGGAGTTCTTCCAGCAGTTGCTGCCCTCGAAGAACCTCCAGCCGTAGTTGGCGCCTCCGCCGCTGAAGCCCGCCTGGAAGCTGATCTCCTCCCACTCGCCGTCACCGACGTCGGCAATGAACATGTCTTGGGTTTCGCGGTCAAAAGAGAATCGCCAAGGGTTCCGCAGCCCCGAGTGGTAGATTTCGGGCCTCGCGCCCGCGGTTCCGATATGGGGATTCGTCGGCGGGATCGCGTAGGGGTCCCCGCTGTCGATATCGATTCGCAGGATCTTGCCGAGCAGGCTCCCCAGGTCTTGGGCCGTGTCGGGGAACTCCCCTGGTAGACCGCCGTCTCCAAAAGTCGCGTAGAGATACCCGTCGCCGCCGAAGGCGACCTGGCCCCCGTTGTGGCCGACTGTCGTTTGCTCGACATCGAGCAGGATCTTCTCTGAGGCCGGGTCGGCGCGGTTCGGGTCGTCATCAGACATCCGGTAGCGGGCCAGGACGCTGTGCCCGTTGTCCCCCACGCGGTTCGTGTAGTTCACATAAAACAAACCGTTGTCGAGGAAATCGGGGTGGAGAGCCAGCCCCAGCAGCCCTTGCTCCCCACAGCACGAAACTCGGCTCTCGAGATTGAGCATCGTGATCGGGAAATCCTCGTCAGGATCGAGCACCAGGATGCGGCCGAGCTGCGAGACCGCGAACAGCCGGCCGGTCCCATCCCCAGGGTCAGCGAGCCCGACAGGCAGTCGCACCCGCTTCGGGAGGCGCTCGAAGATCAGCTGGTCTAGTGGTAACGGTTGCGCGAACAGCGGCGCCGCCAACGCGAAAGCTATGGCAAGTTTTCGTACCACTTGATGTTCTTGGTTGCGCCGCCGATCTGCACGATGTCTAAGCGGCCGTCGCTATTGATGTCGGCGACCGCGCAGCCCGAGGCGGACATCCCGAGATGGTCGAGCTCGCGGTGTTCCCAGTCTGTTCCGGCGTCATTCTGGGCGTAGAAAACGTGGGAGGTGGCGACCTTACCGCGTGCGCGATCTCCGGCGACGATGTCGTCGCGGCCGTCGCCGCTGAAGTCGCCCACGCAAACCTCATGGCCTTCGGTGAGCCCTTCGAAGATAACTCGACGTTCCCAATCACCTGACTTGTCTTCGGTATAGACGACAACCTGGTGTCCGTGCCAAGGCTCGACTGAGGCGAGCATGCGAGTCTTGTTCAGGTTCCCCATGGCGACGTCGCTGGAGCCGGCCGTGGTGGGCATGGGCTCGTGTCCGGTCGAGAGCTGAGTGTTCTTCCAGCTCACTTTCTTGCCCTCGCCAACCGGATCATGCAGGTAGATGCCGTCGAACCCGGCTGTCAAGAGCTCTTCGCGCTTGTCGTTGTCCCATTGGACGACTCGTACGCGGTGGAGGACTCCGTTGAGTTGGTCGTCGATCAGGAGGCGCTCCCACTTGCCATCAAGCTCGCTGGGGACCTGATAGTAGACCAGCGGGACCTGATCTTCATACTTGGGCGGGAGCGCGTCGGCCCCGATCAGGGGACCGTTGATCAGCTCTTTTTTGCCGTCCCCGTCAACGTCAGCCCAGGCGATATGGTGTGACGTCGTCAGCGCGTCAACCTGAGTGGCCTTCCAGGGCTTGCGGGGGTCGCCGCCCTGGTGCTCGAGCAGCCAAACGAGCCCTTGACTCTTGGCCGCGACCATGCTGAATTCGTTCTCGATGGATATTTCAGGAATGCCGTCTCCGTTGACGTCGTGGGCGGCCATGTTGACCATGCCGTTCATGTTTTCGATGACGACATGGCGCTCCCAGGAGGGGTTCTCGTACCACGGCAGCTCCTTGATGCGGCTGGTCATGCCCAGCACGTCGGGTTTGCCGTCGTTGTTGATGTCGGTCACCACGACCGCATAGCCGCCTGGAATGTCGGCTTCGATGACGTGGGTACGGAATTCGACGGGGTCGCTATCCGCGCCGTAGAGGAGGGATCCGCTCAGGAGAAGGGTGATGAAGAGTCGCACGCGGAAATGATAGCACCGTCGACGCCTCCAGTAGAAGCCGTTAGCCAAAAGATCTACAAACGTCTCGAGCGTGAGTCCAAAGCGGCCACCAGCCTGTCAGATGCCAACATCTGCACCACCCACGAAATCGACGAAGCAGATCGCGAAAGCTGACTGATGATGGAACTCGACCGAACGGGCGCCCAAAACGACCAGCTTCCGTCCAGCAACCCTGCGCGCCGGACTCCTTCGTCATATGCTCAGCGAGTCGCCGTTACACCCGTCATTTGCAGTTGCGCCCTAACGGACCTTTCTTAACGCACTCGCCGCCCGACCCGTCTCCCTCGTCTGGGACGAGTGCAAAATCGACAGTCGTTCCGGTCATTACGACAGACACCGGTGTTTCAGTCGCGCTTGCGAAACCGCTGGCTGTGGCGGTCACATCGTACATCCCGATCATTGGCACTTCGTCCAGTAAGTAGATACCGTCGTCGTCGCTCACAACAAAGACAGGGGTCGTTTCAATTGAAATCGTGGAGCCCGCGATCGCTACTGGGGGGACGCTGTTGTCGGTCACCGTGCCGGAGATGCTACCCGTATAAGACGGGTCCGGGTAAAGAAATGCGATCGCGCGCTTATCGTCGTCCTCTAGGGTCAGACGCTGCCCACCATAAATCGCTTCCATAACAGCGTCCGGGACTGTCGAGTGGCCGGCGCCGAACACGTGTCCATTTTCGTGAAGGAATACGGTTTGGGCGTTACACTTGGCGAACTGCCAGCGATTCCGCAACGAGGCTGAGTCAGAAGGCGGAAGTAGTTGGGAATCGAGGGATTTAGGGGCGTGGGGTGAAGGACGAGCAGATTCGCACGCGGTCCTGACCCGGAAATAGGTGGGGAATCGCAGGGCAAAGACACCCCGGCGGCTCTTGCGGCAGGGCCGCTTACTGGCAGGCGCGGGGTGGGCGGGGGAGTCGACTCGCGTGCTAGGGCGAGGGGCCCGTGGCCGCCTGATACAGCTCCGCCGCCATCACCCGCGCCCAAAAGACTCGCGGTTTGCCGCGCCGCAACGACGGTTTGAGGTTGCGGGCGACAAAAGCGTGGTAGAGATTGAATGCCAGAAACGTCGTCAAGAGAAACGTCTCGATGGCGTGGGGTTCGTGCTTGTAGATGTGGTCGGCATGCCAGCCGTTGACCAACTCGTTGAAGCCGCGGTTCTCGATGTCCCAGCGTTGATGGCCCAAGCGCACCAGCTGCGCCGTGAAAACTTGCCGCGACCCCAAAGTCGTTAGCCAAACCCAATCGCTTTGATGCTCGTGGAGCTCGCCGTCAAGCTGCGAGCGCCGCCGCCAAGTCTCCACCGAACGAACGACGCGCAAGGGCTGGGCGACCTGCGGCCACGATAATAAGCCCTCGTGATCCCACCATTGGCAATTGCGTGAGCGATACTCGCCCGCCTGTGGGGGCTGGGTTCGCCACAGTCCTTGAACGTCTTGAAACAGGTGGCGGCGCTCGTCCTTGAGCACGATGACGGCGTCCTTGCCGTGCGCCAGCAGAAAGTTCACAAACGTCGCGGCGGCGTAAAGAGCGTCGGCCAAGACAACATCAAACGCCCGTGGGTAAGCGGCTAGAACGCGTTCGAGCAAACGTTTGGCGGCGGCCAGCTCGTCCTCGCCGGGGAGTTGCGGTTCGGCGTCGAGCAACAGCGGAAGCGGTTCGCCTTGGATGTTGAATGGCGAGGCGGCGGGCGCGTCACTGAGCAACTGCAGCGTCACTTGGCGGTGATAGTACTGCAGCTGTTCGCCGTCGCTGCGCTGAATGCGGCGCTCGAGACAGCCTCCACAGCAACGGCGGTAGCTGGCGTGAGACTCATGACCGTCGATCACAGCCACCCCTAATCCGCCGATGCCGGGCAAGGCCTTGTTGCGCTTGAGGCGTTCATACAGCTGCCGAATCGCTTGCCGCAGCACGGCCGTGTCGAGCGAGCTGTAGACGCGGCCAATGGTGTCCGCGCTGGGCAGCTTGCGGCCCAGCCATTTCTTCCAAAACGGCGCCCCCTCGAGCGTTTCCAAAGCGTTCAGGCTGCCCAGCCGGGCCCAGAACAGCGCCAGCGTCGACTCGACGACAGCGCGGGTGGGGATGCGCGGCTTGGGGCGGGAATCCGAGACCCCGGCGAGAAGGCGGCTGCGCAGGCCGTAACCCTTCTCCGCGTACTGGATCAGACGTCGAAGAACGTCACTCCTCCCGGCGGTCTTGGAGCCGCTTCCACTCGCGCTCGGAGACCTCTTCGAGCAGCCGCTCGAGCTGTTGATAGTCGGCTACGGCCTGGCGCACGCGTTGCTCCCAGCTGCGCGGCACGAACAGCTGTTGCACCTTTCCCCGGCGCGAGCGCACCAGATAGAGCGAGGCGTGCAGTTGACCCTGGGCGCAGCGACAGTTGGGCTTGCCGCAGACGCGTTGGCGCGGCGCCACGGTGCCATGCAGCAACCAGCGGCCGTGGACCAGCTGGGCGATGCGGGAGCGCAGCTTACGCTCGGCATCGGCGAGGCTGGAGCGAGCCGGGGCTGCCTTCATAACTGATATATATACAATATACCAGAACCAACTGCGCTGCAACTCCTCAACACGAATGCGAATCTGCTCGGACCACAGGCCCAGCTCCAAACACCCGCTAAATCAATGGTTTCCGACCCTCAGGGAAATTGGATGCGGAACCGCTGTCCATCGCCGGACCTAAGGCGGATCTGGGGCTCAACTAGGGCCTTTTTCTCAGTAGACAAAACTCTTGTACTAGCCCTAAAGTTCTAGTGGATATCGGGGAAAGCCCCAAATCGGAGGACAACAATGTTCGACATCACGATGCAAGATCTCCAGGTGGCGGCTGCCGTCATCCTGCTGGCCGCATTCATCTATCTGCGAGCGCAACGTGGGCTGTTCGACTTCCCGGTGGGCCCGGGCTCGCCACGCGAGCGGAGACACTGAACAGCGGATGCAGGTCCTTGCTCTGGCTAGGGGTCGCTCGCCGTCTGCCGCTTGCGAGCGCCGCGTTCTGCTCGACCCCGGCGTCGCCGGGCAGCCATTCCGCGGCCTTTTTTCGACTCCGCCAGGGCGTCGCGAAATCACCGTTCGCGCATGTAAATCGTTCCCAAATCGTTGGCGGCCATCGCGTCCTGACGGTCAAGCTCAGGCCCTGGGAGGACGCTTCGCAGCGTCGGAGCGACTTCCGTCTGTCATCCGCACCTAGAATCAATCAGCCCGGCGACTTCTTGTTGCTCGCCCGAACTTCAGCCAGCTCTTCCGCGGTCACGATCAGCGTGTCGTCGCTGTCGTGGTGATCGGCTTCGCTGTCATCGTTTTCTCGCCCGGGACCGAGGAACCGCAGGGTCAGCACCTTTGACAGGCGCACACAAGCGCCGGGAAAAACCGGAGCCTCGGTGTTCATCGGGATCGGCTCACCGTTGACCTCGGTCGCGGCTGGCGAGACCGGCCGCAGCAGATATCCCGCGTCCCCGCGTTCAAGCTGAAAATGCCAGCGGCTGATCATCTTGGTCTGCGAATCGTCGGGCAGCCTGAGCACGATGTCGTTGGCCGGCTGGCCGCCCTGCGTGCGCAACCGCCCGAACGTAATTAGCTCCTTATTCGGATCGAGCTTGTAGACCTGTTCGGTCTCCTCGATGCGCACGCGGTCGGGGAACGTCGGCTGACCACGCCAATCCAACCTGTAAAGGCCGACCGGGTCGACAAACCCCTTCAGCAATGCGGGCTCCAGCGGATGGCACAACAGCCGCAGGTCGTTCGCCAGCTGGAAGAACACATCGCGAGTGAGGACGACCTCACCCGCGGCGGCGTGCTCCACCAACCGCGCGCAAAGGTTCACTGAATCGCCAGTGACGACGTTGTCGTCTTGCAAGACCTGGCCAAAGTGGATGCCGATGCGGAGTACGAGCTCGTGTTCGCGAGCCACTCCCTGGTTTTCCTGGATGACGATTCTTTGCAGCTCGATGGCGGCGCTGACCGCGGCAAGCGGTGTGGCGAACCAGCTGAATCCGCCGTCGCCGGCCGTGTCCACAAGCTGACCCCGATGGGACTTGAGCGCCTGCTTGAGCGCGACCAGGTGACGTTGCTGAAGCCCGTGGCCGATGGCGTCCCCGTGCTTGCGAAAAAACGCCACAGAGCCGACCACGTCGGTAAACACCAGCGCGCGGTCGACAGCAAAGCGGCGGTGCAGCGTCCGCTCCAGCTCCTGGTGAATCCCGATGAGCTCTCTCATGGAAAACTTGTCCCAGCGGTCGCTCATCGCTGAGTACTATAGCAGCGGGCGGGCGTCAGCAGCTGCTAGCCAACAATGCTCGTCACATAACGATGCTTTCGAGCAACAGGCGCCCGCTCGAACGCGCGCAGGGCGCAACAATCATAGCCCAGGGATTCATCCCGGGGATTTGGAAGCGCCGACGCCCCCTTTGACACCCCTCTTGGTGCAATCCGCGCCCGTTGGGCGCGGATTGCACCAAGAGGGGAACGAACCCGCGGGACCCAAAACGAGAACCCAGGGATAAATCCCTGGGTCTGGAGTTTCTACATTTGTGGACGGGGAGGGCCATGGTTGAGGTAGGTCGGTAGATAGCGATTGACATACCGACAGGATTGAGCTATTCTGTTCTTGGCCCCGCTCGGCGCCGCTGCCTATGCCCGACGATCTCCGCGATACTCTTCTGGAAACCCTAGAATCAGCCCTCGATGCTCAGCTGCGCGCCGTTCGTCGGCTGCGATCGAAACCCCCTCCCCGGCCCAAGCGCCCTTCGCCTCAAGGTATGCCTCAGGTCGATATGGCCCATGACATACTCGCCGGAGCCGAGCGTCCGCTGCATATCGCGGAGTTGATCGAGGGCATTCAGGCCAGGTTTTCCCGTGCGGTTGACCGCGAAAGCCTCGTCTCGGCGCTGTCGAAGAAGATCGCTCGCGGCGACCGTTTTGTGCGCACCGCGAAGAACACTTTCGCGCTGCGTAGCCCGGATTAGCTACGCGGCCCGGATTAGCTGTCCCCTGGAGGTTCCCATGCTGCTTCCTCAGTTCCTGTCGATCAGCGCTGATTGGAGGCGCGCCTTTCCCCAGCAACGCACGCATCGACGCGCGGTGCGCCAAGGCCTGGGAGGCCTGGTTTGCCTGGGCCGCCGCACGCTTTCGCGCATTATTTGGACCAACGGCGGCGAGCAAAACAGCTGGAGCGCGGACTATTTTTTGCACGAGCGCTGCAAGTGGCGTCCGCAAGAGTTGTTCGCGCCGGTGTGGAAGCGCGCCTTGGGGTTTTGCCGCTCACGGTTGGTGGGCGTGGCGATCGACGACACGCGCTTGCGCAAGACGGGGCGTAGGATCAAGCAGGCGTTTTATCAACACGATCCGCTCTCGCCGCCGTTTCACGCGAACTTGATGCTGGGGTTGCGCTACTTGCAAGCGTCGTTGTTGGTTCCCTTCGATCGCGGCGGCAAGACCGGCGCGCGGGCCTTGCCGGTGCGTTTTGAATGTGCGCCGGTTCCCAAGCGTCCCGGCAAACGCGCCGGCGACGCCGAGCGAGAGCAGTACGAACAAGCGCGCAAGCGCTGTCGCATCTCGCAACGTTTAGTCGACATGATGGCGCCGCTGCGGGCTGCGCTGGATGCCGCCGGCGGGATCGCCAAGAAGATGGTGTTGTCGCTTGACGGCAGTTTCAGCAACCGCACCGTTTTCCTGGCGCCGCGCGATCGCACCGAGCTCATCGCTCGCACGCGCCTGGACGCTGTGCTGTGCAAAGCCGCGCCGACCGGCTCGCGACGCTTCTATGGGGTCGAAAAGTTCCGCCCCGAACAGGTGCGCCGCGACGAGACGATCGTCTGGAAAACGACCAAGCCATTCTACGGCGGCAAGCGCCGCAAGATCCGTTATAAAGAGGTCAACGAGGTGTACTGGCAGGGCGGGGCGCGGCGCACGCCGTTGCGTTTGTTGGTGGTCGCGCCGACCCCCTATAGCAAGCGCCTTTCGAGCAAGATGTACTACCGCCAGCCGGCGTATCTACTCACGACGGACCTCGCCAGCCAGGCGCGCGAGCTGTTGCAGATCTATTTCGACCGTTGGCAGATCGAGGTGAACCACCGCGAAGAGAAGGACACGTTGGGCGTGGGACAGGCGCAGTTATGGAGCGAGACGGCGGTCCCGAAGCAACCGGTATTGGCGGTGGCGGCGTACAGCGCTTTGCTGCTGGCGTCGTTGCTGGCGTATGGTCCGGGGCGCGGAGAGGCCTATGCGCCGCTGCCGAAATGGAGGAAAAAGGCAAAGAGGCCTTCTTGTCTGGATCTGGTGGCGCTGTTGCGGAAAGAAATGGTCGAAAACCCCGATTTGCTGGCTCCGCTGGGGCTCAAACCCTCCTGGCAGGCCTTCGGCGCCGCCGCTGACGGGTAAAATATGTAGAAACTCCAGTACCCAGGGATAAATCCCTGGGTTATGATTGTGGCGCCCATCGGAGGGCTCGAACCCAACTTCTAGCCCTAAGTAACGAGTGTTAAGGGCTAGGGGCGACTCGCCAGCTGCCGCGCGAGCGCTAAGTTCTTCTCAATTCTGGCGTCGCCAGGCAGCCATTGGGCGGCCTTTTCGAATTCTGTCAGGGCGTCGCGGAATCGCCTCTCGCGCATGTAGATCGTTCCCAAATCGTTGGCGGCGATCGCGGCTTGGCGGTCAAGCTCAGGCCCTGGTAGGACGCTTCGCAGCGTCGGTGCGAGCTGGACGAACAACCGCACGACATTGAGATCTGGCGTGGGAGTAAAGAATGACTGATAGAACGGCGCCTGGATATTGAGCGAGGCGGCGAATAGCAACATGCTCCACGCGGCGACCCGCCAGCGCTTCCACTCAAGGCCTTTGCTGAGCAGAATCATTAGCCCAACAAATGCGCCGATCGCCAGAAACGGAATGAAGTCATGCATGTAGCGCCGGCTGGCGGCCGCGAACGTCGTCATCGTGGCGAAGATAAATAGCGCGGATCCAAACGCAAGCGCCATCGCCAAGCGCAACTCAACCGGATAGCTCGACTTGCGGATAGGCCAGGCAAAAATCCCGAGCGCCAGAAACGGGCTCAGCAGGAAGATCGAAGACATGGCCTCGGCGCGAGTCACGCATTCGACCGGCTCCCACCCGTCTGGCGCGATCCATGGGAAATCGCGCGTGACGGTGGGGAGCGAGAGCAGGTAGTGGCCTAGGCTCTCCGGGGTGCAGGCAAAATTGAAGGCCTTGATTTCGGGGTTGGCGACGCTTTCGGGCTTGTATTCCCGGCCGAAGTCGAATGGCGATCCGAAGCGGGCCTGGTTGTCCGCCATGAGCAGTCCGCAGGCGAGAAACACCGGGACGCTGTAGGCCGTCAGATGACCGAGCAACCCTGTGAGAGACCGGCCCTTAAGCCAGTGCTGGGCGGCGAAAGTCAGGGGAAAAGGAACCGCGTAGAGGACCATCGTCACACGCGTGAGCGCGGCGAGCCCGGTCGCGATTCCCGCGAGCAGAACCCAGTGGAATTCGCCGTTTTGCTGATAACTCAAGAACGCCCAGAACGCGGCGACGATCATCAGCGCGGCGATGCTTATGGCTTCGTTGTAGACGTTGCCGCGCATGACGACCAGGGCCGCCGGAGTCCCAAGAGCAAAGGCGAACAGCAGCCAGACCGGAATCTCTAGCGGTGATTCGGGCCAGTAGAGTCGACGCAGACGCAGGATGATCGCCATGACGAGCGCGGCGGTCAACCAGCCGGCCAGCAGGCAGGCCACGCGGTCGCTCAGGCGTAGTCCCAGCGAGCGGGCGGCAAAATGGAGAACGACTGGAAACGGCCCCCAGTTGAAGTAGTAGCGGCCCTTGTAGGGGATCATG
The DNA here is from genome assembly GCA_965247515.1 of Bryobacterales bacterium. Classification (GTDB taxonomy): domain Bacteria; phylum Acidobacteriota; class Terriglobia; order Bryobacterales; family UBA6623. Next base: position 1,038,020 of record OZ252029.1, on the reverse strand, counting down.
TCGACCAGATTCACCTGGTCGGGGGTGATGCTGAGGTAGTGGTTCCCAGCGGCCAGGCCGTCGGCGTAGAGGTCGTAGTAGCCCATCATGTCGCCGTAGTCGAATTGGAACCAGGTGCAGAGACAAGCTAGGAGGATGAAGAGGACGGCGAGCGCGAGGGCGATCGACTTGCGCTCGGGCGAGCGGGGACCTGTAGCCTCGGCCGGCTCAGGTTTGGCGCCTTTCGTCGTCTTCTTTCGCCGAGCCATTTACGTATCCAACCCGACAGCCGCGACCGATTGAGCCCGGCGCCGGTGGCGGCGGGTTGAGAGCTCGCTCGGGCGTCTCCCGCTAGATGAAACCGAGGAACGTTCGTGTCACATCGCAACCCGCCCCTACCGGGGCCGGGCTCAGCGCTTCCCCCAGCGGTTCAGCCACAGTTGAAATACTAGGATCTCCCAAAGCGCCTTCGAGTGGTCGGCCTTTCTTGCCAGATGTTCTTCAATGAGCCGCTGCACCGCCGTCGGGTTGAAGAAGCCCGATGCTGACAACACATTAGGCGTCAACGAGTCGCATAGCAGCTCTTTCAGGTCCGTGCAGAACCATCTCGCCAGGGGCAGGATGAATCCCATCTTGGGCTTGTGAAGCACTTCGTCGGGCGCCTTGCCTTTGAGGAGCTTTTTGAGCAGATGCTTACGCTCGAAGCCCTTGATCTTTAGCCCTTCGGGGAGCCGCAATGCGAACTCCCACAAACGATAGTCGAGAAACGGCGCCCGGGCCTCCAGCGCGTGGGCCATCGTCATCCGGTCGGTTTTCGTGAGGATACTCTCGCGTAAGAATCCTTGTGTGTCGACGTAGCCGAGGCGATTGATCCCTTGCAGGTCTTGGGCCTTGCGGAACAACGGGCGCATGTGGCGGAAAGCCGGCGGCGCGCTCGGGCGGGCAAGCATCGCGTCTCCGTACAGCGCTCGCTTGGACTCTTGGTCAATGTTTTCGAGCCAACGCAGGTGAGCTTCTTCGAGAGTCGTGTCGGCGGCGGAGACGAAGCGTTTGGCAAGGCTCTCGAAGCTCCCCCGCTCATGCGAGACCGGCAGTTGCCGCACAGCCCATGGAATTAGGCCTCGACTCACGAAGCCCGGGAGGCGCTTGTAGAGCTTCATTACGCGATGCCCGGCGTAGGTGTTGTAGCCGCCGAGCATTTCGTCGCCTCCGTCGCCGGTCAAGGCCACCTTGACGTGCTGTCGCGCAAAACGGGCGACGTAGAAGATCGGGACGGCCGAGGATTCACCGTAGGGCTCGTCAAAGTGGTCGACGTACTCTTCGACGATCGAGGCGCCTTCGGGCAGCGCGATGGACTCGTGATGCTCGGCCCCTGCCTTCTGGGCCGTCATCCGAGCGAGCGGGCTTTCGTCGAAGCTGTCTTCGGCGAAGCCCACGGTAAAGGTTCGAATGGGGTCGTGGCCGAGCTCACGCATCGCCATCACGACAGCGGCCGAGTCGACGCCGCCGCTCAACAGCACGCCGAGAGGCACGTCGCTGTCAAGTCGTGAGCGGACCGCTTCGAGGAACAGTTCCCAGAATTCCCGCCCGAGCTGGGCTTCGTCGCCAATGGGCTCACGACTCTGAGCCAGCAGGTCCCAGTAGCGTTGTAGCTCGATCTTGCCGTCGGCATCGCAAACCAGGTAGTGGCCCGGCTCGAGCTTGCTGACGCCTTTGAAGATCGACTCCGGGCCGGGAACATAGCCGAAGGTCAGATAGTCGTCAAAGCCCTGAAGCTCAATGTCTCGAGGGATTCCTTCAGCGATCAGGGCCTTGAGCTCGGAGCCGAAGACCAGGCGGTCGGAGCCAACGTAGTAGAAAAGCGGCTTCACGCCGAGCCGATCTCGAATCAGCACCAGCCGCCGCCGGTGGTGGTCCCAGATGGCCGCGGCGAACATCCCTTGGAGGCGCTCGGCCAGCGCGGGGCCGTATTCCTCATAGGCATGGACGAGGACTTCGGTATCGCCCTTCGTCGAGAAAATGTGTCCGAGCGCAACGAGCTCGTTGCGTAGTTCGCGGTAGTTATAGATCTCCCCGTTGGCGGCCGCCCAGACCGTTTCGTCTTCGTTGGAGACGGGCTGCGAGCCACTGTCGAGGTCAATGATCGCTAGCCGCGCGGCGCCGAGGCCGCAGGCGCCGAGCGGGACGGTCCTGAGCTCATCGGGGCCGCGATGGTCGAGAGTCGCGGTCATACGGCGCAACTCTTCGTCTTCGACAGGGCGGCCGTCGAAATTCAACTTGCCGCAGATACCGCACATTTTGGGGAGTGGACGACTCGGGCGAGCGCCGGTCGAAGAATTTCCAGGATACCAGCGCGCTTGCCTGCTCAGGTCGGCGTCACCGACGAGACGAGGCATCTTGAGCCGCGACCGGAAGGGAGCGGTTGCCGGCGGCTCCGGCAACCGATTGCACCCGCGCGGCTCCAAGCGTCAGCCAGGTTGTAACTTATCGTGAGGGAGTCATTCGGTTGCAGGGGCGCGACATGTCGCGCCCTTTGTGCGGAAGCACGCTTGGACTGCCCGACTGCCCCAACAATTCAGCAAGTCCCAGATACTTGGCCAATTCAGGATCGCGACGTCAAAGGGCGCAACATGTTGCGCCCCCTGGAGTTTCTACATATTTTACCCGTCAGCGGCGGCGCCGAAGGCCTGCCAGGAGGGTTTGAGCCCCAGCGGAGCCAGCAAATCGGGGTTTTCGACCATTTCTTTCCGCAACAGCGCCACCAGATCCAGACAAGAAGGCCTCTTTGCCTTTTTCCTCCATTTCGGCGGCGGCGCATAGGCCTCTCCGCGCCCCGGACCATACGCCAGCAACGACGCCAGCAGCAAAGCGCTGTACGCCGCCACCGCCAATACCGGTTGCTTCGGGACCGCCGTCTCGCTCCATAACTGCGCCTGTCCCACGCCCAACGTGTCCTTCTCTTCGCGGTGGTTCACCTCGATCTGCCAACGGTCGAAATAGATCTGCAACAGCTCGCGCGCCTGGCTGGCGAGGTCCGTCGTGAGTAGATACGCCGGCTGGCGGTAGTACATCTTGCTCGAAAGGCGCTTGCTATAGGGGGTCGGCGCGACCACCAACAAACGCAACGGCGTGCGCCGCGCCCCGCCCTGCCAGTACACCTCGTTGACCTCTTTATAACGGATCTTGCGGCGCTTGCCGCCGTAGAATAGCTTGGTCGTTTTCCAGACGATCGTCTCGTCGCGGCGCACCTGTTCGGGGCGGAACTTTTCGACCCCATAGAAGCGTCGCGAGCCGGTCGGCGCGGCTTTGCACAGCACAGCGTCCAGGCGCGTGCGAGCGATGAGCTCGGTGCGATCGCGCGGCGCCAGGAAAACGGTGCGGTTGCTGAAACTGCCGTCAAGCGACAACACCATCTTCTTGGCGATCCCGCCGGCGGCATCCAGCGCAGCCCGCAGCGGCGCCATCATGTCGACTAAACGTTGCGAGATGCGACAGCGCTTGCGCGCTTGTTCGTACTGCTCTCGCTCGGCGTCGCCGGCGCGTTTGCCGGGACGCTTGGGAACCGGCGCACATTCAAAACGCACCGGCAAGGCCCGCGCGCCGGTCTTGCCGCCGCGATCGAAGGGAACCAACAACGACGCTTGCAAGTAGCGCAACCCCAGCATCAAGTTCGCGTGAAACGGCGGCGAGAGCGGATCGTGTTGATAAAACGCCTGCTTGATCCTACGCCCCGTCTTGCGCAAGCGCGTGTCGTCGATCGCCACGCCCACCAACCGTGAGCGGCAAAACCCCAAGGCGCGCTTCCACACCGGCGCGAACAACTCTTGCGGACGCCACTTGCAGCGCTCGTGCAAAAAATAGTCCGCGCTCCAGCTGTTTTGCTCGCCGCCGTTGGTCCAAATAATGCGCGAAAGCGTGCGGCGGCCCAGGCAAACCAGGCCTCCCAGGCCTTGGCGCACCGCGCGTCGATGCGTGCGTTGCTGGGGAAAGGCGCGCCTCCAATCAGCGCTGATCGACAGGAACTGAGGAAGCAGCATGGGAACCTCCAGGGGACAGCTAATCCGGGCCGCGTAGCTAATCCGGGCTACGCAGCGCGAAAGTGTTCTTCGCGGTGCGCACAAAACGGTCGCCGCGAGCGATCTTCTTCGACAGCGCCGAGACGAGGCTTTCGCGGTCAACCGCACGGGAAAACCTGGCCTGAATGCCCTCGATCAACTCCGCGATATGCAGCGGACGCTCGGCTCCGGCGAGTATGTCATGGGCCATATCGACCTGAGACATACCTTGAGGCGAAGGGCGCTTGGGCCGGGGAGGGGGTTTCGATCGCAGCCGACGAACGGCGCGCAGCTGAGCATCGAGGGCTGATTCTAGGGTTTCCAGAAGAGTATCGCGGAGATCGTCGGGCATAGGCAGCGGCGCCGAGCGGGGCCAAGAACAGAATAGCTCAATCCTGTCGGTATGTCAATCGCTATCTACCGACCTGCCTAAGCCATGGCCCTCCCCGTCCACAAATGTAGAAACTCCAGAGGGCGCAACATGTTGCGCCCCTACCTCGATCCGATGTCCGCTCGGTGGGACATGTTACAGGTCTAGTGACGAACCACACTTGCAGCTTGCGCTTTTGCGGATTCGATCAAGCAGTTTGGCAAGCTCCGCCACCGTGTCGGGCTCGTCTGTATAGCGGTTCTTCGTCTCACGGGGATCCCCCCAACCCATGTCATCGGCAAGGACGACCACGATATTCGGAAAGCGCCCCTGGGCCGGCAAGCCCTGAGCGCTGAAAACCAGCAGCAAGAGGATCGATAAGCGCATAGAGACACGGGGCAGTCTATCAGCAAAGGGAACATTTTTAGGCCGATCTCGTATGATGCGTTAGCGATGGGGAAAATCGGCCTGTCCTCGATCTTCTTGGCGGCAATCGCGCTCTTGCCGCCCTTGTCGGCGGCCAGCGACCGGGTCATGATCGGCGACGACATCTACGTCGGCCCCGACGAAGACCTTGGTGAAGTTGTCTGCATTCTATGCTCGGTCCATATTGATGGCCGCGTCGACACGGCGGTCTCTGTACTCGGCGGTCTGGTCGTCGAAGGCGAAGTCCGCGAGGAGGCGGTGAGCATTCTCGGTGGGCTCGATATCCCTGGAGCGGTCGGCGGCGACGTGGTCTCGGTACTTGGGGCAGCGAAGGTTGAAGGCCAAGTCGGGGGAGACCTCGCCGCAATTCTGGGTTCCCTCGACATGGGCCCGAACGCCCGCGTCGAGGGAGACGTCGCATCGATTCTGAGTAGCGTGAGCGGCCTGGGCGACGCCACGGTCATCGGCGAGGTGGATATCCGCGAGGATGTCGCCCCATTCGCCAAGGGGTTGGTTTATTTTGTGCTCGCGAGCGTCTTCATCGGCTGCCTACTCACGTTTGCGCTCACTTCATTTCTGGCCGCAATCATCTTCGGCGAAGCTCGCACTGAGATACTGCGCGACACGGTGGCGAACCGGGCGGGGATGTCCTTCCTCGTCGGCCTTGGAGTGATGTTCGTCTCGGTCGTAGTGATCTCGATTCTGGTGTGGTTCTTCCCGCCCGTCGTGTTTGTCCCGTTCGTGCTTGCGGCTTTTGGCTATGCGGGGATCTGCCTGGCCATCGCTCGGGTGGCTTCGGCGTCGATTCGTTTCGACGCCGGCGCGGCGCTTGGGGCAGTGATCGTGGCGGTGTTGCAGTTCGTCCCCGTTGTCGGCTGGCTGCTCGGGTCGGTGCTGTTTTTCATCGCCGTCGGAGCTCCAGTGGTCAGCGGTTTTGGCTCATCCGTTGACTGGCTGATTCGCCGCTCGGAGCCCGAGCCCATCCAGCGTCCCTTGCCAAGCCGAGAATGACTTGGCGCACGGCTGCGCCGTGCCGCGCGACCCAATACATTTCGCACCTCCGTCGGGAGGCGGGGGTTTCAGGCGCCCCGCCTCAGATCGCGAACCCGCCGAAAGCCTCGGGGAATTCTTCTTCAGCATTGGCCAGTCGTTTTGAGATGTACCACGTCGATCTCGTTCGCTCGGAGCCGCGCGCGGGAGCAAGCGGTTGGCCAAGGATGCAACAGGTGTCGCTTACTCGGGCAACCGCTCCCTCCCGGTCGCGGCTCCGGGCCGCGGCGTTGAGTCGGTGGTCAGAAGGGTTTCGAGTGAAGGTTGATCCCTCACGCCCTCGCAATGAGTGGGCATCGCTGGGGCGGTACAATCGACGGACCTTGGTCGGCCAGACAATCAGTCACTACAAGATTCTCGCCAAGCTCGGCGAGGGCGGCATGGGCGTCGTCTACAAGGCCCAGGACACGCGCCTCGATCGCACCGTCGCGCTCAAGTTTCTTGCGCCCCACCTGGTTTCGAGCGAAGACGTCCGCAAGCGCTTCATTCGTGAGGCGAAAACGGCGGCGGCTTTGCAGCATCCCAACATCTGTACGGTCCATGAAATCGATGAGGCCGATGGTCGAACGTTTATTGCGATGGCCTACCTCGACGGTCAAGAGTTAGCGGATGAGATCGAGGCCGGCCCGCTTGACTTGGGCCGGGCATTGGACTTGGCGAAAGAGTTTGCCGAGGGGCTCGCCGAGGCCCATTCCCAGGGAGTCGTGCACCGTGACATCAAGCCGGCGAATCTGTTCGTGACCTCCGGCGGGCGCGGAGTCATCCTCGACTTTGGGCTGGCGCAGTTGGCTTCGGCGGAGTCGAAGCTCACTCGCGAGGGGACGACCTTAGGGACATGCGCCTACATGTCGCCCGAGCAAGCGACCGGGGCTGAGGTGGACCCGCGTACGGATGTTTGGGCACTTGGCTGCGTGATCTACGAAATGTTGGCCGGGCAGCCGCCGTTTCGCGGGCACTACGAGCAGGCGGTGGTTTACTCGATCTTGAATGAGCAGCCTGAGCCGCTGCCGGCCTCAGTGGGTCGCCTCCAGGATGTCGTCCGCAAGTGCCTTTCGAAGAAAGTCGGTGACCGCTACAGCGATGGGGCGGACTTGAGCACGGCTTTGCGAGAGGCCGCCCAGGCCAAGCCCTCGCCGTCGCGTGAGAAGACCGCGGAGCGACCCTCGGTCGTCATCCTACCTTTCCAAAACCGGAGCAGCGACCCCGAAGACGAATACTTTTCCGACGGCGTCACCGAGGACGTGATCACAACGCTCGGCAAGCTCAAAGATCTGCGCGTCATCCCTCGCAATTCGGCCTTTCATTTCAAAGGCAAGCGGCCCCAACTACACGAAATTGTCGAGGCTCTCGATGTCAGCCATGTCCTAGAAGGCAGTGTTCGGCGGGCGGGCGACCGTGTGCGAATCAGCGTCGAGCTGATCGCCACAGCCGACGGAGATCAGGTCTGGACCGAGCGTTATGACCGGGTTCTCGAAGACATCTTCGACGTGCAAGACGAGATCGCGCAGGCTATCGCGAGTCAGCTCAAGATCAAGCTGATGGGAAATCAACGATTGGTGGAGAAACCAACCTCCAACGACGAGGCTTACCAACTCTACCTACGGGGCAAGCATCTGATCTACCGTTTGACGGGCGACAGTATGGAGTGAACCCTAAAAATGAGACATTGAAATTCGGGACGAATTTCAGCGAATGGAAAGGAGTCCAGGATGGAAAGTCTCAAGCCGCGCAAGCCGCGGGAGTTCACGGTGGAGTTCAAGGAAGCCGCCGCCAGGCGGCTCCTAGCCGGCCAGAGCGGCACAGCGCTAAGCCGCGAGTTGGACGTCAAGCGCAGCCTGCTGTACCGCTGGCGGGACGCCTATCGCCAGGAAGGCGTCAACGGCTTGAGCCGGCGGCGAGGCCGGCCGAAACCCGGCCGCTCGGCGCCGCCCAAGATCCCTCGCGATCCGCGCGACGAACGCATCGCAGAGCTCGAACGACTGCTCGGCAAACAAGCCGCAGAGCTCGATTTTTTCGGACAAGCCTTTCGCGCCTTGAACCTCGCAGCCCCGACCAACGACGCCGGTGGCGCGAGCGGATCTACTCCATCGTCGAGCAGATCAGCGCCAAAGGCTCGCTCAGCGTCGAACACGCCTGCGAGCTCGGACGCGTGAATCGCGCCGGGTTCTATCGCCGGCTCGCCGTGTCGTCGCCCGCCGAGTGCGACATGGAATTGCGTGACCGCATGCAGCGGATTTCGCTCGAGAATCGTCGTTACGGCTACCGCCGCGTGACGGCCGAGCTGCGCCGCCAAGGCTTCCTCGTCAATCACAAAAAGGTCCTGCGGATGATGCGTAAGGACAACTTGCTGGCGGTACTCAAGCGGCGCTTCGTGCTAACAACGGATTCGAACCACTTCTTACCTGTTTATCCGAATCTAGCGGCGCACCTGAATGTGGACGGCGTCGATCAGTTGTGGCAATCTCACCTACATTCGCTTGCGCGAGGCGTTCGTCTACCTCGCCGTGGTGTTGGACGCCTACTCGCGACGCGTGGTCGGCTGGCGGCTGGGGACGACGCTCAAAGCTGAGCTGGCTGTAGGGGCGTTGCGCGATGCGCTCGAGCTCAGACGCCCTGCCGCGGGGTGGATGCATCATTCCGACCAAGGCGTACAGTACGCTTCGAGCGCCTATGTCGAGCTGCTGGAGCAGCACGGCGCGATCATCTCGATGAGCCGCCGCGGCAACCCCTACGACAACGCGCGGGCGGAGAGTTTCATGAAGACGTTGAAGGCGGAGGAGGTTTGGTTGCAGCGTTATCGCACGCTTGACGAGGCGCGCGCATCGATCGGCGAGTTCATTGATGAGATCTACAACCAACGCCGGCTGCATTCGGCGTTGGGATATCGTCCGCCGGCGGAGTTTGAAGCGCTGGCGCGGCCGGCGGCAACAGCAGCGAGGAATCCGAAGTATGAGTTTTGAGAGGCATAGGCAAATCTATCAATCCGATGGGCCCTGGGCGGGCAGGGAGACATCGCCGGCGTTGGAGAAGCCGGGAGCGACCTTGGCGGCCGCCCCCGGCGCTCATCGTCTTGATGAGTTTGCGGCCGGGTATTCCTTGGCGGGTTGCTCTCCAGCAGAGCCCGCTTCCGCTTCCCCGGCTAGGACCAGCGTGCGACGATACAGCGAAGAAGGCAAGCGTTTTGCGGTGAATCGTAACCTGTCCCGATTTCGACTGTCTCACGCTTGGGGTTCACTCCAGTATGCATAAGGGCGTCGACCTTCTAAGACAAGCTCGTCAACTCGATCCGGCCTTCGCGCAGGCCTACGCCGCCGAGGCTTTCGGGCATGCCGCGCTTTCGGTACTCGGTTGGACGGCGCCGGACATCGGCTTTACGCGAGCAAAGTCCCTGGCGTTGAAGGCGATCGAGATGGACGAAAGCCTAGCCGAGGCTCACATGTTCCACGGCTTGTCAGTGATGTTTTCCGATTGGGACTGGCCCGGGGCTGAAGCCGCGTTGCGCCGAGCGCTGAAGCTGAATCCGGAAAACCCCGACGTCCACTCCTGGCTAGCGGAGTTGCTGATTCCGGCCGGCCGCTTCGATGAGGGTCTCGCCGAGGCGCAGCGGGCGCGCGAGCTCGATCCGCTCTCGGTGGAAACGATTCGAAAGGTCGCGATGTGTCAGTTCTTTCGGCGTGACTATGAAGCTGCCATCCAGGCCAGCGGACAGGCGTTAGAACTTGACCCGCAACATACTGTTTCGCACGTGTATCTTGGCCTCTCCCTATACTGGGCGGGGAAGATTGACGATGCAGTAGAATCTCTGCGAAAGGCTTGTGACTCGCTGGACTATGACCCCTTGCTACATGGCACTTTCGGATATGTGCTGGCCAAAGCCGGCAGGCGCGAAGAAGCGCAAAAGTCTCTTTCCGAGCTACAAGCGCGCCAGGACAAGGGCCTTCCGTCCTACTTCCTGATCGCCACGGTGCAAGTCGGGCTCGGCGAAGACGATGAAGCCTTGAGCTCATACGAGAGGGCTGTCGAAACACGCGAGGGGCTCGCGATCTACACGACGTGGCCGCGCTTCGACCCCATTCGCGACGATCCGCGCTTCCATTCTCTGCGGCGAAAAATGAACCTGGAGTAGTCGGCCAGCCGTCACTTCACGCGGTCGAGGCGTGCCTCGCCCCTACGACAGCGGTCCATCCGACGTAGGGGCTTGGCATGCCAAGCCCGCTTTAGGGCTCGACGACCACGAATCGCGTAGCGCCGCGGCTTTCGACCAGGAACAAGATCGGTCCGTCGCCCGCATCCCGGACAGCTTCGCGGAAGTCCGCTAGGCCCGTCACGGGTTTCCGTGCGGCTTCGGTGATGACGTCGCCGGGTCTGAGGCCGGCTTCGGCGGCGGGCGAACCGCTCTTGACCTTGCCGACGACGACGCCCTTGGTGCTGGGGTCGAGCTCGAGCTGGGCCGCGATGGCGGGGGTTAGCTCCTCGACCGAGATCCCAAGCGGCGTGCGCTCAGAGGTTTTTGGCCCGCGAGCGATGGCGTCGTCGGTTGGGAACTCGGCCAGCGTGATGTCGAGGTCGTGTTCGCGGCCGTCTCTCCAAACGGTGACGTCAACGGACTCGCCGGGGCGAATGCGTGCGACCCGTAGGCGCAGGTCTTGATTGTTTTCGACCGCCTGGCCGTCGATTGAGCGCATGATGTCGCCCTGCTTGAAGCCGGCCTCGTCTGCCGGTCCGCCGGGCTCGACCGTTGTCACGGCGGCTCCCCGCGCGTCGGGCGCGCCGAAGGCCTTTGCCATCCCAGAGTCGACGTCTTGGATGCCCACGCCCATGTAGCCGCGAATCACACGCCCGTTCTCGGAGAGTTGCGTCATCACGTGGTGGGCCAGGTTGATCGGCACCGCGAATCCGACGCCGTTGTTGCCACCTGAGCGCGACAGGATCGCCGTGTTGATTCCGACGATTTCGCCGCGGGTGTTCACCAAGGCGCCGCCGGAGTTGCCGGGGTTGATCGCGGCGTCGGTTTGGATGAAGTCTTCGTAACCGTTCTGCCGGTTCATGATGCCGAATTGCCGGCTGGTTGCTCCGACGATGCCCATGGTGACCGTCTGTCCGAGGCCGAAAGGGTTGCCGATCGCGAGCACGATGTCGCCGACTTCGACCGAGTCGGAGTTGCCAAACTTCATCGTCGGCAGGTCGCTTGCCTCGACCTTGAGGACAGCGATGTCGGTCTTTGCATCGCTGCCAACGATTTCGGCTTCGAATTCGCGGTCGTTGCTGAGCACGACTTTGACGTCGTCGGCGTCTTCGACCACGTGGTGGTTGGTGAGGATATAGCCGTCAGGGGTGATGATGACGCCGGAGCCGAGGCCGCGCTGGCGGCGCTGGGGGGCGTCTTCGGGGTTGAAGAAAAAGGGCAGTTGCCGCGCGTCCGGCGCTTTCGCGGTCTTGACGGCCTGAATGCTGACGACCGCCGGGGCGGCTTTCTTGACCAGCGGTGCGAATGTGCCGCTCGCGGGTAACGTCGCCGAGTCAGCCGAGCGCTCGGCGGGGGCTAGATCGGGAAACGCCGGCGAAGCGGTCGCCGCGCCGGGATCGACGGTTACGAGCGACCCTATCGAAATAGCTAAGGCGAAAACGCCGAAAAGAGAAAGAAAGGCCTTCCCGAATCGGGAGCGGCTCCAGACGCCTGATTTCATGGTGTTTATTCCTCCGTGCGAGATCTTGTTGAGGACTCTTTTTGTTGGACGCAGCGGAGAGGCTTCGCGTTTGCCCCAATACTTGCCCCAAACCGCGTCGGCGTGTCCGAGCCGCGACCGGAAGTACCTCTGTAACCGATCCCCGCACAAATCCGGCGCGAATTCCGAGCACCCTGCGTTAGCGGGGTGTCTTCCCATAACCGGGGCGACAGTCGCAACAGCAAGCGGAAGACACCCCGCTGACGCAGGGTGCTCGGAATTCGCCGAACCTTTGACCTTTGGATTCCGGCTCGTCCGGGTCAGGGAAAGGTTGTGGCCGATTCGGCCAACTCTAGGAACGTTCATGTTGACGCGTGGTACGCTCCACTGTACGGTGCGCAAAACCATGCCGATGAAGAACCCATCTCATCCCGGCCTATCGGTCCGGATTAACTGTGTGGAGCCGCTCGGCCTCACCGTAACCGAAGCGGCCAAGAAGCTTGGCGTCAGCCGCGCCGCGCTCTCGCGGGTGATCAATCAGCAAGCAGGGGTATCGCCCGACATGGCTATCCGTTTCGAGAAGGCGGGCTGGTCGACCGCCGACACTTGGAGCCGAATGCAGGCTGCCTATGATCTGGCGCAGGCGCGCCTGCACGAAGACCAAATCGTTGTGGAGAGTTTCGCGCCGCCGTCGGCGGCCTAGGCCTACTTAGGATCGGTATTCTCGGCGCGCCAGCGTTGGATTTCCGCCACCAGGAGTGGAAAGAATTCGCGAAAGTCGGAGTTGATCGCTTCGTAGTTCTCGTCGAGTAGGGGGCCGGCTTCGCCTAGAGGGTTTTCATGCTTGAGGCGCTTGGAAAGCCCGCCGAGGGCGCGGATGATTCCTACAGGTGTGCGGTAAGCGGTGAGCCAATCGCCGGCGGCCATTTTCGGCAGTACGCGTCGGAGGTGTTTACCTAGGTGCTTGCGCTGGTTTCCGAGTGCGCGATAGGTGCGGGCGGCGAAGTCTTCGAGTGGAATGTCGGAGTAACTCCCCCAGTTGGCCGCAAGGCAATGACCGTAAAACATGTCGACGAGGATGCCCCGATAGAGGATGAACGGAGCTGGGAAGAGGCGGGCCGTGCGCCGAGCGACAGGGTGGGTGTCCGTGAAAGCGTCGATTCGCTGGTGACAACGGATCTCGCGGAGCATCGCAGGCGGCAGACGCTGTTTCCAACCTGGGGTGAGGTAGTCGGCGACGAACTGGCCGGCGAGGGCGGTTTCGTCTTCACCCGCAAGGTAGGCGTGCGCGAGGAGGTTCACTCTCCTTCAAGTATGGCTCGTGTTCGATATGCTGTTGGCTTCGTATAGCGCTAAGAGGTAATCACGATGTCGTCCGAACTTTACTCCCCTTCTGAGCAATTCAAGAGCAAGGCCAACGTCTCCGGTATGGAGGCTTACAAGGCCCTTTTCGACCAGGCGAAGAAGGATTCTGAAGGGTTTTGGGCTGACCTGGCCGAGGAGCATATTCATTGGTTCAAGAGGTGGGACACGACGCTTGATAGCTCCGATGCGCCGCACTACAAATGGTTCGTCGGCGGCAAGACGAACATGGCGTACAACTGCCTCGACCGGCATTTGGAGACCTGGCGCAAGAATCGCGCGGCGATCATTTGGGAGGGCGAGCCCGGCGACCAGCAGATCTTGACGTATCAGGAGCTTGCCCGGCGCGTGCGGAAGTTCGCGAACGTCCTCAAAGACCTTGGGTATCAGGCCGGGGACCGGGCGATCATCTACATGCCGATGATACCGGAGCTGCCGATCGCGATGCTGGCTTGTGCACGGTTGGGGGTGATCCACTCGGTTGTTTTTGGCGGCTTCTCGGCAGAGGCGCTGAAGACCAGGATCCTCGATCTCGACGCGACGTTGGTGATCACGGCGGACGGTGGCTATCGGCGGGGGAAGACTGTCCCGCTCAAGGGCGCTGTCGATGACGCTTTGAAGGATTGCCCGGGCGTGCAGCACTCGATCGTCTATAGGCGAACGGGCGATGAGATCACGATGGCCGAAGGGCGCGACCACGACTGGGAAGTTTTGGAGAAGGACGCGTCGGAGGATTGTCCGCCCGCGGAGCTGGACGCCGAGCATCCGCTCTACGTGCTCTACACCTCGGGGACGACGGGCAAGCCTAAGGGGATTTGCCACACCACGGGTGGATATCAAGTCCAAGTGTCGACGGCGATGAAATGGGTCTTCGATATCAAGGACGGCGACACCTACTGGTGCGCGGCCGACATCGGTTGGGTGACAGGACATAGCTATATCGTTTACGGCCCGCTGCTGGCGGGGACGACGACGGTGATGTACGAGGGCTCGCCGGACTACCCGGAGTGGGACCGTTTCTGGCGGATCGTCGACAAGTACAAGGTCAACGTTCTCTACACCTCGCCGACGGCGATTCGGGCGTTCATCAAGGCGGGTGACGAGCTTCCGGCGCGGCATGACTTGACGAGCTTGCGCTTGCTGGGGTCGGTGGGCGAGCCGATCAATCCGTCGGCTTGGGAGTGGTACCACCGCGTCATCGGCGGCGGCCGCTGCCCGATCGTCGACACCTGGTGGCAGACCGAGACGGGCTCGATCATGATCTCACCGCTCCCGGGGGCGACGGACCTCAAGCCTGGCTCCGCGACCTTCGCACTGCCGGGCGTGGGGGCGGACGTGGTCGACATGGAAGGCAACTCCGTCCCAAAGGGCAGCGAAGGGTACCTGGTCGTGCGGCGGCCGTGGCCGGCGATGTTCCGCACGCTGTGGGGGGATCCGGAGCGGTTCAAGCAGACCTACTGGAGCCAGATCGACGGCTGCTACTTCGTCGGCGATGCGGCGCGGCGGGATCAGGATGGGTATATCTGGGTTCTAGGCCGGGTCGACGATGTGATGAACGTTAGCGGGCATCGGCTCTCGACGGCCGAGCTAGAGTCTTCGCTCGTGCGTCACGAGGCCGTGGCCGAAGCGGCCGTGATCGGCAAGCCCGACGAGCTAACAGGGCAGGCGGTTGTGGCGTTTGTGACCCTTAAGTCCAGCTACGAATCGAGTGACGAGCTTGCGGCGACACTGCGCGAGTGGGTCGCCAAGGAGATTGGCAAGTTCGCTCGTCCGGCGCAGATTCGCTTCAGCGACGGGCTGCCGAAGACGCGTAGCGGAAAGATTATGCGGCGGTTGTTGCGGGAGATCGTGACTGAGCACCAAGTGTCCGGCGACATCACGACGCTAGAGGATTTGTCGGTGATTAATCGGTTGGCAAGCGCGCAGGATGAAGACTGAGCATGCCGTAGAATGAGAACGATCGTGCCGACCTCAGTCCCATCTGTGATGCCGAGCGGTCGCGGAACCGGTATGCGGGATCCCGGATTCGAGATGGGCCGGTGGGTGAAGTCGATTGACGAAGCTCTACTTCTTCGACATGGTTGGGATAGCTACGACGCCGCACCGCCGAACGCAAAGTCCGCCGAGATAGCAAGAGACTTCCTTAGCGCCCTTGAGGAGCTGGACTTCCACCCGGCGGCTGTTGTCCCGTCGGTCGAAGGCGGCATGGCTGTTTGCTTTGTCGACCGTGGCCGCGTCGCCCAGGTCGAGTTCTTTAACGACGGGGACGTGGTTGCCGTTATGTATAGCGACGAAGACGACCCGATTGTGTGGGAACTCGAATCCGAACGCGCCGAGTTTCTAAGAGCCGCCAAGAGAATTCGTGTCTACATTGGATCGGAAGCGGCCTGATCGCCTCTTTCGGCGAGGTCGCCCGATTGATCCGGTGTTCTCGGATAGCGAGGATGTTTTCCGGCGCTTCGAAACCAGGCACTTTGCCAACGGAGAGCTTCTACCGGCCGCCGTGCCGTTCCCGCGCGCGTCGGTAAATCGCTCGAAGTACAGTCGAGCTGAGGACGTGCTGTTTTCAGATGATGGCGGCTACGACGGCCATGGCGTATTCGCGTTCGCCAGCCGAGATCTGCCAAAGGGCGTGGATCGCGCCGGGACCCCTTTTGACTTCGCGTTGGAGCACGTTCCGCTTGAGAGCAACTACTCTCATAGCGAACTCGCTTGCAGCTCTCCGTTGAGACAGGTGAAGCCTGACTTGGTTCCCAGCAAGACGGCCAAGAGTCAGTTCCGGGCGGACTTATCGAAGCGTCTGAGGATTGTCATCGAGGCGCGCGCTTGAGCCACTGGTTGCCGGGCTGACTCCCGCCCCCCAGAATAGAGTGATGCTCACGCCGCGCTTGGCGGCGACGCTGTTATGCGTCGCGCAGGCTTGGGGCCAGGGTGTTGGCCTTTGGGAAAATCGAGCGCCGCTCCCGATTGCTGCGACGGAGGTGTCTTCCGCGGCGATCGGCGACAAGGTCTACCTCACCTGTGGGATTACTCCCGACGGGCTTCGCAGTCGCCGGCTGTTCATCTATGACACGGTCCGCGATGCGTGGTCCGAGGGTGCGCCGCTGCCGATTGCTCTTGGCGCCGACCACTGCAATCTCGCCTCGGTCAACGGGAAGTTGTACTTCGCTGGCGGCATCCGCATCGGGCGCGGATTTCTGACGAATCAGACGTTCGAGTACGACCCGGCAACGAATGTTTGGACCGAGCGAGCCAAGATGACCGTTCCGCGCGGAGGGTCGGGGGTCGCGGTGATCGGGTCGAAGATCTACGTTGCCGGTGGTGAAGGGGCGCAGCAATCCGGGACGGCGTTTGAGGTCTACGACACCGAGCGGAATCGCTGGGACAACCTGGCAGTCCTCCCGGGTCGGCGGACTCACCTTACCGCCCAGGCGGTCGGCGGCAAGGTTTATGCGATCGGGGGGCGAGTGGGCGGAATCAACACCGTTCAGCCCGACACGCTCGAATACGACCCGGCGACGAACGTTTGGACCCGCAAAGCCCGCATGCCGACGGCGCGCGGGGGAATTGCTTCGGGCCTCGTCCACGACCGTATCATCGTCTTCGGTGGTGAAGGCCCTAGTGGCCGCCCGGAAGGGACGTACGCGCAGGTCGAAGAGTACGACCCAGCGACCAATACCTGGCGGACGCTCGCGCCGATGCCTTTTCCCCGCCATGGGTTCTACGGAGCGGTCGTTGGCCAGCGGGTATTTCTGCCTGGGGGCGGGCCTCGCGCCGGCGGCACGTTCTCGCAGACCCACGACGTCTTCTATCTCGACCCGGCGACAGCGCCGCGGATCGGCGCAGTCGTCAACGCCGCAAGCTTGTCGGAACAGCTCGCCGAGGGGACGCTTGTCTCGCTTTTCGGGGCGAACCTCGCATACGGTTCGTCGGTTTCGACCGCTTTGCCCTTACCCGTGCGGCTCAACGCGGTGGAGGTGCGGCTTAACGGCACGCCGGTTCCGCTGCTGTTTGTGGGACCGGGCCAGATCAACTTCTTTCTTCCGCTTGACGTCGGCCGAAACGTAGAAATTGAGACTTCGAACGTTACCGCCGCAAGCGCTCCGCTGGAGATAGAACTGCGCGAGGCGGCGCCGGCCATTTTTACGTTGACGCAAGATGGCTCCGGTCAGGCTGCCGCGCTGGTTGCGGGGACGGGGCTTGTGGCAGGCGAGTTCCCCGGAGTTGCCGGACGCAATGCTCGGCCTGGCGAGATTCTGGAGGTCTTTTGCACGGGATTGGGCCCTGTGACCAACCCGCCCGGCCTGGGCGAGGCGGCGCTGTCGGATCCGCTAGCGCGCACGCAATTGACCGTCACTGTTCGAATCGGAAGCGAGGTCGCCGAGGTCCTCTTTTCCGGGCTGGCGCCTGGGTTCGTCGGCGTGTACCAGGTCAATGTGCGAATCCCGGACGGAATCGAGCCCGGCGACGCGGTGACAATCGAGTTTTCAGTCGGGGATCAAGTAAGCAATCAAGCCACGATCGGCGTGTCGCCCTGATAAACTTTGGAGCGTTGCGAGCTCTCATTACCGTTCAACTCCTCGCCGCGCTCAGCGCGAGTGCGGCGACGGTGAACGGAGTCAAGGCCGCTGGAGGCTCGCTCAACGCCGCCGGGCCAGCCGTTGTCGACGGACTGGTGCTGGTCAGCTCCGGCTACACGCAATGGGGCGGCAAGCCGGGGAACGTACTGTTGGCGTTTGGCGCTCCCGAAGACTAGGCCGCTACTTGCTCGGCTGTCGGCGCATCGCCGGCGACGGTCGTCCGGCGCATGTCGCGTACTTCACCGACGTCGTCGAACGGTCGGACGCGGTGCATCGTCTGTCGGTTGTCCCAGATCACCAGATCGTACTGACGCCAGATGTGCGTATGAACGAGCTCACGCTGGGTCGCATGCTCGGTCAAGTCGCGAATCAGGCACATCGCCTCGGGGCGCGGCCAGCCGATAATTTGTCCGATGTGCGACGAAAGATAGATCGACTTGCGTCCCGAGACGGGGTGGGCCCGCACCAGGCTTTGCCGGACGGGCTTGAAACTTTGCTTCTCGTCCTCGGAGAGCTCGTCGAAGCCGAGCGCGCCGCGGGAGTAGATCAGCGAATGCTCGCAGATGAGATTCTCGATTTCAGCCTGGGTCTTGCGGTCGAGCGCGTCGTAGGCGGCCCGCATATCGGCAAACTGAGTTTCCCCGCCCTCGGTTGTTACGACGCGGCCTGAAAGCAGCGAATACTTGGCCGGAATCGCCTTGAACGAGCTGTCGGAATGCCACAGCCGGTTGGCGAGATTGAACATGCGATAGCGGTCTTCGCGTGCGAAGAGCTTGTTCTCTTTGTCGAGATTCGAGAGGTCGGCGATTTCCGAGCCGAGCCGGCGGTCTTCTTCCTTGGCAATGTGGGAGCTCTTGTCCGGCAGCTCGAGCTCGCCGAAGTTGCGGCTGAAGGCGGCTTGCTGCTCATCGCTAATCTCTTGGCCGTGAAAGACCAGCACGCCATATTGCGCCATGCCGGCGTCGATGGTCTCCACGTCCGCGGAGCTGAGCGGCCGGCGCAGGTCCACGCCGCTGACTTCTGCGACAAAGGCCGGATGAATCGGGCGGATCATCGCTCCCATCTGTTTATCGTGGACTTGGGCCGCGCGCGTAAAGCAAGCGGTCGGACGAGGTTGGGCTAGCCTGCTGTTTACTTAGCGGGTTGTGGCGGGTCTCGGAGCCGCGACCGGAAGGGAGCGGTTGTCGCGAATTCGAGCAACCGCTTGCTTCCGCGCGCGGCTCCAAGTCCCTCGGTTAGACCTCCGGCCCTAAGTAACGACTGTTGGAACTAGTCCGCCGGCTGTCGGATCGTAGACTCGAACACTCGAATCCAGTCGTCGAGCTCGCTCGCTGTCAGATCCAGGGCCGCTTCAACGGTATTGTCCTGATCGGTCACTCGGATTTGGTCGAGCATGCTCAGCATTCCGCCCTCGGGGCCGGCTCCTAGCTGGGCGATCGCCATCATGCCGCGAACAGCCGTCGCTAGGGTCTGGGCATCCGCGGCTGAACCGCAAACGCCGGCAAGCACAAGGTTCAGGCCGTCGACGATGTTCAGCGAGAAGGTCGTCTCCTCCATCGCGGAGAGTATCCGGAGCAGTCGCGGGTCTCGAGCCCCGGGGAGGGCCGGTGCGCGGCTCAGAAAATCGCCGGCTTGGCGCGAGACCATCCAGAGCTGGCCATCAGCCTCCGCAATGGACGCCAGGCCCATCAAAGTGTCGTTGTCGAATGCGCTGGGGCCGCCGGCCACGTGGCGTTCGATGCCGTCAATGACCGCTCCGGGCGTTCCGGCGATGAGCGTCGCCTCGTCGAGGAAGGAGAAGTGCATCGGTCTGGAGTCGGTGCGCTCGCGGCCCTCGTAGATCGGGATCCCGTGATGCGATCCGGCTTGGGAGACCATATCGACGAATGCCTGAGCTCCGGGCGTTACTCGAGCGCGTCCTTGGGCCACGATCAGGATTGACTCTTCAGCCCGCGGGCCCCACATGGCGACGGTCAGCCGGTCGAGATCGGTGCGCGGGTCGAGGCCAGTTTGCAGCGCGAAGTCGTCGAGCTTGTCGGGGTCGTCCGCGTCCATGTGCTGCTCGAATCGGGAATAGAGAACAGAGTTCTTCGCGGACGCGACATTAATGCCAATGAGAGCCGTCGCGTCGGCCGGCAGCAGCCGGGCCGCGTCATCAAGTCCGGCGGCGAATTGCGCCGGCACGAACGAAAGAGCAAGTAATAGCGCCAATGTGATCGGCTTCATCGAGATCTCCTTACAAGACGTACGCTAGCAGACGGCGGTCAGTTCCCAGTTTATCGGTCGGGGTAGAATGTCCCTCGTCTTGTAAAGACGCGCCGAGACCCACGAATGTTCAGACCGATGAGACGACGATCTGTCGGGCGCAAGGCAGCCGTCGCCGGGGACGCCTTCGCCTGCTGCCCGTGCTGTTGTTCATGGGCTACCTGGCCTACTACTACTTTTCGAACCAAGAGACCGTTCCCCTTACAGGAAGGACACAGCTCGTCGACATGAGCCGCGACCAAGAGATGGCGCTGGGGCTCGACTCGTACCAGCAGATCTTGAGTCGCGAAGCGGTCTTGCAGAGCGGTGAAATCGTTGATCAGGTTCGCGAGATCGGCCGACGCATTGCGGCGGTTTCCGAGGATCCTGGCTTTGACTGGGAGTTCAACGTGATCCAGTCAGAGCAGGCGAACGCGTTATGGGCCACGAGATCGCGCATGCAATTGCCAGGCACGGCGCTGAGCGAATGGCCCATCAGAAGCTGGCTCAGCTTGGGACGCTGGCGGCGGGGATGGCGTTGATGGCGTTGGGCGATATGGACCCACAGACGCAGAATATGGTAATGGGGGCGCTTGGCGTCCGGGCTCAGTACGGGGTGCTTTTGCCCTTCTCACGGGATCACGAATCGAAAGCCGACTACATGGGGCTCGTCTACGCGGCGCGGGCTTGCTATGACCCCACGGAGGCTACCGAGCTTTGGGTGCGAATGGGGGAGGCGAGCGGCGGGCGGCGGAGTTTATGTCGACGCACCCGAGCCACGAGACGCGAATCCGGCAGCTCGAAGAGTGGATGCCCGAAGCATTGCAGATTCGCGGGCAGAGACGTGGCGCACGGCTGTGCCGTGCCGCCTTGCGCTTGTAGCGCAAGGTCTCTTTTTCGGGTTCGCCGGAGGTTCGGGTCGTGTCGCCTGCGGATCGGGATAGGGGGGAGCCTCGCGGCTCCGCCCCTCCCACACCACCGGACATGCGGGTCCGCATCCGGCGGTTCGGCGGTTTGAGCGATCAACGACAGGTAAACCTCGGAATTCCGAGCGAGTCGAAGTGGGCGTTAGTCAGGTCAGGGCATAGCGCAAGGCCGGACTGTTCGCGAGATGCCATGGGCCATGAGCGCTGCCCGCCGTTTGTGCGGCGAGGTCGCGTCCTACACCCCGTTTGCGCAACTGTTTGAACCGCACCCATCCCCGCTTCCACTGCGTCCAGATCACAGACCGTAGCCTGCGCCTGAGCCACTCGCCAAGGCGTTGCAACACCGTCGGCGTTTCGCATTTCCCGAAGTAGCCCAGCCAGCCTTGCAGATACTGCCACAGCTCACCCGCCATCCGTTCCATACTCACGCCGCGATTGCGGCCCGTCAGCTCCCGCACCCGCTTCTTGAACCGTCCGATCGCCTTGGGCGCAATACGCCGTTTCGGCTTTCGTCCGCTCGTGAAGCTAAAGCCCAGAAACTTCCGCTCCCCTGGCCGCCCCACCGCGCTCTTGGAGTCGTTGACCTTGAGCTTGAGCTTCGTCGTGATGAATCGCGTAACGCTCGCCATCACTCGTTCCCCGGCTCGACGACTACGCACGTAAATATTGCTGTCGTCGGCATAACGCACAAACCGCAGACCGCGTCGCTCTAGCTCTTGGTCCAACTCGTCGAGCATGATGTTCGACAGCAGGGGCGACAAGGGTCCGCCTTGCGGGGACCCTTCATCCACCGCACTCACCAGCCCGCCTTCCATCACCCCGGCCTTAAGAAACGCCCGGATCAGCTTCAGCAAACGCTTGTCGCTGACCCGTGCTGCAATCTTCGCCATCAGTTTGTCGTGCCGCTCCGCTAGGACAATTGTGAACAGCTCGGTCGAAGAACTTCTCCAGATCCATGTCCACCACCCAGCGGCGGCCCGACGCGATATACTGCTGCGCCTGCTCCACCGCCTGATGAGCCGAGCGCTTGGGTCGAAACCCGTAGCTGTGATCAGAAAACGTCCGGTCCCAGCTGCCTTGCAGCACCTGCATTACCGCCTGTTGGACAAACCGGTCCAACACCGTCGGGATGCCTAACTTGCGCACCCCGCCATCCGGCTTCGGGATCTCGACCCGCCTCACCGGTTGCGGCTTGTAGGTCCCGCTCAACAACTGTTCTCGGATCGCCGGCCAATGCTGCCTCAGGTACTCCGGCAACTGCTGGACAGTCATCCTGTCCACCCCCGAACTCCCCTTGTTCGCCTTGACTCGCGCCAACGCCCGCTTGCAGTTTTCCCGCTCGCAGACTCTTTCCATCCACCCTCCGTTCATCGCCGGGTTTTCGGTCCCGCGTTCCGCCGCGAGCGTTTCGGTCCCTTCCCCGGACGCTCTCGGAGCTTCACTCCTACCCTCGTCCATGAAGGCCAACTCCAGTTGGATCTTCTGCCGCTTACCGCTCATGAGTCACGCCGCCTACTGGCCACGACCTCCGTTCGGGCCTTCGTCCGTCGCCGGACTACTATGCCCTCTGCTGACTTCTGCCGTCCGATCAAGGCCGCTTGCTCCACCCCCAGTCCGGTATCCCGGACGCACGACAGATCTCCCGAGGTAAGCTCGACAACTTTCCGCGCACAACCGCCGAATCTACAACCAGCGTCCTTGATGGATATGGACTTCGCGATCCTTGGCCCGCTCGTCCGACGCCGTATGCCTGCTATCCGGTTCTTGTCCATCGGCTCGCGCTTTTGCTCCACGCTTCCTTCAGACCCCGCCTCACGACGACACCCTTGCGCTTCGCTAGAACTTCACCTCCATCAGGTTGTCCAGGGGACTTCCACCCCCAAGCTGTCAAACATGCTCGGCACACCACATAAGAGACCTTGCACCACAGGTGCAAGGCGGCACGGCATAGCCGTGCGCCACGTCAGTCGCTGTTAGCCCCAACCGGCCGATCACCGCCCGCCGTGGTGCGGTTCATCAGTCGGGGCCGCTCGTCGCTGTAGTCGTAGACGCCGTAGTGCATGGCGCAGCGGTTGTCCCAGATGACGACATCGGCAGGGCGCCAGCTGTGGCGGTAGACGTTTTCCGAGCGCGTTGCTTGGCCGTAGAGGTATTCGAGTAGCGGCTGGCTTTCCTCCGGCGTCATCCCGCTGAACCGCGAGGTGAAGTACGGGTTCACGTAGAGGGCAAGCCGACCGCTTTCGGGATGCCGACGCAGGACTGGGTGCTCCACCGCGGGCGGGATATCGGCGATAGGCTGAGCGTCGCTATCGGCTGCGTTGTTGCGTTGGGCGAGCTTCGCGCTGTCGTGCATGGCCGTGAGCGGCGACAGCATCCGCTTCATACCGTCGGAAAGCTCTTCGTAGGCCGCGTACATGTTGCAGAACATGGTGTCGCCGTAGCCCGCGGTCGCCTTCAGGCAATAGAGCACCGACGCTGCCGGCGGAACTTCTCCGAACGAAATGTCGGAGTGCCACCAATCGTTGCGGGCGCCCGCCAGGCCTGGCTTGTTCTCGAGCACAAGCACTTCCGGGTGGCCCTCGCGGCCGGCGCGCGAGCCCAGCGGGTGCGGCTCGACGGGTCCGATGTGCGCTGTGAAAGCCACTTGCTGAGCCGGGGTGAGCGTCTGGCTTGGGAAGACCAACACGACGTGCTCGACGAAGGCCCGGCGGACCTTGGCCACTTCTTCCACGCTCAGCTCGGCCAGATTGAGGCCACACACCCGAGCCCCGAGAGCGCCCGAAAGTCGTTGAATCTCAATCACAGCGGCCTACTATACTGGATCGACCGTGAGCGAAGCTATCGAGGCCGTGATCGTCGGGCAGTACGACATTCCGCTGCCGAAGGTCCTGTCGGACTCGACACATGGACAGATCCGCCATTTTGCGATCGTGACGGCGCGCATTCGCAGCAGTAGCGGCGCCGAGGGGGTCGGATACACCTACATGGTCGGCAAGGCCGGCCGAGGCGCCGTCCGCTCGCACGTTGAGTCGGATCTTGCGCCATTGCTGATCGGCGAAGACCCCCGGCGAGTCGAGCGACTCTGGCAGGGGATGTGGCGGGCGCTGCACTACGTCGGCCGGGGCGGCGCGGCGATATTCGCGATCTCGGCGCTCGACGTTGCGCTTTGGGACCTCAAGGCCAAGCTCGCCGGCGAACCGCTCTGGCGACTTCTGGGAGGCCACGATCCACGGGTCAAGGTCTACGCCGGCGGCATCGACCTCGAGATGCCGCTCGACGAGCTGCGCCAACAGACCCAGGAAAACCTCGAGAGGGGTTTCCGCGCGATCAAGATGAAAGTCGGCCGTGACCGCCTTGCCGAAGACGTCGAACGAGTCGAAGCAATGCGGGATCTGCTGGGCCCCGAGATTCCGCTGATGGTCGATGCCAACATGCGCTGGAGCCCGGAGGAGGCCGTACGCGCCGCCCGGGCCTTCCGTGACTCGGACGTCTACTGGCTGGAGGAGCCGACCATCCCCGACGATATCGAAGGGCACGTCCGCATCGCACGGGACGGCGGGCTCCCCATCGCGGCGGGGGAAAACCTCCACACGATCTACGAGTTCCAGAAGATCATCGCCTCTGGCGGCGTCGCCTTCCCCGAGCCGGATCTCTCAAACGTGGGAGGCGTGACGGCATGGATGAAGGTCGCCCGTTCGGCCGAGGCCCACAACCTGCCGGTGACGACCCATGGCGTCCACGACCTGCATGTTCACCTGCTGGCGGCGGTCCCCAACGCCTCGTATCTCGAGGCGCACGGGTTTGGCTTGGAAGCCTACCTGCGCCATCCGATGGAAATCGTCGACGGCATCGTCACGGCGCCGGATCGTCCCGGCCACGGCGTCGAGTTCGACTGGGACGCTCTCGAGGCGCACCGGGCGTAGCCTGGAGGGGCAACAGCGTTCGCGGCAAAAGGCGCGAACGTATGTTGGGAAACCCCGTAAGGCGGCTTCGCGCCTATACTGACGAACGATGCGATTTTATTACTTTCCGCTGGCGCTTCTGCTCGTCATCCGCGCGTCCGCGGCCGAGACTCCGATCCTCGACATCATGGGCGCCGAGGTCGACCGCTCAATCGAGGGACTCGCGAATCAAGACCCACCGCCTTACTTCCTTAGTTACGAGATCACCGAATCGCGACGAATCTTCGTGTCGGCGTCGTTCGGCGCCCTGACGGGGAGCGTCGATTCCCGGCGGCGCCAGCTCGACACCGATCTTCGAGTTGGAGACTATTTATTTGACAGCTCACACCCGGTTCGAGGTCGCTCCGGGCGCGGATTCGGCGGTGGAGGCGGCGGTTTCTCATACATCGAGGCGCCGCTGGAAGACGACCCCGCCGCGATTCGAAACGTGCTCTGGCGCAGCACCGACAGCGCCTACAAGCGCGCCGTCGAGCAGCTCACCAGGGTCCAATCGAATGACCAAGTCGCCGTCGAGGCCGAAGACCAGTCCGCTGATTTCTCGCGAGAGAAGCCGCAGGAGGCCGCGCAGCCGATCGTCGAGGTCAAGCTCGACCGTGCGGCCTGGGAAGAAAAGGTTCGGCGCTATTCGGCGCCGTTTTCCGCATACGGCAACATCTTCAACGCCTCGGCCACCCTTAGCGTTACGGGGGAAACTCGCTGGTACGTCAACAGCGAGGGCGCGCGAGTCCGCACCTCGCAGCCCTACTACCGGCTGGCGATTTCGGCCGACACCAAGGCGGACGACGGCATGCGGCTGCCGCGCTACGAGTCATTCTTCTCTTCGGACCCAGACGGCTTGCCCGACGACGCCAAAGTGCTTGCGACGGTCGAGGACATGATCGAGGATCTTGCCGGCCTGCGGCAAGCGCCGGTGGTCGAACCGTTTACCGGGCCGGCGATTCTGTCTGGGCGGGCAGCCGGAGTTTTCTTCCATGAAGTTCTCGGGCACCGACTCGAGGGACATCGCCAGAAATCGGAAGACGAGGGCCAGACCTTCAAGGGCAAAGTCAACGAGTCCGTACTACCGGAGACCTTTTCGGTCGTCTTCGACCCGACCCTGCCGATGATCGGCGGCGTCGACCTCGCCGGCGCCTACAGCTTTGACAACCAAGGCGTGCCGGCGCAGCGCCTACCCGTTATCGAGGGCGGCTTGTTCAAGAACTTCTTGATGTCGCGGACTCCGATTGAAGGCTTTGAGAGCTCGAACGGGCACGGCCGCAAGCAAGCCGGCTTTCGCCCGGTTGCACGGCAGTCGAGCTTGCTTGTGGATTCGTCTGAAAAACTCAGCTACAGCGATCTCGAGAAGCGCCTGATCGAGTTGCTCGAGGAGCAGGACAAGCCCTTCGGCCTGATCTTCGAAGACATCCAAGGCGGTTTCACCCTGACCGGCAGGCGGATGGCGAACGCGTTTAACGTGCTGCCAATCTTGGTCTACCGACTGCACCGCGACGGCCAGCGGGAGCTGGTTCGCGGCGTCGACTTGATCGGCACCCCGCTCACCGCCCTGAGCAAGGTCGTTGCCGCGGGGGATCAGGTCGAGGTGTTCAACGGCACTTGTGGGGCTGAGTCGGGCGGCGTTCCGGTCTCGGCCGCGTCGCCGCCGATCTTGATCTCGCAGATCGAGGTCCAGAAAAAGGCCAAGTCGCAGGATCGGCCACCGCTCCTACCGGCGCCATTCGAGGAGAAGTTGTTGCCATGAGAAGGCTCCCTTTCGTTCTGGCTTTGCTTGCCCTTGCGCCCGCGGCCTTCGCCGATGATGCGCTGTTTGACGTCATGAGCATTGAGCTCGACCGTTCGATGGCGAAGCTCCAGCTGGGCGACCTCGAGAAGCCTTATTTCATCTCCTACCGGATCGAGGACCGCGACATCGCGACGATCAGCGGGCGTTTGGGCAGCATCACTTCGAACGATCGCAGTCGCGGCCGGACTCTTACCGTTGAAGTTCGCGTTGGCAGTCCGGATTTCGACAATTCAAACTTCTTGCGCCTCGGCCCCGGCGCCGGCCGACTCGGGCGCACCACCCAGGCGCCGCTCGACGACAATCCCAAGGAGTTGCGTCGCCGGCTTTGGCTCACGACCGACGCTGCGTACAAGAGCGCGCTCGAAGATCTCGCCGGCAAACAGGCCGCGATGCAGAACATGCGCACGACCGAAGAGATCCCGGACTTTTCGCCGGCTGATCCCTTCCAATCGGTGGACGATCTATCCAGAAACGAGCCTGACTTTGAGGCAGTCGCCGAGCTCGTAAAGGCGACTTCGGGCGCTTTTCGGGAAACGCCCGAGGTGACCAACTCGAGCGTCCGGGCAACTTGGAACGGCATCGTCGTCCACTTTCTGAGCTCGGAAGGTTCGCGCTTCACCGCCAAGCGGTCCTACTTGGCATACGCCGCCTCCGCGAGCGCGCAGGCGTCCGATGGCCTGCCGATCGCCGACTCGTTCTCGCTTTACGGCCGTGAGCAAGGCGATCTGCCGGCGAGGGCGGAGTTGGTGACGCAAGTACGAGAGTTGGCCGGGCGTGTCCGCGACCTGCGCGAGGCGCCGCTGCTTGACCGCTACAACGGTCCCGTGCTATTCGAAGGCGTCGCGGCTGTCCAGGCGTTTGCCCAAGGCTTCGCGCCGAGCTTACTGGGCCAGCGGCTCCCGATTTCGGGCGATTCTCGATTTCGGCAGGCGGCGGCCCAGCTGGAAAACCCGTTCCTCGATAAGTTGGGCGCACGCGTCCTGCCAAGCTTTCTGAGCGTGAAAGACGATCCCACCGCCGAGTCGTCCATGGGCCGCTACGCGGCTGACGACGAAGGAGTCAAGGCAGGCCCCACACAGCTGGTCACGGACGGGGTTTTGGAAACGCTGCTAACGACGCGAACGCCCGTTCGAGGGGTCTTAGCGAGCAGCGGCAGCCGGCGAGCGGGAGGCCCTTCGCCGAGCTCACTGATCGTCACTTCATCAGAGGGGGGAGACCGCGCCGCGTTGAAGCAACAGCTGATCAAGACAATCGAGCAGCGTCGCAAGGAGTACGGAATCATCGTCCGGCGCCTTGGCGGATCGCGAGGGGCGCGCGGCCGCAGTCGTGGCGGGCGCGGCGGAGGCGGCGGAGGCGCTGGATCGAGCGTCGGGGGGCCTGTGCTGGCGTACAAGGTTTTTCCCGACGGACGCGAACAGCTGGTACGCAATCTCCAGTTCGGCGACCTTTCGGCGGCCAGCTTCAAGGACATTTTGGCGGCGTCGAACCAGCAGACGGTTCACCACGCAACGTTTCGCTCATCCAATCCCTTCGCGCGCAGCGCTTCCGGCGGGACGCCATTGGTCACCTGGGCGGTTCCGGACCTTCTGTTCGAAGACTTGACGCTGAGCGGGCCTCGCGGCGAAGTGCCCAGCCCGCCCTTGCTGGCGCCCCCGAGCGAATAGCCGCCCGACAGAGTAGAATAAGAGAACCGCGCGCTCGTAGCTCAGCTGGATAGAGCGTCTGGCTACGGACCAGAAGGCCGGGGGTTCGAATCCTCCCGAGCGCGCCATTTATTTTCAACCGTTTAGCCCCTCACCGTCCTTGGCGCCGAACGGGAAATGTCTTCGGCCGGGAGCTGTGCGCCGCGACATCTTCCAGCCGTCGT
This sequence comes from Bryobacterales bacterium, assembly GCA_965247515.1. GTDB lineage: Bacteria > Acidobacteriota > Terriglobia > Bryobacterales > UBA6623. Next base: position 1,009,753 of record OZ252029.1, on the reverse strand, counting down.
TCCAGAAAATCGCCGGCGGTCTAACGCTCGGGCGCCATGCTATAGCAGCTCAGCTCGTCCCTGCCAGAATGCCCGCCCCTGTCAGAATAGAGACGGATTGCTAATGAAACTTGAACTGCTATTCCCACTCGCCCTCGTTTGCTCGGGCGTGCTTCTCGCGGCTGGCGGAGAGGAATCATTCAAGACTCGCTGCATGCTTTGCCACGGGGTCGACGCGTCGGGCACGGATCGAGCCCGCTCGATCCTGGTGACGATTCACCGAAGGCGGCCGGATCAGCTCGCGACGATCATCGAAAAGGGCGTTCCATCAAAGGGTATGCCGGCGTTCAAGATGCCGGTGGAAGAGCTTGACGCGGTCATCGCGCATCTCAAGGAACTCGCTGCGAATGTCTCCGCGGCTGCGCGAGACCCTCGTGCGCCGGAGCCTCGCGAGGGTTCGCTTGCGCTGGTTGGCGGCGGCTCTTTGAGCGGCGTCGTGCTGAACGAAAGCGGGTTCGACGTCCAGCTTCGCACGGCTGACGGGAAGATTCACTTGCTGCGCCGCGAGGGCGACAGGTTCCGCAAGGCGAAGATCGAGCCCTACGTCGACTGGGAGTCCTACAACGGCAGCGACACGTCGAACCGCCACAGTTTGCTTGACCAGATCAACCGTGAAAACGTCGGCAAACTCTCCCCGAAGTGGTTCTTTCCGATTCAGGAGATGCGCATGATCGAGGGGACGCCCGTCGTGATTGCAGGGGTCATGTACATCACGGCTGTCAACCAAGTGTACGCACTCGACGCCGCGGCGGGGCGGGAGATTTGGCGATACTCGCAACCGCGCACAGAGGGCTTGGTGGGCGACCCGGGGATTGGTCTTAACCGAGGCGTGGCGATTCGCGGCGACTTACTGTTCACCGTCACCGACCACGCTCACATCATCGCGCTCAACCGCTTCACGGGCGAGCGGCTGTGGGACACCGAGATGGCCGACTATCACGAGCACTACGGGGCGATCGCGGCGCCGTTGGTTGTCGGGGATCTCGTCATCGCGGGGGTTAGCGCCGGCGACACTGGGCTGCGTGGATTTCTCGACGCCTACTACGGGTCCACCGGCGAGCGGGCTTGGCGCTTCTGGACGATTCCCGAGCCAGGCGGGCCGGGGTCGGAGACTTGGGGCGACCCCGAAGTCCTCGAGCGCGGCTGCGGCGCGACCTGGCTGACCGGCAGCTACGACCCGAAGTTGGACTTGCTCTACTGGGCGACCGGCAACCCTTGCCCGGATCTTAATGGCGAGCGCCGGCCGGGCGACAACCTCTACACAAATTCCGTCCTGGCGCTCAAGCCCAAGACCGGCAAGCTCGAGTGGTACTTCCAGTTCACCCCGCACGATACGCACGACTGGGACGCGCAGGAGCCCCTCCTGCTCGTTGACGAAGAGTTCCAGGGCCGGCCGCGCAAGCTGCTGATACAAGGCAACCGCAACGGGTTCTTCTACGTCCTCGACCGCACGAACGGTGAGTTCCTGTTGGCCGAGCCTTTCGTGAAGCAGACCTGGGCGAAGGGCATGGATACCGACGGCCGACCGATCGTGATTCCAGGCTCGGACCCGACTTACGACGGCTCAGACGCTTGCCCGGCTATTCGCGGCGCGACGAACTGGTGGGCGACGAGCTACCACCCCGGGACGAAGCTGTTCTACTTGCTGGCGCACGAGTCGTGCATGACCTACACCAAGGACGACAGCCGCTGGCAGCGAGGCCGTAGCTGGTTAGGAGGAACCGTTCGCCTGGCTGAAGGTTCCCCGAACCAAAAGTTCATTCGAGCGATCGACATCCAAACCGGCCGCGTCGCCTGGAGCTACGCCCAAACCGGCAAGGCGCATACGTACTCGGGCGTCCTTTCGACGGCAGGCGACTTGGTGTTCTTCGGGGAGGATAGCGGGGCTTTCGCGGCTCTCGACGCCGAGACCGGCGAGCCGCTATGGCACTTTCAAGCGAATCAGGATTGGAAGGCGTCGCCGATGACCTTCATGGTCGGCGGTAAGCAATACGTCGCGATCGCTTCGGGGATGGGCTTCTGGACGTTTGGGTTGGTGGACTAGAGACGTGGCGCACGGCTGCGCCGTGCCGCCTTGCGCCTGTGGCGCAAGGTCTCCGAGCTAAGACCCGGACCTTGCAGCACAGCTCCAAGGCGGCACGGCGCAGCCGTGCGCCACGTCAAACCTCCAGCCCTACCGAGCGCATCAGCTCGACGGCGTTGCTCTTTTCGACGATACCCGGCCGCATGCGGTAGTCGAACTTCATCTTGCCGTCTTCCAGGTGATCTTCGAAGTGGACGTTGACGCCGCGACGCCCGAGCCCATCCGCGATATGCGCGAGCGCGAGGTCGTGCGTGGTGATGAAGCCAATCGCGTTGCGGTTGACCAAGCCCTGGACAATAGCCTCGGCCCCAATCTTGCGGTCGTGTGAGTTGGTTCCGTGAAAGAACTCGTCGATGAGAAACAGCAGGGGCAGCTCAGCGTTGGCGGCCTTCATGATTTCCCTCAGTCGAGTGATCTCGGCGTAGAACTTGGACGACCCCTCGTGGAGCGAGTCCATGATCTGAATCGAGGCGCCGACCTGCAGGCGGCACAGCCTAAGGCGCCTGGCCCGGACCGGCGCACCTGCTTGCGCCAAGACGGTGTTGATCCCCACGGTCCGCAAGAAGGTGCTCTTGCCCGACATATTCGATCCGCTCACGACGATGGCGCGCAAGTCGCCATCAATGCGGATGTCGTTCGCGATCGCCTCGTCGGGCGGCAGCAGCGGGTGCGCCAAGGACTGTCCTTCAAAGAATGGCATTTCATCCACGAACTCAGGGAACGAGTACTCCGGGCGCTCGTAGTGCAAGGCGCCGAACGACGAAAGGGCTTCGATTTCGCCGACTGCGGCAAGCCAGCGCCGAAGGGCGGGCCCAAACCGGCGACGCCAATCTTCCACCGCGAGGCAGAAGTTCAAGTCCCAAAACAAGAACAATGCGAACGGCGCGAAGATCATATTCCCGCGCCAGTTGAGCAGATCGATGAGGCGATGGAGCTTGGCGACTTGAACCGAGGGGGGCACGCCGTCCGCTTGGAGCTCATTGACGAGCTCATCGAGCCGCTGCGCCGAGAACGATTCTCCCTCCAGACGGGCGAGAACCTCGGCCAATAGATCAAGGTCTTTTGTGGCTTCGTCAAGCTGACTGAAAACCTCCTCGGTCCGAGAGCGGTAGGCCACGGCCAGGCCAATTGCGATCGAGGCCATCAGCGTGAAATACGCGCCCAGCAGGGGGCCGATCATTCCCGGCAGGCTCAGCGCCCCGGTCTTGTTCATCAGGTACGCAATTACCGCGGCGATCGCGAGCGCGCCGAGGACCCCAAGAGAGCGCGCGCCGAACTGGAGTTGCGGAGAGTCCAACCGGGCCGGCTGCTCGCCCCATGCGGCTAAAGGCTCGGGGTGAACCCCGACGCTGGCCGCGGAGCCAAGCGCCGAGAGATCTTCGCGCAGGTCGAGTCTTGAAGACAACTCGCGCACGCATTCCTGGCGGGCGGCGACCGTGTCGGGCGGGGCCGGCTCGAGCAGCCAGCTCGCTAGGGTCTCCTCGCCCATGCGGGTGCGCGCGCCCGAGATCAGTTGAAACAGCGAGGCCGGACCGAATAGGTCCAGGTCCCTGGCGTAGAGATGTTTAGGGTCGGCGAATCGTTCTCCGGTTTCGCTGGCCTCGTCCCAGCGGCCCTCGAGCCGGGCAAGTCCGCGTTCGTAGTGGGACACAGCCCGCTCGAGGCGGGTCGTCTCGACTTCGGCCCGTTGCAGGCGCGCGCCGAGCAAGGTGAAGATCGCAATCAGTGGAACCAGCCACCAGCCGGAAGGCCCGCCCCACAGGGCGATGCCGACGATGATTGCGCCAATAGCGGCCAAGACCGCGGCCCGGAGACGGCCGACAAGCAAGTGCTGCTTCCGTTGGGTCGCTAGGCTGGCGCGACGCGCTTCGAGTCGGTGGGCGTATTCGTCGCTTGCTGACATCTACCCCGCTTGCGGGCTCGAAATGCGTAGGGGCGAAGCATGCCTCGCCCGCCTTCACTATAACCCCGGCCGTATCTACTACTGACGACATATGCCAAACATCGCGTCTTGACCGCGTTTGCTATGCTCGACTTCGGCTGTGCACGTCGTTTCTGAAGACCACGCGATCAATCGCGATCGCAAAGAGCGGGTGAAATACTTCGGGTTCACCGCGCTCGTAGGCGTATTGTTGCTGCTGAACTTCGTCGGCATCTTCGACACGTTCCTGGGCATCGACACCGCGTTATTCCTCACCCTGCTGGCCGGATATAAGACCTTCTACAACGCCATCTCTGGCCTGCTGGAGCGCAAGATCTCCGCCGATCTGCTGATCGTCATCGCGGTCGTCGCGGCGACATTCGTTGGCGAGTACCTGGCCGCCGCCGAAGCGATGTTCATCATGCTCGTCGGCGAGGGGCTCGAGGCCTGGGCCGCCGGCAGGACCGAGGCGGCGATCCATCGTTTCGTGGACCAGCTCCCTCGTCACGCCACCGTGTTGCGCGATGAGCGCGAGGTGGAAGTCCAGGTCGAAGACCTTGTCCCAGGCGACGTCATCGTCATCAAGGCGGGTGAGCGCGTCTCGGCCGACGGTTTGGTCACAACCGGTCAGTCTTCGATCGACGAGAGCCCGATTACCGGCGAATCAGTCCCGCGCGACAAAGGTCCCGGCGACGAGGTCTTTTCCGGAACGCTCAACGGGCACGGCCTCATCCACGTCCGCGTCACCAACGCCGCCGAGGAATCGACGCTGGCGCGGCTGATCAAGATGGTCGAGGAGGCCAAGGATCACCACGCGCCGGTCGTCCGCATGGCCGACACGTACGCCCAGTATTTCTTACCCGTAATCCTCGTAATCGCCGGGGCGACCTACTACTTCAACGAAGAAGACGCTGTGATGCGTGCGGTCACGGTGCTGATCGTCGCCTGCCCGTGTGCGCTGATTCTGGCGACGCCCGCGGCGATGGTAGCCGGTATCGGCGGGCTCGCGCGGCGGGGCATCCTTGTTCGCGGCGGAGCGACCCTGCAGGCGGGGTCGAACATCGACACGGTCGTCTTCGACAAAACCGGGACGCTGACCTCGGGAAAGTTTCAAGTCTTACGAGTGCTGCCGGTTGCCAGCCGGTCGGAAGAGGAGGTCCTCCGGCTCGGAGCTGCGGCGGAGAGCAGTTCGGATCATCCCTTGGCCAAGGTGGTTGTCGAAGCCGCTCGTGAGCGCGAGATCGCTATCCCGGTGTCGACCGAGGCGAGCGTCATCCCTGGACGCGGCGCCCAATGCGCTCTTGACGGCCGGACCGTCCGCGTCGGCAACGAGGCGTTCCTCGCAGAGCACGGCGTTGGCGGTCTGCAAGACTACCTCGACGAGGCGGATCGTGCGGGCGCCACGGCCGCCTTAGTGGCGTCGGACGACGAGCTGATCGGCGCCATCCTGCTGCGAGATACTCTGCGGCCCGGGGTTGCGAGGGCGATCCACGATATTGAGGACCTCGGCATCAAGAACATCGTCTTGCTGACCGGTGATCGCCGCAAGGCCGCGGACGCGATGGCGCGCGAGGCGGGGATCACGCACGTCGAGGCGGAGCTCCTCCCCGAGGAAAAACTCGACCGCATCAAGCAACTTCAACTCCAGGGCCGTAAGGTCGCGATGATCGGCGATGGCGTCAATGATGCGCCGGCTTTGGCGGCCGCTGACGTTGGCGTTGCGATCGCCGGCTCGGGCGCCGATATCGCCGCCGAAGCCGCCGATGTCGTCGACCTCAATTCTTCGATTGAAAAGCTGCCAAAGCTGTTCGAAGTCAGCCGCGATACGGTTGCGGTCGTTTGGCAAAACATCATCCTGTTCGCGGGCTTGGTCAACGCCGTCTCGATGTATTTCGCGAGCCGCGGCATCCTGGGGCCGGTGATGGGCGCGGCGGTTCACCAGATTTCGTCGATCTTCGTGATGCTCAATTCGGTGCGCCTGCTGCGCATCGAGCCTCCCAAAGGCAAGGTTTCGCGCCGGCAGCGCTTCTGGGCCTGGACACGTCTGGACCGCTTCTGGCGTAGGTTCGTGCACGGGATTAGCCACCTCGACCCCGCCGCCGGGTTCGCCTGGCTTTGGGAGCGCCGTACCCAGCTCCTCAAGCCCGCTCTGATCGCCGCCGGGGCCTGGTGGGCGCTGACGGCGGTGTTCGTCTTGGGACCCGAAGAAACCGGCGTCATCGAGCGCTTCGGTAAGCGCGACTTGCCCAATCGGGAGCCTGGACTCCATATCAAGCTGCCCTACCCGATGGACCGGCTGACGCGCATCCAGGCCAAGCAGGTCCGCACGGTCGAGATCGGCTATCGAACGACCGCGGAGGTCAGCGAGTTTGCCGAGCCGCCCGCCTATGAGTGGGAAGTCCAGCATCGCGGCGGACGGATCGAGGCCCGCGAGGAAGAGTCGCTAATGCTGACCGGCGACCAGAACATGATCGAGCTGACGGCGGTGGTCCACTACCAGCTCGATCAGCCGGATCAGTACTTGTTCGAGCAGCTCATCCCCGAAGACACCATGCGTGTAGCCGCCGAGTCCGCGCTGAGGTCAGTAGTGAACGCCATGCCGCTCGATGGGATGCTCACCGTAGATCGCCGAGCAGTCGAGGAAAGGGTGGTCGCCGAGCTACAGGCCCGCATGGACCGCTACCAGACCGGTGCCAGGATTACCCAAGTGCGCATCCAAGACCTGCACCCCTCGGTTGAGGTCGTCGACGCCTTTCGTGAAGTCGCCGGGGCGCTGGAAGAAAAGAGCCGCATGATCAATGAGGCCGAAGGCTATAGCAACGAACAGGTCGCCCTGGCCCGCGGAAACGCCGCGGCGCGGATTCGCGCGGCCGAAGGCTACAAAGTCGGCCGAGTCAACCGCGCCAACGGCGACGCCACTCGCTTCACGCAATTCGAGAGCGCCTATCGTCTGGCTCCGGCCGTGCATGCGACGCGGCTCTATCTCGAGACGATGGAAGAGATTCTGCCCGGGCGAGAGAAGCTGATTATCGACTCGCGGGCCGGAGGGCGGCGCACGCTGTTCTCGATTGAAGACGGCCTGATGATGGCTCCATCCGGCGCACAGATGGCTCAGCCGCCCCCGCCCCCGTTCCCGCCAGAAGAGTAAGTCCGATGCACGATCACTCACATCAACATCACGACCACGATCACCACCACGACGATCATGACCACGATCACGACCACGGGCCGCGCGAGCCGTTCGACTGGGGTGGGTTCTGGGAGAGGAATAAGCGTGTCTTCTACGTATTGATCGGACTGATCGTTCTCTACCGTTGCTTCTTCACGGTTCGCGAGACCGATTATGCGTTAGTGACGAACTTCGGGAATCCGGTGAACACGGTCAAAGAGGCAGGCTTGAGCTTCAAGGCGCCGTGGCAGTCGGTGCGTTTCTTTGATCGCCGCTTGAGGGTCTACAACCCAACCGGTTCGGAGTTTCTCACACGTGATAAGAAGAACCTGTCGATCGAGAGCTACGTGCTTTGGAAGATCGACGATCCGGAAACTTTCGTTCAAACCGTCGGGAACGAAAACGCCGCCGATATGCGCATCCATGACGTCGCCTGGGCAGGCTTGGCCGCGGAGCTCGGTCAACACGACCTCGAGGATTTGATCTCGCCGGTTCCCGAGAACGTGAAGGCGAGGGACATGCTCGACCGGCTAACCGAGACCACCGACACCAAGGCGCTCGAGCAATACGGCATCAAGGTTGTCGATGTCCGCATCAAGCGGCTGAACCTGCCTGAGCAAAACAAGCAAAGCGTCTACGCCCGCATGCGCGCCGAACGCGAGCGGATCGCCCGCCAATATCGCGCCGAGGGTGAGGAGCAAGCCCTACAGATCCGCGCCGAGGCCGACCGCCAGCGCGAAGAGCTCCTTTCGGCCGCCTACAAGCAGGCCGAGGAAACCCGCGGCGCTGGAGACGCCGAGGCCGCCCGCGTCTACGGCGACGCCTATTCGCGAAACCAACAGTTCTACAAATTTACCCGCACGCTCGAGGCCTACAAAAAGGCGCTCGACGAGAAGACGACCGTCATCCTCAGCTCGGACTCAGAGCTCCTGCGCCTGCTTACGCGCGGACAGTAATCGATGAACGCTCCGGCCGAATCACCGCCCCTTGTCGAGACCGCGCCAGTCGCGCGCCCTGAACCGGAGTGGCGTCAACGCCTGACCCGCCGCAACGTTGGGATTGGGGTAGTTGGGCTATGGCTGCTGAGCGGGTTCTACATGATTCCGGCCGACGAACAGACGGTCGAGACTGTCTTCGGCGCTGTCACAAGCGATCGCGTCATGCCGGGCTTCCACTACAATGCGCCGTGGCCGATCGGATCCGTTCACCGGCTCAAGGTTCGGCAACTCCAGCGGGTCGTGGTCGGTGGAGAGATCGTCGATAACGTCGTCGGCCAAACCGACCCGCTGTTGTCGCAATTCCTCAGCGGAGACCAGAACATCATCGACGTGCGCGCGGTGGTACAGTATTCGATCGCAACGCCGCGAGACTATCTTTTCGAAATCGTCGACCCCGGCCCGGCCGTGCGCTATGCAGTGGAGGCCGAGTTGGGTCGCCAGATCGCCTCGCGCACCGTTGACGAAATCCTTACGACCGAAAAGGTCGCCATTCAAGAAGTCGTCCGTCAGCGCGCGCAAGACCTGCTCGATCGCCACCAGCTTGGAGTGGTGATCTCGACCGTGAACATCGAGAACGTCTCGGCCCCGCCGGAGGCCGCCGACGCTTTCCGCGACGTGGCCAGCGCCCGCGCCGATTCGGCCCGCATTGTCAACGAGGCCGAAGGCTACTCGAACGACATCATCCCGCGCGCTCGCGGCGAGGGGCAGCAGATGTTGCTCTCGTCGGAAGCTTACAAAGATCGTATCGTCAACGAAGCTCTCGGCGACGCGGCGCGTTTCACCGCGCTAGCTCGCGAGTACCAGCGCTATCCGGAAGTCACGCGCAGCCGGCTCTACCTCGAGACGATGGAAGAAGTCCTTCCGCGGCTGGAAAAGACGATCGTCGACGACCGGGGCGATTTGGATTTGACGATCGTCCGGCGCAAGCCCGCGGACACTGGAGCGTTGGAGTCAGTCGGCCGGCAGTAACCCAAAACCGCAGACGTGGCGCACGGCTGTGCCGTGCCGCCTTGCACCTGTGGTGCAAGGTCTTTTGTGAGGCTGTACCGCCACTTGAGCCCCCGCCGAAACATCGTGCCGAAAGGCGCCAACAAAAGAGACCTTGCGCTACAAGCGCAAGGCGGCACGGCACAGCCGTGCGCCACGTCAGTTCAAATACAGGAACGAATTGAGATTGAAGACCGCCAGCGCAAACTCGCGTAACGACTGCGTCTTGAGGAATCCAATCCCAAGGTTCGTTTCCGGCTCCGTCGGCATGCGGCCCGCAGCCAGCAGATACGCTCGCTCGACCTGGAGACGGCTATCCTGGCCCGCCTCACGCTCGAGCCGCGCGGCGAAGTAACCCGCCAGCTCGTTCGAAATCCGCCCATTGAGCAGTTCGAGCGACTGCGGCGCGTGCGTGGAAGACTCTCGCCGCGAGCAGGAGGTCTGGGCCGCCGGCTGGTCGAACACTTCCATAAACGGCAGCCGCAGGTTGCGCTTGGCTATCAGGTAGACCGAACGACGGTAATGCTGGTCGGGATCGGAAGTAACCTGCCACTGCGTCGGGTCGTAAAGCGCGTCGACGAGCTCATCCTCGACGGGAATAATGACGCTGCGGCCGCCAAACGCCGGGTTGAGCTTGCCCGATACCGAAAGCATCGCGTCGCGCAGCTCTTCCGCGCTGAGACGCCGCGCCGGCCCGTGCCAAAGCAAGCGATTGTCGGCGTCCTTCGCCATTCCACGCTCGCGATAGGTCGGGTTCTTCGACGCCTGCAGATAGGCGTTGCTGGTCAGAATCATCCGATGAATGGCCTTCATCCGCCAGCCCTTGTCGACCAACTCGGTCGCCAGCCAGTCCAACAGCTCGGGATGCGAAGGCCGCCCGCCCATATTCCCGAAATCATTCGGCGTGTTGACGATCCCCTGCCCGAAATAGCCCAACCAAATACGGTTCACCGCAACGCGCGCGGTCAAGGGATGGTCCGGGTCACTAAGCCAGTAGGCCAGAATTGTCCTTGGATTGCGGCTGTCGGCCGGTGTCGGGGGCGCTTCCTCCGGGAGCAGGACCCCAAGCGCCCGCATGTCCAGCCGCTCCGCTTTGTTCGTCCATTCCCCGCGATTGAGCCGATGAATGACCGTGCGATTCTCGTAGTCGTTCTTAGTCGAAGACAGTGTCGCAGGAGGCTCGGGGAGCTGCGACTCCAGCTTGGCGTACTCCTCACGAATCTTCGCTTGCTCCGCGGGCTCAGCCAGTTTCACCTGGCCTCGCATCTTTTTGAGCTCGGCGCGCAGCTTCTTCGTCTCAGCCCTCCAATCCGCCGGGGACACGCTGTCCTCTTCAAGCGGGATGTCGTTTTCTTCCGTGGCGGCAATGAACGCCTGCAGCTGGTAGTAGTCGCGCTGCTTGATCGGGTCGAAGCGGTGATCATGGCAACGCGCGCATCCGACAGTTAGCCCCAGGAACGCGGCCCCGACCATGTCGGTGCGCTCGGTGAGAATCTCATTGCGGCTGCTGGCGACTTCTTGATTGCCGGCGTTGCGACGAACCGCTCCCAGGCGGTGGAAGCCCGCCGCGATGTGCAGCGGCTGGTTCCTCGGCTCCAGCGGATCGCCCTCGGCCAGCTCATCGCCGGCCAGTTGCTCGCGGACGAACTGATCAAAAGGCTTGTCGGCATTAAACGAATCGATCACGTAATCGCGGAAGCGCCAGAGCCCTGGCAGATAGCGGTCGTATTCAAACCCTTCGGTCTCGGCGTAACGGACCAGGTCGAGCCAGTGCTGCCCCCAGCGCTCGCCAAAGTGCTTACTGGCGAGCAGGCGGTCGACGACCCTGGTCCAGGCGTCAGGAGAAGGGTCAGCGGCGAAGTCGGCCGCCTCGGCCGGAGTCGGCGGCAGGCCGATCACGTCAAAGTACGCTCGACGGATCAAGGCCTCGCGGCCGGCTGGGGCGGCCGGCTGGAGATCCGCCTCGAGCAGCGAGTCGAGAACAAACGCGTCGATTGGAGTGCGGACCCAGGCCCGATCCGTCGCCGCCTCGAAATTCGGCGCCTCAGCTCGGACGGGCTTTTTGAACGACCAGAAGTTGCGCGCCGCCTCGTTGTACTCAGGGACCGGCGCCGCTAGCGCAACGGTGACAGCGAACACGGCGGCTAGAAAGGCTCTTCGGATGCGCATAGTACTTCCAGCTTGATTCTATCCGTGCGGACCAGCGCCGTCAACGCTCATCGACCCTGCCTTTCCCTGACCCGGACGAGCGGGAACCAAGAAGTCACATCCAGCGGGCCGTGATCCCGGAGCCGCGACCGGGAGGGAGCGGTTGTCGCGCACCCCAACAACCGCTCCCTTCCGGTCGCGGCTCCGGGCGCTGCCACTGTCGCGAATTCCTGCCACGTTTGAGCAGAAAATGACCACCGAGGTGCTAGAAACTAGCCTTCACCGCGGCCTGGAACGTACGGCCAACGCCCTGCGAGCGAACGACTCCGAAGTAGGGATGGTCGATGTTCGAGAACGGCGCATTCCAATTCTTGGCGCCGAAGATGTTCATCAAGTCCAGGCCGAGCTCGAGCGATACCCGCTCGCTCACCGAAATGGGTCGGACGAACAGGCGCGAACGCGGTCGGGTCGAAGTCGAAGCGGCCGGTGACTTCACGGCCATCCGCCATGGTGAACGTTCGCACCTTGCTCGGGTCTAGTCGTTGGAACTCGCCGACTAGGTCAGGTCGGCCGACCTGCTCGAAGCTAAAGGTCGGGTCCTCGTCCTGGCGGATGTCGAGCGGCAGCCCTGAGCGCCAGCGCCAAATCCCGCTCACCGACCAGCGATCGAGCCACGACATCCGGTCGGTCCACGAGCGCGGCGGGCGGATGTCATAGACCCAGGAGGCCGAGAGGTTGTGCCGGCGGTCGAAGTCCGAGAACGTCCAAGGTTCGGTCGAAAGACCGCTTCCCAGCACGTCGCTGCCATCGTCGTGAGACTGCGACCAGGTGTAGCCGATGTCGAATGCCAATCCGCGGCGCAGATAGCGATTCGCCCGGAACTGAAAGCTCTTGTAACGGCCGCTTCCCGTACTCTCGATCTGGCGGATGTCGCGGTACCTCGAAAGCAATCGCATACTGCGAACGAAGACGAACGGGCGCTGGGCGTTGCAGCCCGAGCGATCGCGTCCCGACATACACGGCGCTGACAAAGACGCCGCCCGGGAGCAGGCGTTGGAGACCAAAGTTCCAGTGGTGCGCGCGTGAGTTCTCGAAGTCGGGATCAAAGCCCAGCAACGGGTAGCGGACGATCTGCGGCACGAATTGCAGCGGGTCGCCGGTCGGGAGCGCCCCAAACGGCCGCTGAAAGGCGTTGCCTCCGAGACCCTCGAAACGGTTGTCGGAGCTGAAGGGCCGGTATGTCGATTGGAACAGTGCGGCGGCGCTGGAGCCGGCGAAGGCCCCGAAGTCATAGAAGAGTCCGTAGGAAGCGCGGATGACCGACCGCTCGGGGGGGCCAAAGATCCAGCGCGAGACCGGGTGATCCCAGGGCGGCGAGAAGGCGACTCCGACGCGCGGGGCGACATGATTGCCCTCTCGATAGATCGTCGAGCGCGGGAGCGGGCCCCGTTCGCCGTCGATGTCCCCGGGGTAGATCAGGTTTGGAAGCGATTGAGTGGACGGAAAGCGCTCGCTTTGAAAGTCGAAGCGGAAGCCGGCCAGGCGATCCTGTGAGTCGACTGCGGGGGGCTGGCGTTCGTAGCGCAGGCCGAGCGTAATCTGCAAGCTTCGGATGGGCCTCAATTCGGCCTCCGAGTACAAGGCCAGCTCATTCCAGCGCAGGTTCAGGTCTCGCGGGGCCTGCAGCCGGTACTCGCCCGGAGCGCCGAGCAGAAGGTCGCGCAGACCATTTGGACGCGCCCGGATCGGGGCCTCGGGCGGGGCCGGAAAGCTAAAGCTGCCCGCGAAATTCTCAGTGTTTCGGAACGGCCAGAAACCGTGCAGGAGCGAGGCTCCTCCGCGCACGACCGCCCACGATTTGCGCCATTCGAGATCATGCTGAACCTGAAGGTTTGTTTGGGCCGAGTCCTCCGATCGGAGGAACGGCGTGATTCGCAAGCGCTGGAAGCCGTCGTCGTCCCACAGGGTGACGTCGGGGATTGTACCGATCTCGGGCCCGAAGCTGGCAAAGTCGAAACCGAACTGATCGGCCGTCGTGTTGCGGAATTCGGGATGCCCTTGCCAGCGGTTGGTGGCGAGACGCTGGCCCGAAACTCGCGTCGAATGCGTCAGGCTCGAAGTCGGGGTCTGGGTCAGCGTGATCTGGGCGTTGTTGGATCGCTGTCGGCGCTGGGAGATTGTTCCGGGCGATGCAATAAGGGTGTCGCTGAGCGGAGAGCGCACGTCGTTCCGATGCAATAGGTGGCTGGCGTTGAGCGACCAGTTCGAGAACGAGTAGTCGAGACGGCCGAGCAGGATTTGTCCGTTGGAGGCCAGGTCTTGATCGAAGCGGTAGCGGTCTTCGCCCAAGTTCGCGCGCGGCACGAACGCGTCGAGGTAGGTTTGCATCAACGGGTCGAGGCGGTCGGCGGGGATGATTCCATCGGGGAATGGAACGCGTGTCGACGGATCGATCGGACGGTCGGTGAGCTGCGAAAGGTCGCCTGAGCGTTCGGCGGCCGCGAGCACGTCGGCGATCTGAGTCGAGCGGCGGCCGGTCTTCCATCCTTCCGCGTCGAGGAATATGTAGAGCTTGCGCTTCTTCGACAGAGGGCCGCCGATTTGGCCTCCGGCGGCGCGTCCCTTGATCGAATTCGAGCCCCCGCCGAATGTCTCGAGATCGCCCTGAGGGGGCCGCCAGAATCCCCGGGCCTGACCGTGAAAGCTCGATTCACCCCGGCGAGTGAGCGGTGATACGATCGCACCGGCGTTACGGCCTTCACGCGCCGAGTAGGTGTGACTGACGACCCGAAAGGTCTCGAGCGCTTCTGGAGCGGGGGCGAAGGTGCCGACCTGTGCGCCGGTAAGGCGATTTTGAGCGTTATTCGATGCGCCGTCGAGCTGATAGTTAATCGCGGACTGGCGGGAGCCGTTGGCCGAGACCGCCGCCGCCCGGCCGGTCAAGGGATCGATCTCCTGAGCCGCGACCGGCGTTAAGCCGGGGACGAGCAGGGAGAGCTTGTCGACCGCCGTCCTACCCTCGGCGCCGAGCAGAATCGGGACGCCGGCGATCTGCTCGCGAACCATGCCGTACTCGAGAGCGATCGTTTCGATGCCCGCGCGCGGGCGCGTCAGTGGAGGTCCGAGGCGATCAAGCTTCACGGGGATCTGGAGCGGCGACCCCAACAGCAACTCGAACCGCGGCAGGCTTCGCGCGGCGTACTCAGGATGGAGAAACGTTAGCGAGTATCGTCCGCTTCGCAGATCGCTGAAGGCGTAGCGCCCGGTAAGGTCGGTGTGTCCGGTTAAGATCCGTCCCGACTTGTCGTCGAGCAGTTGGACCCCGACTTCGTCGATGGGCTGTTGGTTGGAGTCGACGACGATTCCGGAGACGGACGCCGAGTCGAATTGCTGGGCTGGGCAGATTCCAAGGACGGCGAGCGCAAGAGAGAGGATCACTGAGCCGCGGACGGAAAGTCCGCGCCGACTGAAGCGACTCGAAGATCGGTGGGCGCGGACTTTCCGTCCGCGGCTTGCATGAGGAGGCTTCCCCTTGTCAAGCCCCATTTTGTTCGTCTATTTCTTTTCTTCTTCTCTGCTTCTTCAGCTCGCGCTTGTCCGTCGCGGCCGTATCGAATCAGAAATCTGCACTTTCAGGAACGCTGACCGGGCTTGCATCCGCACTGTTTGTGCGCCGAATCTGACGCTGTGCTTGTTGGTGTCCTGCCTGTTGATGCTGCTTTCTCAGGGTCGGCTTCCGCCGGCCTTTCGGCCAGCTGAGCCTGCCGCGGACTCGCAGTCATCACGACGCGGTCTTCCATCCCTTCGGTGTGATTTCTCCTCCCTACTGCCGTTTCGTTCAAGCGATCTATCCTCAAAGTCTTTTCACTAAAAGAAATTTCAACGCGATGCGGTCCGCCGCGAGCGCGTCCTCTTCTACGCCGCCGTTTTGTTCGCCAAATACAACGGATCGTAGACTTCGCCGCGGCTCCACAACACGTGCATCAGCACCGACAACTTGCGCGCCGTCGCCACCACCGCGCGCTTCTTCGCGTTCTTGCCGCCCCGTCCCGCTAATTTCAGACCCCAACGTCTGGTATCGCAATCCTCGCCCCAATGCCCCAAAACGTACTGCGCACATTGCACCAGCAAACGCCGCAGCATCGGATCCCCAAGCTTCGTTATGTGCAGCTCCGGCGCGCTTTCGCCCGAGTCGCGCTGCTTCGGCTTCAATCCCGTGAACGCCCCCGCGTCGCGACTTTTCTTCAACCGCTCCGGCTTGTTGTCCAGCGCCAACGCAAACGCCAACGACGTGATCGGCCCCACCCCCTTGATTTGCCGCATCAGCTGGGTCGACGGGTATCGCGTTTCACACAACTTCAAGATCCGTTTATCCGCTTTGCGAATCTCTTCGGTCAGCGACTCGATCATCCTCAGCAGCGGCTCGAGCGCCGACCGCAGCAGCGCCGGCAGTTCCGGCAACGCCCGCTTGGCGAACGTCTCGGCCGAGCCCTTCGTCACCCGATAACCGAAATTCTTCAGCTGTCCCCGCACCGAGCCGATCGTATCCGTGCGAAGCTTCACCAGCAAGTCGCGCGAGACCAGCTCGGCGCGGTCCGCCAGCGTTTGCTCGGAGCGCGGTTCGGTCGCCGCCAGTAGATTCGGACTCGTAAGTCCTAATTCCGCCAACTTCCACGCGTCGCGCCGATCGCTCTTCGACATCGACGCGCTGATCAGCTTTAGCTGCCGCGAATTGGCGACGATGACTTCGTGTCCGAGCCGCATCAGCAGCTGCGCGATCCAGTTCGATTGGCCGCCGGCTTCGATCACAATTCGCAGCCGCGGCTTGCCCTCGAACTCGCGCACGAGCGCCTCGCGGGTGGTCTTGATCGAACGGTCGTCGGAGACTTGGCCGTCGAGCTCGAGCCGGCACAGCCAGCTTTTTCGGTCCCCCAGATCGATCCCGACGACGGCGGCGATTCGCGAATTGTCGGCGATCAGGACTTGCTGCATTTGGTTCCGGATGGTAGTCTTCTTCATGGCTGCTCTCACTCCTTTTTGGTTTAAAGATTGCGCTTCCTACTTAGAAGCGCGTGGCCGCTAGCCTACGACGTTGCGGCTCCGAGGGCAGCCTCCTCATTCCATCTCAAGGTCGCGCGATTAGGGAATTTGCCGAAAATACGGCGGAGCATTCAGCTCCTTATTCTAGAGGGTCTTTGAACGGGCCTTGAGAGCGCGCAGCCGAGCTCGAATCCGGTGTAGCAGCTCGCCCGGCGATTGAGCGTTCGCGGCGTCAAGTTGGTCGCCGCGGTCGTTGAACAAGGCCGTTAGCGTGCGGTCGAGTTTCAGAGCGTCTTCCAGCAGACTTGCCGACTCGGCCGCCCAGGCGTCGTTCCAGAGGTCAGCCCCGGCGCCGCGGTAGTTCCAGTAGCGTCTCGGCAGAGCTTCGGACAAGCGACTGAAGATTGCACCCTCTTGTTCGGCCGCGCCTGAGAGGTGGAAGCGAGCCAGTTCCCGTAAGGCTTCGCGAGCTTCAGGCCCGGAGTTTTCAGCTAGGCCAGGCTCAAGGCCACCGAACAGCGTCTTGAGCGCGTAGAGGTGCTGGACCAGCTCCGACTTGCCGCGCACGACATCGTTGACGTAGCGCGTGACTTCCGATTCGAGCAGCGAAGCTTCTGGCGAGCGGAACGAGCGGCGAGCCGCGTCGCGATAGTGCTCGACCAGCGCTGTCCTCATCACGCCGCCCGCGGGCCCATCGTTGACCCGAGCGTCAACCGGCGTTCCGGCAGGATTGCTCGAACGTCGAGTGAGATCGAACCTGACTTCGTTGCCGGTTGCCGCACGAACAGCAGCCATCAATCTCGCTTCTATTTGTGCATCCTCAACGGTGCCGATGAACGTCAAGCGTCCCTCGCGCAACGTCGGGAAAACATCCTCGCTCCAAACGCCCGCCTGTACCGCAGCCTGGCGTGCTCGGAGCACTGCTAACGACTGTTGCTCGTTTCCGATCCGCGAAACTGCTTCCCGGCGCGGCGTGGGAACTCTGGGACTGCTAACCAGCGGGCGAATCGGCGCTGGGAGTTGAGTCTTCACCGCGGGCGGCGCTAGGGCCAGCTGAGTGGTTGTGGGCGTGTCGAGGGTCCGCGAAAACTCGAATCGCTCAACAGCGGCGGGCGCTGGAGCGTCTAGCGGTCGAAACCAGTCGGGATTGAATGACGCCGGCTGGGTTGCAACGGCGATTTGCGGCGGCCGAGGGGCGTTCAATGCCTCGCCGGAGACCGTGAACGGAGTGCGATCGAGGGCAAATGTCTCGAGACCGGCCGGCGTTTGCTGCGCGTACCACAGGCCGCCAAACATCGCGACCAACGCAGCCGCGGCGGCAGCGTACATGGCCGACCAGCGCACCGGGAAGGCCACAACCTTTTTCGGCGGATAAAGCTTCTTCTCGAACTCAACGACCGACGCCAGCCGTCGTTCGCGAGGCTCGGCCGGAATCAGATTGCGTAGCTCGTGCTCGACCTGATACAGAAACGCCTGCATATCGAGCCACGATTGGTGGCAATCGGCGCACATCTCGAGATGCCACGCCCGCGTCGGCGCCAACTCGTCGTCGCAATGCAGGATTAGCTCGCTGTGGGTCAGGTGGGTCTCGGCTACGCCGGCGTCGGCCGCCATCGCAACCTGAAGCATCTCCCAAGACTGCGCTTGGGTCTCGAGCGAGTCTGAGGGGACCTGCGAGCGCAACGAGGACTCGACCAGCGTCAAGCCGCCCTGAAGCTCGCCCAGCGCGCAGCTGCATTCCGAACACCCGTCCAGGTGCTCAGCCCAGCCAACTTCCCGTTCGCCGTCAGCGAATAGGAGTAATTCTTCTGTGCTTAGATGTCCCAACCTCTTCTTCTGTCCTTCGGACTTCTGTCTCTTTCAACTTGTTGATCGCTCGCGTGACGTAGCTGGCCACGGTCGAAATCGTTAACCCCAACACTTCGCCCACTTCCCGGAACTTGAGTCCCTCGGAGCGAAGCCGCAAGCACTCCAGCTCCAACTGGGTCAGCTTGTGCCATGGCAACTGCGATACATGTGTGCGCGCCTCGACGAGCGCCTCACTGTTGCCTTGCAACTGACCTTCCAGCTTGACCCAGGCTTCATCATCTAGCAGGTCTGGCCGTTTCTTGCGGCCATGATCGATTGCCAGATTGTGCGCGACGCGGAACAACCAAGCCTTCGGTTGGCTGATCTCTTCGCTCTGGGTTCGAGCTTGGAAAAACCGGATAAATGCTTCTTGTAAAACGTCTTCTGCCTGCGATGTGTCGTCGAGATGGTGCCGCAGATAGCGCATCAGGCTATCGCGGTTCTCGGCGAAGAGCTCCTCCGTCTCCCACGCAGCGCCAGAATCTGAGCCGAAGCTAGCCAAAGGTAAGCCTCGACGCCTGCGCCGCCCTAGAGTAGGTAAGACGTACTAGGACGAAGTTCTTACGGCAACAGGCGCCAGGTATTATTCTGGGGCTATGAGGCGTCGGTGCCAATCCGCCACAACCCCGATCTGAAGATCGGGGCTCAGAGCCCCGAGGTTTTACTTCGGGGTCGAGGCTTTTGGCAGCCGACACGCGATAAGCTAGCGCGAGGAAAGCCATGCCCAAACGTTGGATAGCCGTTAGCGGCTTCACAGTCCTTTTCATCTACGGCCTGACCGCTCAGCGGGCCCAAGTCGAGGCGTTCGAGATCGGCCGTCATAACCTCGAGCAGATCCCCACAGGCAAGGAGGCTGACGGGATCGTCGGCGATTTCGTGCTCCGCAATGCTCATGTGGAGGCTCTGATCGGGGGCAATCTGCCACTGCGGCGGGCCAATATGACCACGCTGTATGAGGCGCCCATCCCGGGGACCGTCTTTGACTTGGATGTTCGGGGCGAGGCGAATGATCAGCTGACGGCCTTTCGTCCTGGTGATGAGAAAGGGGCGATGTCGTGGGTGAGGGCCGGCGATGGGTTCATCGAGGCGGTCCGCACGGCTGAGCGTGGCGGGGGGCTCTATACGCGCCATGAATACCGGCTGGAGCCCGATTGGCGGCACGTTCTGATCACATCGACCTACCGCAACGAAGGGATGGAACCGCGCATGGTCACTCCAGCCGCGCAATGGAAAGGCCTCGAACAAGAGGTCCAAGCCGGAGAGGTTCGCACCGGCGATAGCGTCGATCCGTTCGACAAGCGAGGGTATGCTTGGGCGCCGATTGAGCCGGCGACGATTCCCGACGAAGTCGAGCTTGGGCCCAACGGCGAGCGGACGTTCAAGATTGCGTTGGCCGTGGCTGGATCGCCTCTGGCGGCCTACGGCGTGATCGCCGGCGTTACCGGAAAAACAGGCGTCATTCTGGGACGCTTCGACGACCCGGATTCGAACCCGGCGACCTACGGCTCACTCGTCGCGATGATGGATGGGCAACCTCTACGGGCCTACCTCCATCGCTCTGGCCGCTACCAATTCGATTTACCCGAGGGCAGCCACAAACTGCGCTTCGAAGACATCGGGAGAGACTCGCTCGAGCAAACGGTCGAGATCACGGCCAGCGAAGAGGTTCGGGTCAACTGGGAGATCACGCGGGCCTCTCGACTGGTGGGGTCGGTGCGTGGCGAAGACGGCCGGCCGCTTCCGGCGAAGATTCAATTCATCGGCCGCAACGGGACTGCTACACCGGACCTTGGTACTGAGTATCGCGTCCACGGCGGCAACCATCAGTACCAGACGCACGACGGCCGTTTTGACCAACAGGTCCCGGCGGGCGACTATTTGGTGCGTTTTACGCTCGGCCCGGAATACGACATGTTCGAGAAAGAGGTCTCGGTGGGCGCCGCCGAGCGTGTGGCGGTCACGGCGACGCTCGCTCGAACCGTTGAAACCCCCGGCTGGGTCAGCACCGACTTCCATGCCCATTCGACGCCGTCGGGCGACAACTACTCCAACACGACCGACCGCATCATCAACTTCGCCGCGGAGCAGATCGAATTCGCGCCCACAACCGAACACAACCGAATTTTCGACTGGGCGCCGGAGATCCAGCGGCTGCGCCTGACGGATCGCATCAAGACGATTCCCGGAATCGAGCTCACCGGTTCGGGGCAGCACTTCAACGCTTTCCCGCTGACGCCCGATCCGTCGGCTCAGAACGGCGGCGCTCCGCTCTGGACTTACGACCCGCGCATCAACGCGATCGTGCTGCGTGACTGGGGGACTCCCACGCTCGACGGCGGGACCCGGCACGACAGCTCGGCGAATGCCCGCAACCTCCCGGCAAGGCGTTTCGGCGGAGGCCCGGATCGCTGGGTGCAGGCCAATCATCCCAACGTTCACGAGGTGTTCTTCGACCGCGACCGGGATGGAGTCCGCGACGGCGGCTTCGAGGGGTTTGAAGAGCTGATCGACGCCGCCGAAGTCTGGAGCTCGGAGATCTTGAGCAATTCGCTGACCTACACCTCCACCGACGGCCGCAAGCGGGCGAACCGGACGTTCATGTGGCTGCAGATGTTGAACCAGGGACGACACGTGTGGTGCGTTGCGGTGAGCGACGCCCATCGCATCTTCGGCAATGGCGTCGGCGATTGGCGAACCTATGTCCCGAGCTCGACCGACTCACCGGGGGAGATCGACCCGACGGAGATCATTCGCAACGCCAAGGCCGGGCGGATGATGATCACGAACGGGCCGTTTCTCGAGGTCACGACCGGCGACGAGTCGCCGATTGGGTCGACGGTGCAGGCGAGCGGGTACATCGACTTGGATATCCGCGTCCAGACCCCGAACTGGCTGACGGTCGACCGGGTGCAGATCCTGGTGAGCGGGCGTGCGCTGGAGCGCTACAACTTCACGGCGGAGAGGAATCCTGACATGTTTCGCGATGGGGTCTTACGGTTCGAGGAAAAGATCCGGGTCGAGCTACAGCGGGATCAGCACCTGATCGTGGTTGCGACCGACGATGACTCCGACGTGAGCAAGGGCTGGGGGCTGAATCCCCAGGGCAAGATGCGGCCGACGGCGTTTACGAACCCGATCTATGTGGACACGGGGCATGACGGGTTCCAGGCGAACGGGGATACGCTAGGGCAGCCGCTGCCGCAGGCGAAGATCGTGGATTAGGTCTGCGCGGAGCGTTTCCACGGCTGGTCGAACAGCCGGCGAACCTCGAGTGACCAGCCCGGCAACAGCTCGGGCAGTTCCAATGTGTCGTCGGGGCCGAGCACCCTTAAATCCGTCGACGACCGGTAGACGTAGATCTGCTGGACTTCTGGGTAGATGACGGCGACAATCCTTGAGCCGGCATCGAAATACTCCTGAATCTTTGAGTTCAATGCCGTGGCGGACTCGGAGGGTGAGACAACTTCCACGGCGAAATCTGGGGCCCCATGGTAGAACACGCCCTCTTCTTCTTCATTCAAGCGTTCGGCGGAAAAGTAAGCAGCGTCGGGGATTCGAAGAGTCGCCTTCGCCGCTCGCCGCAGGACGCACGCCGCTTCTGTGAATGCCGCTCCGATTGGTTTGGATTCCAAATAGGGAAACATAAAACAAATCAGTCTACATGCGAGTCGGGTATGGTCGCGGTTGTTTCCAGACATTTCAACTAGCTCCCCCTCGACCAACTCGTACCTATTCCCGTCGTCAGGGAGCTGCTCGAACTCCTCAATAGTCATCAGCGCGGATGTCGTCGTCGCCATGGGTCTTATTCTACCTTCCGATGCACCTCGCGCACTTTCCGTCCACGCCGCGGGTGTCGCCCCTTGGCGCCCTAGCGGAATAGTTCGTTGACCTCGACGGACCATCCCGGTAACAGCTCAGGAATCGCGAACCGGTCGTCGGCGCCTAGGATTTGGACCTCGGTTTGGGAGCGATAGAGGTGGACCTGCTTTGAATCTTCGTACACGACGACGACAACTCGAGATCCGGCCGCGAAATACTGTCTGACTTTCTCATTCAGGCCGGATGCAGTGTCAGACGGCGAGACTACTTCGGCAACGAAATCCGGGGCTCCTTGGAAAAAATCGTTGCGCTGGATTGCTTCAGCCCGCCTCTGCGTGAAAAAGGCGACGTCCGGTATTCGGACCGTCGCCGGATCGCTAGAAAGTCTGCACGCCGCCTCTATGAGCACCAGCCCGCGAGGATCCGCTCGTAGGTGAGAGTAGATCAATCCCGCTAAGTGCATAGCAATGCGGGTGTGGCCGCTCTTGTTGTAACCCATCTCGACTAGCTCTCCCTCGACCAGCTCGTACCTCTTCCCGTCGTCGGGGAGCTGCTCAAACTCCTCAATAGTCATCAGCGCGGATGTTGTCGTCGCCATGGACCTTATTCTACTCCCGCGAATTTGCGACGATAGTGTCTCTCGGAGGTCCTTGATCAGTGAATAGCTTCGGCGCCAAATCGACCCTTACCGTTGGCAACAACGCCTACGAAATCTACCGCCTGGACGCCGCTCCAGGCTCGTTGGCGGCTCGCCTGCCGTTCTCGCTGAAGATCTTGCTCGAGAACTTGCTGCGCTACGAAGATGGTTCGACGGTTCAAGCGGCGGATATCGAGGCCCTCGGAAACTGGGACGCCAAAGCGAGCCCGTCGAATGAGATTGCCTTTCGGCCGGCGCGCGTGCTGATGCAGGATTTTACGGGCGTCCCGGCGGTGGTCGACCTTGCCGCGATGCGCGAAGCGATGAAGGCCATGGGAGGCGACCCGAAGCGCATCAATCCGCTGCAGCCAGCCGAGCTGGTGATCGATCACTCGGTGCAGGTCGACCGTTTCGGCTCGGCCGGGGCGTTGAAGTTCAATACGGAGATCGAGTACGCACGGAACCGCGAGCGCTACCAGTTCCTCAAGTGGGGGCAGAAGGCGTTCGACAATTTCAAAGTCGTTCCGCCGGAAACGGGGATTGTCCATCAAGTCAACATTGAGTACCTCGCCAGGGTGGTCTTTGCGAACAAGTCGAACGGGGCGACCCAAGCCTACCCGGATACGCTTGTCGGCACCGATTCCCACACGACGATGGTGAATGGGCTGGGCGTGCTTGGCTGGGGCGTCGGCGGCATTGAGGCCGAGGCGGCGATGTTGGGTCAGCCGATCTCGATGCTGGTTCCGCAGGTGATCGGCTTCAAGCTGGCTGGGCGCTTGCCGGAAGGGGCGACCGCGACCGATCTGGTTCTGACGGTAACCGATATGCTGCGCCAGAAAGGCGTCGTCGGGAAGTTTGTCGAGTTCTTCGGCACAGGGTTGTCAGGGCTTCCGCTGGCGGATCGGGCCACGCTGGGGAATATGGCGCCGGAGTTTGGCTCGACTTGCGGCATCTTTCCGGTCGACCGTGAGACCCTCAAATACCTGCGGCTTACAGGACGTCCGGAAGAGCAGATTGCGCTGGTCGAAGCCTACGCCAAAGAGCAGGGAATGTTCCGGACCGACGAGGCTCCGGACGCGGTTTACTCCGACACGTTGGAGCTCGATATGGGCGACGTCGAGCCCTCGATGGCCGGCCCGCGTCGCCCGCACGATCGTGTGCCGCTGAAGAATTCCAACAGCATGTTCGAGGATTCGCTCGGCGAAATACTTGACCGCATTGCGGGCGGCGGTGGCGGAACGGCGGTTGCGACGGCGCGCGACACAGCCGTCAAGACGCGGTTCAAAGAATCGGACTTCGAGCTCAAGCACGGCTCGGTTGTCATCGCCGCGATTACGAGTTGCACAAACACGTCGAACCCGGCCGTGATGATCGGCGCAGGCATTGTCGCCAAGAAAGCGGTCGCGCGCGGGCTCCAGGCCAAGCCCTGGGTGAAGACTTCGCTGGCCCCGGGCTCGAAGGTCGTGACCGAGTACCTCAAGGCCTCGGGCCTGGACGAGTATCTCGACATGATCGGGTTCAACCTGGTCGGCTACGGCTGCACGACTTGCATCGGCAACTCAGGTCCGTTGCCCGCCGAGATCGTTGAGTCGATCCATCAAGGCGATCTCTCGGTGTGCTCGGTGCTATCGGGCAACCGCAATTTCGAGGGACGGGTTCACGCTGAAGTTCGCATGAACTACTTGGCGTCGCCCCCCTTGGTGGTCGCCTACGCACTGGCCGGCCGGATGGACATCGACCTTCAGAACGACGTCCTCGGGATCGACCTTGAAGGCAACGACGTCTTCCTCAGGGACATCTGGCCCAGTTCGGCCGAGATCCAAGAAACCGTGCAGAAAGCCGTCACTTCGGGCCTGTTCCGCGCCGCCTATGCCGACGTCTACAAGGGCGAGGAAAAGTGGAGCTCGCTCGATGCGACTGAGTCGGAGCTCTACGACTGGGACGGGTCATCGACCTACGTCAAGAAGCCGAGCTTCTTCGTCGATATGTCGCCCGATCCGGATCCGATCCCGGATATCGCCGGCGCGCGCTGCCTGGCGTTGTTGGGCGACAGCATCACGACCGACCACATTTCCCCGGCTGGCGCGATCAAGCAAGACAGCCCGGCGGGCCAGTGGCTGATCGAGCAGGGGGTCTCGAAGGTCGATTTCAACTCCTACGGCTCGCGGCGCGGCAATCACGAGGTGATGATGCGCGGGACGTTCGCCAATGTCCGCTTGCGCAACAGGCTCGCGCCGGGGACCGAAGGCGGCTGGACGGACCATCAGCCTTCAGGCGAGCGGATGACGATCTTCGATGCTTCGGAGCGCTACCGGGGCGATGGGGTTCCGCTGATCATCCTCGGCGGGAAGGAGTACGGCTCAGGGTCGTCGCGAGACTGGGCGGCGAAGGGGACGACGTTGCTGGGCGTGAAGGCTGTCATCACCGAGAGCTACGAGCGCATTCATCGCTCGAACCTGATCGGGATGGGCGTGCTACCGCTGCAATTCAAACCGGGGGAGTCGGCTGAATCGCTTGGCCTGACCGGCAAAGAGGAGTTCGCAATCACTGGGCTCCAGGGCGGCGAGGCGAAAGAAGTGACGGTCACGGCCGGGGACAAAAGCTTCCAGGCGGACGTCAGGATCGACACGCCGCAGGAGGTCTTGTACTACCAGAACGGCGGCATTCTGCACTACGTGCTCAGGCAGATGCTGAAGGGTTAGCCGATCGGCTCCGGCGCGCAAGACGTGGCGGCAAGCTCTCCAGGAGTACACTATCGGGCAACATGCCCGATCAAGTGACTCGCCGCGATTTCATTGCTACGGCAGCGGGAGCCGCTACCGCGGCGGCCTGCTCAACCGCTCCCGGGCCGAGGAACGTCGAACGGCCCAACCTGCTGTTCTTCTTCCCCGACCAGCATCGCCATGATTGGGTAGGCTGGAACCCCGACGTTCCGGTGCCGACGCCGAACCTGGCGGCGCTGCGTGACCGTGGGACGAACTTCACTCGCGCGATCGTCAACTCGCCGGTCTGCGCCCCATCGCGCGCCTGCCTCGCATCGGCAATGGAGTACGAGAACTGCGGCGTGCGCGGCAACGGCGACCAGTTTCCGCTCGACCATCCGAGCTACTACCGCCTGCTCCGCTACAGCGGCTACCACACGATGGGCTGCGGCAAGCTCGATCTCGACAAGCCGGGCAAGTCCTGGAACCTCGATGGATCGCGCTACAAGGAGCCCTGGGGCTTCTCCGACCTGATCGACAATGTCGGCAAGGGCGATGGAATGGCCGCGTACTTGCGCGATCCGGTCGGACCCAAAGACCCCTACTACGCATTTCTTGACTCGCTCGAGCCGCCGCTGGGCCGGATTTGGGCTGACGAGCTCAAGCGAATGCGCGACGACAGGGAAAACCTCTGGTGGGGCGAGACCAACCCGGTCCCGCTGCCCGATGACGCCTACTGCGACAACTGGATCGCGCGAAATGGCCTCGAGTTGCTCGACCGCAAGCCCGACGGTCAGCCCTGGCACCTAGTGATCAACTTTGTCGGCCCGCATCCGCCGAATGACATTACCGAGAGCATGGCGGCCCGCTATCGTGGGCCCGATCGCGTGATCGACGGCTTCTCGCAACCGGACCACTACGAGGGACCCTTCTCGGCGGAAAAGAACCTTGCGATTCGCCAGAACTACGGCGCAATGATCGAGAACATCGACCGCTGGCTGGGCATCTATATCGATTACCTTCGCGAGCGCGGCGAGTTGGACAATACGATCATCGTTTATGCGAGCGACCACGGCGAGATGTGCGGCGACCACGGGCGTTGGGGGAAATCAGTGCCGTACTCGGCTTCAGCCGGCGTTCCGCTGGTGATGGCGGGCCCAGGGATTCGGCAGGGACTCGAGTCGAATGCGTTGACGAGCATGATCGACGTCGCGGCGACGCACTTGGACTACGGCGAGGTGAAGCCGGCCGAGGGAATGCAAGGGCGTTCGTTGCGGCCCCTGCTCGATAGCGGGCAGTATTCCGAGCGCGAGCATCAGAGGTCGGGGCTGGGGAAGTGGAGAATGGTGGAGGATCAGCGCTACAAGCTGGTGGTGGGCGAGATCCAGGGGCTTGACGATAAGCCAAGACTGTTCGACCGTGAGGCGGATCCGACCGAGAACGAGAATATCGCCGAGGCGAAGCCAGGCGAGGTTGAGCGGCTGAGGAAGTTGTTGGTCGATGTGTGAGGCCAGTTACGATGATCGAGCCCGCGGCAACAGAGCCATGGACGGAAGTCCATGGTCGCGCTGGTTCGCCCAAGCGTCCCGACCATGGACTTCCGTCCATGGCTCTGTTGCCCGTCGAGGGATTTTCGGCGGGATTACTATATTGATCGCGCTGGTCGCGACCAGCTGCGGAACGCCCTCCGCCACTCCCCCCAACATCATCCTGATCGTGACCGACGACCAGGGCTGGACGCAGATCTCTTATCGCTCAGATCCCGAGCGGGCGGACTCGATGAGCGACTACATCGAGACGCCGCACATGGCACGCATGGCTGAGCGCGGAATGCGCTTCACCGACGGCTACGCTCCGAATGCGATGTGTTCGCCGACTCGCCATAGCATGCTGTTCGGGCAAAACGCGGGGCGGCACATCTACAACAAGACGCTCGACTGGCTCCCCGAGGCGGACAGCAAGCTCACCATCCCGAAGGCGATCAAGCAGGCGAACCCCCAATATCGCACCGCCCATTTCGGCAAGTGGCACGTTGGGATGGAGCCTCGAGACGCAGGCTTCGACTACAGCGATGGGCTTTCGTCCAACGGCGCCGGCGACATCCAGAACGGCCGGCATCGCGACACCGACGGGATCGGCGATGCCTTGGAGGCCTACAACACCGAACACGGGATCGTACCCCCGACATTCGACGGGCGCTATTCCAAGCAGCCGGTCTACTACCCCGACGACGATCCGAAAGGGGCGGTCTCGATGGCCAATCGGGCCGAGGCCTTCATGCGCGAGAGCCAGGCCGCCGGCAGGCCCTTTTTCGCTTACATCGCCCACTACGCAACCCACATGGACTCGGTCGCGAAGTCGGAAACCTACGAGTACTTCAAGTCGAAGCCTAGAGGGAAGAAACACGACGACCCGGCATTTGCGGCGATGGCGAAGGACATGGACGCTTCGATCGGCCATATCCTCGACGTAGTCGATGAGATGGGGATCGCCGGCAACACCTACATCTTCCTGATGGGTGACAACGGCGGGGTCCAGGTCTTGCTGCAGACCGCCGTGTTAGGTGATGGCCTGGAGGTCCGCGAGACGCACGAGACGAATATCCCGTGGCGGAATCTGCCGCTGCGGCACGGTAAACACGAGTACTACGAGGGCGGGATTCGCGTGCCGTTCCTGGCGATTGGTCCGGGGATCGAAGCGGGCTCGGTTTGCCGCGAGCCAGCGAGCGGGCTCGATTTCTTACCGACGTTCGCCGAGCTGGCGGGCGGGCTTGAATTGCCCGAGAATCTCGATGGCGATAGCTTGGTCGACGCGCTGCACAACAATCACCTGGACCGCAAGCGTGAGGCGCTGATGTTCCACCAGGGCGCCAACCGTACGCCGATCAGCGCAATCCGCAAGGGTAAGTACAAGCTCATCAAGCATTGGAGCGCTGGACAGGACTGTCGCTACTGCGGGGCGAAGCTGCTCGAGCTCTACGACTTGAGTGAGGATCTGGGTGAGATGGACGACCTCTCCGACGAGCTCCCAGAAGTTACCGCTTCACTCGATGGCGAGCTCAACGCTTTTTTGAATGAGGTTGGGGCGGAAACCGAGTTCGCCGACCGAGTTCACCCTTACAATCGTCTGGTACGGCGCCTGGGCCCAGACGCGGGTCAGACGATGCTCAGGCCGGACTATGTTTCGCCGTTCGCCCAGGAGTGAATACCATGAACAATACACGGAGACAGTGGATGAAACGCACCCTATCGGCGGCAACTCTTGCGCCGACCATGCTTGCGCCTAGGACGGCGTTGGGCTACGACGTCGACGAGATCGAGCGCCGCTTATCAGGCGGCCGGGGGATCGAAGGCGTCACGAAACAGGACTTGCCCACGCCGTCCCTGATCCTTGATATCGACGCGCTCGAGTTCAATATCTCGCGCATGGCGGAGCATGCCCGGAGCTCGGGCGTCGACCTACGCCCACATGCGAAGACGCACAAAACTCCTGAAATAGCCAGGCGTCAGGTCGGAGCTGGAGCGTTGGGCGTTTGCGCGGCGACGATCCGTGAGGCCGAGGCGATGTCCGACGCCGGCATCGGCGGGTTGCTGATCACCGGTGAGCTGGTCGGAGAAAACAAGACCGCGCGCCTGGTTCGATTGACTCGGAAGCGTCCCGAGACGATGTCAACGGTTGATAACGCCGAGCATGCGGAGTGGCTCAGCGAGGCGGCTGTGGCGGCGAAGGTCGAGCTGAACATCATGGTCGACATCGACCCCGTGGGCCGGCGAACGGGCATCGAGCCAGGAGACAAGGCGGTCGCGTTGGCGAAGAAAGTCGACTCGCTCGCCGGGCTCAAGCTTCGCGGCGTCCACGGCTACTCCGGCGCGTCGTCGCACGTGATGGGGTTTGACGATCGCAAGGAGCACTCCGAAAAGTACATGGGCCCGGTGCTCGACAGCTACGCCGCGATGAAGAAGGCCGGGCTGCCGGTGGAGATCATGTCGGGCGCGAGCACGGGGACCTACAACATCGACTCCGCGCTCGACGGGATGACCGAGCTGCAGGTGGGCTCCTACGTTTTCATGGACGTGGACTACCGCAAGGTTGGCGGCAAGTCGGGCGAGGTCTACACGGACTTCAAACCCTCGCTGACCGTTCTCGCGATGGTAATGAGCAAGAATCACTCCGACATCGCGACGGTGGATGCCGGCCTGAAAGCCTTTGCGACGGACCGCAAGTTTGGACCCGAGGTGGTCAACTTGCCGGGCGTCACGTACGGATTTAACGGTGATGAGCACGGCCGGTTGTTCCTTGAAAACGGCGGCCGCGATGTGAAGCTCGGCGACAAAGTGGAGCTGATCATTCCGCATTGCGATCCAAACGCGAACTTGTACGACCGCATGTACGCCTGTCGCGGGGACAAGGTGGAAGAAGTGTGGAAGATTTCCGCGCGAGGTCATGTCTAGCGGAACCCGCTCCTTAGCGGTCACGGCTGTGGAGCCTTCGACGGCAGGCGGGGTAGCGATGTCAGAGCCGCGACCGCAAGGGAGCGGGTTCCGGATAAGCTCGCATACGAGGCGAGAGTTCCTAACGGCGGCCGCCGGCCTGGGCGCCGCGGCGAGCTGCGCCCAACCCTTCAAGCGCCCGAACCTCCTCTTCCTCTTCTCGGATCAGCAACGCACCAGTGCTGTGAGCTGCTATGGCGGCGACCCGGTGCGGACTCCGGCGATCGACCGGCTAGCCGCTGACGGTTGCCGCTTCGACAACGCCATCAGCATCAACCCGGTCTGCTCGCCCTATCGCGGGATGCTGCACAGCGGGCTCTACTCGATGCGCAACGGCATCGTTGGCAACGACACGCCGTTGTCGAACGGGCTGCCGACCTTCGGAAAGATGTTCCGCAACGCCGGCTACAAGACCGGCTACATCGGCAAGTGGCATATCGAGTCCCACCGCGCGGGATTTGTGCCGCCGGAACGCCGCCAGGGTTTCGACGATTTCTGGGCGGTACATTCTTGCAATCACGACCATTTCAACTCGCCCTACTATCGCGATGATCCTGAGACCGAGCTGACCCACGTTGGCTACGAGCCCGTCTCGCAAACGGATCTCGCGATCGAGTTCATGCGGAAATGCGCCGGAGGGTCGGATCCGTTCTGCCTGGTGATGTCGTTCGGGCCGCCGCATGATCCCTATAAGGCGCCGGACGAAAACGAAGCGCGGTTCAAGCCCGAGTCGGACATCCCGCTGCCGGAGAATCTGAACGACCGCGCGATAGTCGACGAGTTGCTGAGAACCGATAATCGCCCGATGACCGAACGCAACGAGCGCGGGCGGGCCAGGGGAAGGGCGCGGATTGAGGATGACGGCCGCTTGCGCGCGGAAGTCCTGCGAGGCTACTACGGGGCCTGTGAAGCGCTTGACGAATCGGTGGCCCGCCTGACGGCCACTCTGGACGAGCTGGGGATCGCCGACGATACGATCGTGGTCTACACGTCCGACCACGGCGACTTGGCCGGTTCGCATCGGATGATTTCGAAGCAATCGCCGCTCGAGGAATCGATCCATGTGCCGTTCGTGTTGCGCTATCCGCGCGGCGTGCCCTCAGGCGTCGAGACAGCCGCGATCATGACTCCGGTCGATATCTTGCCGACCATGCTGGGTCTGGCCGGCATCGACTTCGACGCGGACTCGTACGACGGCGTCGACCGTTGCGCGGCGAGCTTCGGCGCAGCGTCAGACGACCGTGAAGCGGCGCCGCTGATGAAGATGGTGCACGGGGGGATGCCGTGGATCATGAACGGCATGCGGCCGTGGCGCGGCGTCCGCACCCACCGCCACACCTACGTCGAGCTCGAGGGCGAACCCTGGCTGCTCTTCGACAACCAGGAGGACCCGCATCAAATGGCCAACCTGATCCGGGATACTGAACGCGCGGGTTTGCGAAGCGACCTTGCCAAGCAGATGAAAGAGCTGATGGAGGACGCGGGCGATACCATGACCGAAGACGAGATTGCCGCCTTCCGCCGACAACAAGTCCAGCAACATGGAACGTAGGCTGGCCGCACTTGCGCTGGCGGCCAGCACGCTTATGGCCGCTCCGGAACACCGCATCATCTTTGACACCGACTTCGCTCTACCGCCGATGGATGATGGCTACGCGCTATTGCTCGCGCTGAATTCGCCTGAGATCGAAATCCTCGGCGTGACGACGGTGATGGGCAACGTCAACCGGGACGACGCGACCGTGCAGGCGCTTAAGATGCTCGAAATCACCGGACACGACGAGATTCCAGTCTACAACGGCGCAGCTCGCCCGCTGGTTCATGTCAAAAGCGATTACGCCGTAAACCGTTGGGGAAAGTGGTGGTCCGACTATAGGCCCCCCGAGCCTCCTGGAGGGTTTGCCAACAAGAAAGCCGAGTCGGCGAGCGCCGTCGATTTCATGATCCGAACCGTGATGGAGAACCCGGACGAGATCACGATCGTCGCCATCGGGCCGTTGACGAATGTTGCTATGGCGATGAGTCAGGAGCCGGGGTTCGCGGCCAACGTCAAGGGCATGGTCATCATGGGTGGGGCAATCGCGACGCTTCCCGATGGGGCGGGGAATCAAACGCCGAACGCCGAGTTCAACTTCTGGGTCGACCCCGAAGCCGCCCAGGCGGTGTTGCGGTCGGGCATCCCCGTGCTGCTGTCTCCCCTCAACGCTTCTCGACACGCCGTGCTGACGCGCAAGTGGTACGAGAAGATCATCGCCCCCGACACTGTCATCGCAAGGCTGATCGAGACCTCGACGGACGCGCGTCTGGCCGAGCACGGCGAAGAGTTCGAGACGCTGCTGATGTACGACCAGCTAGCCGTGGCTTCGATGATTGACCCGACGTTGTTCGAGACGAAAGAGCTCTACGTCGACGTCGACATCAATCACGGGATCAACTATGGCGTCTCGGTTGGCGGCGAAAAACCCTGGCCCGGGGCCGAGGTCGCGCAGCGAATGCGGGTCGACTACGATGTCGACTTTGACCGCTTCATTCGCATGTTCGTCGAGCGCGTGACCCGCTGACCGGCTACACTGTCTCCAACCTTTGACCCCCAAGCGGCCGCGCATGCCGTGGTTTCTGATCATTGTCTTGCTCGGCTCGACGACGATCAACTACATCGATCGTATCGCGATCTCGGTTCTCGCGCCGACTCTGCGCGACGAGTTCTCGATGTCGAACTCGGACTACGCCTGGGTCATCAACTGCTTCCAAGTGGGCTATCTGGTCTGCTACTCGATTGGCGGACGCCTCGGCGATGTTTGGGGGGCGCGGCTGGCGTTGTCGATCTACGTCGTCTGGTGGTCGATCGCCGGAATGATGCATTCCATGGCGACTGGGGCTCTGTCGCTGGGGCTTTTCCGGTTCCTGCTCTCGGTGGGAGAGGGCGGCACCTGGCCGGTGGTGATGAAAGCCGTAGCGCAATATACGCCGGGCCCAATGCGCTCGCTCGCCATCGGCATTGTCAACAACGGCTCAGCATTCGGCGCCGTCGTCGCCCCTCCGCTGGTCGCATGGTTGACTCTGCGGTGGGGCTGGCAAACGGCGTTCCTGGCGACGGGCTCGCTGGGGCTGATTTGGCTGCCGTTTTGGTTGAAAGCGAGTAAGCGGCCCATCCCGCCGCCTGACGCCGACGCCACCGACAAAGGGCTCACGTGGCTGCAGCTGTTGCGCTATCGGCAGAACTGGGCCATGTTCCTGTGCCGGCTTATCGGTGACCCCTTCTACGGCTTCTTCTTGTTCTGGCTGCCGGAGTACCTTACTCGCGATCGCGGCCTCGAGCTGTCTGAGATGGCCTGGGTCACCGCGATTCCGTTTGTGGCCGCCGATGTCGGCAATCTACTTGGCGGCGGACTGACCTCTTGGCTGATCAACCGCGGCTGGACGCTCCACCGAGCCCGGCGCGTCGTCATGGTCACCTTCGCAGCCGGAACGATGACCGCTATGGCGGCGCCGTTCGCCGATTCGATTGAAGCCGCCATCACCATAATGGCGTTTGCCTGCATGTGCTATATGACCTGGTCGGTGAACACCGTTGCGATGCCGTCGGACTATTTTTCGCCGCCAAATCAGTCTACGGTGATGGGCCTGTCGGGCACCGGGAGCGGCCTTGGGATGTTCCTCATCAATACGATCGTCGGCAGGGTCCTCGATCGCACGGGGAGCTACAAAGCGGTGCTCATTGGCATCAGCTTCTTGGTCCCTGTCTCCCAAGCCGTACTGACCTGGGTCGGCGGGCCGATTCGGCGCGTGGACGGTGAGGGGCCACGTCCGTAGAATGGAAGCTTCATGCCCGCCGAACCGGAACCATCCAAGAGCTTCGAGGAAGGCCTCGACGAGCTCGAAGTCATCGTCAAAGAGCTCGAAGCGGGCGACATGCCGCTCGAGAAGGCCCTGGGGCTATTTGAGCGTGGCGTGGAGCTGAGTGAGGGCTGCCGCGAAAAGCTGCAAGCCGCCGAGACCAAGGTCGAAATCCTGGTCAAGAAGGGGCGCAAGCTCGAGGCCGAGCCGTTCGAGCTTGAAGACGACGGTGGAATCGAGTGAGCTTGGACGCGTACTTGGCCGAGCGCAAATCAGCCGTCGAAAGCGAGCTTGGGCGGCTGGTTCCTGAAACCGGCGAACGGCCAGAGGTGATTCACCAGGCGATGCGGCATTCGCTCTTCGCCGGCGGAAAGCGCATTCGGCCGATTCTCTTCTGGGCGGCCGCCGAAGCCCTCGCCGGGGATTCGCCCGGAGCGGTGACCCCGGCCTGTTCGCTCGAGCTGCTGCACACGTACTCACTAATCCACGATGATCTGCCGGCTCTTGACAATGACAATTTCCGGCGAGGTCAGCCGACCTGCCACAAGGCTTTTGGCGAAGCAATGGCGATCCTTGCGGGGGACGCCTTACTCACTCGGGCGTTTGGTGTGATCGCCGAAGCGAACGATGTTCCAGAGGCACGCCGCATACGGATGGTTACCGAGCTGGCGAAGGCCGCCGGAACCGTTCAAGGAATGATCGGCGGCCAGGTCGAAGATCTCGAAGCCGAGGGCAAGCCGGTCGAGGAAGATCGCCTGCTTTACATTCATCGCTCGAAGACGGGAGCGATGATCCGGGCCTCGGTTCGTATGGGGGCGATCTACGCTTCCGATGACGATAAGGCGTTGAGCGCCCTGAGCGTATACGGACGGCACATGGGGCTCGCGTTTCAGATTGTCGACGACATCCTGGACGTCACGCAGTCGAGCGAAGTACTAGGCAAGACGGCCGGCAAGGATGCCGAGCAGCGGAAGTCGACCTTCCCGGCGCTTTACGGAGTGGAGGAGTCGAGACGAAAGGCGGACGAACACTTGTCCGAGGCGTTGGCCGCCCTTGCTCCCTTCGATGATTCGGCTATACGGTTGAAGCAAGTCGCCGAAAGAATAGTGAATCGATCGTCTTAGCCGCCCGTCGTGTCGCATACCTCGAATGCCGGACCCTGTAGGGGCGCGACATGTCGCGCCCTTTACGTTCGTCACCTCGTAAAGCGCACGAATTGCAGGACAACCGCCCGGCCCGACCTTGACGCTCAACGGGGGCGCATGCGTGGAAGGGCGCGACATGTCGCGCCCCTGCAACCGGCTGTCGGATGCGCAGGTACGCCGCAGTAAGATGCAAACAAAAATCCGCATCGACCGCCTGCTCGTCGAGCGCGGCCTAGCCGAATCCCGCGAGAAGGCTCAGGCGATGATCCTCGCGGGCGAAGTGCTTGCCAACGAGCAGAAGGTCGACAAGCCCGGCCGCGAGGTCCCGCTCGACGCCGGTATCCGTCTCGTCGGCCAGCCGGGGCAATTCGTCAGCCGTGGCGGGCACAAGCTCGAAGGGGCCCTCGATCACTTTCAGATTGACGTTGTCGACAAAACCGCCCTCGATATCGGCGCATCGACCGGCGGGTTCACCGACTGCCTGCTGCAGCGCGGCGCCCGCAAGGTCTACGCGATCGATGTCGGCACGAATCAGCTCCATTGGCGAATCCGCAAAGATCCGCGCGTCATCGCACACGAGCAGCTCAACGCACGCAGCCTGACGTCGAAAGCGGTCCCCGAGCCCTGCGAATTCTTTTGCTGTGACGTGAGCTTTATCTCTGCTACATTGATCCTCCCGGCCGTGGCGCCTTTGATCACTGATAGCGGCGAGGGCGTCGTGCTGGCAAAGCCCCAGTTCGAGGTTGGAAAGGGTCAGGTCGGCAAGGGCGGAATCGTCCGCGACCCGGAACTTCACCACGCGGCCGTCGACAGAGTGAGAACCGCGTTGATCGAAGCCGGATTCGGGAACGTCGAGTCCATGGAGAGCCCCATTCTTGGCGCCGCGGGGAATCGCGAGTTCCTGCTCCACGGGAGCCGCCGATGATCGGCCACGTCGGGATCGTCGCAAAGCCTAGCCGCCATGATTTGTGCGGCTTGGTCAAGAAACTCGTCGCCTGGCTCGAGGAGCGCCGCATCCAGACGCACTGCGACAAAATCGCGGCCGAGTACCTCGGTCTCGACAAACACTTCGACCGCGCCAATTTGACCGAGGACTTCGACCTCATGGTGATCTTGGGCGGCGATGGGACCCTTCTCTCGGCCGCGCGCGGCGTCGGACCAAGGGAGATCCCGCTGCTGGCGGTGAATTTGGGCGGGTTGGGGTTCATGATGACCACCAGTCCGGGCGAGGTGTTCCTAGCGCTGCAGCACGTACTCGACGGGGACTACCGCATACAGAACAGATCCGTTATCGCCGGCGAGGTTATCCGCGATGGCGAAACGGTTGCGAAACACTACGGGCTGAACGACATCGTGCTCAACAAGGCGGCCATCGCACGCCTGCTTCACCTGCAGGTGTTGGTCAACGACGAGCTCATGTCGTCTTATCGCGCGGACGGGTTGATTCTCTGTACCCCGACCGGTTCGACCGCGTATTCCCTCGCCGCGGGGGGGCCGGTGATCGCCCCGTCGGTCGAGGGTTTTTGCATCACCCCGATCTGCCCTCACGCGCTTTCGAATCGCCCGGTGGTGGTCCCTGAAACGGCTCGGATCGAGATCCGGCTCGAGGGCGGCGATGAGTCGACGTTCTTGTCGATCGACGGGCAGGTAGGCGTACAGCTCAGAGCCGGAGACTCGATTCTGGCGAGTCGGGCGAACCATCGAGTACGGATCATTCAGCCGCAGAAGCTGGCGTTTTTTGACGTTTTGCGCGCCAAGATGACCTGGGGCGAGTAGGGGCGGGCTGCGGCGCTTGCGGCCTACATCCCCGTAAGACGAGCGACTCGCATCAACCGTGCGCAGGCGTTGCGCTACGATCTTGCCTGGTAGTGAGCCCCGAACGCGAGTGAGCGGGTGCAGAGTGAGACGCACGCGTGGCTGTTGCACCCGCTCACTCGCGTTCGGGGCTCACCAGGAAGATCTCGTCTCCTACGATCACTCCAGCCACGCGAGCGGCCGACTGCTGGCGAATCGAGACCTCGAGATATCCCGCGCTCCCCTCGATCACGAAAGGGTCGCCAGTCGGAGCCGCTTCGTAGTGATTCGCGCCGGCGCGCACCATCAAGCCTCCGACGGACATTGCCATATCGCCGCTCCACAGCTCAGGGGTGAAACTGGTGACGATGTTGCCGAAGCGGTCGATGTTGAGAACGTGGCCGACCCAGCCGCCTCCCTCCAAGGGTCCAGTCGGCGGGTCGAGAGTAACCCACGTGTCAAGCTGTGTCCCCATGTCAAGGAACGCGGCGTTCTTCGATAGCCAGGCGGCGGCCGGTGCAAAGACATCGCGGCCGTGAAAGGTGTTGCTGCGCGGGGTGAGCGCGTAGCGGTCGAGATTCAGAGCCCGCACACTTGGCTCGGAACCCTCGAAGACCTGGGACAAGACGCCATTATCCGGCGCCACAAAGTATTGGCCGTCGGCGTACGCGACGATCGCCTGGCGGGCGCTGCCTACGCCGGGGTCGACGACAGCCACATGTACCGTTCCCTCAGGGAAGTAACGACACGCCTGAGCCAGCATGAAGGCCCCCTGCAAAATCGAGTAGCCTTGGACCTCGTGGCAAACGTCGGTCACACGCGCTTCGGGGTGAATCCGCGCGATCACGCCCTTCATCACCCCGACGTAGTGATCCTCGAGTCCAAAGTCAGTCAGCAACGTGATATGGCCTGATGGCTCGGGAAACGGCACGATAAACTCAATGTTGGCAGTCTAGTCTGATGCGGCGCCACTACTTTGATCACAACGCGACCACGCCGGTGGACCCCGCGGTCCTCGACGCGATGCTGCCGACACTCACCGAAGTCTACGGGAACGCGTCGAGCATTCACCGGTTTGGCCAAGATGCGCGCCGCCTAGCCGAGGTGGGTCGCCAGCAAGTGGCATCGCTACTCGGAACTAAGCCCCGACAGATCGTCTTCACGAGCAGTGGGACCGAGGCCGACAACATGGCGATCTTGGGGACGGTGCGTCCGAACATCTCGGCCAAGAGGCATGTGATCACGAGCACGATCGAGCATCCGGCCGTGTTGAAGACCGTCCAGCAACTCGAGCAAGAAGGCGTCGAGGCCACGTACATTCCGGTAGGCGCCTCCGGAGTGGTCGACCCCGAAGATGTCCGGCGGGCGCTGCGGCCCCAGACGCTGCTGGTCTCGATCATGCACGCGAACAACGAGCTCGGCACGATCCAACCGATCGCTGAGATCGCTGGCATTGCTCGCGCAGCCGGGGTGTTTTTCCACACCGACGGCGTGCAGAGCACGGGCAAGATTCCTACCCCTGTCGAAGGGCTTGGAGTCGACTTCTTCGCCCTAAGCGGCCACAAGATTTACGCGCCAAAGGGGGTCGGCGCACTGTACGTCCGCCATGGAATCGACCTGGAATCGATTTCCTACGGCGGCAAGCAAGAGCGAGGCCGTCGGGCCGGCACTGACAACGTGCCAGGTATGGTGGCTCTTGGCGCCGCGGCCGAGCTCGCCGAGTCCAACCTCGCGACCGAGCCGGCTCGGCTTGGAGCGATGCGCGATCGGCTCGAGCGGGGAGTGATGGAAACGATCTCCGATTGCTGGGTGAACGGGGCGGGGAGCCCGCGGACTCCCAACACCACCAACATCGGATTCGACCATGTCGAAGGCGAGGCGATGGTCATCGCGCTGGACCTGCAGGGGTTCGGGGTGTCCAGCGGCGCGGCGTGTTCGAGCGGGGCGGTCGAGCCGTCTCACGTTCTGACGGCGATTGGTTTGTCGAAAGAGCGGGCGCGGTCGTCGCTACGCTTTTCGCTGGGTAAGCAGACCGACGAGCGGGCTGTGGACGCGCTACTCGAGGCGCTACCGGAGATTGTCAAGCGTTTACGAATTCTCTCACCGGCGTATTCGGGCTGAGCAGGAACCCGCTCCCTCGAAAACCCACTGACTGCCGACCGCCGACCACAGGGGAATGCGCCGCGGCCCCGGAGCCGCGCGCGTCAGCAAGCGGTTGCCTGCGGTTGCGACAACCGCTCCCTCACGGTCGCGGCTCCGGGGCGACCGTTTTCATCCTCATGAGTGGCGCGCAGCCCCAGCAGACACTCCCTGACGGTCGCGGCTCCGACACCGCGATTAAGTCGTTGGCCGGAGGGCGTCAGAGCCGCGACCGCAAGGGAGCGGGTTCCCAGCGCCGCCGACTCTACTTCACCAGCCGAGTTTCCGGGTAGGCGGCCCGCCAGCCGAACCAAAACGCCCGATGTGCGGCGAATCGCGGAAACGTCTTGCCGTCGTCGGATTCGAGCCTGTCTTCCAGGACCTTCCATTGAGAACCCGCCCCGTCAACCGCTACGGAATCGCCGTCCCAAGACTCGAAGCGGGCGTCACCGGCGCTGTACGCCCGGTTGGCGCCGGAACCATCCGTCAGAACCACGAACTTCTCGCCGCCAACCTGGTCATGATGTACCGGGTTCTTGGCGAGAAACTTTGCTGAAATTGCAACCTGCGCGGAGTCGTCGGATGACACGAGCGCCAGAACCTCATCTTTGTTCTTGAGCCGCCGGTCGCGCTCCGGCACGGTGAACATCAGCTCGTCGGTGGCGAAGTAGGCGCGGTAAGCCGTGCCTTCGGAGTAGTCCCGGTCGTACCCGGTGTCCAGCGACAAGACCAGCGTGTCGGGATGCCGCCGAAGCCATTCGCCCCAGGTCGACGTGACCACACTTCGCCGTTTCAGCGTGATGTCTTGGTCCGCCAGCGGGCCGATCACGGGCCGTCCCCAAAGCGTGTTCCAAAGCGACTGTGTCGCCTTGTCATACATCAGCTTGTTCGAACGATAGAGGAAGCCGCTCGTCCCGAGTGCGTAGTTCACGCCATTGTGAGTGGTTTCGTAGAGGACCATCGATCCGCACAGCGTGCAGTAGACTCCCGCGACGGGCACGCCGCCAACGGTGTCGACGAACATTTCATGCCAGGCCAGGATGCGCTTGGGGTAGGCCCTGGCATCGCCCTCGACCTCGAGTCCGAAAACGACGTTGCCGGCCTCCAAGTAGTCAGCCTCATCGGCGCGAACCATCTTGGGGCCGCGCAACGGCGGGATCCCGTCTTGCTTCACCCCTCCCCAGCGAACTTCGTCGAGCCGGATTCGCGTCGTGCGCTCGCTCGAGAAGTATCCCCGGAACTTAGGGTCGATCAAGGCGTAAAGAGCCGCTTTGAATTCCGCGTAGTAGGGGTGCGGTTCGGCCTGCCGCTTCCAGAGGTGCTCCCACCAGCCATCCTGATCCCTGAAGTTCTTGCCGGTCTTGCCCCTGAGGAGCTTAAACATCGCGGCGCGCTCGGTGGGATCGGGCGCCAGAGAGATCATCTCCAGCATCATGGGCGCGAACCCTTCGCGCCAGTTCTCGTCCGCGTATTCGAGCGCCAGCTCGGGCACACCCGGGGTCTCGGACAAGATCTGCGAGACGACGCCGATCGCCTCGCGCGAGTCCGGGTCGGGGGAGTCAGCCGCGAAGCCCTGAGAGGCGACGGCCGTTATGGCAATGGCGAGGATGAACGCCAGAGCGAAACCGCCGAGAATCTTCCAGCGGCGGTTTAAGTCGAGAGCCGGCATCCAGCCGCCTATCTACACCCCGTTGAGGCCGGGCAGCTCGCCTGTACCGTCGCCGAGCGTCTCGGTCGGCACGCCGGCGCGGCCGAGCAGCGAAAGGTAAAGGTTGTTCATAGGGGTCTCATCGGGATAGCGTTCGTGCCGCCCCGTCTTGAGCGTCCCGCCGCCGTGGCCGGCGACCAGCACCGGCAAGTCATGGTGCGCGTGCCGGTTGCCGTCGCTGATGCCCGACCCGTAGACGACAATCGATTGCTTGAGCAGGTTCGAGTCGCCCTCTTCGATCTCGGCGAGCCGTCCCAGGAAGTAAGACAGCTGCTCGACGTGGTGGACGTTGATCTTGGTGATGTCTTCGATCTTTTCTTTGTCGCCGCGGTGGTGCGTCATCCGATGGTGCGCGCCGGGCACGTCGATTTCGCGGTAGGTGCGGTTCGATCCCTCGCGGCCCAACATGAAGGTCGCTACCCTGGTCGCGTCCGCCTGGAAGGCCACGGCCATGAGGTCGCACATCAAACGCGCGGGCTCGGCAAACTCAGTTGGAATGCCCGCCGGGCGGTCGATCGTCGGGACGACCTCATCGGAGCCTTCCGCCGACTCGATGCGGCGCTCGATATCGCGGACCGCGGTCAGGTACTCGTCGACCTTGCGCTTGTCCGAGGGTCCGAGCGTCTTCGCAAGGGCTTTGGAATCCTCGGCGACAAAGTCGAGAATGCTCTTGCGGTAGGCCTGCCGGCGCTCGCGCTCTTGACGGTCGCCCGAGCGGTCGGCTCTGCCAAACAAGCGCTCGAAGACCTCGCGAGGATTGATCTCGGGCGGGTTCGGCGTGGTTGAGCTTCGCCACGAAACCGAATTCGAATAAGCGCAGCTGTAGCCGGAGTCGCAGTTCCCGGCGAGTTGGCCGGGCTCGGTCCCAAGCTCGAGCGAGGCGATGCGGGTGTCGCCGCCAATCTTGCCGGCCGCGACCTGGTCCACCGAAACCCCAAGCTGGATATCGGCCCCGGAGGTCTTTTTGGGATGCACCCCGGTGAGGAACGATGACGCGGCGCGAGCGTGATCCCCGGGGCCGTCGCCAAGTGCGCGGCCGTTGTTCTGGGTGAGCCCCGAGAGCACTAGGATGTCTTCGCGAAAGTCTTTGAGAGGCGCGAGGATACGGGTCAACTCGAAATCCGCGCCCTGTTTGGCGGGAGTCCAGTCGGGCATGATCACGCCGTTCGGGACGTACAGGAACGCGAGTCGCGGAGGCGCGTACCCGCTGAGCCGATTCGGGGCGGCGAAGGCCGGCCGCATGGCGTCGAGCACGGGCAGCGCGACCGCGGCGCCCACGCCTCTCAACAAAGTCCGCCGCGAAAGATGTTTGCCGCTAATCGTCATTCGCCTCGTCCCCCAGCAGTCGGAACGGCTCGCTCAAGACGATGCTCTTGATCAGCGAAGAAAATCGGTAGCCGTCGGCGCTAAGCTGACGGTGGATATTCTCCACGACCGGCGCGTCTTGACGCTCCAGCCCGCGACCTAGTGCGTAGGTTAGCATCTTCTTGATCAGCGCCCGAGCAAATTCGTCGCCTTCCAGCGATTCCGCAACGAGGCTGAGTCAGAAGGCGGAAGTAGTTGGGAATCGAGGGATTTAGGGGCGTGGGGTGAAGGACGAGCAGATTCGCACGCGGTCCTGACCCGGAAATAGGTGGGGAATCGCAGGGCAAAGACACCCCGGCGGCTCTTGCGGCAGGGCCGCTTACTGGCAGGCGCGGGGTGGGCGGGGGAGTCGACTCGCGTGCTAGGGCGAGGGGCCCGTGGCCGCCCGATACAGCTCCGCCGCCATCACCCGCGCCCAAAAGACTCGCGGTTTGCCGCGCCGCAACGACGGTTTGAGGTTGCGGGCGACAAAAGCGTGGTAGAGATTGAATGCCAGAAACGTCGTCAAGAGAAACGTCTCGATGGCGTGGGGTTCGTGCTTGTAGATGTGGTCGGCATGCCAGCCGTTGACCAACTCGTTGAAGCCGCGGTTCTCGATGTCCCAGCGTTGATGGCCCAAGCGCACCAGCTGCGCCGTGGAAACTTGCCGCGACCCCAAAGTCGTTAGCCAAACCCAATCGCTTTGATGCTCGTGGAGCTCGCCGTCAAGCTGCGAGCGCCGCCGCCAAGTCTCCACCGAACGAACGACGCGCAAGGGCTGGGCGACCTGCGGCCACGATAATAAGCCCTCGTGATCCCACCATTGGCAATCGCGTGAGCGATACTCGCCCGCCTGTGGGGGCTGGGTTCGCCACAGTCCTTGAACGTCTTGAAACAGGTGGCGGCGCTCGTCCTTGAGCACGATGACGGCGTCCTTGCCGTGCGCCAGCAGAAAGTTCACAAACGTCGCGGCGGCGTAAAGAGCGTCGGCCAAGACAACATCAAACGCCCGTGGGTAAGCGGCTAGAACGCGTTCGAGCAAACGTTTGGCGGCGGCCAGCTCGTCCTCGCCGGGGAGTTGCGGTTCGGCGTCGAGCAACAGCGGAAGCGGTTCGCCTTGGATGTTGAATGGCGAGGCGGCGGGCGCGTCACTGAGCAACTGCAGCGTCACTTGGCGGTGATAGTACTGCAGCTGTTCGCCGTCGCTGCGCTGAATGCGGCGCTCGAGACAGCCTCCACAGCAACGGCGGTAGCTGGCGTGAGACTCATGACCGTCGATCACAGCCACCCCTAATCCGCCGATGCCGGGCAAGGCCTTGTTGCGCTTGAGGCGTTCATACAGCTGCCGAATCGCTTGCCGCAGCACGGCCGTGTCGAGCGAGCTGTAGACGCGGCCAATGGTGTCCGCGCTGGGCAGCTTGCGGCCCAGCCATTTCTTCCAAAACGGCGCCCCCTCGAGCGTTTCCAAAGCGTTCAGGCTGCCCAGCCGGGCCCAGAACAGCGCCAGCGTCGACTCGACGACAGCGCGGGTGGGGATGCGCGGCTTGGGGCGGGAATCCGAGACCCCGGCGAGAAGGCGGCTGCGCAGGCCGTAACCCTTCTCCGCGTACTGGATCAGACGTCGAAGAACGTCACTCCTCCCGGCGGTCTTGGAGCCGCTTCCACTCGCGCTCGGAGACCTCTTCGAGCAGCCGCTCGAGCTGTTGATAGTCGGCTACGGCCTGGCGCACGCGTTGCTCCCAGCTGCGCGGCACGAACAGCTGTTGCACCTTTCCCCGGCGCGAGCGCACCAGATAGAGCGAGGCGTGCAGTTGACCCTGGGCGCAGCGACAGTTGGGCTTGCCGCAGACGCGTTGGCGCGGCGCCACGGTGCCATGCAGCAACCAGCGGCCGTGGACCAGCTGGGCGATGCGGGAGCGCAGCTTACGCTCGGCATCGGCGAGGCTGGAGCGAGCCGGGGCTGTCTTCATGACTGATATATATACAATATACCAGAACCAACTGCGCTGCAACTCCTCAACAGGAATGCGAATCTGCTCGGACCACAGGCCCAGCCCCAAACACCCGCTAAATCAATGGTTTCCGACCCTCAGGGAAATTGGATGCGGAACCGCTGAGACACGGCCGTCGGCGCGCCCCAGAAATTGGGTTCGTTTTGCGTTTCGTACTATTTTTCGGCGCTGGGCTAGCCCCCGGTACTAATGGTACGAAATTGCCTAGAGTGCGTGGAGAATCGCAAGGGGCCTCTGTTTCGAGAGTAACAGAGGGGAGTCAAGAGGGAAGCTCGGAACTCCCGACCCGGAGCCGCGACCGGGAGGGAGCGGTTGCTCGAGCGTGCCACGGCGACCGCACGCTCGAGCAACCGCTCCCTCCCGGTGGCGGCTCCGGGTTCGGGACGATTCGCTGCGCTTCGATCCGTTTTCAGCCCATCGACGCTGTGATAGCATGGGTTGTACTGCTCGTTCGAAGCCCGGCGAGATCCCCAGTACGTTCGGCCAAATGGATCACGCGTCGGAACGTAAAACCCCCTGTAAATACATTTTTGTTACCGGCGGCGTCGTCTCTTCTCTCGGCAAGGGTATTGCGGCCGCCTCGATCGGTAACCTGCTTGAAAGTCGAGGCTTACGGGTCACTTTGCAGAAGTGTGACCCCTACCTCAACGTCGATCCGGGGACGATGAGCCCGTTCCAGCACGGCGAGGTCTTCGTCACCGAAGATGGCGCCGAGACGGACCTCGACTTGGGCCACTATGAGCGCTTCACGCACGCACCTTTAACCCAGGCCAATAACTGGACCAGCGGGCGGATCTACGAGCGGATCCTAGCCAAAGAGCGGCGCGGGGATTACTTGGGCAAGACGGTTCAGGTGATTCCTCACGTCACCAACGAAATCAAGGCGGCGATCCGTAAGATTGCGACGCCTGAGATCGATGTGGCCATCATCGAAATCGGCGGCACGGTGGGCGATATCGAGTCGTTG
The DNA here is from genome assembly GCA_965247515.1 of Bryobacterales bacterium. GTDB lineage: Bacteria > Acidobacteriota > Terriglobia > Bryobacterales > UBA6623. The sequence goes on along the minus strand of OZ252029.1, from coordinate 964,926 downwards.
CCGTTTCTCGAAGCGATCCGGCAGATGCGCCATGAAGAGGGTCATGAGAACACGGCGTTCGTCCATGTGACGCTGGTTCCCTACATCGCCGCGGCGGGCGAGCTCAAGACCAAGCCGACTCAGCATAGCGTGAAGGAGCTGCGGGCGCTGGGCATTCAGCCCGACGTCTTGCTGTGCCGAACCGAGACCGACCTCTCACGCGAGCTCAAGGAGAAGATCGCGCTTTTCTGCGACGTCGACAAGCGCGCCGTGATTGCCGCGCGCGACGCCGAGTCGGTCTACCAGGTCCCGAGCTACTTAGCCGACCAGGCGGTGGACGACATCCTGATCAAGCAGCTCGAGATTGAATGCGCTGAGCGCGACCTGGGTCCCTGGGAAGAGATGCTGGATCGGTTGATCAACCCCGACGACGAGGTCGGCATCGCGATCGTCGGAAAGTATGTCGACTATGAAGATTCCTACAAGAGTCTCAAGGAAGCTTTGTTGCACGGCGGGCTGGCGCGTCGTCTGCGCGTGAAGCTCGAATGGGTCGAGGCTGAAGGCATTACACGCGAAACGGCGGCGCGGCAGCTCGGCGATTTCGATGGGGTGCTGGTTCCAGGCGGATTCGGCAATCGCGGCGTCGACGGCATGTTGGAGGCGATTCGCCACGCCCGCGAGAACAACGTGCCATATTTTGGCATTTGCCTAGGCATGCAGACGATGGTGATTGAGTTCATCCGCAATGTCTGCGGGCTCGAGACCGCGCATTCGACCGAGTTCGACCCGGCGGCGAAGGAGCGCGTGTTCTTCAAGCTGCGCGAGCTCAAGGGGATCGAGGATCTGGGCGGCACGATGCGTCTCGGCGCCTGGCCCTGCAATCTCGTCCCAGGAACGGCTGCTCACGAGGCCTATGGCGCAGACCAGATCAGCGAGCGGCATCGCCACCGCTATGAGTTCAACCGCGACTACGACGAGCTACTGGCTGAGCATGGGATGAAGATTTCCGGCGACACGCCCGACAAGCTTTACGTCGAAATCTGCGAGCTTCCGGATCACCCTTGGTATCTGGGTTGCCAGTTCCATCCCGAGTTCAAGTCGAAGCCGTTGGAGCCCCACCCGCTGTTTTCGAAATTCGTCGAGGCGAGCTATCGGCATCGCTTGGCGCGGTTGGACGAGCTGCAGAAGCGCGAGTCGAAGCAGTTCTTGCGGGCGCGTTCGGCCTGAGTCAGCCCAGTGAGCCCCGAACGCAAGTAAGGGGTACGGCGCATGTCGAGGAGGGGGATATCCAGACGGGAAGTGTGAAATGTCGGGGGTCGGATTTCCATGAAACCGGCGTTTTCGACCGGTCGCGAGAGTTCGGTGTTCCCACGAGGTTACGCACAGTGTAATGGGATTTGCCCATCGAGCCGTCCGACGGGTAGATATTGGAAATAAATTTCCCGCTGACCCAACGACCCCTTGAAATCGCCCAAAGCCGCTTAAACAGGGGCTCAGAGCGCTCTAGAAGGGCTTTTGGAAGGCCCCCGGAGGGGCGTTTGTGGGATCGTTTGTTCACACTAGTATATCGTTTCACTAAAACATATCCTCTCTAGGCGACCTCAAGCGCCTCGAACTTCCTCCAGCGGTGAACCACCGGAGCCGCGTTGATCTCCGCGATCCCCTGCAGAATTCGTTCCCGCAGCTCCTCCCACGACGCGACTCGGATACGCTTCAAGAACGTGCGCGTCATCTTGCCAAACAGCGTCTCGACTATGTTGAGCCAGGACCCGTGGGTCGGCGTGTGCACGTATTTGAAGCGGTTCGGACGCGTCGCCAAGTAGGCTTTCGTCTCCTTCGATATATGGGCGGAGTGATTGTCCAAGATCAATCGGATCGTGCATTGGTCCGGGTAGAATTGGTCCAAATCCTTGAGCAGCAAGATGAATTCCCGGCTGCGGTGACGCCGCTCCACCCGCGCCGTTACCCGGCCGGAGTGCAAGTCCAGCGCCGCCAAAATCGAGCACGTTCCCAGCCGTTTGTACTCGTAGTCGCGAGCCACACAGGGATGCCGCCCAGGCTTCGGCGGCAGGTCCGGCGCGACGTTGGCGATCGCTTGCACGCCGGGCTTTTCGTCGACCGAAACCGTGATCACGCCCGGCGATAGGCCGTCGCGAAGGCTTTCATTCTGAAAGGCCACTTCGCGGTAGACCAGCAACACTTGCCGCATCTTGGACTCAAAATCGGGATCGCGACGCTCGAGGTAGTACTTCACCTTCTCCGGATGCAGAGGTTGCTCGGCCAGAATACGATGTACGGTCGCCTTAGCCGCTTGGGCCAGGGCCGGATAGCCCGCTTCCACGGCATGCCGGCGCACGTGTAGAGCGAGCGCGCTGCGGGTCCACAGCTCGGCGGCGTAACCGAGTTGGGTGGGTTTGCTGCAGGCCAAATGCACCACCCAGGCCTTGGCATCGGCGGTGATGCCGGGCGGCCGGGGACGATGATAGGCATCCTTGAGCGCTGCTTCCACGCCTATGGCGAGGGCTCGGTTGATCCATTTGCCGACGCTTTTGCGCGTCATCTTGACCGCTCGCATAATCTCGGCGATCGTCTCGCCGGAATGATAACGCCACAGAATCTCAGCCCGCTGCACCTCCCTAACCGGAGCCGTCCGCGAAGCACGCAGGCGCTGAAGATGTTGCACCTCTTGGGGCGTGAGAACGAGTTTGAGACGCTTTGATTTTCTCGGCATGCGTCCAGCCTAGCAGGAAACGTTACGGGACAGATATGTTTTATTGAAACGCTATACTAGTTATCCTACGGCCCACTATCACCGACTGTTCTTGACGGGCCGGCCGGCTTCTTTGGCGTAGCCGGGGGGCCGGCGTGTTGACTTACCAGAGGCAGCAGTTTCACCGTAGAATGCCAAAGGAATGTTCCGGCTGGTCGTGGCGCTGCTGGTCTGCCTAATCGCCCTGGGCGCTTCAGTGGCTGTTCAGGCGCAAGATCTCGCCGCCAAATCGAGCGAGGCGGCGGCGGCCATGCGCGCGAAACGCTTCGAGCGCGCCGCCGAACTGTATCGGGAGCTGAAGCGGGCGATCCCCGACAACCCCGGACTGACGATGAACCTAGGTCTCGCGCTTCATTCCTCGGGGCGATACGAGGCGGCCCTCGAGCAGTTCGGCCAAGTCGTTCGACTCGATCCTTCGATGGGGCCGGCCTGGCTACTTCTCGGAGTAGGGAATCTCAAATTGGGGCGCTCTTCGGCGGCGCTAGCTCCGCTCGAGAAGGCCGTCGAGCTGCTGCCCGACAACACGCTCGCTCTGTTGGAGCTGGGCGACACTCTGCTTCAGCAAGAGCGTTTCGATCAGGCGGCCGTCAATTTCCAGAAGCTCATGAAGCTCGATTCCGCCAACCCCAAGGGATGGCTCGGCCTGGGCTCGAGCTACGCCTCTCTGTCTCGGATCAGCGCGGAGCGACTCGAGGCGGTCGCCCCCGAGTCGGGCTATCGCGACCTGCTGGTCGCCGACTCGCGCTTCGACCTCGACCAGTACCGCTCGGCCTTCGCGTACTATCGCCGCGCGGCCGAAAAGTTGCCCGAAATGCCGGGCGTTCATCAGTCGCTAGCGCGCGTTTACCGCGCCGCCGGGCATGAAGAGTGGGCGAGGGTCGAAGACGAGCGCGAGAAGCTGACCCCGACGCCGGACTGTCGTGCCGAGCGCTTGTTGTGCTCCTATCGCGACCAAGCCTACGAGCAAGTCGTCGCCTCGGAGCAATCGCAAGAGCCGCAAACCCTCTACTTGCGAACCAAAGCCTACAGCGCCCTCGCCGAGCGGGCGCATGCGCGACTCGCCGCTCTGCCTCTCTCAAGCGCCATCCACCAGGTGATGGCTACGCAGCTTCACATGCGGGGTCAATACCGTGAGGCCGTCGAAGAATGGCGGCGGGCGCTCGAGTTTGAGCCGTCGAACGCCGCCCTGCGGACGAAACTCGCCCACTCCGTGTGGTCGAGCGGCGACTACGAAGCCGCTCAGCCGATGCTCGAAGAGTTGCTCGAGATAACGCCGGAGTCGGCTCAGCTCCATTTCATGTTGGGCCACGGCCTGCTGAGCCGGCAGTTGAACGAAGACGCGATCGCGCCGCTCGAGGACGCGGTCAGGCTCGATCCCGAGATGCTCGAAGCGCGCGGGTCGCTTGCTCGGGCGTACCTGCGGATCTCGCAGCCTGAGCAGGCGATCCCGCATTTAGAGGCCGCGCTGCCGACCGACGCCGACGGCAGCCTGCACTATCAGCTGGCGCGGGCCTACCAAACCGCAGGGCGGGCCGCCGACGCCCGCAAGGCTATGGCCGACTACAAGCAGGCCCTGGAGTCGATCCAACAGCGAGAGAGCGCGTCGGCAAGCGCCCGGCCGATCACCGCGCCCTAGGGCTGTGACCGCGTGATTGATTGCCGCTCGGAACCGTGGCGCACGGCTGTGCCCTGCCGCCTTCGAGCTGGGCTCGACGGTCTTTCCTGCACCGCGAGTGTGCGCCAAAGCATTCGACAGATTCGACCGCAAGCCCCGCGCCCGTTCGCTACTTCGCCCTCTCGAGCCGCGGCGCCTCGCTCAGCTGAAAAGCGTGCCAAGCTTCGATCTGCGCTCTCATGGCGGCCGCCGCTTCGGCCGCATCCCCCTTCCGAATGGTTTCCAGGACCGCTTGGTGTTCCTCCGCGACCCTCTCATATTCGACCTCCTGGATGGTGTGCAGCCCAGCCAGGATGAATGCGATCGGAGCAATCGAGAGCGGCCTCATCGACGCTACCAAGAAATCGTTGTGGGTCGACTCGGCCAGCACAGTATGGAATCGAATGTCGGCTTCGTAGAACTTCGGATAGTCTCGGTCGCGGGCCGATCGGCGCATGATCTCGAATTGCCCTTCCAACTCATCGAGATCGTCCGCGTCGGCGCCGGCCGCCGCCAGCCCGACGGCGAGCGGTTCGAGTTGGAGACGAACCGTCAGCAGATTCTGAGCGAAAGGCGTAACTGCAATGGTTAAACGCTTGTCCGAGCGTACACCTACCTCGGGCGCGGGCGCCGGCCATCCGAAACAATCATAGCCCCGGGATTCATCCCGGGGAAACCGACGCGCTAGGCGCCCTTCTTCCGACATTCGGGTGCGATTCCGCGCCCAGGCGCGGAATCGCACCCGAATGGGGTCTGGGTCGCGCACCGGCCGCTTTTGAACAGCCCAGCACCTAGGTAACACTTTTCCCCAACCACATAGGTAACAGTTTAAGGGTTGAACCAAGAGAAGGTTCTTTGCACGAAATCCTTCCCGGAAACGCTCGGGGGGCGCCGGGGGAGCGAGCCCGTAGGGCGAGCGGAGGAGGCGCCCCCCGAGCGTTTCCGCCGCAGTCGGTGCTCCCCCCTGCCCGGCCGCGGGCCCTCGAATAGGCTACGCTCGAGCCAGTCCAGCTCCAGCGGCCCAAACCAGACCGCCCAGCCGTGCTCATGCTCTTCCAGGCCCACCGTCTCGCCCGCCAAGGTCTCGCTGAGAAACAACTGACGCCCCAGCAACCCAATGTCGCCCTTGCTCTGCACTCGCCGCGGCAGCATCCGATCCGGATACTCCAGCTCCGGCAAGCGCTCCGGATACGGCCTCCACGACGGCTGATACACGCTCGCCGGCGTTGCCATCGCTAGCGACTCGTGCGGACGCTCCTGGTTGTAGATCTGCCGAAAACGATCGAACGCCCGCTGTTGCGCTCGCAAGTTGCGCTCCGGCGGCGTCGCCGTCTCGGCCTTGAGCGTCCGATGCATGCGCTCATGAAGCCCGTTTTGCTCAGGGTGTCCGGGGTCGATTCGCTGCAGTTGAATCCCGAGCCGGATCCACCACACGCTGAGCCGCGAAAGCCCCGCCAAGCCCGTCGAGGCGAACGGCGGACCGTTATCGGAAAGGATCCTCGTGGGCAGGCCGTACTCCCGGAAAGTCGCTTCCATCAGCGGCCGCACGTGCGCCGTGTCGCTGCGCGCGACCCTTTGACAACGCAACAGATAGCGGCTCGCCGTATCGGAAATCGTCAGCGGATCGCAGCGTTTGCCGTCGCCGGTTTCGAACCAACCCTTGAAATCGATCGCCCAAACTTGGTTGGGCGCCTTGGCGCTGGTGAGCTTACTGGAAGGCGTGGCGTGGCGCCGGCGCTTACCGGGGTGGGTGAGTCCGTGGCGTTTCAGCAGCGCCCCGATGGTGGAGTGCGCCGGCCAATTGATGTCAGGGTTGGTGCGCTCGAGTCGCGCTTTGAGCTTGTCTTCGCCCCAAGTGGGATAGCGCGCCCGCAAGGCCAGGATCTCTCGCTCGATCTCGGCGGGAAAGGCTTGCGCTTGCCGTTTGGGCGCTTTGGATTGATCGGCCAATCCGGCGACGCCTTGTTGGGCGTAGCGATCGAGCCATTTGTAGCCGGTCTTGCGGCTGACGCCGAAGCGCCGACAGACGGCGGCCATGGCATCCTCCCGGGTTAGAACCTCTTGAACGAATCGCAATCTTTCGTCTTGCACACGGGTCTCCTTCCATCCCAAAACAAAAGTCCTCCTTTTGTTCTAGGATGCCAATGTGTTACCCATGTGATCGGGGAATTGTGTTACCTATCTGCCCGGGCTATACCCTTTCTGACCCCGGGATGAATCCCGGGGCTGTTCAGGGTATATGGAGTGAACCCCAAGCGTGAGACAGTCGAAATCGGGACAGGTTACGATTCACCGCAAAACGCTTGCCTTCTTCGCTGTATCGTCGCACGCTGGTCCTAGCCGGGGAAGCGGAAGCGGGCTCTGCTGGAGAGCAACCCGCCAAGGAATACCCGGCCGCAAACTCATCAAGACGATGAGCGCCGGGGGCGGCCGCCAAGGTCGCTCCCGGCTTCTCCAACGCCGGCGATGTCTCCCTGCCCGCCCAGGGCCCATCGGATTGATAGATTTGCCTATGCCTCTCAAAACTCATACTTCGGATTCCTCGCTGCTGTTGCCGCCGGCCGCGCCAGCGCTTCAAACTCCGCCGGCGGACGATATCCCAACGCCGAATGCAGCCGGCGTTGGTTGTAGATCTCATCAATGAACTCGCCGATCGATGCGCGCGCCTCGTCAAGCGTGCGATAACGCTGCAACCAAACCTCCTCCGCCTTCAACGTCTTCATGAAACTCTCCGCCCGCGCGTTGTCGTAGGGGTTGCCGCGGCGGCTCATCGAGATGATCGCGCCGTGCTGCTCCAGCAGCTCGACATAGGCGCTCGAAGCGTACTGTACGCCTTGGTCGGAATGATGCATCCACCCCGCGGCAGGGCGTCTGAGCTCGAGCGCATCGCGCAACGCCCCTACAGCCAGCTCAGCTTTGAGCGTCGTCCCCAGCCGCCAGCCGACCACGCGTCGCGAGTAGGCGTCCAACACCACGGCGAGGTAGACGAACGCCTCGCGCAAGCGAATGTAGGTGATATCGGATTGCCACAACTGATCGACGCCGTCCACATTCAGGTGCGCCGCTAGATTCGGATAAACAGGTAAGAAGTGGTTCGAATCCGTTGTTAGCACGAAGCGCCGCTTGAGTACCGCCAGCAAGTTGTCCTTACGCATCATCCGCAGGACCTTTTTGTGATTGACGAGGAAGCCTTGGCGGCGCAGCTCGGCCGTCACGCGGCGGTAGCCGTAACGACGATTCTCGAGCGAAATCCGCTGCATGCGGTCACGCAATTCCATGTCGCACTCGGCGGGCGACGACACGGCGAGCCGGCGATAGAACCCGGCGCGATTCACGCGTCCGAGCTCGCAGGCGTGTTCGACGCTGAGCGAGCCTTTGGCGCTGATCTGCTCGACGATGGAGTAGATCCGCTCGCGCCACCGGCGTCGTTGGTCGGGGCTGCGAGGTTCAAGGCGCGAAAGGCTTGTCCGAAAAAATCGAGCTCTGCGGCTTGTTTGCCGAGCAGTCGTTCGAGCTCTGCGATGCGTTCGTCGCGCGGATCGCGAGGGATCTTGGGCGGCGCCGAGCGGCCGGGTTTCGGCCGGCCTCGCCGCCGGCTCAAGCCGTTGACGCCTTCCTGGCGATAGGCGTCCCGCCAGCGGTACAGCAGGCTGCGCTTGACGTCCAACTCGCGGCTTAGCGCTGTGCCGCTCTGGCCGGCTAGGAGCCGCCTGGCGGCGGCTTCCTTGAACTCCCGCGGCTTGCGCGGCTTGAGACTTTCCATCCTGGACTCCTTTCCATTCGCTGAAATTCGTCCCGAATTTCAATGTCTCATTTTTAGGGTTCACTCCATTCACTCCAGTTCGAGAGTTCGGGGACAGCCCCCGAACTCCTAACTCTTGTAACATCAACGGAATATAGCCACCTCGCGACTGTGGTGCTCGGGGCGCGAAGGGGGAGCGGAAACCGGTTTCGTCGTCGACGGCTCAGCTTCTTCGTCAGAATTCCAGGACAGTGCAGAATTGAGAAACTCTTCATTTCCCAGTCGCTTACGGCAATCTTTGTGTAGCCGTGGAGGAAGACCCCAGAAGGCTACTCCGCGCCGAACGCGCGCTTCACCGCCTCGGGTTCCTGATCGATGATCGTCAGCAACGCGCGGGCCGGACCCTCAGGTCTTCGCCGGCCCTGCTCCCAGTTGCGTAGAGTCGCGGTACTGATCCCGAACCTGCCGGCGAAGCTGTCCTGGGTCATTCCAAGCTTGCTACGAATCCTCTTGACGTCGATGCGGGCCGGCGGGCTGAATCGATGCGCCTTCGCGCGTCGCTTGTCTCCCTTCGCGTAGCAGATCGCGTTCTCCAATCCGGTGATCAGCTCTTCGCCCACGCCCGTGTCTTGTTTTGGCTCAATCTCGGCCATACTCGCTCCTAAGCGCCGCGGTCAACTTCGTCAGCCGGCGCTGCTCAGCCTTGGTCAGATCTCTCTTTCGGCTCACTCGAAAACCCGCTCCACCGGCCGAATGCGCCGCCGCCCCGGAGCCGCGCGCGTGAGCAAGCGGTTGCCCCGGTTGCGACAACCGCTCCCTCACGGTCGCGGCTCCGGGGCGGCCGTTTCATCCTCATGGGTGGCCTGCAAGGCCATCAGATACTCCGTCGAAAACGCAGCCTGCGGATGCTTCTGACGTGCGGTTTTCATCCCTTTGGGTGGGCCGTCAGGCCCATGGGGCACTCTTCAGAAAGACGGAACCGGGCATGACGGTTCCGGCTTCAGGGTTGTATGCCAGATAGGTGATGAACTCTGTCTTCTCGTCGTCGTCCCAAACCTCCTTGGCCTTGCTTGCGAACGGTTCGACTTCGACGACCGCAATGGGTCGCGGGTCCATGCCTTATGATACGCCACTGGCGCATAGGATCGTCCAATCAAAGATCAAGAGGGGGCGAACTGGGACACCCTAGCTTCCGATCACACGCCCCGCAACGAAACAAACCCCGCCAAACCCCCCACTTGCCCCTTATCCTCAAACCAGGAGCGAATCCCCCGAGAACGCCCGTCCCGGCAAGGCAGGGGTTTTGGTGAAACCCTGCCAAATCCTGCCAAACGGGCCGCAATCGCTGGGCTCTGGAAATTGGTCGTACCGTAGGTTCTCGACTGGGGTCAAACGGCCGGCGCAGACAATCGCCGCAGAGACTCGGCCACGGCGGGCTGGAAACCCATTTGCGGCCAGAGATCCCGCTCGGGGTCGATGCCGGGGGCGATTTCATCGAGTCTCAGGCCTTCGTCGGTCAAGCGGAAGACGGCCGATTCGGTGACGTAGAGGACTTCTTGGCCAAGCTCGCGGGCGTAGCGTCCGCTGAAGGTTATTTGCGCGACTCGTTCGACGAACTTCGGCTTGCCGTGCTCGAGGTAGCGGATTCGGCCGCCCGCTAGCTCGGATTTCGAACGCACGGCCAACGTTCCGCAGAAGACGCACTTGCGGGCTTTCTGCGAAATATCGATGAATCCGCCCGTACCGACGATAGAGTCGCCGCGCTTGCTTACGTTGACGTTGCCTTCGCGGTCGACTTCGAGGAAGCCGAGATAGCACTGGTCGACTCCCCTGCCCTGGTAGAAGTCGAACATGTGGCCGGTTTCGACGATGGCTTCGGGGTTGTAGACGGCGCCGAAGTCGAGTCCGCCGGCCGGCAAGCCGCCGAATTGGCCGTGCTCGATCGTTGGGGTGAAGGTCCCGCTGAGGCCGCGCTCGCGGGCGACTTTCAAGACTCCGTCGGGGACGCCGAAGCCGACGTTGATTATTGCGCCGGGCTCGAGCTCGTCAGCGGCGCGTTGGGCGATGAGCTTGCGGACGCTCGGTGGGAAGTCTTCGAACTCGTCTTCGGACTTGAGCGCGTCACCGGTGAAGCTCGGGTCGTAGTCGGTCTGGTAGGTCTGGCCTTGCTCCGGGTCGACGACGATGTAGTCGACGAAGCACCCCGGCACGCGCACGTCGCGGGGGTGGATGGCGCCTCGTTCGACCGTTTCGCGCACGACGGCTAGGGTGATTCCCCCCGAGGCTTTGGCGGCCTGCGCGGTCGCGAGGTTCTGCCAGAAGCCGGCCTCCTGGTTCATTCCTAGGTTCCCCTGGGGGTCCGCCTGCCAGGCGTGGATTAGAGCGACATCGACCGGAATCGTGGGGTAGAAGAGCCACTCCTTGCCGTCACGTTCGACTAGTTCGACTAGCGGCTCGACGGCCTTGGGATTGAGCTTGCCGCCCTCCTGGCGCGGGTCCTGGAAGGTGTGCAGGCCAACGTGGGTCATCCAGCCGGGGCTGCCGGCGGCGGCGCAGTGGAGCAGTTGAACGATGACTCCGGCCGGGAGGTTGTAGGCTTCGAAGGCGTTGTCCTGGGCCAGTCGCGCCATGGACGGCTGCATCGACCAGTGTCCGCCGACGACGCGTTTGAACATACCGCGGTGGGCGACGTGCTCGAGGCCGCGGTCTTTCTGGTTGCCGACCCCGAAGGGGTGCAGGAGCGTGAGATCTCGCGGCTCGCCGGTTTCGAGGAATCGTCGGCCCAGCGCCCAGAGGAGTTTGTCGGGGATGGCGTGGCCGGCGCCCGAGCCGCCAACGGTGATCGTCGAGCCGTTTGGGACATGAGCGACGGCTTCGGCCGCTGATACCACGGGTTTGTCCAGCACAGACACGTTTGCCAGCAAGCCGCTTCCGCCGAGCCGCGCGCGTCAGCAGGCGGTTCCGAGCGACCTCGCTGGGAACCGAGCCCGGGTTGGAACACTGAGCCCGGCAAGGCCGAACCATCATAGCCTAGCGACGAATCCCCAAGAACGCCAGAAGCGGCACGCCTGCAACCCGATCACCCCGGGGCAGGAACCTACAACCGCCGAGGGATTCCTTGGCCGAGCCGTGCAAGTTCGCCCCCGGATAATAGACGGCAATATACTTTATCGTCTAGTAAATCAAGAGACAGGACGCCCCGGTCATATGGCGGTTGCAACGGCTTTGGTGTCCATCGATTGTTTATGGGCGCCAATTCAGAACGCCAAAATCAAGGAAACCCCGAAAGAGACGATAAGTACTTGAGGAGTTCTCGTGCAAGTTTGTCTTGATCGTCGAAGTACGCCCCAGCCGGATCATTCCGATCCCCTCTGCCCGTCAATCGACCCCCAGCGGGGTTCCCACAAAGCGCGGTTTGCCGCCCCTCTGTTCGGGCTGGCGGTAGCAGCGGCGCTAGTTCCATCTGTTTTGGCCGATGGAAATTCTTCCGGCGGGCTGTCCGAAGTGAAGGCCGCAGCAAAGCTGACGTACTACCGCGACTCCCGCAACTACGGAACAACAAACATCATGACGAGCGCGGCCGGACTCCCGCTCGGCCTACAGCTTTGGGGGTTCACCGATATCCACGGCGGCCAGGGCGGCGGGGATTCGGGCGAATTCGAGCGTTACTTCATGGAGTACCGGATCAGCCGCTCGCTTCCCAGCCAGATCATTGGGTTCGAGGGCCTCGGCCTTCAGGCCGAGTACAACGACTTCCAGGGAGCGGGGAACAGCATCGCGCGCTTTGGGGTTACTTTTCGCCACCGCACCTACGGCGATGGCGGCTGGTTGCAATGGCGTTACTTCCCGGTTGAGACGGATGGCGACGGAGGGCAGGCAAGCCTCATCTATTTCTTTCCGCTTTCCAAGCGCGCGTCGATTGGCGGGTTCGTCGATTGGAACTGGACCCACGCCCGCAAGGGACGCTGGGTCCTTGAACCGCAACTGACCTACAAGCTCACCGACCACCTAGCGGTTGTGCTGGAGCTACGACACAACGACTTCGAGCGGATCAGCCCCCGAATTCAAGGCACAGGCGTCGCGTTGGGGCTAGAGGCGTCGTTTTGAACTGGAAGCCCCACTTGCCCGTGATTGCGACTACCTTTACTGGTATTGCGCTTTCGTGCTGGGGTTTCCTGTTCCTGCAAGGCCGCGAACAGCAGCTACTGGAGGCGAACTTTCGCTCGATGGCGCGCGACCAAGTGTCAACTATCGACCGGGAAATTCAGTCGAATCTCGAGGTCTTGGAATCTTTGCGAGCTTTTCACACGACAGTCGCAGACGTGAAACTCGCTGACTTCGAGTCTTTCGTACAACCTTTACTTCAACGGCACCCGACGATCCAGGCTCTCGAGTGGATACCCCGAATTCCGCTCGAACGGCGGCGTGAGTACGTTTCCCAAGCTCGCAGCCGTTATCCCCACTTCGAAATCACCGAACGGCAGGCGCAAGGATCGATGATTCCCGCCGGGACTCGACCCGAGTATTTTCCGGTCTACTATGTTGCCCCTTACAAAGGCAATGAGGCGGCTCTCGGCTACGACCTGGGATCCAACGAAACTCGCCTGCAAGCGCTTGAAGCCGCCCGTGCGAACCGACAGCCTACCGCCACCGCGAAGATCATTCTAGTACAAGAGGATGCGAATCAGTTCGGCTTCTTGGTCTTCTCGCCAGTCTATGAAGCAGCAGGAGATCGGTCGGCGGCGGATGGTCGTTCGGACTCGTTGAAAGGCTTCGTTCTCGCGGTCTATCGTATCGATGACATGATTGAGCGTTCGTTCAGCTACCTTAGCGAGCAGCCGTTATCCATTCGCATTGAGGACCGCCTGTCAGAGGCAACTGGCGATCGATTGTTCGGCCCCCAAGATGCTGCTTCCTCGGACTCCCGCTTGAGCTATACGGCTTCTATTGGGGTCGCAGACCGTAACTGGGTTATCAAGTGCGAAGCAAGGCCTGAATTGTTTGCGAGTGGCGGTGAGAGCCAGAGTTGGTTCTTTTTCGCTGCAGCGCTGATGTTCACCGGAACCGCAGCCGGCCTGGTTGCAATCAGCCGCAACCGAGAGACTCGAGTCGCAGAACTCGTGGGCTCGCGCACCCGCGAACTCTCGATTGCGACGAAGGTTGCGGAGCAGCGTACTGAAGAGCTAATGGAAGCCAACCAGGAACTCGAACAGTTCGCGTATGCGGCGTCCCACGACCTTCAAGAACCGGTCCGCACGCTTGTCTCCTTCAGCAGCTTTCTCAAAGACGATCTGGGTGACGAGCTACCGCCCAAGGCTGCAGTCGATCTAAAGCACATCACTACCGCCGCGAAGCGCATGCAGCGGCTGGTGAAGGACTTGCTTGCCCTCTCTCGCGCAGGCCGTTCCGCTCTTGAGGCGACCGAGGTGTCGCTTGAAGATTGCGTGCGGGACTCCCTGGAGGCTCTGCGGGAACGCGTCACGGAGACGTGCGCAAAAGTTGAAAAGCCGCAACTTCCCGTGATCACAGGCGACCGCAGCCTGCTGACACAACTCTTCCAGAACCTTCTGAGTAACGCGATGAAGTTCCAAAACGGGAACGACCCGCCTCACATAGCAATCACTGCCGAACAGCAGGGCCCGATGTGGCAGGTCGAAGTAAGAGACAACGGCATCGGCGTTGAACCAGAATACGCGGACCAGATCTTCGCCCCCTTCAAGCGTCTTCACGGGATAGGGGACTACGAGGGCAGCGGAGTCGGGTTAGCGATCTGTAGGCGTGCGGTTGAGCGACACGGCGGCCGGATCTGGCTCGAATCCAAACTGGGCGAGGGAGCCCGGTTCCTCTTCACGCTCCCGGCGCACGAAGGAGGGCCGCGAGAAACATGACGACACACTCAGACTATGAACGATCTCCGGTTGTGCTGCTGGCCGAAGACAATCCGGCGGATCAGGAAATCGCCCGTCGCGTGCTTGAGAGCGGGGGGGGGCTCTGCGAACTACACATGGTTAACGACGGCGTTGAGGCGCTTGACTACCTGGCGCACACCGGGAAATTCGAGGACCATGGCAAGCACCCCCGCCCGGATCTGCTGTTGCTTGACATCAACATGCCGAGAAAGACGGGAATCGATGTACTCCGACACGTCAAAAGCGACCCCGAGCTGCGTAGCATCCCAACGCTGATGCTAACCACTTCGGAATCGCACCACGACATTGGATCAGCCTACGACCTTGGGTGCAACTCGTATATCGTGAAGCCCATTGATGTGCCACAGTTCCTTTCCGCCCTTGAGTACCTAGGGAAATATTGGCTGGATCTTGTCGTCCTTCCGAGCGATACCCGACGAGACAAAGAGCGGACTGCCCGCGATCGCTAAGTGCAGCTAGCGCCGGACGGACAAAACTGACGAGGTTCAGCGATACCTATCGGCGAAGACGAGTGGGGCCGATTTATCTCGCGAGGATCAAACGCAATGAGTGCTCAAGACGTTCTTGATGAAGGCGCGCGTCAGCCGGCTGCCGTATTACTCGCGGAAGACAACCCCGCTGACCAGCTCGCTACCCGTCGACTATTGGTCGAAGGCGGTATCCGGTGTGATCTGCGAATCGTCTCAGACGGTCAGCTTGCGATGGACTATCTATTGCGGAGAGGCGAATTCGCCGACCCTACTTTGTCGCCGACTCCAGCATTCATAATTCTCGATGTCAACATGCCGAAGATCAACGGGATGGACGTCCTTAAGAAGCTCCGAGAGATCGACAATTTCAGCGACACGCCGGTAGCTATGCTGACAACTTCCGACGACGTCCGTGATGTTCTCGATTGCGTCACCGTCGGTTGCAGCGCGTTTCTGGAAAAGCCGCTCACCGCCGATAAGCTCCTAGAAGCGATTCGCGAGCCCCACGGACATCTCGAGCTGCTGCTGACTCGCCCGCCTGATGCAAGTCAGTCGACGCCGGGTCTATCGTCTCTGTAAGAGTGGGGATCACTGATTGCTGGTGAAGCGGACCGATCCGCTATTCGCCGGTCTGAACTGAAAGTCCCGGAAGAAAGTTGATTTCTGTCGCGCCCTGTCAGCGTAGTGCTGAAACACTATTCCCCATTGTGTTGCAGCGCCGCTGACGTGCTACATCTACCTCGACGCCTCGGGGTCCGAAGAGAGACCGATTGCCCTTCGGATCTGGCAGGGGAAACTCTGGCGGGACCCTTGTCCAACGCGCTCACGGCTCGGGCCACTGCAAAGTCCCGACCAGCTCTGCCGCTGACGCCACCGGGTCCCTCGCTAGTAACCTCGACAGCTCGCGCGGCAGTCGCGCCGCCGCCTTCGGGTCCCAGAAGTTCACCGAGCCGATCTCGACAGCCGTCGCGCCGCAGACCATGAACTCGGCCACATCGGTCGCGCTGGCGATCCCCCCCATCCCCACGACCGGTATCTTCACCGCCTGCGCGACCTGATAAACCATCCGCAACGCGATCGGCTTGATGGCCGGCCCGGAAAGCCCTCCGAAGCCGGCGCCCAGGCGAGGTTTGCGAGCGCGATGATCGACGGCCAATGCTTGGAACGTATTCACCAGCGAAACCGCGTCCGCCCCCGCCTGCTCGGCCGCCCGGGCCATCTCCGCGATGTCACTGACGTTCGGCGAAAGCTTCACCATTAGCGGTCGGCGCGTCACGGCTTTACGCGCCATCCCGACGACTTCCGCAAGCAGGATCGGGTCGGCGCCGAACTGCATCCCGCCGTGCTTGGTATTCGGGCATGAGACGTTGAGCTCATAGCCGGCCAGGCCATCGGCGTCTTCGAGAACGCGAAGGACCTCCACGTAGTCGTCGGGTTCGTAGCCAAACACATTCGCGAACACGTGCGTGTCGAGCCGCGCCAGTTTCGGAAGCTTGTCGGCCGCGAAGGCTCGTACGCCGACGTTTTGCAGCCCGATCGAGTTCAGCATCCCGGCCTCGGTCTCAACGACGCGGGGCGGGGGATTGCCGGCGATTGGTTCGCGTGAAAGGCCCTTGACGACGAAGCCGCCGAGCTGGTTGAGGTCCAAGATCGAGTCGAATTCGAGCCCGTATCCGAACGTTCCGCTGGAGGCGATGATGGGGTTCTTCAGCCGTAGACCGCAGAGGTCGGTCGTCAGGTCGGGGGTCACTCGACTGCGGCCCCTGGCGCGGGAGGGCCTACGACTGATGGAGCATCGGGGATCAGCGCCTCCGTGAGCGGCGACTGGGTCGCTCCGCTCGGCGGCGAGACCTCTAGAATCGCCGCCAAGGTCGGTGCGACAACCGTCGCCGGCACATCCCGTTCGATCGTCACTCGCCGGAATCGGCGGCCAAACAAGATCAGCGGTACGTCGGTGTCGTAGCGGTGGTAGGAGCCCGGGGCGACGCCGCGATTATCGCCATAGGCTTCGACCGTGAAGGGTTCGTAGGCCAGCACCACATCACCCGATCTTCCCGGATAGGTCGAGCGCTTGAGCAGCGCCGCCGGCGCGTCGGCGGGATAGGCTCGTTCCACACCGTCGACCGACTGGGCGGCGAGCGTGGCGAGCGCCCTGGCGCGGGCGCGGTCGGCTTGGGTCGCCAGCCGCGTCGAGACCCCTAAGTAGAGGAACGGATACACATACTTCTCGACGAAAAACCGCGGCGAAGGAGCCGCATCAAGCGCCTCGGTCACACGCCTGGCGATCCCTTCGCCTGAAACTCTTCCCAACCGGAGCCCCGCGCCGAACAGGTCAGCCGCTTGCGGAGGGGTCCCATGGGAGCCGGTAAAGACGACCGCGACATCTTCTCCGACCGTTGAGTCGAGCCACTCCAAGAAGCCCTCCAGCGATCGATCCATGCGCAGAATCAGGTCGCGCATGAGCGGCGAGTGCGCCCCTGTTTCGAGTGCAAGAAGCGCCGGAGCGCTGAGGTTGATGATCAGCAGATCCGGATATTCGCGCTCGCCAAGCCGCTCGTTCGCAACCGCCGCCTTGGCGAAGTCGAAGGCGCTCTCCACGGCGAAGGGCGAGGCTCGATACAGATTCGCGAACGCCTCTCCTTGCAAGACTCTCAAAGGTGGCGCTGCCGGATCCGCCCCCAACGCGACCCAAGCGCGCGGGCCTCCGGTCACGACCGGCTGCTCTTCGTTGAACTTTCGCACCCATTCGGGTAATCCCCGCGAATAATACGCCGAGGTCCGAAACTGCCCGTCGTCGCCCCGCCAGTAGCAGCCGGCGGGTTTCCGCCCAGCGAGCAGAACCGCCGGCGCCGCGTTCCCAGAAATCGCGACGACCTTCGAGCGTCCGCGGCTGGCTAGCGCAAGCTGATCCGCAACGGTCGAGCCTACCAGGGCGGCTGGAGAGGGGTTGTCCGGACCCCCGACCGCATCCACAATCTGCTCCGACTTCGTGTCGTACCAGGAGTTGGCCACAATGCCGTGCCCGCTGGGCCAGGCGCCGGTCGCAAGCGTTGCCGCGCCGGGCGCCGATAGCGTTGTTAGATAGTCGAAGCGGGAGCGGCGCACCAGCGACCCGCCTTCGATCAGCTTTCGCAAGCCTCCCTCGCCAAAGTCAGCGGCGTGGAGGTTCAGGTAGTCCGAGCGAAACTGCTCGGCGACCACCAGCACGGTTAGCCGCGGAGCGTTGGTCTGAGCCGCCGCCGAGACGGCCAGCAGCCCAGCTACCGCGAATCGGCAGCTAAGCTGGGAGTTCCGAAAACTGGAGGAAGGTGAACGCACCCTACGACATTATTATCATCGGCGGCGGAGTAAATGGTTGCGCGCTGGCCCGCCACGCCGCGAAAAAAGGGTTTGCGGTCGCGCTTTTCGAAAAGAACGATTTCGGGAGCGGGGTGACCAGCCGATCGACTCGGCTGATCCACGGCGGCTTGCGATATCTGGAATCGTTCCAGTTCCGTGTGGTTCGAGAGTCGCTCCGGGACCGGCGGGCGTTGCTCGATGAGTTCCCCGGTTTGGTGGCGCCCCTGCCGCTGCTGATCCCGGTCTACCGCGGCGATTCGCGGCCTCCTTGGTATGTCTGCGCCGGTCTGGCGCTCTATAAGCTGTTGGCCCGCGATCCCGAATTGTCTGACTGGAAGCGTCTGGGCCCCAAGGATGTCGAGCTACTGGAGCCGGGGCTCGACCGCAATGGACTCCGCGCGGCGATGCGCTATTTCGACTGCCAGGCCGTCTACCCCGAGCGCGTGGCCCTTGAGATGGCCTTGCAAGCCGAAGAGGCGGGAGCGACGATTCGCAACCACTCGGAGGTCACCGGGTTCATTGAGGCGGGTGGGCGCATCGCGGGGGTCCAACTGGGCGATGAAGAGGTCCAAGGGCGACTCGTCGTGAACGCGGGCGGCGCCTGGCTCGACCATGTCCGGCGACTGGGCCCAGGGGGCGCCGGGCGGATGATCACGCGACTGAACGGCGCGCACATCGTCGTCCGCCCGTTCGACGGGGCCCCGAAGCATGGCATTTATCACGAGGCCCGCTCGGACGGCCGGCCGTTCTTCATCCTTCCCTGGCGCGGGCTCTACTTGATTGGCACAACGGAAACTCCCTTCGAAGGCGACCCCGACCGGGTGCTGGCGACCGCACCCGAGATCGACTACCTGCTGACGGAGTTCGACCAGCTATTCCCTGGCGTGAAGCTGAGCCGCAAAGACGTCTGCTATTCCTACGCCGGCTCGCGACCATTGATTCACGCCGAGGGGGACATGAACAAGGCCTCTCGTGACCACGTCGTTTACGACCATGAGGAGCAAAATGGCGTCGCCGGGCTGCTCAGCATGGTCGGCGGTAAGCTCACCACCGCAAGGTCATTCGCCGAGCACACTCTCGGCAAGGCGGCGCGGAAACTCGGCCGACCCGACCCGGGGCCGCTTGAAGTCGAACCTGGCCGGCACTTTGATTCCGATGAGCGACTGTTTCGGCTTTACGGGCCGAGAGCCGCACAGGTCCGCGAGGTGATCGAGTCGGATCCTCACCTGGGAGTCCCGTTGGTTGACAAAGCGGGGACCACGCCCGGAGAGATTGTCTACACGGTCCGCCACGAGAAGGCTCGAACATTGGCGGACATCCTGCTGCGCCGCACCGGGCTGGCATTTGAGCCGGACTTCGAGATCGGCTGGGCGCGCGAGGCGGCCCAAGCGGTCCCAGATTGGGATAAGGCGAAGATCGACGAGCAAGTCAGCGCCTTCGAAGCGGAGTTGGCTGAGACGTTGACGCGATCCTGACCGTGCGGAACCCGCTCCCTTGCGGTCGCGGCTCTGACGTCGGCGGTCCAAGGTTTGAGTCGAGACTTCTGAGCCGCGACCGCCAGGGAGCGGGTTCCGGGGACATCATGTGAGGCATATCAAACCTTCATCGTCGTGCGAAGGTACTTCCGAACACGCGTCACCATCTCGCGGCTCGTGACGTCATCGCGCTTGTTGACCTCAACAATGAGCCATCCCTGCCAACTCTTGCTCCGCAAAGATCGACCAATCGCGGCGAAATCAACCTTCCCCGTACCGATCATCACCTCGTCGCCGCCCTTCACGTCGCGCAAGTGCAATCCAGCGATGCGGTCGGAGTGCTCGGCGACAAATTCCGGCACATTGACCTCATCGTTGTGGACGTGTCCGACGTCAAACAAGAGGGACACATTTTCGGAATTCCCGAGGACCAGACGAATCTCTTCGGCGTCGTTGCGGACTTCGTAGGTATGGTTATGACTGCTCAGCGTGACGCCCAGCTCGCGACAGAAGCGCGCCAGGCTGTCGAGTTGCTTGGCCTTTTCGAGGGCGGCGGCGCGTTCGACCCGGCCGTCGGGCGTCTCGGGCAAACGCCTGCCGCTCACGATCACGTGCTTGCCGCCAAGCTCCGCCGTCGCCCGAGCAACGCGCTCCACAAGCTTACGGTCCGCCGGAATTTTCTCCGCCTCGAAAAGTCCCGCCCCGACGTGCAGGCCGATCATCTCGACGCCACGATGCTCAATCTCGCGGCGCATCGCGGCGGGAGTGTCGAAGCTGTGCTCGAGGGTGCGATAGTTGGTTTCAAAGCCCGCGTAGCCGGTCTCGCGGAGGTCATCCAACACGGCCAGAAACTTCGCTTTGTCCGGCAACGGGGAACCGTAGGCGCGGGTCTGACAGCCCACTCGCATGCCGCCTTGCGCCGCCGACGCCAGAAGCGGGACCGCTGCGGCGGCGGCAAACTCGCGTCGAGTCAACATGCCGCGCATCTTATCATTGGAGGGGACAGTGCTCATTGGAAGGCGTAGTGGCTGAATTCGACCCCGAGCTCGCGGATCTCGTCAGCGAGCTCAACCGCAGCGCCGGTAAGGCCGGCGGCGGCGAGAGCCGCGGCCAAGCCCGTCCGGACCCACAACCCTCGTCCAAAGACCTCGCGGACCTCGACGCCGTGCTGCAGTATGGCGTCGATCGCGGCGCCTCCGATGTCATCCTCACCGCGGGCTGCAGCCTTGTGCTGCGGATCCAAGGCGAGCTCGTCAAGGGGGCCGAGCCTGTATATTCGGACCCCGCCATCCGAAACCTCATCTCGCCTCTACTCAACGCCGCGTACCGCGAAGAGCTCGATCGCGACCTCACCCTCGACTTCGGCTTCATTCGCGAAAACATCGGCCGCTTCCGTACGAACGTCCATTTCCAGCGCGGCACGATGGGGGTCGCCATTCGCGTGCTTCCCAAGCAGGTCCCGACGCTCGATTCGCTGCGGCTGCCGAAGACGCTGGAAAAGCTGGCGTCACGTCGAAAGGGCTTGATCTTGGTGACCGGCTCGGCCGGCGCCGGTAAAACCACGACGCTAGCCGCCCTCATCGGCCTGATCAATAAATCCCGCGCCTGTCACATCGTCACGATCGAAGACCCCATCGAATACCGCCACGACAACCAACGCGCCGTGATCGAACAGATCGAGGTCGGCCGCGACGCACGCAGCTTCGCCGGGGCCTTGAGGAGCATCCTGCGGCAAAGCCCCGACGTGATCCTGCTCGGCGAAATCCGCGACAACGAGACGATGTCCACCGCGATCACAGCGGCCGAAACCGGACACCTCGTGCTCGCGACTCTGCACACCACCGACGCGGTCGGAGCGATCGGCCGCATTGTGGACGCCTTTGGAGCGGATCAGCAGGCTCAGGTCCGCCAGCAACTCTCGCTTGGTCTCGCCGCCGTCATCGCGCAGCAGTTAATTCCCGCGAGCCAAGGCAACGAGCGCTTCGCCGCGGTCGAGATCTTGGTGGCGAACAACGCGGTGGCGAACCTGATTCGCCGAGGCGAAGACCACATGTTGCGCTCGCAGCTCAGCCTCGGAAAATCGGACGGCATGGTCTCGATGGAAGAGTCGCTCGCAGCGTTGGTTCGGAATCGCCTGGTCGACCGCGAAACCGCCACCGCCCACAGCCCGCGGCCCGACGACTTCTCGCGCTACATCGGCCGGTAGGGGCGCGACATGTCGCGCCCTTTTGTGGCGCCAATTGCTACGCTAGCCTAGCTGCTCCGGCATCAAGGGCGCGACATGTCGCGCCCCTACCGCGCTCGCGAGAAATGACGACGACCCACGACCTCGGTGCCCCCGGCGAATTCCCCTACACGCGCGGCATCCACGAAACCATGTACCAGGGCAAGCTCTGGACCATGCGCCAGTTCGCCGGCTTCGGCACGCCGGCCGAAACCAATCAGCGCTACCGCTACCTGCTCGGCCACGGACAAACCGGCCTCTCGGTCGCCTTCGACCTGCCGACCCTGATGGGCTACGACGCCGACCACTCGTCTTCGGCCGGCGAAGTCGGCAAGTGCGGCGTTTCCGTCTCCTCACTAGCCGATATGGAGACGCTCTTTGACGGCATTCCGCTTTCGGATGTGACGGTATCGATGACCATCACCTCCTCGGCCGCAATCCTGTGGGCGATGTACTTGGCGGTTGCCGAGAAACAGGGCGCGAAGCGACAAGAGCTCGCGGGGACGATCCAGAACGACATCCTCAAGGAGTACATGGCGCAGAAGGAGTACATCTACCCTCCCTCGCCTTCCATGCGAATGGTTGTCGACACCTTGGAGTACGGCGCCCGCGAGACCCCGCGCTTCAACCCCATTTCGATCAGCGGCTATCACATCCGCGAAGCCGGGGCGACAGCGGCCCAGGAGCTCGCCTACACCCTCGGGGCCGGAATCGAATACGTGCAGTGGACCGTCGACCGCGGTCTCGATGTCGACTTGTTCGCGCCGCTGCTGAGCTTCTTCTTCGACGCCCACAGCGATTTCTTCGAAGAGATCGCCAAGTTCCGCGCCGCCCGCAAGATCTGGGCCTACGTCATGCGTGACCGCTTTGGCGCGAAGGATCCGCGCTCGCACAAGCTGCGCTTCCACTGCCAGACCGCCGGCGTCACTCTCACCGCGCAGCAGCCCCAAGTCAACGTCGTCCGCACGGCGCTGCAAGCGCTCTCGGGCGTCCTCGGCGGCGCCCAGTCGCTTCACACGAACTCGCTCGACGAAGCCTACGCGCTACCCACCGCCGACGCCGCCCGGCTCGCCCTTCGCACCCAGCAAGTCATCGCCCACGAGACCGGCGTGACCGAAACCGTCGACCCCTTCGGCGGCAGCTACTACGTCGAACAACTCACCCTGGACCTCGAAAAAGCCTGTTTGGCCGAGTTCGAAAAGATCGACGCCATGGGCGGCATGACCAGAGCGGTGGAAGCCGGTTACCCGCAGGCGCGCATTGCTGAGTCGAGCTATGAATTCCAGCGCGAGGTCGAAGCGGGCAAGCGCAAGATCGTCGGCGTGAATTGCTTCGAAGAGGACCAGGGACAAGGCATCCCGACGCTCGTCATCGACGAAGCCGCCGCGCGGGCTCAGCGCGACAAGCTGGCCCAGGTTCGCTCAGGCCGCGACGACGACGCCGTCAAGCGAGCCCTCGACCAGGTCCGAACCGCCGCCCGCGGCGAAGCCAACCTCATGTCGCCCCTGCTCGACGCCGTTCGGGCGTACGCAACCTTGGGCGAGATCTGCGACGTTTTGCGCGGCGTCTTCGGGACTTACGAAGAAGTCTCCGCCGCCTGACCCTCTTGATGTGGCGCACGGCTGTGCCGTGCCGCCTTGCAGCTGTGCTGCAAGGTCCGGGTCTCCGGGGGGCGACAGATGCCAGTCGCCAAAGACCTTGCGCCACAGGCGCAAGGCGGCACGGCACAGCCGTGCGCCACGTCAAGGGCTCTCGCACAGACTCATCGCTGTTACGCTGGGACGCGTGGCTAACCAGCCCATCGGAGCGTTCGTCGGCCTCACCACCGTCGACATCGTTTACAGCATCGAGGGCCCCCCGCGACAGAACACCAAGAACGTCGTCTCCGAGGTCGGCATCTTCGCCGGTGGGCCCGCAGCCAACGCGGCCGTTACCTTTGCGGCGCTGGGCGGACGCGCCCTGCTAACGACGGCCATCGGCAAGCACCCACTCGGGGCCATCGCCCTACGCGACCTCCAAGACCACGGCGTCGACGTGATCGATCTCATCCCTCAGTTCGACGGTCTCCCTAGCCTTTCCTCTGTCATCGTCAGCATCCCCGGCGGCGACCGTACAGTCGTCTCCACCGCCGGAAACGCCCTCCCCGAGCTTCCGTTTGAGCCCGACGCCCTCGCCGGAGAACCCGCCGAGGTTATGATGGTCGACGGCCATCTGCCGCGACTTTCCAGCGCCGCCGCCCGGCAAGCCAGGCAAGTCGGCATACCCGTCGTCCTCGACGCCGGAACCTGGAAGGATGAGCTCGGGCGCTGCCTCCCGGCGACCGACTACGCCATCTGCGGCGAAGAGTTTTCTCCGCCCGGTTGTGAAAGCGCCGCCGAGATTTTCGACTACCTCGCGGACATGGGAGTTTCGCACTCCGCCATCACTCGCGGAGAACGCTCGATCCTGATCCCTGGCGGGAAAGTGGCAGTCGACCCCATCGGCGCTGTCGACACACTGGGCGCCGGCGACATCTTCCACGGCGCCTTTTGCTACAGCCTGGCGGCCGGTGAAGCATTCGAACAAGCGCTCAGGTCCGCCGCGTCAGTCGCCCGCCTATCGTGCGAGAGCTTCGGAACCCGCGCCTGGATCGCCGCCCTTGAGCCGCGCGCGTAAGGGGCCGTGAAGAAAACCTATTGTCGCGTCGGCGCGCGGGAGCGCCAAGCGCACGCCAAGCGCACGCCAAGCTCAGCGCTGCCGAACGCCGCCCCTGCCGAAACCGCAACTTCTGCGCCTCGACTCCTGATTGACCGCCTGAGCGGCCCGGAAACGGTCGTTTCGGGCCGTTTCCCGGCCCTTTTCGCCCCCCGAACCGCCGCTACGCCGCCGCTTGCGCCGCCAGCCCGCACTCGGGCCCACGACGCCAGACCAGCCGGATCCAAGCCGCAATGTTGTACGCCAAAACCCCCCACAAAAGCTCCGATCGCGCCTTCCGCAGCCCTCGTACTCGAAACTTGCGCACCCCCAATCGCTCTTTCAACCAGGCGTTCGGAAACTCCGCCGTCTCGGACCGCTTGCGATACGCCGCCCGCCCACGCTCGCTCTCCATCCAGCGCCGATGTTTCGCCATCACCGCGTTCTCTTCGCTGCGGCTCAACGTTCGATGACCGCTCTTGGGGCAGCACTTGTGTCGCTGTGCGCATTCGCGACAATCAGATGCTTTTGCCTGATACTGCCGATATTTGCGCTTCCGCTTCAGCGACGATCGCTGATACGTCAAGGTCCGCTGGGCCGGACACAGAAACGTGTCCGTCGCCTCGTCGTAGATGAAAAACTTCGGCGCGTAGCGCGGCCCAATTCCCGCCGCCTTCAACGCCGCCTTCGAGCCCTTGTCCGGCGCCGGCGTCGCGTATTCGATTTCAGCGGCTGCCAGCGCCTCGATGTTGGCCTGGTTGGCGTAGCCCCCGTCCGCTAACACTTGCTTCGGGGTTCGCTCGAAGCGCCCTTCCACATCGTCCAGCGTCGGGGTCAGCTGGCCCGCATCGGAGGCGTTGTTGGTCAACTCCACGCCGACCACGATCTTCTCTTTGGCGTCGGTCGCCAGCTGCGCGTTGTAGCCGAGTCCCCAACCGCCGTTGGATTCGTGTTGCGGGCGCGCTTCCGGCTCGCTCTCGCTCACCCGCGCCTGGCGTCGTTGCTCTTCGTCGCGCTTGCCCGCTTCGACCTTGGGCAGTTCCTCCAGCGCCTGCTCCATCCGCTCGACTCGCTCCCGCAAGGTCCGCTTACGCGCCGCCTGACGCCGCCGATTCGAACCCTCGTCGTCGGCTTCTTCCGAGAGTTGACGCACCGCTTCGCGCGCTTGTTCGAGATGCCGCTCGAGCGTCGGACGCCTGCGTTGCGACCCGCCCGAAGCTTGCGCCCGGATCCGCGTGCCGTCGACGGCCACCTGCTCGAGATCCACCAGCCCCTCTTGACTCAGCAGCGCCAATACCTGTGTCAACAAGTTCTCGAGAGCTTTTGAGTGGAATACCCGAAAATCCGAAAGAGTGTGATGATTGACGACCGCCATGCCGCACAACCACTCCAACTCCGGCCGATAGCGGCTTTGACGCGCGATCTCACGCGCCGAGCTCATCCTTTCCGAATACGCCCAGATCCAGATCGCGACCAGCAACCGCGGATCCCATGCCGGCCGCCCGGCGGACTCCTTGCGGGTTTCCAGATGAGCAGCGAAGCCGGACAGGTCGAGCATGCCGCTCAGCTCCCAGATGGCGCGCACCAGATGGTCGGCCGGCACGAGCCGTTCGACGTCGATCGCGGCATAGGTGAATTGGTCGCGATTGGGCTGTCGCAGCTGCAGTTGGTCAACGGGCACGGCTTGGCGCGGCTTGGCGGGGCGTTGCTCGAGCTCGACTAAGACCTGTTGTTCGCCCATATAATAAGGGCGTTGGACGCCGCCGCCAAGTTATCCGAACATTCGTTTGCCCTCATGTTTTATCCCATTTTGATCCACTCGCGCCATTCCGAACCGCCCCAGGGGAGCTTCGGCGGCCACGACGGGTTTATTTCACAGCCCCTCAGCAAGCGGTCGGATGAGGCAAGTTCATCCGACCGCTTGCTTAGGGGCTGTGAAAAAATCGCCCGTTGAGCGCGAAAGACGGTCGAGGCATGCCTCGCCCCTACGGACGATCGTTTGTTTTCAACGACGTAGGGGCTTGGCATGCCAAGCCCGTCTTGCCGGAATTGGATCCCCGACATTTTTTCACAGCCCCTTACGCGCGCGGCTCAAGGGCGCACCCACGCCCCATTATTGCGATACGACCGCATCGCCGCATCCACGAACTTCACCCCCGCGACGCCGTCAGAAACTCCCGGAAACCGCAACCTCGGCCCCCATCCACCGCCGGCCCGATGAGCCTCGATCGCATCCGCCACATGGCCGTACACCGCTGCGAACGCCCCAGAGAACCCCCGCGGATACTCGCCATACAACCCCGGATACAACGTCTTCGAAGGCTCGGCGAAGGTTCGGTGAATCAGATGATTGGGGTCCTCGTGGCGCCACTCGACGCTCCCCTTCTCGCCGTAGATCCGGAAGCTCAGGCCATGCTCGTTCCCTGCCGCGACGACCGACGACCAGATCGTACCCGTCGCTCCGTTCGACCACCTCACCGTCGCGAAGGAATTATCGCTGATCCGCCGCTCGGGCACGTGCGTCGTCATCTCAGCGGACAACTCCGCGACCTCCAGCCCGGTCACAAAGCGCAACAGATGGTGTGTGTGCGTCCCAAGGTCGTAGACGACGCTCGCCTCGGTCGCAATATCCGGGTCGCCACGCCACCACTCCTCGCCGAGGGGAATCGCGCCCCGCCCAAGCGCAAACTCTCCCTGGAGAATCCGCACCTCGCCGATCTCGCCGCCGCGCACCATCTCCGCCGCCCGGCGCACCATCGGGTATCCGGAGTAGTTGTGCGTCAGGCCGAAGACCAGTCCCGACGCCGCCACCCGCCGCTCCAAGTCAAGCGCCTGATCGAGGTCAACCGTCAGCGGCTTGTCGCAAACCACATGAATTCCCTTTCCCAGGAAGGCGCATGAAATCGGATGATGCGAATCGTGGGGCGTAACGATTGAGACCGCCTCAATGCCATCGCCGTCAATGCCATTGGCGCGCTCAGCCTCGGCGCGGGCCATCTCGTTGAAATCACGGTAGACGCGTTCAACACCCAACTCACTCGCCATCTGTTGCGACTTCTCGAAGTCCCTCGAAAACGCCCCCGCGACCAGCCGGTAGCGCCCATCTATCCGCATCGCCGCCCGATGCGCCGGTGCGATCCGGCCCCCGGGACCGCCGCCAACCATGCCAACTCGAATCGGATTCATCCGCGAGAGCATAGCAAGGGCTGGCGCTGACGTGGCGTACGGCTATGCCGTGCCGCCTTGCAGCTGCGCTGCAAGGCCCGGGGTTCGGAGACCTTGCGCCACAGGCGCAAGGCGGCACGGCGTAGCCGTACGCCACGTCGGAAGTGCAGGTTATTCCGTATAATCGTCGCGTGATGCGGAATCTTCTCCCAGTCGCAGTCCTCTGCGCAACTGCCCTCAGCGCCCAGAGCCTCGAGGATGTCCCCGTCGCGGACCTGCCGCCCGCTGAAATCGCCGGCGAAATCTCCTCGACCCGCGTTTCTCCCCAAGAAACGACCGCCGACTGGCCATCTCTCGCCGTCGCCGCCGACGGCGCACTCTGGTCCGCCTACATCGAGTGGAATGGCAAAGACTCCGACCGCGTCGTCGTTCGGAAGCGGGACGCCGCCGGCCGCTGGGGCGACCCGATCTACGTGGTGGACAAAAACTGGGACCACTACATGCCCTCGATCGTCGCCCTACCCGACGGCGCGATGGTCTTCTGGTCCGGCCAAACCGACGGCAACTTCGATCTTTTTGCTGCGAGGGTGACCAGCGAAGGCCGTGTCGGCAAGGTTGAAACCATTGCCGGCGGCCCCCATTCGGACTTCCACGTGCGCGCCGCCTCGGACGACGAGGGCAACGTCACCGCCGTGTGGCAATCCTTCCGCGACCTCCAAGGTGAAATCTACGCCCGCCGTATGAGCAACGGAAGCTGGGGCGCGATCGTGAAAATCTCCACCTCAATCGCCAACGACTGGGAGCCGGCCATCGCCCTCGACCGCGCCGGAACAGCCTGGATCTCATGGGACAGCTACCATGCCGGCAACTACGACGTCTTGCTCGCCTCCCTTGAGCGCGCCAGCGTCAGCGCCCCCATTGCCATCACCTCCGGGCCTGAAACCGAGTTCCACTCGAGCGTCGCCGTAGACGCCATGGACCGCGTCTGGGTCGCCTACGACACCGCCCGCCAAAACTGGGGCAAGGACTACTCGACTTCAAGCGGCGCGGAGGGGAGCGAAGGTTTACATGCCCGCCGCGGGCTCGGCGTCCGCATCTACGCCAACGGGAAAGTCTTCGAGCCCACGTCGAACATCCGCGACATCCTCAGCGGCCGCATGAGCCGTTTCGCCGAACTGCCGACGATCGCCGTCGACGGCGCCGGCTCGCCCTGGCTGGCCTTCCGGCATTGGACCATCGCCAAGCCGCACGAGATGTTCCACGTCTACGCGACACGCCTCGGCGAAAGCGGCTGGTCGACGCCCGTCCGGCTCGAAAACAGCTCCGGCCGCAACGCCCAGCGCACGGCCGTCGTCAAGGCCCCCGACGGCAACCTGATCACGTCCTACTCGAGCGATGGGCGCTCGCCCGACAACCTCCCCCAAGGCCCGACCCACGCGCTGCACTACAACGTCTTCGTCGCCTCTCTCGAAAAAGGCAACCCCGGCGGCCCCGCACTGCGCGAAATCAACGTCCCCGCCCCAAAGCTCGGCTTCACTCCCCGCAAGCGCAGCCGCATGACGGCCAACGGCAAGACCTACACCCTACTGCTCGGCGACTGCCACCGCCATACCGACGTCCGCGGCCACAGCGGCGTCGACGGCTCGGTCGAAGACACTTATCGCTACGCCATGGATGCCGCTCAAATGGACTACGTCGGCCCCAGCGACCATAACGAAGTCACCGGCGGACGCTGGCCCGACTCGCTGCGGGATTACCAGTGGTGGTACGCCCAAAAAATGGTTGACGTGATGACGCACGCGCCCAAGTTCTGGGGCCTCTACACCTTCGAGCACTCCATGTCGCGCCCCGGCGGTCATCGCAACGTGCTCTACCTCAAGCGTGGCGGCCCTCTCCGGCCCATCGACCGCGGGAAGGGCCTCGAGGCTCCCGACAACTCTCCGCCAGTGATGTGGGAGTTCTTCCGCAAGAACGCCCTGACGCAGAAAGACCAGAAGATGGTCGTCGTCCCGCACACCTTCGCCTCCGGTCCGTTGGCCGACTGGAACTGGGCCCCGTCGTACTTCGACTGCCTGCTCGAGATCTACCAAGGCGCCC
Source organism: Bryobacterales bacterium (assembly GCA_965247515.1). Classification (GTDB taxonomy): domain Bacteria; phylum Acidobacteriota; class Terriglobia; order Bryobacterales; family UBA6623. The sequence goes on along the minus strand of OZ252029.1, from coordinate 935,408 downwards.
GCGGAAGCTACGAGCGCTGGCAGCAACCGGCGGGAGAAAAGCGCGGCGGCACGCAGACCAACGACCCGGGTCATTTCGCTCAAGACGCACTGAACAAGGGCCACCGCTATGGGTTCGTCTCCTACAGCGACCACCGGTCTACCCACAATTCATGGGCGGCCGTCTGGTCGGAAGCCGCAACTCGCGAAGCCCTCTTCGACGCCATGCTCGCCCGCCGCACGTTTGCCGCCAGCGACGAAATCTACCTCAAAGCCACCGCCGACGGCCATATGGTCGGCGAGGAGTTCACGGCGAGTCCGTCGGCGCCGCCCGAGATCGCGATCAACATTGAGGCCCAAGACGAGATCATGCGCGTCGACGTGGTCAAGAACGGCGACTTCGTTTACACCCAACGCCCCGGCGGCAGGAAGGTCAGCCTTAATTACAAAGACACGCAAGCCGAACCGGGCGAATCCTACTACTACGTCCGCGTCTTCCAACGCGACCCCGAGAACCCCGACGGTGACCCGGAAATCGCCTGGGGCTCGCCGTTTTTCGTGACGTACGAGTAGCAAGAACCCGCTCCCTTGCGGTCGCGGCTCTGACGTCGCGACCCAAGCTTTCGCCACGTGACGTCAGAGCCGCGACCGCAAGGGAGCGGGTTCTTCAAGTTTTCGCCAGTCGACAACAGCATCCCCCTCAGTTATCCTGACGATACGATGCGACCCGACCGCCGACAATTCCTACGCGGGGCCACTTACGGACTCGCCCTGCCCTTCCTCCCCTCGCTCCCCGGCGGCCTCCGCGCGTCCACGGCCGACGGCAAGCCCAAGCGCCTGGTCTGCGTGGGAACCCAACTCGGCTTTTACAAGCCCGAGTTCTTCGCCAACGACAAGACCCCGCGCCTGATGCAGCCGCTCGAAGCCGCGGGCCTCGCCGACGACTTCACCACCATCTCGGGCCTCGACCACAAAGGCCCCACCGGCAACGGACACGAGCTCGTCTACACCCTCTACACCGGTCACGTCGTCCGCAGCATTTCGCTCGACCAATACGTCGCGCCGACGCTGGGCAAAGACACGCGCTACGAGTCGCTTCAACTTTGCTGCGGCGACGCCCAGCAAAAGGCCTCTCTGGCGTTCACCTCCGCCGGGGTCCCGTTGCCCGTTACGCGCCGCCCGAGCGTGGTCTACTCGCGGATCTTCGGCGCCGGCTCCGTCGCGTTGAAAAAGCAAACCTACCTGATCGACTCCGGCAAGAGCCTGCTCGACGAGCTCACCGGTGAAGCCAAGAGCATCCAAGGCAAAGTCAACTCGCAAGACCGCGAAAAGCTCGACGAATACTTTTCGTCCCTGCGCGCCGTCGAAGGCAAGCTCAAGCGCCGCCGCGATTGGCTCGACAAGCCCTTCCCCACTCCGCCGGAAGGCTTCACCATGCCCGTCGAGGAAAACGTCGACGGCTCCTTCTTGCTCGAGAACGAAGACCTCATGTGGGACCTGATGGCGCTCGCGATCAAGAACGACTCGACGCGAGTGATCTCGATGACGATCCCGATCACGGACCGCGCCATCTCGATCAATGGTAAGTTCAGCGCCGAGAGCTACCATCGGCTTTCCCACCACGGTAAGAAACCGGAAAAGATCTCCGGGCTTCTGCAGATTGAAGGCGCGCATATGGCCGGCGCCGCGCGATTCTTGAAGGCCTTGAAAGACGCGCCCGACCCCGACGGCGGGACCATGCTCGACTCCACCATCACACTGCTCGGCAGCGCGATGGGCGATGCGGCGGCGCACCGGCGAACCAACTATCCGCTGATGGTCGCCGGGGGCGGATTCAAGCACAAACGCCACATCTCTTGCGGCGAAGGCGGCGTCCACAACGAAATGGCCTGCGACCTTTACGTCAGCGTGTTGCAGAAGCTTGGCTTCGAGGTGCAAAAATTCTCGACGAGCCAGTCTGACCTCAACGGACAGCTGTCGTGATCCAGGCGGCGTTCCGAACCCGCTCCCTTGCGGTCGCGGCTCTGAAGTCTGCGATCCAAGCACTAAGCCCCGGCGTCAGAGCCGCGACCGCAAGGGAGCGGGTTCCGGGGATGGTCGCCCTTGTACTGTTCGCGCAGCTGGTCCAAGCTTCAGACGTCGGTGGAACCGTACTGCGGCGCATGAACCGCACCGAGTACCTCAACACCCTGCGCGACCTGTTCGAGATCCGCCAAATCAAGCTCCCCCCTTCGTTCCCTGAAGACACGACCGACCTGCGTTTCGACACCATGTCGGAGGGCATGTACCTCACGCCCGCGCTGCTGGACGGCTACCTAGCCGTCGCAACCGACATTGCCGACCGCATGGTCCTCCTCCCCGGGGCCGAGCAAATCCGGACCACGTCGAACCGAGGGAACATCGGTCAAGACCCCGCCCGCGAGCAGTACTGGACGCGCGAAGACGACCCCACGGGCATCTACCTCAACGGTCTCAACATCGCCGCCTGGTCGGGAGGCTTCTGGGACAGGGCCTTCGTTGCGCCGGCGTCAGGCCTCTACCAGGTCCGCGTGAAGGTCAGCGCCGAGGCGAAGGTCGGCGCGGACGGCAGGCCCTTGCGGCTAGGGTTCTACGCTCTCAACTTCGCGGATTTCCTACTGCCCAAGCGCGCCCTCCGCCGGGACTTGACGCTGGTCGGCTCCCTCGATGTCACCAACTCCGCACCCGCCTACTTGGAAACCGAGATCCGATTGGAGAAGGGTGAAAAATTTCATTTCTATTGCGAGAACCGTCTGGCCAAGCAGTACCCCGACGCGTTGCTGCGCTACCCGGGATTTACCGCGGACCTGCGCCAGTTGCTGAAACGCTACTTGTTGGAAGCCCAGGCCTCGCCTGAGCCCACCATCCGCTGGGAAGAGATGGAGGTCGTCGGCCCGATCGGCCCCCTGCCGCGCCAGACGGCCTTCCTCGAAAACCGCGAGCCGATCCGAGACGCCGAGTATGTCAAGTCCGTCCTACTCCCTCTGGCGAGGCGAGCCTTCCGCCGACCCTTGACCACGGCCGAGCAGGATGACCTGACCGCGAGCGTCCTCGAACACATGGATTCGGCGCCTGAGCCGATCTACGGAATCCACTATGGCATTCGCCGGATTCTGACTTCGCCCCAGTTCATCTACCGCGAAGCCGAAGAAGGCGCCCTCGACGACCACGGGCTGGCTAGCCGGCTCTCGTACTTCCTGTGGAGCACGAGCCCCGACGCCGCGCTCTCGCAACTCGCCGATGCCGGCAAGCTATCGCCGCCGGCGACCTTGCGCCGGCAGATCGCCCGCATGGTCGACGACCCCAAAGCCCAGCAGTTCGTCAAACATTTCACCGGCCAGTGGCTCGGCAATCGCAAGGCCCAGTCGGTGATGGTCTGCGACATGCGCCACACTTGGTCGGAACTGATGCGCCACGGCATCGTGCGGGCGACGGAGATGTTCTTCGACGAGACGCTCAAGCGGAACCTCTCCATAAGCACCTTCATCGACTCCGACTTCACTTACGCTAACGAGCCCATGCGAATCGCCTGGGGGGTCCCAGGCAACGAAGTCGACATGCGGCGGCTCGAAGCCGATGAGCGCCAAAGCCTCCTCTGGCCCGAACCCGAGCGCCTCGACCTCACCTCGCTCGGCGAAGACTACCCCGCACACGTCGCGAACCGCGGCGGCGTGCTCGGCCTCTCCGGAGTTCATCTCGCCACCAGCGACGGCGTCGAGTCTTCGCCCATCCTGCGGGGCGTCTGGGTGCTGGAAAACCTGTTCGGTACGCCGACCCCGCCGCCTCCGCCGGACGTGCCGGCCCTGGTAGCCGATATCTCGAAGGCGCAAACCGTCCGCGAGATCCTCTCCGCGCACCAGGCCGTCGCGTCCTGCGCCGTTTGCCACTCGCGGATCGACCCGATCGGACTGGCGCTGGAGAACTACGACGCCTCCGGCAACTGGCGCACGAGCTACTACGAGGCCGGTCCGGTCGACCCTAGCGCCGCCATGGAAGATGGCACGAAGCTCTCGAGCGCGGGCGACATCAAGCAGTACCTGCTGGCGCACCCGAAGCTGTTCACCAGAACGCTGACCACCAAGCTCCTCGAATACGCGACGGGCCGCACCCACTTGTCCTCGGGCGACAAACGCATCGTTGAGCAGATCGTTGACAACGAGCCCGACGAAGGGTACGGTTTTCAAGACCTGCTCGCGCGAATCGTCCAGAGCGAGTCGTTCCAGACGAAATGAGAAGCCCGCACGAACGGAACCCCGACGTGGCGCACGGCTGCGCCGTGCCGCCTTGCGCCTATGGCGCAAGGTCTCGGGCTACGACCGGTGATCGAAAGGAAGACCCGGACCTTGCAGCACAGCTGCAAGGCGGCACGGCGCAGCCGTACGCCACGTCGGGCTGGTTCGCGGTTTCAGTCCTAGCCCTAGTACTCAGCTCCTCACCCCTCGTCGCACAAAACCCCCTGGCCCGCGACGCCGACGCCGCCACAGCCGGACGCGCCACCTACCTCGAACGTTGCGCCGTCTGCCACGGCCAAGACGCCACCGGCAGCATGGCCATCAACCTCCTGCGCAGCCGCACCGTCGCGCGCGGGACCGACGCCGCGCTCTTCCAGGTCATCTGGAAAGGCTTCCCCGGGACCGAGATGCCGCCCCAGCCCGACCTTCAGCCTGAGAAAATCTGGCAACTCGTGACTTACCTCCACAGCCGCGCCCGGCCCGGCCTGCAACCGCCTCTACCTGGCGACGCCGAGGCTGGACGCAAAGTCTTCGAAACCGCCGGATGCGCCAACTGCCACCGCGTCGGCGGCGAAGGCGGCTTCCTGGGGCCTCCCCTTGATTCAATCGCCGCCCGCCGAACCAGCGAGCGCATCCGCCGCGACGTCCTCGAACCCGACGTCGACATCCCGGAAGGCTACCGCCAGATCACCGCTATCACTCACGACGGCGACCGCATCACGGGCCTAGAAAAGAACTCCGACACGTTTTCGTTGCAGATAATGACGCGCGACGGGCAGTACCGCCTGATCAATCGCGGCGACATTGCCAAGGTCGAGCCGCAAAACAAGTCCCCGATGCCCAGTGGCTACGAGCAAAAACTATCCGCAAAACAACTGGAGAATCTGTTCGCCTACCTCGACCGCCAACGCGATTCTTTCATCCCGATCCCGGGCAGTTTCCGAAACTACTAATGAATGACCCTGCGACCCGCGTAGGGGCGCGACATGTCGCGCCCTTCGACCATCACACTGCGGTGGAAGTTCCCAGCCGATCACAGGCGTTAAGGGCGCGACATGTCGCGCCCCTGCTATGGGCAGTCGCCCTCGCCGCGTCCGCCGCCGACTTCGAATCGATCCGCGAAGACCGCTACCACGCCCCGGAAAACTGGCTCAGCTACGACCGCGACAACACCGGCCAGCGCTACAGTCCGCTCGACCAGATCAACGCCTCCAACGCCGCCGACCTCGACGTCAAGTGGGTCTTCCAGTTCAACCCCTTGCCCACCCGCACCGAACCCACGCCGCTCGTCCGCGACGGCATCATGTACACGCCCCTCGGCGGCCTCATCGCCCATGCCCTCGACGCCGGAACCGGCCGCTCGCTGTGGCGCTACGAATACATCCACGAAGGAACCGGCAAAGGCCATCCGCCGAACTGGAGCCGCGGCTTCGCCCTTTCAGGCGAGCGGCTCTTCATGGGGACCTTCGACTGCCACGTCGTTGCGATCGACGCCCGCACCGGGGCCGGGCTCTGGCGTTCCCGCGTCACCGAGAAGGACCGCTGCTTCGGCTCGACTTCGGCGCCTCTGGTGGTCCGCAACCGCGTCATGCTGGGCTCGCGCGGCGGCGACACCGGTCGCCTACGCGGGTCGTTGAGCGGATTCGACACCGAGACCGGCGAACGCGTCTGGCGCTTCTACACGGTCCCCGCCCCCGGCGAGCGCGGCTCAGAAACCTGGCCCAGCGACACCGACGCCTGGAAAAACGGCGGCGGAGCCCCCTGGACTACCGGCGCCTACGACCCCGACCTCAACCTGCTCTACTGGACCACCGGCAACGCCGGGCCCAAAGACTTCGACGGCCGCAACCGCCTCGGCGACAACCTCTACACGGCGTCCTTGCTCGCGATGGACCCAGACAACGGCGAATACAAGTGGCACTTCCAGTTCACTCCCCACGACGAGCACGACTGGGACGGCAACCAGACCCCGGTTCTCATCGACGCCGAGTGGGACGGCAAGCCGCGCAAGCTACTCGTCCAAGCCAGCCGCAACGCCTTCCTCTACGTCCTTGATCGCACCAACGGCGAGATGCTTCTAGCCGAGCCCTTCGCCAAGCAGACCTGGGCCAAGCACATCGCCCCCGACGGGCGTCCGGTCTATGAAGAAGGCCAAGCGCCAAGCACCAAGGGGTCGCTCGTTTGCCCCGACATCCACGGCGGCACAAACTGGCAGTCGCCATCGTACAGTCCGCTTACTGGATTCTTCTACGTCGCCACGCGCGACGCCTGCGGCGTCTACTACCGCACCGGCCACAGCATCGACCACGTCGAAACCGGGGCGCAGCAATTTTTGCGAGCGATTGATATTCGCACCGGCGAAAAGAAGTGGGAGGTTCCTTTCCTGGGGGACCAATCACAAGAAGTCAACTTAGCCGGCGCCATGACGACCGCCGGCGGCCTGGTCTTTTTCTCGAGCCGCGTCGGCAACTTCATCGCCGCCGACGCCAAGACCGGTGAAATTCTCTGGCACTTCAACACCGGCGGCACGATTCGCAGTTCCCCGATGACCTACGAGCACCAAGGCAAGCAGTACGTCGCGATCACGTCGAAAGGCGGAATCTTCGTCTTCGGCCTCGACGATTAGAACGGTGACAACCTACGTCGCCTTCTTGAGGGCCATCAACGTCGCGGGACACGCGAAGGTCACCAAAGACGAGCTAAAGGCCGCATTCACCTCCGCCGGATGCCGCGGTGTACAGACCTACATCCAGATCTTCTGGCGCGCTCAACCGAACATGGCCGTGCGCTGGGGCAAGTGGAAGATGTGGAAGGTCAAGAAAACCGACCTCAGTGAACCGCTTGGCGGCAAGATGCTCCCCCAAGTCGAGTTCGGGCTCGATACGCCAATGGGACAGTTGACCGTCCTTTACGACCTCTCAGCCGACATCAGCGAACAACGCAATGTCGCCGACGAGAACCCCCAAGTGGTTGAACGTCTCGAATCCGAGCTCAAGACCTGGAACGCCGAGCTATCTCAGCCCCTATGGCCGTCGAACCGCTCAATTCTGCACGATCTAGATGGTCAGATGGTGCAACTGTTCTTCTGACCCGAAAACATTGCAGCATTGCCATCGCTGAGTTATTCTCCAGGCTGGCTTCGTAGCGCATCGCGGGATGTAACGATGTCGTATCCTTCGGACTGGCAGTCACGCGCGCCGAGTCCTCGACTTATGCAAAAGACCGTTCGCCAAAGATCTAGCGCCATTTGCGCAAGCCTCGTTCTCTTGTCGCTCGCCGGAGCCGAACCAGCGCCCTGCTTCGAGAGCCCCTATGGCAAAAGTTCCAGCCCGGCCCAGCCAGCCCAGGGTAATCCGCTTACCAACCAAGGGCAAAACCGCATCGCGCGCGTGTTCATCTCCAACGGCTCCCACACGGCAATCGTCGACCCCGCTCACTCCTACAACCCGTCGGGCGGACCGATCAGCACAGCTTGGGTCGAAACAGGCTCGTACCAAATCTTCTTTGAGGGCCTAACAGGCCGTGCGGAAGGCATGACGCACTTCGGAAGCTGGCAAGCCCAGGCCCACGGCAGCGCGGACGAGTTCTGCTCTGTTGGCGGATTCAGCGCCACCAATCGAGTCGAAACGGAAGTGAAATGCTACAACGCCTTGGGGTTGCCCGCTGACACAGCGTTCATCGTATGGTGGATTCCCCCCAACAATGGCGAAAACATCTCGTTCACACAGGGCACTGCAACAGGCCAAAACACCGACCGAGCGCGCTCCTACACGACCGTTCGGAGCGTCACCGGCACGTCAACCGGGGTCACCCCGGAGCGGAACGGTCTAGGCAACTACACCGTATTCTTCCACGACATCGAGGGCGGGCTCAACGGCGGTACAGCCCACGTAACCGCTGCTGGAAACGGCGCCCCAAACAACTACTGCAGCGTCAACAACCAGTTCGAAAGCGGTAACGACTTCGCCGTCGACATCCTCTGCTTCGACCCTTTCGGAGCGGCTGTAGATTCCTTCTATTGGATTGCGGTCGTCCCGAATCCAATGATCGGAATCGCGCCCGGCCACAACCCGATCGGGCTCGGGGCCGCCCTAGCGCTCCAACCCACCGCAAGCGACTATCGTGGCGTCCCCAACTTCGCTCACAACCCCCGCGGCACGAACCAGGACGTTCGATTCACCCGCAGCGGCCGTGGTCAATATCGCGCCACCTTCGAAGACATCGACCCGCTGATGCTGGGCGGAACCAGCGCCATCGTCACTCCCTGCACCGGATCAGGCCGTTGCACGGTCGAAAACCTCGGGCACGTCGGCTCAGACCTCGCCGCCGACATCCTCTGCTTCGACTTCGAAGGCCAACCCCGCGACATGACCTACTCCATCGCCTTGGTGGGCGACCCTTTTCAAAACCTTGTGCAGAACGGGAGCTTTGAGAGTCCGTCGATCGGACACGGCATCAACGGATTCGTCAGCACCGTCCCCGGATGGACCTCGGATATCTTCGACATCTGGTCAGGCCTTAACGGCATGCCGGCCTATGACGGTGAGCAGAACCTCGAGCTCGACACCAACGACTCTCGGATTGGGCAGGGGATCACCGTCGGGATCTCTCAAACCGTTCCTACAATTGCCGGCCGGACCTATCTTACTGAGTTTTGCGGTGGCGAACCATCCCCAATCCAACGTGAGCCGAGTCGAGGCGAGATGGAACGGGATTCCAGTCCAGACTGCCCAGCAAGTTGCGACGACTTGGTCGATCTTCGAGGCGCAGGTGCTTGCCGCCGGCTCCACGTCGAGGCTCGAGTTCCGGTCAAACGGGCCTGCTGATGCGCTGGGCGACTTCATTGACGACGTTAGGCTTGTCGAGCTGAACACATCCGGCGGAGGAGGCGGCGGGGGTATGGGCCCATCGATCAGCGGACTTGTCCCCACATCCGTTGCCGCCAATAGCGGTTCTTTCACGCTGAGAGTGAACGGTTCGAACTTCTGCGATGGGTCTGCAGTAAATTTTGATGGCCAGCCGCTTGAAACGACCTTCGTCGCGGGCGGACCCTTTGGCTCACCGGGATTTCTTAGTGCGCCGTACTGGCGCGAACACCCTGCGGGGTGAAAGGCCCCGCCGATGAAGATGTCGGTCGACATCGAAGCTGGCGAGCAGCGTGGTCCGGTAACGGGTCGAGCTGAAGCCTCGCGACAAAGTCCGGGTAAGCCGGGCGAGCAAGCCGTTAGGCCGTAACGCGCAGTATGCCTGAGCAGGCCTCGAAAGTGAAGTTGCGGACGCCGACCCGCCTGAGAAACGGGGAAGGCCGCAGCAACCGGGAAGCGACCGACGCATGCACCGGTTGGGTCCGCCGGGGTAGTGGGCGCGGCATGACGGTGAAGGGGGTTCGTAGTCAAAGGCGGGAGGCCCGGTGCGGTGGAGGTCGCAACTCCAAACGTCGCCTACAGGGCGGCGGCCGCGGCGGGGAGTCGGACAGGGCCGTAGTAGTGAAGAAGCAGGGTAATGCCTGTGGAGCGAGGGGCCCTGACTTCCGGCATGCTTGTCAACGAGCGAGAGGACGAGGCGATTGGCGATAAGCCTAGCAACGCCGTTAGGATCCGGAAGCTCGGGCGCAAGCTCTGCCTCAAAGCGAAGCAGGAGATGGGCGTGCTGCGCCTGCGCGGGGCGCAACTGGGGCCGCCGCCTGCGACAGCGATGAGGTGAAGCCGGTCGGAGAGCCGGATGCGGGAAATCCGCACGTCCGGTTCGATGAGCGGGGACGGGAAACGGAGCCAAGGCGGAGACTGAGACACTGGCGCAAGGCGAAAGCGGCCAGCAACAGCTACTCCCTCCGCCTAAAGCCACCGCGCCCGTCCTCGACTCCACCAGCATTCGTCGAGGGGAGCCGAATCCTTGCGGAAGGCTCCGCCGCCATTACCGTGGTCAACCAAGGCGAGATCAGTTGCGCTCTCGGGATGAGTCAGCCGGCCACTCTGACGATCGATCCGGCAGGCGGCGGGATGGCCGGCGATCCACCGGAAATCACGCTCATCACCCCCGATACCGTTCAGGCCGGCGGCCCGTCGTTCACTCTCCGCGTCGACGGCCCCCACTTCTGCCCCGCCTCGACGATTCGCTTCAACGGCGTCCCCCAACGCACAACGCTCCACGGGGCGGGGCAAATCGTTTCGACAAACATTTTCGTCACAGCCGACATTGACGCCAGCCTCATCGCCGATGCCGGCATGGCGGCGATCACGATCCAGAACCCCATCGGCGGCATCGGCGGCCCTGGATGCACAGGTGACGGCGTCAGCAATGAGCTCCTTTTGGCCATCGCGGGACCGGCCATCGTAATCTCCGACGACCTTCCTCCCCGCGGGGTGATCGGCGACCCCTACTCCTTCAACTTGATGGCGATCGGCGGCACTCCCCCCTTCGATTTCACTGTCGTCTCAGGCTCGTTGCCGCCAGGTCTGACGCTCAGCAGCGGAGGCGCCGTATCCGGTCTGCCAACCGCCGCCGGAACCTTTACCTGGACCGCTCTTGTATCAGATGCCCTGGTGCAAACCGCCGTTCGCGAATTCTCGATTCAGGTCGAACAGGACCCTACCGAGCCGGCCGACATTGTGGTTCCGCTCCAGCCGCTGACGTTTAGCTTTTCCGGCGGATCCGTCCCGAAGCGAAAAGTGGTCGGCATCACGAATGCGGGCGGCCAAAGCGCGGCAATCGGAATCAGCACTCGGACCGACGATGGCGCCGCCTGGCTCAGCGCGAGCCCGAGCATGGGCAACGCGACCGCATCGAACCCGCTCAATGTGGTCGTCACAGCTGATCCAACGGGTCTTCCACCTGGGGCCTACTTCGGCGAAGTGCTCGTCGACACCGGCATGGCGCCCGCTCAAGGTCCGCCGCCGTCGGCGATCCCTGTGTCGATGACGATTAGCGAGCGCCAGAAGTTCCTGAGGCTGTCCCTCGAGGGACTTACCTTCACCGCGGTCAACACCGGAGATCCGCCGCAGCCACTTTCGTTCGACATCTTCAATGACGGCGGTGAAGCCTTGACCGCGAGCTTGACCGCCGACACTTTCCCAGCCGGCGTTGGCTGGCTCAGCCTGCCCGTTTCAGAGTTCTCCGTCGAGCCAGGCGGGCAGGCCAGCGTAGCCGTGCAAGTCAGCCAAGAGGGGCTGGGATCTGGGGTCCGCCACGGATACGTCGAAATTCGCTCAGCTGGAGCTTCCGGCGGCGGCCGCCTGCTGCCCGTCACCTTCAACATCTTGCCCGGGGCCTCACGTCCGCCGCTTCGCGTGGAGCCCAGCGGGATCCTCATTCGGACCGTCGAAGGCGGGACCCCTGCGCCACGAATGCTAACCATTGCCAACTTGCGACGCCTAGGTTCCGAACCCAACACCTTCCAAAGTGTACGGCTCTCCGAGGGCCCCGATCCGTTCGTCAACTCTCCATCGAGCGGTCCAATTCCGCCGGACGACCCGATCGAGATGGCGATTACGACCGACATCAGTGGCCTCAGCGCGGGCGTTACCCAGACGCTGCTGGTGCTGAAATTCGACGACGGCAGCCAGGTCACCGTGCCTTTGACGGTCATCATCGCGCCCGCCGATACGGCGAACCTAAAGGGACAAAAAGAGCAGGCCGACTGCGCAACGAGACTTATCCCTTTGGTCGAGTCCTTCTCGGGGGGGCTTGCAGGCCTACGCGGGCTCTCCGGGCTTCATTCGTGTTAGGGTTTCTGACGACTGTGGCGGGTCTTTTCTCGGCGGTCCAAGCAACGAGGTCAGAGTCGATCTCGCAGGCTCCGGTGAGCCGGCTTTGTTCCAGTCACGTTGAAAACGGACGTTGGGACGCGACTATCACCGCCGGCCTTTCGGCCGATGTCGTCGTCAACGTGACCGCTACCGACGGCGCACGCGGTATTACGGGTCAGACCACAACGGCCGTGACCGTCGAAGAAGCCATCGCCGACCCGCCCGCTATTTTCGCGGATGGCATCCGACAAGCGGCTAGTTTCGCGTCGCAGCCTCTTGCGCCAGGCAGCTTCGTGACGATCTTCGGGTCGGAGCTATCGAGCCCCGCCTCGAACCTTGGCGAAGGCGCGGTCGCGGTTCCGCTCCCTGAAACCTTGGCGGACGCCAGCGTCTTCGTCGCCGGCTTTACGCCCGCCCCGATGGTGTTCGCGCTGGGCAGCCAGCTCAACATCATTCTGCCCTTCGAACAAGACCCGAACGCCGGCCCAATCGACGTACTAATCCTTCGCGGAGCGACACCCTCGGCCCCATTCGAGCTGCAGATCGCGGCGGCCGAACCCGGAATTTTCACGATCGGATCAGCCGGTGTCGGCGAGGCCGTCGTCCAAGATGCCGCGTTCCAGCTCGTGAGCCGCCAGATCCCAGGGGCGCGGCCGGCGGTGAGTCCCGGCGATGTGGTCATCATCTACGCCACGGGACTCGGCGCGGTCACTCCCGAGGTGGCGTCGGGCACGGCGTCTCCCTCCAATCCCTTAGCTACCGTTGCGGGCGAGGTGCGAGTCGAAATCGGAGGCGTCAACGCAGCCATCTGGAGTGAACCCTAAAAATGAGACATTGAAATTTGGGACGAATTTCAGCGAATGGAAAGGAGTCCAGGATGGAAAGTCTCAAGCCGCGCAAGCCGCGGGAGTTCACGGTGGAGTTCAAGGAAGCCGCCGCCAGGCGGCTCCTAGCCGGCCAGAGCGGCACAGCGCTAAGCCGCGAGTTGGACGTCAAGCGCAGCCTGCTGTACCGCTGGCGGGACGCCTATCGCCAGGAAGGCGTCAACGGCTTGAGCCGGCGGCGAGGCCGGCCGAAACCCGGCCGCTCGGCGCCGCCCAAGATCCCTCGCGATCCGCGCGACGAACGCATCGCAGAGCTCGAACGACTGCTCGGCAAACAAGCCGCAGAGCTCGATTTTTTCGGACAAGCCTTTCGCGCCTTGAACCTCGCAGCCCCGACCAACGACGCCGGTGGCGCGAGCGGATCTACTCCATCGTCGAGCAGATCAGCGCCAAAGGCTCGCTCAGCGTCGAACACGCCTGCGAGCTCGGACGCGTGAATCGCGCCGGGTTCTATCGCCGGCTCGCCGTGTCGTCGCCCGCCGAGTGCGACATGGAATTGCGTGACCGCATGCAGCGGATTTCGCTCGAGAATCGTCGTTACGGCTACCGCCGCGTGACGGCCGAGCTGCGCCGCCAAGGCTTCCTCGTCAATCACAAAAAGGTCCTGCGGATGATGCGTAAGGACAACTTGCTGGCGGTACTCAAGCGGCGCTTCGTGCTAACAACGGATTCGAACCACTTCTTACCTGTTTATCCGAATCTAGCGGCGCACCTGAATGTGGACGGCGTCGATCAGTTGTGGCAATCCGATATCACCTACATTCGCTTGCGCGAGGCGTTCGTCTACCTCGCCGTGGTGTTGGACGCCTACTCGCGACGCGTGGTCGGCTGGCGGCTGGGGACGACGCTCAAAGCTGAGCTGGCTGTAGGGGCGTTGCGCGATGCGCTCGAGCTCAGACGCCCTGCCGCGGGGTGGATGCATCATTCCGACCAAGGCGTACAGTACGCTTCGAGCGCCTATGTCGAGCTGCTGGAGCAGCACGGCGCGATCATCTCGATGAGCCGCCGCGGCAACCCCTACGACAACGCGCGGGCGGAGAGTTTCATGAAGACGTTGAAGGCGGAGGAGGTTTGGTTGCAGCGTTATCGCACGCTTGACGAGGCGCGCGCATCGATCGGCGAGTTCATTGATGAGATCTACAACCAACGCCGGCTGCATTCGGCGTTGGGATATCGTCCGCCGGCGGAGTTTGAAGCGCTGGCGCGGCCGGCGGCAACAGCAGCGAGGAATCCGAAGTATGAGTTTTGAGAGGCATAGGCAAATCTATCAATCCGATGGGCCCTGGGCGGGCAGGGAGACATCGCCGGCGTTGGAGAAGCCGGGAGCGACCTTGGCGGCCGCCCCCGGCGCTCATCGTCTTGATGAGTTTGCGGCCGGGTATTCCTTGGCGGGTTGCTCTCCAGCAGAGCCCGCTTCCGCTTCCCCGGCTAGGACCAGCGTGCGACGATACAGCGAAGAAGGCAAGCGTTTTGCGGTGAATCGTAACCTGTCCCGATTTCGACTGTCTCACGCTTGGGGTTCACTCCAAGGGGCCGATGCCTCCGCTCGCCTGTCCTACGGGAGCCGACAAGAGTGTGCCATGATTGTCGGCGGCCGATGCCTCCGCTTGCCTACCTGCTTACGCCCACTTGCTACGGGCAGCGACTGCACGGAGATTCTCGCGGATCAGTCGATCGATTTCACAACATGATCGGCGGACGGTACGTTCCCGAAAGCGCCGGTCGAGTCGCCTATCTCCAGACGCGGATGGTACAGCCGCCCTACCAGCTCGACGCGGAACGCCGACGCTTGGTCCTCGACTCGGTAATCGACGCTTGCGCGCATCGAGGCTGGGGGCTCGAGGCGGTGCATGTCCGGCCGACCCATCTCCATGCCGTCGTAGCGGCGGACTCCGAACCGGACCACATCATCGAGCGCATCAAGACGAACGCAAGCTGGTTCCTACGCGAGCACTACTCGGAGCCCGCCGGGATCCGCCGCTGGGCCGATGGGGGCAGCCGCCGCCGGCTTCGCGACCAAGAGGCGTTGAAGGACGCATGCACATACGTGATTCACAAGCAAGGCAACCCGATGGAAACATACGAGAACCGACGCGCCCGTTGAGCCCCGCGACGGTGTCGCGGGGTTGCGAGGCCGCCATGCCTACTCCCGCCAAGCCTTACCTACGTCGCCGCGGAACCATCGAGACCGTTGACATCCATGCCGCGGAATGATAGCTTCGCAAACAGAATGCCTCGACGCCCGAGCCGTCGTGAAGCGCTTGAACAGCTAACCGCGTTCTTTCTGGCGTCGCCCCTCGCTCTAGCCGCCGACAAGCCGGAACTGACCGATTCCAAGAAGCTGGCCAACGTGTTCGACTTCCGCGAACTGGCCAAGTCTCTGATCGACCCCGTCGCGTTTGATTACATGGACGAGGGCGGCAAGGATGAGGTCTCTCTGCGCGAAAACCGGCTGTTCTTCAACCGCATCATCCTTCGCCCGCGCTTCCTCGTCGACGTCCATCAAATCGATCTGACGACCGAATTTCTGGGCAAGACGCTGGACTTCCCCATCTTCGTCTGCCCCGCCGGCGGCAAGAACTGCTTCCTCAAGAACGGCGAGGAAGAGACAGCGCGCGGCGCCGCGATGCAAAACGCGATGTTCGTCACCAACGGCGGCATCGACGACTACTTGGCGACCGCTGACGCGCCAAAGCATTGGTGGCAATACACCACCGGCGGGCAATTCCGGACGCGCAACTCGATGCTCGACTTCGTGGAGAAGCTCGAGGATTCCAACTGCACCGGAATCTGCTTCACCGTCGACAACGCTCTGGTTTCGCATCGTGAACGGTCGATCCACCATGGGCTCGTACGAACCTGGTGCAATTTGGCCGCGATCCCTCGAGACGGCGATGGGAACTTGATCTTCAAAGAAGGCGACCGATCGTGGGTGACCGGTGAGCTCCCCAGCCGGCCATTCGCTACACCGACCTGGGAAACCGTCAAGCAGCTCCGCGAATTGACCGACCTCAAAATCATGCTCAAGGGCCTGATGATCGGCGAAGACGTCGAGAAGGCCGTTGCCGCGGGCATGGACGCCGTCGTCGTCTCCAACCACGGCGCGCGGCAACTCGATCACACCGGGTCGACGATCGAGGCCCTCCCAGAGTGCGTCGAGGCTGCCGGCGGCAAGATTCCGGTATTGGTCGACGGCGGGTTCCGGCGGGGAACCGATATCCTAAAGGCGCTGGCGCTGGGAGCAACCGCGGTCGGAGTCGCACGCCCCTACCTGTGGGGACTGACCTGCTTCGGCCGCGACGGCGTCGCCCGCGTGCTACAACTTCTAAAGACCGAGCTAGCGCTCGACATGGGGATGTCTGGCGTAGCTAAGATTAACGACATCGACCCCAGCTTAGTTCGAATAAGGGACTGGGGTTATCAAGGAGAACTGCCATGACGAGACGCGAATTTTCCTTTGGTCTTCCGTTGGCCGGCCTGGCCGCCGGACGAGGAGTGGCCAACCCGATCGACGAGCAACACTATCCAATCCGCCGCCGCAAGAAGGTGGAGATCCTCTTCAAGTCTCCCGAGGGCCATCCCAACGGACTAGAGGCGACTCCCGAAGGCCTGTGGGTCGGCGAGCAGATCACCGACCGCGTCCACCTGCTGGACTGGTCGACGAACAAGCCCATCGCGAGCTACGACACCCAGTCATCCAACACCAGCGGCCTCGCCGCCGGCGGCGGGTACGTCTTCATGGCGGCCAACGGCCCGGGAAAGCTGCGGCCCCGCCGGCCCCACGATGTAGAGAAAGGCGGACGAATCGTGAAGCTCGACGCCAAGTCCGGAAAGCACATCCAGAACTTCCCAACGCCCAACGGAGGCGGGCTACACGGGCTGCTGTGGGCGCAGGAGTCGCTCTGGGTCACCCAGTTTCGGCCCAACAAAATCCTCCGGGCGGACGCCAATCTGAAGGTCAGTCACGAGTTCAGCACGCCGCTCAACCGCGCCCACGGCATGGGTTGGGACGGCGACCACCTCTGGTGCATGTTCTCGAACGACTTTCGCATCCTCAAGTTCGACATCAAGACCGGACGCGTGCTCGAAGCCATTCAGCTCGACAGCAGCGACCCCGACCCGCACGGAATGACCTATTGGGACGGGTACCTCTATTACTGCGACGCCGGCATCGCGCCCGGCCACCAGGACAACAAGAGCGCACACGCGGGCTCGATCTGCCGCATTCATGTATAGGCTGATCGCCGTGTTGGTCGCCGTTCAACTGGCGGCTCTCGGCCAAGACGAAGGGACTCGAATCGTCAGCCCTCCCGACAAGGCGCATTTTCTGGAGGGCAATATCGACATCGTGGCGAAGGCGCCGGAAGACGCCAAGCTCACGATGGACTCTCGGACCGTGCAAGCCCTGCGCCCCTTTCCCAGCGTCTTACACGCGGCGACGATCTTGCCCGACGGCGAGCATGAGCTTACGCTCACGTGGGCGGAAGGGAGCCAGACAATCGGTTTCTATGTCGGTGAAAGCGCCCCAGCGGGATATTCGGAGTTCAGCCGCCATCCGCCGCAAAGCATGCTCCAGTGCGAGAGGTGTCACGGACTCAGCCGCCGCGGACGCTTTCGCTTTAGCGGGGGCTGCTTCTACTGCCACCTGAAGGACGGCTTCGAAACAGCCCACAGCCACGAGCCGCATGTGCTGGAAAGTTGCGGCCTTTGCCACGACGCCCACGGGTCGACCGCGGCGAAGCATCTCGTGCTATCGAAGGAACTGGCCTGCAAGCAGTGCCACAACTGACGCCGCACGTTCTGTAGCCCCTGGAGTTTCTACATTTTTCGCCAGAGACCGGTGATCGGAGCGATATGGGAGCCGCCTACCCCGGAGCCGCGACCGGAAGGGAGCGGTTGCTTGAATCAGCGACATTCGTGGCACTCTCGGGCAACCGCTCCCTTCCGGTCGCGGCTCCGAGGCGGCCGGCTGGGTCTAGTCCAAAAGTTCGGCGTCGGTCGAAATGTCCAAACTCTCGTCCCACGGCTCCGCCGTGGGATGGCTTGGGGTGCCAAGCCCCTACGATTCCACGAGAGTCGCCCGTGGCGGTAGCGGCGAGGCATGCCTCGCCGGGCGTAGCTTGCTACGCCCGGTCCTGGAGTTTCTACATTTGTGGACGGGGGAGGGCCATGGTTGAGGTAGGTCGGTAGATGGTTATTGACATACCGACAGGATTGAGCTATTCTGTTCTTGGCCCCGCTCGGCGCCGCTGCCTATGCCCGACGATCTCCGCGATACTCTTCTGGAAACCCTAGAATCAGCCCTCGATGCTCAGCTGCGCGCCGTTCGTCGGCTGCGATCGAAACCCCCTCCCCGGCCCAAGCGCCCTTCGCCTCGAGGTATGCCTCAGGTCGATATGGCCCATGACATACTCGCCGGAGCCGAGCGTCCGCTGCATATCGCGGAGTTGATCGAGGGCATTCAGGCCAGGTTTTCCCGTGCGGTTGACCGCGAAAGCCTCGTCTCGGCGCTGTCGAAGAAGATCGCTCGCGGCGACCGTTTTGTGCGCACCGCGAAGAACACTTTCGCGCTGCGTAGCCCGGATTAGCTACGCGGCCCGGATTAGCTGTCCCCTGGAGGTTCCCATGCTGCTTCCTCAGTTCCTGTCGATCAGCGCTGATTGGAGGCGCGCCTTTCCCCAGCAACGCACGCATCGACGCGCGGTGCGCCAAGGCCTGGGAGGCCTGGTTTGCCTGGGCCGCCGCACGCTTTCGCGCATTATTTGGACCAACGGCGGCGAGCAAAACAGCTGGAGCGCGGACTATTTTTTGCACGAGCGCTGCAAGTGGCGTCCGCAAGAGTTGTTCGCGCCGGTGTGGAAGCGCGCCTTGGGGTTTTGCCGCTCACGGTTGGTGGGCGTGGCGATCGACGACACGCGCTTGCGCAAGACGGGGCGTAGGATCAAGCAGGCGTTTTATCAACACGATCCGCGCTCGCCGCCGTTTCACGCGAACTTGATGCTGGGGTTGCGCTACTTGCAAGCGTCGTTGTTGGTTCCCTTCGATCGCGGCGGCAAGACCGGCGCGCGGGCCTTGCCGGTGCGTTTTGAATGTGCGCCGGTTCCCAAGCGTCCCGGCAAACGCGCCGGCGACGCCGAGCGAGAGCAGTACGAACAAGCGCGCAAGCGCTGTCGCATCTCGCAACGTTTAGTCGACATGATGGCGCCGCTGCGGGCTGCGCTGGATGCCGCCGGCGGGATCGCCAAGAAGATGGTGTTGTCGCTTGACGGCAGTTTCAGCAACCGCACCGTTTTCCTGGCGCCGCGCGATCGCACCGAGCTCATCGCTCGCACGCGCCTGGACGCTGTGCTGTGCAAAGCCGCGCCGACCGGCTCGCGACGCTTCTATGGGGTCGAAAAGTTCCGCCCCGAACAGGTGCGCCGCGACGAGACGATCGTCTGGAAAACGACCAAGCTATTCTACGGCGGCAAGCGCCGCAAGATCCGTTATAAAGAGGTCAACGAGGTGTACTGGCAGGGCGGGGCGCGGCGCACGCCGTTGCGTTTGTTGGTGGTCGCGCCGACCCCCTATAGCAAGCGCCTTTCGAGCAAGATGTACTACCGCCAGCCGGCGTATCTACTCACGACGGACCTCGCCAGCCAGGCGCGCGAGCTGTTGCAGATCTATTTCGACCGTTGGCAGATCGAGGTGAACCACCGCGAAGAGAAGGACACGTTGGGCGTGGGACAGGCGCAGTTATGGAGCGAGACGGCGGTCCCGAAGCAACCGGTATTGGCGGTGGCGGCGTACAGCGCTTTGCTGCTGGCGTCATTGCTGGCGTATGGTCCGGGGCGCGGAGAGGCCTATGCGCCGCTGCCGAAATGGAGGAAAAAGGCAAAGAGGCCTTCTTGTCTGGATCTGGTGGCGCTGTTGCGGAAAGAAATGGTCGAAAACCCCGATTTGCTGGCTCCGCTGGGGCTCAAACCCTCCTGGCAGGCCTTCGGCGCCGCCGCTGACGGGTAAAATATGTAGAAACTCCAGCGCCGGGCGTAGCTTGCTACGCCCGGTCCTAAACCGCCCGCCCCCGCACATACGCCTCATCCAGCAACTCGACCACGTGCATCACACGCTGGCCGTTCGAAAACATCTCCGCCCCCGCCTGCAACTGCAACATGCACCCCGGATTCGCCGTAACAATCACCTCGGCGCCGGTCGACTCAACCATCTTCATCTTGTCCTTGAGCAGCTCCATCGACATGTCGGTATGCTCGACGTTGTACACGCCCGCACTCCCGCAGCAGATCTCCGACAGCGGCAGCTCTTTGAACTCAAGCCCGGGAATCGCCCCCAAAACCTTTCTCGGCGCGTCCCGCACCTTTTGGCCGTGCAGCAGGTGGCAAGAGTCCTGATAAGTCACCTTCAGCGGCATCTCGCCAAGCGGCCCCCCGACGCCAACATCAGCCAAAAACTCGGTCACGTCACAAACCCGTTCGCAGAACTTCTTCGCCCGCGCATGCCATTCCGGGTCATGCTCGAAGAGCTCGTGATACTCCTTGACGACCGACCCACAACCGGCGGCGTTCGTGATAACCGCGTCGAACGGGCTCGACTCGCAGGCGTCGATGTTCTGCTTCGCCTGCTGGCGCCCCAACTCCCTCATCCCCGCGTGAACGTGCAAGGCGCCACAACATCCTTGCGCCTCGGGCAGTACGACTTCGGCCCCACTGCGCTGCAGCACCCGTACCGTCGCCTCATTCATCCGAGCGAACGAAACATTAGCAATACACCCCGCCAAAAACGCGACTCGGTAGCGCGATTCCCCAACGGCGGGAAACGTTTTGCCCACCTTGTCAAAAAAGAACGGCGCCTGTGCCGGCGGCGCAAGCCTCTCCAGCGTCTCGAGCCGCCCAAATAGCTTCAGCACTCCTGTCTTGCGAACCAGCCACTGCACGCCGGACTTCTGGTAGAAGAGCGTCATGTAGCCGACAATCTTGAGCAACGCCGGACTCAGAAGCAGCTTCGAATAAGCAAAGGTTTCGAGCCAGCCCTTGCCCCGCTTCTCCGCGATTTCCGCTCGCGCCGATTCGACCAACTTCCCGTACTGCACACCCGACGGACAGGCCGTCTCACAGGCGCGGCAGGCGAGGCAGAGATCAATATGCTCGACGTAGTCATCATTGATCTCCATCCGCCCTTCAGACACCTGCACCATCTGATAGATCCGCCCCCTCGGCGAATCCATCTCGAGGCCCAGCTGACGGTAAGTAGGGCAGGCGTTCAGGCACAGACCGCAATGGACGCAGCGGTCCAGGTCACTCTGTAGGGGTTTGTCGACAGGCGCGGCAACGGCCATATCTTAGGAGTTTCCCACAATGACGGGAACGCAGCAGTCGGAAAGTCGTCCTGAAATCCATTCCCGTCAAGGATGGTCAGCCCGATTCCGCGGTCTCACCGCAAGATTGGCTGCTAGCGCGATCACGAGGAGCCCCGCCATCAGGTACATCGTCAAGTTGTAAAGGCCGCTCGAAGGGTCGGGCGTCCCCGCCGGGGCGATTTCCATCAGCTTGGCGATGGTGACGGTCTTTTGTTCGATTAAGCGCTCGAGCTGCGCGACCGGCGCGCCGAACTGCTCGGTGAATTGCCGAGGGTCGACCCTGCCGGCCAGGTCGCGCAATGCCGCTCGCAGTGAGCTTTCGCGCAGCGACGTAATCGCCAATGGCCCCAAGACGCCCGCCGTGCTCCAGGCCGTCAAGAGCCTCCCATGAATCGCTCCAACGTGCTTGTCGCCAAATAGGTCCGCCAGGTAGGCCGGGATGGTGGCGAACCCGCCTCCGTACATCGTGAAGATCACCATTGTCGCGGCGTAGAAGATCACCAGCCAGGTGACGGCGGGAGAGGCGCTGACCGCACTGGCCGTCCACGGGATCGACAGGTACAGCGCCGCGCCCAGCACGAAGAAGATCGTGTATGTGAAGCGGCGGCCGATGTAGTCGGAAACGCTCGCCCAGCAGAATCGGCCGACCATGTTGAATACGCTGATCATCAGCACGTAGTTGGCGGCGAAGGTGGCGTCGACGACTTCAGGGAGCGTCGTCCCAAAGATCTCGGTGATCATCGTCTTGGCGACCCCGAGAACCCCGATGCCGGCGGTGACGTTGAAACACAGGACAATCCACAGCAAGTAGAACTGGCGCGTGCGTAGCGCTTCGTCAGCCGTGACTTCGAGGGCGGCCTTCTTCTCGGCGGCGGGCGCTGTCCATCCTGCGGGCCGCCATCCGTCGGGCGGCAGCCTGTAGGAGAACGACGCGACAAGCATGACGACCAGATATCCCAGGCCGAGCACGACGAACGTTTCGGCCACGCCGGCGCTGCCCGTTCCCACGACGTAGGCCCCTTGCGGCCCGGGGACGATCATCTGGCCGACATCGTTGGCGGTGACGACCACGACCTCTTGGAGCTCGCCCGCGATGCGAGCAAAGCGGCGCCCGCCCTCGGTAACTAGCTCAGGGTCGGTTAGACGACCTGGGGGGCGATAAAAAAACCGGATCAGCCATTCCTTGAGCGGCGCGCCGATCATCGCCCCGCCGCCGAATCCCATGATGGCCATGCCGGCGGCCATTCCCCGCCGGTCAGGGAACCACTTGATCAGCGTGCTGACCGGGGAGACGTATCCGAGTCCCAGCCCAACGCCCCCGACGACTCCGTATCCGAGATAAAGCAGCCAGAGCTGGTGCAGGTAGATTCCCAACGCGCCGATCAGGAACCCTCCTCCCCAACAAAAGGCCGCGGTCGTCCCGACCTTTCGAGGGCCTACCTCTTCGAGCCACTTACCGCCCAAAGCAGCCGATAAACCCAGACACACAATCGCAACGGTGAAGACCCAGACGACCTGGCGCAGCGTCCAATCATCGGCGGCGCTGAGCACGACGCCTTGGGTCTTCACCAGCGCCGGATTGAAGATGCTCCAGGCGTAGACGGAGCCGATACACAGGTGAATCGCGACCGACGCCGGCGGGACCTTCCAACGGTTGAAACCCGGCTCGGCGATGATCGTTTCCTTTGACAGCAGGCCCGCCATGAGCCAACCAGTATAGGCCGGTCCGGGGCGGTTACCAGCCTGGGTCCCAGATGGGCGCGAGGTCGAGGACGAATCCGGGCAGCACCGGATCGCCCGAAATCGTACTGGGGTTCTCGAGCTCCTGTATGCGGCTCTCTGAGTAGATGTGGACCCTACGCCGGTCAGGGTCCATCATCCAACCCAAACGCACGCCGCTCTCGATCCACATCTGCATCTTTTCCCGCGTTTGCGAGATTCGGTCCGACGGCGACATCAGCTCCAAGATGAAATCCGGGGCCAACGGCAGCATCCTTCGTTTTTGCTCGCGCGTTAGCTCGGCGAGACGCGAGCGCAGCACCCACGAGGCGTCGGGACCGTAGTTCCCCCCGCTTGGCAGATCGAAAATCGTATCGCTCACGAAAACGATGCCGGTTCCGTCGCTGTCGGCCCAGTTGCCGAGTTGCTTTCCGATTTCGTGCTCTCTGTACCCGGTCTCACCGACAGAAGGGGACATGACAATGATCTCTCCGCCGGCCTTGCGCTCGATGACGAAATTGTCGTTGAGACAGGAAAACTCGAAGAATTGTTCGTCGTCCATCTCCGCGCCCGGCGGGAGACACAGCACCACGCGCATGTCCGGAGAAATAGCGGAATCGCTGTGGTGGTCGTCCAGGGTCTCGGGCAGCGGTTGCGCCGACGTGGCCATCGGTCTTTAGCCTAGCAGTCGGGCTAGCCCCAATCCTGTCGACTCAAGCTACGCCAGCCAGGCGGGTGGACCCGGAGCCGCGACCGTAAGGGAGCGGTTGCTTGAGAATGCGAGCAATTTGCGATTCCTCTAGCAACCGCTCCCTAACCCGGCCGAGCCGGAACCAAAAGGTCAAAGGTTCGGCGCTTTTTCCGAGCACCCTGCATGAGCGGGGTGTCATCCGCTTACAGTTGTGTCCGTCGCCAGGGTTGTTGGAAGACACCCCGCTCACGCAGGGTGCTCGGATTTCCTGCCGGATCTGTGCAGGAATCGTTTACAGAGGTACTTACGGTCGCGGCTCCGGGTCGCGGTCTCGACGCATAAATCGACAGTAATCGACAGTATTGGGGTTGCGTTTGTCCAGCCCAGGCCGCTTGCTCTCGACCAGGCGCTGCCCTTTCGTCGCCCGGTTGGTGTATCCTATGGGGCGGCTCCCGTCACTAGAATTCAAGCGGAGAGTTTCAAGGAGAGAACATGGCTGCTTCTAATCGTGGTGTCGCCTATATGGCTCCCGGCAAGGTCGAGATTCAATCGATCGCCTATCCCAAGCTGGCGCTGGGCAAACGCAAGTGCCATCACGGCGTCATCCTCAAGATCGTTTGCACCAACATCTGCGGCAGCGATCAGCACATGGTGCGGGGACGCACGACCGCACCGGCGGGGCTTGTGCTCGGTCACGAGATCACCGGCGAGATCATCGAGAAGGGGCGCGATGTTGAGTTCCTCAGCATTGGCGATATCGTCTCGGTGCCCTTCAACATTGCCTGTGGCCGTTGCAGAATGTGCAAGGAAGGCAAGACCGGCATCTGCTTGAACGTGAATCCGGGTCGCCCGGGCGCCGCCTACGGCTATGTCGACATGGGCGGCTGGGTTGGCGGCCAAGCCGAGTACGTGATGGTCCCCTATGCGGACTTCAACTTGCTGAAATTCCCCGACCGCGATCAGGCGATGGCGATGATCAAGGACTTGACGCTGTTGTCCGACATCTTTCCTACGGGGTTCCACGGAGCGGTGACGGCGGGCGTGGGCCCGGGCGCGATCGTCTATGTGGCGGGAGGCGGACCGGTTGGGCTGGCCTGCGCGCACAGTTGCCAATTGCTCGGCGCGGCCTGCGTGATCGTGGGCGACATGATTCCGCAGAGGCTACGGCAGGCCAAACGGTTCGGTTGCGAGACCATCGACCTGACCAAGGACGCGACGCTGGGCGAGCAGATCGAGCAGATCGTCGGCGAACCTGAAGTCGATTGCGGCGTCGATTGCGTTGGCTTCGAGGCCCGCGGTCATGGCAAGGACGCGGTCGTCGAACAGCCTGCTACGGTGCTAAACGCTCTGATGACCGTGGTGCGCGCCGGCGGCGGGCTCGGCATTCCTGGTCTTTACGTGACAGGGGACCCGGGCGGAGTCGACGACAACGCGAAGATCGGCAACTTGGGGATCCGCATCGGACTAGGCTGGGCGAAGTCGCATCACTTCACGACCGGGCAGTGCCCGGTGATGAAGTACCACCGCCAACTCATGCAAGCGATTCTCCACGGAAAGGCCAAGCCGGCTAGAGCGACCAACGTCACAACGATCTCGCTGGACGAGGCGGCCAAGGGCTACAAAGACTTCGATAAGGGCGCGGCTAAGAAGTTCGTCATCGACCCGCATGGGATGATCGCGGCGTAGGGGCGCGACATGTCGCGCCCCTGCGAGCAATATACTAGGCGCTTGGAGAGATCGTATCGACAAAGTTTTGTCGATGTCTATGCAGCGAGGCCGAGGTCGTCAAAGAGGACAAACATGTCCTTTCTGATCGCTTCAAGTCGAATCAGATGAGCGTTGTCGAGGGTTTCGTCGGAGCCGTTGTGGAGCCGCCGCCACCAATGGCGGAACCCGCCGGGCGTGTAGCATAGACTGCAGCGGGCGTTGAGAACTATGCGGTCGACGCAATCGTAGCTGCCTTCGAGAAGGGGTTCGCCATGCCCGGCACGATAACCGCTTCAAGCTTCCAACGCAACTTAGCCCGCTGACGCCCGGAGCATCTGAACAAACGAGTCAAGTTTCGCCGTCACCCGGAGCCGCGCGCGTAAGGGGCCGTGAAGAAAACCTATTGTCGCGTCGGCGCGCGGGAGCGCCAAGCGCACGCCAAGCTCAGCGCTGCCGAACGCCGCCCCTGCCGAAACCGCAACTTCTGCGCCTCGACTCCTGATTGACCGCCTGAGCGGCCCGGAAACGGTCGTTTCGGGCCGTTTCCCGGCCCTTTTCGCCCCCCCCACCGCCGCTACGCCGCCGCTTGCGCCGCCAGCCCGCACTCCGGCCCACGACGCCAGACCAGCCGGATCCAAGCCGCAATGTTGTACGCCAAAACCCCCCACAAAAGCTCCGATCGCGCCTTTCGCAGCCCTCGTACTCGAAACTTGCGCACCCCAAATCGCTCTTTCAACCAGGCGTTCGGAAACTCCGCCGTCTCGGACCGCTTGCGATACGCCGCCCGCCCACGCTCGCTCTCCATCCAGCGCCGATGTTTCGCCATCACCGCGTTCTCTTCGCTGCGGCTCAACGTTCGATGACCGCTCTTGGGGCAGCACTTGTGTCGCTGTGCGCATTCGCGACAATCAGATGCTTTTGCCTGATACTGCCGATATTTGCGCTTCCGCTTCAGCGACGATCGCTGATACGTCAAGGTCCGCTGGGCCGGACACAGAAACGTGTCCGTCGCCTCGTCGTAGATGAAAAACTTCGGCGCGTAGCGCGGCCCAATTCCCGCCGCTTTCAACGCCGCCTTCGAGCCCTTGTCCGGCGCCGGCGTCGCGTATTCGATTTCAGCGGCTGCCAGCGCCTCGATGTTGGCCTGGTTGGCGTAGCCCCCGTCCGCTAACACTTGCTTCGGGGTTCGCTCGAAGCGCCCTTCCACATCGTCCAGCGTCGGGGTCAGCTGGCCCGCATCGGAGGCGTTGTTGGTCAACTCCACGCCGACCACGATCTTCTCTTTGGCGTCGGTCGCCAGCTGCGCGTTGTAGCCGAGTCCCCAACCGCCGTTGGATTCGTGTTGCGGGCGCGCTTCCGGCTCGCTCTCGCTCACCCGCGCCTGGCGTCGTTGCTCTTCGTCGCGCTTGCCCGCTTCGACCTTGGGCAGTTCCTCCAGCGCCTGCTCCATCCGCTCGACTCGCTCCCGCAAGGTCCGCTTACGCGCCGCCTGACGCCGCCGATTCGAACCCTCGTCGTCGGCTTCTTCCGAGAGTTGACGCACCGCTTCGCGCGCTTGTTCGAGATGCCGCTCGAGCGTCGGACGCCTGCGTTGCGACCCGCCCGAGGCTTGCGCCCGGATCCGCGTGCCGTCGACGGCCACCTGCTCGAGATCCACCAGCCCCTCTTGACTCAGCAGCGCCAATACCTGTGTCAACAAGTTCTCGAGAGCTTTTGAGTGGAATACCCGAAAATCCGAAAGAGTGTGATGATTGACGACCGCCATGCCGCACAACCACTCCAACTCCGGCCGATAGCGGCTTTGACGCGCGATCTCACGCGCCGAGCTCATCCTTTCCGAATACGCCCAGATCCAGATCGCGACCAGCAACCGCGGATCCCATGCCGGCCGCCCGGCGGACTCCTTGCGGGTTTCCAGATGAGCAGCGAAGCCGGACAGGTCGAGCATGCCGCTCAGCTCCCAGATGGCGCGCACCAGATGGTCGGCCGGCACGAGCCGTTCGACGTCGATCGCGGCATAGGTGAATTGGTCGCGATTGGGCTGTCGCAGCTGCAGTTGGTCAACGGGCACGGCTTGGCGCGGCTTGGCGGGGCGTTGCTCGAGCTCGACTAAGACCTGTTGTTCGCCCATATAATAAGGGCGTTGGACGCCGCCGCCAAGTTATCCGAACATTCGTTTGCCCTCATGTTTTATCCCATTTTGATCCACTCGCGCCATTCCGAACCGCCCCAGGGGAGCTTCGGCGGCCACGACGGGTTTATTTCACAGCCCCTAAGGGAGCGGTTGTCGGTATCTGGGCAACCGCTTGCTTACGCGCGCGGCTCCGGGTGCGCGATGCCTCGTCGGTTTGAGGTCGCAGACTTCGCTAGAAGCCACTGTCGTCCAAGTAATCTCTGTACCCGGCGTTGCTACGCCGGGCTCGCTGCAAGCGCACCTTGGCACTCTGGGCTTACCCGTACGTACGATTGTCTTTGAATCATCCCTCGGCGGCCGAACGGGATTTGTGCTCCGAGGAGGAGTTAGTGGGTCGGGCCGGCGAGGAATCTGTGCCGATTTGACAAAAACTTTAGCTTTTGGGCGCCGTCTTTACGGGATATTTACATTGCTACTACCATTCTGCGGATAGAATGTTGTCAGTCTTACCGCGAAGTTGAACCACGAACAGGCCCATTAAAGAAGCGGATAAAGGAGTTGGCAGTGAACCGATTTACGAACGGTGGAAATGTCGAGCACTTACTCGAGGAGCTTCATTCGAAGAAAAAATGGCTCGATGTAATGATCGAGGGACTCGAAGCGGCGGTGGAATCCCCGCAACATCAATTGATTGAAATGGCGGCGAAAACGTTCGACCAACCGCGCCGTCGAAGCCCGAAAGTGGACTACCACGAAGCTCAAAACGGCGAGCTTGTTGCGCTGGCTCAACGCGTCGGGGGGGCCTTCCCGCCGGCGCCGAGCGAAGCAGGCTGCGGCGGTCGCCGGAGACTAGACGCCCGACGGTTGCCCGCCGACGGTGTCGTCGCACATGGCTCGGGTTCAGGCTGGACTTCTTCCGTGTGGCTGCCAGCCCCGCCATGGCCAACTCGCGCCGAGCTAGCATAGGGAGCGTTGGCACGCGGTCTTGACATCGGGGATTGGCGTCACTTGATAGGTGAACCCACTCCCGGAAGGCTCCACGATTTTCGCGAGCGCCGGCTGCGCCGCCTCATCCGGCACGCTTCTGAAAAGGTCCCTTTCTATCGAGATCTGTGGCTGTCTCACGGCTTCGATCCCGAGGCCTTCCGCGGGCTCGACGACCTCCCGATGCTACCCGTCACGGAGCGCCTGGACCTCAAGCGCGCCGGTCCAACCGCGGTGGCTGAGGGCATTGATCCGCGCAGACTCGTCACCTACCGAACCAGCGGATCGACCGGCGTCCCTGCTGTCATTCGCCGCACCTCTTTCGAAGATCGCTACTTGCAGCTACTCCGATTGTCTAGACACATGCAGCTATACGGGGTGCGTTGGAGCGATCGACGTTGTGTTGTTCGCCTAGCGGCTCAAGGTTCAGCAAGACGCCTCTACATGCACGCCGGGCTGCTACGCCAAGAGGTCATCGAATGCCAGCAGCCCGCGCGAACCATCGCCCGTGAGGTTGCCGCACACGATCCCGATGTTCTAGCCGGCTACCCGAGCAGCACGTCGGCCGCCTTGGCCCAGGTGCGCCGCCTCAACCTTCCGCTCAACCGCTTGCGTCTCGTCCTGGCGGGGGGAGAGACCATGACGCCGGCTCTTCTAGGAGCTCTGAAGCGCTACGCCGCGCCGGCAAGTGTTTATTCCGTTTATGGCGCGCACGAGACGAACCTGCTCGCGCAGGAGTGTCCCAGCCGCGGCGGATATCATCTCATCGGAGATGCGGCGATCGTTGAAGTCCTGCGCCCGGACGGTCTGCCGGCTGAGATTGGGGAAGAGGGCGAGGTTGTGGTCACGGCGTTGCACTCCTTCGCGATGCCGTTTATCCGATATCGGCTGGGCGACATTGTCCGGCGGGGGCCCGATAGGTGCCCCTGCGGTGTTTAGGTCGCTTGCCTCGACAGTGTGTTGGGACGGTCAATCGACCTCTTCGTTGCGCCTGACGGGGATCGCTATCACCCTTACGCGATCTCGCGTCCAGCCTCGCTGCTGGCTGGGGACAAGGTTGATGGAATTCGCGTGATCCAGCACGCGCCCCAACGCATCGAGGTGATCTTACAGGCGACGGGCGGCCTGCCGCCGGACTACTCCGATCAGCTTTCTCGCGCTGTGCAAGAGGCGCTTGGGTTCCCTATTGAAGTTGATGTGCACAGCGTCCAGCGACTGGAGCCGGAATCGACGGGCAAGTTCCGGCCTTACGTTTGTCGCGTCGACTCGCCGCGGGCTTGAGCCGCTACTGATGCAGAACTGGTTCGAGCAGCACTGACCCGAGCAGGGTGAAGATGATGTCGAAGCCTATCAGGAGCTTGAGCCAGGCGATCGAATCTCCGAACGGCTCGTTGAGCAACGCCAGTCCAGTCAGCTGCACGCAGGCCATCAATGCCGGCAGAATCATCGGGAACACCAGGACGGGCAGCATCAGCTCCCGCAGCCGGTTGTTGGCGGTTACCGCGCCGAAAATCGTTCCGATGATCGACAGCGCCCACGACCCCAGAGCCAGGATCAACAGCAGGTCGCCAAAGCGGTCATACCAGCGGATGTCGAAGAACATGCCGAACAGCGGCAGCGAGATGAGCTCCATGGCCAGCAACAGCACCCAGTTCGCAAACGCCTTTCCGATGAAGATCGAGGCTGGCGAGATGGGCGCGGCGGTCAGGGCGCCTATGCAGTCGTTCACTGTTTCCTGAGCGAAACTCCGGTTGAGCACTAAGATCCCCGAGAAGACGTAGATGATCCAGAGCAGCCCGCCGGTCAGAGAGCGTACTTCGAAATTCGAGCTCGGGTCAAAGGCGAAGCCGAACATCAGCAGGACGACGAGCGCAAACGAGGCCGCCGCATTGATAACCTCACGGTTGCGCATTTCGGTGCGCAGGTCCTTGGCCGCGATCGTCCAGGCATGCCGCAAGAAGTCGCTCATGAGATGTGCTCGTAAAGGCTCTCGGGCTTCGCCTTGAGCTCGTCCGTGTTGGGTCCGCGGAAGGCCAGCGACCCGCGCTCGAGTACAGCGACTTCGGTTGCGATGGCGAGGGCTTCTCTCAGCTGGTGGGAGCAAACGACGACGGTGCGTTGCCTGGCGTGGGCGTCTTCGATGAGGTCCGAGAGGAATTCGACCGCTCGGTCGTCCAGCGCGGTCCAAGGCTCGTCGAGGAGCAAGATGTCAGGGTCGTGCAGGAAGGCGCGCGCGATCGCCAGACGTTGGCGCATGCCGCGCGAGAATTCGCTGACGCGCGACCGGCGGAAGCGAGCGAGGCCGGTTCGCGAGAACCACTCATCGAGTTTCGAATCAATGTCGGTCACATCGTAGAGGGACCCGAAGAATCTGAGGTTTTCCTCGGCTGAGAGGTCGTCGTAGAGGCGCTGCCCATGGCCGACGAACCCGATCGCGCGCGAGCGCTCCTGGCGGCTTTTCGCCTCGCCGATCGAGATCTCCCCGCTGCTGGGCCGCGAGTGGCCTGCGAGGATTTCGAGCAGAGTCGTCTTGCCCGCGCCGTTGCGGCCCAGCAGGGCGAGGACCGACCCGGCGGGCGCTTCGAGGTCGACCGAACGCAGCGCGGCAAAGTTGCCGAAGTACTTAAAAACCTTCTTGACCGAAATCGCCGATGACATTGTGACGACGTGCGAAAGCGCTGCTCGATCAGGCGGCGCCGCCCGGAGCCGCGACCGTGAGGGAGCGGTTGCCGGAGTCTCCCACAACCGCTTGCATACGCGCGCGGCTCAAGGCGCGGGACGCATTCATCGCTAGCCGTCCGCTCGCTTTTTGGACGAATACAGGTTGTAGAATCCGACCGCAAGAATCGCGCAGGCCAGGATGACCAACCAGGGCAACTCTTCCGAGATCGGCGTCGGCGCGACCTTGATCTGGTTCGCCTCGCCCGGATCGCTCGCCTCGACGCCTGAGGATCCCCGCATCGCACCGGTCCCTTTGATCGCGATCCGCGCGTCCGGCGCAGCCGGGACCTCGTAGATGATCGCGCCGGTCGTGGGCTCCTGGCCCAGATTCTCCACCTCATCGGTCAAAACCTCGACGCCCTCGGGAATTGCGACGCGCGTTTGCAGGTCTTTGTACGGCGTCTTCAGGAGCAGTTCGCCTTCGCCCGCGTACGGGATAAGATAAGTCAGCGAGACCTGATTGTTCCCCGGCTTGACCGGGAAATCAACCATGTAGATGTCCTTCTCGCTCGACTCGACCGCGGAGCTGGGCAGAGGCATTCGCGCTGGTCCCTGTCCCTCGACCTTGACGATTCCTTTGGCTTCCGGAGGCAGGTAAAATCTGAGCGACCCGTTGTCGGGATCGCTATAGGTGACCCGCGGGTCGGTATTGTTCTCGAAGAGGTAGCTCTCGTTGATGAGCATCTCGTTGGGCCCGGGATGCAGCAGCAGGATGCGTCCGGTCGGGTCGAGCCGCTTTGACGTGGACTGGTAGACCAGCGCCTCGATTCCTTCCGTCTTGTCCTTCATGACCGTGGTCGTGTAGGCGATCCCGTCAAACTCGGCGCGGATGAGTCCTGCTAGCGGTTGGGGGCCGCTCGATACTAATTCCTTGGTGAACTCGAAAGAGCCGTCGGCGCCCGAGTACACTTCGTCGATCGGGTCCATCCCCTGGGCAAAGGAAATCAGGATGACGGTAGCGCCGGATGCCGGCTGACCGGTCGTAGCGTTGATCACGACGCCATTCACGGCGCCATAAGCTAGAGAAGCTGCTGCCGTGAGCATCAGGGCCAGTCGACCGCCCCCGAACCCGCTCCCTCGCGGTCGCGGCTCTGAATCGGGGACAGGAACCTCGAGTCGCGACGTCAGAGCCGCGACCGCAAGGGAGCGGGTTCGGAAAGCCCTCACGCCGCCGCCCCCCCGACGACTTCATCGATCTGCGCCATGATCGTCGCGAGCTCGCCCTGTAAATCCTTTTTCGTCGACTGATAATCCTCGTCGGACAACTTGCCCATACGGTACTCGATCTGCAAATCGCGCAGGTTCTCATAAACCGAGGCGCGGCGTTCCTCTAAGTAACGGGTCGGCGACTCGGGAATCTCGGCGGGCAGGTCTTTCGCCCGGACCAACAACGGCAGCCCGAACGCAACCAGAATGAGTAAAACCGAAGCGGCAATCAACATCTTGCGGGGGCGAGAGCCGAATCAGACCAGATCGTCGAGATCCTTGTCTATTTGGTCGCTGTAGCGCTTGACGGCTGCGGCGTCAACGGGAATCTGTTGGGGCTCATCCGCCGGCGACTTGCGCAAGCGGCGAACAACGAACGGCACGATCGCGAGTCCGACGCCGAGCGCGAGGAAGGGCATCGCCCAACCCACCAATCCGAACCCCTCGGCTTGAGGCATGGTCCGCAGCACCGCACCGTACTTCGCTCTCAACACTTCGATGATGCGCGCGGGCGACAAGCCCTCTTCCAAACCATCCTTGATCTGCGGGTTGACCTCCTCGCGGAAGCTGCAGTGCAGCATGTTGCAGCTGGCGACGGTGTAGGCGCAGCTGGACGGGCACAGGCACTTGAGGTCGTCACCCACCTTCCAGACGCGCAGCGACATGGGGTCCGAGGTCTTCACCTCTTCAGCGGCCACAACGCCGCCGAGGACGACGAGCAGGGCCAAGGCGACTGCAGCCAGCGTTCTAAACCGCAACTTTTTTCTCCTTGGGCACCCTCCCCACGATCCGCGTTCTGGGGCTAATTCGCTTCACCTTGCTCGGTATCAGCGCGATCAACGTTCCGAAGATCAAGGTGATGCCCCCAATCCAAATCCAACTCAGAAGCGGATTGATGTAGGCCTTGATAACCGGGTTGCCGGTCTCACGGGCGAATCCGTCGAAGACAACGTAGACGTCTTCTTTGAGGCTTCGCCGGACCGCCGGAAGGCCCGTCGGCTGCTGAGAAGTGTGATACACCCGCTGCTCGGGCTCGAGCACCGCGATGACCTCTCCGTCTCTAAGGACGTCGAACTCAGCGACAACGTTCGTGAAACGGACGTTCGTGTCTTCTTTGAGGTTGCGCAGGTGGAACTGATACTGGCCGACCTGCAGCGTATCGCCGGCTTTCATCTCGCTCTGTCCGCGTTCGTTGAAAGCCGTGCCGGCGAATCCGATGAACATCAGCACGATCGCCATGTGGACCAGGTAGCCGCCATACCGACGCGTATTGCGGTGCGTCAGCTCGACGGCGGCTCCGGCAAGCGAGAGCTGCATCTTCGATTGAATGACCCTCGAGCCGCGGTAGAACTCCATCACAATCGTAATCGCGACAAAGGCGCAGAGCACGAAGCACATCCAGGCGTAAAGGTGCCGCATACCCAAGGCGAGTAGCGCCGCGCCAATCGCGAGCGATACGACCGACGGCCAGAAGAAGTTCTTCTTCAGACTCGCGATCGACGTCTTTCGCCACGCGAACAAAGGCCCCACGCCGGTTAGCAGCAGCAGAAACAGCGCAATCGGAACGTTCACATTGTTGAAGAACGGCGCGCCGACGCTGATCTTCTCACCCGTCGCCGCCTCGGTAATCACCGGGAACAGCGTCCCCCACAACACCGCGAAACAGCTCGCCAGCAGCAGCACGTTGTTGAACAAGAAGCTCGACTCGCGCGAAACCACCGAATCGAGCTGCGACTCGCTCTTGAGGTAGTCGAGCCGGCTCAAGATCAGGTAGATCGTTCCAGCCACGGCCAGCGTCAAGAACCAGACAAAATAGTCGCCAATGTTCGACTGCGCAAACGCGTGGACCGAGCTCACCAGCCCGCTACGGGTCAACATCGTGCCGAAAATGCAAAGGAAGAACGTCGCCGAGATCAGCACGATGTTCCAGACCTTCATCATGCCTTTCTTCTCCTGCATCATCACGGAATGCAGGAAAGCCGTTCCGGTGATCCACGGCAACAGCGAAGCGTTCTCGACCGGGTCCCAGGCCCAGTAGCCGCCCCAGCCGAGCACTTCGTAAGCCCACAGCATGCCCAGCATCACGCCGCAGGACTGGAACAGCCAGGTGACCATCGTCCAGATGCGCGTAGTGTGGATCCAGCGGTCGCCCGGTTGCTTGTCGATCAACGACGCGATCGCGAACGCGAACGGCACGGAGAAGCCGACGTAGCCCAAGTAGAGCATCGGCGGATGGATCGCCATCACCGGATGCTGCAGCAGCACGTTCAGCCCTTGCCCGTCGGTGACCGACGTAATCTGCGGCCCGGCCATGAGCACCTTGAACGGGTTCGCGGCGAAGCAAACGATCCCCATGAAGAACGCCAGCACCGTCATCATCACGGCGTTGACGTAGGAGCGCATTTCCGGATGCCGCCGCCGGGCTGTGATCGAGGCGACAACGGAGTAGCTCGCCAAGATCCAGCTCCAGAACAGCAGGGAGCCTTCTTGGCCGCCCCACCAAGCCGCGAACTTGTAGATCAGCGGCTGCGCTTCCGAGCTGTATGACGCGACGTAGCTCAGCCGAAAGTCGTTCGTCAGGATGGCGAAGAGCAGCAGCCCGGAAGCCGTGGTGGTCAGCAGCCAGGCGCCAAGAACCGCGCGCTCGCCGCTGACTTCCAAGAACGCGTTTCGCGTCAGCTTGCCCGTCACCGACGCGACGATGGCATACAGCGATACCAAGAAGGCGAGAAAGACCGCTAGGTAACCAAGGTTTTCCATCGGCTAAGTGATTTTGTCGGCGGGGGCCACGGCGGGCTCGGTTTCGTAAACCGGGACGTCGCCGCCCGGGTCGACTTCGTATTTCGAGGTGCACTTGGCTTGGATCTTCTTCGCCTCGAACACGCCGTCGGAGCGCATATAGCCGTCGCAAAGCGCTTGTGCACGGTCCCTAAACGTGTCCGGGAGCGGGTCTTGGCCGGTGTAGAGCACGTCGAGCGAGCGCTCCACATCCGTGCCCTCTTCGACTTGAACGATCGTGAAAGCGACCGTCTCGCCGGTTCGTGAGATCGAGTCGACCTTCACGTCGCCGCCCACGCGGATGCGCTTTTCAGGCGTTGCGTCCATCGCCTCGAGCTCGTCGATCGTGACGTAGTAGGTGGCCGTCTCGGTGATGCCGTCTATGGCGAGCCAGCCAAGCGTGGCGATGATGATGACGGTGATGATGCCGAACTTTACGACTGGTTGCATAGGGGTCCCTCTTTAGAGTGATCTTCAGTATAAGGGTTTCCGCCGACAGGCAACTATATTGTCTTGCCGTTGACTCTTGGCGGACCCTCGGGCGGGTACAGCTTGACGCCGGCAACCTCCGCGGCTCCCGCTTGTCTCTTGTCCCGAGTCCATAAACGACAATCCGACAGTATCGCTGAGGCGATCAGATGCAGATCGATCCAGCCGACTCCTCGCCCCCAAAGCCTGTGCCCTTCGACAAGCTCCAGGACTTCATCGTTCGACGCCGAGACGGCGAGCGGCAACTCCAACAGATACTCCAGCGTACGCCCCCGGTCGTTGAGGGTTCCACACGCCAACTCCCCAACCACAAACGGATGGATCAGCACTTGCTCATGGCTCAGCGCCGCTTCGAGATCGAAAATGGAGGCCCGAATGTGGTCGACCCATACCGAAGTATCCGCGAGAAGCATCAGTTGAAACGACGCCTTGGCGGAACTTCGAAATCAGGTTGTGAACCGCCAAGCGCCGCCAAACGCCTGCCGGCTTCGCGGGCGATCAAAGACTTGAGGCCCTCGCGCACCAGCGCGGTCTTTTCCGCGATGCCAGTGAGCTCTTTCGCTCGGCTCAGCAACTGATCGTCTATGTTCAATGTCGTGCGCATATGCATCAGTATGCACGATCCGTTCGCAAAGATCCAGGCAACCTACTCGGACATGTCGACTAGAATCACGAACCGAAACGCCGCTGCGGGATCGGCTTGAGTTGTGGCTCCGAACCCCCCAGAGCAGCTAGTGTAGTGCGCCAGAAATAGGCTGACCTATCGTCAGACACCCAAGCAGAGGCTAGGCGGCGCAGGGGCGCGACATGTCGCGCCCTTCAACCTGCCCTTTCGGCGAAACCTCGTGAAACCCAAATGCAGGCACGTCGACGGCTCCATGTTCTCGTCTCGGCCACCAGCATAAGGGCGCGACATGTCGCGCCCCTGCGACGCCCCGCCGTGGCTCGTGGATAAGGCGCGAGAAATAAGTTGCGATCTGCTTGGCGCACTACACTAGTCGCCTTGCCGCCGCGCGCTGGACCAACGCTGTCAGGCCTTCGCGGACGAGGGCGGTTTTCTCCTGGATGCCGGTCGCCTCTCGCGCCCGTTCAAGCAGCTCATCATCAATGTTGAGGGTAGTGCGCATGTGCATCAGTATGCGCGACTGGCCCACTCCAGGCAAACTACCCCGCAGCCCGGCGCTTCTTAATATCAATCCCCAACCGCTGGATTTTCTGATTCAACGTCGACAGCGCCACCCGCAGACTCTTGGCCGTCTCGGTCTGACTCCAGCCGTGCTCCTCGAGCGCCGCCAGCAGCACCCGCCGCTCGAACTCTTCCACAATCTCCGGGAGACTCTCGCCCGCGGTGGGCTGAAAATCGATCGGCAACTGGGGCCGGTGGATTCCATTCTGCTCGAGCAACGACTCCGGCAGCGCCTGCACCGGAACTTGCGGCCCGGTCGCCAGCACCACGGCGCGTTCGACGACATTCTCGAGCTCGCGCACATTCCCCGGCCAGCGGTGGTCCATCAAGATCCCCATCGCGTCGGCCGCGAACTCCAGCGACGACTTGCCGCCCTCGTCGACGAAGCGCGTATTCTCGACGCAGAATCGGTCGAAGAAGTGCTGAATCAGCAACGGGATATCTTCGCGGCGCTCCCTCAGCGGCGGCAGTTTGATGCCGATCACGTTGAGCCGGTAGTAAAGATCCTCGCGAAAGCGCCCTTCGCCCACCAGCTTGGCGACGTCCTCGTTGGTGGCCGCCACGATTCGGACATCCACCTTGATCGCCTCGCTCGAGCCGACCGGCATGAACTCGCGCTCTTGAATCACCCGCAGCAGCTTGGCCTGCGTCTCGACGCTCAGCGTGCCGATCTCGTCTAGAAAGATCGTCCCCCGGTCGGCGGTCTCAAAGAACCCGCGATGGCTGTAGCTCGCGCCTGTAAAGGCCCCCTTGACGTGACCGAACAGCGCCGACTCGAGCAGATCGACCGGGATCGAGCCCGAGTTGACCGGGACAAACGGTTTGTCTGAGCGCGGCGAGTTGGTGTGGATCGCGCGGGCGATCAGCTCCTTGCCGGTGCCGCTCTCGCCTGTGACCAGCACCGTCGAACGGCTCGGAGCGACTTGCGAGACAAGTCCGAAAACTTCCTGCATCGGCTCGCTCTTGCCGATGATGTTGGCGAAGCTGTAGCGCTCGCGGAGCTGACTACGGAGCCGCAGGTTTTCAGCCTCGAGGCGGCTCCGTGTGATGACTTGCTCGATGCCGAGCACGAGCTTGTCGTTGTTCCACGGCTTGGTGTAGAAATCATTCGCCCCGAGCCGGATCGCCTTGACCGCGGTTTCGATGCTGCCGAACGCGGTCAGCATTACGATCGGCGTCGCCGTGTCGTGTTCCCGGACCTCCT
This sequence comes from Bryobacterales bacterium, assembly GCA_965247515.1. Classification (GTDB taxonomy): domain Bacteria; phylum Acidobacteriota; class Terriglobia; order Bryobacterales; family UBA6623. Next base: position 897,379 of record OZ252029.1, on the reverse strand, counting down.
CGAGAACCTCGAGCCCCGACCGATCCGGCAGCATCAGATCGAGCAAGACCAGGTCGAAGGTCTTGGCGCCCAGTCGCGCGAGGCCCGAGCCGGCGTCCTCGGCGGTGTCGACCTCGAAGCGCTCCAGCTCGAGGATCGTCTCCAGACTTTCACGGATCGCTTCTTCGTCGTCGATGATCAGGATCCGGCCGCGTTGAGCGAGCGGCGCGTCCGTGTTAGCCACGGCTTAGAGACCGAGGCATAAGGCGGCCGCGACTTTGAGCCGCGACCGGGAGGGAGCGGTTGATAATGGTTGCAGCAACCGCTTGCTTAGGGGCTGTGAAATAAACCCGTCGTGGCCGCCGAAGCTCCCCTGGGGCGGTTCGGAATGGCGCGAGTGGATCAAAATGGGATAAAACATGAGGGCAAACGAATGTTCGGATAACTTGGCGGCGGCGTCCAACGCCCTTATTATATGGGCGAACAACAGGTCTTAGTCGAGCTCGAGCAACGCCCCGCCAAGCCGCGCCAAGCCGTGCCCGTTGACCAACTGCAGCTGCGACAGCCCAATCGCGACCAATTCACCTATGCCGCGATCGACGTCGAACGGCTCGTGCCGGCCGACCATCTGGTGCGCGCCATCTGGGAGCTGAGCGGCATGCTCGACCTGTCCGGCTTCGCTGCTCATCTGGAAACCCGCAAGGAGTCCGCCGGGCGGCCGGCATGGGATCCGCGGTTGCTGGTCGCGATCTGGATCTGGGCGTATTCGGAAAGGATGAGCTCGGCGCGTGAGATCGCGCGTCAAAGCCGCTATCGGCCGGAGTTGGAGTGGTTGTGCGGCATGGCGGTCGTCAATCATCACACTCTTTCGGATTTTCGGGTATTCCACTCAAAAGCTCTCGAGAACTTGTTGACACAGGTATTGGCGCTGCTGAGTCAAGAGGGGCTGGTGGATCTCGAGCAGGTGGCCGTCGACGGCACGCGGATCCGGGCGCAAGCCTCGGGCGGGTCGCAACGCAGGCGTCCGACGCTCGAGCGGCATCTCGAACAAGCGCGCGAAGCGGTGCGTCAACTCTCGGAAGAAGCCGACGACGAGGGTTCGAATCGGCGGCGTCAGGCGGCGCGTAAGCGGACCTTGCGGGAGCGAGTCGAGCGGATGGAGCAGGCGCTGGAGGAACTGCCCAAGGTCGAAGCGGGCAAGCGCGACGAAGAGCAACGACGCCAGGCGCGGGTGAGCGAGAGCGAGCCGGAAGCGCGCCCGCAACACGAATCCAACGGCGGTTGGGGACTCGGCTACAACGCGCAGCTGGCGACCGACGCCAAAGAGAAGATCGTGGTCGGCGTGGAGTTGACCAACAACGCCTCCGATGCGGGCCAGCTGACCCCGACGCTGGACGATGTGGAAGGGCGCTTCGAGCGAACCCCGAAGCAAGTGTTAGCGGACGGGGGCTACGCCAACCAGGCCAACATCGAGGCGCTGGCAGCCGCTGAAATCGAATACGCGACGCCGGCGCCGGACAAGGGCTCGAAGGCGGCGTTGAAGGCGGCGGGAATTGGGCCGCGCTACGCGCCGAAGTTTTTCATCTACGACGAGGCGACAGACACGTTTCTGTGTCCGGCCCAGCGGACCTTGACGTATCAGCGATCGTCGCTGAAGCGGAAGCGCAAATATCGGCAGTATCAGGCAAAAGAAGCTGATTGTCGCGAATGCGCACAGCGGCACAAGTGCTGCCCCAAGAGCGGTCATCGAACGTTGAGCCGCAGCGAAGAGAACGCGGTGATGGCGAAACATCGGCGCTGGATGGAGAGCGAGCGTGGGCGGGCGGCGTATCGCAAGCGGTCCGAGACGGCGGAGTTTCCGAACGCCTGGTTGAAAGAGCGATTGGGGGTGCGCAAGTTTCGAGTACGAGGGCTGCGGAAGGCGCGATCGGAGCTTTTGTGGGGGGTTTTGGCGTACAACATTGCGGCTTGGATCCGGCTGGTCTGGCGTCGTGGGCCCGAGTGCGGGCTGGCGGCGCAAGCGGCGGCGTAGCGGCGGTTCGGGGGGCGAAAAGGGCCGGGAAACGGCCCGAAACGACCGTTTCCGGGCCTCTTGGGCGATCAGAAAGGAGTCGAGGCGCAGAAGTTGCGGTTTCGGCAGGGGCGGCGTTCGGCAGCGCTGAGCTTGGCGTGCGCTTGGCGCTCCCGCGCGCCGACGCGACAATAGGTTTTCTTCACGGCCCCTTCCGCGCGCGGCTCAAGGTCGTTGACATTTTTGTCCCGTTTGGGTGACCGCTATACATGGACCGGTTGTTTCACTACCGGCTGTTTCACCACCGGAAGCTCAATCGTGAACCGTGACCCTTCGCCCGGGGAGCTGTCCACTCGTAGCTGTCCGCCGTGCTCGCGGACGATGCCGTAGCTCACCGCGAGCCCAAGACCCGTGCCGCGTTTCGGTCCCTTGGTCGTGAAGAACGGATCGAAGATTCTGCCTAGTTTGTCAGGGCTGATGCCGACGCCGGTGTCGATGACCTCAATCGAAGCGACGCCGTTTTCCGCCCGCGTCTCGACCGTCAATGAGCCGCCCTCGGGCATCGCGTCCCTGGCGTTCATGAGCAAGTTGAGTAAGACCTGCTGGAGCTTGTTCGCGACTCCCTGAACCTCGGGGAGCGCGGCTTCGAGGCGTTTCTCGATCCGGATTCCCGCCTTGCGGATCTGGGGCTCGACCAGCGCTATGGTGTCTTCGACCGTGGAGTTTAGATCGAGCGCCGCCAACTCCGAGGATGAGGTGCGCGAGAAGCTCAACAACGAATTCACGATCTCGCTGGCGCGGAACGTCTGCTCGGTGATCCGCTGCAGGATCTTCTCGTTCGCGGCCGCGCCCTGCCCCTGGTTCGCCAGCATCTGGGCGTAGCTCGAGATCACGGCGAGGGGCGTATTGACCTCGTGAGCCACGCCCGCGGCCAGCAAGCCGATCGAGCTGAGCTTGTCCGCTTGAACCAGTTGTTGCTCGAGCTCCGTCCTCTCGGTGACGTCATCGAGAATGATCAGTCGTCCAATTGGGTCGAAATTCTTGGCGATCAACGGCGCAATCGCGATATTGAGCGTCCGCTCACGTCCGGCGTCGGGTGAATCCTCAGCCGGCCGGAATTGCCCAGGGAACTCGCGTGCTCGTAGCGTGAACCGGTATATATTGTGAACCCCGGTTTCTTCGCGAACTTCGTGACAAGTCTCGACCAGGCTCGCCGGCAACAGCTGGTTGAGCTTGCGGCCAATGGCTTGTTGGCGTGAAATCCCAAAAACCAGCTCGAGCTGCGTGTTCCAGCTCTCGACGCGGTCTTCGAGGTCGACGGCAAGGATCCCAACGTGCAGCGACTCGACGATGTTCTCGTTGTAATCCTTGAGTCGCTCGTACTCCCGGGCCTTCTCGGCCAGCGAACGATAAAGCCGGGCGTTCTCGAGCGCGATGGCGAAGTTGCCCGAAACGGCTCGCACTAGAGCCAGATCCTCGCTCGAGAGGTAGTTGTCTTCTTGGGTGCGTCCGAGCCCGAAGTAGGCGATCGTCCTCCCGCGCACTGAACAGGGAACATAGTAGTGTAGATCCAGGTCGGCGATCGTGCGGTTGACCGTTTCCGGGCGCTCCTGGTTCCGGCCGGGATCTTCGAAGTAGAGGCCCTTCCAGCCAGGTTCGGCGTTCGACAGGAATGAAAGGTCCTCGGCCGGCCGGTCGAATCCGAGGCTCTTGACCAATTCAAAGCGCTGACCTTCTTCCGCGACAAAAACCGCGATCCGCTCGAGCGCCAAGGTCTTCTTGAGCCGCTCGCTCACGGCGGCCAGCATGTGATCGGGGTCCGTCTCGGTGCTCAGCTCTGCCGCGAAATCAGCCAAGGTTTGGCGGTAGTCGTAGCGCTCGCGATAGTAGCGGCGGTCGACCGCCCGCTGGATCCAGCTTCGCAGCGGATGGAACAGCAGTGCCACGACGACGACCGACGTCACCCAACTCGCCGGCCCCAATCCCCCCAGTTGCGGTTCGATCAGGCCGTTGAGGACGAACACTCCGGCATAGAACAGAGCCAGCACCAGCGCGGTCGCCAAGGTATAGGCGGTTCCGCGGCGGAAATACAAGTCGACGTCCATTAGCCTGTGCTTGGCAATCGCGAAAGCGAAAGCAATCGGAATCAGCGCCAGCGCGAAGACCGAGATCGAGTGATTCGGTCCTGGAACGCTTCCCAGCACGTAGGGCAGCACGTAGAACGCGCAGAAGGGCAGGGCGCCCCACAGCGTTCCATGGGCCAGCCAGCGGCGTTGCTGCCGCACGGCCAGGTCTTCCTGGCGGCGCCGGCTAAGCTGCAGCGTGAGCGCTCCGAGCAAAAGCAGGGCGCCCAGCAGTCCATATGAGAAGCGGTCGAGAAGCTGCGGCAATCCGAGGGCCGAACCTTCGATCGCGAGAACGCCGGCCGCCCCCAAGTGGTAAGCCGCGCCCGTGGCGCCCGCCACCGCGTAAGCCGTGATCGCCAGACCCTTGCGTGCTACCGTCAAGCGGCCGCCGGGAAACGCCAGGCAGAAGTGCAGAAACAACGCCGGCGCCAGCAGCGTCGCCCAAACGTCGCTCCAGTAAATGAACCGGTTGAACCCATCGAGCTGTTCGCTGAAGCGGAAACAATAGAGCACGAACGACGCCAGGCAAAACAGATAGAAGTGCCGCGCCATGGGCCGCTGATGCCCGCGATAGAGGACCAGCGCTCCCACGATGAGATAGAACGCCCCGACGATCCACTGGAAGGCGCCGCTCACGTCTCCCCGCGCCGCCGCACGGATCACCAGCGAGTGCTTAAACTCAACCCCGCCCCGTTCGAAAGCGTACTCGGCGCTGGTCCAGACGCTTTGTCCGGCCAGCACCCGCGCTACATCGATCGCCTCGTTGATCCGCCGGCCATTGATGCTCACGACGCGGTCGCCCGCCCGCACTCCAGCCTGGGCGGCGGGCCCCGACGGGTCCACCCACGAAGCCTCGACCGCGCCATTGATGTCGGCCCACAGCGCGCCATCGTCGGCGAGCTCGTAGGAAGCGCGGTCGCTCAAGTTGACCAGCGCGGCGCAGACCAACATCGCCGTGAGCGCCGCCAGCGCCCAGCCACGAACCCCGATCTGCCTCTTTTTCGTCAAAAAACCATCGGGTAGATGCAGCTACCCCACCAGAACCAATAAGATTAGCAAGTTGGTTGCCATCCGTTAATGCAACCTCGGACAGACGACCGCTTGCTGACGCACGCCGCACGGCAACACCCGCCTATCGGGCGTTTCATTGCGATGTCGGGCCTTTCGCGCTACCGTGCCGCGCGCGTAAGCAAGCGGTTCTAGGCCCCAAATCTACGGCTTCTCGGATTTTGTTCTATGGTTTCTTGAATATCACGCCGCCGAAACTCAGCGCGGCGTTGGTGCGTATGCAAGCTAGGGAGTCGAACAGGGGTCATAGCACTTTGTTTACGTCATCCGACTTGACCTCCTACGACAGAAGGCCTAGAATCGAAACGGAGTCGACCGCTTTGAGGTGGCTCCATTGAGGTGTCGTCGAATGGCGTTTCGCCAAATCCTGCCGGCAATCGTTCTAAGCGGCTTCTTTCTCTTTTCGTCTCAATCGAGCTTCGTCTACAGCCAAGAGCTGCCGAAGGGTCTGACCAAGAAGGAGGAGAAGCGGCGCCTGAAGCAGCTCCGCAAAGAGCTCGAGGGCCCGTTCCGGCGGTGGTTTGACGAGGATGTGAAGTACATCATCTCCGACCAGGAGAAGAAGGCCTTCGCCTTGCTCTCAACCGATGAAGAGCGCGAAAACTTCATCGAGCAGTTCTGGATTCGTCGCGACCCGACGCCGGACAGCTACGAGAACGAGTTCAAGCAAGAGCACTATCGCCGGATCGCCTACGCCAACGACCGCTACGCCTCGGGCATCCCCGGCTGGAGGACTGACCGCGGCCGTATTTACATTGCCTATGGTCCTCCTGACGAAAACGAGTCGCACCCCTCGGGCGGCATGTATCAGCGGCCCTACGACGAGGGCGGCGGATTCACCTCGACCTACCCGTTCGAGATCTGGCGCTACCGTTGGCTTGAGGGCATCGGCTCGGACATCCTGCTCGAATTCGTCGACCCCACCATGACCGGCGAGTATCGCCTGACGATGGATCCGTCCGAGAAGGACGCCTTGTTGAACGTCCCTGGCGCCGGTTTGACCTTGTCCGAATCGATGGGCCTGTCTCAGAAGCGCGACCGCTTCCTGCGCACGGACGGCACCCGTATGGGGACGCCGATCGGCGGGTCGCAATCGATGCGCTACAACCAGTTCGAGCGCCTGCAACTCTACGCGAACATCCAAAAGGCGCCGCCGGTGAAGTTCACCGACTTGGAAGCCGTGGTCGACTCGACGATCGAGTACAACACGCTGCCATTCCAGTTTGAGATCGCCTACGTCAAGATCACAAACGAGTCGGTGCTGACCAGCATCACCGTTCAGCTCGACAACAAGGACCTGGTGTTCAAGGAAGAGGACGGCCTGCACAAGGGCGTCGTCAACATCTTCGGGCGCATCACCACGATGACCCGCCGCGTGCACACACACTTTGAAGACACGGTTTCGATCGCGACGACTACCGAGCGACTCCCTGACCAAATCAACCGGCAATCGATCTACAACAAGCCCCTGCCGCTCGCGCCGGGCAAATATCGGCTGGAGCTCGTGGTCAAGGACATCATCGGCGAGACGCTGGCGACTCACCGCATCGCGCTCAACGTGCCGAAGTTCGACGATGAGACGCTGTCGTACTCGAGCATAATTCTGGCGGACAAAATCGAGCGCGTCCCGACCCGCTCGCTTGGCGCCGGGCAGTTCGTTCTGGGCTCGTCGAAAGTGCGTCCGCGCATCAGCGAAGAGTTCAAGCGGGCCGAAAAAATGGGCATCTACCTCGAGTTCTACAACCTAGGGGTGGAAGAAGTTTCACAAATGCCCGCGGGCGATGTGACTTATCAGATCGCCAAGCTCGACGATCCGGAAGAGTTGCTGCTTGACTTCACAGAGCAGATCGACACGATCCGTGGAGCGTCGTCTCACCAGGTGGTCATCGAGAAGAAGCTCCCTCTGACCGACCTCGAGCCTGGAGTCTACAAGCTTGACGTCAAGTTGACTGACAAGATAAAAAACGAGACCCTAAAGCCGAGCGTTACCTTCAAGGTGATCGAAGGCTAAGCGACTACATGCACTTTGCCCCCACCCGGACAGCAAAAAGCGGCGCGTTGGCGGCGGCGCTGGCGGCTCTCGCCTTGTGCCCTCTAGGCGGTCCGGCCGGCGCGGCCGGATTTGGCGGCGAGTTGGGCGGTTGGGTTCGTGACGCCAAAGGCGTACCACAGATGGGCGCGGCCGTCTCGGTCCTGACCTCGGAAGGCCGTCTGTTGCGGCGGGTGTTCACTGACCACGCGGGGGCGTTCGTTCTCGAGAATCTGCTGCCCGGAAACTACTCGGTCAAGGTGAAGCTCGACCGCTTCTTGCCGGTCGATCTTCGTAACCTGCGGGTGGGGTTGGGGTCGCGGAAAGTCCTCGACGTGCGGCTCGCCGGTCTGTTCTCCGGCCTACAGCTGGGCAACCCCCAAGCCAGTGAGATTCGCGACATGTCGGACGACTGGAAGTGGGCGCTGCGCGCCTCGCACGCCGTCCGCCCGGCGCTAAGGCTAGCCCCTTCCAAGCGCGACCGAGAAACCAAGCGGGTGATGCGCAAGCTCTCGGGCGCGTTCCATGACACTGAGGCTTACGCCGAGCTCAGCAGCGGATCGGGCGGGCGCTCGGATTCCCTGGCCAATCACTCCGATCTCGGCACGGCTTTTGCCGTCGCGACCTCGTTGTTTGGCAACAACGACGTCACCGTGAGCGGCAATATGGGCTACGGCTCGGCGGTTCGCAGCCCCAGCACCGGATTCCGTACCAGCTATCGCCGCGATCTCGGCTTTGGCGCGCCCGAGGTGAGCTTGACGGTTCGGCAGCTCCAGACGAGTTTTGGCAGCCGAGCTTTTGTCGACCCCCAGCAGGCGCGAGACGCCGTCCCCTTGCTCGAGACGATGACGCTCGGCTTCGGCGACACCGCGAAGATTGGCGACCGGACAACTTTCGATTACGGCTTCCTTTACGAATCCGTGCGCTGGCTGAATCGGCTCAACTTTGTCAGCCCGTACGCCAAGATCATCCACGAATTATCGCCGGGACGCTCGGTTCAAGTGAGCTTTGCCTCGGGAGTCCCCCGGCCTGATTCGGCTGTTCAGGGCGGCGACCGATTGCGCCAGCAGGTCTCCGCTCTTGGGACGTTCCCGAGGGTGTCGCTCAGGAACGGCCAAGCCCAAGTGCAGCGCACCGAGCACATCGAAATTGCCTACCGAGAGCAAGTCGGCAAAGGCCTGCTCGAGGCGGGAGTCTACCAGGACGCCATCTCCAACGCGGCGGTCTCAGCCCTCACCCCCGACGGATTCATCGGAGCCGGCGAGGTGCTGCCTGACCTGTTCTCTCGGGCGTCGACGATCAACGGCGGAGAGCACATGGCGCGCGGCGTGCGGGTGTCTTACGCCCGCAAGATCCGTGAGCGGCTCGAGGCCGCCCTGGGCTACGGCGCCGGCGGCGTTTTGACGGCCGGTGAGGGCGATTTGGCCGGAGGAGCCGGCGATTTGCGCCACATGCTCAAGATGCAGCGCGCCCACCTGATCACCGCCTCGCTGTCGATGGAAGAGCAGCGTGGCGGCGCTCGCTTCATTTCCACCTACCAGTGGTCGAGCCGGGATTCGGCCCTTTCGCCCGATTTATATAACGATTTCGCGGCTCGCTCCGACCCGGGGTTCAATGTCTACATCCGCCAACCGATACCCGTCGGGGGCGGGCTGCCGGGTAAGCTTGAAGCATCGGCTGAATTCCGAAACCTGCTCAAAGCGGGCTATATGCCCATCAATACGTCCGATGGCGGCGCGATCTACATCCTGCCCGCCGTGCGCAGCTATCGCGGCGCGCTGAGCTTCATTTTCTGACGATGAGACGAGCTTCACTAGCATTAGCGGCGCTTCTTGCGCTCGCTGGCCCGGCCCTTGTCGGAAAGGAGATGACGACTCTTCGCATCATCGTCAACAACGAAATCGGCGAGCCTATCTCACGGGCCAGCGTGGTGGTCCAAAAGCTGAAGAAGAAGAAGCTCAAAGTGAAGGGCCTGGGCCTGCAGCTGAAAACCAGCAACCGCGGGACGGCGCCGTTGCCGCCGCTCAAGCAGGGAGAGTACATGCTGCAAGTCATCAGCCCGGGCTACCAGACCTTCGGCGGCAAGATCGAGCTTACCCAGCTCGAGCAGTCCTACACGGTCACCCTCAAACCCCCAACAAAACAGTTTTCCGTGCACGAAAAGAAGGAATAGATCCGTCGTAGCGGCAGCCTTCGGGCACGTTGTCCGACCCCGTTTCAGAGAAGTTGAGTATCCGATCCCATGCGTCTTTTTATCGCCCTTGAGTTGAATGCGAAAGTTGTCGCGAACCTAACCGAGCTGGTTCGCCGCTTAGGCCCGGTCTCGCCGATCAGTTGGGTTCACCCCCACAACATGCACGTGACGTTGAAATATGTCGGCGAGTGGCCCGAGCAACGACTTCCGGTGTTGACCGAGTCGTTGACCGAAGTGAAGTTGGACACGCCGATTACGGTGCCGCTGGCTGGGTTGGGCTTCTTCCCCAGCGCGGCGGCGCCGCGGATTTTTTGGGCCGGCGCCGAGAACACCCCCGGCTTGCGGCGCCTTGCCAGCGGAGTCGACGCGCAATTGCAGCCTTTGGGCATCGCCCCCGAGGTTCGGCCCTACCAGCCGCATCTGCCGCTTGGGCGGATGCTCGAGCACGATTCGCTGCGCGGCATGTACGAGGCGATCGAAGAGCTTCCGAGTCGCGAATTCGGAGCGATTACCCCGGATCGCTTCGTGATGTATGAAAGCTCGTCTTCGCCCGATGGCTCGGTCTATCGGCGAATTGAAGAGTTCCCGTTCTTGACGCCGCAGGCCCGGCAGGCGCGACCTCGGCGCGCGCGTTACGCGTCTGCTTTTTGACCCCCCCTTATGTGCGGGTAAATCCGGGTATTTCCGGGTGTTGGCCCGAGATGGTGCGTTCTCGGAGCCGCCTGCGTGAGGGGCCGTGAAAAAATGTCGGGGATCCGATTCCGGCAAGGCGGGCTTGGCATGCCAAGCCCCTACGTCGTTGAAAGCAAACGATCGTCCGTAGCCCGTCTTTCGCCCTCCCCTAGGGATTTTTTCACGGCCCCTGGGGGGAGTGTCTTCCATTGCCCAAGCGGGAAGACACCCCGCTCACGCAGGGTGCTCGGAATGTCTGCCGTATCTCTCACATAGAATAAGGCCGGATCGCCCGCCTAGGCCTGGGCGATTGGCGGTTTGGGCTTTGTTTTCTGCTGGTTAGGTTTTGAAAAGGCTTGTGATTGGTTAGGATAGGGCGCGAAGGTGGCGAAACCCCAAAAGGCGTTGGGAACCCTGGCCCGAGGCGCTACGGGGCTGTTGCGGCGGGCTCTGGCTGGCCGGAAAGATCCGGACGAGGAGTTCGAGGACTGGTTTCGGCGCTGGGATTTGTGCCTGGCGAACGCCACCGACTACCCCCAGCTCTGGCACGGCGACGCGACGGGCGACGGAGTCAAGCTGACGACGGACCGTCAGGTGTGGTTCGAAGCGGCCTGCTCGACGTTGGTCCGCTGGGAGATCAGGGGGCGCTTGACCGAAAGTGGACGGCTCGAGACGCGCCAGGGGCGGCTGGACCCCGCACTGCGGTTGCGGCTGCTTGGTCTTTGAGCCGTGCGCCGAAGGCCCGTGAAAATATGTATGCTGCCGACGGGCGTAGCGAGCTACGCCCACTGGAGTTTCTACATTTTCAGGCGAAGTGAACGACCCCAAGGTGAACCTTGGGGCTCAGCGCCGCTCGCGCCGGTGGCCTGAGCCCCGATCTTTAGATCGGGGATGGGCGTAGCGAGCTACGCCCCTACATGGGAAGGCCCGGTAGGCGAAGATTGACTTAGTGGAGGCGGTTCAACGGCGGGTTGGTGAGTCGGGCGTTTTTTGGGTGGCGCTGGGGGCCTGTCTTTGGGGGACGGATCCGGTGCTGCGCTACGGCCTGGCTGAGCGGGCGTCGAATGCTTGGATTGTTTTTGGGGAGCACGCCATCCTGACGCTGTTTCTGGCCCCTTGGCTGTTGCGCCATAGGGCCGATCTGATCCCGCTCAAGCCACGCGACTGGGCGGTTATGCTTTGGATCTCGTGGGGCGGCTCGGCTATCGGGACGCTGTGCTATACCCAGGCCATACGCATTGGCAACCCGACGGTCGCGGTGTTGCTGCAGAAGCTGCAACCGATCGTGGCGGCCGGACTCGCCGGCTGGGTCCTCAAGGAACGGCCACCCCGGCGGGCTCGATACTGGCTGAGGGCCGCGGTGGCTCTCGGCGCCGCCTATCTCGTCTCGTTCGGCCTGACCTGGCCCGGCGCCGATCTCACCGAGGCTCGCTCGCTAGCGGTAATTTTTGCACTGGCGGCGGCCGCGATTTGGGGATCGTGCACCGTCGCTGGGCGCTACTTGGCTCCGAGACTCGACCCGATGACGCTGACGTCGCTGAGAATCGTCGGGGCGTTGCCGTTAACGGCGGCGCTGGCGCTAGGAACCCCCGCACCGGCAGATGTTGACGCGGGTTTTGCCGCCAATCTGGCCGCGATCGCGTTCGTCCCAGGGCTGCTGGCGCTCTTGGCGTACTACCGGGGCTTAAGTCGAACGTCAGCCTCGGTGGCTACACTCGCTGAGCTCTGCTTTCCCGCCACAGCGGCTGTGCTGAACTGGGCCGCTCTCGGAACGAGCCTGAGCCCCAGCCAGATATTGGGCGCAGCTCTACTGGTCGGGGCCTTGCTGTGGCGAACAAAAGGATGAGGGCGCGACAGGTGGCCGCGCCCGTGCCCGGTTACGCCGCTTTGGCGTATTCCACCGCGTGGTCGTGATCCTCTTGGCAACCAACGCAGAGCGTCGTCCAGGGGATCGCGTCGAGCCGATTCGGATTGATGTCGTTCGCGCAATCCTGGCAGGTGCCGTATTCGCCGCTGTTCAGAAGCGATAGGGCGGTTTCAACAGCGCGCTTGGTTTTGAAGTCGGTGTTGACAAACAACACCGTCAGGTCCATCTCCGCACGCGACTGAATCTGGTCCATCTCTTCGTTCGACCACTCAGTAATCAGCTCGTTCCGGCGAGCCTTGCCCGTGATCTCGCTGAGCTTGCGGCCCAGCCGTTCACGGATCTCTCTTTCTTGCTTCTTCGTCATGTCTAACCTCTGCTTCTGGGCTCAGTATTTCAAACAGTCGTTTGATTGCGAGCTCTTTGGTAGTAAGTATAGATGTTCTCCACCGCTCGGTGGTTGCATCTTTTGTAATTTTTTTGTCCCTGAGGATTATTTCTCTACTGCAATCGTAGTACCAAACGCGCTCACCCCTCCCTGATCGCCTCGCGGGCGCTTTCAAACACCTGCTGAAGCATCTCTCGGGTGAGCCGGCCAGTCTGCGTATTCTGCCGGCTGGGGTGATAGCAGCAGAACAGCTTGGGGAGGTCGCCGGGTAGATCATAACTCAGACCGTGGCCGAATGGGTACAACGACGGCCGAGAAATTTTGCCACTCTCGCGCAAAACCGTTAGATAAGACCCCAGACCGAGCCGGCCGAGAGCCACGACGACCTTGACGCGCTTGAGAAGCTCTAACTCGCGGGCAAGATACGGGCGGCAGTTCTCGAATTCCTCCCGGCTGGGCTTGTTGTCAGGCGGAGCGCAGTGCACCGGGGCGGTAATGTAGGCGTCGATGAGGGCGAGTCCGTCGTCTTTGGCCTCGGCTGTGGGCTGCGAGGCGAAGCCGACATCATGGAGAGTGCGGTAGAGAAAGTCCCCCGAGGAGTCGCCGGTGAACATGCGACCCGTTCGATTCGCCCCATGGGCGCCGGGCGCAAGGCCAACGATCAGCAACCTTGCCGCGGGATCTCCGAAGGAGGGCACGGGACGGCCCCAGTACTCCCAATCCATGTAGGCGCGGCGTTTTTTTTCGGCAATCTCCCGGCAATGCCGCCTCAGCCGAGGGCAACGGTCACAGGCGATCACTTGGGCTTGCAGTTTGTCAAGTGCGGTCATTTCTTGCTGGTTTGATTCGGATTTTGGTATAAAACCAGTCCTACGCCGTCCATCCCCCGAAGGCGGCGTGGTCTGAGCGAGATTATAACTTTGGCGAAAGCAACCAAGAAGGCGGCCAAGGCCGCGAAGAAGGCAACCAAGAAGGCAACCAAGAAGGTCAAGCCGCCAGTTGATCGCCTGGCGAAGGACTACGACCAAGCGGTGACGCTGCTCAACGGCCGCAGGTTCGCCAAAGCGTTGCCGCTGTTCGAGTCCATCGCCGAAGCCGGAGATAGCGTGGTTGGCCATAGCGCCGGCATGTACGCACGGATTTGCCGCGAGCGGCTCTCAGACGTGACGAAAGAGCTCAAGACCGCCGACGATCATTACAACTACGCGGTCAAGCTCCTGAACGACCGCGACCTCGACGGATCGAAAGCGAGCGTCGAGCGGGCAATCAAGCTCGACTCGAAGAACGCCGACGCCCACTACGTGCGGGCCGTCGTCGCCGCTTTGCGATCCGACGCCACGCAGGCTTGGAAGAGTCTCGGCCGCGCGATTGAGCTCAACCCCAGCGTTCGACTTACGGCCCGCCGGGATTCTGACCTTGCCGGCGTCGTTGACGACTCTCGCATTGCGAGTCTCTTGGAGGTCGACAATGAGTCGGCCGAGGCGAGGAGCTAACACGAATCCGCCCCTTCGAATCGTCAGTCTCGGGGGAGGCACGGGTCTTTCGACGCTTCTGAGGGGCCTAAGATCTTCAGGGGGCGGCCGTGAGCTCGATCTCGCCGCGGTCGTAACCGTGAGTGACGACGGGGGGAGCTCGGGCCGGCTCCGCCGTGACTTCGACATCCTCGCCCCGGGCGACATTCGTAACTGCATGGTCGCGCTGGCGGAGGATGAGGCCTTGCTGTCGCGGCTCTTCCAGTACCGTTTTTCGTCCGGCGAGGGACTCAAAGGGCACAGCTTTGGGAACCTTTTCCTGGCGGCCCTGGCAGAAGTGACGGGGGACTTCCACACCGCGATCAAGCTGTCGAGCGAAGTTCTCGCCATTCGCGGACGCATCTTTCCTTCCACGCTAGTCAACGTCAAGCTCGAGGCCGATTTTGAGAGCGGGCGGTCGATGGTCGGCGAGACCCGGATCACAGGCTCGCGGGATCGCATCCGCCGAATCCGCCTGCGCCCGAGCCGCTGCGAGCCGGTCGAGGATGCGCTCGACGCGATTCGGGAGGCCGACCTAATCACGTTTGGCCCGGGGTCGCTCTACACCAGCGTGATTCCCAACCTGCTGGTCGAGGGCGTCGCCGATGCCGTTAGCGCGTCAAAGGCCAAGAAAGTCTACATCTGCAACCTGATGTGGGAGCCTGGCGAGACCGACGAATACACGGCGAGTGATCACGTGAAGGCTGTACTCGACCACGTTGATGAGCCGGTTCTCGACCTGGCTATCGTGAACGATCGGCGCGCCCCGGCTCGCATACGGCGCCGTTACGAGGAGAATCGGGCGTTTCAGGTGAAGGTGGACCAAGAGCGTCTGCTGGAGCTTGGCGTGGAGGTGATGGCGACCGACCTGTTGGCGAAGGGCTCGCCTTTGCGGCACGATTCGGAGCGCTTGGCCGAGATTTTGATCGAGCTGGCGGCGGCGAATCGAAATCCGGCTTGACTCCGGGCCCGGAATTGGATTATCTAATCTGCATGGCAGATTGCGCACGCTGCGCAAGGCGATGGTGTAGGGGTGTGCGACAAATTCGTAACGGCTGTTTGGGCCGCGCAAGGCTTCGATGTAGAATCGCCGGTCATCGCTGAGCAGGAAGACATCCTGGCGGTTGGCTCCTCTCTGGGTGATGTGATGCGGAACGCCTTCCGCCACCGATAGCAACCGATAGCGCCGTCCTCGATAGCACCGATTAGCAGTCACCGATAGCATGACTGTCAGCGATAGCATTCGCGACCTGAGCCCGTAACAAACTGGGATCCGCGTGCTATAGTGCTGTGTGGTTGTCTGAAAGCGTGGAGTTCCATGACGTCGCACGAAGCCGCGAGGATGCTTCGGTAAACTTTCTCTGGAGGGGCTCTGGGGAAGAAACCGCCGAGGCGCGCTACGTCCGCCGCCGCGATGATACTGTCATCATCTATCTTTCGTCGCAAACGGGCTGCGCTCAGGCGTGTCGCATGTGCCATCTGACGGCCACGCGGCAGAATCGCGCATCGGATCTCCCTCCCAATCAGATCATCGAGCAGGCTAGTTCGGTCCTGGGCTGGTACCGAGAGAATGCGCGCCCGGCGCGGATTGCTCATTTCAACTTCATGGCTCGAGGGGAGCCTCTGGCGAATACACGGCTAGTCAATGCCTTCAAGAGCGTCATTGACGAGCTGTGCGCGCTGGCGGTGAGGATCAATCTCGTTCCGCGGATCAAGGTCTCAACCATCATGCGCTCAGGCGTGTCGCATGTGCCATCTGACGGCCACGCGGCAGAATCGCGCATCGGATCTCCCTCCCAATCAGATCATCGAGCAGGCTAGTTCGGTCCTGGGCTGGTACCGAGAGAATGCGCGCCCGGCGCGGATTGCTCATTTCAACTTCATGGCTCGAGGGGAGCCTCTGGCGAATACACGGCTAGTCAATGCCTTCAAGAGCGTCATTGACGAGCTGTGCGCGCTGGCGGTGAGGATCAATCTCGTTCCGCGGATCAAGGTCTCAACCATCATGCCCAGGCAGGTGGAAGACCGGGAGCTGGCGCGATTATTTCAGGGCGCGCAGCCGGACCTTTTACTACTCGATTTACAGCGTCGACGACCGCTTTCGAAAGAGGTGGCTGCCGTTGGCGATACCCGCGCAAACGGCTTTGCGGCAGCTCAAGTCTTACCAGGACCAGACTCGCAAGATTCCAGTGCTGCATTGGGCCTTGATTCGGGGAGAGAACGACGCAGCCCCAGACGTGAGCGCCGTCTGTAGGGCGGTTAACGAGGTCGGCTTGCGAGCCGACGTGAACATCGTTCGATATAACCCGTATTCGACCGAATACGGAGAGGAGGCGTCGGAGCAAGTCATTGAGGAGCGGGCCCGCCAAATCGGTGAGGAACTACCCGGTTGCCGAGTGAAGATCGTCTCGAGGGTCGGATTCGACGTGCAGGCTTCCTGCGGTATGTTCGTCGAATCGCTTCAGCGGGAGCCTATTCCGACTCCGGTTGAATCTCTTCAAGCTGTTGCCGCAGGGCGCTAAGGTCCTGTTTAAGCTGATTGACTTCGGAACTGAGCTTTAGCTCCTCCTCCAACCTGATAATACGGGACTCCAGGGGATCGGCCGCCGTTTTCAACGCATAGCTGACGAAGGCGCCGGCTAGCAAAGTGACAACGGTGATCACACCGGTGAGGCGGTGAGGGACTTCAACCAGAAGGTTTTCTTGCGGTCAACCTCAGCGACCTTCTCGTCGATCCGTCTCTCAGCGCGGCCTTCGAAGTCCATAAAATCCTTGGCAAGACTTTGTAGGGATTGAGCGCCCGGCTCGCCGGCGTTCTTCTGGCCATGCCGGTCAAACCACCCGGTCCTCGCGGGGTTCTCAAGCTCAAATACGACTAGAGTCGCAATTTTGAGATGGCGCTTGAGTGCGTATGGCCGCGTCCCCATGTTGATCAGTGTGTACTTCAGCTTGCCGCGAAAACCGGGGTCCACGTGCCCCGCATTTGTCATCAGCAATCCGGCTTCCCAAATCGACGTGGGCGCAAAGCCAAGGGCCCCAACATTGTTGGGGAATGACAGCTCCTCCCGAGTCATGACAATTGTTGTCTGTCCGGGCTTCAAACTTAGGTGGTATCGCTGCCGGCCCTCGGCGTCGTCTCCGGTATCATATATGTGGCCGATATGGAGGTCCAGCGAAGCCGGCTGGACGGGAGATTCATAGGAGTCCTGGGCCTTGGGATCCGTTGACAGATGGAGCGAGCGCACCATTAGCTGGCCTGTTTTTCGCCCAGTTGCGTATTCGATTAATTCCCGATCGCACAATACTTTCATGGTTGGCGATCGTTATACCACGAAGAGTTCTTAGACTGTCGCACTCGCCGGCGAGACCGACGAATACACGGCGAGTGACCACGTGAAGGCTGTACTCGACCACGTTGATGAGCCGGTCCTTGACTTGGCTCTCGTGAACAATCGACGCGCCCCGGCTCGCATCCGGCGCCGTTACGAGGAGACTCGGGCGTTCCAAGTGAAGGTGGACGAAGAGCGTCTGCTGGAGCTTGGCGTGGAGGTGATGGCGACCGACCTGTTGGCGAAGGGCTCGCCTCTGCGGCACGATTCGGAGCGCTTGGCCGAGATTTTGATCGAGTTGGCGGCGGCGAATCGAAATCCGGCTTGACTTAGGGCCCGGAATTGGATTATCTAATCTGCATGGCAGCCTACGACTTTCACGAGCTCAAACACACCAAGGTCTCGGATCTGCGCGAAATCGCCTCCAAACTCGACCCGCCGGTCGAGGGCTACACGCAGCTCAACAAAGACCATCTGATCGAGGCGATCTGCAATCAACTCGGCATCGAGATGCATGAGCACCACGAGGTGAAAGGCATCGATAAGGGGCCGATCAAGAGGCAGATCCGCGAACTCAAGAAGACCCGCGACGAGGCGCTGGCTTCACGTGATTCCCAGAAGCTGAGGGAGATACGCAAGAGGATCCACGGCCTCAAGCACACGCTGCGCAAGGCGATGGCCTAGCGCGGCCATGTTCGAGCGCTAGACTGTAGCCAGCGGCATGGTCGGCCAAACGCTAAGTCACATACCGCATCCAAGCCAAGCTCGGCGAGGGCGGCATGGGGGCGGTCTACAAGGCCGAGGACGAAAAGCTCAAACGCACCGTCGCGCTCAAGTTCCTGACAACCGCTCAGGTCGGCGACGACGATCACAAAGCCCGCTTTCTTCACGAAGCCCGAGCGGCCGCCGCGCTTGACCACCCCAACATCCGCGGCATCTACGAGATCGACGAAGTCTCGGGTCGCCTGTTCATGGCGATGCCGCTGCTGGAAGGCGACAGCCTCGACAAACGTATCGCGGAAGGTCCGCGGCCGCTCAGGGAGATTGCCGAAATCGCGATCCAAACTTTGGCGTTCGCTTTGGTCGCAGCGCCTGGACCCGATCACAAAGCGGCGGATCGGATCGCGGTCGCCCGTGCGGGGTTTTCGGGCGGCGTCGCTAACGATTAGTGATGGAGGCGCGCACCAGTTTCGGTTCGACGTCACGCCGGATGAGATCATCTTCCCGGCGATGCAATTCAGCGGCGACATCTGGATGATCGAGCGCGCACAGGACTGAGTACCAGGACCACAGTACCGCGAGCCAATTGAACCGAAAGAAGGATAGGCGAGACCCTGAGACAGACCTCATACTTTTTCTAAGATGTTCACCTTAGTCGTCCTGATCGTCTTCCTCGTGGCCAGCGCCCATGCCGAGCAGCCGGCCCGCCCGGCGGAACCGAAGTTTGCGCACAAGCCGTTTCGCTACGGCGAAGGCGCAAAGGACGCAAAGGAAGCGCAAAGAAGACCTGCTAAGGCCCAGGCCTAGCGCGCGTGACTTAAGTTTTTCGGAACCCGCGACCGCAAGGGAGTATCTGATGGACTTGCAGGCCACCCATGAGGATGAAAACGGCCGCCCCGGAGCCGCGACCGTGAGGGAGCGGTTGTCGCAACCTCGGGCAACCGCTTGCTGACGCGCGCGGCTCCGGGGCGGCGATGCATTCGGCCGGTGGAGTGGGTTTTCGAGTGAGCGGGTTCGGAAAGCCGGCGGCCGCCGAGAATACAACGCGCTTCAATAGAATCCCCCCTGTTTAACGATCGTCTCACAGCCGAGCCGGCTTCGCCTGGCGGGTCTTTGGCCCCCCTTCGCCAGCACACGCCCCTCGAGCACCGCGTCCCAGATCCGTCGCGCCATCTCGGTTTTCGAGCTGCGTGGAAGCTCCGTCGCATCTCTCGACGCGGCTAACAACACACCCTGATTCTCCAGCGAATCCATCCCGGCTCCCGCGGCGCTGGGGCCGACGGGATTAGCTACCAAGAAATCACAATTCTTCTCGCACAGTTTTCGGTCGACCGATTCGACAGGCGCCGCACCGGGTCAATCGCCTCGCGCGTGGGCCCGGCCGTGATCAGGACCCGCTTGCCGGCTATATCCCTCTTCCGCGGCGCCAAGGCCCCCTCGACCGCCTCCATAATCCGCTCTGGGTCGGCCAGTCGTCCCGGGCCAACCATGCCGCAAGCTAAGTCTCCCGACCCCGGCTCGACGACCTTGACGCCACGGGCAACCAGGGCTCAGGATCAGAGCCCCCGCCGGACAGGCCTTTTCCACAATTTGACTGGCGCCCATCTTGCCTCGCCCATCTTGCCGTCCCTAATTGGGGTCACCACAAGACCGGGTCAGCGGCTCGGGTCGACGACCGTCAAGTCGGGGAAGCGGCTGGAGTAGAATCCGCGATCACGGCTAAGGAGCCGGTTGGCTTGAACCTGCGCGTGCGCCCCAATCAGGAAGTCGGGCAACATGCGTTCGCGCCTCCCGCCCTGGCGACGATAATCTTTCCACGCTCGACTTGCCAGGAAGCAAGCGTCGTGATTCAGGGCGGCGACTGCGATCCCGGTCTTTGTGAGGAAGTCGTCGCATTCTTCGCGAGCCTTAAAGCAGACAAGGAACTCGGCGTAGACAACATCGCAGATCGAGAGCCGACCCGCCTTAGCCGACTCTTGCAGCCCTCGAAGCGAAGTCGAAAAGAACGCTTTATTCGGAAGTACGAGGTCCAGCAGAATGTTCGTATCGACGGCGCTGATCATCGCCCTCGCATTAGCTCGATCAACTCGTCGCCCGACTTCACGTTGAGGTCGCGCAGGGCGCCCGCGCAGAACCCTACC
This sequence comes from Bryobacterales bacterium, assembly GCA_965247515.1. Taxonomy (GTDB): domain Bacteria; phylum Acidobacteriota; class Terriglobia; order Bryobacterales; family UBA6623. The sequence goes on along the minus strand of OZ252029.1, from coordinate 877,347 downwards.
CACTTTTCGAAATCTGGCGCGGGACCCTTCTTGCGAAGCACGAGCTCGCCTTCAATCTCGTGGAACTCCACTTCAGACTTCGGGCCAATCCCGAAGCGCTCGCGAATATCCTTGGGGATCGTGACCTGACCCCGTTCGCCAACAATCATACTTCAAAGTATGACATTCAGATATGTATGGGGGCAAGCGGGCGGCGCTTGGATGGCGGGGCGGCAGCCACCGGAGCCGCGGAATCCTGCCATGTCTCATCAAGATCGGTACGAATATCTCGTGCACCCCGCTTGGATGGCCTCGCTCAAGCGTCGAATGTCACTGGCCGCGTCACCCCACCCCACCAATCAACCCCGCCTAATACCCCCGAAGATTCGCCAGCCTCTCATTCGTCTCATCGAGATCGAACGCCTCCGGATCGAACTCCTCGCCAACCCAGTCGACCAACTCACGATCCTCCTCCGATTCCGGCTTCTTCAGCGCCGCCAGCAAATCCCCATACCCCCAAGGCCCGCCGCAATCCTCCGGCGGACAAGCGCGCTTCCCCTTCAGACAAACCGCCTCAACCGCCGCCTCGGCCGGCGGCTCGCGCTTCTCTACCGTAATCAAATGCTCCCAGTCGTCGCCAAAATCGTACACGTACCGAAACTTCTTGACGCGAGCCCCAAGCACCGTGTCCAGCGTAAACGCGTCCTCGTCGCGCGCGTCCATGCCGGCCATCACGTCTAGAACGCTATATTCGTGGTCGCCAACGTAGAAGCTATGGAGATGCGAATGGTCCCACCCAAACGCCGTCTGAATCACTAAGTGAAGATCCCCCAGCGTCAGCGACCCCGCTACTCGAAGCCGCCGCCAAACCGGCGGCCGAATATCCCTCAACTGGATCTTGAGCGTATAGGCGCGCTTGGCTGGTTTCGTCACGGCAGTCCTATTTTATCGAAGGTAGGGGCGTAGCGTGCTACGCCCCTGGAGTTTCTACATATTTTACCCGTCAGCGGCGGCGCCGAAGGCCTGCCAGGAGGGTTTGAGCCCCAGCGGAGCCAGCAAATCGGGGTTTTCGACCATTTCTTTCCGCAACAGCGCCACCAGATCCAGACAAGAAGGCCTCTTTGCCTTTTTCCTCCATTTCGGCGGCGGCGCATAGGCCTCTCCGCGCCCCGGACCATACGCCAGCAACGACGCCAGCAGCAAAGCGCTGTACGCCGCCACCGCCAATACCGGTTGCTTCGGGACCGCCGTCTCGCTCCATAACTGCGCCTGTCCCACGCCCAACGTGTCCTTCTCTTCGCGGTGGTTCACCTCGATCTGCCAACGGTCGAAATAGATCTGCAACAGCTCGCGCGCCTGGCTGGCGAGGTCCGTCGTGAGTAGATACGCCGGCTGGCGGTAGTACATCTTGCTCGAAAGGCGCTTGCTATAGGGGGTCGGCGCGACCACCAACAAACGCAACGGCGTGCGCCGCGCCCCGCCCTGCCAGTACACCTCGTTGACCTCTTTATAACGGATCTTGCGGCGCTTGCCGCCGTAGAATAGCTTGGTCGTTTTCCAGACGATCGTCTCGTCGCGGCGCACCTGTTCGGGGCGGAACTTTTCGACCCCATAGAAGCGTCGCGAGCCGGTCGGCGCGGCTTTGCACAGCACAGCGTCCAGGCGCGTGCGAGCGATGAGCTCGGTGCGATCGCGCGGCGCCAGGAAAACGGTGCGGTTGCTGAAACTGCCGTCAAGCGACAACACCATCTTCTTGGCGATCCCGCCGGCGGCATCCAGCGCAGCCCGCAGCGGCGCCATCATGTCGACTAAACGTTGCGAGATGCGACAGCGCTTGCGCGCTTGTTCGTACTGCTCTCGCTCGGCGTCGCCGGCGCGTTTGCCGGGACGCTTGGGAACCGGCGCACATTCAAAACGCACCGGCAAGGCCCGCGCGCCGGTCTTGCCGCCGCGATCGAAGGGAACCAACAACGACGCTTGCAAGTAGCGCAACCCCAGCATCAAGTTCGCGTGAAACGGCGGCGAGCGCGGATCGTGTTGATAAAACGCCTGCTTGATCCTACGCCCCGTCTTGCGCAAGCGCGTGTCGTCGATCGCCACGCCCACCAACCGTGAGCGGCAAAACCCCAAGGCGCGCTTCCACACCGGCGCGAACAACTCTTGCGGACGCCACTTGCAGCGCTCGTGCAAAAAATAGTCCGCGCTCCAGCTGTTTTGCTCGCCGCCGTTGGTCCAAATAATGCGCGAAAGCGTGCGGCGGCCCAGGCAAACCAGGCCTCCCAGGCCTTGGCGCACCGCGCGTCGATGCGTGCGTTGCTGGGGAAAGGCGCGCCTCCAATCAGCGCTGATCGACAGGAACTGAGGAAGCAGCATGGGAACCTCCAGGGGACAGCTAATCCGGGCCGCGTAGCTAATCCGGGCTACGCAGCGCGAAAGTGTTCTTCGCGGTGCGCACAAAACGGTCGCCGCGAGCGATCTTCTTCGACAGCGCCGAGACGAGGCTTTCGCGGTCAACCGCACGGGAAAACCTGGCCTGAATGCCCTCGATCAACTCCGCGATATGCGGCGGACGCTCGGCTCCGGCGAGTATGTCATGGGCCATATCGACCTGAGACATACCTTGAGGCGAAGGGCGCTTGGGCCGGGGAGGGGGTTTCGATCGCAGCCGACGAACGGCGCGCAGCTGAGCATCGAGGGCTGATTCTAGGGTTTCCAGAAGAGTATCGCGGAGATCGTCGGGCATAGGCAGCGGCGCCGAGCGGGGCCAAGAACAGAATAGCTCAATCCTGTCGGTATGTCAATAACCATCTACCGACCTACCTCAACCATGGCCCTCCCCCGTCCGCAAATGTAGAAACTCCAGGGGCGTAGCGTGCTACGCCCGACTGACGTTGAACACCTGTAAACGATTCCTGCACAGATCGGGCAGGGATTCCGAGCACCCTGCGTGAGCGGGGTGTCTTCCAACACCCTGGCGACGGCCACAGCTGTAAGCGGAAGACACCCCGCTCACGCTCACGCAGGGTGCTCGGAAAAAGCGCCGAACCCTTGACCTGTTGGTCCCGGCTTGTCCGGGTCAGGGAGCGATCAACGCTACTGTGGTGCGCCGACCAGAATGCACCCTATAACCGGGGAGCATTGTCTGAGGGCGCTGACCTGAGGTTCGCGCAAAGGCGCAACCGAAGAGCAGGCTCGGGTCTTATTCGCGTTTCCTTTGCGTACTTTGCGCCTTTGCGCGAAATCCGTCTTAGTTCTACCTCTGCTCCTTCTTTCGTGGTCTCAAGGAAACGCCCGCAGTCCAGTCTCACGGCGCGCATGGCTACACGGCGGGGCTCGGGAGGTTAGACTTGGAGAGAGATGAGCGGCGTCGAGTACATCACGGACGAGAATGGGCGTCGAGTAGCGGTACAGATCGACCTCGAGCAGCACCGCGAACTGTGGGAGGACTTCGAGGACTCGCTTCTAGCTCGGGAGCGCAAGGGAGAGGACGCGGTCCCGTACGAGCGCTACCGAGCCGAAAGACTGAGCCGGCGGCGGCCGCGTGCCTAGCGAGGGCTACAAGCTCGAGATCAAGCGCTCTGCTCAGAAGGATCTCGACGGGTTGGAGGACGCCGTTTTCGATCGAGTCGCATCCCAAGATCCTCTCGCTGGCCCAAGACCCGAGACCGGCTGGATGCAGGAAGCTGAAGGCGTTCGAGGCGACATGGCGCATCCGCGTCGGCGACCACCGCGTGCTGTACGAAATCGACGACAAGGACCGGAAAGTCACTGTCGTGGGTGTGCTGCGGCGCGACAAAGCGTATTGATCCCGCGGACCCGGCGGTAATCAGATCCGACGCTCCAGGGGACATTCCTATCCCAGAGATCGGTGACAGGCACGTGACTGCGCCGGTTCGCCTAGGATCGGCTGGTCCGAATCGCGGTAATCTTTGTGATATCAACGACTTAAGCGGTTCTGGTTTCCTCCGAGGTTGCTCAGGGCGGGCAGATCCGCAGGTTCCGTGCCTGTCACCGATCTCCCCGTCACCGATCTCCCCCGATCTCCTGTCAGACTCGGTTGACTTCGGCAATGGATTATCGATATACTGCATCGGCATAATCTCTATCAACAAATGGTATCCCATAGGGCAACGTCGACGAGCCCAAGGCGTCGGTTGTGCTCCGCTTGAACACAGCCCTATTTCCGAACCAAGCGACTTACAGGAGGACTGATCGATGAAGGATCGACGAGAGCTACTCGTGAAAGGCTGTTGGGCGCCCTTGTCGCCCGATTTTCGTTGGCGGATCCGGCGAGCATCGGAAGAAGCATTTGCGGGCCGCAACATGATGACGACAAATTCCGGAGAGCCCGTACTGCTGGAAGACGTGCTCTTGTGCAACCGGAAGGCCGAAGGCCCGCTGGCTGCGGCATTCCGGGTTCTGGGTTTCATGGGGCGTTCCGATGTTGCGGGACTGATCGAGGACCTGTATCCGGGTTTGCTGCCGTTGTGGATCGGGTGCGGGACTGCCAACCCGGTGCACCATACGGCCTACGTCCTAGAGTCTCTTGCGGTCATCCTGGCGGGTGAGGGGGAAAACGACGAATCGCGCGTGCGGGTCGTTATGAATGCCGCTCTCTTCCACGACTCGGCCTTAGGCCTTTCGATGCTTCCGAAAATCACCGAGGTTCACTTCGAAGAGAGAATCGGGGAGATTGTGCGGGACGAGAAAGCAACCACCAAAGACAAGCTTCACGCACTAAAAGAGTACCGTGACATGGCGATAAGTGCCCGAAAGGAACACATGCTGGGAGGGGCACAGATCGCAGAAAAACGGCTGGAGGCTAGAGTCAGTTCCGTTGAGATGAAGCGAATCGAGCGTATCATCGAACACCACGACGATCCCAAAATCCCGCTCTTATGCCGAGTCATGGAGCGAGTTTTCGACGCCGATGCCGAGTGCCAGCAGTGGCGCGATGACTTGGACGAACAACAGAGAACAGAACTCAATAGCCTTCTGGAAGAGACGGGAAAGCGCTACTTGATCGGCAGAAAGGACTGGCTTCTGCAATATCATCATGAGGCTGACCTCACGTGGATGCTTCGCTACGACGGAATAGATGCTGATCTAGCAAGATTCTCCCCTGCCAATCTAAAGTCGCCGAGGGAAATCATGAACAATAACGTGAGGCTGCACAAGCAAGAAGTCGACTTGTACCGGCACCTACACGATTTTTGCGACTACGCATTTCGAAATGACACCGTCTACAGGAGCGAAAGCGGCCACATGCTTTTCAACCATTTCGTCGAGCTTCTCGATGCAACGCTGCCGCAATAGCCGTTGCGACGGCGACGATCTCTGCGGCGGCCAGGGCCGCTAGTTTGTAGGCGACCCTAGCTGGATGACCAACCGCCACAATTCACAACCGAGATCGACGCTCACGATGAGTTCGTTCACCCAACCTTTCCTGAGACATTCGTAAACCGTGCGGGCCTTCGCCGGGTCCCTCGCGCAAAGGACAACTCCGACACGGTTCTGCCGGCGGCCGCTTTCCGCGCACCGGCTGATATCCTCGGCAGTTGCGCCAATCCAGCGCGCGTTCCAACTCTCCACTTGCCGCTCATATCCCTTCTTGGCAACGAAAACGCCGGCGATGTCGCCGTAGGCGCATTCAACAATAGCCTTTCGGTCCACACCTCCCGCGGCGATGCATTCCTCGGTCCAAGAGCTCATGGTGTCGGAGGAGCCGACAGAGGTCATGAACCCGTCTGGCCAGAACGGCCTGGCGTGCGGAAAGACCTTTACGAACTCTTTTCGAGTTGTGTAGTAGTTTCGAATGAACTCGCGTGCCTGAGATACGTTCATATCCGCGCCCTTCGGGACGATTCGCCTAACGTCCTTCGCAGTGATCTGTGGAACGATTGCAGGAATCGTCGTGAGCGCGTGTGTGTCACCGCTGCCCGCATTCACGATCTCATTTAGCGAAGCGGCCAAGAAGGTCGGTGAGATCTGTTTGAGTGGAGCGTGATGCAGCTCTCCGCGAGCAGGAAGGAACGCAATCGGCTCTAGTGTCGGTAGAGTTTCACCGACATCGGTTCGGCGACGGTGCTCTTCGCGGACATCGTCAATGGCGAAGAGACCTCGCAAAGCTTCGATTGTTCCTGCTAGGTCGTTGCCCCAAGCTATGGCCATCGAGCGGCAAGACGGTGGCAGTTCTTCGCGATTGTTTTGTGCGTCGTCCGGCGGAGGCACTAACGCTTGCCGGAGGAGGCGCTCCAACTGAACGGCAGCCCCCTGACTGAAGCGCTCCTTAGCGCAAACTGTGACCTCTCTAACACCGAGATCCCTCGCCTCCAGGCGGGAGGACGCAAGTCTTTCCTCGGCCGCGCGGCGTTGCCGCTCGCTAAGATTCAGACGGTTGATCGTCAGCACGTAACCGCTTTGGTGAGCCCTGGCAATCAGACGGGAAGTGTGGCCCTGAGAATATCGCAAGGTCGTCTCAACCTCCCTTGGTGATTGCCCCTGGGCAAGCAGCAATGCCGCTGCAAACACGTCTTCATCTTTCATCAAACAAACGACCTTGATCGATGATATCGCTTAGCGAAACACGGAAAGCACCCCCGTCGCGAATCGGACAATCTGAGCCCAGTGCCATACTGAGATTTGAGCCGATACTGCCTTTCTCGTTCGCTCGCGTGCGCCGGCCTGCTGACTGCGGAGATCGGGGAGATCGGGGACGGCGGCGGAACTAGATATCCGCGTGAATCCACGATACTGACGCTGATTTCGAACGCGCCCTAGCGCTGGGCTAGACCGCATGCGCGACCGCCTCGATCAAATCAACTGCTCGACCAGCCGCAAACGGGTGCACGTAGCCGCCCGACGACATGCTAAATCAGGCTCGTCACACCATTCCCTGCGCTCTTAACCTCGCCGAATCAACACTTTACGAAAAACGCCGTCCGCCAACCCGCCACCCAGGGCCCAGGGCGGAAACCGGCGGACGGCCAAATGGGCCAAAGGGGAAAAGGGGCCAAAGGGGACGGAGCCCTTTTCGAGAGTTCTGGAGTGAACCCCAAGCGTGAGACAGTCGAAATCGGGACAGGTTACGATTCACCGCAAAACGCTTGCCTTCTTCGCTGTATCGTCGCACGCTGGTCCTAGCCGGGGAAGCGGAAGCGGGCTCTGCTGGAGAGCAACCCGCCAAGGAATACCCGGCCGCAAACTCATCAAGACGATGAGCGCCGGGGGCGGCCGCCAAGGTCGCTCCCGGCTTCTCCAACGCCGGCGATGTCTCCCTGCCCGCCCAGGGCCCATCGGATTGATAGATTTGCCTATGCCTCTCAAAACTCATACTTCGGATTCCTCGCTGCTGTTGCCGCCGGCCGCGCCAGCGCTTCAAACTCCGCCGGCGGACGATATCCCAACGCCGAATGCAGCCGGCGTTGGTTGTAGATCTCATCAATGAACTCGCCGATCGATGCGCGCGCCTCGTCAAGCGTGCGATAACGCTGCAACCAAACCTCCTCCGCCTTCAACGTCTTCATGAAACTCTCCGCCCGCGCGTTGTCGTAGGGGTTGCCGCGGCGGCTCATCGAGATGATCGCGCCGTGCTGCTCCAGCAGCTCGACATAGGCGCTCGAAGCGTACTGTACGCCTTGGTCGGAATGATGCATCCACCCCGCGGCAGGGCGTCTGAGCTCGAGCGCATCGCGCAACGCCCCTACAGCCAGCTCAGCTTTGAGCGTCGTCCCCAGCCGCCAGCCGACCACGCGTCGCGAGTAGGCGTCCAACACCACGGCGAGGTAGACGAACGCCTCGCGCAAGCGAATGTAGGTGATATCGGATTGCCACAACTGATCGACGCCGTCCACATTCAGGTGCGCCGCTAGATTCGGATAAACAGGTAAGAAGTGGTTCGAATCCGTTGTTAGCACGAAGCGCCGCTTGAGTACCGCCAGCAAGTTGTCCTTACGCATCATCCGCAGGACCTTTTTGTGATTGACGAGGAAGCCTTGGCGGCGCAGCTCGGCCGTCACGCGGCGGTAGCCGTAACGACGATTCTCGAGCGAAATCCGCTGCATGCGGTCACGCAATTCCATGTCGCACTCGGCGGGCGACGACACGGCGAGCCGGCGATAGAACCCGGCGCGATTCACGCGTCCGAGCTCGCAGGCGTGTTCGACGCTGAGCGAGCCTTTGGCGCTGATCTGCTCGACGATGGAGTAGATCCGCTCGCGCCACCGGCGTCGTTGGTCGGGGCTGCGAGGTTCAAGGCGCGAAAGGCTTGTCCGAAAAAATCGAGCTCTGCGGCTTGTTTGCCGAGCAGTCGTTCGAGCTCTGCGATGCGTTCGTCGCGCGGATCGCGAGGGATCTTGGGCGGCGCCGAGCGGCCGGGTTTCGGCCGGCCTCGCCGCCGGCTCAAGCCGTTGACGCCTTCCTGGCGATAGGCGTCCCGCCAGCGGTACAGCAGGCTGCGCTTGACGTCCAACTCGCGGCTTAGCGCTGTGCCGCTCTGGCCGGCTAGGAGCCGCCTGGCGGCGGCTTCCTTGAACTCCACCGTGAACTCCCGCGGCTTGCGCGGCTTGAGACTTTCCATCCTGGACTCCTTTCCATTCGCTGAAATTCGTCCCAAATTTCAATGTCTCATTTTTAGGGTTCACTCCAGCCGCATCCGCTCATGGACGATATCGAGAAGCTCCCCGCCGGCGAGCGACTACAGCTCGTGGGCGACATCTGGGAGACGCTGGCGGCAAACCCGGACGACGTTCCGGTCCCAGAGGAGGACCTCGCTGAGGTTCGCCGATCGATCGAAGAGCATCGGCGCGATCCCTCGGGTGCTCAGTACTGGGACACGGTACGCGCTGAGATCTCGAAGCGATCTTGAAGGTCGTTCTGACGCCTCGCGCCCAGCGACACGCCCGCGAGGCGATTCACGCGTGTCTCCACGCGAAGAAGAGATCGGTGACAAGAGATCGGTGACAGCCACCGAACTCGTAAGTCATTCTAAATCAACGATCGACTCGCCTGGGAGCCGTGGTCATTTAGCCGCACTCGCTCCTGGCTGACAGCATTTCCCCCCCGCACCCGATCCTCGCGGCTCGTGCATTTCCGGCATGCTCCGGACTCTCGTCACACGGGGTCCAACCAGCCCAACTCTCGCCAAATCAACACTTTCGATCCAGATCCCGCCGCCAACCCGCCCGCCGTGCCTCATTCTGAAATCGAAGACCCGCATGGCCAGCGCCGCCCAAATCGCCGCCAGCCGGTTGAACGCCCTCTGCTTCCCAAGCGGTCAAGCTGCCACGGCGCGCTCGATCTCCTCGCGGACGATCCGGCGCAGAGATTCTCCCCAGCTCGGTGTTTTCCCCTCGACGTACTCGCGCAACGCCCGATTGATCAGAGTTTGATAGCCAACCTTGCCGCCCGAGCGATCGGCGATCGCTCCGAAGTGGTCGATCAGGTCCTCATCTAGCCGGATCGTGATCCTGACTTTCCCTGGCTCGACCGGAGGCTCGGCCGTCACGCGGCCCCGCTTGCCCTCACTGAAGTCGTACTGTTTCTTCATTTTCGCGCCGCCTCATATTAAACTCTAGTGTACATACTGTCGTATGCATCGTCGAGCGCCGAGCGTCTCCGGCTTGGAAATCAGGGGAAATCATGCGCCTGTCCCATAACGCTACAATTCCCATGTCGTGGTCAGCGGAGAATGGGAACCCAAACACACCATCAAACAAGGAGTGCTGTGATGACTTTGAGAAACCTGAGCTTGCTCGCATTAGTACTGATCCTCCCTGGAATAGCTCTCTGTCAGCGAGGCGAGGCGCCAACGTTGGCCTATCGAGCCGTGGAGCCGTGGCCCTTGCCGGCGACGAGCGCCATCGGGGCGCCGGGGCCCTGGAATTTCGGCCAGGTATCCGGTGTCGCGATCAACTCCAATGGCAATGTTCTCGTGCTCCACCGTGGCGCTCACCCAATCCTGGAATTCGAGAGCACGGGCAAGTTCGTCCGCTCCTGGGGTGACGAGTTGATCAGCGACGGGAAGGCGTTCACGCTCGCGCCGGAGGATCAGGTCGAAGGGCGCACAATTCACTCCGCGGTGTATGGCCCGGCCGGCTGCGCTGCATGCGGCGCTCATTCGATTCGCGTGGATCGCGAGGGGAGTATCTGGCTGGTCGACGCTACAGGCCATGTCGTATACAAAATGAACCAGCAGGCCCAAGTGATCATGCAGTTGGGGAGCAAGGGAGTCTCGGGAACCGGCCGCGACACCTTCAATATGCCTACCGATGTGGCTTTCGCACCCAACGGCGATATCTATGTGAGCGACGGTTATGCGAACGAACGAGTGGTGAAGTTCTCGCGGCGGGGAGAGTACTTGCTGGAGTGGGGCAAGAGGGGATCGGGACCCGGTGAATTCACGCTGCCGCACAACCTGGCGATTGACGCTCAGGGGAGAGTGTATGTCACCGATCGCGAGAACCAGCGAATCCAGGTCTTTGACTCGCACGGCAAGTTCTTGAAGGAGTGGGCGGGCGTCGGCGGGATTTCAGCGCTCTTCATGACCAAAGATCAGCAGCTTTGGGCAGGCGGCGCGCTGTTTGACTTGGACGGGACTCTCATCGGAAAATTGCCCGGCTCCTCCGGTGGAGCGCACGGCATGGCGGCTACCGATTCTGGAGACGTCTACTCGGCGCAGCTCAGCGGCTCGGTCGAGAAGTTCGTTAGACAATGACGGTTACCGCATCGCCCCCAATTGGGCCCCGCTGCGTTCCGTGCTGTCACCGATCTCCTGTCGACCGCTCGTGGGGGCATCGACCCCCCGCGAGCCCGGAACGCAAGTGACGGGTGCGGTGTTCGCGTGGTGGTCATGCGTACCCGTCACTTGCGTTCCGGGCTCGCGAGTTGCCGAGCTGCCGTATTGGATAAATCTCCAAACGAACCCAATTTCGGTCGCCCATCCTCTCGTACCTTCCGCACCCCGGTCACGGGCTGTCACTCCCAGGCCGGCCCTGGTATGCTTCTTTGGACCCTTTGGCGCTATCGCGCAAGAGAACGCTCCTCGAACATGACAACAAAACCGACCGCCGACGACCGATCGTGGGCGGACCTAGAGCTCCCCAAGATGGATTGGGCGAGCCTGGTCAGAAAATTCGGCCCCGGCATGATCCTGATGATGACCGGGATCGGAACCAGCCACCTGGTCACCCTGCCGACCGCCGGCGGCCGATTCGCCTACGCCTTGCTGTGGTGCATTCCCGTCGCCTACATCTCGAAATACTACGGCTTTGAGATGGCCTTCCGGTTTACCAACGCTACCGGGAAAAGCATGATTGAAGCGTACGGTACGGCTTGGAAGAAATGGCCCTTGTGGTACGTCTTGATCACCACGATCATTCAATCAGCCATTGGGCAGGCGGGCAGGCTCGTCGCGGTGTCGGCTGTGATGTACTATCTCGTCTCGACGCTCTTCGGGCTCGATATCCCCATGGCGGCGTACGCCTTGCTGCTTGGCAGCATCGCGGTCGCGGTCATTCTGAAAGGCAGCTATGCGGCGGTCGAATCCTCGACGAAGATTCTCGCGGGGATCCTTCTTGTCTCGACCGTGGTGGTCTATCTCGTCAAGCCGGCGCCGCTAGCCGCGTTTTCGCACTTCGTCCAGATCGAGATTCCCGCGGACTCCTGGCTGATCATCGCCGCCTTGCTGGGCCTGCTGCCCACCGGAGTGGATGTCTCGCTGCAAGCCTCCGAGTGGGGCAAGGCGAAAAAAGTCGGCATGGGGAAGATCCGCGGGCGGCTCGAGGAGGCCGGCTTCGCCAGCTCGGTGGACCCCTTCGCGCCAGCTAGGCAAAACCTGTCGGTTCGCACCACGGAGCTCCCCGGGCCCGTTCGCGAGTACTGTGCGCGTTGGTTCGAGATCGGCTTGTGGGACTTCCGCATCGGCCACATCGTCTCGTTCGTTCTGGCCTGTGTGTTCCTGCTTTTGGCGGCGGTGTGGCTCTATCCCAGCCCGGTGGAAGGGCAAGCGGTGATGGGTGAGATAGCGGGAATGTTTACCGAGGCCGTCGGCCCCTGGATGATGATGGTATTCCTGGCCGGCGCCTTCGCCGCGACTTTCTCGACGGCGTTCAACTACTTTGACGGTTGGCCGAGAATCGTCGGCGCGTGCTGTCGAAACCTGTTCCGGTCGACGGCGGCGCTCCAGGGCACTGCCCCGGAAGATCTGGGACCCGAGCATCGCGCAAGTTGGACTTCCGAGTACAACATCTACCGGGCTTCCATGATTTTTTCGCTGATTGCGGCGGTGGCGATCATTGCCGGGCTCCCTCGACCCGTGTTTCTGGTGCTGGTCGCCTCGGCGCTGGCGTTCTTCATCGCTCCGGTGATTTTCTTTTTGAACTTGTACTACTGCCTGACGATCATCCCCAAGCAGGACAGTTTGTTCTACCCGTCGCGGTTTGCCGTCTGGTTCAGCTGGGTGAGTCTGGCGGTGTTCACCGGCCTGACGCTGATTCTGATCTTCGCGCGGGTGTTCAACATTCAACTATTCGGCTGATCATGCCGCCCCCCCATGAGCCCCGAACGCAAGTGAGGGGTGTCAGCGCTTGACGACCCCACAGGCGCCGTACCCCTCACTCGCGTTCGGGGCTCACGGTCGCGCTGCTCGGTATTTGGTCGAGCGTCCGCGCCAGCAGCTTTACGCTCGCGTAGACCGCGTTGATTGACGGCGTAGGCGTGTCGGTCAGCCGGCCCAGCTCCGCCACGACTCCCACCAGGGCCTCGACCTCGAGCGGCCGGCCGGCTTCGACATCTTGCAGCATCGACGTCTTGTGCTCTCCCACTCCTTCCGCCCCCGCGATGCGCTGCTCGATCGTATGACGGAAAGTGACCCCCAGCTTCTCGGCGATCTCCTTCGCCTCGCCCATCATGTCGGCCGCCAGCCGGCGGGTGGCGGGAAAGCGGCAGATCTCGGCCAATGTGGCCCGCGTCAGCGCGCTGATCGGGTTGAACGACAAATTCCCCCACGCCTTGAGCCAGACCTGAGCGCGGATGTCGCTGAGCACCGGCGCGCGAAAGCCCGCACGCGCGAAAAGCTTCGAGATCGCCTTGACCCGCTCGGTCTTGGCGCCGTCCAACTCACCCAGGGGAAAGCGCAGGCCCTCGACATGGCGGATCACCCCCGGCGCGGGCTTCTCGGCCGCCGGATACGCGATGCTGCCGACAATCCGCTCGGCGCCGATGTTGCGCTCGATGGCCCCGTCGGGGTCCAGAGACTCGAGGCGCTTGCCGTCGAACGCGCCGCCGTGTTTCTTGAAATACCACCAAGGGATGCCGTTCTGTACCGTCACCACGACGCTCTCGGGACCGAATAGGGCTGGCAGCGCATCCGCGATCTCGGCGATCTGATGGGCCTTGAGCGCCAGCACGACGACGTCATGTTCGCCAGCCTCACCGATCCTGTCGGTCGAGCGAACATTGCGGGCCACTTGCTCGGTTCCGTCGGCGGCAACAAGTGTGAGGCCCTGTCGGCGGATCGCCGCCAGATGCGGGCCGCGCGCGATCAAGGTGACCTCGTCGCCCGCCAGAGCGAGTCTCGCGCCAATCAAGCCGCCGATGGCGCCGGCGCCCACGATACAGGTCGTCATTGCTGTCCTATCCTTAGGGATGGAGCGGCCGGCTTGGGGCTCCGTTGTCCGCCAGATCAAGCATCGTCTCGACCAGACCGTGCGTCTCGACAACGGCGGGTTTCTTCGAAGGCGTCACGCCGTCGCTGGTCGCCCGCTTCTTGGAGGTGTTCTGGGTGGCCTTGCGGAGCTCGGCGAGATCCAAGAAACCGTCGCCGTTCGAGTCGAAGCGCCGAAAGGGATTGGGCAAGTCGCTCGCGGCGGCAACACCTGTCGAGCCGAGGATCAGAAGCGCGCACCAAATCTTTCCTGACATCGTTACTCCTCAACCGGATCGGGCCCGGCCAGACCGGCTGGTATCACGGTAGGTGAACGAAACGCGCTTGACAAGGTCTTCGCGCAATCGCACTATCAGTGGTGTAGGGGCGTAGGGTGCTACGCCCGCCGACTGCAGCTGAGCTAGCCGCAATACTCTTCACTTAGGGCCAAAGCGGTGTGGGTCATGCGCGATCTGAATGCGGAACCCGCTCCCTCGCGGTCGCGGCTCTGACGCCCGTGGTTAGCGTTTGCCTAAAGGCGTCAGAGCCGCGACCGCGAGGGAGCGGGTTCCGCAAACCTTAAGCTACAGCCGGCTGTTGAGTGAAGACACATCCTCGTCACAAATCACGGCTCCTTCCGGCCGCGGCGACACCAGAAATAGACCGGCAGTCCGCTCGCGATGAGCCCCAGTCCAGCGAGCGACGGAAGCGGCTTGTCCACTAGGGTGTTGCCGACTAGCCACAGGGACGCAAGTGTGAACAGCAGAGGCGTCACGGGGTAGCCCCACATGCGATAGGGGCGCTCCCATTCCGGACGCTTGATGCGCAGAACGATCACCCCGAGCACGGCGAGGCCATAGAAGATCCAGGCGGCGAACATGGCGAATGAAAACAGGCCGACATAGGAACCGCTCAGCGAGAGCATCGCCGCCCACACGCCCTGCAACAGAACTGCCAGAGCCGGAGTCCCGAAACGCGGATGAACCTCGGCGAACTGGCGGAAGAACAGCCCGTCCCGCGCCTGTGCGAAGTAGACTCGCGGGCCGGCCAGAATGCCTGAGTTGAGTGCGCCGAATATCGAAATGAGGATGGTCGCGGAGATAATCGTTCCTCCCGCGGCCCCAAAGACTCGCTCCGCCACCACCGCCGCCACGCGGTCCGTCGCTGCGATCTCTTCCACTGTAAGGACGTTCATGTAGGCGACGTTGGCCAGCAGGTAGAGAAGCATGACCACTCCGACGCCGGCGCCGAGGCCGAGCGGCAGGTTCCGCTGGGGGTTTTTGATCTCTCCCCCCACAAAGCCGGCTTGATACCAGCCGTTGTAGGCCCAAAGGCAAGCGATCATCGCCGAGCCCACCGCGCTCGCACCAAACCCTGAAGGAGCCGCGATCGATTCCACTGCCGGCTGAACGCGATCCGCGAGGGCCGCTATGGCGACCAGCAGCACGCCGGCGACCTTGAGGATCGTCGTGACGTTCTGTACAAGCACGCCGCCGATCAGAGTGCGGTAGTTCACCGCCGTCAATAGCAGGATGACCGCGGCGGCGCTGAGCCGTTCGAGCAGAGGCGACAGCGGCAGGAAGTAGCCTAGATAAATCGAAAAGCCCACGGCCAAGGTCGCCGTCGAGCCCGACCGCACCACCAACAGCAAGACCCAGCTGAACAGGAAGCCCCACAGCGGGGAGTAGGCCTCGCGTAGGTAGACGTACTGTCCTCCCGAGTGCGGCAGCATCGCTCCGAGCTCGGCGAATGCCAGAGCGCCGCAAAGCGAGAGAGCGCCGGCCGCCAGCCAGATGCCCAGCATCCACTCCCCCGACGGCAGGTCGCGAGCGATCGATCCGGGGACAATGAAGACGCCCGAGCCGATGATCGTGCCGACGACGATCGCGGCCGAGTCCCACAGGCCGAGCCGGCGCGAGAGCTCCTGGGAGTGCATCGGATTAGGATAGGCGAACCTTCTCCGCGGCGTAGCGGAGGGAGGCCCAGCGGTACAATCTCAACAGGACGGGTAACGAGATGAACCGCCGACAGTTCATGCGAGCGGCAGGGTCGCTGGCGCTCGCCGCGCAACTGCGCGCCCAGACCAACGACCGCATTGAGCGCGACACCCAAGCCGCACTCGACATTCTCAAGCCCAGCCGGCGCGACCTTGACTATGGACTTGGCTTGCATCGTGAGGCGCTTGTATTCGACGCCTACGGCTTCGCGCCGCGCGCGGCCCTCGACGCTGACGCCGTCACCGCGCTGATGGAGCAGGGCGCTTCTGAGGTCGAGCTCCAAGACCAACGCGAGGACATGCAGATGACGCGCGCCGCCACCGTCGAAGCCGAGCGCGAGGAATTTATCCGCGCCTGGAAGGCGGCCGGGATGACCTGCATCTTTCAAAACTGCGGCGAGGAGAGCAGCGATCCGTTGAGGCTGATCAAACGCCTGGCTCGATTTACCTACTTGACCGATCACCTGCCGGGCGTGCTGCGCCGCGCCGTGTCGCCGGCCGACGTCGAACGGGCTCATGCCGACGGCGTGGGTTGCCTGTACTTCACCGGCAACGGCGTTCCGCTGACCCAGCAGTGGGTTTCGGTCGAAGACGAGTTACGCTATGTGCGGATCTTCTTCCAACTCGGAATTCGCATGATGCACGTAACCTACAACCGCCGCAACCGGCTCGGCGACGGTTGCGCGGAGACTGCGAACGGAGGCTTGAGCGACTTCGGGCGAGCGGCGATAGCCGAAATGAACAGCGTCGGCGTGATCGTGGATGTCGCTCACTCCGGCTGGCGGACGAGCCTGGAAGCCGCCCAGCACTCCACCAAGCCGATGGTCGCCAGCCACACGACCTGCGGCGGGCTCTATCCCCACATACGCTCAAAACCGGACGAAGTCATTCGCGCCATCGTCGATACGGGCGGTTACGTGGGCATCTGCTGCATCCCGCGCTTTCTACGCCGGACTGGAGACATCCGGGCTCTGCTCGATCACATCGACTACGCCGCGAAGAAGTTCGGCGCGGACCACACCGCGATCGGAACCGATGTGGCTTACCGTTCGCAAGTCACTGACGACGCGAGCCGCGCCATCCCTTCGAGCAGGCCTCAACGGACCCGTTTCGCGGCGCTATGGCCGGACGATGATTTTCAAGAGACTCCCGCGATGACACAAAGCGTGGCCTGGACGAACTGGCCCTTGTTCACGGTCGGCATGGTGCAACGGGGCTACAGCGATGCCGACATCCGCAAGATCCTTGGCGGAAACGTTCTGCGCGTTGCCCGGGCCGCGCTGGCGTAGGCGCCCTAGCGGTCGCGGTGGGCGTCAGAGCCGCGACCGTAAGCACCTCTGTAAACGATTCCTGCACAGATCCGGCGGGAATTCCGAGCACCCTGCGTGAGCGGGGTGTCTTCCAACAACCCTGGCGACGGCCACAACTGTAAGCGGAAGACACCCCGCTCACGCAGGGTGCTCGGAAAAAGCGCCGAACCTTTGACCTTTTGGTTCCGGCTCGGCCGGGTTAGGGAGCGGGTTCCGGATCGGCGAAGAGGCAGGGGTCGGGCGCGGTGGACGTCGGGCCGGCGCCTGCTATTCTGACGGACATGGCGACCCAAACGGCGCTGAGCATCAAAGAGTATTTGGCGACTCCCTACGACGGACGCGAGCCGGAGTACGTCGATGGCGAGATCGTGGAGCGAGGCATGCCTGATCCCTACCATTGGAAGACGGTTCACCGGTTTTCCTACGCCTTTGGGGAGCTGGAACAAGCCGGCACGTTGCACGTTGGTCCCGAGCTCCGAGTTCGAGTCGCCCAAGAGCGGGTCCGCATCCCCGACTTCACCGTGTATCGTGAGTTTCCTGCCGAGAGGCTTCCCGACGCGCCGCCGCTGTTAGTCGTTGAAGTCGTCTCGCCCGACGACAGAGACACCGACCTGAACGAGAAGCTGAAGGAGTATCTGGCCTGGGGCGCCGAATATATCTGGGTCGCCAACCCGCACACCCGCGAGCTGAGCGTCTACGACGAGAACGGCCGGCGAGGCGTCGAACACCTCGAATTGCCCGAGTTCGGGATCACCCTTGCCCCCTCCGATCTGTTCCCCAAGCCAGCCAGCTGACGATGTGGCGCGGGCCTCCTGGATTTGCCGGCTACCTACCGCTCTCCGGGCGCCCGCCCCGATCACTCGCTTTGGCAATCGACTCCAGAGCGATCGCAAGGTTGTATTGGGCGCCGGCGTGGTTCGGTTCAAGTCGCAGGGCTTGGTTATAGGCATTGACGGCGCCATCTAGCCGCCCCAGCTGTTGTAAGACAACTCCAAGGTTGAAGTGCACTTCGGCTACTTGCGGATCGATCTCCATAGCCCTCTGAAAATGACCGGCCGCCTCGGCCTGCCTACCCTGGGACGAAAGCGCCATCCCCAGGTTGTTATGCGCGTCCAAGTAGTCAGGCTCTAGGACGAGGGCTTCCTGAAGGTGACGGCTCGCCTCTTCCGGCTTTCCCCGCGCCGTTAGCGCGACAGCCAGGTTGCTGTGCACCTGGGCCGAAGCCGGGTCAAGTCGCAGCGCCTCTCGATAGTGGCGGATTGCATCGTCAGCTCTTCCCAGCGACGCCAGCGCAATGCCGAGATTGCCGTGCGCCCTCGGCGCGTCCGGATCGAGGCGCAGCGCCTCCTGAAGATGCCCCACGGCTTCGTCGATTTCGCCCATTTCGAGAAGTCTGCCGCCAATCGACGCGCGCGCGTCCGCATAGTCAGGGCGGATTTCGAGCGCACGGCGCAAGTAACGAATGGCTTCGGCCTGATCTCCCCGTTGCCAGGCGTCACGGGCGAGCAAGTGATTCGACTCCGCGTCGTCGCCCAACCGCTCCACCGCCAGGCGCGCCAGACGGCCGGCTTCCTCAACTTTTCCAGCCCAAGCGAAAACCCGTGCCAGGTTGCGAAGCGCAATGCCATGGGCTCGTGTGTCCAGGCCGCTCTCGACACGCTGGGTTACTTGCTTGACAGACTCCTCGCTCCACGATTCGGAGACCTTGACGACCTTCCCTCGCTCAAGCGCCGCCAGCAAGTGGACGGCCAGGAGCCGATATCCCTCGACCGTCAGATGGACATGGTCGAAAAAATACTCCGCCCCCGGGATGCCGTGCTCAGACCGCTTCTCGACGATCTCGGCGAAATCGATCAAGCGAATATTCTTCTCCCTTGCTATTTCGGCCAAAGCCTCTCGCATCGACGGCAGAATTCGAAGCGGGCAGACGTCCTCATCAAGCGCGCGGCGGAAAGCAGCCTCGGCTTCGTCCCACCTCTCGAGCTCCGCCAAGACGACCCCCCTTTGGTAGTGCAGGTCTGCGTGCTGATCGTCGATCGCTTCAGCTTGGTCAAGCGCTAGCAGCGCCTCGCGCCAGCGGCTGGACTTCGCAGCTCTCATCCCCCGGCCGACGAACACCTGGAAGAGCTCGGCATCGTGCTCTGACAGTGCTGCTGAATTCTCGCTCTTGAAGGGGGAACAGTCCTTCAAGTTGGAGGCTGGGGCGACCAGAATCACTTGCGCCCCCGTTGAGCGGGCCAGGTCCGCCATGCGCCGCATATTGAACCGGTAGTGCGCGATGACTTGTTCTCGAAAGTGATCATCGCGCTGATAGTCATGCGGCCCCGCCGAGCGGGCCAGAATGGTATCGACCTCGGCCGCGAGCAGGGGCGTTTCAGCGTCCCGGTTCGCGGCGGGGTCAAGACCTCGCACGATGCGGCTCCCCGCGGTGAAGATGCGAGTCTGGCTCAGCAGTCCGCCGATTGCGATAAGACTGTTCGGCGCCTCAATCAGGTTCGAATACGTTCGTCTTTCGAGGAATTCGTTGTGCCCGCTGTAGATGATGAAGAGATCCGGCTCGTAGCGGGTCAATTCCTCCATGACCTTGGCGACACGATAGCTGGCGTAGCTCACTCCGCCGGAGTTAATCACTTCCCACTCGCGGCTCGGATCCGCTTCATTGAGGAGCTCGCGCAACCAGCCGCTAAACGACACCTGATCGGCGTAGGGTCTTCCAAACGTTGTTGAGCCCCCAAGAGTGAAGATGCGGTAACTCCCTACAGCCTTTTCTTTCAGAAACCGCTGCCTGTTGAACCAAGCTGTTTTGTTCGGCGCCGTAACCATGTAGACCTGTCCGTCGGCGCCTTCCTCTTCCAGGTACAACGGGGATGTCGACGCGAATCCAACGAACGGATCATGGGTAGAGGAACCAGGGTCCACGCCGGCTACTGCCAGCAGAATCTCGACCAATACGAAAAAGCCGGCCGTCGCGGCAACCGCAAACAGCGCCTTTCGCCGGCCGGATAGCGGAGTCAGCGGAGGCGTGCTCTCGATGTCCGAGGCCGTTCCCGGTGATTGCGGCATCTTCCTAGAGCCTCTCCCCGACATTTCCGCGCGCGGCCTGGTGGGGCAGTCTGGCCGTCGTCCCCACGACAATCGCAACAAGAAAATGAGAGCAACCCGACCCTGAGATGGAATGAGGAGGCTGCCCTCGGAGGGCAACCTCCTCATTCCATCTCAGGGTCGGCAAGCGGGCGTAACAAGCTAGGCCTCTACAGTATGGGGGTTGTGACAGTCATAGCCCAGAGATGATTCCTGGGTGTATCTGGAGGGCCCTCGGCCCGCTTCATCGCGCGCTGCTTCCCGTGAGCGGCCCAGAAGTCCGTCGCAAACGTCACCCGTCACGACATTGCGGAGTTCCTTCCGATCGCGTCCAAGGTGGGCGTTCGCCCGACGATCGAGACTTATCCATTCGAGCAAGCCAACCAGGCCCTGCTCGATCTGAAGAAGGGTAGCGTTCGGGGGGCCAAGGTGCTCACCATCGCTTCCTAGGGAGCCGCGACCGGGAGGGAGCGGTTGCCCGAGTCAGTGACCACAGCAGCGGTGGCGGCAACCGCTTGCTTCCGCGCGCGGCTCCGAGGCGTCGTCGGGGCGCGACATGTCGGGCCCCTGCGAGGCCGCTCTGCTAGACTTTGCCGAGCAGCCCATGACCTTCCTTCTCCGCGCCCTACTGGTCCTCGCCTTTGCCTCCACGCTCCCGGGAGCGGAACTGGATTGGGAAGCGCTCAACGAAGAGACTCTGCGCCATTTCCAGGCGCTGATCCGTATCGACACCTCCGACCCGCCAGGCCACGAGGCGCCCGCCGTCGACTACCTGCGCGGCGTGCTCGAAGCCGAGGGGATCCCCACCCAGACGTTCGCTCTAGAAGACAGGCGTCCCAACCTGGTCGCACGTTTGAAAGGCAGCGGTTCGAAGCAGCCTCTGCTGATCATGGCGCACACCGACGTGGTCAACGTGGAGCCCTCGAAATGGCCTACCTTCGGCCCGTTCTCCGCCGCGCTCGAAGACGGCTACATTTACGGCAGAGGAACGGTCGACGACAAGGACAACCTGACCGCCGCTCTCATGACGATGCTCGTGCTCAAACGCTCCGGGGCGGAGCTCGACCGTGATGTCATCTTCCTAGCCGAATCGGGCGAAGAGGGAAACATCCGGGTTGGCATCGCGTTTATGGTCGAGCAGCACTGGCCCCAGATCGAAGCCGAGTACTGCCTCGCCGAGGGAGGCGGAGTCATGCGGCGCGGCGGCAAGTTGGTGAGTATGAACGTAGCAACGACCGAAAAAGTGCCGGCCCGCGCGAAGCTCCTCACGAAGGGCACGGCGGGGCATGGCTCCGTGCCGCTCGACGACAACGCCATCACCCGCATCTCAGGCGCCGTGGCCCGAGCCGCCGCTTGGAAGACTCCGCTGCGGCTCAACGACACGACACGCAATTACTTTGAACGCCTCGCGGCCGCGAGCTCTCCCGAAGCGGCGGCCCGCTACAACGGTATCAGCCACCCCGAACGAACCGAAGTCGTCCAGGAGCACCTCCGTCTCAACGAACCGCTGCACTACTCCATGCTCCGCACATCGATCTCACCGACCATCGTCCATGCGGGTTTACCGCGTCAACGTGATTCCGGCGGAAGCCGAGGCGACTCTCGATATCCGCATCGCGCCGGGCCAGGATGTCGAGGAGTTCTTCTCCGAGCTTGCACAGCAGATCGGCGACGAGCGCGTCACGATCGAGCGTTATCCCATGACACGGCGGCCTGTCCCGCCGTCGCGGCTCGACACCGAGGCCTTTGAAGTGTTGGAGGGCCTGCAAGAGGAGCTCTACTCGGGCGCGATTACCTTACCCGCGATGCTGACCGGCGCCACCGACATGGCTCTTCTGCGCGAGCGCGGCGTCCAGTGCTACGGCATCGGTCCGCTCACCGACGCGGAAGATCGCGCAAAGGGCTTCGGGGCCCACTCGGATCAAGAGCGCATCCTCGAAGCGGAGCTGTACCGCTTCACGCGATTTCACTATGAGGCGACCCGGCGTATCGCGATGCGCTAGTCTTCTCGAGTCCTCGCGATTGCGGAACCCAAGACCGGCCAGGGAGCGCCGCGGAATTTTTCCCTACGTGGCGGCGAAAACCGGCAAGAATAGGCGGATTCGTGTGGCGCCGCGATAGGAGTCGGCCCCCAATCTTAGGTTAGGGCGCCGGCGGTAGGGCGGCGCCCGGCGAGTGGGTCTAAGTTGTTGAAACGAATTGAGAAAGTCGGTTGCGGGATCGTGTGATAGGGGTGTTCGATCGCATGAACCGAGTCTTAACAGTCCGTGGTGGAAGTCGCGTGGGTCGCGCGACAGGCTCCTGCGGTCGCTCGGCGAGGAAGGAGGAGGATGACCCGGGCTGATCTGCTCCGACGACAGACAAAGCCGACGGCCGCAAATGGCTGTCGCCCAAAGGGTTACGCGCGCCTGAGCATCGTTTAAAGGTCGATGGGGCGGCACCGGACATAGAACGCCGGTCCAGGGCTCATCGGCCCGAAAAGCGCGTAACGCGGCTCGCGTGACTTCCACCACGGGCTGTTAAGGCGGCGTGACAGGTACTGCGATTCAGGTCATCCCGCAGTTCGGGGCAGTCGCCCCCGCCTCCCTCCCGTCGTCCGGCATCACCTTCCGGCGATCAGCTTGGCGAACTCGGCGGGACTGATATCGACGTCGCGGAGGACTCCACGCAGCGTTCCGACCTTGAGCATACGGCTGGCATGGACCGGAACCGACGTTCGCGCCTCGCCATTCGTGAGGAAGTGGTGGCTGCCTCGGACCCGCACTACCTCGAACCCCTGCCTGACGAGCAAATCAACGAGCTCGCGTCCGGATATCCTGGGAGTCTAGGCATCGGCCAAAGAGGCCAACTCAACATCGAGCTCGCGGAGCGTTGACGGCGAGTTGACACGGGCTAAGGCGTCATCGATTCCGAAGGTCTCAATGTAACCGCGCAAGGCCTCTTTTAGGTCGGTAATGGCCTCGTCCTCCGTGTCCCCCTCGCCGTATGCGGGAACATCTGGGAGACGAGCGGTGAAGCCGCCTTGTTCGGGGTCTGGGATGAGTTCGACGGTCGCTCGGGTCACAAGTTCATTGTATTCGCTGCGACTGACTGCGCGAGACTGCCGAACCGGCGTCAATCGACCCGAACTGACCGCGGGTTGAGAACATCGCGATTCAGCCATAATGTAGCCCATGGCTTTCGCTCGCGGCTTGGCCTTCGCTCTTTTCCTGACCACGTACTGTGTGGCGCAGGACAGCCCGCCCAACGTCATCCTAATCGTCAGCGACGACCAGGGCTGGTGGGATGTCGGCATTCACGGCAACAAAGACATCGAAACCCCGACGCTCGACCGGCTTGCGTCCGAGGGCGTCGAGCTGACGCGCTTCTATGTCGCGCCGGTTTGCGCCCCTACACGGGCTGGGCTGATGACTGGACGCCACTTTGTTCGCACCGGCCTTTACAACACCCGCTTCGGCGGGGCTAACTTGCATCCGGATGAAGTCACTCTCGCCGAGCTGATGCAAGACGCCGGATACCGCACGGGAATGTTCGGCAAATGGCATCTCGGCGAATACCTGCGCCATGCGCCGCCCCAGCGCGGCTTCGACGAGGCGATCTACTTCCCAGTCGGGCACACCGAGCGGTACTTCTATCCCGAGTTCCTATTGAAGGACGGCAAGCCGATCCACGCCCGCGGCCATATCACCGATGTGCTCACCGACGCCGCGGTGACCTTCGTTCGCAAGAATCGCAAGCGTCCGTTCTTTCTCTACGTTCCCTACAACGTTCCTCACTCGCCGCACTTCGTCAGCGACGATCTCTACAAGAAGTACGCAGCCAAGGGCCTGAGCCTGACCGACGCCCGCATCTACGGGCTCATCGAGCAGATGGACACGGCGATTGGACGCTTGTTAAACGCAGTCGATGAAGAAGGGCTCCGCGAGCGGACGGCCGTGTTTTTCATGAGCGACAACGGCGGCACGAGCCGTCACTACCGAGCCCACCTGCGCGGGGGCAAAGCGAGCGCGTATGAGGGAGGCGTGCTCTCGCCCTTTTTCGCGCGCTGGCCGGGCAAGTTTCCAGCCGGGCGCAAGACGGCGGCGAGGGGTTCGCACCTCGATCTGCTCCCAACGATCTGTGAGCTTGCAGGGGCGGAGTTGCCGGCCGACCGACCTCTTGACGGCCGCAGCCTGACTTCACTATTGACGGCCGAGTCGGAGCAGAGCCCGCACGAGCGGCTCTATCACATGTGGGATCGCCAGCGGCCTTCATTGACCGCCCGCTGGGCGATTGCCGGACCGCGATACAAACTGGTTGGCGAAGAGCTGTATGACCTCGAAAACGACCCGGGCGAGGAACACGACATCGCTTCCGCGCACCCGAAAATCGCCGCCTCGATGAGGGAGGAGTTTGTGTCGTGGTTCGACGACGCATCGAGCGGGCAGACGTTTGAGCCGCTGCCGGTCGTGGTAGGGGAAGAGCTTGAGAATCCCATCGATCTTTATCCGAGCTGGGCTCGCCACCGGGGAACGCATGCCAATGTCGTGCACCCCTACGCAAAGAAGCCGATCCCACCGGAGCCTCTAGGGGATCAGCCCATCGAGGAGTCGACCAATTACACCTTCGACGCCTATGACTGGGACACGATCGACCGCTGGAAGGAGCCGGGCGAGTCGGTCCGCTGGAAGATCGATGTCGCACAAGCGGGTGAGTACGAGGTGACGCTCGTCTACGGCTGCGACATCCAAGACGCCGGCGGCAAGTTCGCCGTCGAGGTCGGCGATCGTGCAATCGAGGGTGACGTGCGCGCGACCCCTAGCCCAACGATATTTGAGCCGCATCGGGTGGGGACGCTCGAGCTCGACGAGGGCCCGGCCGAATTGCGTGTGCGAGTCGTCAAAGCCCCAGGCCGAGAGCTGATGAGGCTCAACCGCGTGCGTCTCGAGAAGAAATGAGAAGTCGCGGCGGCAGTCGCTTTGGCTGGCGCAGCCGGCGCTCTGTTTTGTGGTGCGTCTGCTCGCGCCCCGGAAAGACCCGGGACCGAGTCGCGCGACGGCTACACGTCCACCGGTGGGAGGGCGCGCACGAAAGCGTGCGATCATTCCGATGATGGGGCGCCTCCTGCTGCTGTTCATCGTCGTTCCGATCCTGGAGCTTGCGTTGCTGCTCGAGATCGGCGAGCGCGTGGGAACCCCGGCTACGCTCGTTTTGATCGTCGCGACCGGGGCCTTGGGCGCGTACCTAGCGCGGCGGCAGGGCTTCGCCGTTCTGCGAAAAGTGCAATCGGAAATGGCCGCCGGCCGGCTCCCGGCGGGCCAGATCGTCGAAGGGGTCCTGATCCTGGTGGCGGGTGCGGTTCTCATGACTCCCGGCGTGCTTACGGACGCCTTCGGGTTCTTCTGCCTTGTCCCCGCCGGACGGAGGCTCTTGCAGAGATATCTTGCCCGGCGGCTCAAGCGCTCTGTCTACGACGGCGATGTTAAGGTGTCGCTCGACTTTGGCGCTGGCTTTCACCGCGCCTCGCCTCGCGAACCGCGCGACGTCACCCCCAGGGGCGAGCGCCCCGGTCCGCGCCGGTTGCCATGAGGCGCTAGCCCGCTTGAATTGTTGTGTTATTCGCGAGTGCATGAGCGCTGCGTTCTAGTTCCGTAGGGCGAAGCAATCAACAGCCCGCGGCGCAAGCCGTGGGAAAACAGGATCAGCAGGTCGTTTGACCTACCAAGCCCCTGTCTAGCGCCCTAGGGCGCTAGACAGGGGCTTGGTAGGATGACTTCGGCGTGGCAGGCTTTCTATTTCCCCGGGCTCGCGCCCGGGGCTGTTGATTGCTTCGCCCTACGGGCTCAAGAGCGTCTTGCTGATCTGTCAAACAATTTGGCGGTCACGGCGCTACCGCGTTAGAAAGCTCGGAATGAGATCGGCTTCCTCGCGCGGGCGGCTACTGGTCGGCGCCAGGTTGTAGTTCGTTCCGCCAACCCTGAAACTGAACGGCGAGCTGACTCCCTTCGCGCGGGCTAGTGCGCCGCCGAACTTACCCTTGCGCTTCGCGTCACGGAGACCGCCTGGAGAAGTGCTGAACACCTGAGAGCCGCGTGGGCGCGCGCGCCACGTCTACCCGTGTCGTTGCATCGTTTTCACGCGGGTGCATACGGACTTCGTCACGATTTCCTGCCATATAGGCACGAAATCAACCGACCCAGGTGCTAAAGTCCTGGGCTAGATCCTAAGAAGTCCCAGAACATGTCTAAGGCGTGCGCTTGGGGCGGACGACGCAATGGCGATGAACATAGACCTCCCGATCGATCTCGATGCCTATAACGACCTCGTCAGAACCGAGGCGGCGAATTCCAAAGCGGAGAACGAGAGGGCGGCAAGCGCGATGCTCGCCGAGCTGAATACGCGTGTGACGACCCACTGGCTTCATCCGCGCTCCGGGGATGAGGAGACGGCCGTTAAAAGTGCGAGGGAGGTCATTAGCGGCACGCGCAGCATACTGCAGGAATTCACAGCAGGGCGGCGCTTCGAGATCGTGGCAGTGGCGATTCTCAATCACATCATCCGTCCTCATACCGACCGCTGGACTGGCTGGTCGGCGCGAGGGGCGTTCCAGGACGATGATCGGCGCCGCAAGTTTCGCGCTGAGCTGGGAGATCTTCAGGACGCGCTGAAGCGAGCGGTCCTACTGCTCGAGGCTGTGCGCGAGGGCAGAAAGCTGCGGCCCGACGACCTCTTCATGGGGGGAGTGCGGATCTGGGACGGCCGCCCTTCGATACGGTCACGGCGCGCGTTGGAGAGGGTCACCGCCGGCATCAAAGAAGTGGTGGGCCTGTCGATCCCCGACCGGCTTTTCGAGAGCGAGGAGAAGGAGATCGTCGATCGTCGCGGGAAGAATGAGAGCGAGCTGAACAACGCTGTCGGCCTGGCGCTGTCGGGCGGCGGAATCCGGTCCGCGACGTTCGCTTTGGGCGTGGCTCAGGTTTTGGCGCGGCGAGGCGTGTTGGCCCGGACGGACTACCTCTCGACGGTCTCGGGCGGCGGCTATCTCGGTTCGTTCTTGAGCTGTTGCCTCAACGAGTCCCCGCAATCCGGCGGCGCCCCGGGCGACCATGCGGAAACGGTTCGTGTGCACGAGCAATTGCTCGGGGGCAAGACTGGCACCGACACTACAGCTGTACGTTTTCTGCGAAACCGCAGCAAGTACCTGCTCGAGGGGGGACCGCTGCCGGCAATTCTGACGCTGGCGCTGGGAATCGTCACGAACCTGGTTGCGCTCCTGCCGTCGATCGTACTGCTCGCCTTCGCCGCCTACGTCGTCCGACAGCACACGGGGTTTTGGAGCCAGGCAGGCGAGTGGACGCTTCCTTCGCCAGGCGCTTTGGTCGAATTCCTGGCGGCGAACCCACTAGTATATCGTTTCACTAACACATATCCTCTCTAGGCGACCTCAAGCGCCTCGAACTTCCTCCAGCGGTGAACCACCGGAGCCGCGTTGATCTCCGCGATCCCCTGCAGAATTCGTTCCCGCAGCTCCTCCCACGACGCGACTCGGATACGCTTCAAGAACGTGCGCGCCATCTTGCCAAACAGCGTCTCGACTATGTTGAGCCAGGACCCGTGGGTCGGCGTGTGCACGTATTTGAAGCGGTTCGGACGCGTCGCCAAGTAGGCTTTCGTCTCCTTCGATATGTGGGCGGAGTGATTGTCCAAGATCAATCGGATCGTGCATTGGTCCGGGTAGAATTGGTCCAAATCCTTGAGCAGCAAGATGAATTCCCGGCTGCGGTGACGCCGCTCCACCCGCGCCGTTACCCGGCCGGAGTGCAAGTCCAGCGCCGCCAGAATCGAGCACGTTCCCAGCCGTTTGTACTCGTAGTCGCGAGCCACACAGGGATGCCGCCCAGGCTTCGGCGGCAGGTCCGGCGCGACGTTGGCGATCGCTTGCACGCCGGGCTTTTCGTCGACCGAAACCGTGATCACGCCCGGCGATAGGCCGTCGCGAAGGCTTTCATTCTGAAAGGCCACTTCGCGGTAGACCAGCAACACTTGCCGCATCTTGGACTCAAAATCGGGATCGCGACGCTCGAGGTAGTACTTCACCTTCTCCGGATGCAGAGGTTGCTCGGCCAGAATACGATGTACGGTCGCCTTAGCCGCTTGGGCCAGGGCCGGATAGCCCGCTTCCACGGCATGCCGGCGCACGTGTAGAGCGAGCGCGCTGCGGGTCCACAGCTCGGCGGCGTAACCGAGTTGGGTGGGTTTGCTGCAGGCCAAATGCACCACCCAGGCCTTGGCATCGGCGGTGATGCCGGGCGGCCGGGGACGATGATAGGCATCCTTGAGCGCTGCTTCCACGCCTATGGCGAGGGCTCGGTTGATCCATTTGCCGACGCTTTTGCGCGTCATCTTGACCGCTCGCATAATCTCGGCGATCGTCTCGCCGGAATGATAACGCCACAGAATCTCAGCCCGCTGCACCTCCCTAACCGGAGCCGTCCGCGAAGCACGCAGGCGCTGAAGATGTTGCACCTCTTGGGGCGTGAGAACGAGTTTGAGACGCTTTGATTTTCCCGGCATGCGGCCAGCCCAGCAGGAAACGTTACGGGACAGATATGTTTTATTGAAACGCTATGCTAGCATCCGCCGGGACCGTGATCGGAGCGGTCTTGGTTCTAATGTTACTGGGGAAGGTATCGGCGGGTTGGGCGTGGCGCGTCCGCTATACGCTGACCTTACTAGCGCCGGCGACAGTCACGGCCGCGGGGCTATTGATCATCATTAGCGATTCGCCAGTCAGACCGGCGACCCCTGCCGTCGCGGTCTTCTACTGGCTCCTTGGATCCGCGCTCGTGGCTCAGTTGCTCTTCAGGCCCATCTGGAGCTTGAGCACTCGTGGAGCGGACCCGGAGACTCCTGGCCGGCAGTTTCGAGATCGAGTTGAAGCGGCGACGCTGTACCTCACCGCGGCAGCCGGCGCAGGGGCTGTGGTCGCCGCCGTTCCGTTGTTGTGGGATGGGTACGCGGCGCTCTCGGCCTCGATCGACCTGAGTTGGCCGACGGCCGGCATTGCCCTAGCGGCGACTCTTGTTTCGGCTGTGATCGCGAAATGGTTGCTCTCGGACGAGGCATTGGAAACGTTGATCGGCGCTGCTCTCACGGCGGCGCCGCTGCTGTTCTTTCTGCTTCTATTCCTTGCCGCCAGCATATCTTTTTCCTCGGCCACGCCGGCGGCCGTCGTGGCGCTTGTCGTCGTCGTCCCCCCCTTTCTTTGGTATTTCATGGATCTCAACGCGCTGTCGCTGCATGGCTTTTACCGCCGACAGTTAGCAAAGTGCTACTTGATCAGGCAGGCTGCCGGGTCCGAGATGAAGGAAGTGGGGAAGCTGCGTCTGTCCGCGCTCGGATCGAGAGCCCCCTACCACTTGGTAAACGCGACGGTAAACCTGCCTGGCAGTGGGAACAAGGGCCTTCGGGGACGCAAGGGCGATTTCTTCCTGTTCAGCAAGCGCCATTGCGGTAGCCCAACGACAGGCTACGTCAGGACCGAGACGCTCGAAGACCTTGACCCGGCGTTGGATCTCGGCAGCGCCATGGCCATCTCGGGAGCGGCCTTTTCGTCGAACATGGCCGTCCTCGAGCTCGATCATTTGCGGTTCTTCTTGACGCTGCTCAATGTCAGACTCGGGTATTGGATCCCTAACGCCGAAAACTTGGGTTGGATCGTGGAGACGGCCCGAAAGCTGTTCCGAGGCCACCGCTGTACGCCGGGGCCCGGCTTTCTGCGGCACGAGATGTTCGGGACGATGGATGAGTCCCACAGCTTTCTCAATTTGTCCGACGGCGGGCACATCGAGAACCTCGGGGTCTATGAATTGCTCCGACGCAAGTGCAAGTTCGTCATCGCAGTCGACGGCGAGTGCGATGAGACACGGGTGTTCGACGCCGTCGTCAAACTGACCCGATACGCCCGAATCGACCTCGGCGCCGAGGTGACAGTCGATCTGCGCGAGCTCACGGTCGATGACAACGGCCTTAGCCGGTCCCACGCGGCGCTGGGTAAGATCACCTACGCGGATCAGTCGATCGGATGGCTGCTCTACCTCAAGCCGTCGTTGACCGGAAACGAGCCGCTCGACTTGCTCGATTATCGGCGCGAGCAGCCCGCTTTCCCTCACGAGTCAACGTTGGACCAGCTTTATAGTGAGAAGCAATTCGAAGCCTATAGGGCGTTAGGCGAGCACACGGCCAACGAGCTCTTCCGGTCTGATATCCTGCGCCCGAAGGGGCGCGACTTCGAAGCGCATTCGAGCCGTGGAAACACCGATATCAACAAATGGTATGAGGCGCTCGCCATGAACATGCTGCCGGACAACGACGAGGTTTTCAAAGCCGACCCGACAAACTTGACCGATCTCAGGGTCAACATCGCGATCAGCCGGAGCGACAAGGCGGATTTGGAAGAGATCAATCGTGTGACCACTGAGTTCTGCGAGAAGCTGATCAGTCTCGGCGCCACGGTTGTGCTCGGCCACGATTGGCGGAAGGACGGCATCATGGCGCATCTGTATGAGTTTGCCGACCAAGACCGCAAACTCTACGACAGGGGCGGCAAGCCGGCCATCCTGAACCGAGTACTTGCGGGCTTCGACATGCCGGGCGCCGATTTGGAATTGGGCGATCTGATCAGCCTTCGTCCCGTCATCGGCGACCTCAACGACCTTCGTGTGGCCCTGACCGATGAGAGCGACGCGAGGATCTGCCTCGGAGGCAAAACTCGGGAAAAGGATCCGCTGACCGACCCGCGCGGGTACGAAGGCGTTGTGCCTGGGGTCGCGGAAGAAGCGTGGCTAGCCGCGCAGCAAGGCAAGCCGGTCCTCATCAGCGGTTGCCTAGGAGGCGTCTCGGAGTGGATGGCGTCCGAACTGCTCGGACGGGAACCCCAAGCGCCCGACTACGACGGCGAAGGGGCCATGGAACGCGGGTTGCCGGGCTCGGCCGCCGACCTAATCGTCGATCTCCAAACCCACTTCAAAGCGCTCCACGACGACGAACAAGAGCTACATGAGCGGCTTTGGAAAACAACAGACCTCGACGCAGCGCTTGCCATCTGTCTGGAAATTCTTGACCAATTCTGGGCCAAGCGATTTGATCAAACGACCTAGGTCATTTCTGGAGGGCTGGCGCGATGAAGCGGGGGAGCTCCATGAGAAGGTCTACAACGTTGCCCTCTCGGACGGCCGTATGATGGACAAGCAGGGCAAGGCCAAGCCTGTGGGCAGTACCGTCGACGTGGCCAACGCGAGCTACGCGAACTCGATCGGGGACCCCGAGTTGGCGGCCGTTTGGCGCGACCCGAACTTCAACGCCAAGCAACGCGCGTTCTACTATGCGCGGGTGATCGAAATCCCGACGCCTCGTTGGACGGCCTACGACGCCAAGCATTACCGGCTCAGGGACATGCCCGATAAGATCGAGATGACGACCCAAGAGCGGGCCTATAGCTCGCCGATTTGGTATACGCCGAGTTAGAAGACGCACATCAAAGCCGCTCGAAGAACCACAGGCTCGCGAGGATTCCGACGCAGTAGGCCGCGGGCGTCGCCCAGTTCGTGAGCGCCCGCTCGGGCCACCAGTGTCGGCGGCCGCTCAGCGCCCAAAGGCCCGTCAGCAGGGCGGCGACGAAGAGTAGCTGGCCGATTTCGACTCCGAGGTTGAAGAACAGCAAGGCCGTCATGCGCTCCGACGACGGCAGGCCGGTCTGGCGCAGGGCCGAGGCGAACCCGAACCCGTGCAGCAGGCCGAACGCGGTCGAGCATAAGACCGGGTAGCGCCAGGTCCACGACTCTTGCCTTCCGCCGGCTATCTCCGCGGCGACGAAAACGATGCTGAGTGCGATCAGAGCCTCGACCGGTTCGACTGCGAGGCGAACGAGTCCGGTCGCCGAGAGAATCAAGGTAAGCGAATGCGCCGCCGTGAAGCCGGTGATGGCGAAAAAGACCTTCCGTGGAGTGCCGGCCAATAGGATCAGGCAGGCCACGAACAGCAGGTGGTCGAGCCCGCCCCAGATGTGTTCCGCGCCAAGCTGGGTGTAGTCGGCGATGGCCGTCCACATCGTCGTCTCTCTAGGAATGCGCCAGGCCTGCTCCTCTGGCGGCAGGACCTGATGGAGGGCGTCTCCATTGGCCAGGTTGACCCGACCGGCATGACGATAGCGGGCAACGCGTCTCGCGGCAGGGCGGCGGGCGCCTTCCACTCCACTTGATAAACATGGGCGGCGCCCTCGGTGATCTCGATGTAGACCGGCCGGGCGTCGTGCGCCGCGACAATGCTGGGCGCGAGGGCGACGGCTATGTACAGAACGGCCTTCACCGGACCGCCAGTCCTCCGTCGATCTCGACCACGTACTTGTCGACGATCGCCCCCACTTCGGCTTCGGTCTCTAGGCGGATCTTCTCGGCTTTGGCGTCGCCCACGACGACTTCGCGAATCTCCGCCAGCAGCGGCAGTCGCCCGGCCTCGCGCCGCGTCAGCAAGACAACGTGCCACCCGTATTCGGACGCCAACGGCCCGCGCCAGGCGCCCTCATCGGGCTCGAGCTCGAAGACTCTTTTCGCCATTGAATCCCCGAAGTGCGCCGCAACGAAGTCCGGCACGCGCTCGACATAATTGAGGTGGAACGGGAAGCGGTCGCCGCGTCCGGCCGCCTCGGAGAACGGGATACGTTGCCGGTTGAGGGCGGCCAACTCGCGCTCGGCGTGCCGGCGAGCCTGCTCGGGCCCGCGCCTTTCCGCGTCAAAAAACACATGTGTGAAAGTCGCGTGAGGCTCGAGGTAGTAGTCGACCTTGTGCCCGTCAAAGTAGGCCGCGATCTCTTCCCCGGTCGGGTCGGCATCGGCGGCGGCGAAGCCTTGCGAGAGGAACTCCAGCTTCTGCACGAGGCGGCGCTTGATGAGGTAGTCGTCGCGATCGAGGCCTAGCGCCGTCGCCTCCCGGAACAGCGCTTCTTCACGGACATACTCGTCGATCAGGCGCCGGCGTTCGATGGGGTCGAACGCGTCCCCAGGTCTGCTCCGCGCGCTCGGCCTGGAACGCCTTGTTGCGGTACTGCATGAATTCGAGAATGGCCGGGCGAGTGATACGGATTGTGCGGTCGCCGCCCGCCGAACCGCCGAATGCTTCGAACAAGGTGAACAGCACGGCGCCGGCGGCAAGAAAGTGCAACAGGGGTTGCTTCCACCAAGGCATAGCCCCGCATTGTAAACGGGTCAGCGTAGGGGAGCATTTCGAGCGCCCTGCGTCGGCGGGGTGTCTTCCAGCTAGGGGTCGCTCGAGGCGGCTGGAAGACACCCCGCTGACGCGGGGTGCTCGGAAAAGAGCTGGCGCGACCCGTTTGTCCGAGAGCGCGTCGTTGCGAACCAGGTTGGGTTCTATGACGCCTGCACCCAGGGCGTCTTCTGCAACTTGGGGAAGGGGGCGGTGGATTTCCCAGCCCTCAAGCAGGCGGTGGAAGAGGCGGGTTTCGACGGTTGGGCGACGATTGAACAGGACTGCGACTCGGCCGGAGATACCTCGCCGGTCGACGATGCGCGGATCAATTTGGACTACCTGCACTCGATCGGCCTGTCTGACTGAGTCAAGGGCGCTGCTGCGTCACCGCACGATAGGATAGGCGAGTCAACGACTACGCATGGCTGGCCTCGACCAATACATCCTCAGCTATTTCTCCGGCGACCCAGCCGGCGAGGCTTACGCGCGCGATCACATGGCCAGAATTCTGCATACCCTGGAGCTCACTCCGCCCGGTGGGGCTGGCGATCGAGCGCTCGAGATGGGCGCGTACATGCAAATGACGCCCGCCCTCCACCACCGCCTCGGATACGGCGAGGTGCGCGGCGCCGATCTGGGTCTGCTCGGCGAAACCGTGCACAAGGAGATCCGCTCGTCGGGCGGAGACCGTTTCGCGTGCGAAATCGATCTCTTCGACGCCGAACGAGACCGCTTCCCGTATGCCGACGGGCATTTCGCACTGGTCTTATGTTGTGAGGTGCTCGAGCACTTGCAGCACGACCCGATGGCGATGATGAGTGAGATCAATCGTGTGACGCGGCCGGGCGGCGCGATCGTCATGACCACTCCGAACATCTGCGCCAGCCGCGGAGTTGCGGCGATCCTCACGGGCTGGCAGCCCCAACAGTTCTCGCAATATATCAAGCCCAAGGAAGGCGTCGTCGACCCCAAGCACAGTCGCGAGTATGCGCCGCGCGAGCTCCCCGACCTGCTTCGTGACGCCGGATACGAAACGCGGGTGATCCAGACCGGTCCCTGCGGCGGACGAGATCCGCGGCAGTTTGATTGGGTCGAGCCGATCCTCAAGAAGCACGGACTTCCGACCGAGCTGCGCGAAGAAGGCATCTATGCCGTCGGCCGCAAGACGGGACCGGTTCGCGACCGCTACCCCGATTGGCTCTACGCATGATTCGATCGCTCGCCTGCGTGGCCGCCTTGCTGGCGGTGAATCTGACGATCGCCGGCAAGCTCTTGACCGTCGAATACCTGCCTTACATGGGCTCGATCGAGGGGGCGTATATCGGTTTGGCTCGATATATTCTCGAGCACTGGGGTCAGTTCGGTTGGTTTCCGCTCTGGTACTGCGGAATTCCTTATGAGAACACTTACCCGCCCGTCACTCATTTCTTGACGGCCGGCGTCGCGTGGGTCGGTGGCGTCTCGCCCGCCTGGGCGCACCACATCGTTGGCGCTTCGGTCTATTGTCTTGGGCCGGTGGGGTGGTTCGCGCTGGCCTGGCGCTTTTCGGGTGATCGTCTAACCGGCCTTGCCTGTGGGCTGGCGTATTCGCTGCTGCCGTTCTCGAACTGGTTGCTCCCGAGCGTCGGGGGCGACGTGGGCGCTTTGCTTGGCCCTCGCCGGCTGCAGGCTCTGGTTGTCTATGGCGAGGCGCCTCACGCCACGGGGATGGCTTTGATCCCCTTGGCGTTGATCGCCCTCGACCGCGCGCTCGAACGGCCCGGCGGCGGGCGCGTGTCGTGCGCAGTTCTCGCTTTGTCGGCGGTCGTACTTTCGAATTGGCTCGCGGCGTTCGCGTTGGCTATCGCCGTGGCCGCCTACCTAGCGGCGAAGTTTGGTGCGGCGAGCGCCTTACGAGGCGCGGGGATCGGCGCCGTCGCGTACCTAACGGCGTCCCCTTGGATTCCGCCCTCGAACATTGCCGATGTCCGCCGAAACGCGCAACAGATTGGCGGCGACTTCACCCTAGGTTGGGAACAAGCGATTTATGGGGCGATGTTGCTGGCGGTATTGGCCGCGCTCGCGTTCGCAGCTCGGCGGGCCGGCTTCTTTCTACGCTTCGCCAGCCTCTTCGCGGCTCCGATGGCCGTGCTGCCGCTGATGGCCGACTGGACGGGCGCTTACATCCTGCCGCAGCCGCTGCGCTACAGCCTCGAGATGGACATGGGTCTGTCGCTACTCGCCGGCTGGGCGTTCGCGCGCCTTAACCTCCGCCGGCCTCGCGCGGCGCCCGCCGCCGGATTGGTCCTCGTTGTTCTGCTGATCTGGCCGGCAGCGCGTTATGGCAGCCAACTGATCAGGGACATCGACATCGAGTCCACTGTGGAGTACCAGACCGCTCGCTGGCTCGACCAGAACCTTTCAGGTCAGCGCATCTTCACCGTTGGGTCGACTCAATTCTGGCTTGATGCATTTGCCGACAACCCTCAGGTCGGCGGCGGATTTGACCAGGGAATCAGCAATCCGCAGATCCACATCGTGCGATACGGGATTCCGTTCACCGAAAACGACGGAGAAGACACCGCCGTTTGGCTCAGGGCGTACGGGGCTCGGGCCGTGGTCGTTCAAGGGCCGGAAACTCGAGACGCCTATCCCGCCTACCGAGACCCTCACAAATTCGATGGAATCTTGAAGGAGATTTGGCGTGAGGGAGGGGACGCGATCTATGAGGTTCCCATGCGTTCGGACTCTCTGGCACACGCGATTCGTCCCGGCGATGTGGTCTCGCGTGCGCCAGTCAACAATATCGATCTCGACCAGGCGAGGGCTTACGTTCTCGCGCTCGAAGACGACTCTCTCCCGCTGGTCGCGATGGAATGGACGGACGCTTCCGGAATCGTCCTCGACTCGAGCCTCGAACCCAACCATCTCGTCTCGGTTCAAGTCACCTATCGGCCCGGCTGGCGCGCTCAGGTCGACGGTCGGGCGATTCCCATCGAGCGAGACGGACTGGGGTTCATGGTGCTGACGCCGAACTGCCAGGGCCCGTGCGAAATCGAGCTCACCTACGACGGGGGGTTCGAGATGAGGGTTGCGAAGACCCTTTCGTTGCTCTGCCTGATGGGCCTAGCCGGGTGGACGATTTACGACAGACGCCTTGCGGTGCGACGTCGCTCTAGCGCAACCTAGGAGATCGCGCACGCGCCTTACCGTTGTCGATGTCAACCGAAGCAGCCGCCAAGCCTAGCCGTTTGGCTCTGATCACCCCACACTTCACCGTCTTTTTCTCGAGCCTGTGCATCATGGTCGTCGAGTTGGTTGCCAGCCGGCTCATCGCGCGCCATCTGGGCAGCTCGCTTTATACCTGGACCTCGGTCATCGGGATCGTCCTGTCCGGAATCGCGGCCGGGAACTACATGGGCGGGCTGATCGCGGACCGCTACAAGCCCAAAGAAGCGCTGTCTTCGCTGTTCCTCATTGCTTCGGCCACTTGTCTAACCATCCCGCTGCTCAACGATCGGGTCGGGGCGTGGATGTTCATGCGGGACCAGGAGTGGACTCTTCGGATCGCTTTGCACGTCCTGTTCACGTTCTTCACGCCGGCGGCCGTGCTGGGGATGATCTCGCCCGTAGCGGCGAAGATGGCCATCCAAACGAGCAGCCGTCTCGGACGCACCGTCGGCAGCGTCTACTCCTGGGGAGCGGTTGGAAGCATTGTCGGGACCTTCCTGACGGGGTTTTTCTTGATCGCGAAGATGGGGACCGTGACGACCCTGCTGTTCGTTTCCGGCGCACTGCTGCTAATGGCGTTCTACTTCGGGGCGCAGAGTTTGTTGCCGTATGTCTGGGCGGGTGTTCTGGGGGCGAGCCTGCTGGCGGCCACCGGTCCGTGGGCCTGGGCGATGACGGCTGGGGAGCGCCTAGGGTTCCGAACCAGTCAGGACGAATGGGTCTTCTTCGAGGAGGAGTCGAACTATTCCTACATCCGTATCGAAGAGGAGCTCGACCTTCCCGATGTGCGCTCGATGACGCTCGACTACCTTATCCACGCTTACATCGCGCTGTACGATCCCGATGATCTGCAGTATGACTATGAGCGGATCTACGCCGGCGTAACTCACACGGCAATTGAGACGCTGCCGGAGGAGCGCAAAGCGCGGGGACTCTTCCTGGGCGGAGGCGGGTTCGTCTTTCCGGCCTGGATGTTGCGCCACTACCCCGGCAGCTATGCCGAAGTCGCGGAGATTGACCCGGCCGTAACGCGAGCGGCGTTTGAAGCGTTCGGGCTCGAGCCTGATCCGCAAATGCGGATCTACAACCTGGACGCACGCAATCACGTCGACGACCTGCTGCTGCGGCAAGAGCGCGGCGAGGATGTCGGCAAGTTCGACCTGGTCTACGGTGACGCGTTCAGCCACTACTCGCCGCCGTTTCACCTCACGACGTACGAGTTCAACGAGAAGATTCGCAAGCTGATGAGCGACGAGGGCGTTTTTCTAGCCAATGTGATCGACATCTATCAGTCCGCGAAATTCCTCGGCGCGATGGTGAACACGCTCGAGAAGACTTTCCCCCATGTCTACGTCTTCTGTACTTCGCTGGGCGGTCCGAGTGACGAGGATGCGCGGGATACATTTGTTGTCGTGGGTTCGACGCGGCTGCTCGATCTCGAGTCTCTCGACTACGACGAATACAGCACTGCGCTGCTCGAGCCCAAGCACCGCGACGTCATACGAAAACGCTCGAATCGCCTGGTTCTGACCGATGATTACGCGCCGGTGGACAACCTGCTTGCGCCGGTCATTCGACTGGCTGAGAAAGATTGATCCGTGGACCGTTGACCGAAAGAAACGGCGCGCGGTTGCCGTGCGCGCGCGTAAGGGGCTGTGAAAAAATGTCGGGGATCCAATTCCGGCAAGACGGGCTTGGCATGCCAAGCCCCTACGTCGTTGAAAACAAACGATCGTCCGTAGGGGCGAGGCATGCCTCGACCGTCTTTCGCGCTCAACGGGCGATTTTTTCACAGCCCCTAAGCAAGCGGTTCAAGTCTTAACTCGACGTCATGTCCGACTCCAAGCTCATCCTGCCCGCCCGTGAAGGCTACGATCGCTGGGCGCCGCATTATGACAACAAGGGCAACCCGGCCGTCGCTCTCAAGCAACGTGAAATCCGCCGGTTGCTCGGTGACGTGCGCGGACTCCAGGTGGTCGACCTCGGCTGCGGGACCGGCCGCAACTCCGTCGAAATGGCCGAAGCCGGGGCTGAGGTCACCGCAGTCGATTTCTCAGAGGGTATGCTCTCGCAGGCCCGCCAGCGGCCCGGCGCCGGACGGATCCGTTTCGCCGTCCGTGACCTCGAGAGCCCCCTCCCGTTCGACGACTCTCAGTTCGATCGTGTCCTGTGCTCGCTAGCGCTTGAACATGTCGTGAATCTGGACACAGCTTTCAGCGAAATGGCGAGAATCTGCCGCCCCGAGGCCCAAGTCATCGTCATCGAAATGCACCCGGCGATGTTTCTTCGCGGCGTCAGCGCGCACTTCCATGACCCCAAGACCGGCCAGGATGTGCGGCCCCGCAGCGTTGGTCACCAGATCAGCGACTTCGTTATGGCGTCCGTCCGTGCCGGCCTGGTGATCGAAGAAATGACCGAGCATATCGACGACCGCGGCAAACACCCGGGCTGGCCTTTGCTGCTGACGTTCCGATTCAAGCGGAATGTTTGAAATAATCAAGACGTGGGAACTCATACCGTCGTCGAGCTGCTGCTAATCCTCCTGATCGTCGCGTCGCTGATCGCGATGGTGACTCGGCGGCTGAAGATCCCCTACACGGTTGCTCTTGTTATCGGCGGATTGCTGATCGGCGTCTCGCATATCCCTGTGCTCGAGCACCTGCTCGGCGAAGGCGGCACGGACTGGCTAACGAAGGACCTGGTCTTTCTGGTCTTCCTGCCCGGGCTTCTCTTTGAGGCGGGGATCAATATTCGATTCCGAAGTCTAGTCAGCAATTTCGCGCCGATCCTGATGGTCGCAGTGTTTGGCGTGCTGATCGCGACGCTCGTCTCGGGTTGGCTGGTTCACTTGACGGTCGGGCTCGCGCTGATGCCGGCGCTGGTCTTCGGAGCATTGATCGCCGCCACCGACCCGATTTCGGTGCTGGCGTTGTTCAAGCAGCTTGGCGTCTCGAAGCGGCTCTCGGTGATCGTCGAGGGGGAGAGCCTATTCAACGACGGGACCGCCGTCGTGCTCTTCCAGATCCTCGTCGTCGGAGTCGCCAGCAACGAGCTCGACGTGGGCGCGGGAGTGTTGCAGTTCCTCTTCGTGGCGATCGGCGGGGCGGCGGTCGGGGCGGTATTGGGCTACGTCGTCAGCCGTGTCACACAGCAGATTGACGACCCCCAAGTCGAGATCACCTTGACGACGATCCTGGCCTATGGATCGTTCTTGCTGGCCGAAGAGCTGCACGTCTCGGGCGTCATCGCGACCGTTGCCGCGGGGCTGATCATCGGGAACTTCGGCGCAGAGGTCGGCATGAGCTCGCGGACCCGCGTCGCGTTGTGGTCGTTCTGGGAATACGTCGGCTTCGTACTGAACTCGCTGATCTTCCTGCTGATCGGCCTGCAGGTTCACTTGTTTGATTTGGCCGACTACGCCGTCCCAATTTTGATTGCGATCGGCGTCGTCCTACTGGCGCGAATCGTCGCGGTGTACTCGCTTACGCCGATCGCGAACCGCTTCACCGAGCCGATTTCGCTGGCCTGGCAGCACGTGATGACCTGGGGCGGAATCCACGGCGGCGTGTCGATTGCGCTTGCGCTTTCTTTGCCGGCGGACTTCCCGGAGCGGCAACTGATCTTCGCGATGACATTCGGTGTTGTCGCGTTCTCGATCATCGTGCAGGGGTTGACGATCGCGCCGCTACTCCCGCTGATCGGCGTCAAGACGGGCGAGGAGGACGAGTACGACCGGACGAAGGTTCGCCAGCTGGCCGTGGCCTCGGCGCTTTCGCAGCTCGACAAACTGCGTGGCGACCATGTTGTCTCGCCATCGACCTACGACCGCCTGCACGCGGAACTCCTGTCTCGCCGGGAGGCTCTAGACGAGCAAGTCCAGCAGCAGCATGTCGATCATGCTGATCGTTTGGAACAAGAGGAGCAGCACGCCCGGGCGGCGTTGCTCCGGGCGGAGAAAGCGGCGATTCAGAGGGCTGTGACGAGCGGTCTTGTGTCGCAGCACACCGCTGACGAGATGGCGGCCAAAGCTGATGAGGAGATCGACTCGCTAGGCGGCGCCGGAGGGCGCTAGCAAGACGGGTCAGGCATGCCTGACCCCTACGTCGCGAAAGGCGCCATTTGGTCGTAGGGGCGAGGCATGCCTCGCCCGCGCTCGCGGCTACGCCAGGATCTCAGTCAACTCGCCCGTACTGTCGACGAACGACTCGGTCGGCGTGTCGAGCCGGTTAAGCAGCGTCACCAGAAGATTCGACATCGGGGTCGACTCGTCGAATTTCAGGAACTGCCCGTGGGTCAGCCCGAGCCGCCCGCCACCCGCCAGCAGCAAGGGGAAGTTTAAGTTCACGTGTGTCTGCGAGTTGCTGCTGCCATAGAGCACCAAGGTCTTCTCAAGCAGCGTGCTGTCGCCTTCTGAGGTCGAGCGCAGCCGCTCGATGAAATAGGCGAGCTGTTGCGTCAAGAATAAATCCCATTTCCCAAGCGGTTCGGCGCCGGCCTCGCCACGGCGCGCGCCGTGGGCGAGCTGGTGCATGTTGCTGGCGTACCCGAGCAACTGCGGGAACTTGCCCGCGATCGAGGTGGCGCCGTTCATGTTGCCGAGCTGGTAGGTGGCGATGCGCGTCGAGTCGGTTTGGAACGCCAGGTAGATCAAGTCGTACATTGTCTGGATCAACTCGCGCGGCGTGGAGTCGTCCGCATCGAGGTGGAGTCCAGTGGAGTCGACCGAGGGCTTGGGAACGTCGAGCCAACGCTCGGAGCGTTCGACACGCTGCTCGATCTGCCTGACCGATGAAAGGTATTCGTCAAGCTTGGCCTGGTCGTACTTGCCTAGGCGGCCCCGTAGCGAGGTCGCGTGATCGAGGACCAGGTCGAGCATGCTGCCTGAGTTGTCGAGGCGTTGGCGCTGCTGGGTCAGCGACGCCGGGTCGCGTCCGAAGAAG
Organism: Bryobacterales bacterium; assembly: GCA_965247515.1. Taxonomy (GTDB): domain Bacteria; phylum Acidobacteriota; class Terriglobia; order Bryobacterales; family UBA6623. The sequence continues at coordinate 835,947 of OZ252029.1, read as the reverse complement.
CGATCGAACACGAGCCGCGGCTTGTTTTGCGCGGGGACGGGTTGTCCGGTGCGGCTAAACGACAGGGTGCTCGAGCGCGTAGGCTCGCCGACGCCGCCATCGGTGGAGAGCGTCATCGACGAGAAGCGCGTCATCTCACCGAACTGCATCGCCATCAGCTGGTCGATCGAGACCGTGTTGTCGAGGTGACCCGCCTTGAGCTCGGCCCCGGTCAGCCAGTTGTCGGCCGTATCATGCCCGCCCATATTGCGGCCGTTGGGATGCGACAGCCCCGCCAGGATCGTCAGGTCATTCCGCAGCGGCTCGAGCGGCTGGAGGCTCTTGTTGAGCTCGAAGTCGCGGCCTTCGCCGTTGGGGAACCAGTTCCAGGCAGCGCCGTCGCCCGGCTGACGGTCGACGATGCCGTAGGGGAAGTAGACGGCGCAGAAGCGCTTCGGTGAGGGGTTGTGCTCGGCGTCGGTCGCCATGCACTCGAAGAACGGCAGGGCCAGAGAGACGCCCGCCCCGTGGAGGAACGTTCGTCGATTCAAGTGCCAGGATTTCTCGCTCATCAGGCGCCTCGGAACTCTTCGCTTGTAACAATCATTGTAATCAGGTGTTTTAGATGGTAGCCGCCTTGAGCGAATTGGGCGGTGATTTTTTCGACCGTCGGCTCGTCGCCAATTTCGAGCGAGCGGCCAAGAGCGTAGCTCAACAGCTTCTCGGTTAGAGCTCGCGCGAACTCGTGCTGTTTCTTCTCGACCAGGTACTTGGTGAGGTCATCTACGCCGTCGACGGAACGGCCGTCGGGTAGCACCGCGGCCGCATCCACCGGGTGACGCTCTTCGCGTTCGCCGAGTCGGCGGAGGATGGTTTCGCGTCGGAGCCCGACGGCGTCGAATTCCTCGAGCGCGATGCCCCAGGGGTCGATGCCTCGATGGCATGAGGCGCAGGCAGCGTTGTCGCGGTGGAGCTCGAGTTGCTGCTTGAGAGGGAGCAGGCTAACGTCGGTCTGGCCGTTGTCGAGGTTCGGAACCGACGGCGGCGGCGGGGGCGGGGGATCGTTAAGCAAGGCGCTTCGCACCCAGACGCCTCGTTCGATGGGGTGAGAATCCTCGCCAGTCGAGTTCGCCAGTAGGACGCTGGCTTGAGTCAGGAGCCCGCCCTGTCCCTTGCCGACCGAGACTCGTTCGAACTTGGCCGCGCGGGGGCCGTCGACCCCATAGTGGGCGGCCAGCGGCTGATTCAGCATGGCGAAGTCCGCCCTCAGAAAGTTCAGTGCGCTGAGGTCTTTGAACAGCACCTCGGCGAAGAAGTGTTGCGTCTCGCGGCGCATTTCGGCTTTGAGCGAGTTGTCGAAGTCGGGGTAGTAGTTGGGGTTGATCGCGATCCGGTCGACGCCGGCGAGGTCAAGCCACTGATCCGAAAACTGTTCGACGAACGCCCAGGCTCGCGGGTCGTCGAGCATGCGATCGACTTCGGCGCTAAGCGTCTGGGGATCGCTCAGATCGGCGTCGGCCGACTGCATCAGGCGATCGTCCGGCATCGTCGACCACAGGAAGTACGACAGCCGCGAGGCGAGCTCGTAGTTGTCGCGGTCGCCGTCTTCGACCAAGTACAGAAAGTCGGGCGAGATCAAGGTCATCGCGAGCGTTTCGCGGATGGCTTCTTCGAAGGTGCTAACCGTTGGCCTGACTTTGGCAAAGAAACCCATCGCTGAAGCGACGGGCTCAGGGGCGGCCGGTCTGCGGAAGGCTCGCGACATGAAGCGCCGGACCGCGTCTTGGGCGATGGCCGGCTCGTCGGAACGCGACGACGGAAGCTCGGTCAAGATCCGCGTGTGATGTTCCGGCGGCCAAGCCTGGAACGACGGCGCGCCGAACTCGACCGACTCGACGACGATCTTCGGGAAGGCCGGGTCTTCGGTGAAGATCCACTCCTGCTTTTTCTTGCCGTCGACCAAGAGCTCGACCTTCTCGCCCGTCGGAGTCGGCTGCCCGTCGCGGTACACATTGCGGATCCAGATCAGTAGCCCGGGGTACTTGCTCTGCGTGCGGCTTTGTAGGGGGAACTCCTCGATCCGTCCGCGGAACTCGAATTCTCGGCTCGTGACACTGGTGACATCGACGAGGCCAACGTCGCGGTTCGGAGTTTGTGTGTCGGCGCGGTATCCCAAGGTCACGTGCATCCGCGGGTAGGGAGAGCCTTCGGGGATCTCGGCATGCGCCCGCACGCGAACGACGAACTCCCCCTCGTCGGGAAACTCCGGCGCTCGCGCGACAAACACGCCCGTTCGCCCGAGACGATTCGACCAGTCAGTGGCTCTTTCCTTGTCCTCAACCGTCTCGTCGGCCTGGAAGGAGTAGACAGGGGGCGCCGGCCCTTCGACAATTGCCCGCCGCAGTCCCCGGCGGGCGGCATCGAGATAGTATTCGAGCTGCAACGCCGACATGCGCAGGGCGGCGCCGTTGTTCTGGAACCCGTCAGGGCTGAACTCGTCCGGCGGCAGGTTTTTCGAGTAGTCGAGATCGAGTCCCAGCAGGTCGCGCATCGTGTTCTGGTACTCGAAGCGATTGAGACGCCGCATCACGACTTCGCCGCCGGTGGCGCGGCCGGCCTTGACGGCGCGCTCGATCTCCGCGTTGAGCCAACCCATGAGATCGTCGCGCTCATCGGAGGTTAGGCCGGGCGCACCCTTGGGCGGCATTTGCCCGCGATTCAGTGCGTTACGAACGTCATGCCAGGTTTCGGCGGCGCGACGGTCGCTGATGAGGTCCGAGGAAAGCGTGTCGAGCCGGACGCCGGCGTTTTGCGCGACCGGGCCGTGGCATTGGACGCAGCGGCGCGCGAGGATCGGGGCGACGGACTCGCTGAAGGTGTCAGCAAGTAAGGGCAGAGCGCAAAGGGCCAATGCGACTAGACGGACCATCGTCGTCCATTAGTGTACTCGCACAAGTCGCGACCACCGAGTCAGACCCGTCGTAGCGAGCGTGGATTCCCGCCCACGCCTCTGGGTCGCGTCTCAATCGAGCGTTACGCCGAGGGCCTTCACCAAGAACGCCCATTCGTCCGCGCGCTTTTCAATCAGCTTGCTGGTCGGCGTGCCGGCGCCATGACCGGCCGAGGTCTCGATGCGAATCAGAACGGGCGCCGGACCTTTGTGGCGGTGCTGCAGCTCAGCGGCGAACTTAAAACTATGGCCCGGGACGACGCGGTCGTCGGTGTCGGCGGTCGTCACCAGCGTCGGCGGATACTCCGAGTTGTTCTGAAGGTTGTGATAGGGGGAGTAGGCCCGCAGCGCCGCGAACTCCTCGGCGTTGTCGGCCGAGCCGTAGTCGTCCACCCAGAACCGCCCGGCGGTGAATTTGTGGAAGCGCAGCATGTCCATCACGCCCACACCCGGGAGTGCCGCCCCAAAAAGGTCGGGGCGTTGAGTGATCGCGGCGCCGACGAGTAGGCCGCCGTTGCTGCGGCCGTGGATGGCGAGCTTGTCCGTGCGCGTGTACTTGTTGTCGATCAACCACTCGGCCGCGGCGAAGTAGTCGTCGAAGACGTTCTGCTTCTGGAGCTTCGTCCCGGCGCGATGCCAGCGTTCGCCGTATTCGCCGCCGCCGCGAAGGTTGGCCACGGCCCAAATTCCGCCGAGGTCGAGCCATGAGAACGTCGTGATCGAGAACTCCGGGGTGATGGGGATGTTGAAGCCGCCGTAGCCGTAGAGCAGCGTCGGGTGCGAGGCGTCGAGCTCGATCCCCTTGCGGTGGGTGATGAACATCGGGAGGCGCGTGCCGTCTTTGGAGTTGTAGAAGACCTGCTTGGTCTCATACGCCGAAAGGTCGGCCGGCACCTTGGCCTGGTAGAGTTGACCGCCGGCTCCGGTGGCCATGTCGTAGCGATAGACGGTCGGCGGCAGCGCAAAGCTCGAAAACGAGTAAAAGGTCTCCGTATCGCCTTTCTGGCCATAGAACCCGCCGGCGGTCCCGATGCCGGGGAACTCGACTTCGCGAACGAGCTCGCCGTCGATCGAGTAGAGCTTGACCTGCGAACGGGCGTCCTTGAGGTACTGGGCGACGAACGCATCGCCGACGAATCCCGAGGCAATGAGCGTCTCTTCAGTCGGCGCGACGACTTCACGCCTCTCGTCCGGGCGTTGGACGTCGATCGCCACGATCCGGCGGGTCGGGGCGTCAAGGTCGGTCTGGAAGTAGAAGGTCGACCCCTCCGAATCAATGAAAGTGTATTCGTGGTCAAAGTTGTCGATCAGGTCGACCGGAGCGCTGCCGGGTTTCGCCAAGTCTTGGTAGGCGACGCGATACTTCTCGTCGGTGCCTTTCCAGATGGTGATGACCAGCCAGCGGCCGTCGTCGCTGACTTCGGCCTGGTATCCCCAGTCGGGGTGGTCGGGCCGTTGGTAGACCAGAGTGTCCTCCGATTGCGGCGTGCCGACCTTGTGGAAGAAGACCTTTTGGTTCAGGTTGGTGTCCTGGAAGGCCGCGCCCTCTTGAGGCTCGTCGTAGCGGCTGTAGTAGAAACCGCGGGCGTCCTTGGTCCACGAGGCGCCGGAGAATTTGCTCCATCGAAGCTCGTCATCAAGGACGCGTCCCGAGTCGATTTCGAGCACCCGCCAGGTCTGCCAGTCCGACCCGGCATCGTTGACGGCGTAGGCGAGGTAGCGCGCTTCGGGGCTCACCTCGTAGGCGCCCAAGGCGGAGGTGCCGTCGGCGGCCCACTTGTTGGGGTCGACCAACTCGCGGGGTTCGCCGCGGAGCGATTCTTGTACGTAGAGGACGTCTTGGTTCTGCAAGCCGTCATTCTTGAAGAAGAAGTAGCGGCCGCCCTTCTGGAAGAAGGTCGAGTATTTTTCGTAGTTCCAGAGCTCGGTTAGACGTTTCTCGATCTTGTCGCGCTCGGGGATGGCCTTCAGGTAGGCGAAGGTGACCTCGTTTTGGCGCTTGACCCAATCGGCGACTTCGGTTGATTCGCGGACGTCGTCCTCGAGCCAGCGGTAGGGGTCGGCGACCTCGACCCCGTGGTGGATGTCCACGTGGTCGGAGCGATGGGTTTCAGGGTAGGAGATGGTGGACTCCGGGGCACAGCCGATGCCGGTGAGCAGGACGACGGAAAGTGACCTAGAAACCGTTCGTCTCATGGGTGACTACAGCTGTGCTGATGCGAACAGCAAGCGAAGTTCGAGCCGGAAACCAGGGAGCAAATCCGGGGCGTCGAGCACACCGTCAATTCCAACCTCATAGCGGTCAATCGTCGTTCGGACGACCACGATTTGCCGCCTGGGATGCACCAACCAAATGGCCCGGCACCCGGCATCAAGTAGCTGCCGGATCTTCAGCTCGATATCGTCGGACAGGTTGCTCGGAGAAGTCACCTCGACCGCGAGATCCGGCGGCCCGGGGACGATCGCGGGCGCGTCTGCGATCAGCTCCTTGTTTTCTGTGAGCACCACAGCTACATCCGGGCGACGTATGACGCTGGGCGAGAGGCGGAAATCGTGCTCGACGACGGCGATTCCTCGTTTCTCTTTGCGAAGGTACAGCGCCAGTGCCATCCGCACTTCATCTCGAAGCAAATCGTGGTCGAGTCGCGCGCCCATCTCGTCTCCATACCGCGGAACCAGTTCCCCTTCGCTCAGTTCGTACTTGCGCCATTCCTCTTCGGGAAGCCGTGCGTACTGGTCGACGGTGACTAACGATGACGTAGCCGCGCTCATGACCTTGATTCTAACCCTCGGTCGTTCAAATGCATACGCTAGAGCGAGGCCGACTTGAAAAGTTCCCGCAGCTCAACGCGGAAGCCAGGAAGCATTGCCGGCGCTTCGAGAGTGTCGTCTAGGCCCAGCTCACGACGACCGCCGGAAGTGCAAACGACTGCAAGCGACGCATAAACAAGCTTTGCTGAGGCGTTGACGGGCGCAGCTAGTATCTCGTCCGGCGCCACGATGTCATCCGCCTTCGGACGGACAGGAAACTGCTCTAGCTCCTCGAGAGTGCTGAACAGTTCCGGATCGGCGCTGAGCAGCCAAACCTGTCCGCAGCCCGCCTCAAGAAGCTGTTGGATTTTCTGATCGATGTCATTGCGCCGGTTCTTCGGTGACACGAATTCGATAGCGAGGTCCGGGGGCCCCATCACGATCGTCGGATCGTCAGCGACTAGGTTGAGCCGCTCAGTCAAGATGAATGAAATGTCGGGTCGGCGGACGGTATTGGGAGCCAACTTGAAGTCCTGGCCCGAAATCGCCAGTCCTCGCTTCTCACCCCGCAGGTAGACGAACAATGCGGCGAGCAGCTCCCCGCGCAGAAGGCTGCGGTAGGGACGGCCTCCAGGGTCATCGCCGTATCTCGATACAAGTTTACCGGCGCTCAGTTCCCATTTCTGCCATTCATCCTTTGGGAAGGCATCGTAGGTTTCGATGCTGACTGGAGGTGCATCTACGAGGCTCACGGAGTTGATTCTAACCCTCAGCCCTTCAAATGCATAACAACCATCTTGAGCTCGCTCATCTCTTGGACGGCGTATTTGGGGCCCTCCTTGCCGAAACCGCTGTCCTTCAGTCCGCCATAGGGCATCAGGTCGGCGCGCCACTGCGTCCCCCAGTTGATGTGGATGTTGCCGGCGTCGACCTCGCGGGCGAATTTCATTGCGTTGTCGAGGTTCTCGGTGAAGACCGCCGCCGAGAGACCGTAGCTCGTGTCGTTGGCGTAGGCGATCGCCTCGTCGACGTTGGCGACCGGCGTGAGCCCCACCGTCGGGCCAAAAACCTCCTCGCGCGAAATCTTCATGTCCGGGTGCACGTCGGCGAGCACGGTTGGGGCGTAGACAGCGCCGTCACGCTCTCCGCCGGCCACGATACGCGCGCCGCCTGCAGTTGCTTCGTTGACCCACTCTTCGACCCGCACAGCATCCTCCACGCGCACCATCGGACCGCACTTGACGCCGCCTTCGAGCGGATTCCCGGTCGAGAAGCCCTCGGCCACAGGTTTGAGCGCGTCGATCAAATCGCCGTAAATGTCCTCATGGGCGATGATCCGCTGGGCGGAGATGCAAACCTGGCCGGCGTTGGCAAAGCCGGTCGTCGCAATCGCATTCGCCGCCTTTTCGAGATCAGCGTCGGGTAGGACAATCACGGGTGCGTTGCTTCCGAGCTCCATGGTGACTTTCTTGAGACCGGCGGTGCGGCAAATGCGTTCGCCGATTTCCTTGCTGCCGGTGAAGCTAATCTTGCGTACACGCGGGTCGCTGCAAATCAAATCGCCGATCGTTCCGCCGGACCCGGTAACGACTTGCACGGCTTCCGGCGGAACGCCCGCGTCGAGCAGGCATTGCGCGAATTTAAGACAAACCAACGGAGTATCAGTCGCCGGCTTGATCACGACACTATTGCCGGCGGCGATCGCGGGGCCCACCTTGTGGCAAACCAAGTTCAGCGGGAAATTGAAAGGCGTCACAGCCAGCACAACGCCGCATGGAACCCGAATCGTAAAACCGAACGCGTTTCCCGCCCCGGGGGAGCCGTCTAATGGGACGACCTCGGAGCCCAGGCGCTTGGCCTCTTCCGCCGACCCGATCATCGTTTCGATGGCTCGGCCGACTTCGCCTTTGCCTTCAGCGAGGATTTTTCCCTCTTCGAGCGTGATCGTCTGGCCCAGGTCGTCGAGGCGCTCTTTCATCAGCTTGGCGGCCTTCATTAGCCAGAGGTAGCGGTCGTGGCCGGGGACTTTGCGGAGCTTGCGGGCGCCTTCCGCGGCAAATGCCATGGCGCGCTCGATGTCGTCGGGAGTGGCCTTGGGGACGGTGTCCACAGTCGAATTGTCGAAGGGATTGTTGACGGCGATGGTTTCGGCGGCGTCGACCCAATCTCCGGCGATGAGCATTTGCATGACGATTTCTCCTTGTTTTGGGGATTTACTAGCGTAGCGGAACATGGGCCCGCTTGCTTAACGCGCGCGGCACGGCAAAGTCCCACGGCAAGACGGGCTTGGCATGCCAAGCCCCTACGTCGTTGAAAACAGCCGATCGGCCGTAGGGGCGAGGCATGCCTCGCCCAGCAAGCAGTTGGGCCTAAACCTTCAGGACTCCAATCCCGTTGAGGAACACAACTGTAATCGCGACCGGCACGAGGTATTTCAACAGCACCAGCCAGACCGTGTAGAGGACCCCGAAGCTCGTCCCCGACATGTATTGTTCTTGGCGAATCGCGGCGTCCAAACGCCAGCCCACGAACATCGACAGGCCGACCCCGCCCAGCGGGAACATCAGGTTGGAGACGATCCAGTCGAGCCCGTCAAGCCAACCCGAGAACGTCCCGCCGACCCCGCTCAGCGCCGAAGGGATTCCGTAGACGAAAATCACGACGCCGGCGATCAGGGCGGCCTTGCGGCGGTCCCAGCCCAGCTCGTCCATCAGAAACGAGGTTGGCACCTCGAGCAGCGAAATGGCGCTCGTCAGTGCGGCGAAGACCAGCAAGACGAAGAAGATCGACAGCAGTAGCCCGCTGAAAGGCATCTGAATCAGCCCGGTGGGAATGCTCGCGAACAGCAGCCCGGGGCCCTGAGTCGGCTCTAACTCGGCGTAGGTGAAGATGATCGGAAAGATGACGATCGAGGCCAGGATAGCGACCAACATATCGAGTCCGCTGATCTGTATCGACGAGCTCATGATGTCGTTCTTCTTGCTCAGGTAGCTGCCGTAGGTCAGCATCGTGCCCATGCCGATGCTGAGGCTGAAGAACGCTTGGCCGAGCGCGGCGAGCAGGGATTCCGGCCGAAACTCTTCCGGGCGGATGCCGAAGGCGAAGTCCATCCCCTCGGAAAATCCCGGCAAGAAGGCGGCCCGCACGACCAGGCCGAGGAGCATCGCAAGCAGCGCCGGCATCAGGATCCGCGACCAGCGGTCAATGCCGTGCGACACTCCCCCGAGCACGACGCCCACGGTGAGGACCATGAAGGCCAGGTGCCAGAACAGGTTGAGCTCAGGCGAAGAAACCAGGTCCGTAAAAACCTTCGCGACGCCCTCCGACCCCGCCGCGACGAGTTGGCCTGAGATCGAGATGAAGGAGTAGTGCAGGGCCCAGCCGGCGATGACGCTGTAGTACGACAGCAGCGAAGCCGCCGCCGCCACGCCCAGCCAGCCGAAGCTGGTCCAGATACCGCCGCCCAGCGATCGAATGGCGCTAACCGGCGACTTCTTGGCCGCCCGCCCGATGATGATCTCCGAGCACATCACCGGGATTCCGATCAGCAGCACGCAGATAATGTACGCCGCGATGAACACGCCACCGCCGTTCTGGCCGGTGACGTAGGGAAACTTCCAGATGTTGCCGAGTCCGACCGCCGAACCGGCTGCCGCTAGGATGAAGCCGACTCGTGATCCCCACTGTGCTCTAGGCGCTGCCATCGAGGAAAAACAATACCACAGCTGACGTGGCGCGAGCCGCCAGGCTTGCCGTCTCCCCAGTCTTGGGGAGACAAGTCTTGGAAACGACAGCCGCGAAGCCGCCTCGCAAGGCATCGCGAGCCGGGTCGCGGTAGGAACGACGGTTGCCCGTCGCCCCCCGCGCAGATCCGTGCAGGCGGCTTTTCCGCAGGCGGGCCTTGGCTCTCGGTCTCGCCTGAGAGCGGGTCGACGACGGACGGCCGGCAGCCGTCCCCTGTTGATGTATGGAGTGAACCCTAAAAATGAGACATTGAAATTCGGGACGAATTTCAGCGAATGGAAAGGAGTCCAGGATGGAAAGTCTCAAGCCGCGCAAGCCGCGGGAGTTCACGGTGGAGTTCAAGGAAGCCGCCGCCAGGCGGCTCCTAGCCGGCCAGAGCGGCACAGCGCTAAGCCGCGAGTTGGACGTCAAGCGCAGCCTGCTGTACCGCTGGCGGGACGCCTATCGCCAGGAAGGCGTCAACGGCTTGAGCCGGCGGCGAGGCCGGCCGAAACCCGGCCGCTCGGCGCCGCCCAAGATCCCTCGCGATCCGCGCGACGAACGCATCGCAGAGCTCGAACGACTGCTCGGCAAACAAGCCGCAGAGCTCGATTTTTTCGGACAAGCCTTTCGCGCCTTGAACCTCGCAGCCCCGACCAACGACGCCGGTGGCGCGAGCGGATCTACTCCATCGTCGAGCAGATCAGCGCCAAAGGCTCGCTCAGCGTCGAACACGCCTGCGAGCTCGGACGCGTGAATCGCGCCGGGTTCTATCGCCGGCTCGCCGTGTCGTCGCCCGCCGAGTGCGACATGGAATTGCGTGACCGCATGCAGCGGATTTCGCTCGAGAATCGTCGTTACGGCTACCGCCGCGTGACGGCCGAGCTGCGCCGCCAAGGCTTCCTCGTCAATCACAAAAAGGTCCTGCGGATGATGCGTAAGGACAACTTGCTGGCGGTACTCAAGCGGCGCTTCGTGCTAACAACGGATTCGAACCACTTCTTACCTGTTTATCCGAATCTAGCGGCGCACCTGAATGTGGACGGCGTCGATCAGTTGTGGCAATCCGATATCACCTACATTCGCTTGCGCGAGGCGTTCGTCTACCTCGCCGTGGTGTTGGACGCCTACTCGCGACGCGTGGTCGGCTGGCGGCTGGGGACGACGCTCAAAGCTGAGCTGGCTGTAGGGGCGTTGCGCGATGCGCTCGAGCTCAGACGCCCTGCCGCGGGGTGGATGCATCATTCCGACCAAGGCGTACAGTACGCTTCGAGCGCCTATGTCGAGCTGCTGGAGCAGCACGGCGCGATCATCTCGATGAGCCGCCGCGGCAACCCCTACGACAACGCGCGGGCGGAGAGTTTCATGAAGACGTTGAAGGCGGAGGAGGTTTGGTTGCAGCGTTATCGCACGCTTGACGAGGCGCGCGCATCGATCGGCGAGTTCATTGATGAGATCTACAACCAACGCCGGCTGCATTCGGCGTTGGGATATCGTCCGCCGGCGGAGTTTGAAGCGCTGGCGCGGCCGGCGGCAACAGCAGCGAGGAATCCGAAGTATGAGTTTTGAGAGGCATAGGCAAATCTATCAATCCGATGGGCCCTGGGCGGGCAGGGAGACATCGCCGGCGTTGGAGAAGCCGGGAGCGACCTTGGCGGCCGCCCCCGGCGCTCATCGTCTTGATGAGTTTGCGGCCGGGTATTCCTTGGCGGGTTGCTCTCCAGCAGAGCCCGCTTCCGCTTCCCCGGCTAGGACCAGCGTGCGACGATACAGCGAAGAAGGCAAGCGTTTTGCGGTGAATCGTAACCTGTCCCGATTTCGACTGTCTCACGCTTGGGGTTCACTCCATAGGGTTGTTGGAAGACACCCCGCTCACGCAGGGTGCTCGGAATTCCTGCCGGATTTGTGCAGGAATCGTTTACAGGGGTACTAAAACGCCGCAACTAGCCACCCAAGGCAAGAGGGCGCGAAACCGAGCCGCGGACGGAAAGTCCGCGCCCACTCCCTTTACTCTGCGTCTCTAGGCGCGGACTTTCCGTCCGCGGCTCGGGGCGCAATCTCGCTGCACGACGACAGTTCGTAGATTTGACGTTCGACGGACTTGCCGGCGCCCTTCATCACGATTCGCTCGAATCCTGAGGCGTCAAGGAACCCGGCGAAGGTGCGGACTCCCCAGGGCTCGAGCTTGGCCAACAGGTCTATTGGTGCTTGCATCGGCTCAGAGCGCCGAATCACGACGGACTTGAGCTCAGTCATTACGACCGAGAGCGGCGTGAGCGCTAGGTGGCAGAGGGTTTGCGGATCGGGCGCTTCGTCAACCGTTATCACGACGGTATCGGCTTCTTTCCCGTCGCACTCGACGCGCACCGGTTCGACCAGCTCCAGCGTCTTGTGGCGCTCATTGAGCTGAAGGCACAGCAGCGTCCGTCCAAGCGAATCCATCCCGAGGCGGACGCCGCCGATATGAGGGCTTTCGCGAGGCGTTGGTGGAGGCAATTGGGCCAGCGCCGCCAGAGGCGCGACCAACGCCAACAATGCTAGGGTCGGACCGAAGGCCATTCTACGCGTGATTCTAGCGCAAGCCGAAGCGGGCGTAGCAAGCTACGCCCCTACAACGGGGGACGGACTGGGATGAACGTTCTCGTCTCAGCCGGCGAAGCCTCCGGCGACCGTTATGCGGCCGGCTTGGTCGCCGAGCTAAAGAAGCGGCTACCCGAGGCGCGGTTCTTCGGCTGCGCCGGGCCGCGACTGCTCGAACAGGGCGTCGAACCCGTTGTTCGCATGGAAGACCTGGCCGTGGTCGGAATCTTCGAAGTCATCCGCCACATCCCGCGCATCTACCGGAAGTTCCGTCAGTTGCTCGCCGCGGCGGATGAGCGGCGTCCCGACTTCGCCATTCTGACCGACGCGCCGGACTTCAACCTACGAGTTGCGGCTAAACTTAAGCGCCGTGGGATACCGGTGGTCTATTACGTCGCGCCGCAGCTGTGGGCCTGGCGCGGGTGGAGAGTCCACAAGCTTCGCCGAAGTATCGACCTGCTGCTGCCGATCTTCCCGTTCGAGCAGGACTGGTTCGGCTCACGCGGCGTCCCTACAAAATACGTCGGTCACCCGCTGGTCAACGAGGTTTTCACAACCAAGTCTCGCGAGGAATTCTGCCGCGAGCACGGAATCGACTCCGCCAAGCCGCTCCTCGCTGTCCTACCTGGCAGCCGTAAGGGCGAGGCCGCCCGCAACCTGCCCGACGCTCTCGATGCGGTGGCCCGCCTCAAGGCCGCTGGCCCGCTCGAAATCGTGCTCGCGGCCTCGTCGACGGCCGGAATCGCATTTTTTCGGCAACGCGTTTCCGGCCAGAGCGTCCATATAGTTGTAAACGACACACAGAACGCTCTTGGACTTGCCGATGTGGCCTTAGTGGCCAGCGGCACCGCCACCGTGGAGGCGGCGCTGCTCGGGGTTCCGATGGTGGTCTTCTACCGGGTGAGCAGGCCGACCTGGATCGTCGGTAGACTGCTAGTGAATGTGCCGTTTTACAGCATGGTCAATCTGTTGGCCGGCAGGAGGGTCGTAGCGGAACTGATTCAGAGCGGCTGCAAAGGCGAACGGATCGCCGCGGAAGCTCTAAAACTAGTTCAAAGCGAGGAGGAGCGTCGTCGAATGAAGCGGGACCTGGACGAGATCAGAAGCCGACTGCAGGGACCCCGGCCGGCGGCCGAAAGAGCGGCGGAGGCAATATGCGAACGATTCAACTTGGTTTCCTAACGACAGCGATTTTGATGCTCACGCTGGCGCCGCTGGCCGAAGCGCAGTCCGATCGGCCGCTGATCGACGTCCAGAGCTACGACATCGAAGCTCGCATCGATCCGCCATCCCATTCGCTCGAAGCCACGGCGAAGGTGACCTTCATTCCGCGGGAGGAGACCGCCGAGGCCGTCTTTGAGCTTCACAACGGGTTGAACGTGACGAACGTGACCGGGGCCGACGGTATATCGCTTCAGCCTTTGCGATACCGCCAAGACTTTACGCTGCGCTTGTCGTTCCCAGAGGTATTGCCGGTGGACCAGCCCTACACCGCGACCTTCACCTACAACGGCCAAATCGCTGGAATCGAAAACTCTCCGGTCGAAGGCTTGGACTTGGCGAACATCCACGCCGAGGGCGGCTATTTGCTCTACCCGGGCCGCTGGTTCCCCGTGAACGGTTACGCTGCTGATCAGTTTGCGGCGAACATTCACATCACCGTGCCCGACGGCTTCGACGTGCTGGGGAGCGGGCTTTCGATCTTCGGCGGCGTCGACAACGGGCGCCGATACAGCCTTGAGTTTTCGCAGCAGTCTTTCCCCGGAAGCATCGCCATCGTCACCGGCGAGCCGCAGCAAGTGGAAGCCGAGGGCGTGACAACCACTCTCTACCTCAAGACCGCGCCTGAAGACCTGGTCCGCGAATACGGCGAGGCCACCGGCGAGATGATGAGCTTCTTCTCCGAAGTCTTCGGGGCCCCCTACTCGAGCTCGCTCACCGTGGTTGAGCTTGGCGAGTACTCGCCCGACGCGTACGCTTCACCTGGCATGGTTTTCCTCGGGCCGTATGGCATGGGGCAAGCCCTAAATCGGAAGCTGCTGGGAACTCAAGTAGCCCATCAGTGGTGGCGCTCGATCGTCACGCCCGGCAACCGCAATCAGCTCTGGCTCGACCACGCCTTGGCCTGGTATTCGGCGCTGCTCGAGATCCGTGAGGTCGACGGTGAAGAGGCCTTTGAGCAGGGTCTCCGCGACGCCCGCATCGAGGCGCTTACATATACCGATATCCCGATCAACCAGGCGTCCCGGCTCCCTGACTTCTCACCCGAGCTCGATGCCTTGGCCGGCGCCAAGGGCGTGATGGTCCTCAACATGCTGAGTTGGGTCGTAGGGCAAGAGACTTTCGAGAACCTGCTGGCCGAGTTCGCTAAGAAATTCGCCTGGAAGTCGGTCATCAGCAGGGATCTCCAAGAAATGGCGGAACAGGCGAGCGGACGCGACCTCGAGCCGTTCTTCATCCAGTGGGTGGAGTCGACTGAAACGCCAGAGTTCACTCAGGAGTACACCATCTATCGCTTGGGGCAGGGAAAGGGGTTCCGCATCATCGGAAAGGTGCGCCAGGATATGGACACCTTCCAGATGCCGGTCGAGCTTCAAATCGAGACCGAGGGCGAGCCGGAATACAAGACGATCCAGGTATCAGGCACCTCATCCGACTACGTGCTAGAAGCTTTCGGTAAGCCCCGGCGAGTCGTGCTTGACCCCAATAGCCGTATCTTGCGCTTCGATGATTCGATCCGCGTACAGGTCGCGATCCGCAAGGGTGAGCAGCTGGTTGGGCTGGGCTATTACACCGAAGCCTTGCAAGAGTACCAGAGCGCGCTCGACATCAATCGCTTCAGCTCCCTGGCGCACTACCGCATCGGCGAGGCGTTCTTCTTTCAAAACAACTACCAGTCGGCGGCGAACGAGTTCCGTGACTCGCTCAACGGTGACAACGAGCCTGAGTGGACTGTAGTTTGGGCGCACGTCAACCTGGGCATGATCTTCGACGTGACCGGACAGCGCGATCGCGCGGTGAACGAGTATCAGCTGGCGATCCGCACACGAGACAACACCCACAATGCCCAGGAGACGGCCAGGAAGTATTTGGAGAAAGCCTACCGCCGCCCCCGCCAGCAAGAGCGAATCTACTAGCGGATCTTGAGGGGTTCGAGTCCCGTAGCGCAGGGCTCGCAGAGACCTACGGCCTTTTCTGCGGCCTTTTCTTGCCTTCGTGGCTAATTTAATGCAGAATTAGCACGCAATGTCGCGGCTTCGCCGGCCGATCCTGCACTCGCGATTCTTCTTTATCACCACGAATGTGGCCAAAGGGCGCCGCCCGTTCAACGAAGCGGCGTTCCAACTCGTTGCCGAAAGCCTCGATCGTACTCGCCAAAGTGTTCCCGTTTCGATCTGCGCGTATTGCTTCATGCCCGATCACATCCATCTGATCCTGTTTCCACAAGAAGAGACGACGATTTCAGACCTGATGATGCGGTTCAAGATTGCGGCATCGCGCCGGATTCGCCCGCTCCGAGGACGTGCGTTTTGGCAGGCGCGGTTTTACTCGCAGCGCTCTGCGGACGAGGGCTCACTATGACGAGACATTCGACTACATCCACATGAACCCGGTGAAGCGTGGTTTAGTCGATCAGCCCGTCAAATGGTGTTGGTCGAGCGCCGCCTGGTTTGCCATCGGCTCGGGGCCGATCGCGATGGATGAGGTTCGGCTGCCGCTCAATCGCGGGGATCGGATTTGAAACGCTGCACAAAGCCGCAGGTCTCTGCGAGCCCTGCTCTACGGGACTTGATCTCCGCTGATCTCCCGCCGGAGGTCAGGAAAGTAGACAAGGTGTGGAGTGAACCCTAAAAATGAGACATTGAAATTTGGGACGAATTTCAGCGAATGGAAAGGAGTCCAGGATGGAAAGTCTCAAGCCGCGCAAGCCGCGGGAGTTCACGGTGGAGTTCAAGGAAGCCGCCGCCAGGCGGCTCCTAGCCGGCCAGAGCGGCACAGCGCTAAGCCGCGAGTTGGACGTCAAGCGCAGCCTGCTGTACCGCTGGCGGGACGCCTATCGCCAGGAAGGCGTCAACGGCTTGAGCCGGCGGCGAGGCCGGCCGAAACCCGGCCGCTCGGCGCCGCCCAAGATCCCTCGCGATCCGCGCGACGAACGCATCGCAGAGCTCGAACGACTGCTCGGCAAACAAGCCGCAGAGCTCGATTTTTTCGGACAAGCCTTTCGCGCCTTGAACCTCGCAGCCCCGACCAACGACGCCGGTGGCGCGAGCGGATCTACTCCATCGTCGAGCAGATCAGCGCCAAAGGCTCGCTCAGCGTCGAACACGCCTGCGAGCTCGGACGCGTGAATCGCGCCGGGTTCTATCGCCGGCTCGCCGTGTCGTCGCCCGCCGAGTGCGACATGGAATTGCGTGACCGCATGCAGCGGATTTCGCTCGAGAATCGTCGTTACGGCTACCGCCGCGTGACGGCCGAGCTGCGCCGCCAAGGCTTCCTCGTCAATCACAAAAAGGTCCTGCGGATGATGCGTAAGGACAACTTGCTGGCGGTACTCAAGCGGCGCTTCGTGCTAACAACGGATTCGAACCACTTCTTACCTGTTTATCCGAATCTAGCGGCGCACCTGAATGTGGACGGCGTCGATCAGTTGTGGCAATCCGATATCACCTACATTCGCTTGCGCGAGGCGTTCGTCTACCTCGCCGTGGTGTTGGACGCCTACTCGCGACGCGTGGTCGGCTGGCGGCTGGGGACGACGCTCAAAGCTGAGCTGGCTGTAGGGGCGTTGCGCGATGCGCTCGAGCTCAGACGCCCTGCCGCGGGGTGGATGCATCATTCCGACCAAGGCGTACAGTACGCTTCGAGCGCCTATGTCGAGCTGCTGGAGCAGCACGGCGCGATCATCTCGATGAGCCGCCGCGGCAACCCCTACGACAACGCGCGGGCGGAGAGTTTCATGAAGACGTTGAAGGCGGAGGAGGTTTGGTTGCAGCGTTATCGCACGCTTGACGAGGCGCGCGCATCGATCGGCGAGTTCATTGATGAGATCTACAACCAACGCCGGCTGCATTCGGCGTTGGGATATCGTCCGCCGGCGGAGTTTGAAGCGCTGGCGCGGCCGGCGGCAACAGCAGCGAGGAATCCGAAGTATGAGTTTTGAGAGGCATAGGCAAATCTATCAATCCGATGGGCCCTGGGCGGGCAGGGAGACATCGCCGGCGTTGGAGAAGCCGGGAGCGACCTTGGCGGCCGCCCCCGGCGCTCATCGTCTTGATGAGTTTGCGGCCGGGTATTCCTTGGCGGGTTGCTCTCCAGCAGAGCCCGCTTCCGCTTCCCCGGCTAGGACCAGCGTGCGACGATACAGCGAAGAAGGGAAGCGTTTTGCGGTGAATCGTAACCTGTCCCGATTTCGACTGTCTCACGCTTGGGGTTCACTCCAGAGACTTTAATGGAGACGTATGAGCCGAAGGACACGCCGATCGTAATTACCGATACCAAGATCGACGGCGATCAGGTAAAGCATCTCCGAGAGCAACTGCAAGGGCTGAAGAGCGGCGGGCCGATGGGCGAGCAGTTGCTCAGCTTCCTTTCGCAACTCGAGGACAAAGGCGGGAATTTGGTTATCCACGTTAATGCTCGAAATGCGTTACTTCTCCAATTGCGAGATGGGTTGACTTCTGAAAAGCAGGAGGTCAGGCAGGCGGCAACCGAGGGATTGGCGGTGATTTCGTGGCGAGCGGTACTCGACTACTTCGGGTGGACGAGCACGCGCGATATGATCGCCCGAGATCGCGCGCAAACAAACCAAATGATAAGTAACACGTTGGAGGCGAATGACGAGATCTCAAAGCTTCGGCAGGAGCGCACACGACTGGATTCAGACCGCCAAGCTGTGAAGCTGCGCATAGAGGCGCTAGAGAAGGAGTACGAGATTACCCCTCAGGAGAAGGATGTGATTTGCGGCTTCGTCGACATGGTCAACTCGACACGTCTTGTAATGGCGCATGCGAGTTCCTCGCCGGCTCAAAAGTGGGAGTCGCTGCGCTTATTGACAGAAGGACTACAGCTGCAGATTCGCGAGTTCGGTGGAACCGTGGTGTCGTTTACAGGTGATGGCGTGTTGTTTTTTCTGGACGAGGAGTCCGTGGTGAAAACCAACGTCAGCATGCGACTTGTCAATCTGGCTGGCGCGATCGACGTAATGTGCGCAACGCACGAAAACCTGCGCGCCCTGTTCAGTGAAGCAGGGATTCCTGTGCCAAGGCTGAGAATCGGCCTGAGTTGCGGCAAGGTCTTCTTCGGAACCGTTGGGCCGACCAAGAATGTGATCGGACTTCCGGTGGTTGAGGCCGCGCGGATCTCGGCACAAAAGGACCTCTTTGAGGAAGGAAAGGAGCAAATCCTTGTTTCCGCATCCGCCGTGAATCGTGGAGCTCAGTGGAGAATTTGGAATGCGACACAGTTTGAAACCGTTGGTTCATTCAGGCCTCATGGCTTGAGCCATAACTTAGAGGTCTTTCGGCCCCGGTCTAGCTGAATGTTGCATCTGGAATAGCCCAACCGGGAATTGGGAATTCCGGGAGTTCCGGGACAGCAGGGGAAAAGTTAAGGAGATCGGGGACATCCATCATAGGTAGATGTCAGACCCGAAGGTGAGGACCCGAAGGTGACAGACCCGAAGGTGACAGGCACCGAATCAACAATCCAAAACCATCAGGCATTGAATCCAAAGGTGTTACTTATTGGCCATGTTAACCGCGCCTTCGAACACCGTATCGCCCAATCCAACCTAACTAGCTGATTCTAAAGGTCCTGAACCCCATCCGGCCCGCCAGCCTGATAGAACATTCCTGGGTGTCCCCGCTCGGCCACTGCGTCAACCGCCGTCACAAGCCTCCCGTCTAGCGAACCGCCATCGAATCAACAACTTCCGCCAACCCCCAAAGCCTAACCCGCCCCCCAGCGTGTATTCTGAACCCAACAAGGCCGAACCCGCCGACAGCGAGCGGGACGGCCGCTCTGGCCAGAGCATTTCTCAAGTCGAATATTGGCGTACTTCACGCCTGGGGACTCCGCAGCAGCATCGCGGACGAAACAGGCTTCCCGAGCTCCCAACGCCCGGCCTCGGCCGGGACAGAGAGGAGCGCGGGCAAGACGAAAACGTTTTCGCAGTAAGGTTTCGTTGCAGCCTCTGGCTGCGTCGGTTGGGTGAACGCGATGTCGGGCATCCTGAGTCAACGCTTCGTCGACGAAGCGGCGGCCAACCCGTCCGCCCCTCTCTGAGGCGCGGCCCGCAAAGAGCAGTAACGAAAAACCTTCACGTCCCGCCGGGCGTCCGCTTGATCGAAGGCGCCCGGCGGCTCGACTCTTTTTCCCATCTCAAGCCGCCGCCGACGTGCGCCCGCCGCACGGCTCGGATGTGTCAAAACCAGGCAACTCACAGGCGGCCCGCGGGACCCCCTTCCGCGGGCGGTAGCGAGATCGCAGCCTCGCGCTACACGAACATTGTGGACGGGCGCTGAGCTCCCCTAGCGCCGCTTCAACGTCGGCCTTTCATCCTCGCCGGCTTCAACATCGCCCGATTCGGAATCCTCAGCCGGAATCGTGCCGCCCGTCGGATTCCGCCGCAGCCGCGGCCGGTCGGGGTCTTCTTCCTTGTCCTTCGTCCGCCGCACCAGCGCTCCCAGCCGCGCCTGCACGTCCAAAAACTCCGACGTCGTCACCACGTATTCCGGCTTGTCGGGCAGGATCTCGTTGATGCGGTTTTGCGTCGTCGAGATGCGGTCGGCGGGTGGCTCGAAAACAGCTTCGTCAGCGTGCCCGGCTTGCGCTTTTGGTCGGCCAGCAGCTTTTCGAAAAAGTCCACCGACGAGGTCGGGTCGTAGCCCGTTTTGTACATGTATTGCAGGCCTAGCAGGTCGGGAATTGGGGACAGCCCCGTAGGGGAATTGGGGGAATTGGGGGAATTGGTCTCGGAGGTCAACGGCGACGATATCGAAGGATATCTTCGCGGACGGCTCCGAGCGACCAAACGGGTCAAGACGAAAACGGGGTTTCGGGAGCTGGGGGTTGTGAAGCCCACGACTGTGCATCAGGAGTTCCGCGTGCTGAGCCGGGTGTTGAACGTCGCGACGAAGAAAAAACTCATCGCGGCGAACCCCTGCAACGCCGTCGAATTCCCGGTCACGGTCAACGGCCTGTTCCGGCCGCACTACATGACGTGGTCGGAACAACAACAGATCGAACGCCACGGGCCGAACTACTTGCGCAACGTGATTCGGATCATCACCGAAACCGGATTACACGTGTACAAGGAGCTCGCGCCCATGCGCAAAGATCAGCTCGACTTGGACAACGCACTCGTCGTGATCGAGGACTCGAAAACCCCAAACGGCGAAGCAGAAGTCCCCCTCACAGAACTGGCGGCGGAAGCGTTCCGCGACCAACTGACCGTAGCCGGCCCCGGACCGTGGTTGTTTCCGAACAGCCGCAACCCACGCGGCTACCAGGGAAGCTTCAAGAAGATCTGGAGCAAAACCCTGGAGCGAGCCGAAGTCCCGTACTTCCGGATCTACGACCTGCGTTCGACGTACGCTACCCGGCTCAGCGCCGGCGGCGTCGCCGACGAATGGGTCACGCAACGCCTACGCCAAGGCGACGCGAAGGTCTTCAAGAAGTACTCACAGATGAAACTACAAATGAAACGCGAAGCGCTCCAGCGGATCAACCGGCGCGCCAACGAAGAAAGGAGGTTTTGATACACGACGGCCCGATCAGAACGAGTTTTGATACAGTTCTGATACATTTTGGGCTGATTTCAACGGGCAACCGATGAGCGCCATAATGACAAGTGTTTTAAAATCAAACGATTACGTTTCATGGGCGGCTAGCTCAGTTGGTTAGAGCGCCTGCCTTACAAGCAGGAGGTCCCGAGTTCGAGTCTCGGGCCGCCCACCATTAGAATCAATAACTTACGGACAGTGGCCCACCCCGAAAACCCTCATTTGTGACGTAGATTGTGACGTAACCGCCCTTCGTTGGCGGTATTCATTGGACCGAAGCCTCCTCGGTCTCTTCCGTCTTGCGTCCGCCCATCAGCCCCGACGACAACTTTTCCACCGCCGCGCGCTTGGCCTCCATGCGCGTGTGGCTGTAGTGCTCCAGCATCTGCCGGCTCATGTGGCCCGCAATCGCCATCAGAGCCGCATCGGAAGTTCCCGCCTCAGCCAGCTCGGTGATCGCAGTGTGTCGCAGGTCGTGGAAGCGGAATCCTTTCAGGCCAGCTTCAACAGTCAAGTTCCGCCAAGCCTTACGCCAACTCTTCTGATGTCGCGTCGGGTCGATCTCGCCGTGCAGACACCACGGGAAGACATAGTGATCCGGCTCAGCGGCTCCAAAGATCTCAGCCCGTTCTCGAAGTCGAGCCAAGGCTTGCATCGCGTCCTCGTTGAGCGGAATCGTCCGGCGACCAGTCTCTCCTTTACTGCGGTCAACCCAAAACACCTTCTCGAACAGATCGATGTCTTTCCACTTCAGGCCCTTCAATTCAACTCCACGACAAGTCGTCGAGGCAGCCAGGACGGCTCCGCAGTGAGCCACCGTCCAACTGGGACGCCGGCCAGCCGTTTCAAACAGCACAGATTTCTCGTCCACCTGGAGTGCTCGACCGACATTGGATCGCTCTGGGCACTTCGTAATGTCGTCAGCCATCATCGCCCACAGCTTGGCCTTCTTCAGCATGCGACCCAGCACCGACACTTCCATGTTGACCGTGCGTCCCGAGACTCCTTCCTTGATGCGGGCCTGTTGATAGCCGGCAATCGTCTCGGCCTTGATCGCCCAACGGCGCCAGCGGTCTCGACCGCGCCCGAAGGTCGAATGGGCGAGCTTTCTCGTTTCACAGACGGATCGTTGGAAAGCACGCCTGCGTACGACCGTACTTTCGGAGGTGCGGTGTGAAGGTAGACCCCGAAGGCGCAAGGTCCGTTTTATAGGCGTCTCAGCGATTCCTCCGCGCTCTGACAAGGCCAAAGAACTGCTCGAGACAGGCGAACATAAGCGAACGTTTTTGACTACGCGATTGGTGTCAGATGTAGCTCACGAGTTCATGTAGCAACCCGTATTTCAAGGCCGCCCGGCGTTCACCTTGGCAAGCGCAGCAGACACCGTCAGCTCGGCTGATCTGTCGGCGGCGATCGAAAAAACCGGCGCGGACGGCCGCCTATGTCGCCCCGGGCGATTCTGCGTCGCGCCCGCGAGGCATGTGTCCGAGATGGTCCTACAGTTTTACTCTGACTGCAACAATCGGAGGAGCGCGTCGAGACCGTGGCCGACGAAGCCGACCTCGAAGAGGACTACAACACCGAGCGCCACCTGCTCTACGTCGCCTGTACCCGCGCCCGAGATCACCTGCTCGTCACGAGCACGGACCCCTCTTCGGAGTTTCTTGACGATCTTCTGTCATGCCAAAGGCAAAGGTTTTAGTAGATCGCGATCGATTAAGCTCCGGAAATAACCGCCGAGTGCCAGAGCCAATGCACGGTCGCGAATCAGAACACCGAGCTCGATGTTTCGGTCCAAGGCAGCCTCGGTAAGGTTTGCCGAGGTTACGAATACGGCTTCATCGTCGGCGACAACAGCCTTCGCATGAAGAACGCCGCCGGGACCTTCCGGGTCAAGCGCTCGCGGGTCGTAAAACACGCTTGGCCGCGACGATCCTGGCCAGACGGTCTTCCAGAAACGCTCCGTGAACCTTCGTACCAGTTGTCCTGAAGCGGTAGTGTCACCCCTCTTGCGTTGGATATTCAGCAGCAGCGTGACGCGGAGTGCCGGCGTTGCCTCCATGCGTCGAGCCAAAAACTCGAACGCCTTAGGGCCATCGGAAAAGGCGTATGTGCTCGCCCAGATCGACCGCTCTGCGGAGCCCAGCCACTCTTCGCAGACACGTCTGGTATCCCGAGCATGCAAGCCTGGAACTTCGGGGCCGGACCACACAAGGTCGGGTTTCCGAGTTCTCGCCGCGGCCCGTTCAACAGTCCGAAGCCAGGCGGCGGCGGCCGGCCCCGAGATCCCAAGCCGCCCAAGTTCAAGCAGCGACGCGGCGAGGCCTTCCGCATCCTCTCGATTTCCCAGCACCGAGCGCAGCGAAGAGACAGTGGGAGACGGGCCCAGAAGGCCGGACTCGAGAGCGCTCACCAAGCGATCGCGGAGATGGGACGGGAGATCGAGCAGGACATCGCTCATGAAGCGGCTCGGAAGAATGCAGCGCCGGAAAAACCGAGTACAGGCACGACGAGTGCACGATCCAAGTAGTCATTCCGCATTTCGTAGGAGGTCTCGGCCACCAGTGCGCAGCCGTGGCAGGCAGCGCCGTGGAGCCAGCGGCTCTCTAGACTCTCGCCAGGCACATGCTGGGAGCAGATCGGATCGTTCGAACAGAGCGCGCTCATCCTGAGCGCTTGCGTAAGGTGATCCTCGATGTGGCGCGCCTGTTGCACAAGACCACCGAGGGTCCCTTCTGCATCGGGGCTTCCCGTGTAAAGGAGAAAGCCGAAGCGCTGGGCCTCTGTATCCGCGTAGATCCTCTCTCGGATAGAACTAGCTCTGGTCGAGGCTTCGACTAGAATAGGTCCACTATGCGCCGTCGAAACGCTCTCTCGGCTCTCGCCGCCGGACCCTTGGCCGCCTTTGGAGCTTGCGCCGTCGCACCGCCGGATCGCCGCGCGGCAGCGATCACCGTCCAGGGGATCGAGATCATCCGCGTCCATGTGAACCACCGCGGCAACTGGGTTTTCGTCAAGGTGAACACGAACGCCGGGCTGGTCGGTTTAGGCGAGGCGTCCGGGGGCGGCCGCGGCGACCCGCAAGTCGCGTACCTGGAAGACTACGCCGAGTGGATGAAGGGCAAGAGCATCTACGACATCGAGGCGTTCCAGGCGATGGCGCGCCTGAAGTTCGGCGAGCGTCCGGCGCCACGCGCGGCCAGCGGGCTCGAGCAGGCTTTGTACGACTTGCAAGGTCAGGCCGCGGGCGTCCCCTGTTACCAGCTTTTCGGCGGGAAACTCCGCGACGAGGTTCGCAACTACGCCAACATCAATCGGTCGACGACCGACCGCACTCCCGACGGTTTCGCGGCCACCGCGCAACGGGCCATCGACGCGGGTTTCGACGCGATCAAGATGGCGTCGTTCGACGGAATGCCGCGCGATGGATCCGCTGCTGAGATCGAGGCTCACACCCAGCTCGGCATCGACTGCATCCAGGCGGTTCGCGGGGTGATCGGTCCCGATCGTGACTTGTTGGTCGACGGGCACAGCAACTTCGACCTCAAACGCGGCTACGACCTTATCGAGCGCCTCGAGCCGTTGAAGCTCTATTGGCTCGAGGAGGTGACCCGGCCGTTTGAAGATCTCGCGGAGCTCCGCCGGGCGGCCAAGATGACCTTTGCCGGCGGCGAGTCGCTGATCGGCTTGAAGAGAAACCTCGAGTACATCGAGGCCGGCGCGGTCGACATCATGATGCCCGACGTCAAGACGATTGGCGGCATGCTCGAGCTGAAGAAGATTTCCGTCATGGCCGAAGCCGCCGGCCTGGATATCGCCCCGCACGGGCCCTCGGGTCCGGTCGGGAATATCGCCGCCGCGCACGTTTGCGTGGGTCTACCGAACTTCAATATCTTGGAGTTTTCTTTCGGGGAGACGGATTGGCGATCTGAACTGGTCGATCCGCCGGAAGATGTGCGGAACGGGATGCTCACCGTTTCGGATCGGCCGGGACTGGGGCTGAAGCTCAACGACAGGGTGGCGGCCGAGCACGCTGCGGCGTAGTCCCTGGGCGACGACCGAGCCGCGGACGGAAAGTCCGCGCCGACGCCACTTACCCAGCGTTCGTGGTCGCGGACTTCCCGTCCGCGGCTCGGTCAGGAAGGAGATTCCTATTGATGAGTCAAGTCAAATCGTAGGCCGACGTGCCACGGGCAACAGCTCCCAGCTAACGGACAGCAATCGTGACGGCTGGGCTTCGCGCTCCGCCCACCTCCATCACCAGCGACGCCGCGTCGTTCCGCCCAAGGCCCTCGGGGACAAACGCGTTGACCTGATAGAGCCCCACGAACCCCGGAGACAGGCCCGAGAAGAATACCGGAGCGTCAACTCCCTCGATCGTCACCCGGGCCGGATCGACAGATCGGTGCAGCGGATTCGCGCCGGCCGCGGTCCCAGACACCAGAGGCGGATCGACAGCTCCAAGCCCGGCGGAGTAAATGATGACCGCTTCTCCGGCCTGTGCCGCTGTCGCCGGCTCGGCCAGGATCTGTGCTCCGTTGACGGCGCGATAGATGTGGCCTTGGCGGCCGGCGGGGCTCGTGCGAAAGACCGCCGGCTGCGCTGCCGCGACGCTGATGTCGACGGCTTCCGTCAGCGTCGTCCCGCGTTGGATGATGACGCGATGACTGGTGTTTGGCCGCAGCTCGTTCGGGATCAACGCGTTCACCTGACCCGTGCTCGAGAACAACAGCGGCGCCGGAATCCCCCCGATGAACACCGACGTTCCGGCCAGCTCCTGCGGCAAGGGTAGCTCGGTGATGCCGGCCGTTCCCTGTGATAGCCGGACGCCGAAGATCGAGACAAGCGCCCCTGGGCTGGGCGGCGCCGGCACCGCAACGTCAAAGTCCGCCGCACTGACGATTCCTTCACGCGTGAAGTTGGGCCGCTCAAGGCGTGTGTCGAGCCGGCCCGTCAGTTCGAACTCGCCGCTGAGGCCCATGACTGGCTCATCCGCGCGGATACGTAATGTCACTTGGTCGAGCTGGCTATCGCTGGTCTGCCAGGTGCCATCCCGCCGGCCATTCTTCAGGGACACCAGTGAAATCTCCGGGTCTCCATTCGAAAAGTCGACCGTTACCGCGCCGCTGTCGAGCGGCTCGCCGCAGTCGTCAACGACTCGCACTTGCATCCCGACCGGCCAGCCGGCGGATACCCCGAATCCCGCGCCCAGCGAGCTGGCTCGAGGAACCAGCGCCGTCGGAGTGCAAGCGGCCTGGGAAACCGCCCCGGGTTCGGTCGACAGCGCCCCCGAGCCCGCCGCCTTCTGGACCAGCGTGATGTCGACCGTCGACACGCGACCGTCGGAGAACTGCAGCGGCAGACGCCCGCTATGGATGCCGGGGTCGAGTGGGACCGACCGCGGCTGCACGAGGATACGCGTAGGCTCGCTAGGGTCGAGCGACGCGTCATTGGGTAGAGTCACGAACCAAACGATCGATCCCAGGTCGGTGTTCGGAGCCGCACGGAAACTTTTCGCCCCAGCCGAGATGCCATAGACAAAGACGTTCTGCGAGCCGGGACTGGCGCCCTGCGAGGACGTAAAGACCAACTCGCTCGGAGTCACCTGAGCCCCGGGGTTGCTGCCTTCCGCGCGGACCTCGAGGAAGACCGGAATCTGCTGCGGAGAATTAGCCGCGTCGGGAGCGGTGACCTCGACTAAGCCGTAGTATTCGCCGGCGTCGAGGCTCGATTGGTTGACCTCAACCTGAACCAATGGCGCCGGTTGTGCGGGGTTCGCTGCGCCCGCCCCAGGCGACGCCCTCAGCCAATCGCCTCCCGAAAGTGTACGCACCGATGTTGTGAACGGCATTGCGCCTCGGCCGACATTGAGAACACCGAAAGACTGCGGCGGCACGACTCCGCCACGTGCGACCGAAAGATAGGACAGGCCCCGCTGTGCGATCAGCATCGCTTGATCGATCGCGCTCACGGTCATCGTGACGGGCAGCTCGAGGGTTTGCCCAGCCTCAACTCGGACGCGCCCCGTGTAAGCGCCAGGGGGCAATCCAGAGGGATTCGCGGCAATCGCTAGTGTGATCGGATCCGCAGGCGTCAGTGTGCCCGCAGACGGTGAGGCCGAGAGCCAGTTAGCGCCATCGTCTGTCAAGGTCGAGACGTTGAACCCGACTGAGCCGCCCCCACGGTTCGACAGCAAGACCGGTTCTGAGCGAGCTTCAGACCCGCTGGCGTACGTGAACGATAGGCTGGTCGCGCCCCACCTGGGGTCTGGCGGCAGTTCCTCTCCCACGTCGAACGCCACGTTCAGGCGTTGCTGGTTGGGTGTCGCGAACAGAATCGTGACGTCGACTTGCGCCATATAGCGGTCGGGGGCCAGCCCGCCTGGGTTCGCGCGGACCTGCAGTAGCCGTGGCGTCGCTCCGGTCGCCGCGTCCACCTCAAGCCAGCCGCCGCCGTCGGCGGTTCGAACCTCCGTGCTGAACTCCATGCCAGGGACTTCGGCTCTGATCAGGATCTCGTTTCGCCCGCTCGGAGGACCGTTGCTCGAGCCCGCCAGCATCAGCATCGATGGTTCGAGCGG
Source organism: Bryobacterales bacterium (assembly GCA_965247515.1). GTDB lineage: Bacteria > Acidobacteriota > Terriglobia > Bryobacterales > UBA6623. The sequence continues at coordinate 808,601 of OZ252029.1, read as the reverse complement.
GAAGAATGCCGGAGGCGTTGCCAACACCTTGCGAACCCGGTGAGCGGCAAGATCGGCAATGAAGATGCTGCCGTCTGGGCCGATCGCGACATCGGTGGGATTCACGAGCGTTGCGAAGATAGCCGGCCCGCCGTCTCCGCTCCTTACCAATGAACCATCTTCGGAGACCACTCGCGGTATCGCGCCCGCGACACGAGAAACCAGCCCATTCGGACTGAGGACTCGAACGACGGACGCATCGGCTTCGGTGAAGTAGAGCGAACCGGTTGGATCAAACGTTACTCCGGACGGATTCCCGAGCGAGACTTGGCGCCGAGGTACGTTTTGTGTAAGCGTGCTCGCCGGTTCGTCCCCGCCGCCGACAAAGGTGTCAATGGTTCCGTCCAGGGCGACGCGGCGGATGCGATTGTTGCCGGCGTCGGCGAATACAATGCTGCCATCGGGCGCAACCGCGACGCCCGCCGGACCGCCGTCGCCGCTGAACCCGCCCTCGCCGCCGAGCCCTTCGAAGTCGCCCAAAAACCGACCCGCTATCGCGAAAACGTTCTTTGCCTGATCGATGGCGCCGACTTGATGGCTCGTGTCATCAGTCACCGCCACCGTTCCGAAGGGGTCGGTCGCGATGCGGTTTACCGAGAAGCTAGGGGCCAGACCGGCGGCGCCGGCGGCGATGAAAGTGGAGATGCCGGAGGGATCGACCTGGCGGATCGTATCGGTGGAGGCGATCAGGAGGTTGCCTTGAGGGTCGAAGGCAAGGTCGGTCGGGAAGGCGAGGGCGCTTCGCGAGCCGGCCCCCCATCTCCGGCGTTCGCCTGGTCGCCGTCGCCGACTAGGGTGCTCATGATTCCGTCGGTTGTCACTCGCCGAACCCGATGGTTGGCGCCGTCGACGATGAAAAGATTTCCGGCGGCGTCCACATCTAGGGCGGACGGGACATTCATGTGAGCGCTCGTCGCCGGACCTCCGTCTCCGGAAAAACGATAGGCGCCGCCTCCGGCTACGATCTCTGACGGATCTTCCCCCCAGCGGAAGGCTCGTTTGACGGGCTAACTGCTTGGCTTGCTTGGCTTTAACACGTTTGGGGGCGCTTTTAGTGTACCCATGTATTATGCTATTGTATCGTTTATTCATTGTGTTGTTTGTGATATAATATACCCATGTATGTTGAGTCCGTCCCCAATCGCAACTCGCCGCCCGCCGTCTTGCTGCGCGAATCCTTCCGCCAAAACGGCAGAGTCAAAAAACGCACCCTCGCCAACCTCTCCTGCTGGCGCCCCGTCCGCGTCGAGGCCCTCCGGCGCGCCCTCCGCGGCGAGTTCGATCAGCTTCCCGCCACTCCCGTCTGCGGCCCCGTCTTTGGCCTGCTCTTCGCGCTCAAGCAACTCGCCGATGAGCTGGGCCTGACCGCCGCGCTGGGTCGAACGCGGGCCGCCAAACTCGCCTTGTTCCTGGTGCTGGCGCGCCTGGCCCACCAAGGATCGCGGCTCTCGGCCGTGCGCTGGGCCGCCGATCAGGCCGTCGCAGAAGTGCTGGGTCTGGGCGCCTTCGACGAAGACGACCTCTACGCCGCCCTCGATGATCTGAGCGCCCGCCAAGTGAAGATCGAGCAAGCGCTATACCGCCACTACCTCGAGCGCCGCGGAGCCCCGCCCAGCTTGCTGCTCTACGACGTCACCAGCTCGTACTTCGAAGGCCTGCACAACGCGTTGGGCGAGTACGGCTACAATCGCGACGGCAAGCGCGGCAAGAAGCAAATTGTGATCGGACTGCTGGCCGATGACCAGGGCGAGCCGCTGGCGGTGCGGGTGTTTGCCGGCAACCGCAACGATCCGACGACCGTGCCGGATCAGATCCGCATCGTCAAAGAGCAGTTCGGAGTCGAGGAGTTGGTCTTCGTCGGCGACCGCGGGATGGTCAAGAGCAAGGGCAAGCAGGCGCTGGGGGAGGCCGGGCTGCGCTACATCACGGCGCTGACCGATCCCCAGATTCGGCGGCGCTTGAGCGAAGGGGTGCTGCAACTGGAGCTGTTCGCTGAACAAGTCTGCGAGGTCGAAGCCGACGGCGTGCGCTATGTGCTGCGCCTCAACGAGTCCGAAGCCAAACGGCAACGGCAGCGGCTCGAGGACAAGCTGGCCAAGCTGGGAGGCAAGCTCGACCGACGCAACCAGAAAGTCACGGCCTCTTCCCGTTGCGAGCCCGCGGCCGGACTGCGCCAGCTCAAGCCCTGGCTGGCGCGTCACAAGCTGACAGAATTGGTCGAGTTGCGCTTGCAGGGACGTACGCTGGTCGTCGAGCGCCAGCAGGCGGCGATCGAGCAGGCGCTGGAGTTGGCGGGCTGTTACGTGGTCGTGACCGATGTCGCCTCCGAGCGCATGAGCGGCCAAAGAGTGCACGACTGGAGTGAACCCTAAAAATGAGACATTGAAATTTGGGACGAATTTCAGCGAATGGAAAGGAGTCCAGGATGGAAAGTCTCAAGCCGCGCAAGCCGCGGGAGTTCACGGTGGAGTTCAAGGAAGCCGCCGCCAGGCGGCTCCTAGCCGGCCAGAGCGGGACAGCGCTAAGCCGCGAGTTGGACGTCAAGCGCAGCCTGCTGTACCGCTGGCGGGACGCCTATCGCCAGGAAGGCGTCAACGGCTTGAGCCGGCGGCGAGGCCGGCCGAAACCCGGCCGCTCGGCGCCGCCCAAGATCCCTCGCGATCCGCGCGACGAACGCATCGCAGAGCTCGAACGACTGCTCGGCAAACAAGCCGCAGAGCTCGATTTTTTCGGACAAGCCTTTCGCGCCTTGAACCTCGCAGCCCCGACCAACGACGCCGGTGGCGCGAGCGGATCTACTCCATCGTCGAGCAGATCAGCGCCAAAGGCTCGCTCAGCGTCGAACACGCCTGCGAGCTCGGACGCGTGAATCGCGCCGGGTCCTATCGCCGGCTCGCCGTGTCGTCGCCCGCCGAGTGCGACATGGAATTGCGTGACCGCATGCAGCGGATTTCGCTCGAGAATCGTCGTTACGGCTACCGCCGCGTGACGGCCGAGCTGCGCCGCCAAGGCTTCCTCGTCAATCACAAAAAGGTCCTGCGGATGATGCGTAAGGACAACTTGCTGGCGGTACTCAAGCGGCGCTTCGTGCTAACAACGGATTCGAACCACTTCTTACCTGTTTATCCGAATCTAGCGGCGCACCTGAATGTGGACGGCGTCGATCAGTTGTGGCAATCCGATATCACCTACATTCGCTTGCGCGAGGCGTTCGTCTACCTCGCCGTGGTGTTGGACGCCTACTCGCGACGCGTGGTCGGCTGGCGGCTGGGGACGACGCTCAAAGCTGAGCTGGCTGTAGGGGCGTTGCGCGATGCGCTCGAGCTCAGACGCCCTGCCGCGGGGTGGATGCATCATTCCGACCAAGGCGTACAGTACGCTTCGAGCGCCTATGTCGAGCTGCTGGAGCAGCACGGCGCGATCATCTCGATGAGCCGCCGCGGCAACCCCTACGACAACGCGCGGGCGGAGAGTTTCATGAAGACGTTGAAGGCGGAGGAGGTTTGGTTGCAGCGTTATCGCACGCTTGACGAGGCGCGCGCATCGATCGGCGAGTTCATTGATGAGATCTACAACCAACGCCGGCTGCATTCGGCGTTGGGATATCGTCCGCCGGCGGAGTTTGAAGCGCTGGCGCGGCCGGCGGCAACAGCAGCGAGGAATCCGAAGTATGAGTTTTGAGAGGCATAGGCAAATCTATCAATCCGATGGGCCCTGGGCGGGCAGGGAGACATCGCCGGCGTTGGAGAAGCCGGGAGCGACCTTGGCGGCCGCCCCCGGCGCTCATCGTCTTGATGAGTTTGCGGCCGGGTATTCCTTGGCGGGTTGCTCTCCAGCAGAGCCCGCTTCCGCTTCCCCGGCTAGGACCAGCGTGCGACGATACAGCGAAGAAGGCAAGCGTTTTGCGGTGAATCGTAACCTGTCCCGATTTCGACTGTCTCACGCTTGGGGTTCACTCCAACCCCCGGCGAAAAGACAATGACGCCGGCGCCGCCGCTGGAACTTTGCCCCCAAGTTGCGCCGACGCCGTTTGTTGCTTCAGCCAGAGTTTGAGCGGGCCCGCCGGTGGTGTCGATCTTGTTGAGTTTGCCGTCGGTAAAGAATCCGATGAAGTGGCTGTCAGGGGACCAGAACGGATGTCTTGCTCCTCTGGTTCCGGCCAACGGCCGCGCTTCGAGTGAATCTAGCGATCGAATCCAGAGTTGAGCTTCGCCTTCGGATATGCCGATAAAGGCCAGCTGACGCCCATCGGGGGAAATCTCGGCCGCGCGCGCCCCGAAGTTGACTCCGTCCGGCGGGTGGATGCTGAAGCGCGTGGTCTGTGGCTGTGGGGCTGTTTCACTGAAGTGGATGAAGGTGACCGACAGCGCGGCTATAGCCATGACCGCGGCCGCCGCCCAGGCCAAGCGTTCGCGGCCTAGACCCCATATTGTGCTTGGTTCGCCGGATTCAGGCGGAATGGCCGCACCCGCCGTGCTCATGACGGTCGAACGCCCCGACGCCATCTTCTTAGCAAGATTCGTCAGATCAAGAATCAGATCCTTGGCGTGGTGATAGCGCTCTTCGCGGTCTTTGGCAAGACACTTGTCGACGATCCACTCGAGCTCCATCGGGACCCCGCTACGAAGCCCCGTGAGCGGCTCCGGGGCCTCGTTGACGATCTCGTAAAGCAGGGCTTGGTCGTACTGACCCTTGAACGGGCGTTGGCCTGAGACCATTTCATACAGCACACACCCGAGGGCCCAGATGTCGCTGCGATGGTCAACGTCGGCGCCCTGTGCCTGCTCCGGGCTCATGTAGGCGACGGTGCCGACGGTCGTGTCGAGCTTCGTCAGTCTGGACCCTTCAGTCAAGAGCGCCAGCCCGAAATCGAGAATCTTCACGCGATCTTCAGCGGTGACGAGAATGTTGCCTGGCTTGATGTCGCGATGGACGATTCCCTTCGCGTGAGCTGCCTCAAGACCTTCGGCCGATTGGCGGGCCAAATCGAGGGCCTTGTCTAGCGGCAGCGGCCCTGCTTCGATGCGTGCTTCGAGGCTTTTGCCTTCGACCAACTCCATCGCCAGAAAGCTCTTGCCTTCAGCCTCGTCGATCTCATGGATCGTGCAAATGTTGGGATGGTTCAGCGACGCGGCGGCTCGGGCCTCACGATCGAAACGTTCACGAATCTCAGGGTCGGATACCAGATGCGGGGCGAGGAACTTCAGGGCCACATGGCGACCCAACTTGAGGTCCTCGGCCTTCCAGACCTCACCCATCCCCCCGGAGCCAATGCGCTCAAGGACCTTGTAGTGGCTGATCGTCTGTCCAACCAAGATGTGCCAATTCTACCGTCTGCCGGCCACAAGGTGCAGAGGCGTGGACCCAAGTCCACGCTCTGGAGTTTCTAGATTTCGGTGGCCAGCGCTGCCGAAGCGCCACGGGATTGATCTGGGGCAATCATAGCCCAGGGATTCATCCCTGGGTTGCGGCGACCACGCGGCGCCAACGACCCCGTTCCTCTTCCTCTCTCGCGCACGGGCGAGAAGAGGAAGAGGAGCGGGGCGGGGAAAGCGGGCCGGTTTCTTCGAATCCCAGGGATGAATCCCGGGGCCTGGAGTTTCTACATATTTTACCCGTCAGCGGCGGCGCCGAAGGCCTGCCAGGAGGGTTTGAGCCCCAGCGGAGCCAGCAAATCGGGGTTTTCGACCATTTCTTTCCGCAACAGCGCCACCAGATCCAGACAAGAAGGCCTCTTTGCCTTTTTCCTCCATTTCGGCGGCGGCGCATAGGCCTCTCCGCGCCCCGGACCATACGCCAGCAACGACGCCAGCAGCAAAGCGCTGTACGCCGCCACCGCCAATACCGGTTGCTTCGGGACCGCCGTCTCGCTCCATAACTGCGCCTGTCCCACGCCCAACGTGTCCTTCTCTTCGCGGTGGTTCACCTCGATCTGCCAACGGTCGAAATAGATCTGCAACAGCTCGCGCGCCTGGCTGGCGAGGTCCGTCGTGAGTAAATACGCCGGCTGGCGGTAGTACATCTTGCTCGAAAGGCGCTTGCTATAGGGGGTCGGAGCGACCACCAACAAACGCAACGGCGTGCGCCGCGCCCCGCCCTGCCAGTACATCTCGTTGACCTCTTTATAACGGATCTTGCGGCGCTTGCCGCCGTAGAATAGCTTGGTCGTTTTCCAGACGATCGTCTCGTCGCGGCGCACCTGTTCGGGGCGGAACTTTTCGACCCCATAGAAGCGTCGCGAGCCGGTCGGCGCGGCTTTGCACAGCACAGCGTCCAGGCGCGTGCGAGCGATGAGCTCGGTGCGATCGCGCGGCGCCAGGAAAACGGTGCGGTTGCTGAAACTGCCGTCAAGCGACAACACCATCTTCTTGGCGATCCCGCCGGCGGCATCCAGCGCAGCCCGCAGCGGCGCCATCATGTCGACTAAACGTTGCGAGATGCGACAGCGCTTGCGCGCTTGTTCGTACTGCTCTCGCTCGGCGTCGCCGGCGCGTTTGCCGGGACGCTTGGGAACCGGCGCACATTCAAAACGCACCGGCAAGGCCCGCGCGCCGGTCTTGCCGCCGCGATCGAAGGGAACCAACAACGACGCTTGCAAGTAGCGCAACCCCAGCATCAAGTTCGCGTGAAACGGCGGCGAGAGCGGATCGTGTTGATAAAACGCCTGCTTGATCCTACGCCCCGTCTTGCGCAAGCGCGTGTCGTCGATCGCCACGCCCACCAACCGTGAGCGGCAAAACCCCAAGGCGCGCTTCCACACCGGCGCGAACAACTCTTGCGGACGCCACTTGCAGCGCTCGTGCAAAAAATAGTCCGCGCTCCAGCTGTTTTGCTCGCCGCCGTTGGTCCAAATAATGCGCGAAAGCGTGCGGCGGCCCAGGCAAACCAGGCCTCCCAGGCCTTGGCGCACCGCGCGTCGATGCGTGCGTTGCTGGGGAAAGGCGCGCCTCCAATCAGCGCTGATCGACAGGAACTGAGGAAGCAGCATGGGAACCTCCAGGGGACAGCTAATCCGGGCCGCGTAGCTAATCCGGGCTACGCAGCGCGAAAGTGTTCTTCGCGGTGCGCACAAAACGGTCGCCGCGAGCGATCTTCTTCGACAGCGCCGAGACGAGGCTTTCGCGGTCAACCGCACGGGAAAACCTGGCCTGAATGCCCTCGATCAACTCCGCGATATGCGGCGGACGCTCGGCGCCGGCGAGTATGTCATGGGCCATATCGACCTGAGACATACCTTGAGGCGAAGGGCGCTTGGGCCGGGGAGGGGGTTTCGATCGCAGCCGACGAACGGCGCGCAGCTGAGCATCGAGGGCTGATTCTAGGGTTTCCAGAAGAGTATCGCGGAGATCGTCGGGCATAGGCAGCGGCGCCGAGCGGGGCCAAGAACAGAATAGCTCAATCCTGTCGGTATGTCAATCACTATCTACCGACCTACCTCAACCATGGCCCTCCCCCGTCCACAAATGTAGAAACTCCAGTCCCAGGGATGAATCCCTGGGCTATGATTGCTGAACCCCCGTGGCGCAAAGCTACTCCGACATCCTGTTGCATGGCTTCATCACTCGACCGCCATCGTCACCGCCGGACTCGCAATTCCCGAAGCATGCACGACCACAGGCGCATCGTCCCGCGCCGACACCCCCTCGGGGACGAAAGCGTTGATCTGGTAGACGCCGACGAACTCCGGCGTCAGCCCGGAGAGTAGAACAACGGCATCTCAGCCCCGTCGACGGTCACGCGAGCGGGCTCGACCGTCGGCCGCAGCGGGCTGGCGCCGCCGGGGACTCCCGGCTCGACCGGCGGATTCACGGCGCCGAGTCCGGCCGCGTAAATGATGACCACGTCCCCCGCGCCAGCCGGCCGACACCCCGAACCCGGAACCGAGTGATCGCGCCCGTGGGAGCAGCGATTGCGGAGCGCAGGCGGCTTGGCGGACTTCTTGAGGCCCCTTGCCCAGCGACGCCGAATCCGCCGCACCCTGCACCAACGTGAGGTCCACCGTCTGGACGCGCCCGTCGGAAAACTGCAGCGGGATGCTCCCGCTATAGATGCCGGGCTCCAGGATATCCGCCACTGGCTGCACGAGCATTCTCGTGGGCCGGTCCGGCTGCATAGCGGCGTCGGTAGGCAGGTGTCGGAACCACAACCGGGCGCCATCGGAAGTTGGGGCCGTTTGGAAGCTCTTTGGAGTCGCCGACGACCTGGTTCAGGCCGTCGGCGAGATACAGGGAGTTGTCACGGTCAAACACCATCCCATCCGGACTCCTAAGCGCCACCACGCGTGGTCCATCGGCGCTGGCCGCCGATCCCGGCGATGAATCCGGCGCCGTTGCCCGCGACGACTTCGAGAATGCCGTCCCCGCGGACCTTCATGATCATGCCGTTGAAGGTGTCGGCAAAATGCGGCTCGCCCCGCGGCGAGACCTTCACCCCCTGCAGGAAGTTCGCCAGCGGCGCTCCCACGGCCGGCCTGCCGTCGCCATCGAACAGAAAGTCGGTGCCCGCAACGGTGGTGATGACGTTCATGCCATTGGGCGGGGCCAGCGGCGGGCGCTGCGGCGGGTCGGAAAAGAAGATTCGGGCGATATCGTCGCGGTGGCCGCCTTGTCGGCCGTGAATTGAGCGGTTGCGATGAAGTAGTCGCCCGCCTGGAGCGGCGGGTTGGAATTGGTCGTGATCGTGAGCATCTCCGATGAGATGAACGAGCGCGCGCCGTAGTCGGCCACAATGCGGCCGTCCTCGACACGCGGCGGCTGACCCACCCGGACAAACAGGTCGAGGTCGCCCTGATCGAAGTAGGTTGAGAAATCCGCCTGGAGGCTGATCAACATCGACACGGCCCCGGGAGGCACGGTAATGACGAAGCCGCCGGGCGTACCAAAGAAAAGCGCTCCCGCGTTGCCGGCCGGCAGGCTAAACGTCTCAGGGATGCCGGATTAGAGTTGGGTCTGGCTTGCTCCCTGATCCTTGGCGGAGACGTAGACCTTGTGGGCGGCTTGGGCGCCTGCCGTTATGGAGAGAGCCAACCCAATCACAGCGTAGCGGGGGCGCATAGAGTACCCGTCATCATATCGGAGGGCGGGGCGAGCCAGGCCGTTGGTTCGTGTGTTTAGTCGCGGCGGCTTGTCCGAGCCGCCTGCGTGAGCGGGCGGTCTTCCTGTTCGAGTTGCGACGCTCGCCAGGGTGATAGGAAGACACCCCGCTGACGCAGGGTGCTCGGAGTCGTGCGGCTATTGAATGGCCATGGTCACAGCCGGGCTGAGCTTCGCGCCGGTTGCGATGATCATCGAAGCAGCGGCGTTGGCCGGGAGCCCGGTTGGCACGAATGCGTTGACCTGATACAAGCCCGCAAATCCCGGTGCAAGGCCCGAGAACGTCACCGGCATCTGCTGCCCTTCGAGCGTGACCCCAGCCGTTTCCACTAAGCGGTGCAACGGGTCGAAGCCCGCGGGCGCGCCTGAGACGGCCTGCGGATCGACCGGGCCGAGCCCCGTGGCGTAGATGATCACGATGTCCCCGCCGGCGGCCGGACTCGACGCGTCGGCCAGCACCAGCGCCCCGTCAATCGGGCGATAGGCGTGAGCCTGACGCCCCGCGGAGGTGGTCCGGAAAACTGCTGGCTGCCACGTTGCGAAATTCACATCGACGCCCTCGGTCAGAGTCGTCCCCCGCTGGATAATGATGCGATGGCTAGTGTTGGGCTCCAGCTCATAGGGAATCAGCGCATTGATCTGACCCTGGCTGCTGAACAGAATCGGAGCGGGAATGCCGGCGATGAACACCGAGGTCCCGGCCAGCGCCTCGGGAAGCGGGAACTCGGTCGCGGTCGCGATTCCTTCCGACAACCTGAGTCCGAAAATCGACACCAGCGACCCCGGGCTAGGCGGCCCAGGCTCGTCGAGGTCGAAGTCGGCGGCGCTGACGATGCCCTCGCGGGGGAAGAACGGCCGCTCGATAGGTTCGCCGAGATTGCCCGTCACTTCCGTCAACCCGCTCACGGCGCTCGTGGCGTCTTCGGCCCGGATCTGGACCGTTACTTCGCTGGTCGTCGTCTCGCCGGTCAGCCAGGTGCCGTCCCAGCGACCGTCTTCAAGAGAAATGAGCGAGAGCTCGGGGTCGCCGTTCGAGAAGTCGACCACGACGTTGCCGCTGTCGAGCGGTTGACCGCAGTCGTCGACGACGTTGACCTGCATGCCGACGGGCCAGCTGGCGGTAACCGCGAAGCCGGTCCCGAGCGACGTCGCGATCGGGATCAGCATAGTGGCCTCGCATGCACCCTGCAAGACCTCCCCCCGGACCTTGCCGAGCGGGGCCGCGGCCGCGGGACTTTGCACGAGCGTAATGCCGACCGACTCAACGCTCCCGTCGGAGAACTCAAGAGCCAGCCGACCCGTATGAACGCCGGCCGGAAGGTCCTCGGAAGTCGGCTGGACCAAGATTCGCGTCGGTTCAGACGGGTTCAAGGTTCCATTAATCGGCAGGGCCGTGAACCAGACATCGTCTGAATCGGTCGATAGCGAGGCCCGAAACGTCTTCGCCGCCGCCGCAATATTGTAGACAAAGATGTCTTGCGAGCTCGGAGACCCGCCTTCGACCCCAGTAAAGATCAGCTCGCTCGGGGCGACTCGCGCGCCAGGGTCCTCACCGGCCGCCATCACCTCATGGAAGATGGGAACCTGCTGCGGAGAGTTCGCCGCGTCGGGCGCGATGACCTCGACCTTGCCGTAGTATTCGCCGGGCTCGAGGCCGCTCTGATCGATCCTAACGTCGACTCCGGGCGCGGCCTCGCCGGCGGTCGAGACGCTCGCGGGCGGAGAGACCTTCAGCCAGTCTCCGCCTGACAGCGTTGAGGTCTTTGTTGTCCACGGCATCAGGCCGAGGCCGACGTTGATGACCGCGAACTCCTGTGGGGGGATCAAGCCTCCCCCAGCCACGGCCAAGTAGGATAGGCCGGCCTGCGGAATCACCATCGACGCCCGCGAATCGGCGATCGTCATCGTGACCGGCACAAGCTTCAGAGGCAGCGAAGCCGCGGTAAACCTGATGCGGCCTGCGTATGCCCCCGGGGGAAGACCCGACGGGTCGGCCCTCACCCGCAGCACGACCGGCTCGGAAGGCGATAGCGCCCCAGCCGCGCGATTGACTGACAGCCAAGGCGCGCCGTCGTTTGTTGTCGCCACGGCGCCGAACTGAATCACGCCGCCGCCGCGGTTGCCGAGTCTCAGAGCCTTTGCACGCGCGGGCGAACCGTCGACATAGGTGAACTTCAGACTCCTGGCGCCGACTACCGGATCGGGCGGTAGTTGCGCTCCGACGTTGAAGATGACGCGAAACGTACGAACGGGCGGATTCGCCAGGGGGACAATGAGGTCGACTTCAGCCGTGTATTCACCGGGCGCGAGGTCGCTGGGGTCGGCGCGGAACTCCACCAGACGCGGCGTCTTGCCGCGCTTGGGTCGAAGCGCCAGCCAGTCTCCGCCGTCCCCGCGGTCCGTACCTCGGTGCGAAGCGCCATGCCCGGCACGGAGGTTCGCGCAAGGACGACACGCTTGGCGGTCGGGGGCCCGCCCGCGTTGCCGCCAAAGATGACCCCGGTTGTCCTTAGCGTCTGCCCAAAAATTAGTTCACATTTTGCGCAGGGTGCAAAGTGTAGTTCCAGAGACCGAGTGTCTCGTGCTTGAGTAGTGAAAGTTGACGCATCTGCCGATCGGAGACCTTCACGCCGGTGTCGTAGCGCCCCCGGATCAGGTAGGAGTTGACGGCGAGGCCCGCCTCGGTAGTTGTGGCGGCGATAAAATTGAGCATCTTTTCCAGGCTGGTGAGAGGCTCGCCGGCCCAGTTCTTGCTGATCTCGCTGAACAGACGATGTTCGATCGGGTTCCACTTGGACGCGCCCGGAGGGTAGTGACTCACGCTGACGGTGAGATCGAACCGATTGCAGAGCCTGTCTTGAAGCGCCTTTTTCCAGGCGCGGCAACGAGGACCGTTGCTTCCTCCGCCGTCGGCAAGGATCAACAGTTCTTTGGCCCCTGAGTAGCGTTGGCGTCCGTCCGATGCCCACCAACGGGCAATGGAATCAGCAGCGAAAGCCGGGGTGTCGTGGCTGGTTCCCACACACACCGTGCCGCGGTTGGCTTGAGTGTCGTAGATGCCATACGGAATCGCGAGGTCGTCGGCGTCGGAGCGGAAGTCATGATCGTTGACCAAGACGGGCTCACGATCCCACTTGGCCCCGGAGTGTTTGAAGGCGCCGATCAGTTCCTTCTTCTTGGTATCGACACTGATCACGGGCTGGCCTTGACGGGCGAAGTTCTCCCGCTGCTGACCGATGTAGAGGAACTGTTGATTGCGGTCGGGGCTGGTGCTGGAGGCGATCTGTTTACGGTTGACGCGGAGGGCGTAGTCCATGTCTTTCAACAGGCGGCCTACCGTGTTCTTGCTGATGGAGATTCCCAACGCGGTGAGTTCGTGGGCGATCTTGCGTGTCGTTCGTCGGGACCACTTCACCCCTGTTACGGGGTCTCCGGCCGTGTCGTGCCGCATTAACTCTGCGATTCGGGAGAGGACTTCGGGGCTTTTTTCCCACCGGCTTGCGCCCGCCACCGGCTTTGCGTACGCGTTCCACTTCCACCTCTTGGGTCAGCAGTTCGCGCCGGCCTTTGGCCACCGTGTGTGGATCCATGCCAATAAACTCAGCCATCCGCCGATCCCCGCTAGGGCCGAGCTTGAGTGACTCCAATCCCGCGTACAAGCGGCGTTGTTTCTCGTTCAGCAGACTGAAAAACAGCACCACGGCGGCTTGCAACTGAGCGGGCGCCGCCTCCCCTGCAGCCAGGCTGCTGGCCAGGCTCGGTTCGGTCTGCCGCAGCCGCCGCGCCAACAACTGGCGCCGGCGCCGGACCGGATCGATCGAACCGTACAGGTAACGTCCCCCCAGCGGCTGCCGCGCCAGCCGCTGTTGCCGCACCAGTTTCAACAACGGCTCTTTGGCGCTCACGTGCAACAGGTTGTCCAGTTCCTCGACGAAGTGCCCGGCCGCAGAGTTCTCCACAAAAGCCTCCGCCGTCGCCACCAGAGTGCCCTGGCGAGAGAACCACACCGACTGAAACGACCACAGGCCGCGTGGATCGAAGCGCGCGATCTCATCCAGCGTGTAGTAGCGGCTGCGATGGGAGTAGCTGCTGCGATAGCTCAGTTGCTTCAACTTGCGGAAGACCGTGACCTCCACCTGGGTCCCCAGCGCCTTCTTCAGTTCGGACATCGTGGCAATCTTATTGCGGCGCAGCAGCCGTGCCAGATCGTCCGCATGGAAGGACTCGGTTCTCATAATGTTAGACATCCTCTTCATGATCGTACTATGAGAAGACCTCTAACACAATAGGCAACTCTTGCCTGGCATCCCTGGATTGCCTCGGAATCGGCCCTATTGTTGATATCCAGGAAGCACGCAACAGTCTGGCAAGGAATCACCCTCGGATGTGAAAGTGCTTGACCTACTCCTTACAGTGCGATGTTATTATTGGGCGGGCCCTTAGGTAGCGATCATTAGCGCTAGGCGTGGTTCTTACAAGTATTTTCGCTCGAAGCCCAGACCCACAATCGCGGCCGGCGGTCGATGTCGCGCGTGCCGGCCGCGGCCGGAGGCTCGGACTATGCCACGATAGCGGCTTGGGATCGGGACGATTGCCGATGGCCGAGCTAGCCGCATCTCCAAGGCCTAAACGGGCTCGACGAGCGCTGTATTGGGCGGCCGCGCTGGCTTTGGCCGGCCTGCTGCTGTACTTTTCGCTCCGCGGAGTGGACTGGCGCCGCGTCGCCGCGGTGCTGCAAGGGGCCAAGCCCGCGTTAGTCGGAGCGGCGCTGGGCGCGATCCTGACGGCTTTGGCTCTTCGCTCACTCCGCTGGCGGGTCTTGCTTTCGGCCGAGGCCGAAGTCAGCCGGAGCGACGTGTTTTGGGCGACAGCAGCCGGATACCTAGGCAACAACGTGCTGCCCGCCCGCGCCGGAGAGCTGGTGCGCACCGTAATGATCGCTCGGCATACGGGCCTGACCAAGACCTACGTGCTGACCACGGCCTTGTCTGAGCGACTGGTCGACGCCATCGCCTTGGTCGCGATCAGCGCCGCTGCGCTACTCGTGCTTCCGACCCAACCCGGCTGGTTGGCCGAGGCCGCCCGGCCGCTGGGCATCGACGCCGGTCCGCGGTCGCCCAAGTCATCTCGCGGGTCGCCTCCCGGGCCGTCGAGCGAGCCGGTGAAGAACCCCGTACCCGAGACGGTTTCGGTCATTCCCGCCGCTGTCAGGCGCCGGATTCGATCGCCCAAGCCTTCGCCGATATGAAGAGCGCCGCCGGGTCCGATGGCGAGCGAGCGCGGTCCGGGGATCGCGGTCAGCAGGGCCGGGCCGTCGCCGGCGGTCGGGTCGGTCTCACCGCTCCCGGCGATGGTTGAAATCATGCCTTCGGCGACCATCCGCACGCGATGATTGCCGCTGTCGGCGATCAGGAGGTTGTTCGAGCCGTCAACGACGACCTCGCCCGGTGCCGAGAGCTGGGCGCCGTTGGCCGGCCCGCCGTCGCCGCCGAACCCCTTGTCGCCGGTTCCAACCGCAACCGTGGACGTACCGTCGGGAGTCACCATCAGGACGCGGTTCATCGTCTCTTCGCTGACGTACAGATTGCCCACCCGGTCGAAGGCTAGCTTACGGCCCGAGGCCACGGCGTTTCCTTCGCGAAGGTCCGCGTAAACGACCAGCTTGCCGTCATCGATGCGATAGACCCTTCCGTAGAATCCCGCGATGAAGAGCTCACCCAGCGGGCTGAACGCGATTCCCGAAGGCGCGAGGCCGGCGCGAAGCGCGTCACCGCCGATTCCGCCGCCGACGCCGCTGCCGTTGCCGCGGACCTTCATCACCATCGCGTTGAGCGAGTCGACAAAGTGGACTTCGCCGGCGGGTGAGACCGCCACGTCGGACAGGCCATTGGAGAGACTCGCCCCCACGGCGGGTTCGCCGCCGCCTTCGAAGAGCTGGGATGCGCCGGCGATCGTCGTGATGACGTTCATTCCGTCCGGGGCGGGCAGGTTTGCCGCCGGCGGCAGGTCGTCAAGGCGAATCAGCGCCGAGACGCTTCCGCCGGCGGGCTGCCCAACGATCGTTTGCGACAAAGAGATGAAGTACCGCCCGGCCCGTAGCGGGGGATCCGAGCGGCTGTCGATCGTCAGCATCTCGCTCGCGATGACCGACATTGACCGGTAGTCCGAGTCGACGCCTCCTTCCCCGTTTGGCGAGGGCTGTGCGCCGACGCTCACGAACAGGTCGATATCGGCGTCGAGATAGGTCTCATGATCGGCCTGAACGCTGACGGTGAGCGAGCTTGCGCCTTCCGGAACTTCGATCAAAAAGGCGCCCGGGGGAGCTAAGTAGAGCGTGGCAGTGTCGACCGCCGGCAGCGAGAAGGCCTGAGGAACCCCGGATTCAAGGGCTATGGCGGCGCCCTGCTGCTTGGTTGCGATCCAAGGTCCGTCACCCGAAAGTAGGGGGGACGCCAAGGTCAAGGCCAGAAATCCAAGGCGGAGGGTAGTGGGTTGTGAACGAAAACGCACTGGTAGCAACTTTAACAGTCCAGCTGCGCCGAAGTCTCTATTTCGCGTGTAAAGGCGCGATCCGCGTCACAGCTTCCAACTTTGATCGCTCCCTTACGCGCGCGGCTCAAGGATCGGGACGCCTGGCGGGGTCCGCTGTGATACCATCAGGCGGTAAGAATCGCCCGGTTTAACCACCGGCGGAGGCGTGTTCAGTGGCGGAATCCAAACTCCCATATTTCTTCCTAGGCGTCGGCGTCGGCGCCGCCGTGGCAGTGCTTTTCGCTCCGGTAGCCGGAGAAGAGTTGCGGCACGAATTGCGTGATCGCGCTAGCGGAGGCCGCGATTTCGTTCGCCGCCGCGGCGAGGAGCTCGGTGAAAGGGTCAGGACGCGCGCGAGCGACTTGGTCGATCGAGGCCGTGAAGTCGTCGAGTCTCATCGCGGGGATCTCGAGGCGGCTCTAGAAGCAGGCCGTCGCGCCTATCGTGATGCCACCGGGCCGCAGTCCGACTCGCAAGCGGATACGGCTTCTGTCTGAGGCTTCGGGCGGATCGCATGTCGATGGAAGATCAGACCACGCTCCTACAGATCATGGCGGCCTTCACCGGGGTCGCCGCTCTGGCCCTGGTCATTATGGCCGCTATGATGTTCGCCGTGTATCGCTCGGCCAACGCCATGCGCGAGCGCTCCCAGGTGTTCATGGACCGTTGGGAACCGGTGGCCGACACGTCTCAGAAGACTCTCGAGGAAGTTCGCGGCCAGGCCGGTGAGATTCTCGAAAAGGTAAAGACTTTGGCCGACACGTCTCAGCAGCAAGTAGCGCGAGTCGACTCTCTGCTCACCGAGGTTTCCGATGGTACGAAGCGCCAGATCGAGCGTGTCGACCAGAGCGTGCAAACGAACCTCAGGAGGGTTCAGGAGACCACCGAAGCTGTCCAGAACACCGTGCTTGTGCCGGTGCAGCAGCTGCGGGCGGTCGCCGCGGCGGTCAACGCCGTGATCCACCATTTGGCCAGCAAGTCGAAGCCGACGCCCGACAAGGCCACGATCGACGAAGAAATGTTCATCTAGCCGGCCGCGCCTGCAAGAAAAGGAAGACGTTCGCAATGGCAACTCGAATTGCGCTGTTCGGCGCCAAGTTCATGGGCAAGGCCCATTCGCAGGCCTATCGCAATGTGAATCGGTTTTTCCCCGATTCCGAACCGGTAGAGATGAAAGTCATCGTCGGCCGCAACGCGGACGAGACCGAGCAGGCGCGACAAGCCCTGGGTTGGCAAGAAGCCTCGACAGATTGGAAAGCCGTGATGGCTCGCAACGACATCGACCTGGTTGACATCTCGACCCCCGGCGACATGCACTGCGAGATGGCGTTGGAAGCGGCCAAGCAGGGCAAGGACATCATCTGCGAGAAGCCTCTGGCGAACACCCTACCCGAAGCGCAACAGATGCTCGATGCGGTCAAGAGCGCCGGCGTGCGGCACTTCTTGATGCACAACTACCGGCGTTGCCCGGCGGTCGTCCAGGCCAAGAAGATGATCGATGAAGGCCGGCTCGGCCGAATCTTCCACTTCCGCGCGCGCTACCTGCAGGACTGGGCGATGTCCGAGGATCTGCACGCGCTGTGGCGCTTCAGTAAGAAGTCAGCCGGGAGCGGCGCGCTAGGCGACCTCGGCGCTCACATCATCGATCTGGGCAGGAACCTGTGCGGCGAGATCGCCGACGTCACCGCCGCGATGGAGACCTTCATCAAAGAACGGCCGATCGCCCCGGGTTCGCCCGAGAAGCAAGCCGTCGACGTGGACGATGCGGCCGTCGCCTGCGTTCGCTTTGAAAGCGGGGCCATCGGAACGCTCGAGGCGACCCGCTTCGCCACAGGCCGCAAGAACCACAACACGTTCGAGATCAACGGCAGCAAAGGCTCGCTGGTCTGGGATCTCGAGAATCTCAATAACCTGCAATACTTCGACTCCAACGCTCCCGCCGACGCGCAGGGGTTCTCGACGATCATCTGCTGCGCGCCCGAGCACCCCTACGGCGGCGCCTGGTGGCCTGACGGGCACATCATCGGGTACGAGCACTCCTTCACTCACAGCGTTTACGACTTCCTCAAAGGCGGCGGGCGCGTCCAGCCTGACTTCGAAGACGGCGTGCGAAATCAGGTTGTATTAGACGCCATTGAGAAAGCCGCCGAGACTCGGCAATGGGTCAAAGTGGCGTAGCGGGGGAACCGTTGGTCGACATCCACTCGCATGTCCTTGCTGGACTCGACGACGGCGCAGTTGATCTCGAGATGTCGCTGGCTATGTGCAAGGCGGCTGCCGAGTCCGGCACGCGCGAGCTGGTCGCCACGCCCCACTGCAGTCTCAAGTACGGGTTCGACTCCGACGAGATCGATCGCAAGCTCAAAGAGCTTCAGGCTAAGGTTGGCGACTCGTTGCATCTTCATCGCGGTTCAGACATGAGTCTGACCTGGGACGCGCTGACGCGCGTCCTCGAGGACCCGCGGCCCTATACGATCAATGGCCGCCGTTATCTGCTCGTGGAGTTCGCCGAAGACATTCTGCTTGGGCGAACCGGGCGATTGTTTGACGAGTTTCGTCAGGCTGGCGTGACGCCGATCATTACGCATCCCGAGCGCAACCAGCGGCTCCGCAAAGACTTTAGGCGGATAAGCGGTTGGGTTGAGCGCGGCTGCTTGGTGCAAATCACCGCCGGTTCGCTGTTAGGGCAATTTGGAGACCGCGCACTGGCCTGCGCGATCAGGATGATGGACGCTGGAATGGTGCACGTCGTAGCCTCTGACGCCCACAACCTCTCAAGTCGCCCGCCGATGCTCGATGAAGCGTACGAAATGCTAGAGTACCGCTGGGGGGCCCCGGTTGCGGAACGGCTCTTGATAGACAATCCTTGGTCGGTCTTATGGGGACATGAGATCGAGAGTACTCGCGTGAGGGCCAAGCGTTCGGTGGAGCTCTTTGACTTCGGACCGAGACAGAAGAAGCGTCGTCGCCGCAGGCGTCACTAGGCCACTTTTCTCACTAGTATATCGTTTCACTAAAACATATCCTCTCTAGGCGACCTCAAGCGCCTCGAACTTCCTCCAGCGGTGAACCACCGGAGCCGCGTTGATCTCCGCGATCCCCTGCAGAATTCGTTCCCGCAGCTCCTCCCACGACGCGACTCGGATACGCTTCAAGAACGTGCGCGCCATCTTGCCAAACAGCGTCTCGACTATGTTGAGCCAGGACCCGTGGGTCGGCGTGTGCACGTATTTGAAGCGGTTCGGACGCGTCGCCAAGTAGGCTTTCGTCTCCTTCGATATGTGGGCGGAGTGATTGTCCAAGATCAATCGGATCGTGCATTGGTCCGGGTAGAATTGGTCCAAATCCTTGAGCAGCAAGATGAATTCCCGGCTGCGGTGACGCCGCTCCACCCGCGCCGTTACCCGGCCGGAGTGCAAGTCCAGCGCCGCCAGAATCGAGCACGTTCCCAGCCGTTTGTACTCGTAGTCGCGAGCCACACAGGGATGCCGCCCAGGCTTCGGCGGCAGGTCCGGCGCGACGTTGGCGATCGCTTGCACGCCGGGCTTTTCGTCGACCGAAACCGTGATCACGCCCGGCGATAGGCCGTCGCGAAGGCTTTCATTCTGAAAGGCCACTTCGCGGTAGACCAGCAACACTTGCCGCATCTTGGACTCAAAATCGGGATCGCGACGCTCGAGGTAGTACTTCACCTTCTCCGGATGCAGAGGTTGCTCGGCCAGAATACGATGTACGGTCGCCTTAGCCGCTTGGGCCAGGGCCGGATAGCCCGCTTCCACGGCATGCCGGCGCACGTGTAGAGCGAGCGCGCTGCGGGTCCACAGCTCGGCGGCGTAACCGAGTTGGGTGGGTTTTGCTGCAGGCCAAATGCACCACCCAGGCCTTGGCATCGGCGGTGATGCCGGGCGGCCGGGGACGATGATAGGCATCCTTGAGCGCTGCTTCCACGCCTATGGCGAGGGCTCGGTTGATCCATTTGCCGACGCTTTTGCGCGTCATCTTGACCGCTCGCATAATCTCGGCGATCGTCTCGCCGGAATGATAACGCCACAGAATCTCAGCCCGCTGCACCTCCCTAACCGGAGCCGTCCGCGAAGCACGCAGGCGCTGAAGATGTTGCACCTCTTGGGGCGCGAGAACGAGTTTGAGACGCTTTGATTTTCCCGGCATGCGTCCAGCCTAGCAGGAAACGTTACGGGATAGATATGTTTTATTGAAACGCTATACTAGTAGGCAATCATGAAGGATCTCGCGCGGTGTGTTGTCCTAGCCATGTTCCTGGTTGCCATCGCCTCTCCTGCTTGGGGACAGCGCGCCCGTGGCAATCAGCGGGGCGGGTCCAACATCGAAAACGTCGTCTATTTGCAAGGGCGCGTCGTGATCGAGGACGGAGCCGAGCCGCCCGACTTGGTTGTCGTCGAGCGAGTCTGTATGGGCCAGGTTTTCCCTGAAGGCTTCTCCGAGCCGAATGGACGATTCTCGGTCCGGGTCGGGTCAAATGCGTCCGGCGCGATGGAAGACGCGTCGACCTACGGAACCGATTCAAGGGGCCGTGCGAGTGGCGACACCATTCGTGTAGGCGGAATTACAGGGGACTCCGAGCGCTTCAGTTCCATGAAGAATCAAGGCACGGTCGATCTAATTGGCTGTGATCTGCAAATCCGCCTAGACGGTTTCCGCACTGAAGCGATTCCGCTGGCCCGCAGGAATGTCTTTGACAATCCGGACCTAGGGACGATCGTGTTGAAGCGGATCGCCGGCCTGACGGGTTCCACGGTGAGTGCGACCTCGATGACCGCGTCCAAGGCGGCGGTCAAGGCTTTCGACAAGGGGCGCAAGGAGCTTGCCAAGCCTGGCGGCGATCCGGCCAAGGCGGCTAAAGAGTTCGAGAAGGCGGTCGCCGCACACGGGCAGCACGCCGGCGCTTGGACCCTGCTAGGCGCGGCGCGCCTAAGAATGGGCGACGAAGCCGGATCGCTAGAGGCGTACAGAACGGCCGTCGAGGCGGACCCGGACTACATGCCGCCTTATCCGCCGCTGGTCAAACTTGTGGTTCGGAGCGGCGATTGGCAAGCGGCAGCGGGCTACTGCGCGAAATACGTCAAGCTCAACCCGTCAGCCGCCGAAGAGCGCTTCTTCCTAGGTTTCGCACCTTCAACTTGGTCAAACCGAGGAGTCGGAACTGGCCTTGGATCAGATTCTAGCCAGCCCTGAAATGACCCAAGCACAGCCGGGCGCCTTGCATCTCAAGGGCGTCATCCTAGGTAAACGCGGCCAGTTCGAACTGGCGGCGGAGCGGTTCGGGCAATTCCTAGAGATCGCCGCTGACGCGCCGCAAGCCGTTGAAGTGCGCAAACAGTTAGCGGAGTGGAAGACGCTCGGGATCCTGTAGGGGTCAGGCATGCCTGACCTGGGCGAGGCATGCCTCGCCCCTACACAACGCGCCTTGACGTAGGGTCAGGCATGCCTGACCCGTCTTGCCCTAACCCCGAGCGCGCAGCCTCGCACCAATCTCTCGCAGCGTCGCTTCTTCCTCCGCAACCAAACTCCCGTCGCCCTGCGGGCCGGTGTTGAGTAACAACGCAGCCGGAAGCGTGCCTGCGTAGTCGTACGTTTCGAGGATCTCGTCCGCTGTCTTTCGATGCTTGGTGAACTTGTTGTATCCCCACGAATGTGCCTGCAGCGTCGTGTTGATTTCCATCGGCCGACCCTGGTCCTGCAGTCCGAAGCTTGTCCGCTCAGGCGTCAAGAAGTCCTCGGTCATGGTGAGTCCCTTCTTGTACGAAACCAGACATTGCGGCTGAAGCTCAACGACCTTGGCGTAGAGCTCGCGGACCCGCATCAGATCGATCACCGCGTCGAGGCCGCCCTCGTAGTTCCTGGCGTAGCTCTTCGGCACGTTTTCGCCGTCCTCGCGGGGGTGCTTGCGCCGATCGTTGCGGCGCTGCCTTGGATTCGCACGGGCGGCGCCAATATCGACTTCGCGTCATTTGCGCCTAGTTGGCTGTTCATCGCGGTTGGGGTCGCGTTGGCGGCCGCCATGTATGTGTTCGTCAAACAGGCCTATCGCGGCTTGGCTGGAATCGCAACGATAGGCAAGGCTGCCGTGCCCTTCGCCGTTCTCTCCGCTCTGATAGGCGGAGTCGGTCTTGATCCGTGCAAGCTCAATCCGGACGACGCGGTCTGTATCGAGATGGCGCGCGTGATGGAGCTGTCTTATAAGGTCGAGATTTGGCTTCTTGGCGATCAGGTTCAGGACCCGCCGGTATTCGAGCCCAAAATCAGCCAGAACCTGTTCTACCCCGCCGGGAGCGGCATCTCGGTGCACGTCGAGTCCGCGCAAGAGGGTTTCCTTTACATCCTCAACCAAGCCCCACATGAAGCCGGACAGATACCCGATTTTGGCGAGGTCTTCCCGGCCGCGGAGGTTCATCGCGGCCAGTCTGGTTTACAGTCGGGAGACAGCATCAATGTCGCCGATCTTCAGTTCGACGAGCAGCAGGGAGACGAGAAACTCTTCCTGGTTTGGTCGGCCAAACCGGTCGACCTGCTCGAGAACTTGAAGACGGACGAGAACGGCCGTTTGACCGATGGCGCTCAAGTCACCGAGATCGAGGCGTTTCTCCTTGAGAACCTTGACCGCAAAGCCGAACCTGTTCTCGATGGCGACGCCGTTCGGTTAAGCCGCCAAGACCAACTTTTTGTGCACCTGCTCGAGTTCGCCACGATCTGAGCCCCGCGGTTCACCTCGGGGTCCTGAGCGGTATAGCCCGGGCAGATAGGTAACACAATTCCCCGATCACATGGGTAACACATTGGCATCCTAGAACAAAAGGAGGACTTTTGTTTTGGGATGGAAGGAGACCCGTGTGCAAGACGAAAGATTGCGATTCGTTCAAGAGGTTCTAACCCGGGAGGATGCCATGGCCGCCGTCTGTCGGCGCTTCGGCGTCAGCCGCAAGACCGGCTACAAATGGCTCGATCGCTACGCCCAACAAGGCGTCGCCGGATTGGCCGATCAATCCAAAGCGCCCAAACGGCAAGCGCAAGCCTTTCCCGCCGAGATCGAGCGAGAGATCCTGGCCTTGCGGGCGCGCTATCCCACTTGGGGCGAAGACAAGCTCAAAGCGCGACTCGAGCGCACCAACCCTGACATCAATTGGCCGGCGCACTCCACTATCGGGGCGCTGCTGAAACGCCACGGACTCACCCACCCCGGTAAGCGCCGGCGCCACGCCACGCCTTCCAGTAAGCTCACCAGCGCCAAGGCGCCCAACCAAGTTTGGGCGATCGATTTCAAGGGTTGGTTCGACACCGGCGACGGCAAACGCTGCGATCCGCTGACGATTTCCGATACGGCGAGCCGCTATCTGTTGCGTTGTCAAAGGGTCGCGCGCAGCGACACGGCGCACGTGCGGCCGCTGATGGAAGCGACTTTCCGGGAGTACGGCCTGCCCACGAGGATCCTTTCCGATAACGGTCCGCCGTTCGCCTCGACGGGCTTGGCGGGGCTTTCGCGGCTCAGCGTGTGGTGGATCCGGCTCGGGATTCAACTGCAGCGAATCGACCCCGGACACCCTGAGCAAAACGGGCGTCATGAGCGCATGCATCGGACGCTCAAGGCCGAGACGGCGACGCCGCCGGAGCGCAACTTGCGAGCGCAACAGCGGGCGTTCGATCGTTTTCGGCAGATCTACAACCAGGAGCGTCCGCACGAGTCGCTAGCGATGGCAACGCCGGCGAGCGTGTATCAGCCGTCGTGGAGGCCGTATCCGGAGCGCTTGCCGGAGCTGGAGTATCCGGATCGGATGCTGCCGCGGCGAGTGCAGAGCAAGGGCGACATTGGGTTGCTGGGGCGTCAGTTGTTTCTAGCGAGACCTTGGCGGGCGAGACGGTGGGCCTGGAAGAGCATGAGCACGGCTGGGCGGTCTGGTTTGGGCCGCTGGAGCTGGACTGGCTCGAGCGTAGCCTATTCGAGGGCCCGCGGCCGGGCAGGGGGGAGCACCGACTGCGGCGGAAACGCTCGGGGGGCGCCTCCTCCGCTCGCCCTACGGGCTCGCTCCCCCGGCGCCCCCCGAGCGTTTCCGGGAAGGATTTCGTGCAAAGAACCTTCTCTTGGTTCAACCCTTAAACTGTTACCTATGTGGTTGGGGAAAAGTGTTACCTAGGTGCTGGGCTGTTCAGAGCCGCGGACGGAAAGTCCGCGCCGACTCCCCTTGCTTGGCGGTACTGGGCGCGGACTTTCCGTCCGCGGCTCAGGGTCGGGACTTACGGCCTAGCCGGGCTTAGCGGTGAGCATCAACGTCCGCCCCCATCCCAAGAATCGCGCCTTTGGTCGCGAAACTGCCATGGCCGAGCCGAGGCGTTATGAGCTTTCGGGTTTGACTGATAGACTGTTCGCATGAAGATCAGTAGTCGTCCCTTCATCGCCTGTGGACTTGCCGTTCTCCTACTGGGAGCGGTGTTCGCGGTCGCCCAGACTCGAACCCGACAGCTCAAGCGCATTAATCGCGACGCGCTGCTCGCGAAGTACTCCAAGACCGACTCGTTCGAAAAGAAAACGGGCACGCTGCCCGAAAAGTCCAGGACGGCCACCCGGCAAACGGCGAGCGGTCCGGGAACGGCTGCTGTCAAACCGGCCGCCACTCCGCCTTTTGCCGCTGAGAAAGCCGCCGCCGCAAAGAACGCCGCGACGGTCGAGAACGTTAGCCACGAGTCCGACGAGACGCTGACGCACAAGACGCTCGGGATGACGGTCTGGCGCATGCGGCCCGCAAAGCCCGATGACGAGGTTCAACTTACCGACACCCGCACGGACGAGAAAGTGACCCCGATTCGGGTCAAATCGAGCACGCCGCTAGAAGACGGCGATCAGGTCCGGCTGACGATGGAAGCGCCTCGCGACGGCTACCTGTACGCGATTGACCGCGAAAAGTACACCGACGGTTCGCTTGGCCAGCCGGTGCTGATCTTCCCCACGCGGCGGCTGCACGGCGGCGACAATGTCGTGACCAAAGACGTCACGATCGAGATTCCGGGAATCGACGACACGCCGCCGCATTTCACTCTCCGCAAGTCGCGGCCCGATTTGGAAGAAGAGGTGATTATCATCATCATCTCCGACGCTCCGCTGCCGGGTATCAGGATTGGCCGCAACGCCTCGCCGGCGCCGATTGTTCTTGCTGAGGCCCAGGTCGCCGAGTGGACCGAGGATTGGGCGGCGGATTTTACTCGCTTTGACCTCGAGAACGGTGAAGGCGTGCCGATGAAGAAGAGCGAACGCCAGGTGGCCACTCGCACGCGGGCCCTGGTGCACGAAGACCCGAGTCCGCAGACGGTCTATTACGGTAGGGTCGAGAACTGGCGCGGTGGCCCGTGAGGACATTGGCTTGGCTGTATCCGGGGTTTCCCCCTGCGTGCCCGTTTAGCCGTGTCCGTGGCTCCGTTTCCAGTTCCCGCCACCTCGCACGCAGCATGCGGATTTCCCGCACTACGCGCTCCTGCAGACTTCGCCTCAAGGTTTATGAGACCTATTCGCATGACGCGATTGCCACCCTGTTGCGCCGGTAGGACACTCGGTATCCACCGAAGAGTCCCAACGACTGATACAGCCAGGATCGGCTCCATCGCTTCCATCCGAAGCCCCGGCGCTTTCGGGCTCGACCCAAGTGGCGTCGGATCTTCTTCTCCACCCAGTCTCGGATGTACGAGAAGCAGCGGCCCGAATGGCCCACCGCAAAGTATTGCACCCAGCCTCGTAGGATTGGATTGATCGTTTCGATCAACTCCCCCACCGGCCGGGATCGGAAGCTTCGGAAGATCAACTTGAGCTTGCGTAGCAATGCCGTGCGTTTGGCGCCTTTCGGCACATACAGCGGCATCCATCGTCCCCGCCATGAGCGGGTCCGACGGAACTCAAAGCCGAGAAATCCGAAACTCTCTCCTTGCGCCAGGTCCACCCGGCCACTCTTCTCCTCGTTCACCTCCACTTGGAGCTTCACCAACTCCTCGCGCAAGCGTTTCTCCACCGCCCCTCGCAGCCAGCGCCATTGCGGGTTCGAATCCACCAGGATCACCAGATCATCGGCGAACCTGGCATACTCGATCCTTTCCCGCTGTCCCTGACGGGTTGTCTCCTTCGCTTTCTCCAGCATCTTGTCCACCTCGTTGAGGTAGAGATTACTGAGCAGCGGCGAAATCACCCCGCCTTGCGGAACGCTCTGCTTCCCCGACGCCTTCAGCATCAACCGCAGCAGCCACAAAACCTCGTCGTCTCGCACTCGCCGAGCTACTTTCTCCAGCACGACGTGATGCCGCACCGTGTCGAAGTAGGACCGCAAATCAAGATCGATCACGTAGGTCTTGCCGCTGGCGATTGCGTCTGCCACGCGCCGGATCGCAGCGTGCGCCGACTTCTTCGGGCGATAGCCAAACGACCCGCCTTGAAAGTCAGCTTCGAAGATCGGTTCCAGGATCAGCTTTAAGGCTCCCTGGACCACTCGGTCCCGGATCGATGGAATCGAAAGCAGGCGTACTTTGCCCCCTTCCTTGGGTATCTCCATCTTCCGTGCCCGTAGAGGTCGATAGCTCCGCTGCACCAGCTCCTCGCGGATCTGATCGAGAAACTCCTCAACGCCTTCGGCTTCGACCGCTTCAAACGTCACTCCGTCAATACCCGGAGCGCCGTTGTTGCGCTTCGCTAGCCGGTAGGCTTCTCGAAGGGTTTCTCGTTTGCAAACGTGAACGTACAACCCCCAAAAGCGCCAAGACGATTCAGACTTCGCCTTGACGTATAGTCTTCGTCTCAGGTCTTGCAGACTGCTGGACGCCTTTATCATTCGTCCCTGCCTCCCTTTGTTGACCAAGGCTTCATCTGCAGTAAGGCCCCTTCGCTCCACGGGCGTTACCCCGCTTCAGCGCTACTACGAACCTCGCCGCCACCCTCTCGCCTTCCACCGATTTCCCGGTTGACGCCGGTTATACGGCTTGACTTGCTCCGCCGATTTCTCGACGGGACGAGGAGGGTTTCTCCAGTTGCTTTGCATGCCCTTGTCACCGTGCTGCCCCTATTACCCCGCCGGAGTGACCCAGCGCGTCAGTCAGTCTGCGCCGGCTCATGCTGCCTTCGTCCTTAGGAAACGGACTCGGCCTCCGAGGCTTATGTTTTTCGAGGCTACCTATGGGTTCACTTGCGTTACGGCCCAGTGACTCGCTCACCATCCTAAAGATGGCTTTGTCAGTTGGCTTCATCAGCTTCGTTTTCTCCACCAATGCAACTCAAGCTACGGGGCTCTGACTTCTTCCCCGGCGGGTCTATCTCCCACTGAACATGCCAGCCTTCGCTGGACGCACTTCCCAACAACATGCCCGGCGAACCGATGATGATCACGGTTCCGCTGGTCATCAATGCCGCGAAATAAGAGGGCGCGAACAAAGGGCGAGGCGAACCCCTCCCTTTGTTCGCCAGTCTGCCGGCGCTAAGCCGCCGCGGCGGCGGTCAAGACGCTTCCCATACGCGAGAAGATCGTGCTGATGCTGGTGCTGATCGCCGGCAGAAGCGCGCCTGCCGCCACAGCGACGAAGCCCGCGAGCAAGGCGTATTCCACAAGGTCTTGCGCTTCGGTGTCGTCACGCAACAAACGCAGCCGTACCTGCCAGTACTGGATCTGATGAATCATTGGGTCTCCTTAAGTCTGCGCGGGTCGATTCGATATGGGGACCTTGGGACCCGTCCGAGGGACTCATCGGCCGTCGGCATCGAGGTTTTAGCGAAACTTGCCGCCTTTTTCCGATTAGGCGAGTTGGCGGCGCTACAATCTTGAGTTCCGTGTACGAGGATTCGGAATATCCTGTTCGCGCGGACCTCGACGCGATTCATCACTCGCAGGTTGCCGCGCTAGGCGACCCGGGAACTTGGTTCACTGGCGAGCAGCGGCCGGCGATCGTCGAAGAGGCCCGCGCGGCGCTCAAAGGGGATCAGGGCTCGAGCGAGAACACCGCCGTGCGCCTCGCACATCGGCTAGCCGCGGCCCCGCAGGGGTTTACAGAAACGGTTTACACCGGCGCCCTCAATGAGGGGCTCTCTGACGCCGAGTACGTCGAGATCGTCGGCCTCGTGTCGAGGCTGGTCGACTTCGACATCCTCGCGCGAGGGCTTGGGGTGGATCCGGTCCCGCTGCCGCCGTCCAAGTCAGGCGAGCCTTCCCGCGAACGGCTGCGGGAGGCGGTCCAGGAGGGGGCCTGGGCGCCGACGATCCCGAACGGCAAGCAGGGCGGGGAGTTGGGCAAGGAACTCTACGGCGGCCGTTGGAAGCCGTTCATCATTCGAGCGCTGAGTCTGGTTCCGGCCGAGCTCCGGTTGCACTATCAGCTCGAAGAAGTGCAGTACTTGCCGCTCGACCGTTTCCTGGAGTTCGAGTACCGGCATCATGAGGGCCTGAGCCGCCCGCAGGTCGAAGTCATCGCGGGACGGGTTTCAGCTTTGAATGAGTGCTTCTATTGAACGGCCAGTCATGCTTGGGTCCTCCGGGAGAGCGGCCGCGTGATTGGGAAGATGTTCCACGTGGAACAATTGGTGCGCCCAACGCTTGACATTGGGGTAGAAGCAGGCGCTGAACTGCTGGCGTTCGCTGACGCTGTGCTGGGCCACGACTCGACGGCGCTCGACGACGCGAGGAAGGCGCTGGCGGAACGTTTGGGGCCGGCGGCGGTGTCGGCGGCGTCGATTATTGCGGCGAATTTCAGCAAGAACGACCGCATCGCCAACGGCTTGGGAATACCCATGGAAAAGCACGCTATTGAGGCGACCGTGGAGATTCGTGAGGCGCTGGGGTTGAACGAGTATCGCTCGGCGGTGAATTCGCTCAAGCGGTAATTCCGAGCACCCTGCGTGAGCGGGGTGTCTTGCCCTTTCTGCCGCGATTGTCGTTTGAGCTAGGAACCCGCTCCCTCAGGGGCTGTGAAAAATGTCCAGGCTGCCGATCCATGCGTTTGAGACCCGTTCAGGGGTCTTGCGTAATCTAGCCCAGTCCTTTAGGGCTGGGTTACCGCGCACCGGCGGAATCTTTCCCAACCCCTTGCGTTTCAATGGTTTCCTAAAGGAAACCATTGAAATACAAGGGGTTGAGTGCGATAGCCGCCTCGTCAAACCGGCCCTAAAGGACCGGCCTAGGATAAACAAGCCCCGTGAACGGGGCTCCAAGAAAGGCCCTCTGTCATTTTTTCACATCCCCTCACGGTCGCGGCTCTGACGTCCTCCGGTTGGAGTTTGAATCGCGGCGTCAGAACCGCGACCGCGAGGGAGCGGGTTCCGCCTTCCAGATCGCGCATGACCCACACCGGAAGACACCCCGCTCACGCAGGGTGCTCGGAATTCGGCCTCAGACGATTCCTTCTACCCGAATAAACGGCCCCGCGGGCGAAGACACGCCGTTGATCGTGATGATCACCTGCTGGTCGCCATCGGGAACCGCCGCCGGAATCCGCATCGTGATCTGGTCGAGTGACGCGCAGCAGGGTGCGGCGCCGACATAAAACAGATCCTCCGGCGGAACCGGAATGCCCCCAATCGTGACCTCGATCTGGCTGTCGCCGGCCAGCGGGAAGGCCGCTCCGGGCACGGCGCCGGCCTCAATCGGTGTTTCGGTTTGGCCAAAGCCGGTCCCAAAGAGCTGGATGAAGTCTCCCCGCCGCGCGACCCGCGTCGGCGGTAGCGTGGCCAGGCAGGGCAGCTCCACTGGGCCGACGCAAGCGCCGTCATTGTTGTGAACCGCCGTGATCGGGTTCGCGCCGCCGGCGTCGATGAAACCCGTCACGAGGAAGACGAGAAAGCCCGGCGCCTCGCGCTGGATATTGACGTTCATCGGCGCGCTGCGCATCTCGACCGAGGTGTCGCAGTTGTTGATGACGACGATCTCAGCCGGTCCCAGACCGGTTAAGTGCGAGGCTTGGAAGCTGACTTGGGTTTGCGTGATGCCGAGCAGTGGCGACCGCCGGCCGGATGTCTCGACACAGGTTCCGCCAAGGTTCTCTGAGATGCGGCCCTGTTCGTTGAGCTGTGCTGTTTCGAACGTTCCAGGGGCGGCGAAATCCGCACCAAACGCGGTCAGCAACCCGCGCGGCGATCCGGCGGCGATCGACGGAAGCAGGTTCGCAAGCACGATTCCGCCGGCGCTGATCGCGGGCTGGGGCAGGGCGGGGGGCGCGCCGGGCTGAACCGTCGCCTCCACCGTGTAGATGTTATCTCCGGTGTTATTCAAGTCCCCGTTGGCTCCATTGCCCGCCGCGGCGAAGCGAACGGCGCCGAACCCATCCGCCGGAGCCGTCCAGTTCACATCGTAGGTGTTGTTGGCGGCGCCGGCTTTGGGGAAGATGTGGGTCGCCCACTCGAGCGGCCCGGAGGCGCACGGCGATATCGAGCTGTCGTCGAAAACGATGACGGAGGCGTCGGCTGGTGTAAACGCGCCAGCCTGGTTGCAGCCGTCCGCCGAGCGAGCGGTGAGTTGAAAGCCCCAGCGCTGGGCCCCGGGGTCGTTGACGCGGACCGTGACCGGGACTGTCTGTCCGGGCTGGTATGAGAACTGGTCGATCGGGGCGCCGTTGACCGACATAGAAACCGATCCCCCGCCCGAGTTCGGGTTGCCGTCGTCGTGGCAGTCGCTCTGCGCGCAAGACAGTTCGCCGGGGAACGATCCGCCGGTACTGCCGGCCGGCGCGCCGGGTTCTTCTGATAAGAGGAACAACGGAAATGCGATAAATGCCGCGCCCAGCAATGCTGTCGCGATTCGTTGAAGCTGCACTTTGGTTCTTGGACTCCCTGTGACGTGACGCCGGTTAGCGCGCGAGACCTTGACTCAACCCCGGACGATCCCGATAATTCTTGCAACCCGAGCGAGGTTCGATAGTTGCTAAGGTCTTATCGGCTTGCTCGAAAAACGTTTCTCAGTAATTCTACCGAGGGACGATATGAGCTTAGTGGTCTTACGATCAGACTAATCGAATGCGACCTGCCGGCGCTATCTTCCTTGTACTGATCTGCACTTCCGCACTGCCGGCCCGCGACCTCGTCGTGCAGACAAACGAGGCGTCGTTGCGCTCACAGTGCTCGGATTCAGCTCCCACGGTCGCGCTGTTAGAGAAGGGCGCTCTCGTACAGCTGCGCTTTTCACTCGCGGGTGCGAGCTCGCAGTGCTACTCGGTGACGGCGGAGTTGAATGGCAAGAGGGTTGGCGGATACCTCTCGCGAGAAGTTCTCGACGGCGTCGACGAGCTCGATGAACTGAGACGCTCGTCGGCTTCGCGGCAGGTTGTTCGGCCTGGGCCCCTGCCGTCGCCTCAACCCCCGCCGACTCCCGACATTGAGTCTGTCGTCCCTGATCCCGACGACATCCGCCAAGGCGAAACCGACGAAGAGGCGCCCGAGGCGATCGTACAGGCCGTCGAGGCGCTCCAGGCGGGGGACCCCGCGGCCGTCAGCCGGATTCTGGCCGGCGCCGCGATCCCTGCATCGAACCGTATCGCGGCCGTCACGCGAGCGCGCGCGCTGTTGCAGATGACGCGTCCGAACGAAGCGATGGCGGCGTTGGAGCCCGCGCTGAAGGTCTACCCGGAGGACCCGGCGCTGTTGGGGCTGGCTGGGATGAGCTCGTTCCAGCAAGACCGCATGCACGAAGCGTTGCAGTTTTTACGCCGCTCGCTCCAAATTGAGTCTAACCCGTCTCTACAGAATCTCTACAGAAAAATCGAGCGCGAGGTCGAAGCCGACAGCAGCGACGAGCAAACCTACGGAATGCGGTTCTCTTTGCGCTACGAAGGAGAAGCGTTGCCCGAAGACGCGGCGCGGACCTTGACCAAGGAATTCGACCGCGAGATCAACCGCATCAGCTTTCAACTTGGCTGCCGGCTCCAAGAGCGCGTACCGGTGATCGTCCAGACTCTGGAGAACTACAAACGCTCGACGGGCGCCGCCGAATGGAGCGGTGGGCGGTTCGATGGGCGCATCCACATTGCGGTTCCACCAAGCGGGGAGTTCGATGAACATGTGCGCCAGACGTTCTCGCACGAGTTTGTCCACGCTTGCCTGGCTCGCAAGGGCCTCTGGCCGGTGTGGCTGCATGAGGGGTTGGCGCAGAAGCTCTCAGGGCGACAGTTAGGCGCGGACGAAAGGGCTCAGCTATCGGCTCTGAACCGCGAGGGCGCCCTCCCGTCACTCGAGAAAATCAGCGGCAGCTGGAATCGCCTCGGGTCGCGCGACGCCGCAGTCGCCTACACGGTTTCGCGGGCCGCGGCGCAGATCCTTTACCAGGACTTCCAGGACTACGGCGTTCGGAATCTGCTCAACGACCCCTCGGGTCTGCCGCGAGCCACTCAGAAGCTGCAGAAGCGGCTGTCGCAGAGTTTGCAGTAAAGGTGACGCGCAGCCTTCCGAGCCGCCTGCGTGAGCGGGCGGTGAAAAAATGTCGGCAATCCGATTCCGGCAAGGCGGGCTTGGCATGCCAAGCCCCTACGTCGTTGAAAGCAAACGATCGTCCGTAGGGGCGAGGCATGCCTCGCCCGTCTTTCGCCCTCCCCTAGGGATTTTTTCACAGCCCCTAAGCAAGCGGTCGGGTAACCCCACATTTACCGACCGCTTGCTTTCGCCAATATCGCCCCAGCGGTACAATCGCAGCGTCGTGATCGGCCAAACGATCAGCCATTACAAGCCTCGAAGGGCGTCGGCCACCGCTACATCAAACCCGCCAACCTCTACGCCTTATCAAGCGTCACCCACTCTTGAAGGGATTCGCAAAAGACCCGAGATTGCAGGATGTTGTACAGCGAATTGGCATTGCCTAGCTCGGAAATCGGAGCACCCTGCGTGAGCGGGGTGTTTTTCCTGAAACCGCCCGCTGACGCAGGCGGCTCCGAAACGCGGCTGGTGTAGCATGGGGCGGCCGCTATGAATGACGCCGCCGGTTGGAGGCGAGAGCCGCAGGGCTACCTGGTCACGTTCTCATGTTACGGAACACACCTCCACGGTGATGATCGTGGTTCGGTGGACAAGAGGCACAATGCTCCGCATACCCCTTACCTGGAGCCGCACACCGGGCGTTCCGATTTCGCGCGGCAAGCGATGAAGAATCCGCCGTATCTGCTTGATCGCGATCGGCGTGACGTCATTTTGCGCGCCCTGTACGAGACTTGCACATACAGAGGCTGGGGGCTTCGATGCAGCCCACGTCAGAACCAACCACGTGCACGCAGTAGTCGCGGCGGACGCCAATCGCGATCGAGTTCTGCGTGACCTGAAGGCCTATGCAAGCCGGGCGCTCAACAAGCGCTTTCCTGAGGATAAGGAGCGCAAGAAATGGTCTCGGCACGGCAGCGCGCCCAGGTTGTGGACCGACCAACAGGTCGTTCGAGCCATCCACTACGTTCTACAGGGGCAGGGCGCTCCAATGGCCGTGTACCCTTCGGAGCACCCTGCGTGAGCAGGGTGTTTCTTCCAAAACCGCCCGCTGACGCAGGCGGCTCCGAGACTACGATGCCGCGGTCACGCCCGTGATTCGGTGTTCCCCGCCGTGTTCGAGCCAGCTCGCACAATCAGGTGTAAGCTCTCGTTCGACGGCAGCGCGAGCCTGCTCCAGCTCCTCCTCGGTCAGCACTCCCCGCCAGCGACCGTTTGTGCCCTTGTTCATGAACGTTTCGCCGCCGCCGCGAAATAGCTCACCCGCCTCCGGAAAGATCTTGGTACTAAAATCCTTCTTCATACTCTTGAACGAGATTCGCTCGAGTATTCCCGGGAGAAATTGTTCGTCAATCGGGATGTCGAGATGGCCCGCGATGCGCCGGACTTGCCGCTCGGGGTCCTCGAGCAAATCGGCGAAGTGGACCAGTAGGATGTTGGGCAGGTGACGGAAATCCCACCATGTTTGCATGTGGTTGAGGTGTGACCAGTAAGGGTAGCCCGAGCTCTCCCACTCGTACCAGCCCTTATCAATCCACATCCGCCACAGCTCGTGAATGTCTTCGATATCGAGAGGGAATTCGCGGCCGAACGATTCAGCTCTCTCCCTGAAGGCCGCCTTGAGCTCGTCCGTATAGCCCGAATGGTGGTTCCAGACGGACATGAAGACGTCACGGATGTCGCGGCTCACGACGATGTAGCGGGCGGTCTCGAAGAAGGGCAAGCCGTCAAGGGCTAAGTGGGCCTTGATGAAGCGGCGATGCGTCTGGGCTTCCAGCGCCCGTGCGATCTCCTCGAGCGGTGGAACCGCCATGTCCAGCCAAGGCGACATCGCGCTGACCGGCGCGGGAAATTGGCCGTCTTGAAACAGCAGATTGGCGACGATCGTCTGCATCCAGGTCGTGCCCGTCTTGTACGACGTCGAGATCACGATGTCGCCGGGGCGGTGGTTGTAGACCCGCCAGCGCGTGCTGTCAATCACGGGGTGGTTCGTATATTCGTGTAGCTTCTCTGGGTGGGTAGCGCTCATCAGACTCCTCTCAAGCTCCTTGATCAGCCCCGCCCGCTAACCAACGACAGGAACTCTTCCCGAGTCTGGACGTTTTCGCGAAACGCCCCCAGCATCGTGCTGGTGATCGCCGAGGAGTGCTGCTTCTCGACTCCCCGCATCATCATGCACAGGTGGCGCGCCTCGCAGACGACGCCCACGCCGACCGGGCTAATCGCCTTCTGAATCGTCTCGGCAACTTGGGCGGTCAGTCTCTCTTGAATCTGCAGCCGCCGCGCGAAGATCTCCACCACGCGCGCGATCTTGCTCAAGCCCACGACCTTCTTGTTGGGCAGGTAGGCGACGTGAATCTTGCCGAAGAACGGCAGCATGTGGTGCTCGCACAGGCTGAAGACTTCGATGTCCTTAACGATGACCATTTCGTCGTAGACGACATCAAACAGCGCCCCGTTGAGAACCGCCTCGGGGTCCTTGGCGTAGCCCGCGGTCAGGTCCTTCCAGGCGCGAGCCACGCGAACGGGGGTGCGCTTGAGTCCGTCGCGGTCGACGTCTTCGCCGATCTCGAGCAACATCTCGCGGACCAGCTCGCTCATTCGCGACGTGGAGCTGTCGTCAGACGAAGGCCCGTCTTCTGTTTCAATCAGGTGGCGGCTAGTCATAGCAGTTCAAAAGACCAACTCAAACGAATTGCGCGGGGTTTCTTCGATGCGCAGGCCGGCCAGGCGTGGGCCGTCCGAGGAAAAAGCGGATGCCCATCCGTCTTGCAGCCAGCGACCAATGACGATCGACAAGTTCTCGGTTGTCGGGACAAGCTCGTCAAACTCCCCGACGTCGCAGTTCATGTCGGCGCGGTCCAAGCGCTTGATGACCTGGCTCTCAACCAGCGTGTCGAGTCGCGCACGGTCGGCTACGAAGCCGCTGGCCGGGTCGGGATCGCCTTCCACGCGCACCTCTAGGACGTAGTTGTGGCCGTGCCCATAGGGATTCGCACACTTGCCAAAAACCCTCAGGTTCTCTTCCTCACTGAGCTCGTCTGAGTGCAGCCGGTGAGACGCCGAAAACCGGTATCGTTTGGCGAGCTGATGCATCAAGCAGGACCCCGATAGTCGCAGTATAGGTCGGGGGTCTCGTACAGGCGAACCTTGTCGAGCTTACAGGCGGTGGAGGAAATGGCGGACTCCAGCCTCTTCCAGATTTCGGCGGCAACATTCTCCACCGTCGGGTTCACC
The DNA here is from genome assembly GCA_965247515.1 of Bryobacterales bacterium. GTDB lineage: Bacteria > Acidobacteriota > Terriglobia > Bryobacterales > UBA6623. The sequence goes on along the minus strand of OZ252029.1, from coordinate 773,258 downwards.
TTGTCGAACGGGGGCGCCTCGTGGTTCAAGAAGCGGTGGTCCCAGGGGTCGACGACCTCGCGGTTGATCACCTGCTTGAGATCCTTGAGGTCCATAATCATGCCGTTCACGGGGTCGACTTGGCCGGCGACGCTCACTTCCAGGACATAGTTGTGCCCGTGCGGACGCGCCTCCAACCCAAAGACTTCTTGGTTGCGCTCTGGCGACCAATCCGGGCTGTGGAGGAAGTGCGAAGCGGAGAATTCCGCCTTACGGGTAATGACGACCATTTGCCACGGGGGGGCCACTCAGGCTAGGCTGAGCTTCGAGCCACTCATTATGGCACGGTCAAAATTCGTTCTCATCGCATTGCTCGCGCTAGGCGCCGCGTTGATGTGGCGCATCGAGCCTTATCTACATATCTACAATGTCGACGCGGGAGACCGTGCTCCGACCTTCGACCTGACGGCCGAGAGCAGCGGCGCGGGCTTGCGGCTCGAGGACTACAAAGGAAAGTATGTGCTGTTGAACTTCTGGGCCACCTGGTGCCAGCCCTGCGTCGACGAGCTGCCCTCGCTGATCGCTCTTCAAAATGAATTCCAGAATGACGGCCTCGTCGTGGTGGGCGTAAGCGTGGATGAAAACCAGGAGGCCTACCAAGGTTTCCTCGACCGATTTGGCGTGAACTTTCCGACGGCGCGTGATCCCGAGCGCACGGTCAGTACGCGCTACGGTACGCAGAAGTACCCGGAAACGTATCTGATCAACCCGGAGGGGAGGGTCGCGAGAAAGTACGTTGGACCGGAAAACTGGATGCGGCCCGAGGTGGTGAACCACCTGCGCTCACTGTTGTGATCGAGCTGGTTTTGGAGCCGCGACCGGAAGGGAGCGGTTGCCCGAGTGAGCAGCGAGAGTCGCGTTGGCGGGCAACCGCTTGCTTCCGCGCGCGGCTCCGGGGCTTGACCCGCCGGGCGATCGCATGACACATTAGGCGCGATGTCCCGTCTCGCCCTGCTCTCAATCGTCTTCCTGCTTGCCCTCAGCCCGGCCGTCGCCGAAACGCCCAACATCATCTTCATCCTTGCCGATGACATGGGCTACGGCGACATCCAAGCGCTGAACCCGAATTCGAAGATCCCAACGCCGAACTTCAACCGCCTGGCCGGTGAGGGGATGACCTTCACAGACGCCCACAGCGGGTCCGGGGTCTGCACGCCGACGCGCTATGGGCTGGTCACCGGCCGCTACGCTTGGCGCACTCGGCTCAAGAGAGGCGTCCTTGACGGGTACGGCTTTCCGCTGATCGAAGACGGGCGCGAGACGATCGGGTCATTCTTGAAGAAGCAGGGCTACTACACCGGCATCGTTGGCAAGTGGCATCTCGGGCTGGGGTTTCAACGCAAGTCAAACGACCGCGACATCGACTACACCAAAGGCCTCGACAATGGGCCGCATACGCACGGGTTCGATTTCTCGTTCGTCATCCCGGCGTCGCTTGATTTTCCTCCGTACGTTTACATTCGCAATGGGCAGATCACGCGCAATGTCGTGACGCAGTCGGCGGTGGCGTTCCCGGCGTTCCTGCGGCACGGGCCGGCCGGCCGCGACATGAACTTCGAGGATAGCCTCGACGACTTGGCATCCGAGGCCGTGGGATATATCCGCGAGCGGGCGACCCATGACGAGCCGTTCCTGCTGTACTTCCCGCTGACGGCGCCGCATAAGCCGGTGCTGCCGCACCAGCGATTCGTCGGGTCGAGCGGCTTGGGGCTCTACGGCGATTTCATCGTGCAGGTCGACGCCACGGTCGGGAAGGTGCTCGATGCGCTCGACGGGGCGGGAATCACCGACGAAACGCTGATCATGTACTCGTCGGACAACGGCAGCTACATGTACCGCTTGAAGCCTGGCGAACCCGACCACGTCGGCGACTCGAAGATCCAGGCCTACGACGAGACGCACCACACCTCGAACGGCCTCTTCCGAGGCACCAAGGCCGACGCTTACGAGGGCGGCCACCACGTCCCGTTCTTCGCCCGCTGGCCGGGCAAGATCAAAGCCGGTAGCACGAACGAGACGACCATCTGCCTGACGGACGTCCTTGCGACCACAGCCGAGATCACCGGCGGGAAGCTCGCCAACGACGCCGGCGAAGACAGTTTTAGCATTTGGCCGCTGCTGCAGGGTAAGTCATGGAAGCGCGCGCCGGTGATTCACCACTCCTCCGGCGGGATGTTCGCTATCCGGGAGGGCAAGTGGAAGCTGATCGCTGGTAATGGCTCTGGCGGCCGCGAAAAGCCGTCCGGCGAGCCTTTCGGCAAGCCCTATCAGCTCTACGACCTCTCTGAAGACATCGCCGAGACGACGAACCGCATCGAGCAGGTCCCGGACGTTGCGGCACGGCTCGAGAACGAGCTGGAAAAGATCCGGTCAAGCGGCCGGAGTCGATGACGGTTCCCGGCTGGCTGCCCGGAAACCGGCCGCACGTATCTAATGAGGCAGGGGCAACGGTGTAAGCTCAAGCCCGACACCAAACTTCGTGCTGAGCTCCGCTTGTGACAACTCGCTTAGCCCAGCGCCCGCTAACGCACGTGAGGCGACCTCGGCTTCGACTCGACCTACCAGCGTATTCGCAGTCACAACACCCACGATCAATTCGGTGGGACCGGCCCCCCTGAGGCGCGCGTAGTACCCAGGAGACCTGTCCCAAGGTCCTGTTCGCGTCCAAAACTGAACGAAAACGACGTCTTGATTGACTTTCCAGTAGAGGTCGACCGCTCGACATCGATCAGCGGACCAACTCAATTCCGCGAGAGCGTCGACGTCATCAGAGAAGGGATGCACCTCAATATATAGCCCTAGATCCTCGCCGGATGGAGAGAGCAGCTTAGTTGGCTCACCTCTTGTTTCAAAGTCCCTCAGCCGGCGTTTTCTATGCCTTCGTGAACTCATCTACTTACTCAAAGGTGACGGACCGGATCTTGATCCCTCCCCAAGACTCTCAGTATCAGCAGGTCCTGATCGCGCGCTCGGTAGTAGATTACATGGGACCGATGGTTGAACCGGCGTGCACCCCGCAGAAAGTGACTGCAATCGGTACCGAGATTCGGCCGGGAGGCTAGGATCTCAAAGGTTTCGATCAGACTATCGAGGTACACGCGAGCTTGGTTGCGTCCAAACTCGTCAACGGTGTACTCCAAGATCGACGTCACATCGTCGGACGCCCCTTCGCTCAGTTCATAACCGGGCATTGCGCGCTAAATAGCGCCTTTCGACGTCTTCCCAAATATCCTCAACCGTCCGCTTGCTGACGCCGCTGCTTTCTGCCTGTTCGAGCATACGTCGCAAGTCGCTTTCGGCTTTCAGCCGCTGCTGCTCGCGGCGAACCAGGTCGACCAAGTATTCGCTGGCACTCGGATACTCACCGCTCTCTATGCGCGCGTGGACGAATGCGCTCTCTGGGGCGGGGATGGAAATCGTCAGCTGGGGCATGATCCGATTTCAGTGTAGCTCTTGATCTTTCGAGCTGCTACGCCAGCAAGTCCCTCACGACACGCCCGTGCACATCCGTCAACCGGAAATCCCGGCCCGCATAGCGGTAGGTGAACTTCTCGTGGTCGAACCCCAGCAAGTGCAACAACGTCGCATGCAAATCATGCACGTGGACCTTGTTCTCGACCGAGCGATACCCGAATTCATCCGTGGCCCCGTGGATATATCCGCGCTTCATCCCGCCGCCGGCGAACCACATCGAGAACCCGTACGAATTGTGATCCCGGCCGTTCTTGCCGTGGTTGGCCCCGAACGTCGAGAGCTCCACCGCCGGAGTCCGCCCGAACTCCCCGCCCCAAATCACCAGCGTGTCATCGAGCATCCCGCGCTGCTTCAAGTCCGTCAGCAAAGCCGCGATCGGCTGATCGCACTCGCCCGCTAGCCGCCGGTGATTCTTCTCAATCTCGCTATGCGAATCCCACGGCTGCCCCGCCCCATGCCAGACCTGCACAAACCGCACTCCCTTCTCGAGCAACCTCCGCGCGATCAACAGCTGCCGCCCGTGCAAAGTCTCACCGTACAGCTCACGAATCGACTCGGGCTCCTGGCCAACGTCAAAAACATCCGCCGCCTCCATCTGCATGCGGTAGGCGAGCTCGAACGACTGTACCCGCGCCTCGAGCAAGGGATCCCCAACTCGCGACTCCAGATGCGTCTGGTTCAATTCCGCAAGCAGGTCGAGCTGCCGGCGCTGCTCCGGCTGTTCGGTGAAGCGACTGCGCGAATCAGCGATCAACTTCTCCGGCTCGGTGTGGCGCGTATCGACATGTGTCGCCTGGAACGCCCCCGGCAAAAACGCCGACCGCCAATTCTTCGCGCCCCAGATCGGGTAACCGCCCGGACAAAGGACGACGAATCCCGGCAAGTTGCGGTTCTCGCTGCCCAACCCGTAGGTCAGCCACGACCCGAAGCTCGGGCGCGACTGCTGGGTCGTCCCGGTGTTCATCATCATCAGAGACGGCCCGTGATTGGGGACATCGGTGTACATCGAGCGAACGATGCACAGGTCGTCCACATGCTCGGCGACTTTCGGGAAGATCTCGCTGACCTCGGCCCCGCTCTGCCCATACTTCTTGAACTCGAACGGCGACGGGAACGCCGCCCCGGTCGGGCGCTCGGTCTTCAGATGAATCGGCAGCGTCTTGCCGGCGTACTTCGTCAGGGCCGGCTTCGGGTCGAACGTATCGACCTGTGACGGCCCACCGTTCATGAAGATGTGGATGACGCGCTTGGCCTTCGCCGCCAGCGGCGGCAGCTTGGGCGCAAGCGGATCAGCGGGGTCGAACGACGGCGCGGCGACGAGTTGGCCGTTCGAGCCCAGCAAAGCGCCGAGCCCCAACCAGCCCATGCCCATCCCTGAGCTTTGTAGAATTTCGCGACGGGTCATCATAGTTGTCTAATCCACAAAAGCGAACTCGTTGGTCAGCAGCAACACCTGAGCCAACCGCTCCCAACTTGTCAGAGGCGCATCCACGGGGCCGCGGAAGTCATCACTGGCGCTCCAGCGCACAGCCTCCATCCCTTGCTTCTTCTCTTCAGCGGTGAGCATCTGCTCGATCTCGGGCGCCCAAGTGAAGTCATCCTGCACGTAGTCGTCTCGTGCATCGACCACAAAATCGATCACCTCTCCCGGCTCGACCTTCAGGCCCTCGATATCAGTCGACACCTTGACCCCTTGAGCCGTCCAGTTTGCCAGGACGCCCTTGCGGTCGGAGACGACCCACCCGCGCACGCCGTTGGAGTAGTTGAACCTCCAGGCCGCCGCGCTCATCGCATGATTGAGCGAACCGCTGATTTTGATCTTGCCCGAGACGGGAGAGACCCAGCGCCGCACGACCGCGCTCGACAGATCGTCGCCAGGCGCACCGCCCGCGGCGCTCAGGCCGGCACGGCCGCCCTCCGGCGCCGGGAGCATCGACGCGTGCTGCCACTTTTCGTCGACCCAGACGCCAAATGGCCGAAACTTAGCGACCTTTCCAGCCTGGGGGTCGAGCTCGCCCGACCCATATTGCCAAGGCGAAGGGTCCCGAATCACGGGCTCGACACGGGCGCCTTTGCTGACGAAATCCACCGCTAGTTGGCGCTCGCGCCCGGTCGGGTTCCGCGCCAAGACCAGCCGATAGAGCTCTTCCGCGCGACTCGCGTCATGGCCGCTCCCGAGCCGTTCAGCCAAATACCGCGCCTGCTCGCCGACGAATCGACTGTTCATCAAGAACAGCGCCTGTTGCGGAACCGTGGTCAAATCACGTTGCGGCGTATGCTGCTCGGGATTCGAGAAATCGAAGCTCCGCATCGTGCTGGAAGGCTCTTCCCGTGAGATGTACGCGTAGACCGACCGCCGGCGCGGCGACGGACGCGCCTCCAGGTCAAATGGTCCCCCGCCCAGCGTCGGGTCGAGCCGGTTCGACACGGCCAACATCGAATCACGAAGCGCCTCGAAATCCAACCGGCGCCGGTTCTGCCGCCAGAGCAGAAGGTTCTCGGGGTCGGCGTCCGCGCAGTCCTCCGCGTGTGAGCTCGCTTGGCGGTAGGCGCTCGAGAGCATGATCTCGCGGATGAGCGCCTTGATCGACCAGCCGCCCGCGATGAACTTCGACGCCAGGTAGTCGAGCAGCTCGGGATGAGTCGGCGCATCTCCGCGCAGCCCAAAGTTGCTCGGGGTCCGCACAAGCCCCGAGCCAAACAGATGCTGCCAAACGCGATTGACCATCACCCGCGCGGTCAGCGGGTTTTCCTGATCGGCAATCGCCTGCGCCAGCTCGAGTCGCCCGCTGCCCTCGCGAAACGGCGTTGCGCCGAGGGCGGTGAGGAACCGCGGATTCACCTCGGCGCCGCGGTCGTGCTGGTTCCCGCGCACGAACACAACTGCCTGCTCGGGGGTCTCCGCGTCGCGAACCGCCATCGCATGGCGCGGCCCGCCGCGGTAGCCCCAATCGGTCATCACTGCCTTGTAAGCCCATCCCAGGATCTTGAGGGTGTTCGAATCGCCCTCGTTCTGGATCCACCAAAAGTCCTCGATCGGAACGTTTGTCGGCGCCCCGTCGGCCCGCAAGAGTTGCCTGAGCCGCTCCTTAGCGGGGTCGGGCCACGGCTCGGCGCTGTTCGCCTCCGCTAACTTGATCGCAAAATCAGGAATCGCGGCGCCGTCTGAGTCAACGAGCTCCTGAAAACGCCCGTCGCCCGCGTCCAGCGACGCGGCAAGTAAGTTGACCCAGCGTTGCAGCACGTATAAGTTCAGGTTGCGCTCGTTCGAGAGAAACTCGACCTCGTTATTGGAGGCGTCCCGCCCGGCCCAGGCCACGGTGAGGTAGCGCTCGAGCGTCTCGGCCTTGCGGAAGTCGGCCTTGTGATCCTCAAGCCGCTCACGCGCGAACGTGCCAAGCCATTGGCTCCGCATCTTCAATTTCTCGGAGTAGAACCGGCCTTGCTTGGTATCGGGAATCGGGTCGATCGCAACAGGCTCCATCACGTCGGGCGAATTCAAGAAGATGCTGTAGAGCGAGTAGTAGTCCTTCTGCGGGATGGGGTCGAACTTGTGGTCGTGGCAGCGCGCACACGCGACCGACAAGCCGAGGAACCCGCGCGTGGCCACGTCAATCCGGTCGTCGAGGTTTTCCGGCACATCAGTCGGGCGGGGCAAGTTGATCCCCACCGTCAACATGCCAAGCGCCGCCAAGTGACGCTTGTCGCCGCCGAGTAAATCCGCGGCGAGCTGACGCTGGACGAACTTGTCGTACGGCATATCCTCGTTGAACGCCTCGATCACCCAATCGCGGTAGGTCCACGAGATCGCGAACGCCCTTGCTTGAATACCCTCGTCGGAATAACGGGCGATGTCGAGCCAGTGTCGCGCCCAACGCTCACCGAAGTGTTTTGAGGCCAGCAAGCGGTCGACGATTTGTTCGTAGGGCTCAGCCGATTCGACCTCTTCGGCCGACGGCGGGAGCCCGGTCAGATCGAAGTGCGCCCGGCGAATGAGCGTGCGCCTGTCGGCCTCGTCCGATGGATCCAATTGCTGTTGGCGCAACCGGGCCACGACGAACGCATCGATGGGCGAGCGTATCCAGTCGCTCTTGACATCAGGCGGGGTTGGATTCGACAACGGCTGAAACGCCCAATGATCGGACTTTGCCTTCTCGGCCTCGGTCAGCAGTGCGGTCGTGGGAAGAGGGGCTCCCATCCGAATCCACTTCGCGATGGCCGCGATGTCGTCATCGGCCAGCTTCGCCCCGGGAGGCATCTTCAGCTCATCGGCGTGGCTGAGGACGCGCATCAGCAGACTCCGCTCAGGCTTACCCGCGACGACCGGGGGGCCGGCGTTGCCGCCAGCCATCAAAGCCTCGGGCGAATCAAGCTTCAGCGCCCCTTGGACCTTCGGAGAATCGGCGCTATGGCAGACGTAGCAGTTCTTCGCCAGAATCGGCCGAACACGCGTTTCGAACAACTCAACGCCCGCCGAATCCTGCGCGGAAGAGGCCGCAACTAACAGAAAACCAACCAGCAGCCGTCGCACATTCCACATCACGGGCGCCTGTATCTTACCAGGTGTTGGACGTGGCGTACGGCTATGCCGTGCCGCCCCAGCGATTCCGCAACGAGGCTGAGTCAGAAGGCGGAAGTAGTTGGGAATCGAGGGATTTAGGGGCGTGGGGTGAAGGACGAGCAGATTCGCACGCGGTCCTGACCCGGAAATAGGTGGGGAATCGCAGGGCAAAGACACCCCGGCGGCTCTTGCGGCAGGGCCGCTTACTGGCAGGCGCGGGGTGGGCGGGGGAGTCGACTCGCGTGCTAGGGCGAGGGGCCCGTGGCCGCCTGATACAGCTCCGCCGCCATCACCCGCGCCCAAAAGACTCGCGGTTTGCCGCGCCGCAACGACGGTTTGAGGTTGCGGGCGACAAAAGCGTGGTAGAGATTGAATGCCAGAAACGTCGTCAAGAGAAACGTCTCGATGGCGTGGGGTTCGTGCTTGTAGATGTGGTCGGCATGCCAGCCGTTGACCAACTCGTTGAAGCCGCGGTTCTCGATGTCCCAGCGTTGATGGCCCAAGCGCACCAGCTGCGCCGTGGAAACTTGCCGCGACCCCAAAGTCGTTAGCCAAACCCAATCGCTTTGATGCTCGTGGAGCTCGCCGTCAAGCTGCGAGCGCCGCCGCCAAGTCTCCACCGAACGAACGACGCGCAAGGGCTGGGCGACCTGCGGCCACGATAATAAGCCCTCGTGATCCCACCATTGGCAATCGCGTGAGCGATACTCGCCCGCCTGTGGGGGCTGGGTTCGCCACAGTCCTTGAACGTCTTGAAACAGGTGGCGGCGCTCGTCCTTGAGCACGATGACGGCGTCCTTGCCGTGCGCCAGCAGAAAGTTCACAAACGTCGCGGCGGCGTAAAGAGCGTCGGCCAAGACAACATCAAACGCCCGTGGGTAAGCGGCTAGAACGCGTTCGAGCAAACGTTTGGCGGCGGCCAGCTCGTCCTCGCCGGGGAGTTGCGGTTCGGCGTCGAGCAACAGCGGAAGCGGTTCGCCTTGGATGTTGAATGGCGAGGCGGCGGGCGCGTCACTGAGCAACTGCAGCGTCACTTGGCGGTGATAGTACTGCAGCTGTTCGCCGTCGCTGCGCTGAATGCGGCGCTCGAGACAGCCTCCACAGCAACGGCGGTAGCTGGCGTGAGACTCATGACCGTCGATCACAGCCACCCCTAATCCGCCGATGCCGGGCAAGGCCTTGTTGCGCTTGAGGCGTTCATACAGCTGCCGAATCGCTTGCCGCAGCACGGCCGTGTCGAGCGAGCTGTAGACGCGGCCAATGGTGTCCGCGCTGGGCAGCTTGCGGCCCAGCCATTTCTTCCAAAACGGCGCCCCCTCGAGCGTTTCCAAAGCGTTCAGGCTGCCCAGCCGGGCCCAGAACAGCGCCAGCGTCGACTCGACGACAGCGCGGGTGGGGATGCGCGGCTTGGGGCGGGAATCCGAGACCCCGGCGAGAAGGCGGCTGCGCAGGCCGTAACCCTTCTCCGCGTACTGGATCAGACGTCGAAGAACGTCACTCCTCCCGGCGGTCTTGGAGCCGCTTCCACTCGCGCTCGGAGACCTCTTCGAGCAGCCGCTCGAGCTGTTGATAGTCGGCTACGGCCTGGCGCACGCGTTGCTCCCAGCTGCGCGGCACGAACAGCTGTTGCACCTTTCCCCGGCGCGAGCGCACCAGATAGAGCGAGGCGTGCAGTTGACCCTGGGCGCAGTGACAGTTGGGCTTGCCGCAGACGCGTTGGCGCGGCGCCACGGTGCCATGCAGCAACCAGCGGCCGTGGACCAGCTGGGCGATGCGGGAGCGCAGCTTACGCTCGGCATCGGCGAGGCTGGAGCGAGCCGGGGCCGCCTTCATGACTGATATATATACAATATACCAGAACCAACTGCGCTGCAACTCCTCAACAGGAATGCGAATCTGCTCGGACCACAGGCCCAGCTCCAAACACCCGCTAAATCAATGGTTTCCGACCCTCAGGGAAATTGGATGCGGAACCGCTGCGTGCCGCCTGTTCGGCGATTGTCGCCCTGGTGGTCTACGCGCTGCTGCCGATCGTTCGGAACGCCTATGCCGCCTTGCGCCTATGGCGCAAGGTCTCCGGGGCGCCATCACCGCCCGAACCCAAGACCCGGACCTTGCAGCACAGCTCGAAGGCGGCACGGCATAGCCGTACGCCACGTTACAATCACGCCCGGAGAACCCCCATGCCCAAAGTCCTCAAACTCATCGCCGGCATAGTCCTTCTTTACGTCGTCCTAATGGGCGGATCAGGGTTCGCCATCAAGGCCCTGATCTCCAGCTCGATCGGCGAACAAGTCCGCGCAAAGGCCCAGGCCTCCTTGCCCGTCGAAGTCTCAATCGACGGGGGCGAATTCGACATTGCCCAGTGGTTCCTTTTCCGCCCCGCCATCACCTTCGAAAACCTACGAGTCGGGAACCCCGAAGGCTTCAGCTCTGAACACTTGCTTCGAGCCAGCAGCCTGGGTCTGCGCGCGAACCTGACGGCCCTCTTCTCCGATTCCATCGAGATCGGACTGTTCGAGCTCATCGAGCCTGATCTGCGAATCGAGACACGCCCGGGCGGCAAGACCAACATCGACGCACTGATGGACGCCGTCGCCGGCCAATCGACTGAAGCCCCGTCGGAACTAGCATCAGACGGCCCCGCGCTGACCGTCCAGAGCCTGCGCATCGCCGACGGCTCGATCCACTACGTCGGGCCCGAAGGTTCCTCGGACGACCTTTACGTCCACAACGTCAACATCGAGGTCGACGACTTCCAGCCCGATTCCGCCTTTGACCTACGGGTCGCCGCCGATATCTTTGCCGAATCCGCGATCAACATCGTCCTCGATGGCAGGACCGGCCCCTTCAGCGCCAAGTCCTCGCCGGCAACCGGCAAGCTCAGCGTTGACGCCTACCCGGGCAGGCTCCCCAGAGACCGGCGTGAATCCTACCTCGGCGACTTCTTAGCCGACCCCGGCTCAGCCAGCCACGCCGCGATCAACGTCGACCTCGAAGGCGACCTTCTGGGAACTCTGGTCGGGACCGGGACGCTCAACATCGCCGACACCCAACTCGGCAAACCCGAAGTCGGCCAGCTCCCATTGCGCGGCGAGGCGGCGGTCATGCTCACGCTGGTGAACCCGCTGGGGAACCCCTCCTACTACCTGATGATGCCCGAAGCCGAATTCGAGCTCGGCGCCGGCAAGTGGATGGGCGGCGTCGAGGTGCAGCAAGACGGAGGCGGGTTGCACGGGAAGTCGCGGGGCGCGATCGCAGGCGTACAAGTCAACGAGATGCTCGGAGCGTTCACCGACACCAAGGACGTTCTGTTCGGACTGCTCGAGCTCAGGCGCTACGATCTCGAATTCCGCGGATCGAGCGCTGAAGAAATCCAACGGTCGCTCACCGGCTCTGGGAGGCTGGAGCTGTCCGACGGCCGGATGGCGCTGTTTGACGTTGTCAAGACCGTCGAGCAACACTTCAACAAGATCCTCAAGGGCGAACAAGCCGCCGGCGGATTCACCAGCTTCGTCCGCTTCGGGACCGATTTCGCGGTGGCGAATGAGACCGTCACGACACCGAACCTTCTGCTTGAAAACGACGCCGTGCGCGTGGGCGGCGGGGGTTCATTCAACTTTGCCAACAAGCTCGACTACAACCTCTCGAGCTTGATCACCGGGGCGATTGCGAAGACCCTGGGCGGCCGCGCCAACGCCGACGGCATCGCTCAACTGGCCGTCCCGCTGAGAGTAAAGGGAGACTTCAGCTCCCCTCTCGTCACCCCTGATTTCAAAGCGATCGCCAAGCAGCAGGCGGTCAAGCAAGCTACCAGCCTGCTCGACGGCCTGTTTAACAAGAACAAGGACGAGGCCGGCGAAGAAGGCGAAGGGGCGCCGAAGGAAGAAGAGAATCGCTTGCCCTTCGACCTGAAGGGCTTGCTCGGCAACTAGCGGATTGCGGGCCTCAGAGTTATAGATCGCGGGCCAACCGGCCGCCGTAGATCCTCTTCATGTCTGGAAGCTCGGTGCAGAGGTAGTGCACCCAGATGTAGGTGTGATTGAACGCCGCGGCCAGTAGCGCCGCTTGAGAGGCTGCATAGAGTCCGGGCAGCCAAACGAGCAGCAGTCCGAAGGTGTACATTCCGTTTCTTGTGAAGCGGAAGATGCCGCGTCTCTCGAGCGGCTTGGAACGGTAGGCCGTATCGAAGTGATCCGCGCCCACCGCTCGTTGAAACGTGGAAGTAGCGCGCGACCGAATAAAACAAGTAGCCGACCGGGACCAGCAAGATCGTGGCCAGGGCGTCCAAGAGGCGGCCGTCCGCCGGAACGGTTCCGCGATCCGCCAGGGCAAGGCAGATCAGGACTCCAATGCGGGTGAGCGCCAACAGGGCGAAGCCGGCGGCGTAGAGCCTGAAGCCCGCGGGGCCGGCCCACTGAGTCAAGAGCCCCTTATGGAGCTGGAGCCGCCAGCACAGCCAAACCCAGCCTTGATGCAGTATCGCTACGGCAATCGCGGCCCAGAACCAGCTCGAAGCTGGAACATTGAGGAAGTGTCCGCCTGACACCCAACAGCGGGCGAGCCAGCCGGCGAAGGTTATCAGAACCGCCAGAAGCAGCAAGTGCAGGCCTTGGCGCTCGAAGATGAGTCGCGATTCCGACATATTGGCTGCGGCGGGGTGATTGTCGCACGGTCGTGCCGGGAATTCCGAACGGGGAACCCGTGCCAGCGGCGACAGGGCCGACAATCGCTCCCATTTTCAAGAGAGACTAGGAGACGACCTGACGACCCTGGGTCTGCGTCAGATGGGCCTGTCGTAGGGGCGTGATATGTCGCGCGCCCTTAGCGCCCGTACCAATCCGTCATGACCTCCAGCGCCGGCTTTCCGATCGGGTTGTGCCGCCCGTCGAATCGCCCGCCCCGCCCATGACTCGGCCACTTCCACCAGTACATTCCGCTGAGCCAGGGCTGCTCATAGAACGCCTCGAACAACGTCTCATAGCAGTCCCGCTGCAACTCCAGATCCAACGTCGACCCGTCATCGCGCCAGGGCTCAAACGCCGCCAGAGCCAACGACGGAAAGCCGACTTCAGTAAACAGCACTTGCTTTCCAAACCGCTCTGACACGGCGCGGAGTCTCGATGCGATCTGCTGAACCTGCTCCGAACCCGCGCGTGGGGTTTCGCCGAGTCGCGCAAGCGGGAAGTAAAAATTCACTCCAATGAAATCGAGCTGATCCCAAAAAGCGACTTCCTCGAACTCCCCCGACCAGTGCGACGCGTACGTCACTGGCCCGGAGTAAATCCGCCTCACATCCCGAATCAGCCCCCGCCAATCCTGCTCGAAGCCCGTCACCCCGCCGAGCTCATTCCCAATCACAAACATCTCGACGTTCTCGAGCTCGGCCATGCGGGCGTAGTGCGTGATCCAACGCCGGTAGATCGAGAACCAATGCCGAAAATTCTCCGCATCGCGGAACTCGATATCCCCCGTGAACCGGTTCGACCACAAATGCGGCTTGAGCGTTACCGCGAGCCCGGCCTGCTTCGCTTGCCGAATCGTCAGAGCCGTTCGGTCGACGCCCTCGTCGCCGCGAATGCGAATCCGTGTGTCCTCCGGCGCAAGCGTGAACGCGTACGGCACGACCGCGACCGAGTTCGCGCCGGTTTCGCGAATCCGCTCGAGTTGCCGGCGCGCCGACTCTGACCCGTATCCCCAGCGGCCGCCAAGTTCGGATGAAAACGAGACTCCCCGCTGGAACTGGGGCGGCGCGCGCCCAGTCGACTGGATGGTTTCGGCCGGCTGGGACAGCCAGTGCTGCCAGCGCCGCTCGAGGTCTTCCGCACGGCAATCCAAGCGTCCAGGGAGTGCGTGGAGCGGCGTGTGATACAAGCGCTGAAGCGAACCTACGTCGTCAACGACCGAAGAGACCCAAGCTCCCGCCAAGGCGTCTCGAACAAGAGGCGAGAGATACTCGCCCGGCATGTCGAGTATCTCAGCCAAATTGTAGGGACGCTCCTCAAGAGCCAGCCGGCGAGCGTATCCGGCCAGCTCGTGTCCGAAAAAATCCCCTGCCGCGAATCGCGCGATGCCCCCCGCGACGGCGGCGGATTCGGGCGCCCCCCAAAGCGCCCGCATGAGTAGCGCGACCTCCGCTGTCGGGTCCGCCGGCTCGCCGTTCCACTCCACAATTCGGCTCGGCCGCTCTGCCGGCGCGGGCTGTTGTGCGAAGCGCGGTCCGTTGTCCGGCCGCGGCCCGCCCCTGCGCCCGCCGGTCCGGCGACGCTCGGGTGGAGTCGATGTGACGAACGCCTCAATCGGCTCATTAGGCAAGCTAACACGGAGCCGCGAGGCATAGGCTTCCACGCGGCTGTCGGCGTTCGAGGCCCACTCACGCCGCTGGTCCTCGCTGAACAGCCCTTGCTCAAAGCGCAGCGACCAATGTTGGGACGCGTAGGTCTCGACCGGCTCCGGCCGGCTGATCGATGCCGCGTAGGAGCTCACGCCCAGGTACGCGGCCAGCGCCCCGACGACCGCGAAGCCCGTGGCGGACTCGCCAAGCTTGAACGGACGCTCTCCCCGCGACGGCGTTCCGAGAGCGAATAGCCCCGCCAGCCCGGCGAAAAACAACGGTGCGTCAGAAAAGCCCCGCCGCCCTATCCAGCCGGCCTCCAAGCGCAACTCGGGAATCAGCGCCGTTAACGCGGCAATCGGGCCGGCAAGCAGCAGCAGCACGATTCCGAATCGATGCTTCGGGGTCGGCCCGCGCGAAATCCGCGCCCACGAAACGATCAGTCCAAACAGGGCTAGTAGACATGCCGTGGCGCCGAAAACCCAGCGACCCGCCTCGGTTCCGCCAATCGCCGGCAATGATCGAATCGCATCGTCGAGCGGACCCGCGGCCCTCTCGAAAAACTGGAACGCGGCGCCGCTAAGCCAAACGGTCAGCCAAAACGCCACAAACGCCGCGCCCAGCTGCAGCCCCGGCCGTCGCCAGAAGGCCGCCAGCAGGATCGCCGTCAGTGCGAACACGATCGGCCCCGCGAGGTAGATTTCGTCGATCGGAAAGCCGCCGCCGCTCGGCTGCAAATAGAAGAATCGCAGCAAGGCGCCGTTTCCGAACGCTTGCGCGCGGACTAATTCCGCATCGGTGAAAAGAGTTAGAAGGAGCTGGGGTGCGTCCCAAACGAGCCGTGCCGCGAGAAGGCCAAGGTAGGCGGTCGCCGTCGCGCCGACGAACGAGACCAGCAGGCTTAGGATCCGGATGGCCACGGTTATGACTCGCGTCTACCTGAGTGCCGGCATTCGCATCTACGATGACGTGTCCAGGGCTTTGCGGAACCCGCTCCCTTGCGGTCGCGGCTCTGACGCCGCGAGTAAAACGTTAACCGAAGGACTTCAGAGCCGCGACCGCAAGGGAGCGCCCCATGGGCCTGACGGCCCACCCAAAGAGATGAAAACCGCGCGCGCGTCTGAAGCATCCGCAAGCTGCGTTTTCGACGGAGTATCTGATGGCCTTGCAGGCCACCCATGAGGATGAAAACGGCCGCCCCGGAGCCGCGACCGTGAGGGAGCGGTTGTCGCAGCCGCGGGCAACCGCTTGCTGACGCGCGCGGCTCCGGGGCGGCGACGCATTCGGCCGGTGGAGCGGGTTTTCGACGGAGCGGGTTCGGCGATCCGGCTGGTTCTCGCCTAGATTCGCGAGTCAACCGCTGTCGCCGGTTTGAAGGGCGCGACATCTCGCGCCCCAGCTAATCTCCCGAAGTCCCGAGGGGTTCGCCCTGGTCGGCCTCTTGAGCCGCCTTACGCTGTTCAGCCCGTTCCGTGAAGCCTTCGAGCGTTGCGTAAACCACGGGGATGAAGACCAAGGTGATCAAGGTCGACGTCAGCAACCCGCCAATGACCGTCCGCGCCATTGGCACCTGGAGCTCCGAGCCCTCGCCGACGCCCAGCGCCATCGGCGTCAGACCCAGCACGGTCGTCACCGTCGTCATCAAGATCGGCCGCAAGCGCCGCTTCCCGGCCGTCACGACCGCCTCGCGCACCGAGTAGCCATGAAGGTGCCGGAGCTGATTGGTGTAGTCGATCAGCACAATGGCGTTGTTCACCACGATGCCAAGCAAAATAATCACCCCCAGGAACCCCTGCATATTGAAGGTCGTCCCCGTCGCCACCAACATCGTCACCACGCCAATCGCCGCCAGAGGAATCGAGAAAATAATGATGAACGGATCACGCAGCGATTCAAACTGCGCCGCCATCACCATGTAGACCAATATGAACGCCAGGATTGACGCGAACATCAAGTCGTTGAACGCCTCCACTTGGTCTTCGTACTCTCCTCCAATGCGAACCTCATAGCCTTCCGGCCGAGGGATCGCCATGATCGCGGCATCGAGATCTTCGACGATCGCACCGAGATCGCGCTCGCCGCTAAGCGTGCCCGAGACCGTGATAATGCGCTGTTGGTCCACCCGCTCGATCTCGGTGGGACCCTCCATGCGATGCATGTTCATGACCTGATCGGCGGTGATCAGGTCATTTGCCGGCGTGCGGATCGGAATGTCCCCAATCTGCGAAACCGAGAGCCGATCCGCCTCCTCGAGCCGAACGACGATATCGTACTCGTCGCCTTCCTCACGATAAAACGACGTACGCCGGCCGCCGACCGCCGTCTCGAGCGTGTCGGCCACCTCTGCGACCGACATACCGATGCTGGCCGCCTTGAGACGGTCGATCTTGACGACCATCTCCGGCAGTCCCGGGCGCTTCGAGACCTGAGACTCAGCCACTCCACCAATCTGCAACATCGCATCGCGCACTTGCAGCGCGAGCCCATCGGCAACCTCCTGGTTGTGCCCTCTTATCTCGACCGACAAGCGATCGCTGCCGCCGCCGCCGCGGCGGCGTCCGAAATTGCCGCTTCGAATCCGTGTCCTGACCAGGCTCCCCGGTACGACCTGCATCAGCATCGGTCGGATCAGGTTGGCGACTTCAGCGGCCGAACGGGTGCGTTCCGATTGAGGTTTCAGGTCGACGCGCAACTCGCCGCGGTGAGTCGAGACCCCCCGGAAGGGACTGCTCTGGCCCGCCTCGGTCATGATGTACTCGGCTTCGGGCACCTCGCGTTTCATGATGGCGTACATCTGGTCGATGACCTGTTTGGTGGTCTCGGCGTTGGTGCCCGACTCGAGCTCGACGCTAACGTTGATCTGTCCCTCGTCGACCTGGGGCTCCAATTCGACGCCCACTAAATCGGTCATCCATACAGCGCAGGCAAACAACCCAACCGCAATGCTCGAGACGAAAAGGCGATTATTGAGCGACCAGCCAATCAAACTCCCGTAGGAATCAGACATTTCGCCGACCATGCCGCCGGAGCTTGCGGTCAAACTCTTCTTACTAGTTCGACCTAGGAGCTTGGAGCTCAGCGCGGGCACAACCGTCATCGCCGCGATCAGCGAGCAAAGCAGCGAAAATGACACCACGTACGCCAGTTGCTGGAAGGTCTGCGCCGAATAGCCGCCCATGAACAGCACCGGCACGAATACCGCGATCGTGGTCATCGTCGAGGCCGTGATCGCCATGCCCACTTCGTTGCTGCCGACGATAGCCGCCTCGCGCACCGCCATGCCGTCTTCGCGATGGCGGTAAATGTTCTCCAGCACCACAATGGCGTTGTCGACCAACATGCCGACGCCCAGCGTCAGCCCGCCGAATGAAACGATGTTGAGGGTGAAGCCGTTGAAGTACATCAACGCGAACGTCGAGATCACTGAAATCGGGATCGCGACCCCGATCACCAACGTCGAAGAAAGGCTCCGCAGGAAGAACAGCAGGACGGCGATCGCCAAGATCGAGCCGGCCACCGCCGACAGCTTGACGTTGTCGATGGCGGAGACGATGAAGTCCGCCGTGTCCATCGTCTTCTCGATTGTAATCTGCGGATAGTCACGATGAATCTTTTCGACTTCCGCCCAAATACCTTCTGAAACCTTGACCGTGTTTGAGCCCGACTGCTTCGAGATGATCAGCCGCATCGCCGGCGTGCCGTTCACGCCGACGTAGTAACGAATGTCCTCGTGAGAGTCCTCCACGGTGGCAACATCACGAACGTAAACCGGCACGCCTCGACGCGAGGTGAGCGCGACATTGAGGATCTGCGAGAGGTTCTCGTATTCCCCGTTGGTCCGCAGCAGCACTTCGAAGCGCCCCTCCTTGACAGGCCCGACTGGGCGGTTGAGGTTCTCGCTACGAATCCGCTGCACGATCTGCGAGGTCGACAGGTCAAGCGCTCGAAGTTTCTCGAGATCGAGATTGACGTGGATCTCGCGCCGCAGCCCGCCGTTGACGTTGACCGTCCCGACTCCGGGCACGCGCTCGAGACGGTACAAGATGTTCTTGTCGGTGAACATCCGCAGCTCTTTCGCGTCCATCGTGTCCGTCTTGACGGTGGTGAACATGATCGGGAATTGCGTCACGTCGAACTTGAAGATGAAGGGAGGCTCGATGTCGTCGGGCAGCTGGCGCCGGCCGCGGTCGAGCCGCGAGCGGACTTCGTCGGCCGCAACATCGATGTCCACGCCGTAGAGGAACTGAATCCGCACCGACGAGCGGCCTTCACTCGATGTCGAAGTCACTCGCTCGACCGACGGCGCCGAGCTCACGATCTGCTCCAGCGGGCGGCTGACCAGAGTCTCCATCTCCTCGGGAGCCACTCCTGGATAGTCAATATTGACGCTGAGCGTGGGCTGGTCGATCTCCGGCATCAGGTCAACCGGAATCTCCACGAAGGCAATGGCGCCCAGCAACATCGCGACCAGGCAGGCCATTAGGACCGTTACCGGCCGGTTGATTGAAAATTCAGGAAGACTCATCTTCTAACCTCGGAGTGTCTACCTCTTACGCGCGTCCCATTCGGCGTCTCCGGCCAGCCGGCCCGGACGATCCCTCGGGGGCCGTCCAGCCGGGATTCTCTTGTACGTTCGCCCACACGTGCACGTGGGGGGAGCCGCGGAAGTACCAAACCATTGTCGGACTTTCCAGTTTCCAGACGTCCCAGATCTGGTCGTTACCGAGGTCCTGGTTTTCGTAGAAGGCCATGGTGAGCTTGTCGACTCCGCCGTTGGCCTTGATCAGGTTCATCGCCTCTTGGCGATCGCTTTCGCGGAAGGGCAGCAGCAGGTCGCTCAAAGTATGGCCGACCAACTCGCGCTGGTCGCGTGACATCTCCGCCACCGGCAGTCCGTCGGGATTCGCCCCCGGCTCCACCGTGTAGACGCTGCGCTCGCGCGGAGCCGCCGGCTGTAAGGCCAGGGCGCGCTGTTTGCCGTCGAGCGCCCCAAAAACCTCGTTCGCGCGCTTGGCCTGGAACCAGTAAACGTTCTTCGGATGGGTCGGGCTTTCCTCGCCCGCCTCACCCTGGTGGCCGTAGAAAATCGGCCCGCCGAATGCCGCGCCGTCGACCGAGTCGCCGTCGCAACGCACTGTGCAGTGGCGTCCGGTGATGACGAATTCGAACCTCCCCGAGCCGGGCTCGCCGAACAGCGCGACTGAAAGGCTTTTTACGGAGCCGAAGTCGTCGACCACGTGCTTGGCTAGCGATTTGTGGAAGTCCGGGTTGTGCAGGCCGAAGAAGATCTGGTCGATCATGGCCTGCTGATCTTGGTTGAAAAACTGGCCGACGCGGGCGTCGGTGATGTGCCAGTTGTTCTCGACTCGCGAGCGTAGCGGCGAATCGAACGGGAAGACGATCGCCTGTTTTTGCTCGGAGGTCAGGGAGTCGTGCAGCTGGGCCACGACGGTCTCGGGCTGCGGGCTCGCGCCGACGGTCGCGGCAGAGGCCGCCAACGCCGTCCCGCCAAGCGCGGCGGTCTTCAGGAACCGCCTGCGATTTAACGTATTTGGAGTATTCATGGCACCGGCTATATAGGCTGTGTCTGTCCTGGATTGGTTACCAAGGGCGTAGGGGCGAGGCATGCCTCGCCTTCTTGCCACTCCCGCGGCGCGGGCGGTTTCAAAGCGTCGTTAGGTTCGCAGACAAGAAGGTCAGGCATGCCTGACCCCTACGCCGCGTCAGGCCGGGGCCGTAGGGGCGAGGCATGCCTCGCCTTCTTGCCACTACGGCCCCCGCTCAAGACTCCACCTAAAGGGATTCTCCGCAATATAGCGCCGCTTGTCGATCAACTCCCGCTCGTTCCGGATAATTCTCTCGAAGTATCCGCGTTGCCTTCTTGCCACTACGGCCCCCGCTCAAGACTCCACCTAAAGGGATTCTCCGCAATATAGCGCCGCTTGTCGATCAACTCCCGCTCGTTCCGGATAATTCTCTCGAAGTATCCGCGTTGCCAGAGCCGCCCGTTTATCAATCCCTCCTGCCGCGCCCTTCGCGAAACCGCCGACTCGAACGAACCGACGACCGTCGCGAGCGCCCTCTTCGGAGGGCCCGAACTCTCCTTCGGCAACATCCGAACCCATGCGAACGGAACGCCCGGATCTCGCGGATCAGGATCGGATTCGGGCTCGACCCCTGGATCCCAAATCACGCAAATCGCATGGACGTGGTTCGGCATGACGATGTAGGAATCGATCTCGATCCCGTCAAAGTGTGCGCTTGTCTCAAGAAGACAAGTCTTGACGAGAGTCCCGAGCGGGTTCAGGCACGCCTTCCCGTCCTGGACAACGCCGAAGCGCAGCGCCATATCCTTCACGCAAACGGTAATGAAATAGGAGCCGGCGGTCCCGTAGTCAAACTGGAGTGAACCCCAAGCGTGAGACAGTCGAAATCGGGACAGGTTACGATTCACCGCAAAACGCTTGCCTTCTTCGCTGTATCGTCGCACGCTGGTCCTAGCCGGGGAAGCGGAAGCGGGCTCTGCTGGAGAGCAACCCGCCAAGGAATACCCGGCCGCAAACTCATCAAGACGATGAGCGCCGGGGGCGGCCGCCAAGGTCGCTCCCGGCTTCTCCAACGCCGGCGATGTCTCCCTGCCCGCCCAGGGCCCATCGGATTGATAGATTTGCCTATGCCTCTCAAAACTCATACTTCGGATTCCTCGCTGCTGTTGCCGCCGGCCGCGCCAGCGCTTCAAACTCCGCCGGCGGACGATATCCCAACGCCGAATGCAGCCGGCGTTGGTTGTAGATCTCATCAATGAACTCGCCGATCGATGCGCGCGCCTCGTCAAGCGTGCGATAACGCTGCAACCAAACCTCCTCCGCCTTCAACGTCTTCATGAAACTCTCCGCCCGCGCGTTGTCGTAGGGGTTGCCGCGGCGGCTCATCGAGATGATCGCGCCGTGCTGCTCCAGCAGCTCGACATAGGCGCTCGAAGCGTACTGTACGCCTTGGTCGGAATGATGCATCCACCCCGCGGCAGGGCGTCTGAGCTCGAGCGCATCGCGCAACGCCCCTACAGCCAGCTCAGCTTTGAGCGTCGTCCCCAGCCGCCAGCCGACCACGCGTCGCGAGTAGGCGTCCAACACCACGGCGAGGTAGACGAACGCCTCGCGCAAGCGAATGTAGGTGATATCGGATTGCCACAACTGATCGACGCCGTCCACATTCAGGTGCGCCGCTAGATTCGGATAAACAGGTAAGAAGTGGTTCGAATCCGTTGTTAGCACGAAGCGCCGCTTGAGTACCGCCAGCAAGTTGTCCTTACGCATCATCCGCAGGACCTTTTTGTGATTGACGAGGAAGCCTTGGCGGCGCAGCTCGGCCGTCACGCGGCGGTAGCCGTAACGACGATTCTCGAGCGAAATCCGCTGCATGCGGTCACGCAATTCCATGTCGCACTCGGCGGGCGACGACACGGCGAGCCGGCGATAGAACCCGGCGCGATTCACGCGTCCGAGCTCGCAGGCGTGTTCGACGCTGAGCGAGCCTTTGGCGCTGATCTGCTCGACGATGGAGTAGATCCGCTCGCGCCACCGGCGTCGTTGGTCGGGGCTGCGAGGTTCAAGGCGCGAAAGGCTTGTCCGAAAAAATCGAGCTCTGCGGCTTGTTTGCCGAGCAGTCGTTCGAGCTCTGCGATGCGTTCGTCGCGCGGATCGCGAGGGATCTTGGGCGGCGCCGAGCGGCCGGGTTTCGGCCGGCCTCGCCGCCGGCTCAAGCCGTTGACGCCTTCCTGGCGATAGGCGTCCCGCCAGCGGTACAGCAGGCTGCGCTTGACGTCCAACTCGCGGCTTAGCGCTGTGCCGCTCTGGCCGGCTAGGAGCCGCCTGGCGGCGGCTTCCTTGAACTCCACCGTGAACTCCCGCGGCTTGCGCGGCTTGAGACTTTCCATCCTGGACTCCTTTCCATTCGCTGAAATTCGTCCCGAATTTCAATGTCTCATTTTTAGGGTTCACTCCAAACCCCCGGATACGGACAAACTTCCGCCTCGGGGGCTCAGGCGGATTCAAAGTGCAGGTAAGGTAGCAGACAAGAGGGTCAGGCATGCCTGACCCCTGGAGTTTCTACATTTGTGGACGGGGAGGGCCATGGTTGAGGTAGGTCGGTAGATAGTGATTGACATACCGACAGGATTGAGCTATTCTGTTCTTGGCCCGCTCGGCGCCGCTGCCTATGCCCGACGATCTCCGCGATACTCTTCTGGAAACCCTAGAATCAGCCCTCGATGCTCAGCTGCGCGCCGTTCGTCGGCTGCGATCGAAACCCCCTCCCCGGCCCAAGCGCCCTTCGCCTCAAGGTATGTCTCAGGTCGATATGGCCCATGACATACTCGCCGGAGCCGAGCGTCCGCTGCATATCGCGGAGTTGATCGAGGGCATTCAGGCCAGGTTTTCCCGTGCGGTTGACCGCGAAAGCCTCGTCTCGGCGCTGTCGAAGAAGATCGCTCGCGGCGACCGTTTTGTGCGCACCGCGAAGAACACTTTCGCGCTGCGTAGCCCGGATTAGCTACGCGGCCCGGATTAGCTGTCCCCTGGAGGTTCCCATGCTGCTTCCTCAGTTCCTGTCGATCAGCGCTGATTGGAGGCGCGCCTTTCCCCAGCAACGCACGCATCGACGCGCGGTGCGCCAAGGCCTGGGAGGCCTGGTTTGCCTGGGCCGCCGCACGCTTTCGCGCATTATTTGGACCAACGGCGGCGAGCAAAACAGCTGGAGCGCGGACTATTTTTTGCACGAGCGCTGCAAGTGGCGTCCGCAAGAGTTGTTCGCGCCGGTGTGGAAGCGCGCCTTGGGGTTTTGCCGCTCACGGTTGGTGGGCGTGGCGATCGACGACACGCGCTTGCGCAAGACGGGGCGTAGGATCAAGCAGGCGTTTTATCAACACGATCCGCTCTCGCCGCCGTTTCACGCGAACTTGATGCTGGGGTTGCGCTACTTGCAAGCGTCGTTGTTGGTTCCCTTCGATCGCGGCGGCAAGACCGGCGCGCGGGCCTTGCCGGTGCGTTTTGAATGTGCGCCGGTTCCCAAGCGTCCCGGCAAACGCGCCGGCGACGCCGAGCGAGAGCAGTACGAACAAGCGCGCAAGCGCTGTCGCATCTCGCAACGTTTAGTCGACATGATGGCGCCGCTGCGGGCTGCGCTGGATGCCGCCGGCGGGATCGCCAAGAAGATGGTGTTGTCGCTTGACGGCAGTTTCAGCAACCGCACCGTTTTCCTGGCGCCGCGCGATCGCACCGAGCTCATCGCTCGCACGCGCCTGGACGCTGTGCTGTGCAAAGCCGCGCCGACCGGCTCGCGACGCTTCTATGGGGTCGAAAAGTTCCGCCCCGAACAGGTGCGCCGCGACGAGACGATCGTCTGGAAAACGACCAAGCCATTCTACGGCGGCAAGCGCCGCAAGATCCGTTATAAAGAGGTCAACGAGGTGTACTGGCAGGGCGGGGCGCGGCGCACGCCGTTGCGTTTGTTGGTGGTCGCGCCGACCCCCTATAGCAAGCGCCTTTCGAGCAAGATGTACTACCGCCAGCCGGCGTATTTACTCACGACGGACCTCGCCAGCCAGGCGCGCGAGCTGTTGCAGATCTATTTCGACCGTTGGCAGATCGAGGTGAACCACCGCGAAGAGAAAGACACGTTGGGCGTGGGACAGGCGCAGTTATGGAGCGAGACGGCGGTCCCGAAGCAACCGGTATTGGCGGTGGCGGCGTACAGCGCTTTGCTGCTGGCGTCGTTGCTGGCGTATGGTCCGGGGCGCGGAGAGGCCTATGCGCCGCTGCCGAAATGGAGGAAAAAGGCAAAGAGGCCTTCTTGTCTGGATCTGGTGGCGCTGTTGCGGAAAGAAATGGTCGAAAACCCCGATTTGCTGGCTCCGCTGGGGCTCAAACCCTCCTGGCAGGCCTTCGGCGCCGCCGCTGACGGGTAAAATATGTAGAAACTCCAGGGGTCAGGCATGCCTGACCCCTACGACGGTCGGGTGAACGCGGCCGTAGGGGCGAGGCATGCCTCGCCTCGCGCTCAATCCCCCGACGTCGGCGCCGGCTCCATCGCTTCGGCCGCCTTCGGCTCACGCCTCCGCCAGCCCTCGAGCGTAAAGAACACCACCGGGATAAACACCAACGTTATCAGCGTCGACGTCGTCAGCCCGCCGATTACCACACGCGCCATCGGGGCCTGCAGCTCGGCGCCCACACCGAGCCCCAGCGCCATCGGCCCCAACCCGAGCACCGTCGTGACGGTTGTCATCAGAATCGGCCGCAGCCGCCGCGCCCCAGCCGTCACGACCGCCTCGCGCAGCTCCATTCCTTTCTCGCGGATCAGCAGGTTGGTGTAATCCACCAGCACAATCGCGTTGTTGACCACGATTCCAACCAACACGATCAGCCCCAGGAACGCCTGCATATTAAACGACGTCTCGGTGATAAACAGCACCAGCACCACCCCAATCGCCGCCAGCGGTACCGAGAACAGAATGATGAACGGATCGCGCAGAGACTCGAACTGAGACGCCATCACCATATAGACCAGCAGCAGCGCCAAAATAACCGCGAACGTGAGCTCGCGGAACGCCTCTTGCTGCTCCTGGTATTCGCCGCCGAAGGTAATGTCGAAGCCCTCCGGCCGAGGAATCTGACGCAAGACCACTGACAGATCGCGCACGACGCTCCCGAGATCGCGGTCGCCAACCGCTGCCGCGACGGAGATACGGCGCTCCTGGTCGATCCGGGTGATATAAGCCGGCCCTTCCTGACGCCTCAGCTTGACGACACTATCAGCCGAAACCGTGCGGCCCACCGGGGTCGCCAGCGGAACCTGCCCGACCTGCGAGAGTACCAGCCGGTCCTCCTCACGCAAGCGGACCAGAATGTTGTATTCATCGCCGTCTTCGCGGTACATCGACGTCCGCCGGCCGCCAATCGCGGTCTCGAGAGAAGCCGCGATATCGGAGACATTCAGCCCCAGGCTCCCAGCCCTCGGACGATCGACCGTCACCAGCATCTCGGGCAATCCCGGCTTTTGGCTGAGCTGGGCTTCCTCGACGCCGTCAACGGTCATCATCGCGTCGCGGATCTGTTCGGCGTAGATCTTGGCAACGTCCATGTCGTGCCCGCGGATCTCAACGGCCAAGCGGTCGCCTTCGTCGTTACCGCCACGACTGCGCCGGAACATGCCGCTCGAGATCCGTGTGCGCACCATCATTCCAGGACGGACCTGGAGCCGAGGCCGTAGCTCGGCTGCCACTTCCTTCGCCGTTCGGGTCCTCTCGGCCTGGTCCTTGAGAATAATCCGCATCTCGCCAAGATGCCCGCCGACGCTCGACGAAGAACTTCCGCCGCCGGAGGAAACCATCACCGTCAACATCTCCGGCACCGTTTCCTCGGCGATGCGGTAGAGGCGCTGCATCAACGCCTCCGTCAGCTCAACCCGAGTGCCCGGCTCCAGCTCGACATTGACCCGAATCTCGCCTTCGTCCACTTCGGGCTGCAATTCGACGCCAATCAGGGGCGCGATGTACATCGATCCGGCGAAGAGAAACACCGCCGAGAGCACAACCAGGGCGCGGTGACTCAGCGCCCAGTCGATCACGCGGCCGTAGCGGTCGCCCAACCAGCCATGACCGCTGTGGGCGTTCTTGCCGGCTAGGAACCGCGCGCACATCGCCGGAACAGCCGTCAACGCGATTAGCAACGAACACAACAGTGCGAACGACACAACGTACGCGAGCTGTTTAAACTGTTCGGCAGACATGCCGCCAATGAAGACCACCGGCACAAACACCGCGATCGTGGTCAAGGTCGATGCCGTGATCGCCATCGCGACCTCGCGCGAACCCTCGAGCGCCGCTTGCTTCCTCGATGCGCCGTCCTCGCGATAGCGGTAGATATTCTCAAGCACAACGATCGCGTTGTCGACCAGCATCCCCACGCCCAGCGCCAGCCCGCCGAATGAGACCGTATTCAATGTGAAACCGTTGAAATACATCAACGCGAAGGTCGAGATCACCGAAATCGGGATCGCAATGCCGATGATCATCGTCGACGAAAAGCTCCGCAGGAAGAACAGCAGCACCAACACCGCCAGTCCGCCGCCCTGCAGCGTCGCCCGCCGCACATTGGCGATCGAGGCGCGAATGAAGTCAGCTGTATCGCGGGTTTTTTCGACGTAAACGTTCGAGTAGTCCTCGTGGATCTTGTCCACCTCTTTCCACAACGCGTCAGAAACGTGGACCGTGTTTGCGCCGGACTGTTTATAGACGTAGAGCCTCACGCCAGGATTGCCGTCCACGCTCACCAGATAGTCGATCTCTTCGTGCGAGTCGGTGACGGTGGCGATGTCGCGCAAGTAAACCGGAATACTGCCGCGGGTCGTCACCACCAGATCCCGAATCTGATCTAGACTCTGGTACTCGCCCTGCGTCCTGAGCAGCACCTCAAAACGCCCCTCGTCCATCGGCCCGACCGGCCGGTTGACGTTCTCTTGCCCGACGATCTGCGTCACCCTAGAAATCGGCAAATCAAGCGCCCGCAGCTTCTTTAGGTCCAGGTCAACGTGAATTTCGCGCCTCAGCCCGCCCCGCACCGTGAACGCCGCCACGCCGGGCACGCGCTCGAGGCGGTATTGAATCTGCTTCTCGACGAAGTGGCGAAGCTGCTTGGGATCCATGTCGTCGGCCGACACGGCGAGGTACATGATCGGGAAGTTCGACGAATCGTACTTGTACATCGTCGGGGTTTCCATGTCCTCGGGCATGTAACGCCGGCGCCGATCCAGCCGCGAGCGCAGGTCATTGGCGGCCTCGTCCATGTCCACCCCGTAGGCGAACCGCAAACGGACGTAGGCCCGGCCTTCCATCACGGTCGAGACCATTTCCTCGACGTTCGGAGCGGCCGAAAAAGCCTCCTCGAGCGGACGCACGACCAGCGTTTCCATCTCTTCGGGAGCCACGCCCTCATACTCAGCCCTCACGCTGAGTGTGGGGTAGGTGGTCGCCGGCATGAGGTCGACCGGAATTTGAACGAAGGCAATAGCTCCCAGCAGGATGGCGACCGAGCAGGCCATCAAGACCGTCACCGGCCGGTGCACTGAAAATTCAGGCAGATTCATCTATAGCCCATCTCTCGCGGGCTCGCGCCTTTTCGGACGTGACCCGCGTCAGTCGCTGACCGCGGCCTTCTTCTGACCGCCGCCTGTTTCCTCCCGCGCTCCCCCGCCGCCTCCTTCGCCGCCAGAGGGCGAACCGCCCTGGCCGCCTCCTTTCTTGCCGCGTCCGCCAGCCGCGCCGGCAACCGTGATCCGGTCGCCGTCGCGTAGCATCGTGGCGCCGCGCCCGACGATCGTGTCGCCGATGTTGAGATTCGCCAAAACCTCGACAGCGTTGTCGAGCGTCATACCCGTCTCGATCGCCCGAAACACGGGCCGATCGGTGTCGCCCTCCACGACGTAGACCCCCGACTGCTGTCCGCGGTACACCAGCCCGTCACGGGGAATCAGGGTCGCCTCTCTCATCGTACCCAGGTCTAGTTGGATGCGAGCGAACATTTCAGCCTTCAGAGTCCGCTCTGGGTTCAAGATGTCGATCTCAATCAGCGCGCTACGGGTAGCGGGGTCAAGAACCGGGGCAATACGCGCGATAACCCCATGAAAGACCTTGTCCGGAATCGCATCGACTGAGACGTCGGCCGCGTTTCCGATTCGGAGCTTGCCTACGTCGCGCTCGGGCACGTTGCCCTGGATGACCATGGTCGCCAGATTGACCACTTGAATAATCGGAGAGTTCGGGTTGGCCAAGGCCCCTTGGTCGACGTAACGAAGAGAGACGTCGCCACTGAGCGGAGCGTAGACCTTCGTCTGTTCGAGCTGGATGGTTAGCTCGCGCAGCTCGGCTTCGGACTGTTGTTTTTGGGCTTTCGCCAACTGAACCTGAGCCTCGACCATCGCCAGCGACGTCTTCTGCTGCTCGTGCTCTTGCGGGGAAAGCAAACCTTCGCTAAAGAGCTGTTCGGAACGGTTCAAGTTGGCGCGAACATTACTCAGCTCGGCCTCGCGTTGCTGGACGCTCGCGGCGCTGACGGCTATCGCCGCCTCGGCCCGGATGACCCGCTGCTGCAGCTCGTCGTCCTCGAGCTCAGCGATCAAATCGCCTTGGGTAACCCGGTCGCCCACCCGGAAGTAGAGTTTTTCAAGCCGGCCCTGGCCTTTAGGGTTGATGTCGACTAGCTCTTTGGCCTTGAGGGCGCCGGTCAAGGTCAACTCTTCATTGACCTCGCCCAACACGACCTTCGACAGCCAGACGCTGACGGTTCGCCCGCCCTTCTTCTTTTTCGTCGGGACGTTCTGCGCCTGCCGCGCGTCATAGACCCGCGACCCGATCACGAACAAGAGTCCGCCGCCAATGGCGATCGCGATCAGTTTTTTCAACAAATTGCCCACTTCGTTTCCTTATAATCCTCGGTGATGAACAGGCGCGCCTCCCTTAGAGTTGGTTACGCGCCCGGCCCCACTGCGATCACCGACCGAAGCTTCCCCGGCAGGATGTTCCCCCCGCTCACGACACAGACCGCGGTCCGTCCTCCGGGAGGCAGTGCCGCCACCCCAACAGCCCCGCCGCCCTCGGCCACCAGCTTCTGCTCGTTCGCCAGTAGCCTGACCGCCTCGGCGATCCGCTCTTCGCCAACAAGCTCGATGTCGTCCACCAAACGCCGCACGATCTCGAGGGTCCTCTCGCCGGGCGTAGCCACCGCCAGCGCATCGGCCAGCGACGGCGCCGGCTGAGTCGTGACGGCGGCCTGACCCTTGATCGAATCGTGCATGGACGGGTTCGCCTCCGCCTGCACGCCGATCACGCGACAGCCCGGACGCTGATGCTTCACCGCCGTCGCAATTCCTGAGATCAGGCCGCCGCCGCTGATGGGTATGTAGACATCGAAATCCCCGTCGAGCTCTTCAAGCAGCTCGAGGCCGATGGTTCCGTCGCCGGCGATGGTCTCGGGGGAGTCATAGGGATGTAGCAGCAACCGACCCGACTCCTCTTGAATCCGAAACGTCGTCTCCCAGCGCGACGCGAAGGTGTCCTCACAGTCGACGACCGTCCCGCCGAACCGGCGCGTCCGCTCGCGCTTGAGCTCCGAGGCCCCCCGCATCATCACGATCTGAGCATCGACCCCGCACTCGGTAGCCGCGTAGGCCACCGCCTGAGCGAAATTCCCCGAAGAAGAGGTGACGACCCCGGCCGAGCGCGCCTGAGCGAGATTCGCCAGCATGCCATTGAACGCCGGCCTCACCTTGAAAGACCCCGTCGGCTGCAACGATTCGAGTTTGAGATACACCTCCCGGTCGAGCTTGCGCGACAGGAAGTCGCTTCGAATCAACGGAGTCGGGGGAAGCAGTGGGGCGAGCCGCGCGCGCGCCTGATCAATCAGGTCGAACACGCTAGCGAGTCGGCGGCGAACTTCGCTCCGCCGTAACAAGGTCCGCTTCGCCCGCCTTGAGCTCTTCGACCGTCGAACTGCCGTCAAACAGCGGCCACAATCGCCGGAAGTAGTCCCACATAGAAATGACGGTCAGCAGCACCGCTACCGACAGCGCGGCGTAGGCCAGCTGTCCCCATAAGGGGTGATCCGCCACCACCAGCAGCAGCGCGACAGCGATCACCTGAGCCGTCATCTTGGACTTCCCCAGCCCGCTCGCCCCAACCGTAAGGCCCTCGCTCAGCGCGACATATCGTAGCGCCGACACCGCGAACTCGCGCCCGACGATAATCACCACGGCCCACGCCGGCGCGCGCCCAAGCTCCACCAGACAAATAAACGCCGCCGAGATCAGCAACTTGTCCGCAATCGGATCAAGCAACTTGCCTAGGCGCGTTTCTTGACGCGTCCGCCGCGCGATGTAGCCGTCGAGAAAATCCGTCGTCGCGGCAGCGAGGAAGATCAGAAGCGCCAGCCACTCCTCGGTCAGGGTTCCCCAGCCGAGCCGCACTTCGAAGTCGCCGCTGAGCATCACCGCCAGCAGCAGCGGAATCAGAAAGATCCGCGACAGCGTTAAGGCATTGGGTAGGTTCATTCCCAGGTCGGGGGTTTACTTCTCCTTTGAGTCTAACCCACGAGGACGTGAACCGTCCGCTTACGCTGAACCGTCCGCTACGCTCAACCGTCCGCTACGCTCAACCGTGAACCGTGGGCTACCCCGATGGCGGCGCTTGTTGCAACGCGCGGCACACCTCGTGGCGGGGCAGCCCACGGTTCACGGCTAAGCGCAGCGGACGGTTGAGCGCAGCGGACGGTTCACCCCCGCTCGCATGACGCTACGATAACCCTAGGCCCCAGGGATGTTCGACCTCCAAGCCAGCGGCGAAGTCATGCGCCAAGACTGGGACCGCCGCGCCCGCGAAGACGCCTCTTACTACGTCGCCTTCGGACGCCGCAAACAGACGCAAAAAGAGTTCTTCGAGTCCGCCAAGCAGCTCGTCTTCGGACTCCTGCATGAGTTCAAGCATTTCCCCGCCGGCGCCCCTCTGCGCGAGCTCTCGGCGATCGAAATCGGTTGCGGCCCCGGCCGCGTGATGCTCCCCCTTTGCGAACATTTCGGCCACGTCGCCGGCGTCGACGTCTCAGGCGAAATGGTTGAATTGGCGCGGCGCAACCTCGAAGGAGTCGCAAACGCCGAAGTGCGCCAGTCCTCGGGCTCGGACCTCGCGGGCTTCGACGACGGATCGTTTGACTTCTGCTACTCCTACGCCGTCTTCCAGCACATCCCCAGCCGTGACGCGATTTGGTCGTACCTGCGAGAGGCGCGCCGCGTCCTCAAGCCCGGCGGGCTTTTGAAAGCCCAGGCCAACTCGCTCCCTCAAGCCGACCAACCTCCGATGGATCTCGTGCCCGGATGGTCGCTGAGAGCCGGAGCCGCCGAGCGCTCGAAGATCCGCGAGCAAGCCCCCGACACCTGGTCCGGCTCGAGCATCCGCGGCGAAGAGGTCGCCCAATTCTGCCTCAAGCAAGGCCTGCAACTGCTCGCAATGGACGGCTTCGACACCCAGTACCTCTGGTTCACCGCCCGCAAACCCCACCCCGACGACATTCCCCAGTCCGCCCTGGGCGACGCCAAGATCATCGTCTCGACCAACGCCCTCACCAGCGACCGCTCCGTGCCCCAAGGCGGACGTTTCGCGACCGCATCGTTCCAAGTCGCCAACCTGGGCTCTGACGCCGACCTCAACACCCTCCGCGTCGAAATCGACGGCCAGCTTACCGCTCCCTGTTTCGTGAGCCGCAAGACGTTCTCGGGCGAAGGCCAGGTGAACGTGAGCCTGCCCCCCGGCGTCCGCACCGGAATGCTCCCGGCGCAGCTCTTCCTCAACGGCGAGCCGATCTCGAATCGGGTCGCGCTGCGAGTGACGCCCGCGCCGGTCATGATCCCCCGCATCGCCAGCGTCACCGACGGGGTCAATCTGCTCTCAGACATCTCGATCGAAAGCCGCTCCCTCAAGGTCACACTGGAAGAAGTCGACCTATCACCCCAAGCCCTGCTCGAAGCCTTCGCAGCCGACCTCAACGGCTGCCCGATCGACGACGTCAGCGTCTTCCAAGTCGACCCCCTGACCCGACGCTACGAAGTGAACCTCGCACTGCCCGACAACGCCCCAACCGGCCCCGCCAACCTGAACTGCCGCGTCGGCTCGCGGAAACTCTGGCCGTTCGCGGTGAACATCGCGGCATGATTGAGGCTATCGAGCAAATTCGCGATACAGCAGTCTTACCGCCTTTTGACGTTGTGCCGCCGCTGCCATCGGCGATCGCAGCCGGGCTGAGCGCGGTGACCGGCGCGTCAGCGGTCGCTTCCTCTTTGTTGGTCGTCCTGATGGCGATCACGATCACGAGTGCGGCGGTCTGGTCATTCAGTCGGCCTCTGGGACGGCCCGTCGCGTCAACAGCGGCATTGGTTTCCGCGCTTGCCGCCTCACGCTGGATTGGTCTGGACGAGTACGATCGCTTATTGTTCTGGGCTCTCCTGATGGCCGCATTGGCCCTTCGAAGCCGCCCCTGGCTGGCGCTTGCAGTCCTGTCGGCGGCGCTGCTAAGCCGCACACACACATTCGACTTCGTTGACGCGTTGGCGCTAGCGGAGTGTTTCGCCTTCGCCATGATGCTGCTGACTCCAAGGCCGATACTAGCGATCTGTTCCGTGGCGGGGCTGGCCTTCTTCTGCAGCCCTTACTTATTAATGGCAGACAGGGCAGTACGAATACCGGACTTGCAGACCGAAACCAATCCAACCATAAGGCAGGCCCAAGAGCTGGTATTTTCGCTCCAGCATGCCGAAGAATCGTTGCTGTGGCTACGTGCACGGGCGGCCGATTTGGCGTGGGGACCCTGTTCGAAGTACGATCTCGAAATCGAAGTCGAGCGATGGGGCGATTGCGGTTTTGACTTGCCCGGCAATGCCGCGGCGGCCGCCCTCGTCTCGCGACACGGTCTCGAACGCCTGAAGCCGATTCGAAGCCTGCTCGATGTAGAAGGCCTCGAACGCTACATTAGGTGGGCCGAGCGGCCCGAGTCGATCTCGGTCGAACGCGAGGGCGCCAGCCTCTCGCTCAAAGCGAACCTTGGCCCGGATGACGTCATTCTCCTTCGTGAAAACTGGTCCTCCAACTGGACCGTCACACCGGACTCCGCCTCGCTCACCCGAGACCCCCTCGGCTTCATCGTCATTGACCCGGAAGCCCCCGGCGACTTCCAAGCCACATTGACGCAGGCGCGATTCCCTCCGATCATCCGCAGCCGCACCGATGAGTCCCGCCTAACGATGGCCCGCT
Source organism: Bryobacterales bacterium (assembly GCA_965247515.1). Lineage (GTDB taxonomy): Bacteria > Acidobacteriota > Terriglobia > Bryobacterales > UBA6623. The sequence continues at coordinate 740,000 of OZ252029.1, read as the reverse complement.
TCCCCGCCATCACGCCAGGCAGCGCCGTCGATGCTCTAACCTTCGAGCGCGGGCCCTTTCGGCCAGGACAATACATCAGCATCTTCGGCCGAAACTTCAAACCCGATTCGACCCATCTCCAACTCGGCGACGTAGATCTTAAGCCCATGTGGGTCGGCGAGTCCCAAATCAACTTCCAAATCCCCGAAGGGATGACCGGCGCCCTGGAGCTTCGCGCCATCACAACAAGACGCGAGAGCTACCCCGAACCCATCGAGGTTCGACCGTGACGTGGCGCTCGCGCCACGTCATCACCACAGCCCTGATACTCGTGTCCCTAGCGGCGCCGCTGCCTTCTCAACGCATCGGCTTCTACCAATGGGTCGGCGTCAGCCCATCCGACACCAACGACGACCTGCTCACCGAAGCGCGCGAACGCATCAGCAACCTCAAAACGTTCCGCCTCTACCTCGGCGCGCGGTACGACTACCAGGAACCCTACCTCTCCCCCCGTCGCTTCAACGGATCCAAAAAAATCACCCCCGCCTCCATCCTCTCCATCCCCCGCTATCGCGCTGTACTCGACGACCCCAACCTTTCCACCATCGTCCTGACCACCTACACCACCCACGACTACGGCGGCGGCCCGGACGACCTCAACCTCCTGCGCCCCTGGACCGACCTTGAACGCCAAGTCGAAACCACCCAAATCACCGCCCTCTGCGAGCATCTGTACCGCGACTACGGCGACCAAGAAAAGACCATCATCATCGCCAACAACGAAGCCGACGAAAAGCTCCTGGAGATCCTCAACTACACCGGTAACCCCACCCAAGCCATTCACACCGTTACCGAGTGGATCAACACCCGCCAAGAGACGATCGCCGCCGTCCGCGCCAAACATCCAAACGCAGCCCTAAAGCTCTTCCACGCCTTCGAAATCTCAATGGTGCGCTTCCGCGCGGCCCCCGTCCGCGACGAATACCGCAAGAGCTCCTCCGGCAAAGGCTGGAACGCCCTCGAGCACGTCGTGCCGAATATCAGCTGCGACCTGATCTCCTACTCCTCCTACGAATCGATCAACTCGCCCTACGACACGCTCCAAACCGACTTGCCGCCTGTGCAAGTCGCCACCCGCCTACGCGCCGACCTCGACCTGATCCGCGACAAATCCCGCGCGTCGATCTCTCCCACCGGCCGCCGCGCCTTCGGCGACCGCTACGTGATGATCGGCGAAATGGGCTTCGCCCGTGAACGCTTCGAACCTCTCTCCACTGGCGGCGTCCTCCCGCGCCTCCACCACGCCCTCGACGCGGCGCTGGACTGGGGCGTGCCTTGGGTGATCTTCTGGCAAGTCTTCGACGCCCCCAAACTCGGGTCGCGCGCCTGGGGATGGGGCGCCTTCGACGCCGACGGCAACCAGCCGGGACTCAAAGCCCCGCCCGGCGCCTGCAACACGTTGGCGGCCTGCGCGAGCGCTGCCGAGCGTTGAACAGCCCAGCACCTAGGTAACACTTTTCCCCAACCACATAGGTAACAGTTTAAGGGTTGAACCAAGAGAAGGTTCTTTGCACGAAATTCTTCCCGGAAACGCTCGGGGGGCGCCGGGGGAGCGAGCCCGTAGGGCGAGCGGAGGAGGCGCCCCCCGAGCGTTTCCGCCGCAGTCGGTGCTCCCCCCTGCCCGGCCGCGGGCCCTCGAATAGGCTACGCTCGAGCCAGTCCAGCTCCAGCGGCCCAAACCAGACCGCCCAGCCGTGCTCATGCTCTTCCAGGCCCACCGTCTCGCCCGCCAAGGTCTCGCTGAGAAACAACTGACGCCCCAGCAACCCAATGTCGCCCTTGCTCTGCACTCGCCGCGGCAGCATCCGATCCGGATACTCCAGCTCCGGCAAGCGCTCCGGATACGGCCTCCACGACGGCTGATACACGCTCGCCGGCGTTGCCATCGCTAGCGACTCGTGCGGACGCTCCTGGTTGTAGATCTGCCGAAAACGATCGAACGCCCGCTGTTGCGCTCGCAAGTTGCGCTCCGGCGGCGTCGCCGTCTCGGCCTTGAGCGTCCGATGCATGCGCTCATGACGCCCGTTTTGCTCAGGGTGTCCGGGGTCGATTCGCTGCAGTTGAATCCCGAGCCGGATCCACCACACGCTGAGCCGCGAAAGCCCCGCCAAGCCCGTCGAGGCGAACGGCGGACCGTTATCGGAAAGGATCCTCGTGGGCAGGCCGTACTCCCGGAAAGTCGCTTCCATCAGCGGCCGCACGTGCGCCGTGTCGCTGCGCGCGACCCTTTGACAACGCAACAGATAGCGGCTCGCCGTATCGGAAATCGTCAGCGGATCGCAGCGTTTGCCGTCGCCGGTGTCGAACCAACCCTTGAAATCGATCGCCCAAACTTGGTTGGGCGCCTTGGCGCTGGTGAGCTTACTGGAAGGCGTGGCGTGGCGCCGGCGCTTACCGGGGTGGGTGAGTCCGTGGCGTTTCAGCAGCGCCCCGATGGTGGAGTGCGCCGGCCAATTGATGTCAGGGTTGGTGCGCTCGAGTCGCGCTTTGAGCTTGTCTTCGCCCCAAGTGGGATAGCGCGCCCGCAAGGCCAGGATCTCTCGCTCGATCTCGGCGGGAAAGGCTTGCGCTTGCCGTTTGGGCGCTTTGGATTGATCGGCCAATCCGGCGACGCCTTGTTGGGCGTAGCGATCGAGCCATTTGTAGCCGGTCTTGCGGCTGACGCCGAAGCGCCGACAGACGGCGGCCATGGCATCCTCCCGGGTTAGAACCTCTTGAACGAATCGCAATCTTTCGTCTTGCACACGGGTCTCCTTCCATCCCAAAACAAAAGTCCTCCTTTTGTTCTAGGATGCCAATGTGTTACCCATGTGATCGGGGAATTGTGTTACCTATCTGCCCGGGCTATACCGCGTTGAGCCCCGAGGTGCACCTCGGGGTCCGTGCACCGTGCCGGTAAGCGACCACCGACCTAAAGGTCGGGGCTCAGGGCTGGCGCGCCCGCTATAATCCGCCTATGACCCGCCGCACCCTCATCGGGAGAAGTTGGCTCGCCGCTTCTTTCGCCGCCACCCTGCAAGCCGCCAAGGCTGAAGACCTCAAAATCGCCATCACCACCGACGAGGTCGCCGCCGACCTCGAAGGGGCCATCCCGTTCCTCAAGCGCCACGGCCTACGCCACGCCGAGATCCGCAACGTCTGGGGCAAATACAACACCTCTCAGCCCGAGGAAATGATCGTCCGCGCCCGCAAACTCCTCGACGAAGCCTCGATCAAGACCTGCATCCTCGACACAGGGTTCTTTAAGGTTCCATTGCCGGCCGAAGACGCCGAGGGAAACAAGAAACTCGACAAGCAATGGGCCCTGTTGGACAAGGCCTTCAAGCGCGCCGAAATCCTGGGAACCGACCTGATTCGCGTCTTCGCCTTCACGCACCCCAGAGGCGAACAGCCCAACCGCGCCCACTACCCCCGCATCGTCGAGCTCGTCGCCGAAGCCGCCCGCCGCGCCAAGTCCGCCGGCTTCCGCTTCGCCCTCGAAAACGTTGGCGGCAGCTACGTCGCCACAGCCGAACATCTCTCGAAACTGGCCGCCCGCGTCCCTGATGAAACCCTCGGGTTCACCTGGGACCCCAACAATTCCGCCGGCTCCGGCGACCCCTCGCCCTACCCCGACGGCTACAAGATGCTCGACCCCGCCCGCATCCTGCACGTCCACCTACGCGACTACAAACGCACCCCCGATGGCGGCGCGGGATGGTGCGGCGTTGGCGACGGCGAATTCGACCACCTCGGGCAAATCCGGGCGCTGATCAAAGATGGCTACAAAGGCGCCCTCTCGCTTGAAACCCACTTCAAGATCGACGACAGCAAAGCCAAGGCAAGCGAATTCTCGATGACCAACCTGCTCGAGGTCGTCAAGAAGGTCTAGCCTTGCGGAACCCGCTCCCTTGCGGTCGCGGCTCTGACCCCCGCGGTCAGCGTTGGCCTCAAGGCGTCAGAGCCGCGACCGCAAGGGAGCGGGTTCCGCATTCAGAAGGCCCCAAGCGAAGGGTATCGGGGCTAGTTTCGCCGCACGGTTTCGGCCGACGGCCTGGGTCCCGACGCGGGGTACGGCGTGTTGAATACGGTCTTGCGATCGCCCTGCTCCGCCATCCAGCTTTCAAGTTTTCCCTTTAGCTCTTCCAGACGCTTGTGCTGGGCCGGGTCCTCCGCCAGATTGTTCTGCTCCAGGGCGTCGGCTCCAAGGTCGTAGGAGTTCTTCCGCCGGGCGCCCAGGAGTCCCAGAAAGCGCCCGCGCCGTCTTTCCGCGGGATATCGGAGTGGTTCGCATGGATGTGATCCGGCAGCAGGTTCAGGATATATTTGTACCTCTTTATCCGGATACTCCGGATCGGGTAGACGTTAAACACTCCGTCGCCACTGTGGATTGTGAAAATCTTGAACCGATGCTCAGCGGTAAAAGGACTTTGAATCGTCGAGCCAACGCGGCCCGTAGTGCGGCGGGTCTTGGCCAACCTCGAGGGCGCCGAGGTCGGGAGCCTGACCCGTGTAGTCGTCGTTGACGGTGGGGATGACGTCGCCGGCGTCCACGGCCTTGCTATTGGGCTTCAAGCGAAAGTTCAGCTCGTTCGCATGATAAACCGCGTGCCGCGTCGAAGGATCCGACGGCGTCATCCTCTCGAAGATGTCAAAGTCGATCTCGACGCCGTGCTGCTCTTGCCCTGTCGCGGCTCGAAAGTCCGCCAGCGTTGAGAAGCTCTTCCAGTCCCCCGCATCGGGTGTGAGCCAGCGATACTGCTCCGCTACGCCTTTGTTGGGGCGATAGCCGTTGTAGTCGCTGCTGTAGGCCGCGGTCGCGTTGGCCCACCTCATCACGCCGCGGCCGGGAGTATCGCGTCCCATGAAAAGGTTGTTGCGGTAGTGCATGTTCGACGAAGGGTCGCCCGCGACCTGCTCGCCGATGATCGTGTTGTGGAACGCGAACAACCCCGCGGCCTTGGCCGAGAATTTGAACGCGACCCCGCTCGGGACGTTGTAGAGCAGATTGCGGATGAAGTAGGCCGGGCCGCCAAAAATCGGCTGCGAGCTGTAGCCGCCGTGGGGCGCGTTGACGCCGCGGTTGTTGTAGACCCGGATGTTGTGCACCCGGCCGTCGGTTTCGATGAAGTCGTCGCCTGAGAGGTGGATGTCGTTGTTGTAGATGTCGATCGACGACGCGCGCCGTTCGGGGTCTTGCTCGGGTGTGCCGTAGGTCGAAATCCCGATGCCGTCGTGGAAATAAGCGACCGCATTGTGCGCGATCACGTGCCCGGGTCCGTAGACTTTGACGGCGTAGTAGCTGCGGACTTCGTGGGATCCATAGGGGCCGGCGCTGCGCCAGAGCGGTCCGGTCCAACCGACGAGGAGGTTGCGTTGCTCAGCGCGACCCAGGAAGACGTTATCGGCGATGTAGAAGTCGCTCGAGCCGGCGTATTCGGTCCAAACGCCGAAGCCAATGTCCTCGAAGCGGCAATTTTTCACGGTCAGTCCAACCGCGCCGAGCACTTCCTTCTGGCCGGCGAAGATGGCGACGTCGGTATTGCGGAAGATGAGTCCCTCGAAGATGTGGTGCGCCGAGGCCATGACATCGAAAATCCTGTAGTTGCCGTCGCCGTCGAAGACAACGTCCCCATCGCCGGCGCCCCTGATGGTGATGGGCTTTTCGCGGGTCGCCTTGATGGTGAGCGACATCGTCCCGTCGAAGGGAGTCATCATCGGGTCGACGTAGTTGAGACGGTCGTTGCGATAGAGGCCCGCGTGGACCAGGATCGTGTCGCCGGGCTGAACCTTGCGCTCCCAAACGACGCTCCAGTCGCCCAGCCCGGCGCCATAGTAGGCTTGCAGCACGGAAGTGAAATAGGGTTCGTGCTTGGGGCCTTCGTGATAAGGCGGATAGACGTGCAGGGTTCGCCCGCCTGCGTAGGGCTGGGGCTCGGTGCGAGTGGTGACGCGAACCGTATGGGACGTCTCGCCGGAGCTCCCGTCGGGGTCGGTTAACTCAAAGCGGCACTCATACTCGGTCCCCGCCTCGACGTTGAGGATGCTCCCGGCAAACCCGTCGGGGACGGTGTAGTCGAGATGCTCGCGGGCTCGAAAGACCCGTTCGCCGCCGACGCGCACCAGCGGCATCGCCCGGCGCCAATCCGAATCGCCGACCTTACGAAACTCGACCGCGACGGCGGCGTTGCGATTCGCGTCGCCGGTGATCGACCATTCGAATCCGAGGTTGTGGAGGGTTGGGTGCTCGACGGTGAAGCGCCCGGCCTGCGTGTCGTTCTGCGCGAGGGTCGGCGTTGCTAGCATCAACCAGAGAAACGGTAAAAGTTTCATCAACCAAGATCGTAGACCATTCGACACGTGGTATTTTCTTCAAAGCTATGACACGACTTCTCGCGGCTCTCACCTTACTCGCCTCATCCGCCATCGCCGCCGATCGCCCCAACATCGTTTTCGCGATCGCCGACGACTGGGGCTGGCCGCACGCCGGCGCCTACGGCGACGAGGGCGTCAAAACCCCCGCCTTCGACTCACTCGCTAGCAACGGCGTTCTGATCGAGCACGCCTTCATCTCCTCCCCGTCGTGCACCCCAAGTCGCGGGGCCATTATCACGGGACAGCAATTCTGGCGCTTGGGCGGGGCCGGCAACCTCTGGAGCGTCTGGCCCTCGACATTCCCCGAATACCCGGCGCTGTTGGCTGGCGACGGCTATTTCGTCGGCAGCTACCGCAAGGCCTGGGGCCCGGGAAGCCACCCCAATGCCGCCGTCAACCCCGGCGGAAAGCGCTACGAAAACGTCGACGCCTTCTTCGAGGCTCGCCCCGACGACATGCCCTTCTGTTTCTGGTTCGGCGCCAGCGACCCGCATCGGCCCTACACCGAGGGCTCCGGCGCCGCCGCCGGCATCGATCTCGACAAGGTTCACCTGTTTGACCACTACCCCGACGCTCGCGAGATCCGCGGCGATGTTGCCGACTACTACTTCGAAGTCCAGCGGTTCGATCGTGAAGTCGGAGCGCTGCTCGAGAAGCTCGAAGCGATGGGCGAGCTCGACAACACGATCATTGCGATGACCGGCGACCACGGCATGCCCTTCCCGCGCGGCAAAGGGAACCTTTACGACTCCGGCGCCCGTGTACCGCTTGCCATCCAGTGGAAAGCCCAGGTCCCCGGCGGCCGTAGGATCACCGACTTTGTCTCGACGACGGATCTGGCCCCGACATTCGTCGACGCCGCCGGCCTCGAAGTCCCCGCTCAGATGACGGGACGGTCGTTGCTCTCTTTGCTTCGCTCTGGGAAAGCGGGCCGAGTCGAAGCCGACCGCGACCATATCTTTTTCGGACGCGAGCGACACGTCGTGGCCCAAGAAGCCCCCAACGGAGGCGGCTATCCCGCCCGCGCCATCCGCACCGACGACTACCTCTACATCCGCAACCTACGCGCCGACCGTTGGCCCGCCGGGACCCCGCACTACACCAAGTCATACATCGAGAACGCCTGGCTGGCCGATTGCGACAACGGCCCGACCAAGTGGTTCTTGTGGACCCACCGCGACGACCCGAAAGTGAAAAAATTCTACGAGCTGTCGTTCGCCAAGCGCCCGGCCGAAGAGCTCTATGACATCAAGAAGGACCCCGGCCAGCTCAACAACATCGTGGCTGATCCGGCGAACAGGTTCATCCGCCAAGACCTGCAGGTCCGGCTGATGCAGTACTTGGCCGAGACGGGCGACCCGTGGTCAGAAGGCCGCGGTGAGTTCTTCGACTTTCAGCCGTTCTTGGGCGGGTCGCCGAAGTACCCGAACCTGTAGCCGTTAATAGTTGGGTAGGTTGTCAAGGCGGGTTCCGGCAAACTTCAGCAACAGCCGGCTTTTAGGTAACGAGTTCGAAGCACCCGGCATAGGCGGCTTCGACCGCCACGACCTCATCGTCGTTCAGCTGCACGAACTCGCGATCCCTTGCTCGTTTTGACAGCCGACCGGAATCCTGATGCAAAAAACGAAAGAGCAGGTCGATCGTCCGATCGGGCATGTCCACGATCGCTGTTGTCCGCGCTCGAAACCGGTCGTATCGGGCCAAGAAATCCGCCTCGGCGGGGATGTGATGCTCGATTGTTCGCCTCACGCACCGGTAGAGAAACTCGGCCTGAGGAGTGGCGTCGAAAAAGCGGTAGAAATCGCTGGTGTCGTTTCGCACCCGCACGTTGCCGTCCGGAGTCGGCTCCCAGTCGATTACCGGAAGCAGGCGCCGAGAATAGTCCTCCAGCACCTTTCGATACTCGACAATGCGTTCCAAGATGGCCGCCGCAACCGGGAAGACCACGCCGGGCGGAGAGAAGTCGGTCAGCGAGTGGTGAATCAGGTAGCGGTGTAGCCGGCCGTTGCCGTCTTCAAACGGATGCGCATAGACGAACCCGAACGCCAGCACCGCGGCCGCGATCACACCGTCGAGGTCAGCCGCCGGCCCCCGGCCAAACGAAATCATGCCGTCGATCAAGGATCGAAGGTCCTCGGGACGCGCGCTGATGTGATCGGGCAACGGCGTACGGTTGTCGCGGTCGTGCTCACCCACAAAACCGCCCCCCTCCCGCAGACCCAGCTTCACGAACCGTGCGTCTTCGATGACAATCGCTTGCAGTCGAAGCAGCTCATCCAGGCTGAGCGGGCGCTGCCCCGCCTCGCCGATCGCGCGGCCCCAGCGTTGAATGCGATCTTGCGCGGGCTGCTCGCCTTCTATCGCGTAGCTAGCCTTCGAGTCGCTCAGAAGTAGGAAGGCAGCGGCCCGCGAAAGCAAGTCACTAGGAACAGCGGCGGCGACGTCCCGAGCGCGCTGTGCCAGATCCATCTCAAAGAGCTCGTCGAGCATCGTCGTCCGAAAAACCATGGGGCAAAACGCCGGCGTGCCAGGCAAGTTGTTGCGAACCCGATGGCGCCTAGACATCACGCCGGCCACGGCCCATTGTCGCTTCGGATCGACTACCCTGACGTAGCTGCCCACTTCCGCGTCGGTGATATCCAAGGCAGCTCCCGTCAGCCATTCGTAGAGAAACCAAAGCCGCCTGGCGTAGCTGCCGGTGGGCTTGGCGCGGACCAGCGCTTCGATCGGGCCGGGCCCGGCCGCCTCGAATAAGCGCTTGAGAACGGCGAGGTCAAGCCCCTCATACTTGAGCGCGAACGTGAGGTGCGAAGCCAAGTCAGGCCCGGGCGCATGTCTAGGCGTCAGAATCCGCCAGCCGTCTCGTTCCTCAGTGCGGTGGCTGTCACCTGTTGCGAACAGTGCTCTTGGCAGCGGGACCTGTAGCGCGTACGCATCAATGAGAGCAGCGTAGCCGGCTGGAGTAGCGGTTCTAGGCAGCGGCCGTTCGTGGAAAACCGCTACGGGTCCTGAAAAACGGCCTCGGAGAGCTGAATTCATGAAAAACGATTACAGATCGTGAAAAACAATTACATAGGGACAATATCATGAAAAACGATTACAGGGCAAGCTTGGTGGTCCACTCACTCCAGCGGCAGCATATCCTTCTTCACCAGCTTGTACCATTCGTCGAGGTCTTCGGCCATGATGTTGCGGCCGCTGACTTCGACGTTGTAGCGCTTGCCGTGGATGACGTTTCGCTTGCCCGTCTTGCGCTCGTGGTTGAACTCCTCGCGGCCCGGATCGTCGCCCACGGTGATGCCTTTGTTGTAGCCCTCGGTCGTCTCCTGACTGAAGCTCGCCCCGAGCGTGAACGCCATGTAGGCCGCCTGGTTGAAGGCCAGGTCGGTGATCTGAACTCTCATCTGCTTACCGTCCGGGCCCTCGTAGGTGTTGCCAGCGTTGCTGAGGGAGTAGTCGCCCATCTGATTGGTCGCGCCCTTGGGTTTACCGGCGGTCCAGTTAGCCGGGGCGTCGGGTAGCGCTTCGAGTAGCGTCGAAAAGTGAACCGGGTCGACCGGTTCACTTTTCGAACTCAGTCTGAAGCTCCTTGGCCTTGTTGGCCAAGTCGCCGAGTCCCTTCAGAAAGCCCAAAGGGTTGTCCACACTAGAACCCTCGCTGGTCACCTCGTCGCTCGCGGACTCGCCCGCTCCGGGGATGCACCCGGCGCAACCCGCGGCGAAGACGGTGAAAGTAATCAGACGTGAAAATAGGAAGACGTTGCGGTTTTTCATCGGTCGATCCCTCTAGTGGCGTCCGAACTTTGAAGCTCAAGTATATCCTTGACGCAAACGTCGACACTTGAGCCCGGCACCGGTGGCGGCGGGAAGGATGTCACCCAGCCTTCGGTCGCTTGCCTTTACGGGAGACGCCGCAGCGATATCGCAACCCGCCGGCGCCGCCGCCGGGCTCAAGTCAGCGGCTCGACCCGCGCTCGATTCGATAGCTCCCCTTCTTGTCGATCATCGCGACCAATCGAATGATGCAGCCGTCGCCCTCCTTCCAGCGCCAAGGGAAAGCGGCGAACGTGCAGCGCTTGCCGGTGACCTTGTCGAGGTCTCCGCCATAGGGGCTCCTGGTTAGACGCGCCAGTATATCCGAATGTTCGTTGACCGTTGACCGTTGTCCGTTGTCCGGAAGAGGGTTACCCCCTGGGGTGGGCGTTGCCGGGGGGTAGCCCTCTTCCGGACAACGGTCAACGGAATACGGTCAACGGCAAAGCTTTTCCCATACCAGCTGGGCCGCGGTGACATCCTGGCAGGCCATCCCGATCGAGTCAAAGACCACCGTGTCTTCGGGGCTCACGGGACGCCGGCCGTCGAGCACCTCGCCCAGCTCGGCGTAGATTTTTGCATGGTATTTGCGAATGTTGCCCGATTCGATCTGCGTCCCCTCGCGTGAGTCCACGATGACGACGTTGGACATCGTTGCCCGGTCGAGCTCCGCTCCTTCCGCCCCCGACCACCCCACGCTTGCGACCTTTGCTCCCGGTTTCATCCACGCACCATCGAGGATGGGTTCGTTCGAACCGGTAGCCGCAACGACAACATCGGCGTCGCGCACTGCCTCTTCGCACCCGACGGCCCGGCCTCCGACCTTCTCAGCCAGATCGGAGGCGTGGGCGGGCGTGCGGCTCCAAATCCGGATGTCGTCGAACCGGCGGACATGAGAAAGCGCAGTGATGTGACTCTCCCCCTGGAGCCCCGCCCCGAGAATCGCCAGCGACCGAGCGTCGCTCGCGGCCACCTCGTCAACGTACGCGGCCGTAACCGCCGCCGTTCTCATCTCAGTGATCAGCCGCCCATCCATGACGACCAGCGGCTCGCCCGTCTCTGGCCGAAACAACGTGATCAACGCCATGTGCGTGTGTTGGCCTCTCTCCGCGTTGCCGGGGTAAAACGTGACGAACTTGGCGCCGAGTCCGTCCGGGGTGACCGCCGGCATCGCCCCGAAATAGCCGCCATGAGCCTCGACCGGCAGAATCCGCCGCGGGGGTTGCTCGCCGCGCCCCTGAGAGAAGTCGATCATCGCCCGCCGCATGGCCGGAATCAGCTCTTCCATCCGCAGCACCGAGGCGACCTCGGCTTCTTCGACGAAACGCATTGTCGCGCCAGTATAGCCAACGTTTTGTGTTAGTCTGCCGACTCGTGAGCCCAATTGAACGATTTGACATACGCGGCAAGTCCGCACTTGTAGTTGGAGCGACCGGCGCCTTGGGCCGCACCGCCGCGCAAACTCTTAGCGGAATGGGCGCCCGGCTGACGTTGGCCTCGGGCAACCTCGCAGAGCTCGACTCCATCGCCGCCGAAACCGACGCGGCAAACACCGTCAATCGCCGGCCCGAAACCGCGGCCGACGCCCAAGCCATGGTCGACGCCTGCGGGCGCATCGACATCCTTGTCGTCGCTTCGGGCTTGAATATCGTCGCAATGGCGCCTGAGGCTCGATCCCGACGACTGGGCCAAGGTGATGGATGCCAACGTTCGCGGCTCGTGGCTTGTCGCGCGAGCTGCCGGCAAGCGGATGATCGCCCAGGGCGACGGCGACATGGTGATGGGTGTTGTCCTCAACGGCGAGACTCGCGCCTATCCGGTGAACTATATGAACGGCCCCACCAACGAGGTGGTGAATGACAAACTGGGCGGTCAAGCGATCGCCCCAAGCTGGTGACCGATCGACCGGAGCGGCGTCGTGTACGACCGCACATTCGATGGCAAGGGGATTCTCGTTTTCCTAAGCGAAGACAATGCGACGTCTCGGGTGTATCCGCGCGAAGTGGACGGACGGACGTTGACATTCGATTTGGCCGGCGGCGATTTGCTCAAAGACCGCGAGACCGGTTCGGCGTGGAACGCGATCAGCGGCAAGGCGGTTTTCGGTGAGATGAAAGGGAAGTCCCTCGACGCGTTGACCACGTCGTATGCGCTGTGGGCGGTCTGGCAGCGCTATCGCGCGGACACGGAGCTGGCGGAGGAATAGGAATTGCGGTACGAGTTCGATGAAGGGTCGCATCGACGCGGAACCCGCTCCCTTGCGGTCGCGGCTCTGACGCCTGTGGTTAATATCGAATCCTCGACTTCAGAGCCGCGACCGCAAGGGAGCGGGTTCCGCGAGCAAAGCTTGCGGCCAGTCGCGCGATGAAATCGGGAATGCTCATCGCCGTCCTGCTCTATGAGCTGATTGTCATCGGCGGCATCGGGCTGTGGCTGGCAAAACAACGCGCGGACCGCAAGCACGAGGAAGGCGATTTCGCTCTGGGCGGCCGCGGGTTGCCGGTCTCGGTGACGGCGATCACTCTTGCGCTAACCGTGTTGGGGACGGCGCACATCCTCGGCGTCTTCGAGATGTCTTGGTTCCTCGGCGCCTCAGCGGTTTGGTTTAGCATTGCCCACGTCATCTTGCTCGTCGTCGTTTGCCTCACCACCGGCATATGGTTCCGCAAGATGGGGCTAACGACGGTCCCGCAGGTCTTGCGCGGGTTCTTCGGCCCTGGTACGGAGCTGGCGGTTTCGGCGGTGATGGCGGGCGTGCTCTTCGGCATTCTGACGCTCGAAGCGCAGGGGTTGGGGATCATCATGGCGTCGATGACGGGTTGGACGATCCGCGAAGGCGCGTTCGTCGGCGGAACGATGGGCGTCCTGTACGTCGTGCTGGCCGGCATGAAAGAGGTTGGCTGGATCAACCTCGTCAATGGCGTGGTGCTCTACGTCGGACTGATCCTAAGCGTCATCTTTCTCGCGCTGCGACTGCCCGGCGGCAACTTCGAAACCGTGGCGACTTTCTACGAGTCCGAGCCCCACCTGCTCAGCATCTACGGCAACGCCGACATCATGATCAACTTCGCGATCGCCACCACGGTCGCGGTTGTCTTTAGCCAGGGCATCAACCAGATGCTGCTGCAGCCGGCGATGTCGGCCAAAGACGAGCAGACGATCCGCAAAGCGCTCTGGATCGCCGCTCCGGTCAACGGCATGTTCGGGGTCTTTGCCGTCGTAATCGGTTTGAGCGCCAAGGCGATCCCCGAGTTCAACGCGCTCGGCCCGAAGGTGGCGGCCACAGCTATGCTGGTCGAGTACCTTCCAACCTGGCTTGCGACGTTGTTGCTGGCGTCGTTTTTGGCGGCGATCTTGTCGACGTTCGCGATGGTGACCCTAGTCTCGGCCTGGGTCGTGAATTCAGCTTGGTCGTTTACCTCGCTCCCTACCGCGCTTGGCCTCGCGCCGGACTTCCCAAACGCCTATGTGACGCTAGCAGTCACCTTGGTGGTTGGTATCTTGTGCAACGCGACGATGTCGGGTCGGGTCGGATACTTTGAGGAGCAACGGAGCGCATAGCATGTTCTGGAGCATCTTCTTCAACTCTCTGGCGCTGATCGCCGGCATCATGGCCATCGGGTGGGGGATCACCAAATGGAAGAGCTAGCTGTCACTCGCCTTTGGATGGCCGGCGTCGTCGGAATGATGGCGCTATTTGGCTTGGTCGCTCTGGTCGGGTATCTTCGTCAGAAGTGAAGAACCTTACCGCGGACAACATCACCGAGGCCGTTCAGCGGACGTTTGCGAATTCGCCGGACGAGCGCCTGCGCGAGGTGATGTCGGCCTTCGTCCGGCACGTGCATGACTTCGCCCGCGAAGTGAACCTGACGCGTGAGGAGTGGCTGGCGGCGCATGAGTTCCTGATGCGGGCTGGGGCGATCAGCGACGAACGCCGCAGCGAATTTATGCTGACGTCCGACGTATTGGGGTTGTCGTCGCTCGTCGACTTTCTGGACCAGTCCGACTCCGGGTCGAGCGAGGCCAGCGTTTTGGGGCCGTTCTACGAAGCCGACGCCCCTATGCTTGAAGTCGGCGGCGACCTGAAGGGCGACAACCCCGGCGAGCCGGTGTGGTTCGAAGGCCGCGTCCTATCCGAAGCCAGCGCCGGGATCGCGGGCGTGATGGTCGAGATTTGGCAAACCGCCGCCAATGGCCTCTACGATTCACAAGATCCCAAGCAACCGCAGCCGAACTGCCGCTGCCGCATGCTGACCGATCCCGGCGGCCGTTACGCTTTCCAAACGGTCAGGCCGCAGCCCTACACCGTCCCGCACGACGGCCCCATCGGGGACCTGCTGACGGCGATCAAGAAGCACCCCTGGCGCCCGGCACATATCCATTTCCGGCTCAGCGCCGAGGGGTATCAGACGCTAGTGACCGAGCTGTTCGACCAGGACGATCAGTACATCGCCGAAGACTGTGTCTTCGGCGTGCGGGAGTCGCTGGTGACGCGTTACCAACCCGACGGGGCCGGATATCGAGTGGCCTACGACTTCCGTTTGGCAGGCGGCTAATCCTATAACTCAAACAAGTCGAGCGCGATTTGTGGAATCCGCTCGAAATGACGGTCGGTCGTAACGAGGCTCAAGCTATGTTCGTAGGCCGTGGCGGCGATCCAAAGATCGTTATCTGGTATTGGAGTTCCTTTGCTTCGAAGGTAGTACTTGATCACTGCGTAGCGTTCGCCGGTTTCTTCAATGATCGGCATGATCGTAACGTTGGGTTCGTCGAGAAACTCTTCGAGTTCCGCCTCGTTCTTCGACAGCTGGTCGCCGGCCAAGAACCCGCTGCGGAGTTCCCCAATCGTGATCGGGTTCAAGAGAATCTCTTCTGCGTCCGAGAGGTACGCGATGATCCTCTCGTGGCTTCTCTGGAAAGCCGAGTACGCCGACGTGTCGACTAGACAGCGCACTAGTCCCACGCTGCGGGATCGATTCTGCGCTCCTCAGCCAGATAGCGATCGAACGCATCGGCTTCTTCCTTCGACCACCTGCCGGCCAGACGGGCGATGTTGTTCTTGGGACCCTGGCGTTCCTTCCTGGTCGGCAACTGAGCGCCTTCCTCGAGCAGTCGCAGAACCGCCTTGTTCAGGCTGATGCCCTCAGCCTCAGCCTTTTTTTTGATTCTGCGGGCAGTCTTGGGGGGGATGCCCCGAAGAGTGATCGCTTTTGCTGTGTTTGATGACTGCATCGCTACGCATCATTGTGATGCACTTCCTCGGTGGCGTCAAACCACTAAGCCAACTCACCCTTCTTCGCCTGCTCCTGGATGTAGTCGCACGAGCGCGCGGTAATCGCCATCATCGTCAGCGTCGGGTTCTGGCACGCGATCGACGCCCACGCGGCGCCGTCGGTCACAAAAAGATTCTTCACGTCGTGGGCTTGGCCGAAGCCGTTGACGACGCCTTTCTTGGGGCTCTCGTGCATGCGGGCGGTCCCGACTTCGTGGATGCAGAGTCCGGGGACGGAGATTTGTCCGGTGAGGCGCACGTTCTTATGTCCGGTGGCTTCGAGCATTTCGGCGGCTTGTTCGCGGCCGTCCTTCCAGAGAGCGAGCTCGTTGTCGGACCAGCTCATGTTGATCTTCAGCGTCGGGATGCCCCAGGCGTCGAGCTTCGAGTGGTCGAGCTCGACGTAATTTTCGTAGCGCGGCAGGCATTCGCACCAGGCCGTGAAGCCCGTGCGCCAGTCGCCGCCTGCGCGGACGGCTTTCTTGTAGTCGGCGCCGAAGCCCGCGGCGCCCATGTTGAAGTTAGGTCCGCTGCGTCCTTGGTAGCCGTAGCCGCGGATCATGCCGTTGGTGTGTGAACGGTCGACGTTGCGGAAGCGCGGGATGTAGGCCCCGGTTGGGCGGCGCGGCATGCCGGACCAAGGTTTGCCTGCGATGCCTGGCAAGGTCCCGGCGGCGCCGCCTTGGTAGATGTGGTCCATCAGGTAGTGGCCCAGGGCGCCGCTCGAGTTGGCCATGCCGCCGGGCTCGGAGTTGAGCAGGATGCGGGTTGATTCGAGCGTCGAGGCGCACATGACGACTACTTTCGCGCGGGCCTCGCGCGGGGCGCGTGTTGTGCGGTCGATGTAGGCGACTCCGGAGGCGAGCCCGGTCGAGCGGTCTTTAACGATATGGCTGACGACGGCGTCGGTCAAGATCGTCAGGTTCCCGGTGGCCTCGGCAGCCTTCAGGGTCGTGAAGGGCGAGGAATAGTACGAGTGCGTGATGCAGCCCTGCTCGCAGGGGCCGCAGTAGTGGCAGGCGGCGCGGCCGTTGTGGGCCTTGGTGAGGATCGCCGTGCGGCCCATCGTCATCACGCGGCCCATCTTGTTCTTGAGACGCGCGCGGAAGGTTTGCTCGCCGCAAGTGAATCCCATCGGCGGCAGGAAGACCGAGTCAGGGAGTTGGTCGAGGCCTTCGGCGAGGCCGCTGATGCCGATCGACTTCTCGACTTTCTCGTAGTAGGGGACCAGGTCCTTGTACTCGATGGGCCAGTTCTCGCCGTAGCCGTCACGGTCGGCGCATTTGAAGTCGATGTCGCCGGTGCGGTAGCTCTGGCGTCCCCATGAGAGCGACCGCCCGCCCAGTACGCGTTGGCGGATCCAGCGGAAGGGCTTGTCTTTGGGCGTCTGGTAAGGGTTGGCGATGTCGTCGACGAACCACTTGTAGTTGCCTTCGCGGCAGGCGTAGCAGAGGCCCTGGATCGGGCGCGTGCGGCGGATCTCGGGCGACTTCTGTCGGATGCCGCGATACTTCCAGTCGTAGGGCTGATCGTGCTCGGAAAAGTCGGCTTCGCTGACCGGCGGCCCGGCCTCAAGGACGGCGACTTTCATGCCGGCCTCGGTGAGCTCTTTGGCGGCCAATCCGCCGGTGGCGCCGGAGCCGACGACGATGGCGTCGAAGAGGTCGTTGTTGCGTGTGATGACTTGCGGCACTGGAGGGTCAGTCTAACATTTAGGGATGTGGCGCGGACCTCCAGGTCTGCAGCGCCGACATTCCTGTCGGCGTCGGGCGAGCAGCCTAGCAAGGGCGCTGATTCTTGGCGGTTCTCGCGAACTCCTGGATCGGTTGTTTACAAGAATGTCGCCGCTTCAGGCAGGAATGCCCGCGCCACGGCGCGCGGCTTATTCGGGAGCGGGAAGGGCGGGTTGCGAGGTGGCCGTGGCGTCGGCTGGTTCGTCGATGGGGCCGTTGAGGGAGCGCAGGTAGCGGGAGCGTGAGGCGAGGTCGAGGGCGGTGCGGGCGGCGTTGGTGCGGGCGCCGGGGGAGGCGTTGACGTTGCCCATGACTTCTCGCAGAGTTTGAACAGCCATTTGGGCCGTGCCTTCGATTTCGCCGAGGGCTTCGTCGGTGCAGCGGCGTTGGGCTTCGCGCAGGGCGTCGACGAAGTAGGGTTGGGTGAGCCACTCGCGGAGGGTGCGTTCGGGGACTCCGGCTTCGCGGGCGGCGGCCCATTTGGTGGGTTGTTGCATGAGCTCGATGATGGCCCGTTGTTGTTGGGACTTGAGAATGGTTTTCGTAGACATAGCGGCAAGGACCGGCAAGAATCGGCGGACTTGGCCGGCCGGGGGGAAGCAGCGCGGCTCCTGGTTTAAGGTTAGGGGGGAGGGCGGGGGTAGCGGCGGTGGAGAATCGTTAAGTTGTTGAAAGCGTTGTGGTAATTGTTTTTGGAATCGTGTGATGGGGGGCGAAGCTGGCGCTCTGAATCGTTAAGCGGGCGCCGAGTCAGCCTCAGGCGAACGGCTTCGACAAGAGCTCGACCTCTCCGGGTTTCAAAATCGAACAGATTCTCGTTCTCGGAGGGTTCGGCCTCGCGGTCGTAGAGGCCCTGCTCGCCGTAGCCTTCGACGAGCTTGTAGCGATGGTCTTGGGCGAATCGCCAACAAGTCAATCGATGATCCCACGCACTGTCCGCTGTCCTCGCCAACCTCAAAGACGGTCGCGATGTTGGGATTGTCTAGTCCCGCTGCTGCGTTGGCTTCGCGCTCGAAACGGCGTTTGGCTTCCTCGTCGGTCAGCAGGTGTGCTGCAAGGACCTTGAGTGCGACAGTCCGCTCGAGTCGGGTGTCCTCAGCCTTGTACACGACACCATGCCGCCCTCGCCAAGCTTGTCGAGGATCTTGTAATGGCTGATCGTCCGGCCGACCACGTCGCTGAGATTGTACCGCCGAGCGTCGCGAACGGTTCAGAACCCGCGATCGAGAGCCGCAACGAGATATGTCAACAGTTTCCGGCGAGTCGGCCGTATGTAACTCATGTCGAGCGAGTTAGAGTCCAGCCAGCCTCGCTCGAACATTTAGCCGAATGCGTTCTTTGTCCCTGATGGTGAACTTCATCGGGGCCTTGTTCGCGTGCAAGATCTCCGACCGGCCCCAATTGGCCTTCATCAGCCCCTTGCGTGCGTGCCCGGATTGGGCGATCAGCAAGTGGCCGATTTCATGTGCGATCGCGTGGCCCAACACGGTCGAGCGGCGGATGCACCATTTCTCAGCCGTTTTCTCCGCCATGTCCCAGAAGACGGCCGCTATGAGGCCAAACTTGCGTGCTGGCACGATGGCGAAGCCTAGGCAGTCCGCCTGCAAGCCGGTCTTGGCTGCCATCTCCTCAGGCATCAGACGTAAGAAAATGTCCACTGGCTCAGGTCTCGCATCGCATCGGGCGTCTCTTGGGGCGGAGGCGAATGGCGAGCAGTCTAACCACAGAAGATCCACTCCTGCTTCGCCTAGGATGCCTTCGGCTACTTCCAACGCTTCGGCACGGACGCGAGCGGAAACCTCCGCGTAGTCCTCGATCCGAATACGGATCGCTTGGTCAGGTGCACCGCTGTCGGCGGCCTCTAGGACGCGCCCTGTGGACTGGGCCACGGCGATCAGGAAGAGGGCGGTCAGTAGGGTGTTGGTTTTGGTCACGGCGCTCACCTCGGAGTTGCTTGGTGAGGCCGACTTTGCGCTTGTTCAGGCGCTGGACCAATGGTTTGCCGGTTACTTGGGGGTCAGCTTCTAGTCATCAGGCGAGTCATCCGTCAAGCTGTTGATAAAGCGACAGCTAAGGCGCGAAATAACTGATAGAGAGGGTCCTGGAATCGGGCTATTGAGTAAGGCCCCAGTTGATATACTCGGGACGCTTCAAGGCATGGCGGTCGAAAACGAGCCACGCAAGGTCCAGTTCGGCGTCTTTGAGCTGGACGTCCGCACCGGGGAACTGCGGAAGAGCGGGACGCGGGTAAAGCTGCCAGACCAGCCCTTCCAAATCTTGCGGGAGCTGGTGCGCGACCCCGGCGAGTTGGTGACGCGAGAACAGCTCCAGGAGAGGCTGTGGGCCGAGGAAACCTTCGAACACAGCCTCAACGCTGCGATCAAGAAGCTTCGAGACGCCCTTGGAGATTCGGCCCGCAGCCCCCGCTACATCGAAACGCTGCCGAAACGCGGGTATCGCTTCATCGCGCCGGTCGAGGCGTTGGTTGAATCTGAGGACTCACTGCAGGGATGGAGGACGCGCCTGTTAGTCGCCGGGGCCAGCGCGGCACTTGTCACCCTCGGCCTTTCCCTGTGGCCCGAATCCGATCCGCCTCGGGTTCAGTTCGTACCGAAGCCGATCACCTTCGACGTTGGCTCCGAACGGCTGCCGAGTCTGTCGCGAGACGGCTCCCGTGTCGCGTACTCTTGGATTGGCCACAGCCCCGGAACAACGGACAGCGACATCTTCGTGAAGTTGATCGATGCCGACTCTGGGGAGCCCCAGCGCGTGACTGAGGGGCCTGCTTCGGACTGGTGGCCGGCCTGGCCTCCGGACGGCGAGCACATCGCTTTTGCTGGCCAACTCGATCCCGATGAGCCGACCCTGAGCAACCGCATCCTGTTGTACTCGTTCGAAACCGGAGAGACGCGGACATTGATGGAAGACGCTGACGCGAGTAATTCGCGCCCGGCCTTCTCGCCGGACGGGAGAACGCTTGCCTTCAGCGGAAACTACGGCGAGGGGCCGGGTATGTACGCCCTGGGCTTGGACGAAGACCTCAGAGTGGAAAGCGAGCCTCGTCTCGTTCTACCTGGGATCGCGCACGTCTCGTGGTCGCCCGACGGGGAGAAACTGTTTTACCTTCAACAGACCGAACAGACGGGTTTGTGGAGCGTATCGGCGTTTGGCCACGCGCTTCCGAAGTTCGTGTGGCCGACGACACGGACACGGTATGAGCTCAGCATCGCCTCGGGCCCGTCCGGGGGCCTGCGCGCGGCGGTTGCCGTCGAGTCCGGCGACCGGGATATCATGCGCGTCTCTCTTCGCAGTGCAGACGCTCCGCTGCGGGCTCTCCTCCAGACCACCCGGATCGAAGCTAAACCCGCATATTCTCCAGACGGGTCGCGAATCGTGTTTGTGTCCGATCGGTCGGGCGAACCCGGCATCTGGATTGGCGATGCCGAGGGACGTAACGCAAGCCTCTTGACCGAAACGGGCGACTTCGAGTCTCCGGTCTGGTCGCCCGACGGACGCCGAATCGCCTTCCACCGAACGATGTCGAGCGGAAATCAAGTCTTTCTGGCCGATGCGGACGGAAGCGGGCGCCCCGTACCATTGGTCCATGGCCGCCGGCCGGGCTGGTCGAGCGACGGCGCTTGGGTTTATTACCGCTCCGAGGAAGGCGGCGAACCCGCGATTTGGCGAATCCCCGCCGAAGGCGGAGAGCGCGAAGAGGTGGTCAGGATTGGGCCGGGGATGGGACAGACGATCGAGTCGTCCGACGGTCGTACCCTTTACGCGACTAAACCCGACGGCGTGCTGAAGATCCCTCTGGGAGGCGCCGGTCGACCCACAGGGGAACCGGAAGTCCTACCCAAGGACATGCGGGGAATCACCGTGCTCGAGGACGAAGTCTACTACTGCACACCCTCGGAGGTGCGTCGCTACGATTCAAAGACAGGTAAGACGGAAGCGGTGAGGCGCCTAGAAGAAGATCAGGCTAGCGACTGTAGCGTCTCACCCGATGGACAGTGGCTGCTCTACAGCCGCCAGGTGCGAATCGGCCACGACCTGTTGTTGCTGGATAGCGTCAATTGAAGCCAGCGTGACGTCGTCGCCTGGCGAGTGCGTAATCTGGCGACGCTGTCCCGAGCCAACCACCTCGACAGAGATGTTCCAAGAAGAATTTCCGCCACTTCGTAGCCCCGAGTAGGCGACCCGACTGCCGTCGGGCGAGAAGCTCGGGTGCAATTCCCCGCCTCGATAGTTCGTCAGCGCAATCTCTGCTTCGTCGGAGTACAGTCGAGCCAGACGGTACCGGAGATCAGCCGCATTCGGTCGGAACTAACCGGGCGCAAAGGATAGCTGTCGGAAACAAGGTTGCCACAAACTCCCCTCTGGGAGGCTCCGAAAAGCCCTTCCAGCGCGCTCTAAGGCCCTGTTTAAAGGGTTTCGAGGGGTTTCGAGGAGTGCTTGGGTCAGCGGAAAAAAATTGACAATATCTATCCGTCGGACCGCTCGAAGGGGCGTTTTCGGGTGGACTCGTGGCCGCGATGGAACCAAGTTGGAAGCGATTTTCACAATACGAATCGGGCCTCACCCGATGCTTTGAGCGGATTAGTCCGAGCAGCAGCCCAACCCGCCGGCGCCGCCGCCGAGATCGGTGACAGGCACGTGACTGCGCCGGTTCGCCTAGGATCGGCTGGTCCGAATCGTGGTAATCTTTGTGATATCAACGACTTAAGCGGTTCTGGTTTCCTCCGAGGTTGCTCAGGGCGGGCAGATCCGCAGGTTCCGTGCCTGTCACCGATCTCCTTGTCACCGATCTCCTTGTCACCGATCTCCTTGGAGTGAACCCCAAGCGTGAGACAGTCGAAATCGGGACAGGTTACGATTCACCGCAAAACGCTTGCCTTCTTCGCTGTATCGTCGCACGCTGGTCCTAGCCGGGGAAGCGGAAGCGGGCTCTGCTGGAGAGCAACCCGCCAAGGAATACCCGGCCGCAAACTCATCAAGACGATGAGCGCCGGGGGCGGCCGCCAAGGTCGCTCCCGGCTTCTCCAACGCCGGCGATGTCTCCCTGCCCGCCCAGGGCCCATCGGATTGATAGATTTGCCTATGCCTCTCAAAACTCATACTTCGGATTCCTCGCTGCTGTTGCCGCCGGCCGCGCCAGCGCTTCAAACTCCGCCGGCGGACGATATCCCAACGCCGAATGCAGCCGGCGTTGGTTGTAGATCTCATCAATGAACTCGCCGATCGATGCGCGCGCCTCGTCAAGCGTGCGATAACGCTGCAACCAAACCTCCTCCGCCTTCAACGTCTTCATGAAACTCTCCGCCCGCGCGTTGTCGTAGGGGTTGCCGCGGCGGCTCATCGAGATGATCGCGCCGTGCTGCTCCAGCAGCTCGACATAGGCGCTCGAAGCGTACTGTACGCCTTGGTCGGAATGATGCATCCACCCCGCGGCAGGGCGTCTGAGCTCGAGCGCATCGCGCAACGCCCCTACAGCCAGCTCAGCTTTGAGCGTCGTCCCCAGCCGCCAGCCGACCACGCGTCGCGAGTAGGCGTCCAACACCACGGCGAGGTAGACGAACGCCTCGCGCAAGCGAATGTAGGTGATATCGGATTGCCACAACTGATCGACGCCGTCCACATTCAGGTGCGCCGCTAGATTCGGATAAACAGGTAAGAAGTGGTTCGAATCCGTTGTTAGCACGAAGCGCCGCTTGAGTACCGCCAGCAAGTTGTCCTTACGCATCATCCGCAGGACCTTTTTGTGATTGACGAGGAAGCCTTGGCGGCGCAGCTCGGCCGTCACGCGGCGGTAGCCGCAACGACGATTCTCGAGCGAAATCCGCTGCATGCGGTCACGCAATTCCATGTCGCACTCGGCGGGCGACGACACGGCGAGCCGGCGATAGAACCCGGCGCGATTCACGCGTCCGAGCTCGCAGGCGTGTTCGACGCTGAGCGAGCCTTTGGCGCTGATCTGCTCGACGATGGAGTAGATCCGCTCGCGCCACCGGCGTCGTTGGTCGGGGCTGCGAGGTTCAAGGCGCGAAAGGCTTGTCCGAAAAAATCGAGCTCTGCGGCTTGTTTGCCGAGCAGTCGTTCGAGCTCTGCGATGCGTTCGTCGCGCGGATCGCGAGGGATCTTGGGCGGCGCCGAGCGGCCGGGTTTCGGCCGGCCTCGCCGCCGGCTCAAGCCGTTGACGCCTTCCTGGCGATAGGCGTCCCGCCAGCGGTACAGCAGGCTGCGCTTGACGCCCAACTCGCGGCTTAGCGCTGTGCCGCTCTGGCCGGCTAGGAGCCGCCTGGCGGCGGCTTCCTTGAACTCCACCGTGAACTCCCGCGGCTTGCGCGGCTTGAGACTTTCCATCCTGGACTCCTTTCCATTCGCTGAAATTCGTCCCGAATTTCAATGTCTCATTTTTAGGGTTCACTCCAGTCGTGCACTCTTTGGCCGCTCATGCGCTCGGAGGCGACGTCGGTCACGACCACGTAACAGCCCGCCAACTCCAGCGCCTGCTCGATCGCCGCCTGCTGGCGCTCGACGACCAGCGTACGTCCCTGCAAGCGCAACTCGACCAATTCTGTCAGCTTGTGACGCGCCAGCCAGGGCTTGAGCTGGCGCAGTCCGGCCGCGGGCTCGCAACGGGAAGAGGCCGTGACTTTCTGGTTGCGTCGGTCGAGCTTGCCTCCCAGCTTGGCCAGCTTGTCCTCGAGCCGCTGCCGTTGCCGTTTGGCTTCGGACTCGTTGAGGCGCAGCACATAGCGCACGCCGTCGGCTTCGACCTCGCAGACTTGTTCAGCGAACAGCTCCAGTTGCAGCACCCCTTCGCTCAAGCGCCGCCGAATCTGGGGATCGGTCAGCGCCGTGATGTAGCGCAGCCCGGCCTCCCCCAGCGCCTGCTTGCCCTTGCTCTTGACCATCCCGCGGTCGCCGACGAAGACCAACTCCTCGACTCCGAACTGCTCTTTGACGATGCGGATCTGATCCGGCACGGTCGTCGGATCGTTGCGGTTGCCGGCAAACACCCGCACCGCCAGCGGCTCGCCCTGGTCATCGGCCAGCAGTCCGATCACAATTTGCTTCTTGCCGCGCTTGCCGTCGCGATTGTAGCCGTACTCGCCCAACGCGTTGTGCAGGCCTTCGAAGTACGAGCTGGTGACGTCGTAGAGCAGCAAGCTGGGCGGGGCTCCGCGGCGCTCGAGGTAGTGGCGGTATAGCGCTTGCTCGATCTTCACTTGGCGGGCGCTCAGATCATCGAGGGCGGCGTAGAGGTCGTCTTCGTCGAAGGCGCCCAGACCCAGCACTTCTGCGACGGCCTGATCGGCGGCCCAGCGCACGGCCGAGAGCCGCGATCCTTGGTGGGCCAGGCGCGCCAGCACCAGGAACAAGGCGAGTTTGGCGGCCCGCGTTCGACCCAGCGCGGCGGTCAGGCCCAGCTCATCGGCGAGTTGCTTGAGCGCGAAGAGCAGGCCAAAGACGGGGCCGCAGACGGGAGTGGCGGGAAGCTGATCGAACTCGCCGCGGAGGGCGCGCCGGAGGGCCTCGACGCGGACGGGGCGCCAGCAGGAGAGGTTGGCGAGGGTGCGTTTTTTGACTCTGCCGTTTTGGCGGAAGGATTCGCGCAGCAAGACGGCGGGCGGCGAGTTGCGATTGGGGACGGACTCAACATACATGGGTATATTATATCACAAACAACACAATGAATAAACGATACAATAGCATAATACATGGGTACACTAAAAGCGCCCCCAAACGTGTTAAAGCCAAGCAAGCCAAGCAGTTAGCCCGTCAAACGAGCCTTCCGCTGGGGGGAAGATCCGTCGGAGATACTTGCGAATCTCTTCATCAGACATCCCTCTGCCGGAGTCCCTGAGGACAAGGTGAAAAGTGTCTGGGCTCAGCCCGTGGTGGAAGTCGCACTGTGAAACAAGAGGTGATAAACTTGTTTTATGGCAATGGGACGGCGTAAGCGACGCGAGCGGCAGAAAGACCTATGGGTCGCCACCTCGGAGTTGCCCAAGAGCGCTGGGCATCCGTTTTATCTGCGGCTCAGCGAGTTATTTGACGAGCACGAGTTCGACGCCTTCGTCGAAGGCCAGTGCGAGCAGTTCTACGCGCCGAGCTTGGGACGGCCGTCGCTCACGCCGGGCATCTATTTCCGCAGTTTGCTGATCGGGTATTTCGAAGGCATCGACTCGGAGCGCGGCGTCGCTTGGCGCCTTGGCGACTCACTTTCGCTGCGGCGATTCCTGGCGATCGAACTCGATGAACAAGCGCCGGATCATTCGAC
Organism: Bryobacterales bacterium; assembly: GCA_965247515.1. Taxonomy (GTDB): domain Bacteria; phylum Acidobacteriota; class Terriglobia; order Bryobacterales; family UBA6623. Next base: position 714,502 of record OZ252029.1, on the reverse strand, counting down.
GATCTCGCGCACGCGGCGGCTGATCGACCTCGAAACGCATCGCGCGGTGTTCACCTGGGCGCTGCAGCTGCTGGCCCGCGAAGGCCTGTTGTCCGGCGGAACGATCGGGGTCGACGCGACGACGCTGGAAGCCAACGCGGCGATGCGCTCGCTGGTGCGTTGCGACTCCGGCGAGGGCTACGAAGAGTATTAAAGACGTCTAGCTCTGGAATCGGGAATCGAGACGCCGACGCGCGAGCAGTTGGCCAAGATCGACAAGAAACGTAAGAAGAAGGCCTGCAACAAGGATTGGAAGCATCCCTACGATCCCGACGCCAAGGTCACGAAGATGAAAGACGGCCGTACGCACTTGGCGCACAAGGCCGAGCACGCGGTGGATTTGCAGACGGGCGCGGTGGTGGCGGTCACGCTGCAAGCGGCCGACGAAGGCGATGCCACGACGATTGAAGAAACGCTGGTCGAGGCGGCCGAGCAGTTGGAAGCGGCGGCGGAAGAAGCCGCTGGCGCGGTCGACGAGCTGAGCGAAGTGGTCGCGGACAAGGGCTATCATTCGAACCGAGTGCTGACGGATTTTGCCGAGCTGGACGTACGCAGTTACGTGAGCGAGCCGCAGCGAGGGCGACGCAAATGGGGCGGCCGAACGCGGCAACGCGACGCGGTGTACTCCAATCGGCGGCGGATCAAAGGCAAGCGCGGCAAGCGTCTGATGAAGTTGCGAGCGGAGAAGGTTGAGCGCAGTTTCGCGCACTGTTACGAGACGGGCGGGATGCGGCGATTGCACTTGAAAGGCCGAGAAAATGTTTTAAAGAGGCTGCTGATTCACGTGGGCGCGTTCAATTTATCGATCGCGATGAGGGGCAAACTGGGCGCGGGGACGCCGCGCGGGCTGGCGGACGCGAGGAAAAGGACAAAAGTGTCGGTTTTGGGGCTTGTATTGGCGTCTTGGGCGGCCTTGGGGCGGTTGTGCGGGGCCCTGGGGGCGGTTTTCAGGAGATTCCCGGCGAAGGTGCGAGATTCAGCCGGCGCGCCGCTGGCCACGCCGATGCTTCTCGCGGCCTGAAACGGGGTGTTTTGCCACGGGCTGCTAGGCTTTGTCTCCTTGGAAAGAATGGCGAGTTCGATAAGTCGAAGGTGACCGTCGTCGTTGTCTTGGATCGCGTCGCTGGCGTTTTGGAATAGCTCTCTCACAACCGCCCAGGGAACCTCCTTGTATGGCTTGGAGAGCTGATCGATCCACTCGCTCGCATCAGCAATGGGATCGAGACTCTCGACGGTCGGAGTTGGCTGCGTCGACATGGTATCCTCCGTTAGCGAAGCCGTCCGGTCGGTTTGGCTTCTACTACCTTACGTCGCGTCAAGATAGTGGGCAATGCGGCCAGTCGCAGGCCAGGTGTTTCTAATGCGGCCGTGAAAGCGGTCAACGGCACGGGGCTGACGAACGCCATGACGGAAGTGCCACCGGAGTGCCCAGTTGAGATCTGAGTGCTTCTGGTTCCGCGAGGACGGCACAGCACGGTCGAGGGAATTTCAACCAGCTCGTATATGAAGTTGGAAGCCGCAGTCCGCCGCTGGCCGTGGACGGAACCGCGCGGTCTCAGTATTCGCGAATTCGCCAAACCGTTTCCTACAGGGGACGAACGAACGCGCGGCGCCGATTTCTGCGACGGCCGCAAGAATGACCGATAGTGTACCAAAACGAAACCAGGTTGGCGATTATCACACTTTTCGCGCAGCGATTCCGCAACGAGGCTGAGTCAGGGGAATTCCGGGGAATTCCGGGACAGGGACAAAATTGGACAACAGACTCAAAATCAATTGTTTGCAGCGATCCTGATGTAGCCGTACCTTCCCGGGCAGAGCGCCCCGCTTGCCGTTCCGAACCGTCCGATCGTTGGCGCCCTTCCGACCGCCACTGCCCCGGTCCGGCGCCGGGCTGCTAGGCTAAGGTCGACGTGGCCACGCTCGTTCAACCCCGATCCCAAGCGGCGCCCGAATTTGAGCAAGACGCGGTCATCGCGGAAGACATGCGGGTGGTGCTGCGGTTGCCGCCCGGCGCCCAGATGGATGATGAGCAGTTCTTCGAGTTCTCTTGTTTGAACCAAGACTACGTCATCGAGCGCAAGACCAGCGGAGAGATCATTGTCAGGTCCCGGCCCGTTGGAGAAACGGCCTATCGCGAGCTCGAGATCGGCAGACAACTCGCCAACTGGGCTATCGCCGACGAGACCGGCGTGGTGTTCGCCAGCGATACGATCTTCAACTTGCCCACCGGCGGTGAGTACGGGCCCGACGCCGCCTGGGTGCTGCGCTCGCGTCTAGCTGAGCTGACTCGCGAGCAGAAGAGAAAGATGCTTCCGCTGGCGCCCGATTTCGTCGTCGAGTTGATGTCGCCCTCGGACCGCATCTCCCAAACGAAACGCAAGATGCGGATGTGGATCGACAGCGGTGTGCGTTTGGGTTGGATGATCGACCCCGACCGGCAAATCGTCTATGTCTATTCAGGCGAGGGTATAGAAACGCTGGAGAAGCCCCACACGCTCTCGGGCGACCCGGTTCTTCCCGGATTCGTTCTCGACCTGGAGCGAATCTGGACTCCCGGCTGGTAGCCGTTCACAGCCGGGTGCGCACAGCGTTACTGCAATCTCGGCCGAATCACTGGCTTATGGCTTGAGTAGCCAGACCAGTTACCGCGACCGGCTCCGACGCCGCCTGCTCGGTCTCGGGTTCCTCGCTGTAGAACTCCCCCTCGCCATCATTGCGAGTGATGAAGATATTCGCGCTCTTCTCCTCAAAGGGATCCAGAAGGGCCGCCAAGGCCGGCGAGGAGTTCAAGGCCATTGTGGAAGGCGCGCGCAAGAACCCCGCGCGCTCGTGAGCCTCGCACCATCGCCGCTCCATCTGGTTCGACACGGTGACATCCGCTCCGGCCTTGTGGAGATAGTCCGTAGCGGCGGCGATCACCATGTCAGCGTCAACCGCTTTCGCCAAGCAATCAATGACGATCCCCACCCGCAGGTCTCCATACGCGAGAGATCGGTGACAGGCACGGAACCTGCCGAATTGCCCGCCCTGAGCAACCTCGGAGGAAACCAGAACCGCTTAAGTCGTTGATATAATGAAGATTACCATGATTCGGACCAGCCGACCCTAGAGGCGAACCGGCGCAGTCACGTGCCTGTCACCGGTCTCACACCCCGGTCTCACTGTCACCGATCTCACCGATCGGAGACATGTAGCCTCGATGGGTTACTGTAGAAGTATGGGCGAGCCCATCAGAATCCCCGCTGAGCCGCTGGCCGAAGAGGCGCCCCCTGAAGCGGCGGCCGCCATCCGCAGGGGCCTCGATGACGTCGAGGCCGGCAGGGTGATGCCCATCGAAGAAGTTCGCAAATTGATTCCGAAGTGGACTGCAAGGTCGTCATCTCCGACGAGGCCCTGAGCGATCTTCAGGAGATCGTCGAATATATCGCCGAAGACAGTCCCGCGTCGGCTGAACGAGTCGGCAACCAGCTCTTGGACCGGTGTGACGTGCTGCGGCGATTCCCGGAATCTGGCCCACGAGTGCTTGGGTTTGCGAACGTCCGCAAACTGACCGAGTCTCCATATCAGATCTATTACTCGGTCGACCGCCGCAGGTCGGTTGTCAACATTCTCCACTTCTGGCACGGGTCCCGGCGGCCCCCGAAGCTTCCCACGCCTCCGAAGCTGCGCTGAATCGGCGATCCAGCCCTGCCTCGCTGCTCGCGCCACGTCCTCTGTCACTGACTGGCGCTAGAATCAACGTGCAAGTGATCGGCCAAACGATCAGCCACTATGGGCCCGTATCGCCGTTCCGAATCGTCGGATCGTTGGCGCCCGTCCGACCGCCAATGCCGCGGCCCGGCGTCGGCTGCTAGGCTAAGATCGACATGGCCACGCTGGCTCAACCTCTATCCGAAGCGGCGCCCGAATTTGAGCAAGAAGCGGTTATCAGCGAAGATATGCGGGTGGTGCTGCGGCTGCCGCCCGGCGCCCAGATGGATGATGAGCAGTTCTTCGAGGTCTGTTGTTTGAACCAAGACTACGTCATCGAGCGCAAGGCCAGTGGAGAGATCATTGTCAGGTCCCCACCCGTTGGAGAGACGGCATTTTGCGAGCTCGAGATCGGTAGACAACTCGGCAACTGGGCTGTCGCTGACGGGACGGGAGTGGCGTTTGCCAGCGATACGATCTTCAACTTGCCCGCGGGCGGTGAGTACGGACCCGACGCCGCCTGGGTGCTGCGCTCGCGTCTAGCTGAGCTGACTCGCGAGCAGAAGAGAAAGATGCTTCCTCTGGCGCCCGATTTCGTCGTCGAGCTGATGTCGCCCTCGGACCGCATCTCCCAAACGAAACGCAATATGCAGATGTGGATCGACAGCGGCGTGCGTTTGGGTTGGATGATCGACCCCGACCGGCGTATCGTCCATGTCTATTCAGGCGAGGGTATTGGGAAGCTGGAGAAACCCGGCACGCTCTCGGGCGACCCGGTTCTGCCGGGGTTCATCCTCGACCTGGAACTCATCTGGACTCCCGGCTGGTAGCCGTCACGCCGCTAGCGATCGCCCGCATCTCGGATGAACCCGTCCTTCCAGCGCTCCCACAGCGACGCCATGGACCGTACGCGATCCGGGTGTCTGGCGGCGAGGTCGTAGAGCGCCCAGTCGCCGGGCCTGGCATCCTCCATCGCCGCGACATCCCGCCAGCGGTTGCGGGGACCGACCTCTCCGGGCGTCACGGCAGTCCGCCGATTCTTGCCGGTTATCGCCGCTATGTCCCCAAAATTTCATCCTCGACCCCGTTAGCTCGACGAGCTGATCTGGCGCCAGGCGTTGGCGTGGCCGAAGCTGAAGAACCCGGGGTGCAGGACCTCGGCCAGGATCTCAACCGTCTCCACCAACCGCGGACCCGCCCGGTTGAAGTATTGGTTGCCGTCGCAAACGTAGACTCGGTTTGTCTTGACCGCCTTGAGATCGCTCCAGCCGGGGTTCGCCTCGAGGATGCCCAAGTCCTCCAAGGCCCGCTTCAGGTCGAAGCCGCAGGGGGCGAACACAATCGCGTCGGGGTTTGCGGAGACGAGCTTTGCGAAATCGATCTGGGGTGAGTGGTGATTCGCTTTGCCCAGGACTTCGTCACCGCCGGCGATGCCGATCAGCGACGGCGTCCAATTCCCAAACGCCATCAGCGGGTCGGCCCACTCGATGCCCGCGACGCGCGGCCGAGGCTCGAGTTGGTAGGACTCCTGCGCGATCCGCTGGAGCCGGTTGCGGCAATCGGATACCAGCCGAAGACCGGCCGCCGAGTCATCAATGGCGTTGGCCACGCGGCGGAAGTCTGCGTACACGTCCTCGAGCGTGTTCGGCTTCAGGGAGACGATTTGCGCGTCGAACCCGGTGAGCTCGCGGACGGCGACTTCGACGTCCTTCAAGCTGACCGCGCAGACCTCGCACTGGGTCTGCGTGATGATGTGGGTCGGTTCGAGCTCGCGCAGCTTATCAGGGAAGACTTCGTAGACCCCTAGGGCGTCCTCGGCCGCGCGTTCAGAGACCTGAGCCTTGACGCGGTCGTCGATCTCTTTGCTCGACCCGCCCGTCTCAAAGCGCGGCCTCGTCGTAACAGGCAAGTCCACAATCGACGGCGGGTAGTCGCACTCGTGCGAGCGGCCGACCAGCTCGTCTTCATAACCCAGCGCGCAAACGATCTCGGTTGCGCTTGCGATAAGTGAAATAATACGCACCGCTCAGCTCCGCGGATGATGCTTATCATAGACGGTCCGGAGCCGTTCGCGAAGCACGTGCGTATAAATTTGCGTTGACGAAATATCCGCGTGCCCCAGCATCATTTGGACGCTTCGCAGATCGGCGCCGCGTTCGAGCAAGTGGGTCGCAAAACTGTGCCGCAGAACGTGCGGCGTCAGCGGCTTGGTGATGCCGGCCTCGAGGCCGTAGCGCTTGAGCAACTTCCAAAAGGCCTGGCGCGTCATCGGCCCGCCCCGCCGGGTCACGAATAGGTACGGCGAGGGCCGCCGCTTCAAGATATCCGGGCGCGACAGGTCGGCGTAGCGCTCGATCGCGGCCAAGGCCTCCTTGCCAACCGGAACGAGGCGCTGTTTGTCGCCCTTGCCCACGGTGCTCAGCACCCCGAGCTCGGCGCGAAGATCGCTAAGCTGCACCGCGATGAGCTCAGACACCCGGAGCCCCGTCGCGTAGAGCAGCTGCAGCATGGCGCGGTCACGGCTCCCCAGCGGGTCTTCTTGCTTGGGAGCGGCCAACAGGCGGTCGACCTCCTCGACCGTGAGGAATTTCGGGAGCTGCTTCCATTGCCCCGGCGCCGAGATCTGCTCGGTTGGATCCTGCTCGATTCGGTTCTGCTCGATCAGGTACCGGAACAGATTTCGAAGGCTCGTCAGGTAGCGCGCGATCGACCGACTGCTCAGCTCCGCCCGGTAGAGCGAATCGAGGAATCCCTGAACCGTTTCTTGACTCGCCGATTCGAGCGCCACGTTGGAAGTGACGCAATAGCGGCGCCAGCGGTCAAGGTCGCGACCGTACGCAGCGAGCGAATTCGTCGCGAGTCCCTTTTCGATTCGACAATAGTCGAGGTACTCCCGGATCCAGTGCTGCTGAGTCTGTGTGAAAACGGCGCAACTTGTGTCTGGAGGCGCGGCAGACGGCCGGGAGGATTGGGTGTCAACCTCTGTTGATGCATCGTTTTCACACAAATCCTGCACAGCCCCGACGACCATCTATATCGTATGATGGCCTCAAGCGGAACATTTTGGGGCACTTTTGTCGACCTCGCCAACAAAGAAAGTTTATCTGCGACGCATGGACAGCTCCCTCATCGAGGGATACGTCTCGCCGGCCACCTACCAACGCGCCGAAGGAATCGAGCTGCTCAGGCGCTCGGCGCAGGTCGCCGTGGTCCCCTACCTCGAGGTCCGAGCGCTCTATTTCGTCAAGGAATTCCTAGGGATGGGCGAGCTCGACCAGAAGCGGGTCTTCGGTTCGAGGCCGAAACAGGACGGTCTTTGGGTGCGGCTTAAGTTCCGTGATGAGGAAGTCTACGAAGGGGTCGTACCCAATAACCTGTTGCTGATGGGCGAACACGGCCTGACTTTTACTCCGCCTGACGCGAGCTCGAACACGCAGCGGATCTTCGTCCCCCGCCAGGCGCTCGCGGAGGTCCAGGTTCTCGGTGTGATTGGGAGCCCCGTGAATCGTCGCCGCCCGCGGCGCCGCGAGCCCGTCAAGGAGCAGATCGGGCTGTTCCGCGAAGACGGCTCGACGAGGGTTTCTTCCTAGAGTCCATCGCCGCCGTGGAAGTCTACTGAGCCGCGGACGGAAAGTCCGCGCCGACGGACGCCGGGTAACGGGAGTCGGCGCGGACTTCCCGTCCGCGGCTCGGTAGCCCCGCTACAATGAGCGGTCGTGGGGCGGAAGCTCATTCTCTGGCCGTTTGCACTTCTCCTGGTCGGCGCGACGCTCCAGGCGGAGACGGCCAAGGAACGTTTCGACGACCTGCTGGCGACTCGCCTCGACCCCCAGCAGTGCTTCCGCGTCCGAGACGTCTTCCTCGAACGCGAGGAGCTCAAGCTTTACCTCACCGACGGCCACGTGATCTTCGCCGAGCCCTATCGCGGCCGCGACATTGCCGCTTTGTTCGTCAAGACCGATCCGAACGACACGGCCGAAATTCTAGTGATCCCGCCGACCACCCGTGAGCGCCAATCGGTCGCCCGCTACACCGGCGAAACCGTGCTGAACGAGCGGTTCACCAACGCCATGATGCTGTTCACCGACAACACTGCCGAGCTACTGCGGGCAAGCATCGCCCGCAGCGAGCAATCCGACTCCGATCCCGAGACCGGTGAACGTCTGGCGAAGCGCTGGACGCCGGTGATGAAGAACCTTCTCGAGGGAGTCTCACTACGGGCCCTGACCGACATCGTCGTCGACGCCCCGGTCGAGCATGGCTTCTTCGCCGCGGCATTGGGCGGCGGACGTCTTGGCCGATTCGACGCCGTCGTCGACCCGCGCCTGCCGCAATCGGTCGCTCTAGGCCAAACCGTCTACCGCAACCAGCGCCGTTTCTACGAAACCTGGACGCAGTTCGACGGGCGCTCGTTCCGTGAGGGAAAACGAGAGTCCCAATCCTCCGGCGCGACGCTCGAGAACTATTCGATCGAAACAACCTTACGTCCCGATCTGAGCATGGAAGTCGTCGCCGAAGCGGATCTCGTCACCCAAACCGCCGGCCAGCAAGCGTTTGTCATGCAGCTGTCGAAGAACCTTCGGGTGACCGAGCTGCTCATCGATTCCGAGCCCGCCGACTATCTGCAGCGCGGTCAGGCGACCGGCTCGAACCGTCTTGGTCAGGCAACAGTCTTCCTGGTTTTGCCCGAGGCGGCAAATCCGGGGGATCGGTTCAGGCTGAAGTTTCGCTACGAAGGAACGGTCATCTCTAGGGCCGGCAACGACGTCTATCTGGTCGAGAGCCGCGCTAGCTGGTATCCCCGCGCGGAGCCGTCGTTTTCGCACTTCGAGATGCGCTTCAATTGGCCGTCCCAATTGGACCTCGCCGCCACGGGGACACTTGTTGAGAGCGGCGAAGGCGACGGAATCCGTAGCGCGGTCTATCGCACCGAGAATCCGATCTTGCTGGCCGGCTTCAACCTCGGGCGCTACGTCAGTGCGACTCGACAGGTGGAGGGCTACGAGATCAAGGCGCTCGCCAATCGCCGAGTGGAAACCAAACTCGAGCCGAAACCGCTGCCGCCAGTCATCCTCATGCCGCAGCAGCAACGGTCGCCGCGCCGCAGAAGGCGATCGTCATTGGGGCCGCCGCTCCCGGTCGTCGTGCCCAGAACGCCTCCCGTGATATTGCAGCCGGCCGACCGGGTGGAGGCGGTCGCCGACGAAAGCGCTGACGCTTTTCGGTTTTTCCTCGACAAGTTCGGCCCGCCACTGACCTCGCATGTGACGATCTCGCCGATTCCAGGCCAGTTCGGACAAGGCTTTCCGGGCCTGGTGTACGCCTCGACGTTGAGCTACTTCCGTTCAAACGACGGCCCGTTGAGGGGCAAGTCGCAGGAGGAAAAGGTCTTCTACAGCGAGCTGCTGCGTCCCCACGAAATCTCTCACCAATGGTGGGGCAACACGGTAGCCGCGACGCACGCGGCCGACACCTGGCTGCTTGAAGCGCTGGCGACCTACTCGTCGCTGCTCTACTTGGAGCACACCAACGACCGCGAGGCCCTGGACCGCGAGCTTCGCCGCCACCGTGACCAGTTGCTGAGGAAGAACGAATCCGGCGAAACCATCGAAAGCGCCGGGCCCGTGGTGCTCGATGATCGCCTGCGCTCGGCGAAATTCCCGGGCGCCTACCGGGCGGTGGTTTATGGCAAGGGGGCTTGGATCATCCACATGTTGCGGGGCATTTTGGGCGATGACGCATTCTTCGCGCTCTTGAGAGGGCTGCTTGATCACAGCTCAGGCCACACGGTGACAACCGACGATTTCCAGAAAAAAGTCGCCGAGGTGGCGCCGCCCGGATACGGTAACGAGAATCTCAAGAACTTCTTCGCGCAGTGGGTCTATGGGGTCGGCATACCGACTCTGTCGGTCGACTACGAGCAGCGGAAAGTGTCGGGCGGGCACGAGTTGCTGATTTCGCTGAGCCAGGCCGGCGTCCCTGAGCATTTTGCCACCCGCGTCCCCATCGAGATCACGCTCGAGAGCGGGGCTGTCGTTCGACGCTACGAGTACACCGACGGCGGCCGCACCGAGATCCCGATCTCGCTTGAAAGCAAAGCCACGCGTGTCGAGATCGACCCAGAAGACATTCTGCTGGCCGTCAAGCGGTGAGGGTCGGATTCGTTCGTGTATGGGCAATGCTGAAGCCGTGTCGCCCGGGCTCGGCGCCCTCGATCGCCTCGTGCCGAGGGATCTTGCATGGCATCGTGGGGTGCTTCGGGCTACCGGCGCACTCGCCAAGCGCCTGATTTTACTGGGGGGTTGCGCGCGGGAGGGGACGGAAGCAATTGGGTTCGTTCCGTCAGTTTCTTGTTCGCCGGGACCCTGGCGGCGGCGGGCGAGGAGGGTTTCGAAGGTGAGGTCGAGGCTACGGGCTAGGCTGGATTCGTAGCGCGAGAGTTTTTCGAGTGTGCCGCAGCAAGCGCGCACGGCCTTGCCGATGGCGAGCTGTAGATCTTCTTGGCGGCTCTTGGCCTTGGCGAGCCCCGAGTTGAGCAGGGCAGCTTCGAGGAAGGCGATGCGGCTGAGCCGGAATTGGGTGAGGGCGAGCCGGCGGACGAGGTTTTCTTCGGTCGGGTCTTGGGGTTGGAGTCTTTGGCGGTAGTCCTGAGTTAGCCGGCCGATCTTGGCGGCCTCTTCGGCTGACGGGGGTTCGGCGCGGGCGTAGAGCCCGTGTTTGCGAGCGTTCGAGCGGGAGCGGGCTTTGCCGGCGGCGGTCCTGGGGCCGGTGGAACGGAGGGCGTTGTGCCGGTTGGCGGCGATTTGGGCTGCGCTGGCCATGAGGGTTTTCAACTTTCAGAATGACTGATGCGGGGCGGGCTAGATGCTCGGTTCGGATCGAAAGTGTTGATTCGGCGGCGGTTGAGCTGATTGGAGCGCCTGTGACGATCGAGCGGGCCGCGCTGGAAATGCAAGAGCGAGCTTGCGAGTTCGGATGCTGTCCCCGATCTCCGGCCCCGATCTCCCCACGTTGATCTGATCGAGACCCGAGTCAACTGCTCGGTCCTTGCTTCGTGCTACGGGTCTGCGCACGTAAAAACATATGACACATGAAATGTTGTTGTGCTAGTATCTCCTTGTCGCCATTCCCAAACTGCCATGAAGCCGGTGTCGCCATTTCTCCGCAGCCCGGAGGATCGGCGAATGGCGTCTGCTTCTGGTACAATCCTCTCAGTGCCTACCCAGTATCAAGATGTGGATGCTTGTCGAGAGTTTGCGATCAGCTTCTGGCGAGAAGCTCGTGCAGACTTTCTCTTCGCACAAGCCCGGAGGATCGGCGACCATGATGGCGTCTGCTTCTGGTAGACTGGGAATCCTCTCAGTGCCTACCCAGTATCAAGATCAAAAAGACCGCTCTGGATTGAAGGAGTTGCTTGTCGAGAGGTCATTGTCTTTCGGCGAGGTTGAGTTGTCTTCTGGCGAGAAGAGCGACGTGTACATTGATGGAAAGTTGACTACTTGCCACCCGAGGGCTATGCGCCTGATTGGCCGCCTCTTCCTGCAAGAGATCGCCGCTCAGGGATGGACGCCAGAAGCCGTCGGGGGGCTGACGGTAGGGGCTGATCCCATTGCTTTCGCAATTGCTCGTGAAAGTCTCGACACGGATAAGGAGCTAGACGCCTTCATTGTCCGGAAGACCGCGAAGGAACATGGGAAGCAGAAATACGTCGAGGGCCTGCTTAAGAACGACATCCCCGTAGTAATCATTGATGACGTTTGCACCAAAGGTGGATCCACGGGTAAGGCTATCGAAAAGGCTCAAGAGGCTGGGTTGAAGGTGCTTGGCGCTGCATGCCTTGTGGATCGTGAACAGGGCGCAGAGGAATTCTTGCTTGCGGAATACGACTGCGCGCTCGCCAGGATCTATACTCTCTCGGAACTCGTGGCGCACGCGCGCTCGCCGAGGATACACCTTCACGGCCGCTCCCTGGTAGGCGTTTAGTTTGGAGCGCGGTATCCCGCCACCATCTCCTGAATCTCGGTTTCGGTAGGCACGAGCTACAGTTGCGTCCCCACTCAAGATCGAACCGAGCCTCTCGCTCGTAAGCGTTTCTACCTTCTGTATGAACTGCGCCTGAACTCCTCCGTACTTGTCCTCAACATCATGCAAACCGCGGATGCTCCGTACGGTCTCTGCCAAGAACAGGAAAGAAGCTTTGCCAGAAGATACCGCCTTCGCCTCCAGTTCCTCCACTATATGTGCATCGTCAGCAAGGGCCGGTAGCCCGATAGTTTTGAATCTCTCCAGAAGAGTGTTGACAGGCATCTAACCGCCGAGTATACCCCGTAGCCCGATCAAGTCCCAATAGGTCTTCCGCAGCAGCCCGACGTACTGGAGTGAACCCTAAAAATGAGACATTGAAATTTGGGACGAATTTCAGCGAATGGAAAGGAGTCCAGGATGGAAAGTCTCAAGCCGCGCAAGCCGCGGGAGTTCACGGTGGAGTTCAAGGAAGCCGCCGCCAGGCGGCTCCTAGCCGGCCAGAGCGGCACAGCGCTAAGCCGCGAGTGAGTTTGGCATTCTGAATTGGCCCCTTTCGGCGCCCTGATTTGGCCCCCCTAGAACAATCAACGGATACTCTGTTTGCGGGAATCGCCCGCAACGGAGGAACGAATTGGACTGGAGGAGCAAAGTGGAACTATTCGAAGAGATTCGACGCGAGTACGAATTCGGCGTGGGGACGATCAAGGGGGTGGCGCGCAAGCTGGGCGTGCATCGGCGGATGGTGCGCGAGGCGGTAGCCAGCGCGCTGCCGCCGCCGCGCAAGAAGCCGGCGCGACGGCGCGCCAAGCTGGCGCCGGCGGTGGGGTTCATCGACCGCATTCTCAAAGAGGACCGCAAGGCGCCGCGTAAGCAGCGTCACACGGCGCACCGTATCTGGAACCGGATACGGGAGGAAACCAGTTGCGAAGTGGCCGAGCGCACGGTGCGGCAGTACGTTCAAGAGCGCAAGCGTGAGTTGGGATTGGAGAAGCGCGAGACGTTCGTGCCGCAAAGCTACGACTGGGGCCAAGAAGCGCAGGTGGACTGGTACGAGTCGTGGGCCGAGATGGACGGCGAGCGCGTGAAGCTGCAAGTGTTCACGATGCGCTCGATGGCGAGCGGCGCGGCCTTTCATCGCGCCTATCGGCGCGCGACGCAGCAGGCGTTTCTGGAAGCGCACGAGCTGGCCTTGGCCTACTTTGGCGGGGTGTTTCGGACATTGAGGTACGATAATCTCTCTTCGGCGGTGAAGCGGATTCTGCGCGGCGCGCGACGCGAGGAGACGGCGCGCTTCGTGGCTTTTCGTTCGCATTGGCGCTTCGCCTCCGAGTTCTGCACGCCGGGCAAAGGCAACGAGAAAGGGGGCGTGGAAGGCGAAGTGGGCCGCTATCGGCGCAACCACCCCGGTGCCGCTGCCTGAAGCCGCGACGCTGGATGAGCTCAACAGCAAGCTCCTGGAAGATTGTCGCACCGACGAAGCGCGCACAGTCGCCGGGCGTGCCCAGACGGTCGGCGAGGGGATGCTGATCGAGCGCGAGCGGTTGTTGGGGTTGGCGGCGGAAGGCTTTGAAATCGAAGTGTCGAGCTTCCCGAAGGTTGACGCGACAGGCTGCGTCAAGGTGCGCACGAACTTCTACTCGACGCCGCTGCGTCCGGGAACCAGGGCGCAGGCGAAGATCTACGCCGAGTCGGTCGAGGTCTGGCACGAAGGTCGTCGCATCGCGCGACATGAGCGCAGCTACTCTCGGCAGCAGAAGATCTTTAATTTGGAGCATTACCTCGACGTATTGGCCCACAAGCCGGGAGCGCTGGCGGGCTCGACGCCGCTGGAACAATGGCGCCAAGCCGGGCGTTGGCCGGCGAGCTACGACACGTTATGGGCGAAGTTGATCCAGCGCCATGACAAGCAAGCGGGGACGCAACAGATGATCGAGCTGTTGCAAGAGGGCAAACGCCACGGTTGGGACAAGCTGAGCGAGGCGATCGAGAAAGCGCTCGAGTGCGGCTGCTGCGATCAGGCGGCGGTGCGTTACTTGCTGACCTCGCAGTGCCTCGAACGGCTAGCTCAGCCGCCGCTGGTGGCGCCGGAGCTGGAACGCTTTGAGCGGCCCTTGCCGACGCTGACGAACTACGATCAGTTGCTGGCGGCGGAGGCGGTGCAATGAGCGCCCGCAAATCCAGCGCCCCCAACGAAAGCCTGGCGGCGCAGGCCATCCAACAACAGTGCAAGCTGCTGCGGCTGCCGACGGTGGGCGCGCAATTCGAGACGTTGGCCAAACAAGCCATACGCGAGAGACAAACGCCGGTCGGCTATCTCGAAGCGCTGCTAAGCGCGGAGTTGGAAGAGCGCGAGCGACGTACGGTGGATCGTCGCTTACGCGAAGCGCGGCTGCCTCGCATGAAGACGCTCGAGGAGTTCGACTTCTCCGAGACGAAGGCGGTCTCGGCCCCGCAGCTAACCGAGTTGGCCGAAGGCGGCTACATCGAGAGTTCGGAACCGATCCTGTTTCTCGGCGATTGCGGCACGGGCAAGACCCACCTGATGACGGGCCTGTGCGTGGCGGCCTGCCTGCAGGAACGGCGGGTGCGCTTCACCACGGCGTCGGCGCTGGTCAACGAACTCGTCGAAGCCAAGCAGCAAATGCAGCTGAGTCGAGTGCTCGCACGCTGGTCCCGCTACGAGCTGATTGCGATCGACGAAGTGGGTTACGTCCCGCTCGCGGAGGTGGGAGCAGAGTTCTTGTTCCAAGTCATCGCTGATCGCGCGGAAAAGGCGGCTCTAATGCTGACGACCAACCTGCCGTTCTCCGAGTGGACGAAGGTGATTCCGAACGCTCGGCTATGTAAGGCGCTGTTGGATCGCATTACCGACCGCGCTCACATCATCGAGACGGGCGAGGAGTCCTACCGCTTTCGTAGGACGCTGGCGAAGAAGAAGCGAGGGCGGTAGCAAGGAGGGCGCTTGGAGTGAACCCTAAAAATGAGACATTGAAATTCGGGACGAATTTCAGCGAATGGAAAGGAGTCCAGGATGGAAAGTCTCAAGCCGCGCAAGCCGCGGGAGTTCACGGTGGAGTTCAAGGAAGCCGCCGCCAGGCGGCTCCTAGCCGGCCAGAGCGGGACAGCGCTAAGCCGCGAGTTGGACGTCAAGCGCAGCCTGCTGTACCGCTGGCGGGACGCCTATCGCCAGGAAGGCGTCAACGGCTTGAGCCGGCGGCGAGGCCGGCCGAAACCCGGCCGCTCGGCGCCGCCCAAGATCCCTCGCGATCCGCGCGACGAACGCATCGCAGAGCTCGAACGACTGCTCGGCAAACAAGCCGCAGAGCTCGATTTTTTCGGACAAGCCTTTCGCGCCTTGAACCTCGCAGCCCCGACCAACGACGCCGGTGGCGCGAGCGGATCTACTCCATCGTCGAGCAGATCAGCGCCAAAGGCTCGCTCAGCGTCGAACACGCCTGCGAGCTCGGACGCGTGAATCGCGCCGGGTTCTATCGCCGGCTCGCCGTGTCGTCGCCCGCCGAGTGCGACATGGAATTGCGTGACCGCATGCAGCGGATTTCGCTCGAGAATCGTCGTTACGGCTACCGCCGCGTGACGGCCGAGCTGCGCCGCCAAGGCTTCCTCGTCAATCACAAAAAGGTCCTGCGGATGATGCGTAAGGACAACTTGCTGGCGGTACTCAAGCGGCGCTTCGTGCTAACAACGGATTCGAACCACTTCTTACCTGTTTATCCGAATCTAGCGGCGCACCTGAATGTGGACGGCGTCGATCAGTTGTGGCAATCCGATATCACCTACATTCGCTTGCGCGAGGCGTTCGTCTACCTCGCCGTGGTGTTGGACGCCTACTCGCGACGCGTGGTCGGCTGGCGGCTGGGGACGACGCTCAAAGCTGAGCTGGCTGTAGGGGCGTTGCGCGATGCGCTCGAGCTCAGACGCCCTGCCGCGGGGTGGATGCATCATTCCGACCAAGGCGTACAGTACGCTTCGAGCGCCTATGTCGAGCTGCTGGAGCAGCACGGCGCGATCATCTCGATGAGCCGCCGCGGCAACCCCTACGACAACGCGCGGGCGGAGAGTTTCATGAAGACGTTGAAGGCGGAGGAGGTTTGGTTGCAGCGTTATCGCACGCTTGACGAGGCGCGCGCATCGATCGGCGAGTTCATTGATGAGATCTACAACCAACGCCGGCTGCATTCGGCGTTGGGATATCGTCCGCCGGCGGAGTTTGAAGCGCTGGCGCGGCCGGCGGCAACAGCAGCGAGGAATCCGAAGTATGAGTTTTGAGAGGCATAGGCAAATCTATCAATCCGATGGGCCCTGGGCGGGCAGGGAGACATCGCCGGCGTTGGAGAAGCCGGGAGCGACCTTGGCGGCCGCCCCCGGCGCTCATCGTCTTGATGAGTTTGCGGCCGGGTATTCCTTGGCGGGTTGCTCTCCAGCAGAGCCCGCTTCCGCTTCCCCGGCTAGGACCAGCGTGCGACGATACAGCGAAGAAGGCAAGCGTTTTGCGGTGAATGGTAACCTGTCCCGATTTCGACCGTCTCACGCTTGGGGTTCACTCCACATTGGAAAACAGGGACATCCTCGATTATGACGCTAGGCGGCCTGCGGCAGCTACTGCGGCAATGGAGACCCGGGACACTCAGCTAACTGCGGAGATCGGCGCTTCCGGACAGTCCACGGGCAGATCAACCGCTGAATACGCGTAGGTTTGTTTTATATCTTCATCCGCTCGAGCTTGCGGTAAAGGGTCTTCCGCTCGATATTGAGGATCTTGGCCGCGCGGGTCTTGTTGCCGTCGGTCGCTGCCAGCACCTTGCGGATTTGCTCCTCCTCGGCGTCGGCGAGTGACTGGACGGGCTTCTCGGAAGGATCGAGGCTGACAAGAGCGCCGTTCACTGATTCGGCCTCGATGGCTTCGACGGGACTAAGGATGACTAGCCGCTCTAGCGTGTGTTGGAGCTGCCGGACGTTGCCTGGCCAATCGTGCTCTTCGAGCGCCCTTAGTCCGCCTGGAGTGAGGCGGACGTTGCGGCCATATTGGCGATTGAAGCGCGCGAGGAAGTGGCCGCACAGCGCTGAGATGTCCCCTCGGCGTTCTCGCAGCGGCGGCAGCCGGATCTGCACCACGTTGAGCCGGAACCAAAGATCCTCGCGGAACTCGCCCGAGTCCACCATGGCCTGAAGGTTACGATTCGACGCGGCGACGATACGGACGTCGAGCTTCTTCGAGCGTGGCGACCCCAGCGGCCGAACCTCTTTCTCTTGTAGGAACCTCAGCAACTTGAGCTGAAAACTGGATTCCACCTCGCCGATTTCGTCGAGGAAGACCGTCCCGCCGTCGGCTGATTCGAATAGGCCCGCCCGGTCGCGATCAGCGCCGGTGTAGGCGCCGCGGACCGCGCCGAACAGCTCCGCCTCCATGATGCTGGGCGCGATTGAGCCGCAGTCCACTACGACGAAAGGCCCCTGAGCCCGCTCGCTGTTCTTGTGCACCAGGCGCGCGACGAGCTCCTTGCCGGTGCCGGTCTCGCCCTGGATCAGCACCGGCGCATCGGTCGGCGCCGCACGAGAAATCGTTTTGTAGACGTCGATCATTGGGGCGGAGAAGCCCACCATTTCCGTCGGTGGAATCTCCGGCGCCTCGACGGATTTCGTGTCGCGCTCTGCTAGGAAACTCTCGGCCTTGTGCAGCGTTTCGAGCAGGCGCGTGAGGTCGAAGGGCTTGGCGAGATACTCGAAGGCGCCGCCTTCGGTTGCGCGCATGACGGTTTCCATCGTGCCTTGGCCGGTGATGACGACAACCGCGCATCCGGGGTTGTAGTCCTGGGCGGCTCGTAGGATATCGAGGCCGGTGCGTTCGTCGAGGTAAATGTCGGTAATGACGATGGCGTACTGGTCGTTCGCCAGGCGAGTCAGCGCTTCGCGTGTGGATTCGATCGCGTCGACCGGGTACCCTTCGGCCTCCAGTCCGGCGGTGAACGTCAACAGGATCGCCGGGTCGTCGTCCACAAGAAGAATTCTCGGTTTGTCTTGCATTGTTTATGTACTCGTCACCAAGCGGACGAGGCATGCCTCGCCCCTACGGCCGACGTGCTGGGCCCCGGAGCCGCGACCGGGAGGGAGCGGTTGCTTGAGTGAGCCACATGAGCCGTACGCTCGAGCAACCGCTCCCTGCCGGTCGCGGCTCCGGGGCCTCAGAATCATTTCGTTCACTTAGAGACCTGACGTGTGATCGGAAGTTTCAGGGTGAATTTCGAACCTCGCCCCACTTCACTCGTCACCTCGATCGAACCCGCGTGCTGGACGACGATCTCCTCGACCAGAGCCAGGCCGAGGCCGCTTCCGCGTTCGTCGGATTGCTGTGCGCTCTTGGTTCGGTAGAACTTCTTGAAGATGCTTCTGAGGTCGGAGTCGTCCATGCCATAGCCCTGATCTTCAACCGAGATCAGTACAGAGTCGTTCTGTTTGACGGCGCGGACGGAGATCGCTGTCTCGGAGGGCGAGTATTTGACAGCGTTCGACAAGAGATTATAGCAAGCATAGTCGAGAAATTCGCGGTCGGCCATCAGCTCCGCTTGCGATTGCCCAACATCAATCTCGATACGTTTTCGGACCGCGAGCGGGCGGATACGGTCAACACAATCGGCCAGCAGGGCGTCGACATCGATGCGTTCGCGCTTGAGCTCGAGTTGTCCGGTGGAGAGGCGCTCGACGCTCAGGAACATCTCAACCATGCGCGCCAGGCGTTGGGATTCCCTGTGGATCAGCTCGCCCATCTCGCGTTGTTTTGCCTCGGGCAAGTTGTAGCGGCTGATCAGCTCGCTCGAGCCTTGGATCGCGGTCAAGGGCGTGCGCATCTCGTGGGTCACGAAGTGCACCGCCTTCTGATAGCGACTGCGTTGCTCCTCTGCCTGTTGGAGGCGCCCGCGAACTCCGACGTAATGGTGCGCGCCGGCGGTCAAGAAGCACAGCCACCCCGGCAGCAGGGCTTGCGCGCCGGGAAAGACGAGATCCTGTCGAAAGCAGATCCAGGGCAGGCCGCCGAGGACGAGTAGAACGGCCGCCGCCGCCGCCACGGCATTCCAGCCCGACAGTCGCCGAAAACTCAGGCCGATTGCGACGGCGCCTAGGGCCACCGTAAGAAACGCCCACGTCGCCGAAACGGGCCGCAGGAACGCCCGGCGGGCAAGCGTCTCGTAAACGCTGGCGTTGATTTCAACCCCTGCCATGGGGCTGCCGTCCGAGTAAGGCGTCATCAGATAGCGGTCGAGTCCGCCAAGGGCGACAACCCCGATGAAGACCGCGCGGCCTCGGACCGCGGCCGCCGAGGCAGGCTCTTCTAAGAGACGGCCCAGCGATAGGCGTTCAATCGAGCCCGACTGGCCCAAATATCGTACGAGTAGCTCCCGGTCGGTGCGGAGCGAGCTCGGTATGCTCACGTCACCGATCCGGACTTCGTCTTCGGACTCGACAATACGGCCGAGCCCATTTGCAGCCCGGTAGGCTTCCACGCCCATCGCCCACAGTCGTGTCCGAGCTGAAGCCTTCGCCAGCAACACGCGACGGCAAACCGCGTCGGTGTCGGGTTCGGCGTGAACGTGTGCGAGCGACTGCGCGTGGCGCTTGAATCGCTCGATCGGCTGCTCCCAGCCATCGCCGCTTGGGCGAAGGCTCGCGGCGAGCACGAGATTTGCCGTCGCGGCGAGCCCTTGCTCGAGCGCCCGGTCTTCTTGCGGCGTGCGCGGTTCGGCCAAGACGATGTCGACCGCGACCGAGGCCGGGTCGTACTGGGCAAGGATATGGAGGGCGCGCGCTAGCGATTCGCGGACTTTCAGAATCCCGCCGACGGCTTCGAGGCTTTCTTCGTCAATGGCGAGAATGACCGACTCAGAGCCTTCGGACGCCGGAGGATTCGCCCGCAGTAGGATGTCGTATACGCCCCAGTCGATGCGCTGTCCAACGGGGCTCCAGGCCAGTACTAAGCCAACCGTGAAGGTCAGGATGACGGCGGTAACGTATCTGGCGGGGCCCATCAAGCAAGACGGGTCAGGCATGCCTGACCCCTACGTTGGCGATCGCGCGCCGTAACCGATGTCGAACGTAGAACTAGTCGGTCGCTTCCGGCGGTTCGCTCAGCAAGACTTCTTCGCCCTTCTCGAGACCGGATTCGACCACGACGTGAGTGTCGTTGGCGTCCCCCAACTGGACTTCGCGAGTCTCAAACCCTTCACCATCACGCACGTAGACGACGTGCTTGCCGTCTTCGACGCGAACCGACTCACGAGGCGCGAGCACGTCCGCCTCTTCTTCCTTGAGTAGCAGGTCCGCGCTCGCCGACAGATCAGGAATGACCCGCTTGTCGGTCACTTTGATCGAGACTTCGACCGGGATGGTCTTGAGGTAGTTCCCACTGCCGCCGCGCATGAACTTTCCGCCACCGGCGCCCATGCTGGCAATCGCGCCGACGCGGCTGACTCGGCCTTCGAGAACCAAATCCGGATAGGCGTCAAGGCGAACTTCCGCCATCATTCCCATGCGGACGTTCTGGATATCGACTTGGTTGATCGACGCGGAAACGACCATGTCGGAGGTGTCAACCACGCGCATAAACAGCGACCCGGGATACACCTGGTCGCCTTCCGAGGTCTGCTGGAATGTGCCGCCGCCCTTGAACATCGTCTCCATCACCACCAGTCCGCCGATGGGAGACTTGACGGTCATGCGGTCGAAGTCGCGTTTATGGCGGTCGAGGTGAAGGTCTTCTTCCTGCGCGGTGAGCGCGGCTATATTCACCGTGGCCTCGTGGACGGCCTCGCGGGTCTTGAACTCCTCGCGAAGCTCCGCGGCCGTAACTTGGGCTTCATCCTTCAACGCGGCGAGGATCTCGGCCTCGATCTCGGAACGGACGTCGGCGGTACGCAGATCGAGCACAGCCTTTTCGTACTCTCCCTCAGCGATCACAACAGCTTGGCGGTCCGTCTCGCGCAGGACCATGTTGTCGGCCCTCTGCTTATCGATGTCGGTGTGAGCCTGGACGACCCGTGACCCTACGTCGTCGATGTGGTCTTCGAGCCACTTCAGCTCGAACGCGGCGACCGTTGACCCGGGCGCCACATATTCACCGGCCGGCGCCAAGGTCATGAGAGTGAGCGAGCTGCGGCCGGCGTCGCGCGGACCACGCATACGAGGCGCTCGGATCGCGGCGTAATTGCGCGCCGCCATAATGCCATCGACCCGTAGCGTCTTCTTCAGCTTGCCCGGCGCCACGACGGCGGTTCGCATCCCAATGGTCGGCCCGACTGGCCCGGACACATCAGCCCCTTGGGTGAGCGACCAAATCGCGGCCCCAGCGATCAGACCAAGCGTGATTCCCCAAAATGACCCCGAACGCTTAGGCTTCCTCGGCCCCTCCGGCGGCGCAACCGGCGTCGGTTGCGGAGTGGGTTCTGGGTCCGGTTGAACGGGCAACGCCGGCGCGGCGAAGCTCAAATAGTCCAGGGCGCGGCTGCTAGCATGCATGATTGCCTCTAACTTGATTAAAACACGAGCTTAAGCGGGCGGAAGTCACCCATCAACTTGGGCGACCGCTACCCTGATGTGGTTACTTGGTTGACCGTTGACCGTTGTCCGTTGACCGGAAGAGGGTTACCCCCTAGGTGGGTGTTGCCTGAGGGGCAACCCTCTTCCGGTCAACGGTCAACGGACAACGGTAGGCTGTTGTACACTGGGCGTTCGGCGCCAGCCGCCTAACACGAACCGCCCAACTCGAAAAGGAGTGCGAAACCATGGCCTATTCTCTGCCTGACCTACCCTACGCTCACGATGCCCTTGAACCATCGATCGACGCCCAAACGATGGAAATCCACCACGGCAAACACCACGCGGCCTACATCGCGAAGGTCAACGCCGCGCTCGAAGGCCACGACGATCTCGCCGCCAAGTCGATCGAAAACCTTGTCAGCGACCTCGCGGCGGTTCCGGAAGGAATCCGCGGCGCGGTTCGCAACAACGGCGGCGGCCATGCGAACCACTCGTTGTTCTGGACCGTGATGAGCCCCAACGGCGGTGGAGCCCCCTCGGGCGACCTCGCCGCCGCCATCAACGCAGCCTGTGGGAGCTTTGACGCTTTCAAGGACCAATTTGCCAACGCCGGCGCCACGCGCTTCGGCAGCGGCTGGGCCTGGCTGAGCGTCGACGGGGGCGCCCTGAAGGTCGAGTCGACCCCGAACCAGGATTCGCCCCTGATGGAAGGCCGCACTCCGATCCTTGGCCTCGACGTCTGGGAGCACGCCTACTACCTGAAGTATCAGAATCGTCGTCCCGAGTATATTGGCGCGTTCTGGAACGTCGTCGACTGGGATGCTGTCGCCGCACGATTCGGCGCGGGCTAATAACGGCTATTAGCGATCTCGTTGAGCAAGAAGGGCTTGGCATGCCAAGCCCCTACGTTGTTGAAAACAAACGATCGCCGTAGCCCGTGTTTTGCACTCAACGCGCGATTTTTCACACCCCCTCAGGGTGCGGTGAACGCTGGCAATTGCAGCCTAACGGCTGCGGCCATAGGCGTCTCGCCGCGCCGGGTTCAAGCCGGGGGCAGAAGCGGCGCAACCTGATCGGGCGACGTCACCCCGGCAGGCAGCTCCATGATCTTGATGTTTCTAAAGTGGATCTCGGCGCCCTCGGACTCGAGACAGATGTAGCCCTTCTTCTGGGTTGAACCGCGAATCCCGTTGACGAACTTGCCGTTCACCGAGAGCTTCACGACGCCGTCGACCGCGACCACATCGTAGGTATTCCACTCGCCGCGCGGTTTGCAGCGATTCTCGATCGACTTGCTGCGGGGGCCACGTGGATTGTCGGGAATCGTCTCGACTCCGCCGACGCCGAAGAGTTCGCCGTGAACGTACGCAATCGGCGGAAGCTTGCCGTCACGGATGTGCAATTTCGGCCAGTCGAGCTCGAGCATCTGAACTTCGACTCCGTCGGGGAGGCGGTTATTCTCGCGCGGCACAGCGTTGCTCCAGATGAAGGTCCCCGAGTTTCCACCGGGCTCGATGTGCATCCACTCGATGTGCAGGATGAAGTTTTCGTACTGGCGGTCGGTCCTCATCACTCCGATCGGCCGCCCCGAGCAGATCAGCAGTCCGTCACGGACAGTCCACGTGCCGGGGTCGGTGTTGACGTTCACCCAGCCGGAAAGGTCCTTGCCGTTGAACAAGTCCGTGTACCGCGGGATCGCTTGACCGGAAATGAACGGCGCCGCCATGAGGATGGCGGTGGCCAAGGCGGGCGCTAGCAGGAGTCGCATGCGGGTAGTCTAGCTGAGCCGCGACCGGGAGGGAGCGGTTGCCCGCGCGTGCTACTGTCATCGCTCAATCGGGCAACCGCTCCCTCCCGGTCGCGGCTCCGGGTCAACGCCGCGTTTGGCCGGAGCGGCTACTTTGGGCCCCGGCCGCCTCGGCCCCGACCCCCTCGGCCGCCGCCGCCGCGTCCCCCGCGTCCCGCGCGTCCCCCGACTTTGCGGTTCGAACGAAGTCTCGACTGTCGCGCCACCACTCGAGACCGCCGCGCGTTCCAGCGCATCAGCGAGTCCGCCTCAACCTCGAACTTACTCGGCTCATCGGCGGAAGCATTGAGCGCAAGCAGACGTTTCGCGCGGACAGGCTGCTCGGCCCCGTCTTGAGTCACCAAAGCCTTGCCTTTGTACACCCGCAGCTCGGCCGGGCGGCCCGGGCGGGCATCAATACGGTAAAGGCCCTCACTCTTGAGCTCAACCCGCGAGCCGTCTTGGTCGAGCCAGACCACGCCATCGCGCGCCTCGGGCATCCAGTGGATAATTGCCGAGCCCGACTTCACCCTCAGGCCGACATCGTTCAGATCGTCGGTCGCCAACTCGACTTCGGTGAAACGGCCGGTTCGGAGCATCCGGCCCGGCGCAAGGACAACCTCCGCGCGTCCGTAACGGGTTGTGAGGGTCTGACCTTTCTCAACTTGTTGAAAGTGTTTATCGCGGGTGTGGACAACCTTGCCCTCAAGCTCCGCGACCCCCTGCACGTAGTGGATCAGGCCGGGCTTGATTGAGACAGCCTGTTGTCCGGAGGCGACGCAGGCCAACCCGAGAGCCAAGAGAACGAGCCCGTGTATCAAGACGCGCTCCTCCAGCGGGCGATGCGTTCCGGCGCCACGTTTAGTTTGTAGGCCAGCAGGCAAACTTGGTTACTCCAGGTCGTACGTAAAACCCCCAACTTGCGCCAGCGCCGCGCCGAAGTGATCGCGGGCGACTCGACCATCTCGATACGCCCAAGCGTCCGTAGGCGGCATACCAGCTCATAGTCTTCCATGATCGGCTCATCGGGGAAACCGCCGGCCGCGAAGAAGGTCTCTTTTCGAACGAACAGGCCTTGGTCCCCGAAAGGCAGCTGGAACAGGCGGCAGCGGCAAGCCACAATCGTCTCGACGAGCCACATACCAAAACCCGGTTCGTCGAGCTCGAAGCGAAAGGCTCCGGCGCTGACGCCGGGGCGGCTGAGCGCTGATGCGATCCGCGCCTCGAAATCGCCGGACAAGATTGTGTCCGCGTGGAGGAACAGCAACGTGTCGCCGCCAGCGGCCCGCGCCCCGGCGTTCTGCTGTCCGCCGCGACTCGCCGGTTGCTCGATGACTCTTGCCCCAGCCGCTCGGGCCGCTTCGACGGTGCCGTCAGAGCTGCCGCCGTCGACGACGATCGTTTCGTGGGCCGACCGGACCTGCTCGATCGCCCGTGCGATATTGTCGCGTTCGTTCAGCGTAGGAATGATGACCGAGAGCTTCATCAGGACTGCCGCTTCGGCGCTGGGAATCCGACGTGGCGCACGGCTGTGCCGTGCCGCCTTGCACCTGTGGTGCAAGGTCTCTCCAAATCCAGCAGGCGACAGATACCGAAGAAGAGACCTTGCGCTACAAGCGCAAGGCGGCACGGCACAGCCGTGCGCCACGTCATGCTACGGATCATAGATCCCCATCACATGCTGGTCGAAGTCGACCAACGCACCCGTCATCATCTCCGAGGCGTCGCTGAGCAAGTAGACCGCCATCGACGCCACGTCCGAGGGACGCAAGATCCGCCCAAAGGGCTGCTTCGCGTCGGCCCCTTCGAGCCAGTTCTCAGGCTGGCCTTCGAGCAACTGAACCGCGTGCTCGCTCGGGGTCGCCATCCATCCGATGTTGAGCCCGTTGACGCGGATCCGGTCGCGATTGAGGGCATGCGCCGAGTTCTTGGTCAACGTGTCGAGCCCGCCTTTCGAAACGCTGTAGGGCGTCAGGTTCGGCTGGCCGCCATGCCCAGACATGCTCGAAATATTCACGATGCTCCCGCCTGCCCCGGCGCGCTTCATCAGCTTGACCGCGCCCTTTATCAGCAGAAACGGCGCCCGCAGGTTGATCGCCAGAATCTTGTCCCAGTGCTCGGGACTGCAGTCGGTTAGCGAACCGCGCTCGGTGTTCGCGGCCGAATTCACCAGGCCGTCGACGCGGCCAAATTCCTCGTCGCAGCGCGCGATGATGCTCTGGCAAGTCTCGACCTGGTCCAGCTCGCCTGCGACGAAAACCGCACGACACCCGCCCCGGGTCAGCTTTCGCGCCACAGCCTGGCCTCGATCCGCGTTCCGGCCGCAAATCACCAGGCCCGCCGCGCCGAGCTCAGCCGATCGAGTCGCGATCTCCTCGCCGAGCCCCTGCGTGGAGCCGGTCACGATGATGACCTTCCCGTCGAGGCGCCTGTTGTCTTGGCTCACTCGAGAACCCCGGTGCTGCCCTGCAGAGCCGGTGAGCCGCGACCGTTAGGGAGCGGCTGCCCGAAACGCCGGCAACCGCTTGCTAACGCGCGCGGCTCCAAGCTCGTGCGGACGCTCACTCCGTGATCCCCTTCTTGCTTCTCGCGCCCTCGGAGCTGCGCGCCGTAAGGTTGTCCATCACGACAGGATAAGCATAGCCGACCCCAAGTAACGCCTTCATCGGATCGCTCGATTGCTCGATCGTCTCCTGGCTGATGCAGCGGCTCCAATCCTCGATGGGCTTGATGGATTTGCACGTGTAGGACGCCAGCAGCGCCCCCCGCGAATCCTGGCTGTCGTTCCGCTGACCCGCATGCCAAAGCAGCGCCGGAAACATGAACAGCGACCCAGCGGGACCCGTCACCCGGATGCTGTTCGATTCAAACTCCCGTTGATCGGGCCAACGAGCGAGCTTCTGGCTGCCCGGCAGGATCGCCGATGCCCCATTCTCGACGGTGAAGTCATCGAGCATCAGCACTGTCTCGACGGCCAGGAAGAAGCTCGCGTTCAAGGTCTGGGGCCAGTGCTCGCGCGCGTGCAAGTCCCAGTAAGGATAGTCCACGTGCGGCTCCTGCGCCGGAGCGCCTGGGTGCAGGATGTTCGCGGCGTAAGAAGCCAACATCAGGTCGTCGCCCAAGATTGGTTCCATGATCGACAGAATGTAGGGATCTTCGGCCAGCTCGCGGAAGATTTCACCCTTCTCGGGCAAATTCCAAACGCGCTTCTGCGTCGTCTTCGCCTCATCCCCGTGGAAGTGTGAGGTGCGATCCGGCTCGGTCGCCGCCAACTCGTAGGTGCGCTCGCGAGCCTCTCGGACCTTGTCGGGCGAGTAGTAGCCCTCGAAAAGCAGGTATCCGTCGCTGGCGCATAGAGTCTCGACAGCTTCTCCGACGCTCAGAGATGAAGCGGTGACCATCGCGGCTATTATATCCGCGAGACATTGCACCGAGCCCGCCTCGCCGCCTATGCTGAATCTCCTCCAAAGGAACGCTATGCGCGCACTCACGGTTCTTCTCGCTGTCTCACTGCCGGCGCTCGCCGCGACCCCGGAAATCGAAATCACCTCGATGATCGGCGGCAGCGGCGTCAGCCGCCCAGGCATTACGATTTCGGTCTCGTAGCTGCTGGGCCCATCCCCCTACGGCCGGCAGACGTCTTCGCCGATCAGCTCCAAAGATCGGGGCGGTCGCTGAGCGCCTCGTCATACAATTCGAGATTCCAGGGGTAATAGCTGATCGCGTACGGTCCCAACTCCCGCAGTGCGCACTGCCAGGCGCGGAACTCTTGCGCTGTGGGCATGCGGACCGGCTCGGAGTCGCAGCGCGTGCAGCCGAACGCCTGCATATCCACAATCGCCTCGGCTTCCATCTCGTTCTCGACGAACTCGATCTGCTCGCGCATGTACTCGGTTTCGGCCGGAAGGTCTTGTGGTTCGCCGTTTCTTAGGTTGTGGTTGAAGATCCCCACAAAGTCGGCCACACCGCGCTGATCCACGAACTTGTCGCCGATACAGGGGTTGTCTTCGACCAGATCCGACCCCGGCAACCAGGCTTTCGGCGCGCCAACGTCTTGGAAAATCTTTGCTTCGGGCCATACCTGGCGAATCTCGGTTCTTAGCGCCCGCAGCTCATCCGCGCTGAGAGACCCGCAGAGGCTCCCGCGGCGCGTGAACGGGCTGATCCAGTAGGGTTCGTTGTAGACGAAAATGCCCTTGACGATCTCGGATCGCGACGCGGCGTACTCGATGAACCGGCGGCTGGCGGCGGTGATCGTCCAAGCGCCGCGGGTCAGCCGATAGGGCTCAGGGAACATTCCCACGATTAACTTAATTCCGGCCGCTTGGGCGGAGTCGAACTTCAAGTCCCATTCGTCGGGGTTGTCGCCGACAGTCGAGACGACGAAGCCCATCCCCAGATCGGCGACCTGTTGAAATTCGGTCTCCTCGGCAAAATGGGTCCCGATCTCGACTGGCGGCAGGGGCGCAGCGCCGATGGTCGGGGCGTTCGACACCGCGCCTAGCATGTGGATTTGAACCCTCGGGAACTCGACCGCAATCACGCCCGGGGCGCGAACGTTGAGTTGATAAAGTCCGACGAAGTTTGGCGCTAGCCCGGCGAAGAGAACCTCCGCGGGCTCGCCGTCGACAGTGACCTCGACCTCCGCCGTTACACGCGCCAGCGGAGGAGTCGCGGGGGCGGGCTCTCCGCTGGCGACCGAGGGTTCGACAGCTCCGAGGCTGTTCGCGAACAGGTTGAGGATTTCTCCGGGTTCAACGGGGCTATCCGCGCCCACCAGCGTGCCGTCGAGTCGCAGCACCGCGGCCGTTCCGTCGGCGCCGTCCCCTAACGTGAAAATCGCGGGGCTTGCCTGAGCGAGCCGAATCTCAAACTCCTCGCTGAGAACGCCGTTGTGGCTCACGACAATCGTTGCCGTTTCGCCCTCGAGGCCATAAGGGAGCTGAAAATTGATCTGGTTCTCAGAGACGAACAGCAGCGGTGCGAGCTCGCCGTTGACGTACACCTCGGTATTGGCCAGGTCGGTAGGCAGCGGCAACGCCGCGTTCGATTCCTGACTCGACGCGAGATTCGCGCCGAACAGACTGACCAGCCCGCCTGGAGCGAGCGGGGCGTTGGCGGCGAGGCTTGCAGCGTCGACAGCGGCCTGGATTTGAGGCGGAGTCGGCTGAGCGAAGCTCAGTGACGCCCAGCAAAGCGTCAGAGCGGCGAAAAAGATCGCAGGTCTCATAGTCGATTTGCACAAACGCAACGGCGATCACGCCGCGCGCTGCGCCTTGAGGCGGCCGTAGACGCCGCCAGTCTGTAAAACGCCAGTCTGCCGAATGGGGGGGAGGACCCGACAAAAGGGGGGAAGGTACGCCGGTCCTTCTGCTTGCTACGACGCGCCGGGACATCAAATGGTTGCAGGCCATTGCGGCTACTCCCCACTACAACTATTCTACCGGCAACCCTCCGGCCGTAACGCCGGCCACAGCTCGGGGCTTCCGCTCAGCACCTGATCGAATCCCAGGGATAGAACTGATGTTTTCGGGTTCGAGGGCCCTTACGGCACGCGACAACGAGGACGAAACAAACTACCAGTACTCTCATTCGAGCTATCTCCCGTGCGGAAGGCGCACTTGCCCATGACAACCAACGTTTCGGGACCCGGGACGGCCCGCTCAGCGCAAGGGGGGGACAACTATCTATCGTCGAAGCCGGCGTTGAGCGAGGGAAGCTCGGGGGGAAATGCTGGCTTTCGAACGAGTGGAAAGTTTAGCACTTGTCAGTGAAAAACACTAGTACCTAAGAAAAAAAGATTTAGTACTATGCCGGATGGTAAGAGATCGCCTGCGACTCTTGAGGAGAGTTCACAGGCAAGAAGGGCTTGGCATGCCAAGCCCCTACGTTGTTGAAAACAAACGATCGGCCGTAGGGGCGAGGCATGCCTCGCCCGTCTTTAACTCAACCTGGCTAGTGGTAGGCACAACGAAAAAAGGCCGCGGACGTGAGTCCGCGGCCCGCGATCGCTAGATGTTGCCCGTCTAGACCGCGCCGTAAGCCATCATCGCATCGGCAACCTTCACAAAACCGGCGATGTTGGCGCCCTTCACGTAGTTCATGTACTCGCCCTCGGCTCCATATTCCGCGCATTTGGCGTGGATGTCGACCATGATGTTTTCGAGCCTTTCATTGACCTCTTCGGCCGACCACGAGATACGCAGCGAATTCTGACTCTGCTCCAGGCCCGAGACGGCCACGCCGCCGGCGTTTGCGGCCTTAGCCGGGCCGAACAAGACTTTAGCGTTCAAGAACGCGGTCACGCCTTCGGGCTCGGTCGGCATGTTCGCGCCCTCGCAGACGGCGGTCACGCCGTTCTTGATGAGGGTTTCGGCCTCCTCGCCGTTGAGCTCGTTCTGCGTCGCCGACGGAAACGCCAGGTCGCAGGGGATGATCCAAGGGCGTTTCCCTGCGTGATACTCACAACCGTACTTTTCAGCGTATTCGGAAATACGTCCGCGCTTGACGCCTTTGAGCTCCTTGAGGTAGGTGAGCTTCTCGGTGTCGATGCCGTCGGGGTCGTGGATGAATCCGCCCGAGTCGGACGCGGTCACGACCTTGCCGCCGAGCTGCGTGAGCTTCTCGATCGTGTAGGTCGCCACGTTGCCCGAGCCTGACACGACCGCGGTCTTACCCTCGATTGAGTCGCCGCGTCTGCCGAGCATCTCGCGCATGAGGTACACGCTGCCGTAGCCGGTCGCTTCAGTACGCACCAGGCTCCCGCCGAATGCCAGACCCTTGCCGGTCAAGATGCCGGTGAAGCGGTTCGACAAGCGCTTGTACATGCCGAACATGTAGCTGATCTCGCGGGCGCCGACGCCGATATCACCGGCCGGGACGTCGGTGTCCTCGCCGATGTGACGCGAAAGCTCGACCATCAGCGAGTGACAGAAGCGCATGACTTCGCGGTCGCTCTTGCCTTTCGGGTTGAAGTTCGATCCGCCCTTGCCGCCGCCCATGGGCAGGGTCGTCAGGCTGTTCTTGAAGGTCTGCTCGAAGCCAAGGAACTTCAGCACCGACAGCGTCACGCTCGGGTGGAAGCGCATGCCGCCTTTGTAGGGGCCGATCGAGTTGTTGAACTGTACCCGCCAGGCGCGGTTCACACGAATGTTCCCCTGATCGTCTTCCCACGTGACGCGAAAGATAATCACCCGGTCGGGCTCGGTCATCCGCTCGAGGATCTGATCTTTTTGATATTGCGGGTTTTCGTGGACGAACGGAATTATGTATTCCGCCACCTCGTGGACCGCCTGATGGAATTCGGTTTCGCCCGGGTTACGTTTGCGCAGGCCAGCCATGAAACCATCGATTTCTGCTTGGATTTCGGTTGAAACTTGTTGACTCATTTGATCACCTTTGAGGGGACGATTGTGGGAAGTACTATACCGCGGTCGTAGCCGGAGTAAGTCATCAGACGGATTGTCGGCCTTGGCGGTCTCCTCTTACACTCCGATATAGCGTAGAACGAACTGGAGTGAACCCCAAGCGTGAGACAGTCGAAATCGGGACAGGTTACGATTCACCGCAAAACGCTTGCCTTCTTCGCTGTATCGTCGCACGCTGGTCCTAGCCGGGGAAGCGGAAGCGGGCTCTGCTGGAGAGCAACCCGCCAAGGAATACCCGGCCGCAAACTCATCAAGACGATGAGCGCCGGGGGCGGCCGCCAAGGTCGCTCTCGGCTTCTCCAACGCCGGCGATGTCTCCCTGCCCGCCCAGGGCCCATCGGATTGATAGATTTGCCTATGCCTCTCAAAACTCATACTTCGGATTCCTCGCTGCTGTTGCCGCCGGCCGCGCCAGCGCTTCAAACTCCGCCGGCGGACGATATCCCAACGCCGAATGCAGCCGGCGTTGGTTGTAGATCTCATCAATGAACTCGCCGATCGATGCGCGCGCCTCGTCAAGCGTGCGATAACGCTGCAACCAAACCTCCTCCGCCTTCAACGTCTTCATGAAACTCTCCGCCCGCGCGTTGTCGTAGGGGTTGCCGCGGCGGCTCATCGAGATGATCGCGCCGTGCTGCTCCAGCAGCTCGACATAGGCGCTCGAAGCGTACTGTACGCCTTGGTCGGAATGATGCATCCACCCCGCGGCAGGGCGTCTGAGCTCGAGCGCATCGCGCAACGCCCCTACAGCCAGCTCAGCTTTGAGCGTCGTCCCCAGCCGCCAGCCGACCACGCGTCGCGAGTAGGCGTCCAACACCACGGCGAGGTAGACGAACGCCTCGCGCAAGCGAATGTAGGTGATATCGGATTGCCACAACTGATCGACGCCGTCCACATTCAGGTGCGCCGCTAGATTCGGATAAACAGGTAAGAAGTGGTTCGAATCCGTTGTTAGCACGAAGCGCCGCTTGAGTACCGCCAGCAAGTTGTCCTTACGCATCATCCGCAGGACCTTTTTGTGATTGACGAGGAAGCCTTGGCGGCGCAGCTCGGCCGTCACGCGGCGGTAGCCGTAACGACGATTCTCGAGCGAAATCCGCTGCATGCGGTCACGCAATTCCATGTCGCACTCGGCGGGCGACGACACGGCGAGCCGGCGATAGAACCCGGCGCGATTCACGCGTCCGAGCTCGCAGGCGTGTTCGACGCTGAGCGAGCCTTTGGCGCTGATCTGCTCGACGATGGAGTAGATCCGCTCGCGCCACCGGCGTCGTTGGTCGGGGCTGCGAGGTTCAAGGCGCGAAAGGCTTGTCCGAAAAAATCGAGCTCTGCGGCTTGTTTGCCGAGCAGTCGTTCGAGCTCTGCGATGCGTTCGTCGCGCGGATCGCGAGGGATCTTGAGCGGCGCCGAGCGGCCGGGTTTCGGCCGGCCTCGCCGCCGGCTCAAGCCGTTGACGCCTTCCTGGCGATAGGCGTCCCGCCAGCGGTACAGCAGGCTGCGCTTGACGTCCAACTCGCGGCTTAGCGCTGTGCCGCTCTGGCCGGCTAGGAGCCGCCTGGCGGCGGCTTCCTTGAACTCCACCGTGAACTCCCGCGGCTTGCGCGGCTTGAGACTTTCCATCCTGGACTCCTTTCCATTCGCTGAAATTCGTCCCAAATTTCAATGTCTCATTTTTAGGGTTCACTCCAAACCTCGCCGCCGGCGCCAGTACTCGTACAGAGTTTTTTCGGCGCGAGTTTCGTCATCCTCCATCCGACACACTCGCCAAAGCCTGCCCCCGCGCCCATGAATTTGGGAACCGGGGCAGGCTATTTTTTCGCCTATCTCGGGCGTAAGCCCGATCCCTACTCAGCGGTCAGCGCCCTATCGTGCGGGGAAGGCCCTGTTCCCCATGAAAATCGAAAGATCCTCGAGAGGCGGCCAAGCGCTGCTGATGGTCGCGCTCGGCTCCACGTTTCTGTTGGCCCTTGGCAGCCTCGCGATCGACGCCATGTGGACCTATCTCGCGAAGGCGCAACTCGACACCGCGGTCGAGGCGACCGCCCTCGGTCTGAGTCGAAGCTCGAGCGATGACGCCGACGAGATTGCCGACCGGCTCTTCGAGGCGAACATCGAGCGGGGCCTCTATAGCGGCGGCGAGGGTCCTCGAATGGTGTCGGTTTCGCTCGGGGCCGTGGTTCAGGTTGAAGCGGAGGCGCAACTACCGACCCTCTTTTCTCGCGTGTTCACCGAGGGAGGGATTCTCCTGCGGTCAAGCGCCCGCGCGAGGAGACGCGGCGGCCGGATTGCATTTGTGTTCGAGCGCGCTGAATCCACGCTCGATCCCGGAATGTGGTCGGCCTTCGAACGCGAAGCGGGCCGATTCCTGAGCATCTTCTCGCCCGAGAGCGCTCAGCTCGGCGTGATCTCATTCGGCGTTGACGCGAGCGTCGAGCAAGACTGGACTCCGGCGAACGGTGAAGCCTGGGCGCGGGACGGGTTTTCAGGTTTCGGAGCTCAAGAGGAATCGTCGAACTTAGCGCTTGGGCTATATCGGGCTTTGAGTCTGCATGCCGCGGCGGCGCCGGCCCCGGCGGGCGCGATCGTGTTCGTGACCTCGTCTCCGCCGAACGCCTACTCAGCCGGACAAGGCGTCGTCGTCGACTGCGATACCGACGGTCCGCTCGACCCTTGGCGACCCGCTGTGGGCCTGACCTATCCCGTTACAGGCGTCCATGCGGGCACGGGAGATCCAAGTTCTCAGATGATGGAGCGCTCACTCGACAGTCAGTGCGAGGCGGTCCACTGGGCGTCGATCCACCAAGCCATAGCGGTCGCCAACCACGCTCGCGCCGTCGTGCCCAACCTTCGGATCTACGGTATCGGTCTAGGACAGGGCTTCGAGAATTGGGATCTCGACGCGCTCGAGGACCTGACGAATGCGGCGACCGCCCGCTATCCCGACCCGACTCGCGGCGCCGGCGAAGGCGCCTTCGTCGCGGCGTCCGACCCGTCTGAACTGAGCCAAGCCTTCTCGCGTATCCGCGACGAGCTCTCACGCGTTGGGCTGTAGCGCGGGCGTAG
The DNA here is from genome assembly GCA_965247515.1 of Bryobacterales bacterium. Classification (GTDB taxonomy): domain Bacteria; phylum Acidobacteriota; class Terriglobia; order Bryobacterales; family UBA6623. The sequence continues at coordinate 680,923 of OZ252029.1, read as the reverse complement.
CAGGCTACGCCTGACCCCGATCTGAAGATCGGGGCTCAAGAGTTTGTACGTTCGCGGGCTTTTTGCGCCCCGCCGGACATATCCAAATCGTCCTACAAAGCTCAACGGGTCGCTGTCGTCTTCTTGTGAGGTCGAAACTCCGGCGGGCATAGCAAGCTACTCCCCGAAGCAATACAAACTCTCGTGCGTGCGCACGTACAGCCGCCCTTCGACGATCGCGGGGGTCGCACTGCCGCCCTCGTTCAGCGCTAGGCTGTGGACCGGTTCCCACTGCCCGCCCGCTCGCACGACGGTCAGGGTCCCCTCCTCGTCCAAGAAGAACAGCTTTCCATCGGCCGCGACCGGCGACGAATAGTACGCCCCCAAGGCATCGGGCAACCGGCCTTGCTTTAAGATCTCCCCCGTCTGGGCGTCAATACTCGTGAGGATGCCGGCATTGCGAATCGAATAGACAACTCCCTCGTAGATCAACGGCGTAGGGACGTTCCCGAGCGTCCGATCGACGACCCAGTCGACATGGGTCTTGCTGACGTCGCCTCGTCCCCCGAGCCGGACCGCAAACAAGCCGGGACGGGTCGCCATACGGGCGACAAAGAAGCCCCACTCGTCCTTTTCTATCGTGTCGTTCTGCGAGAAGTCGTATTCAGGGAACTTCGTGCGGCGCTGCTCGTAAAATTCGCCCTGCGAGAGGGCGCCGTCAGCGTTGGAGTCAAACTGCTTTAGCGCGTCGGCGAAGCTTGGGTAGTTGCCGGCGTTCGGGTCCGGGTTGGCGCCTTGGCAGTTGAGGTGGACGCGCCCGTTCGCGAACAAGGCGATCGCTTTCGGCTGCCAGCAGAAACCGCCAGCGCGCCAGAGTTCCTCGCCGCTGTCGAGCGCGTAGGACACAAGCGTGAACGACCCAGGCTGAAGAACCTGCGCGGAACCGTCGTCCGGACGATAAATCGCTGGCGTGGAGAACGACTTGCGAAACTCCGTGCGCTCGCTGCGCCAGATCTCCTTGCCGGTCTTGGCGTCCAAGGCGAGCAAAAACGAGTGCCCGCTATCGTCGTCGCACGTGAGCAAGACCTTGCCGTCGACGAAAATCGGCGACGACGCCATACCGCGAATATTAACAAACGGCCCAATCGGGACCCTCCAACGCTCATTGCCGTCGGGCCCGTAGGAGAGCAGCCCAAACTCGCCAAAGAAGACGAAGACGTTCTCGCCGTCGCTAGCCGGAGTCGACGATGCGGGATTGTTCTGCTCAACGAACTGAGACCGCCGAGGGCGGGGCGCCTCGCGCCGCCAGAGGATTCGGCCGGTCTCGCGATCAATGGCCAAGGTGAAGAGCTTTTCGTCCTCCACCGCCGTTAGGTAGATCCGATCACCGACAACCACAGGGGAAGAATGGCCGACGGGCACAGGAATCTTCCAGACGAGGTTTTCCTCGAGCGAAGGCGCGGCGACTACAGAACCGGAGGCCTTGCCGGCGCCGTTAGGCCCTCGAAACTGAGTCCAGTCTTCGGCCGCAAGCACCGAGGCCAAGGTTATGGCGAGAGTGATTTTGATCCACATGTAGGTAGCGTTGGCATTTTAGCAGTCGATGTGGCGTACGGCTGCGCCGTGCCGCCTTGCAGCTCTGCTGCAAGGTCCGGGGTCCGGCTACGACAGACGCTAGTGATCCGGAGACCTTGCGCCATAGGCGCAAGGCGGCACGGCACAGCCGTACGCCACGTCAAACGGTTGCTAGTGCGATCAGGGAGTGGCCGGCCGGCAGCGATCGGCCTTGGTCGACTACCCGGCGCCGTTCCCAGCGCCAATAACGCTCGAGCCATGCGCGTTTCCAGGCCGGCTGTGCCGTTGCAACCCGAAGTCCCACGTCCCCGCGCGGCCTTGGCGCGGCGAGCATTCGAACGTCGGCGACCAGCGACGGCAGGCAATTCACTGGGGTCAGCCTCTCGACCCGAAATCCCGCCTGGTCAAGCAGGTTTCGAAGCGAGTCGCGGTTCCACTGACGGTAGTCATCCGAATCGACGTGAGCCTTCCACGGCAAACCGCGCCGCGCCGCCGTTCGAATCAGCAGAAGCCCGCCGGGCCTCAAGACACGGCGAAACTCGCCGACAGCCGCCTCAGGCTCGGACAAGTGCTGTAAGACGTCATTCAAGACACCCAAGTCGAAGCTCCCGTCCGCGAATGGCAACTCGACCGCCGAACAACGGACATCACTCTCCGCGTAGCTCGATACGTCCGCTCCAACAGCCAGGCTCGGCTTGAAGCGCCGCACCGCCTCCTCAAGGAACAACCCCGCCCCGCATCCCAGGTCGAGAATCGCGCCCCCTGGCCGCAATCGGCCCTCGATCAACCCCAAGCCGACCTCTCGCATCGCCAGCGCCCAGGGGTCTCGGTGCTCGACGTCCGCCAAGACGCGGTAGTACTCGGGCGAATAGATTCGCGGATTCACGTCCTATAATGGCGGGCAGTATGCAAACATCGATCGCCCTATTCGTCTTGGCGGCGGCGACGGCGCAGGCCGGAGGCCCCTCACCCGAGATCCCCTTCGAGAAACACACCCTCGATCTCGGCCGCAGCGAAGCCTGCGCTTTCGCCGACATCAACGCCGACGGCAAGCTCGACATCGTCTCGGGCGAAAACTGGTACGCCGCTCCCAATTGGACCAAGCGCAAACATCGAGACATCCTATTCTGGAACAACTACATCGACGACTTCTCCGACCTGCCCATCGACGCCGACTCGGACGGCGACATCGACATCGTGAGCGTCGGCTGGGGTCAAAAGAAGGTTGCCTGGTACGAAAACCCCGGATCCGGTCACGCCAGCTGGAAAGAGCACCCGATCGACAGCGGAATGCCGGTCGAGTTCGCCTTCCTGGTCGACCTCGACAACGACGGCAAGAAGGAAGAAGTCCTTCCGCAGTTCGGGGGGAAGGAGGGCTACACCGCCTGGTACGAGCTCTCCGGGAATGGCAAGTGGGTCGCCCGCAGGGTCAGCAACAAGCTCTTCGGCCACGGTATCGGCGCCGGCGACGTCAATGGCGACGGCCGCAACGATGTTCTCACTCCCAAGGGCTGGCTCGAGGCGCCGCCTGATCCCACCCAAACCCCTTGGAAGCTCCACGAAGAGTATAGCTTCGACCAGCACACAGGCTTTCTCTTCACCCACGACATCGACGGCGACGGTATGAACGACATCATCACCAGCGCCGCTCACGACTACGGAATCTACTGGCTCAAGCAAGGCAAGGGCCCCAACGGCGCGCGCACCTGGGAGCGCGAGACCATCGACGACGCCTGGTCGCAAGCCCACGCCATGACCATGGTCGACCTGACCGGCGACGGCAAGCCCGAACTGCTGACCGGCAAACGCTTCTACGCCCACAACGGACACGACGCCGGCGGGCGCGAGCCGCTGGGGGTCTACTGGTACGAACGGGTCGAGACCGAGCGCGGTTTTGTATGGGCCCGCCATACCATCGACTACGGCGGACGAACCGGGGGCGGAATGCAGATCCCCGCCGCCGACCTTGACGGAGATGGCGATATCGACTTCGCGGTCGCCGGCAAGGGGGGCCTGTTCCTGTTCGAAAACAAGACCAAGATGTAGCTTTGCTGCTGGCCCCAATACTTCCGAACCCGCTCTCTTGCGGTCGCGGCTCTGACGCCTCTCGGTTAACGTTTGACTCGCTACGTCAGAGCCGCGACCGCAAGAGAGCGGGTTCGGAAAACTTCAACGCGAGCCCCTCTGTGGCTTAGAAAGGCACGGCCGATAAGATACAAGAGGAGCCTCCGGGTTTTTCCCCGCCCGATTAAGCCTTTCTCTTGTGGCGTTTGAGAGCGCCCGTCCCAGATCATAAGATTCTGCCCATCAGTTTCAGCGCGCCTCATGGATTACACGCCGATCGGAATGAAATTGGCGACATGGACGGCCCAGGGCGTCCTCGTCGGGGCTCAGGTCCATCTATTCGTATGGGCGAAACGCGCCCTCCAGCCGCGTCTCGGAGCTTCGGCGAAGTACGTTGCCGGCGGCGGGGCGCTTTTCGGGCTCGCCCTCGTATTGTCGGCGGCGATATTCCCGGTTGACGACTGGCTTTGGCCTGAACGTGGCGAGGCGGCGGGCCTATGGCGGTACGTGGCGGCGGTTTGGGCCGCCGGCTCGGCGGGCGGGTATCTGGTTTGGTTGGCGGGGAGTCGCATCCTGCGGACCGAGGAACGCGGCCACGTCAACTACAACCGGCGCCGGCTGCTCCAAGCCGCCGCCGCGACGCCCTTCGCCGCCGCGGGCTACGGCGTATTCATCGGGCGCAACCGCTTCGAAGTCATCGAAAAGGATGTCGCGATTCCCAACCTTCCGGCCGATCTCGTTGGCCGCAAGATCGTCCAGATTACCGACCTGCACACTGGGCCTTACTTCACCCGGAGCGAGGTCGCGCGCGCTGTCTCGATGGCGAACGAATGTCGGGCCGACATCGCCGTCGTCACGGGAGACTTGATCACTCAGCCTGGCGATCCGCTTGACGCCTGCATCGACGAGCTCGCCAAGCTCCACGCCGACGCCGGCGTCTTCGGTTGCATGGGAAATCACGAAGAGTACGCCGAATGCCGCGGCTACGCGACCGACTACGCGCTCGAGAGAGGCATCCGACTCCTGCGCCATCGCTCCCAGCTCTTCCAGTTCGGTGGCGCGAAACTCAACCTCGCGGGCGTCGACTACCAGCGCAAATCACGGCCCTATTTGCCCAACGCCGCTTCCCTGCTGGAGCCCGGCGCCCTCAACGTACTGCTTTCGCACAACCCCGACGTCTTCCCCAAAGCCGCTGAATTAGGCTATGATCTGGTGGTTTCAGGTCCCACGCACGGCGGACAAATCACCCTGGAAATCGTGGAGCAAACCGTAAACCCCGGCCGGTTCTACACACGGTTCGTTGCCGGCGGCTACGACATCGGCCCCTCCCGCCTCTATGTGAGTCGAGGGCTAGGAACCATCAATCTGCCGATGCGGATCGGAGCCTTGCCGGAAGTCTCACTTCTGCGCCTGACACGAGCTTGATCCAGCAGCGCCTCCCCCATGCGCTATCTCATCCTCAGCGACATTCATTCCAATCTAGAGGGACTTACGGCGGTGCTGGCGGCCGCGGAGGGTCGCTACGACGCAATCTGCTGCCTCGGCGACGTCGTGGGCTACGGGGCCGACCCCAACGCCGTCACCGAATGGGTCCGGGCGAACTGCTCGGCTGTGATTCGAGGCAACCACGACAAGACTTGTTGTGGACTCGAAGAACCGATCCAGTTCAATCCAGCCGCCAAAGCCGCCGTCGTGTGGACCTGCAACGCGCTTAGCGAGGAGAACCGCGCTTACCTCCAAGCGCTGCGCCAAGGCCCGCTCGAGCTCGACGACTTCACCCTGGTCCATGGCTCGCTGCTGGACGAAGACGAATACCTGATCGATGTCGACGAAGCCACCCCTCAGCTCGAAGCCGCCAACGGGCGCCTCGTCTTCTTCGGACACACCCACGTTCAAGGCGGGTTTTTCGTCGATCCCCCGAAAACGCCCGCCGGCGATCAGGCTCGCTTCCCCGTCGACGAGCTCAAGATCGAGCAAGGCGTGTCGTACTTGATCAACCCTGGATCGGTCGGCCAGCCACGCGATCTGATTTGGCAGGCGGCCTACGCTCTTTACGACAGCGACCGGCGGGTTCTCGTCTATGACCGTTGCGAGTACGATGTCGAGACCGCGCAGAGGAAGATCCGCGCCGCCGGTTTGCCGGAACAGCTGGCGGCACGATTGTCGCTGGGGCGGTAGCGGTTTCCGTTGACCGTTGACCGTTGACCGTTGACCGTTGACCGTGGGCTACCCCTCTTAGGGCTCGTAACAAAATAACATTGTCATATATGAATGTTTTGGCCTGTCCTGGAGAGGATGCTAGACCTCGCTGCAATCACACGGCGTTTTGCGGCAGTTCGCCCAGTTCTCGATGAGCGTTCCCGGCGGCTGGTGGCGGCGTCCGAGAGTGCGGCGATCGGGCGCGGCGGCATCTCGGCGGTCTCTCGGGCGACTGGCGTTTCGCGGCAAGTCATTCGCCAGGGCATGGCCGAACTGAGCGAGACCGGCGTCCGCCCGCCTGGTCGCATTCGCCGTCCCGGCGGGGGACGCAAGAAAACGGCGGCTGGGGATCCTGCGCTCGCGCGGGATCTGGAGCGGTTGGTCGAGCCGGTCACTCGCGGTGATCCGGAATCACCGTTGCGTTGGACCTGCAAGAGCTTAAGGAAGTTGGCCGAAGAACTGCGGGGAATGGGACATCAAACCAGCCACTCGATGGTGGGCCGAATGCTGCATGATCTGGGATACAGCCTGCAGGCCAACAGCAAGACCATGGAGGGAACCAAGCACCCGGACCGCAATGCCCAGTTCGAGTACCTCAATCGTCGAATCAAACGCCAACTCCAGCAGCATCTACCCGTCATTTCGGTGGACGCCAAGAAGAAAGAATTGGTGGGAAACTTCAATAATAATGGGCGGGAATTGCGTCCGCGGGGCGATCCGGAGAAGGTGCGCGTGCACGACTTTATCATTGCGGAACTGGGGCGAGCCAATCCCTACGGGATCTACGATATCGCCCGCAACACCGGCTGGGTGAGCGTGGGCGCGGATCACGATACGGCGGCGTTCGCGGTCCAGAGCATCCGGCGCTGGTGGAGCTCGATGGGGCGGGCGGCGTATCCGCGGGCCACGCGACTGCTGATTACGGCGGATGCGGGCGGCAGCAACGGGGCGCGCGTGCGGCTTTGGAAGTTGGAGCTGCAGAAGTTGGCCGACGAAACTGGCTTACGAATCGCGGTGAGTCACCTGCCTCCGGGAACCAGCAAGTGGAACAAGATCGAGCACCGTTTATTTTCCTTTATCAGCCAGAACTGGCGTGGCAAGCCGCTGATCAGTCATGAGGTGATCGTCCAGCTCATCGCCGGCACGACGACCGCGGCGGGTCTCACGGTGCACTCGGAGTTAGATACCGCCAGCTACCCTCGGGGCGTCAAGGTATCGGATCGCGAAGTGGCGCAGATTGATCTGCGCCGTGACAAGTTCCACGGAGATTGGAACTACACGCTACATCCCAGGCGGAGCTGAGATTTTGCATAGGTTATTTTGTTACGAGCCCTTAGCCGCGCTAGCCGGGTAACCCACGGTCAACGGTCAACGGTCAACGGAATGCTACTATCAGTCCCAGCACGCCATGAAGACTCGTATCGCCCTACTCGCTTGCTTCACTTTTCTCGTCGGAGGCTCTCTCCTAGAATGGCCGGCCTACTCGCAGCGGCCGGCTGCGAAACGCGCTAAGAAGACCAAGGGCTCGCTCAGCTTCCTCGCGCGCTTCAGCGAAATGGAGCGCCGCGGTCTCGAGCCGTTTAAAGGGGTCACCACGACGGACGGCAAGGTCGCCGGTGGCCTGTTTCCAATCAAGTCGACCGGCGTTTCGACCGAGCCTGTCGTCAACGCCGCCAAGACCTTCCTGGCCGGTCTTTCCGAGGGCCAGCGCAAGAAGACGATGTTCCCGGTCGACGACCCGGAATGGCGTAAGTGGATGAACCAGCACTTCTACCAACGCCAGGGCGTGGGCTTCAACGAAATGGACGATTCCCAGCGCCAGGCGGCGTTCAACCTGATGCGCTCGAGCCTAAGCGCCCGCGGCTTCAAGCTCAGCCGCGACATCATGAAGCTGAACCACACTCTCGCCGAGCTCACCGACAACTGGGTCGAATTCGGCGAGTGGGTCTACTGGATCACCATCATGGGCGAGCCCTCCAGGACCGAGCCCTGGGGCTGGCAGATCGACGGGCACCACCTGATCGTCAACTACTTCGTGCTCGGGGACCAGGTTGTCATGACCCCGACCTTCGTCGGCTCCGAGCCCCTGATCGCCGAGTCAGGAATCTACAAAGGCGTCTCGGTCATGCAGCCTGAGCTCAAGAAGGGCGTCGCCGTGGCCGCGGCGCTGGACGACTCCCAGCGCGCCAAGGCGGTCGTGTCGTCCCAGAAAACCGGCAACAACACCGTAGGCGAGGCCTTCAGAGACAACGTCCAAGTCGACTACGCCGGACTGCCGGTCTCCGAGATGACGCCGAACCAGAAGGACCTCCTGCTCGAGCTGATCAGCGAATACGTCGGCTACATGGACGACGGCCACGCCCGCGTCAAGATGGAAGAGGTCAAGGCGCGCCTCGACGACACTTACTTCTCTTGGGTCGGCGAGATCGGCGAGGATGAGGTCTTCTACTATCGCATCCACAGCCCCGTGGTCATGATCGAATTCGACCACCAGGGCCCGATCGCGTTGCCGGGTCCGCGCCGCCCCGTACGAACTCATGTGCATGCCGTCGTCCGCACCCCCAACGGAAACGACTACGGAAAGGACCTTCTGCGGCAGCACCTGGAAAAACACCACAACCAAGCGGACTAGCCGCCATACGCTGTGAGTCTTTTCGCGATCTGAATATAGAACCCGCTCCCTTGCGGTCGCGGCTCTGACGCCGCGGTACAAAGGCCTGAATCTCGACTTCGGAGCCGCGACCGTGAGGGAGCGGTTTTCGCAAGTTCGGGCAACCGCTTGCTGACGCGCGCGGCTCCGGTGTCGCCGCAAACTTGACTGGTTTGTTCACGCGATCGTGGCGCGCCTAGCCGCCGGGCCGCCTCTGGCGCCGCGGGGCCGGGCCGGTTCGACCCCGGCCGGAAACGAACGGGCTGGTTCCGTTCAAGAACTCCTCTAGGTCCGTGTATCCGTCTCCGTCCCGATCGAGCTGCGGCGAGTTAGGCGACTCCGGGTCGAGCCCGACGTTCACCTCCCAAGCATCCGCCATACCGTCTCCATCCTTGTCGGGATAGGGAGCGCCGCCAAGCAGGCTCGGCATTCCGCCGGTTTGCGCCGGATCGGTGTAGTGCGTAGACAGGCCGTCCTTGTAACCCGGGCCGTGGCTCAGTCGAACGTCTGAAAGAATCCTAAGGTCGACGGGATCGTTGCGGCCGATGTGTCCGCCCCAGTCGCCGATCCGAATCCGCGAGCCCACGTCGTTGACCACGCTTAGGTAGGCCTGAGTCGCACCGGCAATCTCGACCGGGATCGAGGCCGGAGTGAGCGGTTGGTCTCGCCGGTAGTGGCTCGGCAGTCCGCGATGTTCTTCGTAGTGGATGCGGTACAGATCGTCCTCTGTCATCTGATCTTGGCCGGCCACACGGTTGCCGCTCGTGTGAATCGAGGGAGGCGGATGACGGTTCTGCGGCTGCCCTTTCAAGAAGTCGTTATGGACGATGACATGGTCGAGCGCCGAGAGAGGTCCGGGCTTGAAGTAGTTTGCGATCCAGTCGCTGGAGGTCGAAGCGTGGGTTTCGGCCGCCTTAGAGCTCCAGTTGTAGACCACATTGTTGATCATGCGGGCCGCCTGACCGCCGATCGCCGGATTGCGGTGGCTGTTGGAAGCAAACAGATTTCGATGGATCGACAGGCGCTGGACGGGCGGGGGGCCGCCGCGCGGAGAAAGCGCGTTTTCGGGGATACGCTCCCCCCCCGCTTGCAGGCCCGTGCTATGCGGGTACAAACCCTCGGCGATCAAGCAATGCTGCACGGTGATGTCCCGAATCACCGGATAGTTGGGCCATGTATCCGGATTATCGGGCAGGTTACGGAACACAGCGATGTTCTCGTCTAGGCTCCAACTCACCGATAGATGATCTAGGACGACGTTATAGATATCGCCATAACGGTCCCCTTGAGCCGGTATGGGATCCAACATGATATTTACTTGACCGTAGCCCGGCTTACCATAGTTGCCGCCGCGGATCGCAATATGGCGAATCACCACGTCGTGGGTTTGAATCCACAGCATCTGAGAGTTCCGCTCGGTCGCTTTCAGGGTGATTCCATCGCCGGGAGCGGTCTGTCCGGCGACTGTCACGTATGGGCTGGCGATGCGCAGCCGTCCTTCCAGCTCGATAACGCCGCCGACTCGAAACACGATCGTGCGCGGACCCTCCGCCGCAAGGGCCAACCGCAGGCTCCCGGGACCGCCGTCGTTCAAATTGACGACGGGGATCACACGGCCGCCGCGGCCGCCAACCGACCCAGCGCCGTAACCCTCGGCGCCGGGAAACGCTGGGAGCGGCGTCTGTGTCTGCGCTGACAAGGCCAGGTGGCCGAAAGCCATAACCGCGAGCAACCCGGCGGCGATCGTAGCCCGAGCTTCGTTCACATTCATACGACCCATTGGCATTTAGTCTTGCACACACCTTGCAGCGATACCTGGTCCAGCGAGCAGCCAGTGCGCACTTGCGGGCAGGGCGTCAGTCACCCAAGCGACAGCGATCTGACGTAGGGGCGCGACATGTCGCGCCCTTCAGCTTGCCCCCGCTCCAAAACCTTGGTGAACGCCCAACTGCGACCGCGTCGAGGGCTCCATTCTCTGGTCAGGGACCCGGGCCCAAGGGCGCGACATGTCGCGCCCCTACCCTAGGTCGCGAGGCGAAGCCGAACTACAATGGGAGTCGTTTTGCTCCATCGCGCGCAAAGCCTGTCCGCCGCCTAAGGAGATGAATCATCCTTCAACGTCCCTAACAGCGGGTCAAACGGGCGGCGTACCGCGGGCGGTTTGGGTGATCGCCCTGGCAGCGTTCCTGTTGCGCTTACCGTTGACAACGACGTTCATCCCCGAGCCCAACAGCTCGAGCTTCGCCTATGAAATGGGCCAGGTCAGCAAGTCGCTCGTTGAAGGCGAGGGACTGAGCGATCCATTCGGCATCGGCTCGGGACCAAGCGCCTGGCTCACCTTTGTGTTCCCTATGATCATGGCCGGAGCGTTCCTGGTTTTCGGAGTGCGGTCGGAAGCGTCGGGGCAGGCCCTGTATATCGCCAACTCGCTTTTTTCGGCGTTCACTTGCGTGGTCTTGTTTTGCCTCGCCCGCCGGATCTTCGGGACAAAGCCGGCCTATTTCACCGCCGGACTTTGGGCGATCTCTCCAGGCTCGATCTTCCTAGATGTAACTCAGCTGTGGGATACCTCCCTATACGTGCTGGCCTTCTCGTTCTTTTTGCTGAAGCTCGAGTCGATGCGGGGCGATCATCAGGCCCGATCGTACTTGGCTCTGGGCATCGTCTTGGGGCTGGTGGCTCTGCTGCGTTCGACGATTCTTAGTTTGGCTCCCGCCGTGGCGATCTTGTTGTTTGTTTGGGGCTCGGGGCCGATTTTCCAACGAGCCCGGCGAGTCCTGATCGTCGGAGCGGCCGCCGCGCTGATGTTGACTCCGTGGGTGGTACGAAACTGGGTTGTGATGGGCGTCCCTGGCCTGCGGTCGAATCTCGGTATCGAGCTGAGAGTTGGCAACAATCTCGACCGTTGGACGGCGATCCGCACTCCCAAGCTGGCGGCGGACGTTTATGACTACCATCTCGGAGTATCCGACGAGGAACAGCAGCGGTTTCTCGAGATGGGAGAAGTCGGGTATTCCGAGTGGGCGATGGATCAAACGAAACAATTTGTGCGCGAAAACCCTCGGAAGTTCGTCGAGATCACCGCGCTTCGGATATTCGAGTATTGGTTCGGTCGCGTCCATCGAGACCCTAATGAGTCGGTCGCAGGTCTGCCTCTTGGGTTTTCGATCACCGACGGTCTAAAGGGACTGGTCCTTCCGACGATGGCGCTACTCGGCTTCGCCGGAGCGGTTCTCTCTTGGAAACGGGGTTTCGGAACCGGGACGCTGCTCGCCGCGCTTGTGCTCTCTCCCATCCCGTACTACTTGACCCTAGCGTTGCCTCGTTATCGATACCCGGTGGACGCGGTTCTTACTGTTTTTGCGGGCCTGGCCTTGTACACGGTTTGGGTCCGCCTGAGAGAGGTCTTGCCGCGGCCTGTTTTCCGGGCTTAACTTGAGCCTGCCTTTCGTGTAAAAGCCGCTAGCTTAGTAGAATCAAAGCCCATGGAACGCCGCGGTCGCCGTCTCGCAAGATTCCCCCCATGTCGCCCTGCTTCGTGTCCATTGCGTTGGCCGGCGTTCTCGTAGCGGCAGCGCCCGCCGCCGAACAAATCTCCGCCGATTCCGACTATGCCGACCACGTTTCGGCCGCGGTCGCCCCGAACGGCGATCTCTACGCCGCCTGGGTGAGCTACGACCAAAACGGCGCCGACGTCATCAAACTGAGCCAAAAAACCTCGACCGGTTGGCAGGCCCCGGTGAACGTCACCCCGCTAGAGGCCGACTACTTCAAGACAGCGCTGGCCATCCAACCCGACGGCCGGGTGTGGGTCGCCTGGGCGGCGCAGTTCGACGGCAATTTCGACATCTACGCCCGGAGCCTCAAGGACGGCGCGTGGTCATCAATCTCACGGCTGACGACCCACTCGCAGCCCGACTTCCACCACCGCCTCGCCACTGATTCGCAAGGCAATCTTCACCTGGCCTGGCAATCCTTCCGCACCGGCGACTCGAACATCTACCTGAAAACCTACGACGGCCGCCGCTGGTCCGCCCCGATTCCGATCACGACCCACGAAGCCGGCGACTGGGAACCCGCCATCGCACTCGACAGCCGCGACCGTTTGTACATCGCCTACGACACCTACCGCCACGGCGACTACGATGTCTTCGTCCGCATTCTCGACGACGGCCTGCTGTCAGAAGAATATCCAGTCGCTGCCAGCGCCCAATTTGAAGCCCGCGCCACCATCGCCATCGACAAAGACGACCGGGCCTGGATCGGCTACGACCTCCAACGCGAAGGCTGGGCTTTGGACAAACCCTACTGGGACCTCTCGAGCAAAGTCGGCGACTGGGGCCGCCCCGCCCCCTGGACCGTCCGCGATCCGGGCGGCGTCTCCAACAAGATCAGCCTACGCACCGAGACCGGCATCGGCATGGCGGTCTTCCACAACGGGCGCCGCTGGGCGCCCAAGACGAACCCCCTCGACGCACCGCCCCATGAGCTGACGTTCACGTACGAAATCCCGCACCTCACCGTCGACTCGAGCGGCGTCCCGTGGCTGTTCTTCCGCCATTGGATCGAGAAAGACGACGGGGGATCGATGCGCCACCGCCTACACCGGCGAGAGTTGGAGCGACCCCGTCCTGCTCGATGAAAGCCAAGGCAGCAACGACCAGCGCGTCGCCACCGTGTCCACGCCCGACGGAAAGCTCTGGACGATCTATCCCGCCGACGACCGCTTGAGCCCCACCGGCGCCACGCTCGCCCCCGACGGTCGCCACGGAAAAGCCTTCGCGACATCGTTCGACCCCAGCCCCAGTTCCGCGTCGTCGCCCGCCCCAACGCTTACAGCCCTCGACGCTCCCAAAACCCGCCCATACAAGCGCACCGCCTGGTCGGACCGCCGCAACGAAGTCGCCGCCGGCGAAAAACGCCTCAAGCTCTACTGGGGCGACCTCCACCGCCACACCGAAATCAGCGCCGACGGCGGCTGGGACGGCACCCTCTGGGACATGTACCGCTACGCTGTCGATGTCGCCGAGCTGGATTTCATATCTTCCACCGACCACTACTACGGCGGCCTCGGCCGAGACGGCTCAGGAACGACCTACGACTGGTGGCGGACGCAAAAGATCGCCGACCTCTTCCACGTGCGCGGGTCCTTTCTGGCGCTATTCGGCTACGAGCGGAGCCTGCGCTGGCCCTACGGACACCGCAACGTGATCAGCCCCAAGCGCGGCGAAGTCGCCTTCGCGCCCACCATCCCGACCGATCAGCAGAACGAGAACTTCCCCCGCACCGACGACGAGGTCAAGCTCTGGCAAACGCTCAAAGGACAGGACGTCATCACCATCCCGCATACGATCGCGGCCGGCGGCGGCGGCAACTGGGCCTACAACGACCCCGCGCTCGAGCCGCTGCTCGAGATCTACCAGGGCTGCCGCATGAGCTATGAGACCAAGGGCGCTCCCCGTGTCGGCCCCGGCAATCGCTACGAAGACGGTTTGGCGACAGCCGCGCTGGGCAAAGGCTACAAGCTCGGCTTCATCGCCTCATCGGACCACCGCTCGACCCACGTGTCTTACGCGGCTGTGTACGCCGAAGAGCCCACCCGCGAAGGCATCTTCCGCGGACTCCAATCGCGCCACGCCTACGCCGCCACCGACAACATCGTGATGGACGTCCGCGTCGGCGACGCCATCATGGGCGACGAAACCACCAGCTCGACCCCGCCCGAAATCCGCATCGCCGCCCGCGGAACCGGCCCGATCCACGAAGTTCAGATCATCAAGAACGGCAACCACATTTACACCCACAAAGGCGACGGACGGGAAGTCGCCTTCACCTACCGCGACGCGGATGCGAAGCCCGGCGAGAGCTACTACTACGTCCGGCTGCAGCAAGAAGACGCGCAGCTAGCTTGGGCGTCGCCGATCTGGGTGCATTACAGGCCCTAGGTCCGCTGCTTACCATACCGACGTGGCCGCATCCGCGTCGGGGATCGAAATTGTCAGCTTCGCCACCAGACAATCCCACGTGCATGGTAGCGCCTCAGCGTCCATTGTTCGTCGTCGTTTGTCACGACTGATAGCACGGACGAATTGTGGGACTTACACTAAAATGGAAACCGTGCCCGAAGCGATCTTCAGCGCCCCTTCACCGAATGTCCTGGCCGATATTGTGAGAAGGGTTCAATCCGTCGCATCGCCGCGGCGAATCGTGCTATTCGGCTCGGCGGCAACAGGCGAGATGAACGCCGACAGCGATGTCGACTTGCTCGTCACCCTCGAAACCGTCGAAAACCCGCGTCGAGAAAGCGTCAAGATCTCTCGCGCATTGCGAGGACTCGGGCGCCCAATAGATATCATCGTGATCTCGGACAGCCGCTTCGAGGAGTCGAAAGACGTTGTCGGCGGCATCGCTTACCCAGCAAACAAGTATGGGCGCTTGATCTATGAAGAACCGGGACGAAGTACGGCGGGAGATCGTCGAACAGTGGAGGTCGAAGGCTGACATCGACCTGGCGGCGGCTGAGACCTTGAGTGGATCTTCGGATGCCCTTGGCTACCCAATCGCGTTCCACGCTCAGCAAGCCGCTGAGAAGTATCTCAAGGCCTATCTAACGCACTATTCCGCGGAGTTTCGCAAGACTGACGACCTCGGGGCCCTTCTTGACGTCGTAGCCGCGATCGACCCAGCGCCGGCAGCCGACCTGGATTACCTCATCGAGCTAAACCCCTACGGAGTCGAGGCGCGCTACCCGGGCGACTTGCCGGAAGTCACCGGGGACGAAGCGGCCGGCGCCCTCAGCCTTGCCCGAGAATGCGCCGAGCGGGTGGCGCCGGAATTGCCCGAGGTGTAGAGACCTGTGCGCGCTTACGCCGGCGCCAGCTCGATTCAAGGCTCAGTCGACGCAGGGCGCAGGATAGACTCCATATAGTGGTAGAACCTCTGGGAAACTCCGCTTGAATCGAAGAACTTGTCATCTGTGGAATCCGGCAGGCCCCCAGAAAACGTCGCCGATGATTAAAACAGGCCGATTTGCAAGTGTTGTCCACACGTCACGAGTTGGCGTTACACTAAGAGTGCTTGTCGACACAAGTTTCATCGTATTGCTATTCTCGGCGCCGAGTTGCAATGGCGCCCCACTCCCCCGATTCGTTCTCGATCTTCCCATGGTGTGTTTGCACGGGCGACCACATTCTTGAGGAAGAGTTTCGCCTCCAAGACATCTCAAAGCGGGCGGGCTTGCTGCCTCAAACGCGACCTGTTGACCGCGAGACCACCGGTTCTCTCAGCGGCCGCTCTCGGGAGAAAACTCAGTGAAGGGGGTGTTTGCAGTGGCGGTATTTCTTCTGCCGGTAAGCGTTGCTGTTGCAACCCCGGAAGATCAAACCGAGCTGCTGTTGATTGAAGTTTCCAAACAACTTAAAGGACTCCACGAAGACCATAAAGCTATTGCCACAACCCTTGACGCCATGAAGGATAGCCACGTCAAGCTTGACAAGAGTATCACTGATCTCAACGCCAGAATAGAGTTCGCAACATGGGCCCTCGGCTGCATCGGCGTAGGCCTTCTCGGGGTTCTCGTTTGGGGATTCAACAGCATCAACCAGTTACAGCAGAGGGCTGCTCGCATTGATGGAGCAGTCAGGGAGATCAAAGATTTTGTCAAGCCGGTCTTCGATCAGTTAATTTCTTCTTCTATCAAAACGGGCAGCAAGATCGTTTCCCCGTAGAAACAAGATTGGCGAGACCGGTCCCTCTCGCTGCTTCGGCCAAACGGAAGCAAGTGATCCGAATCGCCTAGCCGGTCGAGGACCTCGTCAACCCTCAGTGTCCCCCGCGAACGACTCCCCGTGCGTGGGCCTTACACTACGGTAACAACTGCGCGCGTAGCGGCCCTCAGCGCCCCTTCACCGAACGTCCTCGCCGACATCGTAAGAAGGGTTCAATCCGTCACGTCTCCGCGACGGATCGTGCTATTCGGCCGGCGCCCTCAGCCTTGCCCGAGAATGCGCCGAGCGGGTGGCGCCGGAATTGCCCGAGGTGTAGAAACCTGTGCGCGGATCGCTCCGGTGGCGAACCTTACTTCCCAGTGAAGTTACCCGCCCTACGCTCGGCAACCGCACGGATGCCTTCCTCGGCGTCGCTCGTTGTGCGTAGCCACTGCTGCTCGGCTAATTCGTGATCGGTGGCTTTGGCGATCTTTTCCGCCAGTCCCTGGCGCATGGTCGCACGCACGGAAACCACCGCTAGCGGGGCGTTCTCCGCGATTTCCGCCGCCAAGGATTGGGCGGCGCCACGCAGTTCGTCTTGCGGAACGAGCATGTCGACCAGTCCGACCGCGAGCGCCTCTTCCGCCTTGAGACGCCGCCCGGTCAGGAACATCAGGTTGGCCTGCTGCTGACCGACCAAGTTCGGCAGCGTAACGGTTAACCCAAAGCCGGGGTGGATCCCGAGTTTCGCGAAATTCGCCGCGAAGCGAGCTTCCGGCGCCGCCACGCGAAAGTCCGGTACAAGCGCTAGGCCCAGCCCGCCCCCGATGGCCGCCCCCTGGATGGCTCCGATGATCGGCTTCTTCGCACTAAACAAACGCACGCCTTCTCGGTACAACGCGCCGGTTCTCTTCTTGAAGCCCTCTTGTGTAAACTCCGCCGTACTGGAAGCAGTATCGGCGGCCTTACCGAAGTTCGCACCGGCGCAGAAGGATTTTCCGTTTGAAGCCAGTACGATCGCTCGGCACTCCGAGTTCGAGTCGAATTCTTCGAACGCGTCGGCGATTTGTGCGATCAGGCTTCGGTCGAAAAAGTTATGGGGAGGTCGATCAATCTCGACGGTGGCGACGTGGTCTTGGAGACTCACGTTGATGTCCGTGTACTCGGTTGGCATCAGGCGATCTCGATCTTCAAGCAGCGGGGGCGCGTTTCAAGCCTGCGACCGGGGACCACAGGGGTCGGAGCAGCGCGGCTAGCCCGGGTTCGATTGGCCCTTGGCGCCCTCGGGTAACGCCGCGATAACAGACCGGAGTAAGGAATTAACCGACTCGGAAGTTTGGAATACCGACGCGACGTCCGGATCTAGCACGACAGCCACGGTCGCATCGCCCATCTCGGCCGCAAACCGATTCGGCCGCGCCTTTGAATACTCCAAGTCGTATTCGGCCCGCATTTCGTCCGGCCCGACGAGCCTGTCATTGTCGGGCGTCTTCTTCATAGTCTCGCCGTTCTCTGGTTGTCGATTTTCGCGCGCTGAAGATCCGTAACCCTTCCGGTCTCTCACAAAAGCAGACGATAAGCAAGCGCTGCTCCTCAGAATGCCCCACGATGATTTCCCGATGCTCGCCTTCGGAGTGGTCTTCGTCGTCGAACACCTTCGCCGCTAGTGTAGGTCGTCACTAATCCCGTAACATATTCTCCAGACCGGCTTCTGGATAATCGGAGCCCGAAGCTCCTTCAGGAGCGGCATAACCGTAGCCCCCAGCGCAAGCTGGGGGAAATAGGACCGGCGGGTCCCTTTGTATTGTCTTCCGAGCCCTTGTATTCGCGCCGCCGAGCGCGAATACAAGGGCTCGGAAGAGGCGGAGGAGGCTCGTAGACTATCAACACCCCCAGCTTGCGCTGGGGGCTACTGTTATGCCGCCCCTGACGGGGCTCGAAGACGTCCGACAATAAGTTGCAATCTGGCTGGCGCACTACACTAGGTCACCGAACACGGTGACCGCTTCACCGAGTTGGTCTTCGTCGGCGACGACACACCATGTTTGGTTCGATTCGAACTCGCTTTGTTTGGGTCCCAAACGAAACGCAGGGATGCACCTCGCTAGTACGCTATCACACGGCGCTCCAAGTTGCCCGAAGGTGCGGCTCCGCTAATCTCAGTCCGACAACCTCCCCCGCCGGACGTTCTCAAGCCGAGCCACTTGTCCGGTCCGGTAGGCCAGGTTCCCCAGATGGGGGGGCCACGCACGCACTGACGCCTTCTTCAGCCGGGCTGATGGGTTTCTCGCGGCTACGGATCGCGTTAACCCAGTCCTGCAAATGTTCCTTGGTTCCGTAGATGCCGGTGTCGACGTCGCGCCCGCGGGCCGGGTTCCGGCTGTCGGGCTCCATGTCCGAGCCTGGCCGTGGCTGAACCTCGTACCTGCCTCGGTAGCGTTCTGCGCGCGGATGACCGACTCCCCCTCTTCGAGGTTGTGGGTCAGGGGCTTCTCGCAATAGACATCTTTGCCGGCGGCGTAAGCATCGTTTCAATCAGAAAGAGGTAGACTGCCATTCGCAGTCGGCGTAGAATGGCTCCGGGCTGAAGAGGTGCGAAATGGACCTGGAATTGATCAAGTTGACGCCGCCTTGGGACTGGCCCGAGGACATCGGCGAAACACTGCTCGCGATTCTGAGTGACGATCAAGCCGATCAGGCGGATCGCCTTGCCGCCGCGCAGCTCGCGGGCGACTGCGTCGCCATCAACGATGAGCTGGTCAGCGCCCTGCTTGCGATCATATGCAGTCCTCGCGGGTCTGAACCGCTCCGCGCCCGCGCGGCGATCGCGCTGGGCCCGGTCCTGCAACTCGGAGACGAAGATTTCGAACTCGAGTGGGAGGAAGGATTCGAGGATCTGCTCGATACGCCCATCAGCGAGGGCGTTTTCCATCAAATCCAAGACACGCTTTACGACGTCTACCTCGACGATGAGACTCCGAAAGAGGTCCGGCGCAAAGTCCTCGAGGCTTCGGTGCGCAACCCGCGGGATTGGCACGAGGAAGCGATCCGCTCGCTCTACTCCAGCGACGACGATAAGCTGAAGCTGACGGCCGTGTTCTGCATGGCTTGGATCGGGGGTTTCGACGCTCAGATACTCGAAGCGCTCGAAAGCGAGAACGCCGACATTCATCTCGAAGCCGTATGGGCCGCGGGCAACTGGGCCGTCGAAGGAGCCTGGTCTCACGTCCTAGCGCTTGTCAACACCAAGGGGACCAAGAAGAGTCTGCTGCTGGCCGCGATTTCGGCGGTCGCCAATATCCGACCTCTGGAAGCTAGAGCCATCCTCGACCATCTCAGCGACCACCGAGACGAGGAGATCTCCGAGGCCGTGCTAGACGCCCTGGTTTTAGCTGAGCCGCCTGACTTCGACGATTTCGATGACGACGACGACGACGATGACGACGTTTTGGTTTTTCCTTCGATCAGCGAGAACGGCGGGCCAGGCGACGTCAACGGCCATCAGTCCTAGCCGGGTCGATAGAATCGCTAAATGGGTCTGACTGACGCCCAAGAGTTTTATCGCATCGGCAAGCTTCCGCCCTACGTCTTTGCCGTAATCAACCAGATGCGCCACAAGGCGCGCCAAGCCGGTCTCGACGTGATCGACCTTGGGATGGGGAACCCCGACGGTGCCACTCCCCGCCCGATCGTCCAAAAACTCGCCGAAGCGGCGCGCGACAAGCGCAATCACCGTTACTCCGCCTCACGCGGCATCGAGCGCCTGCGCGAGGAGATCACCAAGCGCTACAAGGCCAACTACGACGTGGACCTCGACCCGCACTCAGAAACGATTGTCTGCATGGGCGCAAAGGACGCGCTGGCGCACTTGACCTTCGCCGTCATCGGGCCCGATGACCCGGTGGTTATGCCAGACCCGGCCTACCCGATCCACCAGTACGGGGTGGTCATGGCCGACGGGCACAGATGCGCCCTGCCGATGCCTTCGCCCGAGGAGTTCCTCAACCGGCTCGAAGACCTGTACAAGACCTCGGCGCGCAAGCCCAAGATGATCCTGGTCTCATTCCCGCACAACCCGACGACGCAGGTCGTTGAGATCGGCTTCTTCGAAACTCTTGTCGAGTGGGCGCACAAGCACGGCACGATGATCGTTCATGACTTCGCCTACGCCGACCTCGGGTTCGACGACTATAAGCCGCCATCACTGTTGCAGGTCGACGGCGCGAAGGAAGTCGGCGTCGAAATCTTCTCGATGTCGAAGAGCTACAACATGGCGGGCTGGCGCATCGGCTACTGCCTGGGCAATCCGAAGATGATCACCGCGCTGGCGAGGATCAAGTCGTATCTCGACTACGGGGCCTTCCAGCCGGTGCAGATCGCGTCGATCATCGCCCTGCGCGAGTGCGAGGAGGATACGAAGAAGATCTGCCGGAACTATCAGGACCGGCGCGACGTCTTGGTCGAGGGCCTGCATCGCGGCGGCTGGATGGTCGAACCGCCCAAGGCGACGATGTTCATGTGGGCGAAGATCCCCGAGCGCTATGCCTGGGCGCGGTCGTTGGAGTTCTCGAAGCTGCTGCTCGAGAAGGCCTTGGTCGCGGTTTCGCCCGGGATTGGTTTCGGCGAAGGCGGCGAAGGCTACGTGCGGTTCTCGCTGATCGAGAACAAACAGCGGCTGCGGCAGGCTTGCCGCGGAATCAAGAAAGCGTTGGCGGACTAGCCGTTGTTGCGGAACCCGCTCCCTTGCGGTCGCGGCGCTGAAGCCCTTCGGTAAACGTTTGAATCGTGGGTGTCAGAGCCGCGACCGCAAGGGAGCGGGTTCCGACCGTACTTGCCTCACCGACCACGGCTCACCGCACCCGCGCTCACCAAGTTCGCAAACAGCCGATACGCCCCAGGAACCCCCGCCGGCAACTGCCTGAACCACGACAGCCCCGTGAAGATATACACGCCCTTCCCGTGACGCGCGTAAAGCAAACTCCCGCCTTGCGGATCTTCGCCCGGATCGTTGCACAAGAGCGGCGAATCATAGCGCTCATCCCACTCGCTCATGAAGTACAGCCCGCGCTCTTGGACCCACCCATCGAAGTCTTTCGCCGTGATGCGGTTCGGAGCCTGCAG
This sequence comes from Bryobacterales bacterium, assembly GCA_965247515.1. GTDB lineage: Bacteria > Acidobacteriota > Terriglobia > Bryobacterales > UBA6623. Next base: position 659,629 of record OZ252029.1, on the reverse strand, counting down.
CAAAGGGTGGTCCGCAATCGCCAGCGTCATCTCGGCGAACTCATCGGTGACCCGGGTCCGCGAAGCCGTCATAGGAAACGGCGCGAGCGTAGCCGGCGGCGGCGCCCCCCCTCCCCCGCGGCGGCGGAACGACACCGTGTTGTATTGCATCACCAGCGTGCCGCCCTCTTCGACATAGCCAAGCACCCTTTCTTTCGCCGCCAACAAGTCGGGACGAGTGTTCAGCGCCCTCACGCCAACGACAATCGCATCGAATCCCGCCAAGTCCGCCGAGGCCAGATCCGACTCGCTCAGCAAGGTCACGTCAGCGCCGAGTTGCTCGAGCGCTTCGGGGATCTTGTCGCCCGCGCCCATGATGTACCCGATGTTCTTCGACAGTAGCTTGACGTCCACGCGGTGCAGCGGGATGGTCGCCTCCGGGTAGGTCATCTGGATGCTGATGTGGTCGTACTCGATCGCCTGCATCCCTGTCGAGAGAACCTTCTCGCCCAAATTCAGCTTCGCCGTCAGCTCCCCGCTCGAAGGGTCCGACGGGGGATAAACCTTGAACTCCAGCGTTGTCTCCTGCCCCTTTCGCGAAAGCTCGACCGGAATCGACGCCGGTTCAGCGCGCCAGCCGGCTGGGATGTCGAGAGAAAGCGACCCGCTAGCCCGCGCGACGTTCGAAAGCAGCCGCACCGGGACCGCTTGCGGCTCCTGGCTCGCGAAGATCAAATTCGACTGCGCCAACGAAACCGCCACCGGCGGAACGACTTGCAGTGCGCGGCTGCGCTCACCGTAGGCCCGATCGACCCAGCGGTAGACGACCGGCTTCGTGATCGGAACCGTAACGTCTCCGAACTTCAGGTCGAACCGCGCGTCGAGAACATTGGGGCTCTCCGGATCGCCGATCAGGCTCTCGTCGACGTACTGATAGCCGTCGCTAGCCGCCGGTTTCCTAAGCCAAACGGGCTGAGAGTAGTCAGCTGAGCTTGGAATAGCCACCTCGACTTCGCGCCTCGCGGGCCGGTTGTATGTGAGCGGCCCAACACCGGAAGCCTTGCTCATCGCGGTTCCCGAAACTTCAGCGCCCGTCCACGCGATCGACGGCTTCGAGCGACTCAGGACCTCCAAAGTCACGTTTAAGGACTCGCCCGGCGCCGCATCCCAACGATCGGCGACGGCATCGATCCAGATGCCCGAAGCCAACTCGATCGCCCGCGTCAGCTCGCCAAGCTTGAAATCCGCCCACGGGTCGTCGAGCTGAACAAGCTCGCCATACGCCTCGAGCAGCGTCGGAAGAATCGCCCCCGCCGATGCTGGACGGTATTCGTCACGGGCCTGGGCGAGGAGCTTACCGACGGTCTCGCCTCCCGAGACCCGTCCCCAGCTCGTGTCGATCCCGTCAAAGATATCGCCCTCGGCCTTCTCCCCGGCGATGTGGTCGAACGAGGCCGTGACCGACCCCTTGCGCTGCGATGTCCCCATCGACTGGCTGCGGTGCATGCTGCGGCTTTCGCCGGCGATCTCGCCATAGGATTTACCCAGCACCGGGTCGTAGTCGCCCAGTTCGGTCGTAATGCGATCCGGCGGCGGAGGCGGCTGGTTTCTGCGAGGCGGGCCGAACTGGATGAAGTTGTAGTAGTAGCCCCGGGCCTTCCAGGGCTCGAGGCCCATCTCCGTGAATCGTGACGCGTCGCCCGCGGCCTCGTAGGCTTCCGGGCCGAGGTGGCCGACGGCGGTGTGTTGGCCGTGCCCGCCGCTACCGGGCTTGGGAGGAAAACGGCTGACAATCACATCAGGGCGGAAGCGCCGGATCGCCCGCACCATGTCGGCGAGCAGAACATCACGGCCCCACTTTCCGATAGCCTCCTCGGGCGTCTTCGAAAACCCGTAGTCGATGACCCGCGTGAAGAACTGTTCGCCGCCATCGATACGCCGAGCCTCCAGCAGCTCTTGCGTCCGGATGACGCCCATCAGCGCACCTTGCTCGGTTCCGATGAGGTTCTGGCCGCCCTCGCCTCGGGTCGCCGAGAGGTAGGCCGAGCGAATGTGCCGGCCGCGGGCGAAATACGAGATCACGGTGGTGTTCTCGTCGTCCGGGTGGGCGCCGAGCATCATCATCGACCCCAGCGTATTGAGCCGGTCGAGCGTCTCTTGGAGCTCGGCCGCGCCGCGCAGCGGAGTAGGCTGCGCGTGTAGGCTCGCAGCGCAGCCCAGCAGGATCCCCAGTAACAGCGCAGGGGCGCGACATGTCGCGCCCTTTTGCCGTCGCTCCCCGCGGCGGTTCGTGATGGTGACCTTGGAGGGCGCGACATGTCGCGCCCCTGCGCGTTCGGTGGCCATGTTATCGAATGGCGATACCAAACCTAGGATAGTTTCATTCGGCGATAATAGTCCCCGCTATGAAGAAAGCCCTCGCCGCCGCACTGGCCGTTCTCGCCGTGGTTCCCATCGCCTGGGGGCAGGCAAAGCGGCCCAACATCCTGTTCGCGATCTCCGACGACCAGTCCGCGATGCACGCCGGCGCGTACGGCGATACGTCGAACAAGACCCCGGCCTTCGACCGCATCGCCGGCGAAGGCGTCCTCTTCAACTACGCCTATGCTGCGGCCCCATCCTGCGCCCCGTCTCGCAGCGCGATCCTGACCGGGCGACACATCTGGGAGGTCGAAGAGGGCGGCATCCTGCTGGGTGTGTTGCGGTCCAAATTCACTGTCTTTACCCAGCTGATTCAGGACGGCGGCTATGAGCTCGGCGCTACCGGAAAAACCTGGAGCCCCGGGCGTCTCGACGGCTGGGAGCTCGCCGACATCTACGGCAAGGTCCTGCAGGACCACGAAATCCCCCAGAAAGATCGGCGGCCCGGATTGAGAGCGACCGACTACGCCGCCAACTTCGACCAATTCATGGACGAGAGAGACGCGAGCAAACCGTTCTTCTTCTGGCTCGGTACAAGCGAACCGCACCAGCGCTACGACGTCGGCGGTTGGAAAAAGGCCGGCAAGAAACTCGAGGATGCGAACCTTCCACCCTGGCTGCCCGACACACCCGAAGTCCGCGGAGAAATTCTCGACTACGGCCTCGAGATCGAGCATTTCGACAATCACGTGGGCCGCGCCATCGCCAGACTGGAGAAGGAAGGTCAGCTCGACAACACCCTGATCATCGTCACCAGCGACCACGGCAATCCGCTGCCGCGCTCGAAATGCAATCTCTACGACGGAGGCACGCGAGTTCCGCTGGCGATTCGCTGGCCCGGGGAAATCCCCGCCGGCCGCAAGGTCGACGACTTCGTCGGCTTGACCGACATTGCGCCGACGATTCTTGACGTGACCGGGATCGAGCAACCCGCCGAGATGAGCGGCAATAGCCTCTGGCCCGTGCTGCAATCGTCCAAGTCGGGGCTGGTCGACCCCGCGCGGAGCTTCTACGTAACCGCCTTCGAGCGTCATACCGTCGCGCGCCGCAACGCGATCGGCTACCCCATGCGTGCACTGCGGACGCACAAGTACGCCCTCATCCGAAACTACGAGCCCGACCGCTGGCCGGCCGGCGACCCCGACTACTACGCGCCCCCACAGGGCTTTTTTGGGGATGTCGACCGCGGAGTGACCAAGACGTACTTGATGGAGCACTCCATGGAAGACGACGTCCGACCCTACTACCTGATGTCGTTTGGCCGCCGCCCCGCGGTCGAGCTGTTCGACATGGAGAAGGACCCGCATCAGCTCCACAACGTCGCCGACGACCCGGCCTACCGCGAGACCAAGCAGCGCTTGATTTGGCAGCTCGAGGCGTTCCTGCGAGACAAAGGCGACCCCCGTATGCGCGGCGACACGCCGTGGGACACCTACGAGTTCACCTCCTTTGGCGTGCTCAAAATGCCCAAATGGCGAACCGAGGGGATGCCGTCGCCGTTGCCCAAGTAGACGCTAGACTGGGGGGGATGTCGAAAGAAGGCTCTCCCGATCACCCCGTCCACGAACTGATCACCAAGCGCTGGAGTCCCTACGCGTTCTCCAACCGACTCATTCCCGCCGACGACTTGCGGTCAATCTTCGAGGCGGCGCGTTGGGCGGCTTCGTCGTTCAACGAGCAGCCCTGGCGCTACATCGTTACGACGCGCGACAACCCCGAGGCTTTCGAGAAGGCGCTTTCTTGCCTGATGGAGGGCAACCAAGGTTGGACCAAAGAAGTTGCGGCGCTGGGATTCGGGTGCGTAAGCACGGTTTTCGCGCGGAACAACACGCCGAACCGGGTTGCCGAGCACGACCTGGGTCTGGCCTCGGGCAACCTGACGTTTGAGGCGACCAAGCGCGGCGTCCACGTCCACCAGATGGCCGGAATCTTCCCCGACAAGGTCAAGGAAGTCTTCGGGCTCCCCGAGGGTTTCGAGGCCGTGACGGGAATCGCGCTGGGCTACTTCGACGATTCAGGAGCAGCCCCTGAAGATCTACAGAAGCGCGACTCGGGCGAGCGGACGCGTCGGCCGCTGGCCGAGTACGTCTTCGGGACGGAGTGGGGGACGGGGGCGCTGTAGCGACCAATTGAGCCCACTTGCATCCAAGACTAGTTAAACTAGTCATATGGAAACATCCGAAACCTGGCAACTGGCCGAGGCGAAAGCTCGATTCAGCGAACTCTTTCGCAAGGCTCGCACCGAAGGCCCGCAACGGGTTACGCGCTCGGGCCGCGAGGCGGTCGTCGTGCTCGGAGAGGAGGACTACCAGCGACTGAAGGCTCCACCAGGCGAACGGGAAAATCTAGCGGACTTCTTTGCGCGCTCGCCGCTCGTCGGTCTGGATCTCGATTTCAGTCGTGATCCCGACCCCGGCCGCGACGTCGACTTATGAGCGGCTTCCTGCTCGATACGAACCTGCTATCCGAGCTCGTCAAGCGTAAGAGCATGCGCAACCGTGGTGTGCTTGATTGGGTCGGACGCGTCGAGGAGTCATTGATGTTTATCAGCGTGCTCACGCTGGGCGAAATTCGAAAGGGAGTCGAACTGGCGCCCCCGCAGCAACGAGGCCTGCTCGAGACCTGGCTAGAATCGGAGCTCCGGTCAAGGTTTGCCGGACGGATCCTAGGCGTGGACGAGGCGATCGCTGACCGTTGGGGCGCTATAGCCGCGACGGCCAGACTGCGTGGCGAGGTCGTTCCTGTTATCGACGGCCTATTGGCCGCTACGGCCCTGGAACACGGCCTCACCGTTGTGACCCGCAACATCCGACACTTCGCCGCCGCCGGCGCTCGCACCACGAATCCTTGGACCTAGCCCGCTACAATAGCCCCCGATGAGCACCACTCGCCGCGACTTCGCCAAACTCTCCGCCGCAGCCGCGGCCGGCGCGGCCCTCACCCAAGCCGCGGCCCACGACGAATCCCTCCTAGTCGTCGACGACTTCGACCGCCCCGACTCGTTCTACTACGGCCACGACTGGCACTCGCTCAACCCCGGTTACTGGGAAATCGAAGGCAAATCCCTCCGCCGCCGCATCACCACCGTCGGCGGACGCGGCCGCAAAACCGGCTTCCCCTTCCACGCCTACATGGAGACCGAGTACGACTTCATGCCGCCCTACGGCATGGTCTGGCGGCGGGACTGGCAGCTCAAGAAAAACTTCCGCATCGCCGCTGAGCTCACGGTTCGCGAGCTCCCGCGCAAGAAGCCCGAGCCCGGCTATTCGCTGATGGGCGTCTGCTTCGGCTCACGCAACATCTACGAGTCCTGGAGCTTCGCCTCGAAACCGGGCGACTGCTGCTGGTACGCCGCCTGGCGCGACGACCAGACCTTCGGCGTCTACGACCACTCCAGCGACGACCGCAAGCTCGTCGCCCGTAACGCTGAGATCCGGACACCCGAGCTTAAGGTCGGCGACAAGGTCCGAATCGAGGTCGAGACCTCAGGCGACTCCGGCTCGATGTCGACCGTCGACGTGCGCCTGATCGTCAATGGCCAAGCGTCGCCCGAAATCCACCTCGAGAACTTCGACCTCAGCAACTACACCGACGGGTTCTTCGGGCTGGTCGGTAGAGGCTGGCTTGACTTCGAGGTCAACCGCGTCTCACTCGACCCGAAGGAGAACGCGCGGAAGGAGGTTTCGGTCAACGAGCTACGGGTGTGCTATCCCCTCGGCGACACACTTCACGAGGTCAACGGCAAATGGCATTGCCGCTTTATCGCCGTCTTTCGCCAGGAGGGGCGGCGGGCTGAGATTCGCATCGCGGATAAACGCCGGCCTGAAGCCGGTTGGATGGCCGTCGAAGTTGCCGGCGACGCCGACGTCGTGACGAACGACTTCCGGCGCGCCACCGCGGTCATCGATTGCGAGCTGCCCGCCAACCCCGCCGACGCCGAGCTCTACTACACGGTTTGGAAGGACAACGACGACGTCACGCTCGACAACCGCGTTGAAGCCCAAAAGTACATCGGCCGCTTGCCCCAACTCAAGTCCCCCTACCGGCTGTGCGGGCTAAGCTGCCACGCCATCAACGGCCGCAAGCCGGGCATGGATCTGACCGCTCCGTTCCAAGAAAACTGGATCCACCCGCAGCCCTTGCGCGACGCCTTCCTCTACAGCGACCACTACGAATTTCAGGTGATGCTCTGGGAGGACGATGTCTGGTACTTGGAGCTGCTGCTCTACCCGACATCCACCGACGACGCCTACCAGATCATCTTCACCACGCTCGCCAACCCGACCACCCGCTGGCAGATGATGAGCCACTGGAACGTCATCAACCCCGGCGACCACGACCATGGCATGGACGACGTCAAGGGTCCCGAGCAACTCGCCATCCGCAACCGCGCCGACCTGGGCCAAGACCCCGAGTACATGCAGCGGAATTTCAAGATCGTCCAGCACCTGATCACCGGCGACGACTCCCCTTCGGGAACCGAGAACCCCAAGCGCTGGCATCGCTGGAAAATGCCCAACCAGGATTTTTCAGTGCGCCGTACTGGCGCGAACACCCTGCGGGGTGAAAGGCCCCGCCGATGAAGATGTCGGTCGACATCGAAGCTGGCGAGCAGCGTGGTCCGGTAACGGGTCGAGCTGAAGCCTCGCGACAAAGTCCGGGTAAGCCGGGCGAGCAAGCCGTTAGGCCGTAACGCGCAGTATGCCTGAGCAGGCCTCGAAAGTGAAGTTGCGGACGCCGACCCGCCTGAGAAACGGGGAAGGCCGCAGCAACCGGGAAGCGACCGACGCATGCACCGGTTGGGTCCGCCGGGGTAGTGGGCGCGGCATGACGGTGAAGGGGGTTCGTAGTCAAAGGCGGGAGGCCCGGTGCGGTGGAGGTCGCAACTCCAAACGTCGCCTACAGGGCGGCGGCCGCGGCGGGGAGTCGGACAGGGCCGTAGTAGTGAAGAAGCAGGGTAATGCCTGTGGAGCGAGGGGCCCTGACTTCCGGCATGCTTGTCAACGAGCGAGAGGACGAGGCGATTGGCGATAAGCCTAGCAACGCCGTTAGGATCCGGAAGCTCGGGCGCAAGCTCTGCCTCAAAGCGAAGCAGGAGATGGGCGTGCTGCGCCTGCGCGGGGCGCAACTGGGGCCGCCGCCTGCGACAGCGATGAGGTGAAGCCGGTCGGAGAGCCGGATGCGGGAAATCCGCACGTCCGGTTCGATGAGCGGGGACGGGAAACGGAGCCAAGGCGGAGACTGAGACACTGGCGCAAGGCGAAAGCGGCCAGCAACAGCTACTCCCTCCGCCTAAAGCCACCGCGCCCGTCCTCGACTCCACCTGCTCGTGATCGACTCCCGCCTGTGGCGGACTTCGCAAGACACCCACATCTGGGAGACCGAAGGATGGAGCGGAAAAGGCCACGTCTACGACCGCAAGGACGTCACCCGCAGCCTACTCGGCGAAGAACAGTTTTCCTGGCTCGAGGAGACGATCAAGACCGACACGTCGTCGCTGATGTGCCTCACCGGAATCAACGGCCTGCATACGATCTGGCAACCGTCGGTCGAGGCCGACCAGCGCAACCGCATCGCCGCCGACTTCGCCGGTTGGGTCAAGGCCGGCTGCGACCGCGTGCTCGACCTGATCAGCTCACGCGAGGGCATTGTCACCGTCTACGGCGACGTGCACGTTGGCTCAATTGTGCGCAATCGAGAGAAACGGATCTACGAATGCTCTTTCGGCCCAATCGGGCGCACCGGCGGGCGACGTCTAAAGAGCGACTTCGGCCCCCAGATGGAGGACTACGACGGGCGGCCCCTGGATGTGGTCGCGCTTTACCACCAGAGCTACGAAGCCCCCGACCTGCGCAGGCAAACTCGCCCGGGCTACTGGAATTTCCTCGAGATGAATTTCAATACGAAGCCCGGCGAGCCGCGTATCGGGCTGCAGATCCGCAAGCTCGAGGATGTTCCCGGACTCGCCCCACGCGGCGGCGGGTTTGTGAATGTCGCAGCCTCGACGACTGGCCGGCCGCACGACTGCCGGCTGCCCGAGATCAAGACCCTGCCGGACTCCGAAGTTCGCCTGGCGACGCTCGATGGTCGGCCAATCCGCGGTAGCCGCAGCCTGGCCGACGGGACCGTTCCTGTGTCCGGCCTTGTCGGGATCGCACCTGGGACGAAGATTCTGATGACAGCGATCGACGGCGACGAAGTCGAGGCCAATGTCGTTGAGACAATGCCTCTGGCATAAATGTCAAAATCCTCCGCGCAGGCTACAGAGCCGCGACCGTCGCGGCTCTGTAGCCTGCGCGCTGGTCGCGGCGACGTTGTTGTCCTGCGCCAAGCCACCGCCACGGACGGTCCTCTGGGCCTGGGAACGCCCCGAAGACCTCCGCTTCCTCTCCCCCGACGAGGCCGACATCGCGATCCTGGTTAACCGCATCGTCCTGCGAGGCGACCAGGTCGAAGCCCACCCCCGCACCCAACCCGTCGAAACCCCCGCCGGCATCACTGTCATGCCCGTCGTTCGAATCGAAGCCGACCGCCCATCAGTCGACGACGCCCAACTCGAAAAGCTCGTTGCGTCCATCCGCCGCACCACCCGCGACAGCCGCTTCCGTGGCCTTCAAATCGACTTCGACGCCGCCAAGTCGCAACGCCCCTTCTACCGCCGGCTCCTGGAGCGTCTCCGCCCCGACTACCGCCCGCTCTCAATGACCGCTCTGGTCTCCTGGTGCTTCGAGCCCAGCTGGCTCGAGGGACTCCCGGTCGACGAAATCGTGCCCATGGTCTTCCGCATGGGCCCGGACGCGCAAACCTGGGTCAAGCGCATGGAGCGCGAAAAAGGCTTCAGTTTCCGCGCCTGCAATGGTAGCCTCGGAGTGGCCACCGACGAGTTATTGCGATGGGTTCCACCGCACAATCGGCTGTATCTGTTCCACGCAAGGCCTTGGAGCGAAGGCGCCTATGCCGAAGCTTTGGGCGACTTTCGCTAGTCGCCGCCCTGTCGCTGGCGAGCGCCGCGACGGCGGGCAATCGCGTCACAACGCCCCACGCAGTATTTAGCTACGAATACCACCCGTCCCTGCCGCGCAACGACTATACGGCTGGTGAGCTCGGGATCGTCGTGCCAACTTACGCCCGAGCGTACCTCTATGTCGCCTATCGCTGGATGAGCGGCGCAGCCGTCACTCCTGAGGAGCAGCGAGAGGTTCGCAAGCGATGGGCGCCCGACGAACCCGCTCCTGAACACCACCAGAGTGTGTGGAACGATCTCACCTATTCCGCGGGCCTGCGAAGCCCAGATCTTGAGAAGTACGAGAAACCCAATATCGTCAACCGCGACACCCGAGGATTCGTCCAGTTCCCCCCTTGTAGGCCTCACGCGTTTGGGCGAGCGGCAGAGCGATTGAGGCAGCACATCGACCGCTTCGGAGGCGAAAGTCGTGAGGTCCGCGAGTGGGTCCAGGCACAGGACTTGGTGTTCGCAAATTGCGATCTCCGCGAATCTTGGACCGTGCCGCCGACCGCTCTAGCGAACGCCCACCCGGCGATCCGAGATGACCGGCGCTACCAGATCGCGGCGGCCAACTTCATTGCCTGGCGGTTCGACGAAGCTGAGCGACTGTTCCGGCAAATCGAGCCTGACGGCGAGAGCTGGGCGGGACTTTGGGCGCCCTACATGGTCGGTCGCTCCATTCTTTGGCAAGCGCGAACCGCGGTTGCGGCGAGCGGTGAGGAATATCGCCAACTACTCCGAAAGGCTCAAAGAGCCTTCGAAGCGACATTAAGGAACGACGGCCTGTCAGAAACTCACGATGCGGCGCGGCACTTGTTGATTCGGATACTTTCTACTACCGAACCAGAAGCTGCCGCCCGGCTGCTGGGCATCCGGCTCATGTCACCGCTGAGAGCCAAGTCGCGAGAACAGGACATGGCGCAGTACCTCGACTTACTCGACAACCACACCCGAAAGAGTTCCTCTGGCCGTGCTGACCGGCCGCACCCCGAAGTCGCGAAGCTCGGGGTCCGAGACGAATTGACGGATTGGATTCTGGCATTCCAGTGGAGGGCTTACTCCTATTCGGTCAGCCGATGGCGAGCCAAGCGCTCGACAGCATGGCTTATCTCGTGCCTCGCGCATGCTGAGGCCAGTTCAGCAGAGTCGAGTGAGCTCCTCGCCGCGGCTGCTGAAGAGCCCGATGGCCCCGGGTGGGCTTCTGTGCAATTCTACCGGGCCCGGCTTCTGGCTGCGACCGGTGAGCACGAGCAGGCTCGGGCCGTTCTTGACCGCCTTCTGCCTGAGATCTCAACTCGCTCTTCCAGCTGGAATCGCGCACTGGCGTTGCGAGCGCAGCTCGGGCGGACACCGAACGACATGTTTCAGTACGGTGTGCGACGTCCGGCTTCGTTTGGAGTTCTGACGAGCTATGGCATCAAAAGCGCGCCGTGGGAGTGGCGCAGATGGCACCAGCAAACCCTTCAGCAGTTCGTCCGAAGAGGGGACCTGGTCATGCCGGAGGTAGCCGACATTCTCAACGCCGCCGTACCGCTAAAGCGGTTTGCCCAGATTGCGCAGGAGAGCGATTGGCTCCCCCAGCCCGTTCGGCAAGACTTGATCGTCGCGGCCTGGCTGCGCGCCGTGCTGCTCGAAGAGCGGCGATTAGAGTGGCTTCTGGCAGGTCGCGTTGGTGAAATCGTCCCGGAAGCAGCCGCCGATATGGAGCGATTCCGCAGCGCGAGCGTGGAGGATCGGAGGCTGTTCGCTGCCACGATTGCGCTGAAGTATCCGGGCATGAGCGCGCTCGTTCACCCCGGCACAGGTCGGAGCTCGCCGCTCAACGAAATGCACCGGCAGGGCTTCAACTGGTGGTGGTGGACGAAACGCGGCCAAGTGGACCCATCGCCTCCCGACGCCGGGCTCGCGAGCTGGCTTACCGAGCAGGAGCGAGCGCTGGCTGAGGATGAGCTGGATCGCATCGTCGCCCTGGGTAACGGCGCCGCTTGGCTTTACTCGACGGTCCTCGAGAGTTGTACCGGCAGATCAGCCCCTCCGATCTGCGCCGAGGCGCTGTACCGAACGGTAGTGAGCGAGGACTACATCGACTATTGGCACGGGCTTCAGTACCTGCCGTACGAGATCGAGCTGGAGGTCGAAGCAAAGGCCGCCAAAACCCTCAAGTCTAAATTCGCCGGCACTCCCTGGGCGCGTCGCCTTGCCTACGAGGGTCCGACCGTCAAGGAACCCCGTTTCCAGCGGTTCAGCTTGTCGGCCGCGTACAAAGAGTAGTTATATATAATATATATTCATGAGAACGATGAGCATCAGCATCGACGAGGATCTCTACCGCAGCTTAAAGGCGACAGCAGGGCCGCGAGGCATGAGTCGGTTTATCGCCGAGGCGGTCCAAGCGAAACTAGGCGCCCAGCAGGATTCGCTCTACAAATCCTATCTCGAAGCCGCCAGAGACCGCGAGCGCGAATCCGAAGCCGCCGACTGGTCCGCTATCGAGACCGAAGGTTGGGATTAGGTGGCGACGTCAGGCCATCCGCAGAGGGGAGATATCTACTGGGTCCGTCTTGATCCAACGGTCGGGACCGAAGTCAAGAAGACCCGGCCTGCAGTCATCCTCTCGAACGATGCGCAGAACCGAGCCGGCCAGCGTGTTCTGGCGGCGCCGATCACCTCAGCGGTCTCACGAATCTACCCGTTTGAAGCCCCTCTGGCGGTTGCCGGAAAGCCAGGGAAGGCGATGCTGGACCAGGTGCGCTGCCTCGATGCGTCCCGCCTGCAAGATTGCATAGGCCGCGTCACGAGCGATGAAATGAAGGCGATCGAGGCGGCTCTTCGGCTGGCCTTCGAACTTATGCCGTAGAATCACCCGATGCGCCCAATCATTCCAGTCCTGCTCTTGCTAGCCCTATCGTGCGGCGGTGAACCGGAGACCCCAACCGTCCCGCCAAACGTGGTCTACATCCAGAGCGACACCCATCGCTGGGGCGCAATGTCGTTCACTCAGACCCCCCAGGTCCAGACGCCGAACATGGCCAAGCTTGCCAGCGAGGGCGTCTCGCTCGATCGCTACTACATCAACCTGCCGATCTGCACCCCCTATCGCGCCATCATGATGACCGGCCGCTGGCCCTATCAGCAGGGGCTGATGGCCAACCACATGAGCCTCGGTGAACGCGTCGATATGCCTGTAGGTCAAAAGGCGCGAGGCACGATCGCTTGGTCGTTCAAGGACAACGGCTACAAGACCGGACACTTCGGGAAGTGGCACCTCGGGGGCCTCGACGCGCGCCCATTCGGGTTTGACAAGTCCATCGTCTGGGGTGGTACGAACAACCACCGCGAGTGCCGCTACTCCGTTGACGGGGCCCCGTACGCGGACTGGACAGGCCTTTCCAACAGCACCGCGACCACCGAGCAGGCCCTCGACTGGATCGCCAACCAGACCGAGCCCTTCTTCGCGGTCATTTCACTGAACCCACCCCACGGGCCGTTCCATGACGCACCCGACGCGAAGAAGACGCTATACCCAGACGAGGCCGCACTGCCGTTTCATCCGCTCGACGAGACCCGCAACTTCGACCAACACCGCGACTACCACGCCCTCATCAGCGGCCTCGACGACGACCTGGGAATGGTAATGAGCCGCCTGGATGAGTTGGGACTTTCAGACAATACGATCCTAATCTACACTTCCGACCACGGCGGGATGACCGGCATCGACGGCGTTGGGTACGGACAGACGGATCTTCCCCCCAGCGGAAGGCTCGTTTGACGGGCTAACTGCTTGGCTTGCTTGGCTTTAACACGTTTGGGGGCGCTTTTAGTGTACCCATGTATTATGCTATTGTATCGTTTATTCATTGTGTTGTTTGTGATATAATATACCCATGTATGTTGAGTCCGTCCCCAATCGCAACTCGCCGCCCGCCGTCTTGCTGCGCTAATCCTTCCGCCAAAACGGCAGAGTCAAAAAACGCACCCTCGCCAACCTCTCCTGCTGGCGCCCCGTCCGCGTCGAGGCCCTCCGGCGCGCCCTCCGCGGCGAGTTCGATCAGCTTCCCGCCACTCCCGTCTGCGGCCCCGTCTTTGGCCTGCTCTTCGCGCTCAAGCAACTCGCCGATGAGCTGGGCCTGACCGCCGCGCTGGGTCGAACGCGGGCCGCCAAACTCGCCTTGTTCCTGGTGCTGGCGCGCCTGGCCCACCAAGGATCGCGGCTCTCGGCCGTGCGCTGGGCCGCCGATCAGGCCGTCGCAGAAGTGCTGGGTCTGGGCGCCTTCGACGAAGACGACCTCTACGCCGCCCTCGATGATCTGAGCGCCCGCCAAGTGAAGATCGAGCAAGCGCTATACCGCTACTACCTCGAGCGCCGCGGAGCCCCGCCCAGCTTGCTGCTCTACGACGTCACCAGCTCGTACTTCGAAGGCCTGCACAACGCGTTGGGCGAGTACGGCTACAATCGCGACGGCAAGCGCGGCAAGAAGCAAATTGTGATCGGACTGCTGGCCGATGACCAGGGCGAGCCGCTGGCGGTGCGGGTGTTTGCCGGCAACCGCAACGATCCGACGACCGTGCCGGATCAGATCCGCATCGTCAAAGAGCAGTTCGGAGTCGAGGAGTTGGTCTTCGTCGGCGACCGCGGGATGGTCAAGAGCAAGGGCAAGCAGGCGCTGGGGGAGGCCGGGCTGCGCTACATCACGGCGCTGACCGATCCCCAGATTCGGCGGCGCTTGAGCGAAGGGGTGCTGCAACTGGAGCTGTTCGCTGAACAAGTCTGCGAGGTCGAAGCCGACGGCGTGCGCTATGTGCTGCGCCTCAACGCGTCCGAAGCCAAACGGCAACGGCAGCGGCTCGAGGACAAGCTGGCCAAGCTGGGAGGCAAGCTCGACCGACGCAACCAGAAAGTCACGGCCTCTTCCCGTTGCGAGCCCGCGGCCGGACTGCGCCAGCTCAAGCCCTGGCTGGCGCGTCACAAGCTGACAGAATTGGTCGAGTTGCGCTTGCAGGGACGTACGCTGGTCGTCGAGCGCCAGCAGGCGGCGATCGAGCAGGCGCTGGAGTTGGCGGGCTGTTACGTGGTCGTGACCGATGTCGCCTCCGAGCGCATGAGCGGCCAAAGAGTGCACGACCATTACGTGAGCCTGCAGCGGGTGGAGCGCGACTTTCGGCAGCTGAAGACGGGCTTGCTCGAGGTGCGGCCTATCTTCGTGCGCAAAGAAAGCCGCACCCGAGGACATGTGTTGTGCAGCATGCTGGCGTTGAAGCTGAGCCGCGAATTGGAACGGCGGATACAAGCGGCGTTTGGCACGACCGACGACGACCCGCACGCGATCACCTTGCCGGACGCGCTGGCGGCGTTGGGGCGACTGTGTCTATTGGAATATCGAGTGGATGAGCAGACCAGCGTCACACGGCTGCCGATTCCCGACGCCCGCCAAACAGAAATCCTCAATGCGTTGGGGGTTTCGCTGCCGCACATGTAACCTGTAGACAGACGCCGATCGCCCGATCCATCCCATAACCGACGCGAATTCAGGAAGTTGGCGGCGAAACTCTGCTCGCTGGCGGGGGGAAGATCCGTCGGAAGTTACGACCAAATGAACATGAGTGGATCGAACGTGGCATGCGTCGAGAATCCACCCACGGTAAGCGCATGCTTCCCGGATCGTCTCGAGCACGACGACTCTCGCTGAGCGATCGAGCAAGTATGGGGGCTCAGTCATTAGCGCCCTCGCGACCTGGCTTCGCGGTTCATCCTCGGGCAACAGGCGCGTCCCGGGTTGATTGTGCAGGCGACCGACCGACCCCCGCTCGTCCCCGTGGAGCTGATTCCCGTAACAGCTGAACGTGATGAGGTAGGTCGATTGACGACGACCGTCAGGGATAGCCCCGGAGCCGCGACCGGAAGGGAGCGGTTGCCTGAGCAAGCGACGACTGTAGCACGCTCAAGCAACCGCTCCCTTCCGGTCGCGGCTCCGGAATCACCCCTCGTCCAGAATCTTGTCGCAGGCCCGCATCGCCAGCGCGATCAGCGTCAACGTCGGGTTCTTATCCGGGTTATGCACAAACACGCTGGCATCGACCAACGACACATTCGGCGAATCCCAAACTTGCCCAAACTCGTTGGTAACTGACGACTTCGCATCCGCCCCCATCCGCGCCGTCCCCAACTCATGGATATGCGATCCCCCCGCAATCATCCCCGCGCGCCTTCGCTTGTGCTGCGGATTCTCCAACCGCACCGCCCCCGACTCGTCTAACAACTGATCGAGCTCAACCCTCAAGTCCTCCGCCATCAAGTAATCGTTCTCAGACCACTCAAAGTGCACCCGCGGAACCGGAACTCCCCAATCATCAACAACTTCCGCGTCCACCTCAACAAACGATTTCGGATTCGGGAACGACTCCCCCGTCCCCTTTACGCCGACAAACGCCCCAAAATGCTCCCGCGCCTCCTTCTTGAGCGCCGCCCCGTAGCCGCCGATATGAGTCGCCACATCGGAGACGAACGCCCGGCTCGGCATCGAGAACCCCCCGTACACCTCGAGGTGATACCCGCCCGCATATCCGTTATCGCGGTCGTACTTCCACCACGGGACCATCACATGACCGCTGTGGATCCCGTCTTTGTTGCTCCTCTCGCGAGCCTTGAGCTGCGGCAGGTAGCCGACCGTATTCCCCGTCCCAACGGTGTCGGTGAGATTCTTCCCCAACTGACCGCCCGACGCCCCCAGCCCAACCGGGTGAAACCGGCTTTTGGAGTTCAACAACAACCGCGCCGTCTCAATCGCCCCGCCGGCCACCAAAATCCGCTTTGCCCGAACCTGGCGCTCCACCCCCGACAGCCTATCTATATAGGACACCCCATTTGCCCGGCCCTCGCCGTCGACCGTGATCTCGCGCGCCATCGAGTCGGTTAGCAATTCCAGCCCCTTACCGACGGCCGGCTCGATCGACCACTGAATCGAGCAGTACTTCGAACCGGTCACGCAGCCGCGATCACACTGCCCGCACCAATGGCATTTCGGAAACCCGCCATGGTCCCGCGTCAGCACCGCCCGCCGCACGGGAATCATCCGCGCCCCAATCTTCTCCGCCCCCTTGGCCAGCAGCGCCTCATGGCACTTCGGTTGCATCGCGGGCAGATACTCCCCATCCGGCAGCGAGGGAATCCCCTCCTTCGACCCCGAAACGCCAAGGAACTTCTCCGCCTCCGTGTAATAGGCCTCCAAGTCCTCGTAGGAAACCGGCCAATTCGGACCAATCCCATAGCGATCCTTCGGACGAAAATCCCACTCCGCCAGCCGGTAGCTGTGCCGGCCCCAGTTGTTCGTCCGCCCCCCGAGCGTGCGCGCGCGCCACCACGAGAATTCCCCCGACCCGATCGTATAGGGCTCGCCCCGCAACCTCCGCCCGCCCAGGCGCGAATTCATCCGTCGACCACGATCGCGATAGTCGTACGGCCACTTATGCTCGGCGTAGTCGGTCGCCGGGTCAAGACTCGGCCCCGCCTCAAGCAGCGCCACATCAAGGCCGGCCTCAACCAGCCTCTGAGCGGCCGACCCACCCCCAGCGCCGCTGCCAACCACAACCGCGTCATAAACCTTCGGGGGAGCGATAACCTGCATCGAAGTCCAATCGACTATGACACATCGTGCCTGGTAGCTGGTAGGATTTGTCAGGCCAATCCTGACCATGGCACAACCGGGCGACTTCAACTTCGGCAGCGATAGCGTCGCAGCGGCGTACGACACCATCCTAGTCCCGTTGATCTTCGAGCCCTGGGCCGAATCCCTGGTAGCCGAACACGTCGATTGGGAAGGGCGAACCGTCCTCGACCTCGCCACCGGAACCGGCATCGTCGCTCAGCTGGCGGCGTGCCGAGTCGGCCCCAGCGGCCGCGTCATCGCAACCGACCTCAACCCAGAAATGCTCGCGCGAGCCCGTCAGCGTTGCGCCGACACCACGCCCCAAGTCGAAGTCTCCGAAGCCGCGGGACACTCGATCGCCGCACCGGACCAATCCATCGACATCGTGATTTGCCAGCAAGGCTTTCAGTTCTTTCCCAACCTGCCGGCGGCGGCGATCGAAATCTATCGGGTACTCCGTCCGGGCGGCAAGGTGCTCGCCTCCACCTGGACCCGCGCCGACGAATGTGCCTTCTTCGGATGGATCTGCCAAACCCTCGGCGAGATCTCCGAGCCCGAGATTGAAGCCGTCACCCGCCTGCCCTTCGACCACATGCCCCCCGAAAACCTAGCATCGCCGTTCATCGCAGCTGGCTTGGCCAACACTACCGTCGAGCGGCGATCCGCTCCACTGGTGATGCCCGGCGGAGCTCCGGCAGTCTTGAAAGCCGCGTACGCGACACCCATCGGCCCCAAGCTCAAAGCCCTGCCTCAACCCAAACGCGAGGCCTTTGAAACCGGCCTTCGCCGCCGAGTGGAAACCGAACACATCGACGAAACAACGCTGGGCGACTTGAGCGCTCATGTGCTGAAGGCGTCCAAACCAACATCTAAGTGAGCCGCACACAGGAGCACAGCAACACCTTCCGAATGAACCCGCCCGGTGGCGCCAGAGGCGTGGACGGAAGTCCACGCTCGCTACGACAAATCTGCCTCGGTGGTAGCGAGCGTGGACTCCCGTCCACGCCGCAGCGGTTCCGCATCCAATTTCCCTGAGGGTCGGAAACCATTGATTTAGCGGGTGTTTGGAGCTGGGCCTGTGGTCCGAGCAGATTCGCATTCCTGTTGAGGAGTTGCAGCGCAGTTTGTTCTGGTATATTGTATATATATCAGTTATGAAGACAGCCCCGGCTCGCTCCAGCCTCGCCGATGCCGAGCGTAAGCTGCGCTCCCGCATCGCCCAGCTGGTCCACGGCCGCTGGTTGCTGCATGGCACCGTGGCGCCGCGCCAACGCGTCTGCGGCAAGCCCAACTGTCGCTGCGCCCAGGGTCAACTGCACGCCTCGCTCTATCTGGTGCGCTCGCGCCGGGGAAAGGTGCAACAGCTGTTCGTGCCGCGCAGCTGGGAGCAACGCGTGCGCCAGGCCGTAGCCGACTATCAACAGCTCGAGCGGCTGCTCGAAGAGGTCTCCGAGCGCGAGTGGAAGCGGCTCCAAGACCGCCGGGAGGAGTGACGTTCTTCGACGTCTGATCCAGTACGCGGAGAAGGGTTACGGCCTGCGCAGCCGCCTTCTCGCCGGGGTCTCGGATTCCCGCCCCAAGCCGCGCATCCCCACCCGCGCTGTCGTCGAGTCGACGCTGGCGCTGTTCTGGGCCCGGCTGGGCAGCCTGAACGCTTTGGAAACGCTCGAGGGGGCGCCGTTTTGGAAGAAATGGCTGGGCCGCAAGCTGCCCAGCGCGGACACCATTGGCCGCGTCTACAGCTCGCTCGACACGGCCGTGCTGCGGCAAGCGATTCGGCAGCTGTATGAACGCCTCAAGCGCAACAAGGCCTTGCCCGGCATCGGCGGATTAGGGGTGGCTGTGATCGACGGTCATGAGTCTCACGCCAGCTACCGCCGTTGCTGTGGAGGCTGTCTCGAGCGCCGCATTCAGCGCAGCGACGGCGAACAGCTGCAGTACTATCACCGCCAAGTGACGCTGCAGTTGCTCAGTGACGCGCCCGCCGCCTCGCCATTCAACATCCAAGGCGAACCGCTTCCGCTGTTGCTCGACGCCGAACCGCAACTCCCCGGCGAGGACGAGCTGGCCGCCGCCAAACGTTTGCTCGAACGCGTTCTAGCCGCTTACCCACGGGCGTTTGATGTTGTCTTGGCCGACGCTCTTTACGCCGCCGCGACGTTTGTGAACTTTCTGCTGGCGCACGGCAAGGACGCCGTCATCGTGCTCAAGGACGAGCGCCGCCACCTGTTTCAAGACGTTCAAGGACTGTGGCGAACCCAGCCCCCACAGGCGGGCGAGTATCGCTCACGCAATTGCCAATGGTGGGATCACGAGGGCTTATTATCGTGGCCGCAGGTCGCCCAGCCCTTGCGCGTCGTTCGTTCGGTGGAGACTTGGCGGCGGCGCTCGCAGCTTGACGGCGAGCTCCACGAGCATCAAAGCGATTGGGTTTGGCTAACGACTTTGGGGTCGCGGCAAGTTTCCACGGCGCAGCTGGTGCGCTTGGGCCATCAACGCTGGGACATCGAGAACCGCGGCTTCAACGAGTTGGTCAACGGCTGGCATGCCGACCACATCTACAAGCACGAACCCCACGCCATCGAGACGTTTCTCTTGACGACGTTTCTGGCATTCAATCTCTACCACGCTTTTGTCGCCCGCAAGCTCAAACCGTCGTTGCGGCGCGGCAAACCGCGAGTCTTTTGGGCGCGGGTGATGGCGGCGGAGCTGTATCAGGCGGCCACGGGCCCCTCGCCCTAGCACGCGAGTCGACTCCCCCGCCCACCCCGCGCCTGCCAGTAAGCGGCCCTGCCGCAAGAGCCGCCGGGGTGTCTTTGCCCTGCGATTCCCCACCTATTTCCGGGTCAGGACCGCGTGCGAATCTGCTCGTCCTTCACCCCACGCCCCTAAATCCCTCGATTCCCAACTACTTCCGCCTTCTGACTCAGCCTCGTTGCGGAATCGCTGTCCACGCCGTCCACGCCTCTGTAACCCACGACCGCGATGGTAGGCTTAAACTTGACTCCGCCGCCTGCGTAAGACTAGCCTTAAAGCCGCAATGAAACGCCGCTCTTTTCTCGCAGGTTCCAGCGCCGCCGCCCTCGCCGGCTGCGCGCCTTCACCCGCCCCCGTCGAACCCGCGCCCTCGCACCCCGTTCGCATGTACGTCGGCGCCCAGCGCTCACCGACCAACCCCTACATGCTCGACTACCTCAAGCGCAGCGGAGTCAACAACATCTGCGGCTACCCGCCCAGGCCCCCCTATCCCCAGCGCGGGTACTGGGAAGTCGACGAGCTCGAGCAAACCCGCGAGCTTTGCGAATCCCACGGCGTCACCCTCGACATGGTCGCCACGCCCTTCCTCGCCTCCAGCCACATCGACCGCGAAGAGCGCCCGTCCATCATGCTCGGCAAAGAGCCTGAACGCCAGCGCGACATCGACGACATCTGCAGATGCATCGAGAACTGCGCCAAAGCCGGCGTCCCGGCGCTCAAATACAACATGTCGATGCTCGGCGTCCTGCGCGTCGAACGCACCCCTGGCCGCGGCGGCTCCACCTACTCCACCTGGAACGTCGCCACCGCCAAGCCCGACCCGCCCATGACCCAAGCCGGCAAAGTCGACGAAGACACCGCCTGGGAGCGCATCAATCACTTTGTCTCAAACGTCATGCCGGTCGCCGACGAGAACAAGGTCCGCATGGCCTGCCATCCCCACGACCCCGGCGTCCCGCCGGAAGGCTACCAAGGCATCGTACGCGTCCTGGGAACCCCGGAAGGCCTCTACAAATTCGCCGGCCTATACGAGAGCCCCCACCACGGCTTCAACCTATGTCTGGGGACGACATCGGAAATGCTCCAAAACCCCGCTGTTGAGTTACACGACGTCATCCGCAAAATAGGCGGTATGGGCAAGCTATTCAACATCCACTTCCGCAACATCCGCGGCAAGCGCGATGACTTCGTAGAGGTTTACCCCGACGAAGGCGATCTGATCATGCCACAAGTTTTGCGTACCCTGTACGAAGTCGACTACCAGTACATGCTGATGCCCGACCACGTCCCGCAGCACGACGACGACCCCGGCGGAAGGATGGGCTTCGCGCACGGATTCGGGTACATCAAAGGGCTGATCCAGGCGCTCAAGTACGAGCTCGGCCAACCCATGAACGCCTAACCAAATCGGAATAGCGCCCACGGTCAGCACGGTCGCGAGCCCGGAACGCGAGTGACGGGTAGGGAGATCCGACCCGACGAAGGGCGGGACCGTACCCGTCACTCGCGTTCCGGGCTCGCGGGGCGCTTGCCAGTGCCCATTCGAAACTTAGAACAAGTACTTCAAACCAAACTGGACCCGCCGCGGCTCGCCAGCCCGGTTGATCGTACCCGTGGTCGCCCGTAGCATGCCTCCATTGGGCTGGCCGAATTGGGGCGTATTGGTCAAGTTGAACGCCTCGAGGCGGAACTGCACGGTGTGACCTTCCCACGGCATGCGGAAGCGCTTGCCCAGCATGAAGTCGAAACTCTTGCCGCTGGGCCCGCGCAATGGGTTGCGGCCGGTCGTCCCGTAGACGCCTGGGGCGCTGACCACGAAGGCGGACTGATCGAACCAGTTGTCGATCGTCGGGTTGGATAGCGTGCCGTTGCCGATGCGATCGCCGCGGTTGGTGCTACTCGAGTTCTGCGGGTCTCCCGGGAAGGTCACGTCGAACGGGAAGCCAGCTCGAAGCGACAGGATTCCGCCGACCTGCCAGCCGCCCAGGATAGCATCCATGGCTCCGCTCCAGCTGTCTCCGACGGCGCGCCCCTTGCCAAACGGCAGCTCCCAGGTGAAGCTGCTCGTAAAGCTCTGAGTGATGTCGATATTGGCGCTCGCGCGCTCGGCACGCCGGTCGTATTGGTTGGCTACGTTGAACAGGCCGGTGTCGAGAAACTGCGTGGCGTTATCGATGTTGTGCGACCAGGTGTACGACGTCAAGAACGTCAGCCCTCGGGTGAAGCGTTTCTCCAGGCGAGTCACCAACGCGTTGTAGCTCGCGTTGGCACCGGGCTCTTGGATCGTGACCGCGGTCCGCTCAGGTCGCAGCCGCCTTTGAGCCTGGGGAATCGTAGGATGAGGCCCTGGATGGTTGATGTTGAGCCGGTATTGCAGAAAGCTGGTGCTGGAACCCTGATAGCCAATGCTCCAAACCATGTTCTGCGGCAGCTCTCGCTGAATGTCGGCGAACCATTGCACGGAGTAGTTGTTGGGTTTGTCGGGATAGAAGGACGACGCGCCGGTGTTGGGCAGCGCCTCCGGCGTCGGCAGCGTGACGGGCAAGAATCCGTCCTGTACCCGAGTCACCGGAGTGATTCTGTCAAAAGTCGGGGTAATAATCTCGGTGAAGTCCGGAGCCTGACGCCCCCAAGCGGAGCCGCCGGTCACGATATCGGCCTCGCCGTAGAAGAGGCCGCCGCTGGCGCGGACAACAGTTTTGTCGTTGAGTCGATATGCGAAGCCGATACGCGGTGCGAAGTTGTTTTTGTCTTGTACGCAGCCGCAATCGCTGCCGTCAGCCGGGCGCCTGCGGAATTCCTCCTCGCCGGGCTGCAAGCCGTTGAAGGCCGTGATGTAGTTGCTGACGCCGCTGCGCCCGGGTATATCTCCGGTGGGGTAGTAGCCGCGACCAAACAGCTCCCAGCGCAAACCTAGGGTCAAAGTCAGCTTCTGCGTGACCTTCCAGTCGTCCTGGACGTAGAACCCATAATACGGGATGATCGCGTTCTCACCGGCCGGGTTGCCGACTCGGGTCCGGCCCACCGTGCCGAGCATCATCTCGGCCAGTCCATTGCCGGTGCGAGAGCGGCTGCCGCCGTTGTTCGGCTGTTCGGCGGTGAACACCCGATTAAAGAGGAACTGCCCGCGCCGGAAGCGCATCGCCTCGCGGAATATGTTGAGGCGACGATAGTCGAAGCCAATCTTGATGCTGTGGCTGCCCTTCTGCCACAGCAAGTTGTCGACAATCTGGATGTTGTCCATGTTGTTGATGTTGGGCCAGCAGCACTGAGTCCCCAGAGCGTTGTAGCCGTTGATGTTGAAGTGACTAAAACCCTGGTCGAACCCGTCGTCGAACGTGTCGCCGGGGGCACCCTTGATCCCGTAAAAAGCGTTGAGGGGCTCCTGGAGCAGCGTGTCGAAGCGGGTGGGGAAATGCGTAAAGCCGAAGCGAAATTCGTTGTGCATCCGCGCCGAGAATGAGTGCGTCCAATTGAACGCCAAGTTGTCTCCATTGAGGTCGACGGTCTGACCGCCTTGGCTGCCGCCGGCTTCGGTCGGGAGCCGGCTTTGATTGATGCGGAACTGACGCCGGACGCTCATCCGGAAGAAGACCCGGTCGTTGTCGGAGAAATTGTGGTCGACGCGGAAGTCGTACTGATTGGTATCATCGGCGTCGGAAGGCGCTCGAAAGTAGTTGTTGGCGCCGAACTCCCTGCCCTGGATGTTGGGCAGCGGGTAAAGATCCACCAGAGGCCTGCTGACCGGATCGAAGCGGCTCGAAGGAATGACATTGTTCGGGAACGGGTCTCGGATGGCGGCGGCGCCGGTCCCAACCGTTGTCTCCGGATCGAAGATCTGGTTGAAGTTGCGGCGCTCCATCGAGAAGTCGCCGTTGCGCGTAAGCTGAGCTGGAACGGTCGAGAGCAAGCTGCGCCCGAGGCGAATTCGCGTCCCCTCGTAGCTGAAGAACCCGAACGTCTTGTTCTTGATGATCGGCCCGCCGAAAGTAACGCCGAACTGGTTTTGGCGCAGCGTGGGCTTGATCGAGCCTGAGCGATTGGCGAAGAAGTTGGTGGCGTCAAGCTTGTCGTTGCGGATGAACTCGTAGGCGCTGCCGTGCAGATCGTTGGAACCGGACTTGATGGAGACTAAGACCTTCGGCCCCATGCGGAAGCCGTATTCCGCCGACATGTTGTTCGTAACGACCTTGAACTCGCTGACCGCATCCACCGAGGGCTTGCTGGCCTGCGCTTCAAAGCCCAGCGGTCCGCCGCCGGCGCGGGAGCCGTTGTCGATTCCGTCAATCATGACGTTGTTCTGGTAGCCGCGCATGCCCATGCCGACAAAGCCGGCTTCCTCGCGGCCGGGGCGCGTTCCCGCTCCAATGGTCGCGCCGGGCAGAATACCCACGGATAGCCGCGCCAACTCGAGATAGTTTCTTTTGTTCAAGGGCATCTCCACAATGCGTTTGTTTTCGATCACTTGCCCCATGGTGGCCTGCTCGGAGTCGAGCAACGCCGCCGCCGCCGAAACCTCAACGACTTCGGTCACGGTTCCTACAGAGAGAGCGAAATCCACACGAGCGGTCTGCTGCACGTCGAGCTTGAGGTTCTCGCGGACCGACGGCGCGAAACCTTCGGTTTGGGCCGTTACGTTGTAGGTGCCCGGGCTGAGAAACGGAACCGAGTAAAAGCCCGTTTCGTTCGACTGAGCGTCGAACTCCACACCCGTGGCGACGTTTGCCACGGTGACGTTGGCGGCGGGAATGACGCCGCCGCTCGCGTCGCTAATGACTCCTTGGATGCCCGAGTTCTGGGCAAGCGCGGCGGGAGCTAAAACCAGCAACCCCAGCGCACAGAACATTTGAAAGCGGCGGCTTCTGGCCTTCGGCATTTGACTGATCTCCTCTCGTGGCGCAACGGACCCAAAAGAGTTCGTGTCGGAATGCCTGACTCGTCGAACTCCTGAATCGATCCTAGGTAAACGCGTACACGATGATCGATCGTAGAGTATTGACTCATAGCTTGTCAAGCGCTGCGCTCGCGCGCGATTTGTCAAGCGCGATGATCAGGCGGAATCGAGTCCGCCTGATGGGAACCTGCAAATATCTTTGTTTCAACAATATACGGATGGTTCGGCCAGATCTTCGCCCTTTGATCGCGACGTGCGAAACGCCACATGTGCAATAATCGATCGACTGTTTAGGCTCACAGTTGAGCGCATGGCGGACCCCATTTTTCAGCCGATCTCGCGTCCGACTCTACGGGAGGTCGTCGCCCATCAGGTCCGAGCTACGATCTTCACGGGCAGGCTAGCGCCAGGCGCGCGCCTCGTCGAAGGTACTATGGCCAAGGAGCTGGCCGTGGCGCAGAGCAGGATCAGGGAAGCGATTCTCGATCTCGTAAGCGAGGGCCTGCTCGTCAAGGAAGCCAACCGCCACACCAAGGTCCGTCATCTTGACAGCCGTGCCGTACGGGATCTGCAAGCGGTTCGCTTTCAGCTCGAGCCGATGGCGGTCGAGATCGTCGTTGCCCAGAATTCACCCGAACGGCTCGACGAATTGGAGTCCCAGGTCGAGATCATGCGCAGGACGGCCCGTGACAAAGACCTCCCGACGTTCTACGAAGCCGATATCCGTTTCCACTCCAAGTTGGCGGAGCTGACCGACAACTATTTTCTCGGGCAGGCGATGAGATCGTTGAGCATCGCGCCGATTGCGTTCATACTGGGCGGGCTCCGAACCGTGCAGGAGGTCGCCTACGGACCACTGGCGGAAGAGCACCAAGCCGTCGTCGACATCATGCGGAAGGACGATCCGAAGGCAGCGGCGGCATTCGTGAGGGAGAGCATCCGGTCTTGGCACGCTTTTCAACTGGAGCGCGAAGCGCCTTCGTAGAGGGTTACCCTTACTCGAAAGTCCCTAAGTGAAGAGTATTGAGGCTAGCCCGGGGCGCCTGCTGCGCAATCTTCTGAGCCTCTCCGCCGCGGAAGTGGCGACGCGCCTGATCGGGTTCACCACTTTCGCAGTCTTAGCGCGCCGGCTCGAACCGAGCGCCTACGGCGCGGTGGAGTTCGCCGTGGCCCTGGCGCTGTTCTTCGCGATGGCGGTCGATTTCGGACTGGGAACCATCGGCGCCCGCGCAATCGCCCGCGACCGCGACGAAGTCGGCCGCCTCGCGGCTCAGATCCCGACCGCGCGGCTCTTGATGGCTGTCGTCGCGATCCCTGCCATGGGAGGTCTCGCGATCGCGGCGGGGCAGCCCCGGGAGACCGTCCAGCTCGTCTGGCTCTTCAGCATGGGATTGCTGGCCGTGCCCTGGTTTCAGCGCTGGCTCTTCCAGGGTCTCGAGATGATGAACTGGGTTTCGATCGGCCAGATCGTGCGAGCAACGGCATTCTGTGTTGGAGTCGTGTTTCTCGTTCGAGAAGCTGAGGATCTCGCGGCCGTCGGCATAGTCGAGATCCTGGCGGCGCTGCTGGTCACGGTTTTCTACCTCAGCGCGCAGCAGCTACGCGTCGCTCCTGTGCGTTTGAACTTCTCTCCAAGCGCCATAAGCCAACTCTTGCGTGAGAGCGCCCCGGTCGGCCTCGGCCAGATGGTTTGGGCGTCGAATCAGTACACGCCGATCATCCTGGTCGCGGCGCTGGCGGACGGTGAAGCTGTGTCCTTCTTCGGAGCCGCTCAGCGCATCGTGCTGGCGGTGGTCTCATTTAGCTGGGTCTATCACTTCAATCTCTTTCCCTCGGTTTCGAAGCGCCTGAAGGAGTCGGGCCCGGCCTTCGACTCGCTGGTGCGCACGTCCTTCAACGCGATCACCTGGCTGGGGGTCATGGTCAGCATGGCAGGCGCGCTCTTTGCGGATTTGATCTGTCGGACCGTGTTCGGCGAAGCGTTCGGCGCGGCCTCGACACCTCTTATGATTCTCGTCTGGGTCATCCCGGTGACGATTCTGTCGGGACACGCGCGGGTGACTCTGATCGCGGGCGGAGAGCAGCGGTTTGTACTGGCCGCCCAGCTGGCCGGGGCGGGCGTCACTCTACTGGTCGGCCTGGCGACGATCCCCTTCTACGGCGCTATGGCTGGGGCCGCCACCATGCTGGCTTCGAATCTCGCCGTCTGGGCCGTTGCTCACTTCTTCGCCGTGCGGCGCGTAGCGCCCCTGCCGCTACTCGGTGTAGTCCGCCCGATGGTCGTGGCGGGGATCGCCTACGGGCTGCGCGAGGTCTACGCGCCTTCCAGCCTGTTGGCCGGAGCCATGGCGTTAGCGGGATATGTGATATTCGGACCGCTTCTCGATCGGAGCTTCGTGGCCAACATCCGACGGCTAATGGAGTTGACGCGCGAAGTCCCGTAGCGCAGGGCTCGTAGAGACCCGCGGCTGCCTAGCCCTTGAGGCGTGTCAGCCGGGAGAACAGGTCGTTGAAGACTTCATCGCGGTTGACATTAGTCGCCACACGAATATCGTGACGGCCAGCCGCAGTTTCCCAATGCATGTCATCGGTCAACACCGGGCTCGGCACGATCTCGGAGGGGACCCAGTCCGGGTTATTCAGCCAAGCGATTGCTGAGATATCCCAGATGACTTTGGAATAAGGGAACCCTTCATTGCGCCCCTTCGTGCGCACGGCGAAATACTGCAGGAACTGCCCGTAAAGATAATCCCCAATCCGCGAGCGCCCGCACATGTGCTGGTCCAACTCAGGGGTCGTCGTGCGCAGGTGTTCCGCGACGTTCTTGGTCGGGATTTGAACGAGAGGGACGCCGCTGTCGAAGAGCACCTGGGACGCGATCACATCCTGTCGCAGGTTGAACTCACTCGCCGAAGGCCAGTACGACGGGGTCCCTCCCAGCCAGACCACGACGATCTTCTCTTTGATCTTCGGCTCCATCACGATGGCCGACGAGACGTTTACCGGGCCGCCGATGGTCAAGACATAGAGCGGCCCGTTGCTGGGTTTTAGCGCTCTCTCGATCAGATCGTGGGCCGCGGGGCTTTCCACAGGCCTGTCTTTCCGCCCGAAGAAGCGGGCCGAGCCCCGCAGCGCGATGCTCTTATCGACGTCACCGAAGAAATCGAGCAGCCGCAAGATCTCCTCGTAGCTCTTCTCCATTCCGATCGCGGCTGACGCTGAGCGACTATTGACAAACGGCGCGGCGTAGATCGCCTCCAACGATATCCGCTCCGGCGAGAGCAAGCTGTAGGCGAGCGCGTACTGGTCGTCGATCTCGTTGTAGGTGTCGGTGTCGAGTACGGCTCGCACTCGACCCGCCCCAGGGATCGCGAGAAGGCGATCGAGATCAGCGTTCTGAGCCTGCGCGGAAGCGGCGAGCGCTACGGAGGAGGTCTGGATGAATCGGCGGCGCGAGGTCATGACAGTCGCCGGGATCGTACCACAGGGAACCCGGGGACTAGACGCGCTTGACGATCGAAACGCTCAGCATGCTCGTGCTGCCGGCCAACGGTGCCTGTACGATGCCTAGCCTAGTGCGTAGGGGCGCGACATGTCGCGCCGGGTGTACGACAAATTTGTGACGACAGCCCGGGCGAAGCGCCAAAAGGCGCGGCCGAACTAACAGCCTGGGGCGTCAGCCCTCTGGCTGACTGTCACCGAAAGCCAGAGTTCATCTCGTCGGCGGTGGGCATCGTGGGGAACATGTCGATGGCTATTGGGCGAGGGGGAGGATTCGGCGTCTCACAACTAGTCGAGTATCCGCCGCGGTACGGCTGACATCTCGAGTGGGCGGCGGCAATTGGGTTCGTTGCGTCACTTTTTTGGCGCCGCCGGCGCCGCGCTAGGAGTGTCTTGAGAGTGCACGGTCGAGGCGGGATTCCCAGCGCGAGAGTTTGGTGAGTGCGCCCGAGCAATCGCTGACCGCCCGGCCTAGGGCGCGGTCGGGGTCCGCGTCGTGGCTGTTTGCACGGGCGATGGCGCGGTTGAGTAGCTCCGCTTCGAGGGCGGCGGCCCTGCTGAGTCGCCATTGAACGAGGGCGAGCCGGCGGACGAGGCTTGCATCGGCTGAGTCTTTGGGATCGAACGTTTCGAGGTAGGCCTCGGTCAGGTCGCCCAGGGCCGCGGCGTCTTCGCCTGAGGGGGCTTCGTCGCGGGCGTAGAGGCCGTGTTTGCGGGCGTTGCGCGAGGAGCGGGCTTTGCCGGCGGCGGTCCTGGGGCCGGTGGCGCGGAGGGAGTTGCGCCGGTTGGCGGCGATTTGCGCTGCGCTGGCCATGCGGACCTTCGATTTCAGGATGAGGCCTGGGGGGCGGGTTAGCGGCCCGATTTGGATCGAAAGTGTTGATTTGGCGGGGGTTGGGCTGGTTGGAGTGCGTGTGACGAGAGTGCGGGGCATGCCGGAAATACGCGATCGGCGAGAAAATAGGGACGAGAAAGGCTGTCAGTCAGGAGCGAGTGTGGCTAGATCACCGCAGTTTGGAGCGAGGCGATCGTTGATTTAAAAGGGTTTACGAAATCGGGCCCCAATGCGCAAAGTTGAAGCGCTGGGCGTAGATCATGTGTGTCTGCCCGAGCGCGAGAGCCATGGAGCTGGGGTGCTCGGGGATAGCGACCAGGTGCACGTGATTGGTCATGAGGCAGTAGCCGAGCACGCGCAGGCTATGCTGGCTGCACTTGGCTTTGAGGGTTTTGAGGTAGAAGTTGCGGTCGTGGTCGGAGCGGAAGACGGTCTGGCGATTGTTGCCGCGCTGGGTGATGTGGTGGGGCGTTCTGAGGACGACGAGACGTTTTTCTCGGGGCATTGCGAGGTCAGTCTACTGCTACATTGAGATCGCCGTAAACTGCTGTTGTATAAAGATTTGCTCAATTTTACCCCTGTCCCGGATCTCCCCTGCGGCGGGTTGGGTGTAAGCCAAGCAACGTGGCCGGCCGGTTTTGCGGGTGCGCGGTGAGCATCCAAGGGAAGAGTAACATGGGGCGGACTGGTTAGCGGGGTCTTGTGTCTCTAAAGGCCGCCGTATCAACAACTTGCGTTGTTTGATGGGTTGTGACCGCTAGCCGGCGACGACAGGGGCGGGCGGGAGTAGAAGCGATTCTTCCAGAGGTGTCCGCTGTGGCCGGAAGTGAAGTTGAAGCGCTGGACTTATTTCAGGTGGGTCCGGTCGAGGGCGGGCATTCGTGGTCGGGGATGGCGACCAGGTGGACGTGGTTGGTCATCAGGGTCTTGAGGTAGAAGAGGCGGTCGGCGTCGGCGCCGCAGACGGTTTGGCGGTTGTTGCCGCGTTGGGTGATGTGGTGCGGCGAGCCGGGGAGGACGAGGCGTTTTTCGCGGGGAATGCGAGCAGTCTATGGCCACACCAAGATCTCTGTAAATGACTGGTGTATAAAGATTTGCTCGGTTTTGTCCCTGTCCCGAATCTTCCTCCGAATCTTCCTCTGACTGTCACCGATCTCCCCCCCGATCTCCCCCGAGAGCCCAAGAGGGGATGATTTTTTCCCACGTAATCTTTCGACGGCTCGTACAATTCAGTAGGTGACCACTATGCAAGATAATTTATCCCGTTTAATCACGACCATAGCCGCCCTGGCAATGATAGTCACGGGCGGTCTGCTGACCATAAGCGTCGAAACCTCGTGGTCCGCTTGCGGAGCAGTGTTGGTCGGCCTGGCGAGCGCGCTGCTGTCCCTGGGCGTGTCGGAAGTACGGCAACTAGTATAGCGTTTCAATAAAACATATCTATCCCGTAACGTTTCCTGCTAGGCTGGACGCATGCCGGGAAAATCAAAGCGTCTCAAACTCGTTCTCGCGCCCCAAGAGGTGCAACATCTTCAGCGCCTGCGTGCTTCGCGGACGGCTCCGGTTAGGGAGGTGCAGCGGGCTGAGATTCTGTGGCGTTATCATTCCGGCGAGACGATCGCCGAGATTATGCGAGCGGTCAAGATGACGCGCAAAAGCGTCGGCAAATGGATCAACCGAGCCCTCGCCATAGGCGTGGAAGCAGCGCTCAAGGATGCCTATCATCGTCCCCGGCCGCCCGGCATCACCGCCGATGCCAAGGCCTGGGTGGTGCATTTGGCCTGCAGCAAAACCCACCCAACTCGGTTACGCCGCCGAGCTGTGGACCCGCAGCGCGCTCGCTCTACACGTGCGCCGGCATGCCGTGGAAGCGGGCTATCCGGCCCTGGCCCAAGCGGCTAAGGCGACCGTACATCGTATTCTGGCCGAGCAACCTCTGCATCCGGAGAAGGTGAAGTACTACCTCGAGCGTCGCGATCCCGATTTTGAGTCCAAGATGCGGCAAGTGTTGCTGGTCTACCGCGAAGTGGCCTTTCAGAATGAAAGCCTTCGCGACGGCCTATCGCCGGGCGTGATCACGGTTTCGGTCGACGAAAAGCCCGGCGTGCAAGCGATCGCCAACGTCGCGCCGGACCTGCCGCCGAAGCCTGGGCGGCATCCCTGTGTGGCTCGCGACTACGAGTACAAACGGCTGGGAACGTGCTCGATTCTGGCGGCGCTGGACTTGCACTCCGGCCGGGTAACGGCGCGGGTGGAGCGGCGTCACCGCAGCCGGGAATTCATCTTGCTGCTCAAGGATTTGGACCAATTCTACCCGGACCAATGCACGATCCGATTGATCTTGGACAATCACTCCGCCCACATATCGAAGGAGACGAAAGCCTACTTGGCGACGCGTCCGAACCGCTTCAAATACGTGCACACGCCGACCCACGGGTCCTGGCTCAACATAGTCGAGACGCTGTTTGGCAAGATGGCGCGCACGTTCTTGAAGCGTATCCGAGTCGCGTCGTGGGAGGAGCTGCGGGAACGAATTCTGCAGGGGATCGCGGAGATCAACGCGGCTCCGGTGGTTCACCGCTGGAGGAAGTTCGAGGCGCTTGAGGTCGCCTAGAGAGGATATGTTTTAGTGAAACGATATACTAGATCGCGCTAGGGAGATGGTCGGACCATACCTCGAACCCGTATGCGACCAATTCCTTGAATCGATTTCTCTGTTGCGGCTGGCGATCAGGGACTTCCGTGATCAGGCCATTTCCGACGAGACCGCCGGGGAACTGATTGCGGCGCACGTGAGTAGTCTCGAGTCGGCTCTGCGTAATCTCCACGCCTACTCTGGCGTCAAGAGCGACCGGGACAGGCTTCGCACGCGGCGTGCCCAAACGCGAATCGAGGGAGACGACGATAGACAGCCCAATTCAGATTCGGAGCGCCCAGGCAGGTCAGCTGACGTCGACGACAGGAGGATATCAGAAATCGTTGCCTGCCCATATTGCTCGCGAGAAAACGATGTTCTTCTGGGGCCCGATGTCGGCGATAGCCAGTCGAAGTCTTGCTCCAACTGTCAGCGACGCTTCAACATTCATCGAAATCGGCATGGCGAAGCTTTCACGAACGATTGGGCGGGGATTAGAGAGTTCGATTGTCCAGCTTGCTCCGGCTTTACGTTCAAATATCGCGGGTACCAATCGCCCAGATACTGCCTCAATTGCTTCGCGTACGTAGCGCCAGATGGCCAGGGTGGGGGGCGGGTCGAGCGAACGGCAGAAGATCCCGTCAGCGGCGATGTGGTTGGCCATTCGGTGGTTGGCAATCAGACTCTCAGGTGCTCAAGATGCAACGCCGAAAGTCCAACATTCATCCGTTACCAGGGATACTATTTCGCGGTCTGTGACGACTGCAGGGTGCTCGTTCGAGCCGCCGATACGGTAATCCCGTAGCGACGGGCTCGATGAGACCTGCGGAGCCCGAACTCATAAGCCCTTTTAAATCAGCAACTGCGTTGCTCCGAACTGTGGCGATTTGGCCACACTCGCTCCCTGCCCAGCATCGGCTATCGGTGACAGTCAGCGATATGTGGTAATCTGACCACGCGAACGACATGGCACGCGAAGCCCGGGTGGCCGCGGAGGGCGTTCCGCCTCACATCATTCAGAGGGGCGCCAACCGCCAGGATGTCTTGCTGCTCGACGACGACCGGCGATTCTACGTCGAAGCTTTACAGGCGAAATCGCGTCAGCATGGGCTCACGATTCTGGGCTACTGTCTGATGACGAATCACGTGCATTTGGTGGCGATTCCCAAGCATCCGACATCGCTGGCCAGGGCGATCGGCCAGACCCATTGGCGCCAGTCGTGAGGCTACATCCCCCGCACGTAAGGGCCGCCGACGCTGTCGCGGAGCTCGTCGCAACGGACACGGAGTGTGGCCAGACGATCTGCGTGTGTCGCGTCGCCGGCTAGGTTCACTACTTCGTTTGGGTCGGTTTCGAGATCGAACAGCTGTTCGTACACCGGGTTTTCTTCGAAATATCGGACGTACTTATAGCGCTCGGTTCGAACGCCTTCGCTTTTGGGAATGGTTTCCCGCTCATAGAGGTGTTCGTAGAAGAAATCTTTCCGCCAGTCGACCGTTTCTCCGCGCAGCAGCGGGGTGAGGCTGCGTCCGCGCATCTGACGCGGGATTTCGACGCCGGCGAGGTCGAGCATCGTCGCGGGATAGTCGAAGGTGAGCGCCATTTCATCGACTGTCGCGCCGTGACGTGAGCGGTCCAGGCGCGGGTCGGCGATGATCAGCGGCTTACGGATCGAGCCTTCGTACATCAGCCAGATGCCGGTCAAGCCGTGCTCGCCGATCATGATGCCGTTGTCGCCGGTGAAGATGACGACGGTGTTGTCGGCGAGCCCCTGCCGCTCCAGTTCCGCGACGATGCGCCCGACTTGGATGTCGACGCCCGTGATCAGCCGGTAGATTCCCTTGATCATCTGCTGATACTTTTCAGGTGTGTCGTAGCGGCGGAACCAACGCTGGCGGCTCATCGAGACTTGGATGAACGAGGGCAGTTTGTGGAAATAACCGTCGTCGGGAATCGGCGGCGGCGGGATGACGTCGTCCTTGTAGAGATGCTCGAGCTTCTTGTCGTAGATGTACTGGTCGATGTGGTCGTCTTCCGGGTGAGGCGCGCTGAAGCTGACCGAGAGGCAGAACGGCTGGTTTTGGCTGCTGGTCCGGACGAACTCGACCGCGTCGTCGCCGTTGATCGTCGTCACGTGCTTGAGGGGGCCGTCGGCCGGATCTGCCGCTCCATAGGGGTTTCGCGCGGGCATGTAAACCGAGGCCGGCTTGCGGTAATAGGGGTTGCTGGTACTGCTGGCAATGCGTCGACGGTAGAAGTCGAACATGCGATCGGGGGCGCGCGGGTCGACTTCGACTCCGAGCTTGCCGACGAACCCAGTGCGGTAGCCGGCTTGCTTGAGCAGGGCCGGATAGCTACGGTCCATGCGTTGCACGCTCATCGGCGGCATCGTGAAGGTGTAGCCGTGTTCGCGGCGGAATTCCCCGGTGAAGACGGTGGCGCGGGTCGCGGCGCAGATCGACGTTGTGCAGAACGCGTTCGTGAACGTCACGCCGCGTTCGGCGAGACGGTCGATGTTGGGCGTCTGGATGATGTCGTTCCCCATGCAGCCGAGATGATCCCAGCGGTGGTTGTCGGTCATCAGGAAGACGATGTTGGGCGGCCCGCCGGCAGCGGCGGCGACCTGGCCGGCGGCGCCGGCGACAGTCGCCAGTCCTCCCGCGGCGGTTTGAACGAATTGACGGCGTGATACGGTCGGGGTCGACATAGCGACCGTAACGATAGCATCGTTGACTGCTGTGGTTCATAGAGGGGAACGGGCTCCGACGAGCCGGAAAGATAGCTGTGGCTGGCAACTTTAGCGGGACGAGGACTAGGTTTTTCTGAGACTAGGCTCAGAAAGAATGCCCTGTGGGCAGCCGCGAGTGAGGCAATTGGATAATGTCGTTTGCGGCGACTAACACCGATCCGCCAGGAGCACGTGGCAGTCGACCCGAGTGATCTTCATATCCACAGGGGCCTTTGTCTCTTTCTTTCGAGTGCAGGCCTGCTCAGTACGGAGCCGCCGGTGAATACTGGTCACGCCCAAACACCATGTCGGAGTAGTTGCCCAGAGGTATTGGGTCTCCCGGTGGCAAGGCGTACTGTTCGACGGTAGCGCTGCTGAGCTCGATGCCGAGCCCTGGAGCCGCGGGAAGCTTGATCTCCCCGTTCTCGACTCGCAGAGGCTCTTCTAGCAGGTCTTCGATGAACGGGTTGCCGGTCTGGTCCATTTCGACCGTGATCGCGTGTGGCTGAGATGCGACGAGGTGCATGTTGGCCGTAAGCGCAACGGCGTCGCTCCAGGTATGGGGAGCGACGCGTATGCCATGGTCGCCGGCAGCTTTGGCGACTCGCAGGGCCGCGGTCAAGCCGCCGCACCGGCAGCAGTCAGATTGGACGATCTCGACGACGCCTCCGTCGATGAGCTCGCGGAATCCCTGTGGGCCGAATTCGTTCTCGCCCGCGGCCAAGGGAATTCCGCCCAGCTCCGGCCGCAGCGCCACGAAGTCGTCGTGGTTCTCGGGCAAGAAGGGCTCTTCGAGCCAGAACACCTCTGCGCGTTGAAAGTCATCGATTAAGCTGCGCGCTTGGTCGAGTGAGTAACGCGCGTTGCCGTCAATCATCAGACGGTGGTCTGGGCCGATGGCCTCGCGGACGGCCGCCAGCGCCGCGCGATCGTATTCGGGGTCCTTGCCGAGGCGCATCTTCATGGCGCGGAAGCCACTGGCGAGGTGCTGCTCAGCTTCGCGCTGGAGCTCGCGACCCGAGTCCTTCCACAAGAGTCCGCTGGCGTAGGCGGGTACGCGGGTTCGGTGGGCGCCAAGGAGCTCGAATATCGGCTTGCCGGCGGCTTTGCCGCGAATGTCCCACAGGGCGATGTCGATGCCTCCAAGGGCTGAGACCGCGACGCCCTTGCGGCCGTACCAGCGGGTTACGCTGTAGCAACGCTCCCAAAGGTCGTCGATCTGAAGGGGATCTTTGCCGATCAGAAGCGGCCGCAGTTGATCTTCGATGATCGAGCGGACCAGGCCCGGGTGGGAGTAGACCGAGCCGAGGCCGACTAGCCCCGAGTCGGTGTGGACTTTGACTAGGCTCGTTAGACGCCCGGTGCAGACTCCTCCGGCGTAGCTGAAGCGTTTGCCTGCGGCGTATTCGAACTGGAGGTTGATGACCTCGATGTCGCGGATAGTCACAGCAAATCACCAGAACAGGACGAAGGATAGCAGCGCGCCCGCAACAACGACCGCGCCCCCGAGGATGGCGGGTAAACGAGAGTCGCGCTCTGGCGCAGCTTCCAACCTCGAGGCTGCAAGCTGGGTCTCGTGCAGCCATCCCGTCCGTTCCAGCAGCAGGACGTTCCCCTTGTGTTCTCGTCCGCGCAACGCCGTGACCACAATCATTGCGCCGGCGGTCAGCACGAGGCTCCAGATTGACGTGGCAAAGTTGTTGGCCATACTCGGAGGCAAGGTTTCGGGCGCCGCCAGTTTGAGCGTGCCATAAGCGATGCCGACCGCCAGTCCCCACACGGCGCTCGAACGGTGCGCTCGGGTAAACGTCCCGATCAAGTAGACGGCAAGCAGCGGAACAACAAAGGCGCTCACCCAATCCACGAAGACCAGCAGCATGCCCCGTTCTTGGAGCAGTAAGGGAACGAAGGCGAATGAGCCGAGAATCACGAGCGGCGTCAGATAGCGGCTGATTCTGAGGTAGTGGGCGTCCTCCCTATCGCCGACGAAGACTCGCGCATAGACGTCGCGAACAAGCAGCGACGGCACCGTAGAGCCAATCGAATCGAAGGTGGAGAAAGACGCCGCCGCCACGCCGGCCACCACGAGCCCGCGTAACCCGTCCGTGGTGAACTCGCGCACCAAAAGGGGAAAGACAGAGTCGCGGACCTGCAACGCCGTCTCGAGCGGCATCAAGCTTGGGTCGGGATAGAGCGCCCGGCCCATGATTCCAATCATCTGGTTGGTGAAGTTGGCGACCAATAGGACGACGCCGGATAACACCACCGCCATCTTCATGTCCCACTCGCTGCGCGCTCCGAACAGGCGCATCGACTGGGTGTGGTTTACGATCGAATAGCTCAAGCCGACGATGACCCAAGCGCAGGCCACGATCCAGGCAGGGGTTGTCGTTCCGGCTTCAACGTTGTCCGCGCCCGCGTGCAAGAACCGCGCGGACAGCCCAGCCTCGGCGACATCGAGCTTGGCCTCGATTCCGCTCCAGCCGCCGACGGCCTCCCACACCAGGAAAAACAAGGCTACTGTGGAGGCGACCATTACGACGCTCTGCAGGGCGTCGGTGAGGGCTACGGACTTGAGCCCGCCGAGCGCCGTGTAAAGCGTCGCGAACATAGCTACGGCGACGACGACCCACCAGGCCGCGGGTCCCCAGCCACAAACGACGGCCAGCACCAGATAAAGCGTTGTGGAAATGATTCCCAGCACAAGCATGCGGTAGAGAGCCTGGACCAGGGCGCTGATCACACGGGCGGCGAGGCTGAAGCGAGCTTCGAGGTACTCGGCGTTGGTGTACATGCCGGCGCGATACATCTGGGGCGCCACGAAGTAGGCTAGCAAGACCCATCCCGCGACCACTCCCACCCAGTTGGTGATGAAGTAGCTCATGCCGACGGCGTAGGTGCCGCCGGCGTCCGCCACGAGGTCGCTCGAGTCGATGACAGTCGCGTAGAGCGACAGGCCGATCATCCACCAAGGCAGCGTGCGACCGGCGAGGAACCAGTCAGCGCTGGTCTTGGTGTCGCGGCTTCGGACGATTCCAAAGGCGATGATCGCGCCGTTGATGGCGAGCACGATCGCCCAGTCGAGAGCACTCATCGAGCTCCCATACTAGCTTCATCAGGACTCGGTCGAGCGCTTATGAGATCTCTTGCGCCTGGACCATGGGGCGGCACGTGACGACATTTAGGTCCCGATTCAGAAGCGCCAAATCGATCCAGCGTCTGTGATCGCCGGAATGCGGACTCCATCCCGGGCGGCCAGGTTAAGCTATTTGGTATCAGCTATTTACTAGACGACAATATACTTTATCGTCTAGTAAATCAAGGTTGGACCAGGCCACTGGAACGGACTGTCCGTCAACCTTGATTGACGCTTCGAATCAGACCAGGACTTCAGGCGGGATCAGGGGCGAGATCGTTCGTTGGATTTCGATTTGACGACACTAACCGGGCAAATCGACGACCCTCGGCGTCGACGATTACCCTCTCGGGCTTGATGTCGCAGTGCTGTATTCCCTTCTAGGGCCGCCTCCCGTGGGCCCTGACAGCCGTTGCCGCAGCCTTGGCTGTGGTAGGAAGCGGCCTTCTTGACACTTCAGGTCGCTTTGCGGGGTCAGGTCTTAATCTTCCGCTCCAGCCAATCCAGCGTGACGCGGTTGAACTCCTCCGGTTTCTCCTGCTGGGTCCAGTGGCCGCAGTCTTTCACGGTGTACTTCTCCAGATCGGCGATGAAGTCTTCCATGCCGTCTGCTGAGGAGGGTGGCAGGACCACGTCGTGTTCAGCGCCGATGTAGAGGCAGGGTACGTCGATTTCCCACTTGGCATTCTCAAAAGCCTGTGTAGCATAGCGCCAGGCGCGGTACCAGTTGAGTCCACCCGTGAAACCGGTGATCTCGAAGGTTTCAACGAAGTAGTCGATCACCTCTTCCGGTAGGAACTGTTCAAACGGAAGTTCGTCGCGTTGGATCATCGCAAGCAGGTCCATCTGGCGTTCCGGGGAATCCTCGGGGAAGTTGCGAAACGCTTCCACGTTCCAGATGTGGCCCCGCGCGATGAGCGTTTTCATCGTCTTGCGAACGTCCCGAGACAGAACAGCCTCCGCCCGGCCCGGTTCCCCGAAGGTGCGCGCGTAGTAGTTCTCGGTCCTGACAATGAGCGACTCTCGTTCTACCGGAGGGAGAGAAGGCGGGCGTCGGCAGGGCGTGTTCACTCCGATGACGCCCAGGCAACGGTCCGGATGAAGCCTCACCATGGACCAGACTACGAGGCCGCCCCAGTCATGGCCACAAAAAACGGCCTTGTCGATTTCGAACTGGTCGAGCATCCCCGCCATGTCGTCGCAGAGCACGCCGAGGTGATACTCTTCGACGGGCTCGGGACGGTCCGTGAGGCCGTAGCCCCTTTGGTCGGGTGCGAGGACACGGTAGCCAGCCTCGCTGAACGCCTTGACCTGGCTCCGCCACGAGAAGGCCAGCTCGGGGAAGCCATGGCAGAAGACAATAGGCGTGCCTTCGCCTTTCTCATAGACGGCCATGCGGATGCCGTTCGTCTCAATAGATTTCGGCTGGGGCATCATCGGCGCCGGCCGAACCTTCGCGTTCTGGGCGGCACCCCGGCCCGCGGAAACCATGGAAGCCAAGCCGGCGACAACCGAAGATTGTAGGAATTCGCGTCTTTTAACACTGGATCGCATCAGGAAGCTTCCTCCATTTCGCTTCCACGTCACCCAATTTCAGACCGCCAGGGCCGCAAGTTTCACGTCCTCGGCTTTGTAGACGACGCCCATGCCGCCCTCGACGAGCTTGTCGAGGACGCGGTAGTGACTGATCGTCTGGCCGATCAAGATGGCTCGATTGTACCGCTGATAGGTCGTTAGGCTCTCAATCCCTGCAACCCATCCGCCCCAGACCGTTGCAGCGCCGATCGGCTGGCCCATGGACCACTCGTGCGATACTACGCCCGCAGGAGACGGGCGGGCTAACCGGGAGCGATCAACTTGACGTCGAAAGTAATTCTCATCACGGGTTGCAGCACAGGCTTCGGGAACGGAGCCGCGAAGGCCCTGGCGGACCAAGGGCATACCGTATACGCCTCGATGCGCGGAGTGGACGCCAAGAACGAGAAGCCAGCCTCCGAGCTGAGAGCCTATGCCAACTCGCAGAAGGCAGCTCTTCACGTGCTCGAGTTGGACGTGACGTCGGACTCTTCCGTCGAAACGGCTGTCTCGACGGTGATCGAGGAAGCTGGGCGAATCGACGTGGCAATCAACAACGCCGGCGTCATGCCTCAGGGTCCCACCGAAGCTTTCACGACCGAGCAGTTTCGTCAGAACCTCGACGTCAACACCATCGGCCCCTTCCGCGTGGCGCGAGCGGTGTTCCCCCAGATGCGACGGCAGGGGGAAGGGCTTTTCATCAACGTCACGAGCATTGGCGGCCGCATCGTCCTCCCCTCCTTTGGCATATACCATGCGAGCAAGTGGGCTCTTGAGGCCCTCTCTGAGTCCCTGCGCTACGAGGTGTCCGGCAGTGGCATCGACGTCGTCATCGTAGAGCCCGGTCCGTTCAACACAGAGCTGACACCCAACGCCCCCGCACCGGGAGACGCTGCAAGGCTCGAACAGCTCAAGGACGTTCAGGAGAGTTTCGAGCAGATGATGGCCGGCTTCATGGAGATGTTCGCAAACCCCGAGGGCCCCACCGATCCCAAGCTCTGCGTTGATGGAATGCTGGACCTGATCGCGACGCCCGCCGGCAAGCGTCCGATTCGGACGGTCCTCGGAATGGACTTCGGCGTGAACGAGTTCAACCGTATCACCGATCCGATTCGGCGAGGAGCCATTGGGGCCCTAGGCTTTGAGAGCATGGACGAGGTCAAGACCAGCTAGGTCCCGCTTGGTCGCTGCAACCCTTCCCCCCAGTCTGTTGCAGCAGCCTCTGGCAGGTATCCCCCCGCTGGCTGGATCGCGCGGGCGCTGTGGGTGATGGGATACTTGGTGATTCAGTGCATGTCGGGGTGAGCAGGCTGCGGCCGACCGTGGCGGGTACGGTCGCGCTTCTTCTTGGCGTTGCACTCTATCTCGCGCTTCGCCCCGAACGCCTATTGATTGGCACTTGGCTCGGGCCTACCTGGCCTTCCAGTCCAACTGATCTAGCTCGCTTCGTTCAGAACCGCGAACTACGGGAATTCTTGACCTTCTCGCTGCCGGGCGGCCTCTGGATGTATTGGGCGACGTGCCTACAAGTCACGATCTGGTCCGGGCGAAACGGATTGAGCCAGCGATCGTGGCTCTTCGCGCCCCTAGCAGTAGGGTTTGCCTGGGAGCTTGGTCAACTCACCGAAACGCTGGCCGGGTTTTTCGACCCACTCGACCTGGCGGCCTATGTCGGAGGCTGGATTCTGGGGGTCATGTGGCTAAGACTGGAGATTTCCCCTTATGAAGAAACACGTGCTATCGACGGTCGCGCTCGTGGCCATGGTCTTGCTGGGCTCGGCCACGAGTTTCATCTACCCAATCCACGCTGACGTTCGACGAACCCCGGACAGCATAGTATTCACCAATCTAGACGACTTCGGTTGGGAGCGGACCTACATCACACTCCAGACCGATGTGACCAGCGAGACTGGAAAATTCTATGTGCTCAGGGCCGAAATAGGTACCGTAGCTGCCGGGGAAACCAGAGAGGTCCCGTTATCTGAGATTAAGGATGAAGAGAACTTCCCGTACTCGATCGAAACGCACGGCGAAATGCGTCTGTACATCGAGTGCTCGGCCCCGCGTGGGGAAGGCTCTCTGGAAGGTGGACCGCTGTTCCTGTCGAGCCTGCCGTTCGCGGAGTAGTCTCGCACCCGTCAACTCTCCTCTCCGAACTGGCGATCCAGGCAATTCGAATAGCCAGCACAGCCGCCAGCCAGCGATCTGGCTGCAACCCTCCCCCCCATTCTGTTTCACATGGAAGCGAGCTGAGCAAGTTGAATTTGAGCATCCAGCCTCGGGCGGCGCCGAAACCTCCCCAGCGACGTGCTCGATTCGCCCGAGCTCTGCGAGACGGCGGGGCCCGATCGCTTTCCGCCGGAAAGGTCCCTCCATTCAGCGGGCCGAATACTGGGGGACCTTCGGCGACAACAAACCAGCCTCCGCGTGATACGCTCAATCTGCGGTTAAGGCGCTGTGAGTATCGTTGCCATGGCATTTCGCGGTAGAACTTGGTGGAGCGCGCTGATCTTTGCGGCGGGCATCGCAAATTCTCCTTGCGCGCTTGCTCAAAGCGACGACCTCTTCGAAAAGCAGGTCCGCCCGATACTCGCGAACAACTGCTATGCCTGCCACGGCCCAAACAGCGGCAAAGGACAGGCCGGTCTGCGGCTGGACTCGCTAGCGGGGCTACTCGAGGGAGGGCGTTCGGGCGCGGCGCTGGTTCCGGGGCGACCCGACAAGAGTCTTTTCATCCTTGCGGTCAACCACGACACGTTCGTGCAGATGCCGCCGAAGAAGAAGCTTCCGCTGGCTGAAATCGCTGTGCTCACGAGTTGGGTCGAAGCGGGGGCGCCTTGGCCAGGTTCTGCTCGCCCTTCCGGAGTTCCTCGCCGCGAGGGTTCGGTCGAAGAGGCCGGCTTCAGCCAGGAGCAGACGTCTCACTGGGCGTTTCAGCCGGTGCGTGACCCACCGGTTCCAGAGGGTCGTGGCTCGCCGATTGACCGCTTCCTATTGGCGGCGCTTGAGGGCAAGGGCCTTCACCCCGCCGGCCCGGCTGACAAGCTCACGCTGATCCGCCGGGCGACCATCGACCTGCACGGCCTGCCGCCGACGGCGGACGAAGTAGCCGCTTTCATCGTCGACGAAAGCCCCGCAGCCTTCGCGAAGCTCGTCGACCGCTTGCTCGCCTCGCCCCGCTACGGCGAGCGCTGGGGCCGGCACTGGCTCGATATCGCCCGCTACGCCGACAGCAACGGCATGGA
The DNA here is from genome assembly GCA_965247515.1 of Bryobacterales bacterium. Taxonomy (GTDB): domain Bacteria; phylum Acidobacteriota; class Terriglobia; order Bryobacterales; family UBA6623. The sequence continues at coordinate 617,273 of OZ252029.1, read as the reverse complement.
CGACAACATCGTTCACGGCGACGCCTGGCGCTACCGCGATTACGTCATCCGCGCGTTCAACGATGACAAGCCCTACGACCAATTTGTGCGCGAGCAACTCGCCGGTGATCTGTTGACCGACTGGGGCGATGCGAATCGCGCCGAGGGGCTGATCGCGACGACCTTCATGATGCTGGGCCCCAAGATGGTCGGCGAAGACGACCCGGTCAAGCAGAAGCTCGATTTCGCCGACGAGCAGCTCGCCACTACGACTCGCGCCTTCATGGCGCTTACGGTTGACTGCGCCCGCTGCCACGACCACAAGTTCGATCCGATATCGACCAAAGACTACTACTCGCTGTTGGGAGTCTTCACCAGCACGAAGACCGTGCTGACGTACCGCGTGACATCCAAGCTTAATGCGGTGGCTCTCCATAGCGCCGAAGAAGAGCGCAGGCTCAGCGAGATCGAGGCAAGATTCGACTACCACGACGACTTCGTGACGAACTACAACCAGGCGACAACACCCAAAGCCGTCATTGCCGAACAACGGAGGGCGGTCGAGGAAGCGAAGGCGCAGTACAAAACGATCCCCAAGGCGATGGCCGTGACAGACGGCCACATCGCCGATCTGCCGGTGATGCTACGTGGCAATCACTTGACACCAGGCGAGGCGGCGCCGCGAGGATTCCCGCGCATATTTGGCGGGGAGCGTTCCGCGATCGGCGCCGACAGCAGCGGCCGCCTAGAGCTTGCGAGATGGCTGACCAAACCGGAGCATCCGCTCACCGCGCGAGTGATGGTGAACCGTATCTGGAAGGGCCACTTCGGCGAGGGGATTGTACGGTCGACCGACAACTTCGGTCTTTTGGGCGAGAGACCCGACAACCCGGCGCTGCTTGATTGGCTGGCTACTCGATTCGTCGACAGCGGCTGGTCGATGAAGGCGATGCACCGGCTGATCATGCTCTCGAGCGCGTTTCAGATGAACAGTACGCCCAACCCGCCCCACGCCGAGGTTGATCCTGAAAACCGCCTACTGTGGCGGATGAACCGCCGCCGCATGGAGGCGGAGGTGATCCGCGATTCACTGCTAGCCGTCTCGGGCCGGCTAGACGGTCAGGGCGGCGGCAGGGCGATGACCCACGCCAACTTCGTCAACCTGAATGATGGGAAGTCGCGGGATCCCGCGCTGTACGAGTCGAATCGGCGCAGCGTCTATTTGCCCGTGATCCGCAGTGCGCTGTTTGATGTCTTCGAGACGTTCGACTTTGCGAATCCATCGACGATCAACGGGAAACGAGCGACCACGACGGTCGCTCCGCAAGCCCTGTTCATGATGAATAGCGAAATGGTTGAACGGGCCTCAAAGGCCCTTGCCGAGCGACTCTCGTCGGCAGAGGATCAGGTCGTAGCGGCCTACCGTCTCGTGCACCTGCGACCCCCGAGCCCAACAGAAACGGAGCGGTCGAAGGCGTTTTTGGAGCGCTACGAAATGGCAACGGCCGAGCTCGATCCGCGGAAACGTCGGTCAGCGGCTCTGCAAGCGTTGTGCCGCGTGCTGCTGTCGTCGAACGAGTTCGTCTACGTGATGTAAATGCGCGGGTAGGGGCGTAGCGTGCCACGCCCGCGGGTCGAGCGCGCTCGACCCCGACAAGCGCTAGAATGAACCTGAACCCGATGCCGCCAATTTCGCGAAGAGAGCTCTTGAATCGCATGGGAGCGGGCTTCGGCTCGCTCGCGCTTTCCGCGCTCCTGGCCGATGAAGCCATTGCGGCAAACCCTCTCGCCGTTCGCGAGCCGCACTTCGCTCCCCGCGCCAAGCGGGTCATCATGTTGTACATGTTCGGCGGACCGTCGCACATTGACACTTTCGACCCCAAGCCGATCCTCAACCGGGACAGCGGCAAACCATTACCCTTCGCGGGCCCGCGGGTTATTTCGTTTCCGCGCCGCGGCGGAGATTTGATCGGCTCCCCGTTTGAGTTCAAGCAGCACGGGCAGAGCGGCGCCTGGGTGAGCGAGCTGTTCCCGAATGTTGCGACGAAGGTTGACGACCTTGCGATCATTCGCTCGATGCACTGCTCGAATCCGCGGCACGGCGGCGCGGTGCTCGAGTGGCACACCGGCAGTGACACGTTTATCCGGCCGGCGATGGGCTCTTGGATCACCTACGGGCTGGGCTCGGAAAACCAAGACCTGCCCGGTTACATCACCATGAGTCAGGCCCTGGCCGAGGGCGGGGCGAACAACTTCAGCTCGGCTTTTTTGCCCGCGGCCTACCAGGGAACGCCGCTTGGCTACGGAAACGCCAAAGCCAAGGACGCGAAGTTCCCGTTCATCGGCGATGGCACAAATCGGGCCGATCTGCAGCGGCTCGAGCTCGACATGCTAAGCGATCTTTCCGAGCAGCACCGCGAACGCGTCGGCTACGAAAGCGAGCTCGAGAGCCGCATTGCAAGCTTTGAGCTAGCCTTCCGGATGCAGGCGGCGGCCCCACAAGTACAAGACATCAGCGCCGAAACCGCGGCTACTCAGCGGCTCTATGGCCTCGACGATCCGCTCACCGAAGACTTCGGCACGCAGTGCCTAATGGCGCGTCGATTCTGCGAGCGAGGAGTGCGGTTCGTCCAGTGCAACAGCAACGGCTGGGATCATCACTCCAACCTCAAGAAAGAAATCAGCAAGAAATGCGCCGAAACGGACAAGCCGATTGCCGGTCTGTTGACGGACTTGAAGAGCCGCGGGCTGCTGGACGACACACTCGTGATTTGGGGCGGCGAATTCGGCCGCACTCCGACAGCCGAAAACGCCGATGGGCGCGATCACAACCCGCACGGCTTCACGATGTGGCTGGCCGGCGGCGGAATCAAAGCCGGCGAGAACCTAGGCCGCACCGACGAATACGGATACTACAGCGTTGAAGACAAAGTGCATTTCCACGACCTCCACGCCACGATCCTGCACCTGCTGGGTCTTGACCACAAGAAGCTCACATATCGCTACTCGGGCCGAGACTTTCGACTGACCGACGTCCACGGCGAGGTCGTTCATCGACTACTCGCATAATCGGAAAGAGCGTCGCCCGAGGCTGTCGGGTCGCGAATCGACAGGTGTGCTCACTCAATTCAGCGCCGGTTGGCTGGGGGTTCTCCGTCGCCAGCGTCGAGAAACCCTTTTGGGTACGAAACCAGAGCCTGGCCTCGCCAAACGTACGATATCGGGCGTTCGCCAGATGCGCAACGACACATCGAGTTTCGTCAATCGGTCCACCATCAGCGCCCTGACAGGCCGCAAATACTGATTATGGTTGATACAGCTCCGCCCCTGGCCATGCGCGGGATCGGTCAATGACCGAACTCGTGCATATCGCCTTCGAACTCTCGATCCTGAGTTCTGAACCTGTCATGGCGCGCTGCGGCGCCATTTCACCAGCTTGACAGGCAGGACTATCTCACACCGCCGCTTTTTGGAGAGGCTTGGCCGGGGCGGACTGCTAAATTAATGGTCGACCCCCCAGAGGTTTTTATGAGGGCTCAGCTATGATGCGGGTGATGCCTCGACGATTTGCAATTGGTTGCCGCGCCGTCTGCTTTTTGGCGGTGACGATTTGCATATTGCCGAACCTTGAGGCGGCCGAGGCAGATGTCCTAAAGAACATTCTGCAGCCGGTGTTCCGACAAAGCTGCGTCAAATGCCATGGGGAGCGCGGCAATCCGAGTGGGAAAGTCAACCTGTTTGAACTACGCAGAGCCGCCGACCTCACGAAGAATCCCGAACTGGTAAGAGATCTCGTCAGAGTCCTCGACTCCGGAGTTATGCCGCCAGGGGGCGAGCCGCCATTGGCGCCGGAGAAGCGTCAACAGCTTGTTGCCGAGCTACGGGAACTGCTGCACGTCGCCGTCAGCTCTCAAGAAGCTTTGCCGCAAACGCCGATTCGGCGAATGAATCGCTTCCAGTACAACAATGCGGTCCAAGACCTGTTCGAGCTGCAAGTCGATGTCTTCGCGCTGCCGGAACGCATGCTGCGAGCGTACGGCTACTTCCGCCCCGAGACCGGCAAGATGCCGGAGAATCTCAAAGCCGGCAGCCGGCCCCTGGGCAAGTCGCAGCTGATCGACAAACGCCTGGCCGGCGTCGCGCCGTTTCCACAGGATCTTCGGGCCGAGCACGGCTACGACAACCGCGGAGATCACCTTACGCTATCGCCGCTATTGCTGGAGTCGTTCTTGAATCTCAGCAGGTCGATTGTCGAAAGCCACGATTTCAACGAGACCACAAGCCGGGCCTGGCCGCGCTTGTTCATGCCGCACCCGGGGCTTGAAGACGCCGAAGCTGCGGTCAGAGAGCAGTTGCGGGACTTCCTCACGCGGGCGTTTCGTCGGCCGGTTGAAGACGACTTGCTCGATCGCTATGCCGACTACGCGCTGTCGCGGATCCAGTCCGGCGAGTCCTTCGCCGACGGCATGAAAGCCGCCGCCTCGGCCGCCCTGGCGTCCCCGCGTTTCCTCTATCTCTATGAACAGGCGGGCGCCAGCGATGCAGCCGAGCGCCTCGACGATTTCGAATTGGCATCGCGTCTATCGTTTTTCCTTTGGGGAAGTATTCCGGATCAGGAGCTGCTCGATCTGGCTGCCGAAGAGAAGCTTCGCGACCCGGTGGCGCTAGGGCAACAAGTGGATCGCATGTTGAAGGACGTTCGCCTGAAGCGCTTTTGCGACAGCTTCCCGACGCAGTGGCTGCAGCTCGAGCGCATCGTCTCCTCGGTTCCCGACCCTCAGCGCTTTCCGGATTTCTACTTCGCCAAATTCCGCGTGAGCATCCATATGATGCTGGAGCCGTTGCTGCTTTTCGAAACGATATTGATCGAGAACCGCTCGATTCTGGAGCTGGTGGATTCGGATTTTAGCTATCGCAGCGAAACGCTGGATTCTTGGTATCGAGACGGCACTCGCCCTCGCAAGGTCCCGCCGACAGCCATCGGGTTCCGCCGCGTCCCGGTTACGGATCGCCGGCAGGGCGGGGTGATCACGAACGCGGCCGTCATGACCATGACTTCAAACCCGCTGAGGACGCAACCTATCACACGGGGCGCCTGGCTTGCGGGCGTAATCTTCAACGACCCGCCTGATCCGCCGCCCGCCAACGTACCGCCGCTACCCAAAGAGGGAGATGCCGAACAGCACAAAGACCTGACGCTGCGGGAGCGCTTCGGGGCGCATCGCACCCAACCGGGCTGCGCGGGCTGCCACGCCAAGATCGATCCTTTGGGTTTTGCCCTGGAAAACTACGGTCCAACCGGAGTCTGGCGTGACACTTACGATAACGGTCGCGCGGTGGATGCGGGCGGCGTTCTGTTTGGAAGGCGCAAATTCACTAATATCGTCGAGTTCAAAGACGCGATCCTGGCCGAGAAAGATCGGTTTGCCCGCGCCTTCGCGGCGCACTTGCTTGCGTTCGCACTAGGACGGGAAGTGGACGTCTCCGATGAACCGGCGCTCGATCGCATTGTGCGAGATACTGCGAGCGGCGACTACCGAATCCAAGAGATGTTGAAACAGATTGTGCTGAGCGAACCGTTCCTCACGAAGTACAATCCAGTTGAGCCCAGGAAGCGATAGCAATCCCATGCGAATCACGTCCAGACGATCATTTCTTCGAGGCGCGGGAGGCGCCGCCCTCGCTCTGCCGTGGCTCGAAAGCTTGGGCGCGGCCGCGCGAGAATCGACGTCCCAACAGCACCCGCCCCTGCGTCTGGGCTTTTACTACGTACCGATCGGCATCGTGCGGCGCAACTTCTTCCCCGGAGAAGGGCATGCCGGGCTGCCGGGCTTCAACGGCGACCTCAGCCAAGTCACCGAGAGCAAGATTCCGGTTGGCTCTCACGCGATCGAGCTGACGCCTGCGTTGGAGCCGCTCGGCAGGATCAAAGACAAGGTAGCTCTCATCACGGGTCTCGACCGCACCTTCCAAAACGGCACCGACGTCCACGCGCAGTGCGCTTCCTGCTTTCTGTCGAGCGCCGCGCCGTTCTCCGTCGAAACGTCGGCTTGGCCTTTGGAGCGCACGCTGGACCACGTCATCGCGGACGAAATCGGACACGCGACTCCTTTTCGCACACTGGAATTCAGTTGCAACAGCCACAAGGACAATCTGGAGTCGATCTACTTCGACAACATCTCCTGGTATGGAACCGGGCATGTCGCGCCGTCGATTCGCGATCCGCGCAAAGCCTACCGCCGGTTGTTCGGAACACAAGAAGTTCGGGAATTTCGCAACATAACCGACCTCGTGCTCGAGGACGCCCGCTCGCTCGAACGGGAGCTTGGCTACGCCGATCGCGACAAGTTCGCCGAGTACTTCGATTCCATTCGCACCATCGAAGAGCAGATGGACAAGCTCGAGCGAATGAAGGGAGAGCTAACCAAGGTTTCGATGGCGGAGCCTCCCGACGCGTATCTGCCGCGGGGCGAATACATCCGGCTCATGGGCGATCTGATGGTCGTAGCGCTCCAGACAGGCCTGACGCGCGTTGCCACGCTGATGGTCGGCCCCGAACGTTGGAATACGCCGTTCATGTTCGAGGGGCTTTTCGATAAGCCCGTGAGCCATCATCTGATGTCTCATAGCCCGAGAGAATTCACGGAAGAGTTGTTGAAGATCGATCGCTTCCACGTGGAGCAGTTCGTGTATCTCGTCGAAAAAATGGATAGCATCCAAGAGGCTGACGGCTCAACGCTGCTCGACAATACGGTCTTCACTTACGGCGCCGGCCTGGGCGACGGAGCAACGCATCAGTACAACGATCTTCCGATCATTGTGGCCGGCTCCGGCGGCGGACAACTCGTGCTCGACCGGCATCTGAAGTGTTCGGACGGGACTCCCCTCGCTAATCTGTGGATCACGCAGGCTCAGGTCATGGGCGTTAAGCTCGATCGCTTCGCGGACAGCACTGGGGTCGTTCCCCAGTTGCTTTCGTGACACCACAATCGGCCCCGTTTCGCCTTGCTGCTGTGTCTCGTTCTAATGGGACCATCGGCGTTCATTGCTGCTGAGCGAGCGGACGAGACTCGGGGGCAATCGTCTTCAGGTCAATGTGCAGGAGTCGTATACAGAGGTACTCAAGGGCTGCCGTTAGGTTTCCGGCTGGTAGGTCAGCGCCGGGGCTCCGACATCGAACTTGGGACCCGTCTCGTTCCAGTCCTCGGCGGGGAACATGCGGCCCTCGCCCATCGCGCCGCCGATCTCCTTGACCAAAAACGATGCCTTGCCGCGCTCCACGCGGCCCCAAACCCAATGGTAGAAGCGACCGTCCTTGAAGCCCTCTCCCCGTGTGAGCCCGCGGGTCATCTGTCCGCCCGAACTGCCGACTTCCATGTAAGAGATTCCGTCCCGGACCCTACGCACGAACTTGTGGCCGTGCCCGCTTATGACGTGGCTCACTCCGTACTTCTTGGCGAGTTCGTGTAGTGGAAACTCGCTGTCCTCGGCCTCCATCTCCGCGATCCAAAACGGGTGATGGAACACTACGACCTTGGGTCCCTTTTCCTGGTTCGCTTGCAGATCTTGTTCGAGGAACTCGAGCTGCTCTGGGCTCAACCGGCCACGGTACGGGGAGTCGCGCCGCGCCGCTGAGTCCAGGACGGTGAAATGGGCCTCCTGGAAATCGAACGAGTAGTGAGCCGGCCGACCGCTCTCCTGCTCGTAGAGCTGCTTGGAGAGATCGGACCAAATGTCATGATTGCCGGGCGTGAAGTAAAGAGGGAAATGCTTGTAGCGAGACCAAATAGGCCGCAGCTCCTCCCACTCGGCGGGCGCGGTCTCGTCGTCTCCGCCCTGAATCGTGTCTCCGACGTTGATGACGAAGTCCGGATGCAGCAGAGCGACTTCCCGCCAGACTCGACCGTAGATCTGTGGCTGGGCGCCGCCGGTGCGGTCGCCAATGATTGCGAAACGAAAGTCGTTCTTGGGCTCCTCCACGGCTCGCAGGCCAAGCCCGGCGAAGACCATGATGACAAGCACGTTGATGATCCATAGCCGTCCAGTGTGTCTCATGGCATAAAGACTAGCACTCAAGACTCGACTCCTCGGTTTGCACGCTAGCGCCAGCGACTAGAGTCAACCAGATCGGGGGCGGCGAGTTGTCGCACCTATTACCCATCGGCGGGAGCTTTCCGTCCGGAATCGTAGGATCGTGAATGACATTGATATTTCACATTAGCCTAGTGTAGGTCGCCAGAAATTCCGTGACATAACGGAGTTAACCTCGTGAAGCAGGAGGATCGTAGGGGCGTGACATGTCGCGCCCTTCAACCTTGCAATCCCGAGTCCCTCGCGGATGGAGGGGGTCTGCAGGGGGCCGCTGGACCGAAAATCGATGTTTTGTGGAGTGCTCCGGCACCAAGGGCGCGACATGTCACGCCCCTACGGCCAGATGACGCCGCAGTGATAAGGTGCAATCTGAGTGACGCACTACACTAGGGAGCAAGGCGAGACCGGCTGGGTCGTTCTCCGCGATTTCACTCGCTAGCCCTGGGCTAGCGCCGACATGCAAGGTGGCGCCAAATGGGCTGTAGCGAGCTACTTGAGAGCCGTGGGGCTCCTCGTGCATGTTGGGATGAAGTGTGACAACCTACAATATGAATCGTGTGATCCCGTTGTTTGGGAGGTCTCGATGCAGCATTTCGTAAAACCGCTGAACAGTTTCTTGGGCGCGGCAATATTGGCCGGCTTATTCGTCGCCGGCGGCGGACCTGGGCTGTTCGGCGCCGAGAGCTCGACCGCCGCGTCCGCCAAGCTCGTCCACATCGAGGGATTGGGCAGCCTGTCGTTCCCCAATTCTGGCAACAGGGCCGCCCAGGAGCCCTTTGTTCGGGCCGTGCTGCTGCTGCATAGCTTTGAGTTCGAGCCCGCGGCCGAGGCCTTTATTGAGGCCCAGCAGGCCGACCCTGGATTCGCCCTTGCCTACTGGGGCGAGGCGATGACGTATAACCACCCCCTCTGGCGTGAGAAGGACGCGAAGACTGCCAAGGAGGCGCTGGCTAAGCTAGCCCCGAGTCCCAAGGGGCGCCGCGAGCGAGCCGCCACTGAGCGCGAAGCGATGTATCTCGACGCCCTCGAGACTCTGTACGCGGACGGATCAAAAGAGACGCGGGACCTTGCGTACATGGACGCGATGCAGGAACTGCACGAGACCTACCCCGGCGACCACGAGGCCCGCGCGTTCTACTCGCTAGCGATCTTGGGAAGCCGCAACGGCAGCCGCGATTTCGCCACGTACATGAAGGCGGCGGCGGTGGCGCAACCGGTTTTTGACGCGAACCCGAGTCACCCTGGAGCCGCGCACTACATCATTCATTCGTTCGACGACCCGGTTCATGCTCCGCTCGGCCTGCCCGCCGCCAAAGCGTACGCCGACATCGCGCCCAACGCCGCCCATGCACAGCACATGACAACGCACATCTTCGTGGCGCTGGGAATGTGGCCCGAGGTCATCAGCGGCAATATCCGTGCTCGCGATACCCAGGACGGTCAACTGGCCGCTCGCGGCCGACGACCGAACCTGTGCGGGCACTACTCCTCGTGGTTGCACTACGGTCATTTAATGCTCGGAGAAACGGCCGAAGCCGCGGCATTGATGGATTCCTGCCACGGCCGCATGGACGAGGACCCGAACCGGAGTGAGCGCGACTACTTCTTGTCCATGAGGGCCCGTCATGTGCTCGACACCGAAGACTGGGACCTGGCGTCGAGATGGACGTACGATCCGATAGCCGATGAGGGGCGGCTCAGCTACGATTTCACCAACGCGTTCGCCGCGTTGCGCCAGAGAAACGCGGAACCGGCGCGCCGGCTTAGCGCTGAGGCGGTGACACCGCAGTCGCCCTACCACGCCCTTCACCTCAACGAGCTACGAGGACTCGGCGAAATCGCTGACGGGAGAGCGGATGCGGGTATCTCGATCCTTCGCTCAGCGGCCGAAGCGGAGGATGCGCTGCCCTATGCCTTCGGGCCGCCTCGTGTGTTCAAGCCCACATTCGAACTACTCGGCGAGGAGCTTCTCCGCCTAGGCCGGAGCAGCGAATCGGAGACTGCTTATCGCCGGGCAACCGAACGCACCCCAGGCCGCACGTTGTCGGTACGAGGGCTGGAGAATGCTCGCGCTACTCAGAGAGCATCGGCGCAATAAGGCCTGTCTGAGAGCCTGCCAACACCCGTCGGGCCGCGGGATCGGCCTTGCTGGCCCGGAGCGCTGGGGCCTTTCACCCCACTGGGTGTTCGCGCCATTACGGCGCACTGAGAAATGCGGGCTAGAGGCACTGCTTGCATGGGCGTTCAATACCGCTTTGCAGCCTTTGAGCTGAATGCCCGGACTGGCGAGCTGCGCAAGTCCGGCGGCCGCATCAAGCTTGGCGGCCAACCCTTGGAAGTGTTGACCCTCCAGTTCGAGCGCCAAGGCGACCTCGTCATCCGTGACGAGTCTCAAAGACGCCCCTGGAAACAGAAAACCTTCACCGACTTCGACCACGAGGTCAACACAGCTATCCAGCGAGTCCGCCGGATGTCGGGCGTTATCAGGAATGACGGCGGCCGGCTGGCATTTCGGGCGCAACCCGAAGGTAGGTTACCCTGAGCGCCTTGAGGTTTGGACATATGTTGCGGGGACGCGCTCTAGCCCGAATCTTGACTTTGCTCCCTATGGGGGCGCTGCTGCTGGCAGCCGTTAACACGCGGGCTCAGCCGGTCCTGGAGGCGCCGCATCTAACGTTTCTGCTGCTGACGGCCGCCTGGGCCTTCAGCGCCGTTCGCATTTATTCCACTGCGAGCTTCGGAATACTTTCTAGCCGATTAGCGGGAGCTCGATCCGTCCCGATTGCCGTGCTGGCGGTGGCCTGTTGCGGGCTCTTCGCCGCTGCTATGACCGGGAGGCTGAACCCCAGCTTCCTGATCGTCGCCTTTTTGGTGATGCACTGGACTCTGGCGGTTACCAAACCGCGGCTCTTTCCCGTCGCTGTCGGGGTGACACGGAGCTCTGACGTGGGCCCTTCTCCATAGCTCGTTGGCGCTGCTAGGGGCATCTCCCCGTCTGGCCGCGATCTCTCCCTTGAGTGACCTGGCCCGACTCGTCTACACGAGCGACTGGAACGTGATTCACGGCGACCCCGACTGCGCAGAGTTCGATTCTGAGTTGCTCTACCGGCTGCGTGAGGGAGTCTGTGAATTTGAAAATGTGGAGTTCCGGAATGAGTATCGGATCAACCGCCTGGGCACACGTGATGACGAATCTTCACTGGATTCGCCCCGCGTTGTCGCATTGGGCGATTCGTACACGCTGGGATGGGGCGTCGACGAGGATGAGTCTTTCGTATCGTTGATCGAGGCGGAGCTAGGTTTCCCGGTATTGAACGCAGGCATATCGTCGTATGGCACGGCCCGAGAGCTTGCCCTACTTCAGCGTATCGACCGGAGTCGCCTCGAGACGGTGATTCTGCAGTACTGCGGCAATGATCAGGAAGAGAATCGAACCTACCTGCGCCGCTCCAAGCTTGGGCCGAAGACTAGGGAAGAATTCGACGCCATCGTCGAATTTCACCGCAGCACACAGCGATTTCATCCGTTGAGGTACATCTACCGCGTCTACGAGAGAATCCTTGCTCCGCGGGCGATGGAGGAGCTTCACCGTGTGGGTTGGCCACGCCCGAACGTTGCTCGTGGTCGGGGGTCTCGCGGCAAGCGAGAGGCGGTCGCCGACTTCCTCAACGTTCTGAACCAGGGACCGGTCGAGCTTGCAAATGCGCGACTGGTAGTGACGGATTTGGGTTCCGATTTCGAGAACGGTTCCCAGTTCCTTTCTGCGCTGAGAGCGGCGGTTGACCGATTGGGCCCAGAGGATTGGAGGTCACGCACCGAAGTCGTCAACGTAATGGCCCGGCTGGGAGCCGAGCACTATTATGCCCTCGACCCTCACCTAAACCCCCAGGGCCATCGCATGGTCGCCGCGCTGCTTCTGGCCCAGCTTCGCTCTGATTAGGTCCCCGAGAAGCTGAGGCGAGCAAGATTGCGCCCGTCCGCAGATATGCTTTGGGAAATCGCCCTCACACTCCAATTCCACTGCCGCGAGATCAGCCGACAACGTGCATCTCAGTAGTCCGCCGGATAGCTACTGACAATTATTTTCACGCTGACCCAGCCACCCCTTGAAACCGCTCGAAGCCCCTTAAACAAGGTCCCAGAGCGCTCTAGAAGGGCTTTTGGGAGGCCATCGCTTGGGAGTTCGTGACATCGTTTGTTTTCACCAGGAAAACCCTGTCAAGGCCGCGAGCGGTAGAATCGTCGCATCTTGGTTGGACGGACCATCAGCCATTACAAGATCCTCGAGAAGCTCGGCGAGGGTGGCATGGGTGTGGTGTATAAGGCCGAAGACACCAAGCTCAAACGCGCCGTCGCTCTGAAGTTCCTGCGCTCCGACACGTTAGAGGACGAAGAATACAGTGAACGCTTTCTCCGCGAGGCGCAATCATTCAAGCAAGTTTGATATCACGACAGCTAAGTGCTGCGGAACGCTAACTGATTTGGTTTGAGCGTCTTATCCTAGTCTCGGTCGCGGAACTCTTCGTACCAGTTTTGAACGATGCGGATAGACGCCTGCGGCGCTTCGTCTTCGGACTCGACGTCTTCGATCATCACAATGCGGCTGTCGCCGGCTACATCGTATGAAGCAGCCGAGTCGCCACGCAGGGTCGGGTGAGCGAATAGCCGAACTGCAGCGCGCGCTGAGAATGTGGAATCAGTCGAAACCGGCACGGCCATCAGCGAGTCTTCCTCCACGTAGAACAGCTCTCGGCCGTCTCGGCTCCAGCGCGGCTGGGTTCCGCCGTTGGTGGAAACAGTCCACTTACGGTCGGCCTCAGGAAATGGCTGCACGTACACTTCATAAGAGCCTGTCTCGTTCGAGACATAGACTAGGTAACGGCCATCGGGCGACAATCGAGGGGTTTTTTCGTCGGCGGGAGTCTCAGAAAAGATGCTTCGGCGCCATTCTCCGGTCTCCGCACGTTCGAGATAGCCGATGTTTAGGACGCCCGGCACGCCTTCCGCAAACAATATGTAATTCCCATCGCGCGACCAATCCGTCACAAAAATCGATTCGGTAGAAGACGCTAAAACCTCTTCTTCTCCGACCCCGTCCGCTTGCCGAATCTTGATCTCATGCCGGTTGGAATCCGCGATTCGCGTACCGTCAGGGGACCAAATTGGGGCCCACTGGAACTGGCCTTCAGCGCGCGAGCCTGTTATCCGCGTTAGTCGGGTCCTGACTCCTCGCTCGACGTTCCAAACCCACAAAACACCGTCCAGCACGCCGTCGGTGACGGCCACATGACTCCCGTCAGGCGACAGAGCGGGAAACCGCAGACGGCTGCCTTCGTCACCAATCTTTCCGGTCTCTTCGCCACGGCGGTTTACCCATACAAGCCGCTGGCGCCGCGATGATGCAGCGCCTTCCAGGTAGACGAGGGTTTGATCCGACGCCACAGAGGAGACCCGGCCGTTCGGAGCGACGATAAACGGCTCGCCGGTCCGCGTCAGGGTTTCTACCGAGAACGGCAAAGCCCACAGGCCGTAGACCGGTGGATCCGCTTCGTAGATCAGATGACCAGTAGGAGAATAGGACGGCCTGTGGCCTGACCCGAGCGAGAGCATCCGGTCGCTGTCCAAATCTTGGACCACGATGGTTGAGATGATTGAGGAACCCACGGAGGCTGCCCGAAAAGCTAGAACACGGCGGCCCTCGGAGGGCAAGAAATGGGGTCGCGAAACCCCCCTAATCGGTTGTTCTAAAGACTCGGAGATCTCATACGGCGAGATCACCTCTCGAGGTTCGCCTCCGCCTGTGCTGACTTCGTAAATCGAGGCGCTCGTCAGTCCTCCCATGCTGAAAGCGATTGTTTGGCCGTCAAGCGACCATGAGCCCCCGTAGAAAGCCGCCGTCCCCAGACCACATAGGCGAATCGCCGGACCGCCCTCAACGTCGATCTTCTTCAGGGCGGAGTCCGCGTGAAACCCAATGAAGTCGCTGCCGGGGGACCAGAACGGCAATCGAGCCCCGTCGGTGCCTTCGAGGCGGCGGGGCTCAAACTCATCGAGACGCTGAATCCAAAGACCGCCGCCATTCTCCGGGGGCGTCCAAAACGCGATGCGCGTACCGTCCGGTGAGATGGCGAGGCCCCTGATTGCGTTGCTGTCAGGGGCGGTAGCAGGTGTGAGCGTGAACCGTCGCACGGGACGTTGCGGCGGCGTCTCAGCGAAGTGGCTGATGGCCAAGACCAGGGCCGCTACAGCTGTGACAGCCAGTAGAGCCCAGGACAGCCACAGCTTTTGAACGAGAGCACGGGGCCTCGAGTCTTGACGCTGGGCCGCCCCATGAGTCTCGCTAGGGTCGGGATGTCCCTGCTTGATTTGAGAGAGTATCCGTGATTTGCCCGACTTCAGGTTGTCGGCGACCGTGAGAAGATCTTTGGCCAAATCGGACGCGGACGTGTAGCGGCGTTCGGCGTCTTTCTCGATGCACTTGCCTACAAAGACCTCCAGCTCCATCGGGACTCCCGTCCGCAGACCCGTGATGGGCTCCGGCTCCTCGTTGAGGATCGAGTACATCACGGCCTTGTCGTAATCGCCCTTGAAGGGCCGTTGGCCGGTGATCATCTCGTAGAGCACGACCCCGAGAGCCCAGATATCAGTACGCTGATCCGTGCCCGAACCTTCCGTCTGCTCGGGGCTCATGTAGAACGTCGTGCCCAAGGTCTGGTCGGGCCTGGTCAGGAGGCTGGCCTGGGTCAGCTGTGCCAGGCCGAAGTCCATGATCGTGACGTGGCCCTTGGAGTCCACCATCACGTTCTGAGGTTTGATATCGCGATGGACAACACCCTTCTCACAGGCGGCTTCCAGGCCCTTGGCAATCTGTTGAGCAATGTCGAGGGCTTCGTCGAGCTTGAGCGGGCCACGCTCGATCTTCTTGTCGAGAGACTCGCCCTCGATCAGGGCCATCGAGATGAACGTCTTGCTATCCGCTTCGTCAATCTCGTACACAGTGCAGACGTTTGAGTGGTCCAGAGCGGCGGCAGCCTTTGCTTCGCGCTTGAAGCGCTTTTTGACCTCCTCGTCACCCAGCAGGTGAGTGGGGACGAATTTCAGCGCGACAACACGTTCGAGCTTGGTGTCTTCGGCCTTGTACACGACCCCCATACCACCCTCGCCGAGCTTGTCGAGGATCTTGTAGTGGCTGATTGTGGTTCCGATCACGACGCTCAAATTGTACCGCGGCGGTTAGGTGGTGAAAACGTTCGCTTGAATGACCGTCTGAGAGGCTCGCAAACCCCCTTCTAGAGCGCTCTAAGCCCCTGTTTACAGGCCTTAGGGCGATTTCAACGAGTCGTTTTCGGTCAACGTGAAAGAAATTCTCAGTAGCTATCCACCGACTCCTCCGACGTGCGGGCTAAGGATCACGGCGAAATCATGCCGCGCACAGCCGCGCACGGAAGATTTGCTGGAAACCGTACGAGACGCCCTACGATCCGGCGCAACCCGTCGTCTCCTCCAAACCTCCCCCGCATCCGCCGTGAAATACGGTTGCACGTGTGTATAGGTCAAACGCAGAGCCTCCCTGGCTTGATCGTCGAGCCGCCCGCTGATCCGCTCCCCGAATGCGGTCATTGGGGAAAATCCCTCTCAGATGCAAGACGTAGCTCAAGGACTGGAAGCCGTGTGCCGTGGCTTGCGTGACGAACAACATGATCTTCGAGAAGACTTCCAGAGCCTCGTCGCGACGTCCAGCGTGCCAGTGATCCCACACCCGAACGTAGAGATCGACCCAGCCGGAGGCGGGCATGTTGCCGGCGACGCCGCGCATCATCTCGTCGATCAGCGTCCGCCCGTGACCGCCCGTGAAAACTGCCGGGCCGTCGTGCGCCCGAAATTCACTGATACGCGAAAGCGTGTGGCCCGCTTCGTCCTTGACGAACCGCAAGGTAGGGATCCGCCGGGCCATTTTGAGGACGAAATCGACGCTCATGTTGCCCGTTGTCTGGACGAACAACGGCAGGTCGCAAGCCTTCCCGATGGCCGCGTAGTAGTCGGCCAACGCTTCTAAGTCGAATTCGCCCTGATCCCGCGTCGGCAGAGCGACAATCGCGTCCGGTCCGATCTTCTGACCTGACGGGACGGGACGATTGTGGAGGGCAGAGTCCCCAGAGGACATTGTGCGTCTCGTTCCGCTCGGAGTGCGATGAACCGCGACGCCGTACCGCCGGCCCCTGGAATATTGGTTCAGAATTGAAATCGTAAAGTAAACGTCAAGGTTCGACCGTCGTTGAGCGTGTTGCTGATGACGCCGAAGTTGCGGCCGGTCAGACTCGAGCCGGGCTCGGCGAACTGCGGGTGATTGAGCAAGTTCAGCGACTCAACCCGCAGCAGCAGCGCGTTGTCTCCCGAGAGCGTCTGGAGTGAACCCCAAGCGTGAGACAGTCGAAATCGGGACAGGTTACGATTCACCGCAAAACGCTTGCCTTCTTCGCTGTATCGTCGCACGCTGGTCCTAGCCGGGGAAGCGGGAGCGGGCTCTGCTGGAGAGCAACCCGCCAAGGAATACCCGGCCGCAAACTCATCAAGACGATGAGCGCCGGGGGCGGCCGCCAAGGTCGCTCCCGGCTTCTCCAACGCCGGCGATGTCTCCCTGCCCGCCCAGGGCCCATCGGATTGATAGATTTGCCTATGCCTCTCAAAACTCATACTTCGGATTCCTCGCTGCTGTTGCCGCCGGCCGCGCCAGCGCTTCAAACTCCGCCGGCGGACGATATCCCAACGCCGAATGCAGCCGGCGTTGGTTGTAGATCTCATCAATGAACTCGCCGATCGATGCGCGCGCCTCGTCAAGCGTGCGATAACGCTGCAACCAAACCTCCTCCGCCTTCAACGTCTTCATGAAACTCTCCGCCCGCGCGTTGTCGTAGGGGTTGCCGCGGCGGCTCATCGAGATGATCGCGCCGTGCTGCTCCAGCAGCTCGACATAGGCGCTCGAAGCGTACTGTACGCCTTGGTCGGAATGATGCATCCACCCCGCGGCAGGGCGTCTGAGCTCGAGCGCATCGCGCAACGCCCCTACAGCCAGCTCAGCTTTGAGCGTCGTCCCCAGCCGCCAGCCGACCACGCGTCGCGAGTAGGCGTCCAACACCACGGCGAGGTAGACGAACGCCTCGCGCAAGCGAATGTAGGTGATATCGGATTGCCACAACTGATCGACGCCGTCCACATTCAGGTGCGCCGCTAGATTCGGATAAACAGGTAAGAAGTGGTTCGAATCCGTTGTTAGCACGAAGCGCCGCTTGAGTACCGCCAGCAAGTTGTCCTTACGCATCATCCGCAGGACCTTTTTGTGATTGACGAGGAAGCCTTGGCGGCGCAGCTCGGCCGTCACGCGGCGGTAGCCGTAACGACGATTCTCGAGCGAAATCCGCTGCATGCGGTCACGCAATTCCATGTCGCACTCGGCGGGCGACGACACGGCGAGCCGGCGATAGAACCCGGCGCGATTCACGCGTCCGAGCTCGCAGGCGTGTTCGACGCTGAGCGAGCCTTTGGCGCTGATCTGCTCGACGATGGAGTAGATCCGCTCGCGCCACCGGCGTCGTTGGTCGGGGCTGCGAGGTTCAAGGCGCGAAAGGCTTGTCCGAAAAAATCGAGCTCTGCGGCTTGTTTGCCGAGCAGTCGTTCGAGCTCTGCGATGCGTTCGTCGCGCGGATCGCGAGGGATCTTGGGCGGCGCCGAGCGGCCGGGTTTCGGCCGGCCTCGCCGCCGGCTCAAGCCGTTGACGCCTTCCTGGCGATAGGCGTCCCGCCAGCGGTACAGCAGGCTGCGCTTGACGTCCAACTCGCGGCTTAGCGCTGTGCCGCTCTGGCCGGCTAGGAGCCGCCTGGCGGCGGCTTCCTTGAACTCCACCGTGAACTCCCGCGGCTTGCGCGGCTTGAGACTTTCCATCCTGGACTCCTTTCCATTCGCTGAAATTCGTCCCGAATTTCAATGTCTCATTTTTAGGGTTCACTCCAGTCCAACGTTTTGACAGTCCGAAGTTGACATTGAAAATACCGTCCCGGCGGAAGGTGTTGCGGCCCAGGTTGCCGCGGCGGTCCGTCGGACGAATGAATTGAAAAGCCGAACGGGGCAGTTGTGCGGCGGAGGTATCCGGGTGGTCGACCGAACGGCCTAGGATCGAGGGGTCGAGCAGAATCGGCGAGTCGCTCGACTGGCCGTCGACATTGCCGAAACCGGGCGCGTCCGAGCCCGCTTCGACCGTGAACGGAGTTCCCGTTTTGGCCAGTAACACGCTGCTGAGCTGCCAGCCGCCAAACAGGCCGCGCAGCCAGGCGGGCCGGCCAGCCAGCGGGGAAGTCTGGTAGCTGACGTTCCACAGCATCGCGTGGGGAGAATCGAAGTTGCTGACCCCTCTGAGCTCGTGGTGCGTGTCGGATTCGGTCGGAGAGTTGGTCTGGAAGCGGTTGGCGTTGGCGGCGGTGTTGAGATAGCTGCCTCCCAGGTCGATCGCTTTGCTAAACCAGTACGAAGCTTCGACGTTGAGCCCCCCACGACTGCGAGTGCGCAGCGTCACCTTGGCCGCATCGAAATAACCCCGCGAGCCGTTGGTGACGTGCAGCACCTCGAAAAAGCGCGGGTCGGGCCTGCGCTGATTGACGGTGCGGGTTGTCTGAGGAATGCCCTCAACCGGCCGGGCGCGGTTGAGAAACCAGTGCGACAGCAGCTGGTGCGCGCGGCTGCCGACGTAGCCGAGCTCGAGGGTCGTGTCCTTTGGCAGGCTGAGCTCCCACGAAAAGTTGTAGTTGTGTGAATAGGGTGTGCTCAGATCGGGAGCGATGTCGAAAGTCGTGCTGCGCGCGTTCGGATCAAGATCGGCGGGATTAAGATCCTTGAGCGGGTCCGCCAGATCCGGCGCCGCCACCTCCACGGTGAGGACCTGTGGCGTACTGATCCGAGCCTGGATATAGGTGGAGACGAAGATCTCGCCGTAGTTGAGCCCGTAGGCGCCGCGCAGCACGCCCCAACGGCCCGGCAGCCGATACGCCAGGCCGAAGCGCGGGGCGAAGTTATTCATGTCGGACGAGTAGGGAACACTGGTGAGGTCATCGGCTTCGGTCGGACGCGTCACCGGCTCCCATCGCAAACCCATGCTGAGAGTCAGGTTCGACGTCGGCTTCCACTCATCGCCGATGTAGAACTGCGAGAACCATTGCCGGAATCCTCGATGGACGTCGCCGAGCGCGACGGTGTAGCTGCTGGGAGTTCCGTGACGGAGATTGTCGACGACGTCGCGGCCGAAATTGCGGCTGAAGCGAAACAGTCCGCGATGCTGCAGGACCTCGCTGCCGTTGACCTGGCGGCGATTGAGCTCGAACCCCGAGGTGAGCGTATGTTTACCGGCGGTGTGCCGCAGACGGCCGGCGTAGCGGAAACCGTTTTGGGCGCGGTCGACCGGGAAGCGGCCGGGCGGTCCCAGCGAAGCCAACTCTCGCCCCAGCAGAATCCAAGGGCCAAAGGAGGATTCGTCCGGAATCAGCAGCAATCCGACGCGATCAAAGCCAATGGTGAGCTCCGAAGTCGTACTCGGCGACCAGGCGCGATTCCAGGTGATGCGCGCCTGATGGTTGCGCGTGGTCGTGTCGGGGGCCTGGCCGGGAACGAGCTGAAAGGCCTCGACCCTTTGATAGACGAAACCGTAGCGGAAGGTGAGCCGGTCATCGTCCCCGAGGTTCTGATCGAGCGTCCCATTGATGCGGTCGTTGTTGATGTTCTGGGGCGCGTTCGTGTTCAGCGCCCGCGGGCTGATGTCGGTCCGATTGGGCAACTCGGCCGGATAGGTGGCGAGGATGCGTTCCACGATCGGGCGAATTCTGGGGTCGTTGGTGAGCGGGGTGCGCTCGTCGGCCGCCGGCACCAGCACGTCGCCGTTCTCCTGGCCGCGGTCCTTACCCTCGCTGCCGCTGACGGTGAACGCGGCGCCTTTCCACAGGGGCATGGTGACGGTGAAACCGTAGTTGTTCCTGCGGGCCGGGCGCACGTCGCCTACGAGGAAGAACTTGCGGGCCCGCAAGATGCTGTTGTCGTGTGACCAATTGATGTCGCCGTGAATCTCGTCAGCCTGTACCCGCGGTAGATGCAGGGCGCGGCTAGGCTGCCCGCCGAACTCAGTCCCCCAATAGCTCTGGTCGACTTTGAATTCTTCGACCAAAGTGGCTGTCGTGCCCATGCGCGTGTTGAGCTCCCGCAGCACGTTGTTGTCGATCAGGGTGAGGCGGACATTCTCGTTGCGGCGACTCTCGCCGCCCGCGCTGTCGACTTGGCCGAGCAGATTGAGCTCGGTGCGGTCTTCCGAGGCGCCGGTCGGTGCGCCCGCGCCGTCCGCGGATTCGGCCGCGCCCTCGGCTGAAGCCGGCAGTGCGCTCTTGGGTGGATCAGCGCTGCTTCCCTGCTGAGCTTTCAGTAGGCTCCGTGAGCTCGGCGCCCCACTCAACAGCAGAGCGAACAACAGCAGGAAAGCCGTCCTAGATGTTTGTACCGTCCTCACATACCCGCCATGAACAGTGCATCTCATTGTCGAGAGCCGTGTTGACTGGAGTAGGCCGGCAGTCGCAAGTAGTGTAGCGAACCAGCGGAATGAGTCGGCGCTGCCGGACAAGACCACGGCGTCAGACGCTCTCGCTGATAGATCTGTTAGAGAGAGGGGACTCGAGGCCCGCCTAACCCATGGCTGTTTCCTCACCAGGCTAGTGCGTAGTTGTCCCCCCGAACATCCGCCCCCGCGCTGAGCACCCCCGTCCCCGGGTCGATCACGATGGCTGAAGTCGCGTTCATCGACCACGGTCCGTGAACCTCAACACGGTGACCTCGTCTCCTCAACTCTTCGATCACGTCGCTCGAAACACGGCTTTCAACCGACAAGTGGCCGGGACTCATCGCGTGAGGAAAGACCGAGGAAGGAAAGCCTTTCGTCGTGCAGCGAGGCGCTTCGATGGCGGCCTGAATGTTCATGTCGAACACAACCACGTTCAGAAAGGTCTGCATGATCCTCATGCATTGGTTGTCTCCTCCGGGACTGCCCACAGCCATGAACGGTTTGCCGTCCTTCAGAATCAGCGTAGGCGTCAAAGTGCTGCGGGGCCGCTTGCGAGGCGCGAGTGCATTGGGGTGCCCCTGCTGTAACCAGAAGTAGTCCCCCCGGCAGTTCAGCATGAATCCCAGATCGGCCATCACGATTCCCGATCCAAAGCCGGAATGGAGACTCGGGGTCCATGACACGGCGTTGCGGTCCGAATCGACCACCGCGATATAGCTGGTGTCGCCTTCGTGGTCGGCGTCAGCTGAGACCGGTATCCGGAACCTGGGTCGGCTCGACGCGCCCGATAGGTCTGCTGTGGGATTACCCGGCCGGAATTCCAGCGAAGCCTTTTGCGGGTCGATCAACGCCCGCCGCAGCGCCCCGTAGGATTCCGCGAGCAAACTGGGAAACGGAACCTTCACAAAGTCCATGTCGCCCAGGAACATCTCCCGATCCGCGAAAGCCAGTTTCAGCGCTTCGACGAAGGTGTGAATGTAGTCCGCCGAGTTGTGCCCCATCTCCTTCAAGTCAACTCCCCGCAGGATGTTCAGAGTGAAAAGCTCGGCCGGCCCTTGGTTGGCGGAGGGATTCTTGTAGACCTCATAACCGCCGTAGTCGATCGAAACCGGCTCCTCGACCTCGACGCTGTACTCGGCGAAGTCCTCGTAACGGAACAGCCCGCCGTTCGCCTCGGAAAACTCAGCCATCGTGCGCGCGATATCGCCCTTGTAGAAGCGGTCTCGCCCAGCCTTCAACGCGGCTGCCCGTCCCTTGTCTGCATTTTCTTTCTCGGCTTCGACTAGCTTCCGCAGTGTACGAACCAGATCCGGATTGCGAAAAACCTCCCCGGCTTTTGGTGGGATGCCGGCCGGAAAGTAAACCTTCTCGCTGGTCGGGTACTTGCGAAGCTTCCGGTTACCGGCTGCCGTCGCAACCTCAAGCTCCACGCCGTCGCGGCTGACGACGACCGTTTGCCGGCCGTCCTTGCCTCCTCCGATTGATGCCGCCAGTCCCTCACTCAGAGGAAACCCCGAGGCCAGTTCGATCGCCGGCTGCAGCACCTCTGCAAAGGTCATCGTCCCCCAACGCGATAGCACCGTGTACCAGGTGTCAACGCTCGTCGGAACCGTGGCCGAGAGCAAGCTGTCGTCGGTGGGGATCTTGCCCTCGTTGTTCTTCTTGTACCAGTCAATCGTGGCAAGTTTCGGCGCGTAGCCCCCGGCATTCACCGAGTAGACTTTCTCTGTCTTCGCGTCGTAAACCAGGATGAACGCATCGCCGCCGACACCGTTCGAGCCGGGGTCGGTCACACAAAGCGCCGCCTGCCCTGCCACCGCCGCGTCAAAAGCGTTTCCGCCGGCACGCAAGATCTGTTCGGCGGCCTGGCTCGCCTGCGGGGTCCGGCTCGATACAGCGTACTGGGAGCCGCGAATCACCGGCTTCATCGTCCGGCCTTGGGCGGGCGCGCTCTGCGGCAAAGTGAGCGCCGCCGCCGCAATCGCCAAGATTCCACAGAGTCGTCTGTAAGACTTTGTTGAAGTCATCTAAGCCCGCCTGCCGCGCACGTCAGCCGACGCGCCGGCGCTCGCGAGTAAATCGAAGATCTCGCGCGCCGCACGCTCGTTCGAAAGCGGCTGCCGACGAACAAAGAAATTCTCATCGCGGAGTAAGCGCCGACCTGCCAGTTCAACGTCGATAGTTTAGATCATTTCGTCGACGACGATCACGAAAGGGGTGCGCGACACAAATGTGATGGGAAGGCGTCACTCGAATGGCCCCAAGCTGATCTGAGCGTATGGTGTACGTACAGACGGACAACTGGGCCCCTTTGTCGGGCCTCGGCAGACCCCAACCTGACCCGGCCGAGCCGGAACCAAGAAGGATGCCGGGGGCCGCTTTTCGGAGCCGCCTGCGTATGCCGGGGGCCGCTTTTCGGAGCCGCCTGCGTAAGCGGGCGGTTGTTGGAGATACACCCCGCTAACGCAGGGTGCTCCGAATTTCCTGCCGGGTTTGTGCAGGAATCGTTTACACAGGTACTGACGGTTGGGGCACGTGGTTGACGGCAGACGTTTTCCACGTGCCATACCCGTCAGGGTATGGCCGACATCGTTCACTCTCGGGAGAGCCTGAAAACAAGAGACTTGCCCTGAGCGCCCTTTTGCAATACCGCGGAGCCCAGCTCAACGTCACAAATTTGTCGTACACCCTCGCGAAAGCAGCTTGCTGCGAAGGGCGGGGGGCGACGCACTGAATTTTGTGGCCTCGGCAGCCGCGTGGCCTACGACTCGCATTTTTTCATGTCGCCCATGCTGCTGCTACAATCCTCGGCAACCCATGCGGCGCCTCTGTTTGATTGTTGTGAGAAGACGGCCGCGCGGCCGACGAGTATCCGCCAGGGCGTGAATCCGCAGTTCCCTTCACTAACGTGAGCCGACACAGGAACCCGAATCGCCCAAGACCTGCCGGCGGAAGGGCCTGATCTCCGGGTCGAGGCAATGTTTGAACTTCCGCTCAGCACTACTCTGCTGATTCTGGGGTTTCCCCTCTTCTGGGTGGCGTACACCGTGATCTTTCTTCTTGTGACCCGGAAGTGGGATCAGGCGGCGAAGAGGCCCGAGGACGCTCCGTGAACGGAACGATTATCACCTCTCTGGCGCTCTACTACGTTGTCGTACTGGGGATCGGCGTGTGGGCGATGCGCAAGGGCGCGGCGAAGAACCTCGAGGGCTATCTCCTGGGGGGGCGCAAGCTCGGACCGCTGGTCACCGCGCTGACTCTCCAGAGCACGTCGATGAGCGGCTTCATGTTTCTGGGCGCGGGCGCCCTCGCCTACTCAGAGGGTTACTGGGCGCTGTGGTATGCGGCCGGCGACATCGGCGGCGGTGTCGTCAATTGCTCCGTAATCGGCCGGCGAATGCGGAAGCTCTCGCAACTCACCGGATCGCTAACCCCTATCGAGTATCTCGAGAAGCGCTACCCGTCCCCCGCCATCCGACTGTTCGCGGGGATCCTGACGGTGTTTCTACTGGGCGCGTACTCCGTGGCGCAATTTATCGCCGGCGGGAAGGGGATGGCCCTGGTCACCGGGATGCCCTACTCCCTGGCCCTGCTGGTGGCTGTCGGCTTCATCCTCATCTATACCTACCTCGGTGGCTATTTGGCGGTGGCGTATACCGATTTCTTTCAGAGTGTCGTCATGCTCGTCGGCGTCTTATGGATCTTGGTCGCCGCACTGATGGAGGTGGGCGGCCTGTCCGCCGCCAACCGGGCCATTGCCGACCTGGAGCCCTCATTACTCTCCATCTGGGGCCGAGACCTTGGGTATCAGGGCCAGTGGGGCATTGCTCTCGGCGCGGTGCTCATCTTCTCCATCGGCTACATGGGGTGGCCCCACGTCGTCACTCGGCATATGGCAATGCGGCGTCCGGCAACAGCGCGATTGGCAGGCGCCTACGCGACCGGCTGGAACCTGCTCTTTGTTCCGGCCCCTTATCTGCTTGGGATCCTGGCGATCATCATTGTTCCGGACCTCGCCGATCCGGAGATGGCGATTTTCCAGGTCGCCGTGAAACTCCTCCCGGCCGCGGCTACCGGGATCGTCATGGCCGCTATCATGGCCGCCATCATGTCGACCGCCGACTCACTGCTGTTGCAGACCGGATCGATCGCCGCCCGAGATCTCTACCAGCGCTTCATCAATCCGAACGCTTCCGAGCGCCAGATGGTCTGGGTGTCTCGTCTAATGGTTCTGGCGATCGGCGGAATCGGCTACTTCATCGCCCTCATCGAGCCACCGACGGTCTTCGGGATCGTGGTCTTCGTCACATCGGTGTTGGGAAGCGCCTTCTTGCCCGCATACGTTTGCGCCGTATGGTGGCGGCAAGCCAACGCTCCCGGAGCGCTCGCCTCGATGGTGGCGGGCGCGGGAGTAGCCTTCCTCTGGCAGTCGGCTGGTCTGGACGCGGCAACCGGCCTTCACGCTATGCTGGCTGGGCTCGGGAGCTCGACCATGATGATGATCGTTGTCAGTCTGGCAACGCGGAAAACGGCGCCGGCGCCTCCGAGAATCCTCGAGTTGATGACCGAAGCGGCGCGCCTGGCGGCGACACCCGAGTAGTGCCCTGGAGTCATTGTCAAGTTAACGACTTACAAGCTGACGCTAGAAGACATTGATAGCCAGACTCCGCCTGAATACTCGGTATTGCGGCTCACCTACACAAACCCGAGTTACCTTGCCGATGCTTTCTGGGCACGTTTTGCGTACTGGGCCGCTGTCTTCGCGTCGGGCCCTTGGACTCCGAGGACGACCTTGGGGCGAAGCCCCTGGTTCGTCGAGACGACGACTTCCATGCCCTCAAGACGTTCTTGGAAGGTGAGGTACTGATATTGGCTCGCACGCTGCGGCCATACGGTCCCATGAACACCGGTCCAGTCGAGAAAATCGAGGAGCGGGCCATAGATTTCTGATACAACTTGGGTAAACTTGGGTAACATGCTCGCGAGACGGGACCCATCCCAGATTCGCCTCCAAGCTCGAATCCACTGGAAGGGCAAAACACCTTACTGATTGGGAAAAAACACATCATGCGCGTGCTACTCGCTACCTTGTCCTTCTTGGCGTTCACAAGCGCCGTCGCTTTGGGAGACGCTCCCATCACGTCGAAAGTGTTGATTATCACCGGTGATCACGAAGACAAATGGAAAGAAACGACGCCGGTCTTGAAGGAGATTCTGACCGAGGCCGGTCACGAAGTGGACGTGACCCAAACGCCGCGGTCGGACCTCACGCCGGAAAAGCTCGAGGCCTACGATGTGTTGCTGCTGAACTACCGAGACACCGCACCCGGCGCGAAGGCCAACCCCGACAGCGTCTGGACGGATGCGAACAAGCAGGCGTTCGCCGGCGCCGTCAAGGCTGGCACGGGACTCGTCGTCTTTCACCATGCATCGTCGGCGTTCACCGACGACTCCGACTGGAGCAAGAAATTCGAGCAGATCACGGCCGGCGGTTGGCGAAAACTCGGGGCTAGCGGCGAGATGCGCGAATTCACCGTGACCGTGCAGAAGGACCATCCCATCACAAGAGGCGTCAAGTCGTTCAAGCACGGCCGCGACGAACTGTTCCAAAACTCGCTGATCACCGAAGGCAGCGAGGTCCTCGTCACCGCGTTCGATGGTAAAGAGCAGGACGAGCCGATGTTGTGGGTCAACAGCTACGGCAAGGGCCGCGTCGTGCAGAGCACGCTTGGACACGACCAGGCGGCGATGAAAGGAGACGGCTTCCGCAAACTGCTGCAACGCTCGGTGGGGTGGGCCGGAGAAAAGGGTTTTCGAATGCTCTTCGACGGTAAGACGCTGGCCGGCTGGGAAGGCAATAGCAGGTATTGGAGCGTCGAAAACGGGGCGATTGTGGGCCAGAGGCCCTCTTGGCAGGCGATGCCCTTTCACGACTTCATTTGCTCAGTGGAGGAGTTTGAGGACTTCGAGCTGCGACTCGAGGCCAAGGTCATTGGGCAACGCAATTCCGGCGTCACCGTCAGGACTCGCCGGGACCCGCTACGAACAACGCAAATCGTCGTCGGCTACGAGATTGATATGGGCGTACACCGATGGGGTTGGGTTTATGAGGAGGGCGGTAGCCGCCGACTCCTCAATCGTGACGTTCAAGAAGAGCTCCAACCCAAGGTCCAGAAGGTCCTTCGTCAGGGAGAGTTCAACGATTTCGTCATTCGCGCCGAAGGCAACCGAATAAAGTCGTGGATCAACGGCGTTGAGTTCGAATACGTCGACACGGATGAAAAGTTAGCCCAAGAAATGCGAAAAGGCGCGATCGGCTTTCAGCTGCACAATGGAGCCCCGCAAATCGTATCCTTCAGGAACATTCGAATCAAAGAGCTGCCCTAAAGGGGCGCGCTCGGCATCCTCAAGCGCCGAGCGTCAATCCGCCGGATCATAGCTCCGAGCACGCAACCTGCCGAGAGTATCGACGACTTCGACAAGCTCGTCCGTTCGGTCCCCGCCCGCGGCGATGGCTCGGGTCCCGCGCCGTGATGGTCAGCGTCTTGTCCACCTGCCGTGTGGCCACGTTGATCACCGCGATCTTGTTCTGAGAAGACAGCGCGTAGGCCTTGTCATTGCCCGGCGAAGGCGACGCCCACAGTCTCATCAAGACGGGTTGCTTTTGGTGGCGGGGTCGATGCCCTGTACCGTGGGATGAATTGGAAGTGGGGCTCTCAGGATCGGCGTCGATCAGGAGGGAAGGTGCGGACAATCAGATTGCCCCTGGGCCCGGCGCGTCGGCCCCGGGGCCGGGTAGTAATCGTCAAAGCCCTTCCTCGGCAGGAGGCCGTAGAACTGCTGGGGAATAACGGTCGCAGCGTGGAAGAGCTTGCCGCCCCCCGACGTCAACAGGCCGCTCATCAGCGAGGCGCGGGAGGGGTTGCACAGAGGCGCCGTGATGTGGGCGTTGGTGAACGTCATGCCCCGCTCTGCGAGACAGTCGATATTGGGCGTTTTGGTTTTGGGGTGTCCGCCAAGCGGCCCGACCCAGTCGTTAAGGTCGTCGACCGCAATCAGCAGGACGTCGGGCTTATCGGCGGCGGCCTGACAGGGCACGACCGCGCAGATGCCTACCGCGACAGCGAGCGTCGATAGTTGGCGCATCCGATGCTCAAGCAATTCGGATTTTGTCAAGCTCTTTCTCATCCACTTCGAATCCTAGGCCCGGACCATCGGGAACCGCCAATTCACCATTCCGTACCTCGGGGGCTGGATCGATCAACTCCTGAGTCCAGCGGTGGTCGGGCCGTGACCCTGGATACTCCTGGACCAGCAAGTTGGGAACGACCGCACAGACGTGGGTGGCCGCGCGAACCGCAATCGGTCCCACCCATCCGTGGGGCGCCACCCGAACGCCGTAACTATCAGCCATCACCGCCATCTGGTAGGTCTCGAGAATCCCGCCGTCGTTTCCAACTTCGGGTTGCAGGACCTTCAAGACACCGGTATCCAACCACTGTTTAGCCTCCGAGACGGTGCGGTGCATCTCGCCAACCGCCAGAGGAATCTCCGTCTCATTGGCCACTTCCGCTAGCAGATCTGGATGCCCCCGCTGGGTCGGCTCCTCGAAGAACAACGGATCAAAGGGTTCAAGCATCTTCGCCGCGGTCACCGCGGACTCTACGCTCGTGTAGCGTCCATGGGCGTCAATCGCGATTTGCATCTCGGAGCCGACCGCGTCATGGATTGCTCGAACCTGCTCGACTTCTTCCGCGATCGTCGCCGCCGACGGCGCTCCCCGCTCGACGAATGGGTCCCATTTGAACGTCTTGAAGCCCATTTCCTTTGCCTGAACAGCGCTCTCGACACGCGAGGCGGTATCGCGGCCCGTGAAAGTACTGTGATTCGCATACAGCGGAATCCGGTCTCGGACTTTGCCGCCGAGCAGGGCGTGCACCGGTAGGCCCGCAACCTGCCCCAGGATGTCCCACATCGCGATCTCGATTGTGGCTAGCGCCGCGAACCATTCGAGGTTCGACCCCCGCGGCCAAAACCGTTGACGCAACGCCTCAATCGCGACTGCGCTCGAACCCTGAATCTGTTCACCGACGTCGCGGATGATGTCCGGGATCTTGAGCTTGCCCCGCTCGAGCATCCAGGCGTAGCACTCGCCGTAGCCCGTGACGCCTTGGTCGGTACGGATGCGCGTCCAAACCCAGGGCCGCGTAGCGGGGTCGCTTCGTCCGTGGAGAACCAAAGGCTCGATGTCGGTGATCTTGATACTAGGGCCGTTCCGTTCCGCCGCGACCGGCCGCTCCCCGCCACACGCAACTGCTCCGATGCCTCCAGAAGTAACTAGCCACTCTCGTCTGTTCATCTCCCGATACCTCGAAACCTCAAGCATGATCAACTCCTAAAGAACGCTTCCAGTGCGGTTGATAGTACCGTACGGGTTCCGCGATCTGGCAGCTTCGCCTCCCCGGCAAAGACGCAACCGTAGTCGTGCTCCAGAGCAGTTTATCACCGGTCACGATGCTTTTCGTCGATTTCGTCGATGATTTCGTCGCTCATGTTCTTCACGGGAAGCTTTGCGCCGACAGCCGCGAGTCGAGCAGTTAGATCGTTCCTAATTCTCGACGATTCTTGGATTGTCCGCGGCGAGGTTGTTTCGCGCAGGTCGCATCAGCCATATGCGCCGAGAATATTTCCTTGATCGTCTTTATCTGGCTCGGTGATCTTGACATCGGCCGGCGGCGGAGCGGGACGAATCCCCATGAAGTTCTCCATCACGTGAACCGCTCGGTGAATTGGCGACGTTCCGAGGCTGTCGGCGGTTAAGGTCAGGAAGGCTCCCAAAACCCTCAGCGGCCATCTGAGTGGTTTCTCGAACTCTTCGACGAAGTCGCTCGCCCTTACGCTCCCCCGATGCGACGATTCGCGAGCGCTGCGGCTTCACGGTAGGTCAGGCGGTTTTCGTCTAAGACGGCAAACTCGGCGTCCGGAGTCTCGCGAGCCCAAAAATCAAGTGAATCGTGAAGCAACATTGCGGACCCAAGTCTAACGAAAACGCATTCGATCATATCGCGGGGCTGCTAGGCCACTGCTAGCCCCAATACTCTTCACTTAACGCTACAGAGGTCGGACCGAGGGACCTGGAGCCGCGCGCGGAAGCAAGCGGTTGCTCGAATTCGCGACAACCGCTCCCTCCGGGGATGTGAAAAAATGTCAGGGATCCAATTCCGGCAAGACGGGCTTGGCATGCCAAGCCCCTACGTCGTTGAAAACAAACGATCGTCCGTAGGGGCGAGGCATGCCTCGACCGTCTTTCGCGCTCAACGGGCGATTTTTTCACAGCCCCTCCCGGTCGCGGCTCCGGCACGCCGCTACGATCCCTAAGTGAAGAGTATTGGGGCTAGCGGCGGCGCAAGCCGCATCGACCAGGCGTATACTACGTCGCGGAAGGGGACTACTCATGTCGATCCGTAGTTGTGTACTGTTCGCCTCTCTGGCCTGTTGCTCGTTCGCCTTGGCTGAGGAACCGTTCGACTTCGATGTACGGGAAATCCGGATTCCGATGGGCGACGGCGGCAGTCTTGCCGCTGACGTCTATCTTCCCGGCGAAGGCAAGTTCCCCACGGTGTTGACCATCACGATGTCGAGCAAGCAGAAGTGCGCTTCGATGTACTACCCACGAGGGGACTTCTACTACTCCGGCAACTACGCTCTTGTCTGTGTTGAGCGGCGGGGCAGTTTCGGGT
Source organism: Bryobacterales bacterium (assembly GCA_965247515.1). Classification (GTDB taxonomy): domain Bacteria; phylum Acidobacteriota; class Terriglobia; order Bryobacterales; family UBA6623. Next base: position 586,877 of record OZ252029.1, on the reverse strand, counting down.
CCGCGAACAATGCGCGAAGAGATGGGCTCAACCCCGACGGTCAGGACGGCCACGATGTCGTCGAGTGGATCGCAAAGCAACCGTGGTCGGACGGCAAGATCGGCATGTGGGGCGCATCGAACCAGGGCAAGATCCAGTACGCCACGGCGATGACGAATCCGCGGCATCTGACCTGCATCATGCCGGCCGAGACCAGGCCCGAAACGCGCGAGTACCGCTCGATCGGCGTCCCTTACGATAGCGCCTACCCCGGCGGCGTACTGAGGCTCGAGATGGTCGAGAACGCCGTCGACGACGAGGAGGCAAAGGCCGGACAGCCGGGCACGGGCGGCATGGCGAACATGGCCCGAAAACATCCGCTCGACGACGGGTTCTTTAGCCGCAGACCAAAGGGAGCGCCTACTCTGGCGGATGTGAAAATCCCGCTGATGGCCGTCGGGTCGTGGTTCGACAACGACATCAACCGGGCGACCGTGCGCTTGTTCGGCCGCCTTCTGAGCGAGACGGATGCGGCTGTGCGCAAGCATCATCGCCTGCTGATCGGTCCCTGGACGCATACGGGGGTCTACAGAGACGGCAAGCAAGGTCAGCTCGAGTTCACAGGCGCGTCCGAGGTTTATCGCCGGCGTGAGAAGGAATTCTTTGATCACTGGCTGCGCGGAAGCGGCGATGGTCCTCGCGATGTCGTCAGCTGGTATCAGATGGGTGAGGATCAGTGGCGCTCGGCAGACAGCTTCCCTCCCGCAGGAAGCACGCAGGTGACGTTTTACTTGCAGCCCAACAGCGGCCTATCGAGCTCGAAGACCAGCGGCTCGAAGGGCTCGGCCGAGTTCAGGGGAGACCCTGAGAACCTTGTGCCGACCGTCGGCGGGCAAAACAAGCAGCGTCAGTACGGCAAAGGTCCCTGGGATCAGCGAGCCAAGGTCGAGTCCCATCCTGATGTATTGACTTATACCAGCGAGCCGCTCAGCGATGACCTCGCGGTCGCCGGAGACATCAACTTCGAGGCCTTCGTCAGCTCGGACGCCGAGGACACCGACGTGGCCTTCCGGCTGACCGACGTGTTTCCTGACGGCCGCTCAATGCTGCTTCGCGACGGCATCTTGAGAATGAGCCTGCGCAACGGCCGCAAGCAATACGAGTTTCTGAAACCCGGCAAGGCGTATCGGGGGACGATTGAGACGATACCGCTTGCGTGGACGTTTCTCAAAGGGCATCGCGTTCGGGTCATTGTTTCCGCGAGCAACTACCCCCGCTATGACCTCAACACGAATACTTCCGATAAATCCGGCGAAGCGCGGGTCGCGCACAACAGGCTGTATCACGGCGGCGAGCGGGCGTCGGCGCTGGTCATGACGACGCTCGCGCGTTGACGAGCCCGGTATCCGCTGTTGTGTGTTGCAGCAGGCCGGGCCTATACTCGTGGCACACAAGTTTTCGGCGGGATGATCTCTCTGGGGTCTCTACCAGACAGGAGTTGGAAACCATGGATGCGAAGAAGTGCTTGCTCGCCACGGTCGCCGGGGGAGTAACGTTGTTTGTGACGGGCGGCTTACTGTACGGATTGCTGCTCGCCGACTTTATGGAGGCGAATTCGCCGCCCGGGCTGATCAAAGAGCAGCCGGACTTGGCGCCACTCTTTTTTGGCGAGCTTATCATTGCCGCCTTTCTGACGCTCGTTCTCAGCCGATGGTCCGGGATTGGCGGCTTCATGGACGGCGCGAAAGCCGGGGCTAGGCCTGCTCTTAGCACTGGGGCTGAACATTGAGCTGTATTCCACGATGAACGTGATGGAAGCGGCGGCGATACCGGTGGACACGGTAGTGAACACGGTGCGAATGAGTTTAGCCGGCGGCGCGATTGGAGCGGTGTTGGGTAAAAGGTAGACGGGCGAAGCTAGTGGATCGCGAGGTCCACGACCGGCACGAAGGCGGCACTCAGTTTCTCGGAGACGTCCAGCAGGCGCTCCAGCGTCGCTTCGACTCCCTTGGGGCGAAATCCGTACGGGCCGGCTTCGCTCTTGTAGGCGATTCGGCCCGCAGCGTCGACGACGTAGAGCCGATCGGGCCAAGCCGTGTAGGCCGTCTCGACGCTGTCGTCGAAGTCATCGACGATCGCGGGAAACTCGATTCCCAGGTCACGAACACACACGGCGGCCAACTCCGCCCGCTCCTCGATGCTGGCCGGCGAGGCAAAGACGACTTCGTCCCGCTCGTATCAGAGGGATCGCGGGGCCGGGCCGACATCCTCACGCTCCAGCTCAACCGAGCGTCGCCCGCCACCGAGCTCCTGATCGAGCTCGAGGAGACTGAAGAGTACGGCGCCGCTCCACCGCTCGTTCGCGACTTTCAAACCATCCCGGCCAGCAGTCTGACGGTCGCTTTGGGCGACCTTAGCGTCTGCCCAAAAATTAGTTCACATTTTGCGCAGGGTGCAAAGTGTAGTTCCAGAGACCGAGTGTCTCGTGCTTGAGTAGTGAAAGTTGACGCATCTGCCGATCGGAGACCTTCACGCCGGTGTCGTAGCGCCCCCGGATCAGGTAGGAGTTGACGGCGAGGCCCGCCTCGGTAGTTGTGGCGGCGATAAAATTGAGCATCTTTTCCAGGCTGGTGAGAGGCTCGCCGGCCCAGTTCTTGCTGATCTCGCTGAACAGACGATGTTCGATCGGGTTCCACTTGGACGCGCCCGGAGGGTAGTGACTCACGCTGACGGTGAGATCGAACCGATTGCAGAGCCTGTCTTGAAGCGCCTTTTTCCAGGCGCGGCAACGAGGACCGTTGCTTCCTCCGCCGTCGGCAAGGATCAACAGTTCTTTGGCCCCTGACGGATCTTCCCCCCAGCGGAAGGCTCGTTTGACGGGCTAACTGCTTGGCTTGCTTGGCTTTAACACGCGTGGGGGCGCTTTTAGTGTACCCATGTATTATGCTATTGTATCGTTTATTCATTGTGTTATTTGTGATATAATATACCCATGTATGTTGAGTCCGTCCCCAATCGCAACTCGCCGCCCGCCGTCTTGCTGCGCGAATCCTTCCGCCAAAACGGCAGAGTCAAAAAACGCACCCTCGCCAACCTCTCCTGCTGGCGCCCCGTCCGCGTCGAGGCCCTCCGGCGCGCCCTCCGCGGCGAGTTCGATCAGCTTCCCGCCACTCCCGTCTGCGGCCCCGTCTTTGGCCTGCTCTTCGCGCTCAAGCAACTCGCCGATGAGCTGGGCCTGACCGCCGCGCTGGGTCGAACGCGGGCCGCCAAACTCGCCTTGTTCCTGGTGCTGGCGCGCCTGGCCCACCAAGGATCGCGGCTCTCGGCCGTGCGCTGGGCCGCCGATCAGGCCGTCGCAGAAGTGCTGGGTCTGGGCGCCTTCGACGAAGACGACCTCTACGCCGCCCTCGATGATCTGAGCGCCCGCCAAGTGAAGATCGAGCAAGCGCTATACCGCCACTACCTCGAGCGCCGCGGAGCCCCGCCCAGCTTGCTGCTCTACGACGTCACCAGCTCGTACTTCGAAGGCCTGCACAACGCGTTGGGCGAGTACGGCTACAATCGCGACGGCAAGCGCGGCAAGAAGCAAATTGTGATCGGACTGCTGGCCGATGACCAGGGCGAGCCGCTGGCGGTGCGGGTGTTTGCCGGCAACCGCAACGATCCGACGACCGTGCCGGATCAGATCCGCATCGTCAAAGAGCAGTTCGGAGTCGAGGAGTTGGTCTTCGTCGGCGACCGCGGGATGGTCAAGAGCAAGGGCAAGCAGGCGCTGGGGGAGGCCGGGCTGCGCTACATCACGGCGCTGACCGATCCCCAGATTCGGCGGCGCTTGAGCGAAGGGGTGCTGCAACTGGAGCTGTTCGCTGAACAAGTCTGCGAGGTCGAAGCCGACGGCGTGCGCTATGTGCTGCGCCTCAACGAGTCCGAAGCCAAACGGCAACGGCAGCGGCTCGAGGACAAGCTGGCCAAGCTGGGAGGCAAGCTCGACCGACGCAACCAGAAAGTCACGGCCTCTTCCCGTTGCGAGCCCGCGGCCGGACTGCGCCAGCTCAAGCCCTGGCTGGCGCGTCACAAGCTGACAGAATTGGTCGAGTTGCGCTTGCAGGGACGTACGCTGGTCGTCGAGCGCCAGCAGGCGGCGATCGAGCAGGCGCTGGAGTTGGCGGGCTGTTACGTGGTCGTGACCGATGTCGCCTCCGAGCGCATGAGCGGCCAAAGAGTGCACGACCATTACGTGAGCCTGCAGCGGGTGGAGCGCGACTTTCGGCAGCTGAAGACGGGCTTGCTCGAGGTGCGGCCGATCTTCGTGCGCAAAGAAAGCCGCACCCGAGGACATGTGTTGTGCAGCATGCTGGCGTTGAAGCTGAGCCGCGAATTGGAACGGCGGATACAAGCGGCGTTTGGCACGACCGACGACGACCCGCACGCGATCACCTTGCCGGACGCGCTGGCGGCGTTGGGGCGACTGTGTCTATTGGAATATCGAGTGGAGGAGCAGACCAGCGTCACACGGCTGCCGATTCCCGACGCCCGCCAAACAGAAATCCTCAATGCGTTGGGGGTTTCGCTGCCGCACAAGTAACCTGTAGACAGACGCCGATCGCCCGATCCATCCCATAACCGACGCGAATTCAGGAAGTTGGCGGCGAAACTCTGCTCGCTGGCGGGGGGAAGATCCGTCGGGACAACTACCGCTACAACATTGCCGCCTACCGGCTCGACAGGCTGTTGGGGCTCAACATGGTTCCAATATCAGTCGAGCGGAAGCATGGAGGCGATACAGGAGCAATCACCTGGTGGGTGGATGACGTCGCGATGATGGAAGAAGACCGGCAACGTGACCGCATCGAGCCGCCCGACAGAGCCCTGTGGAACGACCAGATTCAACAGGTTCGGGTGTTCTCCGAGCTGATCTACAACGCTGAACCGAATCCGCGCAACCTGCTAATCACCAAAAACTGGAAGGTTTGGATGGTCGATTTCACGAGAGCCTTCCGCACGTACAAAAAGCTGATGGACGAGCCCGGGTTGACTCGGATCGACCGCCGCTTCTTCGAGGCCCTGCGGTCTCTGAACGAGGAGCAATTGATGCGGGAGCTCAGCCCCTATCTGCGCAAGATCGAAGTGAAATCTCTACTCGCCCGGAAGGAAAGGATCTTGAATGCCCTTAACGCCGCTGCGGCGCGCATACCTTGATTTGACGGGGCTCCCGCCCAAGACGGAACAGACTCGCGCATACTTCGAGGATTCGTCGCCCGACCGCTACGAGCGGCTAATCGATCGCTTGCCTTGATTCGTGACCTCAAACAGAGGGGCATGCTAGATGACACCTTGGTGCTCTGGGGCGGCGAATTCGGTCGTTTGCCGCTCGGCCAGGGAGACCCGAACGACCCCGCGACATTGGGCCGCGATCATGGCCCCAGCGGGTTTACTACTTTGCTAGCCGGCGGGGGCGTCAAGGGAGGGACCGTCTATGGCTCGACAGACGAGCTTGGCAACCACGCGGCTGAGAACCCGGTCAGCGTCCATGACTATCATGCGACGCTGCTGCATCTTCTCGGGATGAACTTTCACGACCTGATCTACGACCGGCACGGCCTCGGCGAAAGGCTGACCGATCAGTTCCCTGCCAGGGTGATCAACGACATTCTGGCCTGAGATAGGCCCCGCCACAGTCCGCCATTGTAGGGGCCCGACATGTCGCAGGGCTGTCCAAATTAGTCCCGTACGTCGGAGCGCTACGCTGATTCGATTGGACTTGAAGCCGCGGCTCCCGGTTTTGCCAAAGCAGACCCTCTTCAAGCCCCGTCAGGGGCGGCATAACCGTAGCCCCCAGCGCAAGCTGGGGGTGTTGATTATCCGCGACCCAACTCCGCCTCTTCCGTGCCATTGTATTCGCGCCGAGGGCGCGAATACAATGGCACGGAAGACGATAAAAGGGACCCGCCGGTCCTATTTCCCCCAGCTTGCGCTGGGGGCTACGGCTATGCCGCCCCTGACGGGGCTCAGAACAGTGAGTCCCCAAGATGCTAATTTGGACACGCCTGCAACATGTCGCGCCCCTACTAGTGTAGGTTGTTTTTGGCAACTTCACTTGGCCCACTTCGGCGGTTTATTTTGGCCCCCCTGTAAACGGGTTTCTAAGTCATTGATTTCTGGTCACCTCCTTTCGTTTTTGGGGACGTGGTCCGGAGCGGAGCCCGAAGGGCGAAGCGCAGGACGATGTCCCCAAAAACGAGCGCCCTCCTTGCTACCGCCCGCGTTTCTTCCTCGCCAGCGTCCTACGAAAGCGGTAGGACTCCTCGCCCGTCTCGATGATGTGAGCGCGGTCGGTGATGCGATCCAACAGCGCCTTACATAGCCGTGTGTTCGGGATCACCTTCGTCCACTCCGAGAACGGCAGGTTGGTCGTTAGCATTAGCGCCGCCTTCTCCGCGCGATCAGCGATGACTTGGAACAGGAACTCCGCTCCCACCTCCGCCAGCGGCACGTAACCCACTTCGTCGATCGCAATCAGCTCGTAGCGGGACCAGCGTGCGAGCACTCGACTCAGCTGCATTTGCTGCTTGGCTTCGACGAGTTCGTTGACCAGCGCCGACGCCGTGGTGAAGCGCACCCGCCGTTTCTGCAGGCAGGCCGCCACGCACAGGCCCGTCATCAGGTGGGTCTTGCCCGTGCCGCAATCGCCGAGAAACAGGATCGGTTCCGAACTCTCGATGTAGCCGCCTTCGGCCAACTCGGTTAGCTGCGGGGCCGAGGCCGCCTTCGTCTCGGAGAAGTCGAACTCCTCGAGCGTCTTCATGCGAGGCAGCCGCGCTTCGCGTAAGCGACGATCCACCGTACGTCGCTCGCGCTCTTCCAACTCCGCGCTTAGCAGCGCTTCGAGATAGCCGACCGGCGTTTGTCTCTCGCGTATGGCTTGTTTGGCCAACGTCTCGAATTGCGCGCCCACAGTCGGCAGCCGCAGCAGCTTGCACTGTTGTTGGATGGCCTGCGCCGCCAGGCTTTCGTTGGGGGCGCTGGATTTGCGGGCGCTCATTGCACCGCCTCCGCCGCCAGCAACTGATCGTAGTTCGTCAGCGTCGGCAAGGGCCGCTCAAAGCGTTCCAGCTCCGGCGCCACCAGCGGCGGCTGAGCTAGCCGTTCGAGGCACTGCGAGGTCAGCAAGTAACGCACCGCCGCCTGATCGCAGCAGCCGCACTCGAGCGCTTTCTCGATCGCCTCGCTCAGCTTGTCCCAACCGTGGCGTTTGCCCTCTTGCAACAGCTCGATCATCTGTTGCGTCCCCGCTTGCTTGTCATGGCGCTGGATCAACTTCGCCCATAACGTGTCGTAGCTCGCCGGCCAACGCCCGGCTTGGCGCCATTGTTCCAGCGGCGTCGAGCCCGCCAGCGCTCCCGGCTTGTGGGCCAATACGTCGAGGTAATGCTCCAAATTAAAGATCTTCTGCTGCCGAGAGTAGCTGCGCTCATGTCGCGCGATGCGACGACCTTCGTGCCAGACCTCGACCGACTCGGCGTAGATCTTCGCCTGCGCCCTGGTTCCCGGACGCAGCGGCGTCGAGTAGAAGTTCGTGCGCACCTTGACGCAGCCTGTCGCGTCAACCTTCGGGAAGCTCGACACTTCGATTTCAAAGCCTTCCGCCGCCAACCCCAACAGCCGCTCGCGTTCGATCAGCATTCCCTCGCCGACCGTTTGCGCCCGTCCGGCGACCGTGCGCGCTTCGTCTTCGCGGCAGCCTTCGAGCAGCTTGCTGTTGAGCTCGTCCAGCGTCTTGGCTTCAGGCAGCGGCACCGGGGTGGTTGCGGCGGTAACGTCTCACCTCGCCTTCCACGCCCCCTTTCTCGTTGCCTTTCCCCGGCGTGCAGAACTCGGAGGCGAAGCGCCAATGCGAACGAAAAGCCACGAAGCGCGCCGTCTCCTCGCGTCGCGCGCCGCGCAGAATCCGCTTCACCGCCGAAGAGAGATTATCGTACCTCAATGTCCGAAACACCCCGCCAAAGTAGGCCAAGGCCAGCTCGTGCGCTTCCAGAAACGCCTGCTGCGTCGCGCGCCGATAGGCGCGATGAAAGGCCGCGCCGCTCGCCATCGAGCGCATCGTGAACACTTGCAGCTTCACGCGCTCGCCGTCCATCTCGGCCCACGACTCGTACCAGTCCACCTGCGCTTCTTGGCCCCAGTCGTAGCTTTGCGGCACGAACGTCTCGCGCTTCTCCAATCCCAACTCACGCTTGCGCTCTTGAACGTACTGCCGCACCGTGCGCTCGGCCACTTCGCAACTGGTTTCCTCCCGTATCCGGTTCCAGATACGGTGCGCCGTGTGACGCTGCTTACGCGGCGCCTTGCGGTCCTCTTTGAGAATGCGGTCGATGAACCCCACCGCCGGCGCCAGCTTGGCGCGCCGTCGCGCCGGCTTCTTGCGCGGCGGCGGCAGCGCGCTGGCTACCGCCTCGCGCACCATCCGCCGGTGCACGCCCAGCTTGCGCGCCACCCCCTTGATCGTCCCCACGCCGAATTCGTACTCGCGTCGAATCTCTTCGAATAGTTCCACTTTGCTCCTCCAGTCCAATTCGTTCCTCCGTTGCGGGCGATTCCCGCAAACAGAGTATCCGTTGATTGTTCTAGGGGGGCCAAATCAGGGCGCCGAAAGGGGCCAATTCAGAATGCCAAACTCAGGCTGGCGGCGCAAGCGGCGGCGTAGCGGCGGTTCGGGGGGCGAAAAGGGCCGGGAAACGGCCCGAAACGACCGTTTCCGGGCCGCTCAGGCGGTCAATCAGGAGTCGAGGCGCAGAAGTTGCGGTTTCGGCAGGGGCGGCGTTCGGCAGCGCTGAGCTTGGCGTGCGCTTGGCGCTCCCGCGCGCCGACGCGACAATAGGTTTTCTTCACGGCCCCTAAGGGAGCGGGTTCCGCCTTCCCGACTTGCCAGCCACACCTCAGCCAACGCTCAAGTAACGAGTATTAAGGCTAGCCCAGAAACGACACGCTGAGCTCGCTTCGACACACCGGACGGTCCTCGTCCGCGGACAGATAACACGCCTCCACGACCGCGAACGTCCTCTTGAGGTAGTCCGCGGCCTCGGTCTCGAACTCCAGGTTCTCGATCAAACAATCGATGAAGTGCTGCTGCGCCGCCCGGCAGCAATCGCCGCGATAGCCCGGCAGGTCGCGTCCATCGAAAACACATTCATCGCCCAGCATCACCTCGCCCGTGTGCCGCAAGCGTAGCGTCCCCTCGCTGCCTTCAAAACGGGCGAACTCGAGCGCCGGACCGTTTTCGTCGGGCGGGGAGGTTCGATTGCCGTCGATCGAACCGTGGATTCCAGCCAAGTGCTTGAGCGCAATCTGAGCGAAATCCTCGCCGGCCATCACTGGGTTGAGCTTAGCGGTCCGGGCATAGACCTGCTCGATGTCGCCAAACAGGAATCTCGCCGTGTCGATCAGATGAACCAGCGACTCGGTGATCAAGAACCGCGGCATGTCTTTGAAATACGGCTGATTCGGGAAGGGATTCTCGCCGATCCCATCACGTGCGCGCATTTGCATCGAATAGTAAAACGGCTCGCCGATCTTGCCCGCCTGGATGAGGTCGGCGATCTCGCGATACCAGCGCTGCCAGCGCCAGTTCTCGTTCACCATCAGGGCGACTCCGGCCTGCTTTGCGATCTCGACGATCTCGCAGGCCTCGTCCCAAGTTTCCGCGATGGGCTTTTGTAGCAAGATCGGCAGCTTGCGTGGCGCCAACTCTCGAACGAGCTCGAGATGGGTCGCTGGTCGCGTGGCGATGTCAAAGAAGTCCGGCGAGTGGGCCTCGAGCGTTTTGTCGAGACTCGAGTAGGCCTTCAGGTCGAAGTCGCTAGCGAACGCCTTAGCCTTCTCCTCATCGATATCGCAGGCCGCCACGATCCGCGCGCCATTGACACGCTTCCAGGCCTCCATCTGAATACGGCTGAAGAACCCGCAGCCAATGGTAAGGCCTCGGAGCATAGGCCCCAGATTATCGCAACGGCATGTTTTCCGAGCCGCCTGCGCCAGCGGGCGGTCTTCCCGCAAGTGCAACGGGAAGACCACCCGCTGACGCAGGCGGCTCGGAATGAGGCGATAGGAATCGCTACTCCGACGGACCGATCGTTGGTTCTCCTTCGAGCCACCCCAGCGACACGAAGAATCCGTCCGTACGGCGCAGGGTATCGCTGTAGGCCGATCCATCTCCCCTGCCATGGTTGAAGAAACCATGCGTCTCGCCCTCGTATCCCACCAACTCGCAGCGATTGCCCACTTCCTTCATTCTGTATAGCCGAGTCAAGTTTGGCTGAGCCTTGCTCCCGCGCGCGGGAGCAAGCGGTTGCCCGCCAACGCTACTACCGTCATTGACAACTCGAGCAACCGCTCCCTTCCGGTCGCGGCTCAGTGAGCCTCCAGCGTGGGTGTTGCAATCGGCGGTACAATTCGAAAGCCCATGTGGGCGCAAGGGAGAAACGATATGCGGCGTTTGTTAGCAGTGATGGCGTTGTTTGCTCTCTGGCTGGGAACAGCCACGACCCAGGCGAAAGCCGACGAAGTGGTCTACCTGTCCAAAGAGAAGGTCATGGCGAAGATGACCGACCCCGGCGTGATGACCCAAGGCTCGGACCACATCGTCATCATGAGCCGCCGCGACAAGGGCGGCCAATCGGAGGTCCACGATGGAGAAACGGACGTCTTCTACGTGGTCGAAGGCTCGGCGACCTTCGTCACCGGCGGGACCGTTGTCGATGGCAAGACCACCGGCCCGGGCCAAATCCGCGGCAGTGGGATCAAAGGCGGCAAGACGCACGAGCTCAGCAAAGGAGATGTCATTGTGATCCCGAAAGGCACGCCGCACTGGTTCAAGGACGTGCCAAAGCTGGTCGTCTACTACGTCGTCAAGGCCAAGTGATTAGCCCTCAATCCGAGCACCCTGCGTGAGCGGGGTGTCTTCCACTGGCTCACGTGACTGAGACCGCCCGCTCGGGGGCTGTGAAAAAACCGCCCGTTGAGCGCGAAAGACGGTCGAGGCATGCCTCGCCCCTACGGACGATCGTTTGTTTTCACCGACGTAGGGGCTTGGCATGCCTCGACCGTCTTGCCGGAATTGGATCCCCGACATTTTTTCACAGCCCGCTCGGGCAGGCGGCTCTGAAAACGCACCGCCGACTATACTTCGGAGGTGCCCGCGCGCTCAGTAGTTCTCGTTTTGTTGCTAGCCGGATGCGCCCCGGCGGAGGATCTCGAGGTAGGCGCCAACCCCGGCGGGGAGCCCTACCCCGAGTCCCTCGCACAAGAGCTGACCCAAGCCTGGGAGTCCCGTCCGTCCGACTACCAGCCACGCACGAAACACCTCGAAGTCGACGGCAGGCCGAAATACACCAACCGCCTGTTCCTCGAATCAAGCCCTTACCTGCTCCAGCACGCCCACAACCCGGTGGACTGGCATCCCTGGGGGGATGAGGCGTTCGAGAAAGCTCGCGAGCTAGGCCGGCCCGTCTTGCTCAGCGTCGGATACTCCACCTGCCACTGGTGCCACGTAATGGAGGAAGAGTCGTTCGAGGACGAAGAAGTCGCCCAGGCGATCAACCAGAACTACATCGCGATCAAGGTCGACCGCGAGGTCCGGCCCGATGTCGACGCGATCTACATGGCTGCCGTCCAGGCCCTGACAGGCAGAGGCGGCTGGCCGATGACCGTCTGGCTGACTCCCGACCGCGAGCCCTACTATGCCGGGACGTACTTCCCGCCGCGGGACGGCGACCGCGGCGCCTCGGTCGGCTTTCTCACGCTCCTGGGACGCATGCGCGAGATCTACGACACCCGCCAGGAGGACGTTGCCTCGAACGCCGCGATCTTGGTGAAGCAGATCAACCTGGCGCTCCAGCCCGGCGACCCCGGGGACATGCCGGGCGAATCTGTGCTCGACGCTCTAGCCGCCCACTACCGCGAGCGATTCGACCCGCTTGAAGGCGGCTTGGCCGGCGCTCCGAAATTCCCGAGCGGGATGTCGGTACGGTTTCTGCTGCGCTATGGATTGCGGTCCGGCGAGGCCAACTACACCGAGATGGCCGCGCTGACGCTCGAGAAGATGGCCCTGGGGGGAATCTACGATCAAGTCGGAGGAGGGTTCCACCGCTACTCGGTCGACGAGAAGTGGTTCGCGCCGCATTTCGAAAAGATGCTCTACGACAATGCTTTGCTCGCCGTGGCGTATCTCGAAGGGTTTCAGGCCACCGGCCGCGAGGAGTTCGCCGCGACGGCGCGTGACATTCTCGCCTACGTGGGCCGGGAAATGACGTCACCCGAGGGAGGGTTTTACTCGGCCACCGACGCCGACAGCGCAACGCCCGAGGGAGAGCGAGAGGAGGGGTATTTCTTCACCTGGTCAGAAGCGGAGTTGAAGGCCGCGCTGTCTGAAGAGCAGTTCGATCAGATCGGCGGCAACGTCTCCGCCGAGGGGAATTTCGAGGGACGCAACATTCTTCACGGACTCAGCCTTCCCAAGAGTATTCGCAGCCGGCTCTATAAGGCTCGTCAAGACCGCACCCCGCCGTTGAGGGACGACAAGATTCTCACTTCGTGGAACGGATTGATGGTCTCCGCCTACGCCTTCGGGGCGCTGGTTCTCGATGAGCCGTCCTATCTCGACCGCGCGGAAACCGCCGCTGAGTTCTTGCTGAACAACCTCAGGCGCAACGGACGGCTCCTCCGCAGCTACAAGGACGGCGCGGCCAGCCGGGAAGCTTACCTGGATGACTACGCCTTCCTCATCGCGGGCTTGCTCGACTTGTACGAAGCGTCCGGCGATATCCGCTGGCTCGACGAGGCGATCGGGCTGGACGGGAAGCTCGAGGAGCGCTACGAGGATCGCGAGGCCGGGGGCTTCTTCCTGACCGCCAACGACCACGAAAAACTGCTAGCGCGCGAAAAGCCCGGGTACGACGGCGCCGAGCCTTCCGGGAATTCGATTCAGGCGATGAATCTCGCACGGCTCCACGAGCTTACGACCGACGACCGCTATCGGCAGCGGGCTGAGCGGCTGTTCCGGGCATTTTCAGCGGATCTGGCGGAACGGCCGGCCGGATTGTCGGAGATGCTGCAAGCGCTCGATTTCCACCTGGGAGAAACCAAGCAAGTGGTAGTCGTGACGCCGGGAGATCGAGCGCAGGCCGACCCGTTGCTGGCCGAGCTCCGTGCCGGCTTCGCGCCAAACCGCGTATTGGCGGTCGTGTCGGAGTCCCAGATCGGCCAGCACTCGAAGAGCATCCCATTGCTCGAAGGTAAGCGCTCGATCGGCGGACGGGCGACAGCCTACGTCTGCAAGCAGCGAGTATGCAAACTCCCGACCAGCGACCCGGAGGTCTTCCGGGATCAGTTACTCGCTCGCTGAGTACTCTGGCTCACAATTACGGTTGTATCTTGCCGGGGAGACGAAGCTGCCAGATTGCGGAACCCGCTCCCTTGCGGTCGCGGCTCTGACGGATCTTCCCCCCAGCGGAAGGCTCGTTTGACGGGCTAACTGCTTGGCTTGCTTGGCTTTAACACGTTTGGGGGCGCTTTTAGTGTACCCATGTATTATGCTATTGTATCGTTTATTCATTGTGTTGTTTGTGATATAATATACCCATGTATGTTGAGTCCGTCCCCAATCGCAACTCGCCGCCCGCCGTCTTGCTGCGCGAATCCTTCCGCCAAAACGGCAGAGTCAAAAAACGCACCCTCGCCAACCTCTCCTGCTGGCGCCCCGTCCGCGTCGAGGCCCTCCGGCGCGCCCTCCGCGGCGAGTTCGATCAGCTTCCCGCCACTCCCGTCTGCGGCCCCGTCTTTGGCCTGCTCTTCGCGCTCAAGCAACTCGCCGATGAGCTGGGCCTGACCGCCGCGCTGGGTCGAACGCGGGCCGCCAAACTCGCCTTGTTCCTGGTGCTGGCGCGCCTGGCCCACCAAGGATCGCGGCTCTCGGCCGTGCGCTGGGCCGCCGATCAGGCCGTCGCAGAAGTGCTGGGTCTGGGCGCCTTCGACGAAGACGACCTCTACGCCGCCCTCGATGATCTGAGCGCCCGCCAAGTGAAGATCGAGCAAGCGCTATACCGCCACTACCTCGAGCGCCGCGGAGCCCCGCCCAGCTTGCTGCTCTACGACGTCACCAGCTCGTACTTCGAAGGCCTGCACAACGCGTTGGGCGAGTACGGCTACAATCGCGACGGCAAGCGCGGCAAGAAGCAAATTGTGATCGGACTGCTGGCCGATGACCAGGGCGAGCCGCTGGCGGTGCGGGTGTTTGCCGGCAACCGCAACGATCCGACGACCGTGCCGGATCAGATCCGCATCGTCAAAGAGCAGTTCGGAGTCGAGGAGTTGGTCTTCGTCGGCGACCGCGGGATGGTCAAGAGCAAGGGCAAGCAGGCGCTGGGGGAGGCCGGGCTGCGCTACATCACGGCGCTGACCGATCCCCAGATTCGGCGGCGCTTGAGCGAAGGGGTGCTGCAACTGGAGCTGTTCGCTGAACAAGTCTGCGAGGTCGAAGCCGACGGCGTGCGCTATGTGCTGCGCCTCAACGCGTCCGAAGCCAAACGGCAACGGCAGCGGCTCGAGGACAAGCTGGCCAAGCTGGGAGGCAAGCTCGACCGACGCAACCAGAAAGTCACGGCCTCTTCCCGTTGCGAGCCCGCGGCCGGACTGCGCCAGCTCAAGCCCTGGCTGGCGCGTCACAAGCTGACAGAATTGGTCGAGTTGCGCTTGCAGGGACGTACGCTGGTCGTCGAGCGCCAGCAGGCGGCGATCGAGCAGGCGCTGGAGTTGGCGGGCTGTTACGTGGTCGTGACCGATGTCGCCTCCGAGCGCATGAGCGGCCAAAGAGTGCACGACCATTACGTGAGCCTGCAGCGGGTGGAGCGCGACTTTCGGCAGCTGAAGACGGGCTTGCTCGAGGTGCGGCCGATCTTCGTGCGCAAAGAAAGCCGCACCCGAGGACATGTGTTGTGCAGCATGCTGGCGTTGAAGCTGAGCCGCGAATTGGAACGGCGGATACAAGCGGCGTTTGGCACGACCGACGACGACCCGCACGCGATCACCTTGCCGGACGCGCTGGCGGCGTTGGGGCGACTGTGTCTATTGGAATATCGAGTGGATGAGCAGCCCAGCGTCACACGGCTGCCGGTTCCCGACGCCCGCCAAACAGAAATCCTCAATGCGTTGGGGGTTTCGCTGCCGCACAAGTAACCTGTAGACAGACGCCGATCGCCCGATCCATCCCATAACCGACGCGAATTCAGGAAGTTGGCGGCGAAACTCTGCTCGCTGGCGGGGGGAAGATCCGTCTGACGCCGCGGGACAAACATTCGAGTCGCTACTTCAGAGCCGCGACCGCAAGGGAGCGGGTTCCGCAAAGCCCCGGATAACGTCATCGTCTTGGGGAATGCGGGTACTGAGTTGTCAGCAAAGATCGACTAGCCCCAAGCTGACCTCCAGAGCCCGGTCGACCAACTGCATGGTCTCCGGTTCAACCGAGCCGAGTCGCTTGAGTAGACGACTCTTGTCGATCGACCGTACTTGATTGAGAACCACAAGTGAGTCTACTCTGACGCCCCCTTCCGGAGCCCGAACGAAAACCTCAGTCGGATACACTCGGCCGTCGGTTCTTGAGGTGATTGCGGCCACAACTGTGATGGCGCTACGCCGGTTGGAAACGTCATTCTGGATCACTAAAGAAGGGCGCGTTTTCTGGATTTTCGCTCCCTGGGTTGGATCGAAGTTGACCAAGTAGACCTCGCCACGGCGAGGGGTTTTTACTTTTCCGGCCATCTTTCGTCTTCAAGAGAAAACCACTCTTCAGCGATCGCCAAGTCTCGCTCTGCACGGGCAACAGCCCCTTCCTCGAGCTGTTGTCGCAACCTCTCTCGACCGGCGGCGCCGACGTAGCTCTTGACCGCCTGATTGATCAACCGGCTGCGATCACCCTTCGCTGTCACCCGATCCATCAGCGCGATCGTGTCTTCGGGCAAGGTCACGTTGATCCTCTTGGTCATTTTGATGAACCTCCGTTCATGATAGGCTAAGTATACACACGATTAGTATGTACGCAACTCCGTTGCTGTGCTTCCCTTCCCGGCGAGCTGTCGCTCGCGCAGTATTTAGTTTCCTGCGAAATAATGTGCCTGCCGGCTGCAACGTCACCGCTACGCTATCGTGCGAAACTACAAAACCATGACCCCGAAGTCCGCCACCACCGCCGTTGGCGCCGCACTAGCGCTCGTTCTCGGCCCCCCCGCCCACGGCGCCGAACCCGCCGAGGATATCTTCGACAAAGTCGAGCATCACTACGCCGACTCGAACGGGGTCAAGATTCACTACGCCACGCTCGGCCAGGGACCGCTGATCGTGATGCTCCACGGCTTCCCCGACTTCTGGTATTCCTGGCGGCATCAGATGGCCGGCCTCGCCGAGACCCACCGCACCGCCGCAATGGACCTGCGCGGCTACAACCTCTCCGACAAACCCGCCGGCGTCGACAACTACAACATGCGCCTACTGGTGAACGATGTCGAAGCCGTGATTCGCGACGCCGGCCAAGAAAAAGCAATCATCTGCGGGCATGACTGGGGTGGCATGATTTCGTGGCAAGTCGCCATGCGCCGGCCCGATCTGGTCGAAAAACTCATCATCCTAAACCTCCCGCTCCCCAATGGCCTCGGCCGGGAGCTGGCCAACAACCCCCAGCAGCAGGAAAACAGCGCCTACGCCCGGCGCTTCCAGCAGCCCGACGCCCACAAGGCCCTCGACGCCGAACGTTTAGCCAGGCGAGTCTCCGACCCCGTGGCGAAGCAGCGCTACGTCGAGGCGTTCAATAACTCCGACTTCGAAGCGATGCTCAACTACTACAAGCGCAACTATCCGCGAGAGCCATATGAAGCGCCAACTGGCGATGCGCCGAAAGTTCAGGCGCCGACCCTGATGTTTCACGGCCTCCAAGACAAAGCGCTGCTGTCGCCGGCGCTCAATGGAACCTGGGATTGGATCGACGCCGACTTGACGCTCGTCACGATTCCCGACTCGGGCCACTTCGTGCAGCAGGATGCCGCCGATTTAGTGACGCGGTCGATCAAGATGTGGCTCGCCCGCTAGCTGATGTCCGACGCGCGGCACATTCTCGCCTTCGACCTGGGCGGAACAAAGATCGCCGGCGCGGTCTTCAACATCGAAGGCAAGCGTTTGACCGAACTCCACAGCCTGCCGACGATGGCGTCGCACTCGCCGAACTTTACCCTCATGAACCTCAAGAGGGTCGGTGTCGAGGCGACCCGCAAGGCCGGCTTCGACGGGCCTCCGCTGGCGGTGGGCATGGGGCGGCCAGGGCCGCTGGACTTAGACCAGGGACGATTACTCGAGGTCGACGACATCCCTCGGCTGAGCGGCTTCAACATGAAGGGCTTTGTCGAGCAGGAGTTCGGCGCCGAGTTGTTCCTCGCCAACGATGCGGCCTGCTTCATCCTTGGCGAATCGCGGCAAGGAGCGGCTCGGGGCCGCGCTTTGGCGGTCGGGCTGACGCTCGGGTCGCGCTGCGGTTGTGGAATCATCCTCAACTCCGCCCTGTATATGGGCTCGACCAACAGCGCCGGCGCGGTCGGCCCTTGCCCGCTCGGCGGATCCGATTTCGACGGCAGGCTCTCGGGGCCCGGGCTGCGGCGGATCTACCGCGAAGTCGCGGACCAGGACCCGCCGTCGGCGCGGGAGCTTGCCGCGCAGGCTCGAGGCGGGGACGAGATCGCCGTCGCGACATGGCGGCGATTTGGGGAGTTGCTAGGCTCGGCGCTAGGCACGCTGTGCGCGGTCCTGGATCCTGAGATTGCCGTCCTAGGCGGCGCCTTGGCCCAGCACATGCTGTTGTTTCGCCAGGCGATGGACGAATCGCTCGAGCCCGTACTGACCCCCAGACAGGTACGCGTTGAAGCATCCGCCCTGGGGAGCGCGGCAGTCGTGGTCGGGGCCGCCGAGTACGCTCGAGAGCGGGTGAATTTGGGCGCATGATTCAGGCCCTCCTCTTCGACCTCGGCAACGTGCTGATTGGCCTCGACTTCGACCGCGCCTACCGCGCGGCCGCCGAACTAGGGCCCTATTCCCCCGATGAGATTCGCGCTCGCTTGCGAGAGGCCAGAATCGCGGACGCTTACGAACGGGGCGAGATGAGCTCCCAGGAGTTCTATCAACGCTGCAACGAGTTGCTCGGATTGGACTTAAGCTTCGAGCAGTTCGCCCAACTGTGGGGCGATATGTTCGTCAAAGATCCTTTGTTGGGCGACGACTTTGTCGAGTCCCTCGGGGGTCGTTACCGCTTGGTGATCGTTTCGAATACGAACGAGCTGCATATGCGGTTCATCCGGCGTGAGTACCGCGTCCTGCGCCATTTCCACGATTTCGCGCTCTCATACGAGGTTGGCGCGATGAAGCCTGATCGACGTTTTTACCAGAAAGCGCTAGAAACCGCCAAGGCTCCGCCCGATCAATGCGTATTCATTGATGACAAAGAAGAAAACGTTCTCGGCGCTCAAGCCATGGGAATCCCCAGTATCCAATTCGAACGGCAGGATAAGCTGATCGGAGCTCTCAAGGCGGCCGGCGTCGATTGCTAGGGCTTGTATACTGACTCGGTATAGTGACTCCAAGGAAAACAACCATGCACGAAGATGAAGGGACGAGATTTGTTTGGTTCTTGGCTGGGGCTGCGCTAGGCGCGGCGGCGGCATTGCTGTGGGCCCCGCAGCCGGGCAGCGAGACCCGCGAACAACTCCGGCGGCGAGCCGGCGAGAGCCGCGAACGCTTGTCGGACCGCGGACGCGAGGCGATGGAAAGAGGGCGCGAGCTCTACGAACGGGGCCGGGAAATGGCTGAAGAGGCCGGGCGGTCAGGGCGCGACCTCTACGACAAAGGCCGCGAGCTGGCGCGAGAGGCGAGGGCTGGTTCCGGCGCCGCCGCAAGCGAAGCGCCGGCGGAGCCCGTGGCCGACGAGCAGGCCGAAGCTACGGCTGGTTGAGGCTTACTGAATCGAGACCGTGACCGTGTTGGCGGCCTTCCCGTCAACCGTCACGACGATTTCAACTTCACCCCGGCCGATCAACGTTCGCGGCAGCGGACCAATGTTGACCTGATCGAGCCCGACAAACCCAGGCGCCGGCACTGCACCCAGCACCGCCACTGCTTCGCCGCCGACGGTGACCGTTACTGGGTTCTCAAATCCACGAATACCGGTGCCGAAGAGCAGCAAGAACACCTGCTCGCCTTCCGGCCCGAGGCTGATCGGAACCGCGGCAACGTTGCCGTCGAAGACAACTTCCTGGGTTCGCGTCCCATCTCCGGCGATGCGTAGGAAGAACGCTGCGGCGACGCCCGTGCCGCGCTGATTGGCGGCGAATAGAGCCGGGGCGATCCGCTCAATCTGGACCGTTCCAACCGAGACGGAGCCAGTGCCCGAGGTGACGGTGATCGTCGCCTCCCCTAGCGCGGTCCCCGCTGGAATCAGGTAGTTGATCTGGGCCGGCGATACAAAGAAAAGCGACGCAAGGCGCGTTGTTCCGGCGCTGTCGGTGACTTCGACGCGTGTGCCCAGCAGCTCGGTCGGTAAAGGAGTCGAGCTGGGCTCCAGGACGCCGCTCGCCAGATCCGAGCCAAATCCCGAGACGATTAGCTCGGGTGCGAGCGCTTCGTTGACAGCGAAACTGGCGGCGGAAATCGTGGCGAACGGACCGGCGGCCCCCCGCGTGACTTCGCGCTGCAGCAGGTTGCCCGCTGCGTCGTAAGCGTAGGCGATCGCGCCCGCGTCGCCGTAGTCCGCGCGAATGAGCCGCCCCGCGGCATCATAGGAGTAGTTAACGGTTTGAGCGGTCGCGGCAACGACGGTAAGTAGTGCAATGAGGGGAAGGATCGCCGGAACTCGCTTCATAGCGACACTATCTTACTCCTACCGGGCGAGCGCGCAAGGCCGTCAAGACGGGTCAGGCATGCCTGACCCCTACATTCGGAAAGGCGCGCCGTATGCCCGTAGGGGCGAGGCATGCCTCGCCCGGCTAGCGTCCCTCGACGTAGAGCACCGCGCCGGCCGGTGAACTGGCCCCGGAAATCGTCAAGCGAACCGCCAGATCCCCCGATCGCGCGTCGCCGGGCAGGCGAATGCTGGCCTGATCCAATCCGGCGCAACAAGGCGCCACCCCGACGTAGAGCACATCCTCGCCCGGAAGCGTCTGACCGCCAACTTCGACCGTCACTTCGCCAGTCACCCGCGACGCCCGGCCAGGGATCTCACCAGCCTCAAACACTTCTTCAACCGGACCGAACCCGGTGCCGAACAACGTGACGACTTCTCCGGGACAGGCGCCAACGAAGCCCCCGCCGAGGTCGGGCCCGCCGATGCTCTGACCGGCCTGGTTCAGAGCGGCGATCGGGTTCTCGCCGTTGTCGTCAAAGGCGAACTTGAAGAACGCTGGCGACGCTTCGACGATCTCCACCGGACGGGGCTCGCTGCGTTGCTCCGAGTCGGTTCCGCAAGCGCGGATGAGCACCAGGTTTTGGGACCCTGTCCCAACTCCCGGCCCTACTTGGGCATTCACCTGGCCGCGAGTCGCAGCGAACATGGCGGATCGGGAACCGCCGATCTCCATGCAGAAGTTCGCAATGTTGTCGCCAACCCGCCCGTCGGAGATGAGCTCGGGTCCAAAGACCCCCGCCGAGTCCTCAGCGAACGTGTCGCCAAAAACGGTGATGATCGAGCGCGGCGCCAGCATCGTCACCGGCGGCGCGAGGGTCGCCAGCACGGCGCTAGTCGCTGTCGGAGCATCACTTCGTGAGCGGTAGATCGCCTCGATACCGCGCGCAATCACCGGATGCGCCGCGGCCGTGCGCCTCACCGCGTCGTCAGCCAAGTAGTTCAGCTGCGCCAACAGCGCCGCGCCCTTGTTGATCGGAAACACCTGCTGATTCACCCACAGTCCGCTCGAGCGCACCAGCTGCGCGTCGGTTTCGAATCCGGCCAGGTCGGCATGGTAGCTGTCGAGGAACCCGACCAGCGGATCCCAGACTTCCGGCCGATTCCGCAGAATCAGGCGCAGACTCGAAATCGCCGACGTCGCAATCGGCTCACCGAGTCCCAGCGCGAGTTGTACGGAATACGGCGTCCTGACTCCGGGGAAGCGCGCGGCTTTGTTGACCGCGCAGGGGGCGCGGCCTTGAGCCAGAGCGGTTGTATCGGGAAGCTCGGCGAAGTCCGGCAGCAGGACTCCGTCAACGGTGCGAACCGACTGGTGACCGAAGAAGATTTGCCGAGCGTTTTCTGTCCAATCGAGCGCCGCCACGCCGCGGTCCGGGCCCAGGTCACGTCCCAGAGCCGGGTCGAGATAGGTGGCGCTGAGAAAGGTCGAGGTGAACCAAGCCCCCGGGAAGGTCACGTACGCCTCGTCGCAATAGTCGTCACCGAGCACCCGCTGCATGCGGTACCAAGGCCCAGGCCCGGTTGGATGCTCTGCCGAGCCCGCCGCGAGTATCGCCGCCAGCCCGCCTTCGTCGGTGAGGAAGTCAATCGTCAACGGTAGCGGGCCCGCCTGGTTGGCGCCTTCCGCCTGGAGCGCGGCTCCGTTCTCTCGTGTCGCCCAGTAGCCCCGCCCTCCAGCCGGAACCGTAAACAAGGGACCCGGCGGCCCGTCCGGCAGAGGCTTCCAGGCCAGCTGGAGTTGGCCTGTCTCGGGATCGACCAAGTCGGTCCACTTCGTGCGGTCGAGCAAGGTTTGGGCGCGCTCTTGGATCGTCGGCCGAATGATGCCGGCTTCCTCCAGCGCCGCCGCGTCCTCGGGGAATCCAGCCGCGAAAGTCGCCGCTCCGAACTGCAAGATCGCCGTGTCGATCGTACTGGCCTCGACGGCGTTCGGGTTGCCGAGATCGATCTTGCGCGTACCGGTGCGGAAGAACGGAAATCCGCGCGCGTCGATTCCCCCAAAACGATAGATCATACCCCGGCCGTTCCCGATGCAACCGTTGGGCAGGTTGCACCAACGTTCGTCTTGGTCGAGGAATTCCAGGATCCGCAAACCGTGCGCTCGCGCCGTTTCCTCGTCGATCCAGCCCAGCTCAACCGCGGTCGGCAGGGCGGCCAGAAGCCAGCCGGTCGCGCCCCAGTGAATCAGATCTCGGGCGAGGGTGCGATCCAGCGACGCGCCCGTGAAAGCGTCGGTGACCCGCAGCAGGGCTTCGAAATCACGCCTGGCCAGAGTCTCGACCATTTCGCGGTCGTCCATCCCGGCCACATCGGCGGCGTTTAGGTCCGGGCCATCCTCGTCAATCAGCGAGACCTCCTCGACCACGAAACCGCCCAACAGCGGGTTGTCGATGCCCGGCGGCTGCTCTTCAACGACAATCGCAAGAGTTTTGACGGCCCGCAGATTGATATTCCCGGCGAAGCGAGTCAACCGGATGTCGAAGGTCTGCGGTTCCGCGGCCTCGGAGGCGAGCTCGCGACGCGCGGTCAATTGCCGACGCTCGGAGTCTTGGATTTCGAATTTTAGATTCAAGCGCTGTCGGCCGCCGTTGGGGCGTAGGACAAAGCGGACACGCTCGATGCCGATGTCCATTGGCCCCTCGGAGCTCATCAGGTCGACAAAATCGAATGTTGAGTCCTTGGGCAGCTCGATCTCCGGTCCCGCGGTCCCGTCCTTAAACGTCGTGGGTCTCGCCGTGCGGCCGAACGAGAAGAAGATTCCCGCAAACTCAGCCGGGTCGGCCGCGTTGAACGAGTAGCGGAATTCCAGCGAGCAAGTGGAGTCCCGCGCCGCTTCGGTGCAGAGATGACCCGTCTCGGCTCGCGTGATGTCCTCGAGCTTGGCGATGACCCCAACGCTGCCCACGCGAGTCTCCCCGACATGCCGTTCGGAGGCGTAGGCGAAGCGCGGATCCAATATCGGATAGACGGTTTCGGCGTAAGCGCGCCGCCGGCGCAAATAGCGAGAGTGGCCAAGATCAAAGCTTTCATCTAGGAATTCCTGTTAGGCGTCGCGCCCGTGAGCGGCGCGATGTCCCAAGTACGTTTTGACGCCGAAAGAATCCCTCATGTAACTCGGTCGTTACTTAGCCCATCGAGTGCACGCTGATACGTCCGGAGGGCGACACAATCATAGCCCAGGGATTCATCCCTGGGTTCTCGGCACGACCCGTGGCGCCTCCCGCATCCCCCCCTGCGATTGTTCTCCCCCGCCAATGCGGGGGAGAACAATCGCAGGGGGGAGGTGTCGCCGCACCCCAACGAATTCCCAGGGATGAATCCCTGGGCTATCATTGTTCGACCGAAAACGCGCCGCCTAAGTGACGGGTATTGCCCCGGGCTACCTAACAACGTCACCGGCCGTTGCGGTGAACGATCTCCGCACGCGCTTCTTGGTCGGCGATGCGCCGTTTGATCGTCTCCCGCTTGTCGTGAATCTTCTTACCCTTGGCCAGCGCGATCTCGACCTTGACTCGGCCGTTCTTCAGATAAACCTTCGTGGGGATCATCGTTTGACCCTTCTCATGGGTCTTGCCGATCAGGCGGTCGATCTCGCGCCGGTGCAGCAGGAGCTTCCGCACGCTCGTCGGATTGTGGTTGTCGCGGCTCGCCTGGGCGTACTCGCTGATGTGGGTGTTGAGCAGCCAGATCTCGTTGTTCTTGAGCTGGGCGTAGGAGTCCGCGAGCTGGACCTTGCCCGCCTTGGCGGACTTGACTTCCGAGCCGCTCAAGACAATTCCGGCCTCAAATGTTTCGATATAGGTGTAGTTGCGCTGCGCTCGGCGGTTGTCGGCCAGTATTTTGATACCTTCAGTTTTGGACATTCGTCTCCACGCGCGGGCTTGTTCGTGCGTCGAACAATCAGAGGCTTGGGGTTGTTCCCCCCTAAGTTCGCCCCAAACCGCCCTTGATGACTTCTAGAGTGACACGTTTTCCGTTTGGTTTCGAGCGCGCCCTTGCGGTTGGGCTGGCAAGCGCCCTGCTTCTAGCCCCGTTGGCCGAGGCAGGCAAGCGCAAAGCCAAGAACCTTTATACCGAGGCGCGGAAGGCCGAACTGCAGAAGGACTACGACCGCGCACTCGAGCTCGTCGAGCAAGCGCGGATCGAATATCCCAAGGATCATCGCTACGAGCTCTCGGCGCGTCGGCTCAGATTCGTCGCCGCCCAATCGCATGTCGATTCTGGTCGTCGTCTGCGCGACGCCGGGCAGCTCGAGGAAGCGCTGCTCGAGTTTCAACGGGGTGTAGAAATCGATCCGTCGCTGACGGTCGCGGCTCAGCAACTGCGGCGGACGCTCGATCTGATCCGTAAACGTAACGGCGGCGGAGAAGAAGAGGCCGAGGAAGACGAAGCCTTGAGCGCGGTTGAGCTGGACCGTGTAAGACGCACCCAGATGATCGATTCGCTGCGCGAGCCTCCTGTACTCGAACCGCTCTCGGATCAACCGATCGACATCATGATGAGCGAAGACAGCAAGGTCGTCCTCGAGACGATCGGCAAGCTCGCGGGCGTCAACGTGATCTTTGACCCGGAATTCAGCGGCACGGAAATCGACATCTCGATCCAGAACGCGACCTTGTCCGAAGCGCTCGACTACGTCGGACTACAGGCGAAAACCTTCTGGAAGGCGATCTCGCACAACGCGATTTTCATCACCGACGACAACACCAATAAGCGCCGCGACTACGAAGAGGAAGTTGTCAAGACCATCTACCTGAACAACGTCGCGACCCCTCAGGAGCTTCAAGAAATCACCACCGCGATTCGAGGCCTAACCGACATCCGGCGAATGTTTCCGGTCAGCTCGATGAACTCTCTCGTCATTCGCGCCACCGAATCAAAGCTCGCCCTGGCCGAAAAAGTCATTCACGATATCGACAAGGCCCGCCCCGAGGTGATCATAGACGTGCTCGTGCTCGAAGTCTCGACGACCTTGTCGCGCGAGCTTGGCATCTCGCCGGTATCCGGCGGCGCCAACGGAATCAATCTTCCGGTGGCCTTCGCCCGCGGCGGCGATGGGGGATCCATTCCGCTATCCGAGCTGAACACGGTCCGCGGCAGCGATTTTTCGACGACGCTGCCCGGGGCGCAGCTGACCGCGCTATTCTCGAGCTCGGACACGAACCTACTGCAATCGCCCCGCATACGGGTGTCAGACAACCAGCAGGCCACGCTGCGGATCGGCGACCGCATCCCGATCGCGACCGGCAGCTTTCAACCCGGGATCGGCGGCGTCGGCATCAACCCGTTGGTCAACACGCAGTTCACGTTCACCGATGTCGGTGTGAACATCGACATTCAGCCCAAGGTGCATAACGACCGTGAGATTTCGATGCACGTGCAGATCGAAATCTCGAACGTACGCGACTTCGTCGACATCGGCGGCATCCAGCAGCCGATCATCGGGCAGCGGACGATCGAACACGATATCCGCCTCGAAGAGGGCGAGGCGAGCATCCTTGGCGGGTTGAATCAGTCGCAGCTGTTCAAGACCAAGTCGGGCGTTCCGTTCTTGGGCGAGCTCCCGTTGATTGGGAAGCTATTCAGCATCAGTAAGGTCGATCGGAATGAGAATGAGATCCTGATCGCCCTGATCCCGCACATCGTGCGGCTGCCGACGATTGAGCAGTCCAACCTCAAGTCGATCGCCTCGGGGACAGACCAGGTTTTCCGGGTGCGCCGGGTGCAGGAAAAGAACGGCAAGCCGGCGCTGCCCACGGCCGTGGTGGAACCGCGAGACGAGCCTGATGAGCCGGCTACGGTTGCAACGCCCGAGCCGGAGCCCGAGCCTGCCGCGCAGCCCGCGGCCGCCGCTGACCCTGAACCGGCGACGACAGCTCCGGAGCCGGAACCCGACGCGCCCGCGGCTGAGCCGGCGGCGCCGGCAACAGCGCCGGCGGCTGGTCCGCGCATTGTCTTCGCTCCAGCCGACCCGACGGTCGCCCCCGGCGACGTATTCACGATTGACGTAGCGATCGAGAACGTCTCGCAGCTGTTCGGCATCCCGATGAGGATTGGCTATGACCGTGAGGTTCTTCAGCTCAATGAAGTCGAGAAGGGCGACTTCCTGGCCGGCGAGGAGGGGACGGACTTGATCTTCTCCCGCAACATCCGCAACCAAGTCGGGCAAGCCGCGGTGAATATCTCGCGCTTCCCCGGCACCGGTGGAGCGGACGGGGCCGGGACGTTGATCCGCTTGACGTTCGAGGCTTTGGCGGCGGGCGAGTCGGCGGTGCGGGTCATCCCGGCCGGGGCGCGTGTCGCGACCTCAAGACAACCGCTTCAGATTCCGGCGGCGCGGACGAACGTGACAGTCCGCTAAAACCATGCTGAAGGCTTCCGGCAGCATTCCGAGCCCCCTGCGTGAGCGGGGGGTCTTCCCGCTAGACGAGACCGCGAGCGGCGTGGGCAACCGCGCCGGCCTCACGCTTGTCGAGCTGATCGTCGCCTTCACGATCATGCTGATTCTCTCGACCATGGCGCTGCCTTTGGCTCACGTCAAAGTCGCCCGCGAGAAAGAACGACGCCTGCGCGACGCCCTCACCGAGATGCGTAAAGCCGTCGACCGCTATAAAGACGCCGCCGACCAGGGCATGCTCGGCGAGCTCGATCCCGAGAACCACGGCTACCCCGAAAGCCTGGAAATCCTGGTTGAGGGCGTTGAGACCAGTGGCGGCATGGGCAGCATGGGCATGGGGATGGGCATGGGCGCCAACGGTATGGGCGGCGGATTCGGCCAGCCCATGGGCGGCGCGAATCAACGCTCGGGGTTCGGCCAACAGTCCGGCTTCGGCTCGTCAAATCGTGGAAGTCGAGGCAGCTCATTTGGCGGAGGCGGCTCGTCTGGATTCGGAGGGCAAACCGGCTTCGGCGGCAACCGGTCGAATCGAAACTCCCAAGGATCCGGCTTCGGCAACCAGCGCTCCGGCTTCGGCGCCTCTCGCCAGTCCGGGTTCGGCTCGCAACAAGACGCCTTCGGATCCGATGAAGACGGCTCGGGCAATATGCGCTTCCTGCGCAAGATTCCCGTCGACCCGATCAGTGGCCGCGCCGAGTGGGGCATGCGCTCGGTGTCCGACGACCCAGGCTCGATGAGCTGGAACGGCCGCAACGTCTTCGACGTCTTCTCGCTATCGATGGACACCGCCCTAGACGGGACTCGTTACAGTGACTGGTAAAGTGACATTCAGGCGCGGATTCACGCTAGTCGAAGTGATGGTCGTGATGGCAATCATCGTGACGATCCTCGCGATTGCGGTCCCCTTCTACACCACTGCGATCATCAGGGCGAAAGAAAGCGTTCTGATGAGCAACCTCTTCACGATGCGCTCGGTGATCGACCAGTTCACCTACGACAAAGAGCGGCCTCCGTCATCGCTTGATGAGCTGGTGTCGGAAGGCTACCTGCGCGACGTACCGCTCGATCCCTTCACCGAAACGCGTGCCTCCTGGCAGGTCGTCAACGACACCGGGCCGACCGGCGAGTCCGGGGTTTGGGATGTCCGCAGCGGTTCGGATCGTGTGTCGCTGGGGGGCAGTGCGTATGCCGAATGGTAGGGGCGCGACATGTCCCGCCCTGCAACCCGCCCTTGCGCCGAATGCCAAAGTCTCGTGCCTGACTGACGGGCTTAGCATGCCGTCACTGGACAAGCCCCTTGAGCCCGGCGGCGGCGCCGGCGGGTTGAGAGTTGACTCGGACGTCTCCCGCTGGGAATAGCGCCACCGCTATCCTGCCCTCGTTGGCTCCGCCCTGTCCGCGTCTCCACTTGACAGCCCCCCTTACCATCGAACTAGAGGACCAGGCTGAAATCGCAGCCCGCCGCAAAATAAAAAGTGCCATACGAACCCAATCTCACAAGCGCGACAGCATCACCCTAAGTCATTGACCAAACAACTCTTAGGCGGTTCCAAGGCCCCAATCAGGAAACCAAGACCAGCCCAAAAAACAAACCAAACGAACCCAATTTCCGGCTCTCTCGTCAACTCAACAAGCCCCGACCGTCACCGAGTCCAGGTGTGGGCCGCAAGCATGGTAGTATTCTGAGGATTCGGACATCCTGGCGCCCCTCCCCCAATAACGCCGAGTACCCGTGGGATGAAGCTTCACGCCATCAGTCTGCTCTGTCTTCTCAGCGCCCCGGTTGCAGGTAGCGCGGCAGCGGCCGAGATCGCCACCGGCTCGATGCTCGGGCCGCGCTACAAAGCCGACCGCTTCTACGTCCGCGCCTCCCGTGGCGACTGGGCCGAGACCTACAGCGCGGGTCATTACAAACGAACGGCGCGCGGCAAGCTGATGATGCTGCGGGTCTCCCAAGGCCTCTTCGACGATGAGTGGCTGACCGAACGGAAGTTTGATCCCGATGCCAACACCGACGCGTTGATAGCGGCGCTCGACGACTACAAATCGCACGGCGTTTTGGCCATCGGCGTGAGCCTGCAGGGCGGGGATCCAGGCTACTCCCAAGAGGCCAACGGCATCTCCCGAAAAGGTCCGGCCAACGACGGCGAGAAGCTTGGCCGACTCGTCAGCGCTTTCAAGTCCGATGGGACGCTCAAGCCCCCCTGGCTTGCCCGGACGAAAAAACTTCTCAAGGCGGCCGACCAGCGGGGCATGGTCGTCTGTCTAACCTACTTCGACCCCGCGCAAGACGAGGCTCTCGCGAACCCGCGCGCGATCGTCGCGGCGGTGCGCAACATGACGCGCTGGCTGGTCGAGCAAGATTTCCGCAATGTCGTGATCGAGGTCGCAAACGCCTGGGACCTCGAGGGCGACACCTGGGACCATCGGCGCTTCGTCCCGCGCAACATTGCCAATCTGGTGATGGAGGCGCGCGAGGAATTCAATGGAGCGGCGTTCACTCTGCCGATCGGAGCGTCGACCGGCGGGTCGTTGTCTTACCCGAATTCGCTCGCACGGGTCTGCGACCTGGTCCTACTTCAAGGCGGCGGACGCAGTGCGGGCGACAAGGCCAAGGGCGTGGCGCAGCTGAGTAGCTATGAACGCGCGGTTTGGCTGGTCGAAGACCGCAACGGAGACGGAGTGTCGGAAGCGAGCCTAGCCCAGGAGCGCGCCAGCGCAGACGCTCTCTTCCGCGAAGGCGCGGGCTGGTCGTACACGCCCTGGCCACAGACCCTGCGATTCCCGTTTCGATACGACCCCGGCGAAAGTAGCGTGCTCGACGGCAGCGACGATCGCGAAGGGGCCTACTTCCGTGCGGTGCTCGAGCACGTCGCGGGACTGGTAATGAAAAAGCCCCCGACGACGCTGGCTAAGCGTTGAACTGGTCGCGGAAGTTCTCGAATTCGCTTCGTAGCGCCTGCAATTCCTCGCGCAGCTCTTGCACTTCAATTTGAAGCGCTTCGACCGCGCCGCCTGAGCGGCGGTTGGCCCTCGGCTCGGCGGCGAATAACGCCTCATCGGAGACGGGGCCCGACAACAGGTGGGCGTAGCGCGATTCCTTCTCCCCAGGCCTCCTGGCCAGCTGAACGACGAGCTTTTGCGTTTCTCGCGGGGCGAGATCCTCGACCGCCTGTTCGACTTCGGCCAGCGAGGTGAATTCGTAAATCCGGCCGCTACGTTGGTGAATCTCGCCGACCGTTTGGGGCCCGCGCAGCATCAGAATGCACAGCGCTGTCCACTGCGGCTCGGTCAACGCGAACGCCTCTGGGAAAGTGTGGCGATACTTGGGGACGCGGCTGTCCGAACTGGTGATGCGGCGGGTGATGCCCTTCGACTGCAAGCGCTCGAGGGCGCCCAGCACGTCTGCGTTGGTGTAGGCGACGACTGGGTTGCGGCTCGACTTCTGGTTGCAAGCGTTGACCAATGCGTTGAGCGTCATCGGGTAGTAGTCCGGCGTCGCCGCTTCCTTCTCCACCAGACAACCCAAGACACGGACTTCTTCGGGAGTGAGCCAGGTCTCCTCCGACAAGGTAAAACTAGCCCCCGCGGCCCCGGCGGCGGATCGGATCGTTCGAAATTCCATCAGGCGCCGATCCGATAGAGCTGCGAGAACGTGCGGATCAGCACGGAGCTATCGGCTACGGCCGGGCTCGCCATCGACATCTCTTCGAGCTTGTTGACTCCCAGAATCTTGAACGTCTCGCCGGCTTCGACAACGTAGGTGCTGCCGGCTTCGTCGAGACAGAAGATCTTACCGTTGTAAGCCCATGGGGAAGCCGTGAAGTTCGCGCCTTCGCGATTGAAGCGCTGCTTACCGTAGACTTCCTTGCCGGTCTTGGCGTCGTAGCAGGTCAAGAAGCCGCGGTCGAGCAGCGAATAGAGCAGTCCGCGGTAGACCAGCGGCGTGGGATGATACGCCGCGCCCTGCGGTACGCTCCAAGCGACGTAATCGTTGGACGTCTCGCCCTCTTTGAGAGTGATATCCCCGCCCGCGCCGGGACGCACCGCATAGATCGGCCGCACCTCGCTGCCGACGTATCCGGAAGCAATGTAGAGCAAGCCGTCGACCGCGTGGGGGCTCGGGATGGCTAGCGGCGACAGGTTCCCGAGCTGCCATAGGAGCTTGCCGTCGAGGTCGTAGGAGCGGACTTTGTTGCGCGCCACGGTGACGACTTCGGTGCGCCCCGAGTGCTCCCAGATGTAGGGCGTCGTCCAGGAGGTCGGCTCCTCGCGCTCCACTCGCCAGATTTCCCTGCCGCTGAGCTTGTCGAGCGCGGCGAAATACGACTGCTCTTCGCTGTCGTTGAGGATGTAGAGCCGGCCCCCGTGCAGCGTGGGGGATGACGCCGTGCCGTAGCCGTAGCGGGTCCTGACAGGCTGGCCCGGCTTCGACCAAACGGTTTCGCCGTCCATGTCGAAGCAGTACGTCCCGATGTCGCCGATGTGGGCGTAGACGCGCTCGCCGTCGGTCACGACGGTTTCGGAGGCGTAGGTGTTTTTCCTGTGGCGCGAGGTCTTAGGGACGCCCCGATGGAGCTCGTTCTGCCAGCGAAACTCGCCGCTCCCCAGATCGAGCGAATGCAACATCCAGCGGTATTCGCCATCGGGGATCGCTTTTGAAAAACGTCCGCTGTAGAAACCGCCCTGGGGGGCCGCTTGCCCGTCACTGGTGACGGCGGACATCAGGAAGACTTGGGTCCCCCAGACGACCGGCGATGACCACCCTTCGCCGGGGATCGCGGTCTTCCAGGCGACGTTCTCGGTGGTCGACCAGGAGTCGGGCAGCCGCGGGTCGTCGTCGGCTATCCCACGGAAGCCGGCGCCCCGGAATTGAGGCCAGTTGGCGGCGTGGAGGGAGCCTGCTCCCAGGAGGGTCGCTAGAGCCTGTCGTCTGTTAAGCATCGCAATGAAGATCGTAGCAGGGTGCAGCTCCGGCCCCGGGCGACGCCCCGGAGCCGCGACCGGGAGGGAGCGGTTGCTAATAAGTCCTACAGCTGTTGCACGCTCGAGCAACCGCTCCCTTCCGGTCGCGGCTCCGGGGCGGTCCCATCTACATCTCGAACAGCGTGCGCGGCTTGGGGCGGTGGCGGCGCAAGCCCGGGTCGATCAGATCGAGCAACGACCGGAGCGTCGCGGGCGAGTGTCCGGCGTAGTGGTTGTTGACATAGCCAAAGACCTCGACGCCGCGCTTACGGAACTCCCGGCAGATCTCGGCCCAGTCGATGAGCTCGGGGCCGCGGTCGACGATCACCTTGTCCCAGGTTTGCGTCAACTCTTCGATGCCGTGGCGGTCGCCGAGCCAGCGGATGTAGCTGAAGTGGCGGTGACGGGGTCGATGCGGCGGCCGTCAGTACCTCTGTAAACGATTCCTGCACAAATCCGGCAGGAATTCCGAGCACCCTGCGTGAGCGGGGTGTCTTCCCACAACCCGGGCGACGGTCGCAACCGTAAGCGGAAGACACCCCGCTGACGCAGGGTGCTCGGAAAAAGCGCCGAACCTTTGACCTTTGGGTTCCGGCTCGTCCGGGTCAGGGAGGGATCAACGCGCCAGTTTCGACAGCTGATCGCTGGCTTCGTAACCTGACACGCCTCCGGCTCATAGCCAATAGCCTCACAGCCTCAGCGTCTCGGGCTCCAGCACGATGTCGAGATCAAACTCCTGCCCGCGCCGAATCACCGTCACACGAAGGGAGTCGCCGCCGCGCTTCTTGTTGAGCGCATCCTGGATCAAGCCGCGGTCGTTCACCCGTTTCCCGTCGACCGCGACGATGAAGTCGCCGCCCCAGGGGATTCGGTAGTTCCCGACGATGACCTCGCGCGATGCGCCCCGAAGCCCTGCCCCGTAAGCCGGCGAGCCCGGCTTTACCTCGCTCACCAGGTACCCCTTTCCCGGCAGATCCAGGGCCTGGGCGAAGCGCGTGGGCAAATACATGGTGGTGAACCCGGGGTGCTTCGGCGGCCTGGCCGAGTCTCCCGAGCGGGCCAGTTCGAGCAGCGGCATCGCGCGGCTGACCGGCATCGCGAAGCCAATTCCGATGTTGCCGCCCGGGCCGTAGATCGCCGTGTTGACGCCGATCACGTTGCCGCTCGAGTCGAGCAACGGACCTCCGCTATTGCCGGGGTTGATCGCCGCGTCGGTTTGGATCATTTCTTCGAGCACGCCGTCCTCGGACCGAATCGAGCGGCCGAGTGAGCTGATGATGCCGGTGGTGAGCGTGCTGTCGAGTCCAAAGGGATTGCCGATGGCCAGCACCTTCTGCCCGACCTGCAGCGACTCGGACTCGCCGAGCGGCAGCCAAGGCAGCTCGTCGGCTGACTCAATCTGGATCAACGCCAGGTCGTTCCTACGGTCGAAGGCTACGACGGTCGCGTTGTAGCGAGCTTTGTCTTCCGTATCAGGCAAAGTCACTTCGATTTGGGCGTCGCCCTGGATGACGTGGTAATTCGTCAGAATCCTGCCCTCGCCGTCGATCAGAAAACCGGTCCCGGACTCGCGAGCGGGGTAGATGTCGAAGAACCAGTCGCGCTTGAGCACCGTGCTGGTGATGTTGACCGTCGCCGGGTAGGCGCGATTATAAATGTCGATATTTGACAGCTCGTCGCTGGTCAGGCCGGCGGATTCGGCCTGGGTCCAGAACGGCGTCAACTGAGTTATTGCCGGCTCGGCCGAGCGGAACCAGTGTGACGAGGTTGTCCCGGCGACGAACGCCGCAAGAAACAGCGCCGCCATGATCAGCAACCGTACAGTGATTCGCTTCACGAAACTTCAGCCTCAGTCTTCAGTTTCTCGTATAGTTCACCGGTTTGACGCACAGTTTTTCCCTTGGTTCCGGAAGTATCGATGATGAAATCGGCGTATTCGCGCTTTTCGTCGATCGGCATCTGGCGGCTGATCCTGTCGCGCGCCTCTTGCTCGTTCGAATCGTCGCGCTCGATGCAGCGCTCGATCTGAAGGGCTTGGGAGCAGTAAGCCAGCACGATTCGATCGTAGCGCTTGTAGCCGCCGGTTTCGATCATGATCGCGGCCTCGGTGACGGCGACGGCTTGGGGGTCGTTTTCGGCCACGGCGGCGAAGAAGTCGAGCTGTCGTTGGTAAACGTGAGGGTGGATGAAAGAATTGAGCTTCTCGAGCTTAGCCTTGTCAGGGAAGACGATCGCCCCGAGGGCCTTGCGGTCTATCAGGCCGTCTTCGCCGACGATCTCGCAGCCGAATTCGCGGATGACGTCGTCGTAGGCTTCGCCGTCGGGGAGCAGGGTCAAGTGGCCGAGCTTGTCCGCTTGGATGACGTGGGCGCCGAGTTTTTCGAGCTCACGCCCGACGAAAGACTTTCCGCTGGCGAGACCGCCCGTGAGGCCGACTTTCAGCACCGTTCACTCTAGTGGATCGCCTGCGAGAGAGACTGTACGAACGAGCTCGGTTCGATGGATCGGCGCGTTCGGCTTTTCGGTGGTCAGCAATTCGTCGCAACCCGATTGTGCCGCGGCGATCACATGTACGGCATCGAACGCCGACAGCCCAGAGTTGCACGCTTCGTCAAACGCGAGGCGGAGGTGATCGGCATCGAACTCCATCCCGGTTTCTGCCTCCGAGTAGAAGGCGGCGTAGAAGTCGGCCTCCTCGGTATACCCGTAGTACGTGGCTTTCGGCGAAACCTCCAGGCGAACGTAGTCGCTACAGACGAATTCCCTGTCAGGATCTCGGACGATCTCAAGCGCGGTCGCGTGGAGGTTGGCACTACCGCGGGCAGCGGCGATCAGCACGCCCGAGTCCAAGTAGGTCCGCGTCAATGGCTACGACCTCGCGCCCCGGCGGTCACAAATCTCGGCTCTCAGCTCTTCATCGTTGAGAAGTGGAATTCCAGATTCTTCGATGCGGCGGCGCAATGCCGGAAAACGTTCGGAGCGATCTCCGGGATCCCGACGGTCGAGATAGCTCTTTAGGGCTGTTTCGACTAGCGCGTTGGCGTTGGGGTGTCTACCTGTCCCTAATTCCTCGTTGATCAGGCGCTCGGTGTCGCCGCTGAGTTGGATTGTCACGGTCAGTCGCCGGTCTCGCGATTCTTGGTTTTTAATATAGCGGAAGCGGCCCCTACCCCCGCCGCAGCTTTGCCGCCTTCAGCGTATTCGACATCAACATCGCGATCGTCAACGGCCCCACCCCCCCAGGCACGGGCGTATACGCCGACGCCACCTCCGCCACATGTCCTGGATGCACATCCCCGACCAGCGCCGAACCCCGCTCCTTGAACTTCTCCAATCGGGACGGCTTGTACGCCAGGATCTCTTCGGCCACTACGGGGTCCGTTACGCGATTCGTCCCTACATCGAGCACCACGACTCCCTCGCCAAGGTACTCGCGGGTCACCATCGCCGGCCGCCCCATCGCCGCCACTAGAATCTCCGCCTCGCGCGCCACGGCCGGCAAGTCCTTCGTCCGCGAATGACAAACAGTAACCGTCGCGTTCTCCATTGTCAGCAACAGCGCGGCCGGCTTGCCCACGATGTTGCTGCGCCCCATCACGACCGCCCGCTTGCCTTCGATCGGAATCTCGCTGCGCTTGAGAATCTCGATCAACCCCGCTGGCGTGCACGGAACCAGCCGCGGCTGACCGGTCGCCAGGGCGCCCATGTTCGAAGGGTGAAATCCGTCAACATCTTTCTCGGGCGAAATCTCGAGCAAGATCTTCGACGAGTCGATCTGACCGGGCAGCGGGAGTTGGACCAAAATTCCGTCGACATCGTCGTCATTGTTAAGCCCGCGGACGATGTCAAGCAGTTCCTCGGTCGTCGTCGTCGCCGGAGGCGTCAGCATCGTGCTGCGGATGCCGACCTTCTCGCAAGCCTTGATCTTGTTACGGACGTAGATGTGCGACGCCGGATCCTCGCCAATCAGGACGACGGTAAGCCCCGGGGTCCAGCCTTTCTCAGCCGCCTCAGCCACACCCGCCCCGACGTCTTCGAGGATTTGGTCTTGGATTTCGTTGCCGTTGAGGACTCGTCCAGCCATCGGGCCGATGATAACAAGCTAGTTCTGCCCGGGGACCGCCGTCGTTCCGCTAGCCCGGATTTCTCAGTGCGCCGTACTGGCGCGAACACCCTGCGGGGTGAAAGGCCCCGCCGATGAAGATGTCGGTCGACATCGAAGCTGGCGAGCAGCGTGGTCCGGTAACGGGTCGAGCTGAAGCCTCGCGACAAAGTCCGGGTAAGCCGGGCGAGCAAGCCGTTAGGCCGTAACGCGCAGTATGCCTGAGCAGGCCTCGAAAGTGAAGTTGCGGACGCCGACCCGCCTGAGAAACGGGGAAGGCCGCAGCAACCGGGAAGCGACCGACGCATGCACCGGTTGGGTCCGCCGGGGTAGTGGGCGCGGCATGACGCTGAAGGGTGTTCGTAGTCAAAGGCGGGAGGCCCCACCGGGCGGAGGTCGCAACTCCAAACGTTGTCTACAGGGCGGCGGCCGCGGCGGGGAGTCGGACAGGGCCGTAGTAGTGAAGAAGCAGGGTAATGCCTGTGGAGCGAGGGGCCCTGACTTCCGGCATGCTTGTCAACGAGCGAGAGGACGAGGCGATTGGCGATAAGCCTAGCAACGCCGTTAGGATACGGAAGCTCGGGCGCAAGCTCTGCCTCAAAGCGAAGCAGGAGATGGGCGTGCTGCGCCTGCGCGGGGCGCAACTGGGGCCGCCGCCTGCGACAGCGATGAGGTGAAGCCGGTCGGAGAGCCGGATGCGGGAAATCCGCACGTCCGGTTCGATGAGCGGGGACGGGAAACGGAGCCAAGGCGGAGACTGAGACACTGGCGCAAGGCGAAAGCGGCCAGCAACAGCTACTCCCTCCGCCTAAAGCCACCGCGCCCGTCCTCGACTCCACGTGCGCCGTACTGGCGCGAACACCCTGCGGGGTGAAAGGCCCCGCCGATGAAGATGTCGGTCGACATCGAAGCTGGCGAGCAGCGTGGTCCGGTAACGGGTCGAGCTGAAGCCTCGCGACAAAGTCCGGGTAAGCCGGGCGAGCAAGCCGTTAGGCCGTAACGCGCAGTATGCCTGAGCAGGCCTCGAAAGTGAAGTTGCGGACGCCGACCCGCCTGAGAAACGGGGAAGGCCGCAGCAACCGGGAAGCGACCGACGCATGCACCGGTTGGGTCCGCCGGGGTAGTGGGCGCGGCATGACGCTGAAGGGTGTTCGTAGTCGAAGGCGGGAGGCCCCACCGGGCGGAGGTCGCAACTCCAAACGTTGTCTACAGGACGGCGGCTCGGGAGGGGGAGTCGGACAGGGCCGTAGTAGTGAAGAAGCAGGGTAATGCCTGTGGAGCGAGGGGCCCTGACTTCCGGCATGCTTGTCAACGAGCGAGAGGACGAGGCGATTGGCGATAAGCCTAGCAACGCCGTTAGGATCCGGAAGCTCGGGCGCAAGCTCTGCCTCAAAGCGAAGCAGGAGATGGGCGTGCTGCGCCTGCGCGGGGCGCAACTGGGGCCGCCGCCTGCGACAGCGATGAGGTGAAGCCGGTCGGAGAGCCGGATGCGGGAAATCCGCACGTCCGGTTCGATGAGCGGGGACGGGAAACGGAGCCAAGGCGGAGACTGAGACACTGGCGCAAGGCGAAAGCGGCCAGCAACAGCTACTCCCTCCGCCTAAAGCCACCGCGCCCGTCCTCGACTCCACGTGCGCCGTACTGGCGCGAACACCCTGCGGGGTGAAAGGCCCCGCCGATGAAGATGTCGGTCAACATCGAAGCTGGCGAGCAGCGTGGTCCGGTAACGGGTCGAGCTGAAGCCTCGCGACAAAGTCCGGGTAAGCCGGGCGAGCAAGCCGTTAGGCCGTAACGTGAAGTATGCCTGAGCAGGCCTCGAAAGTGAAGTCGCGGACGCCGACCCGCCTGAGAAACGGGGAAGGCCGCACAAACCGAGAAGCGACCGGCAGGTGCATCGGTTGGGTCCGCCGGGGTAGTGGGCGCGGCATGACGCTGAAGGGGGTTCGTAGTCAAAGGCGGGAGGCCCGGTGCGGTGGAGGTCGCAACTCCAAACGTCGCCTACAGGGCGGCGGCCGCGGCGGGGAGTCGGACAGGGCCGTAGTAGTGAAGAAGCAGGGTAATGCCTGTGGAGCGAGGGGCCCTGACTTCCGGCATGCTTGTCAACGAGCGAGAGGACGAGGCGATTGGCGATAAGCCTAGCAACGCCGTTAGGATCCGGAAGCTCGGGCGCAAGCTCTGCCTCAAAGCGAAGCAGGAGATGGGCGTGCTGCGCCTGCGCGGGGCGCAACTGGGGCCGCCGCCTGCGACAGCGATGAGGTGAAGCCGGTCGGAGAGCCGGATGCGGGAAATCCGCACGTCCGGTTCGATGAGCGGGGACGGGAAACGGAGCCAAGGCGGAGACTGAGACACTGGCGCAAGGCGAAAGCGGCCAGCAACAGCTACTCCCTCCGCCTAAAGCCACCGCGCCCGTCCTCGACTCCACCCAGAACTAGCCGAGAGGGGCTGAACTCGGTTTCAGGGCGATAAATGGGGCGGTTGACGCGGATCGGCGCCTCAGATGGCCGTTGTCGCCGCTCACAGAGCCGCAGGCGCTCGGATCCGGTCCGGCGGAGGCGTTTTTGAACCCTTTTGGCCCAAACTCCGGCTAAGGGCCCGCCCAATAATAACATCGCACTGTAAGGAGTAGGTCAAGCACTTTCACATCCGAGGGTGATTCCTTGCCAGACTGTTGCGTGCTTCCTGGATATCAACAATAGGGCCGATTCCGAGGCAATCCAGGGATGCCAGGCAAGAGTTGCCTATTGTGTTAGAGGTCTTCTCATAGTACGATCATGAAGAGGATGTCTAACATTATGAGAACCGAGTCCTTCCATGCGGACGATCTGGCACGGCTGCTGCGCCGCAATAAGATTGCCACGATGTCCGAACTGAAGAAGGCGCTGGGGACCCAGGTGGAGGTCACGGTCTTCCGCAAGTTGAAGCAACTGAGCTATCGCAGCAGCTACTCCCATCGCAGCCGCTACTACACGCTGGATGAGATCGCGCGCTTCGATCCACGCGGCCTGTGGTCGTTTCAGTCGGTGTGGTTCTCTCGCCAGGGCACTCTGGTGGCGACGGCGGAGGCTTTTGTGGAGAACTCTGCGGCCGGGCACTTCGTCGAGGAACTGGACAACCTGTTGCACGTGAGCGCCAAAGAGCCGTTGTTGAAACTGGTGCGGCAACAGCGGCTGGCGCGGCAGCCGCTGGGGGGACGTTACCTGTACGGTTCGATCGATCCGGTCCGGCGCCGGCGCCAGTTGTTGGCGCGGCGGCTGCGGCAGACCGAACCGAGCCTGGCCAGCAGCCTGGCTGCAGGGGAGGCGGCGCCCGCTCAGTTGCAAGCCGCCGTGGTGCTGTTTTTCAGTCTGCTGAACGAGAAACAACGCCGCTTGTACGCTTGTACGCGGGATTGGAGTCACTCAAGCTCGGCCCTAGCGGGGATCGGCGGATGGCTGAGTTTATTGGCATGGATCCACACACGGTGGCCAAAGGCCGGCGCGAACTGCTGACCCAAGAGGTGGAAGTGGAACGCGTACGCAAAGCCGGTGGCGGGCGCAAGCCGGTGGGAAAAAAAGCCCCGAAGTCCTCTCCCGAATCGCAGAGTTAATGCGGCACGACACGGCCGGAGACCCCGTAACAGGGGTGAAGTGGTCCCGACGAACGACACGCAAGATCGCCCACGAACTCACCGCGTTGGGAATCTCCATCAGCAAGAACACGGTAGGCCGCCTGTTGAAAGACATGGACTACGCCCTCCGCGTCAACCGTAAACAGATCGCCTCCAGCACCAGCCCCGACCGCAATCAACAGTTCCTCTACATCGGTCAGCAGCGGGAGAACTTCGCCCGTCAAGGCCAGCCCGTGATCAGTGTCGATACCAAGAAGAAGGA
The DNA here is from genome assembly GCA_965247515.1 of Bryobacterales bacterium. Classification (GTDB taxonomy): domain Bacteria; phylum Acidobacteriota; class Terriglobia; order Bryobacterales; family UBA6623. The sequence goes on along the minus strand of OZ252029.1, from coordinate 547,581 downwards.
ACTGATCGGCGCCTTCAAACACTCCGGGGCCAAGTGGGATCGTGAGCCCGTCTTGGTCAACGATCATGACTTCCGCTCCGACGCCGACGACCTCGCGATTCCGTATGGCATCTACGACACTCAAGCCAACCGCGGCACGGTGTGTGTGGGAACCAGCCACGACACCCCGGCTTTCGCTGCTGATTCCATTGCCCGTTGGTGGGCATCGGACGGACGCCAACGCTACTCAGGGGCCAAAGAACTGTTGATCCTTGCCGACGGCGGAGGAAGCAACGGTCCTCGTTGCCGCGCCTGGAAAAGATGCTCAATTTTATCGCCGCCACAACTACCGAGGCGGGCCTCGCCGTCAACTCCTACCTGATCCGGGGGCGCTACGACACCGGCGTGAAGGTCTCCGATCGGCAGATGCGTCAACTTTCACTACTCAAGCACGAGACACTCGGTCTCTGGAACTACACTTTGCACCCTGCGCAAAATGTGAACTAATTTTTGGGCAGACGCTAAGGCCCTTGCCAGGGCCGCTGCGCTTCCAGTGATACTTGAGCTCCCAACGCTGCTTCAGCGTCCTCAGCAGCGCTGCGGCTCGCCCCGCGCGAGGTTGCCGTACGCCGCCGCAAACAACGCCCGCGCCGGATGCCCCGTCGCCATCGAGATCCACACCTTGCGCGCCGTTACCCGCACCCGCGCTGCGATCTTGAGCAGCCGCACTCGGATCGTCGAGCACTGCGCCCGCGCCATCTTCGTCCCCTGCAGCCCCAACTCGCGCAGCGCCTGCATGAGACAATATGCGATCGATGAAAAGTATAATCGGATCTGATTCGACCTCATTAGCGACGTCGAGGTGCGGTCGGCGAATAGATCCAACTGTTGCTCTTTGATGCGGTTCTCCATCTCGCCCCGCGCGCAGTAGAGATCCTCGTACAAGCTGCGCGCGTCGAATTGCGCTGCGCTCAGCGATGTCACCACGAAGCGCGGATTGTTTCCCTTCTCAAGCCGCTCGGCCTTGGCCACGACGCGGCGTTTGCGGCTCCAGCTTTTGAGCGTACGATAGCGGAACTGGCGAAACACTCGCGCCGGCTTGCCGCTTTCGACATAGCGCCGGTGGGCCTTTCCCAGCGCCTTGCGAATGCGTTTCAACAAGCGCGGGTTGGTGGCCAGTCCGAACACATAGTCGACCTGGTTTTGCTCGCACCAGCTCATCAACTCCTGGCGGCAAAAGCCCGAGTCGGCGCGCAGCACGATCTCGACGTCGGGCCATGTCCGCCGTAGTCGCGCGACGATTCGCTTGACCTCGTCGAGCGCTCCCGCCGCGGCGTCTTGGTTGGCCTCCCGGAGCCGCGCGCACACCAGCTGCTCGCCGATAAAGATGTACAGCGGCAGGTAGCAGTAGCCGCCGTAGTAGCCGTGATAGAAGCGTCCTTCTTGCTGTCCGTGCAGCAGGTCGTCGGTGGCGTCGAGGTCGAGCACGATCTGTTTCGGCCGGCGCGGTTGACTTTGGATATAAAGATCTACTAGTGTTTTGTCGACCGCTGCGGTGTCGAGCGTGATCTTCTTGTAGCGCGACTTCTGGTCGGCGTCGGCGGGCGTGAGCTCGAGCCGGTTGAGAGTGCTTTTGCCGGCGCCGGGCATGCCGCGGTCGCGCTTGTGGCGGCGGGTTTGTCCCTCGACGTCGGCCTTTGCCCGACAGCATCGCCAGCAACGGATCGGCGCGCAGTTGATCGTGATCGTTGAGATCTTCGTACCCCAACGCCAGCCCGTAGACGCGCTGCCGCACCAGTTCGGGGACGCTGTGGTCGATGCGATCGGGGTTGCGGTAGTCGCTGAAGCAGTGCGCGAACTGCCGCAGGATGCCGGTTCGCTGCTCAGTGCGGTGCAGCAGCAGAGAGCCGGCCTCGGTCGTGATCGTGCCGCCGTCGAAGCGGGCGACCACCTCGCGCTGGGAATCAGTAGCGAAAGAAAAACTGGTTTGGGTACACTCTGTCATAGCGAAAGCCGTTCTCTTCTGGTTGAAACGTGTTGAGCTAACTACGTTTATGCCAGATTGAGCGGCTTTTCGCTAGTTCTTGGGTGGAGTCGAGGACGGGCGCGGTGGCTTTAGGCGGAGGGAGTAGCTGTTGCTGGCCGCTTTCGCCTTGCGCCAGTGTCTCAGTCTCCGCCTTGGCTCCGTTTCCCGTCCCCGCTCATCGAACCGGACGTGCGGATTTCCCGCATCCGGCTCTCCGACCGGCTTCACCTCATCGCTGTCGCAGGCGGCGGCCCCAGTTGCGCCCCGCGCAGGCGCAGCACGCCCATCTCCTGCTTCGCTTTGAGGCAGAGCTTGCGCCCGAGCTTCCGGATCCTAACGGCGTTGCTAGGCTTATCGCCAATCGCCTCGTCCTCTCGCTCGTTGACAAGCATGCCGGAAGTCAGGGCCCCTCGCTCCACAGGCATTACCCTGCTTCTTCACTACTACGGCCCTGTCCGACTCCCCGCCGCGGCCGCCGCCCTGTAGGCGACGTTTGGAGTTGCGACCTCCACCGCACGGGGCCTCCCGCCTTTGACTACGAACCCCCTTCACCGTCATGCCGCGCCCACTACCCCGGCGGACCCAACCGGTGCATGCGTCGGTCGCTTCCCGGTTGCTGCGGCCTTCCCCGTTTCTCAGGCGGGTCGGCGTCCGCAACTTCACTTTCGAGGCCTGCTCAGGCATACTGCGCGTTACGGCCTAACGGCTTGCTCGCCCGGCTTACCCGGACTTTGTCGCGAGGCTTCAGCTCGACCCGTTACCGGACCACGCTGCTCGCCAGCTTCGATGTCGACCGACATCTTCATCGGCGGGGCCTTTCACCCCGCAGGGTGTTCGCGCCAGTACGGCGCACTGAGATATCCGGGCTAGCCGCGCCGCCTTCGAACCGCGTGACTTTGACCTCGTCGCCGCTGATCTCGAACGACATCAGGTCGACGCCGGCCTCTAACGGCCCGTCGTAAGTCTTGCGCGTCCGCCTGACGACCTCAGCCGCGTCGATCCCGAAGATCGCGTAGTGCGCATACGCCGCCATCCGCGGCTTCACTCGCGACAGAATCTCGCCGACCTCCTCGGGCAGGGTGTGATGCGACACAACTCGCCGCGTGGTAGCCGACCGCGCGCCGTTGCAAACAAAAGCAAGAGTCCCGCTAACATTCCAGCTCGCATGAGCGCCAGAATACCGTACCCGTCCGATTTCGTTACACTCAGCCGCAACTTCTACGGGCCGCGCCGGAGGATTCGAATGCTCAGACTTACCATCGCACTGCTCGCTCTTACGCCCCTTCTGGCCGACGACCACGGGGCTGTCCAATACTTCCCCGACGACGACGCCAACCACTACATGGACACGATCCATCGCACCAAGAGCGGGCTCGCCGAGTCGCACGACGTCAAGGCCGACCTGTATGTGGTCCTTGGAGGAGAAGGCGAGGTCGTGGTCGGCGGCACGATGCCGGATCGTCGGGAGATGAAAACTCGCCCCGGCGAATGGCGCGCGCCGAAAATCGTGGACGGAAAATCGTATCCGCTCAAGACGGGCGACATGATCAACATCCCGTCGAAGACGCCCCATCAGATCATCTTGAAGCCGGGCAATACGATCACGTACCTGATCATCAAGGTGATCGACAAATGAGCGAAGCGAGCCCGACGTGGCGCACGGCTGCGCCGTGCCGCCTTGCACCTGTGGTGCAAGGTCCGCGCGCTCCAACGAGGGCCCCGGGCGCGAGCAGGTGCGTAGAAGAACCTTGCAGCACAGCTGCAAGGCGGCACGGCGCAGCCGTGCGCCACGTCGGGCTGGGATTGTTGTGGTTCCTAGCTCTGGCGCCTGCCTCTACCGCCCAGACCTGCGCCTGGTGCGAAGCCGGCAGCGGCGCCGAGGTCAGCCTTGAAGGCGTGATCGATCTTCACGCCCATAGCGCCCCCGATAGCGGCGCCCGTTCGATTGACGCCATCACCATCGCCCAACTTGCCCGCGACGCCGGGATGCGGGCGCTGCTCTTCAAGAATCACTACACCCACACCGCTTCGCTCGCCTACATCGTCTCCAAGGCCGTCCCCGGAATCGAGCTCTACGGCGGGATCGCCCTGAACTCGACCATCGGGTTCAACCCAGGGGCGGTTTGGCATATGGCCAACACCACCGGCCGACACGGCAAGGTCGTCTGGATGCCGACCTTCGACTCCGAGCACTATCACAACGTCCTAGCGCCGAATCCGAATCACGTGAAGATCTCCTCAGGTGGCAAGCTTCTGCCCGAGACGCTCAAAGTCCTCGATGCGATCAAAGAGAACGGTCTAGCCTTGGCCACCGGACACTCCAGCCCCTCCGAGTCGCTGCTGCTGATCGGTGCAGCGAAGGAACGCGGAATCGACCGGATTATCGTGACCCACCCGCTGCCGCCTCCAGTGGCGATGTCCATCGAGCAGCAGAAGGAAGCCGCCGGGCTGGGCGCGTTACTCGAATATGATTTTGGCGCGACGCTCTCGCGATTCCCGATGTGGAAGCTCAATGAAAGCGACAAGTTCGCCCTCTACGTCGAGGCCATCAAGGAGATCGGCTCCGAGCACATCGCCATCTCGAGCGACCTTGGCCAGCCGATGAATCCGATCCACACCGACGGAATGATAGGCTACTTCCAGCGGCTCCTGGCGGCTGGATTCAGCCAAGCCGAGATCGACTTGATGTCGAAACGCAACCCCGCGCGACTATTGGGCCTCGAGGAAACCCAATGACGACCCGACGCAGAATCCTTGCGACTCTCTCAGGCTTCAGCCTCGCCTCGCTTGCGGCTTGGAGCCAGAGACCGCCGCTGCCGCGGCGCAAGCCTCCAAAGAAGAAAGAAGGTCCCCGCGCATCGGATTGGCCGCTTGAAGCCCGGCGACGCCGCGCCCGAACGTTCTCGAAGAAATCGACCTGGAGTCGGCCAAGACCTACGAGCAAAAGGAAGAGTACGGGGCGTTGTGCGTCCGCAAGCTCGACATTCATTTCACGACGGTGATTGACGGCATCGACGCTAAGGTTGAGGAGGACTACACCGCGCTGCCGGACCGTATGTACCTTGTCGACAAACAGGGGAAGATCGCCTACAAGAGCGAGCCCGGCCCCCACGGTTTCTTCCCCGAGCAACTAGAGGCAGCGATCAAGAAGGAGTTGAGCCTGTGAGGCTAAGAACCCGCTCCCTTGCGGTCGCGGCTCTGACGTCGCGACGGCGATCAGGAGCCCCGGCGTCAGAGCCGCGACCGCAAGGGAGCGGGTTCTTGCTGCTAACGGCGCTGGCGCTCACTGCGACGCTCGCCTCCGCCGAAGACTGGACCGGCTGGGGTGGCCCCAACGGCGATTTCACTCTCGACAGCGCCCCAGGCCTCGCCGCGAAATGGCCAGCCGGCGGCCCGCCCATCGTCTGGAGCCGCGCCCTCGGCTCCGGTTACTCCGCCATTTCGGTCGAAGACGGCGTCCTCTACACCATGTACCGCGGCGTCAACCGCTCCGACGAGCACGACGTCTTCGACAGCGAATTCATCGTCGCCCTCGACGGAGCCAGCGGCAAAACGCTCTGGGAATTCGAATACCCCGCACCCAATGAAGCCCGCGCCAAAGGCCCGCGCGGACCCGGCCCCCGCGAGTTCATCCGCGAAACCCGCGGACAGCCGCTCTATCTGGGGCCCAACGCCACCCCGCTCGTCTACGACGGTATGGTGTACGCGATCGGCGGCACGGCCAAGATGCACGCTCTCGACAAGGAGACCGGCAAGCTCGTATGGTCCTCCGATTTCTTCGAGGAATTTGGGGCGCTCAGCGACATTCGCGGGCGTAGCCCGAGTCCGATCGAATACGCCGGGAAAATCATCATGGTGGTCGGGGGCGCCGCAGGCCTCGTGATGGCCTTTGATCCCAAGACCGGCGACATCAGCCACGCGACTCCAATCGTGGCGAACGTTCACGGCGAGGACCAACTCATCTTCACCACCGAGCAGTTCGTGATCGGGCTAGCCGCCAAGACCGGCGAGGCGCGCTGGGAGTTCCCCCACCCGAGCCGCGAGCGCGTCAGCATCCCCAACGTTCTGTGGCTCGACGATACCTACGTCTTCGCCTCCGGAATCAACCTGAATCCGAAGCAGTTGCTAAAGATCACCCGCGAGGGCGACGACTTCACAGCCGAGGAAGTCTGGACCCAAACCAACGAGATCAAGACCTACCAGACGCCCGGGCTGCGCTTCGGCGAGTACGTCTACATGGGCTCGGAGACGATCTTCTACTGCTTCAAGTGGAAGACCGGCGAAATGGTCTGGCGCCTGCGCGGTTATCCGCACGCCTATCTACTACAAGCGCAGGACAAGACGATCCTTCTAGACGGCGAAGTCCAGATGAGCCTGGTGAACCTGTCCGCGGAAGGCGTGGAAGTGATCTCTCAGTTCCAGCTTTTTGAAGAACGCCCGTGGACAAATCCGACGCTTGTCGGAACAACTCTCTACGCTCGTAGTAAGCGCGACATCAAGGCTGTAGATCTTTCAGCCAAGTAGGGGCGTAGCTCGCTACGCCCGCCGGCAAATCTTCATACATGCGACGAAAACTACTTCTGCTTGCGGCTCTCTCAGCCGTATCTTTGGCCGCCCAACCCGCCGACCAAATCCTCACCAACGGTAAGATCGTCACCTCCGACAAAGACTTCTCGATCGCCGAAGCCATCGCCATTCGCGGCGAGCGCATCATCGCGGTCGGGTCGAACGACGAAATCAGCAAGCACTCCGGCCCCGCGACGAAGACCCGCGACCTCGGCGGCAAGACCGTCATCCCCGGCCTGATCGATAACCACTTCCACTTCATCCGCGCCGTTCAGCGTTGGCATCAGCAAGCCCGCATCGACGGAGTCGCCTCCCGCGCGAAGGCGCTCGAGATCATCGCCAAGAAGGCTTCGAGCCTCGAACCCGGCGAGTGGCTCTGGGTCCAAGGCGGGTGGTCGGAAGGTCAATTCGATAAGAAAGGCGGATTCACGCTCGAAGAGCTCGACAAGGCCGCCCCCGATAACCCTCTGTTTCTGCAGCAGACCGACCGCGCGATATACGCCAACTCCCGGGCGCTCATCGCAGCCGGACTCGACCCTTCCGCCGGCGCCAACTGGGAGACGCGGTTGCAGGCATCCCTCCGCTGAGCGATATGCAAGATGGCGGCATCGTTTGGGGCCTCGGCACTGACGCGACCATCGTGGCCCACTACCAACCCTTTATCACCCTCGGGTGGGCTGTCAGCGGCAACTCTCTCGACGGGACGAAAGTGCTCGACAAGACCGTCTCTCGCGAGGACGCCCTCATCGCCCACACGCGCTCGAACGCCCACATCCTGTTCATGGAGGATGATCTTGGGACTCTCGAGGCCGGCAAACTCGCCGACCTCGTGGTGCTCGACCGGGATTACCTAACCGTGCCCGCCGACGATATTATGGGCATCATGCCAATTCTTACAATGGCCGGAGACGAGGTGGCGTATGAGCGCTAGCAACAGCCGAAGGTCTCTTCGAGTCTTGCTATTTGCGACGTTTGTCGTAGGCGCGGCAAACGCACAGGGCGATTGCCTCGACGACGCCATTCTTGACGTCTCGAAATACGCTGGCGCTGGCAGCGCCTACGCCAAGCCCAAGGTTGAGGCCTCTTGCGAGGGCGACGAATTCGTCATCCGTAGTAACGGCATCCCCCACTACGAATTCGTCCAAATCACACCCAACCCCCTGACCGAACAGGAGAACGTCTTCCGCCTGCCCCGCAACCCCAAACTCGCCAAGAATCACAAAAAGATCCCGTTTCTCGGCAAAGTCGGAGTGGCGGTCAACGGCATCTCCTTGTTCGGCCCCAACGAAGGGCCCGTCCCCGCCGTCGAGCGCTTCGGCGACCCGATCTTCAACTCCATCATGGACGAATGCCTCGGCCACACGGCCAACGAATACCACTATCACGCCCTCTACCAGCCGTGCCTCACCGACGGCGTCAAGGAAGGCGCGCCGTCTCCGATCTTGGCCTTCGCCCTCGACGGATTTCCCGTCTACGGACCGCTCGGTTGCGCCGACGGAGAGTGCAACAAAGTCATCCGCTACGAAAGTAGTTGGGAGATGACCGGCGACCCAACGATCAACGCCTGGCAGGCCTACACCTACAAAGAAAAAGCGGGCCGCGAGCACCTGGACGAGTGCAACGGGCATACCGGGCCGAAAGGCGACTATCACTATCACTCGACCGCGACGTTCCCGTACATCCTCGGGTGCTATTCGGGCGAGATCGACCTCCCCCAAGGCCAACGTCTCAGTGGCAACCGTCCACCGCGCCGAGCCGGCCCCGGACGCGGAAAGAAAGGCGGCCGTGGAAGAGGTCGAGGCCCCGGCGGACTCGATAGCGCTGCCTCGCGTCTAGCGGTCACCCTCGAGGACCTCTCCGCGGTGATCGACGAAAACGAGCTCCGAACCTATTTGCGCGATCCCGAGAACCTGTCGTTCGACTTCGCCTCGGCGGCTCGCAAGCTCCAGTTGAATGAAGAAGTCCTGCGGCAGGCGCTCGAGCATCAGATCCCGACCCCAATCGCCTACAAGGGCCATCGCCCAGGTTGCACCGTTACCCCAGAAGGGTATCTACTATGTCATCCGAGGGCCGTTCACGGACTGGTGGACCAGATCCAAGGCCGATAACGACAAATTCCCATGACCAAGAAACTCCTCCTCTTCGCGACCCCATTGCTGGCAGGAGCGCTGCTCTACTCCGCCTCGCATTCGGAAGTCCGCCTGCCCGCCGACGCCGAGGGCGCCCTCGACCGGCTGCGCAACTCACCCCGCCACGGCGAATGGATCGACATCGAAGAGGGCCGCCCCGAACGCGCGACGCGAGCTCCCGTTGTGATCGTGATCCACGAAATCTACGGCCTGACCGACTGGATCCGCGCCGTCGCCGACGAGGTGGCGGCCGCGGGCTTCATCGCCGTCGCCCCCGACCTGCTCACCGGACACGGCCCCACCGGCGAGACCCCCAAAGATCAACAAGAGGCCGTCAAGCTCGTGCGCTCCCTGCGAATCGAAGACACCGCCCGCCGACTGACCTCAGTCGGGCGTTTCGCCGCCGCGATGCCCGCCTCGAACGGCAAGTTCGGCTGTGTCGGCTTCTGCTGGGGCGGCTCGACCAGCTTCGCCTTCGCCGGCAACGAAGACCGCCTCGGGGCCGCCGTGGTCTACTACGGCACTTCGCCCGACAATAAAACCCTCGGCCGCATCCAAGCGCCGGTCCTTGGCCTCTACGGCGGCGACGACGCCCGCGTCAACGCAACCGTGCCAGACGCCGCCCGGATCCTAAGGAGCCTCGGCAAGAGCTACACGCCCAATACATTCGAAGGCGCCGGCCACGGATTCCTGCGCCAGCAACAGGGCCGCGAAGGCGCCAACATGAAGGCCGCGCGGCAAGCCTGGCCGGCGACCGTCGCTTTCTTCAAAGAAAATCTCGAGGTCAACCGCTAGGGAGGTCTGGGGACCTCAAACCGACGAGGCCACGCGTTGAGCCCCGAGCCTGTGGCTCGGAGGACCGTCGCTTGCACCTGCGTCCCGTCGTTGCTCTAAACATCCTCCGCTTGATCAAAGGCCTGCAACCCCGAGCCGCCGGCTCGGGGCTCAATCGCGGCCGCAAGCTTGATTCGTTTGTTCAGATGCTCCGGATGTCAGCGGGCTAGTCCGCGGCAAAGTCCTCGGCCCGCAGCGGACTGTCCTTCGGTACGAGCCTAGCCCTCACCGTAGAAGTCAGCAACTCCCGAGTCAGCTTCGAATGGTACTTGCGGGCCGCCTTGATCGGCACGACGTCATACGTGAGAAGCTTGAGCGGGCTCTGCTCCACTAGCTTCTCCCAGCGCCTCAACGTCATCTGATTTAGACCGCCCTCGACTTCGTGAAAACGCGTAGCGCCGTCGGTCTTGAAGTCAGTCCTCCATCGGATCAGGGCTTTCTCGGTGAAGACGAAATGCGCCCAGGGAAATACTGAAAACAGGTGACCTCCCAGCGGATGCCCCCAGATAGGACCAAACTCGACGAGGGCGTAACCCCCAGGGCCTAACAATCGGCTCATCTGGTCAAGTATCGCCGCGGGATCGCGGAAGTGCTCAAACGCATCTGTCGAGAGAATAACGTCGACGGGCTCTTCGACCTTCGTGACGAACTCAACACGATCATCCACTCCTTCTCGGCAGGCCAACTCACGCGCTTCCCGGAGATAGCGCTCGAGGATATCGATGCCGATGACCCGTTTACAGCCCCGTCGGGCCAGTTCCACTGCTTGCTCACCCAGTCCACAACCGAAATCGAGCACGACACGGTCCCTCATTTCGTCGTAGACCGAAGGCCCAAACAGGACCGAAAGCTTGTCTTGGCTTCGTTCGGCGTAGGCGTTCCCCGAGCTCATCGGAACGTTTGCCCCCCCGGGATAGCAAGTTTTGAGAAACCAGTAAGCCGGGTATCCGCCGATCAATCCCATCAGGTCCAGCCTCCCTCCTCAACCTAGCAAGATCGCGCCGGTTGCATCGTCTCCACACAGGTTCTAAAGTAGGACACCTCCCAAGCCGGAGGTCGGATCGCAAGATGAATCAGCTCGAAGCAGCCGCCTGGGGGTGGCAAGACTCCTTCACGTTAAGCCTCTTCTTCCTAGGGATGATCGCCATCGTCGTCTGGGTGCTGAGGATGAAGGAGGAAACCTCGTCGGACTACTTCTTAGCCGGACGCGACGCCGGCTGGGTCGCCATCGGCGCCTCGATCTTCGCCTCGAACATCGGCTCCGAACACGTCGTCGGTCTGGCCGGCGCCGGCGCCTCGACCGGCATGGCGATGGCCCACTGGGAGATGCACGGCTGGATCATCCTCGCCCTGGGCTGGGTCTTCGTGCCCTTCTACTCGCGCAGCATGGTCTTCACCATGCCCGAGTTTCTCGAGCGACGCTTCTCGCCCGCGGCGCGCTCGTTCCTGTCGATCATCTCGCTGGTTAGCTACGTCCTCACCAAAGTCGCCGTGACGGTCTATGCCGGCGGCGTGGTTTTCAAGCAAGTGCTTGGAATCGACACCTTCATGGGGATCGATTTCTTCTGGATCGGCGCCATCGGCTTGGTCGTCGTCACCGGAGTCTATACGGTCTTCGGCGGCATGAAGGCGGTTCTCTATACGTCTCTACTGCAAACTCCGATCCTGCTGATCGGCTCGATCATGATCCTGATCATCGGCCTCAGCGAGCTAGGCGGATGGGGCGAGCTCGAGCGCATCGCCGGCGCCAATACGACCCCGCTGGGCGATTCTCTGCTGTCGTTGATGCGCTCCCCCGACGACCCCGAGTTCCCCTGGACCGGAGTCATGCTCGCCTCACCGATCGTTGGTTTCTGGTACTGGTGCACCGACCAATACATCGTCCAGCGCGTGCTCTCGGGACGCAATCAGACCGAAGCCCGTCGCGGGACGATCTTCGGCGCCTATCTCAAGCTCACGCCGGTCTTCATCTTCCTCATCCCCGGCCTAATCGCTTTCGCCATGAACGAGAAGGGCATGTTAAGCCTCGAAAGCGCGGACGCCGCATTCCCAACGATGGTCTCGACCCTGCTGCCCGTCGGGATGAAAGGCGTCGTTGTCGGAGGACTCGTAGCGGCCTTGATGAGCTCGCTGGCGTCGCTGTTCAACTCCTCGGCGATGTTGTTTACGGTCGACTTCTACAAGAAATACCGGCCCCAAGCCAGCGAGCATCAGCTGGTCCGAGTTGGCCGCATCGCCACGGCCGTCGTCGTGGTGCTCGGCGTTTTGTGGATCCCCGTCATGAAGGGCATGGGCCAGGTGCTCTACGCCTACCTCCAAGACGTCCAGTCCCTGCTCGCGCCCGGAATCGCGGCGGTGTTCTTCATGGGAGCCTTCTGGCAAGGCGCAACGGCGGCCAGCGCACTGGCTGGAATGGTCTTCGGGTTCATCTTCGGCATGGCCAGGCTCGCGACGCGAATCTTCGACCTCGGATTCGACGAGTCCGGCCTGATTCACCAGGTGATCGTCGCGCCGAACTGGCTGCACTACTGCGCGGCCTTGTTCGTCGCCTGTCTGGCGGTGATCTATATCGTGAGCCGATACACCGAGAAGCCAACGCCCGAGATGCTTGCTGGGCTGACCTACGGCGGCGCGAGCCCCGAGCAAATCGCCGAAACCCGCGCCAGCTGGAGCAAGGCCGACGTCACCCATTCGCTGATCATCCTTGGCTTCATCGCCGCGTTCTACGCCTACTTCTGGTAGCGAGCTGGCGGAACCCGCTCCCTTGCGGTCGCGGCTCTGAACTCGCGACCCCAAGCCGCCAGACCCGTCGTCAGAGCCGCGACCGCAAGGGAGCGGGTTCCGCGCTTCCCGCAACACTCCCCTCCCCTGAAAGTTCCAAAAACCTTGTTAACGCCTTGTAAAAGATCTTTTACTCCCATTTAACCGACCCAACGAATCCAGATCCCTCCGGACGTCCGTCATACCCCCGAGCACCGAAACAGCATGGGCGCTCAGCACGGAACTACATAAGGAGAATCCCTACTAATGAAACTGACTCGCTTTGCTTTCACAGCACTTTTCTTCGTCGGCGCGATCTTCGCGCAAGGCCCATTTGGAGGCGAACAACCCGACGATGGCACACACGTCCCCGAGGCTCTCATCTCAGAGATCGGCCTGGACGAAGCCCAGATCGACCAGCTCCGGGCCAACAACCAATCGTTGCGCGAACAGGTACGCCCTCTCACCCAGGACGCCGCGGAGAAACGCCGGCAATTGCGCGGCGAAATGCGCAACGACCCTCCCAACCCAACCGTCATCGGCCAGCTCACGATGGAGCTGGAAGCCATCCAAGCACAAGTTCAGACCGTTCGAGCAACATTCCAAGAATCGGCTCGCGCCGTGTTGACACAAGATCAAGTCGACGCGTTGGGACCGATCGAAGACGCGCTAGCACTAGCTCAGGCCGGCCGCCAGGCCGTGGCGTTGAACCTGGTTTCTAGTCCTGAAGACGGCGGCCGCCCCAACGCGGGTCCGCGCAACAACCGCCGTGGCGGCTCTGGAGACAGGGGTCCCCGCCGCGGCGGACGGCAAGCCCCAGATCAAAACTGACTCATCCGATCATTCTTCATCCATCCTCCGAATTCTCGATCGCGGGGCTCCGGTCCCGCGATTTTTTTATTCAGCGTTTCGGGCCCGTCTGTCGATAAGTGATAGGAAGGGGGATAACGTCCGTGACTCATCCGACAACCCGCCGGCGCCCGGCGGAGCAATCGATTCCTTGGCTGAACAGCCTCATCCATCTCGCGCAAGCCTGCGAGTCGGCTTCTCCGGCCCGCGATCGCACGGAGCCATCGACCCAGGATTCCCGCTAGCCGTCTTGCGAGCCGTCATCCTAGCCGACGTTCCGGCCTCTGGGCTCGAACCGTTTAGCTTTACGACGCCGCCGGCGTTGCTGCCGGTGGCAGGCAGGCCTCTGCTCGATCGCCTGACCGACGCTCTCGACCGCGCGGGCTTCAGTGAGATCATCACGGCCGCCGGTCCGCGGACTCAGCTCAATGGCCGCAACGTCTTTCGAACCGACGAAGCACTAGTATAGCGTTTCAATAAAACATATCTATCCCGTAACGTTTCCTGCTAGGCTGGACGCATGCCGGGAAAATCAAAGCGTCTCAAACTCGTTCTCGCGCCCCAAGAGGTGCAACATCTTCAGCGCCTGCGTGCTTCGCGGACGGCTCCGGTTAGGGAGGTGCAGCGGGCTGAGATTCTGTGGCGTTATCATTCCGGCGAGACGATCGCCGAGATTATGCGAGCGGTCAAGATGACGCGCAAAAGCGTCGGCAAATGGATCAACCGAGCCCTCGCCATAGGCGTGGAAGCAGCGCTCAAGGATGCCTATCATCGTCCCCGGCCGCCCGGCATCACCGCCGATGCCAAGGCCTGGGTGGTGCATTTGGCCTGCAGCAAAACCCACCCAACTCGGTTACGCCGCCGAGCTGTGGACCCGCAGCGCGCTCGCTCTACACGTGCGCCGGCATGCCGTGGAAGCGGGCTATCCGGCCCTGGCCCAAGCGGCTAAGGCGACCGTACATCGTATTCTGGCCGAGCAACCTCTGCATCCGGAGAAGGTGAAGTACTACCTCGAGCGTCGCGATCCCGATTTTGAGTCCAAGATGCGGCAAGTGTTGCTGGTCTACCGCGAAGTGGCCTTTCAGAATGAAAGCCTTCGCGACGGCCTATCGCCGGGCGTGATCACGGTTTCGGTCGACGAAAAGCCCGGCGTGCAAGCGATCGCCAACGTCGCGCCGGACCTGCCGCCGAAGCCTGGGCGGCATCCCTGTGTGGCTCGCGACTACGAGTACAAACGGCTGGGAACGTGCTCGATTCTGGCGGCGCTGGACTTGCACTCCGGCCGGGTAACGGCGCGGGTGGAGCGGCGTCACCGCAGCCGGGAATTCATCTTGCTGCTCAAGGATTTGGACCAATTCTACCCGGACCAATGCACGATCCGATTGATCTTGGACAATCACTCCGCCCACATATCGAAGGAGACGAAAGCCTACTTGGCGACGCGTCCGAACCGCTTCAAATACGTGCACACGCCGACCCACGGGTCCTGGCTCAACATAGTCGAGACGCTGTTTGGCAAGATGGCGCGCACGTTCTTGAAGCGTATCCGAGTCGCGTCGTGGGAGGAGCTGCGGGAACGAATTCTGCAGGGGATCGCGGAGATCAACGCGGCTCCGGTGGTTCACCGCTGGAGGAAGTTCGAGGCGCTTGAGGTCGCCTAGAGAGGATATGTTTTAGTGAAACGATATACTAGTCAGCGCCAGTGCGCTGCGAGCGATCCATCAGCGAATCGGCCTCGACAACACCTTCGCCGTCTTGCGCGCCGACTTCGTCGGAGACGTCGACCTGAGAGCCGCCGTCGAAACGCATCGACGTAGCTCCGCCTTGGCCACCATGCTCGTCGGCGGTTCCCGGCGCCAGAGCCGCTACGGCAGCGTCGAGCAGGATGTCACTGGCGGCGTCGAGCAGATACAGCTTGACCGGCCCTTGCAGTCAGCCGTTGCCGGTATTTACCTCTTCGAGCTGGACGTTCTCGCGCGAATTCCCGATGACGCCGAAGCCAACATTGAGGCCGATCTCCTGGCGCGTAGTCTGGTTCCGGCGGGCCGCGTGAGAAGCCACCCTTGCGACGGCCACTGGCTCCCAGTCACCAACGTCGGCGAATACCTGACAGCCTGCCTCGCCGACCTAGATCAAAAGGTTGCAAGTCGGCGAGGGGACCGACATCAGTCCGAGCGCCGAGATTTCAGCGCCCTGCTGGATCGGCGCGAACTGCACCATTGATGACGACGTAACCCTCTCGGGTTGTGTGATTGAGGACAACACCCGCATCGGGGCCGGGTTCTCCGCAACCAATTGCTTCATCCGCGGAAACCAGCTCATCGACTCGGACGGCGCGGTGACCATCGCCGGCAAGAACGAACTGTCGTGGATCTCGCCGACTCAGGATTCGCCGTCAGAATACGAGGTCAGCCACGACCTCCTTCGCCTAGCCTCTCGGGTCGCTAACAACAGCGGCCCCGCGGTGGAACATCGAGCTCCCGAGTACGAGCAAACCTATCGCTGAGGCCGCGTCGTTTGGACCCGGCCCCGGGCGGGCGAAAAAGACGGACGAGGCATGCCTCGCCCCTACGGTCGGTCGTTTGTTTTCAACGACGTAGGGGCTTGACACGCCAAGCCCGTCTTGCCGGAATCGGACCGCCGACATTTTTCACGGCCGTCGCGCCCTGTGCTCTGATAGTTGTTTGGCCGAAGCGCAAAACGTCGACCGATGGGCGCGGCGAGTTCGCGAAGGCGACCTCCGCTGGCTCGCGCGCGCCCTCACCGAGGTCGAAAACCGGGGTCCGTGGGCTGACGAACTTCTCCGGGCGCTGTTCAAAGACTCGCCCAAAGCCTGGAAGATCGGCATCACCGGCGCCCCCGCGGCAGGCAAAAGCACTCTGGTCGATTCACTGATCACGAAACTTCGAGCGGACGGTCGAACGGTCGCCGTCGTCGCGGTCGACCCGACCAGCCCGTTTACCCGCGGGGCGATTCTAGGCGACCGCGTCCGCATGCAAGTCCATCACGACGACCCCGGCGTCTACATTCGCTCGATGGCGACGCGCGGGTCGCTCGGCGGACTCGCCGCTGCAACCGCCGACGTCTTGGCGGTTCTCGACGCTTCCGGACGCGACGTCATCCTCATTGAAACGGTCGGGGTCGGCCAAGCCGAGGTCGACGTCGTTCAGCTGGCGTCCGTCGTGGCCGTCACGCTAACTCCGGGAATGGGCGACGACGTCCAGGCGCTCAAAGCCGGTCTAATGGAAATCGCCGATGTGTTCGTTCTCAACAAAGCCGACCTTGCCGGGGCCGACGACGCGGAGAAACAGATCCGGGCCATGCTGGCGCTTCGGCCCCCAAGCGAAACCCCGCCCCCGCCGATCGTCCGCACCGTCGCGTCAAGGGGCGAGGGGATCGACGAGCTACTCGAGGCGCTCGAGGGCCGCCGGGAGAAACCAGACATGGCCGTCGTTTATTGGAAGGAGCAGCTTACTCAACAGCTCGTCCGCCGTCTGTCCGACCGTTGGCTAGGTCGCATCGCGTCGGCGGACGAAATCGACCAAGCCGCCCGCGAAGTCGCCGCCGGCCGCTTGAATCCCTATGACTTTGTCGAGCGCTCGCTGGCCCGCCTGGAGACGTCTTGATCGAGCTGAATGTCGCCTCCACGACCAGACGCCGCGCCCCCAAGGGAGTGATGCGAACGGCTGACCCGGAGCCGCGCGCGGGAGCAAGCGGTTGCCCAAAGATGCGACAGATGTCGCCGCCACGAGCAACCGCTCCCTCCCGGTCGCGGCTCCGGGGGATGTACCGGCGATGCACGGTTCGGTGGGTATTCCACGGCGCCGGCGCGGCAGGCATTGTCTGCCGCTTCTAACCAGTGAGGTCCACAAATTGAGCATCCTCATCGAAAGCTTCCAAGTCCGCGACATTCGCTTCCCGACATCGAAGACCCTAGCCGGCTCGGACGCCATGAACCCCGACCCGGACTATTCGGCCGCCTACGTCGTCCTGCGTACCAATCATCCGGGCCTCGAAGGGCACGGGCTTACCTTCACGATCGGTCGCGGCAACGAAATCTGCGTTACAGCGGCGCAGGCCCTAGCTCCCCTAGTCGTTGGCAACGACCTCGACTCGTTCACCGGAAACATGGGCGCCTTCTGGAGACAAATCACCGGCGACTCGCAGCTCCGCTGGATCGGCCCCGACAAAGGCGCCATTCATCTCGCCACCGCCGCGATCGTGAACGCCGTTTGGGATCTCTGGGCCAAGGCCGAAGGTAAGGCCCTCTGGCGCCTCGTAGCCGAGATGTCGCCCGAGGCGCTGGTTCGCTGCGTCGACTTCCGCTATATCACCGACGTCCTAACCCCCGCCGAGGCGGTCGCCTTGCTACGCGCCATCGAGCCCGGCAAGGCCGCTCGAATCGCCGAGATGGAGCGCGTCGGGTATCCCGCCTACACAACGTCCGCGGGCTGGCTCGGCTACTCCGACGACAAGCTCCGCTCCCTCTGCCAAGAGGGCGTCGCGGAGGGCTGGACTCACCTCAAAATCAAAGTCGGCCGTGATCGCGCCGACGACATCCGCCGCTGCGAAGTCATCCGCGAGGAGATCGGCTACGGCCGACAGCTCATGACCGACGCGAACCAGGTCTGGGACGTCGGCCAAGCGATCGATTGGATGAGGGATCTCGCCCCGTTCCGTCCAGCCTGGATCGAGGAGCCCACCAGCCCCGACGACGTCCTCGGCCACAAAGCGATTCGTGACGCCCTGCGCAAACACTCCATCGGCGTGGCCACGGGCGAGATGTGCCAGAACCGTATCCTCTTCAAGCAGTTCCTGCAAGCCAACGCCATCGACTTCGTACAGATCGACAGTTGCCGACTCGGCGGCGTCAACGAAGTGCTGGCCGTACTGCTGCTTGCGGCGAAGTTCGGCAAGCCAGTCTGTCCCCACGCCGGCGGGGTCGGCCTTTGCGAATACGTTCAGCACTTGGCGTTGATCGACTACATCTGCGTGTCGGGCTCACTCGAGGGCCGCATCGTCGAATACGTCGACCATCTGCACGAACATTTCGTCCACCCCGTAGTGCTGAAACACGGCCGCTACATGCCGCCGACCGCACCCGGGTACAGCATCGAGATGAAGCCCGATTCTCTCGACGGCCACGAACACTCGCCCGCTCTCAGTCCGCCTCGGGTTTTTCCTCTTTCATCTTCGTAGAATCTGTCAAATCTACAACTACGATTGTCCGAGTGGCCCTTGACTGCAGGTCCCGGAACGTTTCAGCTAGCGTCGGCATCTTTGGGCCCTCCCGGCGTTCCGATATTGTATATGGACTATACCTGGACTGCACCCCAAGCGCGCGACAGCGGATCGGGATCGGGACGGAGAACCATTTGAGAGGGATTCCCAGTTTCCCGTGCGAGAATAAACATACACACTAGTGTCCGGCTACGGTCTGGGGCGTGGCTGACAAGTCACTTGGAATGAGTGGAGTGAGTGTGATTTCGGGATTTATCGATTTGAATTCCGCGTACTGATTTTGGCGCGTCGAGAGCCTCTGGCAGGTTGTGAACAATGAGGCATGAACCTTGGCCGGACCGTCTTCGCACAGTTGATGGATGAGCTCCCGAGCTACGAATTCCGTAAATGCGTAGCTCGCTATGGCGGCGATCACAAATTGCGCGGCTTTTCTTGCTGGGATCAGTTTCTTTGTCTGTCGTTCGCCCAGCTGACCTACCGCGAAAGCCTGCGCGACATCCAAGCCTGCCTGCGTTCGGTGCAGCCCAAGCTCTACCACATGGGTTTTCGCGGCAAGGTTTCGCGCTCCACTCTCGCCGATGCCAACGAGTCGCACGACTGGCGGATCTACGCTGACTTCGCCCAGATCTTGATTCGCATCGCGCGGCCCTTGTACGCCCGCGATCCGATCGGCGTGGATCTCGATCAAAGTCTCTACGCGCTGGACTCGACCACCATCGACCTGTGCCTGTCGCTGTTCCCCTGGGCCAAGTTTCGCCCGGCACAAGGCCGCCGTGAAGATGCACACGCTGCTCGACCTCCATGGCAATATCCCAACGTTTATCCGCATTACTGACGGCAAAACGCACGACGTCAACATCCTCGACGAAATCGCGCCCGAGCCCGGCGCCTTCTACGTCATGGACCGCGCCTACGTCGATTTCGAGCGCCTCTTCGCGTTCACCCTCTGCTCGTCGTTCTTTGTCGTGCGGACGAAGAAGAACATTTTGCTGCAACGCCGCTACTCTCATCGGGTCGACAAGTCCACGGGCGTGCGCTCGGATCAGACCGTCATCCTGACAGCCAGCGCCTCGGCGAAAGCCTATCCGGACGCGTTGCGGCGAGTCAGCTACGTCGACGCCGAGACCAACAAGCGTCTGAAGTTTTTGACCAACAACTTTGCGCTCCCGGCAGTGACCATCGCCCAGATCTACAAGTCGCGTTGGCAGGTCGAATTGTTCTTCAAGTGGATCAAGCAGCACCTGAGGATCAAGAAGTTCTACGGCACTTCCGAGAACGCCGTGAAGACGCAGATCTGGATCGCCGTCTCGTTTTACGTACTGGTGGCGATCGTGCGCAAGAGGTTGGGCCTGGAGGCGAGTCTCTACCAAATCCTACAGATTCTCAGCGTGACCCTTTTCGAGAAAACGCCCATTTTACAGGCCTTCGGCGATCCCGAGTCCCAAGAAAAATCAGACCCAATTTATAACCAGTTGAATCTATGGGACTTATAGCCGGACACTAGTGAAACATACTATGTCCGCGCGAGACTTGATCCTCGCAAATCGTCAGCTTGTCACCGCGGCCGCGGCGCGGCACGGGGCTTCGAACCTGCGCCTGATCGGCTCCGCCGCACGCGGCGAAGACCGCCCGGACAGCGATATCGATTTGCTCGTCAACTGGGAGCCAACGACCAGTCTGCTCGACCATGCAGGCTTGATGCTCGAGCTTGAAGAGATGCTTGGGCGCAAAGTCGACATCGCGAGCGACGGTTGGCTCAAACCCCGTATACGCGAGAACGTCTACCGCGACGCTATGCCATTGTAAGGGGCCATTGTAAGGGGCCATTGTAAGGGGCCATTGTGAGGGGCCATTGTGAGGGGCCATTGTGAGGGGCCATTGTGAGGGGCCATTGTGAGGGGCGCCTCGAATGTCTTCAAGACATCCTCGACGCGATCGAGAAGATCCGTGTCCAATCGGCCCGCGGAGAGAAGCGCTTCCTCTCGGACGAGTTGATTCAAGTCTGGATTGCCTATCATCTCCAGATCATCGGCGAGGCCTCGAGCGGCCTATCTGAAGAAACTCGCCAACAGCATGCGGAAGCGCGATGGGCAAGAATCATCGGCATGCGCAACATCCTTGTCCACCAGTACTTCGGTCTCAATCTGGAGCACGTTTGGCTAGGCGATCAATCTTCTCGCACGCCGAAGGTAAACAGCGCGTGCCCGGCGGCGATCGACACGTACTGCTTGCCGTCGACGGCATAGGTCATCGGCGAGGCCGCGATTTGGCCGCCCAGGTACTTTCGCCAAAGCAACTCGCCGGTCTTCGAGTTGAACGCCGAGAAATGACCCTCCCGATTCCCGGTAAAGAGTAGATTGCCGGCCGTGGTCAGCATCCCAGAGTCCGAGACCTCGTTGGTTTCGTACTCCCAAACGACCTCGCCCGTCAACGGATTCATGGCCCGCACGGCCCCATTGCCTGTGTCCACGTCACGAACGTCCGGCTCCTTGCGTCGCGTCGCGGGCACCTTCGATCTTGGCGCCCCACCCAGATAACGCGTCCCCGGCTCGTACTGCTGTTCCCACTTGTAGTACACGCTCGAGTAGTTCTCCCAAACGGAAAAGTAGAACAGGCCCGTGCTCAGACTTAGCGAAGGAGAGTACCAATTCGTCCCGCCCTGTACGCCGGGAAACGTCAGCGAGCCTTTCTCGCTGGGGCCCATTCCCGGGATCTTGATCGGAACTCCGTTTTTGTCAATCCCTTTCGCCCAGGTCTGCTTGACGAACTGCTTGGCGTCGAGAAACTCACCGGTCTCGCGATCGAGAATGTAGTAGAACGCATTGCGATTCGCCCACAACATCAGCTTGCGCATCTTGCCCTTGTACCTGAGGTCGGCCAGCACCGGAATCTGCACCGCGTCCCAATCCCACTCATCGTGCGGGGTGAACTGGAAATGCCACTTCAGCTTGCCGCTGTCGACATCGAGCGCAATCGCGGAATCGGTGTAGAGGTTGTCGCCGGGACGCACGTCCGGGTTCCAATCCGGCGAGGGATTGCCGACGCCCCAGTAGGTCAGGTTCAAGTCAGGATCGTATGAACCGGTCAACCAGATCGACCCTCCGCCGGTCTTCCAAGCGTCGTTCTCCCAGGTCTCGTGTCCCGGCTCGCCAGGGTCAGGAATGTTGTTGAACTTCCAGGCTTGTTCGCCCGTTTTGGCGTCGTAGGCCGCAAGCCAGCCTTTGATCCCGAACTCGCCCCCGGCCGAGCCGACGATGATCTTGTCTTTAACCGCAAGCGGCGCGTGGGCCAAGGCGTACCCGAAGCTCGGATTGCAAACCTGCTGCTCCCACTCCTTTTCGCCGGTCAGCCGGTCGAGCGCGATGATGCGACAGTCGAGCGCCGCCATGTAGACCATGTTGTCGAGCAGCGCCACGCCGCGGTTGATGCGGCCGCAACAGGGGTTCACCCGCGCCGGCAGGTCGTGCTCGTACTTCCAAAAGATCCGTCCCGTCTTAGCATCGAGCGCCAGAACGTCGTTCGGTCCTGCGCTGACGTACATGACCCCGTCTTTGACCAGAGGCGTCGCCTGGTACTTGTCGGTCGAAGGGGCCTGGTAGACCCATTTCATCTCGAGATCGCCGGCGTTGGCGGGCGTCAGATGATCGAGCAAGCTGTATCGCTGGCTCATGTAGCCGCCCGAGTAAGTGAGCCAATTCTCGGGCGTCTTGTCGGCGTTGAGGATCTCCTCATAGGAGACCTGAGCCCCTAGTGGAAGGGTGAATAGAAGGAAAAGAGTCGCTCGCATGTTCGCCGACATATGATAGCGAACGCACCCTGAACGCGGACAGCAGCTAGAAAATGTCCGCCGGGTCGAGCCGCTCGCCCAAGCCTGGGATTTCCCAGAAGTCGACCCGCCTAAGATCACGGCCGTCGTAGACATGAAGCCGTTTCCCCTGCGGGTCCGCCAGCCAGATATGCCCGACGCCCCACGCGACGTATTCGTCGAACTTGTCGATGACGTGCGACATTCTGTCGTCGGGCGAGAGAATCTCAATCACGATGTTTGGCGGCTCGTTGGTAGCGTTTTCCGGTTTATTGCCAAGAAACACCGCAAGGTCGGCCACGCGATACCGGGTAGCCGTCACACGCAGGTGCAGTTCCGGATATGCGAAGACCGGATGTTCGTCTCTGAGTCTATGAAGAAGTCCTAGCAGATTCCCTTGAGCCCACGAGTGTCCCGGTGTCGGCATGCCCCTTTCTCGAATCTCGCCATCCAAATAGTCGGGCGTCGGACGATCGTCATAGCTAGTCCGAAGGTACTCCTCAACGGGCATTTGCACCTGAGTCGCCATTGCGTACTCAGACTAGCACGCGTGCTAGACTAGGCGCGCCTGCCAAATAGGAGGTGGTTGGGCCGCGATGCAAATAGATCCCCAAAAATGCGTAGCCTGCGCGAACTGTATTCCCGTCTGCCCCATGGGCGCCATCTACGTCGACCCCGAGATCAACCGGGCGACGATCAACGAGCATGAGTGCGTCGAATGCGGGACCTGCTTCCGCGGGATGAGTAAGGAACACCTCCCCCCGACCCTCGTCCGTACCTTCCGCGGACTGGCTAAGTTCTTCCGCTTCCGCTTCGAGCCCGAGCCGGATGTCTGCCCCACCTCGGCCTTCGTGATGAACGAGCTCGAGATGCCCCGCCTCGTGCGCCAGGTCTTCTCCGACCCGGTCGTCGAACACAAATCGACCGGTATCAAAGGCCGGGGCACCGAGGAAGTCAAGACCAACGACGTCAACCCGCGCGTCGGAATCGGCGAGGTCGGCTACACCATCGAATTTGGCCGCCCTGGTGTTGGCGTGTGGTTCCATCAGATCCAAGAGATGACCCGTGCGCTCGCCAAACTTGGCGTGGCCTTCGAGGAAAAGAACCCCGTCTCGCACATGATGACCGACAAGTCGGCCGGCGACCTGCGCGAGGATGTCCTCAACGAAAAGATCCTCTCGGCCATCGTCGAAATCAAGACGACGATCGCCGAGGTACCGGCTGTGCTAGACACCGTCCAGCAAGTGAACCGGCGCATCGACACCGTGACCGCCGTCGGCATCTCGACCCGTTGCGACGAAGGAGGCGAGGAGACATTGTTGGCCCCCCTGCTCGATGAGCTCGGCTACAGCTACCATCGCGCCAAAACCAACTTAGGGCTAGGCCGCGTCACCAACGTCGAGATTCAGGAGGCGGCGTGACCAACACTCTGCATCGCTACGGCGAATCGGAAAGCTTCCGCGACGACTTCATCCTGTTCTCGCTGCCTTCGAAGGGCCGCAACGACCAGGGCGCGGTCGACAAGCAAAAGCGGTTCTTGCGAATCTGCGCCAAGCACGGCCCGTCGAACATGGGCAACGGCAATCGGGGCAGCATCAAGCCCGACCATCAGCTCAGCCCCACCGCGCACTGGAATCGCGACTCAACCGCCGATTGGGATGGCGTGATCGAAGGCGTCGTCAAGCCCACGACCTGCGCGGCTGTTTTCGACTCGCGTGAAAAGGCCGAAGCCGCGTTGAAGGAAGTCATTGACGCCGACCTCGGAATTTCGGTGAACATGAGCACCTCGGTCGAAGGCGCCAAGAGCTGCGCCGACGGCTGCGGAATCCACCGCCACAGCGTCGAGTACTCGTTGGGCTTCAACGACCCCCACGATCACTTGCCCAACTCGCAAGTGCTGCGTCTGGCGACCATGTGCGGCCACGGCATGGTGTCATTCAACATGGCGCGCAAGATGCTCGATATGGTCCGTGAAGGACGCCGCACGCCGGACCAAGCCGTCACCACGCTGGCCCGTTTCTGCCCCTGCGGAGTTTACAACCCGAGCCGGGCGAAACGACTGCTTAAGGAAGCGCGCGATCACAGCGCCTGAGCCTAGATATGGGCGCCTCGATCATTCCAATGCACCGGCAGGAATTAGTGAACCTGGCTTCGCGGATTCCGGAATCCGAAATTCCGGCCGCCACACGGATGCTTCAATCCTTGCTGGTTGACCCCATGTGGCTCGCAACGCAATCAGCGCCGGTGGAAGAGGAAGAGCTATCGGCACAAGGCCTAGCAGCCCTCGCGGAGGGTAGGGCGGCGCTCGAGCGCGGCGATACGGTCTCTCACGAGGAAATCCGCCGTGAATTCGGCCTGCAATCCGCTTCCGAGCACCCTGCGTGAGCGGGGTGTTTTCCCGCTAGTGCGGTGAGAGTCATTTGATCAACAGGAAGACACCCCGCTCACGCAGGGTGCTCGGACTTTCGTTAGCATCTGAAGATGCGCTTGAGACCGACTCAGCTCGCCGGCCTCCTGCTCGACATCGCCGGCATCGGCATGATGATCGCCTCGATGCCCGACGCGGGCCCTCTCCTTTGGGCCGGACTTGGGACCGTTGCGGTCGGCTCCTGGCTCGTCACCCGCGGCAACCCGAAACCCGCCCCGTCCGCTGCCGCCCCCGTCCGAAAACCCAAAGTCGGCTGGCTCCCCGAACCCGAGCTGCGCCAGACCATCCCCCGCAAGACCGCGATGAACCCCATCGCCCGCATCTCGCTCGTTTCATGGCTGCTAATGCTGTCGGTCGGCGGTTGGATCGCCTACGACCGTGTGCTCACCCTCAATCCCCCGCCGAGCTTTTATCAAATGGTATCCGAGCTCGGCGAAACTGCATCCGGTTCGATCCACCGCAAAGCCATCCGTGAAGCCTCCAGCGGCCCGGAGACCTACTACTACTTCTACTACAACTTCCTCGACGCTTCGGGCGCCGGGATCCGCGCCTCAACAACTGTCACGGGGCGGATCTACGAGCGCTACCGCGAAGGCGATTCCATCGACGTCGTCTTCCTCCCCGACGACCCCCTTTCGCACTATCTGCCGCAAATCACCCGCTCGCCCAGCTCAACCCGGGGATTGCTCATGGTCGCGGTTATCGTGGTCTTCTTTGGCTGGATTCTCGAGACGATGCGACGCCGGCATCGGCGGCTGGTCCGCACCGGTCAGGCCATCCCCGGAACAGTGGAGAACGTCCGCCGGCGGGGGGCGCGCACCGCATATTCGGTACGTTTCAAAGCCGATGGCAAGGAGGCGGTTCTCAAGGGATCGGAACGGGGTCCGCGGCGATCGAACGGCGACACGGCGACAGTTCTCGTCGATCCAGCCACGCCCGGCGATGCGGTTGTCTACCAGCAAGGGCTCTACCGCGCGACCCGCGGATAGGCTCGAGGAACCCGCTCCCTTGCGGTCGCGGCTCTGACGCCACGATTCAAATGTTAACCGGTGGGCGTCAGAGCCGCGACCGCAAGGGAGCGGGTTCCTCGTATTCCCCCAGGCCGGCTGCGTAATCAGTCGGGGGCATATGGGTCCTCGCCGTTCAACAGACTGTACATCCTGCCGACTTCTAGTTCCAACACTCCCCGTCGGACAAACCGCGAGGCCGCGAACTGCTCGTACCCGGTTAGATCCAAGCTGTCGATCGCCTGATCCAGCGTTCTCCCCGCCGCGTGCGAGGCCTTCACCTGGCCCCAATACTTCCGCAAATACTCCTGATTGAAATCGATCTGCGCCTTATCCCTCACCAACGGACCATGTCCTGGCGCGGCTACGTCAAAGTCAAGCCCCTTGAGCGCCTCCAGAGTTTCGATAAAATCCTCGGGATAGGAGTCTCCCAGGTAGGGCGCTCCCTTGTAGAACAAGTCCCCCGTGAAGGCGACCTTCTCCGCCGGCAAGAAGACCACAACGTCTCCGCCCGTGTGCCCTCGGCCCAGATGAAGCAGCTGGATTTCACGCGAGCCCCGATGGAGCGTCATCTTGCGCTGCAGGGTCGTGTTCGGCGGCGTTGGCTCAACCTCGCCAAGCGCGGTCAAATGCCGCTCCTGAGGCGCGATCTGCGCCTCCAGCGACTCCTTCTCATCGGCGGACGCCGCCGCCAATTGTTCCTTTAGCCCGTCGATCCTCTGCTGCTGCACCACGGGTCCGCCCATGCCGAGGTAGGTCGGCTGATTGAGCACATCTCCAAGCAACCGCGCACGGGTGTATTCATGGCCGATCGTTTGCACTTCCGGCGGAAACACCTGATTGCCATGCGCGTGGTCAAAGTGGAAGTGCGAGTTCACAAGGTATCGGACCGGCTTGTCCGTTAAGGTCGCGACCGACGCCAGCAACGCCCGCGCGGCGTCGGGCGTGATATGGGAATCGACGACCAGTATGTCCTCATCGTTGACCACCACCAGGGCGTTGCTCGCCACATGGACCGGACCATCACCAACGGCGAAGAAGACCCCAGGCGCAAGTTCCTCAAAAGCGTGGGTGACAGGGGCCGCGGCGGGCTCTTGGGTCTCAGCCGCTGGCCCGCAGGCCAAGCTCGTGACAAGAATGGATAGCAGCAGGAGTCTTTTCACAACGCCCGCAATCTTACCAGGGAATCGCAGTGACGCGACACACACCGTCGAAAACCCTGGCATGGAGGTAGGGTCCGCGACCTTGAGCCGCGACCGTGAGGGAGTGGTCGGATCAATTGGCGGTAACCGACCACTCCCTCACGGTCGCGGCTCAAGAGCCCAGTCTTTATCCATCGGGGTGGGCCGAACAGGTCCATCGGGCACTGGGCCTCAGTCCGAAGCCGAATAAACGCCCTCAGCCAAACGGCCGTAAATCTTCCCCGCCACCTCGGCCGCCAGCGGGCCGCTCATCGTCGAGTTGCCCCGCAACATCACCACGACCACCAAACGACGCCGATCCGGGCCCTCGCCGAAGGAGGTAAACCACCCCAGGCGCGTCCCCGAGCTCGCGTCATAGAAGCTACAGGTCCCCGTCTTGCCCCAAATCTCCACCCCCGGAGTCCGCGCCCGACGTCCCGTGCCCCGCCTCACGCTCTCGGCCATCCCTTGCTGAACCTCAACCAGCCACGACCCGGTCGGCAGCCAACGCTTGCGCCGCGGTTCAAAGTTGAGATACTCGTCCTCGCTCCGAGGGTGCTGGATGTAGTTCAGCGTCCCCCCGTTCGCCAGCGCCCCGGTGAAAGCCGCCATCTGAAGAGGCGACACTCGGATCCCATGCCCAAAGGTGCTCATCAGGCCAATGCCGCGGTCGTGCTCCTGGGTGGGGAACGGCGCGATCTGCTCGCCCAGCAATTGCCAGCCCGCCTTCTCTCCGAATCCGACCCAGCGCGCATAACGCTCGAACACTTCGAACCCCAACTTGCGACCAAGCGCCTCGAAGATGACGTTATTTGAAATCGCCAGCCCCTCGACGACCGTCATGTACCAGCGCCCAGGAAACCAGACCCGCTGAGCCGGATCGATCACCCTCTCACTCAACGCCGCCATCGCCACCGGCAGCTTGATCGTCGAACAAGGGATGTATCCGTCCGAGAGTGCAAGCTTCTGATTGACGATCGTCAGCGCCCGCCCCGTCTCGGCGTCAAGCACAACCACCGCGCCATTCAAGCTGCCCAACGCCTCGAGCGCCGCCAGCCGCACCGGCAACTCTTCCCAATCGTAGAAATCTCCCGCCGCCGAGCTCGCGACCGGACTCTCGGTATACCAACGCCGCCGCGCCGCCGGCTCAGCGAACGCAACCTCTCCCGCAATCGCCAGCAACGCTATCCCAGCGAGCGCGCGAGCCCACTTAGATGTGAACGCCGCCATACAACAGTACCTCATCATATTGTATCGGTCGTTAGCAAGCCGGCAAACATCTGGCCAGAGTGTGGGTGTGCGACATAAATGTGAGCGAAAGGCGTAACTGCAATGGTTAAACGCTTGTCCGAGCGTACACCTACGTGGGGCGCGGGCGCAGGCCATCCGAAACAATCATAGCCCCGGGATTCATCCCGGGGTTAGAAAGGGTATAGCCCGGGCAGATAGGTAACACAATTCCCCGATCACATGGGTAACACATTGGCATCCTAGAACAAAAGGAGGACTTTTGTTTTGGGATGGAAGGAGACCCGTGTGCAAGACGAAAGATTGCGGTTCGTTCAAGAGGTTCTAACCCGGGAGGATGCCATGGCCGCCGTCTGTCGGCGCTTCGGCGTCAGCCGCAAGACCGGCTACAAATGGCTCGATCGCTACGCCCAACAAGGCGTCGCCGGATTGGCCGATCAATCCAAAGCGCCCAAACGGCAAGCGCAAGCCTTTCCCGCCGAGATCGAGCGAGAGATCCTGGCCTTGCGGGCGCGCTATCCCACTTGGGGCGAAGACAAGCTCAAAGCGCGACTCGAGCGCACCAACCCTGACATCAATTGGCCGGCGCACTCCACCATCGGGGCGCTGCTGAAACGCCACGGACTCACCCACCCCGGTAAGCGCCGGCGCCACGCCACGCCTTCCAGTAAGCTCACCAGCGCCAAGGCGCCCAACCAAGTTTGGGCGATCGATTTCAAGGGTTGGTTCGACACCGGCGACGGCAAACGCTGCGATCCGCTGACGATTTCCGATACGGCGAGCCGCTATCTGTTGCGTTGTCAAAGGGTCGCGCGCAGCGACACGGCGCACGTGCGGCCGCTGATGGAAGCGACTTTCCGGGAGTACGGCCTGCCCACGAGGATCCTTTCCGATAACGGTCCGCCGTTCGCCTCGACGGGCTTGGCGGGGCTTTCGCGGCTCAGCGTGTGGTGGATCCGGCTCGGGATTCAACTGCAGCGAATCGACCCCGGACACCCTGAGCAAAACGGGCGTCATGAGCGCATGCATCGGACGCTCAAGGCCGAGACGGCGATGCCGCCGGAGCGCAACTTGCGAGCGCAACAGCGGGCGTTCGATCGTTTTCGGCAGATCTACAACCAGGAGCGTCCGCACGAATCGCTAGCGATGGCAACGCCGGCGAGCGTGTATCAGCCGTCGTGGAGGCCGTATCCGGAGCGCTTGCCGGAGCTGGAGTATCCGGATCGGATGCTGCCGCGGCGAGTGCAGAGCAAGGGCGACATTGGGTTGCTGGGGCGTCAGTTGTTTCTCAGCGAGACCTTGGCGGGCGAGACGGTGGGCCTGGAAGAGCATGAGCACGGCTGGGCGGTCTGGTTTGGGCCGCTGGAGCTGGACTGGCTCGAGCGTAGCCTATTCGAGGGCCCGCGGCCGGGCAGGGGGGAGCACCGACTGCGGCGGAAACGCTCGGGGGGCGCCTCCTCCGAGCGTTTCCGGGAAGGGTTTCGTGCAAAGAACCTTCTCTTGGTTCAACCCTTAAACTGTTACCTATGTGGTTGGGGAAAAGTGTTACCTAGGTGCTGGGCTGTTCAGATTGTTCGGCCAAGCGCCGCCAGCAGTCACAAATT
The DNA here is from genome assembly GCA_965247515.1 of Bryobacterales bacterium. Taxonomy (GTDB): domain Bacteria; phylum Acidobacteriota; class Terriglobia; order Bryobacterales; family UBA6623. Next base: position 517,924 of record OZ252029.1, on the reverse strand, counting down.
TGTCGCGCACCCCCAGAGTGTCTACAGCCCAGCCTTGCGGCGAATCCCTCGGAGCCGCGCGCGGGAGCAAGCGGTTGCCCGCCAACGCGACTATCCTTGCCCACTCAGTCACCCGCTCCCCGGGGCGGCGGGACGCGAGGTAACACGGACGTCCGTCGCTTACATCTAGCGCAAGGCGTTAAAGCGGCTTCGCTACCCGCCGCCGCCCGGGGCCGAAAAAATGTCAATCCGGGGGCTAATCCGCGACAGCGTTTCCGGATCCGGTCGACTGCTCCTGTTCGAGCGCGTCGATCCGCCGATCCAAGGCGTCGCGTAACCTCGGCGGCATCCGTCCAAAGCGGTGCTCGTCGCTTAATACCATCTCACGCGCGTGGCGGAATATCTCGAGCGCACGCGGCTTGTTGTCGGCGTCTGCGTACATCCCGGCCAACTCGAGGTGCAGCACATAGTTCCGCGGAAACTCCTCAATCAACCCTTCGATCAACTTCGCCGCATCGAGCGGCCGTCTCTCACGCCGATAGAGCAAAGCCAACAAGACCCGCGCTTCGTTGCGGACAAGATTGCCCTCTTCCGCAACCCGTGCGACCATCTGTTGGCCCTTCTCCTTGTCGCCGCGAATCCCGCCAAGCGTGATCAACGCCTTGACCGCCCAAGGCAAGCTCCCGACCACGTACTCCTGAACCCCGGCAACCAGGTATCCATCGACAAACTCCGGGTGAGCCTTGGTCAGTCGATCGCTGTATTTTCGCGCTCGATTGCCATCGCGGAGGGCGGCAAAGTACGACTTGTCGATCATAAACTTGTAGTTTGCTTCGAGCCCATAGTTCTGAGCGAGAGCGAATAGCCCCAGCCTGTCCGACTCGTTGGGTTTCAAGCGCGACTCGGCAATCCGGCGCCCCTTCGCAAGAGCTTCTTCGAACCTGCGCTTGACCTCCAGGTCTGGCTTGGGCTTGTCTTGGAGCAGGAAGTCGTTGTCTCCCTTAAATGCGCTCGTCTCGAGCTTGTGGAGTGGAGTGAACCCCAAGCGTGAGACAGTCGAAATCGGGACAGGTTACGATTCACCGCAAAACGCTTGCCTTCTTCGCTGTATCGTCGCACGCTGGTCCTAGCCGGGGAAGCGGAAGCGGGCTCTGCTGGAGAGCAACCCGCCAAGGAATACCCGGCCGCAAACTCATCAAGACGATGAGCGCCGGGGGCGGCCGCCAAGGTCGCTCCCGGCTTCTCCAACGCCGGCGATGTCTCCCTGCCCGCCCAGGGCCCATCGGATTGATAGATTTGCCTATGCCTCTCAAAACTCATACTTCGGATTCCTCGCTGCTGTTGCCGCCGGCCGCGCCAGCGCTTCAAACTCCGCCGGCGGACGATATCCCAACGCCGAATGCAGCCGGCGTTGGTTGTAGATCTCATCAATGAACTCGCCGATCGATGCGCGCGCCTCGTCAAGCGTGCGATAACGCTGCAACCAAACCTCCTCCGCCTTCAACGTCTTCATGAAACTCTCCGCCCGCGCGTTGTCGTAGGGGTTGCCGCGGCGGCTCATCGAGATGATCGCGCCGTGCTGCTCCAGCAGCTCGACATAGGCGCTCGAAGCGTACTGTACGCCTTGGTCGGAATGATGCAGCCACCCCGCGGCAGGGCGTCTGAGCTCGAGCGCATCGCGCAACGCCCCTACAGCCAGCTCAGCTTTGAGCGTCGTCCCCAGCCGCCAGCCGACCACGCGTCGCGAGTAGGCGTCCAACACCACGGCGAGGTAGACGAACGCCTCGCGCAAGCGAATGTAGGTGATATCGGATTGCCACAACTGATCGACGCCGTCCACATTCAGGTGCGCCGCTAGATTCGGATAAACAGGTAAGAAGTGGTTCGAATCCGTTGTTAGCACGAAGCGCCGCTTGAGTACCGCCAGCAAGTTGTCCTTACGCATCATCCGCAGGACCTTTTTGTGATTGACGAGGAAGCCTTGGCGGCGCAGCTCGGCCGTCACGCGGCGGTAGCCGTAACGACGATTCTCGAGCGAAATCCGCTGCATGCGGTCACGCAATTCCATGTCGCACTCGGCGGGCGACGACACGGCGAGCCGGCGATAGAACCCGGCGCGATTCACGCGTCCGAGCTCGCAGGCGTGTTCGACGCTGAGCGAGCCTTTGGCGCTGATCTGCTCGACGATGGAGTAGATCCGCTCGCGCCACCGGCGTCGTTGGTCGGGGCTGCGAGGTTCAAGGCGCGAAAGGCTTGTCCGAAAAAATCGAGCTCTGCGGCTTGTTTGCCGAGCAGTCGTTCGAGCTCTGCGATGCGTTCGTCGCGCGGATCGCGAGGGATCTTCGGCGGCGCCGAGCGGCCGGGTTTCGGCCGGCCTCGCCGCCGGCTCAAGCCGTTGACGCCTTCCTGGCGATAGGCGTCCCGCCAGCGGTACAGCAGGCTGCGCTTGACGTCCAACTCGCGGCTTAGCGCTGTGCCGCTCTGGCCGGCTAGGAGCCGCCTGGCGGCGGCTTCCTTGAACTCCACCGTGAACTCCCGCGGCTTGCGCGGCTTGAGACTTTCCATCCTGGACTCCTTTCCATTCGCTGAAATTCGTCCCAAATTTCAATGTCTCATTTTTAGGGTTCACTCCATTGCCCAACCGGTGTAGCTCTTTAAACAGAATCGCCGTCGCCAAATGGTTCGGGATATTGGGATTTTCCGGCTCTTCGCGATGGGCTTGCTCGTAGGCCGCAATCGCCTCGTCGTATTCGAGGTTGAAGTAGTGATCGTGGCCCCTGCTCAGCGTGTCGGCCGAAAGCGCGGCCGCCACAACCAACGATGTAGCGGCGTAGCGTGCTACGCCCGCTGAGACGCCTGCCCTCATCAGCGCACCACGATCACCTCACGCAGCGAGTTCTGCGTCAGGAAGAACTTCACCGACCCGAAGTCTTGGAATAGCCTCTCCAGGCTCCGGTTGTTGAAGGCGTTGGGCAATTCCCGCGACCCTTTCGGCTCGATTCGAAGCCGGTCGATTTGCTCGATCTCATAGCGATAAACCGGGACCGCCGCTCCTCGACCCTCGGTATGGAAGAACGTCAACAGCCCCCCGCCGGGACGCAAGATCTCCTGGATCCTCGGGATCGTCAGGTGCAACACGTCCGTGTCGAGAAACTCCAACGTGTCCCACGCAAGAATCGCATCGAACTGCTTACGCGGGAAGTTCAAGAAGTCATTGACGAACCCGTGAGCGGCATGGGAATCGAGCGGCCGGTCGGCCAACTCGCGCTGCATCTGATCGAAGCTTCCCAGCAGGTCGACCGCGTGGATCGTACCGCCAAGCCCGCCGAGGAAATTGATGTTTCCCTCGGTGAGCCCGCCCAGGTCCAGAATTTGCAGTCCTTCGGTCCGCGGAATGGTTTCAAAGAACAGCCGCAAGCCGTTACTGCGGCGAGGTTCAGGGTCCGGATGCGCCGAACTTCGACGCAACGGCGCATGACCGTTTCTCGCGGCTGCTTTTGGCGGGCCGCTCGATCGCAACTTACTCAGAAGACGAGATAGCACTAGCCAACCAGTCGGGGGGCGCGACCAAAATCGAATCGACTCAAACTACCGCGCCGGCGCTCTGTTTCACCGGAGCCGGCAACGTTTTCTCAGTGGCGACCATCGGCTTCGGCGTCGGAGTCGAGTTCAACTTCGGGCCTGTTGCTTCCTGCAGCGCCGGCGTCTCTTTCGGAGCAAGCTTAACCGGCGCCGGCTCGGGTTTCACGATGTCGATGCTGCCGCGGAAAACGGCGCCGTCTTCGATCACGATGCGCCTCGACGTGACGTCGCCCTCGAGCGACCCGGTCTTGCGAATCTCGATCCGTTCGCCGGCGAACACGTTGCCGGTCAAACGGCCGAGCACCGTGATGTTCTTCGCTTTCACATCGGCGTTGATGTTGCCGTTAGGACCGACAGTCAGAGTGTTCTCTTCGAGCTCGATGTTCCCTTCGACCTCGCCATCCACGTAGACGTCTTCGTGACCGCCCAGGGTTCCCTTGACCTTCAGGGATTTCCCAATTGTCGCCGTTCCCTGACCGCGGCTAGGCGCCGCCGCCGGCGTGGAGCTCGACGAGGAGGGTCGCGACAGAGGACGGGACTTCGGCTGCTCAACAGCGGCCGGCGCCGAAATCGGCTCGAGTGTTTCTTCTTTCTTTCCCCACATGTATTAGGCCTCGCTTATGACGGACTCTTTAGTATACGCTAGCGATGATCCGCGCCGATGTCCGAGAGACCATTCCGCAAGCTCGCCTCGAAGATCGTCTTCGAGAATCCCTGGATTACGCTCGAAGAACACCGGCTCGAGGTGATCGAAAGCGGGCACAAGTTCACCTATACCTATATCGCTATTCCGCCATCGGTGATGGTAATTGCCGTCACCGCGGAACGTGAGATCGTGCTGGTCGAGCAGTATCGCTACGCGTCGGATCGCGTCTCGTTCGAACTGCCCGGCGGCGGCTCGCGTGGCCTGACTGTCGCTGAAGCGGCCAAAAAAGAGCTCGAGGAAGAGACGGGCTATCGCGCCGGGCAGGTCGAGAAGGTCGGCGAGTTCGTGACCTACTGCGGTCTGTCGGACGAGATTTGCCACGTTTTCTTGGCCACCGAGCTTGAAGCGGGAGCGCAAGACCTCGAAAAGACTGAGCAGATCAACGTCCACCAGGTCACGTATGCCGAGTTGCAAGAGATGATCCGAAGCGGTCGATTTTGCGACGGAATGGGCCTGGCGGCGCTCAGCCTCGGCGAGGAGCAACTGCGGAGGGCCCTAGTGCCTCTGTAAACGATTCCTGCACAAATCCGGCAGGAATCTGCGACGGTTGCAGCGGCCGGAGCCGCGACCGGAAGGGAGCGGTTGCTCGAGCAGGCAAGCAATGTTCGTGCTCATCGGCAACCGCTCCCTTCCGGTCGCGGCTCCGGGATCGCAGTCCGCTGTATGTGACTTCTTGGTTCCGGCTCGGCCGGGTCAGGGCATGGCCCGCGAACCGCTAGCTGACGCGGCCGACGTTTCAGCGAGCGGCTGGGGGGCGCTCGAACCTGGTCGAGCTCCGCGCGGTGGTCGTTACGCCGCTAGGCGACTAGCGGCCCGAGATCTTGGCGACTCGGTCGCCCGTCAATACGATCCGGATCAGTGCGGCTGCGTCCGTGTGGTAGGTCAGCGTCTCACGACTGCCGCCCGGCAATCCTGCGAGTGCAAAAGTCGTCGATGGGTCGCCGAGCTGCGCGATGACTTCGGCTTTACTTGCGCCGATCGCGACGCTATCCAATAGGCCGGCCTCTATTCTTCGCGGCTCCTTAAGCGGGATGGGGCTCAGTTTTGGAGCTGTGGTCGAGCGTTTAGGAGTCGTCGTTTCGGATCGCGTCGAAGACGATGAGCTCGCTTGCCCGAAGCGCTTCTGGATCGCACGGATATCCTCGTCTCTCTTCCGAATCAGCCCCGGGAGATCGGGCATCTTTATCGTCGATGGGTCGACAAAGTTCGCTGTCGGAAAGCGTTTCTGCGCTTCCCTGACGGCGTCTCGAAAGGCTTTCTGAGTCGCGTTACTTTGCCCGGCCGCAATGTCGCCGGTTGCAATGATGAGGAAACAAACCCAGGAAACTTTCACGTACAGTCCTTCTAGATCGACCGTAAGCGCATTTCCGCGAAGTGTAAATGCGCGTATTCCCCTACGACCCGCCACTCTGCCGGCCTTATGTCCGAATCTAGGCGGATCGCAGCCTGTCAGCCAACCACGTCTCGCCGCCTACGTCGGTCAAGCGGAAATCCCGGCCGAGATGCCGGTAGGTTAGCTCGGTGTGATCTAGCCCCAACAGCGACAAGATGCTGGCGTGTAAATCGTTCAAATGAACCTTGTCCTCAGCGGCCCGTAGTCCGAGCTCGTCGGTCGACCCGATCACTTTTCCGCCCTTGACTCCGCCACCGGCCATCCAAAGCGTGAACCCGTAGGGGTTGTGATCACGGCCATTGCTGCGCCCAACGCCGCCGTCGGATGTCGGTGTGCGGCCAAACTCGCCCCCCCAGATCACCAGTGTCGAGTCGAGCAGCCCCCGCGATTTCAGGTCGGTTAACAAGCCCGCCACGGCCTTGTCGGTCTCAGCGGCGCGCGTCTGGTGGTTCGTGTCGCATTCGCGATGCCCGTCCCAGTCGATGTCGTTTTGGCCGTTGCCCGACCAGACCTGCACGAACCGCACTCCGCGCTCGACCAGCCGACGCGCCAGCAGACAACGGCCGCCGAAGTCCTGGCTGACGGGGTTGTCGAGGCCGTAGAGCTTCTTGGTTGCTTCCGACTCGCCGGAGATGTCGGTTGCCTCGGGCGCGGCCATCTGCATCCGGAAGGCCAGCTCGTAGGACTCGAGGCGGGCCATCAGCTCGGAGTCGTTGTTGCGGGCCTCGAGGTGCGACTGGTTCATCCGCTTCAGGGTTGAAAGCAGGTCTCGCTGCTGCTCAGGCGTTCGCCCAGGCGGCGGCTTGAGGTTGAGAATCGGGTTCGCCCCGGGCCGGAACGATGTCCCCTGGTGGACGGCCGGAAGGAAGCCTTCGCCATAGACCTCGGGGCCGGAGCGGACGCCGCCCTGCAGCAGAACGACGAAGCCCGGCAGGTTCTGGTTCTCAGTCCCCAGCCCGTAGAAAACCCATGACCCCAAGCTCGGGCGGCCAATGCGGGGCCAGCCATTGTGGATCAGGAACTGCCCTTGGGAATGTGTGAATCCCTCGTGGAAGTTCGAGCGGATAACGGCAATGTCGTCGACGTGCTTGGCGACCTCGGGGAAGATGTCGCAAACCTCGATCCCTGATTCGCCATGCCGCTGGAACGTTCGCCTGGACGCCATCAACGGCCGCTCGCTGAACTGGCTGTTCTGGAAGTCCGCCGTGCCGAAGCTTGCGGGAGGCCTTTCACCGTCCATCTTCTGTAGCAACGGCTTCGGGTCGAAGGTGTCGATGTGGCTAGGGCCGCCTTGCATGAACAGGTGGATGACGCGTTTCGCTGACGTCGTCTCGGCCAACAGGCTGGATGCGGCCAGCGCTCCCAATCCGAGGCCGGATTTCGTCAGGAACTCGCGGCGTGCAAGGCGTGCATCAGTCCACATAGATGAACTCGTTCATATTAAACAACAGAAGCGCCAGCCGCGGCAGGGAGTTGCGCTCTAGGTAGCCGAGAGCCATCTCGCGTTCGGGGTCGGTCGGGGGCCGCCCTGCAGCAGAACGACGAAGCCCGGCAGGTTCTGGTTCTCAGTCCCCAGCCCGTAGAAAACCCATGACCCCAAGCTCGGGCGGCCAATGCGGGGCCAGCCATTGTGGATCAGGAACTGCCCTTGGGAATGTGTGAATCCCTCGTGGAAGTTCGAGCGGATAACGGCAATGTCGTCGACGTGCTTGGCGACCTCGGGGAAGATGTCGCAAACCTCGATCCCTGATTCGCCATGCCGCTGGAACGTTCGCCTGGACGCCATCAACGGCCGCTCGCTGAACTGGCTGTTCTGGAAGTCCGCCGTGCCGAAGCTTGCGGGAGGCCTTTCACCGTCCATCTTCTGTAGCAACGGCTTCGGGTCGAAGGTGTCGATGTGGCTAGGGCCGCCTTGCATGAACAGGTGGATGACGCGTTTCGCTGACGTCGTCTCGGCCAACAGGCTGGATGCGGCCAGCGCTCCCAATCCGAGGCCGGATTTCGTCAGGAACTCGCGGCGTGCAAGGCGTGCATCAGTCCACATAGATGAACTCGTTCATATTAAACAACAGAAGCGCCAGCCGCGGCAGGGAGTTGCGCTCTAGGTAGCCGAGAGCCATCTCGCGTTCGGGGTCGGTCGGGGGCCGCCCCAACGCCAACCGCCACCCCAACTCCACCGCGGCGCTAGACTCATTACTCGCTTGCTCCCGAATCCGGGTGGCGAAGGCGTCGGCTTGCAGGGTCATGAAAGAGCTGTTCATCATCGCCAGCGCTTGCGGGGCCACTGTCGAAATCTCACGCCGGGCGCAACTGCCGGCCGAATCCGGGGCGTCGAAGATCTGCAACATCGGCAGCGCCATCGACCGCTTCATCTGCATGTAGACGCTGCGGCGGGTGTGCTCCGCGGGGTCCGGGTTGGCGGGCCAGAGGTGCGGCATGCGCGCGGCAAGGATTGCTTCCTTGCTCAGCGGAGGGATGACTCCGACGCCGCCCATCTTCGTGTTCAAGGTTCCCGCTACAGACAGAACCGAGTCTCGGATGGCATCCGCGTCGAGCCGCCGGCGGGACATCCGGCTCAAGTAGAGGTTGTCGGGGTCGGCATCCTCGTTGCCGACGCTGGACGCGCGGTAGGCGTCCGAGAGCATGATCAGCTTGTGCATCTGCTTGATGCTCCAACCGCGTTCGGAGAGCTCGACGGTCAGCCAGTCGAGCAGTTCGGGATGAGTCGGCGCGTCACACTGGCGGCCGAAGTCGTTTGGCGTGCGCACGAGCCCACGGCCGAAGTGGTGCTGCCAGATGCGGTTGACCATCACGCGGCCCACCAACGGCTGCTCGGGATCGGTGAGCCACTCCGCGAGGGCCTTGCGGCGCTCCCGGTCTTCGATCGGCGGGCCATCGTTGAGCGCGCTCAGGAATCCGGGCTCGACCCGGTCGCCCTTGTCCTTGAAATCGCCCCGATTCAGGATATACGTATCCGGAACTCTTTCTTCGTGTCCGACAACCTTGGCCGTCGCCATCGGCTCGGGCGCTTTTAGGTACGCTTCACCGAGTAGCCGGATCAGCTCATCGCGCTCGGCGTCCTTGGCCTTCTTGGTCATCCGCTTCAGGATGCGGGCCTGCTCGAGCAGAGGAAAGCCGCGGGTCGCGCTTTGGATGTCGAACAAGCTCCCCAGCGGGATCTCCTGCTCGACGCTGCCCGCGAACAGCGCCGTCATGCGGAAGTAGTCGCGCTGGCTGATGGGGTCGAACTTGTGATCGTGGCAGCGCGCGCACTCGAGCGTCAGCCCCAGGAACGCCGCGCCAACCGTGTCGACCGCCTCGGCGCGCCACTCTGCTCGGTAAAGGTCGCCATAGTAGGTGTACTCGACCGGGAACGCGCCTAGGGTGAATAGGCTTGTCCCGATGCGGCGGTTCAGGTTGCGCTTCTTCTCCTCGGGTAGCCGCAGGATGCCTTCCAGGTCGGCGTCGGTTCCCCAGATCTCGTCGGCCGCGATCTGCTCTTTGACGAAGATGTCGTAGGGCTTGTCTTGGTTGAAAGACTCGATGACCCAGTCGCGATAGCGCCAGGCTTCGGTGTAGAAGTGGTCGGTTTCAAAACCCGAGGTGTCGGCGTAGCGGACCAGGTCGAGCCAATAGCGCCCCCAGCGCTCGCCATAGCGTGGGGATTCGAGCAAGCGGTCGATCAGCTTGGCGAATGCCTCAGGCGAGTCATCATTGACGAACTCGTCGACCTGCTCAGGGCTCGGCGGCAAGCCATGCAGGTCGAAGTAGGTGCGCCGGACGAGCGTTCGAGCGTCGGCGGGCGGGGTGGGCTCGAGGCCCTGCCCGGCCAGCTTCGCGCGGACGAAGTCATCGACCGAGTCGCCTTCCGGGCGGACCGGCCTGCGGAAGGACCACCAGGTCGAATCGTCCCGCGAAGTCTGATCCCAGGGGGCGCCGGCATCGACCCATTCCCGCAGAGTCGCGATTTCGTATGGCGACAGCGAGCCGTCCCCCGGCGGCATCTTCAGCTCGCCCTGGCGCTCAACCGCCTTGATGAGCAGGCTCTCGGCCGCCTTCCCGGGAACGATTGCCGCGCCACGCTTGCCGCCGGTGAGCACGGTTTCCCGCGCCCGCAAGTCCAGCCCGGACATTTGAGCTTTGCCGTGGCAGGCCAGGCACTTCGCATCAATGATGGCTTTGGCAGACTGGGCCCCCGCGTGGACCGGGGCCGCTACGAGGCAGACAAATACCGTCGCCACCCCCGTGACGGGCCGGCGGCAGCGGTGTAGGGGCGGGTTACTTTTTTTCGCTGAGATGCTCGGCCTCTTGGCCACATGGGCCTGGAGGCAGTATACAACCGAAGCTTGATAGGGGTCGGGAGGGGTTGTCGCGCTAGTTGAGGCGCCCAAAATTGGGTTCGTTTTGCGTTTCGTACTATTTTCGGGTCCTTAGTTTCAGCCGGTACTGGCAGTACTTGGATTCCGCTGACGGCTGCTGATCCATCCAAGTCCAGAATAACATGGCGGTCCAAACTTACCGTCGGATGTTTCTGGCAGAATGGGGCGGAACTCGCTGCTATTCCCGTATGCCTGGAGTATTTATCAGCTACCGCCACGTTGAGCCCGATGAGCAGTTCGCCCAAGAGCTGGCGCAGTTCCTGAAGTCGAAAGGTATACCGGTCTTCATCGATACCGAGATCCCTTGGGGTAACGAGTGGGCCAAAGCGATCGAAGAGGCGTTGGCAACGGCGGACGTGTTTGTCCCGCTTATTTCGGCTGCATCGGTCGAGAGTGAAATGGTGCGCGAGGAGATCAGGAAGGCGCATCAACGCAGAAAGAGCGGGAGGCTGAGTATCTATCCGATTCGTTTGGAATACGAGGGGGACTTGCCCTACGATCTTGCCTCCTACTTGCACGGGCTACAGGACAAACGCTGGAAAAGCGATCAGAAGTTTCGGCCTATCTGCGAGGCTCTGGTTGAGGCGCTGGGGGTGAAAGCGGCGAAGGCCGGGCAGCGGCGACCCAGGCGGAGGCGCCGGAAGCCGGTCGTCGAGCCCGTCCCAAGGCCGGACACCGGTACTGTTCCTCTCAAGTCGCCGTTTTACGTTCGGCGCCGGGAAGATGACGAGGCGGAAGCCCTGTTGGAGTCGTCGGAGGCGCAAACCATCATCGTTCGCGGGCCTCGTCAGTCGGGCAAGAGCTCTCTAGTCGTCCGGGCTCGCGAGTTCGCACAGGATCGAGGCTACGCCGTCTGTTTCATCGACTTCCAGGAGCGATTCCAGGACGAGCTGCTAGGCGACGTGAATACATTTGCTCGGGCTCTAGGCGTTGAGCTGCAGGAGGCGTTCGACACTGAAATCTCTCTCGAAGACGTCGAGAAGAAGCATCGGGGCGCGCTTACGAATCTGTCCCGATTCGTCGAACAGGCCATTCTGCGGAACGCCGATTCGCAGGTCGTGTTCTGCTTCGATGAGGTTGATCGGGTCTTCGGTTGCAGGTTCCGATCGAGCTTTTTCGGGATGTTGCGCGGCTGGCATCAGAACCGCGCGAACGGCATGCCGTACTGGGAGAAGCTGAACATCGTTTTGAGCTTGTCGACTGAGCCCGAGCTCTGGATTCCGAACCCGGACCAGTCGCCGTTCAATGTCGGCCATACCCAGTACCTGCTCGACTTTGCGCCGGAGTTGATTCGCCGATTGAATGGCCTCCACGGCGCGCCGCTTGCGACCCTGGGCGAGATCAACGCTTTGCTGGAGCTCACCGGCGGTCAACCTTACCTCGTCCGATGTGCGCTTTACCGCATTGCCGCCGGGGCCGGCAGCGTGCAGGAGCTGCGTGAGGCGCCGTTCAATAATAGCAACCCATTCGACAATCACTTGCGAGGTCTCTGGAGAATCGCACAAGCCGAAAAGCTGAGCGCGCCACTCCGGCAGATTCTGCGCCACGGCAACGTCGAGTTGCAGAAGGACTTTGAAGCCCTGCGATCTGCCGGTATCATCAGAGGGGAAGAGCGCGGTTCGGTGAAGATGTTCTGCGACCTCTAGATCGATACTTCCGGACGAAGCTGTGACAGAAGTCGTAGCAGCACCGGCGAGGTTTTACGTTACTGGGGGGACGGTCCCGCCGGGGCACCCCTCCTACGTCAAACGGCCGGCGGACGATGAGCTTTACGAGCGTTGTCTGGCGGGCGACTTCTGTTACGTCCTGACGACGCGACAGATGGGCAAGTCGAGCCTGATGGCCCATACGGCGGTTCGACTTCGCGATGCGGGGGTTCGAACCGCGCTGGTTGACCTGACGATGATCGGCGGCGAAGGCACAACGGCTGATCAGTGGTATTACGGCGTTGCGGACCAAGTCCTGCACGACCTCGAACTAGGTGTCGACCTGGAAGCTTGGTGGGACAAGAACGGCCGGCGGCCCCCGTTGCAGCGCCTGACCCGGTTTCTCCGCGACGTTGTGTTGGAGAGCTGCCCGGATCGGATCGTGATCTTCGTCGATGAGATCGACACGACGATCCGGCTGCCGTTTTCAGATGACTTCTTTGCGGCGATTCGGGCTTGCCACAATGCGCGGGCAAATGACGTTGAGTTCAACCGGTTGACGTTCGTGCTCGTGGGCGTTGCAACGCCGGACCAACTCATCAGCGACACAGCGCGAACGCCCTTCAACCTAGGTCATCCAATCACACTAGACGACTTCGCGATCGGGGAAATGGGACCGCTCGCAGAAGGTTTCGGGGATACCGAACAGATCGATGCGGTGCTGGAGCGGATCTTTTATTGGACGGACGGACACCCGTACTTGACTCAAAGGCTCAGTGAGACGATCGCCAGGGCCAACGGAGATCGGGGAATTTAGCCGACACTGATCGATCGATTGGTCCACGAGCGCTTTTTGGATCCCGGCGCACACCGCCGCGATTCGAACCTAGAGTTTGTGCGTCGCCGACTGACAGCGCCTGGTCAGGATCTAGAGGACCGACTCGGCCTGTACTTAAAGATTGTCCGAGTCGGGGAGCTTGAAGACGAACCGTTGTCGCCGATCCAAACGACTTTGAAGCTGGCGGGCGTGGTCAAGGCGGACCCGATGGGTCGCGTGCAAGTGCGAAATCGGATCTACAAGCACGTGTTCGACGAAGAGTGGGCCATCGCGGAAAGCCCGCGAGAGCAGATCCGCCGGTCGGTTCGGCACTTGAACGAAATGGGTGCTCAGGTTGCCGATCTTGGAGACGGATTTGGAGTGGCACTGGGGTTGCAGGTCGATCTGCGCACGGTCCTGCCCGACCTCGAGAAGCTGCGTCCTCGTTCGCTCAGCCTTATCCGTAACCCGGTTTCCGATGTGAGTGGGCTGGGCAGGCTCCGCTCGCTCAAGAAACTCGATCTTCAGAAGGTGCAAGTCAGCGACGTAAGCGCGCTAGCGGGGCTCTCCTCTCTGCGGGCGCTCAACCTAGGGGGGACGAAGGTGAGCGATGTCAGCGCTCTGGCGCGGCTCTCCTCTCTGACGTGGCTCAACCTTGCGGGCACGCGGGTGAGCGATGTGAGGCCTCTGGCCGAGATCGCCTCGTTGGAGTGGCTCAACCTCTTCGGCACAAACGCCAGCGATGTGAGCGGGCTGGCTGGGCTCTCCTCTCTCAAGGAGCTTGAGCTTGGGGATACGTCAGTGTCCGATGTGAGTGTGTTGGCCACGCTTCCTTCACTGCAGTCGCTCGGCATTATGTACACGCAAGTGAGCGAAGAGGAAGTTGAGAAGCTGCGGAAGGCGCTGCCGGACCTGGAGATCAGAAGCGGCTGGCAGATACTAGCGCCGGCAAGCACCAGGGACCAAGCGCCGACCTGAGGGTCGGCGCGGCAGGTCTCGGGACCTGCGCCACGTCAGGCCATCATTTGGTCCCAGGTGACTTCTTGGCCTTCGTCGATGGCCATTTGACCGAGTAACGCTGTCAGCGTGCTCTCGGCGCCGCGGACGCCGGTGTTGGCGGGTTTGTTGGATTGGATGCGGCCGAGGAACTCTGTCAGCGCGTCGATGGTGATGTCGTGGGGGGATTTTTCTTCGACCACGGTGCGGGTTCCGAGGTGGCGCCTCCAGTAGCCGCGGGCGGTTTCGATGACGCCGTCGTCGCAGAAGTAGCGTTCGTAGACTTCGCGGTAGTACGAAGGCGACAGGTAGCTGCCGACCATGTTGGCTTGGACGTTGTCGGCGTAGGTGTAGGTGACGTTCAGATGGTCGAGCAGGTCGCCGGCTTTCATGACTTTGCGGCCGCCGGTTCCGATGGCGCTTTGCGGGTGTCCGCCGATGAACCAGTTGAGGCAATCGATGTTGTGAACGAAGGTTTCGACGATGATTTCGCCGTAGGTTTCGCGCCAAAATTTCCACTGGGCGAGGCGTTCTTTCTCAGTGGTCGGTTTGGGCAGGACGGGCTCGGCGCCGGTCATGCCGCTTTTGAGAAAGTGCGAGTGGGCGAGGTTGAGCTTTCCGATTTCGCCCGAATCGAGCAGCCGCTTGGCGTTGTGATAGACCAGGCCGTGGCGTTGCTGGTGACCGAAGGTGATGTTCAGCTCGCGCGGGGCGGCGTCGCAGAGCTGCATCACCTTTTTGGCGCCGGCGATAGTGGACGCGGCGGGCTTCTCGAGGTAGATGTGTTTGCCGGCTTTGATGGCTCTCTCGAGATGGTCGGGGTGCATGTAGAAGGGCGTGGCGATGATGACCGCGTCGACGTCGGAGGCCAGGATCTCGTCCATGTCTTTGTGGATCTTGACGCCGTCGAGCGACATGCGGCCGCGGGCGCGTTCGATGGAGGCGTCGGAGACGTCGGCGACGGCGGTGAGGCGGGCTTGGGGGAGGTTCTGGAGGTGGCGGCCGTGGGAGCTGCCGCGTCCGCCGAGGCCGATGATGGCGACGGAGACTGCTGAGTTAGCGGCGGTAGAGTCGAGGACGGGCGCGGTGGCTTTAGCCGGAGGGAGTAGCCGTTGCTGGCTGCTTTCGCTTGCGCCAGTGCCTCAGTCTCCGCCTTGACTCCGTTTCCCGTCCCCGCTCATCGAACCGGACGTGCGGATTTCCCGCATCCGGCTCTCCGGCCGACTTCACCTCATCGCTGTCGCAGATGGCGGCCCCAGTTGCACCTGGCGCAGACGCAAAACGCCCCTCGCGCCAAATACAACCACGCCGGAAAACCGGCGCGTACCTCGCGATTGTACTTTGTGCCGCCTCCGCAAGAATCCTCGCACTCGCTCGTAGACAAAGTTGTCCACGGCGCGATAGGCCGGCATGCGCGTCCCGTAAGAAAAGTAGTTTGTCCAGCCCCGCAACGTGCGGTTCAGCCGGTCGCGCACCTCTTCCCAGGGGTCCACATTGCTCGGCCACAGCTGCTCACGCACTTTCTGCTTAAGCCGCTTGACGCTCTTCTTAGACGGACTCGCCCCCAGATACCAATGGCCGTCCTTACGAAATCGATGCGGGCCGAACGTATATCCGAGAAAGTCAAAGCTCTCGGTCTTGGCATGAACTAACTTCGTCTTCACCGGGTTCAGGGTAAGCCCGATCCGCGTCATCACTTGCTCCGTCCACTTCATCGCCTCGGCCGCGCAACCGCGGCTAAGGATGACAAAGTCGTCGGCATAGTTGACCACCACGGCTCGTAACTCGCTTCCCTTCCCTTGTTGCCGCCAATACTTCAAATAACGGTTCATATACAGATTAGCTAACAAAGGACTCACAACTCCGCCTTGTGGCGTGCCGCATTTCGTCCTCTTGCCACCCGTCATCCGTCGTTTCCCGTCATCATCCCGCTCTTCCACTGGGGCCCCAAGCCACATCTTCACGAGCTTAAGGACCCAGCGGTCTGAAATACGCCGCGCCACGCATTGCATCAGCTCGGCGTGCGGAATCGTATCGAAGTACTTGGACAAATCGGCGTCGACTACATCGGCGTAGCCTTGACACAACAGCTGGTGAACTCTCTGGATCGCGTCCTGCGCGCTCCGTTTCGGCCGGTAACCATAGGCTTCCGGATCGAAGTCCGCTTCGAAGATCGGCTCCACAACCAGCTTGGCGGCGGTTTGCGCGACACGGTCCCGAATGGTCGGAATCCCGAGCGGACGCTCGCCGCCGTCTTGCTTCGAGATCATTGCTCGCCGCACGGGCTGTGGCCGATACGTCTTCATACGAAGTTCTTCTTGCAGTCCTCGTAACCACTCCTCTCGGCCCGCCGACTCGATTTGTTCGAAAGTTTCACCATCCACTCCCGGCTTACCCTTATTAGCTTTCGCCAACCGGTAAGCATGGGCGAGAATGTCGTCGCGCCAAATCTTATCATAGAGCTGATAGAAGCGAAACGTAGGTTCCTGCTTCGCTTTGAGATAGAGCTTGCGCTGGAGCTTCCGGATCTTATCAGGCGTTGCCAGACTCATAGCCAATCACCTCGTCCTCTTACTCGTTAACAAGCATGCCGGAAGGCAGGGCCCCTCGCTCCACGGACATTACTCCGCTTCCTCACTACTATGGCCCTGTCCGACTCCCCATCCAGGCCGCCGTCCTTATAGACGACGTTAGAGTTGCGAACTCCACCCGCCGGGGCCTCCCGCCTTTGACTACGAACTCCCTTTACCGTCATGCCGCGCCTACTACCCCGGCGAACCAAACCGGTGCAGGCGTCGGTCGCTTCCCGGTTTGCGCGGCCTTCCCCACTTCAGCGTCGGGTCGGCGTCCGCGATTTCACTTTCGAGGCCTGCTCGGGCATACTGCGCGTTACGGCCTAACGGCTTGCTCGCCCGGCCAAGCCGGACTTTGTCACGAGGCTTCGGCTCGACCGTTACCGGCCTTCGCCACTCGTCAGCTTCGATGTCGACCGACATCTTCATCGGCGGGGCCTTTCACCCCACAGGGTGTTCGCGCCAGTTCGGCGCACGCTGAAGCCAGGGCTGAGGCTGGCAGAGCGACGGCGGTTTGGATGGCTTGACGTCGGGTCATGGATGGCTCCGGTATACTGGGCGCGGTTTGAGGCGTCGAACTTTTCTCGCAACGGCTCCGCTGGCGCTGGCTCAAAGTAGCACAGCGGCGGGGCAGGGGCTCAAGCTTTCGGTGACTTGCGATATGTTTCGCGGACCCGATGTGCGGCTGCCGTTTGACAATCCGGGGCGGACGGATCCGAGGCCGCAGCCCCCGAGGAAGTATTCGCCCGCTGAAGCGGTGGCGCTGTGCAAGAGCCAGGGGTACGGGGCGTTCGAGATGTTCGACTGGCGGGATCCCGGCGAGGCTGAAGGGTACGCCGAGGCGCAGAAGAAGTATGGGCTGGAATGCGCCTGCTTGGTCGCGAACAAAGGGGTATTCGCGGAGGGGTGCAGCTTGGTTGATCCCGCCGAGCACGAGGGGTTTGTGCGAGAGGTGGAGGCATCGATCGAGGCGGCGCGGCGGTATGGCTGCGACAAGCTGGTCGTGCTGAGCGGGATTGATCGTGAGGGGATGACGCATTCCGAGCAGGTTGACAACTGCGTCAAGGCGTTGCGGATGGCGGCGCCGGTTCTCGAAAGGGCTGCGATGACGGCCATCGTCGAACCGGCAAACTCGATCGTCTCGCGTCCCGGATACTTTTTGGCGACGGCGGGGTTGACGTTTGATGTGATCGAACGGGTGGGGAGCCCGAACGTGAAATGTCTGTATGACATCTATCACGTGCAGATCATGGAGGGGAATTTGATTCCGACGATCCGCGAGAAAATCGACATGATTGGGCATTTTCACGTTGGGGATCATCCGGGCCGGCATGGGCCGGGGACGGGGGAGATCAATTATCCGAATGTGCTGCGGGCGATTGCGGAGTCGGGGTTTGAGGGGTGGACGGCGATTGAGTATCACCCGTTGGTGGAGTTGCCAGAGACGATGGCGGCGGTGAGGGAGTTGGCTTGACGTGGCGCGAGAGTGATGAATGGCGAAGAAAATATTGATTCCGATTGGGGATGCGTCGGAGGCGATGGATACGCTCTACCCCTACTACCGCGTCCAAGAAGACGGCTACGAGGCCGTCGTTGCTGGACCGGAAGCGCGGGTGTATCCGCTGGTGCTGCATGAGCGGCCGCCCGGGTGGGATATCACGCGGGAGAGCGCCGGCTATCACTTGGAGGCGACCGTGGCGTTTCGGGATGTGGACCCAGCAGAGTTCGCCGGGCTGTTTTGCACTGGCGGGCGAGCGCCGGAGTACATTCGCTACGACGAGGATCTGATCCAGATTATTCGGCACTTCTTTGAGGCCAACAAGCCAGTGTGCTCGGTGTGCCATGGGGCGGAGCTGATCGCTACTGCTGACGTGATCCGTGGCAAGAGACTGGCGACGGTCCCCAAGTGCAAGTTCGACGTCGAGATCTGCGGCGGGACGTTTGTCGACGAGGGCCTCGTCAAAGACGGCAATCTCGTCAGCGGCCGAGGCTGGCAAGACCAGCACCTGTACATGCCGGAGTTCATGCGTATGTTGGCGGCGGCATCCTAGGCCGTGTTCTACGGCTGGTTCATCGCCGCTGCAAGCTTCTTTATCCTCGCGATGACGGTGGGCGTTCCGCTCTACGGGCTGCCCTTTTTCTACGACTACTTCATTGAAGACTTCGGCTGGGGACGCGCTGAGACCACCGCCGGATGGGGGCTGGCGACGATCATCATCCTGCCCATTGGGGGCGTGCTGATTCATCGTTTCTCGCCGCGCAAGCTGATTATGTTTGGCGCGGTGATGTTCGCTGTCGCGCTGAATTGCTTTGGCGTAATGGGCGGGGCGCTGGTTGTGTACTACGCCATTTGGTGCGTGGTGATGACGGGCTATGTGTTCTCGGGGCCTATTCCGAATCAGGTCATCCTTTCGCAATGGTTTTCCAAAAACCGCGGGATGGCGATGGGGCTGGCGTACCTGGGGCTCGGCGTCGGCGGGGCGCTTTCGCAGAAGTTCGTGGCGCGGCCATTAATCAACGCTTACGGCTGGCAAACGGCGCTCAAGGTCATCGGGCTGATGGTGCTCGTCGTCATTCCGATTTGCTTGTTTGTCTTGCGCGATCGTCCAAGCGACAAAGGGCTACACCCCGACGGGGCAAGCGAGCCGCCGCCGGAATATCAGGCCGAGCCGAGACCGTTTGCCGCCCTATTCAAGCACAAGGCGTTCTGGCTGCTGGCGATTGGGAGCTTTTGCAGTATCGGGGCGATCGGGTCGGTTGATCAACATACGAAGTTGCTCGTCCGCGACGCTGGGTTATCGGAAGCCTTGGCCGCGGATATGACTTTCGTGAAGCTGCTTGCAAGTCTAGCGGGAAGGCTGGCGATGGGTTGGCTGGCCGATCGCCTGACCAAGAAGTACGTCATGGTGGCGGCGTATCTGTTCGTCGCGGCGCCGATTCCGCTGCTCTACATCATCGACCAGGACGGGATGCCGTTTCTCTTCGCGGCGATCTTTGGGTTCGGGCTTGGGGCGGACTACATGCTGATTCCGCTGATGGCGGCGGAGCTGTTTGGGGCGAACTCGTTGGCGCGGGTGATGGGGATCATTCTGCCGTTCGACTCGATTGGGCAGACGACCTTCCCCGTGCTGCTGGGGTATCTGCATGACACGCTAGGGAACTACGACATTGGATTGATGATTGTCTTCTCGCTGGCGCTGCTGGGAGCCGCGGCGATTGGGTCGCTGCCGGGGAGGCCGGGGAGGGTGAGTAGTGAGTGTTGAGCGGTTCACCAAACTTCAAGGTCAGTACCTTGCCTTTATCTGGGCGTACACGAAGGTAAACGGGAGACCGCCCGCGCAGTTGGACATGCAGCGTTACTTCAAGGTGACGCCGCCGTCGGTTCATCAGATGGTCTTGACGCTCGAGAGACGAGGCCTGATATCGCGAAAGCCCGGGGCGGCGCGATCCCTAGAAGTGCTCGTGCCTCGAGACGAACTGCCGATGCTGGAATGACATCCGCGGCGCCGAAGACGATCGCCTAGTGCGTCGGCTCGGACGCTAACATATCAAACACCGCGATGCGCCCGACGGTGCGGTCCGGGTTGTCTTCGCCGAGGCCGTGTTCGGCGTTCCAGGCCTTGACTTCACGCTCGGCGGCGTTGTCGAACCAGTTGTCATAGTAGGGTCGCTCGGCCTGCTCCATCAGGTCGTTGAGTTCGGTCCAGAGCTGTCGGCGGGTGTCGACATGCGCCGGGTCGTCGAGCAGGTTTTCTTCCTGATAGCCCTCGGCGTTTTTCCATAGCCGGTGCTCGCCGTCTTCGGTAACGGCGTAGGTAAACTCGTCCGTTACGATCGCACGCCAAATGATCTCGTGGCGGCTTCCGCGGTTGTTCATGTTGGAAGGATGCATCAGGAAAACCGGTTTCGGTTCGGCGCTGAGCCCCGCTCCGGTGAGCAGCGGCGAGAGATCCGTCCCCGGGAGCGTGTCGTGGTAGCCGCCGGCTGGGAGCCCGGCGAGTCGAGTGACGGTTGGGAAGACATCGATCGTTCACGACAATGTTTCGAGCCGGACGTCCTGAGGAACATGGCCCGGCCAGCGAACCAGGAACGGCACGCGGGAAGATTCGTCGTTCGGATGGCGCTTTGACGGATCTTCCCCCCGCCAGCGAGCAGAGTTTCGCCGCCAACTTCCTGAATTCGCGTCGGTTATGGGATGGATCGGGCGATCGGCGTCTGTCTACAGGTTACATGTGCGGCAGCGAAACCCCCAACGCATTGAGGATTTCTGTTTGGCGGGCGTCGGGAATCGGCAGCCGTGTGACGCTGGTCTGCTCATCCACTCGATATTCCAATAGACACAGTCGCCCCAACGCCGCCAGCGCGTCCGGCAAGGTGATCGCGTGCGGGTCGTCGTCGGTCGTGCCAAACGCCGCTTGTATCCGCCGTTCCAATTCGCGGCTCAGCTTCAACGCCAGCATGCTGCACAACACATGTCCTCGGGTGCGGCTTTCTTTGCGCACGAAGATCGGCCGCACCTCGAGCAAGCCCGTCTTCAGCTGCCGAAAGTCGCGCTCCACCCGCTGCAGGCTCACGTAATGGTCGTGCACTCTTTGGCCGCTCATGCGCTCGGAGGCGACATCGGTCACGACCACGTAACAGCCCGCCAACTCCAGCGCCTGCTCGATCGCCGCCTGCTGGCGCTCGACGACCAGCGTACGTCCCTGCAAGCGCAACTCGACCAATTCTGTCAGCTTGTGACGCGCCAGCCAGGGCTTGAGCTGGCGCAGTCCGGCCGCGGGCTCGCAACGGGAAGAGGCCGTGACTTTCTGGTTGCGTCGGTCGAGCTTGCCTCCCAGCTTGGCCAGCTTGTCCTCGAGCCGCTGCCGTTGCCGTTTGGCTTCGGACGCGTTGAGGCGCAGCACATAGCGCACGCCGTCGGCTTCGACCTCGCAGACTTGTTCAGCGAACAGCTCCAGTTGCAGCACCCCTTCGCTCAAGCGCCGCCGAATCTGGGGATCGGTCAGCGCCGTGATGTAGCGCAGCCCGGCCTCCCCCAGCGCCTGCTTGCCCTTGCTCTTGACCATCCCGCGGTCGCCGACGAAGACCAACTCCTCGACTCCGAACTGCTCTTTGACGATGCGGATCTGATCCGGCACGGTCGTCGGATCGTTGCGGTTGCCGGCAAACACCCGCACCGCCAGCGGCTCGCCCTGGTCATCGGCCAGCAGTCCGATCACAATTTGCTTCTTGCCGCGCTTGCCGTCGCGATTGTAGCCGTACTCGCCCAACGCGTTGTGCAGGCCTTCGAAGTACGAGCTGGTGACGTCGTAGAGCAGCAAGCTGGGCGGGGCTCCGCGGCGCTCGAGGTAGTGGCGGTATAGCGCTTGCTCGATCTTCACTTGGCGGGCGCTCAGATCATCGAGGGCGGCGTAGAGGTCGTCTTCGTCGAAGGCGCCCAGACCCAGCACTTCTGCGACGGCCTGATCGGCGGCCCAGCGCACGGCCGAGAGCCGCGATCCTTGGTGGGCCAGGCGCGCCAGCACCAGGAACAAGGCGAGTTTGGCGGCCCGCGTTCGACCCAGCGCGGCGGTCAGGCCCAGCTCATCGGCGAGTTGCTTGAGCGCGAAGAGCAGGCCAAAGACGGGGCCGCAGACGGGAGTGGCGGGAAGCTGATCGAACTCGCCGCGGAGGGCGCGCCGGAGGGCCTCGACGCGGACGGGGCGCCAGCAGGAGAGGTTGGCGAGGGTGCGTTTTTTGACTCTGCCGTTTTGGCGGAAGGATTCGCGCAGCAAGACGGCGGGCGGCGAGTTGCGATTGGGGACGGACTCAACATACATGGGTATATTATATCACAAACAACACAATGAATAAACGATACAATAGCATAATACATGGGTACACTAAAAGCGCCCCCAAACGTGTTAAAGCCAAGCAAGCCAAGCAGTTAGCCCGTCAAACGAGCCTTCCGCTGGGGGGAAGATCCGTCCGAGGCTGATGCCGACAAAGCAATGAACATCCTCAAGGCGCGCTCCAGTCGGGCGCTGAATGAGGCTGGTGAGAAGCGAGACAGGCGTTGGGCCAGGCACGGTAGCACGAAACGGATTGTGACCCGCGAGGGCGTCGTCCGGGCGATTCGGTATGTGCTCGCAGGTCAGGGCAAACCGATGGCTGTCTGGCCGGAACCGGACCCAAGACGTCTCAGGTAACTATCGCCGCCTGATCCAAACGGATGGGGAACCGCGCACCGGAGCCGCGACCGGAAGGGAGCGGTTGCCTGACCGTGCTACATTCTTCGCTTTCTCGATCAACCGCTCCCTTCCGGTCGCGGCTCCGAGAGTACTCATACGTTGAAAAACAGACTATTTAAGTTTGTTCTGGGTGTTCTGGGTGTTCTGGGTTTCTGGGTTGACCTCTGTCGCCGGAAGGTGATATTTTCTAGTTGGGCTTTCCTCGGCTACATGGGGTGGTCGAGGGCCCGCGAGATTTTGGCGTCGGCACGGGGCCGGCGCGGTAAACAGGGTAAAGGGAGTTTAGATCAACATGCATAAGACTCTGCTTCGAGTAGGGATTCTGGCGCTGATCGTCGCAGCCGCGATGTTCGCCCAGACCGCGGGCACGATCCAGGGGACCGTGACCGACAACTCCGGAGCCGTGATTCCAGGGGCCTCCATTGTGGTTGGCAGCCTGGACACCGGCGCTGAGAACATAACTGAGACCAACGAAGTTGGCTTCTACACCGTCCCGGCGTTGAATCCCGGTTTGTACACGGTCATTTGCTCGGCCGACGGCTTTTCGTCTCAGGAATTCGGCCAGGTACGCCTCGAGGTTCAGCAGACGATGCGTCTGGACTGCGCGATGAACCTGGGCACGGTGACCGAAACGGTCGAGGTCAACGCCGCGGCCATCTTGATTCAGTCTGAGAAGACCGAAGTGGGTCAGGTCATCGACTCCAAACGCATTCTCGAGATGCCGCTCAACGGACGCAACTATCTCGAGCTGGCGAAATTCTCCGTCGGAGTGCTGCCTTCTCGTGAGATGGGCAAGGGCACGCGCCACGATGGCGTACGCGGCGGCGAGGGCGGCATCTTGGCCGTCGGCATGCACGCGGCGCAGACGAATATTCTGCTCGACGGCGCGGACAACTCTTCGCGCAACTCGGGCGGCGCTCTGGGCTTCCAGGCCCAAGCCACCAAGCCTTCGATTGACGCTGTTGGCGAGTTCAAGGTTGTGACCAACAACATGTCGGCCGAATACGGCTACCGTATGGGCGCCAAGATTTTGGTGAGCACCAAGTCGGGCACCAACTCGGTGCACGGCTCGCTGTTCGAGTTCATCCGCAATGACAAGCTCGACGGCACGAACTTTTTCGCGAACCGCTCTGGGGCAGGCAAGCCGACCCTACGGCGTAACCAGTACGGCGGCACGATTGGCGGACCTGCCATCAAGAACAAGCTGTTCGCGTTCTTCAGCTTCCAAGGCACCAAAGACCGCGCCGGTCAGAGCTTTATCTCGAGCGTCCCCAGCGCGGCGGCGCTCGCCGGCGATTTCTCCAATCAGCCCAACCCCGACCGCGAAGTCTACGATCCGCTGACGCTCGGCGACGACGGCAAGCGGGCGGCCTTCCCGAACTTCATCATCCCGTCCAGCCGCTTCGACCCGGTTTCCACGGGGTTGTTCGCCAACTACCCGGGCCCGAACATCGGCGGGCGTGAAAACTTGAAGAACAACTACTTCTTCGCACCAGCGGACACGATCGACCACAACCAGTACGACATGAAAGTCGATTGGAACATCAATGACAGAAATCGCTGGTTCGCGCGCTACTCGATCCGCGACGAGTTCGTGCTTCAGAACGGCGCCCTGCCGTTGCCTGCCAACGGCGGCAATGGACAAACGATCGACCTGCCTGGGCAAAACTGGGCGTCCGCTCTCAATACCACGATCGGCTCCACGATGTTCAACGAGTTGCGCTTCGGCTACACGTTCTTCCCGACGCGGTTCGACATTCCATTCACCGAGCAGCTGAACCCGTCGTTCGGCGTCCTGGGGGCCCCCGGCGATTCGATCGACGACGGGCTCAATCACGGCTACGCGCTGTCGACCCTGAGCCGCTTCCAAAACATGGGCCCGCGCGCATTCTGGCCGAACGTGAACAAGATGGATAACCTGCAGATCTCTGACAACTTCGCGATGGTCAAGGGTAAACATACGATCAAGTTCGGTGCAGAGTATCGCCGGACGCAGATCCCGCGCTCGCCGTCGCGCTTCCGCCGCGGACGGTTCCAATACACCGGTGTTTATACGGCCGAAGAGCCGAATAGCTCCGGCAGCCGTAGCTCCACAGGCAGCTCACTCGCCGACGGACTGCTGGGCTGGAACGCCAACGGTCGTTGGGGTTGGCCCAACGGTGAGGAGCAGGTGATCCCCTACTACGGCTTCTTCTTGCAAGACGACGTGAAGCTCACCAACAGGCTGACCATGAATGTGGGCATCCGCTATGAGCTCTTCCTGACGCCGACCTTCCCCGACCCGCAGAACCACACGCTCAACAGCACGGTGCAAAACTTCTCTGCCGAGGTCAACGGCCGTCCCTTCGGTGATGGCGAGGGCATTCCGGTTAGCCAGGGCGGCTGGGGTGAAGCAGAGTTCTTGCCGCACTTCCGGACGCCTGCCGATGGCGGGGACTGCGGATGCAAGAACGACACGAACAATTTTGCGCCCCGGCTTGGCTTTGCCTTCCGTGCGAATGACAAGACGGTGATTCGGGTCGGCGCCGGAATGTTCTACGGAGAGCATGACAATACCGGCGGTGAGGCGGCGCGGTTCAACACCGGCTCACCGGCTTCGAACGAATTCGATATCGCTCAACCGCGCGATTTCTCAACCTTCTTCACGAGGAACGGTTTCCCGGCTTCTACCAGATCCGGTCTGCCGCGCGCCGGCCTGAACGTCAACATCAAGACGGATGACGCTTGGCCGAACTTCTACGCCGCCCAATGGTTCTTCGACATCCAGCGGGAGTTGGGTTTCGACACCTTGCTCACGATCGGCTACAACGGTTCGTCAACGTCGCAGATTCACGGCAACATCAACGTGAACCGCCCGTTGACGCCGCATCCGACGATCCGCTGGCAAGACCGCAAGATCCGGCCGTTCTTCAACTCGGTCGGCTTCCGCGGGGCAGCCTTCCTGAATCAGAACTACAACTCGTTGACCATCAAGGCTGAGAAGCGCTTCACCGAGGGCTTCACGTTCTTGAGCTCGTTCACCTGGGCGCATAACATCGACGTGATCAACGAGAACCTGACGACTGGGACGACCTCGCAGCAGCGGTACACCTATAATGCCGGCCTGGAGCGCGGCAACGCTTCGCTCGACCGGCGGCTGTCCTACGTCACCAGCATCGTCTACGAGCTGCCGTTCGGTAGGGGGCAGAAGTACATGACGAGCGGTCCGGCGGCCTGGATTCTGGGCAACTGGCAGATCGGCGGCATCCTGAACCTGTTGGGCGGCACGCCGGACAGCCACTCGATCAACCGCAACACGACCAACGTCGGCGGCGCCAACCGCGGCGACTGGATCCGTGATCCCAACCTGTCAGGCAGTCAGCGCACGATCGACCGCTGGTTCGACACCAACGCACTGCAGGCGGGCCAACCGGGCATACTCGATAATGCCGGGCGCAACATGATCCTCGGACCCCCCACGAAGGCGTTCGACTTCTCGGTTTCGCGGCGGTTCATCCTGCCGTGGGAGGGGCACTCGATGCAGTTCCGCTTTGAGTCGTTCAACTTCACCAACACGCCAAGCTTCGGCCGGCCGAATACCAGTTTCGGCACCGCGGCAGCCGGCACGATCAACACGGCCTCGGAGCCGCGGCGCATTCAGTTCGGTCTGAAGTACGTCTTCTAGGCTGGGCTTTACAAACGTTCAACCAAGGGCGCTCCTTCGGGAGCGCCCTTTTCGTTTTGGGGCTTAGTTGACCTTCCTGTAGCCGCCTCCGTACACGATTCCTGCGCAAATCCGGCGGGAATTCCGAGCACCCTGCGTCAGCGGGGTGTCTTCCCTTGTGTGCCGAGCATGTTCGACAGCTCGAAGGTGGAAGTCCTTTTCACAACCTGATGGAGGTGAAGTGATAGCGAAGCGCAAGGGCGTCGTCGCGAGGCGGGGTCTGGAGGAAGCGTGGAGCAAAAGCGCGAGCCGATGGACAAGAACCGGATAGGAGGCATACGGCGTCGGACGAGCGGGCAGTTGACCGCGAAGTTCATATCCATCAAGGGCGCTGGTTGTAAATCCGGCGGTTGTGCGCGGAAGGCGGTCGAACTTACCTCGGGAGATCTGTCGTTGGTCTGGGATTCCAGACTGAGGGTCGAGCAATCGGCTCTGATCGGGCGGCAGAAGTCAGCAGAGGGCATAGTAGGCGTGCAAGCGCTGAAGGCCCGAACCGTGATCGAGAGCAGTAGAGCGTGGGACTCAGGGATGGCCATGCGCCAGCCAATCCGCCTCGGCGGAGCTTATCAGGGGAGGATAGGCTGAAGCCCGAAAGGAACCTGCAAGCGGCGAAGCGTCCCTCGGCGAACCGCGACTCAAACCTCCAGCCCGTGGTCTTGTGCCCCGGGCTCAAGTCACGGAACCGCCGTATACGGACCCGTATGTACGGTGGTGTGGGAGGGGTGGGGCCGCGAGGCCTCCCCCTATCCCGATTACTCTGGAGATCGTCGCAACTCAAGCGGGAAGACACCCCGCTGACGCAGGGTGCTCGGAATAAGCGCCGAACCTTTGACCTTCGGGTTCCGGCTCGTCCGGGTCATTTGCCGGCGCGCGTGCGGAACACGGTGACGAGGGCTGCGACGAGCGGGCCGGTATCAACGAGTATCGTTCTCACGAACGCCAGTTCCGCTCCCTAATTTGGCGGCTCCATTCATCGGTTGGTTCCGGCAGATCGAGGCTTCCGAACAGATGACCTGCACGCTCGCCGATGGTTCGTTCGTCGGCATCGGCGGGGGCGTCGTCTTGAGTCTGGGAACTGTGGCTCCGCCCGTTCGGTTCGGCCACCGCCGCCTCGAGGATTTCACGAGCGATTTGTGAAACGGTTTTCCCGGCGGCGGCGGCGCGGTCTTCGAGGGCCGACTTGAGGTCTCTTCAGCATCAATGGTGATTGTGGCGGCCATGGGCTCAGTTTACGACATGCGGGCGCGAGGGGCGGCGGACGCATGAGCGTGGACCTTCCGTCCACGCCTCGGGGTCGCGAAGTCTGGCCTCGATTACCGATGTACGGGGCGGGTCTAGCGCGCGGGACCGCAAACCGTAGGGGCATTTCGCCCGTTGCCTAAGGTTCTGGGATTATTGGCGCGACTGGTACTGCCCCAGCATACTACCCCTGGATGGAAGATTTAGTACGCCTACTCCCCCGCAGGCGCCGGGAGGAGATCAAGTGACCATTGACGTATGCGCGTGTGAGTCGCAGCCTATCGTAATCGAGGGACTGCGCCGAAGTCTCGAAGCCTCGGAGGATCTGCGCCTTGTTGGGGCGGTGGAAAACCCTTCGGAGCTCTTCGATCTTCTCGACGATTCACCGCCGAGGGTTTGTCTGATTGACAAGTCATTCGGCACGAAGGCGATTTTTCAGCTGATGTCGGACCTGAAGGTTCGCTCGCCCAACACAGAACCGATTCTGTGGGCGGCGGCGATCTCCGAGGTCGAGTCGTTCCGGGCCTTGCAGGTCGGGGCGCGCGGCATCCTCAAGAAGACGCTCCCGATTTCGATTATTCTCGACTGCTTGCGGACTGTCGCCAAAGGGAATATTTGGATTGAGAATTCTGTATCGAATCAGTTCGTTGGTTTTATCAACCGGCGCTCGACCCCAAAGCTGACCCCGCGTGAAGACGAGATTCTCACGTTGGTGATGCGTGGGATGAAAAACAAGCAGATCGCCGAGGCGCTGTGTATTACGACCGGCACTGTCAAAGTCCACTTGATGCACATCTTTGAGAAGACGGGCGTTAAAGATCGCTTCGAGTTGGCGATGTACGGGCGAAAGATACGAGGCTTCTCCACCGATATGGAAGAAGACTTGGCTCTGCCGAGTGAGGTCTTGGAGCCGAATCCACAGCTTTAGTCCGCGGAGGATGCGTCGCGCGTGACTTCGTTTATCGACCGACGATTTCGAGTTCTCGCGCTGGCTCTGCTGCTGGTCCAGGCGCTGGTTCTGTATGCGCGGCACTCTGAGGCTGGGTTTGGGTTCGCACACGATGACGGGCTGTACTTTTCCTCCGCGAAGGCTTTGGCGGAGGGGAAGGGCTATGTGGCGCCCAGTCTGCCTGGGGAGCCGGCCCAAACCAAATACCCGCCGCTCTATTCGGCGCTGCTTTCACTAGTCTGGCGGGCGTCGCCTGAGTTTCCGGCGAACCTGGCGCTGGCGTTTTGGCTGAACGCGCTTCTCGCATTGAGCGCGACCGTGGCGGCGATCGCGGTGACTCGGCAACTCGGGGCCTCCCGGCCCCTGGCATTGGGGATCGCGGCCATATTCGCGTTGCACCCCTACACGATCTTTTGGTCGAATCTGGTTCTTAGCGACATCCTGTTTGCCGCGCTTACGCTGGGGGCCTGCGCCCTGGCCGGGCGAGCGCTCGAGCTGTCGAAAGGGAGCTTCCCGCGGTGGTGGGCGGCGGCGATCTGCCTGGCTTGGTTGGCGGTCCTGACGCGTTCGCTGGGGATCGCGCTGGTGGCCGGACTGGCGGCGTCCGCAATCTGGAACCGGCGCTTCACGGCGGCCCTCGCGGCGATGACCGCCGGCTTGCCGGTGGCATACTCGGTCCTGTCGAAGCTGGGCGGAGTGGATGTCTCGGGCAGCGGCGGATACGCGCAGAACCTTGCTTACTACACCAGCTACTTGACCTTCTGGCGGTTGTCGGTTCCGAGCTGGGACGCTTTCACGGCGCAGGCGGGAATGATGTTGGGCGAGTTGCTCAAGCACCCGGCGATTGCTTGCTTTATGTTGCCGGCGTCGGGCTTCGCGAGCCCCTGGTTGCAGGCTGTGGCGATCGTGCTCACGGCGGGCATCGTGAAAGGCGCGGTGGCATCGGCGAGGGCGGTCACATCGGAGAGGAGCTGGGGCTGGCGCCCCATACATTTCACGTTTCTGTTCTACTTGCCGGTCATCTTGATCTGGAACTATGCGTTGATGTCGAGGTTCTTGCTTCCGTTTGTGCCGCTCTTCCTGCTGGGCGCGGCTGTGGAATTCGGCGGCCTAGGGAAAACGATAGGTCAGACCATACGGTCGGATAAGCCGTTCGCGGACCGCGCCGTGGCGGGTGTAATGGCGCTGATGCTGGTTGGTCTGGTTGGGCACGCCGCGCACAGATATATATGGAGTGTTCCCGCCGGTTTGAGGAGCACGCTTGAGCGGCGAGCCGAGGTTGCAGACGCCAAGCGGGCGGCCTACGCCTGGTTGCGCGAGAACGCGGACGCCGGCGACCGCGTCATCAGCTACGAAGATCCGAGTCTGTATCTACATTCCGGGCTCCAGGGCATGCGGCCGATGTCGTTTTCGACGGAGGCGTTCTTTCGCCAGGACGAGTCGATCCTAGACCGCGATCTGGCGCGGCTGACCGAGACTCCGACGGCGATCGGCGCCCGCTATTGGGTTGTCTCGGACGACGATTTCGCGAACGAAACCGCGGACACCGAGGTTCGCGAGGCAGTTTCGAGTCTGGTCACGCAATGGCCGGCGGTCTTCATCAGCGACGACGCAGCGGTCCGGATTCACGACATCCGCACGATGAGCAAAGACGGGCCAGGCATGCCTGGCCCCTACATCGCCAAAGGCGCCATCTATCCGTAGGGGCGAGGCATCCCCCGCCAGTCCTTCGGTACTAGGTATACTGCCTGGCCCGACTAGGGCCATCCATTTAAGTCCAAAATCGCGGGGCTGATCGATACTGTCCTTGGATAGGCGCTTTCTGGTTTAGCTGATTCGGATCTTAACCTCTGATTATCAATGAGTTAAGGCCGGCCGGCGAAATGAGAAGTCGTACTACCAACGGTTTTCGTGTCGAAAGTCTCCTCAGACGGATCTTCCCCCCAGCGGAAGGCTCGTTTGACGGGCTAACTGCTTGGCTTGCTTGGCTTTAACACGTTTGGTGGCGCTTTTAGTGTACCCATGTATTATGCTATTGTATCGTTTATTCATTGTGTTGTTTGTGATATAATATACCCATGTATGTTGAGTCCGTCCCCAATCGCAACTCGCCGCCCGCCGTCTTGCTGCGCGAATCCTTCCGCCAAAACGGCAGAGTCAAAAAACGCACCCTCGCCAACCTCTCCTGCTGGCGCCCCGTCCGCGTCGAGGCCCTCCGACGCGCCCTCCGCGGCGAGTTCGATCAGCTTCCCGCCACTCCCGTCTGCGGCCCCGTCTTTGGCCTGCTCTTCGCGCTCAAGCAACTCGCCGATGAGCTGGGCCTGACCGCCGCGCTGGGTCGAACGCGGGCCGCCAAACTCGCCTTGTTCCTGGTGCTGGCGCGCCTGGCCCACCAAGGATCGCGGCTCTCGGCCGTGCGCTGGGCCGCCGATCAGGCCGTCGCAGAAGTGCTGGGTCTGGGCGCCTTCGACGAAGACGACCTCTACGCCGCCCTCGATGATCTGAGCGCCCGCCAAGTGAAGATCGAGCAAGCGCTATACCGCCACTACCTCGAGCGCCGCGGAGCCCCGCCCAGCTTGCTGCTCTACGACGTCACCAGCTCGTACTTCGAAGGCCTGCACAACGCGTTGGGCGAGTACGGCTACAATCGCGACGGCAAGCGCGGCAAGAAGCAAATTGTGATCGGACTGCTGGCCGATGACCAGGGCGAGCCGCTGGCGGTGCGGGTGTTTGCCGGCAACCGCAACGATCCGACGACCGTGCCGGATCAGATCCGCATCGTCAAAGAGCAGTTCGGAGTCGAGGAGTTGGTCTTCGTCGGCGACCGCGGGATGGTCAAGAGCAAGGGCAAGCAGGCGCTGGGGGAGGCCGGGCTGCGCTACATCACGGCGCTGACCGATCCCCAGATTCGGCGGCGCTTGAGCGAAGGGGTGCTGCAACTGGAGCTGTTCGCTGAACAAGTCTGCGAGGTCGAAGCCGACGGCGTGCGCTATGTGCTGCGCCTCAACGCGTCCGAAGCCAAACGGCAACGGCAGCGGCTCGAGGACAAGCTGGCCAAGCTGGGAGGCAAGCTCGACCGACGCAACCAGAAAGTCACGGCCTCTTCCCGTTGCGAGCCCGCGGCCGGACTGCGCCAGCTCAAGCCCTGGCTGGCGCGTCACAAGCTGACAGAATTGGTCGAGTTGCGCTTGCAGGGACGTACGCTGGTCGTCGAGCGCCAGCAGGCGGCGATCGAGCAGGCGCTGGAGTTGGCGGGCTGTTACGTGGTCGTGACCGATGTCGCCTCCGAGCGCATGAGCGGCCAAAGAGTGCACGACCATTACGTGAGCCTGCAGCGGGTGGAGCGCGACTTTCGGCAGCTGAAGACGGGCTTGCTCGAGGTGCGGCCGATCTTCGTGCGCAAAGAAAGCCGCACCCGAGGACATGTGTTGTGCAGCATGCTGGCGTTGAAGCTGAGCCGCGAATTGGAACGGCGGATACAAGCGGCGTTTGGCACGACCGACGACGACCCGCACGCGATCACCTTGCCGGACGCGCTGGCGGCGTTGGGGCGACTGTGTCTATTGGAATATCGAGTGGATGAGCAGACCAGCGTCACACGGCTGCCGATTCCCGACGCCCGCCAAACAGAAATCCTCAATGCGTTGGGGGTTTCGCTGCCGCACAAGTAACCTGTAGACAGACGCCGATCGCCCGATCCATCCCATAACCGACGCGAATTCAGGAAGTTGGCGGCGAAACTCTGCTCGCTGGCGGGGGGAAGATCCGTCAGCACAGGTACTGGACAGAGCCCCAGCGGACTCGGCCGCTGCAACCAAGGTTCAGACTTGGCTGCTGCCGGCGCTATCGGATTGGGCGTTCGTCGCCGTGCTGGTTTGGCTTTTCGTAGCAGGATCGGGCGCGCAGGCGCTGCTAGCCGACGGAGACGCGGGCTGGCACATCCTGACCGGCGAATACGCTCTCGACAACGGCGCGCTGCCGCCGACCGACCCCTTCTCGTTCCCGATGGAAGGAGTCGTGTGGTTCGCCTGGGAGTGGCTCGCCGACGTCGCATTGGCCGTCGCACATCGAATCGACGGGCTACAAGGAGTGGTGCTGCTGGCTGGAGCCATCATCGCGACAACCGCCGCGATGACGTTCCGCTACATGCTTTGGCGCGGCGTCAATCTGTTCATGGCGCTAGGCGCGCTGATGCTGATCTGCGGCGTTTCGACGATGCATTGGCTGGCGCGGCCGCACATGTTCACTGGGGGGTTCTTCCTGGCGACGCTGTGGCTGCTTGAAGCGGATCGTCAGAAGAACCGTCGAGCGGTTTGGCTACTTATCCCACTAGCGGCGATTTGGACGAACACGCATGGCGGTTTCGTGGCGCTGTTGATTAGCGTGGGAATCTTCGGCGCTGGGGTGGCGGCCGAGCAACTCATCGCGGGGAAAAACGACTTCAAGAACCCGCGCCTGTTCCTCCCACCTGCCGCAACTCGCTACGGGCTGTTGTTCGCCGGATGTCTGGCCGCGACCCTCATCAACCCTTACGGGTATCAACTTCACGCGCACATCGTCGAGTACATGGGCTCGGACTTCATTCTCAAGTACGTCGAGGAGTTCCAATCGCCGAAGTTTCGCGGCGAAACGATGACGATGCTCGAGATCACTCTTGTCGCTTCGCTGGTTGCGATCGGGTTCATGCTGCGCCGGGGAGAGATTGCCTGGCCCTTGCTGATCGTTGCTTGGGCGCATGCGTCGCTGACTTCGGTGCGACATGCGCCGCTGTTCATGGTGGTCGCGGCGCCGGTTGTCGCGCTCGAGGCGACGCGCTTGTTCGAGAGCGCGGCAAGAGGCGGACACTGGGTTCTGCGGACGATCAAGGAAGTTGCCGATGACTACTCGAAGCCCGGCACACAGCCGTCGGAGTCGAATCCGCTGCCGCTGGGCTGGATCTGCGTGGCATCACTGGTCGGCGTTGCCGTCCTGATGAACACACGCGGAGACGAAGAAAAGTACAAGGCGGAGTTCCCAGCCGCGACATTCCCGGCCAAGGCCGCGGACGCGCTGGGCGATCGACTCACGCCGCGGCGAGTGCTGACGACAGATCAGTGGGGAGACTACCTGATCTACCGCTTCCATCCCGAGTTCAAGACGTTCATCGACGGACGCTCCGACTTCTACGACCCCCAGGTCCGAGATGACTATCTGTGGAGTGAACCCTAAAAATGAGACATTGAAATTTGGGACGAATTTCAGCGAATGGAAAGGAGTCCAGGATGGAAAGTCTCAAGCCGCGCAAGCCGCGGGAGTTCACGGTGGAGTTCAAGGAAGCCGCCGCCAGGCGGCTCCTAGCCGGCCAGAGCGGCACAGCGCTAAGCCGCGAGTTGGACGTCAAGCGCAGCCTGCTGTACCGCTGGCGGGACGCCTATCGCCAGGAAGGCGTCAACGGCTTGAGCCGGCGGCGAGGCCGGCCGAAACCCGGCCGCTCGGCGCCGCCCAAGATCCCTCGCGATCCGCGCGACGAACGCATCGCAGAGCTCGAACGACTGCTCGGCAAACAAGCCGCAGAGCTCGATTTTTTCGGACAAGCCTTTCGCGCCTTGAACCTCGCAGCCCCGACCAACGACGCCGGTGGCGCGAGCGGATCTACTCCATCGTCGAGCAGATCAGCGCCAAAGGCTCGCTCAGCGTCGAACACGCCTGCGAGCTCGGACGCGTGAATCGCGCCGGGTTCTATCGCCGGCTCGCCGTGTCGTCGCCCGCCGAGTGCGACATGGAATTGCGTGACCGCATGCAGCGGATTTCGCTCGAGAATCGTCGTTACGGCTACCGCCGCGTGACGGCCGAGCTGCGCCGCCAAGGCTTCCTCGTCAATCACAAAAAGGTCCTGCGGATGATGCGTAAGGACAACTTGCTGGCGGTACTCAAGCGGCGCTTCGTGCTAACAACGGATTCGAACCACTTCTTACCTGTTTATCCGAATCTAGCGGCGCACCTGAATGTGGACGGCGTCGATCAGTTGTGGCAATCCGATATCACCTACATTCGCTTGCGCGAGGCGTTCGTCTACCTCGCCGTGGTGTTGGACGCCTACTCGCGACGCGTGGTCGGCTGGCGGCTGGGGACGACGCTCAAAGCTGAGCTGGCTGTAGGGGCGTTGCGCGATGCGCTCGAGCTCAGACGCCCTGCCGCGGGGTGGATGCATCATTCCGACCAAGGCGTACAGTACGCTTCGAGCGCCTATGTCGAGCTGCTGGAGCAGCACGGCGCGATCATCTCGATGAGCCGCCGCGGCAACCCCTACGACAACGCGCGGGCGGAGAGTTTCATGAAGACGTTGAAGGCGGAGGAGGTTTGGTTGCAGCGTTATCGCACGCTTGACGAGGCGCGCGCATCGATCGGCGAGTTCATTGATGAGATCTACAACCAACGCCGGCTGCATTCGGCGTTGGGATATCGTCCGCCGGCGGAGTTTGAAGCGCTGGCGCGGCCGGCGGCAACAGCAGCGAGGAATCCGAAGTATGAGTTTTGAGAGGCATAGGCAAATCTATCAATCCGATGGGCCCTGGGCGGGCAGGGAGACATCGCCGGCGTTGGAGAAGCCGGGAGCGACCTTGGCGGCCGCCCCCGGCGCTCATCGTCTTGATGAGTTTGCGGCCGGGTATTCCTTGGCGGGTTGCTCTCCAGCAGAGCCCGCTTCCGCTTCCCCGGCTAGGACCAGCGTGCGACGATACAGCGAAGAAGGCAAGCGTTTTGCGGTGAATGGTAACCTGTCCCGATTTCGACTGTCTCACGCTTGGGGTTCACTCCACTGGCCCTGATGGGGACGAAGTGGAACTGGGAGACGATTCTCGACAAATACGAGTTTGACTCCGCGCTGCTGCCGCTTGAG
This sequence comes from Bryobacterales bacterium, assembly GCA_965247515.1. Lineage (GTDB taxonomy): Bacteria > Acidobacteriota > Terriglobia > Bryobacterales > UBA6623. Next base: position 482,855 of record OZ252029.1, on the reverse strand, counting down.
TGGTCGCTGTCGAGCGCCATGAAGCGACACCCGCATTGGCGCCTCGTTTACGACGACGGCCAGTCGGTCTATTTCGAGCGCCGAGCGCAACGTGCGCCGACTGATGAGGAGATTACCTTAGCGGCAGCTAGGTAAGACACGAGAGAAATCCGATGCTTTACGTCGATGTACCTTCTATACCCAACGGCATATTAATGGAATGTCGGTTAGTACCAAAAGGCCATACGGGCCAGGAGCTCCGACTATGAGCTGGGTCATCTGCATAGCCGTTTTGCTGGGAGTCGTCGCTTCGGCGGAAGACCTCTGGCGTCGCCGGGTCTCGAATATTTTGACCGGCCCAGCGCTGTTGATCGGCGTTATCGCGCACACCGCGCTGTCGGGCTGGGACGGAGCAATCGACTCGAGCTTGGGAGCGCTGATTGGATTCGCCGTATTCTTCGTCTTCTTTCTGATGGGGGGGATGGGCGGCGGCGACGTGAAGTTGATGGCCGCTTTCGGGGCGATCTTGGGCCGCGGACAGATTGTTACCGCGGCGATCATGGCCGCCCTGGTCGGCGGAATCATCGCACTGGCGTACCTGGGCGGCAAGAAGCTCTGGAGAGCCGTCGGACAGAAAGAAGCGTCGGGAGAGCCCGACCGCAAAGACTTTATTCCCTACGCTCCGGCAATCAGCCTCGGAGCCCTGCTGTCGTTTCTAGGTGAGGAGGACATATGGACAAGCGTCTCGTAACCGTTATGCTTGCGGCGGTCGTGTTTGCGCTGGTGATCACGGCGATCTTTTATCAGATCACCTCGGGGCAAAAGCCCGTTGAGGCGTCTGTGCAGACCAAGATGCTGGTGGTCGCAAAGCAGGACTTGTCGATCGGCTCGATGATCACCGAAGAAGATATGCAGGTGATCGAGTTCCCCCTGCAGGGCTATCCGGAGGGCGGCTTTGAAACAACCGAGGATGCGCTCGATCGCTCGGTGATCAGGCCGATCTTGACTAATGAACCTCTCACTCTCGGCCGAGTAACCGAGAAGGGAGCCGGTTTTGGCTTGGCACCGCTCATTCCTGAAGGGTTTCGCGCGATCGCGATCTCGGTGAACCAGGTGAGCGGCGTGTCTGGGTTCATTATGCCGGGTTCCAAAGTGGACGTGCTGTTGACGGTCCAATCCGAAACTGAGGACGCCGACCGTGTCACGACCACCGTTCTCGAGAACGTGACCGTGCTATCGACCGGACACAAGCAACAACCGAACGAGAATGGCCAGCCGGAGAACGTGCCGGTGGTCAACATGCTCTTGCGGCCTGAAGAAGCCGAGCTTCTGACTCTGGCGTCGCAGGAGGGGAAAATCCAATTGGTGCTGAGAAACCCGAGGGACGAGACGATGATCGCCGAAAACACCCCTCTGGTGCGCATCCGTGACCTTTTGAAGCGCGGCGCCCCCGAACCGAAACCAAGACCGGCCGCGCCGCGGCGCGTGGCTCCCCCTCCGCCTCCGACCACCTTCGCTATCGAAGTCATTCGTGGAAACGAACGGTCGATCACGGAAATCGAGCGCGGACCTACTGAATGAGGCTCCCCCTGATGTCACCTAACGCCTATCGAACGAACTGGATGAATCTGCTGGCCGCGGCGGCGCTGTTTGCCGTGAGCGTGTTGGGATCACCGGCGCCGACTCAGAGCGAAATCTCCGGCGCCAGCGAAATCCCGATGACGATCGGTCAATCCATCGCGCTTGATGTCCCCGACGAGATTCAACGCGTCTCGATCACTGACGACGAAGTTGCCGATGCGGTGCCGATCTCCACCAGAGAAGTACTGATCAACGCGAAGGCGGAGGGCGTGACCAGCCTCGTCCTTTGGTCACGCGCCGGCGACCGCAGCTTCTTTGTTGTGCGTGTCACCTCAGACGTTGCCCGGATAGAGCAGCACATCATGACCGCGTTTCCCGAAGAAGACGTCGACGTAATGGTGAGCGGTAACGTCATCACGCTCAACGGGAAGGTTTCCGGGCCCGGAGCCGAAGAGCGTGTGATTGCATTTGCGTCGGGCTTTGCCCAACAGGTCATCAGCAACCTCGAGTTGCCGATCCCGGATGCCGAACAGCAGATCTTGCTGAAGGTGCGCTTCGTCGAGGTGCAACGCAATGCGCTGAATCAGTTTGGGGCGCAGATCCTGTCGACCGGAGCGGCGAACACGCCGGGGGCGCTCGGGACGCAGCAGTTCGGAAACTCCAGCGTCAATGGCCTCTCGGGAACCATTCCCGGCGGCTTGCTGGGAACGACGACTTCTTTCGGGCTTAGTGACACGTTGAATATCTTTGCGTTTCGGCCCGACTTGAACCTGGGTGCGCTGTTGCGCCTGCTGAGCTCGAAGGGGATGAGCCAAATATTGGCCGAGCCCAACCTGATCACGACGTCCGGCAAGCAGGCGGACCTACTGGTCGGCGGCGAGTTCCCGGTTCCTATCGTCCAGGGCGGGGCCAGCTCCGGAGCGGCAACGGTTTCATTTCGAGAGTTTGGGATCCGAATCGGGTTTTTGCCGGAGCTTACTGCTCGCGGCTCGATCAAGATGCACATCAAACCTGAAGTCAGCACGTTGGATTTCGCCAACGCGGTCACGTTGTCGGGCTTCCTGATTCCGGCGCTCTCGACACGCCGCGTTGAAACGGACGTGGAGCTCATGCCGGGGCAGAGCTTCGTTATCGGCGGGCTGATCGATCAGCGCGTCACCGAGACGCTGAACCGCATTCCTGGGCTGTCAAAGATCCCACTGCTCGGCGAGCTCTTCAAGAGTCGATCGCTAGGCAAGAACAACACTGAGCTGCTCGTGCTGGTGACGCCGGAGTTTCCGGAGGCCTACCGCCAGAGCGAGCCGGTTCCGCATCTCGAGATGCCGATCGACTTTCTACCTGTTCCGGAAAGGCTGACGGCTGAGCGCTAGGGAAGAGCGGGGATAAGAGGACTCACGACGAATGACGCGCCAATCCGAGCTGACTGCGATTCTGGTCTGCGCAAGCGACAAGCTGGCTCGCGAGTTTAACGACGCTGTCGTGCGGAAAGACCTTGTGCAACTGGTAGAGCACATGCAGGACTACCCCTCCGCGCAGCAGCTCGAGACAAGGATTCGACAGCTTCGGCCGACTCTGGTGCTGGTTGACCTTGGCACGGACATGGCAGCCGCTTTGACGCTGATCTCGGTGGCGAGCGCGATGAACCCGACCGTATACGTCGTGGGCGTCCATGTGAGTCAGGATGCCGTCGCGATCATGAAAACGCTGCGTGCCGGAGGAACAGAGTTCCTTTCGTCGCCGTTCGATCCCGATTCTACTAACGCCGCTCTGGGGCGGATTCGCCGACTCAGAGACGCTCAGACCTCGGAAGCTCCAGTTCGCGGGAAGGTTTTCGCCTTCACCGCCGTCAAGCCGGGACAGGGCGTCACAACCGTCGCGTCAAACGTCGCGGCCGCGCTGACTGACGGCGGCAATCGCCGGGTCTTGCTGATCGACTTCGATCCACTGGCCAGCACGCTCTCATTCTCATGGCGGGTGACGCACGGGTATAGCGTGTTCGACGCGATGCAGAACGCCGACAAGCTCGACGAAGCCCTTTGGAGCGCGCTTGTTGCCAGTCGCAACGGAGTGGACATCCTGCTTGGACCCGAAAAGCCGGATCCGCCTCCGCTTCCGGCGGAGCGCTACGCCCGGGTGGTTGAGTTTTCGCGCTCGCTCTACGAAGCAATCGTCTTGGATCTTCCGTCGCTTTACGGCCCGGAAGCGCGCGCGGTGCTTCCCGACTGCGACCGCATCCACATCGTCTCGACGCCCGAGCTGCCTTCGCTGCATTTGAGCCGCAAGTGCCTGGCGTATCTCGAGGGCGAAGGCTTTTCGAAGGACCAGTTTAGTCTGGTGATCAACCGTATGGATAGGCGCGGAGACCTGACGGCGGACGATCTCAAGCGGATCTTCAACTTTCCGATTGGACAGATCTTTCACGACGATCCGGGTTCGATTCACCGCGCGCTTACCGCCGGAAAGCCCTTGCCTGACTCGTGCGAGCTGGGCAAGGACCTGAGAAAGCTCAGCCGGGCGCTGCTGGGGGAGAAGGCGAAGCCGCAGAAAAAGAAAGCCGCGGCCGGGCTGAAGCTCTCGGCGTTGCTCTCGCAGGGATTGAGTTAACGCATGTCGATGTCTGCAACAGCTGAAGCTCCCAGAAAGTCCGCGACTTGGGAAGAGCGCCTGCGGAATAAGGGCGCCTCGCGCACTCGCCTGACGCTCAACCCGGAGTATCAAGAGCTTAAGTTCAGGCTGCATCGCAAGCTGCTCGACAAGATCAACCTCGAGGCGCTTGCGGCAATTGAAGACCAGAAGGTCCGCACGGAAGTTCGAAACGCCTTGATGGCGTTGATGGATGAAGAGTCCACTCTGTTGAGCTCCATCGAGCGTCAGCAGATTTGCGACGAGGTTCTCGACGAAGTTTTCGGTCTTGGCCCGCTAGAGCCATTGCTGGCGGACCCGACGATTTCGGACATTCTTGTCAACACCGAAAAGCAGGTCTACGTGGAGCGGCGCGGCAAGTTGGAGCTGACGAACGTCACCTTCAAGGATCAGACCCATCTGCTGCGGATTATCGACAAGATCGTGTCGCAGGTTGGCCGTCGCGTCGATGAGTCTTCGCCGATGTGCGACGCCCGCCTGATGGACGGCTCGCGTGTCAACGCGATTATTCCTCCGCTCGCCGTCGACGGGCCGATCATGTCAATTCGCCGCTTCTCGGCCGACAAGCTCATGCCCGAAGACCTGGTGGCGTTCCACTCGATGACGCCCGGCATGCTCGAAGTTCTCAAGGCGGCGGTAAAAGCGAGGCTGAACATCGTCGTGTCGGGCGGAACCGGCTCCGGTAAGACCACGATGTTGAACGCGCTGTCGGCGATGATCGCGCCGGACGAGCGGGTCGTGACCATCGAGGACGCCGCCGAGCTGCAGCTGAAGCAGCCCCACGTGGTTCGCCTAGAAACTCGCCCGCCAAACATCGAAGGTGACGGAGCGATTCGCCAAAGGGAGTTGCTGATCAACTCGCTTCGCATGCGGCCGGACCGCATTGTGATCGGTGAGTGTCGTGGCGAAGAAACGCTCGACATGCTGCAAGCGATGAACACGGGTCACGACGGCTCAATGACGACGTTGCACGCGAACTCGCCTCGCGACGCGATCTCTCGTATGGAAGTGATGGTGACGTTGGGCGGCACCACGATGCCGGTCAGCGCGATTCGTCAGCAGATTGCGTCAGCGGTCGATCTGATTGTTCAAGTTGGACGCCTTAGCGACGGCTCGCGCCGAACGCAGAATCTCACCGAGGTCACCACGATGGAGGGCGACACGGTGATGCTTCAGGACTTGTTCGTGTTCGAACGGCGCGGACTCTCGCCTGAAGGTAAGGTCATCGGCCGCTTCGCGGCCACGGGAATCCGCCCGCGGTTCTACGAAAAGGTCTTGTCGTCGGGTTCAAAGCTTCCAGGCGAGATCTTCGAAGAAATCGTTGAGGTTGGCGAATAGAGGATCAGCGTGACTCAGTCACTCATACTCTTCCTGGTTCTGATCGCCGTCATGGGGACGGTGGCGTTTGTCGTCAACTCGATGATGCGCAAACGCGATGTCGAGCAGGTCAAGGATCTGGTCGTCGGCAAGGCGCTCAAGAAAAAGAAGAAATCCAAGGACGGTGAGTCGAAAGAGCTGTTCAAGAGCAACGTGCTCACGACCAAGCAACGGCTCGCGCAGACGTTCTTGGGCAAGAACCTCAACCAGAAGCTGCGCGATCTGCTCGACCAGGCCGGGTTGGACTGGGATCCCGCTCGGACGATCTACCTCTCGCTGTTGATGAGCGTGATCGGGTTCAACCTTTTCTGGTACGTCGTGCCTCGCGGCCAGCCGATCTCGATAGTCGGGGCCGCGGTCGGCATGGGGCTGCCCTTCCTGTACATCCTCAAAAAGCGCTCGGCGCGAATGAGTGACTTCGAGGAGCAGTTCCCCGACGCGTTGGAGTTCGTCGCCCGCGCCATGCGGACCGGCAACGCCTTCGTGGTCTCGCTCGAGATGCTCTACAAGGAATTCAAGGGACCGCTGGCCGACGAGTTCCAGCGCACCTTCGAGGAGCAGAACCTCGGTCTTCCGCTCGACCTTGCGCTCGAGCGCCTGGCTACCCGGGTGCCGACAATCGACGTGCGGTTCTTTGTCTCCGCGGTCGCGCTGCAGAGCCGCACCGGCGGCAACCTCGCCGGGTTGCTCGAGAACCTCTCGTATCTGATTCGCGAGCGCTTCAAATTGAAAGGCCGCATTCGTGCGATCAGCGCCCACGGCCGGATCTCGGGGCTTGTGCTCGCGATGATCCCGCTTACGGTTGCGCTGCTCATGTTCCTGACGAACGAGGAATACGTGCTGTTCTTCTTTGACGATCCCGACGGCAAGATTCTGATGGCGGTCACGATCATCTTACAGTTCTTAGGCTTTATTTCGATCAAGAAGCTGACGGACTTGGAGGTCTAACGATGAGCGCACTAGCCGCATCTGCTTTCGTGTTCATCATCATCTCCGTCGGTTTTACGGCCCTCGGCTTCAAGCTCTGGGCTCAACCGCAGACCGCGGTTGAGCGTGTGATGAGCGAAGTCGAAACGGCCCATGAAAAGGTCGTTGAGCCGAGCTTGAGCTTCCGCGAGGTCATGACGCGAATCGGCAATGTCGTGCTGGCGAACCCGGTCGACGCCTCGATTATCCAAAAGCGAATGCTGGCCGCCGGAATTCGGAATCGGAACGCGGTCAAACTCTTTTACGGAGTCAAGGGCGTCTTGGCGGTAGTCCTGACGCTGCTGACAACGGGGCTGATCTTTGGCTTCGATGCGCAGGGGCACATGACCGTCTTCCAGGTTCTGGCCGGGGGCGTCATGGGCTGGATGGGCCCCAATATGGTGATCTCCCGCAAGGCGAAGAAACGCCAGGCGTCGATCCGCAGGGGCTTGCCGAACGCGCTCGACATGCTGGTGATCTGCGTGGAATCAGGGCTCGGCCTTGACCAAGCCATCATGCAGGTCAGCAAAGAGCTACAGATCGCCTACCGCGCGATCAGCGACGAGTTCGCCGTCATGAACCTTGAGATTCGCGCCGGTATTCCGCGGACTGAAGCGATGCACAACCTCGCCGAACGCGTCGAGGTCGAAGAGATGAAAAAATGGTCGGCGTGCTAGTGCAGGCCGATAAGTTCGGGACGAGCATTTCGCAGACGCTCAAGAATTTCTCGGACTACATACGAGTTCAGATGCGGCAAGAGGCGGAGGAGAAGGCGGCCAAGATTGGCGTCAAGCTGGTTTTCCCGATCTTCTTCTTCATTCTTCCCGCGCTGTTTGTGGTTACCGTCGGGCCGATGTTGGTCCGGGTAATGAGGGACTTTTTGCCCGCCATTATGGGGGCCTAGTCTCACGCGTGTTGAACAGGTAAGGAAAGGAGGAGATAGAGCCATGGATGCAACGACAGTACGGATTTTGTGTGGAGTGTTGGCAGTTGTGCTGCTTGCTCTGATCACGATGCGGCGGCGCCAGAAGGCCCAGCAAGAGCAAGAGCAAGAGGACTAAGCGCGAGCGGGGGCGTAGGACCCGCGGGGTCCTCGCTCCAGCCTCGCTAGACACCGCGGCGGCTGACGCCGTTCGCACAAACGAATTATCGAGGAAGTCGCTCGGCCGAGCGAACCGGCCTCAAGTGAGAACGATTAGGAAGTAGGGAGCAGATTGGAATGCAGTTCCTGGTTATCAAAGCAATAACTCCGGCCAAGGCGCTTACGACGTGCCTGGCTCTGGCGGTCATCCTAACGCCGCGGCACGCGCTCGCTCAGAGCTCGTTCGGGCAGCAGATTCCGCTCAACGGCCAAATCAATGAGCTCGCGCTGGATGAAGCGCGAGGACTGGTCTATGCCGGGAACTTCAGCGCTGGCCGGGTCGACGTCATTCAAATTGGGTCGAACCAACGTATCGCTTCGTTCCCCACAACGCCGACTTCGGCGGCGACTACGGGCATGGCGATGTCGACGGACGGCCAGTATCTGATCACGACCAACTTCCCGGTCACGTTCGGCGTCACCCAGCTGGCCAGCATTACGCTGATCAACCTGAACGACCCTAGCGACCGCGGCAGCTACGCGATCGAGGACCTGCCGCTCGGCGTGGCCTTCGGCATCGATGGCCGCGCGTTGATCGTGACCAGCAACAACCTGCAGCTTTTCGACCCGGAATCGGGCGCCTTTACGCTGCTGTTCGATTTCGAAACCGCCGCCGGCGAGGCCAACTTGCCGGGTATCCCGCCGTCTTTCCCGCGCCAGATCAGCTTCGCGGACCTGACATCCTCGCGAGACGGTCGCTGGATCTTTGGCGTCACACAGGATCTGACTTTTTCGTATGAAGTTCAGCAGCCGACCGGGCTGTTGACGCTTCGGCCGAACGACACGCTCGTGAACGTTCCATCGTTTCCGCAGGTGAGCGCGGGCCGAGACGGCCGCTACTTCATGAACGGACCGCTGTTGATGGACCGCCGCTTGCGGGTCATCGCCGACACTCCCAAGGCGCCGAGCCCGAATGTCGATCTCATCGGCGGCACCGGCATCGACAGCAATATCAACACCGTCTACGCGGCCTTCGACGACCCCTCGACCCAGGCACAGCCGGGCGAGGAAGGCGCGACGGTCAACCCCCACCCGACCTTCGGGGCGCTGCTGGTGATGGACGCCGACAACCTTTACGTGCGCAATCGACTGCGGTTGTCCGAGCGGATTGTCGGCGAAATCGCGCCCGGCGGCAACGGACGGTATCTCTACGCGGTTAGCGAATCGGGTTTGCTGTACCTGCCGATCGGCGACATGGGCGGGTTGCCTCAGCTTTCGGTCAACCCCCAAGATCGCGACCTACTGTTCCAATTCGATTTCTGCCAAAAGTCGCCGGTGACCCGGACGATGCGGTTTGAGACGCCCCCCGGCGCCGCGCCCGCGCGCTTCAGCCTGTCGGTTGAACCCTTCCGTAGCTCCGGCCGCCCAGCGATTCTGTTCGAACCTCACACCGGAGTGACGCCCATCGATGTCCAGGTGACGGTCGACCCCGGCGCCCTCGGTCCGGTGCAAGGCACCAACCTCATGCCGGTGATCATCGACAGCGACGCGGTCAACATCACGACTGGCGTGCAGGTGATCAGCAATATCCGCGATGTCGATCAGCAAGGGACTTTCTACCAGGTCCCTGGACACTTGACCGGCGTCGTCGGCGACACGCACCGCGACCGCTTCTATGTCTTGGACGAGACGCGCTTCGAGGTTCTGGCCTACGACTCGATTTCGATGCGCCAGATCGGCTCGTTCCGCACCGGCAACAGCCCGACCTGGATGACCATGTCGCACGACGGCCGCTATCTTGTCATCGCGAACTCACGCGGCGAGAACTTGAGCCTGATCGACCTTGACCGCATGCAAGAGTTCGGCAAGGTTTACGCGGCCTGGCAGCTGCTCCTAGACGGCCACTATCCGATCTCGGTCAGCAAGGACGCAGCCAATATTCTGATTGGCGCGCGGAACAGCAGCGGGTCCACCCAGCTCGATACGCTGCAGCTGCCTTCGCAGCAGATTTCCACGCGGCAGACGCTTGGAATCTTCACCAACCAGTTTGGCAACGATATCGCGGTCGTGGGCGCCCCCGACGGCGCCTCGGCGATGATCGTCGACAGCTCCGGGACGACGGCGCTTTGGGAATCTTCCTCGAACCGCCTCGTCGCCGCTCGCAGCGACTTCATAGGGGCGATAAGCGGGGCGGTCGGCGCTGGGCCCAACTACTTCGTGGCGGGCTCGCACGTCATGAATCGCTCGCTGGTGCCAATTGGCGACTTTCCGGACGGCACGGCCATACAAGAGTCCTCGGGCTTTGCCTTACAGCCCGATGGCACCGGCGTGCGAACGATCAGGCCTCGCTTTGCGACAGACACCGGCGCCATTCAGACGCTGGATTCCCGTCAGCCGACTCGCATCTTGAATCCCACTCGGATGGTCGAGCCCCCGCCTTCACCGAGTGCGAACACGTCGTTCACCCAGACGCTCGCTTCGCTGCGCGACGGCCGACTGATTTCGACCTCGAGCGCGGGAATCATCGAGTTCCCGGCCGACTACGCCTCTCGCGTCTCGGTTCCGCATGTGTCGTCGATCACCAACGGCGCCGACCTTAGACGAACCGTGGGCCCGGGCGGGCTGGTCTCGATTTTCGGCGAACGCCTCGCCGACGGTTCAGCTCAGGCTTCCGGCACACCGTTGCCGGCGAAGCTGGCCGGCAGCTGCGTCTCGGTGAACGGCGGGGCGTTGCCGCTACTGTTCGCATCACCGACGCAGATCAACGCGCAGATGCCGTTCTTGGTGGGCGGCTCGGCGGATGTTCAAGTTCATACGCCCGGCGGGACGAGCTCGATCTTCGTCCAAAGCGTCTCTCCGGCGGCGCCGGCTATCTTCAGCGTGATGGGTCCGGACGGCACGCGCTATGCGGCGGTGTTCCGGGCGGAGAACAATCAACTCAGTACGCTGACGAATCCTCTGCGGCCGAATGAGACCGCGGTGATTTACTTGACCGGTCTCGGCAATGTGACTCCCGCGGCGCTTCCCGGCGTTCCGGCGTCTTCGACCGTGCTGTCGCAGACGTTGGACACACCGATCGTCGAGGTCGGGGGCGTGCAGGCGACGGTCCATTTCGCGGGCCTCACGCCCGGATTCGTCGGCTTGTATCAGATCAACGTTCAATTGCACGGCGCCACTCCCCTGGGATTGCAGGTGCCTCTGACCGTCACGATGGCCGGAAACCAGGCCGCGACCGACGTTCGGGTGATCGACTAACAAACATCTTCTGGAAACGAGGTGGAATCATGAAGGTTCAAACAAAACTTCGCAAGATCGCGACTCTGGCCGTGATGAGCGGCCTCCTGGCTACGTCCGCTCTGGCGCAAAACTCAGAAATCGAGGTCGGCGCCTTGGGCTTGATCTCGGACTACACGTCCCTCAACGTCGCGAACGGCCCCGCCGCGGGCAACGTGGGGCCTGGGCTGGGCTTCTCCGGGGGCTTTGTTCTTGGGCAGATGATGAGCAACCGTTGGGGCGCAGCGATTCCGCAACGAGGCTGAGTCAGAAGGCGGAAGTAGTTGGGAATCGAGGGATTTAGGGGCGTGGGGTGAAGGACGAGCAGATTCGCACGCGGTCCTGACCCGGAAATAGGTGGGGAATCGCAGGGCAAAGACACCCCGGCGGCTCTTGCGGCAGGGCCGCTTACTGGCAGGCGCGGGGTGGGCGGGGGAGTCGACTCGCGTGCTAGGGCGAGGGGCCCGTGGCCGCCTGATACAGCTCCGCCGCCATCACCCGCGCCCAAAAGACTCGCGGTTTGCCGCGCCGCAACGACGGTTTGAGCTTGCGGGCGACAAAAGCGTGGTAGAGATTGAATGCCAGAAACGTCGTCAAGAGAAACGTCTCGATGGCGTGGGGTTCGTGCTTGTAGATGTGGTCGGCATGCCAGCCGTTGACCAACTCGTTGAAGCCGCGGTTCTCGATGTCCCAGCGTTGATGGCCCAAGCGCACCAGCTGCGCCGTGGAAACTTGCCGCGACCCCAAAGTCGTTAGCCAAACCCAATCGCTTTGATGCTCGTGGAGCTCGCCGTCAAGCTGCGAGCGCCGCCGCCAAGTCTCCACCGAACGAACGACGCGCAAGGGCTGGGCGACCTGCGGCCACGATAATAAGCCCTCGTGATCCCACCATTGGCAATTGCGTGAGCGATACTCGCCCGCCTGTGGGGGCTGGGTTCGCCACAGTCCTTGAACGTCTTGAAACAGGTGGCGGCGCTCGTCCTTGAGCACGATGACGGCGTCCTTGCCGTGCGCCAGCAGAAAGTTCACAAACGTCGCGGCGGCGTAAAGAGCGTCGGCCAAGACAACATCAAACGCCCGTGGGTAAGCGGCTAGAACGCGTTCGAGCAAACGTTTGGCGGCGGCCAGCTCGTCCTCGCCGGGGAGTTGCGGTTCGGCGTCGAGCAACAGCGGAAGCGGTTCGCCTTGGATGTTGAATGGCGAGGCGGCGGGCGCGTCACTGAGCAACTGCAGCGTCACTTGGCGGTGATAGTACTGCAGCTGTTCGCCGTCGCTGCGCTGAATGCGGCGCTCGAGACAGCCTCCACAGCAACGGCGGTAGCTGGCGTGAGACTCATGACCGTCGATCACAGCCACCCCTAATCCGCCGATGCCGGGCAAGGCCTTGTTGCGCTTGAGGCGTTCATACAGCTGCCGAATCGCTTGCCGCAGCACGGCCGTGTCGAGCGAGCTGTAGACGCGGCCAATGGTGTCCGCGCTGGGCAGCTTGCGGCCCAGCCATTTCTTCCAAAACGGCGCCCCCTCGAGCGTTTCCAAAGCGTTCAGGCTGCCCAGCCGGGCCCAGAACAGCGCCAGCGTCGACTCGACGACAGCGCGGGTGGGGATGCGCGGCTTGGGGCGGGAATCCGAGACCCCGGCGAGAAGGCGGCTGCGCAGGCCGTAACCCTTCTCCGCGTACTGGATCAGACGTCGAAGAACGTCACTCCTCCCGGCGGTCTTGGAGCCGCTTCCACTCGCGCTCGGAGACCTCTTCGAGCAGCCGCTCGAGCTGTTGATAGTCGGCTACGGCCTGGCGCACGCGTTGCTCCCAGCTGCGCGGCACGAACAGCTGTTGCACCTTTCCCCGGCGCGAGCGCACCAGATAGAGCGAGGCGTGCAGTTGACCCTGGGCGCAGCGACAGTTGGGCTTGCCGCAGACGCGTTGGCGCGGCGCCACGGTGCCATGCAGCAACCAGCGGCCGTGGACCAGCTGGGCGATGCGGGAGCGCAGCTTACGCTCGGCATCGGCGAGGCTGGAGCGAGCCGGGGCTGTCTTCATAACTGATATATATACAATATACCAGAACAAACTGCGCTGCAACTCCTCAACAGGAATGCGAATCTGCTCGGACCACAGGCCCAGCCCCAAACACCCGCTAAATCAATGGTTTCCGACCCTCAGGGAAATTGGATGCGGAACCGCTGGTTGGGGCGGGGAAGTGCGCTACTTGTACTTCAAGAACGACCTCGACCTTACTTCCGGCGGACAGTCGGCGTCGTTTGGCGCTCAATCGCACGCGGTTCACTATGACGCGCTGTATTACTTGAACCGGCCCGACGCGCGTATCCGCCCGTATGTGGCGGTTGGCGGCGGTCTGAAGTATTTTCAGGGCACCGGGACCGAGTACCCGTTCCAGCCGCTGAGTAACCTGGCGTTGCTGACGAAAACGTCTCAGGTGAAGCCGGCGGGTGATTTCGGTGTGGGCGTGAAGTTTCGGGTCGGCCGGCGGATGATGTTCCGGGTCGAGTTCCGGGACTATGTGACGGGCGTGCCGGAGCGGGTGATCGCGGCTTCGCCGGGGGCGAAGATCAGTGGGATCTTGCACCACTTGGTTCCGCTGTTTGGGTTTAGCTATACGTTCTAGCTGGACATGGGTCCGAAGGAGAACAGAAGCCCCGGGCGCGAGTCCGGGGTTTTCTGCGTTCGGCCGTGGAATCGCGTCCGGGGCTCTTTTCTCCTTCGGACCTTATAGTCTTGCCTCCCGCGGATAGATACTGAAAAATATCTTCACGCCGGGTCAACCGGTGCTTGAAGTTGCTCAAAGCCCGTTAAATAGGGCGCTCGAGCGCCACTGTCAGGGGTTTTGGGCGCCCCTGGCGGGTCGTTCAATCAAGCGTTTGTTCCCAACAGCTAACGCGGAGGTGGCGACCGCCACCTCTCTGTGCGCACTCCTTCCAATGACCTTTTGCGGTGTTGAAACTGCACAGGAACCCGGACAACATCAGGGCATGCCAAGCCTACTGCATTCTTTTTGTACACGACGTAGACTCCTTCGAGATCGCACCGTCGACGGCGAATCGGCAGCGCTTCCGCTGCGCGCCGGTTCCCTCGAGCGACGCAAGATCGACTTGGAACGCGATTTGCTCCACCCCAACAAGCCGGGAGCCGGAGCCCCGCCTAGGACAGTCATGTCCTGACCGTCGCAGGCCGAGCTGAAGTTCTCGCCGGACGACGTTCCTGTCACTAACTGGCTGAACACAAGTGTGTCGCCGTCGGACACCTTGATCTGCGGTTCGGCAATTGTGGTGGTATCGGTCCGGGCGCCGTCGCCTGAGACGTGAAAGCTCTGGGCTTTGCCGTTCTCTGCTGAGACGCCCCGCTTGTGCATGCTTGGGAGCGTGCAAGAGGAGAATCACACCGCTATCCCCGCCCGCGACAGCGTACCCGAAGCCGCGTCGGAGTCTATCTTTGACGCCGTCAAGGCGCGCAGCTCGGTGGACTACCTGGTCCGGACCCAGCAGCAGCTCTTGATGCAGCAGAACGCCATGGCCGACACCAAGGCCAACATTATGATCACAGCCTCGTCCATCGTGATCACCATCTCCCTGAGTCAGCTCGAACAGAGGGAGATCCTGCTCATGCTGCTGCCGCTGGCCGGGGGAGCCCTCATGTCGTTGGTCATGGCGGTCATGGCCGTGCTGCCGTCGGTCAGTTACCCAGCTCGTCCGGGCGGGGGCATTGACAAGGAGCACCCGCGCTTCAAGGTGATGTTTTTCGGCCACCTGGCGCGCATGGAGCTGGTCGAGTTCCAGAGCGACCTATCGGCCCTGCTCACCGAAGACCGCCAGATCGACGAGTCCATCAGCCGCAACATCCACGGCCTGTCGGGGGTGCTGCTGCGCAAGTACTCGTGGCTGCGCTGGAGCTACGGCTGCTTCCTGGCGGGCGCTTTTGTCGCCACCGTGGTAGCGCTGCCCCGGATGCTGGGCAGGGCCTGAGTCTACACCCGGCCCGCATTTCTCACCACCTGAGGGCGAAAGCACGCGATAGGCCCATCATTGCTTTGTTGCGCTCGGTCGTCGTGCTCAACGTACCGTCAAGTACGCCCCTTCACACCCGGACAAGCCTGGGCGCCAACCTTCGCGCGCCTCGCACTGACGGCCCTCTCACGCCCTTTCGCTCCCCACGTGGGTGGAGTCGAGGACGGGCGCGGTGGCTTTAGGCGGAGGGAGTAGCTGTTGCTGGCCGCTTTCGCCTTGCGCCAGTGTCTCAGTCTCCGCCTTGGCTCCGTTTCCCGTCCCCGCTCATCGAACCGGACGTGCGGATTTCCCGCATCCGGCTCTCCGACCGGCTTCACCTCATCGCTGTCGCAGGCGGCGGCCCCAGTTGCGCCCCGCGCAGGCGCAGCACGCCCATCTCCTGCTTCGCTTTGAGGCAGAGCTTGCGCCCGAGCTTCCGGATCCTAACGGCGTTGCTAGGCTTATCGCCAATCGCCTCGTCCTCTCGCTCGTTGACAAGCATGCCGGAAGTCAGGGCCCCTCGCTCCACAGGCATTACCCTGCTTCTTCACTACTACGGCCCTGTCCGACTCCCCGCCGCGGCCGCCGCCCTGTAGGCGACGTTTGGAGTTGCGACCTCCACCGCACCGGGCCTCCCGCCTTTGACTACGAACCCCCTTCACCGTCATGCCGCGCCCACTACCCCGGCGGACCCAACCGGTGCATGCGTCGGTCGCTTCCCGGTTGCTGCGGCCTTCCCCGTTTCTCAGGCGGGTCGGCGTCCGCAACTTCACTTTCGAGGCCTGCTCAGGCATACTGCGCGTTACGGCCTAACGGCTTGCTCGCCCGGCTTACCCGGACTTTGTCGCGAGGCTTCAGCTCGACCCGTTACCGGACCACGCTGCTCGCCAGCTTCGATGTCGACCGACATCTTCATCGGCGGGGCCTTTCACCCCGCAGGGTGTTCGCGCCAGTACGGCGCACTGAGATATCCGGGCTAGCCGAGGGCGCGGACAATTGCCTAGAATGCGCGCGGCATTCTGCGATTCGACCGCCGCCCCCTCCTGCCTCGCGGAGCCTTACTTGATCACCCAGCTGCCGTCGTCGGCCTTTTCTCGATGGCTCTTGTGGCAGCCGGCACAGTTCTGCCCAATGCCGCCCGCAGCAGCCTTTGCCGCATCCCGGTCGCCCGCGCCCGCAGCTGTCTCGATCGCCATCGCAGCGTTAATGATGTTGCCCGCGTACTCGACCGCATCGGATGCGTTCTTGGCTTCCCAGAAGCCCTTGATCTTCTCGAAATTCGACTTCAGATCGCCAGCCGCGGAGGCGACCATCGCGAGGTCGCCGTCAAGACCTTTGCGGATTTTGCCGTTCGCGCCGGCTGCGCCCTTCATCCATCCCGCGTACTCAGCGTGGCTCATTGCATAGGCCGCGCCTGCCAACAGGAAAACCGAACACAGTAGAGCTAGATTCCTTTTGGTTGTCACGTTTCGAACCTCCGTAGACATGGTAGCCGGTTCATCGCCGGCTCGTGAAACAGAATGGGTATTCGGTTTCATAGGGTCGAAGGCTAATCGAGCTTGCAGGCCGCTACCGAGAATCCGGCTTGCACTCCGAATCGAAGCCTCCGATTTGAGCTGACGGCACGGGTCTACAGCAGAAGCCCAAGCTACATGGGCCCGCGACTAGCCCGCTATCCGTTAGCGCTACACGAGACTTCAACTCGCCGGTTCCTGAACTGAGGATGATGCAGGCCCGCCGAGCGCGTTCCACGACTCGATCGCATTGCCCTCGGGATAGTACTTGATTTCAATGCGAACCGAGTCCTCCAACACTTCATGTTGGTGTACGACGCCGATCGGGTGGCGATAGCTGTCACTTTCTTCGACGATGTGAGTCGCTTTGCCGATGAGCATACGCACGCGACCCTGCTTCTGGTAGCCGATCGATTCGTGGTCGGGATGCGTATGCATGGCGTCGATCGCGCCTTTCGGCCGCGACGCTTCGAAGACGATAAGGTGGGACGTCGCCATGAGCACCTTAACAGTGTCAACGCCGTCTTCATCACGTGAGTACTGGGGCACAAGCTTCACCGGTTCCCGCTTCGAACTCGGCACAAATAGCTTCCCCACATCGTCGGGATGCATGAACGCCACCGCGGCGGCGATCGAAACCTGGTCACTCACTTTTCTCTCCTCTAGGCAGACAGAACTTGGCTGACGACTAACGTCTTTTGCCGCACACAGCGGGCTGCACCGTTCACTCGACGGGGAACAATGTCCGCACTCCGTTCCCGGTGCTGCCGGCAAGGTAATACGGAATCAGTACGGAATTAGACCCTGGGATTCGATACGTTGGCTGCCGGCTGGACTCCTCCGAGACCGCTTCAAGCGAGTCCGCCAAGCCCGCGAGATCATCCGAGGCGATGCGGATATCGCTCTCAGAGTCCTTTTCAACATCTTCCGCCAACGTCAGCGGGCCGCGGGTGAACGTCGCCCACCTGCTTCCATCGCGACCCGTCGTCAAGTGGGCTTCTACCGCGAAGTCGAACACCAGCTCGATCGTCTCGCCGGGCTCCCAGACGCGCTCGAGGCGGAGAAAGCCGGACGACATGGGGGTCAACGTCTGCGTCTCGCCGCCGATGCGGACCGCCAAGGATTTGGCGCCATCGGGCAAGCGGAAATCGACGGCGAACTCCTCGGCCGAAGCGAGGTCCAACTCCAATGTGGCGCGGTCTTCGAAAGGGTAGGCGCCTTCAATCGACAACCCTCGCACCGGGGTCGCTGAATCCGTGAGCTTTGCCGAAAGCGGCAAGTAACTGTTGATCGACAGAGCGCCGCCGGCCTCGCCCGCAAGGTGGCGGGCGTACATCTCGAGAGCCCTGGGCCCGCTCGAGGCGCAGCAGTGGATCTTGGATTCGTACTTCCTGTAGCTGCAATTGGGCTGGGTGAAGTAGGCCCAGTTGGTCCCGTCCGGCGCTTGGGCCCCGAATAGATGGTTCAGCAAGGCGCGCTCGGCTTCCGAGCCGTACTTGGCTTCGCCTGTCATCCGCAGCAGCTGGAGCGACAGCTGAATCCAGGTCGTCGTCGAGCAGGTCTCGACATCGTTCGATGGGTGAAGATACTCGGAGGGAGAGAAGCACTCGACGTTCTGACCTTCCCGCGAGACGTAGCCCCATGGTCCGCCGGTTTCAAAGGTGTGCTCGGCGCGGATGTTCTCCCAGCCGTTGCGGACCGCTTCCAGGTACTTGGCGTCCCCGGTGTGGCGGTAGAGCTCGCCGTAGCCGAGCAGGTTCGCCATGAGCTGATAAGCCTTGCCGAGCCCTGGCCCCGAAACGTCTTCCCCGGCAAGCATCGCGCTCAGGAGCCTGAGGTCTTCCCGGGCCTCGCTGGACGCAACGAGGTGCTCGGCGAACTGCAGAAAGCGTTCTTCTCGAGTTCGCTCGTAGAGCATCATGACCGACTCGAGCAGCGTCATCGAAGAGATACCGTTCTTGGTCCCAATCTGCGTAATGTCTCGCCCCCCAGGACCGAACGTCTCGAGCAGCAGGTCACCCGCTTTGATGCAGGCGGCTACGACATCAGCGTCGGAATGGAACTTCTCGTAGGTGAGAAAGCCGTAGAGGTTGTATCGATGGATCCAGACGTCCCAACTCCCCCCGACCTTGGCGTTCTCGTTCTCCCAGTCAGCGTAAAGGCGCCCCTCGGGAGCGTAGGTCCCGAAGTAGCCATTCTCTTGTTGGGTTGCTATCAAACGTTTGACGGTTTCCTGCAGGCTCGCCAGCAGCTTAGGATCGCCGGTCGCTTGATGAGCCAGGGTCGCGGCGTGAAGCCATTTTCCAACGTGCTCGCCTTGCCAAGGATGGGTTCCGGGGCGCGATTCGAAGCCCGCTAGCAGGTAAGGGTCCTCGATGTTGCTCCAGAGTCGGTTTTCTCTCCAGACCTTGAGCCTCTCGCCGAGAATCCCGCCGACGTCCGTGACCGGGATTTGCTTCCAGGCATCGTGAACAAGGGGGTCGATTGCGGCTTGATCGCCGACGGAACAGCCGGCTGCAAGCAGGACCGCCGGCAAGAAGCATGTTGTGAGAAACGTCTCCCGCGACGCCGCAATCGGGCGCCTAGTTTTCAGCATCGTTTTGTCTCCAGTGTCTGAGCTTGCCGCACCGAATGGCCTATTCAGTGAAGTTCCCCGCGTTTGCCCGACAGCGCGATTGTAGTCGACGCGGGCGACGCGGGCGTAGCAGCGGTTCCGCATCCAATTTCCCTGAGGGTCGGAAACCATTGATTTAGCGGGTGTTTGGGGCTGGGCCTGTGGTCCGAGCAGATTCGCATTCCTGTTGAGGAGTTGCAGCGCAGTTTGTTCTGGTATATTGTATATATATCAGTTATGAAGACAGCCCCGGCTCGCTCCAGCCTCGCCGATGCCGAGCGTAAGCTGCGCTCCCGCATCGCCCAGCTGGTCCACGGCCGCTGGTTGCTGCATGGCACCGTGGCGCCGCGCCAACGCGTCTGCGGCAAGCCCAACTGTCGCTGCGCCCAGGGTCAACTGCACGCCTCGCTCTATCTGGTGCGCTCGCGCCGGGGAAAGGTGCAACAGCTGTTCGTGCCGCGCAGCTGGGAGCAACGCGTGCGCCAGGCCGTAGCCGACTATCAACAGCTCGAGCGGCTGCTCGAAGAGGTCTCCGAGCGCGAGTGGAAGCGGCTCCAAGACCGCCGGGAGGAGTGACGTTCTTCGACGTCTGATCCAGTACGCGGAGAAGGGTTACGGCCTGCGCAGCCGCCTTCTCGCCGGGGTCTCGGATTCCCGCCCCAAGCCGCGCATCCCCACCCGCGCTGTCGTCGAGTCGACGCTGGCGCTGTTCTGGGCCCGGCTGGGCAGCCTGAACGCTTTGGAAACGCTCGAGGGGGCGCCGTTTTGGAAGAAATGGCTGGGCCGCAAGCTGCCCAGCGCGGACACCATTGGCCGCGTCTACAGCTCGCTCGACACGGCCGTGCTGCGGCAAGCGATTCGGCAGCTGTATGAACGCCTCAAGCGCAACAAGGCCTTGCCCGGCATCGGCGGATTAGGGGTGGCTGTGATCGACGGTCATGAGTCTCACGCCAGCTACCGCCGTTGCTGTGGAGGCTGTCTCGAGCGCCGCATTCAGCGCAGCGACGGCGAACAGCTGCAGTACTATCACCGCCAAGTGACGCTGCAGTTGCTCAGTGACGCGCCCGCCGCCTCGCCATTCAACATCCAAGGCGAACCGCTTCCGCTGTTGCTCGACGCCGAACCGCAACTCCCCGGCGAGGACGAGCTGGCCGCCGCCAAACGTTTGCTCGAACGCGTTCTAGCCGCTTACCCACGGGCGTTTGATGTTGTCTTGGCCGACGCTCTTTACGCCGCCGCGACGTTTGTGAACTTTCTGCTGGCGCACGGCAAGGACGCCGTCATCGTGCTCAAGGACGAGCGCCGCCACCTGTTTCAAGACGTTCAAGGACTGTGGCGAACCCAGCCCCCACAGGCGGGCGAGTATCGCTCACGCAATTGCCAATGGTGGGATCACGAGGGCTTATTATCGTGGCCGCAGGTCGCCCAGCCCTTGCGCGTCGTTCGTTCGGTGGAGACTTGGCGGCGGCGCTCGCAGCTTGACGGCGAGCTCCACGAGCATCAAAGCGATTGGGTTTGGCTAACGACTTTGGGGTCGCGGCAAGTTTCCACGGCGCAGCTGGTGCGCTTGGGCCATCAACGCTGGGACATCGAGAACCGCGGCTTCAACGAGTTGGTCAACGGCTGGCATGCCGACCACATCTACAAGCACGAACCCCACGCCATCGAGACGTTTCTCTTGACGACGTTTCTGGCATTCAATCTCTACCACGCTTTTGTCGCCCGCAAGCTCAAACCGTCGTTGCGGCGCGGCAAACCGCGAGTCTTTTGGGCGCGGGTGATGGCGGCGGAGCTGTATCAGGCGGCCACGGGCCCCTCGCCCTAGCACGCGAGTCGACTCCCCCGCCCACCCCGCGCCTGCCAGTAAGCGGCCCTGCCGCAAGAGCCGCCGGGGTGTCTTTGCCCTGCGATTCCCCACCTATTTCCGGGTCAGGACCGCGTGCGAATCTGCTCGTCCTTCACCCCACGCCCCTAAATCCCTCGATTCCCAACTACTTCCGCCTTCTGACTCAGCCTCGTTGCGGAATCGCTGCGGGCGTAGCACGCTCTACGCCCCTACAGTCGAAAGGCGCTAACCTTGGTCAGGTTCTTCCTCATCCGCTGTCGGCGCTTCTTCGACCTTGAGGATGTCCTCGACCGCGCGGCGAATTTCCTCCGCCGGGGCCTTTTCGATTTCATACGTCGAGGCTTCTCCCGCGCGGGCGGCGTAGACGCGCTCTTTCGAGAGATCGCTCACCACGACCTTCTCCGGTTCGGCGCCTTCTTCATCGAGAGTAACCTCGGCTTCGATCGCGGGGCTGGTCAAGCCGTAGCGCCCCTGCGCGGAAGCCGCGTCGGAGGGGAAAGCGATCGCCGTCAGGTTCCGCAGACTGTCGATCAGCGTTTGCGCTTTCTCGGAATCCGCCACGCGGTCGTCCTCGGAAGTCAGCACCCAGCCATCATCCTTCTTCTCGACCGTCAGCGAGGTTGCGCCGGCGGTTACTGCCAGTCGCGCGACGCTGGAGAACCCAAAATCGAATAGCTTCTTATTGCGCAGATCCTCGACAGGCTTATCGAAACCCTCGGCGGTCGTCGAGGAGAGCTCGTAGACGCCGCCTTCAAGATCAGAGCTGCCGGCGTAGTACGTTCCGCCCGAGCTCTTCGCGATCGTCAGCTCGTGCGAGCCGCTGTCGTCGACGATCTCGACTTTCGCGTAAGGTCGCGCGAAGCTGTATTGCGGGTTCTCCTCGCCCTCCGCGAGAACGGTCGTCATCTCCGCGTCATACGCGGAGCGCGCTAGGTCGCCAACCGTGAAATTGTCCGCCCGGAGCGGGCCTGGGCTAAGAATCCGCCAGTCGTCGCCGGACTTGCCGAACTCGACGGTCCTATTGCCGACGGTCACCTTGAGGCCCGAAACCTTGTCCCCGTCGACGTCCACCAGTTTCTTGCGCCGCCAGTCGAAGACTTCTTTCTCGAACGACGACTTGACGTAGTTGAAGACCGTGAACAGACGCGGGTCGCCGTCGATTCGAGCAAACAGTCCAGAACCCGTGGGCGTATCGTCGCCGAAGACGACCTTGATCGGGTCACCTTCGGTGGGAGTCATTTCGACGCTCAAGGATCCGTCCCCGTCCAGTCCGAACGGGCCCCACTCGGGGACCTCATCCTCGACCAGCCGATCCGCGTCCATCGAGGCGAGGTTGGTGATCATCAAGCCGATGGCGCTGTCATCGGCTGGGATCGTCAATGGCGGACCGAACCCCCACTCGCCGTTATCGCCGCGCACGACGCTGATCTTTTCACCGCTCGGTTTGGTGACTGTCGCCTGCTGGACATCCTCTTCTTCAACGTCAATGATCGCGATCGTTTCGTCTTCTTCGACCGGCGGGTTCTCGTTGGTGTAGTACACCAACCCACCGAGCGCCGCTAGGACAGGAACGGCGATAACAAGAGGGTTCGCTTTCATGGCTCAGCTTCCAGGCCGCGACTAGCGGCGCAGCCACCACATCCGAACTCCGGCCCCCACGATGATCAGCGGGAGCCCGACGATCAGGCCCAAGAAGATGTTGGTCATCTGGCGCTCGGTGATATCCATCGGAGTGCTTTCCGGATCTTTCGGACGGATCGAGATCAAGTCCTCGTCTGAGCTGAGCCAGTTGAGGATGTTCAGGAACACGTCGAGGTTGCCGCCGCGTCCGACGAAGTAGTTGCGGGCGAAACGCGCTGTGCCGACCACGACCACCCGACCTTGCTTCTCTTCTTCGTCTTGGGCTATCTCTGCGCCGGCTTCAGCGTCGTCGCCGGCTGGGGCCTCGTCGGGCACGTCGTACTCCGCCGCGACGACGATATTGATCGGCCCTTCGGTCTCGTTAGCCGGGTCGCGCCGCAGCTCTCCTTCGACCACGTCGAGCTTCGATGTCGCAAAGCTCCCCTCGGTCGTCTTCATTAGCTCGGTGACGCTCCAGCCGTCGGGCTCCGTACCTTCAACGACGGTCCGCACCATGGGGAAGAATGCCGCGACGTTGCCCATCACCTCGGTGATCGGGTGGAATGAGTCGTACTCGGCGACGATCGGGGTCAAGGGGCTCCCACCGAAGAGCTGCCCGATGCCGGAGAGGTCGATGACCACGTCGTCTTTGACCTCGATCCCCCACATCGCGGCCAGCTCGACTAACTCGGGGCTCTTGGTGTGCTCGAGCATCATCAGCAGGCGCCCGCCCTGTTCGACGTATCCGCGCAGGATGTCGACTTCGGGTTCGAGGTAGCCGGCTTCCGGCCCGCCCACAATCACCAGCGTGCATTCGGTCGGAATGTGCGGATTCTCGAGCAGAGAAAGTGTTTGGGTCTCGTAGTTGGCGCCTTCGATTTCGTTTTGTGCGACAGAGAATCCTTCGCGCTCGTTGTCTTCGACGTTTGCCTCGCCATGGCCGGTCATGATGCAGGCGGTCTTTTCGCGCCCTTTGATGGCCTGGATGATGGCGTTGGTGACGTCTTCTTCTGAGGTCGAATCGGCCTCTTCGCGGGCGCCCGCGATCTCGATGAGCGTCGTGCCGTAGGTGCGGATGTTCATGATCTGCGCCTGCGCGGGGTCGCTGTCGGGGTCGATGTAGTTCACCGCGACGTTGTTGGAGGCGTTCTCGTAGCGCACCAAGCTGTTACGCGCGGCTGCGAAGTCCACCTTGCGATCGAAGTGATAGATCGTGACGTCGTTTTCGAGCTCGTTGAGGATCTTGTGCGTTTGATCCGACAAGCTATAGAGCTTCAGCTCGGTCGCATCGTAGGTCTTGTTGTACTGATCCGCGAGGTAGTTGACCGCCCCGACGATCGCAACAAACACGAGTACATAGACGGCGGAGTAGCCGCCTTCACGAGACTGTCTAGATTTTAAGAAACCGCTCATGCTTTCCACCGGATGGACTCGAGGCTTCTCTTGCTCAAGAAAAGCCCCAGCGTAATCGCGCTTAGATAGTAGACAACGTCCTTCAATTCGATGACGCCCTTAGAGAACTGTTCAAAGTGTGACGGGATCGCCAAGTAACCGCACAGTCGACCGATGGCCGATGTGCTGAATTGGGTCACCCAACCGAGCACCCACAGCAGCAAGAAACATCCGAATGTCAGCGCGCCGGCCACGATCTGATTCTTCGTCAGGCTCGAGAGAAACCCTCCGATCGCTAGCAGAGCGCCGCCCATCAGGAGCATTCCAAGGTAGGCGACCGCAAGCGCCTTCCAGTCCGGCGTTGTGTAGAAGAAAATGACCGCGAAGTTGAGCAATGACACCACCATCATGCAGCCGTAGAGCAGCATCGCCCCGAGCCACTTTCCGAGGATGATTTCGTAGTCGCGGATCGGAGACGTTAACAGCAGCTCGATCGTTCCGCTGCGTTGCTCCTCAGCGAAAAGCCGCATCGTCAACATCGGCATCAGGAACAGCAGAATGATCGTGAAGTTGCCAAGCGTTGGCTGGATGATGAATTGGTCAACATTCATCGGCGGGGCCATCCCGGGTTGCATTGCCGCTTGCGCCGCGAACTGGCTAAAGAACGCCAGGGCGCTGTAGAAGAAGAAGCCGAAAATGATCGCGAACATCGCTAGGACGATGTAGGCGATCGGCGAGGTGAAGTAAACGTTGAGCTCTCGGCGAGCGATGGTCCAGACATTGCGGATCATTCTTGGCCCCCCTCAGGCGGCGCGGGCGTTTCGTCGGGCTGTTCCGCGGGCGGTTCAGACTCAGGCTCGGCTGGCGCGGTGGCGGCCTCTTCCGCGGCGGTAAGTTTCAAGAAGACATCCTCGAGAGACAGGCCGACCGACTGCAGCTCGTGCAATTCCCAACCCGCTTCGACGACCGTTCGGGCCAGCGCGCTGCGGACCCGCGCCTCTTTGGCGGTCTCGACGGTCCAGACCGAATGACCGTTGACGTCGCCGGCGCGGATGACGCGCTCAACACCTTCGACGGCTGCGAGTCGCGGCTCGATTTCCTCGGCCGGTCCGTCGATCTCGAGCTGAGTTGACGATCCGCCCTCTAGCCGCGCGGTCAGATTCTCGGGCGTGTCGTTCGCCTCGATCTCACCCTCGCTGATGATGATGACGCGATTGCAGGTTTCCGACACCTCACTGAGGATGTGCGTGCTGAGGATGATCGTGTGCTCGCCCGCAAGCCCGCGAATCAGCTCGCGCACCTCGCGAATCTGCGCCGGGTCGAGACCCGCCGTCGGCTCGTCAAGGATCAAAACTTCGGGGTCGTGAATCAGCGCCTGCGCCAACCCGACCCGCTGCCGGTAGCCTTTCGAGAGCTTGCCGATCACCTTCGAGCGGACATGCCCGATCGAGGTTCGCTCAAGCACCGCATCGATGCTTGAGGCGACCTGCGCGTTCTCGATCCCCTTAATGCGGGCCACGAAATCGAGGTACTCGTCGACTTCCATCTCCGGGTAGAGCGGCGGAAGCTCCGGCAGGTATCCGATGCGCTTCTTGAGCTCGAGCGGCTCTTCGAGCACGTCGAACCCCGCGACGCTCGCCTTGCCTTCGGTCGGGGGCAAGAACCCTGTCAAGATGCGCATCGTGGTCGTCTTACCCGCGCCGTTTGGCCCGAGAAAGCCTACGATCTCGCCCTTGTCGACTTCGAACGATATGTTGTTTACGGCGGTGGCTGGGCCGTAACGCTTCGTGACGCCTTCAACTTTGATCATTGCTGCCCAAGTAAGTCAAACAGCTCCTTGGCCGCTGTCATGCAGTCTGTTGTGCGAGGACCGATATTAGTCCCCGAGAGTCATATTATGTGAAGACGCAGGCGGTATGTCAACGTTAAGGACGATCTCGTCACGTTCAGAGGCGTGAAAAAAATATCGACGCTGGTCCGGGCGAGGACCAGCGTCGATATTTTTTCACACTCCCTCAGGGCGGGGTCGGCCAACGCGCCCCTACTTGATCTTGTCGAGGCCGTCGGTCAGCTCGATGTAGGTTCCCCAGGGGTCGGTCAAGAAGGCGATCGACGCGTTGATCGCGGGGACTTCCCGGTAGGGAACGTCGAACTTGATCCCCATGCCTTCAAGCTTCTTGCAGAACGCTTCAAGCCCGTCGACCTCGAAGCCGATGTGGTCGATGCCGCGGCCTTTGCTGCCGACCGGCTTGGCGTCGGCTTCGGCGATCGAAATTCGCACGCCCGGGTACCAAACTTCCTTGAAGCGTCCGCGCTCGCCGGCGGTTCCCCCTAAGTGCTTTAGATACCAGTTCTGCACGCCCTGCACGTCGGTGGTGTAGAGGTGGATGTGATGGTGGGCGATCGGCGTGATCAGCAGCGGGTCTTCGCTGAGCTCGACCTTGATATTGCCAGGGAAACGGAGGAACGCCTGCGTTGGGCTCGGGCGTTGCTCAAACACTTCGTAGCCGTGGCCGGTCCAGCGTTTGATGGCGGCGTCAAGATTGCGCACGAGGAAGCCGAGATGGTTGACCGTTGTTCCCTCCGATCCGCCGGCGGATTCGCCCTTCTTGATGACGACAGTTGTCCCTGGGATGAGCAGCGCCTCGAGCGGTCCGGCTTTGCCGATTCTCGCGCCGAGACCCTCGATCCAGGCCTTACGGTGGGCGTCGTAGTTGGCTTCGTCCACGAGAACGTGGAGGTGGCCCATGGCGACCTCCGAGCCGGTCATGTCGGGGACTTGAGCCGCCAGGGGGCTCGCAAGCAGGGCGAGGAGAAGGGTCTTGAGTTTCATGGAGTTTGGATTATAGCGTGACTATCGGGCCCTTTGGTTCGAACCCGACTAAGAAGCCGCCGCCGACGGTTACACTGATACGCGATGTCGGACTACTATAACGCCAACGACCTGCCTCGATTCGGCGAGATGGGCAAGAACGCTCCCGAGCTTTGGCGGAAGTTTCAAGAGTGGTACGGGGCCGTTTTCCTGGAGGGGGCGCTGAGCCAACGAGAAAAGGCCTTGATCGCACTTGCGGTCGCCCACGCGGTGCAGTGTCCCTACTGCATCGACGCGTATACTCAGGAGTGTCTTGAGAAGGGGTCGAATCTTGATCAGATGACCGAGGCCGTGCACGTATCGGCGGCGATCAAAGGCGGGGCGGCGCTGGTCCACGGCGTGCAGATGCGCAACGTGGCTGACAGCCTGAGCATGTAAATGAGTCAGTCTTTAAGCGGCCTTGGACATGAGCTTGCTTCGCCCCAGCATCAGTTGCGGGTGCTCAACAGCCCGACGGCGGCGCACAAGCGTTTCGACGATTCGTTGGACGAGTCGTCGCTGTTTCCGCTGACCGCGACGGGCATCGAGATTTTTCAAATCAACGTGGGTAAGCTCTGCAATCAGGTTTGCCACCACTGCCACGTTGACGCCGGGCCCGATCGCACCGAGAACATGACACGCGAGACGGCCGAGCTGTGTGTGGAGGCGCTGGCGCGGACCCAAGCATCCCGTGTTGACCTCACCGGCGGGGCCCCGGAGCTGAATCCGAACTTCCGCTACTTGGTCGAAGAGTCCAGAAAATTGCGGCGGCACGTGATGGACCGCTGCAACCTAACGGTGCTGATGATTCGCGGCCAGGCTGACTTGGCGGATTTCCTGGCCGGGCACCGGGTCGAGGTGATCGCTAGCCTCCCGTATTTTCAGGCCGACAAGACGGACGCCCAGCGCGGCGACGGAATCTTCGACAAGTCGATCGCGGGCATTCGCCGGCTCAACGCTCTGGGATACGGCCAACCCGGCTCGGGGCTCGAGCTCAACCTGGTCTATAACCCCACTGGCGCGTTCCTGCCCCCGGCACAGGCGGGCCTTGAGCGGGACTTCAAGCGCGAGCTCGGTACCCGCTACGGCGTCCAGTTCAATTCGCTTTATGCGATCACGAACATGCCGATCAGCCGCTTCCTGGAGTTCCTGCTGCGGACGAACAACTACGACCGCTATATGAACCGGCTGATCAACGCCTACAACCCAGTGGCGGCGGCCGGGGTGATGTGTCGCAATACGATTTCAGTGGGTTGGGATGGGCAGCTCTACGACTG
Source organism: Bryobacterales bacterium (assembly GCA_965247515.1). GTDB lineage: Bacteria > Acidobacteriota > Terriglobia > Bryobacterales > UBA6623. Next base: position 454,842 of record OZ252029.1, on the reverse strand, counting down.
TGATTTCAACCAGATGCTGGACTTGCCCGTTGACCACGGATCGCCAACCCATATCAGGGATTTTCTTGAAGGGAAGCTCGCCGAGAGGCGGATTGTCACGGGGCAGCATTGTTATGGGTGCACGGCCGGGGCGGGGTCGAGCTGTGGCGGTGAGACGGCCTAGCAACAGGCCCTAGTACGTAGGGTCCCAAACTTCGAGAAACCCGAACCGGTGAAAGTCGGTGTCGCGTGTCACGATCCGGCGGATTCCGTGTTCGCGCATCACGATCGCTGTCGCGGTGTCGTGCATGATATTGCCGCGGAGGTCGGGCAGCTCGGAGAATACCTGCTCTGCAACCGAGCTATGTCGTCCGGTCGGGGCCAACACTCGGAGCCCTTGAGAACTCATCAAGGCGTCCACAAACGACCATGCAGCGGCTACTGAATACGGTTGCTTCAATACTCTGCGATGAGTGCTCACCCGAAGGAACTCGTACACTATGGGCCACGTGATGTACCACGGTGAGTCGCCGTGTTGCTGAGCATTGAGCCATTCCCGGCACCGACCGTGAAACGAAGAGGTGTCCTCGACTGCGTGAATAAGGATGTTCGTATCGACGACGAGCATTAGTCATCTTCTTCCATGGCACGGTAGAGGGCCTCGCGATCGTCAATATCGACCAGGAAACCCCCGCCGTCGAACACCGGTAGTGGCTTTATCTCGACATCCTCGGGGCGCTCATCCAGAAATCGCCGAAGCGCTGATTCGACTAAGTACGCCATCGTCACATTCTTGTTCGCCGCTTCCGTTTTGACACGGGCCATAACGGTGTCATCAATGTTCAGCGTGGTCTTCATATGGCTAACCATATCACCGATATGGGAATATGGCAAGAAAGCTAGCTAGTTGAGCGACAGCACACGTTGAAACGAGAAAGTGATGAAGGCGACCGATTGAGCCCGGCGCCGGTGAAGCCGATGCGGGCTAGCGTTTTCAGGTTGTTTCGTTGGCATGGAGGAACCGCCCGATTTTCAAATTCCATTTTCATTGTACGGTCGGCCTGTGATAATGGTTTGAATGGGCGAGCCTCAGTCAGCGACGCCAAGAAGCGTCCCGCCCAACTCGATCCTGTTCGGCGGATATCGTTTGCGTCGGCCCAAGGCCGCGCACTCGTTCGCCACCTCTCTGTTCGTCCACACCTCGGTGGTCGCGATCCTGTGGGGCGCCGACCCCCGGTTCCCCCTGCGCTCGTACCCCGAGCCGACAGTCGACGAGCTGATTGCGAAGGCCGAGCGTCGGATCGTCTGGTTTCCCGTTAATGCTCTGCTGCCCAAGGTGACCCCGACCGAAGAGGTCAAGACCGATTCCCCGGCCAACAGGCCCCGGTTCAAACTGCCGCAGCCGGTAACGGCGGACGACCCGAATCCACAGAGCTCACAGCAGAAGATTATCGCGGAATCGCCCGAGATCGAGATACAGACGGATCAGCAGTTGCCAAACATGCTCGCGTGGGAGGCTCCGGCCGTCCAGCAGCCCCGCTTCCAGCCGTCACAGCCCAGATTGGTAGCCCCGTCCACACAGTCTCTGCAAGCCATCACGGCGCCTCCGGATGTGCCGAAGATCGAGACTGCGCAGGACTGGGGCCTCGATCCCGCGATGTTCAAGAAGCTGTCGCAGTTGAGGTTTCAGCGCAATCAGGAGCAGCAACAGGCCCCTCAACCGGAAACGTTAATGGTCGAGGCCGCTCCCGCGATCGACCTGGTGACGCCTCAAGCGAACCTCGACCCCAGCCGATTCCAGCAGCTTTCGCGATTGCGCTATCAGGCGGAAAGACAGCAGCGTAAAGCTCCGGACCAGCAGGCGCTGACCGGACAGCCGGCGCCGGAGGTTCAGGCGAACGTGAACAAGCTGAACGCGTCCCAGTTTCAGCAGCTTTCCCGGCTACGCTACCAATCGAGACAGGCTTCAAATCCCAACGCACCTAAAGCCGAGACGCTTAGCCCTGCCGACGCCCCTGTGGTAACCGCCGCCTCGCCCACTCAGCCGGGCCTCGATCCGGGCCAATACCAGCAGCTATCCCGGCTCAGGTACCAGTCGGGCGGCGGCGGACGAGTCGAACAGGCGCCCGAGGAGCGGGCCCTGACGACCGGCGCGCCTGCCCCGCGAATCGAGGCTCAAGGCGGCGGCCAGATCGACGCGAGTCAGTATCAGCAACTGTCGAAACTCCGTTATCAAGGCGGCGCACGAGCGCGTCAACAAGCGGCGCCTCAGCAAACGGCGATTCGAGCCGCGGCGCCGGCCGTCGTCAATGTCGCCGCGGGCGGTCAAGCGAGCGGCGAGCTGATGGCTGCGCTCACAAAAACCCCTGACGTGGCCCGCCCGCCGGGGTTCGGTCCCGCGGGCGGTACGGCAAGCGACCGGAACCAAGTCGTTGTCGGAATCAGCCCATCAGACCGGACGCCCGAAGAGCCCCTCAAAGGCTCGCGCAGCGGGAGTTTTTCGGGCGGCCCCGACGGCGGCCCCGGAGGCGGCAAAGTCGGCGCCGAGCTCGATCAGATGGCTCATCTGCGGGTCCCCAACCTCTCGGTCGGCGGGCCCAACTCAACCATCGGAACCCCTCGGGCAGGCTCGGGCAAGCCGGAGCCCTTTGACCTCGACAGCGTCTTTGGCCGCCGCGCGTTCCGCGAAATGACGATGACTCCGGCCCCCACGGTCGAATACACCATCGATGAAAAGCCGATCGACATCGAAAAACCCTTCGTCGGGCGCCCGGTCTACTCGATGACGATCAACATGCCCAACGTCACCAGCTATTCCGGCAGCTGGATCGTTCAGTTCGCCGAAGCCGACGTAGAGGCCGACGCTGAAGCCGACACTGAAAGACCTGAAGAGCCCAAAACCAAGCTCACCGCGCCGTGGCTGCTGAGCAAAGTCGATCCGCGCTACTCCGCGGCCGCCGCCCAGGAACGGATCGAGGGCGAGGTTGTGCTCTACGCGCGGATCCAATCCGACGGCGCCGTGACGAACCTACAGATCGTCAAGAGCCTCGATCCCCGATTGGACGACTCCGCCCGCCAGGCCTTCGCAAAGTGGCGCTTCGAGCCGGCCCATAGGTACAAGGAAGCGGTGGCCGTTGAGGCCCTGATCCGCATTCCGTTTCGCTTGAACCCGGACATCAAGGTTCGCTATTAGCTTGCACCAAGCATGTCCAACGATCGTCTCTGGCTGCTGATCGACGCCGACGATACGCTGTGGGAAAACAGCGTCTACTTCGAGCGTGCGTTCGAGGAGTTCGCCGCATTTCTCGACCATCCCGAGATGACCCCGCCCGAGGTTCGCGAGGTCCTCGACGCGATCGAGATAGAAAACATTCGCGTGAACGGCTACGGGGCGGCGAACTTCGGCCGTAATATGCAGAATTGTTTCCGCCGACTCGCCCGCAGAGAGTTCTCAGACCCGGATTTGGAGACCGTGGCGGAGATCGCGGCGGGAATTCGACGCCGGCCCATGGAGCTACTCGACGGCGTCGCCGAGACTCTGGAGCATTTGTCCGGGCGGCACCACCTGACGCTGTTCTCGAAAGGCTCGGCCGACGAGCAGTTGGACAAGTTCAAGCGTTCCGGGCTCGAGAGCCATTTCGACGATTGCCGCATCGTGCCTGAGAAGAACGTTGGCGCCTACCGCGAGATGGTCGAGGAGGGGGAGCGCCGGCACGAACGAACCTGGATGATCGGCAACAGCCCGAAGTCGGACATTCACCCGGCGCTCGACGCAGGATTGGGGGCGGTGCTGGTGCCGCACGAGTTTACCTGGTCGCTGGAGGTGAGCGAGCTCCCGGCGCCGTCGGAGCGATTCCGTGTCGTCGAGCGGTTCGCGGATCTGCGGAGGATTTTTTGAGGTCGAACGGCGACGCGCGCCAGAGCAATCATAGCCCAGGGATTCATCCCTGGGTTGCCGAAGAGGCCAAGCGTGGACTGAAGACCTCCCCGGGCGATTTCGGATTCCCCGGGCTGAAGCCCGGGGCTATGATTGGGTATAGCCCGGGCAGATAGGTAACACAATTCCCCGATCACATGGGTAACACATTGGCATCCTAGAACAAAAGGAGGACTTTTGTTTTGGGATGGAAGGAGACCCGTGTGCAAGACGAAAGATTGCGATTCGTTCAAGAGGTTCTAACCCGGGAGGATGCCATGGCCGCCGTCTGTCGGCGCTTCGGCGTCAGCCGCAAGACCGGCTACAAATGGCTCGATCGCTACGCCCAACAAGGCGTCGCCGGATTGGCCGATCAATCCAAAGCGCCCAAACGGCAAGCGCAAGCCTTTCCCGCCGAGATCGAGCGAGAGATCCTGGCCTTGCGGGCGCGCTATCCCACTTGGGGCGAAGACAAGCTCAAAGCGCGACTCGAGCGCACCAACCCTGACATCAATTGGCCGGCGCACTCCACTATCGGGGCGCTGCTGAAACGCCACGGACTCACCCACCCCGGTAAGCGCCGGCGCCACGCCACGCCTTCCAGTAAGCTCACCAGCGCCAAGGCGCCCAACCAAGTTTGGGCGATCGATTTCAAGGGTTGGTTCGAAACCGGCGACGGCAAACGCTGCGATCCGCTGACGATTTCCGATACGGCGAGCCGCTATCTGTTGCGTTGTCAAAGGGTCGCGCGCAGCGACACGGCGCACGTGCGGCCGCTGATGGAAGCGACTTTCCGGGAGTACGGCCTGCCCACGAGGATCCTTTCCGATAACGGTCCGCCGTTCGCCTCGACGGGCTTGGCGGGGCTTTCGCGGCTCAGCGTGTGGTGGATCCGGCTCGGGATTCAACTGCAGCGAATCGACCCCGGACACCCTGAGCAAAACGGGCGTCATGAGCGCATGCATCGGACGCTCAAGGCCGAGACGGCGACGCCGCCGGAGCGCAACTTGCGAGCGCAACAGCGGGCGTTCGATCGTTTTCGGCAGATCTACAACCAGGAGCGTCCGCACGAGTCGCTAGCGATGGCAACGCCGGCGAGCGTGTATCAGCCGTCGTGGAGGCCGTATCCGGAGCGCTTGCCGGAGCTGGAGTATCCGGATCGGATGCTGCCGCGGCGAGTGCAGAGCAAGGGCGACATTGGGTTGCTGGGGCGTCAGTTGTTTCTCAGCGAGACCTTGGCGGGCGAGACGGTGGGCCTGGAAGAGCATGGGCACGGCTGGGCGGTCTGGTTTGGGCCGCTGGAGCTGGACTGGCTCGAGCGTAGCCTATTCGAGGGCCCGCGGCCGGGCAGGGGGGAGCACCGACTGCGGCGGAAACGCTCGGGGGGCGCCTCCTCCGCTCGCCCTACGGGCTCGCTCCCCCGGCGCCCCCCGAGCGTTTCCGGGAAGGATTTCGTGCAAAGAACCTTCTCTTGGTTCAACCCTTAAACTGTTACCTATGTGGTTGGGGAAAAGTGTTACCTAGGTGCTGGGCTGTTCAATTGCCTGGCCCTCCGGGCCCCAAAGGGCGGCGGCGTAAGAGTTGGTCTAAGTTGTCGTTCAAAACCAAGTGGGTCCTGTTCGGAGGCGCCGCCATGGTTGCGGCCATCGTCGCGACACTGACCTTCCGCGGCCCAGCTCCGATCGAAGTCGAAATCGGGGTCGTTGAGCGCCGAGACCTCGCGCAAGTTGTTACCGCCAAGGGCCGAATTGCGCCCAAACGCTACGTCGAGGTCGTCGCCGAGCGCGCCGGTGAGGTGATCGAAATCCACGTGAAAGTAGGGGACACGGTCGAACGCGGACAGTTGCTAGCCCGATTACAAGTGGCCAAGACCACGCAGGTGAGCGGCGCCGAAGCCTCACTACAGCTGTTGCAGTCTGAGTATCGCTCCGTGCTAGCGGCGATTGAGGCGGGCAAGGCGGCCGAAGCGGCCCAGGAAGCCTCACTAGAGAAAGGTCAGCTCGAGGTCGAGCGCAGTCGGCATGAGCTCGCACGGGCGGTTTTGCTTAACAAAGAGGGGCTGATCTCTCGCCACGAGTTCGACAGTCGCGTAGCGGTGCACCGAGCGGCCGAGGCGGTGGTCGCGGTGGCCCGAGCCGACCTCGAACGCATGCGCGCCGATCGCACACGCCTCGGCACGAAGCGGGCGGAGACCCTCGACCAGATCAAACAGGGGGAAACTCAGCGGCGACGAATGGAAAACGTCCTGCGGCGATTTCCCGTGATCTCGCCGATCGCGGGCGTCGTGACGGCGCTGCATATCGAATCCGGCGCCGATGTCGAGCGTGAGCAGGCGACCCAACTGATGACGATTGCCGACGTCTCGGAAGTCAAGGCCACGTTCGACGATGCGGGCCTGACCCTTGGGCAGACCGTGAGCGTCAACATTGAAGATTCGACCTTCGCCGGCGAGGTCCGAGAAGTCGTTGATGGGTCCGCGACCGTCGTGTTGGCCGAGCTTCCAGAGCCCCTCGAGCTCGGCGCAGATTGCACCATCCAAATCGAAACTGCCGGCGGATCACCGTCCCTTGTCGTGTCTTCGGACGCGCTCGTCGAGCCCAGCGGGGCGGCAGGTCGGGGTAACAAGTTTACGGGCGTATTCGTCGTCGAAGAAGGGAGGGTGAGATTCCAGCCCGCGAAAACCGGAGTTATGGTGGATGGCTGGAGGGTCGTCACCGACGGCTTGCGCGAAGGGCAGAAGATTGTAACCAACCCAGCGCTGAAGAACCTGGAGCCGGGCGCGCGAGTGATAGCGGCTTCTCAAAACTAAGAAAACTATGGCAGTAGCAACTCTTGAACCCTCAGAAATTGGCGAACGACTCAGCCGCGAAGGCATCGTCATCCAGACAAGAAACCTTTGGAAGACGTACGTCATGGGCGACCAGAAAATCCACGCGGTCTCAGGGGTCGACTCCGAGATCCGGCGCGGAGAGTACGTCGCCCTCATGGGCCCCTCGGGCTCCGGCAAGTCGACGTTCATGAACCTGATAGGGTGTCTTGATTCGCCGAGCGCAGGCGACTATTACATCGCCGGCAACCTGGTCAGCGTAATGAACGACGACCAGCTGGCACACATCCGCAACAAGGAAATTGGGTTCGTTTTCCAGACTTTCAACCTGCTGCCGCGACTCACAGCGCTGCAAAACGTCGAGCTGCCCTTGGTCTACAGCGGCATCAGCCAGGCCAAGCGGACAGAGCGTGCGAAACGATCGCTAGCGCAGGTGGATCTAACCCCGCGCATGTACCACACGCCGGGCGAGCTATCAGGCGGCCAGCGCCAGCGCGTGGCGATCGCGAGGGCGCTGGTCAACGACCCCTCGATCTTGTTGGCCGATGAACCAACGGGCAACCTGGATACGGCCACCAGCATCGAGATCATGGGGATTTTCGATCGGCTTCACGCTCAAGGAAACACGATCATCGTCGTCACGCATGAGCCTGATATCGCGATGCACGCCCACCGCGTCATCCATCTCCGCGACGGCAAGATCGAGAAGGACGAGAAGATCAAATAGGGCGGCGCCGACGGCGCTGGTATTTACTCAACGTGCAGCCGTCGAGTCACCGTCCGCGCTTTGGCGTCTTCGACCGTGTAGTCGGCCGGCGGTTCGAAAAGGCCCGGTAAAGGCTCGGTCCGCTGGATGTTTTCCAACCGGTAGGTCGTCTTCCCCATGCGGGGGTCCGAGCGTTCGGTCAGCACGTCGACTTGCAATTCCGCTGAGTGCCAGCGCTCGTAGCCGATCTCGATTTCGCGCTCGTTGCCCATCGCGCCCGCGGGAATTTTGGTCGTCGTCCGCTCGCCGTCCGCCATCACGCCTTCGATCATGCGCTGGCCCAGCGATTCCCGCTCGACTCCGGGGAGTTCTCCGCCGTCCCCGCCGCGTTTGATGATCTTCATGCGCTTGTACCCGGCGCCACCTTCCTCGACGACGTGTTGCGTGAAATTCGCCTCGCTACTGGTATGATCGCCTTCCAAATGGAACTCGATCTTGGGGACTTCCATCTTGATCGCCGTCTTGTCCTGGGGGTTCAAGACCCACTGCACGCCCTGGACAGGATCGTTGATGAAAATCATGTTGTGCGGATCTCCCGCCGTCCACGGACCGACCCCCTCCAGGCTGGTCTCGCGACGCGTGCGGCCTTGGCCGTCACGGAAAACCTTGGTCCGGCTTTCCCGCTTGATCCGATTGCCGTCGGCGAGCGTCTGCACCATTTCTGAAACGCCCTCGGCCGAGTAAGGTGCGTTCTCAACAACGCTTCCCTCGAATTGAACGTCTGGGCCGCCCATGAACATTATTTGATGTTCTTTGAAAATGGCGCCCTTGATTCCGCCGCCGTGTTCGCCGCCGCTGACTGCCTTCTTGAGCTCCTTGACCACCCGCACCCGATGCTCCTGGGCGCTAACGCACACTCCTACGCCAAGCGTGAGGAAGAGAACTAAGGATGTCTGACGCATGATTTCGTTTGCCTCCTAGAAATCGTTGTAATCGATGAACCGTATCGCGCGGGCGCTACCATCTTCGCCGAGTAGGATGTCGGCCTCGACTCTCCTGGCGCCCGCCACCGGAAAGCCGAGCATGGCCGGGGCTGATCCCGGCAAGGAAACCCGCACCATGCGGCCGGTGTCGGCCGAGGTGATTGGGCGAGAGTAATCCAACAGCACAAACGGGTTGCTCGCCCGCACCGGCGAGGGGGGCGCTGGTTCTGGGGAAGGCGTAAGCGCCCCGGCCAGTGCCAGCAAAACCGCCGCGGCTGCCGCCCAGACCCATGGGACCAGACGCGAGCGGCGTTTCTGAACCGCAACAGCGAGCGCGGCCCGGACGGAAGGATCTGGGCGCTCCAGGGCTCGTTCAAGCTGAAGATCGCGCAGCCCGGCCGTCAACTGCGCCTCAATTCGCAGGCGTTCGCGGCATCTTGGGCACCCTTCAAGGTGCCGTTCGGTTTCGGGGGACGAAGCCCCTCGCGCCGCTTCGACGATCGCGGCCTCAAAATCGCCGCATCTCATCAGGCGGACTCCTGCATCGCGCCGTGTTCGGCTGCTAGTTTTTTTACGAGAAGCGCCCGCCCTCGATGCAGGCGCGAGCGAACGGTGCCGACAACGATCCCCAGGACGGCCGCCGCCTCTTCATAGCTGAGCTCTTCGAGGTCGCACAGCACGATCGTCTCACGATAGGCCTCGGGCAGCGAGCCGATCGCTTGACGGAGCGCCGCGACTCGCTCAGCGCGGTCGAGATCCTCAAACGGATCGGGCGTCTGGGCCGCGGAATTCTCTGGGATCTCTTCAACTCTGCGCGCGGACGCGAAATGCCGCCGCAGCTTATTGCGCGCCACACCCAGCAGATAGGGCCGAAGCTGGCCGCGGGAAGGGTCGTAGCCCTCGGGGCGGCGAATCAACTCGAGGAACGTCTCTTGCAAGGTCTCTTCGGCGACCGCGCGGTCGGCCGACATGCTGAGCAAGAAGCGGAAAACCGGTCGGTTCGTACGCTCGTAAATCACGTTGAATGCCCGCTCGTCTCCGTCTCGCATGCGGCTGACGAGATCCGCGTCGTTGGTTTCTCGCGCCACCGCTGTAATGTCTTGCGGCCCAGCGACAGAAAAGTTCCCGAATTCTTGAGCCGCGACCGTAAAGGGAGCGGTCGCGGCTCAAGGTCGCGGCCATGCAAGCGGAGCACGGGCTTGAGAGTGGGCTCAGTAGCCGACGGCCTTGTTGACGACGTGGGTCAACGGTTCCCCGCGCGCAAAGCGCCCGACATTGCCCGAAATCACCACCAAGCGGCGGTCATCCGAGCCCTTCGCGTGCGAGGCAACGTGCGGCGTAATGACGACGTTGTCGAACTTCCATAGTGCATCGTCCTTCGGCAGCGGCTCGGGCTCGGTGACGTCGAGACCGGCGCCGGCGAGCTTTTGGCTGTCGAGCGCCTTCACCAGCGCGCCCTTGTCATACAGCCGCCCGCGCGAGACGGCGATGAAGAAGGCGCCCTTCTTCATCAGGTCGAACTGCTTTGACGAGATCGTGTTCTCGCTCTGCGGCGTCAGCGGCGCGGCGACGAAGACGACATCGGCCAAAGGCAGAACTTCGTCGAGCTGATCAGGCTTGACGATCTTCGGAATGAAGATCGAGACCGGAATGTCCTTGGGGTCGACGCCGATGACGTTCATGCCGAAGCCGTGGGCGCGCTGGGCGATCTGCGTGCCAATGCCGCCGGACCCAATGATCACAGCCGTCATGCCAGGGAGCTCGGTCATCACCTTCGGAGCATCGGCTCGCGACTTCCAGGCCGCGTCTTCTTTGCTGGGGATGTACTCGTGCAGGCCGCGAGTCAGCGCCAGCAGTAGTGCAAAGGCGTGGTCGCCAATCGTCGGGCCTTGTACGACCTTGCAGTTGGTCAGCTGCACGTCGCTCTTCATAAACTCGGGCCAGAAGGAGTAGGCCTCGACGCCGGCGCTGGTCGTCTGCACCCACTCGAGATTCTTCGCCGTGGCGAATAGCTCTTCGCTGATTCCGCCGATGATGCCGTGAGCGTCAACGATCTCTTTCGCGAACTGCTCCTGCGACTTAGCGGCCACGACATCGGCATCGTTGCCAGCGGCCTTTTTGTAGAGCGCGATCGCGTTGGCGTCATCGGCAAAGCCGCCGGATAGCGCGCGAACGACGATCTTTTTGTCAGCGGCCGATAGAACGGCGGCGCATGTGAGCACGAGGATGCAAAGTTTGTTCATGGGGGTCCCTCCAGACAGCCGCTGAGTTTACACCATTTTGGGGTTCAGAGGCCGGTTGCCGACGTTGGATACGTTGGATCGGGGCTGCGACATCCGGGTAGGCTTGCTAATCCCCCCGCCTAGCCGGGAAGATAGGACAACTTCACATGGCCGACAATCGCATGTGCCCGCATTGCCGGGCGTTCGTCGACTCGAAGGAGAAGATCTGTCCCTACTGCGGCGGGGAGGTGGCCCGGCGTCTCACGCAGCCCGTCAACAGCTCGGCTGCGGGCCCGATGTCGTCGGACGCGCACTTCACCACTCTGATCATCTTGACGATCAACTTCGGCTTGTACGTCGCCATGATGGTCCTGACCTACAAGCTCGGCCAAGAGGATCTGTTTGGAATCCACTACGGCGTGCTCGAAGTCTTCGGCGCCAAGGCCCGCTACAACATTCTGCTGGGCGGCGAGTGGTGGCGCCTCGTCACGGCTGGGTTCCTGCACGCTGGGATTGTGCACATCTTGATGAATTCGTGGGTCTTGTTCGACTTGGGCGCTCAAGTCGAGCACACCTTCGGCACGTCGCGGTTCCTGGTCATCTACCTGCTCTCGAGCGTGGTCGGGTTCTTTGCCAGCATGTATTGGACGCCGGCGCTATCCACGGGCGCGTCGGCGGCTCTATGCGGGCTGATCGGCGCCATGATGGCGTATGCCAAGCGCACAAACCAGTCGTTCATCTGGTCGATGTACATGCGCTGGATGATCATCATCGTAATCATCGGGCTGATCATCCCGGTGATCGACAACGCGGCGCATCTCGGCGGATTCGCCGGCGGGTTCGCTATTGGGTACCTAGCGGGCTCACCGACAAGGAACGCCGATACGGAGTCGCTGTGGAAGGCGGCCGCTGCTCTGGCATGCATTGTCGCCGTGGCGGCGTTGGCGATGGCCTATCAGGGGATCTCCGAAGCGATCGCCTCGCTGCAGCCGTAAGGGCCGATAGCAAACAAGCCGATTTGACTTTGTGGCTCCGCGGCCCAAAGACATCGCTGTCGCCGTGACGATCGTTCCCGTCGCGGCGCTCGTCGTGGGCGCTCCCGCGACGGCGGTTTTCGGGCTCGTGCTGCTGGCGACGGCCATCGTTCGGCCGCGGTTGGCGCCGATCGCCCTAGCCGTTTCGGCCTTCCCGATGCTCCAGCTGGTCCCCCTTCCGGCCGGATTCGGGCGTAGGTTTTGCGAGGCCGCCGAGCTCGGAATTGACGTCACCCCGCGGATTAGCATCGCGCCCCACGAGACGTTGGTGGACGCGGTCCAGCTTGCGGGCTGCATTGCGCTGTTTTTCTTGACACGGGAGCTGACTCGCCGCACCGAGCACGGCCTATTCGTGGGAGCGATCGGATTGGCCGCGATCGGCGGTTGGCAAGCCGTTCAGGGGATCGAGCAGTACGCGACGGGGCTCGTGTCAGACGACGCCGAAGCGATCGCGCGCGGCGCCTTCGTCCATCGGGGACACTACGCTGCTCTGCTCGCCGGCTCGGCGGGTGTTGCGGTTGGACTCGCGGCATCGTATTTGCGCCGCCTGCCGTGGCTAGGAGTCGCAGCCGGGGCCGCTGCTGGGCTGTCGTTAGTCGCCGCCGCCGCATCGCTGTCTCGACTCGGCCTTGTGGCTGCTTTATGTTCGATGCTCCTGGCAGCGGGCGCCCTGACGCGACGGCGAGCCGGACTAACGGCGGCGGCCTTGCTAGTAACGCTCGGAGCGGGCGCGGCTGTCGTCAATCCAGAGCATGTCACCCAGCGATTCAGCGAACTGATCGAGCAGCGAGGCGATCCCGGACGATTGGCGATCTGGCGCGATTCGGTTCGCGCGCTCGAAGAGGGCCCTTTGCTCGGCTCGGGGCTCGGCGCCTTCCCGTACGCATTTCGGCGTAGCGAGATGTACTTCCCGCGCAAGAGCGTGGAGCATGCTCACAGCGACTACCTGGAGTTCGTCGTCGAACTGGGCGCGCTGGGCGCGGGGATGCTATTTTTGGCCATAGGAGCAGTCTTCGTCAGCGCGGTGCGGGGCGTTCGAGCTGAAGCTGATGACTCTCGGCGGCCGATTCGGCTCGGCTGCCTTGCCGGCGCCGCTGCGATTGCAGTCTGCGCGACAGCCGACTTCCCGCTGCATTCGCCCCCTGTCGCGGCTATGTTGGCAGCCCTGCTAGGCCTAGCCGACGCGACAACAGAGCACCGGACGGGAGTCCGGGGTCCGAAGCTTGAACGCTCCACCAGGCTTTGGGACCCCGGACTCCCGTCCGGGGCCTCTGTTGTCTGTCACATGGGCGTCTGCCTACGCTTTGATCGCGCTCGCTCTCCAGTTGGGCTTTTCCCAATGGGATCCCGCAACGCCCTACCAAGAAGCAACCCAAGCCGCCACGGCCCAACAAGACCGTCTCGCCGAGGCGCATTTCAAAGAAGCCCTGGCGCGGAACCCCTTCAGCGCACCTGCCTGGCTGTGCCTGGCAGAGATCGAGCTTGCGCGCGGCCGGCGACAGCAAGCGCTAGAGCTCTTGCGGATAGCGAATCGCGTGGAACCGCTGACGCTTCGCACGGAGTGGCCATTGGCGGAGCTCGAGCGCTCGACCTCCCGTTTCGACGCGATCGTGGCCGCGGTCCCCGACTGGAGTGAACCCCAAGCGTGAGACAGTCGAAATCGGAACAGGTTACGATTCACCGCAAAACGCTTGCCTTCTTCGCTGTATCGTCGCACGCTGGTCCTAGCCGGGGAAGCGGAAGCGGGCTCTGCTGGAGAGCAACCCGCCAAGGTCGCTCCCGGCTTCTCCAACGCCGGCGATGTCTCCCTGCCCGCCCAGGGCCCATCGGATTGATAGATTTGCCTATGCCTCTCAAAACTCATACTTCGGATTCCTCGCTGCTGTTGCCGCCGGCCGCGCCAGCGCTTCAAACTCCGCCGGCGGACGATATCCCAACGCCGAATGCAGCCGGCGTTGGTTGTAGATCTCATCAATGAACTCGCCGATCGATGCGCGCGCCTCGTCAAGCGTGCGATAACGCTGCAACCAAACCTCCTCCGCCTTCAACGTCTTCATGAAACTCTCCGCCCGCGCGTTGTCGTAGGGGTTGCCGCGGCGGCTCATCGAGATGATCGCGCCGTGCTGCTCCAGCAGCTCGACATAGGCGCTCGAAGCGTACTGTACGCCTTGGTCGGAATGATGCATCCACCCCGCGGCAGGGCGTCTGAGCTCGAGCGCATCGCGCAACGCCCCTACAGCCAGCTCAGCTTTGAGCGTCGTCCCCAGCCGCCAGCCGACCACGCGTCGCGAGTAGGCGTCCAACACCACGGCGAGGTAGACGAACGCCTCGCGCAAGCGAATGTAGGTGATATCGGATTGCCACAACTGATCGACGCCGTCCACATTCAGGTGCGCCGCTAGATTCGGATAAACAGGTAAGAAGTGGTTCGAATCCGTTGTTAGCACGAAGCGCCGCTTGAGTACCGCCAGCAAGTTGTCCTTACGCATCATCCGCAGGACCTTTTTGTGATTGACGAGGAAGCCTTGGCGGCGCAGCTCGGCCGTCACGCGGCGGTAGCCGTAACGACGATTCTCGAGCGAAATCCGCTGCATGCGGTCACGCAATTCCATGTCGCACTCGGCGGGCGACGACACGGCGAGCCGGCGATAGAACCCGGCGCGATTCACGCGTCCGAGCTCGCAGGCGTGTTCGACGCTGAGCGAGCCTTTGGCGCTGATCTGCTCGACGATGGAGTAGATCCGCTCGCGCCACCGGCGTCGTTGGTCGGGGCTGCGAGGTTCAAGGCGCGAAAGGCTTGTCCGAAAAAATCGAGCTCTGCGGCTTGTTTGCCGAGCAGTCGTTCGAGCTCTGCGATGCGTTCGTCGCGCGGATCGCGAGGGATCTTGGGCGGCGCCGAGCGGCCGGGTTTCGGCCGGCCTCGCCGCCGGCTCAAGCCGTTGACGCCTTCCTGGCGATAGGCGTCCCGCCAGCGGTACAGCAGGCTGCGCTTGACGTCCAACTCGCGGCTTAGCGCTGTGCCGCTCTGGCCGGCTAGGAGCCGCCTGGCGGCGGCTTCCTTGAACTCCACCGTGAACTCCCGCGGCTTGCGCGGCTTGAGACTTTCCATCCTGGACTCCTTTCCATTCGCTGAAATTCGTCCCGAATTTCAATGTCTCATTTTTAGGGTTCACTCCAGACCTACGCCAAGCGCGACCCCGAGCGGCGGACGGACAGTCCGCGACCACAGACGCCAGGTAAAGGGAGTCGGCGCGGACTTTCCGTCCGCGGCTCGGGGTCGCGCATGTATCCTGTCTACATGCGCTCGCGACTCCCACTCCTCCTAACCGCTCTCGCCCTGGCCAGCTGCGCGCCTGAAGCCGAACAGGAAACAACCACACATCCCAACATCCTGTTCGCGATCGCCGACGACGCGTCACACCCCTACCTGAGCGCCTACGGCACGGAGTGGGTCAACACCCCCGCCTTCGACCGCGTCGCGCGCGAGGGGGTCCTGTTCAACAGGGCCTACACACCCAACGCGAAGTGCGCCCCCTCCAGAGCCGCCATCCTCACCGGACGCAACTCCTGGCAGCTCGAGCAAGCCGGCAACCACATGGCGTTTTTCCCCGCGAAGTTCAAGAGCTTCATGGAGGCGCTTCAAGAGAACGGCTACCGCGCCGGAAAAACCCATAAAGGCTGGGGACCAGGACTGGCGCTTGACGCTGACGGCCAGCCTCGGGACATCGCGGGCAAGGCCTATGACGATCGCAAGCTCACGCCGCCCGCCGACGGGATCTCCACCACGGACTACTCGGCGAACTTCATCGACTTCCTCGACGCCAACACCGACGGCAAGCCCTGGGCGTTCTGGTATGGCTCGGTCGAGCCGCATCGGCGCTATGAATACGGGGCCGGCGTCGCCAAGGCGAACAAGCGCCTCGACCAGATCAAGGAAGTGCCCTCCTTCTGGCCCGACAACGAAGTCGTTCGCAACGACATGCTCGACTACGCCTACGAAGTCGAGTACTTTGACATGCACCTGGGGCGAATGCTGGCAACGCTCGAGGAACGCGGCCAGCTCGAAAACACACTAGTCGTCGTGACCTCCGATCACGGGATGCCGTTCCCGCGGGTCAAAGGCCAACAGTATGAGCGCTCGAACCACATCCCGTTGGCGATGATGTGGACGGCGCGCCTGCCCAACCCCGGCCGGAAGGTCGACGACTACGTCAGCTTCGTCGACTTGGCCCCAACGTTTCTCGAGCTGGCCGGCATCGACTGGCGCGTCGCCGGCATGCAGCCGACGGTGGGGCGCAGCCTGACCGACATTCTGTTCTCGGAATCGGGCGGCCAAGTGAACCCCGACCGCGACCACGTGCTCATCGGCAAAGAGCGCCACGACGTCGGACGCCCGCACGACTGGGGCTACCCTATCCGCGGAATCTACAAGAAAGACATGCTCTACCTGCGCAACTTCGAGGTCACCCGCTGGCCCGCCGGCAACCCCGAGACCGGCTATCTCAACGTCGACGGAAGTCCGACCAAGACCGAGGTGCTCAAGTCTCGCAAGAGCGACCCGGAGGCAAAGTACTGGTCGCTTGCGTTTGGCAAGCGCGGCGAAGAGGAGCTCTATGACCTCAAGGCCGATCCCTACTGCATGACCAATCTGGCCGATTCGCCCGATCACGCTGCGATCAAGGTCGAGCTGGAGGAGCAGCTAATCGAGGAGCTCAAGCAACAGGAAGACCCCCGCATGTTCGGCAATGGGAAAGTTTTCGACGAATACCTCATCCACACCGAAGCCATGCGGGGCTATTACGAAAAGTGGGAGGCCGGGAATCCGCCCCGCGCCGGCTGGGTGAACGAGTCCGACTACGAAGACGACTTGATGGAGTGAACGTGGCGCCGGTGGCGCCGGGGAGGAACTTGCTCGGGCGTCTCCAGCCTGATTCAAACTACGGACGCCCGTGTTACTTCGGCGGGAAGGATCTAATACGGGCGTGAGTGGGTTGCATCTAACGGAAGACGTTTGAGCGAGATCCTCCCCGGCGCCACCGGCGCCGGGCTCAAGGCTTTCGCAGGCAGAACAGGACGCCGTCCCGCGAACCGATCACCAACCGGTCGCCCGAGATCGCCGCCTGCGCCACCACCGACCCGCCCAAGGTAAACTTCCAAAGCTCTTTCCCGTCTGCCTGGTTCAACGCGTAGAGGTTGCCATCGTTCGAGCCGACCCAGATGACGTCCCCGGCAAGCACTGGCGACGAGTCCACGCGAGAGCCCGTCATGAACTCCCACACCAACTCTCCCGTCTTTTCATCGATCGCGTGGATGCGTTTATCCCGGCCCCCGATGATCACCTTGCCGTTGGCGACTACGGGCGATGAGTAAAACTGAAACTCCGACTTCGGGTGACGATAGCTCCAGACGATCTTCCCCTGCTTCCAGTCAACCGCCAAAACCTGATAGCCCATCGTCCCAATGTAGATGCGGTCGCCGACCAGAGCCGGGGTCGAGGCGACATAGTCGTCAAGGTCAACGCTCGAGATCTCATCGCCGGTCGTGACGTCGATAATTCGCAGCTTGCCGTCGCATCCCGTCACGAACGTCTTTCCGCCCTCAACCGCGGGGCTACAATGGACGCGGTCTTCCGTTTGGTATTTCCACAGCACCTCGCCAGTCTTGGGCTCAAAACTATAGAGGTTCGAATCGTACGACCCGACCAGAATCCCTTCCGGCATGCAATTCGGTGAAGAGAGAATCTCGGCGAAAGTCTGGTGGACCCAGCGCTTCTCACCCGTCTCGATATCGACGGCGTGGAAGTAGCCCTCTTCGTCGCCAAAGTAGACCGTGTCGCCGAGCACGCATCCGGAAGCCGGGACGCCGAGGGTGGCCTGATAGACCCACTTCGCCTTCCCCGTCTCGAGGTCCACGGCGTGGAAGCGCCCGTCCATCTCGCCGAAGTAGACCGTGCCGTCGACGATGATGGCGGTCGAGTCGATTCCGGCGGGAGCTTCGTACGACCACTCCTCGACGAGCGGTGGGTCGAGAGCCGTCGGCGAAACCGAGTTCCGGGACGAGTTGCCGAGGTAGAGCGGCCAGTCGGCCGCGGCCCCGACCGCAATGAGCAGCGCAACCCCGAATAGGCGGATTAACATCACAATCTGTTAGACGTCCTCGTCACGCGCTCGTTCCTACCGCTAGTAGACGCCCACCGTGACCTTACCCGTTTCTTTCGTCTGGAACGGCCGAACGTTACGCACCCCTTCCCACGGGTACGCCTCGCACGGCGGTTCGCGTTCGCACATATCGCGCTCCGGGAAACGGGGCATGAAGAACTCTTTGGTCAGCGTCGTTAGCAAGACGCGGCCCGTTTCACCGTAGCCGACTTCCTCTTCCATGTTGTCGGGATTAACGACCTGAGTCGCCGCTCGAGGCTGAGGAGCGAAGTAGATGATCGCGTATTCGTCGGCCGGATCGAAGGGCTTGTGGCAGGCCAAGCCCATCAAGGTGTTGCCGTAGGTCGCGGCGAAGTAGCCGCCTTCCATCAGCTCTTCGACCGCGAACCGGTGGAACTGCGGCGTCATCTCGGTCCCGCCGCAGAAGACGCCCGTGATCCCGGCCTCTTTGAGCGAAATCTTGTCGCACAGCGCCTCCAGGAGCTTGGGCGTCGTGAACAAGCACTTGACGTTCGGATGGGCGCCGAGGATCGTCAGCGCCTGATCAATGCAGTGATCCTTGTACGCGTTCGCCTCGTCCATCGCACCGCGCTTGAGGAGCTTGACCACCCAGCGGGGATCCAGATCGACGGGAAAGCAGATGCCGCCGCGTTCTTGCGCCAAGTGCTCAATCGCCAGCCGCAGCCGGCGCGGGCCACTCGGGCCGAGCTGCAGCCAATCCGCGCCCTGCGGGAAGAACTCGTCCGGCAGAGTCTTCGAAAACTCGGAGTAGTCGGTGCGGAAGTCGTCGATGTTGATCCGAGTCTTGGGGACACCGGTCGTGCCACCGGTCTCGAATACGAAGACCGGTTTGTGCGCCAAGCCCTTCGGAACCCAGCGTCGGACCGGACCGCCGCGCAGCCACTCATCCTCAAAAAGTCCGAACTTCTTGAGGTCATCAAACCCCTTGACGTCCGTTCGTGGGTCGAAATCCAACGACTTGGCGCGCTCCAACCAAAACGGGCAGCCCGTCTCGGGATCGAAGTGCCATTGGACGATTTCTCTGATATGGGCGTCGAGCGCCTCCTTGCGTGCGGCGATTTGAGCTTCGAGCGACATCTCCCTATTTTGCCGAACTAGCGGCGGCGGTGCGAGCGCTCTCAGAACCCCGTCCTATCTAGCCGAACAGTGACGAGGCGGTCTGAAAAAGTCCTTGAACGGTGACGCCTGCGATTTCGAGCGCGGAAAACGCCAGCACCGGGCCGCCAACGACGAGCATCGCCGCCCACGGTAGCGACGGGACAGTGCGGTAGAGCAGAACAAGCACTACGCCAACCAGTGTGAACCCGGCCATGGGCAAGAGTCGAGTCGAGGACGTGACGAGCAGGCTCAACACCGTCCCGACGCCGGCCGCGCTCAGCATCATCGACCCGAACCCGGCGCCCAAGCGGCGCTCCAGCGATCTTTGTGCCAGCGAGAAGGTCAGCAGACTCCCGCACACGACGGCCATGATCATCAGGGCCACGAAGGCGTATTCACCCGGCAGCGAGAATTCAAGGAACAGACCGCGCAGGCGACCTTCGACACCTAAGCTCGCCGCCCACAGTAGCGCCGCGAAGGTAAGCGCTCCAACGACGGAGAGGTAGATCCGCTCACGACGCTCTGGGACTCCCAACCTTTCCGCCGCCGAAGGATCATCGCGAATCATCGTCAGCACGTTCGCGAGTACGCTCGGCGAAAGCGCCACCAGCACCATACAGCTCAGCGCCGTCTGCAGGGCGGCCTGCAGGCCGGTGAAATAGAAGCTGAGCGGGGCCGATCCGAAACCGAGTCCGAGCAAGCCAACCTCCTTTACTTACTAGACGCCGGCGCCAGACGAAAGTTCCGCCCGCTGGCGGCGAAATTCTTCCAGACGCTCAGCGATGCGCTTCTCGACGCCGCGGTTGGTTGGATAGTACCAGCGCTTACCCGCCAACGATTCCGGGAGGCACTCCATGGCCGTGACTGCGTCGTCTTGGTCGTGGGCGTGCTCGTAGCCTTCGGAGTAGCCGATGTCTTTCATTAGCTTCGTCGGAGCGTTGCGCAGGTGTAGCGGCACCGGGTCGGCGATCGTGCTCTGGACGTCGCCCTTCACCTTAGCGAGAGCTTTGTAGGTCGAGTCGGACTTGGGTGCAAGAGCCAGGTAGAGGGCCGCCTGGGCGAGGGCGAGGTCGCCTTCCGGCTCACCCAAGAAGCGGAACGTGTCGACCGCCGCCAAAGCCTGCTCCATCGCCCGAGGGTCGGCGAGACCGATGTCCTCGATTGCCATGCGGACCAGGCGCCGGCCGATGTAGAGGCGGTCCTCGCCGGCCTCCATCATGCGCGCCAGCCAGTAGAGCGCCGCGTCAGGGTCGCTTGAGCGGATCGACTTGTGAAGCGCCGAAATGATGTTGTAGTGTTCTTCGCCGGATTTGTCGTAGCGTAGCGTCCGGCGCTGAAGGACGTCGGCGATCAGCTGCTCGTCGACCTTGCCGTCCTCGCTCGACAGCGACGCGGTCTCGAGAGTCTGGAGCGCCGAGCGTGCGTCACCGTTCGAGAACGAGGCAATGCGCTCGAGAGCGTCATCGTCTACCTGGAGCTGCTGTGAACCCAGCCCGCGCTCGGTGTCTTCAAGCGCACGCCGCAACAGCGAGATGATTCGCTCGGGGCCAAGCTCTTTGAGGACGTAGACTTTCGAACGGGACAGCAGCGCTGAGATCACCTCGAACGATGGGTTCTCAGTGGTCGCCCCGATCAACACGATGTCGCCGCGTTCGACGTAGGGCAAGAAGGCGTCCTGCTGGGCCTTGTTGAAGCGGTGGATCTCGTCGACGAAGACGATCGTCCGGCGTCCGGAGCGCCGCAAGCGCTGGGCGTCGGCCATCACCTGTTTGACTTCCTTGATGCTGCTCAGCACGCCGCTGAAGGAGACAAACTCGCTGTGGGAAGTGTCGGCGATGATGCGCGCCAGGGTCGTCTTCCCGACGCCGGGCGGCCCCCAGAAGATCATCGAACCGAGCTGATCGCGCTCGATCTGAGTACGCAAGGGCTTAACGGGACCGAGCAGGTGCTCCTGACCGACGAACTCTTCGAGCGAACGCGGACGCATCCTCTCGGCAAGGGGCCGGCCCAGGTCCACAGCGTGCGGGAGCGATGATTCGAACAGGCTCATGTAGACGCCTGAGCCCCGATGTTCACATCGGGGTCGGACCGCCGACCTTAAAGGTCGGGGCTCAATCAGTGTCCCCTGAGCCGCGCGCGTAAGCAAGCGGTCGGATCGGGTCAGTACTCTAGTGATGCCGCAACGCTTTCAGTCAGTGCTCCTAACTCGACCGGCTTTGACCGGCCGGTCAGTCCCACTTGGTGTGCAGCGAGCCCTAGTGCGGCCTTTGCGCTGACGCCTTCGGCCCGCAGATCCCTGATCGGCGGCGCCTGCTTGCTCTTGCTGAGTTTGGCCCCATCCTCGCCAGTGATCAACGCGTGATGGAGCCAGCTGGGTGTGACGTTCGACCCCAGTAGCCGGGCTAGCCGAATCTGACGCCCCGTCGACGCCAGTAGGTCCTCGCCACGGACGATGAGGTTGACTCCGTGCCGAATGTCGTCCACGACTACCGCGAACTGGTAGGTCCAGTTGCGGCGGCGATCGCGGACTAGCAGGTCCCCGCATTGCTCGGCTGGGTTCTGAACCTGTGGCCCCAGTCGATGGTCGACGAACGGCTCAGCTCCGGCCTCCAGCTTCACTCGCAGCCCGTGGTCGATGTCCTCGGGCCAGTCTTTGTCCCGGCAGAAGCCGCCGTAACGCCGCTCTCCTCCGCCGCCTAGTTCAGAATGGTCCGCGATTTCCCGGCGCGAGCAGGTGCAGCGGTAGACGCCGCCTAGCCCCGCCAGCGCGGCCTGGTAGATCTCGTTACACTCGCTCTGGCGATAGTCGCTCGTCAGGTGATTGTCGGGCTCGAATCCCAACCAATCGAGATCCTCGAGGATCGCCTTTTCGTACCGGAGTCGAGAACGCTGGCGGTCGTGGTCCTCGATCCTAAGCAACACCTTCGCGCCGAGGACCTCAGCCGCACCCCATACGTAGATCATGTGAGCTAGGTGCCCCAAGTGCAAGTATCCCGTCGGGCTGGGGGCGAAGCGTGTGATCAGCGGCTCGGACACGGGATACGCTTCTAGCTTGGCTGAGTTACCCTAATCCAGGCTATGACCACACGAATCATCCCAATCGCCCTAGTACTCGTTTGCGGGCTTTTGTACTCCCAACAAGCCGATCAGAGACCTTACCAAGCAACCGGCTTCAAGATCTGCGAAGTCGACCAATCGAGCGCGATCGTGTGGGCGCGACTCGCTCGCAACCGCGAGCGGATCGGTAAAGCCGGGCCGATGCCGATTGTGCGGTACAAGGATCCCAAAACAGGCGAGCTAGGGCCGCGACGCGGGCGTCCCGACAACCCGCCCGTCGTTGAGTTCCCCGGCGGATCGACCATCGACACGATCGAAGGGGCCGTCCCGGGGGCGCCGGGCGAGGTTCGTGTTCGCTACAAACCGGTCGGCGGCGAGTGGAGCCGAACGCGCTGGAGCGCCGTGGACGCGGACCGCGACTACACCGCGCAACTCAAGCTCGAGGGACTGATGGCCAATACGGTCTACGAAGTCGAGGTCCGCTCCAGGAACGGCGAGACGCTGCGGGGCCGTTTCCAGACGGCTCCCGCTGTGGAGCAACCCGAACGCGTCGTGTTCACGGCGACGACCGGCACCAGCTACAACGACCAAGACCACGCGCGCGGCGGCTTCAAAATGTACGGCCACATGCTCGCACTGGACCCCAGCTTCTTCGTCCACACGGGAGACATTGTGTACTACGACGGCCAGGCGAAGTCGTTGCCCCTGGCGCGCTGGCATTGGCAGCGCATGTACAGCTTGCCGACCAATGTCGACTTCCACCGCCAGGTCGCGTCTTACTTCATCAAAGACGACCACGACTTCTACATGAACGACTCCTGGCCGGGCATGGAAACCCGCTTCATGGGCGAGCTCACCTGGCAGCAAGGCCTCGAGGTCTTTCGCGAACAGGTCGGGATGGGCGACAAGACCTACCGCACCTTCCGCTGGGGGAAAGACCTACAGGTCTGGCTCGTCGAGGGTCGCGACTTCCGGAGCCCCAACAACATGCCCGACGGGCCTGACAAGACGATCTGGGGCGCGGAGCAGATGGCCTGGTTCAAACACACGGTCGAGGCGTCTGATGCGGCTTTCCGCGTGCTGATCAGCCCGACTCCCGTGGTCGGCCCCGATCGCGAGAACAAGAAGGACAACCACTCGAACGCGGTCTTCCAGCACGAGGGCGACCAGCTCCGCGAGTTCCTGGCGAAACAGAACATGGTCGTCGTGTGCGGCGATCGCCATTGGCAATACGTGAGCGTCGACGACAAAACCGGCCTTCGCGAGTACTCGACCGGCCCTGCGAGCGACGAACACGCCGGCGGCTTCCGTCAGGAGCTCCGCGGCCCCGAGCATCGTTACTTGAACATCGTCGGAGGGTTCCTGGCCGGGATTGTCGATCGCGAGGATGACAAGCCGGTGATGACGTTTCGGCACTACAGCGTGGATGGGGCTGTGCTGAACGAGGATCGGGTGCTGGCCGAATAGCGGGCGGCATTCCGAGCGGACCGCTGAGGCCCCATGGCAGAAGTCGTGAAGCGCTTCGGCGGTCGATATCGAAGTTCCGTCCGCTCAAAAGACTTACGTTAATAAACAGGCTATCTTCTTACTGGACCACTTGATAATTCTGCAACAGAGTCGCTGCCAGCGCATTCTTGCGACCGGGACAAGTGCCATGATTTGGCCGAGCACTAGCCAGATCAGTCTGTAAATATTTCAAAATAAAGTACTTGGCCCAGATGGCGCTTCATGACAGCTTCACCAGTTCTGGGCCGTGTTATGCTAATTTCGGGCTTGGCTGTTGGGGCCTGCACGCCCCCCTGTTGGAAACTGTTTGAACGTCTGTCCCGCGATTTCAGGGTTGGGTATCGGGGCGATCTTTCGGGGGCGGTGCCGTTCTTGGCCGCGAACGCAACGGTGATGTTTCTCGTGACAATTGCACCCTCATTAAGCTTGTGGCTGCCGTCGATCTTGATGGGGCCGTGAGTCGCCCCAGGATCATCCTGATTGCGTACCATTTCCCACCGTCGGATGCTGCTGGTGCGGCGCGCGCTGGGCGCTTTTATCGCTTCTTACCCGAGTTTGGCGTCGACGTAGATGTCGTGACTGCGAATCCGTTAGCGTCGGCCGACGCTGGGTCTTGGTTGGTCTCTGTTCCAGGTTTTGAGCGCCCGACCAGGGCAACACTGGCTGGCCTACAGGAGTTGGTATTTCGCAAGTTTTTGACCCCGTCGGAGATGTCGGTTTTCTGGGGGCGAGAGGCCGCGAAAAGGGCGCTCGACATGGCCGCAGGTGGGCGTTACTCTGCGATCGTATCGAGCTGCCCCCCTGGGAACGTAAACCGTGCGGCGTTACGGCTGAAACGCCGTGCCCGACTGCCGTGGATCGCCGATTTTCGTGATCCGATGGTCGGAAATTCCGGCCGTGTCCAGAGTGGCTTCCCCGCTCGACTCGACCGTTATGCCGAACGCAAGTTCCTCGGGCAGGCGCAACTTGTGATTGCGAACACCGATGCGGTCTTTAACCGATGGCGCTCTCATTACCCCGAGTATGCCCATAAGATTCGGCTTCTGTGGAACGGGTTTGATCCAGAATCTCAGATCCAGGCGCCGCCGCCGAAAGCCTCGGGCCCTCGAGTCATCGTCCATACCGGAACGATCTACCGTTTCAGACACCCGTTTGTGTTGCTGGACTCCGTCAAACGCCTTGTGTCAGCTGATCGCCTGGACCCGACAACCATTCAAGTCCAACTCGTCGGTCTGGTCGAGCCGTGGAATCTGGATCAAATCGAGCGTGAGTACGCTGGACTGATCAGATCCGGCTGCGTAGCGCTAACAGGAATCGTTGATCGTCCAACGGCCACACAATCTATTCGCGAGTCTCACTGTCTTCTTCTCTTGGACATGCAGGGTGAGAGCGGGGGACTTCAACTCCCATCAAAGGTGTTCGACTACGTACAAATTGGACGGCCGATCTTAGCTTTTACGAATCGAGACTCCCCGGTCACGCGCGTTGTCCAACAATCCGGGATTCTGAACGAGGTCGTCTTTACCGATGACTCGAACGAGATCGTGGACGGCAAAGTGCTGTCCTTCCTCGATTTGCCTACCGAGCCAAGGGCTCCGTCAAAAGAATATCTGGAAACCTTCGATGGTCGCCGTCAGGCCGGCAAACTTGCCGACATGATTCGTTCGGTCGTCGAGGACGCCAATCAGAGTTGACGTTCCAGCTCGTCAAGGATTCGGCCGGAGGCTTGGCCATCCCAAAACTTTGGTGCTCGACCCGTCGGCGGAGGCTTGTCGAGGGCTTGGGCGGCACCGGCAAGTATTGCCTGAGAATCGACCCCTACGAGCCGATTCGTTCCGTCGGAGATGGTCGCTGGCCGCTCGGTATTCTCACGGAGCGTTAGGCAAGGCACGCCCAGAATCGTCGTTTCCTCCTGCAGGCCCCCCGAATCCGTCAGTACCAATCTCGCTTCGGCCGTCAGCTCCAAGAAATCGAGGTAACGTACCGGCGGCAACAACCGAATGTTTGGCGTAGAAAGACCGGCGGCTTCAATGCGCTGACGCGTTCTAGGGTGCGCGGGAAAGACGACTGGAGTGGTCTCGGAAATCTCTTCGAGGACTTTGATGAGTCGCCCGAGCTGCTCGAAGTCGTCGACGTTTGACGGACGGTGCAACGTGGCTACGGCGTAGGACTTCGGCGCCAGTCCCAACCGGGTAAGGATCGTAGACTCGCGGGCGCGGTCACGAAACCGCAGGAGCGTGTCGATCATGACGTTGCCAGTCAAGAAGATGCGGTCTCTCGGGACTCCCTCGGCAACTAGGTTGTCGACTCCACTTTGTTCCGATGCGAACAGGTAGTTTGAGATCGCATCGGTCACGATGCGGTTGATCTCTTCCGGCATCCGGCGGTCGCCGCTTCTGAGTCCCGCCTCGACGTGCGCAATCGGGATGTCGAGCTTGACCGCGGTAAGCGCGGCCGCGAGAGTGGAGTTCACATCGCCGACCACGAGCAATAAGCCCGGGCGAGACTGCTCGAAAACGGGCTCGATCAGTTTCATGATCTCAGCGGTTTGCTGGGTCTGACTGCCGCCTCCGACTCCCAAATAGTGGTGGGGCTCGGGCAGACCAAGGTCGTCAAAGAACTGTTGCGACATTTCCGGAGAGAAGTGTTGGCCGGTGTGAATTAGCTCGTAGCTGAATTGTGGTCGCCGCTCGATTTCGTGGGTCAACGCCGCCATCTTGATGAAGTTGGGGCGGGCGCCGACGACACACGCGATCTTGATTGGCGCCACAAATTCATTATCAGCGCTTGACAATGGACGGGGCTAGTGTTGAACCTCAAACAGGAAAACGGCGGTCCATCGACGGCTAGCAATACCGCGATCCGGGCAGCTTGCGCCAAAGTCCTGGCGCTAATCGACGCCGACGATATTTGGGAGGCCAATTACCTAGAATTTCAAATGGCTGCGTTGGCCGCCGATCCGTCCATTGACGTGCTCTACCCCAACGGCTGGTTTTTCGGCGACACCTCCCTCGCCGGACGCGAATTGATGGAATTCAGTCGCTCGGACGGCGAGGGTACATTCTCCAAGGTGGCCTGCGGGGAATGCATC
The DNA here is from genome assembly GCA_965247515.1 of Bryobacterales bacterium. Classification (GTDB taxonomy): domain Bacteria; phylum Acidobacteriota; class Terriglobia; order Bryobacterales; family UBA6623. The sequence goes on along the minus strand of OZ252029.1, from coordinate 428,244 downwards.
GTGCTGACTAGCCTAGTGGCGCGCAAAGATGTTTTGGAACGCACCGGGCTCTTCCATCCCTTTTCGATATGCCGAGGATCTTGACCTGTGGCTGCGGGTCCTCGCGATTGGTGGCCGCATAGCCTACCACTGCAAGCCTCTGTTTCACTACCGACGGATCTTCCCCCCGCCAGCGAGCAGAGTTTCGCCGCCAACTTCCTGAATTCGCGTCGGTTATGGGATGGATCGGGCGATCGGCGTCTGTCTACAGGTTACTTGTGCGGCAGCGAAACCCCCAACGCATTGAGGATTTCTGTTTGGCGGGCGTCGGGAATCGGCAGCCGTGTGACGCTGGTCTGCTCATCCACTCGATATTCCAATAGACACAGTCGCCCCAACGCCGCCAGCGCGTCCGGCAAGGTGATCGCGTGCGGGTCGTCGTCGGTCGTGCCAAACGCCGCTTGTATCCGCCGTTCCAATTCGCGGCTCAGCTTCAACGCCAGCATGCTGCACAACACATGTCCTCGGGTGCGGCTTTCTTTGCGCACGAAGATCGGCCGCACCTCGAGCAAGCCCGTCTTCAGCTGCCGAAAGTCGCGCTCCACCCGCTGCAGGCTCACGTAATGGTCGTGCACTCTTTGGCCGCTCATGCGCTCGGAGGCGACATCGGTCACGACCACGTAACAGCCCGCCAACTCCAGCGCCTGCTCGATCGCCGCCTGCTGGCGCTCGACGACCAGCGTACGTCCCTGCAAGCGCAACTCGACCAATTCTGTCAGCTTGTGACGCGCCAGCCAGGGCTTGAGCTGGCGCAGTCCGGCCGCGGGCTCGCAACGGGAAGAGGCCGTGACTTTCTGGTTGCGTCGGTCGAGCTTGCCTCCCAGCTTGGCCAGCTTGTCCTCGAGCCGCTGCCGTTGCCGTTTGGCTTCGGACGCGTTGAGGCGCAGCACATAGCGCACGCCGTCGGCTTCGACCTCGCAGACTTGTTCAGCGAACAGCTCCAGTTGCAGCACCCCTTCGCTCAAGCGCCGCCGAATCTGGGGATCGGTCAGCGCCGTGATGTAGCGCAGCCCGGCCTCCCCCAGCGCCTGCTTGCCCTTGCTCTTGACCATCCCGCGGTCGCCGACGAAGACCAACTCCTCGACTCCGAACTGCTCTTTGACGATGCGGATCTGATCCGGCACGGTCGTCGGATCGTTGCGGTTGCCGGCAAACACCCGCACCGCCAGCGGCTCGCCCTGGTCATCGGCCAGCAGTCCGATCACAATTTGCTTCTTGCCGCGCTTGCCGTCGCGATTGTAGCCGTACTCGCCCAACGCGTTGTGCAGGCCTTCGAAGTACGAGCTGGTGACGTCGTAGAGCAGCAAGCTGGGCGGGGCTCCGCGGCGCTCGAGGTAGTGGCGGTATAGCGCTTGCTCGATCTTCACTTGGCGGGCGCTCAGATCATCGAGGGCGGCGTAGAGGTCGTCTTCGTCGAAGGCGCCCAGACCCAGCACTTCTGCGACGGCCTGATCGGCGGCCCAGCGCACGGCCGAGAGCCGCGATCCTTGGTGGGCCAGGCGCGCCAGCACCAGGAACAAGGCGAGTTTGGCGGCCCGCGTTCGACCCAGCGCGGCGGTCAGGCCCAGCTCATCGGCGAGTTGCTTGAGCGCGAAGAGCAGGCCAAAGACGGGGCCGCAGACGGGAGTGGCGGGAAGCTGATCGAACTCGCCGCGGAGGGCGCGCCGGAGGGCCTCGACGCGGACGGGGCGCCAGCAGGAGAGGTTGGCGAGGGTGCGTTTTTTGACTCTGCCGTTTTGGCGGAAGGATTCGCGCAGCAAGACGGCGGGCGGCGAGTTGCGATTGGGGACGGACTCAACATACATGGGTATATTATATCACAAACAACACAATGAATAAACGATACAATAGCATAATACATGGGTACACTAAAAGCGCCACCAAACGTGTTAAAGCCAAGCAAGCCAAGCAGTTAGCCCGTCAAACGAGCCTTCCGCTGGGGGGAAGATCCGACCGACGCCGCGGAAGCAACGCGACGGCCGACACTAGAGCGTTGAGGGCAGGCGCCTTGGAGGTGCTCGAAAGGCTGAGCCAGAGTGTTTCGCTGAAAGCAGAAGACCGCGCTGGGTTAGCGCGGGCCCAACGCCTTCACCAAGCCTACTCTGACTACCACGAGGGAAAGAGGCGGTCGTGGCCGGCGATAGCAAGCGGGCCTGGCATAGCTTTCAATCTGCCAACCGGTACCGAAGCGACTTAAAACTTACTGCTCTAGTGTTGGCGCTGCGCTGGCTGCCTGGGATCACGGTCCCCCTGCTCCAGCTCCGAATAGGCAAGCGCTAAATCGCCCTTCGGGCTATGTAAAATGGTTTCAATAAAATTCGCCGAACCAGAGCAACCTCGTCTTTCTCAGGGACGCGCTGTACGAAAAGCATCGTGGCATAAGCCGTGGCAAACGCCGTCCCGCAGACCGTTAGTCGCGTGATCGATCCGAAATCAGCTACGGCCCAGCGGAGCAGCCCTGCTACGAGCATCGCTGCCGCTGCGGCGATAGCGGCCTTCCCGATATCTCTGAAAAGGCATCCATGCGCCCGCCCAAAGCCAAGCGCCCGCGCTAGACCAATAACCACTATCAGCCGTACGATGAAACGTACGAAAACCACAATCGAAATTACACCAACCGTTCCAAAAACCGGCGTGATCCACGCCAATGTCCCCATCAAAACGAACACCACAGCGGCCATAAGCACTAACATCGGGTAACGATATTGCGGATAGGCTCGCATGATCGGATCAGTTGGCAAGAAGTTGAATAGCAGCATCAACAAGTTGATGCGAAAAATGGGAAGGCTGGCAAGATACCGCTCTGTAAACAGCAACGTAATGACCTCTTCGCCCATGACCGTCAGGAGCCCATAGATAGGCAGAAAGGCAACGCTCATCTTCCGTGCCGCCCGCATTGTGACTTGGATGATTCCCTCTGTATCGTCATCACTCCGCAATTCAACAATCCTTGGAAGCAGTACGCTGGCCGCTGCCTCGGTCAGCATGCCTACCAAGGGCATCTGGAGGCAGCCGATCGAGTAGATCGCGAACACGGCTGGGCCGAACTCGTGCGACACAAAATAGTTGTGCACGTCGGTCTGAAGGATGTAGAGCAATCCTGCCGCGCCGAAGGGCAAGGCGTATGACAGTTGACGCCTCAGAAGCTGCTGGTCGAACGCTTTCCAGAATCCCGGAAACCGCCGAGCTAGGTACACGAGCAATACCACGATTTGCACGACGATTTGCAATAGGGCTGCGAAGATCAGCGCTGGGACCGTCGCGAAGACCAGCGCGGAACTCACGAACATGCCGGTTCTGGTGAGCGAGGTAGCCAGCATCAACATGCTTCCGAGCCGCGGCTCTTGATTGGCGATCGGGGCGACTTCCAAAAACATACCGACTACCCAGAAGGCGATCAGCAGCCCGACCCACGGAGCCAGTGACTCAATCGAGTCGTCCCCGGTGATAAAGGTCAGGGTCTCGGGAAACAGACTTACCGCACCTCCGCCGAGTGTCCCCGCCGTCGCCAAAAACAGAAGGATGTTTAGGATAGTTGCCTTGCGGTCTTCGCCCTCTCGCGACAGAAAGTAAAACGCGCCTATATTCATGCCGAGCGGCAACATCGCGCTCGCCATTGAGACGACAAGAAAGACGACCTTGTAGACGCCGTAATCCTCCTGGCTTAGCTGACGGGTCAGAATCAGAGGAAGGATGATCGCGAAAACAAACGAGGAGAGTCGCGCTAAAAAAACCCAGGAGGCGCGAGACGTGAGACTGATAGTCGGGCCGTTACTGGGTTCTTTATTCCCGTGAGATTTCGACTGGGGACGAGGTTCTGAGGCCAAACGCAACTCGATTCAGTGTCGCAGAATGCGACGCTCCAGGACGACATCCGAGGTATTCTGCCACTCGAAGTGTCGACGCCGCTCGTCTCAACCTCGCTGATGGACATTGCGCCCGCGCAGAGCAAACACGGTTAACGGCGCAACGCTTTCAGGATGACCTTAGCGCGTTGTCGAAACAAGACCAGGTACAAGCTGGCGTAGGCGGCCCCTCCGACAACGATCTGGATTCCGACGAGCGTGGCGATGGGGGCCCGCAGATCGAGTAGTTGAGTAACCGCGAAAACTACGACGCCCATCAGGGGCGAGCAAACTAGAGGCGGAAGAACACTGAGGCTGTAGTCGCCTACCTGAATTCCGGTTTCCTTCCGCAAGACCGCAAGTAGGCCGAGCGGCCGGCATGCAGGCAACATAGACCAGTCGGATTCGAAGCACCGCCACGGGCTTGCCAAGTGCGAACAGCAGGTGGGGAATATTGTCCACGAACGTCCGGGCGAGGCCAACCAAACAGAGTACGCGCAGCGGCGTGACGACTGGGCTCCACTTGTCCCCCAGAACAAGCTGTATTAACCCCGGTGCGATTGCGGCGAGGCCGACCAGAACAGGGAAAATCAGCGACGTGAAAGACAACGTATAAAGCGCGAAGTGCTCCCTGATGCGTTCGCGAGAGTCCAGCCGGGCGAAGTAGGGAATGGAGACCGGGCGGAGAACTTCGTTGATCTTGGCGAGCGGCAAGTCCGTCAGAAAGAAGGCCATCGTGTAGTAGCCGAGGAACTCGACGCTGAACAGCCGGCCGATGATGGCTTTGTCCGCCGAGGTGTAGACCATGGCCGCCAAGAGGGCAAACGTCGCCGGAAGGCCGAAGGCCAGCGCTTTTCTGTTGACTGTGCTGTGCCATGTGACCCGCCGCGGCAGCCCTACGTGCAGGTGAGCCCATATCGTGATCGCGACCGCGCGGAAGACGTTTCCGGCGACCAGGGACCAGTACCCGAAGCCTAAGAGGGCAAGGCCGAGTTGCAGCAGTCCGGCCGACACTCCAGTGATCAGGTTCAACAAGGCGATCGGCTTAAGGTCCAGATCCCTCCGCAGAATCGCGATCGGCACGGCTGAAGACGCCTGTAGTACAAACGTCAAGCTCAGCACGCGGAAAGGGTCGACGACCTGTTCGTTCGAGAAGAACTGCCCGACGAGAGGAGCGATCGCCAATCCGGCCAACGTCATGAGCAGGCCCAGTGCGCTTGTGAGCCCGTACATCGCGGCGCGTTCTCGGGCGCCGAAACTGCTGGTTTGGACGATCCAGGTGCCCAGGTTGAGGGACGCGATCAGGACCATAAAAGGCGCGAGGATTTGGCTCATCGCCACGATTCCGTAGTCCGTCGGGTCGAGGATCCGCGCGGTCCAGAGGGTGAGCGCCCAGCTGGAAGCTTGAGTGATGATGGCCGTTCCGCCCGTCCAGAGCAGGGCCAATCGAGCCTTCGCTACGAGATTGTGACCCGCGGCTCGATCCATGGGTTTGGGATTCGTCGCTGCGGCGGGATCAGTCGGCGTCATATACGCACGGCCGGATGCCTTGAGTGGAGGCCAGGTTGATCGCGGATGAACTGGTTCCGACTGCGTTCGTGCACGTTTTCACATCGTAGCTTGATAGGCGAGCGCGAGGGTTGGCGGCGCCTGGCGGAAGCTACTCTGCGATCATGGGCCCTTCCGTCCGATGACCAAAGCGTTCCAGAAGTATCTGCTCCCGGGCCTCGTGTTCCAGTCGATCGTGGTCGGCGGGGGTTACGGCACCGGGCGCGAGCTGGTGCAGTTCTTCCTGACCCAGGGCCCGCTGGGCGGCTACGGAGGCATGCTGGTCGCGACGCTGGTCTGGGGCGTCATCTTGGCTCTGGGCTTCGAGCTGGCCCGTAGCGGGCGCCATTTCGATTACCGCACCTTCACCAAAGGGCTGCTAGGCCGCGGCTGGCCGGCGTTTGAGGTTCTCTATGTGCTGTCGACTGTTCTGACGATTGCGGTCGTGGGCTCGGCGTCGGGCGAGCTCTCGCGAGAGATGTTCGGCTCGGCGCCGCTGATCGGGACCCTGGTCGCCGTTGCGGCTGTCGCCTTCTTCGCGTTCTGGGGGAGCGCGCTGATCGAACGTTTCTTCTCGCTCTGGTCGATCGCTCTTTACCTCGTGTACCTGCTGATGATCGCGCTCGTCGTTCCCAGCTTCGGAGGCGACATCGCGCGCAACGCCGGGGTTTCGACGCCCGACTCGAAGTGGCTCGTGGGGGGCCTTGAATACGCCGCCTACAACCTAGCGGCCTTGCCGGCGATGTTGTTTGTCGTGCGTCATCTGGAAAACCGCCGCGACTCGATGATCGCCGGCTTCATGGCGGGATGGATCGCCATGTTCCCGGGCGCGCTGATCTATACTGCTTTGCTCGCGTTCTATCCCTCGATCGTGGACGAAGCGATTCCAGCCAATTTCGTGCTGAGCCAGTTGGATCGACCCGGCTTCCAACTGTTCTTCCAACTCGTGCTGTTCGGCACTTTCATCGAGACCGGCACGGGCATGATCCATGGATTCAACGAGCGCGTCGCGGGCTTCCTCGCCGAGCGCGGCCGCACGCTCACCCACTGGCGCCGTCTTGGGGTCGCCGCGGTAATCTTGGTCGCCTCCGTCTGGCTGGCCGACCGTTTCGGCCTGATCGCGCTGATTGAACGCGGCTACGGCTTGATCACCTACGGCTACTGGCTGCTGTTCCTGACGCCGATCCTTGGGCTCGGTCTCTGGAGGGTCGTGCTCGGCAAGGGAGGAGGCGGGCCTCCGACGACTCAGCGACCGTAGCCGGGGATCAGGCCGCAGGTCTTTGCGAGCCCTGCGCTACGGGACTGGCTAGGAGCCGGGAACTTCGAACTGTCTGCGGAGTTCGGGCGACACCCTGGAGTGAACCCCAAGCGTGAGACAGTCGAAATCGGGACAGGTTACGATTCACCGCAAAACGCTTGCCTTCTTCGCTGTATCGTCGCACGCTGGTCCTAGCCGGGGAAGCGGAAGCGGGCTCTGCTGGAGAGCAACCCGCCAAGGAATACCCGGCCGCAAACTCATCAAGACGATGAGCGCCGGGGGCGGCCGCCAAGGTCGCTCCCGGCTTCTCCAACGCCGGCGATGTCTCCCTGCCCGCCCAGGGCCCATCGGATTGATAGATTTGCCTATGCCTCTCAAAACTCATACTTCGGATTCCTCGCTGCTGTTGCCGCCGGCCGCGCCAGCGCTTCAAACTCCGCCGGCGGACGATATCCCAACGCCGAATGCAGCCGGCGTTGGTTGTAGATCTCATCAATGAACTCGCCGATCGATGCGCGCGCCTCGTCAAGCGTGCGATAACGCTGCAACCAAACCTCCTCCGCCTTCAACGTCTTCATGAAACTCTCCGCCCGCGCGTTGTCGTAGGGGTTGCCGCGGCGGCTCATCGAGATGATCGCGCCGTGCTGCTCCAGCAGCTCGACATAGGCGCTCGAAGCGTACTGTACGCCTTGGTCGGAATGATGCATCCACCCCGCGGCAGGGCGTCTGAGCTCGAGCGCATCGCGCAACGCCCCTACAGCCAGCTCAGCTTTGAGCGTCGTCCCCAGCCGCCAGCCGACCACGCGTCGCGAGTAGGCGTCCAACACCACGGCGAGGTAGACGAACGCCTCGCGCAAGCGAATGTAGGTGATATCGGATTGCCACAACTGATCGACGCCGTCCACATTCAGGTGCGCCGCTAGATTCGGATAAACAGGTAAGAAGTGGTTCGAATCCGTTGTTAGCACGAAGCGCCGCTTGAGTACCGCCAGCAAGTTGTCCTTACGCATCATCCGCAGGACCTTTTTGTGATTGACGAGGAAGCCTTGGCGGCGCAGCTCGGCCGTCACGCGGCGGTAGCCGTAACGACGATTCTCGAGCGAAATCCGCTGCATGCGGTCACGCAATTCCATGTCGCACTCGGCGGGCGACGACACGGCGAGCCGGCGATAGAACCCGGCGCGATTCACGCGTCCGAGCTCGCAGGCGTGTTCGACGCTGAGCGAGCCTTTGGCGCTGATCTGCTCGACGATGGAGTAGATCCGCTCGCGCCACCGGCGTCGTTGGTCGGGGCTGCGAGGTTCAAGGCGCGAAAGGCTTGTCCGAAAAAATCGAGCTCTGCGGCTTGTTTGCCGAGCAGTCGTTCGAGCTCTGCGATGCGTTCGTCGCGCGGATCGCGAGGGATCTTGGGCGGCGCCGAGCGGCCGGGTTTCGGCCGGCCTCGCCGCCGGCTCAAGCCGTTGACGCCTTCCTGGCGATAGGCGTCCCGCCAGCGGTACAGCAGGCTGCGCTTGACGTCCAACTCGCGGCTTAGCGCTGTGCCGCTCTGGCCGGCTAGGAGCCGCCTGGCGGCGGCTTCCTTGAACTCCACCGTGAACTCCCGCGGCTTGCGCGGCTTGAGACTTTCCATCCTGGACTCCTTTCCATTCGCTGAAATTCGTCCCGAATTTCAATGTCTCATTTTTAGGGTTCACTCCACCCAGCTTACCTGTATCGGTCCCTTGTTTCTGCTGATGCCGAGCAGCTCTCGATCGTTAAGCAATGTCAGCACGTGGGCGACGAGCATTTCCTCGGTGTCGTGCTCCGCCGCGATTTCCCTTGCTGACTGTCGGTGATCGAGAACAACGCTTCTCGCGACAACATCCTGGATCCGGGCGTAGCCTTTCACCTTCGCCAGGAAGAACTCCTCGAATCCACCAGTCGTGATTATGAAAGGGTAAACCTGGGGTGGGCCGATTAGTCGGTCCATTCGAACGTAACCTTTGTTAGCCAGTATCTCTTGGCTGTCCATGATTTGCTGCTTAGAAAGATCCTTAGCAATCAACCGATCTGCGAACTCCCCTTCTCCGTCGATCAGTGAATCCTTCGTTTCAATCGCTAGCGAGCACGCCTCCCCGAGAAAAAGGGAATCTATTCGATCCAGGCCCTGGATGGCGAGAGCCTTTGAAGAGGTTCGCTCGGGAACGGCACCGAGCTGAGGTCGATCATACAGACCGAAAATTGAATCGACAATGCTCTTGAGCGCGTCGTCGGGCGAGGCCGAATTGGGAATGTCCACCCGTACGATTTGCTGCAAGCATGGAGGGATCTCACTGTCATCGAGCAGAACCGGTATCAGCTTCATAGCCTTCTCGATTCGGTTCACCATGCCCGCGTTGAGTTCCTCTCTCACCCACGGCTTGTCGACGCTATGCGTGGAGAGCACGACGATCATTGCGTCTGCCCCCTTGAGGCCGTCCTCAAAAATCCGATCGACTAGGCTGTCGCCAGGCTTGACTTCCCACTCGGCCACCCACGCCTTGATGCCTTGATTCCTGAGGTAAGTCGCGAACGGAATCACGAAGTGGTCCTTGTCTTCGCTAGCATAAGAAACGAAGACTTTCGGATTATGGTCGCTCTCGTCAATCGCCATGAATTACCAACTCCCATTATCGTCAGTAATCGTCAGCGTAGCGCAGGGCTCGCAGAGAACTGCGGCTTTTCTCAAAATCGGATCCTCCGGATTGAGTGGCAGGCGGACCTCATCCATTTCGATCAGGCCGGAGCGATCCGTAAAGCAGCGGGCGCTCGACCAACGTCACTTTCCTGGCTCATCCACCAATCTTCGTTTGACCGGATTCATAGGAATATAGTCGAACGTCTCGTCGTACTGAGCCCTGATCCGCAACGCAATGTCATATGAGCGCGCCTGCCAAAACGGCCGGACCGCTCTTGACGGACTCTCTGGGCTTGGTACGATTCCAAAAAGCCTGACAGCTTTTGAAGTCGCAAATTGCGACTTCAACCTTCCCGAGACCATTAACCGCAGCCCTTTCATGGCCAGGAAAGCGAAACCCTCCCCGACAAAAAGTCTGGCGTTGCCAGTTGAGCTGATCGAACGGCGGATCTACCTGATACGCGGTAAGAAGGTCATGCTCGATTCGGATCTCGCTGAGCTGTATGGAGTTCCAACCAAGTCGCTGAATCTGGCGGTAAAGCGAAATATCGAGCGGTTCCCAGAAGACTTCATGTTCCGTCTTTCCGCGGAAGAGGATGACGTTTTGAGGTTTCAAATTGAAACCTCAAAACGCAGCAGAGGCGGCCGCCGCTACCTTCCCTACGCTTTCACCGAGCAAGGCGTGGCCATGCTGTCGAGCGTCCTGCGAAGCGATCGCGCTGTCCAGGTCAACATCGCCATCATGCGGGCGTTTGTCCGGATGCGCGAAGTGCTGGCCACCCACAAGGACCTGGCCCGCAAGATGGAGAAGCTGGAAGGGGAGCAGCAGGAGCAACGCCACTTGATCGCCCAAGTGTTCGAGTACATCAGGAAGCTCGAGAAACCGCCAGCGAAGCCCAAGCGGCGGATCGGGTTTACCGCCAGCGGGGAATAACGATCGGCTCGACTCATGGGCGGCGGGTGAAGACCGTCAATCCCGTCAAGTTTCGATGCGGTCGCCCGAAAAATAAGCTGCTCGTCCAGCCGATGACGAAACAGCTCAGGACTCCGACCATACCGTAGAGGAAGAAGTGTGTCGGCGTGTAGGTTTGCACCCAGGCGAGGATGAAGACCGCGCTGATGGCGCCGACCATGGCGCCGGTTCCGTTGGCGCGAGTTGTCAGGATGCCGAGCGCGAACAGGCCCGCCATGCTGCCGCCGAACAGGCCCATCATGCCTTGGAAGGTGTCCCACAGGGAGCCGATGTTGAAGGTGGCGAGGGTGATGGAAATTCCTGTTGCCGCTACGCCGAGGATTGCAGTGAGGATACGGGCTAGGCGGAGGCGGGCGGCGTCGGAGGCGGCGCGGCGGAAGCGGCTGTAGAAGTCGGTCACCATCGCGGTGGAGACGCTGTTGAGGCTGCTGTCGAGCGTCGACATGGATGCGGCGAAGACGCCGGCGATGACCAGGCCGGCCAGACCGGTGGGGAGCTCTTGGGAGATGAACAGCGGAAAAATTGAGTCGGCGGGAAGTGAGGGGCTCAGCAGTTCGGGGCGCTGCCGGTAGAAGGCCCACAAGCCGGTGCCAACCAGGAAAAGCACAAGCGTCGAAAACGGGATCATCAGGGCGTTGGTCCAGATGGCGCGGGCGGCGGATTTTTCGTCTTTGGTCGTCAGGTAGCGCTGGATGACGGCCTGGTCGGAGGTGTAGGGCACCAGGTTGTTGAAGAGGTTCCCGATCAGCACGACCCAGACGGCGGTTGTGGTGTAGTCCCAGTTCCAGTTGAAGGTGTGGAACTTGCCGGCCGCCGAGCCGGTCGCGATGAGGCCGCTGAGTCCGCCGTCGACTTGGGTGAGGATGATGATCAGGCTCAAGATCGCGCCGCCTAGCAGGACGAAGACTTGGATGACGTCGGTCCAGATGACGGCTTCGATGCCGCCCATCACCGTGTAGAGAGTCGCCAGAGCGCCCATCACGATGATGCAGGTGTAGACGCCGATTCCCGTGACGGTCGACAGCGCGATTGCCGGTAAGAATAAGACGATCGACATTCGGCCGAGTTGGTAGAGGATGAAAGCCGTGCTGGCGAACAGGCGCGTCGGCAGGTTGAAGCGGGATTCCAGGTACTCATACGCGGAGGTCATGTTGGTCTGCCGAAAGAAGGGTAGGTAGACGAACACGACGGGGACGGCGATCATGACGATGGAGGCTTGGACGAGCAGGTAGACCCAGTCGGTGGAGTAGACCTTCGCGGGGACGGCCATGAAGCTGATCGAGCTCAGCTGGGTGCCGTAGATGCTCAGGCCGGCGGCCCACCAGGGGATCTTGCGCCCGGCGAGGAAGAAGTCGTCGGTGCTTTGGTTCTTGCGGGAGAAGTAGATGCCCATGAGGACGAGTGACGCCAAGTAAAGCCCGAGGGCGATGTAGTCGGCGGTCGCGAAGCGGGGTTCGGTGAGCTTGGGGGTTCCGGTCCAGACCGAGGGGGAGCGGTGGCCGGGGCGATCTTCGCCGCTGGGGATGACGAGGTTGCCTTGCCATTCTAAGGCGTGCGTGGTGACGTGACCGAAGGGGGTGGCGCCGAGGTTGGTCCAGGTATCGGTGACGGTGTGATAGGCGAGGACTTCTCGCCGGAAGCCGGGGTGGGAGTCGCCGAGCTCGTCGTTGCGGAAGAACGAGCTGCCGTCGTCACCGCCGACGACGAGGACGTGGGTCGGTCCCCAGGCGACGGTGGGCGCGGCTACGACGGGGTTGGGCGGGCCGGCGACTTCGGCCCAGCCTTCACCGGGTCGGTAGCGGTAGCCGTCGCTGAGGAAACGGCGGGTGGCGGCGCCACCGGCTGGGAGGAGCTCGGCGCCGCCGAAGAGGTAGACGGCGCCGTCCTGGGAGGCTGCCGAGGCTAGGATCCGTCCCGGGCCTGGCCAGGGTTCGAGCTCTTGCCATTGCGGGTCCGGGGCGCTCAGGTCGAGGGCCCAGAATGTTTTAAGGGCTTCGGTGGAGTTGGGGGCTTCCTGGCCTCCGAGCAGGTAGACGGTGTCGCCTAGGACGGTCGCTGCCAAGTTGGCGGCCGGGCGTGGCAATGGCGGCAGCGGGTCGTAGCTAAGCTGCCCATTCTCAAAGACAACGCGGTAGACGTCGCGGTAGTGTTGCTGCGAATCCGAGCCCCCGGCCCAGATCATTCCGTTGGCGGTGGAAACGGCGCCGCCGTAGGCGAGAGGCCGCGGGAGGGGGGAGGCCTCGCGCCAGTTCCCGCTGCCGGGCTCGAAGGCGTAGCTGCGGTCGATCCAGAGCTTCACGCCGCCTTGGAAGGGCGAGGTTTCAAAATGCGCGCCGCCGGCGACGACAAGGGCGCCGTTACTGACGCCGACGAAGGGTCCGGCGACGCCGAGGGGCTCGGGCATGTCTGGCAATTGGGCCCAGGAGAGGAAATCTTCCGCGGAAGCAGGCAAGAAAAGGGCCAGCAGCAGGAGCGAGACGCGAGCCATAGTTCCAAGAAGATAGCAGGGTGGAAACGCCAGATACGGAGTTCTCACGTGAGAGGGCGCGACATGTCGCGCCCCTGGAGTTTCTACATTTGTGGACGGGGAGGGCCATGGTTGAGGTAGGTCGGTAGATAGTTATTGACATACCGACAGGATTGAGCTATTCTGTTCTTGGCCCCGCTCGGCGCCGCTGCCTATGCCCGACGATCTCCGCGATACTCTTCTGGAAACCCTAGAATCAGCCCTCGATGCTCAGCTGCGCGCCGTTCGTCGGCTGCGATCGAAACCCCCTCCCCGGCCCAAGCGCCCTTCGCCTCAAGGTATGTCTCAGGTCGATATGGCCCATGACATACTCGCCGGCGCCGAGCGTCCGCCGCATATCGCGGAGTTGATCGAGGGCATTCAGGCCAGGTTTTCCCGTGCGGTTGACCGCGAAAGCCTCGTCTCGGCGCTGTCGAAGAAGATCGCTCGCGGCGACCGTTTTGTGCGCACCGCGAAGAACACTTTCGCGCTGCGTAGCCCGGATTAGCTACGCGGCCCGGATTAGCTGTCCCCTGGAGGTTCCCATGCTGCTTCCTCAGTTCCTGTCGATCAGCGCTGATTGGAGGCGCGCCTTTCCCCAGCAACGCACGCATCGACGCGCGGTGCGCCAAGGCCTGGGAGGCCTGGTTTGCCTGGGCCGCCGCACGCTTTCGCGCATTATTTGGACCAACGGCGGCGAGCAAAACAGCTGGAGCGCGGACTATTTTTTGCACGAGCGCTGCAAGTGGCGTCCGCAAGAGTTGTTCGCGCCGGTGTGGAAGCGCGCCTTGGGGTTTTGCCGCTCACGGTTGGTGGGCGTGGCGATCGACGACACGCGCTTGCGCAAGACGGGGCGTAGGATCAAGCAGGCGTTTTATCAACACGATCCGCGCTCGCCGCCGTTTCACGCGAACTTGATGCTGGGGTTGCGCTACTTGCAAGCGTCGTTGTTGGTTCCCTTCGATCGCGGCGGCAAGACCGGCGCGCGGGCCTTGCCGGTGCGTTTTGAATGTGCGCCGGTTCCCAAGCGTCCCGGCAAACGCGCCGGCGACGCCGAGCGAGAGCAGTACGAACAAGCGCGCAAGCGCTGTCGCATCTCGCAACGTTTAGTCGACATGATGGCGCCGCTGCGGGCTGCGCTGGATGCCGCCGGCGGGATCGCCAAGAAGATGGTGTTGTCGCTTGACGGCAGTTTCAGCAACCGCACCGTTTTCCTGGCGCCGCGCGATCGCACCGAGCTCATCGCTCGCACGCGCCTGGACGCTGTGCTGTGCAAAGCCGCGCCGACCGGCTCGCGACGCTTCTATGGGGTCGAAAAGTTCCGCCCCGAACAGGTGCGCCGCGACGAGACGATCGTCTGGAAAACGACCAAGCTATTCTACGGCGGCAAGCGCCGCAAGATCCGTTATAAAGAGGTCAACGAGGTGTACTGGCAGGGCGGGGCGCGGCGCACGCCGTTGCGTTTGTTGGTGGTCGCGCCGACCCCCTATAGCAAGCGCCTTTCGAGCAAGATGTACTACCGCCAGCCGGCGTATCTACTCACGACGGACCTCGCCAGCCAGGCGCGCGAGCTGTTGCAGATCTATTTCGACCGTTGGCAGATCGAGGTGAACCACCGCGAAGAGAAGGACACGTTGGGCGTGGGACAGGCGCAGTTATGGAGCGAGACGGCGGTCCCGAAGCAACCGGTATTGGCGGTGGCGGCGTACAGCGCTTTGCTGCTGGCGTCGTTGCTGGCGTATGGTCCGGGGCGCGGAGAGGCCTATGCGCCGCTGCCGAAATGGAGGAAAAAGGCAAAGAGGCCTTCTTGTCTGGATCTGGTGGCGCTGTTGCGGAAAGAAATGGTCGAAAACCCCGATTTGCTGGCTCCGCTGGGGCTCAAACCCTCCTGGCAGGCCTTCGGCGCCGCCGCTGACGGGTAAAATATGTAGAAACTCCAGGCCCCGGGATTCATCCCGGGGTCAAAAGCGGTATAGCCCGGGCAGATAGGTAACACAATTCCCCGATCACATGGGTAACACATTGGCATCCTAGAACAAAAGGAGGACTTTTGTTTTGGGATGGAAGGAGACCCGTGTGCAAGACGAAAGATTGCGATTCGTTCAAGAGGTTCTAACCCGGGAGGATGCCATGGCCGCCGTCTGTCGGCGCTTCGGCGTCAGCCGCAAGACCGGCTACAAATGGCTCGATCGCTACGCCCAACAAGGCGTCGCCGGATTGGCCGATCAATCCAAAGCGCCCAAACGGCAAGCGCAAGCCTTTCCCGCCGAGATCGAGCGAGAGATCCTGGCCTTGCGGGCGCGCTATCCCACTTGGGGCGAAGACAAGCTCAAAGCGCGACTCGAGCGCACCAACCCTGACATCAATTGGCCGGCGCACTCCACTATCGGGGCGCTGCTGAAACGCCACGGACTCACCCACCCCGGTAAGCGCCGGCGCCACGCCACGCCTTCCAGTAAGCTCACCAGCGCCAAGGCGCCCAACCAAGTTTGGGCGATCGATTTCAAGGGTTGGTTCGAAACCGGCGACGGCAAACGCTGCGATCCGCTGACGATTTCCGATACGGCGAGCCGCTATCTGTTGCGTTGTCAAAGGGTCGCGCGCAGCGACACGGCGCACGTGCGGCCGCTGATGGAAGCGACTTTCCGGGAGTACGGCCTGCCCACGAGGATCCTTTCCGATAACGGTCCGCCGTTCGCCTCGACGGGCTTGGCGGGGCTTTCGCGGCTCAGCGTGTGGTGGATCCGGCTCGGGATTCAACTGCAGCGAATCGACCCCGGACACCCTGAGCAAAACGGGCGTCATGAGCGCATGCATCGGACGCTCAAGGCCGAGACGGCGACGCCGCCGGAGCGCAACTTGCGAGCGCAACAGCGGGCGTTCGATCGTTTTCGGCAGATCTACAACCAGGAGCGTCCGCACGAGTCGCTAGCGATGGCAACGCCGGCGAGCGTGTATCAGCCGTCGTGGAGGCCGTATCCGGAGCGCTTGCCGGAGCTGGAGTATCCGGATCGGATGCTGCCGCGGCGAGTGCAGAGCAAGGGCGACATTGGGTTGCTGGGGCGTCAGTTGTTTCTCAGCGAGACCTTGGCGGGCGAGACGGTGGGCCTGGAAGAGCATGAGCACGGCTGGGCGGTCTGGTTTGGGCCGCTGGAGCTGGACTGGCTCGAGCGTAGCCTATTCGAGGGCCCGCGGCCGGGCAGGGGGGAGCACCGACTGCGGCGGAAACGCTCGGGGGGCGCCTCCTCCGCTCGCCCTACGGGCTCGCTCCCCCGGCGCCCCCCGAGCGTTTCCGGGAAGGATTTCGTGCAAAGAACCTTCTCTTGGTTCAACCCTTAAACTGTTACCTATGTGGTTGGGGAAAAGTGTTACCTAGGTGCTGGGCTGTTCAAAGCGGCCGGTGCGCGACCCAGATCCCATTCGGGTGCGATTCCGCGCCTGGACGCGGAATCGCACCCGAATGTCGGAAGAAGGGCGCCTAGCGGGTCGGTTTCCCCGGGATGAATCCCGGGGCTATGATTGTTTCGGATGGCCTGCGCCCGCGCCCCACGTAGGTGTACGCTCGGACAAGCGTTTCACCATTGCAGTTACGCCTTTCGCTCACATTTATGTCGCACACCCGTTTCGTACTCGATTGGTATAGTTGCCGTGGACTTGTGAGTGACACCGACGAGGCCCCGCGTCCCGGCAGCGGGCCTACTTTGTAACCTTCGCCTGCTACGGCACACGTCTTCACGGCTCGGAAAAAGGCTCGGTCGACCGAGACCATAACGCCCCGAGAACACCCTATCCGCCGGCGAACGACGCCCGCGTAAGGGCTGAACGGGCCCAGATGAAACACGCCCCGGCGATGCTCGACCGGCGAGCGAGAGCTGTTACCCTCCACGCAATTCGGGAAGCTTGCGCCTACCGCCGTTGGGTCCTTCACGCGGCGCACGTGCGTAGCAGCCATGTCCACATCGTTGTCGCTTCTCCGGCCGGTCCATCAGAGCTCCTCCCGAAGCTAAAATCCAGAATCAGTCGCGCTCTGAATGACGAGTTCGGTAAGCGCCGCTGATGGTCGCGGCATGGGAGCACGATTCCGCTACCCAATCCGCGTCGTGTCGATGACGCGGTCGACTACACCTGCAATCAAGGCGAGCCGATGGCACTGTATCTGAATCCCAACCGCTGGCAAGAGTACATCGACGAAGGTTGATCGAACCGACACCAGAGGCGTGGACTCCCGTCCAGGCCTCTTGGGTCGCGCCGTTGGGGTCCCTAGGGAACTTGAAAACTACGACGGTAAATGTACAATCTCGACAATCCCGCTATAATGCCCGGAAGCCCGGCGCCGGGATCTCTGCTGGCCCTGGCCGATTGGAGGATCAATGAAAAAAGTTCTTTTACTACTCGGCTCTTTTGCCCTCGCGTGCAGCTTGATGTTCGCCGCCGCGCACGCCGAACACGCCTACGAGGCCGTCGGGGAGCTGCACGGCATCATGGAGTATGGCGTCAAAGCCCCCAACGACAAGCTTGCAGCCTTGCGGAAGGCGGGCGGCCCGAAGTCCGAGGATGACTGGCATGCTTCCGAGCACGCCGCTACCATGATCGGCGAGAGCATGAACCTCGCCTTGATGGGCGGACGCGTCAAGGATGACGTCTGGAAAGAAAACGCAATGACTGGACTGGCCGGCGCGAAGGCCCTTTTGGCGGCGTCGAAGGCGATGGATGCGGCGGCTTGGAACGCAAGCCTCGGCAAGATGGGCCAAGGTTGCCGAGGTTGCCACAAGGTTCACCGTCCTCGCAAGAAGGGCGCGAAGGGTGGCAAGGGCGACCGGGGCAAACCCGGAGCCTAGAACGGCCGGCGCCCCCTAGAACGTAAGAAGGCCCGCGACGAAACGCGGGCCTTCGGTTTCTCAACGAGCGCGCTGACTATTCGTAGAACTTGGCGTTACGCTCCGTGAAGTCCGCCCATTTGTCGGGCAAATCCTCTTCGGCGAAGATGGCCGAGACGGGACAGACGGGCACACAAGCTCCGCAGTCGATGCATTCGTCAGGCTCGATGTAGAGCATCTCTTCTTTTTCGAACTCGTCTTCGTCCGTTTTGGGGTGGATGCAATCCACAGGGCAAGCGTCGACGCACGCCGCGTCTTTAGTGCCGATGCAGGGCTCTGCGATGATGTATGCCATAGGCGTTCGGTTTTGTCTCCTCTTCTACTCCAAGATAGCGGATTCTATCACAGTCGGGGCGCCGCGGCGCAACGATGGTGTTCGACATGTTCGACAAGAAAGTTGTCGCCCCAGGGGCCAACCCCGATCTAAAGATCAGCGCTCACAGGACCAATAGTGCCAGCGGCGCTGAGCCCCAAGGTTTACCTTGGGGTCCGCTAATTCGCTCGAAATGTAGAAACTCCAGAACCCCGATCTGAAGATCGGGGCTCAGGTATCATGGACGGGTTCCGTGCGAAGTTGCCTACCTCTGGTTTGCGCTGCCTTCGCGCCGCTGCTGGCGCTTGGCCAGGAGCTTGAGCCTGGCCAGCAATTCCTAGGCAGCCAGATCTGCCAAGGATGCCATCCACAGGTCTGGGACGACTTTCATCGCAACCCACATTTCAAGTCCGTCGCCAGTGGCAAGGAAGACCAGGCGAACACGGGTTGCGAGGGCTGCCATGGCCCCGCCGGGCTCCATGTCATCGGCGGCGGGGACACGTCGAAGATCCTTCGCTTCCCTCAGGTCGAGCCGGCCGCCGTTTTGGACCGCTGTCTGAACTGCCACTCGAAGGACTTCGGGAAGATGCAAATCCGGAGGTCGTCGCATTCCACGGGCGAAGTCAGCTGCATCAGCTGCCACTCGATTCACGAGTCGGCCGAGCTCGGCCCGCTGCTAGCCGATCGTGAGCGCGAGGTTTGCTACACCTGCCATCTCGAGGTCAGAGCGCGGTTCGACATGCCGTTCAAGCATCGCGTCAACGAAGGCGCGATGGATTGCTCGGACTGCCACAACCCGCATGGCTCGGCGATGGCGACTTGGCGCACCGGGCATTCACCGCGCATGGTTTCGCAAGCCTTCGGAAACGACTTGCCCTGCACGAAGTGCCATACCGATAAGCGTGGACCCTTCGTTCACGAGCATCCGCCGGTCCGTGTGGAAGGTTGCCCGACGTGCCACAACCCGCATGGCAGCACGAACCCGCGCCTGCTCAATCGTCCGGCGGTCTTCACGATGTGCCTGGAGTGCCACAGCGGCATCATGGGTTTCGGGACGCGGGCGACGCAGATTCCCGGCCCGAGCCGGTCGTTTCACAATTTGGGCGACCCGAACTTTCAGAACTGCGTCACTTGCCATGCGCGGATTCACGGCTCGAATGTCGATTCGCTCTTTCGAAGATGAGACTCTGGCTCGCAGTGTTGACCGCGTGTCCGCTGGCGCTGGGCCAGCAGGCGGTCGCGCCGACTCCCGACCGTCCCGACCAGCTGGCCGAGAAAGGAGAGTACACGGTCTCAAACTCGTTTGAGGTGGGGTATCGCTTCGCCGATGTTGGCGGCAACCGCGACGTCTATCGCGCCAGCGTGAACTACGGCAACGGGATACGGCTGCTCGAAGGGCAGCTACGGATCAACTCCAAGGGGGGGAAGGGGACTTTGGTCGACGATTTCTCCTTCCGCACCTCGGGCGCGGTGACCGACCCCTATCAGTCGCACATCGTGCGGGCTGAAAAAAACGGCTGGTACCGCTACGACATGCAATACCGCGTGAGTCGTTACTACAACCGCTTGCCGGCTTTGTGGCAGGGCGAGCACGGCTTGAACACCGAGCGGACGCTGCAATCGCACGACTTCACGCTGCGGCCGGGTTCGCGTTTCGAGATTCTTTTCGGCTACGACCGCAACCGCCGCACCGGGCCGGGCTTTGCGTCGGAAGGAATTGGAGACCGCAGAGGCGGATTCGATCGGGCAAGCTTCCTGCGCTATCAGACCGACCTCGACCAGCGGAATAATCAGTATCGCGGCGGGGTCAACACTCGTTTTCTGGGGCTGGCCTTGACGGCGATCCAGTCAGTGGACGACTACCGCGAGGACAACCTGTTTGGCGACGGCTCACGGCTGCCGACGGACGTGAGCAACGTTCAGCCGGTGGAGTCGCTCCTGCGTAGCGAGCCCTTTACCGGCCGTACCCCGGTGACGACGGTCGCCCTTCGTACCGAGAAGGAGCGCTGGATCGGATTCAGCGCGCGTTACGTCTACGCGAGTGGGGAGCGGAACTCGACGCTCAACCAAGAGCTCGGCGTACTCGACCCGGGTTCGGGTACGACGACAAATCGGCAAACCTTCGTGGTCGGCGACGCGGACCGCAAGCAGAGCTCAGGCGACTTCACCGTGTTGCTGCTACCAAGCGCCCGCTGGACGATCACCAACACGACGGCGTTCAACAACACTCGCATCAACGGCCAAACGTCGTTCCTCGAGGTGAGCTTGTTCCGCAACGAATTCCTTACCTTCGAACACCTTGGGATTCGCCACATTACCAATGCCAGCGAAGTCAACTTCCGGCCGGTCAAACAGGTCAGCCTCTACGGGGCTTATCGCTTTTCGACGCGCCGCATCACGACCTCGGACGCGTTCCGGTTCCCGGAGTTCACTTTTGAGACCGAGCTCGCCGAGGTCGACAACGATGTCAAGGCGGGAGCGGTGGGAGTTCGCTGGTTACCGGCGCCGGGTGTGCGCGCGTCATTCGACTTCGAGGCGGGTCGCGCTGATCGACCGCTGACGCCGGTGAGCGAGCGCGAGTTCCACAATGAGTCAGCGCGAATCCAGTGGCGTAAGGACGGGTTCTCGGTGAGCGCGTTCCTCCGCAACAAGGTCAACAACAATCCGACCCAGCTGCTGCAATACAGCTCGGAGTCGCGCTCTGGCGGCGCGCACGTGTCGTGGGTCGAGCCTGAGTCGGGATTGACTTTTGACGGCGGTTACACGTATCTGGGCCTGGACACTTCGGCCGGTATCCTGAATCTGTTCGACCTCACGGGCCAGGAGCGTGGGCTCAGCATCTACACGAGCAACATTCACAATGTGAACCTTGGGGTTCGGGCAACGCCGGTCGAGCGCCTGACGCTTTACGCGGGCTACTCGCTGACCAAAGATACCGGGGATGGGCGTGCGCCGGGCTCGACGGCTGGAGGTCTGGCCTATCCGAATTTCAACTTTGATGGCGCGAATGTTCGGACGAGCTTTCCGCTCACCTACCAATCGCCGCAAGGGCGGGTGTCGGTTGCGATAACTGATCAGCTGTCGTGGAACCTGGGGTGGCAGTTCTACAACTACACTGAGCGCTTCACGGGCCTGCAGGGGTATCGGGCGCACGTCGGGTACACCAGCCTTCGGATCGGTTTCTAATTTAGCTGCCGCTCACGGTTCGGCCGCCGGCCAGGCTTGTGCCTCGCCAAAACTACGTAGCCGTTTTAGATTGAGGAGCTTGGCGTCCAGGCTCCCTTGACAGCCGGTCCCGCCATGCGCGCACTCTGGTAACCGTGATCCCTCTTGTTTTTCGTCTCGTTAGGCTGCTGAACCTGGCTGTGCCGAGTCGCCGGAGCCTCATCCTTGAGAATCTCGCTCTTCGTCAGCAACTCGCTGTCTACAAGCGAAGCGTCAAACGCCCTCGGCTGCGTCAAACCGATCGTATCTTCTGGGTCTGGTTGGCCCGCTGTTGGGCCGGTTGGCGCTCGGTCATAGACATCGTCCGACCAAAGACCGTCGTAGCCTGGCATCGTCAGGGTTTCCGACGCTACTGGCGTTGGAAGAGCCGGCCGCTCGGGCGAACGTCCGGGCGACCGCGTGTGACCCAAGAGATCCGTGAGCTGATTCGCACGATGAGGCAGGCGAATCCGCTCTGGGGCGCGCCGCGCATCCACGGCGAGTTGCTCAAGCTGGGATTGGAGATTTCCGAGCGCACCATCTCGCGGCTGCTTCCCAAGACCCGTCAGCCTCCGTCGCAAAGCTGGCGGGTCTTTCTGACCAATCACGCCAACGATTTGGTGGCGTTGGACTTCTTCACTGTCCCAACGATCAGTTTCCGCATCTTGTATGTATTCGTGGTCCTTTCGCTGGAGCGTAGGCGCGTGGTGCATTTCAACGTGACCGCCAATCCCACGGCGTTCTGGACGGGCCAACAGATGATCGAGGCCTTCCCGGAGGAGACCGCGCCAAGCTATTTGCTGCGCGACCGCGATGGGATCTACGGCGACGAGTTCCGTGAGCGAGTCGAGGGCATGGGCGTCAAGGAGGTGCTGACGGCCCCGCGAAGTCCGTGGCAGAATGCTTTCGCCAAGCGGTTGATCGGATCGGTCCCCCGGGAGTGTTTGAACCACGTCATTGTGCTCAACTGGAAACACCTGAGGCGAATCTTGAAAAACTATTTCGGCTATTATCATCGATCGAGAACGCACTTGGGGTTGGACAAGGACGCTCCGGTCGAGCGGGAGACGCAAGGTCCCGAACTTGGCAAGGTGGTGGAGTTTCCCGAAGTCGGCGGACTGCACCACCGCTACGAACGCCGCGCCGCCTAGAGGCAACCTTCGAGACCACGAATCTGAGCCGGTTGTCGACTGGGCCAGCGGACGGATCAGCCGTGCTACGGCGCTTGATCTTCCATGCAGGACGCTCGCCGCCAGGGCCGGATCGCTGGGAACACTCCACACGGCCACACCAAGAAAACCGGATCGTTGACGAATCCGATCTTCTTTCTGATTGGCTATGGAGTTTTGGCGAGGGACAACCGTCCAGTGCGTAGACTTCCTGGCGCAGCATCGCGCCTTTGAGGGCCCGGCAGGCTTCGCGTTCCTCGTCGACACTCAATCCGTCGGGAAGGACGGTGTCGGGTAGCAAGAGCCGCGCTGCATGTTCGTCCGTGAGGTCCGGTTCACGGTAGTACTCGCCTGTGTCCTCCTCGTCGAGGAGACCGGCAAAGAAGTTCGAAATACGCTGGCGGCGAAGGTGCACGCCCGTATGGAACCACGTCTTGGTGTGCACCGGCGGGACATGTGACTGCTCTTCGATGTTGTCGCCCGTGGGAAACGCGTCGCTTTGACTAAGCGCGGCGAACTCCTCGGTATCGAATTGTTCGACCATGCCGAAACCGCGAAACTCGCGATCGACGCCGTCGAAATAGCCGTGGTGGTAGCTGTAGCGGCTGACAAAGCGATTGCGGCTGATGTGGTCGTAGGTCTCGGTCCGCTCGACCACATGAACCGGGAACGGCAGGCGGGTTATCCAGGGGCGACCGGCGGCTTTGTCCTCCAGATAGAACTTGGTTGACGCAGCATACTGCACCCGTGTCTCAGCGCCCAGGTTATTGCGGGAACCGATCATCAGATGGGGCTTTTGGCCGCCCATCAGGTCGATATAGCGCATGGGCCGGTTTATGTCGCCGGGTAGGGGCGAAGACCAGACGAGGCAGGCGGTGCCATTGCCCAGCAGGTCGGCGACAGTCACATCAGAGAGATTATCGACGCTCGGGAAATGGTCAACGGACTGAGCGTCCGCCCAGCCGTTGCCCGCCTGATTGAAATAGATGGCGACCCTATCGTGCTGAATGCAGAGAATGTCGGTAATGCCCGAGCCGTCCACATCGGCCAGCCGAATGCGCTGCTGGTCGAAGAGATCGGGCGCATCGAACCAGGGAGCGTTGTCCATGGTTACCTTGGCTCCAAAGCGCCCGTAGCCCAGGCTGGGCCAGTAGCAGACCAGTCCATTGCGAATTCGCACAAGATCGGTCAGCCCATCGCCGCTCATGTCGGCCAGGTAGATAGACTGGGTGGCATCGGCAAAAAGCAGGCGGGGACCGGTTTCATCGTCATCCGATTGGGGTGTGCGGAGGCTTGAGCCGTACCCCTCTTCCGCGAGCGAGGGATACCAGGTAAAGACTTGGTCCTCGGTAACCAGCACGTCGGCGTGGCCGTCGCCGGTCAGATCCACAAAGCGTAGATTGGGATCATCCCAGGCAACCGATGGCACAGAGGCAAAAGGCCTGTGGTCAGCCCATGACCGGTCGTGGGTTCGTTCGTAGAAGCCCGGGGCAGGACTGTCAAGCATCACCAGGTCAAGCTGCCCATCACCAGCCAGATCCATCAGTTGCTGACCGCTGTTTAGCGCAGCTAGGGATGGCTTTGCGGCAACCGTCTCCTGGGGGGCAAAGCGAGCGTTGCCCAGATTGGGTTTGTAGAACCAGCCGCTGCCCTGCTCGGTCAGGATACCGGAGATCCCTTCGCCATCCAGGTCCACCCACCGGTAAAGCGAACCGGAGAGACCAACGGGCAGATTCTCCAGGCTGTCTCTGCCGATCTCGTGCACCTCGCTTTGAATTTCAGCCTGGCTGTATTCGAATTCGACCTGCGGCAGCGACCGCTCCTGGTAGGCGCCGTCTTCCTGTCGCAGATAGCCGGATTGGACGACACTGGCCATCACGGTGTTGATGGGGCTTTCGGTGTAAGCAAAGTGGGTCGCGCGCACCAGATAATCCGCCGCACCCAGTTCGTCCGGGAAGTGGTGGAACATCAAAACCCGCCGGCAGAGGCGGTAGGTACGGACCTCGAACCCGGCCCGGTAGCTGGACATAGGGTCCTGGCGTACGGGCCAGGGCTGCCGTTCCTCGATTGTTGATTCGACAAACTGTCGACCATCATCGTCTTCTTCCAGTCGCTGGAGATGACCCTCGCCATAATCGAAGACCACCTCGAACATCCAGTCAGTTCGTTCGCTCAGATTCTCACCGGGCTGGCGAGGCGTCTGGTTGCCGTAGTGGATGCTTTTGAGATAGCGATTGGCCGAGCGAGACAGTTCTGTGCGATTGCGTTCGTGAACCTGGGGGCGATCCACGTTTTCGGAGTCCTCGGCTTTGTACCGGTAAACGATGCCATTGCCCTTGTCATCGTAGCTTTCACAGATGAGCCAGCTAAAGATTCGTACTGGATCGTCAGGGTCCGCGATCCAGCTTTCGTTTGTCCGTCCGTAGACGGTCGTCACGTTGTCTCGGGTAATCGAACGCCAGTGCATCTCGCCAGTCTGTTGGTTGGTCCAACGTTCGATGCGGGCGAATAGTCCTTCGACCCGTGGCCGGTAGCGCTGGACCAGATAGGGTATTCCATCCAACGTGCGGGGCTGACTATGGCGCGTTAGCTCGTCGCCGTTATCTACCACCACCGGAACCAGGTCCTCCGCTCCCGAGAGAATGAAGACATCCGACTCTTCACTATCCTGGTACGTTGGCAACCCTTTGTCGGGCTTGCGGGTTATTCGAGGAAGGGAGGGACTCCATCCCAGTCCAAAAGGTCCACTGCCGCTGCCGGAGTCATAGCTTAGTGCGAGTTGGGGACCAAAGCCCTGGCGTGCGGGTGACGTTGCAATCGGTATGGTCATAGCCCCCGAGCCGGTGGCCGGATTGACCTGGAATTTTTCATCGATCCCGCGAATGGCACCGCCACCGGTTGGCAAGGTCAAGGCCGGTTTTTGATCGGCATTCTGGTTGGTAGCACGCGTCTCGGCAGCATCCCGTGCAGACGGTAGATTTTGCTGGGTGGAATTTGGCACGGTTTGATTCACCGTTAGATTTTACTCTGTCCCATTCAGCCCAACCCAGGCGGTGGGCGGCCGAAGCGATCCAGCAAGAAGTCGGCCAAGAAGTAGGGCGGCTCCTGCGGGTCGTCTTCGCCGATCGGCGCAAGAGCGGGAAGCTGGACCTGGAAGCGGTCGAACAAGCGACGCGCGACGCCCTGCATCAAGCCGGCGCGGGGCTGATCGAGACGCTCTTGAACGAGGAGCAAGCGAGCGAATCGCGACAGCTGTGCGCTTGTGGCAAACAGGCGCGCTTGGCCGGCCGCCGCCGCAAGAAGATCGTCACAATGCTGGGCGAAGTCGTCGTCGAACGGCCGTATTATCACTGCAATCGCTGCGGCGCCGGCTGCGCGCCTCGCGACCAAGAGTTGGACGTTGAAGGGACGCAATATTCGCCGGGCGTACGCCGCATGACAGCGTTGGTCGGCTCCGAGACGTCGTTCGATCGCGGCCGCGCGCTGCTCGAAGAGCTGGCTGGAGTGCAACTGACGGCGAAGGCGGTGGAGCGCGAAGCCGAGGCGATCGGCGCCGACATCGCGGACCACGAACAGGCCGAGATCTCCCGCGCCGTACAGTTCGAGCTTCCTGAGATATTCGGAGAGGATACTCCGATACTCTATATCGAGATGGATGGCACGGGCGTGCCGGTCACCGGCGCTGAGACGGCAGGGCGCAAAGGCAAAGCCGGCGGTCCGGCTCGCACCCGCGAGGTGAAGCTGGGCTGCGTCTTCACTCAAACAAGCTGTGACGACAACGGACGGGCCCTCCGCGACGAGGACTCAACCAGCTACACCGGCGCGATCGAAGACGCTGCCGCTTTCGGCCGGCGAATCTGGAGCGAGGCCTTGCGGCGGGGCTGGCGCCGGGCGCGCAAGAAGGTCGTCATCGGCGACGGCGCTTCGTGGATCTGGAATCTTTCGCATGAATATTTCCCCGGCGCGGTCGAGATCGTCGACCTCTATCACGCCCGCGAACACCTGTGGGGGCTGGCGGCGAAATTGTTTCCGCGGGACGAAAAGCGTCGCTGCGGTTGGGCGCGGCGGCTGAAGGAGAAGCTCGACGCGGGGCGCATCGAGCCGCTCGTGGCGGCGTTGCGAAGTTTCGAAACTGAAGACGCCGAGTTGGCGCATCAACTGTTGCTGGAGGCGGATTACTTCCAGCGCAACGCCGAACGGATGAGATACGACGAGTTTCGACGGCAGGGTTTGTTTGTGGGTTCGGGGGTGATCGAGGCGGGATGTCGCACGGTGATCGCGAGTCGGCTGAAGCGTTCGGGGATGTTCTGGAGCGTGCGCGGCGCGAACGCGATTGTGGCTTTGCGCTGCGCGCGGCTCACCCGCCGCCGTTTTGACGACTACTGGGACAATCGCGCCCGGGCGGCCTGAGCGTCACAAATTTGTCGCACACCCAAGTGATAGTTATCCAGCTCGACTGACTTGAGCACGGCGCGCACGGTCGCGGGATACCACATCGCTTCGCCCTGAGGCGTCGCTACGCCCCCGCTTCTTCGCTTCCGGCTGCTCGTCGTCTTCGTCCTCGTCCACGGCCTCCAGGCCGGTATGCACGTAGTTCATTACCTCGTGGACGGTCTTCGGGTCCGGGTTCGACGCCAGCCAGCGGGCGATGTCCCGTTCGTCGAGTAGCTCGTGCCGATTTTCGATGATCGGCTCCGACTCAACTTTGCGGGGCCTTGGCGGCTTGGTGGACTATGTTCAAGATCGACTCGGCGATCGACGACTCGTGCCGCATACGGTGGAGCTTCAGTGCGGCCTCGATGATGGCTTTCTCTTGCTGATCGGCGGGAGAGGATGCCTGCTTTCGGATTTCTTCCTCTTCAAGAATCTCTCGCTCGATGGCCTCGACTGTGGGCTGGAGCTCCGCCCGGTATTCTTCTTCCCCGCCGCTGAGGGAATCAGCCATTTGATACAGGTATTTCCGAAGGCGATCGTCGGGAATCGGCCCCACCTGCGCACCGCCGAGAAGCGCTTCTAGCTGAGCACGGTCGGACGGGCCGGCCTGTTCGATGAACCGCAAAACTCGCGGGGTGATGTGCGCGTCTCGGCCGAAGTGCGCTGCGTGGATTAGCTCGGCCAACGCGCGCGACCAGAAGCCGCCCTTGCGAAAGAGAAGCAGGACGTTCCTGAGGGTAGCCATCTCCAAGGTGCTTGCGGTCGCGAGCACGCTGGCAGCGTCGGCTTGCATCTGCTCTCGCAGCCTTGCGGCCTGTTCATCCGGGTCGCGGACCGGCTCCTCGGAAGCCACAACCGTAAATTCCCCGATCTGAACGGTCCCCAGTGCCGCCCGAATCGGCTCGACTTCATGAGGCTCGATCGCTAGGTCGAGAAGTCTTCGCAGGATTGGCCGGTCGGGGGTGCGCGAACCGCTCTCCCACTTACTCACAGTCGCGTGCGACAGGAGTCCAAGCCGGCTAGCGAGGTTTTTCTGCGTAGCCCTTGGGCCTAGGCGCTTACGGATGGACCAAACAGCGTAGGCGAGCGTCCCTGGATTTGAAATATTTTGTGACTTAGCCACGTTCTCCCTTGACGTCGCCTGTGTGTCACTGCCACTATATGTCGCATGGCAACCGAAAACACACCAGCCCAATCGCCCACGAGTATGCCAGAAGCGCAAGCGGAGAGCCAGCGGCGCTTCAACTCCGAGCTTCCCGAAAACGCAGTGACCGAGCTGAAGATCATCGCGCTTCGGCAGAAGACGACGTTTTCGAAGGTGCTTGCTGAGGCTGCCCAGGAGTACATTCGCCGCCGGCCGGCCGTCGCCGCCTGAGGATTTCGATGGCTGTTTCGTTCGCACTCCAAAAGCTTGGTCCAGGCCGGGCCGGTGCGTCCATAGGCCGCTCGGCACTACTGTCCGGTTAGAAGTCGAATAGAATCAACTGGTTAGGGTCAGCAAGTAGGTCTTCATGGGAGTCGGACGGCTGCAAGGCCTGTAAAATGGGCGTTTTCTCGAATAAGGTAACGCTGAGAATCTGTAGGATTTGGTAGAGACTCGCCTCGAGGCCCAACCTCTTGCGCACAATCGCAACCAGCACGTAAACCGAGACGGCGATCCAGATCTGCGTTTTCAAGGCGTTCTCGGAGGCGCCGTAGAACTTCTTGATCCGCAGGTGCTGCTTGATCCACTTGAAGAACAACTCCACCTGCCAGCGCGAACGGTAGATCTCGGCAATGGTCAGCGCCGGGAGCGCGAAGTTGTTGGTTAGGAACTGCAGCCGTTTGTTCGTCTGGGCGTCGAAGTAACTCACTCGCCGCAACGGGTCGGGATAGGCTTTGGCCGATTTGATGGCCGTTAGGATGACGGTCTGATCCG
Organism: Bryobacterales bacterium; assembly: GCA_965247515.1. Lineage (GTDB taxonomy): Bacteria > Acidobacteriota > Terriglobia > Bryobacterales > UBA6623. The sequence continues at coordinate 399,504 of OZ252029.1, read as the reverse complement.
AGCGCACGCCGCTGGACTTGTCGACGGTGTGCGAGTAGCGCCGCTGCAGAACGACGTTCCTCTTGGTGCGCACGACAAAGAAGGACGAGCAGAGGGTGAACACGAAGAGACGTTCGAAATCGACGTAAGCGCGATCCATGACATAGAAGGCGCCGGGCTCGGGACCGAACTCGTCGAGGATGTTGACGTCGTGCGTTTTGCCGTCGGTAATGCTGATAAACGTGGGGATGTTGCCATGCAGGTCGAGCAGGGTGTGCATCTTCACAGCAGCTTTGTGCCGGCGGAACTTGGCCCACCCGAACAACGTCAGGCACAGGTCGATGGTGGTCGAGTCCAGAGCGTAGAGACTTTGATCCAGATCCACGCCGATCGGATCGCGGGCGTACAAGGGCCGCGCGATGCCAATCAAGACCTGCGCGAAGTCGGCATAGATGCGCCAGTCGCGCGACTCGTTGGCGTCGGCGAGAGTGGAGCGCGCCACTCGACTGCGGAATCCCATGTGGTAGAGCTTGCCGCTCATGGAACGCAAGCAGGCCTCTATATCGCGTAGACTCTCGCGGTAGGTCAGCTGGGCGAACGCCATCGCTAGGAATTGATCCCAGCAGGAGAATTTCTTTTGCTGGTAGTCGCCCCGGTAACGAGCAACACACTTCTGAAACTCATAGCAGGGAAGCTGGTCCATGAGCTGAGAAAAGACGCTGCGGCCGAGGTTCATCCACCATTGTTGGCTCTACTCCGAGTCCGCCCGCGGACGCCGTTTTCCAGCTCTTCAATTTCAAATCGAAAAAAGCCCAAATGCCGTCTAACTGCTTGTCGCCACGGGAGTTATCAACCTCTCAAAAGCCGTGTTCCGGACAGTAGTGGCCGCTCGGACCCCGGGACGGACCCCAATAAGGTCCTGGAGTGAACCCCAAGCGTGAGACAGTCGAAATTGGGACAGGTTACGATTCACCGCAAAACGCTTGCCTTCTTCGCTGTATCGTCGCACGCTGGTCCTAGCCGGGGAAGCGGAAGCGGGCTCTGCTGGAGAGCAACCCGCCAAGGAATACCCGGCCGCAAACTCATCAAGACGATGAGCGCCGGGGGCGGCCGCCAAGGTCGCTCCCGGCTTCTCCAACGCCGGCGATGTCTCCCTGCCCGCCCAGGGCCCATCGGATTGATAGATTTGCCTATGCCTCTCAAAACTCATACTTCGGATTCCTCGCTGCTGTTGCCGCCGGCCGCGCCAGCGCTTCAAACTCCGCCGGCGGACGATATCCCAACGCCGAATGCAGCCGGCGTTGGTTGTAGATCTCATCAATGAACTCGCCGATCGATGCGCGCGCCTCGTCAAGCGTGCGATAACGCTGCAACCAAACCTCCTCCGCCTTCAACGTCTTCATGAAACTCTCCGCCCGCGCGTTGTCGTAGGGGTTGCCGCGGCGGCTCATCGAGATGATCGCGCCGTGCTGCTCCAGCAGCTCGACATAGGCGCTCGAAGCGTACTGTACGCCTTGGTCGGAATGATGCATCCACCCCGCGGCAGGGCGTCTGAGCTCGAGCGCATCGCGCAACGCCCCTACAGCCAGCTCAGCTTTGAGCGTCGTCCCCAGCCGCCAGCCGACCACGCGTCGCGAGTAGGCGTCCAACACCACGGCGAGGTAGACGAACGCCTCGCGCAAGCGAATGTAGGTGATATCGGATTGCCACAACTGATCGACGCCGTCCACATTCAGGTGCGCCGCTAGATTCGGATAAACAGGTAAGAAGTGGTTCGAATCCGTTGTTAGCACGAAGCGCCGCTTGAGTACCGCCAGCAAGTTGTCCTTACGCATCATCCGCAGGACCTTTTTGTGATTGACGAGGAAGCCTTGGCGGCGCAGCTCGGCCGTCACGCGGCGGTAGCCGTAACGACGATTCTCGAGCGAAATCCGCTGCATGCGGTCACGCAATTCCATGTCGCACTCGGCGGGCGACGACACGGCGAGCCGGCGATAGAACCCGGCGCGATTCACGCGTCCGAGCTCGCAGGCGTGTTCGACGCTGAGCGAGCCTTTGGCGCTGATCTGCTCGACGATGGAGTAGATCCGCTCGCGCCACCGGCGTCGTTGGTCGGGGCTGCGAGGTTCAAGGCGCGAAAGGCTTGTCCGAAAAAATCGAGCTCTGCGGCTTGTTTGCCGAGCAGTCGTTCGAGCTCTGCGATGCGTTCGTCGCGCGGATCGCGAGGGATCTTGGGCGGCGCCGAGCGGCCGGGTTTCGGCCGGCCTCGCCGCCGGCTCAAGCCGTTGACGCCTTCCTGGCGATAGGCGTCCCGCCAGCGGTACAGCAGGCTGCGCTTGACGTCCAACTCGCGGCTTAGCGCTGTGCCGCTCTGGCCGGCTAGGAGCCGCCTGGCGGCGGCTTCCTTGAACTCCACCGTGAACTCCCGCGGCTTGCGCGGCTTGAGACTTTCCATCCTGGACTCCTTTCCATTCGCTGAAATTCGTCCCGAATTTCAATGTCTCATTTTTAGGGTTCACTCCATCCTTTTGGCCCCATCGCTACTCACGGAGGTCGACGCCGCATGAGCCCGCAACCCGCTACTATGTCGGCAACCGCGATTGCGCGGTGTATCGACGAAATGGCACGACGACGCGGCGTCCAGCGGGGCTACCTCTACGAAAGAAACGGGCTCTGGTACCTCCGCTGGAAAGAAGACAAGATCGACGCTCACGGCAGAACCAAGCGCGGACACTCTAAGCCTTACCTGCTGGCCCGGTCAACCGGCATCGGCAAGATCACCAAGAAGGCGGCGCGGCTCTTGCAGCTTCACAAGATGGCCGAGGTCAACAAGAACCACGGCCCGCGCGCCGCACTGACGGTAGCTGAGTTCATCGAGCACAGGTTCGAGCCTGATCGCAGGCAAGAGCTGACCTCGAACGGCCAGCGACACTACAAATCGGTATTCGCGCAGGTCAACGAAGCCTTTGGGGACAGGGCCCTCGCCGACGTTGGCCGCTCAGACGTCTCACGATGGCTACAGGGCCACGCCGGTGCGGGGAAGTCCAGCCTCCGTGGTGTAAGAAGCTCCGCAACGGCCTACACGCGCTCTATGAGCACGCTGCGGGACCTGGGTATGTACGAAGGGCGCAACCCGGCCCACCGGATCAAGATCCCGCGTAACGCACGGCCCACGCAGAAGACACGGCCATACACGCTCGAGGAACTATCGCTGATCGTGTCGCGCCTCGAATCGCCGCTGCGGGAAATGGCGCTACTGGGGACGTTCACCAGTCTAGGCGGGGCCGAGCTCGCCGGGCTGCGCGTGGGTCACCTGAACCTGACCGACGGATACAAGTGGATCGAGGACGAGAATGTCCCGGCCTGGTCGCTCTACGCTTGCGAGTCCTACACGAATGGCGAGTACACGCGGGGCAAGAACGAAGGGCGTCGGCGGATCCTGCCGATCCCGGAAGCGCTGCGGCTTCAACTGGCGGCGCTAGCGGGCGAGCGCCCAGCGAAGGAGCCGCTGTTTTTCATGCCGCGCACGTTCGCGATTCACAAGAAGGCCCTGCCGATCGACACCGGCAACATTTCCCAACGTGTGTTTCGCGACAAGCTGGGCGACCTCGGTATCCGGGTGACCTGGCACAGATTCCGGGCGACGCAGGCCACGCTTGCCGATCAGATGTTGGCCGACAAGGAAACCAGGCGGACGATGATGGGGCACGCGCACAGCAAGATGACTGAGCACTATGTCGACCCGCTTGAGAAGCAAAGGCGCGTGGCCGATGCGATCGCGGCGTTAGTGATGGGTGAGCCGAAGGGAGGAATTCAATGACGCCAGAGAGCGCTGTAGATCTGAAACCCGCTCATTACGGCCAAGACAATGGTCAGGAAAACGATTACCCGCGTCAGCGTGACGATGCAGACCCGAAGTGCAAAAACGACGAATTCGGGCCACTTAGGGGCCACCAAATGAGAAAAAGAAGCGATAACACCAATGGTATCAACAGATCAGGAAAAGAAGCCTGCCGCTTAGGAGGCGGCTGCTCTATCCAGCTGAGCTACGGGTCCGTTGGTCTTGATTCTATCGCAGCAACACGTCGCGCCCGCGCAGACACACTATCGGGTCACCTGTCGAAACACACGCAGAAGATTCAAGCCGAGGAACTTTCGGATACGCTCCTCGGACCAGCCGCGCCTCACCATCGTTTCAGTCAAGACCGGCAGATCAGAGATATCGTTGATTCCCTTGGGCGGCGTCGGGGCCCCGTCGAAATCCGTGCCGAGTATCACGTGGTTCTCCCCGACGAGGTCGATCGCGTATTCGACCCGCTCGAGCCAGTCGTCGGGCGTCAAGTAAAGCTCATCCGGCGGAATCGGCCCGACCGATGGATAGCGCCCCTCCAGGCTCCGGTCAATGTCGAAGATCGACATGCCCGCGACCGATTCCTCGACGGTCGAAGTGTCCCAAAAAGGCCGATTGTCTCGCTTCGTCTTCCAGTCAAAGAACTTGCGGCTGTGGAAGGAGTGTCCAATGTGAAAGCCGATCAGGCCTCCCTTCGCTGCGAGCTTCCGCAGGAGCCCGTCGGGCATGACGCGCGGGATGTCGTTGTAATGCCGCAGTCCGTGATGGGTCGCGACCAGCGGGTCTTCGCTCGCATCAATGGCCTGCTCAACCGTCGCATCGGAAGAGTGGGAGATGTTGATGATCATCCCCAAGCGGTTCATCTCGGCGATGAAAGCCTTGCCCCGCTCGTTGATACCGCCCCACTTCGGCGGAGCGCAGCAGGAGTCGGCGAACTGGTTGGTCCAGTTGTGCGCGGGGAGCTGAAGGACGCGCAAGCCAAGGCGATAAAGCATACGCAGGACGCCGAGGTCCCCGTCCATGTCGTATCCGCCTTCGATGTCGAGCACCGCCGCGGTCTTGCCGGCCTGGTTGATGCGCTCAATGTCGTTTGCGTTGAGGGCCAACTCGATGTCGTCGTGCTTTTCGATTTGGACTAGCGCGTGGTCGATCAGCCTCAGGGCCTGCTTGGTTTCGAAGCGTCCAGGGTAGTACTTCTCGGAGATCCCTAGCGTGAAAAACAGCGCGTCAACGCCGCCTTCGCGGATCCTCGGTAGGTCGACCTGACCGTCGGAGTAGCGCTGGCCGATGTCGCCGCCATCGGTGAACTGACGGTTGACAATGTGGACGTGCGCGTCGAAGACGAAAGCATCGTCGTGGAGCCGGCGGGCGTCCTGCGCGGCGAGGGCGCCTACAGCGAAGAGTGCAATTGCGAAACGCGCCATAATGCCGATCATCATAACGCCCGGTCAGGCAATTGGCGCTGACAAGAGCTCGTCGGGTATCCCAAAGCCATAGACGAGTGTTACAGCGGAAGGGCGAAGCTCGGCGCACAGGCGGTTCACTTCCGCGCGAACGGCTTGCGACTTCGCGGCGGCGATGTAACCCGACTCCAAGAACCACCCGCGGTCTCGCTCTATCGTCGACAGCCCGAATAGACAGCACATCTTGCCGAGCAGCGCATGTTGATCCGCCCGGGAACCAAAGCTCTCGAGGATGATGCGTTCGACCCGGGCGTGGGCCGCCGACACCGCGTGGTCTTGGCATTGGTTTAGCGCCTGGAAAGAGTCCGCTCCCGCGCTGATCTGATCCTGTAGGCGGCGCGCAAGAGAGCGCAGCAAGCGACGCTCGCGATACCGCAGCGCGTCGAGCTGGAAGTCCGCCCCGCGCAAATGCTCGCTGTCGGTAAGGCGCGCGGCGACCGGGTTCGGCTCTCCAACCGTGTCGGCCGCGCGAGCAGCCAGATACTTGAAGATCGTGAACGCCCGACCGTCTTCGAACTCCCGTCGAAAATCGCCCAACATGCCCTTCGTCACCAGCTGCATCAAGACCGTGTTGTCGCCCTCGAAGGTACAGAAGATATCGCTGTCCGCTTTTAGCTCCGCAAACCGGTTCTCAGCCAAATACCCTTGCCCCCCGCAGCACTCTCGGCAAGCTTGCAGAGCTTCCATATTTCGCCAAGTGGCGTAGGCTTTGAGCCCGGCGGCGAGGGATTCGATCTCGCGCTGGTCGGATTCACCGCGATTCACGAAACGGTCAGTGAGCGCCTTTAAAGCAAAATCGAGCGCGTAGGCGGTCGCGACTTGCGGCAGCAGCCGACGCTGGTGCGTACGGTAGTCAAGCAGCCGCACTTCTTGAGCCCCGTTAGGCCCAAACTGACGGCGCTTGTCGCCATAGCGGATCGCGATCGCCAAGCCGGACTTCATGGCGCTCAACCCCGCCCAGGCCACGCTGACACGCCCTGCAACCAGCGCGCCAAGCATCGTGAAGAAGCGCTTGGACACGCTCGGAATCTCGCTGATGTATTCTCCGTCGGCGGTAACATCAGCGTAGCGATTGAGCAAGTTCTCGCGGGGGACTCGAACGTGATCAAACCACAAGCGCCCGTTATCGACGCCGTTAAGACCTAGCTTCAGACCGCAATCGTCAATCCGCACGCCCTCGCAAGTGGAGCCATCGTCATTGCGGATCGGCACAAGCAGCGCATGCACCCCGTGGCGCTCATCGCCAACTCGCAGTTGCGCGAAGACCGCCGCCATACGGGCATGCGCCGCGGCGTTGCCAATGTATTCCTTGCGGGCGGACTCTCGCGGCGTGTTAACCACGAACTCTTGAGTCTCCGCATCGAAGACCGCCTCGGTTTCAAGGTCGAATACATTCGATCCGTGGCCGAGCTCGGTCATCGCAAAGCAGCCAGGCAAATCCAGACGGCCCGCCGCGGCGAGGTATTTCTCGTGATGCCGCTCACCGCCAAGCAGCCGCACCGCGCCGCCGAATAGCCCAAACTGCACGCCGTATTTGATCGTCAGGCTCAAGTCGTGGAAGGCCAGCATCTCGAAGACCACCACGGACTGCCCTTCGTCACCCTGGCCGCCGTATTCTCGCGGGTACGGCAGGGCCCCGAGCCCCTCACTCGCGAGGACGCGGCACCACTCGAGAACCAACTCCCGATAGGCCTCCTTGCCGAGGCCATACTGGCGCGCGAACCTCGGCTCGCACAGCAAACGCCGCAGGCGGGCCCTTAGCTCGGCGTGCTCCCCATCGAGGATGAGTTGAAGCTGTTTCGCCTCATGCCCGGAGGAAGCCGGCGCCTCGGCGGAAACAGGCTCGGCCGCTAATTCTCGGGCGACCTCCGCTCCCACCATGCCGAGAGCGTCTTCGATCGCATTGAGCGCGGCGCTGACCTCGGGCAGCACGGGCTCGCCGGCGATTGCTTCTCCGAGTCGCGCCAGCGAAAGCCGGCCCTCGGGAGGCAACTTGGCCGAGTGTCTACGAATCTCGCCGAGGAGTTTTTGGAGCGAGCGCGGCGAGGGCGGCGAATCAGGGTCCAGCCATCGGCGAAGGGCTGTCCGCGTCTCCGGCCGGATTGCGGGCGTCTCGAGGACCCGCGTTCGAATGGATTCGAGCTCGAGCGGCGTCAGGTCGCCGTCGGCCCACGCCACGTATATCATCGGGAGGAACGGTAATGCGGCGGGGTCGGTCGGCGCGGTTAGGTTGACCATCGGAAAGTATGCTAGCGGGTCACCCGCCACACTTGCAGGTTGACCCCGCGGCTGTCGGCCGAAGCAATGCTGTGACGAGATTGTCCTGGTAGACCGGCGATTTCGCGCTCCACGTCGTTGGAAGGCTCAAAGTCGCTCCATCGCACCACCCAGTCCGGGGCGGCGATTGACGGAGCCGGTTGCCCGGGCACGAGCTCTGACGGCAGCGTCGCACGGGACTCCAGGCGCGAGATGGGGAGACGAGATTGGACCAGGATTCTCTGATAGTCGGGCGGAGAAACTTCTAGCCGGAGCATCGAGTCGATACCGCACCTCCCGGCCCGTCTAATGAAGCGCTCGAGCGCCGGTAGAGGAATGGGCTTGGCGAGCACAACAACGTTTTCTCCCTCTTGCACGTGTTGGTCGAGGTAGTGGGCCGCCGCCAGGCTCAGTGCGACGTGCGGGTCGGAAGTTTCGCGATGGACAAAACGATCCGCCGCAACCACGCTCCAAGCAACGCCGATGAGGGCCAATGGAGTCGCGTACCGCTTCGCCTGCTTGATGCCCAAACCCGCGACCAGGCACACCCCGGCCAGCAAGACGTGAGCTTCTCGCGCGGTCACGAAACGATCAGGCTGATCACGCTCGCCGTGCGCGGAGAACAGGATGGCCAGCAAGAAGAGCCCGACAAACCCAACCAGCACTCGGCCCGCGTTTTCCGAGCACCCTGCCTGAGCGGGGTGTCTTCGCGTTTGCGCCGGCGGGAAGACACCCCGCTGACGCAGGGTGCTCGGAATCGCTGCCCAGGCGCCAACGACAGCCAGGCCCATCACCGGCGGCGGCGTGTTCTTCACGGTGATCCAGCCGAGGTACACCCAGCGCCAGAACCTCTCGAACGTCCATGCGGACTCGACCGCAAAGCTGCCCTCCGGAGTCAGTCCCAGGTTCCAAGCGATCCAAATCAGCGGCACCCAACCGAAGGCCAATCCCGCCAGAAGCATATCCTTGAACGGCGGTCGAGAACCCCTCGCCGGAACCCACGAAAGGAACAAAACCGGGCAGGCAATCCAAGCCTCGTAGCGGGTCAGGCAGGCCAACCCAAGCGCCAGCGAACACCACCCCAGCCGGCCCTCGAAGAAAAACGCAAAGGCGAACGCCAGCCCCGCAAGCATCAAGATCTCTTGGTAGGGGACGATCGAAAAGGCCGTAATAAAGGGACTCGTGGCAAAAAGCAGCGCAGCCCACAGCGCCTCGCGCTCACCCATTAGTCCAAGCGCCAACCGATAGAATCCCGCCGAAGCGACGACGCCAACAACCGCCATGAACCACCGCACGGCCGTCACATCTTGCAGTAGGTGAACCGCGCCCTGAAGCAGCGGAAGCTGATACGCCAGCAAGACCCGATCGGCGTTCGCCAGTCGCATCACGCTATCGCCGCCGAATATCGCCGGGTACGCGAAGATCAAATACGCGCGCAGGGCGAACGCCACCGAAGCAACGACGAGCCATCCCTGCCAAGGGCGCGACATGTCGCGCCCCTACTGCGCCGCTTCGGACTTCGGCCGGTAGGCCTCGTACACCTTCTCGATCGCAGCCACGACGTCGCGCGTGTCGTCCTCAGACCCCATCAACACTCTTTGGGGCAGCCAGAACGAGTCCTTCGAAGCCTGCTCGGCGACCCGGCACGCCGAAACCCGATGCTCCACCTTCTGGTACACCGGGTTCTTATACAGCGGGTGCGGGTAGTATTCGCGGCACGGAATCCCTTCAGCCTCGAGCGCCTCGACGAAGTCATCGCGATTGACACCCAGCTTCTTTTCGTCAACCCAGCCCGTCAGTAGGTACAGGGTGTGAACGTTGGCGGCCTCGGCTTGAACTTGCCAGTTCAAGCCGGGAATGCTCAGATTCTGGCCCAAAAACTCAGCATTCTCGCGGCGGATTCGAATTTGATCGGGCAGACGATCAAGCTGTGCCATAAGTACCGCGGCCTGAAAGCCTGAAAGCCGTAAGTTCGTCCCCAACTCGAAGTGTTCGAACCATCCTCCGTCGACGCGGCGGCCGCCGTTCGCGAGCGACCGTGCATGAGCAGCGAGATCGGCGTCGCTGGTGATCACGATACCGCCCTCGCCCGCCGTCATTGCCTTGGAATTTTGGAAGCTGAATACGCCGGCTTTGCCCATACCGCCAGCGCGCTTCCCGTGCCACTCAGCGCCGTGCGCGTGAGCGGCGTCCTCGATCAGCTTGAGACCGTGGTCGAACGCAGCCTTGCGGAGCGCGTCCATGTCGGCCATCGAGCCTCCGAAGTGCACCACGATCAGAGCCCTGGTCTTGAGACTGACGGCGGCGGCGATCCCCTTCGGGTCGATGTTAAACGTCTCCCGCTCGATATCGACGAAAACAGGGACGGCGCCGAGTCGCGAGACGGCGGTCGCCGTGGCGATAAAACTGTGGGCCGGGACGATCACCTCGTCGCCGCGCCCGATCCCGGCGCATTGTAGCGCTAGCTCGAGCGCCAGAGACCCATTCGCGACCGCGATCCCGTAGTCGGCGTCGTGCAGCCGCGCAAAGAGGCTCTCGAAGTCCGAAACCGTCTGGTTGTATCCGCCCCACTGGTCGGCAAACAGGACCTGCCGTAAGAGTTCCTCTTCGCGCGGTCCCGAAACCGGCCATGCTGGGAAAGGAGTGTTTCGAACCGGCTGGCCGCCGTGAATAGCAAGTTTGGCCATAGTCCAACATCGGCGCTAGCCGGCCCGATCTCGTTACCAGCTTAGCGTTGCCGGCCTTGGCCGCCTTGACCGCCGCCACTTGGCTGCGAGCTCGGCGGGCGCGGATCGGATCGCGGCATCTGTGAGGGGCGCCGGAGTATCATCTCGAGCAGCGCCCGCTCGACGGCCAACATGTCCGAGTCCTCTTCCCTGCGGGCTTTCTCCGCCATCGCCAGCAGCTGCTCTTGCCTTGTCTTGTTCCACGCCCCCAAGGCGTCACTCTCCAACGTATCCAGCTTGCTGATCTTGGTCGGGCCAGCGAGGCTGGTGAACGCCAAAGACTGCTTCGACTTGACCTGAAAGGCGCCTTGCTCGGTGTCGACCGTGGCCCGTCCTTTGAGCACTCGCAACGTAGTGGAACCATCCAACTCATCCAGGCGGTAGAGGCCCTCCTTTCGAAACAAGACTTCCCCGCCCGCGGCCGACATCCTGATCCCGTCTTGCTCGACAAGGTAGGGCAAATCGACCATCACGGATCCGCCGTGAAAACCAAGTTCGGCCGACAAGAGCCCGGCGTTAATCATCTCCATCTCGGAATTCGGGGCTAGCCGGAGATAGCTTCCAGGATCGAGCATGATCTCCGCCTTGCCGGCGCCGGTACGAAGCCGCTGACCGTCTTGCACGTGCAACAGGTCGGTCTTGGCGGGCGCGATAGGCTTGTCGTCCAAGTAGACCTCGCCCTCGGCGTGATGGATGTAGCCGGCCATCACCGAGATCACGTATTGTCCGGGGGCTAGCGTCAGGGTCAGGCCCAAACCGACCAGGACGAGCGCAGCTCGGAGCCGCGACCGTGAGGGAGCGGTTTTCGCAACTTCGGGCAACCGCTTGCTGACACGCGCGGCTCCAGCGTCTTGTGGCGTCAGTCGCTTAGTGGTCTCCAGCAAGGGACACCAATCCGAGAGGTTCCGCCCTCGCTCTACAGGCTTAGCTCGCCCTTGTAGAGCATATCTTTGAGCTTGAACTTTTTCTTGACATCAAGGCCGCCGCCGCGGCCACCGCCGCCGCCCGCGAGCTTCAGCACGAACTCGACCTCTTTATCGGCCACATCAATTCCCGCCGAGCGCGGAAACATGAAGTAAATGGTGAGTCCGCTCTGGCTTTCTTGAACCTCGACCGCCTCGGGCATGATCGGATCCATTTTCTTGCGCTCGAGCATCGCGGCGCCCTTAAGACGCTCAGTGTTCTGGGCCAGTCGGGCCATCTGGGCCGGCAGACCGCTCACGCTGACGATGTAGTTAGGCTCCTCGCGTCCCAAGAACTCGACCTGATCCGGATTCGCCTCGCCTTCCATTCCGGTCTGGTTGCGAACGATGCCCTGCTTGAGTGGAACCGCGCTGTTCCAGCGAACCCACAGCTGCATCGGGGGCGGACCGGCCTGACCACCACCGCCGCCGCCGCCACCACCGCGGCCACCGCCACCACCGCCACGGCCACCGCCGCCACCGCCACCACCGCCGCCGCCACGGCCGCCACCACGGGCGCCCCCGCCGGCCTGACCAGGCAGTCCTAGACTTCCCCCGCCGCCGCCGCGCGAAACCAGAACCTGCTTCGCCCAAGGCGAATTCATCATCATCTTCTGAAGTTCTTTATCCGTCCACTGGGAGTACTCTTTTTCCTCCCAGAAGTCCGCGCCCCACAGAGCGGTCGAGGCGAGCAGTAAGCCCACTAGGGCGCTGATCACGATACGTCGCATCCTTTTATCTCCCATCGTTTTGTCGGTTAGTTGAACCGTTCTAGCGGTCAGATTAGCACTTCATCGAGCGTTTGTGAAAACGCCCCCGTGCGGACTCTCACACAGTTCCATGTTTCGGCGAGGCACAGCGAATGGAGGTTACCCCGCGAGGGTGCGATCGGGAACGTTAATAGAGACGGTGATAAATTGGGGTTTTGGAGTGAACCCTAAAAATGAGACATTGAAATTTGGGACGAATTTCAGCGAATGGAAAGGAGTCCAGGATGGAAAGTCTCAAGCCGCGCAAGCCGCGGGAGTTCACGGTGGAGTTCAAGGAAGCCGCCGCCAGGCGGCTCCTAGCCGGCCAGAGCGGCACAGCGCTAAGCCGCGAGTTGGACGTCAAGCGCAGCCTGCTGTACCGCTGGCGGGACGCCTATCGCCAGGAAGGCGTCAACGGCTTGAGCCGGCGGCGAGGCCGGCCGAAACCCGGCCGCTCGGCGCCGCCCAAGATCCCTCGCGATCCGCGCGACGAACGCATCGCAGAGCTCGAACGACTGCTCGGCAAACAAGCCGCAGAGCTCGATTTTTTCGGACAAGCCTTTCGCGCCTTGAACCTCGCAGCCCCGACCAACGACGCCGGTGGCGCGAGCGGATCTACTCCATCGTCGAGCAGATCAGCGCCAAAGGCTCGCTCAGCGTCGAACACGCCTGCGAGCTCGGACGCGTGAATCGCGCCGGGTTCTATCGCCGGCTCGCCGTGTCGTCGCCCGCCGAGTGCGACATGGAATTGCGTGACCGCATGCAGCGGATTTCGCTCGAGAATCGTCGTTACGGCTACCGCCGCGTGACGGCCGAGCTGCGCCGCCAAGGCTTCCTCGTCAATCACAAAAAGGTCCTGCGGATGATGCGTAAGGACAACTTGCTGGCGGTACTCAAGCGGCGCTTCGTGCTAACAACGGATTCGAACCACTTCTTACCTGTTTATCCGAATCTAGCGGCGCACCTGAATGTGGACGGCGTCGATCAGTTGTGGCAATCCGATATCACCTACATTCGCTTGCGCGAGGCGTTCGTCTACCTCGCCGTGGTGTTGGACGCCTACTCGCGACGCGTGGTCGGCTGGCGGCTGGGGACGACGCTCAAAGCTGAGCTGGCTGTAGGGGCGTTGCGCGATGCGCTCGAGCTCAGACGCCCTGCCGCGGGGTGGATGCATCATTCCGACCAAGGCGTACAGTACGCTTCGAGCGCCTATGTCGAGCTGCTGGAGCAGCACGGCGCGATCATCTCGATGAGCCGCCGCGGCAACCCCTACGACAACGCGCGGGCGGAGAGTTTCATGAAGACGTTGAAGGCGGAGGAGGTTTGGTTGCAGCGTTATCGCACGCTTGACGAGGCGCGCGCATCGATCGGCGAGTTCATTGATGAGATCTACAACCAACGCCGGCTGCATTCGGCGTTGGGATATCGTCCGCCGGCGGAGTTTGAAGCGCTGGCGCGGCCGGCGGCAACAGCAGCGAGGAATCCGAAGTATGAGTTTTGAGAGGCATAGGCAAATCTATCAATCCGATGGGCCCTGGGCGGGCAGGGAGACATCGCCGGCGTTGGAGAAGCCGGGAGCGACCTTGGCGGCCGCCCCCGGCGCTCATCGTCTTGATGAGTTTGCGGCCGGGTATTCCTTGGCGGGTTGCTCTCCAGCAGAGCCCGCTTCCGCTTCCCCGGCTAGGACCAGCGTGCGACGATACAGCGAAGAAGGCAAGCGTTTTGCGGTGAATGGTAACCTGTCCCGATTTCGACCGTCTCACGCTTGGGGTTCACTCCATTTCCCTCCCATGAACAAGATTCAACCCCGTCTCTCGCGCGGACTCCGAGACATCTTGCCGTCCGAGATGCTCGCGCGCCAGCAGATGATCGACACCATCCGCGGCGTCTACGAGCTCTACGGCTTCTCGCCGCTCGATACTCCCGCCATTGAGTTTCTCGATGTCCTTTCGGGCTCCGCGGGCGAAGAAGCGCAACAGTCCTTGTTTCGGGTCGCCAACCCCGAGGAGGAAGCGCTCGGTCTGCGATTCGATCTCACCGTTCCGCTCTCGCGAGTCGTATCGCAGTACGACGACATCGTCTTCCCCTTTCGGCGCTATCAGGTCTCGTCGGTCTGGCGCGCCGACAAGCCCGCCCCAGGACGCTTCCGCCAATTCACCCAATTTGATATCGACTCGGTGGGCGCTCCATCCGAAATCGCCGACACCGAGATTATGGCCGCCATGTGCGACAGCCTCAGCGCCCTCGACGTCGGCCGTTACCAAGTGCGCTTCTCCAGTCGAAAGATCTTGAACCTGCTGCTGCGCTACGCCGAGATCCCCGCGGAGATGGCTGTCGAGGTCTTCCGCGTGCTCGACAAGCTCGATAAGCTCGGGCTCGACAAGGTGAAGCTCGAGCTGACCGTTGGATACGAAGACGAGTCCGGGGCCCCGATTCGCGGTCTGGGCCTCGAACATGCGCAGGTCGAAAAGATCGAGCGCTTCCTGGCCACAAAGGGCGACACCCGCGACGAAGTGTTCGGCCTCGTGAAGGACCTTTTCGCCGATGTCGAAGGCGCTGACGCAGAGATCGGACTGCTCGAAGGGATCTCGGACAACCTCGAGTCGCTCGGCTACGCCAGCGACCGTGTGATGCTCGACCTCTCGATCGCGCGCGGCTTGGCCTATTACACCGGGCCCGTCTTCGAGGCGATCTTGCTCGATGCGCCGGAGTTCGGTTCGGTCTTTGGCGGCGGCCGCTATGACAATCTCGTGACGCGCTTCGGGGGCCAGCCGATTCCGGCTACAGGCTCCTCGATCGGCGTCGACCGGCTACTAGCCGCCTTGCAGCATCTCGGGAAAGTCCCCGAGCGAATGACAACGGCGCAGGTTTTCGTCAGCACGATGGACGCCAGCCTCACCTCCGACTATCTCGAGATCGTGCACTCGCTTCGGCGCGCCGGCATTCGCGCCGAGATCAACGTCGGCCGGCCCAAGAAGCTGGGCAAGCAACTGCAGCGCGCCGACAAGCTCCGTATCCCGTACGTGATCATCATGGGCGCGGACGAAGCGGCTCGCGGCGCCGTGACGCTCAAGCAAATGGATGTTGGCCGCGAGGCTGCCGGCGATGTGCAGGACCACGAAGAGTGGAAGGCCGCGCGCTTTGGGCAAAAGGAAGTCCCCCGGGCAGAGTTGATCGAGACCTTGAAGAGTCTGCTGTGAACCAGCCGGTCGGGGAAGAGACGGCGGTCGCCCAACGCCCCCGGCACTCCGCTCCTCGCGGGTAGCCCATCTGCACGAACGAGCATTTCGACTACTTCTGTGTCGCTCGCCCGCGCCGCGTCGATGTCTTGACATTCTTGACTAGGCTAGGCTAGGCTAATATATTCGTACTCCCGAATACAATCTTTCGTGATGCCTAAATTCTTAACACTGATCATCTTGTCAGTGGCGTTAGCGCCCGCTCAGGTCCAGCTAACTCCTGATCAGATTGAAGAGCGTTTCCGGGCTCTGGAGGGGCGCATTCGACAGCTGGAGGCCGAGCTCGCGGCGGTGAAGGGCGAACCCCCGCCTGAGCCGGCGCCCGAGGTAGCGAGAGCCCCGCCGTCCGCGACTCCTGAGCCTGAACCCCTGCCGATGGCCGAGGTCCTTCCGACCCCGGGCGGCAAGTCGGCCGACTTGGACTCGGGCGAGTTTCGGATGCCGTTTTCCGGCTACATGGATTACCACTTCAACAAGCCCCAAGGTGAGCCGGGGACCGCAGACTTCCACCGCTTTGTGCTGCTATTCGGCCACAGCTTCAGCAACAGGATCCAGTTCTGGTCCGAGCTCGAGATCGAGCACGCTTTTATTGAGGGCGCTGAAGAGAGCGGTGAGCTTGAAGTCGAGCAGGCCTACCTGGACTTCTTGGTCAACCCGCGCTTCAACGTGCGAGCGGGAATCATGTTAACGCCCATGGGACTCATCAACGAGCGTCACGAGCCGCCCTCCTTCAACGGCGTCGAGCGGCCGTTTGTCGACACGGTCATTCTTCCAACGACATGGTTTGGGCCTGGCGCGGGTTTCCACGGCGACCTGGGGCGAGGGTTCACCTACAAGGCCTACGTGATGGACTCGCTCGATTCGTCTCGATTTGGCGCCGAAGAGGGGTTTCGCGACGGGCGCCAGAAAGCCTTCAAGTCGGTGATGCAGAATCCGGCCTTCACGGGACGGTTAGAGTACCACGGGCTGCCCGGGACCTCGTTTGGCGCCAGCTTCTGGACCGGCAAGACGGGCTTCGCCACGCCCGGCATCAACCCCCGAGTCAAGATCTTCGAGTTCGACGGCCGCGCCAACTTTGGCCGCCTGGACTTGAGGGGCGAGTTCGCTCAAACCCACATGGACCAGACCGGGCGGCTGAATTCCCTGCTGCAGCGCACCGCGGGAGTCAACCCGAATATCGCGAAGCGCATGAGAGGGTTCTACTTTGAAGGCGGCTACCGGCTGTTCCCGTCTCGCTTCCGGCACGACATGGTCGTCTTCTCGCGCTATGAGAATTTCGATACTCAGAACCGCATGGCGAGCGGCTTCCTGCCCCTTGGCGAATTCGACCGCGACGCGCTGGTAACAGGCGTCACGTACTTTCCCGAGCCGGACATCGCGCTAAAAGTCGACTACACGATACTCCGCAACCAGAGCAGCTTCATCAAGGCGCGAAACGGGTTGAATCTCGGAATTGGATGGTGGTTCTAGTGCTTAGACTTTTAGGGAAATTCATGCGCAAGACGGGCCAGGCGTGCCTGGCCCCTACATTGCTGCTACTGCTGCTATCGCCGGCGCCGGCCGAGGAGCCCGATCGAGTCATCAACGTTGTGGCGGAAAGGTTCACCTTCGTGCCGTCGCGAATCAAGCTCAAGCAAGGCGAGGTGGTTGAAATACGCATCCGGAGCCTGGACACCAACCACGGATTTCGCATACGCGACGCCGGCATCAACGTCGTCGTACCCAAGCGCGGCAAGGGTGACGCCCGCATTCTGTTCCGCGCCCAAGAAGCGGGCGTCTTTCCGTTCGAATGCTCGAAGGCCTGTGGCGCTGGGCATACGATCATGCGCGGCCGGATCGTCGTGGAGTGAGCATGGGAACTACCACATCCAGCGAACTGCGATCCCGGAGCCGCGACCGGAAGGGAGCGGTTGCTAGAGAGCGCGAACGTTGGTTGCCTACTCGAGCAACCGCTCCCTTCCGGTCGCGGCTCCGGGCGCTGCCACTGTTGCTCCTGTTGCTGCTTGTTTCACTCACCGTCCCGGCTCTGGCTCAAACCGTTAAGAAGTCGCACCCTCGACGATCGCGAGCAGCCTCGTTTGTCTCTCAGGGACGCCCTCCACAGCCGGGCAACCCCCTGCCGGGGATCACCGCCGACGAGTTCGAGCTCTTCACGATCGGGCGGGATGATTTTCTGGAAGTCGAGGACGCCGGCGAAGGCCTCGGCCCGGCCTTCAACGGGTTAGGTTGCGCGCAGTGCCACGCCACCCCAGCCATCGGCGGAGTCAGCCCGGTCTCCGAGGTCCGCGCGGGCTATGTCGATGAGCAAGGCGAGTTTCACGTTTTGGGGGGCGAGACGCTCTACCACCTGTTTGCACTTCCGAATCAAGAATGTCAGCCGATGATTCCCATTGAGGCCAACGTCATCGCGCGGCGCATCCCGATCCCGCTCTTTGGCGCCGGATTGGTTGAGGCGATCACGGACGAAACAATCGTCGCTCTCGAAGACCCCGACGACGCCAACGCCGACGGCATCAGCGGCCGCGCCGCTTGGATCGAAGATGTGGAGACCGGCCAGATGCGCGTCGGCCGCTTCGGCTGGAAAGCTCAGCACGCCACCCTGCTGGTTTTCGGCGCCGACGCCTACCGCAACGAGATGGGGATCACCAACGACCTTTTTCGCAACGAAGTGGCCGCCGGCATTGATCCCGAGACGCTTGCGCTATGCGACTCGGCCCCAGACCCCGAGGACAGCCGCGAAGCCCTGACCGGTTTGCGCGGGATCGACGCCTTCGAAGGCTTCATGAAATTTCTCGCGCCGATTGAGCGCGATGTCCCGACAGCAGAGGCGGTTCGGGGCGAAGCGCTTTTCGGCGAAATCGGCTGCGTATCATGCCACGTCCCGGTGTTGACGACCGGCCCGGACCCGAGCCCTGTGTTTGACCGCCGCCCCGTCCCGCTTTACACCGACCTACTGCTGCATGAGGTTGGAACCGGAGACGGTATCGTTCAGGAGGCTGGTCGGGCAAACGAGATCCGGACGCCTGCCTTGTGGGGCTTGCGCTTCCGCCGGCCGCTGCTGCACGACGGCAGCGCCGCAACGCCGCAAGCAGCGGTACTGCGCCACGCGAATGAGGCAGAAGCGGTGGTCGAGCGGTTTAGGGGACTCCCCGCTGACGATCGCTCGGCGCTGCTGGCCTTTCTTGACTCACTCTAGCGCCGGAGCCCTCCCGAAAACAGCTACAGGGCTCGGGCATTCGGAGCCGCGCGCGGAAGCAAGCGGTTGTCAACGGTTCGGACAACCGCTCCCTCCCGGTCGCGGCTCCGGTTCGCGCCCTTCGTTGTGGCTAGCCTGGGAGCTATCAATGGCTAGAACAATGACATCTGTTCTAGCTGCTTGGGCT
Organism: Bryobacterales bacterium; assembly: GCA_965247515.1. GTDB lineage: Bacteria > Acidobacteriota > Terriglobia > Bryobacterales > UBA6623. The sequence goes on along the minus strand of OZ252029.1, from coordinate 380,897 downwards.
TGGACGGTCTGTCAGCCTCCTGGCGCGAAATCCGCGCATGAATCGCCTCGATTCCACCCTGCACCCCTTCGAGTTGATCGCGCTTCTCGACGAGCTTATCCCGCTCGGCTCGGACGAACCGTGTGTAGGGCGCGACGACCTGGTCGATCTTCCGCGCGCTGCGGCGCACTTCACTCTCGAATTGGGCCTCGAGCGCCGAGCGTAGCTTGTGGCGAAGTTGGGTCACCCGCTCTCGCAATTCTCGCTTGGCGGCATGCCGGCGCTTGGGGATCACGAGCAGCCCGATTGCCGCCACGACGCTCGCCGCCGCGACGCCGGTAATGTCGGCCGCCGTGGTGGACGCCGCCGCACTGACAGCGGCCCCAAGACCGACCGCCCCAACCTCGATCAGCGCCGCGCTGGCGACCGCTCCGCTGGCGGCTTCAGCCAGGCGCTTCGCCTCGGCTTTATGGTCGTAAGATTCGACCGACTCGGCCGCCGCTTCTCCCACGGTCTGCAGCAAGCGATTGCGGTCATACTCGAATCCTTTGTCGAGGTTGAGCCGCTCGGCATGCGCCGGCTGGCGCAGGGAGAGGCTCTTGCGCACCCCTTCCCACTGCTCGAGGTCGGACTCAATCAGCCAATCGATGATCTCTTGGACTTGCTTCTCGATGCGCTCGGGAAGGTCCTGGACGACACGCCCTTCAAAGTCTCGCTGAGTCTTCTTTTCACTCAGCAACTGCAGGACGTTGCCGATGCGGATGGTCTCATCGAGGTACTCATGGCCGCGATTCTCGAAGCGGTAGAGCTCGAGGTCGACGGCCTTGAAGCGATCAGCGAAGGCCCCCTGCATGTCGTTCTCGAACACCTCGAGCTGAGTCTGGATCTCGTCCGCGACGGTGATGTCTCCGGCGAGCAGTTCCAGCCGTTCGTCGAGCACCCGCAGGCACTTCGCGGACAACCGATGGCCGACGCCCAGCGGATTCAGGAGCTTGAGTTGATAGCGCGCGTTTTCGTCGAGAGTCGAGCGAATGTAGGTTTCGAGCGCCGCAAAGCCGCTCTTCGCAAGCGCCTTCTCATCGCCGGCTTGTTTCGCGGCGGCCGCGTCCCGAGCCGAGACCTGGAACAGCTCCGGCTCGACGCCCAGTAGCTGCTTGGCATTTTCAGCGACGAACTCGCGGACGCGCTCGCGATCCTTCTTCGTCTTAAGGATGTCGGCCTTGTTCACCGTCACGACGATCTTCTTACCCCAGTCGCGTACGCCTTCCAAAAAGGCGCGCTCGCTTTCCGTAAAGGGGCGGTCAGCCGAGGTCACGAACAGAATCAGGTCCGCCCGCGGGACGAACTGCTCGGTGATGGCTTCGTGCTCACGCTGAATCGCATTCGTACCCGGCGTGTCAACGATGCGGATGTCTTTGAGAATCTCGACCGGAGCCGTGATGATGTCGTATGAGGCGTTTTGAGGATCCGTCTCAACAGCCTCGCCGTAGCGCAGCGCCTGGATGCGCGAGGTCGTCGGCGTCACGCCCTCTTCGAGGATCTGCTGATCAAGCAGCGCGTTGACGAAAGCGCTCTTGCCGGCATTGGATTCGCCAACGACCACCAGCAAGAACAACTCGTCGAGCTGGGCGATGGACTCCTTGACAACCTTGACGTCGTCAGGATCGGCCTGAACCGTGCTAAGCGTGCGCCGAAGATCGCCCAGGATCTGCTGCACTCGCCCCAGGGCTTTCTGGCGTTTGGGGTCGAGTACGCGTTCCGCTGACAGGGTCACCGTCGTCATATTGTCGCACCAATCGCTATGGTAGAGTAAATGGTATGCAAGCTGCCATTGACAAAGCCGGAAGGATTGTCATTCCAAAAGCCATTCGCGAGGAGGCTGGTCTAGTGCCAGGGGGTCAGGTTGACGTTCGCTGTATTCACGGTCGTGTGGAGATCGAGACGCCCGCAGCCGAAAGCAGGCTAGTGAATGAGGGGGGCGTTTGGGTTATCCATACGCCGGGAGCCCGCCAGATCGCTCTGGAAGAAACCAATCGCATGATCCGCGACCTACGCGAACGCCGCCTCGAAGAGTCCTACGATGACTACGAGCAACGGTAGTAGGGTCGTGGCTTGGGATACCAACTGCCTGCTGGCGATATTGTCGGCCAGGGATGAGAACCATCGGCAGACCAAGGCGACCTATGACCGTCACAGTGGCGATCGGCAGCTCATCAGCGTCCATTCTTGGCTCGAATGTTTCTCGGTGCTAACCCGACGGCCAAAGCCGTGGCGGATTTCCCCGAAGGATGCGATAAAGACTCTGGAATTGAGCTTCGGCCACATGAAAGTGGTCGGGCTGGAGGTCATAGGGGCGCGCTCAGCGATGCAGGCGGTCCAGGACGCGGGATTCGGCGGCGGTGCGGTTTACGACGCGGCGATCGCGCAGTCGGTGGCGGCCTCAGGGGCTACGGTGTTTTACACCTGGAATCTGCGTCATTTTGTGGGACCGACTTCTGCCGGTCTTGACGTGCGCGAGCCCAGCTAACGCCCGTCCAACCGCTGCGCGTGCACCTTGGCCACCTGCCACATGTAATGCTCCCCAACAGACCGTCCGGCCGCCCGAGTCAGATAACGCTTGGCATTCTCGGCGTCCTTGATCGCTTCATAGTAAAGGCCGACATAGAGGTCCCCATAGAAGCGACTGTGCTCGTCGTTCGTCGCTTCAAGCACCGCGGCAACATCAATCTCGCCACGAAACAGTTGATAGATCTGCTTCATCGGGACGCGGGAGTCTCCGCTAATCGGAAGCAATCTCTTACGCGCCTCTTCCAAACCCAACTCCCGCGTCGCGCAGAGAAAATGCCAAACACCGTTCTCCACGTCGTTGGGATTGACCGTCTGATGCCTCTCGAATTGCTCGCGGCCTTCTTTAAAGCGTCCGGCGTAGTAGTAAGAGATCCCACGTTGCCAATGGTGCGGCTCCGACGCCGGGCTAAGCTCGATCGCCTTGTCGAAGTCAGCGATGGACTCGGCGATGCGGCCTAGCTTAAAATTCTCCGAACCGCGAAGGTTGTAGATACGCGTCGACCCGTTGCCGGCGTCGATGATCCTCGATAGTTCGACAATCGCCTCCTCAGGCGACTGAGCACACGCCGCGGACACGATCACTACGGTCAAGAGAAATCGCAACATCGCCTACTACCTTATGCAATCTATCTTGACAATTGGGATCACCGGCGGCTCCGGCGCCGGCAAAACCGCATTGGCCGACGCTCTGGCTGCAAGACTTTCAGGGGCTGTTCCGACCGTGCGAACCGACTGGTACTACCGCGACCTGTCGCACCTTTCGCTGGCTCAGCGCGAATCACAGAATTTCGACGACCCCGAGGCGATCGAATGGCCGTTGTTCGTCTCGCAGGTTGAAGATCTTCGCCAGGGAAGGCCAATCCAGCGCCCGGTCTACGACTTCGAATCGCACACCCGGCGCCGGGGGCTCGAAGTCATCGGTCCGGCCGACGCGCTAATCGTCGAAGGCGTGTTCGCGCTCGCCCGCCCGGAGCTTCGGGCGCTTCTAGACGTCGCGGTCTACGTCGAGGCCAACGAGTCAACGCGGTTCAAGCGGCGACTCACCAGAGACATGAAGCTGCGCGGGAGGACGGCCGAATCCGTCGAACGGCAGTTTCGGCGGACCGTGGCTCCGATGCACCTCCGACATATCGAGCCGCAACGCGAGCTCGCCGATGTTATCGTGGACGGCGAAGCGTCGCTAGATCTGTCGGTCGACCAGGTCTTAAAGGCGCTCGCCGCGGGCTAGTGTGAAAAAATCGCCCGTTGAGCGCGAAAGACGGTCGAGGCATGCCTCGCCCCTACGGACGATCGTTTGTTTTCAACGACGTAGGGGCTTGGCATGCCAAGCCCGTCTTGCCGGAATTGGATCCCCGACATTTTTTCACGGCCCCTTACGGTCGCGGCTCCGGGTGGGCCTCGTCGGTTTGAGGTCGCAAACTTCGTGAGCCCCGGACTTGCGCCGGGGGCCGATCGGCTACTCGTCACCCTCCGCTTCTTTCGTGCGGGAGTTGCGCTTGTTGCGTTGCTCCGCAAGCACGGCTCTGCGGCTCAACTTGATCTTGTTGCCGTCAAGCGCCAGGCACTTGACCAAGATCTGATCATTCATCTTCAGCTCATCACTGACCGCGCGGATTCGCTGCTCGGCGATTTCGCTGATGTGAAGCAGGCCTTCGCGGCCCGGGAAGATTTCGACGAAGGCGCCGAAGTCGACAATCCGGGTCACGGTGCCGAGGTAGGTCTTACCGACTTCGGCCTCGGCCGTGAGGTCCTCGATCATCGCGACGGCCTTCTTGGACGCGTCGCTGTCGCTGGACGCGATCTGGATCGTCCCGTCGTCGGAAACATCGACCATCGCGCCGGACTCTTCGACGATGCCCTTGATGATCTTGCCGCCCGGTCCAATCACGTCGCGGATCTTCGAGACGGGGATCTTCAGCGTGGTGATGCGAGGTGCGTGCTGCGACATGTCGCCACGCGGCGCCTCGAGGGCGTCGCCCATCTTGCCCAAGATGAACATGCGGCCCTCTTTGGCTTGCGCCAGAGCCTTCTCCATGATCTCGAGCGTGATGTTGGGCGCTTTGATGTCCATCTGCAAGGCGCAGATTCCGTCCGCCGTGCCGGCCACCTTGAAGTCCATGTCGCCGTAGTGGTCTTCCGCGCCGGCGATGTCGGTGAGGACCTCGTACTTGTCGCCCTCGACGACCAAGCCCATCGCAACCCCCGCCACCGGAGCCTTCAGAGGAACCCCCGCGTCCATCAACGCCAGGCAGCCCCCACAGATTGTCGCCATCGAGCTCGAACCGTTCGACTCCAGGATGTCGCTGACGACGCGAATCACATACGGGAACTCTTCCTGGGTCGGAATGACCTTCGAAAGAGCCCGCTCGGCCAAGATGCCGTGGCCGATTTCGCGCCGTCCCGCGCCGCGCAAGAACGAGACTTCACCGACGCTGAACGGCGGGAAGTTGTAGTGCACCATGAACTTCTTTTCGTTGCTCAGGTCGTTGATCAGCTCCATGCGCTGGCCGTCGGTCTTGGTGCCCAAAGTGCAGGTAGCAAGCGCTTGGGTCTCGCCGCGGGTGAACACGGCCGAGCCGTGTGCGCGGGGGAGCTCCGACACTTCGCAAGTGATGTCGCGAATCTTGTCCCAGGCGCGCCCGTCCGGGCGACGTCCCTCTTCGAGCACCCAGCGCCGGAAGATGCGCTCTTGGAGCGACTCGAGAATCGGCTTGAGGGCGCCCGATTTTTCGTCGTCGTCGGCGTAGGCGGCCTTGATTTCTTTCTTGACCGCCCGGACCTTGGCGATGCTGTCGAGCTTGGGATATTTTTCCGTGTTGAGCGCATCCTCGAGTTGCGTTCCCCACTTGGAGAAGACTTCGTCGAGCAGCGCGTCGTTGAACGGCGGCGGCGTGACAGCGATCTTGTCCTTGCCGGCCTTCTCGACCAGCTCGCCAATACCCGCGATGACTTTCTTGCAGGCCTCGTGTCCGCGGCGGATCGCCTCGAGCACGTCTTCTTCGCTGGCCTCATTGGCTTCCGATTCGACCATCACGATGCCCCTTTCAGCGGCGGCGACCGTAATATTGAGCTTGGCGTCGGCGAACTCGTCGTAGGAGCAGTTGAGCACCCACTTGTCGTCAACCTTGCTGACGCGCGTGGCGCCGATCGTGTGCACCCTCGGAATCGGTGAAATCGCCAGCGCCGCGGAGGCGCCGATCATGCCCAGGATCGCCGGGTCGAATTCCGGATCGGCCGAGATCACAAAGGCAATGACTTGCGTCTCGTTCTTGAATCCCGCCGGAAACAGAGGCCGGATCGGCCGGTCAATGAGCCGGCTGGTGAGGACCTCCTTCTCAGTCGGGCGCGCCTCGCGCTTGATGTATCCGCCGGGGAAACGGCCGGCGGCGTAGGTGTATTCGCGGTAATCAACGGTGAGGGGGAAAAAGTCGATCCCCTCGCGCGGTTCGTCCGCGCAGGTAGCGGTGACGAGGACGCGCGCGTCCCCGCAACCGACGACAACGGAGCCGCCGGCTTGTTTGGCCAGTCGGCCTGTTTCGAGCGTGATTGTACGTTCGCCCAGCTCGATTTCAACGGTATGTTTCATGTTTTGAACTTCGTGTCCTTGGTTGGTTGACTAGACGCAACAACGCATCCAGTCAGATGACGGACGAAGCGGGGTGGAAATGGAGGGAGTTGGCGCCAAGGGGCCGCCTGAAGTGTCAATGTCCTGCCGACGTCGGCAGAGCGGGATCCGCCTAGCGCGATTCCCAGCCTTGAACCTTAGCCCCTGAGGCCCAAAGACAGAATGATCGTCTTGTACCCTTCAGGATCACGACCCCGAAGGTAACGAAGTAAACGACGACGGCGCGAGACCATCTTAAACATGCCGCGGCGGGATCCGAAATCCTTTTTGTGGCTCTTGAGATGCTCGGTCAGATCGGCGATCCGCTGTGTAAGCGATGCAATCTGGACCTCCGTCGAGCCGACATCCGCGTCATGGACGCCGAACTTCGCGTAGATCTCCTTCTTGACTTGGGCTGCTAGGGGCATTCAGTTACAGGTCCTTCCAGTGCTTCTTGTTGTCTCTTGAGTATCAGCCCGGAGTATATCACGGGACTCCTGTGGCCCGTTCGGAACATTATCGCACGGAATTGGGTTAGGACTCGGAGGCGGCTGAGGTGAGTTGGGCTTCGATTTCGGCGAGGTCGCGGTCACGGCGGTGGTAGCCGGTTTCGTCGACGAGGTCGCGGCCTTTGGCGAAGTGCTCGCGGGCGGCGGCGGGGTCGGACTCGGCGAGGGCGAGGCGGGCGCTTTCGAGATGGTAGTCGGTCAGGAAGAGGCGCATTTCGCCGCGGCGGGCGAGCAGGCCGCGAGGGAGGTGGTCCTGCCTACCCCCAGCACGGAACGCGTCGACGGCCTCGCGCAGGCACTCGGCGGCCCGGGCGACCTCGCCCAGCGCCAGGGCGGCCCGTCCTAGCGTCAGCTGGTCCAGGGCGATGTCGAGGAGCGAGCCCTGTCCGCCAAGCTGGTCCCACTCAAGCGTTTGCTTGGCCCGCCGCCGCGCCTCGGCCGCCTGGCCCTGGGCGAGCAGCAGGTCGCAATACCGATAGCCCTGGAGCGAGTACAGCAGCGGGTATTCGGACTGGCGCTCCTGCTGCAGGCGCTCGGCTTCGCGAAACAGCTCCTCGGCCGACTCGAGACGCCCCGCTTGATGCTCGGCGTCGGCCTGCGTCGTTCGCATCGCCTCCCGCAGGAATTCGTCGCCGCTGCGGTCGGCGTACTCGACCGCCCGCCGGCCGTACTCCACCGCCGCCGCCACATCACCCCGCGTCAACTGCAGCTCGCTCAGGTTCAAGCCGGACCTGCATGCTCCACCCCATTCTTCCCGCTCGATGTCTGGATGCATGCCAGCATCCATCGGCGCGACCGCCTCGCGCAGCCGCCCCAGCGCCCGCAGCCAGCAACCCGCTTGGTTGAGCAGATACGCCTTCTCGCCCTCCGCCAGCCCCCCGGCGACCGCGCTCCAGGGCTTCTCGAAGAAGCTCGACACCGCCGCCAGATCCGACCCGAACGCCCCCAGCTTCCTGACCGCGTAGAACTCGTGCGCACGATTAATCCGCCGATAGTAGACCTCGTAGAACGTCTCCTGATACAGACCCGCCGCGCAGCCATGAGCCACGGCCGCATAGAGCGGCGCCAGGCCCTCCAGCGTCGAGGGCTGCTCCTCGGCAACGCCCCGGCAGTGCTCGAACAGCCGCCCGTGACCCGCCCGCCAAGCCTCTGGACGCTCCTTCCCGAGCGCCCCGCCAAAATATTCGCGCACCAGCGGGTGGCTGTCCAGCCGCGGCGGCTTGTGACGGCTCTCGATTGCCAACATCCCGGCCCGGCGCAACGTCGCCTGGGCGCCGGCCAACGCGCCATCCCGCCCCACATGCTCAGTCAGCCCCTCGATCGCCGGATCGACCAACAGCGCCTCGACGACCGTCTCCTCAACCGGCCCGTCGAACAGCCCCAGAACCCGCAACAAGTCCAGCTCCGGCCCCTCGCCGAAAACTTTCGCGAACGCCGCCATCACCCGCCGCGCGTGCCGCCCCTGCTCCTCGGGGATGTCCGGCAGCTCAGGAATCTCCTCGAGGCGTCCCGGCCACTTCAGGTACGCCCCCAACAGGTTCAGCGCCAACGCATGATTCCCAAACCCCTCGACCAGCCCTTCCAGCTCCGCATCCGTCCCCGGCACGCCGCCAGTCCGAAGCAGCGCCCGCCCGGCCACGGTCGAAACCTTCTCTAGATCAACGTGAACGACCGGACTCTGAGCCGCGACCGGGAGGGAGCGGTTATCCAAACCATCGGCAACCGCTCCCTGCCGGTCGCGGCTCAGGTCAGTCACTTCTTCGCGGGTGGAGATGACGCACAGGCCGGGGTTGCGCTCGGCCAGCCCTTCGAGCAGTGTCTTGAGCGCCGGGTCCTTGATCTCGCCGCGATCGAAATCATAACCAGACTGCAACGGTTCCATCCCGTCGAGCAGCAGAAGCGTCTTCTGCTTCGAGACCAACTCCGCCAGCCGCTCGCCGCGATCCCACGGCGAGCCTTTTGGGGGCTCCGGGTCGCCGAAGAACTCCAGCGCCGCGGCGATGAACTGATCGGCCGAGGTGACCCGCTCGCTCGTCCCTTGGCTGTAGAACGACCAGGCATAGACGGCCTCAGCGCCACGGTAGTTGTCCTTAGCTATCGCCTCTGTCCAATTGCGGACTAGCGTCGACTTGCCAACCCCACCGAACGCCTTGAACACGACGATGTATCGCGATGAACCCGCCTTACCGGCCGACGCCGAGTCCGTCGTCGAACGCCTCGACACCTCCCCCGTCACGGCAAGTGGATCGACATCGGCGAAGGCCAAGGCGCTAGCGGGGGCTGGTCCGACAAAGTCCGGGCTTGGGTCGTCTATCCCGAGCGCGCCACCAGAGCGCCCGTCGTCGTCGTGATTCACGAGATCTACGGGCTGACCGACTGGATCAGGGGCGTCACCGATCAACTAGCCGGGGCCGGATTCATCGCCATCGCCCCGGACCTGCTCACCGGGATGGGGCCGACTGGCCAGACGCCTGAGGACCCGCAGGAAGCCGTCAAGCTTGTCCGTAGCTTACGGATTGAAGACGCAGCCCGGCGGCTAACGGCGGTCACCCGCTATAGCAAGTCGATGCCGGCATCCAACGGCAAGTTCGGGTCGATCGGGTTCTGCTGGGGAGGCCAAACGAATTTCGCCTACGCCGGCAACGAGCTGGAGTTAGGCGGGGCCGTTGTGTACTACGGGACTACTCCCGACAAACGAACCCTCGGTCGAATCAAGGCTCCTGTCATGGGGTTCTATGGCGCCGACGACGCTCGCGTCAACTCGACGATTCCCGCCGCGGAAGCGCAAGTTGGCTTGTCGTTCGAAAAGAACATTTACGAAGGAGCGGGACACGCGTTCTTACGGCAACTAGCGGGCCGCGACGGTGCGAACCGAAAGGCCGCCGACGCCGCTTGGCCGGCCACGATCGCGTTCCTCAAAAAGCATCTGGAGGTTGATTGATACGCCTGATTGTTCCCGTGCTGCTGTTGGCCGCGAACCTCGGCGCGAAGCCCAACGTCGTGTTCATGATGGCCGACGACTTGGGCTGGAACGACGTCGGCTACCACGGCAGCGAGATCCGCACGCCGAACGTCGACCGTCTGGTCGCCGAGGGCGTGGAGCTGGATCGTTACTACGCTTTCCCGGTGTGTAGCCCGACGCGTGCGGCTTTGATGACTGGACGGTCGCCGATCCGGCTCGGAATCGACCGCCCGATCGAGAAGCTCAACGGGACGCCGCTCGATGAGCACTTCATGTCGCAGTCTTTTCAGGCGGCTGGCTATCAAACGATCCTGAGCGGCAAATGGCACCTTGGGCTCTCTCACGTCGACTACTTTCCCGATGCGCGCGGCTTCGACAACTGGTACGGCCACCTGGGCCCGATGGTGGACTACAACACTCACATCTGGGAGGGGGGTCTCGACTGGAATCGCGACGGCAAGGTGCTCGAAGAGCCGGGCTACACGACGACGTTGATCGGCGACGAAGCAGCGAGCTATCTGCGAGAACGCGACAAGGGCAAGCCAACATTTCTGTATATAGCGTTCAACGCACCGCACTTTCCCCTACAAGCGCCTGCGGCGGCCGTCGACGAATATCGCCTCGTTGATGACCGCAACCGCAAGGTCTACGCGGCCATGGTGACGCTCATGGACACGGCGGTTGGCAAAATCCTAAGCACCCTTAGAGCCGAGGGAATGGCGGATGACACGATCGTCGTGTGGGTTAGCGACAACGGTGGCGCATTGAATGCCGGCGCGAGCAACGGCCCTCTGCGTAATGGCAAAGCGCGCGCGTTTGAAGGCGGAATCCGAGTCCCGGGCGTCGTTCGGTGGCCAGCCGAGCTCGAGCCCAGCAAGTTCGAAGAGCAGATCACGGTGCTCGATTGGCTACCCACGCTGGCAGCAGCCGCGGATGTGAGACTCGGTTCCAAGAAGAAGCTTGACGGCTACAATCTGTGGCCGGCTCTCAAGAGTGGAAAAAAAGTCGAGCGGGGCCCCACCGTGATCGGAATGATGGATACGTTCAGCGTCTTTCACGACGGATGGAAGTATCTCGAGGACAAGGGGCGAGGGGAGACCGAAACGTTGCCCTACCTGTTCCGTATCCTTGAGGATCCGAACGAAGAGAACAACCTCGTCACGAAACACCCGGATGTCGTCGAGGAAATGGCTGCGCTATTGCGCTCGGTCCCGCGAACGCCGACCGTGTCCCCGGACTTCCCACCGCCGGCGGAGGCGGGCGCTGGTCGCGGCGGCAAGAAGGGCGCGAAGAAGAAGAGACCTGTGACCGCCGGCTGGTCGCGCATCACCGGCCCGCCCTGGCTTGAGCGAGCGAAACGAGAGTAGGGGCGAGGCATGCCTCGCCCTCGGGAGCCGCGAAAATGCCTAGGATTCTGATCACCCTGTTAGCATTGGCCCTGCCGTTGGCGGCCCAGGATTCCGGCTGCCCGACCGACGTCTTCCTCGACGTTTCTAAGTACCCCGGCGCCGGCGGCGCCTACGCGAAACCCACGCTCGATGTCGAATGTGAGGGCGACACGCTTATCGTTCGCAGCAACGGCATCCCGCACTACGAGTTCGTCCAGATCACGCCAAACCCGCTAATCGTCTCCAACCGCATCTACCGCATATCTCTCAGCCCGAAGCTCGCCGAGAAGCCGACCCCGATCCCGCTGCTCGGCACCGTGGGGGTCGCCATCAACGGCATCCCATTCTTCGGCCCAAACGAGGGCGGAATTCCCTTCCCCGGCTTCGGCGACCCGATCTACAACTCGATCATGGACGCCTGCATGGGCCACACCGCCCGCGAATACCACTACCACGCATTGGTCGAAGCCTGCCTCGGCGCCAACTTGAAACCAGGCGAGCCGTCCCCGATCCTGGCCTATGCGGTAGACGGATTCCCGGTCTACGGACCCTTCGGTTGCACCGACACCGACTGCTCGGAGGTCATCCGCTTCAAGAGCAGTTGGGAAGAGATACGCGAGCCCGAGACCGATTTCTGGGACGCGTTCCGATACGTGGCAAAGGACGATGTCGAGTACCTCGATCGTTGCAACGGCCACAGCGGCCCCGACCACCAGCAGTACCACTACCACATCACCGAGACTTGGCCCTATATCATCGGGTGCTTTTCGGGGACCCCGTCGACCGACTCCGGCCAAGAGGCCGGACCTCCCCCGAGAGCGCGGCCCCGTCCTGGACGCGGGCGCCCGCCGCTCGACAAACCCCCAACGCCGCAACAGATCTCCGAAGCCGCGGACAAACTCGGCATCGACGAGAAGACTCTTGCCTCAGCTTTGCGGCTGGCTGACGGCCGCATCGTCCCGATGAACTTCGCCGCTTCATCTCGTGCATTGGGCATCGAGACGAACGCCCTTTACGAGGCCCTCGGCATGCCTCCGAGACGGCGTGGCCCGCCGGGGCCGCCTCCTGGAGCGCCTCCGCCGGCCGCCGGCGAGGACCCGCGCCCTGCTTCTTCCGCTGCGACCTCAGCGACGACAACGCCGTCGGCTGTGGACTCACGCCCGAGCACAAGGTGATCTGCACACGGCCATGCGACAACAACAAGTGCGGTTGAGATATTTAGGGAGCGCGCGCTTGCTTCGGTCCCGTCACAACCAGACGTGGTCGAGCTTGTTTCAACCACAATATCCAGGCCCTGGTTTCCACAAAAAACATTTCTATCCCTAATGGTTGCAACAACTTCGATCCGTCCGATACGATCTGAAGGGGCCTAATCAATCATGGCGGCGACTGTTTGGCAAGGATATCTGAGCTTTGGGCTCATCTCGGTACCGATACGGCTGTTCACGGCTGCGCGACCCAAGAAGGTCAGCTTCCGTCAGATCGTCAAGGAGACCGGCCGGCCGGTCAAGCAGCAACTGTTTTCGCCTGAGCTCAATCGTGTGGTGAAGCGCGATGAGCTGGCCAAGGGCTATGAGTACGTCAAAGACGAGTACATCATCGTCGAGGACGATGAGCTCAAGAAGATCCAGCCGCCATCGGGGCGGACGATGGAGATTCTGGAGTTCGTGAAGCTGGAGGACGTCGATCCGCTCTACTTCGAGAGCTCGTATTACGCTTTGCCCGAGGATGCGGGGCAGAAAGCGTACACCCTACTGACCCAGGCGATGGAGAAAGCGGGCTATGCCGCGATCGCTAAGGTCTCGATGCGCCAGCGAGAGTACACGGTCATCATACGCTCGCGGGGCAACGGCCTGACCCTGCACACAATGTACTATCCGGACGAAGTCCGCGAGCTGCCCGAATACGGCAAGGTTGTGAGCGCCGACGTCAAACCGGCAGAAGAGCAACTGGCTCAGCAGCTGATCGAGAGTTTGGCGACGGAGTTCAAGCCGGGCAAATATGAGGACACCTACCGCAAGCAGGTCGTCCAGATGATCGATGCGAAGCGCGAAGGCCGCGAGTCCGAAGCCGCCGACGCTCCTCGCTTGGCGCCAGTGATCGATCTGATGGAGGCTTTGCAGCAAAGTCTTGCCGACCGGCCTAAAAAAAAAGCCCCACAGCGAGCGACGGAGCTCGAACCAGCCGTCAAAAGGCCTCGGGCGCGTAAGAAGAAGGCAGCTGAGGCCGGTTAGCTCAACGGGAATAAACTCGATCTTGCCTGGCGGCGTTTTATTCTTAACGGCGGTATCCTGATACGTTCGCCGCAAACGCCTACGATGTTTGTCCGACTCAGGGCGCTGGGGTATGTCTTGCCGCTCGTGTTGGCGCCGGCGATGCTCGATGCACAAGAGACTCGCGCCGAGGCGATCGAAGCCGCCCGCGAGGAAAAGAAAGCCGGAGCGACGCCCGAGAAGCTGTCTAAGACCGAGGCTCGGCTCAACGTCATCAAAGACAAGCGCCTGCTTGAGCGCTTTACGCAGGGCTTGGAAGGCTTTACGGTCGTCCTCGGCGGGCTCGCGACTGGGCAGGGCTTCGCTATCGGACCGCAGTTGTCGCGCGCCGATCTGGCTGACGGGCAAGTCGCACTGAGGACTTCGGCGCGCTTTGCGTCGACCGGCGCCTACCTAATCGACTTCGCCCTCGGGGCGCCCCAGCTTGCCAAAGGCCGCGTCTTCGCGGATTTTCTCGCCACTCACGAGAACTATCCGCAGATCGAATACTACGGGGCTGGCCCGGATTCGTCGCTCGATAACGAAACCGACTTCCGGCGCGAGATGACACGCATCAATGGGTTGATGGGCGTCCGGCCGCTTTCGCGCATGCGGCTCGGCGTCGGCGTTGGGACGGTGCTGGCCAACACAGGGCCGGGCCCTGATGACGACCGGAGTCCGGAGAGCTTCTTTGCGACGGGCGTCGTCCCCGGCGTTGACCGGCAGACCAACTTCTTCACGGGCACTTTGTTGGCCGACTACGACTGGCGCGACAATCCGGGCGGCCCACGCCGTGGCGGGCTGTACAGCGCGCGCTATACCTACTTCAGCGATAACAATCTCGATCTGCATAACTTTCGACGGTTAAACCTCGAGGCGCAGCAGTACATCCCGTTCTACAACCGGCGCAGGGTGATCGCGCTAAGAGCGGCGACGACAATGAGCTTTGAGAATGGAGCGTCGACAGTGCCGTTCTATTTGCAGCCTATACTCGGCGGCTCGGAAGACCTCAGGGGTTTTCGGCAGTATCGGTTCTATGACAACAACTCGGTGATCCTCAACGCGGAGTATCGCTGGGAGTCGTTCACAGGGTTGGATTTGGCCCTGTTCTTTGACGCCGGCAAGGTGGCGCCCAAGGCTTCGCAGATTAACTTCCACGACCTGGAGGCGTCGGTCGGTTTTGGGATGCGGTTCAATGTCCGCAACTCGACCTTTATCCGGCTTGACTTCGCGGTCAGCCACGAGGGCTTTCGGTACTGGTTTAAGTTTGGGAATCCGTTTTAACCATGCGGCGCGATTTCATAGCGATGTCCTACAGAGCCGCGACCGTGAGGGGCTGTGAAAAAATGTCGGGGCTGCCGATCGAGGCGTTTGAGGCCCGTTCACGGGTCTTGCGTAATCTAGCCCAGTCCTTTAGGGCTGGGTTGCTGCGCGTCGGCGGCCTCTTTCCCCACCTCCTGCATTTCAATGGTTTCCTCGGGAAACCATTGAAATGCAAGAGGTGGGGGGGGGCTCGCGCTCGTTGCAAAAACCCAGCCCTAAAGGACGGGGCTAGATTCAACAAGCCCCCTGAAGGGGCCTCACTCCTCACCCGGACCAGCGTCGGCATTTTTTCACACCTCGTGAGGTTGCGGTCCAGTTCGCAGTCCCGCCGGCGTAGACCGCACCCTCAGGGGCTGTGAAAAAAACGCCCATTGAGCGCGAAAGACGGTCGAGGCATGCCTCGCCCCTACGGACGATCGTTTGTTTTCAATGACGTAGGGGCTTGGCATGCCAAGCCCGTCTTGCCGGAATTGGATCCCCGACATTTTTTCACGGCCCCTCACGGGCGCGGCTCTGTAGCTGCGATCCTGTATGCCTGCCTAACTTCAGGGCTGCTCGCTCAACCGTTTTATCCCGACGACCCGATCTTGGTCGAGCCTGACCCGATGCGGGTTGAGGATGTCGCCTATCGCAAGCTCAACGATCACTTCGACATGTTCTCGCACCTGTTTGGCAGCCCCGGTGAGCAGCACCCGGCGAAGGGCGATCCGATACGGGCGCAGTCGACGAATACGCTGGACGAGGTTCCAGACAACCGCGGTTGGTTCACGAATCGCATCGGCGCGAAGCCGGTGACTCCTGCGCAGGCCGCCCTGGGGCCGGGTAACCGCAGAGGGCCGGCTGACGGAGAATGGGCTATCGTTGCCGCGAAAACCGAAGGAGTGACGCCGGGCTTCCGCATCAAAGACTCGACGGGTCAGCAGTATGTGCTCAAGTTCGATCCGTTGGATCATCCCGAGATGGCGACGGCCGCCGACGTAATCGGTTCGTTGCTTTTCCACGGGCTTGGATATAACGTTCCCGAGAACTACGTCGTTGAGTTCGACGATGAGCGGTTGGTGATCGACGAGGACGCAACGATCCCAGACAAGAGGGGGTACGACCGGCCGATTGAGCGCTTCGACGTGCAGCATGCGCTGTTGCGCGTGCCGCGTGCGGCGAATGGAACGCTTCGCGGAATCGCGAGTCGTCTGCTCGACGGGAAGATCGCCGGCGAATTTCGCTACTTCGGTACTCGCAGTGATGACCACAACGACACGGTTCCCCACGAGCACCGGCGCGAGTTGCGCGGGTTGCATGTGTTTTGCGCCTGGCTCAACCACAACGATTCGCGGGCGATTAACGATCTCGACTCATTGGTTGAGGAAGGGAACCTCAAGGACGTCAAGCATTTCTTGATCGACTTCGGGGCGATCTTGGGCAGCGCCAGCGTGCTTTCGAACTCGGCTCGTGACGGTAACGCGTATTTCTATGAACCCGGGCCGGCCGCGAGGCAGTTCCTCACATTGGGTCTATTCGTGCCGCGTTGGGCGCGGGCGAAATACAACAAGTCCGACGCCCTCGGGATGGCGAATTGGGACAAGTTCGACCCCGAAGACTGGAAGCCGAACTACCCCAACCCCGCTTTCGACAATCGTCTTCCCGACGACAACTTCTGGGCGGCGAAGAAGGTGATGGCGTTTCGCGATGAGCACATTCGTGCCATCGTCAAGCGCGGCGGGTTTTCTGACGTTGAAGACGAAGAATGGACGATTCGCTACTTGTCCGAACGCCGCGACCGGATTGGGAAGAAGTACTTCGCCGAAGTGCTGCCGATTGACGAATTTCGGGCGGAGGCCGGAAGACTAGCCTTTAAGGACCTCGCCGTGAGATACGGCCTTGAAGAGAAACAGGAGTATCAGATCGAGTGGTCGGTTTATGACAACAAGGCCAACTCTCTCGAAGCGATCTCCGGGGCGCGCGGAGCCGAGGTTCCCAATACCCGTAGCGAATACATTGCGGCGAAGCTGAGCCTGGCGGACGGTTCCCGCCACACAATGGTGTATCTGAGGAACGAGTCCGCGGGTTGGAAAGTCGTGGGCGTCCAGCGTTTTTGGTAGTCCTGGGATGGCCTCGCCTCTCGTCGCAGTCCTGACAGCCCTCATCGTGGCGGTGGGCGTGAGTTGGGCTGTTGTCGTTGCACGCAAGCCCAAAGGCGCCGCCGGCCCGTGGATCTTCGGCGTTTGCTGGCTTGGCTTGCCGTCGGCCGTCGCGCTCTCAGGGGCTCTGCAAGACTTTTCGTCGTTTCCGCCGCCGATGATGTTCGTGTTAGCGGCTGTGCTGGCGACGGGACTATCGTTTGCGTTCTCCCCCTGGGGCGGGGCGGTTCGCGACCGTTTCTCGATGGCCGAGCTGATCGGCTTTCACGTGTTTCGGGCGATGCCTGAGCTCTTGCTCTTTGTGGCGTACTCCGAGGGATTGGCGCCAGTTCAAATGACGATCGAAGGACGGAACTGGGACGCGCTGACGGCGGTGCTCGCGTTCTTGATCTACCTCAATTGGCGCGACGATCAGACGGGTCCGCCGCATTGGGTCGGGTTCGTGTGGAGTGTCATTGGGATCAGCCTGCTGGTGAATGTCGTCTCGATAGCGGTTCTATCGATGCCGACGCCGTACAGGGTGTTCCACAACGAACCGGCGAACACGTTTGTTGCGACGTTTCCGTACGTGCTGTTGCCGGCGGTTCACGTGACAGCGGCGATCGGGGGGCACGCTTTGGTCATCAAGAAGTTACTTCGCCGAACCCGCTCCCTTGCGGTCGCGGCTCCTAAGGAACAACTCAGATAAGGCTTTTGTTTTCAACAAAGGCACGAGCCGCGTCATTTGAGCCCGGCGGCGGCGCCGGCGGGAAGGAACTCGCTCGGGCGTCGGTCGCCAACATCCGGCCGAAGACGACCATGTGAGCTCCCAACCCGCCGGCGCCGCCGCCGGGCTCAAGGTCGCCGCTCTCGCATGTTCCTTTCCTGCCAGCCCCGGCCCCACGGCCGAGTCAGTTGCTCCGACGCCTTCCGGTTAATGTTTGAATCACGAGTTCAGAGCCGCGACCGCAAGGGAGCGGGTTCGGGCTTCACAACTTACCCAACTACACCTCAATGAACGCTTAACAGCCCGTGGCAAAACACCCCGTTTCAGGCCGCGAGAAGCATCGGCGTGGCCAGCGGCGCGCCGGCTGAATCTCGCACCTTCGCCGGGAATCTCCTGAAAACCGCCCCCAGGGCCCCGCACAACCGCCCCAAGGCCGCCCAAGACGCCAATACAAGCCCCAAAACCGACACTTTTGTCCTTTTCCTCGCGTCCGCCAGCCCGCGCGGCGTCCCCGCGCCCAGTTTGCCCCTCATCGCGATCGATAAATTGAACGCGCCCACGTGAATCAGCAGCCTCTTTAAAACATTTTCTCGGCCTTTCAAGTGCAATCGCCGCATCCCGCCCGTCTCGTAACAGTGCGCGAAACTGCGCTCAACCTTCTCCGCTCGCAACTTCATCAGACGCTTGCCGCGCTTGCCTTTGATCCGCCGCCGATTGGAGTACACCGCGTCGCGTTGCCGCGTTCGGCCGCCCCATTTGCGTCGCCCTCGCTGCGGCTCGCTCACGTAACTGCGTACGTCCAGCTCGGCAAAATCCGTCAGCACTCGGTTCGAATGATAGCCCTTGTCCGCGACCACTTCGCTCAGCTCGTCGACCGCGCCAGCGGCTTCTTCCGCCGCCGCTTCCAACTGCTCGGCCGCCTCGACCAGCGTTTCTTCAATCGTCGTGGCATCGCCTTCGTCGGCCGCTTGCAGCGTGACCGCCACCACCGCGCCCGTCTGCAAATCCACCGCGTGCTCGGCCTTGTGCGCCAAGTGCGTACGGCCGTCTTTCATCTTCGTGACCTTGGCGTCGGGATCGTAGGGATGCTTCCAATCCTTGTTGCAGGCCTTCTTCTTACGTTTCTTGTCGATCTTGGCCAACTGCTCGCGCGTCGGCGTCTCGATTCCCGATTCCAGAGCTAGACGTCTTAAATACTCTTCGTAGCCCTCGCCGGAGTCGCAACGCACCAGCGAGCGCATCGCCGCGTTGGCTTCCAGCGTCGTCGCGTCGACCCCGATCGTTCCGCCGGACAACAGGCCTTCGCGGGCCAGCAGCTGCAGCGCCCAGGTGAACACCGCGCGATGCGTTTCGAGGTCGATCAGCCGCCGCGTGCGCGAGATCGTCGAATGATCCGGCGCTTGTTCATCGAGTTCGATCGCCAGGAATCGCCGCAGCGAAAGTGAGTCGCCAAGGCGCCAAGCGACGCCGCGCTCCGAGTCGATGCCTTCGAAATACCCGATCAGCAAACTGCGGAAATAGATGCCCGGCGTGAGCGACGGCCGTCCCAAGCTCGGCGCGTAGAACTGCTCGCACTGGCCTTCGACGAAGGCGTCGAACTCGTGCTCGTCAAATAACTCGCTGAGCCGCAGATAAAACGGATGCCCAGCGCTCTTGGGCAACTCCGAGGTGGCGACCCATAGGTCTTTCTGCCGCTCGCGTCGCCTACGCCGTCCCATTGCCATAAAACAAGTTTATCACCTCTTGTTTCACAGTGCGACTTCCACCACGGGCTGTTAAGTAGCGAATATTAGGTATTCGACGGAGAGATTTCATGGCCCTTGAGCCGCGACCGTGAGGGAGCGGCTCAAGTGCGAATGTCTAGTAGATCACGCTCGTTTGGGTCGATATGCAACCCAGGCGAATAAGATTGCGTCAATCTTACCGGCGCCACTAGTTCGTGGAGCTTGAACTTTTGTCCTAGAACGAAGAGAGTTAGTACTGGAACGAAATGCAAGTACGCTTGCCAGATCGAATTCGCAAGGCGATTCGGGCGAGCGTACAGCCGGTTCATGGGCTTGTCCCCACGCCCTTCCTGTTTAGGATTGCTTCGAAGACTCAGGGCTGGAACCGAGCTGGGAACACTGAACCGCTCCCTTCAGGGTCGCGGCACGGTATCGCAGCCGAGCTCCTACCGTGCCCGGTTGGGCTTCAGACGTTCAGCCATCATCATCATCGCCAGCGCGCTGGCCGGCGCCACTGGCTACGAAGCTCACACATCCCGGCTACAGTCGAGGGTCTTCTCTGACCTGAGCGAGCGAATCACGTTTCAAATGGCCGCGGGGCCGAGCGACGCGGTCCCCACAGCCCCCAAGGGCCCTTACGACCAACGGCTAGGTTATTCCAGCGCGCCCGAGTTGCTCGATCGCCTCCAGAAAGCCGGCTTCCGAATCGAGTCGCAAGCGCGGTCCTCTGCTGAGCTTCTCGATTGGAGCGAGAAGGGGGTCTTCCCGGTTTACCACGAAAAAACCCAGGCCGGACTGGAGCTCAACGACGCCGCGGGCGACCAGATCTTTAGCGCGCGCTACCCCGAACGCACGTACGACTCGTTCGACGACATCCCCCGGCTGGTCGTCGACTCCCTCCGCTTCATCGAGAATCGCGAAATCCTCAACCCTGACCGCCCGCGCAAGAACCCCGCCGTGGAGTGGGACCGGCTGACTCGCGCCGTATTCGACCTGGGCCTTAGCCGTGTCCTGCCGAATCACAGCCGGACAGGCGGCAGCACACTCGCGACCCAACTCGAGAAGCTACGTCACTCCAAGGACGGCCTGACCGCGGGCGTGAGCGACAAAGTTCGCCAGATGGCCGCCGCCTGCTGCGCTCTTACCTTGGCGGAGAAGAGACGATCGAGGCGCAGAAGCGAGTCTTTCTCGATTACGTCAACTCGATCCCCCTGGCCGGGATCGCTGAGTACGGTGAAGTGCGCGGACTTGGCGATGGACTCTGGGCCTGGTTCGACGCGGACTTCGACGAAGCCAACGACCTATTAGGGTCCGAGGCGGCGGTGTTAGAAGAGCGAGCGCTCGCCTACCGCCGGACGCTCTCGCTGTTGTTGGCGCTGCAGCGACCTACGCAACTGCTGGTCTCCGACTACCCGGCGCTCGAGAAGCGGGCGAACGAGTTCCTCCCTTTGCTTGAGCGTGAGGGAGTCATCACGGCTGAGTTGCGCGATGCAGCGCTTGCAGTCGAAATCAAGCCGCGGCGCGCGGCCGACCCGCCTCCGCCCGAGAGCTTCGTCGAACGCAAAGCCGTCAACGCCGTCCGGGCAAGCCTGATGAACGTGCTCGACGTGGATTCGGTGTACGACCTCGACCGCCTCGACCTGACCGTAGGAACCACCCTCGACCGTGATTCGCAGGCCCGCGTCAGTCGCGAGCTCGAGGACCTACTCGACGGCGACCATGCGCGGCAGGCGGGTTTGACAGGCGTCCGGCTACTCGGCCAAGCGGACGCCTCCAAGGTCGTCTACAGCTTCAACCTTTACGAGCGCGGCGGCAGCGCGAACTATCTGCGCGTGCAGGCCGACAACTGGAATCAGCCGCTCAACATCAACGAGGGGACGAAGCTCGAGCTGGGATCGACCGCCAAGTTGCGAACACTGGTCACCTACCTGCAGCTGGTCCGCAACCTGCACGACCGCTACGCTCATTGGCCGCGCGAAAAGCTCAGGGCGGCGACCCCGCCAGCGGACGACCGACTCAGCTCCTGGGCCGTGTTTCACCTTCTCACCGCGCAGGACAAGACCCTCGAAGTGATGCTTGAGTCGGCGATGAACCGCCATTACTCCGCCAACCCGCGCGAGCGGTTCTTCACCGGCGGGGGCATGCACCAGTTCAGCAATTTCACCGCGAAAGACAACGACCGCCTGATGACCGTGCGCGAGGCCTTCAAGCGCTCGGTGAATCTTGTCTTCATCCGGATGATGCGCGACATCGTGGGCTACCACCTCTACAACGGCCCCAAAGCTTCGCCCGGCGTCTTGACCGACCGAAAGGACCCGCGGCGTGAGCGCTACCTGGTCCGCTTCGCCGACGAAGAAGGCAAGCAATTTCTGGCGGGATTCTATCGCGCGCACAAGAAGCTCAAGCCAGCCGAATCGATCGCGAAGTTGGTCGGCCGAAGCGCTCCGACAAGCTCTAGGCTCGCTGCCATTCACCGTTCGCTGTGGCCGGATTCCGAGTTCGCGGATCTCGCCAACTTCGTTTACCTGTACTTGCCAGATTCGAAAATCTCAGACGAGAAACTGGCAGCGCTTTACGACCAGAACGGGCCCGACCGTCTCGACCTGCAGGATCGCGCCTACGTCGCCAAGGTGCATCCGCTCGAGCTCTGGGTCGTGGACTTTCTGGCCCGAAATCCCGGAGCGGTGTGGGATGACGCCGTCAGGGCAAGCTGGGACGCTCGGCAGAATGCTTACCGCTGGCTGTGGCGAACCCGTCATACCGGCGCGCAAGACCGGCGAATCCGGATCGTGCTCGAGATCGAGGCCTTCGAAGAGATTCACCGCTCGTGGAGCCGCTTGGGCTATCCCTTCTCGTCGCTGGTTCCTTCCTACGCGTCGGCGATTGGGTCTTCGGGCGACCGTCCCGATGCGCTTGCCGAGCTGGTCGGCATCATCCTCAACGACGGCGTTCGCAACCCGACGGTGCGAATCAGCGGCCTGCATTTCGGCAAGGACACGCCGTACGAAACCGTTCTCAGGCGTGAGCCGAGCGAGGGGAGTCGGGTGATGCATACTTCCGTCGCGCGGCTCCTCAAGGGAGAGCTCGTGAACGTCGTCGATGGGGGGACAGCAGTGCGGGCGCGGGGGGCTGTCGTTCTCGCGGACGGGACGCGAGTCCCGGTGGGCGGCAAGACCGGCACCGGAGACAACCGCTTCGAGGTCTTCAACGCCAGAGGGCAGGTGCTCGAAGCCTACACAATCAACCGCACAGCGACATTCGTCTTCACCATTGGCGACCGCTTCTACGGCGTGGTCACGGCCTATGTCGACGGGCCCGAGGCGGCAAAATACGGCTTCACGAGCTCGCTCCCCGTGCAGGTGTTCAAGAACCTCGTGCCCACCGTTCAGCCGCTCATCGAAGCCCGGCTAGCAAAGGACTCGAGCGCGGGACCAGTAGACGCAAGGCTCGCGGCAGCGCCGTGATCTCCATCGGCAGCCGGCCAACCGCCTCTCCGTCGACCTCCACGCGCACAATCTCATCCGACTCGGCCACGACGCGACTGGCGCGAAAGTGATGCGCCTTGGGGTGTACGTACACGTTATCCGAATAAAGGATGCGAATATCTCGGATCAGCTCGAACATGCTCAGGCGTTCGATGGGCGTAACCTCGAGCTGACCGTCGTTGAGGACGGCGCGCGGGCAGGGGTGCATCCCCCCGCCGTGGTATCGGCCGTTGCCGACCGCAACGTTGGTGATCAGGTACTCGTGCTCGCGGGGGTCTTCGTCGAGCTTGAGTCGAACGGTCTTTCCGCGATAGCCGAGAAACACCACGAAGGTTGCGTAGAGAAAGGCCAGCTTTCCGCTTAATGGGCTTAGGAAATTCTTCGCGCGAACGGAGACGTCGCCGCCCATCCCAAAACTGGCCAGATTGATGAAGTAGCGCTCGACCGGCTTGCCGTCGTGGCCTGTCAGCAGGGCTTTGGCGGCGTCCATCTCGTACACTTCGCCCGAAGTGATCACGTCCGCAACCTCATCGGGCTTCAGCGGCAACCGCACAGTACGCTGGAAGTCGCCTCCAGTTCCCATCGGGATGTAGGCCAACTTCGCGCCGCAAGACTCAGCCGTGAGAAGACCGTTGATGACTTCGTTGATGGTCCCGTCGCCGCCAACCGCGACGACGACATCAGCCCGGGCCGCCGCATCCCGGGCAAGCGCAATCGCGTGGTGCGATCTTTCGGTCAGCAAGGTTTCCAGCTCAACCCGCGCGCCAAGAGCCGCTTGATACCGCGGCCAGCGACGCAAAACGCCGCCGCCCGCGGCGTGAGGATTGATAATAGCGACAACCCGCAAGTCCGACCAATTCTACCGCCAAGTGGGCGCCTAAGTGGCCAGGGTCAGACCCTCCGCAGCCGCGGCCTCGGCCAAACGCGAGTCATAGCAAGCAAAGTCCGTCGAGCCTTGCCACAGCGCACTAGCAAGATGAACCGCGTCAGCGCCTCTGAGACCATGGCGCTTCACGATTGGGCGTAAGCGCACTTGTCCACAGCGACGGGCTAGTTCTTTGACCGCGAGACAAGTTTGCAAACACATGCTTGCAACTGAATAATCTAGCCCATGGCTTCAGCGTGCGCCGAACTGGCGCGAACACCCTGTGGGGTGAAAGGCCCCGCCGATGAAGATGTCGGTCGACATCGAAGCTGACGAGTGGCGAAGGCCGGTAACGGTCGAGCCGAAGCCTCGTGACAAAGTCCGGCTTGGCCGGGCGAGCAAGCCGTTAGGCCGTAACGCGCAGTATGCCCGAGCAGGCCTCGAAAGTGAAATCGCGGACGCCGACCCGACGCTGAAGTGGGGAAGGCCGCGCAAACCGGGAAGCGACCGACGCCTGCACCGGTTTGGTTCGCCGGGGTAGTAGGCGCGGCATGACGGTAAAGGGAGTTCGTAGTCAAAGGCGGGAGGCCCCGGCGGGTGGAGTTCGCAACTCTAACGTCGTCTATAAGGACGGCGGCCTGGATGGGGAGTCGGACAGGGCCATAGTAGTGAGGAAGCGGAGTAATGTCCGTGGAGCGAGGGGCCCTGCCTTCCGGCATGCTTGTTAACGAGTAAGAGGACGAGGTGATTGGCTATGAGTCTGGCAACGCCTGATAAGATCCGGAAGCTCCAGCGCAAGCTCTATCTCAAAGCGAAGCAGGAACCTACGTTTCGCTTCTATCAGCTCTATGATAAGATTTGGCGCGACGACATTCTCGCCCATGCTTACCGGTTGGCGAAAGCTAATAAGGGTAAGCCGGGAGTGGATGGTGAAACTTTCGAACAAATCGAGTCGGCGGGCCGAGAGGAGTGGTTACGAGGACTGCAAGAAGAACTTCGTATGAAGACGTATCGGCCACAGCCCGTGCGGCGAGCAATGATCTCGAAGCAAGACGGCGGCGAGCGTCCGCTCGGGATTCCGACCATTCGGGACCGTGTCGCGCAAACCGCCGCCAAGCTGGTTGTGGAGCCGATCTTCGAAGCGGACTTCGATCCGGAAGCCTATGGTTACCGGCCGAAACGGAGCGCGCAGGACGCGATCCAGAGAGTTCACCAGCTGTTGTGTCAAGGCTACGCCGATGTAGTCGACGCCGATTTGTCCAAGTACTTCGATACGATTCCGCACGCCGAGCTGATGCAATGCGTGGCGCGGCGTATTTCAGACCGCTGGGTCCTTAAGCTCGTGAAGATGTGGCTTGGGGCCCCAGTGGAAGAGCGGGATGATGACGGGAAACGACGGATGACGGGTGGCAAGAGGACGAAATGCGGCACGCCACAAGGCGGAGTTGTGAGTCCTTTGTTAGCTAATCTGTATATGAACCGTTATTTGAAGTATTGGCGGCAACAAGGGAAGGGAAGCGAGTTACGAGCCGTGGTGGTCAACTATGCCGACGACTTTGTCATCCTTAGCCGCGGTTGCGCGGCCGAGGCGATGAAGTGGACGGAGCAAGTGATGACGCGGATCGGGCTTACCCTGAACCCGGTGAAGACGAAGTTAGTTCATGCCAAGATCGAGAGCTTTGACTTTCTCGGATATACGTTCGGCCCGCATCGATTTCGTAAGGACGGCCATTGGTATCTGGGGGCGAGTCCGTCTAAGAAGAGCGTCAAGCGGCTTAAGCAGAAAGTGCGTGAGCAGCTGTGGCCGAGCAATGTGGACCCCTGGGAAGAGGTGCGCGACCGGCTGAACCGCACGTTGCGGGGCTGGACAAACTACTTTTCTTACGGGACGCGCATGCCGGCCTATCGCGCCGTGGACAACTTTGTCTACGAGCGAGTGCGAGGATTCTTGCGGAGGCGGCACAAAGTACAATCGCGAGGTACGCGCCGGTTTTCCGGCGTGGTTGTATTTGGCGCGAGGGGCGTTTTGCGTCTGCGCCAGGTGCAACTGGGGCCGCCATCTGCGACAGCGATGAGGTGAAGTCGGCCGGAGAGCCGGATGCGGGAAATCCGCACGTCCGGTTCGATGAGCGGGGACGGGAAACGGAGTCAAGGCGGAGACTGAGGCACTGGCGCAAGCGAAAGCAGCCAGCAACGGCTACTCCCTCCGGCTAAAGCCACCGCGCCCGTCCTCGACTCTACCATGGGAATTCGAACCGCCAAGACCGACGACTACGCCCCCGGTTCCTCTTTTCGCATCCCCGGTAGGGCGATGCGGAAAGAGGAACCGGGGGGTGGGATCGCGATGACGCCTCCCTGATTCCCACGGCTGAAGCCGTGGGCTAGATTATTGTTCTTGCAGCCCCATCTTCGATCGGAAAGACCAAGAATCACGCGATCACAGAACTAGATTGCACGAGCAGCAGCTCAACGGCTGCGCTGTCAGGTTCTTGGAGGTAAATCTTGACCAATGCTGAAGTATCGACGTAGAGCACTATCCGCGATCCTCTGAAATCATCTCCACAATCGATTTGCCGGGCGTCATCTTCACTCGCTTGCGAGTCGGCCGAAACTTCCCAACGCCCAGGCGAACGCTACCCTTAGACACGACCTCGATTAGGCGCCTGGTCTCGCGGTCCTCTGCGCTGGCTGGAACGATTGTCCCAACCGGCTTGCCTTTGTCGGTAATCTCCACGAATTGCCCCTCACGCACCATTTGCAGGTACTTGCCGAGGTGGTTCTTGAGCTCACGACTGCCGACCGTCACCGTGGCCACATTCTAACAAACGGCAATTCATCGGCTTTTGCCGGACAATATCCACGTGGCCCTCATCGACACCAGCACAACCGGCGGCATCGCCATCATCACCCTCAACAACCCTCCCCTCAACGTCGTGACCGTCGAGCTCACCGCCGCCCTCGGCCGCATCCTCGACTCCTTCACAACCGACGCGAGCGTCAGGGCCGTGGTTCTCACCGGAGCCGGCGAACGAGCCTTCTGCGCCGGTTCAGACATCAAGGAGCTCGCAAGCTTCGTCGGCCCCGAAGGCCGCGTGCTCGAACGCAAAATGATCGGCGAAAACGCAATCTACTCGAAGTTGGCCGGCTTCAAAAAGCCAACCATCGCCGCCCTCAACGGCTCTGCCTTAGGCGGAGGCCTCGAGCTGGCCGTCTGCTGTGACCTCCTTGTCGCCGCGGAAAACGTCAAGCTGAGCCTCCCAGAGGTCAAGATCGGAGTCTTCCCCGGCGCGGGCGGCACGGTTCGAGTCGCCCGGCGGATCGGCGAAGGCCGCGCCAAGGAAATGATGTTCCTAGGCGAGCCGATTGACGCCGCCACCGCCCTATCCTGGGGACTCATCAATCGGGTCGCCCCCGCGGGCAAGGCCTTGGAAGCGTCGATCGAGCTCGCCGGCCAGCTAGCCGACCTCGCAACCGGGGCGATCGGAATCTGCAAAGAAGCGATCCGGCTAGGGCAAAATCTCGCCGAAGGTGACGCAATCGAGGCGACCCTGCCGCTAATTGAAAAGGCCTTCGAAGCGGACGAGATCCAAGAAGGGGTACGCGCCTTCCTCGCCAAAGAAAAGCCGCGCTTTCGGCGAAGAACCAAAGCCCGGACTTCTCAGTGCGCCGTACTGGCGCGAACACCCTGCGGGGTGAAAGGCCCCGCCGATGAAGATGTCGGTCGACATCGAAGCTGGCGAGCAGCGTGGTCCGGTAACGGGTCGAGCTGAAGCCTCGCGACAAAGTCCGGGTAAGCCGGGCGAGCAAGCCGTTAGGCCGTAACGCGCAGTATGCCTGAGCAGGCCTCGAAAGTGAAGTTGCGGACGCCGACCCGCCTGAGAAACGGGGAAGGCCGCAGCAACCGGGAAGCGACCGACGCATGCACCGGTTGGGTCCGCCGGGGTAGTGGGCGCGGCATGACGGTGAAGGGGGTTCGTAGTCAAAGGCGGGAGGCCCCGTGCGGTGGAGGTCGCAACTCCAAACGTCGCCTACAGGGCGGCGGCCGCGGCGGGGAGTCGGACAGGGCCGTAGTAGTGAAGAAGCAGGGTAATGCCTGTGGAGCGAGGGGCCCTGACTTCCGGCATGCTTGTCAACGAGCGAGAGGACGAGGCGATTGGCGATAAGCCTAGCAACGCCGTTAGGATCCGGAAGCTCGGGCGCAAGCTCTGCCTCAAACGGATTTTCCCCCCAGCGGAAGGCTCGTTTGACGGGCTAACTGCTTGGCTTGCTTGGCTTTAACACGTTTGGGGGGCGTTTTTAGTGTACCCATGTATTATGCTATTGTATCGTTTATTCATTGTGTTGTTTGTGATATAATATACCCATGTATGTTGAGTCCGTCCCCAATCGCAACTCGCCGCCCGCCGTCTTGCTGCGCGAATCCTTCCGCCAAAACGGCAGAGTCAAAAAACGCACCCTCGCCAACCTCTCCTGCTGGCGCCCCGTCCGCGTCGAGGCCCTCCGGCGCGCCCTCCGCGGCGAGTTCGATCAGCTTCCCGCCACTCCCGTCTGCGGCCCCGTCTTTGGCCTGCTCTTCGCGCTCAAGCAACTCGCCGATGAGCTGGGCCTGACCGCCGCGCTGGGTCGAACGCGGGCCGCCAAACTCGCCTTGTTCCTGGTGCTGGCGCGCCTGGCCCACCAAGGATCGCGGCTCTCGGCCGTGCGCTGGGCCGCCGATCAGGCCGTCGCAGAAGTGCTGGGTCTGGGCGCCTTCGACGAAGACGACCTCTACGCCGCCCTCGATGATCTGAGCGCCCGCCAAGTGAAGATCGAGCAAGCGCTATACCGCCACTACCTCGAGCGCCGCGGAGCCCCGCCCAGCTTGCTGCTCTACGACGTCACCAGCTCGTACTTCGAAGGCCTGCACAACGCGTTGGGCGAGTACGGCTACAATCGCGACGGCAAGCGCGGCAAGAAGCAAATTGTGATCGGACTGCTGGCCGATGACCAGGGCGAGCCGCTGGCGGTGCGGGTGTTTGCCGGCAACCGCAACGATCCGACGACCGTGCCGGATCAGATCCGCATCGTCAAAGAGCAGTTCGGAGTCGAGGAGTTGGTCTTCGTCGGCGACCGCGGGATGGTCAAGAGCAAGGGCAAGCAGGCGCTGGGGGAGGCCGGGCTGCGCTACATCACGGCGCTGACCGATCCCCAGATTCGGCGGCGCTTGAGCGAAGGGGTGCTGCAACGGGAGCTGTTCGCTGAACAAGTCTGCGAGGTCGAAGCCGACGGCGTGCGCTATGTGCTGCGCCTCAACGAGTCCGAAGCCAAACGGCAACGGCAGCGGCTCGAGGACAAGCTGGCCAAGCTGGGAGGCAAGCTCGACCGACGCAACCAGAAAGTCACGGCCTCTTCCCGTTGCGAGCCCGCGGCCGGACTGCGCCAGCTCAAGCCCTGGCTGGCGCGTCACAAGCTGACAGAATTGGTCGAGTTGCGCTTGCAGGGACGTACGCTGGTCGTCGAGCGCCAGCAGGCGGCGATCGAGCAGGCGCTGGAGTTGGCGGGCTGTTACGTGGTCGTGACCGATGTCGCCTCCGAGCGCATGAGCGGCCAAAGAGTGCACGACCATTACGTGAGCCTGCAGCGGGTGGAGCGCGACTTTCGGCAGCTGAAGACGGGCTTGCTCGAGGTGCGGCCGATCTTCGTGCGCAAAGAAAGCCGCACCCGAGGACATGTGTTGTGCAGCATGCTGGCGTTGAAGCTGAGCCGCGAATTGGAACGGCGGATACAAGCGGCGTTTGGCACGACCGACGACGACCCGCACGCGATCACCTTGCCGGACGCGCTGGCGGCGTTGGGGCGACTGTGTCTATTGGAATATCGAGTGGATGAGCAGACCAGCGTCACACGGCTGCCGATTCCCGACGCCCGCCAAACAGAAATCCTCAATGCGTTGGGGGTTTCGCTGCCGCACAAGTAACCTGTAGACAGACGCCGATCGCCCGATCCATCCCATAACCGACGCGAATTCAGGAAGTTGGCGGCGAAACTCTGCTCGCTGGCGGGGGGAAGATCCGTCAAAGCGAAGCAGGAGATGGGCGTGCTGCGCCTGCGCGGGGCGCAACTGGGGCCGCCGCCTGCGACAGCGATGAGGTGAAGCCGGTCGGAGAGCCGGATGCGGGAAATCCGCACGTCCGGTTCGATGAGCGGGGACGGGAAACGGAGCCAAGGCGGAGACTGAGACACTGGCGCAAGGCGAAAGCGGCCAGCAACAGCTACTCCCTCCGCCTAAAGCCACCGCGCCCGTCCTCGACTCCACCCAAGGGGGCAGCGAAAGTGCGTGGGACGCGTAAGGGCTAGGCGCGCAAATGTTGACGCCTCACGAGGGCGCGGCCATGGTAACCTGGTAGCAGCTCGATCATCACGCAAGGCCTGGGTGGTTTCGTTGAATCCTCCAATCGAAGCCGCCTTCGCCGTAGACACTTCCGTCTTATTGGGGGCGAAACACATGGTTCGCAGAAGCTCGCACATGCGCGGTTCGATGAGGTCGGTGTTTGTAATTTTGATGGCCCTGTTGGCGTCGGAAGACAGGCTGCAGGCGTACGCTGACCCTGGCACGGGGATGCTGCTCTGGCAGGGGCTGATTGCCGGCCTAGTCGGTTCGGCGTTTTACTTTCGCAGGCTTAAGTCCTGGATTTTCGCGAAGAAACCCGAGTCGAGAGAGTGGAGTGAACCCCAAGCGTGAGACAGTCGAAATCGGGACAGGTTACGATTCACCGCAAAACGCTTGCCTTCTTCGCTGTATCGTCGCACGCTGGTCCTAGCCGGGGAAGCGGAAGCGGGCTCTGCTGGAGAGCAACCCGCCAAGGAATACCCGGCTGCAAACTCATCAAGACGATGAGCGCCGGGGGCGGCCGCCAAGGTCGCTCCCGGCTTCTCCAACGCCGGCGATGTCTCCCTGCCCGCCCAGGGCCCATCGGATTGATAGATTTGCCTATGCCTCTCAAAACTCATACTTCGGATTCCTCGCTGCTGTTGCCGCCGGCCGCGCCAGCGCTTCAAACTCCGCCGGCGGACGATATCCCAACGCCGAATGCAGCCGGCGTTGGTTGTAGATCTCATCAATGAACTCGCCGATCGATGCGCGCGCCTCGTCAAGCGTGCGATAACGCTGCAACCAAACCTCCTCCGCCTTCAACGTCTTCATGAAACTCTCCGCCCGCGCGTTGTCGTAGGGGTTGCCGCGGCGGCTCATCGAGATGATCGCGCCGTGCTGCTCCAGCAGCTCGACATAGGCGCTCGAAGCGTACTGTACGCCTTGGTCGGAATGATGCATCCACCCCGCGGCAGGGCGTCTGAGCTCGAGCGCATCGCGCAACGCCCCTACAGCCAGCTCAGCTTTGAGCGTCGTCCCCAGCCGCCAGCCGACCACGCGTCGCGAGTAGGCGTCCAACACCACGGCGAGGTAGACGAACGCCTCGCGCAAGCGAATGTAGGTGATATCGGATTGCCACAACTGATCGACGCCGTCCACATTCAGGTGCGCCGCTAGATTCGGATAAACAGGTAAGAAGTGGTTCGAATCCGTTGTTAGCACGAAGCGCCGCTTGAGTACCGCCAGCAAGTTGTCCTTACGCATCATCCGCAGGACCTTTTTGTGATTGACGAGGAAGCCTTGGCGGCGCAGCTCGGCCGTCACGCGGCGGTAGCCGTAACGACGATTCTCGAGCGAAATCCGCTGCATGCGGTCACGCAATTCCATGTCGCACTCGGCGGGCGACGACACGGCGAGCCGGCGATAGAACCCGGCGCGATTTACGCGTCCGAGCTCGCAGGCGTGTTCGACGCTGAGCGAGCCTTTGGCGCTGATCTGCTCGACGATGGAGTAGATCCGCTCGCGCCACCGGCGTCGTTGGTCGGGGCTGCGAGGTTCAAGGCGCGAAAGGCTTGTCCGAAAAAATCGAGCTCTGCGGCTTGTTTGCCGAGCAGTCGTTCGAGCTCTGCGATGCGTTCGTCGCGCGGATCGCGAGGGATCTTGGGCGGCGCCGAGCGGCCGGGTTTCGGCCGGCCTCGCCGCCGGCTCAAGCCGTTGACGCCTTCCTGGCGATAGGCGTCCCGCCAGCGGTACAGCAGGCTGCGCTTGACGTCCAACTCGCGGCTTAGCGCTGTGCCGCTCTGGCCGGCTAGGAGCCGCCTGGCGGCGGCTTCCTTGAACTCCCGCGGCTTGCGCGGCTTGAGACTTTCCATCCTGGACTCCTTTCCATTCGCTGAAATTCGTCCCGAATTTCAATGTCTCATTTTTAGGGTTCACTCCAAGATCGCTCTGCCTCCGATTGAATTCTTCCGGGGACTGGCGTGAAAGAGCTAGGCCAGAGCGCGGTTTCTTTCCGAGACCCGGCGGGCACACTATTTACTCTTGACGGTCGCATCCTCCGTTTCGTGACCTCGGAGGCTAGCGAGGAGTGCACGGAGCTGCTGAGCGTCGGCCGGATAAAGCAACTCATCAACGAGGGTAAGATCATCCATTCCCGTGTCGTGGACGAGAGAGAGGCCCGCGAGTTGCTCAAACGAGCAGGGTTCCGACTTCGGAGCGAGCCCCAACCCGCCCCGGTCTTACTCCTCGAGCACGAACCGATCTGGTTCCCAACCTACCCCTATGAATGGTCGCCGGAAATGTTGTGGCAGGCGGGACGCCTGACGCTGGACCTAGCGACCACTTTGCTTGAGACGGGGTTCGGGCTATAGGACGGCACACCCTACAACGTGCTCTACCGCGGCCCGGAACCGGTGTTCGTCGACCTGCTGTCGTTCGAGAAGAGAGAGCCGCAAGATCCAACCTGGTTAGCCTATAGCCAGTTTGTCCGTACGTTCATGTTTCCACTGCTGATGGTTCGGGAGTTCGGCCTCTCGCTTGATCAATCGCTCCTGTGTCGTCGGGACGGACCTGAGCCCGCGGAAGTTTACCGGCTGCTCAGCACGGCGCAGCGGCTAATGCCGCCCTTTTTCTCGCTCGTCTCAATGCCGAAGTGGCTCGAAAAGACTCACAACCCGGACGAGACCACAGTTTACGCACGGCGGCTACTGGAGAATGCGGATAAAGCACAGTTCATTTTCAGCTCAACCCTACGAAGGCTGTCAAGAACGCTGGATCGCCTGGAGCCGCCGGAAAACCGCACCTCCTCGTGGTCTGATTACGTGGACTCGAATAACAATTATTCCTCCGAACACATCCAACGGAAGAAAACGTTCGTCCGCCGTATATTATCCGAGACTTCGCCGCGGACGCGGGATCCGAAGTCGTGGCTATCGACTATGATCCCGTCGTGGTCGGGCATCTCTGGCGGCGCACTCGCGCCGCCGGCAAGAACGTCCTTCCCTTGGTAGTCGATCTATCGCGTCCAACGCCTTCGGTCGGCTGGAGGAATGAAGAATCGAAGAGCTTCCTTGATCGCGCCGAAGGACAGTTCGATATGATTTTGCTTTTGGCCGTTGTTCATCACCTACTGGTCACTGAAAGAGTGCCATTGAACGAGATCTTCAAGCAGCTTGACCGCCTCACTTCTCATGCTGCTATTGTCGAGTTTGTAGGACCTGAAGATTCTATGTTTCGACGACTGACACGGGGACGCGACGCGCTCCACCAAGACTTGACTCAAACCTCATTTGAGGCAGCCGCGCGGGAACGCTTTGAGATCGCCGACCGCGAGCACATGTCGGGGACCCACCGATGGATCTACCTTTTGATCAAAAAACAATGAGCGAAAGAGTGATCAAGGCCGGGTTCACGCGATCCATCCTGATCTCCCTATCATTCGCAAATCTGTGTTACCTCCGAGTTTGGTCTGAGATCCTTACCTATACGGAGGCAGATGGCTATTGGATGCCTCACGCGCCGACCCAGGCGGAGATTGCAGCCGTCATGGTGAACGTCCTCGTCCTCGCAACCATCGCGGCCGCTGCCTCTGCTTGGATTTCCAGACAGAACGATACGGCGACTCGGCGCTGGGAGGAGGTTGCATTTCTCGTCTGCATGCTAGTTCCGCTGAATGCTGTTCGCAGCGTTTTGGCGTCCAATGTTTCAGGCATGAGCTTTTTGCGTTCCCACGCACTAACAACGTTCGGAGTATGGGGAGTTGTGGCTCTGATTTGCCTACTAGCAGCTATCGGCGTGTTTATCGTCATTCGTTGGCGGCCGTCGTTAGTGAGGTTCGTCGCGGGAGCGTTATTGGCGTTCTCCCCTTTTGTTGCCGTGACATTTGCTCAGGGCGTCCGCGCGTTGACCCGGCCAACCGACGACAGGTTCGCCGATAACCCATCGAAACCCTTGAGCAAGGAGGTTGCGAGCAACAACCGTGTAGTCTGGCTGATCTTTGACTCTCTGGACTATCGCCTGCCTTTCCTCGACCGGCCTGATGATCTGCAACTCCCAGAGTTCGATCAGCTGCGCCGTGAATCGTTTTTTGCCCTCAACGCCCAGCAGTGCAGCCCAGCCACCGGAGCATCGATTCCCAGTTATTTGACCGGTCGAATCGTCCGGGGGTTTCGTGAGCATTCCCCACGGGAGCTACGAGTGCGATTCCAGGGTAGCGATGAATGGGAAGATCTGTCGGCGCAGACAACTCTGTTACACAGTGCGAGAGATCGAGGGGCCAACGTAGCTGTCGCCGGCTGGTATCTACCATACTGTCGGGGGTTTAGTACGACGTTCGCGGAATGTCAATCTTGGCCCATGGAACGGCAATACAACAGCATGGGCGACTCGTTCCCGGAGCTGCTAGTCAATCAGACTAGGAGTCTATTAGAAACTAACATTTTTTCTCCATTCGGCCAATCATTGACAACGGTTGCTCACGCGCGCGCCTATGAAGAGATACTACAAACCGGAGCTCGGCTGGCGGCGGATCGCTCAATTGACCTCGCCCTAGTTCATTTTTCAGTGCCCCACCCGCCTCACATCTACGATCGGAAAACGAGGACCTTGTCTCGAGGAAACTCGCCGCTGGAAGGATATATTGACAGCCTAGCTCTTGCGAGTCGCACGCTTGGCCAGGTCCGGGAGGCGATTCATGATTCCGGGCTGTCCGATGTAACGACTTTGATTGTAACGTCCGACCATGCCTGCCGCGCGGGGCCCTTGATTGATGGCAAGACGGACACTCGAATTCCGTTGATTGTGCGGTTTCCACGTGACACAAGACCGGTCGAATATGAGCCCTCCTTTAGTTCAGTGGCCCTTCATGACATCGTCCAGGCAAGCCTCAACAGCGAACTAAACACCGCGCAGGCTCTACAGGGATGGTTGGATTCGAGAATGTGACCTGCCCCCTCGGTCGGATCTTCCCCCCAGCGGAAGGCTCGTTTGACGGGCTAACTGCTTGGCTTTAACACGCTTGGGGGCGCTTTTAGTGTACCCATGTATTATGCTATTGTATCGTTTATTCATTGTGTTATTTGTGATATAATATACCCATGTATGTTGAGTCCGTCCCCAATCGCAACTCGCCGCCCGCCGTCTTGCTGCGCGAATCCTTCCGCCAAAACGGCAGAGTCAAAAAACGCACCCTCGCCAACCTCTCCTGCTGGCGCCCCGTCCGCGTCGAGGCCCTCCGGCGCGCCCTCCGCGGCGAGTTCGATCAGCTTCCCGCCACTCCCGTCTGCGGCCCCGTCTTTGGCCTGCTCTTCGCGCTCAAGCAACTCGCCGATGAGCTGGGCCTGACCGCCGCGCTGGGTCGAACGCGGGCCGCCAAACTCGCCTTGTTCCTGGTGCTGGCGCGCCTGGCCCACCAAGGATCGCGGCTCTCGGCCGTGCGCTGGGCCGCCGATCAGGCCGTCGCAGAAGTGCTGGGTCTGGGCGCCTTCGACGAAGACGACCTCTACGCCGCCCTCGATGATCTGAGCGCCCGCCAAGTGAAGATCGAGCAAGCGCTATACCGCCACTACCTCGAGCGCCGCGGAGCCCCGCCCAGCTTGCTGCTCTACGACGTCACCAGCTCGTACTTCGAAGGCCTGCACAACGCGTTGGGCGAGTACGGCTACAATCGCGACGGCAAGCGCGGCAAGAAGCAAATTGTGATCGGACTGCTGGCCGATGACCAGGGCGAGCCGCTGGCGGTGCGGGTGTTTGCCGGCAACCGCAACGATCCGACGACCGTGCCGGATCAGATCCGCATCGTCAAAGAGCAGTTCGGAGTCGAGGAGTTGGTCTTCGTCGGCGACCGCGGGATGGTCAAGAGCAAGGGCAAGCAGGCGCTGGGGGAGGCCGGGCTGCGCTACATCACGGCGCTGACCGATCCCCAGATTCGGCGGCGCTTGAGCGAAGGGGTGCTGCAACTGGAGCTGTTCGCTGAACAAGTCTGCGAGGTCGAAGCCGACGGCGTGCGCTATGTGCTGCGCCTCAACGCGTCCGAAGCCAAACGGCAACGGCAGCGGCTCGAGGACAAGCTGGCCAAGCTGGGAGGCAAGCTCGACCGACGCAACCAGAAAGTCACGGCCTCTTCCCGTTGCGAGCCCGCGGCCGGACTGCGCCAGCTCAAGCCCTGGCTGGCGCGTCACAAGCTGACAGAATTGGTCGAGTTGCGCTTGCAGGGACGTACGCTGGTCGTCGAGCGCCAGCAGGCGGCGATCGAGCAGGCGCTGGAGTTGGCGGGCTGTTACGTGGTCGTGACCGATGTCGCCTCCGAGCGCATGAGCGGCCAAAGAGTGCACGACCATTACGTGAGCCTGCAGCGGGTGGAGCGCGACTTTCGGCAGCTGAAGACGGGCTTGCTCGAGGTGCGGCCGATCTTCGTGCGCAAAGAAAGCCGCACCCGAGGACATGTGTTGTGCAGCATGCTGGCGTTGAAGCTGAGCCGCGAATTGGAACGGCGGATACAAGCGGCGTTTGGCACGACCGACGACGACCCGCACGCGATCACCTTGCCGGACGCGCTGGCGGCGTTGGGGCGACTGTGTCTATTGGAATATCGAGTGGATGAGCAGACCAGCGTCACACGGCTGCCGATTCCCGACGCCCGCCAAACAGAAATCCTCAATGCGTTGGGGGTTTCGCTGCCGCACAAGTAACCTGTAGACAGACGCCGATCGCCCGATCCATCCCATAACCGACGCGAATTCAGGAAGTTGGCGGCGAAACTCTGCTCGCTGGCGGGGAGAAGATCCGTCGGTTGGTCCACCCCAATGTCATGTTGCATGTTCGCGAGTTCTCAACTTCGTGTCGAACGACGAGCTACTCGACAGCGACGCACATCAGGTCTTTTGCCACCGTCACGGGACCGCTGTAGCGCGATTTGAGGTGCTTCAGATTCGCATCGAAGTCTTGGTTGGACGAGATGTGACTCAGCACAAGCTCTTTAACCTTGGCGTCGGTCGCGATCTGGCCCCACACGCTCGGTTTCGCGTGCAGATTGCGAGCCTGTCCCCCGCGCGCTTCCTCCGAGCCGGCGAAATGGACCACGAGCACGTCCACATCCTTACTGAACTCCGTGAACGCCGGGTCAGAGCCGTTTTGGTCGCTGCTGAAGACGATGCTCGCATCCCCCACTTCAACCCGATATCCGAGGGCCGGAACATTCCCGTGCGGCACGCCCTGAGCGGTCACAAGCAGCGATCCCTTCGCCAAGACTTCGGTCGGCGCCGCCGCTTTGACATCCACTGTGATCGGGTCGAACTTCGCCCGGCTGTTCAGAACCCCAAAACACACCCTCGGGTCCAAATAGACCGCTCAGGTAATCGTCCAATGATGGAAAGCCCGGACTCCCTGACGGTCCGGCCACGCGCAAGTCCCCGCCCCGCGGCCAAAGAATCGCAGGAACTTCCGCGGAGTGATCGGGATGGAAATGACTCAACGCCAGCAAGTCCAGATCGGAGACCCTCGCACCCGACTCATGGAAATGTGCAAACGTTCCGCCGCCTGCGTCGACCATGATGCGACTAAGGCCGTTGACCCAGACGATGTACCCGGCTGAAGCGCGACCCGCTCCGAACGGTCCGCCAGAGCCGAGGATCTGGAGCGACACGCCGGTCTTTGGGCACTCGGCCAGTCCAGTGGCGGAGCTGCAAGCCAGCATTACAAGGATGGCAATGGGCGCGCGCATGGGGGTCTTGAGTTGTTTCATGGTCAAGTTGCTCTTGAGCGTATCATCCAAGTCTGGAACCTGTGCGCCGCCGAATCTCCGCCGAATCTGCGACA
Source organism: Bryobacterales bacterium (assembly GCA_965247515.1). GTDB lineage: Bacteria > Acidobacteriota > Terriglobia > Bryobacterales > UBA6623. The sequence continues at coordinate 343,230 of OZ252029.1, read as the reverse complement.
AGCGATGTTTGGCAAGGGCGCCCGCTATTGTAAGTGGTTGTGCAGACGTCTCAACCGCCCACGCGTCGCGCAGCGCTCGTAGCCCTAATGGGCGGCTCTGCAGTCGGTCTACAATCGGCTTCGTCAAACGCGGTTCAAACCGTAGGCGGGCGAGTCCCGGCGGCCGACCTAGGCGTGACCCTGATGCACGAGCACATTGTCACCGACCTGCGCGCTCCGGCCGAACGTCGGTCTGGAGACTACGACCCAGCCGACGCGTTCTCAAGCGCGCGGCCGTTTCTCGAAGCCTTGCGAGTAGCGGGTTGTCAAACTCTCGTTGAGCCAACACCCATCCACATTGGCCGCGACGTGACGACTCTCCAGCGCCTTTCAGCCGCGACTGGCATCAATATTGTTTGCGCAACAGGGGTCTACGGCAGCCGATCAGAAGTTTATCCCTGAGTACGCCCAAGCAGAAACCGCCGAGCAGCTCGCCGAAAGGCATGTCCAAGAAACCCGAGCTGGGATTGAAACAACCGGTGTCCGGCCCGGGATCATCAAGACCGGCGTCAACCGAGCCACTCCCTTGCCCGACATCGAGAGAAAGCTTGTGTCAGCCGCTCTGATCGCGAGCAAGCAGACGGGCCTCACGGTGGCCTCGCATACCGGAGGCGGCATACAGGCGCTTGAACAGCTTTCGATTGCCGAACAACTCCAGGTCGACCCTTCACGGCTTATCTGGGTTCACGCGCAGAACGAAAGGGACCGGCGAATACGCCTCAAAGCTGCGCGAGAGGGAATGTGGGTCGAGTTTGACGGACTGCGGGAACGCACTGTGGACCGGCGCCTATCATGCGTCCTCGAGATGGCCGAGGCCGGCCTACTCAACCGCACGTTGATTTCACACGACGCAGGCTGGTATCGCCCTGGCGCCGAGCGTGGCGCAAAGTACCGCGGCTATACGTTTGTGTTCGAGCGATTCTTACCACGTCTGCAAGAGCGCGGCGTCTCATCGACGGAGATCGGCCAACTTCTGATTGAGAACCCTGCCGCTGCCCTATCGATCGAGTAGCAGTCCAGCCCGGTAGAGCAAGTAGGTCCCCATCATCTGGACCACGTGGTAGAGATCGTTGTGGTTGAAGTGTTTGTGCAACGCGAGGTCACTTTGTTGGATCGCCGCGGCCCCGAACGTCACCAGCACCCCGGCCACTGCCCACTTTCCAAACGCCTGCCCGCGGACGCAGCCGGCGACGCTGACTGCGAGAACGTACAGCATCGTCGGGGCGTAGTCCAAGACCGCCCAGATGAACTCCGGTCGTTGCCAGACCCACCCGGCATAGACAACGAACTGGACGGCCGCAATGCCGGTAAAAGTCCTCGCTATCGGCTGCGAAAACAGAATTCGGCTCGCGGAGACAAAAAGGAAAGCGCTCACCAGCCCGATGGAGACCAGGGTTAGATACCAAGTACCGGCGGCAACCTGCGCGGACCAGTTCTCATCGAGCCCGTGATGAGTTCCGCCGAGCAGCGCTGATGCAGCCAGACTAAAGAAGGCGAGGGCCCAGGGTCGTTTCGCCGAATGCGGTCTTCGATAAGCATCCCTCCAGAGCCTTAACCCGAGTGCGATAGCGAGCGCGCCAAGCGCGTAATCGGTCGCCATCGTCATTGGCTCGGTGATGTCCATCACCCTGACTCCCCTCGCGAGCGACCCTCCGGCCGTACAAACCTAGAAGCTGATCTTAATCCCCGCGTTGGTCTGGCGGAATAGACCCGGTTGTATCCCTTGCGGCGCGCGCGACGAAATATAGAGCTCGTCAGCCAAATTCTTAATCGTGAAGTATGGCGTGAACGACCAGCGCTCCCTCCGAATACGATAGTCGACCATCATATTGGCGACTTGGTAGGACGGCAGCTGGCCGACCGTCCCGTCCGCTGAGCCCGGAATCGTTTCGCGGTTGTCCCCAAACTGGTCGCCGACATGCGAGAGGTCAATTTGAAAGCCGAAGCCGTTGCGTTGCCGCATCCCCAATAGCAAAGCGAAGGTATTCTTCGGCGCGTAGGGCAATCGGTTGCCGGAAAATAGGTTGTTGTCGCGAAACTCAGCAGTCATCAGGTTCATGTAGCGCAGGTCGGTATGGATCGTCCATCCGGCAGTCGAAGCCAACTCGTTCCAGTTCACCCGCACACTTGACTCGAACCCCCTGTGCAGCGACGCGCCGCCGTTGGCCAGCGTCGTGGTCGCCCCGCCCGATTCGGCGGCGGTGATGATTTGGTTCGAGAAATCCATGTTGAAGAACGCGAGCTCGGCCTTGACCGCGCCTGAGCCGACCCGCATTCCGGCCTCATAGTTCCAGCTCAACTCGGCATCAAGCTCGAGATTCTGGGCGGAGCTGGTGATCGCGATCTTGGTACGCGGCGGAGCAAAGCCGCGATGAACGCCCGTGAAGAACGTCACTTGGTCCGTCGCCCTAATCGATAGCCCGAGGCCTGGGACAGCCGTCGCAATGCCGTTGTCTTGCCGACGGTCGACATTGGCCGGCACGCCCTCGACGCGAGTCCGCAGGATGTGCCGCTCTTGGTTGTAGTGCTCGAGCCGCAGCCCGGGCGTGATGATCACGCGACTCCCGAAGTGAAAGCGGTTCTGGACATAACCGGAAAAGGCCCGCCCGAAGCGATCTTCGTCATCGCGGACCACTCCGGCGCGGGCCCGGAACCCGGGGCCGTTGATCCGCATATCGTCGGCGCGCTCGTGGATGTATCGCACGCCAAAGTCGAGCCTGTTGCGGTTGCCGCCCAAGTCGTTGGTCAGTGTGACATTCGACTGCACTCCCGCCACTTGGAATTCGCGGTTGCGGTTGCCCGCCGAATCGCGAATGAACACGGCTCCCCCGTCGATCGAGGGGTCGCCGAAGATCCCGACATAGTCGCGGCCCCGGTCGGTACGGTCAAAGTCCGAGCGCCCCCAGTCGCGGACGGTGTGATAGGCGAACCCAGTCGTACTCCAAAGCGTGTTCGCGTTCGGAGCGTAGGAGTGCGAGACCGTCGCCGACTCCCGACTGACCCCCAAGGTATCGCCGCTCACCGCGTTTTGATTCGGATCCGCGTCGAACATCGCCTGAGTCAACCCGAGGTAAGTCGAGTTGGAAGTTTCGTCGTACACACCCGCCTTGATCGAGAAGGTGTGTTTGTCGTTGGGCTTCAGAGTGAACTTCGTCTGGACATCCTCGATGTCAAAATAAAAGTCTCGCCAGCCGTCACCCTGTTTGTGCAGGTAATTGACAAACCAGCCGGCCGACTGATCTTTATTGCTGCCGCCGATCGAGCCGTTGCCGACGAACAGCCCCCGCTGGCCGCCCTCGAGGTCGAAGTCGCCATGAAACTTCGGCGGCGGGTTCGGCGTGACGAAATTGATCACGCCGCCAACGGTCTGGGGCCCGTGCAAGATCTGTCCGCTGCCCTTGAGGACCTCAACCCGTTCCATGCGGTCGATCGGCGGCGAGTAGTACATTTCCGGTTCGCCGTAGGGGGCAAGCGAGATCGGAATGCCGTCTTCGAGCATCAGCACCTTGCGGCTGCGGTCGGGGTTGAGCCCCCGAATCGCAACGTTGAGCCGCATCGCCATCGGCCCAGAATCCTCGCGCAGAGTCAGGCCGGGGATCTTCCGAAGAGCCTCATTGGCGTCGATCGGCTTGGACTCGAGCAGTTCTTCCTTCGACACCAGGAACACGGAACCTGGAATCTCCGCCAAGGCCTCTGCGGCTGTGCCGATGACCTCGATGTTGGTCGCGATCGAGCGCAGCTCTTCAAACCGAAGATCGAGCGCGAGCGCCCCTTCATCGGGGACGAACACTGACTTGACCACAGGCTCGAAGCTTTCACTCAAAGCACGAACTGTGACCTCTCCGCCGGGAAGTCCGGTCAGCACGTACTGTCCATTCACGCCCGTCCAGCCCTGGGCCATGCCGTCGCCGGCAACTATCTTGGCTCCGGCGACGGGCGTACCGTGCGGGTCGGTAACCGCCCCCGCGATGTCCGCCGCGATGCTAACCGAAGTCGCAAGAATCGCCGTCGCCAAACCGGCGCTGAGCCTACTCACGTTCACCTGGCCCTCCTGCAACTGAGTTGCATAAACATCAACTCTGGCCAGAGTACAAATACTTGCAAGTGAATGTCAACTATGAAATGTAAAAGCTCTGTCGCAGCGGACAGGAACGAGTATAGTAGATTTATTATTAACGCTTTACACTAGATGACAGTAGCATCTAGATCTTTCGTGAGTATGCTATGGAGTTGCCTAACGAGGGCGCCGAGGATCCCGTGAGGCCACGAGTTATCAATTATACGCTCGGGCCACGACCCCGAGGCGTGGACGGAAAGTCAACGCCTCGGGGTCGTATGGGTCAGCTCTACTGCGAGGCGCCGCGGTAGGCGGCCTCAATCGAGATGTTGTGGCGCTCGAGGATTTGGCCGGTTGCACGATCCAACTCATTCCGGGCCGCCATGTAGGAGCTCACAGCGTTGATCTCACTGGTTCGCGCCGCGGCTAAATCCCGCTGGACCTGAACGATCTCGAAGATCGACGACATCCCCAACTCGAAACGCTTCTCCTCGGCTTCCACCATCTGCTGGCGCAGCTCGCGAGCTTCCCTGGCAATGCCATACGTATCGCGCGCATTCCGCAGGTTCTCCACCGCTTGAGCCACTTCGAGCTTGACGGAGTTCTCCTGCTGGCGCATCTGGATGTCGGTCTGCCGCAGCCGCAGCTGCTCGCGAGTCATATCCGCTTGAGCCTGTCGATTCTTCAGGGGGATATTCAAGTTCAGGAACACCCCGTAGTCAGGGAAATTGCGCCGAAAGATCTGCCCCAAGGCCGTCGGGAAGCCGCCGATGAAGAAGGGGTTCGGCGCTCCGATCCCCGGAACGTTCGCGATATCCGGGTTGACCGTCCCCGCCAAGGCGTTGTGGCGAACGAAGCCCGTCACGTCGATCGAAGGCAGCATCGCGTTACGGATGCCCTTGATATTGATGTTTGAATTCTCGATCGACATCCTCTGGGTCGCCAAACTTGGCCGCGAACCCAAGGCCCTGTCGACCAGGTCTTGAATCGGCTCCACGACGTCTTGCTCGGGGACGACGATCTTGTCCGTCGGCACAACTTCCACGCCCAACAAGCTCGAGCTAACCGGGCCCAACTTCGAAATCGCGTTCTTGAGCACGTTCTGCTGCTGCCGGATCCGCCTCTGCGCGTCAAGCAGTTGTTGGCGATAGGTTGTCGTCTCGGCGTTCACTCTCAGCACTTCGAATCGCGGCTGGAAGCCGAGCTCGACGCGTCGCTTCGTGCTTTCGACCAGCCGCTCGGAGAGCTCGAGGTCGGCGCGACTGCCCTCTGCCTGTGCGATAAACGTGACAAGATCCCAGTAAAGCTTCTGGACCTGGTTGATGGTCGTAATGATCTGCAACTCGAACTGCAGGTCTTGCACCTCTTGGTTGTTCTTGGCGATGCGGATGTTGCGATTGTTCACCGATCGCCCGAAACCCTGCAACAGGCGCTGCGAAATCGACAAACTTGCGTCGCTCCCGAGGGACGGATTGAACAGGCTCCGCAAGTTGTTCGTCGAGGCGTCGACCGTTGAGAAACCGAGGTTGACGGTCGTCCCCGTGGTGAATCCCTGCGAGAGGCCCAAGTTGTACGAGCTGGTGTCTTGAATCAGGGTATTGGTGCCGGTGACGAAATCGCTGATCTGAGGGTTGCTCTGCCTGGCAAACGTCATCGACGACGTCAACACCGGGTCGAGACTGGTGACCTGCGTGCCGAAGAACGAGGCCGCGTTGCCGGTGGACGAAGCGCTCGACGCGCGAGCCGAAGCGTTGGTCGTAATGCCATCGGCCTGTCCCCGCTGGCCCTGCACCTGCTGACCCGAACCCTGCACGGACTGGCCGGTCGACAAAGTGCTGATCCGCGTCTGGACGCCGCTGAGCTGGGCGCCGGCTTTCGCCCGCAACAAGTCGGTGTCGGCCTCGAGCCGGCCATAGCGCCCAATCTCAATGTCGAGGTTATTCTCGAGCGCCAACAGAATGACGTCCTGCAGCGACAGATACAACTTGCCGCCCCGAATCAGCCGGTCGATAGTCGCCGAGTCGGCAAGGTTCGCCTGGGGAACCTCGATCGGCTGATAGACCTTCGGCCAGCTTCCGGCGCCGAGAGAATAATCGATCGGGCCTTGGGCGTACCCCGTCACACAAACGGTCGCGAATAGAATCCAACGCGCAAAGCGCATCCAGCGTCCTCCTTCTCTCCACTGTATGACGCCGGCTGACCAAAAAAGGGGCGCCTCTTGATCATGGGATACGAGAGAGCGCGCTTTCTGGTTCCTGTTTCCGTCGACCGCTGACCGCTGACCGGCGCGGTCGGGCTTGAACAGCCCAGCACCTAGGTAACACTTTTCCCCAACCACATAGGTAACAGTTTAAGGGTTGAACCAAGAGAAGGTTCTTTGCACGAAATCCTTCCCGGAAACGCTCGGGGGGCGCCGGGGGAGCGAGCCCGTAGGGCGAGCGGAGGAGGCGCCCCCCGAGCGTTTCCGCCGCAGTCGGTGCTCCCCCCTGCCCGGCCGCGGGCCCTCGAATAGGCTACGCTCGAGCCAGTCCAGCTCCAGCGGCCCAAACCAGACCGCCCAGCCGTGCTCATGCTCTTCCAGGCCCACCGTCTCGCCCGCCAAGGTCTCGCTGAGAAACAACTGACGCCCCAGCAACCCAATGTCGCCCTTGCTCTGCACTCGCCGCGGCAGCATCCGATCCGGATACTCCAGCTCCGGCAAGCGCTCCGGATACGGCCTCCACGACGGCTGATACACGCTCGCCGGCGTTGCCATCGCTAGCGACTCGTGCGGACGCTCCTGGTTGTAGATCTGCCGAAAACGATCGAACGCCCGCTGTTGCGCTCCGGCGGCGTCGCCGTCTCGGCCTTGAGCGTCCGATGCATGCGCTCATAACGCCCGTTTTGCTCAGGGTGTCCGGGGTCGATTCGCTGCAGTTGAATCCCGAGCCGGATCCACCACACGCTGAGCCGCGAAAGCCCCGCCAAGCCCGTCGAGGCGAACGGCGGACCGTTATCGGAAAGGATCCTCGTGGGCAGGCCGTACTCCCGGAAAGTCGCTTCCATCAGCGGCCGCACGTGCGCCGTGTTGCTGCGCGCGACCCTTTGACAACGCAACAGATAGCGGCTCGCCGTATCGGAAATCGTCAGCGGATCGCAGCGTTTGCCGTCGCCGGTGTCGAACCAACCCTTGAAATCGATCGCCCAAACTTGGTTGGGCGCCTTGGCGCTGGTGAGCTTACTGGAAGGCGTGGCGTGGCGCCGGCGCTTACCGGGGTGGGTGAGTCCGTGGCGTTTCAGCAGCGCCCCGATAGTGGAGTGCGCCGGCCAATTGATGTCAGGGTTGGTGCGCTCGAGTCGCGCTTTGAGCTTGTCTTCGCCCCAAGTGGGATAGCGCGCCCGCAAGGCCAGGATCTCTCGCTCGATCTCGGCGGGAAAGGCTTGCGCTTGCCGTTTGGGCGCTTTGGATTGATCGGCCAATCCGGCGACGCCTTGTTGGGCGTAGCGATCGAGCCATTTGTAGCCGGTCTTGCGGCTGACGCCGAAGCGCCGACAGACGGCGGCCATGGCATCCTCCCGGGTTAGAACCTCTTGAACGAATCGCAATCTTTCGTCTTGCACACGGGTCTCCTTCCATCCCAAAACAAAAGTCCTCCTTTTGTTCTAGGATGCCAATGTGTTACCCATGTGATCGGGGAATTGTGTTACCTATCTGCCCGGGCTATACCGGCTTGAGCCCCGATCTTCAGATCGGGGTCTGAGCTGATAAACTGAAACCGCGCTGCTCTCAAAACCTGAGATGGCCGGCCGACGCCCTAAAAGACCCAGCGCGCCTGAGCCGCGGCCAAAACCCTCGTCCGAACCGTCAAGCCGCCCAAAAAGGTCAAAGCACCGCCTATTCACAGTCGCGGCGATCGTTTCGAGCGTCGCCCTTACGTTGCTTGTCGCCGAGATCGGCGTGCGCCTCTATGAGGAAGGCGGCTGGAGCGAGGCCTGGGGCGTGTTCGCCTCGGGAGAAGTGCCCTTCTCCGATCTCGAGGGCGACCAATGGGTCATCGCCGATCCCGAGCTCGGATACCGCCTCAACCCCGCTCATTCAGAAACGAATTCCCTCGGCCTGCGCAACCCGGAGATCGAGCTGCACAAGCCCTCTGGCGTCAAGCGCCTAGTGGTCGTCGGCGACTCGGTTTCCGCGGACCCAGAAGGCTACGTGACGCTGCTACGCCGGCAACTAGCCGGGCAGTTCGAGGTCATCAACGGCGCGGTGCCAGGCTACACGACCTATCAGGAAAGACTACTATTCGAAAAGCACTTACTGCCGCTAGAGCCCGACCTGGTGGTGCTGCAATACTGCGTCAACGACAATCACCGCTTCCTGCACCGCTTCGACCCCGAGGGCGGCTTTCTTATCACCGAAGACGCCCGCCGAGCATTGTTGCTCGGAGAAGGTGATCTGCTGGCCTGGCTGCCCCGCTCAAGCTACCTGGCCTCGAGACTCCGACTGGCGCTTGTGCGGGAACGAGCCTCGAGTGGGGAGTTTCACTGGCAGCAGTTCCCGGATTTCGCAACCGCCTGGCAGGATGAGTCGTGGCCTCAGTTTCGAGATGAACTGCGCGCCATCCAGTCCGCGGTCACAGAGGCAGGCGCCCTTTTGACGGTGATCATGCCGCCGTACGTTCCGCAGATCGATCCTCGCCTGCCCCAGGGCTCGGAAACCTACGTTTTCAAGCCCCAATCAAAGATGGCGGCCATCTGCAAAGAGCTCGACATCCCCTTGCTCGACCTGCAGCCGATCTACGCCGAAAAAGGAAGATGGAAGCTCTTTCGCGACATCCTCCATTTCAACGAGGAAGGCCACCGAGTGACGGCCGACGCGGTGCGCGAACATCTCGGCAAGCTTGGTTGGTTGGAAGGCGAGAATAATTGACGGTCTCGACCAAATCAGCAACACGGGCATGGCATGCCAAGCCCCTACGACGTTGAGACGAACGATCGAGGCGTAGGGGCGAGGCATGCTGTCTCGCCCGTGTTTGGGCGCCGAAAGCTACACTGTCGCAATGGCTCAGTCGCCGCCCACCCCCAAGACTTTCGACGCCCTCATCGTCGGATCCGGCGCAACCGGCGGCTGGGCCGCGAAGCAACTCACCGAGACCGGGCTCGAGGTCGCCCTGCTCGAAGCCGGTCCGAAAACAAACCCGGACCAATTCTCCGAGCACGTCCAGCCGTACGAGATGAAATACCGCGACGCGCACCCGGGCGGGGTCACTTCGCCCGAGATCGTACGCTCGCGGCCCATGCACGCCAAACAGGGCGCCTGCTCGGAGACCAACTACAAGTGGTTCGCCAACGACGTTGAGAACCCCTTCACCACCCCCAAACAAAAGCCGTTCGTCTGGGTGCGCGTACGGGCGCTGGGCGGCAGAACCCTGGCCTGGGGACGCCAGACGTATCGCCTGAGCGACCTCGACTTCAAAGCCGCCGGCCGCGACGGACACGGCGCCGACTGGCCGCTTTCGTACAAAGACCTCGCGCCGTACTACTCGCAAGTAGAGCGCTACATCGGCGTCAGCGGCCGCAATGAAGCGCTAGCGCACTTCCCCGACGGCGAGTACCTGCCTCCGATGCGATTCACCTGTGGCGACCGCATCTTCAAAGACGCCGCCGAACGCTCCTTCAAACGCCCCGTCACCATCGGCCGAACCTCGATCCTGACCAAGGCCCACAACGGCCGAGCCGCCTGCCACTACTGCGGGCCCTGCAACCGCGGCTGCGTCACCTACTCGTACTTCTCGAGCCCATTTACGACCATCACCGACGCCCAGCAAACCGGCCGCCTCACCCTGATCACCGACGCCGTCGTCTCCCACATCACGACCCGTGACGGGCTGGCGTCGGGAGTCGCCTACATTGACCGAACCACTCGGGCCCCACGCGAAATCCGGGCGAAGGTCGTCATCCTATGCGCCTCTACGCTTGAGTCCACCCGGATCCTGCTGAACTCGGCGCCCGGCGGGCTGGCAAACTCCAGCGGGGTCCTAGGCCACTACCTGATGGACCACATGTACGGGGCCGGCATCACCGGCCGCCTGCCACAGCTCACCGACGTCAAGCCCTGGAAGGGCGCCCCCCGCCGCGCCAACGGCATCTTCGTCCCACGCTTCCGCAACGTCACCCAAGCCCACACCAACGGCACAATTCGGGGCTTCAGCTACCAAGGGGGATCGACGCCGCAATTCGCCCTCAGCTCTCCCGGATTCGGCGCTTCCTACAAACAGGCCGTGCATTCGGGCGCCTATTGGCAAGCCGGCCTGCACGGGTTCGTCGAAGGGCTGTCGAGCTACAACAACTATGTCGAGCTCGATAGGAATGTCGTCGACGCCTGGGGGATTCCCGTCCTGCGAATCAGCATGCAATGGAGCGACAACGAACGGGCGTTGTTCCAAGATTGTCTCGACAGCGGCGCCGAAATGCTCGAGACCGCCGGTACGGTCGACATCAAGGTCAGCAACAGGCCCAAAACGCCCGGCGACGGCATCCACGAAGTCGGCACAGCCCGCATGGGAGCCGACCCGAAGCGGTCCGTGCTCAACCAATTCGGACAGACCCACGACGTCAAGAATCTCTTCGTCACCGACGGCGCGGCATTCCCGAGTTTAGGATCGGTAAATCCGACCCTGACGATGATGGCCGTGACGACCCGAGCCTGCGACTACCTCGTTGAGGCTGCCCGCAAGGGGGAGCTAGGTTAAATCCGAGCACCCTGCGTCAGCGGGGTGTCTTCCCGTTGCCCTGGCGAGCGTCGCAACTCAAGCGGGAAGACCGCCCGCTTCACGCAGGCGGCTCGGAAAGCGCCGCGCCCCTTGCGGCGCCAAGTAGCCCTGGACAAGCGGACCTCGCGTCGCACAACCAAAGCTCAAGCACGCCACAAATACCGCGTCAGCGAATCTGCAATTTGACATCACCCGTCGTTCCCGTCCGATCAGAGTAGCTCTTCTCGAATGCGCCCGCGCTGGGAAACATCGTCGGTCATCGCCATCGTTGGCGTCTGGCTAGCCCTCGCCTGCATCCGACTGGATCTTCCCGGATTGCAGTTCGACGAAGTGGGCTACGCGGTCGCGCTCTACCCCAACGAAGCCGACGCCGCCCGCAGCCTGACCGAGCGCCTCATGCTCATGCCCTACATGGGCGCGCTTAACAGCCCGTGGTGGAAGTCGCACTGTGAAACAAGAGGTGATAAACTTGTTTTATGGCAATGGGACGGCGTAAGCGACGCGAGCGGCAGAAAGACCTATGGGTCGCCACCTCGGAGTTGCCCAAGAGCGCTGGGCATCCGTTTTATCTGCGGCTCAGCGAGTTATTTGACGAGCACGAGTTCGACGCCTTCGTCGAAGGCCAGTGCGAGCAGTTCTACGCGCCGAGCTTGGGACGGCCGTCGCTCACGCCGGGCATCTATTTCCGCAGTTTGCTGATCGGGTATTTCGAAGGCATCGACTCGGAGCGCGGCGTCGCTTGGCGCCTTGGCGACTCACTTTCGCTGCGGCGATTCCTGGCGATCGAACTCGATGAACAAGCGCCGGATCATTCGACGATCTCGCGCACGCGGCGGCTGATCGACCTCGAAACGCATCGCGCGGTGTTCACCTGGGCGCTGCAGCTGCTGGCCCGCGAAGGCCTGTTGTCCGGCGGAACGATCGGGGTCGACGCGACGACGCTGTAAGCCAACGCGGCGATGCGCTCGCTGGTGCGTTGCGACTCCGGCGAGGGCTACGAAGAGTATTTAAGACGTCTAGCTCTGGAATCGGGAATCGAGACGCCGACGCGCGAGCAGTTGGCCAAGATCGACAAGAAACGTAAGAAGAAGGCCTGCAACAAGGATTGGAAGCATCCCTACGATCCCGACGCCAAGGTCACGAAGATGAAAGACGGCCGTACGCACTTGGCGCACAAGGCCGAGCACGCGGTGGATTTGGAGACGGGCGCGGTGGTGGCGGTCACGCTGCAAGCGGCCGACGAAGGCGATACCACGACGATTGAAGAAACGCTGGTCGAGGCGGCCGAGCAGTTGGAAGCGGCGGCGGAAGAAGCCGCTGGCGCGGTCGACGAGCTGAGCGAAGTGGTCGCGGACAAGGGCTATCATTCGAACCGAGTGCTGACGGATTTTGCCGAGCTGGACGTACGCAGTTACGTGAGCGAGCCGCAGCGAGGGCGACGCAAATGGGGCGGCCGAACGCGGCAACGCGACGCGGTGTACTCCAATCGGCGGCGGATCAAAGGCAAGCGCGGCAAGCGTCTGATGAAGTTGCGAGCGGAGAAGGTTGAGCGCAGTTTCGCGCACTGTTACGAGACGGGCGGGATGCGGCGATTGCACTTGAAAGGCCGAGAAAATGTTTTAAAGAGGCTGCTGATTCACGTGGGCGCGTTCAATTTATCGATCGCGATGAGGGGCGAACTGGGCGCGGGGACGCCGCGCGGGCTGGCGGACGCGAGGAAAAGGACAAAAGTGTCGGTTTTGGGGCTTGTATTGGCGTCTTGGGCGGCCTTGGGGCGGTTGTGCGGGGCCCTGGGGGCGGTTTTCAGGAGATTCCCGGCGAAGGTGCGAGATTCAGCCGGCGCGCCGCTGGCCACGCCGATGCTTCTCGCGGCCTGAAACGGGGTGTTTTGCCACGGGCTGTTAAGGGCTGGGTATACAGAATCTGGTTCGCCATCCTGCCAGTGACACCGTGGACCGCACGACTGCCGATGGTCCTACTCTCAGCACTCACGTTGCTGCTGATCTATCGCACTCTCCATCGAATTCTCCCTACCAAAGCCGCGCTCGCTGTCTTAGTTCTGGCGGCAAGCGACCCCGGCTACCTACTGACAAGCCGGCATGATTGGGGCCCCGTCGTCTTACAGCGACTCTGCTTCTGGAGCGCTTTAGCGGTTCTGGCCGGAGGCGTTACAACTCGACGAGCCTTGGCCGCCGGGGTCTTCTGCGGAGTCGGGCTCTTCGACAAGCTCAGCTTCCATTGGCTCATCGTCGCTACCGTGCTGACCGCGCTGGCGCTCTATCGCGAGCGGCTCACCATTCGCCCAGCGGTTGTTGGGCTAGCCGGCTTCCTCATGGGATCGCTCCCCGTTTGGCTCTACCGACTAGCTGGACATCGATCCGACCCCGTCCAGTTTGAATCGAGCTGGCAGGCCGTCACCGAGAAGCTCACCATCATCGGCAACGCCCTCACCGGCCGGCCGCTCAACGGCTGGATCGCGCATTCCTACCTCGAACCCGAAGTGATCGAGCAATTCGCGCCAGGCGCCTGGTTCGGACTTGCCGATCTAGCCGGGAGCGCCTTGTGGATCGTGTGGATCGCGACAGCGGTCTTGCTACTGATTCAGCCTGACCGCCACAAACGCCTGGCGGTTGCAAGCCTGCTTTTCTGCGGACTCGTCGCGGTGCAAATGATCGCAATCCAGGGCGCGGGCTATCTCCACCACTGGGCCCTTGTTGCTCCAATCCCCTTGATCGCGATCGGCCTCTTGGCGGCCGGCCGCACAAAGTTTCGCTGGCTTGTCTTAGCGGTCCTGTTCGTCAACCTACTCTCGATCGCACGCCAATACGCCGAGATCATCCACTACGGCGGCCGCCCGACCTGGTCCGAGGCCGTCTACGACCTTTCCGCCCAGCTCCAACAACGCGCCCCCGAACAAGTCATCGTCATCGATTGGGGAATCGAATTCCAATTGCGCCTACTTTCCGAAGGCAACCTCAACACGCGCGGCGTCTATCGCGATGAGGACCTGCGGCACTGGCTCAGCGCTCCAGGGGACCGCCTGTTCGTCGCATTCGCAACCGGAGCGTCCGACCTGTTCGAAAGCGCCCAGCCCCGACTGGAATCAGCCGCCGCGGACATGGGCCTGCAAATCGAGCCTATAGCAGTAATCCACGACCAACAAGGCCGTCCAATCTACCAACTGTCACAAGCACCGTCGCAATGAGCCCCGAACGCCAGTGACGGGTACGGAGCATGACGACCCCTCGAGCACTGCACCCGTCACTGGCGTTCGGGGCTCATTGCGCAACGCGCGCTACTTCGCTCGAACCAACGCCAACCAATCTAACTCCCGGTCCGCCGGCGGACGCCCAAGCGACCGCGGCCCCGGCCCCGTCACCATTCCGCCATCAACAAGCTCGCCCCCCTCCCTCGGATCAAACCAAGCCACGACGTACTCCCCCTCCGGCAGCTCGAGCCGCGTCGGCCCGCCGTCCGGAACGTACACCGCATAGACCTCCCCCGCCTTCGCCAGCACAAAATCATCCTCACGCGCCGTCAGCTCGTCCACCGGCTCCGTCTCCCAGAACGGCAAATACTGATGAAAGAACTCGACCGCATGATTCGACTCCCTCCAAATCGTCTCGCGCGTGCGCCAATCCTCCAAGTGAAGGTCATCATCGGGAAACGACTCGTAGCCGAAATACCACTCGATGCTCCATGAACCCGCCATCAAAGTGGCATAGAGGTGGTTGCGCCGTTCGTCGAGCCGCGAATCATCAGCCGCGTCGGTCACGATCCCGTTCGACCCCATGCGCTGCTCGTCGAACGCCACGATCCACGGCCGCCCTGCCTCGCGCGATCGCCGCATCCAATCGTTTCGCGCCTCGCGCGTGCCGGGCAGCTAGCGATTCAAGTCCTCGACAATCTTTTCGAGCTGTTCTGCAACGTCGTACCAGCCGTAGCGCTGGGGTTGCCAGTTACGCACCGGCCTGGCGTCCTTCGGCAGCGCTTGCAGTTTCTTGAACACCGCCCGCCTCTCCCACAAACACTCTTCGAGGATGACCGGGATCACCCGCGCTTCGCCGGCCTCGTGGCGCTCCAGCGCGATCTTCATTTCCTTCTCGCGAATGTACTTTGACGCTAGAAACGACGGGCTAACGATCAGCAGAATAATGTCCGCCGATCGGATGCGCTCGTCGATCTTGGGGTCCCACTCGTCGCCCGGCGGGATGTCGCGGTCATACCAATGCGACATCAACCTGTCTGTGACCAGGACATTCAAATGCTTCTGCAGTTGGTTGAGGTGCCGCTCATCCTCGTGCGCATAGCTGTAAAACAGCGCCGGCAACCGATTGGCGGCAGCGCTCTCTGGCTGCTCGTGACGGAACCCCTTTGGGTCGACGCGGTTCAGCATCTCGGCGACCGAGGCCCTGACGAGCTGGCCGTCGACAACCCTCAAGACCTCTTTCTCACCCGCAGCCTCCAACGCCAACAGCTCTTCGTGCGCGATCGCAATATTAGCGGCCTGTGGGACTAGCCGCTCGGTGACTTGAAGCCCGCTAATCTCTTTGTGCACATGCTCAAAGTCGAATCGAATAACCGACAGCAGCCGCTCACGCCCCGCCTCCGGCCCCGTCACCGAAATCCGTACCCGCCGCTCGGACAGATGCCCATAAACCAGCGCCTGGTTGTCCCGCATCTGCAAGACCACACCCGAGCGCCAGCGCGGTTGGCCGCTGCTCAAGCTATGGGTCCGGACGATGAAACGGGGCAGTAAGCCTTCCGGCATCATCACCGGATAGGTGTACTCAAAGTCGAGCGTCGGCGAGCGGTCGAAGTCGTCGACCGCCTCGGGTGTCTGCTTCGGCAATAATTGCGGGATCAAATAGTGATCTCCATCGTCCGGGAAGCTGAACCAAAGCTCGAACCGGTGCATCAGATCACACAGATACCTCTGCATGTCCCCCGGGTAGTCTTTGCGCGGCAGAATCGTAGCTACATCCTCCAGCCTCAAGTCGCCGTGGTTCTTTTGAACAGTCTCGGCGTTGAGAATCTTGTAGATGCCGTTGGTAACCCAGTGTGGGTTGAGGACGTGCGTGTGACGAAGCCGAGCATCCTCGGCGTAGTTCAGCGCAATGCCCAAAACGTGCAGAAAGCCCGCAAGCTGCTTTTGTTTCGTCGGGTCCTTCTCGCCATGTTCCTCGCAGATCTCGGCGTAAGCTTCCGGGCGTAGATAGTTCTCGCCCTTCTCGGTCATCTCGCCCAGCCGGCCTTTGATGCCAAACCAGCTTTCCGGGAAGGCCGCCCGAATGCCGTCGAGCGCATTGGTTTCTTTTCGAATCAGCTTCCGTAGCTCTGCGATGCCCGGCGGGCGCTTGCCTTCGCAGTCGGTCTTTACGAAAGCCTTTACAAACGGGTAGTGTTTCCTCAGGTCGCGCTCGTTGAGCTCAAAGGGAGTCCCCTTGATTTTGTTGAGCACGACGATCGCCGGCGAGCCCGCGCCAAAACTCTCGACCATTTTTAGCCAGTAGTGTGCGTCTTCGTCTTCGAGACCTTCGCGGCCATTGAGCACCACCAGGTAGAGGCTCCGCTCCGTCAGGAAAAACTGGTGCGTGGAGTGCATGATCTCCTGACCGCCAAAGTCCCAGACGTTCATCCGCGCTGTTTCAGCGCGCCCGAGCTTGAGCGGCCACTCGGTGATGCGGATGCCTTTCGTCATCTTTTCTTTGGGGTCGAAGGTGTCGTCTACCAAACGCTTCACCAGAGAGGTCTTGCCGACTTCGCCTCGGCCGACGAGGATGAGCTTACCTTCGAGTAGTGGCCTTGCCGCGCGAAGCGTGCCGAAGTAGTAGTCGAGAATGTCGGCGGGCTTGGCAGCTTCGTCGGCGTCCTCGGTCAACTTGCCGAGAACCTCTTGCGGCAGCTTCAGGGCCGGGTTCTCGTGTAGCAGCAGCACACGAAGGTTGGTTAGCTTGAGCAGCGATTCGGGCAAGCTGGCCAACTGATTCTGATCGAGGCGTAGCGACTGGAGACTGCTGAGTTGGCCGAGCGATTCGGGTAAGCTGGCCAACTGATTGTTATTGAGGTACAGCGTCTTGAGGCTGCTGAGTTGGTCGAGCGATTCGGGTAAGCTGGCCAACTGATTGTGCTCGAGGGTCAGCGTCTGGAGGCTGCTGAGTTGGCCGAACGATTCGGGCACGCTGGCCAACTGATTGCTCTGGAGGTCCAGTGTCTGGAGGCTGCTAAGTTGGCCGACCTCAGGCGGCAGGGTTTTGAGACCAAGCCCGGAGAGATCAAGACGAACGGCTTGGGCTTTTCTTGCCTCTTCGATTCGTCGGAGGGCTAATACGTATGGTTGGTCGTCCGGCATGGCGGCTCCAGCCGTCCATTCTCTCGAAATATGCGCCAACCGCGTTGAGTCCGCCTGGAGACTCCGCTAGTCGGAAGTGCCAGAGCGAAACGCCTGAAACGATTAGCGTTTAGACCCGCGTGCAGCTCACGCTGAGATTGTCGTCGAAGAGGGCGGCGGCGGGACATGGTTTTAACCAAAGGCGTCCCTCGCCAGGACTCGTTGGCGCCGAGTTCACACCCTGGCTAGCCAGGTAGTTCAACCCGCCGATCAGTCCTTTTCCTTTGCCGCCTTGCCAGGTCGGGTCGCCGTCGGCCCAATCGCGGACGTGGGGCTCATAGCGACCGATCCGCCGTGCCGTCGAAGTCGACGTATGCGAGAAGATTCTCAGGACTGTCAGCGCTTTGCCGGCTCTGCTAAACACTCATGCGAACACAGTATAGTTCCCGGCCCTGAGCCGCGGACGGAAAGTCCGCGTCGACTCCTGTTGCCCGGCATGAGTGGGCGCGGACTTTCCGTCCGCGGCTCAGGGCCAGGCTCGCAAGCGACGCCGTATCACACGGTCTCGAAAGTTGGGTTCCTCAATCAATTCAACCAGTTAACCCGAACGTGATCCATCAACACCGCTCTCGCCAGTTAAACTGCAATTAGGAGAGCGCTCTCCCCCGCGCGGCCTTCGCAATCCGCCGATTCTTGCCGGTTCTTGCCGCCACGCCCCCAAAAAATCAACCTATCGCAAACGCCACGAACTGATCCCCCGACCTCGTCCGCGGCTTCCCCGCCCCGCCGGCCGCGATCACAACATACTGCTTCCCATCCACCGAATATGTCGACGGCGTCGCGTACCCGCCGGCTTCGAGCTGATGCTCCCACCCGATCTCCCCCGTCTTCGCATCAAACGCACGAAACTTCTCATCCTGCGACCCGCCGATAAACACCAAACCGCCCTTGGTGACAATCGACCCCCCAACGCTAAACGTCCCCGTCGGCGGAATCCCCTTCGCGGTCAGCTCCCCGAATTCCCCCAACGGCTTGCGCCACACATACTTCGCCGTCGCGGGATCCAGACACAAGAGCTCGCCCCACGGCGGCTTCGACCCGGGGTATCCATCTTCGTCGTTCAGGAAAGGGTAGCCGTTGACGCGATACTTGTACGCCGCGTCTTCGGGCGCATCAACGAGAGTGAAGAACTTCGGCGTGTTGTTCGTATTGATGTAGAGATATCCGCTCTCCGGGTCGAAGCTGCACCCGCCCCAGGTCGTACCGCCCATCGTCCCGGGTGAATAGACGCTTCCTTGCCGCCCTGGCGGCGTGTACAGCCCGTCGTTGCGAAGGTCCTTGAGCTGCCGCAGCACGTACTCGCGCGACTCCTCGGAGATGTTGGTGACGTCGTCCTCGCCCAACCCCTGGAGCGCAAACGGCGGGGGCGCCGTCGGGAACGGCTGCGTCGGCCAACTATGCTCGTCGGGCATGTCCGACTGCGGCACGGGCCGCTCCTCGATGTCAAACAACGGCTCGCCCGTCTCGCGGTCAAAGAAGAACCAGACGCGATGTATCGCCTTCAAACGGGTCGAAGTTCCACAGCATCTTCCCGCTCGTGGCCTCGAGCGCGCGGACCTGAAGCTGCGCCGTCGTGACGTACATCGTGCCGTCGACCACGATGGGCGTGCACTCGATGGTCGTCGCGGGACGAGTCCTCGAATCGCCGCTGGCATGGGTCCAAGCGACCTTCAGGCCGGCGACGTTCGAAGCGTCGATCTGGTCGAGCGCGGAATAGCGGGTTGCCTCCTGGGACCCGCCGTAGTAGCGCCAATCCCCCGAGGCGTGACTGGCCGAAACTGGCAACGCGTACGCAGCCGCCGAGGTCAGCGCGGCGCTCTTGATGAAGGCTCGACGGGTGTGACGCGTACGCATGCGGAGCAAGCGGCTCCAAGCTTCAGCCAAACTTGACTGGCTTGTTCAAATCAGGCCAACCGCTGCGGGCTTAGTCAAGGCGGCTGTCGTACAATCCCGGTTACATGATTTCGGCGGGGGTCGGCCGTCTGGTCTGCGCTCTAGAGGCCCTTAATACCCGTTACTTAAATTAAGAGCCAGCTGTTGCTGCAGTTTCCCGGAACCCGCTCCCTGGCGGTCGCGGCTCTGACGCCCTTCGGTAAACTTTTGAATCGTGGCGTCAGAGCCGCGACCGCCAGGGAGCGGGTTCCGCCTTCACAACGTACGCAACTACACGTCAACGAATGCTTAAGTAACGAGTATTAGCTCTAGCCTTGAGTTCCTGCTCATCGAGCGATAGTTCCGCCGAGCGCAGCGCCAGCGAGGCCGTCGGGAGCCTTGATGTCTACCAGGGTCTGGAGGCGACGCTGTTTGCATCCGAGCCTTTGCTCTCGAACCCGACCAACATCGACATCGCGCAATCCTCCACCCAAGCGCCAGCGTCTGGCCGAGCTACGAGCCCCATAACATGTCAATGGCGAACGGCGACGAGGCATCGGGCTTCATCGTCAACGAAACGGCACAGGAGCTAAGCCTTCGCCCTGATGGCGGGGCTCTGACAACATTCGCCAAGTCGGACATCGTCGATCGCCGGCCATCGACCCTTTCGGCGGTGCCGGACGACCTACAAAAGGACATGAGCGTGGCGACCTGGTCGACCTAGTTCTTTGACCGGATGATAGGTACACATTGATCGATGACGCCGCACCCCGCGCCGTTTCAGAGCCGCGCTCTGAAACGCGGCAACCCGACATTCCTGGGTCAAATCCCAAATGATCATGCGGTCACGGAACTAGTTGAGTATCTGAGCGGACTACGCTGATCTTTCCATCACCGCCGGCCAAGGCTATGATGAGGACCATGGCGACAGTTACCGTTGCACCGCCTCGGGTCTCCATCGAAGACTACATGGACATGAGCTTCGATGGCGCCGACGCGGAATTCGTGGATGGAGTAATCATCGAGCGCCCCATGCCCAAAAAACCCCACGCCCGGGCTCTACAGGCCCTAGCGGAAGCGTTCGGGCGGCTGAGAGTCTCCCACGGAGTCGACCCCAATCCCGATCTTCGGCTCCGACTCGCGCCGAATAAAGTACGCATCCCAGACTATTCCGTTTTTCGATCGGAGCCCGAAGGGGACGTGCCTGAAACGCCTCCCCTGGTTGCGGCCGAGATCGTCTCGCCGACGGACGTCTACTCAACTCTGATGGCGAAGTTAGAGGAATACGACGCATGGGGAGTAGAGCACGTGTGGTTGATCGACCCCGAGCGTCGCCAGCTCGCTGTCTATCGCGGAGGCGCTCCGGTCTATGTAGACGAACTTTCGATTCCGGAGCTCGCCCTGACGCTTACGCCAGGTGATCTATTTGATCGCCGGCCGGGTTAGAGACAACCGTAACTAAAGTGTATGATGAGAACCATGGCGGTCGCTGAAGTCTTACCGGCGGATACTCGGGTCTCCGTCGACGACTATTTGAACACGAGTTTCGAAGGGGTCGACCGAGAGTATGTCGATGGCGTAATTGTCGAGAGGTCCATGCCAAAGCGTTCCCATAGTTTCGCTTGCCGCGCTCTCATCGTAGCCTTCGGGGCGCGGAGAAAGGCGTGTGGGGTCGACGGCTACGGAGAGCAACGGCTGCGACTCGCTCCGAACAAGGTTCGCGTCCCGGACTTTTGCGCTTTTCGAACGAGGAGGCGGGACGAGGTCCCCGCGGATCCGCCCATGGTGATCGCGGAGGTTGTCTCGCCTTCTGACGTCCATTCAAACCTGATCGCCAAGTTAACGGAATATCGCTCTTGGGGGGTCGAGCACGTATGGCTGATCGACCCCCAAATGCAACGCCTGGCCGTCTATCGAGAGAGCGGGCTAGACTACGTCGACGAGCTGAGCTTGCCCGAAGTCGGAGCCCGCCTCCGAGCTGAGGATCTTTTCGACATCGCGTAGTAGCCAATCGAGGCGTCGAGTTGATCAAAGCTCCTGGCGATTGGCCGCGCCGGCATGGGCCCCCTGGGCAAGGCTCGGTTCTGGGCCGCGGATACCTCGATTCCACGTCCGATCCGACGAACTTCGCACCTGAGCTTTCAATCGCCGCCGACCGGGGCTATGCTGAGGACCATGGCGACAGTTACCGTTGCACCGCCTAGGGTCTCCATCGAAGACTACATGGAGATGAGCTTTGATGGCGTGGACGCGGAATTCGTTGATGGAGTTATTGTCGAGCGCGCCATGCCCAAGAAACCCCACGCCCGAGCTCAACAGGTTTTAGCGCGGACCTTCGGACAGGTTGAAGACTCCCACGGAGTCGCCGGCTACCCCGAGCTTCGGCTCCGACTGGCTCCGAACAAAGTACGCATCCCAGACTATTGCGTTTTTCGATCGGAGCCCGAAGGGGACGTGCCGGAAGCGCCTCCCATGGTTGCGGTCGAGATCGTCTCGCAGACAGACGTCTATTCGATGCTGATGGAAAAACTAGCTGAGTACGACGGATGGGGCGTCGAGCATGTCTGGTTGGTTGATCCCCGGCAACATCAGCTGGCGGTTTATCGCGAAGGCGCTCCCGTCTACGTGGATGAGCTGTCGATTCCAGAGTTTGGGTTCACGCTAAGCGCGAGCGACCTGTTCGATCGCAAATCCGATCGCAAACCCGCCTAGTCATCGTCACTACAAAGTGACTACAATCGAATCGACATGGCCTCTCGGCGTCAGTTCCTCCTCTCCCTAGCCGCCCCCGCGCTAGCCGCCAACACCCCGGGATTCGAGATGATCGAGGCCCCCGGCGATTGGCCGCGCTGGCGAGGCCCTTCCGGGCAAGGCGAGGTCAGTGGCGGCGGCTACCCCGACACCTGGTCCGACACACAGAACGTCGCCTGGAAGACGCCCCTCAACGGCCAAGGCAACTCGTCCCCCATCGTCTGGGGCGACCGCATCTTTATCACCGCCGCCTACGAAAGCGGCCAACGCCGTTCCATCCAATGCTTCGACCGCGCCAACGGCAAGCTCTTGTGGGAGACCTTCGCCGCCCCCGGCCCTCCCCCCGAGCGCGCCCACCGCAAGAACGGCTACGCTTCCGGAACCCCCGCGACCGAGGGCGAACGCATCTACGCCTTCCTCGGCAACCACGGCCTGCTCTGCACCGACTTGCACGGCGGCGAGGTCTGGAGCCGGAGCCTCGGCGCCCTCAACGCCTATCACGGCACGGCTTGCTCTCCCCTGCTCTACCAAGACCACGTCATCCTGCTGCAAGACCACCGCGGTTCGGGCGGATCCTTCGTTGCGGCCTACTCGAAGAAGACGGGTGAGGAGATCTGGCGAACCTCGCGTCAGGCGCGCGTTGGCTGGTGCTCCCCAGTAGCTGTCCGCGCCGGCGGGCAAGATCAAATCATCATCAGCGGACACACCCGCGTCATCGCCTACAATCCCGCCGATGGCAAAGAGCTGTGGAGCTGCAAAGGGAACCTCGTCGAAGTGATCCCCACCCCGGTAACCAGCGACGGCCTACTGTTCTGCTGTTCCGGACGCGCCGGCCCAACCTTGGCCATTCGCTCCGGCGGCTCGGGCGACGTCACCTCCACGCACCTGGCCTGGAGGAGCTCGAAGGGCTCCCCGTTCATCCCGTCTCCAGTCGCCTACCAGGGGCGGCTCTACATGGTGAACGACATGGCCAGCGTGGCGACCTGCTACCAAGCCGCGACCGGCAAAGTGCTCTGGCAAGGCCGTCTCGGCGAACCCCGCTCGCACGGCTTCTCGGCCTCCGGCGTCGCCTTCGACGGCAAAGTCTACTTCAGCAACGACAACGGCGAAACCTACGTCCTCGCGGCCGGCGACGAATTCAGGATCCTAGCCGTCAACCGCATGAACGAGCGCATGCTCGCCTCACCCGCGCTCGTCGACGGCAAATGGTATTTCCGGACCGCGGGCCATCTGGTTTCCGTCGGATGAGGGCCGATCCCCGCACCCCCATCCTCATCGGAGTCAGCCAGATCACCGACACCCAAACCCCGTTCGAGTCCGCCCGATCCCCCATGGATCTGGCCGAAGAGGCCTCCCGCCTGGCCGTCCGCGACGCCGGTCTCCCAGAATCGCAACTGGCGAACCTCGATTCCATCGCCATCCTGCGTTCGTTCTCCGACACCACCCACCGCTTCCCTTGCCCCTTCGGCCGCGCCAAGAACCCGCCAGTCGGATTGGCCCGCCGGTTGGGCTCCAACCCGCGTGAGGCGGTCTACGCCTACGCCGGCGGCAACATGCCCCAGTGGCTAGTGAACCGCAACGCCGAGCTCATCGCCGGCGGCGAGCGCGACCTCGCCCTCATCTGCGGCTCGGAAGCCCTACGCACCTGGCCCGCCGCCCAACGAGCCGGATACCAGCTCGACTACAACGAAGGCCTCGACGACCCCGACCCCCACCAGCTCGGCGTCAACCGCGTCGGCTGGAGCGAGCACGAAGACACCCACGGCATGAACGCGGCCATCATGATGTACCCGCTGTTCGAAAACAGCATCCGCGCCCACCGCCGGCGGTCGATCGACCAGCATAGCCTCGAGATGGGCGCCCTCCTCGAGCGCTTCGCCGCCGTCGCGAAAGACAATCCCTACGCCACCCGACGCCAAGGCTACTCCGCCGCCGACATCTCAACGACAACCAAGTCAAATCGGATGATCTGGTTCCCTTATCCGAAACTCATGAATGCCAACCCCTATGTCGACCAGGCCGCCGCCCTGCTGATGAGCTCCGTCGCGAAAGCCCGCGAGCTCGGGGTACCCGAACACCGCTGGGTCTACCTCCACGGATGCGCCGACGCCAACGACCACTGGACCCTGAGCGAGCGCGAAAACTACCACTCCTGCCCCGCAATCCGCGTCGGTGCAAGCAAAGCCCTCGACATGGCCAACCGGACGCTCGACGACATATCGTTCTTCGACCTCTACAGCTGCTTCCCCTCGGCGGTCGAGGTCGGATGCCAAGAAATCGGCCTCACCGAAGACGACCCCCGCAGCCTAACCGTAACCGGCGGCCTGCCCTACTTCGGCGGCCCGGGCAACAACTATGTCACCCACTCAATCGCCGCCCTGGCCGCAAAACTCCGAGCCAAGCCCGGCAAATTCGGAATGGTCACCGCCAACGGCAACTACCTCACCAAGCACTCCTTCGGAATCTACTCGACCACTCCCACGCAAGGCTCCTGGAAGCGGGAAGACCCCAGCAGCTACCAGCGTGAGCTCGACGACAGGCCCAAGCCGGCATTCACCGAGACCCCCTCCGGCGCCGCAACGATCGAAACCTACACCGTATTCAACAACCGCTCCGGCCCTGAAAAGGGAATCGTAATCGGCCGCCTCACATCGACCGGGGAGCGCTTCATCTCAAACGTTGCCGACACTGACGTGAGGGCCCTAGGTGAGCTGCAAGCCACCGAAGGCGTGGGTCGGAGCGGATCGGTCACGCAGAGCGAAGGTCGAAACATCTGGTCGTTCCAAGAGCTAGAGTGAAGGTAGCCGGCCGGCTGAGGCGGAGCCAATGAATACGTGTCCCGATTGTGGAAAGCGCCTCCCGTGGGGGACCGCCTTTCGCAACGGTGCGGGAGTTGGGCTCGCTGATAAGAGAACTCTCGACTGTCCGTACTGCGGCTGCCCGCTCGAGCCAATCCGCTGGACCACATTCGCCGCGCTCGCCGCGATCCTCGCCCTGGCCATCGCCGCGCGCAACCTGATCCAACCGCTGCTTGAACCGTTACTCGACTGGAAAACTCTGGCAATCCTGGTCGCCCTAGCCGTTGTCCACCACATCTGGGCCTTGCGGCGCCGGCGCCGAACAGCCGCAGCTTCTCCCCTGGCGGCATAGGGTCGTCGAAAACTGGATCCAACTCCCCGACGGCTGGAACCTCGGCGAATGCGGCGGAGTGGCCGTCGACGCCCAAGACCACGTCTGGATCTACAACCGAGGCGCTCATCCAGTCGTTGAGCTCGACCAAGACGGCCGCTTCATCCAGTCGTTCAAAGAGCCCGGCCATGTCTCCGCCCACGGCATCAAAGTCGACGCCGAGGGAGACGTCTGGCTGGTTGATGTGAGCGGCCACTCCGTCATGAAGTTCTCACGCTCAGGCCAACTCAAGCTCGTGATCGCGAACCCTGGCCGCGGCGTGGGCGACAACGACTCTCACTATGGTTTCAATAGGCCTAGCGGTATGGTATTCAAACCCGATGGAGGCTTCTACGTCTCCGACGGCTACGTCAACTCGCGAGTCGTCGAATACAACCACGACGGGATCTACCAGCGCCATTGGGGATCGAAAGGTGCAGGCGACGGCCAATTCGACCTTGTCCACGACGTAGCCGTCGACAATCGCGGCCGCGTCTACGTAGCCGACCGCAGCAACAGCCGGGTGCAAGTCTTCGATGCGAAGGGAAAATTCATCGAGAAGTGGACCGATGTCGGCCAGCCTTGGGGCCTGACCTATTCGCCTCAAGAAGACGCGATCTACATGGCCGACGGCGAAGTCAACCGAGTGGTCAAGCTTTCAATGGACGGCCAGGTCTTGGGGCGCCTCGGTGAGTTCGGCAAGAGGGCCGGCAAGTTCGACTTTCCGCACCACATCGCGGTCGACTCAGAGGGCTCGATCTATGTCGCCGAGATCAAGAACTGGCGGGTTCAGAAATTCGCAAAGCCGTGAACGCCGATAGGCGGGCGCCCATCTAGGGCTATGACCGCCTGGAAAGGGGGCTTTCGGTTGCAGCGCCCTGGGGCCAGGCCATCATCGCGGGCCGGTTGCTGGTCAGCACGCTGGCGGAACATGGTACTCTCCCCTAAAGAATCCGTGCCGGAGGCCAGCGGCAGAACTGTCACAACAACGGTTCCCCGCGTCTTGCCGCCGCGCCGATAGTCTGGAGAATCTTGGACGAAGTATGGATCATCTCGTACCCAAAGTCTGGCCGCACCTGGCTCAGGGTGCTTCTGGGCAAAGCACTGTGCGACTGGCGCGCTCTCGATGAGTCTGTACTCCTGAATACCGAGCACGTTTGTGCCGCCGCTGGACTCGCTCGAACCCAGTTCACGCACGACGGGTCGGAGATGAGACTGGGGCTCAGATACACTGAGCTCGAGGCGGACAAGAGCGCTTACCGAGATAAAAAGGTGGTCTTGCTTGTCCGGGATGTGAAAGACACTCTGACGTCCGCGTATTTTCAAGCGACTCGTCGGCTTGGAGTTTTTCAAGGACCGATTTCCGAATTCATTCGCAGTGATGTCTACGGCTCACGAAAGCTATTGACGTTCTACCAGCAGTGGTTTCAGGCCCGGGAAACACCTAAGGAGCTTCTGGTCATCCGTTACGAGCAGATCCACGAGGACGCACTGTCGATACTGCGCTTCGTAATCGAGTTCATCGGTTTCGTGGCGGTTCCACAGGAGATCTTGGAGTCCGCAGTGGCGTTCAGCGGTTTTAGAAACCTGAGGCAAATGGAAGCGCAGAATCACTTCCGCAGTTCGGTCTTGGCCCCGGGCGATCCCGCCGACCCGCAGAGTTTCAAGCTTCGCCAGGGAAAGCTAGGGTCATATCGCGAGCATTTTTCTGATAGCGATATTAGCTACGTTGATTCAGAAATCGCTCGCTTCGGTTGCGCTTTCACGATCCCTGAAAGGCATTGGGAGCCCTGTGGTTGAGGTTTCCAATAGCAACCGGCTTGCCTTGCCGTGGACACTGCTCAGTCGGAGGTCGCCGTGGCTGTTCCTGGAAGTTGCGTTTTGAGGAATGGATAGCTCACCGTGAAATTAATTTACAGTATCTATCCGTCGGACCGCTGCGATGAGCGGTTTTTCGGGTGGAGTCGTGCCCGCGATGGAACCAAGTTGCAACGCGATACTTCGCCGGCTTTCGCTGGACCAGCGGTAAGCGCCTTCCAATCAAAGGCTTAGTCCCTTTCGCGGTCACGGAACTCTCGGTGCGTGACCGAGGGCGGCGCGAAAAGCCTTGTCGACTTTTCGGGACTGAGCGAACACCCGCCGACCTAACGGAAGTCTTCCACCAGCATAATATCCGACTCGTGCGGCTCGCCCAGTGGGGTGAGTATTGACTTGCCATCGGGAGAAAGCGAAAAGCCGGTATTGGTCTCTTTCTCGAGCTCCATCACCGAGCTCACCACCTTGGAGTCAAAGTCATAGTAGTCGATGGTTCTCGGAGTGTTCCTTTCGCCTCGGAAGTAGATCCCTGAGCGCCCCACAGCCCAGTTCCCGAAGGTCAAGAATCGCTCGACCTCGAGCGTTCGAGGGCCTCCAGCCGTTGGAATGCCCCACAGGCTCGAGAAATCCGACAAATACAGGGTCCGCCCATCAACCGACTCGAGCGCCTTTAGATCGTTTCCGCTGGTCACCTGGACTCAGCGGTTCCGCATCCAATTTCTCTGAGGGTCGGAAACCATTGATTTAGCGGGTGTTTGGGGCTGGGCCTGTGGTCCGAGCAGATTCGCATTCCTGTTGAGGAGTTGCAGCGCAGTTTGTTCTGGTATATTGTATATATATCAGTTATGAAGGCAGCCCCGGCTCGCTCCAGCCTCGCCGATGCCGAGCGTAAGCTGCGCTCCCGCATCGCCCAGCTGGTCCACGGCCGCTGGTTGCTGCATGGCACCGTGGCGCCGCGCCAACGCGTCTGCGGCAAGCCCAACTGTCGCTGCGCCCAGGGTCAACTGCACGCCTCGCTCTATCTGGTGCGCTCGCGCCGGGGAAAGGTGCAACAGCTGTTCGTGCCGCGCAGCTGGGAGCAACGCGTGCGCCAGGCCGTAGCCGACTATCAACAGCTCGAGCGGCTGCTCGAAGAGGTCTCCGAGCGCGAGTGGAAGCGGCTCCAAGACCGCCGGGAGGAGTGACGTTCTTCGACGTCTGATCCAGTACGCGGAGAAGGGTTACGGCCTGCGCAGCCGCCTTCTCGCCGGGGTCTCGGATTCCCGCCCCAAGCCGCGCATCCCCACCCGCGCTGTCGTCGAGTCGACGCTGGCGCTGTTCTGGGCCCGGCTGGGCAGCCTGAACGCTTTGGAAACGCTCGAGGGGGCGCCGTTTTGGAAGAAATGGCTGGGCCGCAAGCTGCCCAGCGCGGACACCATTGGCCGCGTCTACAGCTCGCTCGACACGGCCGTGCTGCGGCAAGCGATTCGGCAGCTGTATGAACGCCTCAAGCGCAACAAGGCCTTGCCCGGCATCGGCGGATTAGGGGTGGCTGTGATCGACGGTCATGAGTCTCACGCCAGCTACCGCCGTTGCTGTGGAGGCTGTCTCGAGCGCCGCATTCAGCGCAGCGACGGCGAACAGCTGCAGTACTATCACCGCCAAGTGACGCTGCAGTTGCTCAGTGACGCGCCCGCCGCCTCGCCATTCAACATCCAAGGCGAACCGCTTCCGCTGTTGCTCGACGCCGAACCGCAACTCCCCGGCGAGGACGAGCTGGCCGCCGCCAAACGTTTGCTCGAACGCGTTCTAGCCGCTTACCCACGGGCGTTTGATGTTGTCTTGGCCGACGCTCTTTACGCCGCCGCGACGTTTGTGAACTTTCTGCTGGCGCACGGCAAGGACGCCGTCATCGTGCTCAAGGACGAGCGCCGCCACCTGTTTCAAGACGTTCAAGGACTGTGGCGAACCCAGCCCCCACAGGCGGGCGAGTATCGCTCACGCGATTGCCAATGGTGGGATCACGAGGGCTTATTATCGTGGCCGCAGGTCGCCCAGCCCTTGCGCGTCGTTCGTTCGGTGGAGACTTGGCGGCGGCGCTCGCAGCTTGACGGCGAGCTCCACGAGCATCAAAGCGATTGGGTTTGGCTAACGACTTTGAGGTCGCGGCAAGTTTCCACGGCGCAGCTGGTGCGCTTGGGCCATCAACGCTGGGACATCGAGAACCGCGGCTTCAACGAGTTGGTCAACGGCTGGCATGCCGACCACATCTACAAGCACGAACCCCACGCCATCGAGACGTTTCTCTTGACGACGTTTCTGGCATTCAATCTCTACCACGCTTTTGTCGCCCGCAACCTCAAACCGTCGTTGCGGCGCGGCAAACCGCGAGTCTTTTGGGCGCGGGTGATGGCGGCGGAGCTGTATCAGGCGGCCACGGGCCCCTCGCCCTAGCACGCGAGTCGACTCCCCCGCCCACCCCGCGCCTGCCAGTAAGCGGCCCTGCCGCAAGAGCCGCCGGGGTGTCTTTGCCCTGCGATTCCCCACCTATTTCCGGGTCAGGACCGCGTGCGAATCTGCTCGTCCTTCACCCCACGCCCCTAAATCCCTCGATTCCCAACTACTTCCGCCTTCTGACTCAGCCTCGTTGCGGAATCGCTGACCTGGACTGGCTCGCCGCCCTCAGGTGCGATGCTCCAGATGCCGTTCTCCCCAGACCGGTCCGACCTGAAGTAGATTCGGCTGCCGTCTCGTGAGATCGTCGGACCCGTGTCCCGGGCTGGATGATCGGTCAAGTTGCGGGGCTCGCCGCCCGAGGCGCGGATGACGAAGACATCAGGCTGGTCACCGACGAAGGAACGGAATGTGATCCACGATCCATCAGGGGACCAGTAGGGCGTCGCCGTCCGACGCGACTTCAGGTTGGTGAGTTGGGTCGGATTGCTCCCGTCGCGGTCACAAAGCCAGATCTGGCGGTAGCCCGAGCGCGAAGACGAAAAGGCGATCTTGGATCCGTCAGGCGAGTACTGGGGCGTGACGTCAAGGAACGTCGACGATATGACGCGCCTCTTTTCCCCTGTAGCCGGCTGCAACTCCCAAATATCGACGTCCCGACTGATGTATGCGAGCGCAAGACGACCTGCTGCACTGACGGCTGGAAAGGAGGCTCGCAACGGCTGCATGACGGCTCTTGGCTCATCACCGTCGATCGTCGTGCGCCACAAGCGGGTCGACTCAGAGTCAGACCCGCTTGCGAAGATGATCTCGCGACTGTCCGGCGTCCACGTTGGGAAGAAAGCAGCCTCTTCGCTCTGTAGGCACCTCGATTCCCCGTTAACTTCAAGCGAAGCGGTCAGCTCGACGACGTGAATCTCCGAGGAACCACTCGAGCCAAGCCGCGCGAATGCAAGCTTGGACGCATCGGGCGACACGGCCGGATCGACGTCCCGCGCCAACGATGGGGCGGCCACGAGCTTTCGCGAGTCGCCCGTATCGGCGTCGACGGCATGGAGCTCGAGTGGAAAGACTTTCCCTTCGGGCATGGCAACGACGAGGTGACGTCCGTCGGGATGCCAGGTCACGAATCGCGAGGTGTGGGTGCCCATCCCGCTGAGGGATAGGCGGCCCGAAATCGCCAATACTCTCCGGGCCGGCCCGCCGATTGCCGGCACTGTCATGACTTCGGCCGACTCTGCGCTGTACCTCCGAATGAAGGCGATGCGCCGCCCGTCCGGCGACCACACGGAGTTGAAATCCTGGGCTGGATCGTCGGTCAGGCGATCGGCCCGATTCTGGCCGACACGCTTGACGTAGATGTCCCAGTTGTCGCGGTCCGGCCCTTCCCAGGTGAAGGTGACCTGCTCGCCGTCGGGCGAGAAGCTGGGGTGAATCTCGCGACCCGGGTAGGACGTCAGCGGGATGGGCGTCGAGAAAGAAGCCGTCTGATCGAACTGCCGCGGCCCAAGCCAGCCGGCGAGGTAGGCGGCCAAGGCCAACCCAACGATCGCAAGCGCCGCTACACGAAGGAGCACTAGAATTCGGGCGTCGTTCGCGGGCTGCGCCCCGGGCGCCGCAGCTTGTCCCGTGTCGACTGGCGCGATGAAGCGATACCCGACGCGCGGAACCGTTTCCACATATCGCGGGGTCGCGGAGGAGTCCCCAAGCGCCTGTCGGATTTTCTGGACCGCTGTGCTTAGGTTCTTGTCGAACTCGACGAACGTATTGTCGGACCAGAGCTCGCTCTGTAGCTTCTCGCGGGCGACCACTTCGCCTGGCCGCTCCAGCAACATCGCCAGCACACGGAAGGGTTGCGCCTGAAGCCTGATCCGCACGCCGCGCTTGCGCAGCTCGTGGGCCGCCAGGTCGACCTCGAAGACGCCGAAGCGGATCACTGAATGAGGTCCGGACTGCATCTCTGCGCCTCTGATCATAAAGGAACGAGCAGCGTCACACCGAACAACCCCTGGTCTCTACCGGAGGGCGAACCTCCTCATAACAGCTCCGAATTCCCGCCACCCAGAAAACGTTTACCCAGGTCCTAGCGCCTACAATTCGATCCACTCGCGGGAAATGACCCCCTCCTGCCGCGTCAGCCGCCGGATTCGGCCAACCCCGTTGACGAGCAAGTACTGGCGTGCGTCGTCAATTCCCGCACCAACATCTCGGGCGCCATGGCTGTCGTCGCCGAAGCAGCAGCCGATCCCCATCGAGTGGGCGCGCTTGACCAGCCAGGGCTCCGGGTAGGGGTTGCCCAGCCCCTTCCGCCAGCCGGCCGTGTTGAGGTCGAGGATCGCGTCTTCGGCCCGCACGGCTTCTAACGCTTCATCGGCCGCCGCGCGGATTCGCGGCGTGTCGAGAGTAGCGTCCGGCGGTGCGTTGCGTCGGATCAAGTCGAGGTGGCCGACGACTTCCGGCTTCAAAGCCTCGACCAACCGGGCGACGTTGCGGTAGTAGCGCACAGCCGTCTCTTCGATCCCGCCGCAGGTCTCGACGAGACGCTCGAATTCCGCCGGAGTCCCGTCGACCGAGATTTCCTCGACGTAGTGCACCGACCCAACCATGTAGTCGAACTGATGCCGCTCGCGATGCGCCGGCATTTCTTCTCTAAAACTGACTTCCGGGACGATTTCAGCTTCGAACCCGCGCAGAACCGTCAGCCGATCCGAGAACTCCTCAGCTAGCTTGCGAACCTGAGCGCCGTACTCGGCGAACTCTCGCTCGAGTCGCTCTACGTCGTAGCCCTTTTCCAGTTCCGTGTCGTGGACGAAACGCGACTCGCTGCGGGGCGCATGTTCGCTCACGCCGAAGACGTCGTAGCCCGCTTCGACAGCCGCCTCGAGCACCTCGCGCAGGGTCCCGGTCGCGTGCTCGCAGAATTCGCCGCTATGCCCGCCGTGCAGAGACACCCGCCAAGGTTCGCGCGCCATCTCACCAAGCTACCAGCAGGCGAATGTCGCGAACATTGTTTCCCGTGGGGCCTGTGATAAGGGCGTCGCCGAGCCGGTCGAAGAAGTGGAAGGAATCCGAGCGCTGGTGGAAGTCCGCCGGGTCCATCCCCAGGGCCTGTGCCCGAGAGAGCGTCGTCCCGTCAGCCACCGCGCCGGCGGCGGGGGAGTTGCCGTCGATGCCATCGGTGCCGGCGCTGATGACGGATATCTTCTGACCGGCGATCGCTTGAACGCACTCGAGCACGAAGGCCTGATTTCGCCCACCCTGGCCGGCGCCGATCACGGGGCAGCTCAATTCTCCCCCGGTGAGCACGGCCGCCGGCCGCTCCGGGTTCTCCGCGCGCAGACGAGCCAGCCTCCCCAGCAGTCGTTGCACAGCCTCACCGACCGCGGCATCGTCCACACTAAGGTCAGTCTCGAGCCGCCATCCAAGCTCTCCAGCTCGGTTCGCGACCGCCCCGACCGCATGGCTGTTATCAAGCAGGCTGTGCCATGTTGAATTCGCAAACCGCGAGTCATCCGGCTTCGGCGTTTCGTCCAGCCGGCGCTCATCCAGAATTCTCCCAATCGCCCTTGGCAGAAGCCCCCGTAGCCCCCGCCGTTCAATCACCCCGTAGCAATCCTCGGCCGTCGACTCGTCGGGCATCGTCGGCCCCGAAGCCACACTCGAAGCCTGATCCAGCGGCACGTCCGACACATAAAGCGTGACCTGCCGCGCCGGGTGAGCTTCGATCGCGAGTCGACCGCCCTTGACTGCTGAAAAGTGCTTCCGGACCACGTTCATTTCGACGATATCGGCCCCGCACGTCACCAGCGCGCGGTTCAGGCCTTGCAGGTCTGCAAGCGAAAGCTCCTCGAACGCCGGCTGCTCGAAACATGCCGACCCTCCGCCGGAAAGCAGGTAGACGACCAGGTGGTTCTGGTTGAGATCTTCCACCAATTCACGAACAACCCGAGCCCCGTGGACGCTTTGCTCATTCGGGTAGGGATGCCCGCCCACGTAGCGCAGAAAATACGGCGGCGCGTCGTGCTCAGCTACCGGCGTGACGATCACACCCGAAACTCGCCTTGACGCCACGATCTCGCCGAACGTCGCGGCCATCGGCGCCGCAGCTTTGCCAACCGCGATAACGATGACCTTCTTGAAGCCGGCGAGTTCGAATCGGTCATTGCCCACCGCGAGCACGCCGTCTTCGCAAACAATCCGCGAGCGCATCACCGGACCAAGCGAAAGTTCGCCGAGCGTTGAGACAAACAGCTCCTTGAGAACGTCCTTCATCCTGGCGCCGCCTACTAGGCTACCTCGACGTGGCGTACGGCTATGCCGTGCCGCCTTGTACCTGTGGTGCAAGGTTTCTTCGTGCAAGCGACAGAAGCCGGAAAGAGACCTTGCGCTACAAGCGCAAGGCGGCACGGCATAGCCGTACGCCACGACCCTAAGGGTTCACCGCATTCGGCGGCGGCTCCCCCTTCAGCGCCGCAACCACATTCCGCGCCGCCATCATGCACATCTCCGTCCGCGTGGCCACCGAGGCGCTAGTAATATGAGGCGTGAGCAGCGCATTGGGCGCCCGCAGCAACCTCGAGTGCGGCGTTGGCTCGTGCACAAAGACATCGATGCCCGCCCCGCCGATTTCCCCCTCGATCAAGGCGTCCGCCAACGCTTCCGGGTCGACGACCGGGCCTCGCGAGGTATTGATCAGGATCGCCGTCGACTTCGTGACGAATACCCGGCTTGCCATCGCGGGGATTGTCTCACATAGCCAGGCAGCGTACAATTGTCCCTTCGAGGAGAACTTATTCGCATGGCAAAACTAGGTTTCATGGGACTCGGCTTAATGGGCTATCCAATGGCGGAGCACCTGCTCGACGCTGGCCACCAGGTGGCGCTTTGGAGTCACACCAAATCGAAGGCCCGCAAGCTCGCCAAGCACAAGAACGGCGTCTATTGCAAAACGCCCCGCGAAGTTGGCGAATTCGCCGAATGCACGTTCCTATGCGTGGGCGACACAGCGATGTCCGAGAGCATCCTGCTCGGCGAAAACAGCGTCATCGAAGGGATCGGCGCCGACGACGTCGTCGGCGATTGCTCCACGATAGCCCCCTCCGCGGCGAAGGCGCTCGCGAAAGCCTACCAAGCCAAGGGCGCCTGGTACCTCGACGCCCCGTGCACGGGCTCCACTCCTGGGGCCTCCAGCGGCACGCTGACCTTCATGATCGGCGGGCCCAAGAAAATCTTTCAACGCGTGAAGCCTTACTTCGAGGCAATGGGCAAGAAGTTCTTCTACTGCGGCAAGAGCGGCATGGGCCTACACGCCAAGCTCTCACAGAACCTCGTTCTGGCGAACATGCTGCAGGGCTTCATCGAGGGGATGGTGCTGGCGAAAAAGGCGGGCGTCGAGCCCGAGCTGATGTTCGAGGTACTCGACAACTCGGCGGCCAAGGCCGGTCTGATCAGCTTCAAGGCGCCCTACATCTTCCGCCGTGAATTCGAAGCCGCCTTCCCGCTCAAGTGGATGAAGAAGGACATGAGCCTGATGCTCGACTCGGGCCGCGAGCTCGGCGTCCCTTTGCCCTCAACGGCGCAAGTCCACGAGCTGTTTCAAGCCTCGATCGGCGAAGGCCACGGCGACGAAGACATCTGCGCCGCCATCAAGATTTTCGAAAAGTGGGCGGGTGTTGAGGTGAAGGGTAAGGGCTAACCGTGCGCGAGCCTCAGTCCCGAACCCGCTCCCTCGCGGTCGCGGCTCTGACGCCCGTCATGCGCCTTTGAATCGCGACGTCAGAGCCGCGACCGCGAGGGAGCGGGTTCGGGCAAGAGCTACGGCCCAAAGGTACGATCCATGCGCTTCACCCCTCTTCTGTTCTCAGTGAGCTACTCCGGTTCGTGGGGGCAGGCTCGGCTCAGCGTCGATCAGTTCCTAGAAAAAGCCGCCGAACTTGGCTTCGAAGGGGTCATGCTTGGAGGCAAGCGTCCGCATCTTTCCCCTCTCGACTGGGATGAGCGCGCCCGCGCCGGCCTTCGCCAACGGCTCGAAAAGCTCGGCTTCACGCACACTTACGTTGCGGGATACAACAACTTCACCGGCGACCTCGAGCACGGCGAAATCCCCATGCGCGAGATCCAGGTGCAATACATCAGCGAGCTCGCCCGGCTCACGCGCGACATCGGCGGGTCGCTTGTGCGGGTCTTCACCGGCTACGAGCACCCCGCCGGCGAGTACCTGCCGCAGTGGAACCTCGTCGTCGATTGCCTCAAGGAATGCTCCCAACGCGCGGCCGAGCTCGACGTGACCATCGGCGTCCAAAACCATCACGACCTCGGGGTCGACTACCGCAGCCAGAAAGACCTAATCGAGGCCGTCGACGAACCGAACTGCCAGGCGCTATTCGACGCCTGGTCGCCGGCTTTACAAGGCGTTGACCTGGTCGAAGCCGCAAAGGTCATGGCCCCGCTCTGCGCCCACACCACCGTGGCTGACTACCAGAAGCGCCCACGCTTCCGCTACGAACCAGCAGTGATCAACTACCAGGCGCTAACGCCCTACGCCCAGGCAGTCGAAATGGGCGAGGGGTTCATCGACTACCGTTCGTTCTTGACGGCCATGAGCGGCTACGGCTTCTCAGGCACGGTGGCCTACGAGATGTGCGCACCGCTGCTCGGCGGTGGCTCGGAAGAGAATCTCGACCGCCACGCCCGTGCGTTTCTCGAATACTTGGGCGCCATTCGCTGAAATTGCCCGTTATACTTGGGCCGTGCCAAGTATTGGGGCCAGGGTTGCGCGAACGTTATTGGGTCGGGCGGGAGTGTATTTCCAGCCTGGGTTCCTTTCGCCCCAGGAGTGTCGCGAGCTGCGCGACGAAGCCGACGCCTCTGAAACGAAGCCGGCGCGCCTGCGTAACTCACAGCAGCTTGACGAAAGCTACCTCTCCGACGGAGTGCGAAAGACCCTTGTGGCGGATATCTCGAAAAAGACCAAGGCCCGGCTCGAGACGAAGTTGGGTGAGATCCGCCCGGCGTTCGAAAAGAACTTCGATGTCGCGCTAGGCGAGCTTCGGGGAACTCAGATTCTCGTCTACGGCAAAGGCCACTATTTCGCGACGCATCGCGACAATTCGCAAGACGCAGCCGCGGCGCTGGAGCACGTTCAAGGCCGCAAGGTTTCGACCATCCTTTTTCTCAACGATCATGCGAAGAACCCCGCCGCCGCGGAGTTCTCCGGCGGCGGCCTGTGGATCTACGAGTTATTGAACGACCCCCGCTTTGGCAAGTCCGGATTGCCGATCGTGCCCGAGGCGGGGCTGCTTGTGGCGTTCGACTCACGACGCATGCACGAGGTAAAGCCCGTGACGGCGGGGACGCGGTATGCGGTCGTGGCGTGGTTTCATTGAGCCGCGTACGGGAAGTCCGCGTCGACTCCCGTAGCCTAGCGGCAGTCGGAGCGGACTCCCCGTCCGCGGCTTGCGTCGGTGCGTGTCCAATTTCCATCGGGGGTCCACGATAATGGAAGCCTGTGTCGCTTGAAGACAGACTGATCCAACAGCGCTTCGACAAGATCCGCGAAATCGAAGAGCTCGGCTTCGAGGCCTACCCCCGCAAGTACGAGACCTCGCATCTACTCGAGCAAGTCCGCACCGAGTTCGGCGCCGCTGGCGCTGAGATTCTCGACGAATCCAAGCCCCAAGTGAAGGTGGCCGGCCGCCTCATGACCAAGCGCCGTCAGGGCAGGGCGGGCTTCTGCCACCTACAGCAGAACGGAGTCCAGATGCAGGCTTACGTCCGCAAGGACGAGGTTGGCGACCGCGACTTCGAGCTCTACAAAAAAGTCGACGCCGGCGACATCATCGGTATCGAGGGCCGCGTCTTCCGCACCAAGACCGGTGAGCTGACCGTCCGCGCCCAAAAGCTCGAGTTCCTCGCCAAGGCCATCCTGCCACTGCCAGAAAAGTTTCACGGCCTCCAAGACGTCGAGACGCGATATCGCCAGCGCTACGTCGACCTCTTCTCAAACGGCGACGTCCGCGACGTCTTCGTCAAGCGCAGTCGCGTGATCGCCGCCCTGCGCAAGACCTTCGACGAGCGCGGCTACATCGAAGTCGAGACACCGATGATGCAGGCCATCTACGGCGGGGCGCTGGCGCGGCCGTTCGTCACGCACCACAACTCGCTCGACATCGACCTCTACCTGCGCGTCGCGCCCGAGCTCTACCTCAAGCGCTTGACCGTCGGCGGGCTCGACCGCGTCTACGAGATCAACCGCAACTTCCGCAACGAAGGCGTCTCGATGCGCCACAACCCCGAGTTCACCATGCTCGAGTTCTACCAGGCCTACTCGGACTACCGCGACTTGATGGAGTTCAGCGAGGTGCTACTGCGGACATCGGCCGAGGCGGCGCTCGACGGGGCGACCGAGGCGACCTTCCGCGAGAACAAGATCGACTTCAGTCGTCTGAACCGCTTGACCATGAAGGAGGCCTTGGTCGAATACTGGCCCGAGGAATCGTCAAAGCCGACAGTCGAAGGACTCGAAGATCCCGGCCTCGTGCGAGCGTTGCTCGATTCATACAACGCGCAGACAGAGGAGCCGCTCAAAATTCCCCGCGAGGCCCCGGCGGGCAAACTCATATCCGAGCTGTTCGAAGCGGTCTGCGAACACAGACTAATCCAGCCGACGTTGGTGTACGAGTTCCCAGTCGAAACCTCGCCGCTGTCGAAGCAGAAGCCCGACGATCCCGGTTGGGTCGAACGCTTCGAGATCTTCGCTGGGGGCATGGAGATCGCCAACGCGTTCTCCGAGCTCAATGACCCCCAAGAACAGCGCCGGCGGTTTGAGGCGCAAGTCGAGGCGCGCGCCGGCGGCGACGCTGAAGCCCACGGAATGGACGAGGACTACTTACGCGCGCTCGCCTACGGGATGCCGCCGACGGCTGGGCAGGGAATTGGGATCGATCGTTTGACCATGCTGCTGACCGGTTCGCCGACGATCCGCGACGTGATCCTCTTTCCCCTGTTACGCCCAGAGACCGAGGTCGGAATGGCCGATCGCCTGCGGTCGCTGGAAGTGAGCCCCGAATACGAGTGAGGGGTACGGTGTTCGTGGTGCAGGCGAATG
This sequence comes from Bryobacterales bacterium, assembly GCA_965247515.1. Taxonomy (GTDB): domain Bacteria; phylum Acidobacteriota; class Terriglobia; order Bryobacterales; family UBA6623. Next base: position 304,849 of record OZ252029.1, on the reverse strand, counting down.
CTGTACCCCTCACTCGCGTTCGGGGCTCACTTCCACGCGTCGCGCGTCATCATCAGCCCATTGCGCTGATTTGGTACAACGGTCAAAAGCGATGCAGATCCCCCTTATTGGCGCCCTCCTGGCCCTTGCGATGTCTGCTCCGGCCGTTCTTGTTGCCGGCGAATGGAGCGACGACTTCAACTCTTCCCTAGACCGTTGGCTGCTGCCGCTCCCTCAGCACTGGAAGCACGGGGCGGAGGACGGTAACGGCTACCTGAGCCTGGTTGTCGGCCGGCCCATCGGCAAACCGCGTCGCCCGGTCAAGTTCGCCGTCCTCAAAGAAGCCTGCGTCGCCGATTTCGACCTCGACGTGCGCATGCGGCGCAACGAGAAAAGCCTCATCATCACCTTCGGATACCAGGACCGCACACGCTTCTACTACACCCACATCTCGGTCGACGACGGCGACCACAGCGTCCACAACGGTATTTTTAAGGTCCATGGCGGCAGCCGCTATCGCATCGCTGGCTTGGGTTCCGAGCCCGCCCTGCCGACCACCGAGTGGACCAAGATTCGAGTCGTACGCGATGTTGCGACGGGCAAGATCGAAGTCTACGCCGGCGAGGACCCCAAGCCCCGCTTCGAAGCGATCGACCCCTCGTTCAAGTACGGCGGAGTGGGCCTTGGTTCGTTTGACGAGACCGGCGATTTCGATGATTTTCACTTGAGCGGCGAGACGAGCGATGCCTGTCCGTCCGACGACCTCAGCCCGCTCGATCCGTCCTAGAGAAAGTGAACTTGGCCACGCAGTACGGAACCCGCTCCCTTGCGGTCGCGGCTCTGACGCCGGCGGGTAACGATTGAATCACGGCGTCAGAGCCGCGACCGCAAGGGAGCGGGTTCCGTTACCACGCGACCGACCTTCCTGACCCTCAATGCAAACTCCAATCGAATACGTCCGCCCCGGAGCGAACGCCCTCCGCGCGCGCGTCGCTATCTTCGACTTCGACGGCACGTTATCGATCATCCGCGCCGGCTGGGAAGACGTGATGATCCCGATGATGGTCGAAGCCTTGCTCGCGACCCAGTCAGGCGAGTCCGAAGAGCAACTCACCGAGATCGTCAGCGGCTACGTCGGCCACCTGACCGGCCGCCAGACGATCTACCAGATGATGGAGCTCGCCGACCAAGTCGCCAAGCGCGGCGGAATCCCGAAGGACCCGCTCGAGTACAAGCACGAGTACCTCGATCGCCTGATGGTCAAGATCACCCATCGCCGCGAAGACCTGCGCTCGGGCCGCGTCCCCCCCGACGAAATGGCCGTGCCCGGCGCCCGTCGGCTGCTTGAAATGTTCAAACAGCGCGGCTTCACTATGTACCTCGCCAGCGGCACCGACCAGGTCTACATGCGCGAAGAGGCCGAGTTGCTGGACTTCTCGAAGTACTTCGACGGTAATGTTTTCGGGGCGCTCGACGATTACAAGAGTTTTTCGAAGAAGATCCTGATTGAGAAGATCATCCGCGAGAGCGAGTTCTCCGGCGAAGAGTTCATCGGCTTCGGCGATGGGTTTGTTGAGATCGAGAACGTCAAGGATGTCGGCGGCGTCGCAGTGGGTGTGGCATCGGACGAACCCGATTGTGTGAACGTCGAGCCGGTCAAGCGTGAGCGCTTGATCAATGTGGGCGCCGATTGGATTGTTCCGAACCTCAACGCCTTCGAGGAGTTGCAGGAGGTGCTGTTTCCAGGCTAAGTTGAACGCGGAACCCGCTCCCTCGCGGTCGCGGCTCTGACGGCGGTCGACGAACGTTTGAATCACGGCGTCAGAGCCGCGACCGCGAGGGAGCGGGTTCCGCAAACCCACAAAAGCCATGAAAATCCAAAAACAATACCAGTCCGATTCCCAAGAACCCGAGCTCAGCGACGAGGAGCTCCAGAACGAAGGGCCCGAGTGACCTCGAAGTACCCCATCTTCGACCGCTCTCAGCTCCACCTGCGTCCGCTCGCCGAGCGCGTCCACGACATGGACTTGAGCTACCTCCTGCAGCTCGACGACGAAACCGCGCCATTTGAAAACCCTGAACTAGCCACCCTCGTCGACCGCCTCGTGCAAGCAAAGGAGCGCGGAAGATCCCGAATCCTCCTGATGGGCGCCCACGTCATCAAGCAGGGCGTCTCGCGCTTCATCATCGACCTGCTCGAACGTGGCGTCTTCACCCAAGTCGCCTTCAACGGCGCCGGCTCGATCCACGACTACGAGCTCGCCCGCATCGGCGCCACCACCGAAAGCGTCCCGCGCTACATCCGCACCGGCGAATTCGGCCTCTGGACTGAAACCGGCGAGTTGAACGAGCTGGCCACCCAAGCCGCCGCCCTCGACCTTGGCCTGGGAGAAAACATCGGCCGGCGAATCATCGCAGACAACCTTCCGCACGCCGACATCAGCATCCTCGCCAACGCCTACCGCCTCGGCATCCCCGTCACGGTCCACGTCGGCATCGGCTACGATATCGTCCACGAACATCCCAACTGCGACGGCGCCGCGATCGGCAAGGCGAGCTACCGCGACTTCTTGATCTTCACCAAAGGCGTCGAAACCCTCGAAGGCGGCGTGATGTTGAACTTCGGCTCCGCCATCATGGGCCCCGAGGTCTACCTAAAAGCGCTGGCCATGGTGCGCAATGTATCCCGCCAGCAAGGCCGCCAAGTCGGCTCATTCACAACGGCCGTCTTCGATCTCGTACCCATTCAGGGCGATTACAGAAAAGAACTGCCGAAAACCGACCCGGGATACTATTTCCGCCCCCAAAAGACGATCCTTGTGCGTACAGTAGTCGACGGTGGAGAAAGCTTTTACATCTGCGGCGATCACCGCGCCACCTTTCCAGCCCTGCATCGCGCGATACTAGATACGGAGCCGCGCGCGTAAGCAAGCGGTTTTTCGATTGCGGAAGACAGCTATGGATTGGGCCTCCTTAATCTCCCGCTTTAGCAGCGCGAAAATCCTCGTCGTCGGCGACATCTGCCTCGACCGTTGGTGCCAATACGACCCCGCCACGGCCGATCCCTCCCGTGAGACCGGCATCGCCCGCATCGGCGTCACCCGCAACGAAGTCACCCCCGGCGCCGGAGGCACGGTCGCCAACAACCTTTCCAGCCTGGGCGCCGGCAAAGTCGTCGTCCTAGGGGCGATCGGCCAAGACGGTTTCGGCTTCGAGCTCGAGCGCTGCCTATCCAAGCAAGGGATCGACTACTCGCAGCTCGTCGCCACGCCAAAATTCCAGACCTTCACCTACACCAAAGTCATCAACTCCGAAACCGGCGTTGAAGACAAACCGCGCATCGACTTCATCAACACTCAGCCTCTTCCGGGCGAGGTCGAAGACCAGCTGATCGCGAACTTCCACTCGATCTACTCCGACTTCGACGTGATCCTGGTGTCCGATCAGGCGGAGACAAACGAAGGCGGCGTGGTCACTCCGGTTTTCCGCGAAGTTATCGCCGACGTAGCCGACCGCAACCCAGACAAGATCGTGATCGTCGATTCCAGGACGCGCGTCCATCATTTTCGCGGGGTCCTGGCCAAACCCAACGAAGAAGAAGCCGACGAAGCCTGCCGCAAGCTCTTCGGGACGATCGATTACCCGCGGTTGCTCAAAGCGATCGGCGACAAACCTCTGGTCATCACACGCGGCGCCCGCGGAGCGCTGCTAGTGACCGCCGACGGCCTGAAGGAAATCCCGTCTATCGCCGTCGGCGACCCCGTCGACACCTGCGGCGCGGGCGACGCCCACGGCGCGGGGATGGCCCTGGCCCTGTACGCCGGCGCTGACATCGAAGCCGCCGCCCGCTTCGGCGCAATGGTCGCCAGCGTGACCATCATGAAAGCCGGCACCGGCGTGGCGACGCCCCAAGAAGTCCTAGCCATAGCGGATTCGGTCGCCCTCAACAACTGAATTCGTCGACGAACTCCGAACGCAAGCGCTTCTCAGCGGTACAATCTCAGCGTCGTGCTCGGCAGCACCATCAGCCACTACAAGATTCTTGAAAAGCTCGGCCAGGGCGGCATGGGCGTGGTGTATCGCGCCGAGGACATCAAGCTCGATCGACCTGTCGCGTTGAAATTCCTGCCTGCGCATCTGCTGAACGACGGGGACATCCGCAAGCGCTTCGAACGAGAAGCGAAGTCGGCGGCGGCGCTTTCGCACTCGAACGTCTGCCGCGTCTACGAAATCGACGAACAAAGTGGGAAGACTTTCATTGCGATGGAGCTGGTTGAGGGCGAACCTCTCGACAAGAAGATTCGGACAGGGTCCTCTCAAGCTCGACGAGGCGCTGTCGATAGCTCAACAGGTCGCGAAAGGTCTCGAAGCCGCTCACAAACGCGGCATCGTTCACCGTGACATCAAACCCGAAAACGTCATGGTCGACGACGCTGGGCACGTCACGATCATGGACTTTGGGCTAGCCCAGCTGACAGATGCTTCCCGGCTTACGCGGACCGACCAGACGGTTGGAACGACAGCCTACATGAGCCCTGAACAGACGCAAGGCTCGGGCACGGACCGTCGCACCGATATCTGGTCGCTTGGCGTCGTGCTCTACGAGATGGTCACCGGCCGGCAACCGTTCAAGGGCGACTACGACAAAGCGGTGATGTACTCGATCCTCAACGAGGAGCCGGAAGCGATAACCGCGTTGCGGACGGGCGTGCCAATGCTCTTGGAGGAACACGTCAACAAGTGCTTGGCGAAAGCCCCGGCCAAGCGCTATCAGACCGCCGGTGAGTTGCTGGTCGACCTGGCTCGTTCGGCTGAGCGCGGCGACGAAGCCCCGTCAGTCGTCGCCGGGGTCGCCCCGAGAGGAGCCACACGCGGAGAAGTCCAGGGCTTGCGCCGCCTGACCTGGGCTTTGGGCTCCCTTCTGGCCCTCGCTGCCGCGGCATTGGCTTTCGTGATGCTTGGCCGGGCGCCGTCGGCAGGCGAGCTTCGCGTGCAGCGCTTTTCCTACGATGTTGGGCCCAGTCTACAGACCGCGGTCATCTCACCGGATGGTTCCCGCTTAGCGTACACGCTGGGGGCCGGGGGATTCGGCCTTGGAGCGAATTCGACCCTGTTTATTCGCTCCCTGGCAGAGGAAATTGCAGAGGAGGTGGTTTCTTCCGGGGTCACCGCTCCACCGAGTTGGTCACATGACGGGCAATCGCTGGCATTCGGCTTTGGCGGGGGGATCAGCAAGCTGGTGCTAGGGAGCAGTCGTCCGGTCGACATTGCCGGATCCGGTGGCCCCATGTGGGGATCGGCGTGGAGCGCGGACGACAGGTCGGTCTTTTTCAGTGCCGGCAATCCCGGACAAGTTTTCGAGGTCCCCTCCGATGGCGGAGAGCCGCAGCTCGTTTCCGGCTCGAATCCTGAGGACCGCTATGCGGGCCCCCATATTGCAACGAAAGCCGACGGCGGGAAGGTTTTGTTTGTAGCCACATGGTTTGGAGCTAAGTTGGTGGCATTCGACTTCGAATCACAGCGCAAGGTGGAGATTGGCCCAGGCAGCCGCCCATTCTGGTCGCCGACAGGGCACTTGCTCTATCAAGATGCGGCTCTCGAAGGGGGACTGTGGGCCCTACCTTTCGATCTCGAATCGCTTCAACCAACCGGGGCGGCTGTGGCCCTGGCCGATCAGGCCGAGCAGCCAAGCGTCTCCAACGACTTCACTCTGCTCTACTTGGACCGGGCGCCGGGCTGGCGCCTGCTACTGAGGGACCTCGCCGGCGAGGCGATCGCCGAGCTCGGCACAGCGCGCTACAACATTTACGATCCCGTGTTTTCGCCCGACGGCCGCCGTATCGTCTTCGGTGCGGACACCGACAACAATCAGGACATTTGGACCGTCGATGTGGGGACAGGTAATTTCGACCGTCTGACGACCGACGCCGCCTCCGACCGGTATCCGGTTTGGTCTACGAGAAGCGACACAGTGGTTTTCTTGTCTCAGGGCCACGAGGGGCAAGGGCTATACGAAGTCTCGGCCGTAGGCGGGGGCAGCCCTCGCTTGATTCGGCTGGGCGATCTGCATCCCGACCGCTGGGATCCGACCGGCGAGTATCTTGTGGGGCATCAACACTACGGCGCGGGACGGGACATCGTCGCTCTTCGCCGGGGCGAGGTCGAGGGAACCTTCGAAACCACGCCCGTGACGCAAACACCTGAGATCGAAGACTTTCCGGATCCGTCTCCGGACGGGCGCTACGTCGCATACACCTCATTTAAATCAGGACCCGGCGAGGTCTACGTTCGCAGGTTTCCTCTCGGTGATGGCCGCGCGTACAAGGTTTCTCTAAATGGCGGACTGAAGCCTATCTGGCGGGGCGAGCGCATCTTCTACACCGAAGGCGACGAATTGATCGCCGCGAGGGTCAGAACCGAGCCGGAGTTTGAGGTTATCAGCCGCACACGACTCTTCCGCCACGAGGCGTTCGCGATCCCACACCGGCCTATTTTCGATGTCTCCCCGGATGGCAAGCAGATCGTGCTGGTCGAACCCGCCGAACCCGGACGCCCACGCGCGATTCGCGTCGTTCAAAACTGGCACAAGGCCTATTTGGAGCAGACGCCGCGTCCTTGAGCCGCGACCGTGAGGGGCCGTGAAGAAAACCTATTGTCGCGTCGGCGCGCGGGAGCGCCAAGCGCACGCCAAGCTCAGCGCTGCCAAACGCCGCCCCTGCCGAAACCGCAACTTCTGCGCCTCGACTCCTGGTTGACCGCCTGAGCGGCCCGGAAACGGTCGTTTCGGGCCGTTTCCGGCCCTTTTCGCCCCCCGAACCGCCGCTACGCCGCCGCTTGCGCCGCCAGCCCGCACTCCGGCCCACGACGCCAGACCAGCCGGATCCAAGCCGCAATGTTGTACGCCAAAACCCCCCACAAAAGCTCCGATCGCGCCTTTCGCAGCCCTCGTACTCGAAACTTGCGCACCCCCAATCGCTCTTTCAACCAGGCGTTCGGAAACTCCGCCGTCTCGGACCGCTTGCGATACGCCGCCCGCCCACGCTCGCTCTCCATCCAGCGCCGATGTTTCGCCATCACCGCGTTCTCTTCGCTGCGGCTCAACGTTCGATGACCGCTCTTGGGGCAGCACTTGTGCCGCTGTGCGCATTCGCGACAATCAGATGCTTTTGCCTGATACTGCCGATATTTGCGCTTCCGCTTCAGCGACGATCGCTGATACGTCAAGGTCCGCTGGGCCGGACACAGAAACGTGTCCGTCGCCTCGTCGTAGATGAAAAACTTCGGCGCGTAGCGCGGCCCAATTCCCGCCGCTTTCAACGCCGCCTTCGAGCCCTTGTCCGGCGCCGGCGCCGGCGTCGCGTATTCGATTTCAGCGGCTGCCAGCGCCTCGATGTTGGCCTGGTTGGCGTAGCCCCCGTCCGCTAACACTTGCTTCGGGGTTCGCTCGAAGCGCCCTTCCACATCGTCCAGCGTCGGGGTCAGCTGGCCCGCATCGGAGGCGTTGTTGGTCAACTCCACGCCGACCACGATCTTCTCTTTGGCGTCGGTCGCCAGCTGCGCGTTGTAGCCGAGTCCCCAACCGCCGTTGGATTCGTGTTGCGGGCGCGCTTCCGGCTCGCTCTCGCTCACCCGCGCCTGGCGTCGTTGCTCTTCGTCGCGCTTGCCCGCTTCGACCTTGGGCAGTTCCTCCAGCGCCTGCTCCATCCGCTCGACTCGCTCCCGCAAGGTCCGCTTACGCGCCGCCTGACGCCGCCGATTCGAACCCTCGTCGTCGGCTTCTTCCGAGAGTTGACGCACCGCTTCGCGCGCTTGTTCGAGATGCCGCTCGAGCGTCGGACGCCTGCGTTGCGACCCGCCCGAGGCTTGCGCCCGGATCCGCGTGCCGTCGACGGCCACCTGCTCGAGATCCACCAGCCCCTCTTGACTCAGCAGCGCCAATACCTGTGTCAACAAGTTCTCGAGAGCTTTTGAGTGGAATACCCGAAAATCCGAAAGAGTGTGATGATTGACGACCGCCATGCCGCACAACCACTCCAACTCCGGCCGATAGCGGCTTTGACGCGCGATCTCACGCGCCGAGCTCATCCTTTCCGAATACGCCCAGATCCAGATCGCGACCAGCAACCGCGGATCCCATGCCGGCCGCCCGGCGGACTCCTTGCGGGTTTCCAGATGAGCAGCGAAGCCGGACAGGTCGAGCATGCCGCTCAGCTCCCAGATGGCGCGCACCAGATGGTCGGCCGGCACGAGCCGTTCGACGTCGATCGCGGCATAGGTGAATTGGTCGCGATTGGGCTGTCGCAGCTGCAGTTGGTCAACGGGCACGGCTTGGCGCGGCTTGGCGGGGCGTTGCTCGAGCTCGACTAAGACCTGTTGTTCGCCCATATAATAAGGGCGTTGGACGCCGCCGCCAAGTTATCCGAACATTCGTTTGCCCTCATGTTTTATCCCATTTTGATCCACTCGCGCCATTCCGAACCGCCCCAGGGGAGCTTCGGCGGCCACGACGGGTTTATTTCACAGCCCCTGAGGGAGCGGTCGGATAAGGCGGCTATAACCGACCGCTCCCTCAGGGGCCGTGAAAAAATGTCGGGGATCCAATTCCGGCAAGACGGGCTTGGCATGCCAAGCCCCTACGTCGTTGAAAACAAACGATCGTCCGTAGGGGCGAGGCATGCCTCGACCGTCTTTCGCGCTCAACGGCCGATTTTTTCACAGCCCCTCACGGTCGCGGCTCAAGGACGCGGTCGGGGCGCGTTCTCAGCAGCCAGCTCAGGGCGCCAGCACCTGATGATCGGGGCACTCCGGGGCGATGTCACTGTAGATCGACTCGACCAACCCGGGCCCGAACTGTGCCGCCAAAGCCGGGTAGCACAGCGTCCTCTCCTGCAAACCCCGGTTCGGATACAGCCATTGCCCTAGCCGGTGCGCTTCGCTAGCCGCCCGCTCATCCCGGCGCAGCGACTCACGCGCCGCCTTGGCCCGCATTTTCTCGAGCTGATACGCGATCTTCCGCCGCGAACGCGAAAACGCATCAGACAACGACCGGTCAAACGACTCCAACTCGCCGCCCAGCTCCGCCAACGCCTGCTCCACCCGCGAACCCTGGGTCTCAAACGCTTGCTTCAACGACGGCGGGGTCAGCCGGCCGGCGATCTTCTCCCGCAGCTCGGCGCTCGGCGCGAAGCAGTCAGGCACGCCGAGCCCCGTGCGATCGAGCAGCTTGGACGACGCGCCGTCGAGCAACGTCACGAAGGAACGCGGCATCAGTACCGGCGCGCGGCCCAGCAGCCTGTCGTACAGCACGGCCGATTGCGCCTGATAAGCCAGCTCCGCCGGTCCGCCAACGTATACGACCGTCGGCAGGAGGTGATCCTGCACGACCGGCCGCAGCAGCGCATTCGGCGAAAACGCTTGCGAATCCGCGTCAAGGCGAGCAATCAGCTCGTCGCTAGAGAACTTCCTTCTGCCGATCGAATACCCGCCGTCCTGGCGGCGCAGGGGCAGCCGCTGGCCGTCCTCGACGAGGAACACCAACGAGGTCGACTCCTCAACCAAGACTTGCCTGTGATACCCCGCCTCTTCCAATTCCCCATCGCGCTCGAGCAGCGCCCCCGTGAGCTCCGAAGCCGTTGAGAGCGCCCGCCGAATCAGCGGCACCGAGAGCTCCCGGATTTCCCGTTGAGTCGGGTCCAAGAAGATCAGCCCGCGCTTGCCCAGGACGCTCCGGAAGAAACCCTTGAACGCCTCGCCATACGTCGCGCCGGGACGATAGTGCTGCTCGACGAGATCCGAGACCTCATCGCCGAAAGCGTATCCCTTCAGCGCCGAGCGAAGCTCCGCGACGCCGGCATCGCTGAACCTGACTCCTCCAACCGGTTGATTCGGCCCGGCTTCGCCCTTTGACCCCAGCCGCACCGGCTCGCCCGCCGCATCCAAAGCCCAAGCGTGGTCCACCTCGGCGAGATCATGGTCTTCAGTCGCCAGCCAGAAAACCGGGACCGCCCGCAGGCCATCTTCGCTGAGCTTGGCGGCGATCTTGATCGCGGTCAACGCCTTGTACAACGCCAGCGCCGGGCCGCCGAACAAACCGACCTGCTGCCCTGTCGCCACCACCACCGTGTCCGGCTCGCCAAGAGCGTCAAGGTGGACCGTAGTTTCGTCGCAGCAGCCTTCGTTCTGCGATCTCAGAGCCTTGCCCAGAGACGCCCGGTGATCTGGCGCGAGCTCGATCTCGCGGGCAGCCCGTGCGGTGGCGCTCAGCTCGGGCGGATGCGCATAAAATCGCTCAACACGGTCAAATCGATACAAGTAGTCCCGGAAGAGGGCGCTTGTGCCAGGGATCTGCGAATGCGGGATACAGGCGACGTTCATCGCAGATCAATTAGGGCGAGTGACAACCGGGTTCGGTAACGAAGCCCGACCCCCCAAAATACCAGATCGTTAGGACGGGGAGATCCCCGTTGCGCGGCGGCGCTAAAAAAGAACGGCGCGAGCGCCCTCGCTCGGACCCGCCCATTATCGAACATGGGCCCGGCGAGGACGTCGGCGGCCGCTAGAGAGATCCAGCGACTCTTTGCAGTACGAACGTTACGGCCTTTGAGGCGACCGGTCCACAGGAACGGCGTCCCGCACTGGGCTGGCGGGACTGAACGTCGTCAACGAGGAGCTTCAACAGTCAGCCACCTCGCCAGCCATAAGTTCGAACGGATTGCTACAGTCACTCATATGCTGAATCACCTCCTTTTTGCCAGTGTCCTTTTATGCTAGAACTCGGGGGTTTTCTTAGTCAATAGCCGGGGCGCCGCGGGCTAGACTAAATAGGTGGCATCCGCTATTCGTACGCGAGGGCTCCAGAAGACCTACGACGGCAAGCCGGCCCTCCGGGGTCTGGATATCGACGTCGAGCGCGGAGCTTTCTACGGTTTCTTGGGTCCAAACGGGGCAGGCAAGACCACCACGATTCACATCTTGACCGGCGTCATCGCCGCTTCGGCCGGCGAGGCCGAGATGCTCGGAATGCCCGTCCCAGCGGAAATGGAGAGCATCCGCCGCTCGATCGGCGTGGTCCCCGATGAAAACACCCTCTTCGACCGGCTCACCGGCTGCGAGTTCCTCGAATTCGCCGGACGCATGTACGGCCTCGACCGTGACACCTCGGGTGCGCGCGCGAAAGAGCTGATGGAGCTATTCGAGCTCGACGGCCGATCCGACACCCTCATCGCCGGCTACTCCAAGGGAATGAAGAAGCGCGTCGCCCTCGGAGCGGCCCTGATCCACCGGCCGCAACTGTTCCTGCTCGACGAGCCCTTCGAGGGAGTCGACCCCGTCGGCGCCCGGCTGATGAAGAAGATCCTGCAACAGCAGGTGGAGCAAGGCGCGACCGTCTTCCTAACCTCACACGTCCTCGAGGTCGTCGAACGTCTCTGCGAGCGCGTCGCGATTATCGACGAAGGCCGTGTCGTGGCCGAAGGCAAAGTCAATGACCTGCGAGCAACCGAAGAGACCCTTGAGGACATCTTCCTGCGCGTGGTCGGCGGCGAACGCGCAATGGAGCAGCTTGCCTGGCTGGAATCCGCGTGATCGACCTCAAGCAACTCGACGCCCTGCTGTGGGTCCAGTGGACGTCGACCCGCAACTCACTCCGACAGCGCTCCGAGCGCCGCGGCAAGGTCATCTCGATCGTACTTAGCTGCGCCTGGTACGCGTTCTGGGTCTTTCTCGCCTTCGCCTGCGCGATCGTCCCCGTCGCGATTGGCCGTGAGGACATCGAGAGCGCGCTGGCCGGGATCCTGCTGTTCATCATGGGCTACTGGCAGCTCTCGCCGATCATCACTCTGACGCTCGGCTCGTCGCTCCAAATGGGCAAGCTCGCGCACTACCCCGCAAGCACGCGGACACTGTTCGTCGTCGAATGCCTGCTGCGGCTGTGGTCGGGATTCGAGATGATTCTGCTTCTGCTCGGGCTCTTCTCCGGACTCGCCTGGGCCGGCTCCCCGCACCTTGCCGGGCTAGCCGCGGGCTTCGTCCTGTTTGTCGCGTTCAACGTCTTCTTGTCCGCCGGCACACGAAATCTCGTTGAGCGGATCTTCCAAAAGCGCCGCCTGCGGGAAGTCGTTCTCGTCGGTCTGATCGGACTCACCGTCCTCCCCCAGGCATTGGCATTCTCCGCCCAAGCGCGCCAATGGGTCAGAGCCGCCGCCCGAAACGATGTCGCCGTGCCTTACTGGCTCTTCCCGTCCGGACTGGCCGCCCGCCTCGGCGTCGGAGAGGCGAGTGCGAACGATGTTTTACTGCTGTTGGCCATGGTCGCCGCGGCGCTGATGTTCGGCTACTGGATGTTCCGTTCGAACTCCCGGTTTACTTCATCCGTCGATGACCGCGGCCCCGGCAGCGCCCGTTCGCTCGCCGCCTCGATCGCCCGCCTACCGTCCAAAATCCTCCCCGACCCCGTCGGCGCCCTGGTCGAAAAGGAAGTCAAATACCTCTGGAGAAGCCCGCGCTTCCGGCTGCCGTTCTTCATGGGCTTCACCTTCGGCGTACTGGCCTGGGCGCCGCTGATCTACAGCCGCGGCGGAGCATCCAGCGAGTTTCTGCAACACCGGGCCGTCACGCTAATCTCTCTCTATGCCTTCCTGCTGCTCGGCCCCGTGCTCTTCCTGAATCGCTTCGGATTCGACCGCGCCGCCTCAAGATTTTACTTTTGGATGCCGCTAAGCCCGAGCGAGATCCTAGCTTCGAAAAACATCACCACGGTTCTGTTCGCCTACAGCGAGCTGTTGATGGCAGCAGTGATTTGCAAAGCGGTCGGCCTACCGGTCGGCCTGGAAGAGCTCCTCGAAGCGATCGCCGTCGGCGCAGTCGCCCTAATGAGCCTGATGGCGGTGGGCAACTACATGAGCGTCCGCTTTCCGGCGCCCACCAACCCCGACCGCGTGTCCCGCTCCGGCCCCGGCCACGGCCTGCGCGCGACCTTGCACTTCCTGATCTTCCCCTTCGCCCTGACCCCGATCTTCGCCGCCTACATCCTGCGCTATCAGTCCCAATCGGCCGAACTCTTCGCCGCTATCTTAGTAGCCGGATGTCTCGTCGGCGCCACCTTGTACTGGCGTTCATTCATGTGGGCGTCGACCCAACTGCACGACCGCCGCGAACAGTTGGTCGCATCCTTGGCCAGCGACCAAGGCCCCGTCGCATCGGAGTAGCCCTGCTTATCGCCAATACATGTCGCGGCGCGAAATCTTTGCATCGAAAATGTGAAATACCGGCCCTCCGATTTCCATTTCACACGGTGTAGCGGACCGGGTTCAGATTCGAGCCATTTGAACGCTCCTCCGAACTCGGGGCGGGCGCGGGCTGAGCGAATGCTGATGAAGCATCCGCCTTATGTGGCGGTATGGGGTGAAGAGGCCGTATTGGGGCCGGCATGGGAGTACGCCTTGGCTTTGGACCAGAGACAAGGTGAATCACGCTATTCGATATGGGGTCGAGGGGCAGGGTCGGATGGGGTTGTGTTTGTAGCGGATTGAACGGGAGGCCCGCTTGCTGACGCTGACGCGCGCGGCACGGCAGAGCGCCGAGCGCGTCAGCAAGCGGTCCTGTGTCTACAGCTTCGGGCGATACCCGTTGCGTGTCCGAATCCGGTACCTCTTTAACGCATCCCCCGCCAGCTGGACCTCGATGTTTCGCCAGCCGCGGTTGGGGTTCGCCTGGGGGTAGTAGGTTACCGTATACGAGCTGGCCAGCTCTTCCTTGATCGAAACGAAGGCCTCGGATTGTCTTTGCCAGGTCTTGGCGAAGAACGCTTTGCCGCCGGTTCGCGCGGTGATGCGGCGAAACGCATTGCTCGAGATGGGGTCTTTGCCCAGCTCTTTGGTGCTGATCACATAGATTGGCACGCCTTCGTCCTCGGCGATCGCTCCCACGTCGTCTGGCGCGATGGTGCTGGCGGAGTCGGGCCCGTTCGAAAATACGATCACGACCTTGCGTCCGGAGACTTTCGCGGCGTCGCGTAAGGTGAGTAGCAGGGCGTTGTAGAGAGCGGTTTCGTCGCCCGCGACCGAACGCCGCAGCCCCTTGATGGCGTCGAGCCGGTCGGAGCTTAACACCGCCTGGCGGTTCAGATTGCGGCTAAAGCCATACATCGCGACCGAGTCCGCCTGGTCCAGTCCGCGAATGAAGTCCGCGATCGCGTCCTCGGCGTACACGAAGCTGCGGTACATGAAGTTGCTCGTGTCGAACAACACGAACACGTTCGTCCCCGCGAACGACTCGTCGATCAGCGGCGCCCGCTCGTCGTCAAGCGTCCCAGTCTCGGGCTGACCGGTTAGGCGCGTCTCGACCGCGGAGACTCGCACCGGAGCGATATTGCCCTCGCCGAAGGACGAGATGTCTTGCTCGATGCCGTCTTCGAGAATCCTGAAGTCACTCGGCTTGAGATCGTTGATGTAGCGTCCCCGACGGTCGGTGACGGCGATGTTCAGTACCACCAGGTCGACTTCGACCGTGAACAAGGGAGCGTCGGGGCCCAGGTCCTCCTGAGCGGCCAGCGGGGCCACAAGCGAGGCAGCCGCCAGCAGGATCATTAGTCGTCGAGTAACTCTCACGAGGATCTCCATTCTACCGTGCTGGCGCCCTCGCCCTATTGGGCCGCCGCCTGAAGTTGGCTCTGCATTCGCGCCCGCATCTGAAGCCGGTAGCGATCGCCAACGATGCGCATCGAACGCATCAACGCCGGCCAATCCTCCAGGTGCGTGGCGAAGATTCGCTCAATTGCGCCCTGGGTCCACTCCGGGATCCGCAGATTGAGCTCCGCCGGGGCAAGGTGCGCCTCGTCGGCGAGCGCCGCCCAGTAGATGTTGGTGGACTCCCAACTCTCCGCCAACACCCGACTCGAATACCCCATCATCGTGGGGAACAGCGGCAGGCTCAAAAACTCTGGCAGATACGTGCCGGCGAGGTCGGGATGAGGAACTCCGAAGGCTCGGCCAATCCGGTCGAGCCGTTCAGCGGCCGGCACAGCCGTGTTCAGCCGCTCGATCTCTTCAACGAATACCGGCCCCACGGCCAGCGCGGCGTCACGGTTGTCCGCCATCATCGAAATCGCGAGCTCGGAGACCTCGGCTGGAGCGATTTGGGAGACAGCATCGCCCGCGCGGCCATGTTCAAAGTGGTTCAGCGCATGCCAGATCCGCGCCGGTTCGACCCGCCGGCGGAGCCGCCGCAGTACGTCATGACGCAGTTCGGAATCGAGCGCAGCGGCTGCCAATATGGCGTTGCCTAGCCTCAGATTCAGTCCAACATAGTGCAAGTCGTCGGGATCGACCTTCCACCACTTTGGGACCGTTGCGCCGAGCAGCACCTGCGGCGCAAGGTCCTGCCAAATCAGCGCCTGACGCTCGGTCGGGACCATGAAGTTCTGCTCCGCGTCATTGAGCGCGTAGGGCAAGGAAGCGAGGCTACCGATGATGCGGCCGCCCCCGCTGTTGGGCCAACCCGAGCCCTGCACTCTGGCCCGTGTCCACGAGCGCGCCTGGTCGGGGCCCAAGAAATCGTGACTCCGCACAAACAACGGATTCGCTCGAATCAATTCCGCGCCCGGCGGCGTGTAGTAGACGTAGACCAGGCCAACGAGCGTGTCCCGCAGAACTGGAGCGATCTCCCCGCGAATGCCTAGGAGCTGCTGGGGGTCCCCTCGCGCCTTGTCGACCGATCGACGGAGATTGAGACCACGCTGGTCGCGAATATGCGTGTCGACCCATCCGCCACGCCCGAAGGCGTTCGACTCTTCGGTTGACAGCTCCGAACGCGGCAGCCGAACTTCCGAGATCGTCGCCGCCAAGCGGTTGGCCATCGCGACGTTGAAGCTCTCGCCGCGAGAGACGCGCTCGAGGTGATCGGCGAGATCAAATAGCGTCTTGAGGGAAACCAGGCGCTGCTGATTGAACAACGTGTTCAGCCGCCCGACGATTTCCTCGTGCGTTCCCCGCTCGCCTTCGCCGGGCGAGCCGGCGAGCAGCGAGATGAAGCTTTCCTGAGGCGCGTCGATGGAAGAGCCGGCAGCCCTCAGCAGGACAAGCGCGCCCCGCCGGCCAGCATCGAAAAGGTTTTCCTCATTGCGGACTTCGGCAAACACGCCAACGACCTCGTCAAGCGTCGGACCCGCCTTGTCCGTGGGAATCTGGCCTTGTCGTACGAGGATTTCCCACAGGCTGCTCAGCGCTTGGAAAACGCCAGCCATGTCGGCCTTGCGCGCCGGCCGGCCGATATCGTCGATCTCTTCGACGACATCGAGGTAGGCAACGATCGTCTTGTCCGAAATAGCTGGCGAACCCGTAAGCACCGAGAATAGGCCGCCGTATTTCGGAAAGGCGAGCGTCATCCTCGCGACGGTCGCGGGTTCGAGCCGCTGGGACCGCCGCCGATCAATGTTCGAGATTGCTAGGAACATCTTCAACGGCTGTTTCTCGATCGCCTTGCGGCTCAAGCCGAACAGCGCCTCCACCAGATCGTCGGCGCTGCTCCACCTCTCGGCTGAGCGCGTCAACTTGCCGTCGTACGTGCCGTGGGGATGTCTGACGAACAGGTCCCGCCAGACCTCCAACCCGCCCGGAACTCTTGGCTGTGCGTTCGAGTCGAACTCCACCCGAGCCGTCATCAGCAGTAGGTCGCCAGTGGCGCGGAAAATCGGGCGAGCCGGGCCGGGACTCGTCACCCGGCCACGCAGCGCCATGTAGAAACGCTCCAGGCGCGAAGGGTCGGCGAAGTATCGTTGCGCCTCTCCTCTGGTACGCGAGAGAGCGTCAAAGTAGGCGCCCATCCAGCCGTCATCGAGCTCAACCAGGGCCTGGAAGAATTCGGCTCCGTTCGCCGGATTCGCGCCCACCAGTTTGCGCCAAGTCGCGGCGGCCGCTTGTCCGCCCGGAAGCACCGCCGCCCCGTCGATGATCTCGAACGACTCGCCGAAGAAGTCGATTACGTTGGCGTAGTTCTTGAGACGATCGGCCGGAACTCTTTCCTTCAGCGCCAGCGCCGTTGGGCGATGCATCTTGGCCAGCGCGACGTACAGCCGCGACACCGCAGGGTCTCCAATGAATCTGTCGATGAACGAGCCCTCGACCTTGCTCTCCGACGCCTCGCTCCAATACTCCGGCCCGTAAAGCACCGGTAACCGTGTTGGTTGGTAGGGTAGGTGGAACTCCTCCTCGCGACGATAAGCTTCCTCGAGCTCGGCGAGCGGGAAGGCGGAGTCGATCGAGAGGAACGCGCGCGATGGATTCACCGTCTCGATCACGGCATTGGGACCGCACTCGTTGCGCAAGCGATAGCCCAAGATCTTCAGCAGTTGCGCGGTCTCAATCGATTCGCAGGCCGGGACGTCGATTGTGAGGTTCGCGCCGGCGAACTGCTCGAGCTCGCCAGCTTGGGTCAGGTATTGAGTCAACAGCTTGAGATATTCGGTAGCTTGCAGGGACTCGGAGCCTCTGGCGGAGCGGTAGCCGCCAGTGACGATATTGCGAGCCAGCGCGGGCATCATATCGACCGGTTCGAGGTCAGTCGACAGCGCCGACATTCGTAGAAATGAATTGAGCAGCCCAGGGACCTCGGTCCAGCCATAGCCCTGGTTCTCATCGGTCGAGTTCGTTTCGACGCCGTTGAACGCCAGTCCCGAACCGCTGGCCTGATTGAACTGGTCGACCGCTTTCTGCGCCGCTTCCCCATCGCCGGCGAGCAGCTCGAGTACCGCTAGACGCCAGCTCAAGCGGCGCTTTTGCTCGTCGCCGGACGCCGCCGCCAGAGCCTTTCGGTAGGCGTCGGTCCGGTCCGGGTCGGCATAGCGGTCGAGGAACTCGGCGTATGCCAGCAACGTCTCCGGGTCGCTCGGCGCCTCGGCGACGGCTTGCGCGAACGCCGCCCTGGCATCTAGCGCTTGGCCGCCGCGCTCCAACTCCCGAGCCCGCTCAACCGATTCCGGCGCCGCGAAAAGACAAGACGCCGCAACGAACACCAACCCGATGATGCGTTTCATTCACAATCTCCCTGACCACACACCCTAAAAAGCCCAGGTAACAGTTTATACCGCTTATACCGCACAACGAATCGTTCAGCGGGCGAATCCTAACAATGTTACATTGGCCGCTGCGGCGGCGGCGTCCTTTCCGAGCCCCCTGCGTGAGCGGGCGGTATTCCGGCGAAGGACTGCGAGAGTCGATTTGGTACTGGGAAAACACCCCGCTTACGCTGGGCGCCCAGATCTGCGTGGAACAACTCGGCCTCGAATTCGCCCCGCGCAAGCGCACCTTCAGCGTCTCGGAAGTAACCGCGCTTGTTCGCGGGCTCCTCGAGGACACCTTCGACAACTGCTGGGTCAGCGGCGAGATCTCCAATGCACGCCGCGCTCCGAGCGGGCACTACTATTTCACTCTCAAGGACTCAGGCGCCCAACTCAGCTGTGTCTGCTTCCGCCAAAACGCCCTCTACCTTAAGGTTAAACCCGCCGACGGCCTGGAGGTCCTCGCGCGAGGCCGCATCAGCGTCTACGAGGCGCGCGGCCAGTACCAGCTCTACGTCGAAGCGATCGAGCCACAAGGATATGGCGCGTTGCAGCTGGCGTTCGAAGAGCTCAAAAAAAAACTTGCCGGCGAGGGCCTGTTCGACGATGAAAGCAAGCAACCGCTGCCGAGGTTTCCAGCCCGCATTGGCATCGTCACCTCGCCGAGCGGGGCGGCGATCGCCGATATGCTGCGGGTCCTCGAACGCCGTTTCCCTGGGTTATGGGTGCGGCTCTACCCAGCGGCGGTCCAGGGTGACAACGCGGCGCCGGAGATTGTGAAGGGGTTACGCCATTTCAATGAAAGCGGCTGGCCCGAGGTGATCATCGTCGGACGAGGCGGGGGCTCGCTAGAGGACCTCTGGGCGTTCAACGAAGAACCCGTCGCCCGCGCGATCGCCGCAAGCGAGATCCCGGTGATCGCCGCCGTGGGTCACCAGACCGACTTTACGATCGCGGACTTCGTGGCCGACCTTCGAGCGCCGACTCCCTCGGCGGCGGCTGAGGTCGTCGTGCCGGAAAGGGCTGAAGTAGTCGAAACCGTCGAAATTCTTGCCGCCCGGGCGCAGCAGGCGGTTCGGTATCGGATCGCCCGGGCGGGCCGCCGCCTGGTGGAGGCGGGCGTCGAGCGGCCCGCGGCTGTCGTTCGCCGCGGACTGGCACAGCTCTGGCAGCGGCAGGATGAGCTCGACCTGCGGCTCCGTGACAGCATCCGGGCGCGGCTGGAGCGCGGCTCGAGACGGCTACGTGATCACCGCCAATCGCTCGACGAATCCGACATTCGGGTCCGTCTCGCCCGCCGCCGAGCCGATCTGGACCGCCTCCAAGCGGCTCTCAATCCCGCCATTGAACGCCGGCTCGAGCGCGGACGCCATCGCGCCGAATCCGCCTCGGAGCGACTCCAGGCCCTCAGTCCAGTGGCGATTCTGGAACGCGGATACGCGATCGTTTCGACCCCGGAAGGGGAGATCATTCACTCAAGTGATCAGACCGAACCTGGCGGAAAGCTCGACGTTCGGCTCAGTCAGGGGCGGCTCAAAACGACGGTCGAATCGGTCGAACCGTAACTCCGGGGCGCGCCAGCCGTATTTAACTGTAGCGACCGCTATAATCGAGAGGCTGATGAAACTACAACACATCCTTCTGTCAGGCCTGTTGGCCACAGCGTTCGGGGCGCTCTCCTGCGGGGGGGCCGGGCCCATTGCCGCAACGGTTGGCGGAACCGGAACAGTTGAGGCGGCCGAGCCGGGGGAAACCGGTCCGGCGCCCGAGTTCGTCCTTCAAGCCGCCGACGGCAAAGAGCACAAGATGTCCGACTACAAGGGCAAAGTCGTCCTGTTGAACTTCTGGGCGACTTGGTGCGGTCCTTGCAAGATCGAAATGCCGTGGTTCATCGAATTCCAGCGCAAGTACAAGGACCAGGGTTTTTCGGTTGTGGCCGTCTCTCTTGACGAAGAAGGTTGGGACATCGTGCGTCCTTTCCTCGACGACCTCAAACCCAACTTCCCCGTCCTACTGGGCAACGACGAAATGGCCGAAGATTTCGGCGGCATCATGGCGCTGCCGACGACTCTGATCATCGACAAGCAGGGCAATATCACCGCGCGTCACATGGGCCTTGTGAGCAAAGGCGACTACGAGGACCAGATCGAGGAGTTGCTTTGAGCGGCGCGCTTCGCATTGTCGCTGGATTGATTCTCGCGGTCCTCGCAGCCGCCGGCCAATTCCGTGGCTTCGAAGCAGCTACGATCGAGCCGTCTCCCACCTTTGAGGTCAAGGCCGGCGAGATGTTGGAAATTCCTGTTTCGGTTCGAGTGCGCTACGGCTACCACATCAATTCCAACCGGCCCAACGACGACTACCTGATCCCCACGCACTTGACCTGGGACGATGGGCCGCTCAAAGCCGTCGCGGTCAAGTTCCCCGAAGCCGAAACGGTGAAGTACGACTTTTCGGAGAAACCGCTGTCGGTGTATTCCGGCCGGATCGTGATCACCACGAAATTCGACGCACCTCAATCGACACCCGCGCTGAGCGAGCTGACGGGGAAGCTCCGCTATCAGGCTTGTAATGACAAGGCCTGCCTCCCGCCAAAGACCGCCGATATTTCGATTCCGTTGCGTTAGGCCCCGCGGGGCCTGTCGCGGCAAACGCCCCTAACTCGCTCGGCCGTCAAATCCCGGCCGCGTCCGCGGCCGCAATCTCATCGCGCAGCTGCCGGCGGGCAAACTTCCCCGTAGCGATCCGCGGGATCGGGTCCTCACGAAACACAAAGCGGGTGGGCTTCTCGAACTTCGCCAGGCGCCCATCTAGGTGTTTCGAGAGAGCATCGTCGCTCAGAGCGCGGCCGTCCTTGGGGCGTACGACAGCCACCAACTCCTCTCCCAAGCGCTCGTCGGGAACCCCGCAGGCCACTGCCTCGGCAACGTCGGGATGCTCGCAGATCGCGTTCTCGACGTCTGTGCAACTGATATTCTCGCCGGCCCGAATCACAATATCCTTCACACGGTCAACGATGTAGATGAATCCATCGTCGTCAAAGGTGACGACGTCCCCGGTACGCATCCAACCGTCGACGAACGTCTCCGCGGTCTCTCTGGGCTTGTTCCAGTACTCCTTCACCACGACCGTCCCTTTCACCAGCAGCTCCCCGCGATCGGCGTCATTGCCATTCTCGTCAACGACCCGGAAGTCCATCACCACCGACCGGCGACCGCTCGACATCGGGCGGTCAAGGTAGTCGCGCCCGCGGATCGTGGACCCGATCGCATTCGTCTCGGTCATGCCCCAGCCGGTGCTAGGCAGGCAATTCTCAAAAGTCGAGTCGATCTCGCGCACCTGCTGCGACGGCCGTGCGGCCCCGCCGCCGCCCATGCCGAGCAGACTCGGCAATCTCTTGCCTTGCGCCGCGGCCGCCCGTACGATGTCGCCGCTGATCGTCGGCACCGTGACGACGTGCGTAATCTCCTCACGCTCGATCGTTTCTAGCGCCTCCGCCTCGTCCCACTTGTACATCAGGTAGAGCCTGTGCCCTGACCTCAGCCCCGCGAAAAAGCAAGCGTGACTCGCCGTCACGTGGAAGAACGGAATCGTCACCAAGAACCGCAGCTGCAACTCGTACGGCAGTTTGGGGGTCGGCAGCTCATTCCGCAACGAGTACGCGCGGTTATCGACCTCCCACGACAGCAGCGCGTTCGTAATGTTTCGATGGGTCGAAGGCACGCCCTTGGGATGCCCGGTCGACCCGGAGGTGTAGAACAACGTCGCCAACTGATCCGGGTCGATTTCACACGGCGGCAGTTCGGTCTCGGATCGCCCTTCCAGCACATCGCCCCAGCCATCGTTATCGGATGTGCGAACCGTGATCCCGCTGATTCCCAGCTCAGGTAGGCGGTCGCCGACGCGGCTCATCCGCTGCCGGTCGGCGATCAGGACCTTGGCGCCCGAGTCGGTCAGGGCGTATTCCATTTCAGGACCGCTCCACCAGCCGTTCATCGGCGCGGCGACGGCCCCCAAGCAACACGTCGCCAGGAAGGCGGCGGGGTATTCGGGGTAGTTGCGCATGCACAGGGCCACGCGGTCGCCAGGCCCAACGCCGTACTCCTCGCGCAGCAGCCAGGCCAACTTGGCGGTCTGCTCGAAGACCTCGCCAAACGTGTAGGACTCGTCCTCGTAAACGAGATAGGTGTAATCAGCAAACTCGCGCGTTCCAAGCAAGAGGTCGCGGATGCTGCCCGGCGCATTCTTGAAGACGCGACACCGCTCGCCGCCCACGATCGCTATGGCTTCGAGCTCGTAATCCCCTCCTGGCGCGGTCACCAGGGCGATAGCTTCGTCGTGGGTCAAGAGGGGAGTTTACCAAGTAGGACACGCCCTGCCCGTCAGGGGCCGCAAAAAGATTTCACCAATCCGATTCCGACAAAACGGGCTTGGCATGCCAAGCCCCTACGTCGTTGAAAACAAACGTTCGTCCGTAGGGGCGAGGCATGCCTCGCCCGTCTTTTGCCCTCGGGTCCTGCGACGCCGGAGAGCCGTTTACAGATACTTTTCCTTCAACCAGCTCGTCACGGTGCGAAACGCTTCCTCGGGCGTGTCAGCCCAGTGGATGAGATCGAGGTCTTCCGGGCTGATCGTCCCGAAGTCGACGAGGGCCTTTAGGTCGACAATCCTCTCCCAAAACTCGCGCCCGTAGACCACGATGAGCATGTCCTTGCGTAGCTTGTCGGTTTGAACCAGGGTGAGCAGCTCGAACAGTTCATCGAGCGTTCCGAACCCGCCCGGGAAGATCACAAGCGCCTTGCCGAGGTAGGCGAACCACAGCTTGCGCATGAAGAAGTAGTGGAAGTCGAACGATAGCTCGGGCGTGATATAGGGGTTCGGTTCCTGCTCGAGCGGTAGTGAAATATTGAATCCAACGGACCGCCCCCCGGCCTCGTGAGCGCCGCGGTTGGCCGCCTCCATGATTCCCGGGCCCCCGCCCGAGGTAACGATGAATTGCGGACCAGCGTCGTGGTTCTCCCGCGCCCATACGGTCAACATTCGCGCAAGCTCACGTGCGTCTTCGTAATACCTAGCGCCCTCGACGGCGCGCTTGGCTTCGAGCTTCTGCTTGTCAGTCTCGGCGTTGTGCTCGAGAAGCTTGGCCGACGACATATCTATCAGCCGGGCGGACCCAAAGAAAACGATTGTGTCGCGGACGCCATGCTTGCGAAGCCGCGCGCTGGGCTCGAGGTATTCCGATAGGATGCGCAAGGCGCGCGCCGGCGGCGAATTGAGGAATTCCGGGTTGAGATAGGCCTTCATTTTGTTGTGGCCCTCATTTTGACGTGGGTGGAGGCGGATTGTTCTCGTCGTGATAGCGCTGTTCGCGGAACGGGTCGCCGTACATGTGATAGCCGATGTTTTCCCAGTATCCGCCGCGGTCGTCGGCCATAAACTCGAATCCCCGCACCCACTTGACGCTCTTCCAGGCGTAGAGGTGGGGGACGATGAGACGCAAAGGCGCGCCGTGCTCGGGATCGAGCGGCTCGGGCGCGTGCCAGTTGGCTAGCAAGACGTCGTCGCGCATCAGGTCCGCCAGAGGGACGTTCGAGTCATAGCCCCCGTCGGCGTGGACCATCACGAAGCGAGCCTCGGGCTTGGGCTGGGCGCGCTCGGCGAGCGTGCGGAACCCGACGCCGGCCCATTCGTTGTCGAACTTGCTCCAGGTCGTGACACAGTGGAAGTCGGCGGTGATCTTGGTGCGAGGCAGCGCCTGGAATTGGGGCCAAGTCAACTTGAAGGGGGTTTCGACAAGGCCGCGGACTTCGAGGTCCCAGGTCTGGGGGTCGAACCCAGGGACGCGGCCCTGGTGAAGCACGGGCCATTTCAACGTCAAGGCCTGGCCTGGCGGGAGTCGGCCGTCGTCGCGGCGCTCTTGTTCCAGTCGCTTTCGTTCAGAAGTGGGCATGGGAAGACCTTCAGGTTACCGTGGCGCGAGCCGCCAGCTGAACGCGGGCGTAGCACGCTACGCCTCTAGGGACGAGCTCACGAGTGTTTTCTTCTCTTGTAGGGGCGTAGCGTGCCACGCCCGCCTGGACAACCTCGCCCATCAAAGCTCCGCCTCAGAGTTCTCACACGGACATCTAGCCTAGGCAAGCGGTCGGACGCTAAAATTAGCTCTCGGACCCGGCTTGTAGTGAATGAACCAGTCAGCATTCCGCTGCTCATCTGTGGTGCGCTCGTAGCGTACGGACGAAATGTAGCCTGACCGTTTGTGGGGGCGCTGAGCGACATTCATTTGGTTCTGGGCCGGCTGGCGGGAGAGGTAGCGTTTTTGCGGCGCGCGCCGGCAGTAGTCCGAGTAGCGAAGTTTCGCGGTTGAAAAACCGTTCTTGAAGGCCGCGAAGACGGCGTAGCTCAAGAGTTCGTATAGGCGGCTGGCGGCTGGCGGAAGAATGCGGAGATAGTCGTAGTCCAAGGGACGAATAGGGGCGCTGTTGAGAATGCCGAGGAACGGATCGTTGAACGCGACGTAGGCCTCCTCGGCTTGAGAGCCGCCTTGGAGCTGTTCGCCCTTGAAGATGATGCGGTAGCGGTTGTTGCTTTGCTCGATGCGTTTGATCGATCCGTCGCTGGCGGTGTAGGAAAGCTTGATTGTGCAAAACGCACTCGCGTTTTGCAGTAGAGCTCGCTTCACGGAGTTTGTGTCGCGACGGAGACCAAGAGATTGGACCTACTCCGCGGGCCTCGACTTTCCGATCGCACTCGGGCTAAGAGGCCAGGCGGACATCTACGGCGGAGACGGCCTGTCGCGCCACATCGAATCAGCTAGCGCGCTCAACCTCGGCCTCAGCTACCCGTTGCCGAGGGGCCTGACCTTGCAGGCGACGTACGGAGAAGGACTCAAAAACTACCCGTTCAAGAAGTCTCTCAGCATAGGCGTCTCCTTCGGTTTTCAAACCTGGAGCTCGGAGCGCTAGTCCTCACGGCATGTATCGCAACCGCCCTTAGCCAAGCCGGTAGCCGTACGCCTCGAGCGCTTCTCCCGTTCGTGACTCAACGAGGGCGCGTATCCCGGGATCAAGACCGTCGCCGCCCACAACGGCCCGAATCTGTCGGCGTGCTCCGGAAAGCAGGCGGTCGGGGTTCCCTGAGATCGAATGGCCGGCAACGATCTCTGGCGGTCCCCCGCGTTGGAGTCCTTCGGCGCTGACTCCGGCAAATTTGCTGAGACGCTGGAGCGTTTCCCCGGGCTTAGCGACGAAGTCCTCGTAGCGAACGCGAAGGTACTCGACTCCCGGCAGATCAACCAAACGCTCGGTCTGGCGGTTGCTTTCCAACCAGTAATCGATGGCATGATTGGGCTCGAGCGTCACCATGGCCGAGCCCAGAGGATCATCCAAATGCCGTTTTGCGCGATGTACAAGTGAATACACCGTTGTCCGAGGATCCCGAACTAGGTGAACCACATACAGCGCGACCTCCCCAGTGGCGAGCAGCATACATGCCTGCCGAAACGACTTGGACGAATCGATTACGGCGCTCGCATCCGACGCCTCGAACACCCGCTGGAGCAGCAGACGAACTTCGTCAATGTAGTCCGGCCATTCGCGACAGACTCCTTCGCACCATTTCACGCTGGTCATCTCCCTCATCATGCGCCGCCGAGTCCGCTCCAGCTCGGCAGCCCGCGCACCCGACTCATCCATCCAGGGCGCCATCACAGGGCCCCAAAACCGGCAGTCCCGAAACAAGTCCCCACAGCCGCAACGCCAGTTCATCGTCAAGCCCCGGCTCCAAACGTGGTGCATTTCGCCGGTATGAGCGTACCCTGGCAGGCCTCCTAAGGCATCGCCGAGCAAGGTGCTGCCACTGCGCCAGCAGCCAGCGATGAATAAAACTTTAGCCACGGCCACCAACGCCCTCCGCCCTGCCTAGCTCCACCTGAAACTCATCCCTAGTAGTTCCGACAACCGCTGATTGTGTGGTGCAAAATACCCGGCAAGCCTGCTTCTGGTTTTCGGCGCCATCGGATCGTACACACCCCAGTTCCATTGGTGATAGGCGCCGAGGTCGACTCGCGGCAACCCCAAGAACTTCAGAACCCGCGGGTACTGCGTCGCTGGATCCTCGTATAGACTTTCGCTCTCCACTATCAGTATCTGGTGCCGCGAAAATCGCGCCATCCACGCCGCAAGCTGGTCCGCATACACGCCTCGAGCTTGGTATGAGTACGACTGGTGATCCGCGCTACGGCTAAGCGGTCTATCGATCAGCTTCGCTCGCTCTCCGGCGATCCTTTCGGCTTCACGGTCGAGAGCCTCTTCGAAACTCAATGACTCGCACCCTCTGCGGATCTCGTGGTGGAAATGGGAGTGGGCCCGATCGACCGGGTCCCGTAGCAGCACGATGATCTTTGCCTCGGGAAGCGCTACGGCGCAGCGTCGAGCCGCCAACGGATGGAACAAGTAGTAAGGACTCGCCTCGCCACACAGCGCCTTCGGGTCCTGCTTCGGTTGAAACTGCGCCTGATACCAACCGATCCCCCGCTGGTAGTTTAAGTCGAAGTAGTGAACTTCTTTCCGCCTGGCAGGCGCGACTTGAGGGTGCCGGGTTAGATACTTGTAGAGCGACGAGGTTCCACATCGCTGGGCGCCGATGATGATAAAGTCCGGAACCGTCATCGCTGTTGCTCATTGCAAGAATCCGTGGAGTTCTCTAGTTCCCGAAATACTTGCCTAGCGTCTTGGATCTCCACAAACGTTTCTGGGAAACGATTTCGGGCCTGCTCAGCAGCCAAGTCCGAAAGAAGAATATTGTCAAAGAAGTACTGCCGAATGGTCTCGTCATCGGAGGCTGAGTCATTGATGAAGCGCTGCCAGAGAGCCTTATGACGCTTGAGCGGCTGGCCTGTGAGAAACGTCGGCGCTCGGTCACGATAGTTGCGAAACTTGTTGATGAAATCTTCAGCGCTATAGCAAAAATAGTGCAGTAGCCGCCCCATCACGACGGTTCTCATGTTTTCACCCATCCACCCGTGCGGCGACACAGGGGTAGGTAGCCGGCCCGGGCTAGTTCTAATGGCGCGCTTCCCGGCCCGGTGACTAAGAAACCCTACGGAAAAACGTTCCCCCTCGTATGGATCG
This sequence comes from Bryobacterales bacterium, assembly GCA_965247515.1. Classification (GTDB taxonomy): domain Bacteria; phylum Acidobacteriota; class Terriglobia; order Bryobacterales; family UBA6623. The sequence continues at coordinate 277,693 of OZ252029.1, read as the reverse complement.
CTGATCCAGCGCGCGAAGCCGCCGCCGTCCAACGTTCGCAACATTTCCGGCGGTAATGCGAATAAGTGTTCCTCGGCGAAAACGTTTTCGTAGCGCTTGCGGCGCGGCACGACCTCCACCGGCGGGAAGTGCGCGCAATTGACGTTCGTTGGCAGCCTTGCGAATTGCTCCGCCAAGCAGCCTGGTTGAACCGGGGCGCTTCTCAGTGACAGTAGTTCGTCAGGATCGAGCGCGACAAGCCAGTCGAGACCCTCTTTCTGGGCCATTGTTTGCGCCTTATACATGTTCAGGCATTGACGAGCGTCGCTGTGGGTCCGCCCCTGGGCCGCCAGTCGTTGAATGGACTCCAACTGCTTCGATTCTGGGGTTCTCGCGGACGGAAAGATGGACACGTAGTCGAGATCCGAAACCGTTTCAAGCGTACAGTCCGTTGTCTCGTCCCAAAAAACATAGACCCGCTCCACTCCCAGGTAGCGGTGGTAAAGAATGTTGTTCCTCAACAGCGCCTGCTCGTTCCGAATAGTGGTTACCAGCGCAACAGAAACCGGCGGCCGTCGCGCGGCGCCTGCAAGCGCTTCGGGTAGATCAGGATCGGTCAAGGAGCTATTTCCGCAATCAGGATAACCCGGTCGCACTGCGGTTACCTTCGATTGCGCCCTCAAGCGTGGCATCGACGGCTTCTTGGACGCTAGGATGCCGCATGCGGACAAATGCTTCCGGCGGAGATCGCAGTCTGAGCTTGCCCGCCTCGTCACCCTTGACGTCAATAGTCCCCGACTATCGCCGCTAGCTCCCACTACCCTTGATTTAGTTCGCTCAGTGTTGGGGTCGAGCAAACCGACCCAACCCACGACTCCGCGGTTCGGGCTACCCTGGGGGGCGCGGGAGAGAGTTGGGAGCGCGGACCTTACTATCTCGACTGGCTGGTTCCGCTCGCCCTTCTGCTGGAAGACGAGCAACTGTTTGCCACGACTCGGTCTTCCGCGAGCTCGCGGGCCGTTAGCCGAGCAACAGCCGAAAATGACCGCTAGTAAGCCAACCAGACCGAAGAACGAAAGCATGCAGACCCACCGATCTACCAAAACCACAAAAGCCTCGGCGCCAGTCACCCTAGCGTTGCTCGCCCTCGTGTCCCTCGCCTGCTCGCAAGCGCCGCCGAAGCAGCCGACCCGGCTCAACGTCTTGTTCATCACGACCGATGACCTGGGGTTGCAGCTGAGCTCTTACGGCGACACCGTTATCGAGACTTCCAACCTAGACGCCTTCGCGGCGAGCGGCGTCCAGTTCGACGTCGCCTACGTGGCGCAAGCTTCCTGCAGCCCTTCCCGGAGCGCCATGTTCACCGGCCTCTACGTGCATACCACCGGACAGTACGGACTGACCAACCGCTCGGACTTCGCCTTGCACCCTCACCTGCACGACGCCACCATGCCGAACATCCTCAAGCGGGCCGGCTACCGCACCGGCATCGTCGGCAAACTGCACGTCGATCCGGAGGACAAGTTCCAGTGGGACGTCCGCTCAAAGGTTAACGCCCGTGCGGTGACCGATATGGCCGCTTTCGCCGAGGAGTTTATGGGCGAAAGCGAGCAGCAGCCTTTCTTTCTGATGGTGAACTACTCCGATCCGCATGCCTATCGCGAGCGCGATCCGCAGACCCCGGATGTGGTCGGTGATTGGACTTTCTTAGACCGCTACGAGGATATTCCCGCAGACTTAGTCGAGCCGAGCGAGAAGACAATCCTGCCTTTCCAGGGGATCGACTCGCCCGAACAACGCAAACGCGTGGCCGGCTACTACAACGAGGTCAAGCGAGTCGACGTCGGCGTCGGTTTGCTGCTCGAAGCCCTCGAACGCCAGGGACACGCCGACGACACCCTCGTCATCTTCATCGGCGACCACGGGCCGCCTTTCGATCGCGGGAAAACAACGGTCTACGAAGGCGGTCTGCGGGTTCCGTTTCTGGTTCGCTGGCCGGGGGTTTCGAAACCCATGCGTAGCGAAGCGATGGTCTCGACCGTCGATATCCTGCCGACGATCTTGGACGCGACGGGAGCGCCGGCGGCGGTCGAGATGCACGGCTCGTCGCTCCGGCCCGTCCTCGAGGCCCCCGTCTTTGAGGGATCTGGCGCCGAATGGCGCGAGTATCTTGTTGGGGAGTTCCACATGCACGCGCCGCCCTGGTTTCCGCGCCGGGCGATCCGCGACCGCCGCTACAAGCTGATCCACAACCTACTGGCCGAATCGGTAAGCCCCAGCATCCGCATTGACGGCGACATTGGATACCTGACGTCGCGCGAGCAGCGCTACGCCGGAACGCCGGTCCGCGAAGCCTTCGATACTTTCGCGCAACCGCCCGAGTTTGAGCTGTACGACCTCGAACAGGACCCATGGGAGTTCCACAACCTCGCGGGCGACCCGGAATACGCCGAGCAGCAGCAACGATTGAGGAGCGCTCTGGAGGATTGGCGCCGCGAAACCAACGATCCCTGCCTGGACCCGGGTTTCGTCGAAGAGATGCGCCGGCAGCTCAACGGCGACTGACTTTCGGGAACATAACTATCCCCTGACAGAAGCCCCAAGAGTACTCGAGCCCTTTAGGGCGCATCCGCCATGCGAATACTTCCTCGGCGAAAGTCCCGCTAGCTCAGAGCGTAGCCTTCCCGCTAGTCGCTGGTCAGCATGTCGTTCGAGCCCGCGGATCAACAAACCGACCCGCTGCATCTTTGTCATCCTCGGGTAGGCATGAATTGAGCAGCGCTCCAGTGGTGGCGTCAGCTAGTTCTGTGACCGTTTAATACCTGGTCTTTCCGATCGAACATGGGGGCTGCCAAACAATAATCGAGCCCACGGCTTCAGCCGTGGGAATCTGAACGGCGTCCCCGCTCATCGAACCGGACGTGCGGATTTCCCGCATCCGGCTCTCCGACCGACTTCACCTCAGCGCTGTCGCAGATAGCGGCCCCAGTTGCACCTGGCGCAGACGTAAAACGCCCCTCGCGCCAAATACAACCACGCCGGAAAACCGGCGCGTACCTCGCGATTGCACCTTGTGCCGCCTCCGCAAGAATCCTCGCACTCGCTCGTAAACAAAGTTGTCCACGGCGCGATAGGCCGGCATGCGCGTCCCGTAAGAAAAGTAGTTTGTCCAGCCCCGCAACGTGCGGTTCAGCCGGTCGCGCACCTCTTCCCAGGGGTCCACATTGCTCGGCCACAGCTGCTGACGCACTTTCTACCTAAGCCGCTTGACGCTCTTCTTAGACGGACTCGCCCCCAGATACCAATGGCCGTCCTTACGAAATCGATGCGGGCCGAACGTATATCCTAGAAAGGCGCTTGGTTGAGCAAGTCAGAAAGTTCGCCGAACAGAACCGGATTCCGATCGTTCACTTCAAACGCGGCGAGCGCAAGGACGCCGTCGCGCGGCGTATGCGCGAGCAGCGTGGAGTCCGCGACGGTTACCTAGGTGCCGGCAAGCACATTATTCCGGCACTGCCGTTTGTAAAGTTATCAAGCGGTCACAGCACTAGTCCCATTATGCGGCGCCCGCCTTCTCTGTGGACCCTTCATGGGCCTCTGAAGCGTTTCCACGAGATAGTAGTAGCCCGCTGCCACCGTTAACTAAACAGCCATACTTCGGCTGCGGCCGCATTCATCTCCGATCCCGTACCCTCGCCTAGCCTCAGCGGAAAGACTAGCCGGCCTCAACCAGCGCCCAGGCCAACGCCCCTTGCGTCACGAGCTGCGTCCGCCCCTGCTCATCGGCGTAGTAGTGCAACGGCAGCACCCCCGGCCCACGTTGCGAATAACAAGTCATCCTATGCTCACCATCTTGATAGGGAACATCGACCGCCGGCTCTCGCGTCAACCTCTGGCCAGGCTTGTACAAAAGCAAATCCTCGAGCAGCCCGAATCGCCCCGGGAGGCGCTCGGAAACCGCTGTCGACATCGCCAGCGTCCACTGGCAAACCAACGGACCTTCGACTCCGAAACTCCTCTCTCCTATCCCATCATCCATGTGAACCGAGTCTCCCTCGCGCCGACCCGAGACCTCATACAGACAGTCGTCACGCTCCTCGATCGAGCTCTTCAGCTTCCAGCTCCGCAGCGACAGCAGCGGGTCGCGATTGCAGACGATCTCCGTCTCCAGGCGATTGTTGGGCTGGGAGTAGCGCGTCGTCTGCAGCACCTTCACCCGCGTGTGTTCGCCCGACCGCTCCAAACGTAACTCCAAGCGACCGATCTCCCGGTTGGTGGTTGCGCCCGATTCCGGCGCCGTGTTCGTCCAACGCAGAATCGCGTGCTTCATCGACAGCGCGGGCACGGGTCCCGAGCCGGGAGTTTGCTCGCTGAGAAACCCCTGAACCGGCGAAAGCCCTACCGGAACCGTCGCCCCCAACAGCGGAAGCCCACCCGCGGCCGTCCAAGCCGCCGCGGCCCCTAGCACCTCGCGACGAGTCATACGGCCAACCCCTCGCCGGCGATGATGCTCTCGTACCAGGCCCTGGCCTTGCGCAGCCGCTCCTTGCGAGGCTCCCCACTTCGGTCCACACCCGGCGCGTCCTGGCCCAGCTTCGAATAGATCGCGCGCTCGCGCACGTACCCGCGCAGCTGGCCGGCCAACTCGCCTCGCTTGGCCTGATGCGCCGGCAAGGCTGCAAGGTTGCGCATCTCCAGCGGGTCCTCTTCCAGGTCGAACATCCGCGCCGGCTGCGTGGGATAGAAAATCGCCTTGAACCGACCATCGCCGACCGCCGCCGAGTGCTCCGTCTCCCCAAAAACGTGCGCTCGCCACTCCACCGGCTCACCCTCCAACAATGGCCTCAAGCTCCGTCCAACATCCGCATCAGGCAACTCCGGCGTCCCAGCGTAGTCGCAGATCGTCGCCGGAATATCCAAGCTCGAAACCAGCCGCCTCTCCTCGGCTCCCGCCCGCTCCCCGCCCGGCGGAACCACAATCGTCGGCACCCTCCAAGACTCCTCCTCGAGGAAATTCTTCAGAATCCGCCCATGATGCCCCATCCCCTCGCCATGATCGGAGGCAAAAACGACCAGCGTATTCTCAGCAAACCTCGACCGCCGCAGCGCATCGTAAACCAACCCCACATGCGCGTCAGCCATCTCCGTCTGCCGATAACAAGAGTAGATGTAATAACGCCAGTCGAGCTCGCTCCAACCGCCCACACGCCCGCGCTGCTCCTCGGAAATCCACGGCAAGTCGGGGTCGAAATTCTCCGGCAGCGGCGGCAGCTCATCCTCAATCGCCGGCGCATATTCGAACTTACCCACGCCCCCGCTCGCACCGCACGTATAGCAACAATCATGCGGATTCAAGAATCCAACCGATAAAAAGAACGGTTTGTCGGAAGTCCGCCGACTTAGGAACGCCGCCGCCGCCCGCCCCACATCGCCGTCCCGATCTCCCCCATCCCAGTTCCAGGATGCAAGTAGTCAAAACTCTCCCCCACGTCGCGCCCAGGAATATGCCACTTGCCCGCGTAAACCGTCTGGTAGCCGCCCCTCCGCAGCCACTGCCCCAAGTCCGGCAGCTCCGGATTGATCGGAACCGCATTGGTCAGCACCCCGTGCTCGAGCGGCGTCCGCCCCGTGTACCAGCTCGCCCGCGCCGGACAACACACCGGCTGCGCCGCATACGCCCGCCGGAACGACACCCCCTCGGCCGCCAAGCGATCGAACGCGGGCGTCGAACAATACGGCGACCCATACGCCGACACCGCGTCGGCATGCATCTGATCGACGTGTAGAAAGAGGATGTTCGGAGGTCGATCCGCCATAGCGCCCTCGGGCGTTCGCATCTTAGCGTATCTTCAAACGATGTCGAACTGGTCCCAAGACGTCTTCCGGGTCATCAAAGACAAGAACATCCGTCAAGTCGCGACCGTCCCCGACGGCGGGTTGATCGAGCTCTTGCTCCTCTGCGAGGCCGACCCAGACATCAACGTCGTCACGCTCACCAGCGAGCAAGAGGGCGTCGCCTTCGTCTGCGGCTCATGGCTCGGCGGACAGCGCGCCGCCCTCCTGATACAAAGCAGCGGAGTCGGCAACTGCATCAACATGCTGTCCGTGCCAAAAACCTGCCGCATTCCGCTCCTGACCCTCGTCACTATGCGCGGCGAATGGAGGGAGTTCAACCCCTGGCAAATCCCCATGGGCCTCGCCGCGCCTTCGGTCCTCGAAGCAATCGGCACAACCGTCCACCGCCCCGCAATCGCCGCCGACATCGCCGCCACCTTCGAGAGCGCAGCTGAGCAAGCCTACCGAACCTGCTCGCGCGAAGCCGTGCTCGTCAGCCAACAAATCATCGGCGCCAAAGACTTCGAGAACCGGAACTAGGCATGGCCCGCCTCAACCGCCGAGCTCTAGTCGCCCAACTCGTCAGCCAACGCGGTGACGCCGCCATCATCACCGGCCTCGGCAGCGCGACCTACGACTGCTTCGCCGCCGGCGACTCCCCCCTCAACTTCCATCTCTGGGGCGGAATGGGCGGCGCCGCCATGATCGGCCTCGGAGTCGCCCTCGCGCAACCCGGCCGTCGCGTGATCGTCATCACCACCGACGGCGAAATGCTGATGGGCGTCGGCAGCTTCGCGACCATCGCGGCGCAACAACCGCCGAACCTCGCCATCCTCGTCCTCGACAACCAAGCCTTCGGCGAAACCGGCGCCCAACCCGGCCTAACCGCCGCCGGAGTCGACATCGCCGCCATGGCCGCCGGCGCCGGCATCAAGCGAACGCTAACTGCCTCGGATCACCCCGACGACCTCCTGCACACGGTCACGCACGACCCAGGCCCCATCGTCGCCGTAGCCAAAGTCGCCCTCAGCGACGACCCGGTAGCCCTGCCCTCCACCGACGGCGAGTTCCTCCACCACCGCTTCCGCAAGGCGCTTATGGATAGCTGATCGGCGCGTTCTCCGAGCACCCTGCGTCAGCGGGGTGTCTTCCACTTCCAGTTGTGAGTGTCGGTTGAGCGAGTGGAAGACACCCCGCTGACGCAGGGTGCTCGGATTGACCAGCGCCCCGTCGTGCTACAATTCCCTGAAAAATGAGCCGTCCCGTCACCCTCTTCACCGGCCAATGGGCCGACCTTCCCCTCGAAGTTCTCGCCGAGAAAGCCGCTGGCTGGGGCTACGACGGACTTGAGCTCGCCTGCTGGGGCGACCACATGGACGTTTTCAAGGCCGCCGCGGACCTCGACTACTGCGCCCAGCAAAAAGCCACTCTCGCCAAGCACAACCTCAGCCTCTACGCCATCTCGAACCACCTCGCCGGCCAACTCGTCTGCGACCCCAACAACGACTCACGCTCCGACCTCTTCGCCCCCCCCGAAACCCACGGCGACGCCGAAAAGAAACGCGCCTGGGCCATCGAGGCGATGAAGAACACCGCCCGCGCGGCCAAAAACCTCGACCTCAAAGTCGCCAACGGCTTCACCGGCTCGTCAATCTGGCACATGCTCTACAGCTTTCCGCCCGTCAGCGACGCGACCCTCGACGCCGGCTTCGCCTACTTCGCCGAACAGTGGAACCCGATCCTCGATGTCTATGACGAATGCGGCGTCCGCTTCGGCCTCGAAGTCCACCCCACCGAGATCGCCTTCGATATCTACACCACTCATCGCGCCATCGAAGCCATCGGCGGCCGCAAAGCCTTCGGCTTCAACTTCGACCCCAGCCACCTGCACTGGCAATTCGTCGACCCGGTCGCCTTCATCCGCGAATTCAAAGACCGCATCTACCACGTCCACATGAAGGATTCCGCGCGCCAACTCGACGGCCGCAGCGGAATCCTCGCCTCCCATCTCAACTTCGGCCACCAAGACCGCGGCTGGGACTTCCGCTCCCTCGGCCACGGCGGCGTCAATTTCGAGGAGATCATCCGCGCCCTCAACAACATCGGCTACGACGGCCCGCTCTCGATCGAGTGGGAAGACAGCGGCATGGACCGCGAAGCCGGCGCAGAAGAAGCCTGCGCCTTCACTAAACGCGTGGATTTCAAGTCCTCTGGCCTGGCCTTCGACGCCGCGTTCTCAGATTAGCACTACGCTGAAGGTTGATCATCAGCTACCGTGACAAACGAACAAGCGAGTTCGCAGCTGGGAACAGAGTAAGGGCCTTTTCCGGGATCGAGCAAGCCGCTCAACTGAAGATCGACCGCCTTGAGGCGGCTACGGCACTGCAAGACCTCGCGGCGCTCCCGGGTAATCGTTTCGAAGCGCTCAAGGGGAAACCTCAAGTGTCAGCAGGAGTAATCCACCCAGGCGTACACTTGGCTGAAGAGCTGGAAGAGCTCGAAATGAGCGCCGCCGAACTCGCGCGCCGGTTGGCGGCGCCTGCAAGTAGAGTCACTCAGATCCTCAACGGCCACCGCGGCATTACCGGGGACACCGCCTTGCGGCTCGCCCATTTCTTCGGCTCCAGCCCCGACTTTTGGCTCAACCTTCAAAAGATCTATGAGCTTCGCTTGGCGGAGAGAAAGGTGGGCAAGATGATCAAATCCCTGCCGACGCTCGAAGGCGAGGCAGTCCGCGTTTGATTTGCGCGGCTCGCACTTGGCCTCCATCTAACCCCGACGCATCCCCAGCATCGTCTCCGCAATGATCTTCACGTGGATCTCACTCGTCCCCTCGCCGAACAACAACCGCCCAATCTCATACTCCGCCGAGCACGAATATCCCCCAAAAATCTGCATCCCATCCAAACAGTTCTGAACCGCCGCCTGTGAAGCGAGCAGCTTCGCCATCGAGCTCTCCGTGGCCCGCCCCACCTCCGCGTCAATCATACGCCCCAGCTGGTAGACGACATGACATGCCTCGGCGACTCGGTTCGTCGTCCAGCGCCCTCGCGATGAGGGAGCGCGACATGAGAGTTACTTCAAAGCGTAACCGCAATCGTCTCACGCCGGTCTGAACGCTGGAGGATGCTCAGATTGCCCCGGAGCGCCAAATGCACGCCACGGGCCCCGCGGAATCCTGCCATTGTCTCATCGAGATCGGTACGAATATGTCGTGCGCCCTCGCCATGACGCTATCCTCGCGAAGCCCCTCTTCTGCTACACTCAAGACTTCGAACCGAAAAGCCTGCTTGGATTGGCCAGCTGCCGACGATCTCGTTTCTTACCTTGATCCTCCCGTGGAGCCCCTCACCTCGCTCCAATCTTTTCCTGTTCGAAGGAGGATTTAAGAAATGCGACTTTTTGTCGGCAATCTCAGCTTCGATTCCACCGAAGACTCTATTCGTCAGGCCTTCTCGGCCTTCGGCGAAGTCGGCTCGGTCCACGTCATGACGGATCGCGACACCGGCCGCCCGCGCGGCTTTGGCTTCATCGAGATGGATAATGACACCCAGGCTCAGGCCGCCATCGACGGGCTCAACGGCACCGACCTAGACGGACGCGCCCTCAACGTGAACGAGGCGCATGCGCGTCCCGAGCGCGGCGGCGGAGGCGGCGGTGGTGGTGGTGGTGGCGGCCGCGGCGGTCGCGGACCCCGCTGGTAGCGAGCCGTTTTCGTTACAACTCTACATGCAGGGACCGGTCGTGGTCCCTGCATCACACCCTCCCCGTTCGAATTAACCCCGTACTTTCAACGCAGTAGCGGCGCCCGCCTACGGCAAGTCGGTCATCGCGTGCTACTCTACTCTCGGGAACCGCGGAATCACCCGCCGGCTGGCCCAATCTGCCGATTCTTGCCGGTTTTCGCCCCCCCTCTAGGAAATTCCAAGTTCAAGCGCAACTACCGCCCGAGCCATCGAGTTAGAGCTACAATCTGACCAGGCCCTTCACATGCAACGGCGCGTCATGCCCGCTTCGTTTATCCGTCGGCGTAAGCTCCTTTCCGGCGCGATGCGTGTCATCGGCTGCCTGCCGCTGGCCCTGACGGCGACAGCCGCCGACCCGCTCGACCATTTCGAAAAATACGTTCGCCCGCTACTCGCCGAAAAGTGCTTCGGCTGCCACACCCAGACCAAGATGGGCGGTCTAGAAATGGTCTCCCGGCAAGCACTACTAGACGGGGGGAAGTCCGGACCCGCCGTCGTCCCGCGGGCGCCTGAGCGTAGCCTGCTCATCCGTGCGGTGCGTCGTCAGGACGAGCGACTCAAGATGCCGCCCAGCGAGCCTCTTTCCCAAGACGAAGTGCGCGTCTTGACCAAGTGGGTGGACGACGGCGCCGTCTGGCCCGACCCCCCGAAAGCCGCGCCGGCGGCCGGGGACGAGCTCAAGATCACCGACGAGCAGCGGGCGTTCTGGGCCTTTCAGCGGGTCAAGAATCCCACGCCTCCGCCCGGCGCCGGGACCGCGATCGACCGCTTCTTGAGCGCCAAGCTCTCCGCCAAAGGTCTAACTCCAGCGCCCCCGGCGGACAAGCGTACCTTGCTGCGGCGGGTCTACTACGACTTGACCGGACTCCCTCCCACGCCGGCCGAAGTGGACGCCTTCTTAGCCAACGACTCCCCCCAAGCCTTCGACGCCGTCGTCGACCGACTGCTGGCCTCACCCCGCTACGGCGAACGCTGGGGCCGCCACTGGCTGGACGTCGCGCGCTATTCCGACGATCGTTTGAATTCCACCCAAGACGAACCCTACCCCAACGCCTTTCGATACCGCGACTGGGTGATCCAAGCGTTCAACGACGACATGCCTTACGACCTTTTCGTCAAGGCCCAGCTGGCTGCCGACCAGCTCGATGAGGCGGAACGCCGGGGCCGCTCGCGAGAGCAGTTGATGGGCGGACTCGGGATGTTTGGGTTGAGCCCCAAATTCCAAGACGACCGCATCGACGTCGTCGGCCGCGGCTTCATGGCTCTCACCATCGCCTGCGCGCAATGCCACGACCACAAGTTCGACCCGATCCCTACCGCCGACTACTACTCCCTGCTGGGCGTCTTCAACAGCACCCGGATCGACGAACACCCGTTGGTGCTAGAAGACGTCGTAAGCGAATACGAGTCGAAGAAGGAGCGAGCCGATGACGCCAAGGCAAAGCTCGACGAGTTCTTGACGACACAGTCCCGGCAGCTTGTCGACGCCCTGGCGGCCCGCACCGCGGACTACATCCTTGCGGCTTGGCGCGTCTCGGGTCCGGAAGACTCCTCTCTCAAGCGGGCGGCAAGGAAGAGCGGGCTAGACCAAGAGACGCTCGAGCGCTGGATCGCGTACCTCGACGGCACGCCCAAAGAGCACAAGCTCCTGGATCAATGGCAGGCCCTGCCGCGATCATCCGACCAGGCGCCGGTCGAAAGCTTTGCTCGAGAAATCCAAACGAAGCTGATCGAAGTCATCGCCGACAAGAAGCGGATTGAGCTCGAGAACGAGATCTTGCTAGGCGGCGACAAGTCAGGAGGCAACCTGCGACGCACCGAGCAAAAGGCCTTGCCCCGGGAAGAGTTCTACTTTTGGAATGACCTGGCTTCCGCCAACGGCCGTAAGCTTCCGGCAGAGGCAAAGGCGGGCGTCCTGTACTACAAAGGCGAAGCGCTCGAGCGGTTCTTATCTGGCGTTTGGATCGAGCACATACGCAAAGCCCGCCGGCGGGTCGCTGAGCTCGAAGAACAAGTCCCGGAAAAATACCCCTTCCAGCACGTCGTCGCGGACGTAGAGGACCCCAAGAACGAGCGCGTGCACATTCGCGGCAACGAGGACAATCTAGGCGAAGAGGCGCCACGGAGGTTCCTGCAAATTCTCTGCGACTCCGAGCCCCCCGCCTTCAGCGGCGGCAGCGGGCGCCTCGACCTGGCTCGGGCGATCGCCTCGCCGGACAACCCGCTCACCGCCCGCGTGATGGTCAATCGCATTTGGCTCGGACACTTCGGGCGCGGCATCGTTGGAACTCCAAGCAACTTCGGTGTGATGGGCGAGCGGCCGACGCACCCCGAACTACTGGACTATCTAACGGCGCGTTTCATCGCCGGCGGCTGGTCGATCAAGGCGCTACATCGCGAAATTCTTCTTACCGACGCTTACAGACGCAGCTTGCGGCACGACCCGTCCAACCACGAGATCGACGCCGAGAACAAGCTCTTGTGGCGAGCGAATCGCCGCCGCCTCGACGTGGAAAGCTTGCGCGACTCGCTGCTCTACGTCGCCGGGCGACTCGACGACAAAGCCGGCGGCCCCCCACGCAGCTGGGACGAACCCAACAACAGCCGGACGATCTTCAGCTTCGTTAGCCGTCGCCGTCTTGACTCGCGGCTAGGCCTATTCGACTTCCCGAACCCGAACAAGACCAGCCCTCGCCGCATCGACACGAACACCCCCCTCCAGGGGCTGTTCTTTCTAAACAGCGAGCTCGTCATGGGGGCAGCCGCGGGGCTCGCTGAGCGTCTGTCCGATGACGCCGGCGACAATCCCCAAGAGCGCATTCGGCGCGCCTATCGACTCCTGTATGGACGCGCGCCAAGCGATCGCGAAGAGTCGTTAGCGCTGCGCTTCCTCGAAAAGCCGCACAACGATTGGCCCGAGCTGGCCCAAGTCTGGTTGAGCTCCAACGAGTTTCGCTATGTCGATTAGTTACAGCCGACGCGACCTTCTGCGCTTGACCGGGGCCGGCTTTGGCTCGGTCGGGCTCGGTCGCCTCTTAGCGGAACAAAGCCCCGCCGGGCCTTTGTCTCCCAAGGAACCGCACTTCCCCGCAAAAGCGAAGCACGTCATCCATTTGTTCTTGAACGGCGCGCCTTCACACGTCGACAGCTTCGACTACAAGCCGGCTCTAGCGAAGTATCACGGCAAACCCTTCCCCGGCGGCAACCTGCGCACCGAGCGCAAGACCGGCGCCCTGATGAAATCCCCGTTCGAGTTCTCCCCCCAGGGGAAGAGCGGGATACCGATCAGCGAAATCTTTCCCGGCCTAAGCTCAGTGATCGACGAATGCCTCGTCATCAATTCGATGCACACCGAGGTCCCCTTCCATGAGCCGTCGCTGTTCATGTTCAATTGCGGTCAACGTGTGGCGGGGCATCCGTCCTATGGCTCCTGGCTGACCTACGGGCTCGGCTCGGAGAACCAAAACCTGCCCGGCTTCGTGGTGATGTGTCCCGGCTTCCCCGTGGTCGGCCCTCAACTCTGGACCTCGGCCTACCTGCCCGGCGCCTATCAGGGCGCCTACGTTCGCAACGCCGAAGTCGAACCAGACAAGCTTGTCCCTTTTCTCCAGAACCCTCGTTTAAAACCGGATGAGCAGAAGGAGCAATTGGAGCTGCTCGGCGCCCTCAACCAGTTGCATCGCGAACAACAAGACCAGGCGCCGCAGCTGGACGCGGCCATTCACTCCATGGAAGTCGCCTTCCGAATGCAGTCGGAAGCGACCGACGCATTCGACGTCCGCCTCGAAAGCGAGACCACCCGCGAGCGCTACGGTGACGGCGACTTCTCTCGCGGCTGCCTGATCGCACGACGCCTCGTTGAACGCGGAGTTCGCGTGGTGCAGGTCTACTACGGCGACCTCCAACCCTGGGATACGCACGACGACGTGCAGCGAATGCGGTCCCTAGCCGCGACCTCCGACAAAGCCATGGCCGCGCTGATCCAAGACCTACGCGCCAGCGGTCTGCTCGACGAAACCGTCGTCCTCATCTCCGGCGAATTCGGCCGCACCCCCACGGTCGAAGTCGCCGGCGTCACCAAGTTGCAAGCCGGCCGCGACCACAACAACCACGGGTTCAGCTCCATCGTCGCGGGCGGCGGTTTCAAACGCGGCGTCCGCTACGGCGCGACCGATGAATTCGGCTTCAAGGCGGTCGAGAACCCGGTTCATGTACACGACCTGCACGCAACGATCCTGCACCAAATGGGCCTCGACCACAAACGCCTCACCTATCGCCATAGCGGAAGGGATTTCAGGTTGACCGACGTCGAAGGCGAAGTGATCCAGGGCTTGCTGGCCTGACCGCCTTAGCAGCCCGTGGCAAAACACCCCGTTTCAGGCCGCGAGAAGCATCGGCGTGGCCAGCGGCGCGCCGGCTGAATCTCGCACCTTCGCCGGGAATCTCCTGAAAACCGCCCCCAGGGCCCCGCACAACCGCCCCAAGGCCGCCCAAGACGCCAATACAAGCCCCAAAACCGACACTTTTGTCCTTTTCCTCGCGTCCGCCAGCCCGCGCGGCGTCCCCGCGCCCAGTTTGCCCCTCATCGCGATCGATAAATTGAACGCGCCCACGTGAATCAGCAGCCTCTTTAAAACATTTTCTCGGCCTTTCAAGTGCAATCGCCGCATCCCGCCCGTCTCGTAACAGTGCGCGAAACTGCGCTCAACCTTCTCCGCTCGCAACTTCATCAGACGCTTGCCGCGCTTGCCTTTGATCCGCCGCCGATTGGAGTACACCGCGTCGCGTTGCCGCGTTCGGCCGCCCCATTTGCGTCGCCCTCGCTGCGGCTCGCTCACGTAACTGCGTACGTCCAGCTCGGCAAAATCCGTCAGCACTCGGTTCGAATGATAGCCCTTGTCCGCGACCACTTCGCTCAGCTCGTCGACCGCGCCAGCGGCTTCTTCCGCCGCCGCTTCCAACTGCTCGGCCGCCTCGACCAGCGTTTCTTCAATCGTCGTGGTATCGCCTTCGTCGGCCGCTTGCAGCGTGACCGCCACCACCGCGCCCGTCTCCAAATCCACCGCGTGCTCGGCCTTGTGCGCCAAGTGCGTACGGCCGTCTTTCATCTTCGTGACCTTGGCGTCGGGATCGTAGGGATGCTTCCAATCCTTGTTGCAGGCCTTCTTCTTACGTTTCTTGTCGATCTTGGCCAACTGCTCGCGCGTCGGCGTCTCGATTCCCGATTCCAGAGCTAGACGTCTTAAATACTCTTCGTAGCCCTCGCCGGAGTCGCAACGCACCAGCGAGCGCATCGCCGCGTTGGCTTCCAGCGTCGTCGCGTCGACCCCGATCGTTCCGCCGGACAACAGGCCTTCGCGGGCCAGCAGCTGCAGCGCCCAGGTGAACACCGCGCGATGCGTTTCGAGGTCGATCAGCCGCCGCGTGCGCGAGATCGTCGAATGATCCGGCGCTTGTTCATCGAGTTCGATCGCCAGGAATCGCCGCAGCGAAAGTGAGTCGCCAAGGCGCCAAGCGACGCCGCGCTCCGAGTCGATGCCTTCGAAATACCCGATCAGCAAACTGCGGAAATAGATGCCCGGCGTGAGCGACGGCCGTCCCAAGCTCGGCGCGTAGAACTGCTCGCACTGGCCTTCGACGAAGGCGTCGAACTCGTGCTCGTCAAATAACTCGCTGAGCCGCAGATAAAACGGATGCCCAGCGCTCTTGGGCAACTCCGAGGTGGCGACCCATAGGTCTTTCTGCCGCTCGCGTCGCTTACGCCGTCCCATTGCCATAAAACAAGTTTATCACCTCTTGTTTCACAGTGCGACTTCCACCACGGGCTGCTAGCGGGCATCATTTCAGAAGTTCGCTAACGTATTCCTCGATGGTTTCGAGTTAGGCCGGGAAGGGTCCATTCTACGAGCTGCCGACTACACGGCCATGCGCGTGGGCTGGTTGAACCCTTCGCCGTTACACAGGATTTGGCGGATCGAAGATAGACGGAATTCGTCCAAAAGAATTCCTTTCGGACCGGACGCGCGAGCTTAACGGCTCCGTTGCCTATCTGTTCACGTCGCAACCGCCTGGCCACTGCTGCCCCCGGCATCCCAAGGTCCCGACGCCCTCGCTAGCACCATGACGAGATTGCGACGGCCAATGTTTCTATGGCCCGACGAGCGGCGTCAATCCTGGCTGGGGAAGGTCACCAAGGGTGCTCATCACCAGAATAGATCTGCGCGTGGTCGACTTCTAAGGCGACTCTAGAGACGGTTTGAGCTCATTTCTCGATGGCGAAGACCCGGACCAGAGCCCGATAAAGTAGCTAGGGCAAGGGTTTGAAGATTGCTACGGAGATCTGTTTTGTCATAAGCGGCCTATGGTGCCCAGTCGGCCTTCGACTACGTCGACACCCCTGCCTTATACCGTTTTTGGCGGCGGCGATCTTGGCTGCGCTCTCTCTGACGGTAGGTGGAGATCATGCACAGGGGAATGTTCTGCTGTTCAAGTGGATTGCTGCTCTTCTCACGCTTTCGGGCGCGTTGCTTTTGCATCGAGTCTCGGAGAGGCACAGAGCGTCGGCTGATGCGAACGACATCCTATCCAAGCAACTTACAATGCTCAACCTTACTCGCCTCGACTGGATCATGCAAACGTATGCGTATCTCGCGCAATCCGTCGGAGAGGAACTTGCCGCCATCTTACGTTGTGACTGGAACGCTCTACCGGTCCGAATCCGCCAGGAGGCAACGAGAGTTCTGGCGAGGAATGGGCAGGTGACGGCTCTTCCTATCGGACCGTCGACGCGAACTCCGTAGAGTCAGGGTAGAGCTGGATTCGGTATCCGCCGTTCTCTCTGCCAGGCTCCGAACGAAGAATCCACGTCGCCTTGAGCGCACCAAAATTAGTCGGATTGCCGTCGCGAACCACTGTCAGCGAAACACGAACCATCTTGCGGCCAGGTACGCGGTTTGCCGATACAATCACGGAAGCGCTGTGGATCTCCTCACTAGTAAGGCGCTCGCTGTTCCTATCGGTAGGCACCAGGCGATGCCATCGCCAACCGTCCTTGACTGCCAGGCCGGTCACTTTGATATCGCGTGGCCCACGATCTGCGGGGTCTTTTTCAGCGTTGGGACAGGGCGGTTGACTGCCGGCCGCCCCAGTGGCCGGTGCGCGCTCAGTCGGACTCACGGAAAAGGCAGTAGCGCGAAATACTCCGGATTGGGGCTCGCGTGCGACCGTAAACCTTACAATTCGGCAGACAACGTTGAGGCGACTCAGGTAGTTGGTGAACTCGATGAGAGAGACCGGGAGGTCGAGGCAGCAGCAAATGAGAGCTGGTGGCCTCCTTAGATTCCGAATGCTGCCGTGTAGAGCCTCTACCAGACGCTCATGTTCGTCTGGATAGGCCGCGCTCAGAAAGTCGTCGGGGTCCCAGGCTGTGAGGTGCTCGGCCGCCCGAAAGAGTCTGTATGGGGCCTGCTCCGGCGAACCTTTCAAGATCACTCCGATTTGCAGGAAACCGAACTCGTCGTCGACTCCCAGGAAATCCGGGTAGCGACCGCCTTGGGGCAGCTTTGTAGCAAAGACTGTGCAAGAGATGCCTGCGTCGCGCAGCAAGAGTTCGGCGTGATGATCCGCGAAATCCTCGGCCTCCTCCCGGGTCATTGCTGCCGGGAGGGTCGCAGCAGTCCCGTCCGGGTGCACCTCAACCATCGCCGCCGTTATTATTCCTGAAAGGCCGCACAATCATCAACAAGATAAGTACTAGTATCTTTGGCCAATCGAACAAGAGTTACTTGGGGCTTGTGTAGAATTCTGGGCTAGCGCAGTCGGGGATGATCGCTGACTGGGAAGCCGATATGCTGGAGTTCTTGACCGCGGGCTGGTCGCACACCGGACCCAAGAGCCCATAGCACGTCGAGCCGGAAAATGTCCCATGCGCCTAAACCCCGATAATCAGCCCGCGTAGTTTTTGGGGCAGAATGCGAAACGCATCCTGCTTAAGCACCGCTTCGCCGTCAGTGGGGTTTAAGCGCTCGCTTGGTCCGTGCAACCGATCAAACACTTGCCGGAACCCAGACGATGCCCGAGCACGTACGGCGCGCTGGATACAACGCTGCATAGTGGCAGCCCAGGGAAATTGAAAACGGTCGCGGTCTGGAATGTCCTGAGCCCCTTGCTTGCCTCGACGCCGCTCCTACTGTATGCTTATTGCGGGTCGTCGGTCCTGTCTCTCGGCTATTACCCCGCGACGGCTCGCTGAGTATGACGTGTTGTGAGCTTGTTGGAAGTTGAGTGTCTATTTGAGTTCGGAAAATCATTGAATTTGCCCGCCCTCAATTCAGGGAGGCAACATTAAAACCGCGCCAACATGGCGCAATAGGAGAAAATATAATGACTAACGAATATCCGCATATTTGGAAGGGTAGTCGCTGCGTAGTTCTTGCTGGGCATAATGCAGATCCGAAAACGGCAAAAATCCTTTACGAAGGTAAAGTTACAGAGAAACGGCCCAACGAACAACAGCACTACATTCGTCTCGAAGACGGAAGAAAGTTTGACACGATACGCAAGACTCTAGACGGAGAGCCTGCGACGATGGTCCCTTGGACTGAAGACCTAGGGTGGCGATATCGAGTTGATCTTATCAAAGGAAGGATAGGTCATATCCTCGACGATCTACCCAGCGACAAGCGCCGAGCGTTGCTCGGGAGGGCAAAAAGGCTAGTCGAAGAACTGCAAGACTTCGCAAAAACCCTAGCCGCTAAGAATTGATTCGTCTAGGCAGCCCCAGGACCTGCTGCTCAAGTGTCCTGGGGTTTTCTTCGCCTGGCAAGAGATCGAAGGCCGAGATGCATTATCGTCTGGCCAGAAAATGTATGCCGGGCCAGGCCAAATCCTCCCTTGTCGGCCAGGGTAGAGCCAGACGTGCCGGCAGGACCTAGACGCCCTGCTCGAAAACATAGTCCACGAAGACTAGGAAGTCAGGCCGACTTCTTGCCCGCTGCCTGATGTGCTCTGCGATGCGTGAGCGGACTTGTGAAACGGTGGACTAGGGCCCTTTTCGGCCGCACACAGAAAGAGCCCCTAGGTCTCTCCGACGGACAGGGCGTAAGAATGGCGGTGATGGGCCAGGCCCACCTACCGGCAGTACCGCGAGTCTCGCTACTTCGCTCCCCTCGACGGTCTCCGCGCCGTTAGCGCGCTGATCGTCGTGTCGGTCCACATGGCCGACAATCTGGTCTACGATTCCTGGCGCTGGCTACAAGGGACAGACTGCTAGGTAGCGCGCGGCCGGACCGCAAGCGGTACAATTCCGAGATGCCGATCAGGTTGCAGCGCATCACCCTGGGCGCCCTGGTTGTAATCGGAGCCGTCCAAGCCCAGCAAACCCCCAACCGCACCGCCCTGTTTGGCGACCTACACATCCACACGACCTATTCCTTCGACGCCTTCATGGGCGGCGGTCAAGTCCGTACGACCCCTGATGACGCCTATCGCTACGCCAAGGGCGAACCCATCCCGATCGCCTCGGGCGAGATGCTGCGGATATCCGGCCCACCGCTCGACTTCCTCGCCGTCAGCGATCACGCCGCTTACCTCGGCGCCCACGCCAACCTACTCGACCCAGACAGCCCGACCTACGGACACCCTGACGGAGATCGACTGATGCCGCGGGGGACCAGGACGATGTCCCTGGTTCGCAATATCGAAATCGTCCGCCAGCTCATCTCCGAAGACAGCCCGCTATTCGGCAGAGCCTCGATCGGCGCCACCTGGAAGAAGACCATCGAAGCCGCCGAGCGCCACAACGACCCCGGCAAGTTCACCGCCCTGATCGGCTATGAATACACCACCACGCCCGGCAACCGCCACCTTCACCGCAATGTGATCTTTCGCGGCGCCAACGTCCCCTCGCACCCCTTCAGCTCACGCGATTCTCCCGACCCGGAAGACCTCTGGACCTGGCTCGATAACCTGCGCGAACAGGGCATCGAAGGCCTCGCCATCCCCCACAATATGAACCAAAGCGACGGCATCGCCTTCCCTGACGAGACCTGGCAAGGCAAAGCCTTCACCAAGGCGTTCGCCGAGAAGCGAATTCGCAACGAGCCGATCGTCGAGATGACCCAACAGAAGGGGACCTCGGAGGTTCATCCATCGCTGTCGCCAAACGACGAGTGGGCGAACTTCGAAATCGTGCGGTACTACCTCAACCGCGCCGACAACACCGACCCCGTCGATGAGTTCCGCGGCGGCTACTGGCGAGACGCCCTGCTGCGCGGGCTAGAGATGCAAGAGAAGCGCGGCTTCAACCCCTACGAATTCGGTGCCATCGGCTCGAGCGACTCGCACCTGAGCGCCGGCTGGTACCAAGAAGACAACCGCTCGGTCACACGCATCGGAGCGCCCAGACGCGGCTCGGCCTACCCGGCGAACAAAGACAACTGGGAGGGATTCGTGACGCCGCGCACCGCTACCCACTCGAGCGGCGGACTGGCCGGCGTCTGGGCCGAAGAAAACACACGCGCTTCGATCTATGATGCTATGCGCCGCCGCGAAACCTTCGCCACGTCAGGCCCCCGCATCCGAGTCCGCTTCTTCGGCGGCCTCGGCCTCGCCGGCGAGCTTGCCGTCACCAAGGACCCCGTCCCCACGGCCTACGCAAACGGCGTCCCGATGGGCGGCGAGCTCTCGAAAGCCCAAGGCGCCCCGAGCTTCCTGGTCTGGGCCCTACGAGACCCTGACTCCGGCTGGCTGCAGCGCGCCCAAGTCGTCAAAGGCTGGGTCGAAAACGGCAAGGCCCACGACCAAGTCTTCGACGTCGCTTGCTCCGACGGCCTTGAGCCCGATGCGAACACCCACCGCTGTCCCGACAACGGCGCACAAGTCAATCTGGCCGATTGCTCCATCAGCCGCGACAAAGGCGCCGTCCAGCTAGAAACCGTCTGGACTGACCCCGACTTCGACCCCAGCCAACGGGCGTTCTACTACCTGCGAGTGCTCGAGAACCCCACCTGCCGCTGGTCCACCTGGGACGCCATCCGCCTGGGAATCGAGCCCAACCCCGACATCCCGTCGACGCTCCAAGAGCGCGCCTGGAGCTCGCCGATTTGGTATAAGCCTACCGAGTGACTTTGCTAATGCTTCTCGGCCACCGCGAGCCCTTTGTGGTCGCCCCACGCAATGACCCACGGGTCTTGGGTTCGCTCTTGGAACCTGCGCACCTTGGCCGTTAGCTCATCCAGCAGTTCACGGCTCCCCTGATCATCCGCAAGATTGTTCAGCTCTCCAGGGTCTTTCTCCAAGTCATATAGCTCGAACTCGGGGCGCCGCCTCAGGTCGCTCAGGCTGCGCTCGCCGATTTGCTCGATGCCGCGCCGCGAGAGGCTCTGCATCGTTGAAGACTCCTCGATGTCGCGCGGGAACGACAGGTCCTGGTCATGCACGATATTCCAGATCAGCTTGAACCTTCGCCCCCGGAATACCCGCATCGGCTGGTACATCGTCACCTCATGGAACGTGTGCGAGGCGTAGATCTCGTCCCACCCAGCCGGCGACTCACTCGCAATCGCGGCACGGAAAGAACGCCCTTGAAACTGCTCCCTGTCGAGCGGCGCCCCGGCGAAGTCCGCGATCGTGGGTGCGATGTCCGCCCAATTGATCATCGCGTCACAGGCGATCCCGCGGCGCCTTTGCTCCGGGCTTCGAACGATGCAAGGCAGCCTCATGCCTGGTTCGTAGAGCGTTGCCAAAGCCCCCGGGAATGCGCTGCCATTGTCTGAAAGAAAGATGATCAGAGTGTCGTCGTACTTGCCCGCCGCCTTGAGGATCTCCGCCAGCCGGCCCACCCCTTGGTCGACGCGCGAAATCGCCTGGTAGTACTGCGCCAGCTCCGCGCGGGTCTCGGGCGTGTCAGTGAGGAACGCCGGAACGACTACATCCTCAGCGCTGTACTCGACCGTCTCGACCCCGGGATACCCCTCCGGCCGATTGGCAAACGGATTCGGCTCCGGCCAGGAGTTAAACGGCCTGCCACGATGCGGATCATAGGGCCCGAAATGCAGGAAGAACGGACCCTCATCGTTTTCGACAAACTCCCGCGATCGCTCGGCCATCTCGACGGGGTTCCTGGAATCGGCCTCGAACGCCGAATCGAAGCGGTAGACCGACTCCGGCCCGACGTGAAGCTTTCCGATCCGCGCCGTGCGATAGCCCGCGTCCCGAAGGATGGCCGGCAGACTTCGCACATGATCAAACGACGCGAAGTGATGGTAGGCGTGCTGCAACCCATACATACCGTTGGCGTGAGCGTACTGCCCAGTCAAGATCACCGAGCGGCTTGGACTGCAGCTTGAGGTCGTGCAGAAGGCATACGTCATCCGGACGCCATCCGCCGCCAACGCGTCAAGGTGCGGAGTCTTGACACCCGAGTTGCCATAGCAGCCCAGGTCGAGCCCCAAGTTATCCACCACGATTAGGACGACATTGGGCCGGCCGTTGCCTTGGCCCAGCAGGTTGCCCGCAGCGAGCGCAGCCGGCGCCTGAAGCGAGTTTCTCAAGAACCGGCGGCGATCGATCAGCATGGCCGCGGTCATTATGTCACTATGGCCTGGCCCGCATGAGCGACACCAACACCCTCGGCCTCGCTCTGCTGATCTACATCGCCGGAATCACCGCCGCCAGCATCTGGTGGGCCCGCCGCATAAAAACGACGACCGACTTCCTGCTCGGCGGCCGGGCCCTGCCCGCCTTCGTCGTTGCCGGCTCGACCCTGGCCACGATCATCGGCACCGGCGCGACCATCGGCGCCTCGGGCTACGCCTATCAGCACGGCCTCGCGGGCTGTCTGTACGGCCTCGGCCAAAGCTCCGGCATCATCTTCGTCGGCCTGGCCTTCGCCCCAATGCGGCGTCATCGCTTTATGACCCTCGGCGAGGAGCTCGCCGCCTACTACGGCGGGAATCAGATCGTCTATCAGTTCGCCAACATCACGATGTTCGGGAGCCTCGTCTGCTGGATCGCCGTCCAGATCATGGGCGCGGCGCGGTATCTCGGCGTACTGCTTGATTCCCCCGAAGCCGCCGCCGTCATCCTGACCGGGTTTGCATTCGCCGCCTTGACCCTCATCGGGGGATACGTCGCGGTCGTCTACACCGATACGATCCAATGCTTCATCCTGGTAATCGGCTTCGTTGCGCTTGCCGCCCTTGGCGTCTCGTCGGCCGGCGGCTGGGAAGGGCTCCAAGCAAAGACGCCCGCGAGCTACTGGTCACTGCTCGGCACAGAGTCGGTCGGCTGGGGATCGACCATCGGAATCCCTCTGGCTCTGGCCCTCTCCTATGTATCCGAGCCCTCCTTCCGCCACCGCATCTACAGCGCCCGGTCCGAGGCTGGAGCCAAGTGGAGCATGATCATTCCCGGGCTGATCGCCGCGCCTTTCAGCCTCGTGATCGCCCTGCTCGGGATGACGGCTTTCGCCTTCAACCCCAGCCTCGAGTCCGCCGACCACGCCCTGCCCTGGTTGGCCCTGGAAGTGTTTCCTCTATGGGCGACCGGGGCCGTGCTGGTGTCCGGGTTCGCGGCTACGTTCTCGTCCGGTAACTCCGACGCAGCCTCGGGCGCCGTCTTCTTCGTCCGACACATCTACCAACTCGTTGCCGGCAAGCCCCCTACGCGCCCGCTGCTGGTTTCGCGCTTGGCGATAGCAGCGATGATCGCCGGCGCCACCGTCATGGCCGGAAGCTTTGGCTCGATCGTCGACTTCGTCGTGGTCTTCGTGTCCGTGCTCGGCAGCGGACTCGGCGTCGTCATCCTGCTCGGCCGATTCTGGCCGGCGGCCACCTGGCAAGGGGCTCTGGCGGCGATCCTCACCGGAGGGCTGGTCTCGTGCTTGATCGAATTCCTACCCAGCCAAAAAGCCTTGTGGGACCAGCCGATTCTTCCAGCGACGCTCGCCGCGCTGTTGGCGCACATCGCGGTAAGCCGGCTGACCCCCAGCGCGAAAGCTTCAGTCGAAACGATCGCAGCCCAGTTCGAAGCCGAGCGACGGGCAACAATCTAGTACCAAGTCGAACACCAATGAGCCCCGAACGCAAGTGAGCGGGTGCGGCGTTCCTGGGGTCGTCAATCACCGTACCCCTCACTCGCGTTCGGGGCTCATTGGGTTTCTGGCTTATACTAGAGTCGCTGGTTACTTCGATCCGGCATGACGCGCCCGGCAATAGTTTTGCTCTCCGCGGCTCTCTCGCTCACCGCAGCCGAGCCGGAGTTTTTCGAGATGAAAGTTCGCCCGCTGCTGGCGAGCAAATGCTACGCCTGCCACACGAAGACGGAGATGGGCGGACTGCGGCTCGACTCACGCGACGCCATCCTAAAAGGCGGCTCTCGCGGCCCCGCCCTGGTCCCGGGCGACCCCGAACATAGCTTGCTTCTCAGCGCGGTTCGGCGCACTCGCAGTGATTTCAAGATGCCCCCGAGCGAGCCGCTGTCGAAAGACGAGATCGCCGCTCTCGAACAATGGATAGCCTCAGGCGCGGACTGGCCCCAAGCCGCCTCCGCGTCCACCCAGGCCCGCGAATTCTGGTCGTTCCAACCGGTCCGCCGCCCCGCCGTGCCCGAGGTCGCATCCGCGAAGCCGATCGACAACTTTCTGCTCGCGAAGCTCAGCGAAGCCGGCCTCGAGCCCGCTCCCCCGGCCGACAAGCGAACCTTCATCCGTCGCTTGACCTTCGACTTGCTGGGACTGCCCCCCAGCCCCAACGAAACCGCGGCGTTTCTCGCCGACCCATCCCCAGACGCCTACCGACGCCTCGTCGATCGCCTGCTCGCGTCTCCGCACTACGGCGAACGTCTGGCCCGCCGCTGGCTCGACCTCGCGCGCTACGCCGACGGACAGTCCACGGCCTACGCCGACACGCCCTTGCCGAACGCCTGGCGCTACCGCGACTGGGTCGTCGAAGCCTTCAATCGCGATCTGCCCTACGACGACTTTATCGTGGCTCAGCTAGCCGCCGACCTTTTGCCGGAGTCCGAGCGCGACGCCGCCCTTCCGGCCTTGGGCTTCCACGCCCTTGGCGACCGAGACGACGACCGAGTCGATATCACCGGACGCGCGTTGCTGGGCCTCACCGTCGCATGCGCCCAGTGCCACGACCACAAATTCGACCCGATCCCACAAAGCGATTTCTATTCCCTGCAGGGCGTATTCGATAGCTCACCCGTTCACAATCATCCACTTGCACCGGTCGCGGAGGTCGAGGCTTACGAGTCAGCCAAGAAAAGGGTCGCGGCGCAAAAGCTCACCATCGACGAGTTCCTCAAGAAGGAGCGCGACCAGCTCATCGACCTGATGATCGAGCAGACCGCCGATTACCTGATCGCTAGCTACCGCGTGCAATCCCGCCAGGCGGAACCCGCTCAGGCCGCGGCCGACGCCGGTCTAGACCTTGAAACCCTCGAACGTTGGCTTGCTTACCTCAAGAACCAGCCACACGAGCACCCCTACCTCGATGAATGGCACGCCCTTTTGAACGAGCATCCGCCGATCACCCAGGTGCGCCAAGCCGCGCGCGAGCTCGAGAAAACCTTGTTCGCAATCCATCTCGAGAAGCGCGCGATCGATGACCGCAACTACGTCAAGCTAGGCGGCGCTGAAGGCGTCCGCACACAGGGAAGGCTGCTCAAGACAAACCTCGAGTTCCTTGACCCGGTCAAGTATTACCTATGGCGCGACATGTCCGCCCCTCCCGCAAGAAAGCGTGGGCTGCCGTTCGTCGGGGGCGTCTACTATTACGGCCCAAAGGAGATCGGCCGCTTCCTCAGCGGCGTTTGGCTCGCACACCTCGAACGCGAGCGCTCTGAGCTGAAGCGCCTCGAGGAGCAAGTCCCCGAGCCGTATCCTTTCTTGCACGCCTATCGCGACGCGGAGGAGCCCAAAGACGCGCGAATCGCAATCCGGGGAGACAAGAAGAACCTCGGCGAACCCGCGCCAAGACGGTTCTTGTCTGTCTTGAGCAACAGTGAGCCCGAGCGATTCAAACACGGCAGCGGGCGGCTCGAGCTGGCCCACGAAATAGCGTCGCCCGAGAATCCACTGACCGCGAGGGTCTTCGTCAACCGGCTCTGGCAGTGGCGCTTAGGGCGCGGGCTCGTCTCGACCCCCAGCAACTTCGGCCAACTTGGCGAGCGCCCCACGCACTCCGAGCTGCTCGATTGGCTCGCCGCTGAGTTCGTCGAATCCGGCTGGTCGATCAAGGCGTTGGACCGTTTGATTCTGTTGTCGGACGCCTATCGGCGTAGCTCTAAGATCCTCTCGGCGAACCATCAGGCCGACGCCGACAACAAGCTACTGTGGCGCTTCAACCCCGTTGATCGTCTCGACGCCGAGGCCATCCACGACTCGATCCTCGCTGTGTCGGGAAAGCTCGACACGACCCCAGGCGGCCCTCCTTCCGCTCTCGACTCGACCTACGAACGTCGTGCCCTCTACGCCACGGTCGACCGCACCAACCCGCATCCGACGATGTCGCTATTCGACTTCCCAGACTCGAAGAGTCACTCGGAAGCGCGCGACGTCACCGTCGGTCCCCTACAGCGGCTGTACTTCATGAACAACCCGTTCGTAATCGCACAGTCAGCCGCGCTGGTCGAGCGACTTGCCAGCGCCGCTGGCGCCGATCCGGAAGCGCGCATCCGCCGCGCGTACGAGTTGCTCTACAGCCGGCCGCCGGAAGAGTCGGAGATTTCAACCGCCCTTGCATTTCTCGAGACCGACACTTGGCAACGCTACGTCCAAGCCTTGCTGGGCTCGAGCGAGTTTCTCACGGTGAGGTGATTCACGATGCCCTTGACTCGACGCGAAACGCTCAAGATGCTCGGCGCCGGCTTCGGCATGGTCGGTCTCGCCGACGGCCTGCTCGCCTCATCTGGCCGGCCCCTGGACTTCCCCGCCAAAGCCAAGCGCGTCATCTTCCTCTTCCTCAACGGCGGCCTCTCGCACGTCGACACCTTCGACCCCAAGCCCGCGCTAACCAAGTACGACGGCCAGCCGATGCCCGGTCCGAAGATCAAGACCGACCGCGCCTCGGGCGGACTGATGAAGTCGCCATTCGAGTTCAAGCCCCATGGCGAAAGCGGCGTCGAGGTCAGCGATATCTTCCCACGGGTCGGCTCGCGAATCGACGATTTCATGGTTGTGCGCTCGATGTGGTCTGAGAGCGTGAATCATCTGCCGTCCATGCTGATGATGAACACCGGCCACGCCTTGCGCGGGGGATCGCGGCCGTCGTTCGGCTCCTGGGTCACCTACGGCTTGGGCTCGGAGAATCAGAACCTCCCCGGCTACGTCGTATTGTGCCCCGGCACTCCAGTTGGCGCCGCCCGCAACTGGTCGTCCTCGTTTCTGCCGACGAAGTTTCAAGGCGCTCTGATTCGCAACGACGCCGAGACGCCGAACGAGCTGATCCAAGACATCGCCAACGCCTCCTACACCCGCGAGGAACAGCGGCGCCAACTCGACCTGCTCGATCGGCTCGACGCATCGTTTCTCGACCGAGTGGGCTTCGACCCCCGGCTCGAGTCCAACATCGAATCCATGGAGACCGCGTTTCGCATGCAAACCGAGGCGCCCGAGATCTTCGACCTGTCACAAGAATCAGAGCAAGTCCGCTCACGCTACGGCGACGGCGAATTCGGACGCGGATGTCTGATGGCCTTGCGCTTGGCCGAGGCCGGGGTTCGAGTCGTACAGCTTTACTACGGCGACGGCCAGCCCTGGGACAGTCATGACGACATCATGACCCAGAAGGCCCACGCCCAACGATCCGACGGCCCCATCGCGGCGCTTGTCGAGGATCTCAAAGACCGCGGCATGCTCGACGAGACCCTCGTGATCGTCGGCAGCGAGTTCGGACGCACTCCAATGATCCAGAACTCCGGCACAGAGAAGGTCGGCCGCGGCCGCGACCACAATCCGCCGGGGTACTCGATCCTACTCGCCGGCGGCGGAATCCGAGGCGGTGAAACCTACGGCGCGACGGACGAGTTCGGCTACAAGGCTGTAGAGAAACCCATTAGCCCGCACGACCTGCACGCGACGGCGCTGTATCAGCTGGGCCTCGACCATACCAAGCTCACCTATCGCTACAGCGGGCGCGACTACCGGCTGACCGACGTGCACGGAAACGTCATCCGAGATTGGCTGATTTGATGTACAAGCGCGCGGCTTGGCTAGCCGCAATCGTTTCCTTCGGCGCCGCTACCGCACAAGAGCCGTTCGCCGCTGTAGCGCGGCGGACGTTTCTCGATCTCCTCCAAACTCCAGCCGAAGCCCCATCCGTTTCACCGACCGTACACGGCCAAAGCCGCGAAGCGGGGCTGGTCATCGAGGACCTATCCTGGGAATCGCTTGACGGCGAATCCGTCCCCGCCTACGCAATCCGTCCGGCTCAGGCGGACGGCCCCTTGCCCGCCATCATCTGCTTGCACGGTTCGAGCGGCAGCCGGGAAGCGATGGTGACCGCGGAGTTCGGACCGGGCGAGTGGGTCCGGCACGGCCGCGACGAGCCGCATACCAGGATGCTCGGCTGGGCCCGCGAGCTCGCGCGACGCGGCTACATGACGCTAGCCGTCACCCAACGCGGACTCGACAAGCGCGAGCCGCCCATCAACGTGCAGTCCAACGCCCTGCTGGTCGAAGGCCGCACCGGCATGGGCGCCATCTTGCACGAGATCCGCCAAGGCGTGACCTATCTCGAAGGGCGCGGCGACGTCGGCAAGATCGGCGTCAGCGGCATGTCTTTCGGAGGGATCACGTCCTTCTACACTTGGCTGGCGGATGACCGTGTGGAGGCCGCGGCCCCGATCTGCGGCGGCGTCGGGTCGCTCGATTCCTTCATCCGACTTGGCAGCCTCTCTTATCACGGGACCTACTGGTGGGTCCCCGACATGCTCTCGAAGGGCGATCACGGCGACTTCGCGGCGGCAATGGCGCCACGTCCATTGATGCTTTGGGCCCCTACTTCAGACGTGGGCATGCCTCGCGAGGGCGTCGACCGATTCCGCGAGCGGGTAGAGCCCGCGTACGTCCAAGCCGGCGTCGCCGAGGCGCTTCAGATCCATCAACCCCCCGGCGAGCATAGCTTTACCGTCGAAGCCTTCGAGGCGATGGCATCCTTCTTTGACGAATTCCTACGATGACGTATCCGAAGCTTCGCCGAACCCGCTCCCTCGTGGTCGCGGCTCTGACGCCGCGCGAGTCGAGTGTTTGTCGAAGGGCGTCAGCGCCGCGACCGCGAGGGAGCGGGTTCGGCAATCCGGCACGAATTCAATCGCCCGGCTGATACCAGATCGGCGAGCTCCAGGCCCTCTCTTGCACCGTCTTCTGAAGCGTCGGATTCGGCTCGATGCCCTCACGGACGGCATCCCAGGTCGACCAGCGGCAAGTCGGATTCTCGAGCACCCTCAAGTAATAGAACGCCTGGTTATTGGGATCGAAATCCGGGTCGGTCCAAACGGTCTCCAGCTGGACAGCGCCTTTGTCGCGGCTCACCGAGCAGTCCTCGAAATTCACCTTTGCCCCATTATCCGGACAGCGATTCGTCTTGGGATCCGGCTTCAACCCATCCGAGCAAGCGACGTCGAAGATCTTCTCCATCGCCTCTCCGCCTTCGACCCAGCCCTTGACGACCTGGGCCCGCTGCAGCCAGCCCGCCTCGGGGTCACGCAACGCCCACGCCAAAAAGCTCGGCGCGCCTTTGAATTTGTCCGAAAGCACGCCCCCCATCGGGACCCCATACTCATAGGCCCGTGAAATCGCGTCCGAGGCGCCGGCTAGCTTGTCGGTCAAGTCGAACCCGCCGAAGAACCGCACTCGCATCCGTGGGCCTGAGGTCGCAAACGTCTCCCGCCGCCGCATCGCGTCAAACAACGACGCGCGCGTATTCTCCTCGGCCCAAACGCCGGCGAGCCCGCCCGAGCCGTGGGTCGCCTGACGGCCCGTTTTGTACCCCTCCCAGCTCCCTTGATCCTTCGTATAGGCGGAAGCGCGCGACTGCGGCGTGTCGGCGCGATTGCCGAACAGGTTGTCCTCTTCGTACGAGCCCGCGCTCACGTGACTATCGCTCGCCCCGATCGCCCCCAACTGATACGGATTCGCGCCAATCGTCCCCTCCATCGTGAGCCCCGTCTTGAGCGCATCGCGCCAATACCCGCCCTTGAAGATCGAGATCGGGTCCGTCTGCTCGGCCCGATTCAAGAAGTACTGGACAATCTGAAAATCCGCCCACTCATCATTTGGCGACAGCGACGGATGCACCTCCGAGGTCCCCTTCTTCTGGCTAATCTCAGCGATCGGCTCGTTTCGCATGCGCTTCAGCGCGAACTCCTTCGTAATCGGCCCGCCCTTCCAAGTCGTCTCCGGGAACGCCAGCCCATCGCTCTGGTTCATATTGTGCGGCACCGCCAGCGCCTCGATCCCTCGCGCGCGAAGCCCGTCGAGCCAATTCCAAAGCTCTTCCGGATCGCCCGAGTCGCGCTTGCTAAACGGCAGCTCCGGCACATTGTTGCTGCGAAACACCACGTTGCGATGCATGTGCCGCTCGCCGCGCGCCGGAGTGTATTCGTACCCGATGAACGCCGTGAAATTCCCCGGATCATTGTGCCGCTCGGCGGCCGCGATCTCTTTCGACCAGGCGTCCCCGATCAGCGCCTTGCCCCCGAGCGGATCGCCGCCGTCAACCAATCCGCGAATCGCCGTATAGGGCCGATCCTTCGCCGCATGATTGTAGTTGGGACTGGTCGGATCCGAAAAACCCTGAAACACCCCGAGGTACCCAGCGTGGTCGGACACCATCAGAAAGTCCAGCGGCGGCCCCGATAGCCTGATCATCTTGCTGGCGGGATGCGCGATCGCCTCACCTTTGGCAAAGCGATACGCATCGTCGGGCGTCGTCCGCACGTTTCCCATGAACGCGTCATGCGAAAACATCGTGTGGATGTGGATATCGCCGAAGAAGGCCGACCTTTCGGGCGTCCCTTGCGAGAAGACCAGCCCAGCCGATGCCAAGATCGCGAGCGTGATTCGTTGCACTGTCTTCATGACGGACACAGTGTACCGCTCTTTGAACGACTATCAGCGCTAAGCAGCCAGCGCGGATACAGAATCTTCAGCTATCTCACGCGCGAGCAGGTCGCGCTCAGCTTGGGTCGTCGTCACGCCAAAACCAACGCCGGTAGCTTCATAACCACGCCAGTCGCCGGAGGCCGGGACACGCGCCGCCCACCAGCCGAGCTTCGAGTAGGACTTGAAAAATGCAATTTGGGTCTTATGACTCATCACGATTCTAATATACACCACTTTAATGTGGTGGAATCTATTGCCGCTCGCCCAGTAGCTCCGCGCTGTATCCTGAACCGAGAAATGTCACAGCTTGCCGGCCCGAACAGCACGGTCTTAGACGCGCAGGCCGAAGAACCCCGCGAGTCGGTCTACCAGCCCACTCAGCCCGGGCTGCGCTTCCCTCGCATCCCCAAATTCTCGAGCCTCGCCCGAGAACGCCGGCACGGCAAAGAGCGCCTCGTCGCCGCTTGCCGCGCCTTCGCCCTGCACGGTTTCGACTACGGCTTCGCGCCGACGCATGACTCGAGGTCAGGATGGTTCGCTATATCCTTTCCTGTGCGGCTCTTGCATCCGCTCCTTCCCGCCGGTTTATCCCGGCGCACGCTCCGTCCCCTTTGGCCCTCAAGACTCGCCCACGAGTGATCGTTGGCAGGTCGTGCGAGGGGCCATCGGGTTGGTTGAGAAATTGGGTTCGTTTTGCGTTTAGTACTAAAAACTGGCCGATTTTCGTGTGAGTACTAGGACGAAGAAAATGATGGATTGCCTGGCCCGCGGCGGCGGGCATGCACAGGGGTGTTTTGTGGGCATAGCGGCTGAAAGCGGCAAGAATCGGTAGATTTCGTTGGCGGCTGCGGGAAACCTGGGTCGGTTTCAGTGTAAGCGATTGATCTGGCGTAGCGGTCGCCGGTCGGGCGCAACTGTCTGAAAACAAGGGGGAAATTCGGTTGTGGAGCGCGTGATGACGCCTCAGCGCTTTCGGTTATGAAGCGGTTGCAACGAGATCGGGGTGAGTGCTTTGTCTCGTCGCTCGAGCCGACTGGCGGAGAGTCGTGCGAAAAGCACAGTCTCGCCATAGCAGCACCACTCGGCCGGAGTGATACATTGTTGTTGAGTGGAAAAGACTTACGAGTTCGGAGGCTGTCCCCAAAAACCGGACGGAATGACCATTTCGACAATGAATAGCCGTCCGTGGGGCGGGATCACCGCTCGGCAGTTCCATCCTCAACCGGATGGCTGAGCTTGGTAAGCCGAAGTCCTACGCCGTGGTGTCGTGAACGACGGGCCGCGCAAGCGGCCAAACTCACGCTGGAATTGAGAATTGAATCGTGCAACAACGCCGTGTTGAACATATAGTGGAACGTACAGACGCCACGCGGGTTTACACTCATGATAAATTACTTCGTCTTTCGCCGTTGGGTGATGTTCGTCGCGGCGGTTGCCGCCTGCTTCGTTGGACTCCGTGCCGGCGTCTCAGCGGATAGTGACGGGAAACCGAGCTCACCGGCCGTCGAGTGGGGATCTTCGGCCGAGTTGGGACAGACGATGCCGCCCCAGGCCCTGGCGGACCTGCTGGTGCGGCCCCCGGCCGCTCCGCCGAGATAGGCGCCAACGAGAGCCGCGCCGGCGTCCCAGCGAGTCGTTACTTCGAGGCGAACCAGGGGCAGACGGATCCGAGCGTACAGTTTCTGTCTCGAGGCGGGAAGTACGTTTGGTTCTTTGGGAATGACGGCGCTACGGTCTCGCTCGAAAGCGGGGCGGGGCAGAGCGCGGCGGTTCGCATGGAACTGGTGGGGGCGAACCCGCGGACCGTCGCCGTGGGGCTGGAGCCACTTCCAGGCCGCAGCAACTACTTCGTAGGTAATGATCCTGAGAAGTGGCGGAGCGGCATTCCGCACTACGGTCGGCTGCGCTACGAGGATGTCTATCCGGGGATCGACTTGGTGTATTACGGGACGGCCGACGGGCGTCTGGAGTACGACTTCATCGTTCAGCCCGGGGTTGCGCCCGAGCTGATCAAACTTCGGCTCGAGGGGCCGGAGCGGTTGGAGATCAACGAGGCGGGAGACTTGGTTTGGAGTGAACCCTAAAAATGAGACATTGAAATTCGGGACGAATTTCAGCGAATGGAAAGGAGTCCAGGATGGAAAGTCTCAAGCCGCGCAAGCCGCGGGAGTTCACGGTGGAGTTCAAGGAAGCCGCCGCCAGGCGGCTCCTAGCCGGCCAGAGCGGCACAGCGCTAAGCCGCGAGTTGGACGTCAAGCGCAGCCTGCTGTACCGCTGGCGGGACGCCTATCGCCAGGAAGGCGTCAACGGCTTGAGCCGGCGGCGAGGCCGGCCGAAACCCGGCCGCTCGGCGCCGCCCAAGATCCCTCGCGATCCGCGCGACGAACGCATCGCAGAGCTCGAACGACTGCTCGGCAAACAAGCCGCAGAGCTCGATTTTTTCGGACAAGCCTTTCGCGCCTTGAACCTCGCAGCCCCGACCAACGACGCCGGTGGCGCGAGCGGATCTACTCCATCGTCGAGCAGATCAGCGCCAAAGGCTCGCTCAGCGTCGAACACGCCTGCGAGCTCGGACGCGTGAATCGCGCCGGGTTCTATCGCCGGCTCGCCGTGTCGTCGCCCGCCGAGTGCGACATGGAATTGCGTGACCGCATGCAGCGGATTTCGCTCGAGAATCGTCGTTACGGCTACCGCCGCGTGACGGCCGAGCTGCGCCGCCAAGGCTTCCTCGTCAATCACAAAAAGGTCCTGCGGATGATGCGTAAGGACAACTTGCTGGCGGTACTCAAGCGGCGCTTCGTGCTAACAACGGATTCGAACCACTTCTTACCTGTTTATCCGAATCTAGCGGCGCACCTGAATGTGGACGGCGTCGATCAGTTGTGGCAATCCGATATCACCTACATTCGCTTGCGCGAGGCGTTCGTCTACCTCGCCGTGGTGTTGGACGCCTACTCGCGACGCGTGGTCGGCTGGCGGCTGGGGACGACGCTCAAAGCTGAGCTGGCTGTAGGGGCGTTGCGCGATGCGCTCGAGCTCAGACGCCCTGCCGCGGGGTGGATGCATCATTCCGACCAAGGCGTACAGTACGCTTCGAGCGCCTATGTCGAGCTGCTGGAGCAGCACGGCGCGATCATCTCGATGAGCCGCCGCGGCAACCCCTACGACAACGCGCGGGCGGAGAGTTTCATGAAGACGTTGAAGGCGGAGGAGGTTTGGTTGCAGCGTTATCGCACGCTTGACGAGGCGCGCGCATCGATCGGCGAGTTCATTGATGAGATCTACAACCAACGCCGGCTGCATTCGGCGTTGGGATATCGTCCGCCGGCGGAGTTTGAAGCGCTGGCGCGGCCGGCGGCAACAGCAGCGAGGAATCCGAAGTATGAGTTTTGAGAGGCATAGGCAAATCTATCAATCCGATGGGCCCTGGGCGGGCAGGGAGACATCGCCGGCGTTGGAGAAGCCGGGAGCGACCTTGGCGGCCGCCCCCGGCGCTCATCGTCTTGATGAGTTTGCGGCCGGGTATTCCTTGGCGGGTTGCTCTCCAGCAGAGCCCGCTTCCGCTTCCCCGGCTAGGACCAGCGTGCGACGATACAGCGAAGAAGGCAAGCGTTTTGCGGTGAATCGTAACCTGTCCCGATTTCGACTGTCTCACGCTTGGGGTTCACTCCAGTTCTCAGCTTGGGGGGCGCCCAGCTTTTTCATCGCAAGCCGACGATCTATCAGGAGGTTGATGGGGAACGACGC
Organism: Bryobacterales bacterium; assembly: GCA_965247515.1. GTDB lineage: Bacteria > Acidobacteriota > Terriglobia > Bryobacterales > UBA6623. The sequence continues at coordinate 243,274 of OZ252029.1, read as the reverse complement.
CTGGTCGCGGGTTCTTACCGGATCGGCGACGAAGGGGAAGTAAGCTTCGAGATTGAAGAGTACGAGACGACTCAGCCTTTGGTCGTCGACCCCGTATTCGAGTACTCAACGTTCGTCGGCGGCACAGACCGAGACCGAGAATCCAACATGACCGCGGACGCGGATGGAAATTTGTACATGACCGCCGGGGTTCGCTCGGGGGATTTCCCGACGACGATGGGAGTCTTTGACGAGACGAACAACAGCGCGGGAGCCGAAACGAGCACGGCCGTCTTTAAGTTGAGCGCGGATGCGAGCGCTTTGCTGTTCTCTACTTTTCTCGCCGGCAGCGTTCAGGATGCGCCACGGTCTCACGGGCAAAAAATTCTGGTTGGAAGCTCGGGCAACATCTTCGTAGCCGGACACTCGAATTCTCCCGACTTTCCGACTACGGCTGGAGCATTCGATGAGACTCATAACGGAGAGTTCGACCTCTATCTGAGCATTCTCAACCCGACGGGGTCGACGCTCCTTTACTCAACGTATATCGGCGGGGCGGAGCGTGATCAGCGACCCGGTATTGCGCTTGACGGGGAGGAGACGGTCTACCTGGTCGGCATGTCGAGCTCTCCCGGCATGCCCACTACAGCCGGCGCCTTTGACGCGACGCACAATGGCGGGATTGATATCTACATTGCAAAGCTCAGTCCCCAGGGCAACGGCGCGGCGGACCTGCTCTATGCGACGTTCTTGGGGGGACAGGGCGACGACAACGGCCCGTCGATGACGATCGATGATTCGGGAATCATCCACGCCGTTGGCGAGACCGAGTCCACTGATTTTCCGACGACGCCGGGAGCGTTCGATACGACTCACAACGGCGGGGGCGGCAGCATCGACGCTGGGGATGACCTATTCGTCATCAAGTTTGATGCCAACCCGGCAGGCGATGGATCAGAGGACTTACTTTATTCAACGTTCTTCGGGGGCAGCCACGAGGACGACTACGATGCATTCGCTCCCGGGATTGCCGTGACCGAGGAGGGGCATATCCTCTTTACCGGCGAGACGGTCTCGCGACGAACCGATGCTATCCCGTTTCCGCTGACCCAGGACGCGATCGATCGCGTCGCCAATCCGACGGTAGACGGAACGAGGCTGGACAAGGTCATCATCGCTAGGATTCGCCCCCTTGGATTCGGCCCCTCCGACCTCATTTACTCCAGCTATTGGGGAGGCTTCGGCGACAACGAACAGGGAGCGCTCGCCCACGACCAGAACGGGTTCATTTACCTGACCGGCGACACGGATGCGGCGGATTTCCGCACGCTGGATCCGTTGCAGGCTGCGAACGCGGGCGGGGAGGCCGACGGGTTCCTCTCGATCTTTGACCAGGGCGGCAGAAGACTGCTGTTTTCGACCTATCTCGGTGGTAGCGGACAAGAACGGCACGTCAGTGCGCTTCCGCACCCGACCGGAGTCTTTGTGACCGGTCAGACGGACTCGACCGATTTCACGACCACACCGGGTGTGTTCGATAGGACGCAGAACGGCGGACTGGACCTCTTTGTCAGCAAGATCACAGACCTGGAGTTCCTGCCGAAGCCGATCGGGAACGTGATCACGGTATCGGCGGCGAGCTTCGAATCTCCGGTCGCGGCGGATTCGATCGGCACGGCTTTTGGCCAAGGCTTGGCGCGGGGCATGGCGTCGGCGACGAGCTCGCCGCTGCCGACCGTGCTCGGGGGAACGTCGCTTCAGATCATCGACAGCGCGGGGCAAGAATGGCTTGGCGGGCTGGTCTTCACGATCGAGACTCAGCTCAATTTTTATATCCCCGCGGGCTTGGCGCCCGGAGAAGCGACCGTCAACATTCTGCTTGACGGCGAGATCGTGGCGACAGGTACGGTCGAGATTCGGCCAGCGCACGGCCGCCGCATTTTTCCTGCGGGTCAACGCCGACAGCTCGCGCGAACAGAGGGTGGTGTTCACTGCCACGCTCGCGCCGGCCGCCATTGACCTCGGCTCTGAAGGCACGCAGGTGTTCCTGCTCCTGTTCGGCACTGGGATTCGCGCTTTCGGCCAATCGGTGACTGCGACAGTGGGAGGCGTGCCGGTCCCCGTGCTGGGGGCCGTACCTCACGGCGTCTTCGTTGGGCTGGATCAGATCAACATCGGTCCCATACCGCGCAGTCTGATCGGTCGCGGAGATGTGGAGGTCGTTATTACTGTCGACGGAATTCCGTCGAATCCTGTGATTGTCCAATTTCTCTGAGGACCCGGGTAGGTTGACCCGCGAAGCTTTAGAGGCCCCGGGGCCCTTAGCCCTGGGGAGATCCGGGACAGGGGCGAAATTGAGTAACCGATTGAATACAAGCCATTTACAGTGATTTTCGTGTGGCCATAGCATCCGATCTCCAGCTGGCTGCGGGGTGCCGCACGGATCTCGACCCGGATACTGCCAATTGGCCGCGATTTCCACGAACGATCCCGCCGCAGTACCGGGACTCGTCGAAATTACCCATTCGAGCCGCCCGACGGATAGATGTTCTAAATTATTTTCCCGCTGACCCAACGACCCCTTGAAATCACCCAAACCCGCTTAAACAAAGGCTTAGAGCGCTCTGGGGGGGCTTTCGGGGGCCTCTCAGACGGTCACTCAAGCGAACGTTTGTTTTCACCAGCTGTGGGCCGGTGGGTCCCAACTTCCGCGAACCGGACTTGTCGGCAGTAAGCCTTCACCACCGGATGCTACGCCAGCTCCGGCGACCTCGGCGCCAAAGCCGCTTGCGCTTGTGCGAGCCGGTGTTCTTCGTTTTTCGATCAGTCTAACGCCCGCCGATTCAGCCAATCGTCTCCTGAAGTAGACGAAGCCAGTTCAGCCCCAACAAGCGCTCGATTTGGCTTTCGCTCCAGCCTCGGCGGTCTAACACAGCAAGCAGATTCCGAAACCTATCCGGCGTATCGAGTTCGGGTATCCAGGGCGGCCAACGGACGTTGTAGCTGGGCTTGAAGATCTTGAGCCGCGGTTCGTACCAGTTCTCTCGTGTTGCCCAGGCGGCAATACCTTTGGGTGCGAAGTCCGTCGATAGGCCGATGTGCTCATAGCCGACGACCGACGCCGCGTGCTCGATGTGATCGGCGTAAGTCTCGATCGTGGTTGCTCCACCTGGGTCCGGGCCGACGAAGTAGCCCAGCGCAGCCATGCCGATGACGCCGCCCTTGTCCGCACAGGCCTTCATTTGGCGATCGGTCTTGGCGCGAGGATGACTATCCGGTCTCAGCGCGGCGCACATCGTATGCGTGATGGCCACTGGTTTCGATGAGAATTCTATACCGTCGAACGTCGTCTGCGGCCCACAGTGGGACAGGTCGATCATGACACCGACCTTGTTCATACGCTCGACGACTTCGACTCCGAAATCCGACAAGCCCGCGTTGGTTCGTTCCAGACAACCGTCGCCGAGCCTATTTCGGAAGTTGTAGGTGAGCTGGAAGCTGCGCATCCCGAGCGCATGAAGCGCCTCCACGTTGTCGGCTTCTCCTTCGAGCATGGTCGCGTTCTGAAAATTCATCAGCACCGCGGTTCTGTTGCTGTCTTTCGCGCGTTTGAAATCCGCAGCACGCGTGGCGATTAGCAGTTTGTCGGCATGTTCGTCGGCACGCCTGCGCCATATGATCAGTGCGTCGATCGCCGTCTGCAGATCAGTATTCGGCAGGCTGTCGAAGACGCCCGAATATCCCGCAGCTTTGACCGCCGCGACGTTGTCTTCGCCCAAATCCCGCCCGAACAAGGACAGCGCATCGATCACGAGCGAACGGTCGTAGGTGTCCGACGCCGCAGCAAACGTGTTGACGGGGAAGACGGCCGTTGCCACCAAGCTTGCGAGTACTTGGCACACTTCGCGCCGAGCGGTTGGGGTTCGTTCACCCCGACTGCGGTACATTCCGCGTAATTCTGCAGTCATACACTGATCCTTCCCATTTTCGAGTCGAGACTAGCGTCATCGGCATGGTAGACCTCGCCCTCGCCGGGCTTCTCGACGATGCGGTAGTGGCTGAAGGTGGAGCCGATCATCACAACACGGGGATTGTACCGCCACTGGCCTCGCGAGCGAGTGCCATCCCGAAATCAACGTGTCCTTCCCACCTGACCCAAGGCATGTGACGTTACTTCCGACAATGGGAATGTCGGAAGTGAGCCCTGCTCTGACTGGGGGGCCAATAGGCCAATAGGAGGCCAATAGGGGGGGCCAATAGGGGTGTCCCTCGCCAAAACTCCATAGCCAATCGAAAAGAAAGACCGGACTCGTCAACGATCTGGTCTTTTTCGTGTCGTCCGGCTGGGCGTGAACGGCGATCTGGCCTGGGCGACTAGTACAGACTTACGTGCGCGCATTTCTGCATGTAGTCGAGCATCTGCCGCCGTACGGCTGACCCGTCCCTGGCGCTAGACCGACATCGGCTACTGGCGAACGCTCATCACCAGCGAGGTTCATCGAGCAGCCTGTGGGGCTTCTTCGGCAGCGCACAGCTTATATAGCGGCTGTCATAGTCAATTCTCGATCCAAAAATCTCACTGATTGTCTTGCTCGCGCTTACGATACCAATAGAATCGCTACAGATGTCTCGCAGGAATACCAGTGCACTTCGCGCGGGCTCGGGGTGTCGCCGCTCGTTCTGCCGCGTCCCAAAAGAGTAGCCTAGGTTCACACCCTTGGTCCCAACTGAAAAGAGCCACTGCTTCGTGTACTCATGCCAATGCCGTGGCCGGTTCTGTGCGGCAGGCCGGGAACCTTGTATCCGGGGCCGAAGCCCGCATCGGTGATGACCTTGCGCGCGGCGATGTCCACCTGCTCACACGGCGCACCCACCTGCGCCGCGTTGAACCCGGCCGCCTGCGCAGCCTTTTCAAGGTTCCAGATATCGGCCTGGCGCTCGGTTGGTGCGCCAAAGACGGTCGTGCGGCTGATGTCCGAGCGATAGCCGTAAACATGGCAGCCGCCATCCATCAGCACCATGTCGCCCTTTTTCAGATATTGCGGCTCCGTACTGCCATGGGGGAAGGCCGTGGCTTCCGCAAATGAGCACGAGATGCGCCCGCCGGGCGCGCCGAGTCTTGTGTGCGCGTCTGCTGTGATATTGGTGAACTCCTGTGGCGTCATGCCTTCTTCAAGGAGCGGGATACTGGCCTTATATGCCGCGATCGTAATATCCATGGCCCGTTGCATCAGCTCCAGTTCATGGGCGGTCTTGTACATGCGGCAGGGGATGGTAATGGGGTCGGCGCTGAGATAATTGTTCTGCGGGGCTTCCTGCCGGATGCCGTCGAACAGGAAGAAGCGCACCCGCTCTTCCATCGCGACCCGCCCGGCATGAATACCGAAGTCCTTCAGGATTCCCGCGACCACCTTGTAGGGGCTTTCATGTTCGTGCCAGATGCGTACGTCGTCGCCGAGCGTAATCAGTTCGCGCGCGCGTTCTTCCTCGAATCCGGGAGACACGTATTTGATCTCGCCATTCGCCGGGATAATCGCCGCGAACATGCGCTCGCTCCCCGACCAGCGGATGCCGGTGAAATACTCCATCGAGGAGCCTGCATCCAAGAACATGGCGTCGATCTTGTTTTCGACCATTAGGCGGTGCGCCTTTTCAAGCCGGCTTCCCGCTCCGCCACCGTGACCGGCGACACGCCATTCAGCATCGGCTCCAGGCGATCGAGCGGCCCAGCCTTTGCGGTTTCTTTGATCGGCCCCGGAGCCTCACACGCCGCCAGCCCGCAAACGCCAGCCACTGCTCCGAGCGTACCGGCTCCTCGTAGAAAATTTCTTCTGTTCGTTTGCATGAAATCTCTCCTGTTGAATGATCATGCGTTTCTGTAGGTGGCAACGGGGTCGCCCAATTCATGTGCCTAGCGAACTCCATCGGCACTCTCAGGTCGCCGGTGTAACATGTTACGCTGCCCGGCTGGCTCCCTATGCAAATTGTTGATTCTAATCGACGACGGGGTTTTGGCTACACACAAGGGTGCATTGCAGGGATCGAATGCGGGCGAATCACGCAACCAGAGTTCCAGGGCTGGGAATAGCCTAACGAGTAGAACAGAAAAGACTTAAAGGCAATTCGCGTGATTCGTGTCGTGAAATCGCGCTTCAACGAACGATGTGAGGTCCTGGATCCGCAGCCAGTCGCCCTGGGCTGTGCAACAGACTGGGGGGAACGGTTGCAACAACTTCTGGGGCCGACGGCCCTTCGAGCTGCTGGCGGAAACGCCATTCCCGCTAGCCAACCGTCAGTTAGTAGTGCGGGAGTCGGTGGCGCAGAACGCCATAGCACCACGTCCCAACGAGGGCGCTGACCAGGACAACCACATACACGCTCACGCCATTCCCGATGAGGGCGAAGATGGGGCCGGGGCAAGCACCTGTCAGCCCCCAACCGAGGCCGAACAAGGTTCCGCCGATCCAGTAGCGGTAGCCCCTGCGCCCCAGCTTCTTGGGTGAGATCGTGATGAAGTCGCCCCGAAGAGTCTTTCCCCGTACGGACTTGATGAGCGCCATCGATACCGCCGCCACCGCTAAGGCGGAAGCCATGATTCCGTACATGTGGAAAGACTGGAACCGGAACATCTCTTGGATCCGGAACCAGGACAGGATCTCGCCTTTGGTCGCGACGATGCCGAAGTACATCCCGATGCTGAGGTAGACGAGGAGGCCCGCGCCCGTCATCGGCCGCGGGCGGCCGGCGCTGGAAGCGGGGACAGCCGGCGTTGCGGTGGTCTCAGCGAATGGCATCACAAAGCGTTCAGAGCAGCAGCGGAAGGATTAGCCAAGTGGCCAGCAGTCCGCCAGCGAAGAAGCCGAGCACCGCGATGAGCGAGGGCAGCTGAAAGTTCGCCAGACCGGAGATGGCATGACCTGAGGTGCATCCTCCGGCGTAGCGGGCCCCGAAGCCGACGAGGAAGCCGCCGAAAATCATCGTCACGAACCCGGGCAGGGTAGCCAAGCCTGGCCAGCTAAAGATTTGCGCCGGCGCCAGCCCTACGAAGGTCTCCATGCCGATGGCCTCGAGGTCAGCGGTCGTGGCGTCGGAGATGGCAATGACCGGATTCGGCGAAGGCAGCAGCGCCGCGGCCAAAGCCGCGCCTAGGACGATGCCGAGGGCGAAGGTCAGGTTCCAGAGTCCCTTGGACTTCCAGTCGTAATGAAAAAAATCGTTCTTGGTCGGCAGCACCGCCGAACAGATATGCCGCAGGTTCTCGGACACCCCAAATTCGCCGCCGGCCCAGAGCAGAAGGGGAACTGTCAATCCGATCAAGGGCCCCGTCACGTACCAGGGCCACGGCTCAGCCAAGAGTTCGCCCATGAGGTTCGATTATGACAACAAACTCTTGATCAACCAGGGCTCGATTTTGCGGCGGATCAGGAAAAGCCCCGACAGGTGGTCGGGGCAGGGAAGTGGCGTCAAGTTCCACGCTTGGCGCAATGCCGCTTGAGGACGGCACTCAGCGGAATCCGCCGGTTCGAGCTGCTGCAACACTCTGGGGGGAACGGTTGCAGGGGACAATTGCCCGCCTGGAGGGAAAACCGAGTTGAAGCGCAATTATGGTGCCGAGTAGACGTCGTAGGAGACGCGATTGGCCTCCAGGTCGCACTCGCCGCCGCCAAAGCATTGGAGTCGGTTGAGCCACAGGTAGTCCGGGTGGGCGGTCTGAAAGCGAGGCGCGCTGCGGACCGGCATTTTGGTCGGCAGATCATTGGCTAGGAACCGCTTGTAGCCATCGGGGCCAGCGTCGATTGTGCCGTTATAGGGGGCGTAGATCAGGGCACCGTCCTCGGTCTCGAAGGTGGCGCGGACGTCGAGCAAGCCAATCCCATCTCGGCGGATCGTGAGGTAGTCGGCACCAACCGGCAAAACCTTGCCCTTAAGGCGTGGACCCTCGACGGGTCCGCCAGCAAGATAGAAATTGGCGCGCGCTCCTTCGGGCACGGGCCCAATCACTTCCGGCGGCAATTTCAGACCGAAGGAAAAGGAGAATAGGTACTCCAGCTTGCATTCAGGCATCAAAAACTCCTCGGCCGGATTTTCCGTTTCGATTCTTCCGACGGTGGCATGGTAGCCGAAGTCGAGTTGCCCACACAACGGCGTTTCAGTCCGTCCGAGTTTTCCTCTCGTCCCTCCCAGCGCGAACTCGTTCGGGCGTGTGCGCCGCTGAAACACTATGGGTAATAGTGTTTCACCAGAGATCGCAGGCTGTCGGCTGCTCGGCTCGATCGGGTTGCTGGAGAAATCCCCTTTTAAAGCCTCCAGCTCAGACGACGCTCGTATCCGAGCTTAAGCCGTATGCGGTACTTCCGCTCGGTCGGATCTGTGCGGGAGACGGTCAGCCGCAGGCATATGCCCTTGAGGCCGTCGCTCTAGGTCTGCCGCACTGAGTCGATCCGGTCAAGTACGCCGACTTTTGTGAAAGAGGTAGTGCGATGCCCCGACAAAAAATTGAACCAACTGGCCCATTGAGCATGAGCCGGTCCCGTGTGAGAATCATTCTCGTACCAGGGACGGCTCGCCGGAGCGCAGGGGGGACTTGCTCCGACGAGTCGAAGGCCGGTTCGTTTTACAGCGGACCGGCCTTCGTTTTTTGGGGATAGAATGCACTGTGGCTCAGCCGCCTACCCCACGCTGCACTGGTTCGAACAGCGAATGAACTTCTGCATGCCGCTGCAACACTATGGGGCGGAAGGGTTGCAGGCGGGACGGAGCTAGGCAGAAAACGACCAAAGGCTGCCCACAGGTTGCGCTCATAGAGGCCGAAGCGCATAGTATCTGATGATCGAGAATCAATGCTCAGCCAGCCGAAGGAACGCCTGATGAAGAAGACCCTCCTTTGCGTCTGTGTCACTCCCCTTGTGCTATGTGGTTGCGCTAGCGAACCCCACCCTGAGCCTCAGCCCACCACGAAAAAAGTGATCGTGCCGTCGGAGGCAGCGCTGGAGAAGGTGTTCGTGCGGACGCTTCCGATCACCGGAGGGCTCACGGAAGGTCCGGCGGTTGCCCCAGACGGAAGTATCTACTTTTCCGACATTCCATTCGGCTCGGACAAGGGTAAGATCATGCGGTTCGACCCGAAGAGCGGCGAGACAACCGTCTTTGCGGAGGACAGCGGCAAGTCCAACGGCTTGATGTTTGACGCCAACGGACACCTCATCGCTGCGGAAGGGGCGGATGGAGGCGGACGGCGGATCTCAGTTTGGAATGTCGAAACCGGCGAGAAGACAACGATCGCGGACAAGTACGATGGAAAGCGTTTCAACGCTCCGAACGACCTCACGCTCGACACCAAGGGGCGGATCTACTTTAGCGACCCGCGCTATGTGGGCTCGGAAGAGCGCGATCTTGAACGCATGGCCGTCTACCGAGTCGACACGGACGGCACGGTAGTTGAACTAACCCACGATGTCGAGACGCCCAACGGTGTGGCGCTGAGTCCAGACGGCAAGACGTTCTATCTCGCCGATCACAACAACGGTGGCGCGATGAAGATCTACTCATTCCCGCTCGGCGAAGACGGACTAATCAACGGTCCTCGAAAGACGCTGGTCGACTTCGGCAAAGAGGCGGGTTGCGACGGGATGACGGTCGACGTGAATGGCAACGTGTATCTGGCCTCACGCAGCTTGAAACGTCCGGGCGTGTTGATCATCGATCCCGACGGCGAGGAGGTAGGCTTCATCCCCACAGGTCCAGGAAATCAAAACGGATCCTCAGAATTCTCAGGGGTTGCCCAGCAACGTCGAATTCGGCACTGGCGAAGAAGTGAACGTGCTCTACGTGACGGTCGATCTCAGTTTGTATAGGATTCCGTTGGGCGCAAAAGGGTATCACCCCTACTAAGGGTGACGGAGCACCTACGAGCTGGCTCCGCGTCTCGAAGCGGGGTCTGCGCAAGGCGCGCAGACCCCGAGCACCGGCGGATTTCGTCCTGTGCGAGCTGGCTCGGCTGCCCCTGCAACAGACTGGGTAATAGTGTTGCACTGGAAGCCGGGGGCTGACTGCTGCGGATAGTGGGATAGTGGCGGCGAAGAGCTCGCGTGGACACGGAGAAGACAGCGAGGGAGGGTCCACGATGCAGTATAGACTGACCTTAAACGATGACCAACACGGCAGTTAGACTAAGAGAGTTCCTCGCCAGCTGGAGCGGGGAGATGCCCAGTGGACTCGATGAGGGCCGCTGGGCGGAGTTCATCTTGGCGGCGCACCAAGAGAATGTCGTGTACCGCTCGGAAGATCTGCTTGAGCGGCTGGCGATCGCGAATATGGTGGCCGGCAGGGCTCTAGTCGTCGCCTACGAGGTGGGACGAAAGCTCCTTGCGATCGCTGGACGAGGGTAGCAGCCCTGTGAGCAAGGCCAGCGTCGTATTTCTCGCGGCTGTTCCCGGTGGATCTCCCTGTGAGCGATTCCAGAGGCAGTTGGGGTCCACTGGTCTTCCGGCAACGCGTTAGAGCGGCTTGCGGGGTTCCATTGGATTTTCAGCCCAAGGTGCCTGCGCGGGGCAGGGAAGGCCGCCTGAACCGTGCCGTTGAAACACTATGGGTAATTCTGTTGCAGCAGAGATCGCAGGCTGGCGGCCCGCTTTGACTGATCCGCTGCTGTCTGAAAATGATCGTTTTCACCAGCTATCGCAGCCGTGCGCCGGCGGCTCGAAGGCCCAAGAGCGGCTTCAGCGAGCCGATTCAGTGGCTTGGAGGACTGAAAAATCTTCGTTTGTGGGAACGTTTGTTCCCAACACCTACCGGTTCCGCCTCCGCGAACCGGACTTATTCGGAAGCGACTCGGCATGAGGCGATCAAACAGGTCGCCAGCGCGTCGCAAGGAGCGACTCTAGGGCCCCTCGCTCACCCTGCCCGTCAACGAACTGAGGAATGCCAGCAAGGCCGCCTTTTCGTCGTCAGTTAGCCTGAGCGGACGCAGCGCGGAGTCGAGATAGGGATTCTTTCTGCCGCCATCACTGTAAAACTCGACGACATCCTCGAGCGTCGCCAATGAGCCGTCATGTGCGTATGGGGCGGTGCGGGCCACCTCACGTAGTGTTGGCGTTTTGAACTTGCCGCGATCCTCTTCCCGTTCCGTCACCAGGGCGCGCCCTTCGTCGAGCCACTCGCCGTCCCGCCAGGCGACTCCTGTGTTGTGGAATTCCCCGTCCGAGAAGGTTGGGCCTGTGTGGCAGGACGCGCAGTTGCCCTGCCCTCGAAAAACGCTCAGTCCAGCTAACTCTTTCTCCGAGAGCGCCTGCCGGTCGCCGAACAGATAGCGGTCGTACGACGAATCACCCGCCAAAATAGAGCGTACGTACGCCGCCAAGGCTCGTGCCATGTCCTTGGCGTTGGGCTCTCGCCCAAAGACCTCTTCGAACGCCTTACGGTAGCGACGCTTCGCCCGAAGCCGCTCAACAGCTTCCTCAAGCGTCAAATCCATTTCGGACTTGGCCAGGATGGGCTGGACAACCTGCTCTTCTAACGTCGGCATACGCCCGTCCCAAAAGAAAGAGTTGCCCCAAGCAAGATTGACCAACGTCGGCACGCTGCGCGGCCCTTGGCGTCCGTAAACCCCGACCGCCTTTGGGCGGCCGTCGGTGAAGGCCCGCTTGGGTTGGTGACAGTCGACGCAAGCGATCGAGGCATCACTCGAAAGTTGTCTCTCCCGGAACAGCCTCCGGCCCAGCTGGATCTTTCTTGCGGTGAGCGGATTATCTTCGGGATTCGGCCGGTAGAGATCAAGCCCGAGCGGCCGCCCAGATTCCGCTTCCGCCTTACGATCAGACCGCGAAATTCCGATCGTCGCGCACAAGCCGATCAAGATCACCGTATGCACGGCGACGAGCGACGCTTCGAGCAGGATTCGCTTCCACATCTTGGACTACTCCGCTGCCTGCCCCGGCTGATCAAATGTGAGATCACGCAACGCCCAGAACTGCTGGAAGTAACCGCCGGCAACGTAGACTACACGCTTCCCGTCGGGGTTGATGTTAAGCCGTAGGGCCCCTGCATTGGCCAGCTCATGCCGCAACTCCGTCTTTATGGGAGGTGACCCATCCGTTGGGACGATCCAGAGCGTCCACAGTTCCTTGCCGGTCTGGCACCCGGTCTGGCGCACACCCTTGAGCACTAGCAGCGCCTTGCCGTCCGGCGTCCAAACCGTCCAACGCCCGAACTGATGTTGCTCGTCGGTGCTCCCCAATACCCGGCCGGCGGCCCCCTCGACAGGATGTAGACGGATCTCGGTTCCCCCTTGGATTGTGGCGATCTGGCGACCATCTGGAGACAGGCTGAAGCTGAATCCATCTCCGAAGTCGCCGGGAATTGCCTCTATTGAACCGTCGGCCAGGCTGTAGGAATAAAGGCCCTCTCCCCCTACCGTCTGGTAGTCGCGGTACAGGATACGCATCCCGTCCGGTGTCCATTGGGGGGACCCCATGTTAGCCCCCCTGTTAGCGCTGGCTGCGATAAACTGCGTCTCGCCGGTAGCCGTATCGACACCAAAGAAGCCTCTCTGTCCATTCTGGTCGCGACCACCGACCCGCAGGCGCTTGCCGTCAGGCTGCCAATTGATGCCCCCGACCCGACTCAACTGGTGCGGGAGCTCTCGCTCCTTTCCGGTCTTGAGTGAGCGAATGACAATCACATGTTGATTCCATCCCCGGCGTTGAGATCTGTAAGCCAGCTCGTCGCCGTCGGGAGAAAAGACGCCTCCACTGTTGCTGCCGACGAAGCGTTCGATCGGACTGATCGGCTGCTGTAAGAACGAGCCAGTCTCCATGTCGATCTCAGCGGTTCGCAGCCGCCGCCGCGACACTCTGACGGCGTAGAGGAGAGATCCATCGCGGGCGATACCCAACCCCGGTCCAACATCCAGTTTGGACATCACAAGGAAAGCCTCGCCTGCTGCCGCTCCGTGATCGACTCTCTGCGCCCACAGGCTGGGCTGACCGCTCCTGTCGCTGTTGAAAAGAAGATGTCCGCCATCCAGGCTCCAACTCACAATTTCGTCGCTCGCGGCATGTTTCACGATGGCGGATTCCGAGGAGCCGTCGACTGCGACCACGAAGATGTCGCTTTGGGTTATCTCACGCGACGGTGCCCGACTATAGGCCAGATATCGCCCGTCGGGCGACACACGCACGCGAGGCGCGGCACCCCAGTCGATGGAACGAACCTGACGCACCTCGCCATCAGCCAGCGACACCGTGACAATCCGAGAGGTGTTGCCGGAGGTGCTGACTACCGCCGCAACTCGATCGCCGCCAGGGAACCAGTCCTGAACGGAGGCATAACTGCCGTCCCCGGGACTCCAGATGGTGCGCGGTTGTTCCGCATCGCCACCCAATGCCAAGAGCCGCAATTCGGTGCTCTCACCGTCTGGGCTTGCTAGGTACCAACTGTAGACTACTCGCTCGCCGTCTGGGGAGATTCGAGAATTGCTCGCGAATGAGAAGTTGTCGGCGCTGCCGCCCGTAACGCCGTTTGCGGTGTCGGTGAGTGTCCGGTTTTCTCCTGTTTCGAGGTTCCGTATCGCCAGATTTCCTTCGTCAATCCAATCGACGTAGGTAACGAATTTGCCGTCAGGGGACACCGAGCCCTGAGGGCTGACTCCCCTGGCTTCAGGCCAAACCAGTTCCGTGCGAACGGCGTCTTGGGCCGCTTCCGCGATGGGTGAAGGAGGGCTCAGGACGGGGCCAAAGCGAATGGCCAAGAGTGCCACGACGACCGCGCCCGCCATGGCAACAGCTGGAATCAATCGCCGTCTCGACTGCTCGCGTGCGGGAGTCCATCCCTCGCCGCCCCCGGGCTTCGTTAGTCGCGAGGCCCGCCAGCTCTGAAGCTCGCGGGGATAGGCGTAGACGCTGGATCGCCCCTTGTGTTCATGCCGGCGGACTGCAAGGCCCTCCTCGCGCTCCCAGCGTCTCGCGGTCGATTCGTCTCGCTGGAGAAACGCTGCGATCTCCTTCCAGCCTTCGAGGGGAGTTTCCAGATTCGGATTACTGTCGGGCATGTTCGTTCGCGACCTTGTTGCTCAGACTAGCCTCGAATGAGGCGCGAGACAACGGGTATTAGCGGGTACGGGACGATAACCGGTAACAGACGAACTTAAGCCACTCTATCGCGGCGTATAGCGAGTAGCGCCGTCTCGGACCGCGCGAGGGCATGATCACACGACAAACCGGGGTAGGCTGGCTCGGGCGAAGGGGAGAGTCATTCCCCGACGACGGCTTGCGGCCAAGTTCCTCGTGCCGGACCCTATTCTGGGCGGGGACACCTGGGACAGCGACGTGTTGGCCGACGGCGTAACTCCGCTACGCGCATTACCGAAAACTGGTACAAAGAGTTCCGCGACCGCGATTAGCCTAACCACTAGAACCGAAAGGCCTTAAGGTCGAATCGCCGGATTCCTGGCGTAAAATCACGTTGTCACGAACGATCGCCGCCCTCGCGCCCCCCTGGACATCTGGGAAACGAGTGTCTTCAAGCTCGATCTCACCCTCGAAAACATCATACCTACGGGAACGGGGCCCCCCCGACGGCTCAAGAGAGGCGTGGGGGGCCTCAATCGATTAGCTGTCGGGCCGCTTCGCAGGGGGGAGTGGGGATGCTGGAGATTGAATCCTCAGGGTCCTAGAACAGGCCGCGACCGCGAAGCCGGCGGCGAGAATGTCGCACGAATCGGCTTGCCCAATACCCAGGCGGCGCGTGCCGCCTGTGACAGCGACCAACAGCGGGCGCTCATACGATTAAGCCGCCGCTGGGCGAATGCTTCAGAACTGTCAGCTGGCGGGCCGTGGGAACGGACTCGATGAGTCCGCCGGTATTGGAGGCCCCCTAGTTCGACTCGAACGTACAAATCCGAGCCTATGTGGACATCCGTGTGGACAAGCCCCAATCCGACGTGGTCGAATAGGGCCTAAGTTGTTGAAAACAATGGTGGGCGCGCCCAGACTCGAACTGGGGACCTCCTGCGTGTGAAGCAGGCGCTCTAACCAACTGAGCTACGCGCCCTTGTTGCGTAGTCCTTTGATTCTAAATCACTTTCCTTCTGCTTGCTCATCCGTTGCTCGTTGAAAATAGCAAGAATGTATGAGAATTGTATCAAAACCCAGGTCCGACCTAGCTGTCGTGTATCAGAACTCCTTCGCTCGCCCGCCGGTTCATTTGCGACAAGGCTTCGCGCTTCATCTGTAGCTTCATCTGCGAGTACTTCTTGAAGACCCGCGCGTCAGATTGTCGTAAGAGTTGCGCGACCCACTCGTCCGCAACGCCACCCGCGCCTGGGCGAGTTGCGTACGTTGAAAGGAGATCATAGATGCGAAAGTACGGCACTCTCGCACGCATCAAGAAGCTGACTCCTAGTACTACTGTGTTATAAATGAGGCGCGCCACAAGACAAGCAGCGCTCGCTCCGGCGCAGCAGCTCGTGAACGAGATAGCGCCGCACCGTCGTGATCGAGTGCGGGTTGTGCCGCTCGGATCGGAGCGGGCGCCCCGCGTCGACGGATTCCCGCACGCGGTCGGGGGAGGCGTATTCGTATTTGCGATGCTCGTAGCGAGGGGGAAAAACGGCTCCGTTCCGCGACCAAAAAGCCGTATG
The DNA here is from genome assembly GCA_965247515.1 of Bryobacterales bacterium. GTDB lineage: Bacteria > Acidobacteriota > Terriglobia > Bryobacterales > UBA6623. The sequence continues at coordinate 227,658 of OZ252029.1, read as the reverse complement.
CGGCGGTACACAAGGTGGCGTGATGGTGAAATCCCCGCCAGCCGCGCCCTTCGTAATCTCCCAGCCCCAGCTCTTGTTTGAGCTCTTGATAGTCGCGCTCGATGATCCAGCGATGCTTGGCCAATTTGACCAGTTGCTTGGGTTTGGTCTTCTGATCGAGATTCGCCAGCCAGTATTTGGTCGGCTCGGCTTGGTCGTCCGGCCATTCGATCAGCAGCCACTGCTCGGGGTGCGGCTCGCTGCGTTTGATGTCGCGATGCGCCACCCGAACACGCACGGCCGCAAAGCGTGAGCGTAGCGGTTGCGTCTTCGTCCCGGCCCGCCAGGTGAGGTTGCGGTAGGCTTTCCGCGGCAGTTCCAACGCCAACTCGCGCACCGCTACGGGCTGCTGCTGGGGGCTGCGCCGCAAGAGTTTAGGCGGACGCCCCTTCCCTGAGTAGGGTTTGGCGGGCAGGGGTTCTTGGCCCGGCTTCCAAACCGTGGTCGTCGCTTGGATGTCGACGACGTAACGCAATCCCAGTTCCTCGAGCGCGCCGCGAAACTCGCTGTCATTGCCATAGGCCGCATCGGCTAGCACGACGCCCGGCTCGACTCCGTCGGCGAGAGCTTGGCGGATCTGATCGAGCGAGATGCGTGGCTTGGTCTGAAAGCGGATCTGCTCGGGCACGCCGGCTTGTTCGCGCCGTGCATCGTCGTTGGCCCAAGACTCAGGCAGATACAGCCGCCACGCGATCGGCAACGAGGCCTGTGCGGTCGAGACCGAGAGCGAGACCGCCACCTGGCAGTTTTCCTGCTTGCCCAGCTGTCCGGGGTACTGCCGCGCCACGCCAACCGAATGCTTGCCCTTCTTGGGGAACCCGGTGTCGTCGACGACCCAGGCCTTGATGGCGGCTTTCCTCTTCATCAAAGGCAACACGTAGCTGCGCACTTGCTCGAGCAGGGCGTCGTCGCTCCAGGGCGAATGGGCAACGATGTGGTGCAGCGACTGATGTCTTTGGCGAACGTTATCCGGGGCTAGCCCTGCGGCCATGGGCTCGACGCTCTTGCGCGGCAGTTCCAGCATCAATCCGCGGCAGTAGTCTTCGAGCGGACGCTTGCGATCGGCGTGTCTCGCGGCGCGCGCCAGGCTTTCGAGATAGGCCGCGAGACGTTTGAGTTGTTGTTTGCCCGGCGCCCCAGGCTTGGTTGACACATTTCTAGTGTATCATATTTTATAACACAGTAGCACTAAGGGGCTGTCCGAATATCATCTCCGAGGCCTTGGATTCGCTAACAAAACCGAGCTATAATGTTGTATGATCAAGACTTACCGCGCCTATCTTCCCGAACAAACGCTGCGGCTAGCCCCCAACCTGCGCGACCGGCTGCCAACTTCGCATCTCGCCTACTTCGTCTCTGAGCTCGTCGACGAACTCGACTTGTCCGCGATCGAGAGCCATTACGAAGCCGAGACGCGCGGACGGCCGCCGTATCATCCGCGGCTGCTGGTCAAGCTGCTCGTTTACGGCTACTGTGTCGGCGTGCGCTCGTCGCGCAAGATCGCGCAGCGGGTCGACGAGGATGTCGCTTTTCGCGTGCTGGCGGCGGACAATCGGCCGGACTTTCGCACCATCTCGGACTTTCGTAAAATCCACCTCAAGGCGCTCGAGGAGCTGTTCGAACAGGCGCTGCGGTTGGCGCTGGAAGCCGGCGCGTTGAAGATCGGACGAGTCGCGTTGGACGGCACGAAGGTGAAGGCCAACGCCTCCAAGCACAAGGCGATGAGTTGGAAGCGCATGGGCGAGACCGAGCGTCGGTTGCGCCGCGAGGCGCGTGAGATTCTGGCCGAGGCCGAACGCGTCGACGAGCTGGAAGACGCCCGTTGGGGCGAGCGGCGGGGCGACGAGTTGCCGGCTGAGTTGGCTCGCCGCGAAAGCCGTCTGGAGCGCATCCGCGAGGCCAAGAAGGCGCTTAAACAACGTGCCGAAGAACACGCCGCGGCCGACGGCAAGACGCCCGAAGAGGCCGCCGAGGCGCAGCCGGCGGAGAAGGATCAGTACAACTTCACGGACCCGGAGTCGCGCATCATGAAGGGCGGCGACGGCTTCGTGCAAGCTTACAACGCGCAAGCGGCGGTGGAGCCGACCTGCCAGTTCATCGTGGGTCAAACGCTGACGAACGAGGCCAACGACATGCGCCAACTCAAGCCGCTGGTCGAGGCGGTGGACCGGCAAGCGGGACAACGGCCGACGGGCGCGCTGGCCGACGGCGGCTATTGTTCCGACGCCAATCTGGAGTATTTGGCGTCCGAAGACGAACCGCGGAAAGCGATCGAAGGCTGGCTGGCGACTCGCAGAACCAAGCACAACGAAACGCCGCGGGCGGCGCCGCGCGGACGCATTCCACAAGGGCTGACGCGGGTCGAACTAATGAGACGCAAATTACTAACCAAGGCGGGTAAGAAAGCATACGCGCGCCGCAAAGCGATCGTGGAACCGGTCTTTGGACAAATCAAACAAGCGCGCGGAATCCGCCAGTTCTTATTGCGCGGATTAGAAAAGGCGCAGGGCGAATGGGCGCTGATCTGCCTGACGCACAATGTTTTAAAGATGCACCGCCTGGTGACGGCCTGAGCGGCCGGACGGACGGCTCGAATTGGGCTCAATGCGGGCTTGTAGCGAGCCTGTCAAGCTGTTTTCGGCGTTTTCGGCAGCGCCCGGGCCCGATCAACGCGATTCCAACCTCGCTTGCCGATTCGCCCGCCGCCGCTGGCGGCTGTCTCCAAACGAACTCACCGACGAAAAATCAATACTCGGACGGACTCCTAGAAGGCAGGTCCAGGTGGAATCGTGCTGCAATCGCACCGCCATCCATCATCTGAAGCGGCACTCGTTCTACGAGCTGATCGGCGAGTCGAACAACCGCCATTGATGTCGGCGCGGGACAGTTGGGACCGCCTCCAAGGTGATGGCCTTGGACGTAGTTCTTCAAATGAGGGATGTCGCTTCGCTCGGAACGGAAGCGGAAAAGAGGGCATTCTTTCGAGTTGAAGCTCTCCATCCCTTCGCTGTTCCTTCCATCGATAAGGCCCGGCGGTGGGCAAGAATCCTTTCGGCACTTCGTCGACAAGATGCCGATCGGCTACAAGACTGATGGCCGAATCTCCCCTCCCGAAGTCTCATTTGTGTACGTCGACCGGGCTCGAAGAAGGCTGACGCCCCGCTGGCGTGATCGCCATGGCCGTGGGTATAGATCAGCGCCTCAATCGGCTTGTCCGTGATCTTCTCGAATGCGGCCCGCACCTCCCGGGCTAGCTGCGGGTTAGCTGATTCCTATCTCCAGTTTTCACCGCACGCGCAGACTCGCTAGTCAAGGCGGCTTTGGCGGAGAATGCGGCTTTTCGTTCTCACTGGCCCGCAGCTCAAATAGGATCATCGGCGAGCGAGTAGCCCAGAGCGCGATATCCTCTGAGTCTGCGCTCGTACATCCGTCGAAGCATTGGGACGTGATCGTCGACATAGTCGTACACTTCCACGACCCGTTTGCCGTCGTGAAGGCGATGAAGTCGGCCTACGTATTGCTGGAGCGTGCCGCGCCACGAGATCGGCGTCGCCAGTAAGAGAGTGTCCAGCCGGGCATCGTCAAAACCCTCACCGATGTAGCTTCCGGTTGCGAGGATGACACGGGGCTCGTCATTTGAAACGGCTGTCAACGCTTCGTCGACGGCCCGACGTTGCCTTCGGCCCATGCCGCCCTTGAGAAGGAACACGTTCAGTACTTCCCCTTCGATCAAGCGCTTCAGCGAATCGAGGTGTTTTGTTCGCGACGAGAGGAGCAGGGGCGAGCGGCCTGCGCGAACCGCTGAGACCAAATCTCGGGCGATTAGCTCGTTCCGATCCGGATCCTCGATCAGCGCCGCATAGATCTCGTGGATCTTCGGATCGGCGGCATCGCTCTTGAAGTCGAAGTCAGTAGCTTTCGGCAAGACCCGGTGCTCAAAGGGAGCGGACTCGGCCATCGATCGCGTGCTCAAGCTGAACCGGATAGGGCCGCACTGCATCGTGATGATCGGGTGATGGCCGTCCTTTCGAGTCGGAGTGGCGGTCATTCCGAGAACGTAGCGCGCCTTCACTTGTCGCATCACCTGTTCGATGCTGAAAGCTGAGACATGGTGGCACTCATCGACGATGACTTGCCCATACTCTGCGACCAGATCGTTGACCTGTTTCTTCACGTATAGGCTCTGAACCACCGCTACATCCAACTGCTTCGTCGGGGCCGACTTGCCGCCGCCGATTTGCCCGATCGACGACGGCGGCAGATTGAGAAACATGGAGAGCCGTTCGCGCCACTGATCCAGCAACTGGCGCCTATGGACAAGAACTAACGTATTCACTTTGCGCGCGGCGATGACATAGGCGGCTACGGCTGTTTTTCCGAAACCGGTTGGGGCGCTCAGAACCGCACAGTCGTCCGCGAGAATTGTTGACACGGCCTCCTTCTGAGGCGGCCGCAGCTCGCCTGCAAACTGCACCTCGATGGGAATACCCTCTAATCGCTCGTCATTCAACTCCACGGAGACTGAGTGCGACTCCAAGAGCGCAAGTAGCTCGTCCAAGCTGCCCCGCGGAAGCGCGATGTGACGGCTCAATTCCTCCCCGCACGAAATCACACGCGGTTTTCCGAAGGTGGACAATCGCATCGCTTGGGCTTTGTAGAAATCAGGATTCTGGAATGCGGCCAGCCGCAGTATTCGATTCACGAGCGACGATGGAAGGCCGGCCTTCTCAACGAACAACAGATTTGCCCGGACCACCTTGACGCTGCTCGGCAAGGGCTGGGTGATTGGACTTTCCGCTCGCATGCCTGAAGGAGGCAGGGTCCAAGGATCGGGCTCGTCATCGTCCGAGCGACTCAGCCGCACGCCGACTACGGAGCCGGACTGCGTCGCTTCGGCGACGATTGCCTCAGCGGCGTGCATCGGCATACGCTTAACACGGGCGAGGAACGCCCATTGGTCGGAGTAGGGAGTGAAATCTTCGCTGATGAAGACAGAATTCCCGGATTCTCGCGGCCCCTTCTGAAGAGGGAGAGCGATGAGATTTCCGAAACCGCCTTTCGGCATCGTGTCCTGATTGGGAAACAACCTGTCATAGGAGTCCAGACCGATCTGGTGACGCCGCTCCATTGTGCGCGTCAGGAGCGCGCAGCCAAGCCTGCGCGCGATCGTCCCCGGGAGAGGGCGCTCGAAGAAGACCCAGACGTGCGCTCCGGCTCCCGACCGGGATCGCTCGACGGCCGCCGGCACTCCCATTTCCCCACATACGGCGGCAAATGCTGAAACATCCTCGCGCCAATCAGCCTTGTCGAAGTCAGCGGCGAGGAACCAGCAGGTTTCGTCCATCAACAAAGAGTAGATACCTATCGTTATGCTGCCCTGTAGGTGCTGCCGGATCGCGTTGTCTGTAAGTGGAAGCAAGGTTCTGGTTTGTCGATCCACTTCCTTGCGATCTGCGGCCGAACTTGCCAGATAGGCTTTCCAGTCTCGCTGCGCCATGGGTGAGTAGCCGGATCGCCCGTCTGACCGTTGCCATCGAACCGCGTAGACATCGTCTCGGCCCCGGAAGAGACCGCGGAAGAGAGCGATCTTGCCTTCAGGTGAAGAGGAGGCCGTAACAGAGCTCGCTTCCCTTTTTCGGCCGTGCGACTCCACGACAGCGTGGCTGTCCGCGTCGATGTCGACTCCTTTCTTCGCAAGCTCCTGCCTTCTAGGGGAAACTCCGTCGCCGCTTCGCCGGCGGGCACTTGGTTGGTCGAAAACCTGCCGCTGCCAACAACGGTAGTGAGAATTCCGTTGGTGTCAACCTTTCGGATCCTCAGGGCCAGGTTTTCGTAGTAGTAGACTTCGCCTTGGGCGTTGGCGGCCATGCCACGAGGACGGCCGATGGCGGATGACGCGGCTTCGGAGCCATCACGCGCGAATGAGCGCTCCCCTGTCCCTGCGAACACCGAGATCATGCCGCCTGGGCTGATCGAGCGAATCCAGTGGAACTGGTCGTCGCTGACGAGGATATTGCCTTGAAGGTCGATGGCGACATCTTGGGGAGCGTTGAGGAAGGCGTCGAGCGCTGGGCCCACGGGGCCGGGAACGCTGCCGGCAACCGTGTCGATGACCCAGCGGGTCTGGGCTTGGGCAAGGCCGGCCGTCAGTGCGACGAAGACGAGGAGTTTGGAGGCGGAATTGGAGGGTCACGGTAATTTCACCAGGGTTACATATCGGGGTCCAGACGCGAGGGTCCCGGAATTCCCGTAGCGCGGACGCTCGAACGAGATCCGCGGCAGTTCTTGAACGGGGGCTCGCTGTTGCCGCGGCGGCGTCCTGGGAAGTAAGCTTGGCTCGGGGCCGTGCAAGCGCTGACGCCCCTTGGACTGATTGGCTTCCCATGAATCATTTTCGCAGCGTGTGCTGCGCGCGTTGGCTCGGCGTGACCCTTGGGATCGGTGCAAGCGACCGCTGCTCTTCGCCGCCGCGTTGCAGAAATTTGCGTCGGGCCGCGGGGAGGTCGCACGGCGCTACCTCGGCTACCTGCGGGGAAAGAGCCCTGTCCGGGACTTCAACAACCCGAGCTACTACGAAGTGCTCGAAGACGAAAACTACACGACCTACTTGAGATCAAACGTACGACTGGTAGAGCACGTTGCTGGGGGGAAGACGGTGTCGATATGCGACATCGGCTGCGGACGCGGCCAGTTTCTTGCCGAGCTAGAGTCCGCGGGTTTTGGCGACTGCGTGGGTTACGAGATCTCCGAGGCGGCCGTACGCGAGGCGGTTCACGGGCACGTTGGTCATATCGATTCGTTGGATGAGATCGAAGGCAGGTTTGAGGTCGTGACGCTCATCAGCGTGCTCGAACACATTCCGCCCGAGGGCCTCGATCGCTTCCTAAACGGGGTAGGTTCCTTAGCGAAGGATTACGTCGTCGCCTGCATCCCGACTTACCCCCAGAACATGCTGGACTTTTTCGACAACGATCCGACGCACGTGAATCTGGAGCGGCGCGAGTGGTGGGATGCGCTGATGGCTCTGCGCGGCTTTCAACCGCAAGAGTTGCCGCCAGAGCCGTTGCCGTTCGTGGGCCCCTTCATCTATCGCAGAATCGATCCGGTCTACTCCTCTCCCCCCAATCCCGCCACGTAGCCGGGCGTCCCTCGAGGATCGAGCGGAGCATGAGTACTTCCGCCTTGGCGCTTGGGCCTACCTGGCCGCTTGGGATGTTCATCAGGCTCGCCTGTTTGGCCGCTGCGAACCAAAAACACCAGCGCCGCTGTCGATCGACTGGTGGGCGAGGTGATGAGCCGACCGCCTTATTGCTCGGCGCGACGGGTGTTCTGGATTATGGACAACTGCTCCATCGCGCCAGCCCCGAGCTTTTCGATGACCTTATAGTGGCTGATAGTGCGCCCCGTCACAATGCTTGAATTGTACTGCGGCGGAGAGCTCTCGGGCGCCATGGTTTGGATGAAAACAAGCGAGCCGTCGCTCTCATGCGCGCTCTCAGACGGGGCGCTTCAGCCCCTTCCTACGATCGCTCCAGGTCGAGGATTTCCTTCAGCGCCTCGTCGATCCGCGACAGCAGCGCCGGATCCAGAACGCACAACGGCCCGCGAACCAACCGGCGGTTGTCGATGGCGCGCATCTGATCCATGACGGCGGAGGATTTGGTCCGCAGCCTGCCAGCGCGGGGGACGGTAATACGAAGCGGGAAAGCGTCTTCGATCACGCTCGTCGTCAACGGAACGATGAGACTCGACGAGTGCTTCGCATCTAGCAGCGCCTGTGACTGAACGACCAAGACCGGCCGTGTCTTGCCTGGCTCGGTTCCGAACCGCGGCTCCAAGTCCGCCAGCCACACTTCACCGCGATTCACGAATCGACATCTCTTTCGATCGCGGCAAATTCATCGTTGATTTCCATGCTCTGCCCGCGAACCCGACGGGAGGCCGCCGCCATTCGTTTCGATTTCAACCGACTCCGGTTCGCTCCGTTGAGTTGCTCAATCGCCCGCCGAATGTATTCCGATCGCGGCAGATTTTCGATTGAAGCGAACCGGTCGCTTTCGGAAATCAGCTCTTCCGGGAGCTTCAATGAGATACTCCTCATAGATATGTATTAAGTATATCCGTAGAGCACATCAGCAGTAAACATTCATGTCGATGCCCGCCCGAGGCGCCCTTCGCGAATTTGTCGAACACCCCTACCGCTTTGGCGGCCGGCTGGGGCGCATCTCCACCCGACTCGCAAGGTTCCTAGCGGGGGTCTTGAGCAAATGTACGACCGTCGCCGCGATCTGGGCCGGGTCTAGCTTCCACTCCCCGCCGTCCGAGCCGCCGGGGCGAAATTCCGTTTGAACGCTCCCCGGCATCACGCTGCTGACGCGGATGTCGTCATGGCGTAGGTCGGCCATGATTGCCTCGGTGAACCCAACCAGGCCGAATTTCGACGCGTTGTAGGCCGCCCCGCCCGCGAAGGGATGCTTCCCTGCAAGGCTACCGATGTTGATCACAAACCCGCCTCCGCGAGCCCGCATCTGAGGCGCCGCCTCGCGCGTCGCATAGAAGACTCCGCTCAAGTTCGTATCGATCACCTCGCGCCAATGGTCCACGTCGAGCTCGTCGACTTTGCCGAAGTGGCCGACACCGGCGTTGTTGATCAGAATGTCGACTCCGCCGAATTGCGACTTGATGAACCCGAACAGCTCGACGACGCTTTCGTGCCGGCCTACGTCGCACTGACGTCCGACGACCGAGCCGCCGAGTTGTGCCACCGCGGCGTCGAGCGCCGCCGTGTCGCGGCCGCAGACCACAACGCGGACGCCCTCGGCGAGCAGGGCCTCGGCGATCGCGAGCCCAATGCCCTTCGAGCCTCCGGTGACGAGCGCTACTTTGTCGTCAAGTGATTCGGGTTGAACGATAGCCATGGCGTGATCCTCGGGTTTTGTCGATCGTTCCTACGCTACAATATGTTGCCTGGGCTTGGCCGAAATTCGACATGTCTACATTGCTTGCTCAAACAATTGAAGACGTTCTCAACCGCGGTTTACGCGAGAAAATGGAGCAGGTCGGCCAGGATTTGGCCGGCCAGCTTCAGAGCGAGTGCGCAAAGGTTCTCGAATCCGCCGTGAGCGAGGCTCGCGACCAGTCGCAACGGGAGTCGGGAAGCGCCACGGCTGCAACGCTGGCCGAATGCGTGCGACAGATTCGTGCTGAGGATTCGGTCACCCGCGTGGTGAGCGCTTTGGTCGATTCTGCCTCGCGATTCGCCGGGCGCGCCATCCTGTTTATCCACCGCAACAATGAGCTGATGGGCTTCCGCTCGGCGGGCGTCGACGAGGGTTTTCAGGCCTCGCTCTCGGAGTTGACCTTTCCGGTGGCGAGCTCGGCCGCGTTTCAGGAGGCGGTCGAAAGCCTGTCGGCAACGCTCGCCCCAGGGGCGCCGGATCGGCTTCCGCAGGGGTTCATCGACCTATGCGGCTTAACGCCGGAAGACAACGTCCACCTTTTACCGATTAATCTGAGAGAGAAGGCGCTGGGCGTCCTTTGCTGCGACTCGCATGGAAACCAAGAAGTGGTCGAATCGGCAATCGAGGTCCTGGTTTCGGTCTCCGAAGCCTGGATCGAAGCTGTCAGCGCCCGTAAGAAAGCCGCCTAGTTCTGTGAGCGCCTGATACTTGGTCTTTCCGGTCGAAGATGGGCTGCAAGAACAATAATCTAGCCCACGGCTTCAGCCGTGGGAATCTGAGAGGCGTCATTGCGATCCCACCCCCCAATTCCTGTTTCGGGCCGCGCGCCCGGAGCCGCGACCGGAAGGGAGCGGTTGCCAAGGAGCGCGACATTGGTTGCCTGCTCGAGCAACCGCTCCCTTCCGGTCGCGGCTCCGGGCGCGATGCGGAAAGAGCAACCGGGGGGCGTAGCCGTCGGTCTTGGCGGTTCGAATTCCCATGGCTGAAGCCATGGGCTAGATTATTCAGTTGCATCGTTTGCATTCTGGCGTTGGCCCAAGTTTCGGCGCAGGCCCAGAGCGCGCCGGAAGACTTGGCCGCGCTGAGCCGCGCCTACGTCAAGTCGGGGTCAGAAGCCGACCGGTCGAAGCTGGCAGACTATGCGGCAAAAACTGACGGCCCGTTGGCGCACCTCGCGCTTGGCCTTGGCGACTTCACCGCGGAGCAATACAATTCCGCCCAAGCCGAGCTGGCGCTGGCGACGACGGGATCCTTGGCGGACTACGCCGTTTACTACCGGGGGCGCAGTTTGACCTTGGGCGACAACCTCGCCGAAGTCGCGCAGGCGCTCAACGGGTTCTCCCAACGCCACCCCGACAGCAGGCTCGCCGCGGAGGCCGCTCGACTCGAGGTCGAATCGCTCATGCGGGGCGAGCGCTACAGCCAAGCGGAGAGCCTGCTTCAGCCAGGAGGCTCCGCGATCGAAGAGCCCGCGCGGCATTTTCTACTCGGGCGTGTCTTGGAAACGCAGGCGCAGACCCAGGATGCCATCCGCTCGTACCGCCGCGCCTACTACTACCACCCAATGAGCGAGCAGGCCGATCAAGCCGAGCAGAGGCTTAATGAGATTCGACGCAAGCTCGGGGCCGCCTACCCCGACGCCCCCGGACTCTGGCGACTCCAGCGCGCCGAGAGATTGTACGCCGCCCGTAGCTATACTAAGGCGGCATCCGAGTACCGTTGGGCGTGGGACGACCTTGAGGGCCGTGATCGCGAGCGAGCGGTCGTCGGACACGGCGCCGCGAACTATCGCCGAGGTCACACGACCGCCGCCTATGAGTGGCTTCGTACGCACACAGTCAGCGACCCCGAACTTGCAGCCCAACGACTCTACTACGTCGGCGAATGCGGCCGGCGACGGAACCGATCCTCGGAGTTCGACAGTGCGGCGAAGGAGCTCGCGGCCTCACACTCGAAATCCAAGTGGCGCGAGCAGTTGCTGTTTTCACTGGGCAATCACTACCTGCTCAAGAAAGACGATGCCGCGGCGGCGCGCTACTACCTCGAGGTCGTCGATGCTTTTCCAGGCGGCGCACAAGCCGCCAGGGCTCACTGGAAGCTTTGCTGGCGGGCCTATTTGGACCGCCAAGCCAAAGCAGCCGATCTATTCGAAGAGCACGTAGAAAAGTTCCCAAACTCAGGCCAGGCATCGGCAGCGCTTTATTGGCTCGGACGGTTGACCGAACATGACGACCCCGAGCTCGCGCGCACTCTGTACGCCGAGATCAGTAACCGCTTCCCCCACTACTACTACTCCTATCGCGCCGCCGAGCGAGCGCGATCGCTTGAACGAGTGGAACCGCGAGCGCTGGTTTCCAGTTTGACATCGAAGCTCCCCGAGCCGCGCCGCCTGGCGGACAAACCGGGGGCCGAAGCGTCGCGCTTGCTTGATCGTGGAAAACTGCTGTATTCGCTAGGATTCGGCGACCTGGCCGAGCGCGAGCTTTCATCGGCCGATTGGCGCTCACCCGACGGACACCTAGTCGGAATCGAGCTGGCCCGCCAGCGGACCGCCCAAGGCGACTCTTTCCGCGCCATGCGGCATATGAAGCGCTACGGCTATGGCTACCTACGCTTCTCGCTCGACTCGCTCTCGCGTGAGTTCTGGAAGCTGCTGTTCCCGATGCCCTGGGAAAAGCAACTCCGCGCAAGAGCCCGTCCGCACGGACTCGATCCGTACCTGGTCGCCGGGCTGATTCGCCAGGAGTCGGAGTTCAACCCGCGCGCCGTCTCGCGATCGGGGGCGATTGGGTTGATGCAAATCATGCCGTCTACGGGGCGAGAGATCGCGCGCCGGCTGGGCGTGGGAGGTTTTTCGAATCGCCGTCTGCGCGAGCCCGACTTGAGCATGAGATTCGGGACGTACTACGTCAAGCAAACGATCGAGCAATTCAACGGGCGGATCGAGCTGGCCTTGGCTGGCTACAACGCCGGTCCGAGCCGCGCCAAGGATTGGACTACCTGGGAGGATTTTCGCGAACCGGCCGAGTTCGTCGAGTCGATCCCCTTTACTGAAACTCGCAACTACGTACAAGCTGTGCTTCGCAACCGAGAAATGTATAAACAACTTTACGGCCCCAGCGGATCTGGGGCGGCTGAATGACCAACCCCGCAGTTTCAGTCGATCAACTAGTCGTTCGCTACGGCGAGCGCGAAGCCCTTCGCGGCATCTCATTCGATGTCGAGCGCGGCGCCGTCTTCGGCCTTCTTGGGCCCAACGGCGGCGGGAAGACAACGCTGTTCCGAGTGCTGTGCACGCTGCTGCGAGCCGACGCGGGCCAGGCCAAGGTGTTCGGGTTGGACGTCGCGTCTGAGGCTCTCGCCGTTCGCCGGCGAATCGGCGTCGTCTTTCAGAACCAAAGTCTCGACCGGCGCCTGAGCGTCGAAGAAAACCTGGCTTGTCAGGGCAACCTCTACGGGCTCACCGGGGCGGAGCTGAAATCGCGCGCCGACCAGGCCCTCGCCATCACCGAGCTCGCCGACCGCCGCGCGGACCGCGTCGAAGAGCTCTCCGGCGGTCTGCGCCAGCGCGTCGAGCTCGCCAAATCCCTGTTGCACCAGCCCGACCTGCTGCTGCTCGACGAACCAAGCACAGGGGTCGACCCGGGAGTTCGCTTGAAGCTGTGGGAGTACCTGCAACGCCTGCGCGCGGAGCTCGGCACGACGATCCTGCTGACGACGCACTTGCTCGACGAAGCCGACCGGTGCGATCGGCTGGCCATTCTCGATCGCGGTTCGATCGTCGCCTCGGGACTCCCCGAAGAGCTCAAGCGCGCGATCGGCCGGGATGTGGTCGAGTTAAGGACCGCCGAACCCGAGGCTTTGGCCGCCACGGTTCGCGGCCAGTTCGGCGTGCAGGCATCGGTGGTCGACGGCGCGGTCCGGGTTGAGGACGAACGCGGCGCGGAGGCCGCCGTGCGGCTGCTGCAGTCGCTGCCTGAAGGAGTTGAGTCCGTGACGGTTTCGCGACCGACGTTGGAGGATGTGTTTATTCAGGCGACCGGAAGACGGTTCGCGGAGAGCGACGAGTAGGGGCGGGGATTTGCCGAACCCGCTCCCTTGCGGTCGCGGCTCTGACGCCCAGCGACAAACATTTGGACGCGCGACGTCAGAGCCGCGACCGCCAGGGAGCGGGTTCTTGCTATGCTCGGCCCAAGTTGAGATACCCTGATTCGCTCGCGAGGCGCGTTGACGCCGCTTGGGCGTACTTGCTCACATTCTCCTGCTACGGATCGAGACTACACGGGCGATCGAAAGGGTCGGTCGATCGAAATCACAATGGCTGGCGCGCTCGCTTGATCGAAGCGCAGCCGAATTCCGAGACCTACGAGCGGGGTCTGCTGCGCTATCCGCCGGTGAAGTTAGGCCGGCGCGAGCGCGCGGTCGTGATCGATTCGATCAAAGGGAGCTGCGCGCACTACGGTTGGGTTCTGCACGCGGTTCACGCGCGGACTGATCACGTGCACGTTGTCGTTTCAAGCGGGTTGCACTGGAATTTGGCATTGAGCCGTTTGAAAGCCTACGCGAGCCGGGCGCTCAATGCGGAGTTGGGCAGAAAACCGAAATGGTGGACGCGGCATGGCAGCACGATCCTGCTGTGGGGGCCGCGGGAAGTCGACGATTGCGTCGGGTACGTCGTCGACGAGCAGGGGGAACCGCTGGAGCGGTATCACAACAAGGCGCGGTGGGATGAGTTTATGACGTGAGAGCCGTAGCAAGAACCCGCTCCCTTGCGGTCGCGGCTCTGACGCCCTTCGATTAACGTTTGACGCGCGACGTCAGAGCCGCGACCGCGAGGGAGCGGGTTCCGGGATCACACCAGCGAATGCTTCGACAACGGCAGCTCCCTAATCCGCTTGCCCGTCGCTGCAAAGATCGCGTTACACAATGCCGGCGCGAACGGCGGCACCCCCGGCTCCCCAATCCCCGCCGGCGGATGATCGTTCTCGACCATATACACGTTCACCTGCTTCGGCGCTTCGTGAATCCGCGCAACCGGATAGTCGTGGAAGTTCGATTGATCGATCTTACCGTCCGTAGCGCTGATCTCACCCATCAAGGCCAGACTCGCTCCGAAAACGGCAGCGCCCTCGAACTGCGCCCGGCAGCGCTCGGGATGCACGGTCAACCCAGCGTCGACCACAGTATCGACCCGCGGAATCGTGACCTTGCCGGCGTCGTCGACGGCCACTTCGACCACAGTCGCAACGTAGGTCACGAACGAGCGATGCGCCGCGATTCCCAGAGCATGGCCTTGCGGCAAGTCCCGCTTACCCCAACCCGACTCGTCGCGAACCCGCTCAATCACATGGCGTAAGCGGCCCGTATCCACGGGATACTCCTCGATAGGCGCCCCCATGTTCGGGTAGTCGACTCCCTGCGCCGTGAGGTCGATGATGCGGTCCTCGCCCAACGACGCAAGCAAGTACTCCACCGGATCCTTCCCTGCCGCGTGCGCGAGCTCATCCAGGAACGAATGCACGGCGAAGGCGTGGTAAATGTTCGCCACCGAGCGCATCCAGCCGATGCGGACATGCGCCGGGGCCGGGCCGTTCTCGGCGCGATGGTTCGGGATATCGAACGGGACGTCGGAGAAACCCATGCACATCTCGCCCGAGCTGCCATAGGTGTCACCTTCGGCGAAGGTCGAACCGATCGGCGGAAAGGCCGAGCGCTGCAGCCATGCGGAGGGCATCCCGTCGGCGCCAAGGCGTCCTTTTAGGTAGATAGCCGCGACCGAGTGGTAGTAGTCGAACTTGATGTCGTCCTCACGGCTCCAGGCGACCTTGACCGGTTTGCCCAGCTCTTTCGACAACAACGCCGCTTCACAGCAATAGTCCGGCTTGGACTTGCGGCCAAACCCGCCGCCCAGCAGGGTCACGTTGCAGACGACGTCGCTTTCTTCGATGCCAAGGGTCGCCGAAACAGCTTGCTGAACCGCCTGTGGGTTCTGCGTGCAGGTCCATAAGGTCACCTTACCGTCGTTGAAATCAGCGATCGCCGCCGGCGGCTCCATCGCCGCGTGCGCCAGGTGCGGCACATAGTACTCGGCTTCGAGAATCTTGCCGCCCTTGCGGAAGTCGCTTTCGACATTGCCCACATTTCGGACAACCTTGCCCGATTTACGAACCGTGGCCTGCAGGTTGCGCTTGTACTCGTCCGACGTGTAGGCCGCATTGGAACCCAGATCCCATTCGATCTTGAGCTTCTTGCGCCCCTCGAACGCCGACCAAGTATTGTTCGCGATGACCGCAATGCCGCCCAACGCCTGGAAACCGTGCGGCGCGGCGTAGGCGGGCAGCTCGACCGTCTGCTCCACACCCCACTGCTCGAGCGCCGCCGCGTCGTCATAGCTGACCAGCTTGGCCCCCAGCACCGGCGGATGCTCGACCGAAGCGTAGACCATTCCCTCGACGGCCGCGTCTTGGCCAAACACGCCCGAACCGTCGCAGATGTCGGCAAGGTCGTCGACCGCCATCTCGTGGCCGACGTAGCGGTACAACGACTTATCCCTGTATTTGAGATTGTCTTTCGCGGGGGGCGTCAACTTCGCCGCCTCAGACGCAAGCTCGCCGAACCCCAGACGCTTGCCGTCGTGGACAACCTCGTGCAACTCGGTCGTCACCGCCATCGCCGGCACTCCCCAGCGATCAGCGGCCGCCTGTTCGAGCATCATGCGGGCCGTGGCCCCGGCCGCACGCATCACGCCGTAGAACCAACGAATCGAGCGCGACCCGTCGGTGTTCTGGTCGCCGTACTTCTTGTCGCCGATCGCCTGTTGGATGACGACTTTCTTCCAATCCGCGCCCAACTCATCCGCGACGATCATCGGCAGCGAAGTCTTCGAGCCGGTCCCCATCTCAGAGCGATGGGCGACGATGTAAACCGCTCCGTCGGGTTCGATTCCCAGGAAAACGTCCGGGCTGAAAGCCGCATCCTCCGCCGCAATGTCTTTCGGATCGAAGGGGGGCTCTGAAACCCCACAGCGCGCGCCAATGACGAGCGCGCCGGCGGAAAACATCGTGCCGAGAAATCCTCGGCGGCTCACGTTTTGGATGCGCATCAGACCATCTCCCTCGCAGCTTCGTGGATCGATGCGCGGATGCGTTGGTAGGTCCCGCAGCGGCAAATGTTGCCCTGCATCCCCGAGTCGATGTCCGCGTCGGAGGGACTCGAATTCTCAGCCAGCAGCGAGGCCGCCTGCATCATCTGTCCCGGTTGGCAATAGCCGCATTGGGGCGTATTGTTGGCCCGCCAAGCAACTTGCACCGGGTGCGAGCCGTCGGCCGAGAGCCCTTCGATCGTTACCACGCTCTTGCCTTCCAGAGAGCCAAGCGGAGTGATGCAAGAACGTGTGGCGGATCCGTCTAGGTGGACGGTGCAGCAGCCGCACAGGCCCATCCCACAGCCGAATTTCGAGCCCGTCAGGCCGATGATGTCGCGCAGGTACCAGAGCAGGGGTATCCGCGCATCGCCGTCGAACTCGCGTTCGACTCCGTTAACGGTGAGTTTGACCATGCGGTAGCGATTACGGCCGGCGAAAGACCACGCAAAAGCGCCTTTCCGGCAAATTCCACCACTCCAAATCCTTCGACATGGTAGCGATTACGGCCGGCGAAAGACCACGCAAAAGCGCCTTTCCGGCAAACTCCACCACTCCAAATCCTTCGATTCAACGTCGAAGCCCGCCGCCGTCATTTCGTCGATCAGGATGTCGACCGGCATCCCATGCCCGCCGCGGTTCCGAGGGACGCCCTCCGGCAGCCCAATCCAGACCCTCCGCCAGCGGGGCTCGAAGTCGATCACCGCCGACGGAACGTCCTCGAGTTCAGCTTAACGCTGAACCCCACAACCTGTGTGGTCTGCGCATACAGCAGAACCGGAGCGAGCGTAAGGCATGCCAATGCCATTAGTCTTTTCATTTGATTTCCCTCATCCTTTTGAGCGCCCTGAAAAGCGCGATTGAAACAAGCGAGAGCCAAAGTGTACCTCTCGTCTGGAGCAAGGTTACAGGAAAGTTGGGCCGAACGCGAGGGGCGAGGCCCGTCAGCGCAAAAACTTTCACGGCAGTGTGCGTTTTCGTCCATAAGATTGTGTGCTGAGATCTAGGAGGAAAGCCGCGAATGTCGAAAGTTGAGGTCTCCTCGGAAATCCTAATCGCCTGTCCGCGCGAGCGAGTCGCAAGCTACGCCGCCGACCCGGACAACGCCCCAGAGTGGTACGTGAACATCAAATCCGTGGACTGGAAGACTTCGCGGCCAGCCGTTTTAGGATCTCAGATCGCGTTCGTGGCGCATTTTCTCGGCCGCCGTTTGGAGTACACCTATGAGATCGTGGAACTCGTCCCCTCTGAGCGGCTTGTGATGCGGACCGCGCAGGGACCGTTCCCGATGGAGACGAGCTACGGCTGGGAAGACGCCGGCGAGTCATCGACCAGGATGACGCTGAGAAACCGTGGGAATCCGTCCGGCTTTTCGGGCCTGGCCGCGCCATTCATGTCGATGATGATGAAACGCGCCAATCGCAAGGACCTGGAGTTACTGAAGCAATTGCTTGAAGCCGCTTGAGTCGGCATCCGCTAACTCAGAAGTGGGGCGAGGCGAACCCCGCCCCAATCGGTCCAGCGGCTAGGGTGCGGTCCGCGGCATGGGCAGCGGCAGCGGGAACGGTGTCGGGATTGGCGTCGGCCGGCGGCGTCGAGTCGCGCGAACCTTCTCCACGTCAATGGACGTTTGCACGCCGGCGGGGCCGTTGATGTTCAACGTCGAGTAGACCGCGTCGACTTCAAGCGGCGTATCGCTTTCGATCATGATGTAGCCCTCGAACTGAATCGAGCTCACCGATGTCGCCTCTCCCGCCAGACGGCGTGCGTCAAAGCAGGTGATGAAGCGCGCCTGTTCGGAGTCGATTACGCTGCCGACGCCCGCTTTCGGGCTGGGAATGCCGGAATTGAGCTGAGTGGCGCCGATCGCCTGGACGCGCATGCTGGCCGGCCGGAACTCTTTGTTGAGGATGTTGAGCACGGTGATGTATTGCACCGACTGAAAGGCCGCCGCGCTGTCAGCGCCCGGGCCGACGGCGCTGAGGCAGAGAAACTTCGCGGTATAGAGATAGGTCCGATTTGAGTTTGGCCTGGCGATGCCGTCCCCGTTTGAGTCGGGCACGCCTTGGGCGGCGCCGCTCGCGGCGAATGAAACCGCAAGGGCTAGGCCGAAGACGGTGCGCTGAATGGTCTTTGTCATGAAAACTCCTCTGTCCGTATGAAGATTGAGCAAGAAGCGGGACGGAGTAGGGCGCACTGTGAGCAATAGCACGCACGATTCCAACCCGTAGCCTTTGCGTTTTCAGGACGTTAAGGGGAGCAGCCCCGGTTGGGGAGTGTCCGATCGACGTCGATGCGACACGGTTCCGGGGGCGCGGAAAACGGGCGGGGCCTAGAATGAATGGACCGTGCGACGCCTTGCGCCCATGATCGCGGCGGCCACATTGACCGCCGGCTTGTTTGCTCAGACAGCCGGGCCGATTGACCCGAATCGGCGGCGCCGGCCTCCCAGCGCCCGTCCCCGTGCTGAGCCGGCGCCTCCCGCGCGAGCGTCAGCGCCTCGGGCTGCCGCGCGATCCGATGAGAGCAACCTCGAGATGTTCGTGGTCGCGCCTCACAGCGACCCCTTGATCGCACGCGCGATGGACGTCAATCTGAGGTTTACCGAGGCTCTGCCGAACTTCATCTGCAAGCAGAAGATGACGCGCAAAGAGAGCCGGGATCACGGGCAAAAGTGGCGGACGCGCGACGTCATCGAAGCCGAGATCATTCTCGTCGACGGCATTGAGGACTACCGCAACCTGCGGGTCAACGACCGCCCGGCGACGATTGCCGAGGCTGAGGCTGGCGGCTCGTGGTCGACGGGCGAGTTCGCCCAAATGTTGCGCAACATCCTGCATCCTGCGATCCATGCAGAGTTTAGCCCCGCCGGGCCCTCGGTGGTGCGCGGTCGCGAGACGGTTCAGTACGACTTCAAGATCAGCAAACAGAACTCACGCTGGTTCCTGGAGTTTGGCAGCGTCAAGTACCGCCCCGCGTACGAAGGCCGTATTTGGATCGACGAAGGGAATGCACGGGTGATGCGAATCGAGATGGCGGCCCTGAACCTGCCCACTTCGGTTCCCGCCAGTTCGGTCGAGACGGACCTCGAGTACGACTGGGTCGACATCGGCGCCCAACAACACTTGCTGCCGGCGGCTTCAGCGAACCTGATGTGTAACAGCGGGCGAAATCAGAATATGTGCAACCTGAATGAGATTTCGTTCACCGAATACAACAAGTTTGGGGCGGAGTCGGCGATGACCTTCGGCGGCGAGGAAGTAGTAACCGAAGCAGAGCCGGCGGTCGAGGAGCCCCATGTCGACGAACCGGACCCGCCCGAGGTCCCCGACGCGCCGATCGAGCGGCCGACGCTGCGGCGGAAGAGGTAGGCGCATCGCGGTGATGACAAATGTCTTCGCAAGCTCGTGCGGTTTCCTGGATCGCTTCGGCCCAGAAGGGATTCAGCAAGTTTCCCGAGCCGGTCCAGGAAAAGATCGAGGATGCTCTGGTCGTCGCTTCAGCGGGAAGAATGGCGGACTTCGCGAAGCCAATGAAGGGACTTGGCGCCGGCGTCTTCGAAATAGCGGTTCGATATCGCACCGACGCGTATCGCCTGGTTTACGCCGTGAGAATCGCGGAGGAGATTTGGGTCGTGCATTGCTTCAAAAAGAAATCGAAATCTGGGCTTAGAACGCCGACATCAGAGATCGAAATCATCAAGGCGCGGCTGAGGCGCCTGCGGGAGGAGCCGAAATGAAAGACGAGCGGGGGGAGATAGAGCTGATTCGAGGCAGTGGAAACCTATACCGAGACCTCGGCCATCCGGACGCGGACGTCCGCCAAGCAAGGGCGCTACTAGCGGCTGAAATCATCGGAGTGCTCGACGACGAGGGGTTGACCACCAGGCAGGCGCAGGCGCGTACCGGCGTTGATCAATCGGAGTTCGCGCGAATCCGCAGCGTCGAGTTACGCAGGTTCACCATTGACCGCCTGATAACAATCCTGAACAAGCTGGGTCGGACGGTCGATCTGAGAATCGATCTTGGCACGAGCCAAACCGAAACGCGCGATCAGGCGCCCGCCGCCTAGCGGTTCGTCTCAGTCGTATACTGTCGGGCGAGATGATCCCAACACCGCTCACGCGACGTTCCTTTTTGCATACGGTTGGAGCCGGCGCTGCTGCCGCGCACCTTGGCTGCGGCGGCAGCGAGCCCGAGCCCCCCGCCCGCCCGAACATTCTCATGATCATCTCCGACGACATGGGCTACTCGGACCTGGGCTGCTATGGCGGCGAGCTGAAGACGCCTAACCTTGACCGGCTCGGGTACAGCGGCATGCGCTTTACGCGCTACTACACCAACAACATGTGTGTACCGACGCGCGGGGCGTTGATGACCGGCATTCAGTCGGATATGGCCCTCGAACAGGGCCGGGTGCGCCAAGATGCGGTTACGGTCCCAGAGGCGCTCAAGCAGGCAGGCTATGGGACCTACATGGCCGGCAAGTGGCACCTTGCCAAGGAGGTCGACGACTTCGAGAGCCTGCCGTGCCAGCGTGGCTTCGACCGCTTCTATGGGCAGGTTGTCGGGGCCGTAAGCTTCTATGCGCCGTATTCGCTGATGCGCGACAACACGCCGTGTCCGGAGGATTACGAATCCGAGGACTGGTACTACACGGATGCTATTTCAGATGCGGCAGCCTCTTATGTGCAGGAGGCCCGGGAGAAAGACGATCCGTTCTTTCTTTACCTTTCTTACACCGCCGCGCATTGGCCGTTACACGCTTTCGAGAAAGACATCGAGCCCTACCACGGCAAGTACGCGATGGGCTGGGACAAGCTCCGCGAGCAACGCCACGCCCGCATGAAGGAGCTCGGCGTGGTGAACCCCGAGTGGGAGCTATCCCCGCGCAACCCGGAAGTCCCAGCGTGGGAGGACGAACCGCACAAGGCCTGGCAGGAGCGGCGAATGGAAGTCTACGCGGCGCAGGTCGACGTGATGGATCGCGGAATCGGCCGCGTTCTTGACGAGTTAGAGCGCCAGGGCAAGCTCGACAACACGCTGGTCTGCTTCCAAATCGACAACGGCGGTTGTCACGTCGAATACACGACAACTCGCAAGGGGAACAACCTTCCCGAGAAGACGCGCGACGGCCGGCCGATGCGTCCGGGAAACGTCCCCGAGATCATGCCCGGGCCGGAAGATACCTACCAAAGCTACGGCTACGGCTGGGCGAACGCCAGCAATACGCCCTTCCGGCTGTATAAGCAGTTCGACCACGAAGGCGGGATTCTGGTCCCGTTGATTGCACATTGGCCTGGCAGAATTGAGCCAGGATCGATGACCGACCAAGTGGCGCACGTGATCGACCTGGCTCCAACGTTTCTCGAGGCCGCCGGCGTTGACAAGCCCGACCAGCGCGGCGGCGCCCCGGCGCAGCCATTCGATGGCAAGAGCTTGTTGGAGGTGTTTGCAGGCGGGACGCGGGAAGCGCACGAGACTATGTATTGGCAATGGAATCACGGCCGCGCCGTGCGCCAGGGATATTGGAAGTTTGTCGCGCGCGACAAAGAACCGTGGGAGCTCTACGACCTCGAAGCCGACGGGACCGAGCTGCATAACCTGGTCGAGAAGATGCCGGACAAGGCCGCTGAGCTCGAAGCGCTGTGGAACGGCTGGAAGGCGCGTAGCGCGGCGGAGTCCTAGTGCTAATCTGAGGACGCAGTGGTTGTTCAAACTCTTGTTTCGCCTGAAGAGTACCTCGCCACATCGTACGAAGGTACAGACCCGGAGCTCGTCGACGGGCGGCTGGTAGAGAGATCTTTGCCTGACGACTCCCATTCCGATGTGCAGTTTCGGCTGTGCGGATTCTTCGGCGAACTAGCCAAGTCCCGAAGGCTCTGGGGACGGCCGGAACTGCGGCTCCGAGTACGCCCGGACCAAATCCGCGTGGCCGATATGGCCGTGTTCATTGAGAAGCCTGCCGCGCCTATATCGGACACGCCTCCCCTCGTAGTCATCGAGATCGTTTCACCTTCAGATACAATGGACGGCTTACAAAGGAAGCTCGACGAATACACGCACTGGGGCGTTCGTCACGTGTGGGTTGCGAAGCCGTCGACCGGACAGCTGTTTGTCTATGCCAAGCGCTCGTTGCACGATGTCGCAAGCTTCGAAATCCCCGATCTCGACGCCGTAGTTACCAAGGCCCAGATCTTCCCGGACGCCGATCTGAGCCCCGACCTTTAGGTCGGTGGTCCAGCGTTGTGCTCAGCCAATCCGACCCCGATCTGAAGATCGGGGCTCAGGCAAGACGCCCCATAAGACGCGCCCGAACCGTGTGCTATGTTGGGCGCTTTGATGCCCAAGGGATACGCCTTCTTTCAGCCTCCGGAGCGCCTATTGATGGGCCCTGGGCCCTCGCCGGTCGACCCGCGAGTCTACCTGGCCATGGGCGCCCAAACGATCGGCATTAGGGATCCCGCTTTCTTGGATGTTCTGACCGACATAAGCGAGCTGCTGCGCTACGTCTATGGCACGACGAACGATTTCACCATCGCCATTTCGGGCACAGGCACCGCGGGGATGGAGGCATCGGTCGTCAACTTCGTTGAACCGGGGACAAAGGTGGCCATCTTCGCCAACGGCTTTTTCTCCGAGCGCTTGACTGAAATGTGCCGACGCCGGCAAGCGAACATTGTGCGCCTGGAGAAGCCTTGGGGCGAGGTCTTCTCAGACGACGAGGCGATTGAATTTGTCGCGAGAGAGAAGCCGCGGGTTGTGGGGTTTGTCCACGCGGAGACGTCAACCGGGGCTCTGCAGCCGGCAAAGGCGATCTGTGACGCGGCGCATGAAGTCGGCGCCCTTGTCATCGGGGATTGCGTAACTTCGCTCGGCGGGATGCCGGTCGATGTCGACGCCAACGGAATCGACATCGCCTACAGCGCCTCCCAGAAATGCCTTGGAACGCCTCCGGGGCTGGCTCCTCTCACGCTGTCTCCCGCCGCGGTCGAGAGGCTCAACGCACGAACCACGAGCAGCGTTTCGTTTTACCTCGACCTCAAGCTGATCGCCGAGTATTGGGGCGAGTCGCACTTCTACCACCATACGATCCCGATCAATATGTACTACGCCCTGCGGGAGGCTCTGCGGCTGGCGCATGAAGAAGGACTCGAGGCGCGCTTTGCCCGGCACAAGTTGAATCACGAGGCTTTCGTGGCGGGCATCGAGGCGCTGGGGCTCGAAATGCATGTCACCCCGGAGCACCGGATTTGGACGCTCAATACACCGGTGGTCCCTGAAGGCGTTGACGGAGCGGCGATCCGCCAGATGCTGATGGACGATTTTGGGATCGAGATACTGGGCGGATTCGGTCCGCTGGAGGGCAAGGTCTTGCGCGTGGGATTGATGGGCGGTTCGTCGGCGCGAAACAACGTGCTGTTGTTGCTCGAGGCGCTAGAGAGTTGTTTGCGAGCGCAAGGATTCTCGGTCGCGGGTAGCGGCGCCAGGGCAGCCGAGAGCGTCTATTCGGCGAGCCGTTGAAATGAAGTTTGCGGTCTACGGCGCGGGGGCGGTCGGGGCCCTGATCGGGGCGCGTCTCGGCGAGGCCGGCCATGACGTGACGCTGATCGCGCGCGGCCCCCATTTGGCGGTGATGCGCGATCAGGGGCTCCTGGTTCGCAGCGAGCTTTTCGGTGAAAAGCGCCATCGGGTCAGCGCCACCGAAGACCTCCAAGAAATCGGCGCCGTCGACTACGTGATCCTCGGCGTAAAGGCGCACGTCATCCCCCTGATTGCGCCTGGCGTGGCTTCGTTGCTTGGACCCGAAACCGCCGTCCTGTCCCTGCAGAATGGGCTGCCGTGGTGGTATTTTCACGGCGCGCTGGGGACGGACGAACCGCTCCAGACAGTCGATCCGGGCGGGATCATCGAACGACACATCCCGTCCGAGCGGGCGCTCGGATCCGCCGCGTATTGCTCGTGTTCCATCGCGGAGCCCGGTGTGGTCGAGCATACTCAAGCCAATAGCTTTCCTATGGGCGAACCGGACGGTTCGCATAGTGAGCGGCTCCGTCTGCTTTCCGAGGCCTTTCAGGCAGCCGGATTTAAGGCGCCGATTCGCAACGACATCCGCCAAGAGCTTTGGACGAAGCTACTCGGCAACGGGGCCTTCAACCCCCTCAGCGCGTTGACGCAGAAGACGATCGTGGAAATGGTCAGCTCCCCCTTGACTCGCGACCTGATTCGCTCGCTCATGATCGAAATCCACGAAACCGCCGTTGCCGCGGGTGTGCAAATCGCTTTCTCGATCGACAAGCGAATCGAGGGCGCCTATGCGATCGGCGCGCACAAGACGTCGATGCTTCAGGATCTCGAAGCCGGCCGTACATCCGAAATCGACCAGATCGTCGGCGCGGTCATCGAGCTGGCCGACCGCTACAACGTTCCCGTGCCCGGGCTCAAGGCGATCTACGCGGCCACTCGCCTCCGGGTTGAAACCCCTATCAAACAAGCCTGAAACACGGTTTGACTTGGGGCCGAGCCTCGGCTATAGTCGTGGCGAAAGGCCCCATACGAATTTGACAACCGCCCAAGTTCCTCTTTCTCACGGCCTGGAATCCCTTTTCGGAACCCGCGACGAGAATATCCGCTTTCTCGAGGATTCCCTGTCTGTCACAACACATGTGCGAGAAGACGGGCTCGAGATCTCGGGCGAGCCCGAGCAAGTCCGGCGCGCCGAGGGCGTGCTATCGGACTACGACGAGCTACTGCGCGAGGGGCACCGGTTCAGCAACGGGGACGTCAAAGGCTTCTTGAAAGTCATCGCCGAAGACTGTGACGTCAGCCTGCGAAACCTGGTTCAGAGCAGCCGCCAGCGGACGGTTGGCCGAAAGTCGATCGCACCGCGGAGCCTGAACCAGATGCGCTATCTGGAGGCGATCGACCGCTGCGATATGGTCTTCGGCGTCGGTCCCGCCGGAACCGGCAAAACATACCTCGCGGTCGCCCAGGCAATCGCCGCCTTGTTGAGCAAGCAGGTGCGGCGAATCATCCTGGCGCGCCCCGCTGTTGAAGCCGGAGAGCGGCTGGGCTTTCTCCCCGGGACGCTTCAGCAGAAGATTGATCCCTACTTGCGCCCGCTCTACGACGCCCTGTACGACATGCTCGACGCCGAGCGTGTGGAGCGCTCGATTGAACGCGGGGCCATCGAAATCGCCCCACTGGCGTTCATGCGCGGGCGCTCACTCAACGAGAGTTTCATCATTCTCGACGAAGCTCAGAACGCCACGCCCGAGCAGATGAAGATGTTCATCACGCGGCTCGGTTTCGGATCACGCGCCGTCATCACCGGGGACGTGACGCAAATCGACCTCGATGGCAAACGTAGCGGTCTGCTCGACGCCATCGATGTGCTGCAAGATATCGAAGGACTTTCGTTCGTGTACTTCAACGATCGCGACGTTGTGCGGCACGGTTTGGTCCAGCGGATCATCCGCGCCTACGACCGATACAATCAGAAGACACTGTGCCCGACCCCGCAAGCGGCCGCCGTTGCTGATGAGCCGGCGGGCGAACACTAGATGGAATCCGGCAGTTCGAACCCAGCTGAGCCCGACTGGTGGTACCAGAACCGCCAGCGCAGGGTCCGGGTCGACGACGAGGAGGTCTCTCGCTTCATCGACCGCATCGCGAAGGACCTCGCCCCGGGCTTCGAAGGAGCTGTCGTGGTAGCGGGCGACGCCGCCGTTCGGCAGGCGAATCGTGATTACCGGGGCAAGGCTGAATCGACCGACGTTCTTTCGTTCCCCGACGATGAGGCCGGCCGCCTCGGCGATATCTTGATCTCCGCCGCCCGGGCCGCCGAGCAGGCGCAAGACTTTTCGCACTCGGTCGAAGACGAGCTCAAGACACTGATCCTGCACGGGATGCTGCACCTGCTCGGCTACGACCACGAATCCGACTCGGGTGAGATGGCCGAAGAAGAAGCCCGGCTGAGAGAACGCTACGTTTTGCCAAGCGGACTCATCGAGAGAGTGCAATGCTGAGCCCTGTTCCCGAAACCAAGCCGATCAAGTATGAAACGGATAGAAAAAGGTTCTAGCACCCGACCGCTTGCTTACGCGCGCGGCACGGTAAGACGTTGCGACGGCACAGTAAGAAGCCGCGACCATTACCGTGCCGCGCGCGTAAGGGGCTGTGAAAAAATGTTGGGGATCCAATTCCGGCAAGACGGTCGAGGCATGCCAAGCCCCTACGTCGTTGAAAACAAACGATCGTCCGTAGGGGCGAGGCATGCCTCGACCGTCTTTCGCGCTCAACGGGCGATTTTTTCACAGCCCCTAAGCAAGCGGTCGGGTGCTGGAACCCTCGAGCGAGACCACCCGTGAAGTCCGGATTCGTCGCCATTCTCGGCCGGCCGAACGTGGGAAAGTCGACTTTGCTCAACGCCCTGGTTGGCGACAAGGTCGCGATCGTCAGCCCCAAGCCGCAGACCACCCGAGACGCCATTCGCGGCATCCTTACACGGCCCGAGGGGCAGATCGTGTTCGTCGATAGCCCTGGGATCCACATCCCCCAGCAAGAACTGGGCCGCCGCATGATGCGCGAGGTTGACAGTGCGGGCGACGGCTGCCATGCGGTCGTTCTGGTAGCCGACGCCACTAAGCGTATCGGCCCGGGAGACGAAGCCGCCCTGGAGCGTGTGAAGCGGCTCGGCGTCCCTACCGTGTTGGGGTTGAACAAAATCGACGCCCTGCCGCGTAAGGACGCTCTCCTTCCACTGATCGAGGCCTATCGGACCCGCCACGAGTTCAGCGAAATCATCCCGCTGTCGGCCCGCAAGCGCCAAAACATCGACCTCGTGACCGGGGTCTTGCTCAAGCTGCTCCCGGAAGCGCCGGCGTTCTACTCCGAGGACCTTGTCACCGACCAACCCCAGCGCTTCCTCGCCGGCGAGCTGATTCGCGAACGGGTGCTGTTTGAGACCGAGCAAGAAGTCCCCCACTCGACCGCCGTCGCCATCGAACGCTGGGAAGAAGAACCCGGGCTGCTGCGCCTGTGGGCCGTAATTTACGTCGAGCGCGCCGGCCAAAAAGGCATCATCATCGGCGCCAAAGGAGCCATGCTCAAGCAGATCGCCGCCTCGGCTAGGCGGTCGCTCGAATCCCGGTTTGATACCAAGGTGCACCTCGAAGTGTTCGTCAAGGTGAAGCCGAAGTGGCGCGATAAGCCTGCATTTCTGTCCGGGCTCTCCGGCGCACGGTTTCTCGAGGGCGAATGAACGTCGTGCTTGACCGCGCCGTAGCCGCACCGTCACAATAGGCCGTCCTTCTCCCGATGGCCTCGAAACTCAGCGAGCTCGCCGCTCGCATGGACCAGCTTTACGAGTACGATCGCGAGCCGGTCAGCGAAAAAAGCCTGCAAAGCGGCTGGAGGTTCGCCGGACTCTACGCCGGTGAGCACGTCGCGGCGACCGAGTTCGTCATTGGCGCCTTCTTCGTTCTACACGGCGTCAGCGCGTCGGATCTGGTCTGGGGCTTACTGCTGGGTAACGCCCTTGCGGTTCTCTCGTGGGCGTTCATCTGCGCGCCAATCGCCACACAAACCCGACTGACGCTCTATTGGTACCTGCGCAGGATCGGCGGGCCCCGCTTGATGGCTGTCTACAACGTCGTCTATGGGACCCTTTTTTGCGGAATCGCCGGCGCGATGATTTCGGTGTCGGCGACGGCGGTAGGGCTAGGGCTCAACATCCCGAGCCCGGCGCTCGACGCCGTCTACCCCACCAGCGTCGGCTGGGTCGCGGTGACCTTCCTGATCGGCGCCTTGATGACCGTCATCGCTATTCTTGGATTCGAAAAGCTCAGCCAGTTCGCCGAAATCTGCTCGCCCTGGATGTTCGTCGTCTTCTTGGCCGGCGCTTTGTCGATGCTCCCGCAACTCGGCGTCGCTTCGGACTTCAGCAACTTCTGGGAGATCGCCGAGACCAAGATCTGGACCGGCCAAGTCACCGAGGGCCAGGAAAAGTTCGGCTTCTGGCACATCGCGTTCTTCGCCTGGGTTTGCAACGCGTCGTTCCATCTCGGGCTCACCGACATGGCCACGCTGCGCTACGCGCCGAATTGGAAGTACGGCTTCTTTTCGGCCTTTGGGATGATCCCAGGGCACACCCTGGCATGGATGTGCTCGGGCGTCATGGTCGCCGCCGTCGCTCGTGAAATGAACCCCGGCCTGATGGCCTACGAAGCCGCTGGGATCGCCGGCGCTTTCGCCGTGTTGATCGCCGGCTGGACAACGGCGAACCCCACGCTTTACCGCGCCGGACTCGCGTTCCAGGCCGTCAGCCCGAATTGGGCGCGCTGGAAGGTCACGCTCATCGCGGGCGCAATCACCACCGTGATGTCGTGCTTCCCGGTGCTGTTCATCCGCCTCCTCGACTACCTTGGCATCTTCGGGATCGCGGTTGTACCGGTGGGCTCAATCGTCTTTGCCGAGCACGTCCTCTTCCCCCGTTTGGGGATCAGGCAAGCGACGGACTGGCTGGGCGACGGCGCGTTGAATCGTCCGGCGGCGATCGCTTGGTTGACAACGATCGTGTTCGCGGCCGTGGGCCTTAACTTCACCTCGATCCACCTGTTCTACATGCCCGTGCTGGCTTGGATCTTCGCGGTCGTCTTTTACACCGCGATCCGCAAACTCGGAGGCGAGAGATGAAACCTATCGCGCAAGCCCTAGCCGCAATCGCCCTCGGGGTCTGCCTCTTTGTCCCGATCCAACGATTCCATGGAGAGATCAGCGACGAGCAGTATAAAACGACGTTTGCCGTGGCCTCGTTGGCATGGTTCGTGTTTGCGCCGCTGTCATTTCGGCGAAATCAGTAGGAACGTGGCGTACGGGTATGCCGTGCCGCCTTGCGCTTGTAGCGCAAGGTCCGGACCAACGACAGAAGCTGGTCGTGGCCGGAAACCTTGCGCCATAGGCGCAAGGCGGCACGGCATAGCCGTACGCCACGTCGCCCCTACGGCAGCGACAAATACGCGAACAACACCAACGCCGCCCCCAGCACCACGTTCGTAAACTTCGAGCTCAAGAAATCCGAACCCACCCAGCGCCGCTTGTTGTTCATGATCAGCAGCGTTAGCGCCAACAGCGGTAGGAAGAACGCCGCGAACATCCCATAGGTGAGCTGGATCTGTCTGACCGGCCAGGACAGGAACGCCAGCGGCGCAACGGCAATGAAAGCCAGCCCGCCGCGATAGGCCTTCGTTTTTCGGAGGTCACGGGCCCGCCGCACGCCCTGCTTGTGCGTTTGCAAGTCAAGGAAGTCGGCGAACAGGTAGGGAATCGATTGCCAGACGCCAAGCAGGCTCGAAAAGACCGCCGCCCAGAACCCCATCAGAAAGATCCACTTCCCCGCCAGACCGATCACGGCCTCGAGTTGCGCCGCCAGCTGCAAAGCCAGCGCCGAGCCCTGTCCCTCGAGCTCGACGCGCGCTCCGATGATGATCACGGCGACACCGAAAAGCGCCGTTATGCCGTTGCCGACTGCGAGGTCAAGCCGGCAGATCGGCAGCATGGCGGCGCCGCGCCGGCCGCGTTCCTGGATCCAATAGCCGTAGGAAAGCAGAGTGACCGTGCCCCCGACGCCGCCCAGCACCGCGATCACCCAGCTGGTCCCTTCCGCTGGGATTTGCGGGATCAACCCCATCGCGATCGCTGAGAGGTCCGGAGCGACGGCGACGGCGGTAAAGATGACTGTGACGAACATCGTCCCAGTCAACGCCGCCATGATCTTTTCGAACGCCGCGAAACTCCCCAGCCAAGCAACCCCAAAGCCGACGCATGAGTGGATGATCCCCCAGACGAGCCGCGACTCCTCCAGGTCCCCTATGGGAAGCAGTCCCGCGCCCGCCACCCCGCAGGCGCTGACCAAGGCCGCCCCGACCACGACCGAGAAGAACACCAGGTAGATCATGAAGCCCCAGCGAATCCAGCCGCCGAGCTTCCATGACCACCCTTCGAGGATCGTTGTGTCGGTCGCCAGCTGCCAGCGCGCGATACCCTCGGTCAGGTAGTACTTCAAAAATGCCCCGACGATGCCGGCCCACAGCACCGTGAGACCGACCTCGGAGCCGGCCAGCGTGGAGGTGAGCAGGTCGCCGGCTCCAACTCCGGTCGCCGCCAGCAGGATGCCAGGAGCGACAATGGAGAACCAGGACTGCTTCGAATCTTTCATCAAGGGTCCTAACAGTGTAGGCCAGGATTTCAGATGAATCCGGATTGGCCTTTCGAACGTCGATATTGTTTAGGACAAGGAGGAGTTTCCGATGAAGAGACAGATGCTCGTACCGGCACTGGCGCTGGTGCTTGCCGCGCTGGCCGCGGCGGATCAATTCACCGGCCTAATCGCCTACGCGACCTGCGCGGAGGCCGGCAAGAAGACGGTAAAGGACCACGCGCCCTGCGCACAGAAGCTCAAGAGGGACGACGAGCTGCTGGTCTTCGTCGACTCGAAGAACCCCAAGAAGGTCTACGAGATCTTCGAGGAATACAAGGTCGAGGAGTACCTGGGCAAGATCGTGCGCATTGAAGGCGTCTTAGACGAAGGTTTCCTCGAGATCGAGACGGTCGAGCTAGCGGGGAGCTGAGCCCCGATCTTTAGATCGGGGTCGGGCGTAGCAAGCGACGCCCCTACAGCCCTCCGCCGCGGAGCTGCATCACGAAGTACAGCACGACCATCCAGAGCATGCCGAGCGTGAAGTAAACAAAATACATCTGGGCTCGCAGCGATCGAGTCTCGGCCTTGTTCATGCTTTCCGAGATTCCCTTGCCGAGTTGTACGAGCGAGCCTTCGTCAAGCGATCCGCCCGCGGCTCCGGACTGGCGAAGGTCTTCAACCTCTTGGCGCAGCTCCCCCACTTCGACCAAGGTGTTCCGCGCCCACTGGCTCCAAGTTGCGTCATCGCCTTCTTCCGGCTTCGACTTTTCAAGCTCGGTCAGACGCTCGGTGAGCTCCTGCAGCCCCGGCTCGAAGATCGACGCTTGCGAGGATTCGAGCTGATTCAGACGCTCAAATACTTCTGTGTCAAGAGAGGAGGGCTCCTCCGGACCGTGCCGGCTTTCGAGCTCGGCCAGCCGTTCTTGGAGCTCCACGAGGTCGATCGACGGCTCGCCGCCGGGCTGATTGCCAAGCAGGGCCGCGACCTGCTGGCCCAGGTCGGCCAGGCGGGCCCTGACTTCGGGGTCGCCGGAGCTCGCCGAAGCCGATTCCAGACGCTCCTCGAGATCGTGCAAGCGATCCGACAGCTCGAGCAGACGAGGATGCGCCGCCGAGCTGCCCTCGGCGCCGGCGCTTTCAAGAACATCGAGGCGCGCTTCAAGCTCTCCCCAAGCCGTGTCTTGAGAAGTTTCTTGCGAAGCGCTATCAATCCGAGCTTCCAGGTCGACGAGGCTCTTTCTTACATCTTCGGCGGGGAGCCAGTCGGCGCCCGAGCTCGCTGTCTCGAGCTGAGTCAGGCGAGCCTCAAGCTCCAAGACGGAGGTCTGATCGGATTGGCTGGCCAGCTTTTCCTTCAGTTCCGCGAACTGAGCCCGCGCTTCTTCGGCCGGCATCCAATCGCCCGAGGAATTTGCACTCTCCACCTCGGCCAAGCGCTCTTCTAGCTTTGCAACCCAAGCCTGGTCGGCCTGTCCGCTCAGCTGCTGCTTGAGCTCGGAAAACTGCTCGCGCACCTCTTCCCGGCGAGCCCAGTCGGGTTCGGACTCCGGCTTCCGTTCGAGCGCCTCGAGCTTGCTGCTCAACGCCTCGAGCGCGTCTTGGGTGGCCACGCTGCTCTCGAGCGATTCCAGGCGGGCGCGCGCCTCGCCGTCTTCCGATTCCGGCAGTTCTTCGAGGCCCTGGACCTTGCTGGAGAGTTGCTCGAACGACGAGCCCGTCACACAACCCTCGAGCGCCGACTCGACGCCGCTCAGGCGCGAGAGCACCTCCGGAGCGGGAAGCTCGCCGGCTTGCTGTTCGAGTCGCTCTCGGAGATCTTGAATTTGCCCGGCTAGCCCTTCGAAGCGCTTTTCGTACGCTTGGGCGACTTCGTACTCCAACGCTTCGACTCGCTCGAGGAGTCGCTTGGCTTCGCCGCTCGAATCTTGGGAACGCTTGACCCCGGATTCCAGGGAAGCAATCCGCAATACGAGATCGTCAGTCCGAGGATCGGGAGGCGCGGGGTTTGCTGCTCGTTTTCGGAGCTTCTCCACCTCCGCGGCGATCTCCCTGACGCGCGGGTCCTTGGAGCGAGGGCCCGCACTGCTCTCGAGCGCCGCCAGCCGATGCACGATCTCATTGAGCAGCGGATCTGGGGCGGACTCGCCGATCTTGCGTTCCAGGGCGTCCAATCGTAGCTTGACGGCTTCCATCGATATTCCCGCGCCGGCGCTGCCGCTGGATGAAAGGGAAGCGAGCTGCTCGCCGTAGTCGCGGACCTCTTCGCGAAGATTCTCGATCGAATGCTCGTGAGAAAGCTGCGCTTCTTGGACCGAACGATAGTGCGCGGCGGCATCGGCCTGGTCGGGACGGCCGTTCGAGCCGTCGAGCTGCGCCCAAGATGCTTCTTCGTCGGTCTGCGGCGTCAAGGCCGTCTCGGTTTCGTTCGACACTGTGGTTCTCCCTCGGGCAGCGGCTCTTGCGCCATACTGACAGTGTCCTGGGCGCCGAAGATTCCGAATATAGGTGGGTTTTCTTAGTTGACCCTCGGAATCGCGCGTATACTCGGGTTTCGACAGCACGACTGCGCGTAGCGCATCGAAAACCCCACGTAGCACATTGAAAACTAGGAGCCTTGCCGGTATCGCACGGGGCGTGTAGTTGTGGGCTCGGCAGTCTGGGCGCCTTATAATGTCAGGGCTTTGAGGAGCGTCGAATGGCTGAACAAGACTCCCGTCGTACTTTCTTGGGAAACGCTGTGGGGGTGGGTATAGCTGGGGGCGCCGCCATGGCCGCGCTAGCTCAACAGGCCATCGCGCAAAAGAACCGCACCGGCGGTGTGCCGACGCGCCGGTTGGGCCGCACCGGCGAGGACGTATCGATTCTGACGATGGGCGGTGCGCATCTGGGCCGCGCCGCGCAAGACGACAAGCCGGCCGCGCTTCGCATGGCGCATCACGCGATCGAATCCGGCGTGACCTTCATGGACAACGCTTGGGTCTATCTGGATGGCTACGCCGAGGAATTCATGGGCGAGATGCTCAGCGGGGGTTGGCGTCAGAAGGTTTTCCTGATGACCAAGAATTCCGGCCGCGACGACAAGTTTTCGCGCCAGTGCCTCGAAGACAGCCTGCGCCGGCTCAAGACCGACTACCTCGATCTGTGGCAATTCCACGAAACCAACTACGACAACGATCCCGACTGGGTGTTCGAAAAGGGCGGGCTTAAGTTCGCGCTAGAAGCCCAACGCGAAGGCAAAATACGCTACATCGGCTTCACCGGACACAAGGACCCCCGCATCCACAACAAGATGCTCAACAAGGCCTTCGCGTGGGACACCGCGCAAATGCCCGTCAACGTGATGGATCATCATTACCGCTCGTTCCAGAACGAGACCGTTCCGTTGTGCCTGGCGCGTGATGTTGGGGTGTTGGGGATGAAGACGCTGGGCGGCGGTCCCCGCGTGGCGAAGATTCCGTCGGAGTCAAACGTGTCAGCCGAGCAGTGCGTGCGTTGGGCTTTGAGCGTGCCCGTGACGACGATTGTTCGCGGGTGGCTGAGGATGGAGCAGCTCGAAGCCGATCTCGAGATCGCTCGCGACTTTGAGCCCTTGAGCGAGTCGGAGAAAGCCGAAATCGCGGCGCTTTCCCGCGAGGAAGCCGGCGATGGACGCCACGAGCTGTTCAAGTCCACGCGAGTCTATGACGGCCCGGTCTACCGCAAGATGCATGGCATTCCACTCGAGGGAGATTCGCTGTAGATCCCAATACTGTTTACTTAACACCGGCTGTGACTTAAGTCCGCGGAACCCGCTCCCTTGCGGTCGCGGCTCTGACACCGCCCGTCGAACGTTAACCGAAGGGCGTCAGAGCCGCGACCGCAAGGGAGCGGGTTCCGCGGACAGATTCGCGGCCCGGCCGGAAACGCGCGCCACGTCAAACCAGTTCACATTTTCTGCCTGGGTCGAGCGAGCGGCGAAAGTCGTCCCGGAAAACCCGAATCGGCTGCTGATCGCGCTCGGCTTGGCGGCGGGATTCGTTGGACTTCGGCTGGCCTTGATCCCGTGGGCGCCCGCTCCCGATCCTGTTGTCCCTGACGAGCTGAGCTACCTGCTGCAGGCGGATACATTCGCCTCCGGCCGGCTCACCAACCCGCCGCACCCGCACTGGCGACACTTCGAAACGCTCCACGTTCTCAACCAACCAACCTACAACTCGAAGTACCCGCCCGCGCAGGCCGTCTTTCTCGCCGCGGGGCAGTTGCTGGGACACGCCTGGGTCGGCGTCCTAATTAGCAACGGACTGATGCTTGCCGCCTTGTTCTGGGCGCTTTGCGGCGCCGTTTCGCCGCGTTGGGCGCTGCTTGGATCGGTGCTGGCGGGGCTCCGATTCGGAGTGTTGGACTACTGGGTGAACGGCTACATGGGCGGCTGCGTCGCGGCAATCGGCGGCGCGCTTGCGCTAGGCGCCGCCTTGAGGATGACCCGAGCGCCTCGGGCCCGGGACGCCGTGGCTCTTGCGGGCGGGCTGGTGCTGCTGGCGAGCTCTCGCCCATGGGAAGGGTTAGCGGCGGCGATTCCTGTTGTCGGGTTCGTCGCGATCCGCTGGTGGAGCCGGCAATCGCGTGAACGGACATCAATTCTGGCCATTCGGCTCCGTGCCGGCTTGGCGTTCGGAGCGGTCTTGGGGGCCGGCGCCTGCTCAATGGCCGTCTATAACGATGCCGTGACCGGCTCCGCGCTGCGCTTGCCCTACGTCGAGTACATCTCGCAATACCAGCGGTACCCTTACTTGTTCGGCCAATTCGTAAAAGAAAAACCGTTGATCGAGCAAGAGTGCCTCGCTTCGTATTCCGGCGACCGCAAAAAGGTGATTTACGAGCGATCAGGACAGGCCTACACGTATTTCAAAGACAAGTACTACAACCTCCGAGAGGCGGTGAGCTTCTACTGCGGGGGCCTGCTGGCGCTGTTCTTCCTGGCGGCGCCTTGGGCGATTCGGCGCGACAGGATGGCGTTGGCTCCCATCGTTTGCTTGACGGTAGCCGGCTTCGCCGCGCTCGAGCGGATCCCGGTTTCTCCGCAGTACGTGGCGCCGGCCACGGCTGCGATTTGGATCTTGTTGACTCTATGCCTCCGCTGGGTATGCGCGTTCCGGCGCCGCGGCTTCCCAGTTGGCGCCGCCGCCGTTGGTGTTGCGGTAGTCGGCTCACTGGGTTGGTTTGCCGTTGCCGCCGGGGAAGGAGTCAGCGGTTCGAACCGAGAGCTCTTCCAACAACAGGTGCCTGGGATGCAGCGCCGCTTGGCGCTGGAATCGGACCTCGCCGAGACGCCCGGCGATGACCTCGTGTTCGTCAAGTGCGACCCAGCCGACACGCTAAATACGGTCTGGGTCTACAATGGGGCCAACATCGACAGCCAGCCGGTGATTTGGGCCAACGACCGCGGGCCTGAGAGCAATCATGCGCTCACACGCCGCTACCCTGATCGGCGGTTGTGGATCGTCACATCCTCAGCGTCCGCTCCTCAACTCCGGCCCTTGCCGCCTCAGGGCGATGCCAGCAGGGAGGCAAGTTCCGCCACGCCGATCGCCTCGACCTCCTCGCTAATTCGATAGCGTTCTTCGCCCGAGTAGACGACAAATGACTGAGACGGTTCGACGTCGCTACGCGCGCTGTGAAACCCACGCTCGACGCGTGGCGCCAGCCCGCGCTTGATCTCGACCGCCCATCGCCCGCGCGCGCCCGGCAACTCCAACAGCAAATCAATCTCTGCTCCGGCCGATGTTCGGTAGAAGCTCGCCTGGGTTTGATCCGGAGCCGCGCTGAGTAGATTCTCGATGACAAAGCCCTCCCAGCTCGCGCCGGCTGTAGGATGGCCGGCCAGCTGCTCGTAATCCGAGATTCCCAGCAGCGCGTGGACCAGACCGCTGTCGCGTACATAGACCTTGGGTGATTTGACGAGCCGCTTGCGTGTGTTGACGTGATAGGGACTTAAACGGCGCACGAGCAACAGATCCGCAAGCAGATCGACGTAGCTCGCTACGCTCGGGGCGCTGACGCCCAGCGAACCCGCCAGCTTGGAGGCATTCATCAGCCCCCCTTGTTGATGGGCGAGCATGGTCCAGAGCCGGCGTAGGGTCTCGGCGGGAATACGCGGTCCAAACTCTGCCACGTCTCTTTCGAGATAGGTACGGATAAAGTTGCTTCGATGGGCAAAGCTGTCTGTGTCGCTTGCCGCCAGTAGGCTGTCAGGAAAGCCTCCTCTGACCCACAGACGTAACAAAGCTCGACGATCCTCGGCGGCCTCGAGCACATCGAGCGGGTTCAGCTCGACATATTCGATGCGACCCGCGAGAGTCTCCCCGGACTGGCGCAGCATCTCTACCGACGCCGACCCAAGGATCAAGAAACGACCGGTTCGCCAACCATCCCGGCGTCCCTGATCGATCAAACCACGAAGTGTTTGAAACAGCTCGGGGGTACGGTGGATCTCGTCGAGAATGACGAGACGGTCCGCGAATTGGGTCAAGAACAGCTCAGAATGTTCGAGCTTGCTTCGATCGCGAACGCTCTCCAGGTCGAGATAGAGAGCATTGGTCTGTTTCCCGATATCGAGCGCCAGAGTCGTTTTCCCCACTTGCCGGGGACCAATCAGGCCAACCGCCGATTGCCGCTTCAGGGCGAGACGGACGGACGCTTCCGCTCGGCGGTCGATCATCCTCTCATATTAAAAATAAAGTTTTTAATTTGCAAGGTTCAACGTAGGGGCTTGGCATGCCAAGCCTTCTTGCCTCAGCCGGCTAGCACGGCCGCGTCTTCGAGATAATGGGTGTCGTAGTTCCCCAAGGCGAAGTCTTCATCGGCCATGATGCGCTTGTGTAGCGGGATCGTCGTGTGAATCCCTTCGACCACAAACATGTCGAGGGCCCGCTGCATGCGCGTGATCGCTTCGGTGCGGTCGTGGCCGTGAGCGATCAACTTCGCTACCAGCGAATCATAATGCGGCGGCACGAACCAGTCCGAATAAGCCGCCGTGTCGACCCGTATGCCGATCCCCCCTGGGGGGATGAACTTGCTGATGCGCCCGGCCGATGGGGTGAACGTTTCAGGGTTCTCAGCGTTGATACGGCACTCGATGGCGTGTCCGCGGATCGTCACTTCTTCCGGGATGACCGTCGAGAGATGCTCGCCGTCGGCTAGCCGAATCTGGCTCTTGACCAGGTCGAGGCCGGTGACCATCTCGGTCACGGGGTGCTCGACTTGGATGCGAGCATTGAGCTCAATGAAGTAAAGGCTTCCTTGCTCATCCATCAAGAACTCAACCGTGCCGGCGTTGGAATAGCCGATCTTCGACAGGGCGCTACTGAGTCCCCGGCCCATTTCCTCGCGAGTCGCTTGGTCGATTTTGGTCGACGGCGCCTCCTCGAGTAGCTTCTGATGCCGGCGCTGGATGGAGCACTCCCGCTCGCCGAGCGAGATCACGCGGCCATGATTGTCGCCGATGACTTGGAACTCGATGTGGCGCGGCCGCTCGATGAACTTTTCGACGTACACATCCGACGAACCGAAGCTCACCGCCGCCTCGTGCTTGGCCCGGTGAAGGTTCTGTTCCAACTCCGCGGGCTTACCGACGATGCGCATGCCGCGCCCGCCGCCGCCCGCGGCCGCCTTCAGAATCACCGGATATCCGATCCGGGCCGCCTCGCTACGAGCGTCTTCGACCGAACCAAGAGGACCTTCCGACCCCGGCAGAATCGGAACGCCGACTTCCTTCATCGCCTTGCGCGCTCTGGCCTTGTCGCCCATCATCCGAATCGCATCCGAGCGCGGACCGACGAAGGTGAGCCCCGAAACCTCGCAGATCGACGCAAACCCCGGATCTTCAGCCAGAAAACCATAGCCGGGGTGCACGGCGTCGGCGCCGGTGACCTCGGCGGCGCTGATAATCGAAGGAATCTTCAGGTAGCTGTCAGAGCTACGCGCCGGCCCGATGCAAACCGCCTCATCGGCGTAGCGAACATGCAGAGCATTTCGATCCGGCTCGGAATAGACCGCCACGGTTCGCACGCCCAGGTCCTTGCACGCCGAGATCACCCGTAGAGCGATCTCGCCGCGATTGGCGATCAGGAGTTTTCCGATCACCGACCTACTCCTCCGCCTTGATGCCGAACAGCGCTTCGCCGTACTGCACCGGCTGGGCATTCGAGACGAACCGTTTGGCCACCACGCCCGAGGTTTCGCATTCAATCTCGTTCATCAGCTTCATCGCTTCGATGATGCAGAGCACTTGGCCGGCGCTGACTTTGTCGCCGATTTCAACGAACGCCGGACCGTCCTGCTGAGGCGACTGGTAGAACGTCCCGACGATCGGGGAAGTCACGATGATCAGGTCCTCGTCTTCGTCAGGCTCGTCCGCGGCTTCGGCCGCCGCCGGCTGAGGCGGTTCAACGGCCAGCGGAGCCGCCGGAGCCAACGGCGCGGCGCCGCCGGAGACCACGACGTAGGGCGGTTGCGCGGTCGACTCCGACGCTACCGTCCTACGGATCCGGATCGTCTGGTCGCCGCTCTCGACCTCGAGCTCGGCGACTCCGGAGTCGTTGACGATCTGCAACAGTTCTTTGATTTCTTCTAGATCCATTTGCACGTCTGAGGCTCGTCATGCGGGCCGGATGGACCACTGACCTAAAGGTCAGGGCTCAGGGCTCGCATCCTCGATTCATGTTAGAGAACTCGCAACTCCCGCGGCGTCGGCGTCAAGACCTCGCAGCCATTCGGACGAACCACGACAACATCCTCGATTCGAACGCCAAACCGGCCCTCAAGATACACGCCCGGCTCGATAGTGATGACCATACCCGATTTTAGGCGCTGATCTTCATTCGGTCCCAACCGCGGGCCTTCATGGACCTCGAGCCCGAGCCCGTGTCCGGTGGAATGTACAAAAAACTCGTCAAGCTTGAATCTCTTGAGTGTGGTTCGGGCTGCGCGGTCGACCGTGCGGGCGGACACGCCGGCTTTTACCGAGTCGATCGCGGCGAGCTGGGACTCCAGCACGGCCTGGAACACGTCGCGCTGCTCGGGC
This sequence comes from Bryobacterales bacterium, assembly GCA_965247515.1. Lineage (GTDB taxonomy): Bacteria > Acidobacteriota > Terriglobia > Bryobacterales > UBA6623. Next base: position 188,258 of record OZ252029.1, on the reverse strand, counting down.
CCCGGACGCCCGAAGGCAACCATGCGCGTCATGTCGCTTGTGTACCCGTCGAGTATAGCACCTTGATCGATAACGACCATCGAGCGGGGAACCAGTCGAACATTGCGCGGCTGGGCGTGTGGAAGGCCTCCGTGGGCCCCGCCCGCGACGATGGTCTCGAAGGCCGGTCGAGAGGCGCCGAGCGTCCGGGCCGCGTGGTCGATTTCGGCCGCCAAGCGAGCCTCGGTCCAACTGGGGCGCGCTTTGGCGCAAGCCAGGTCGAGCGCTTTGGAGTTGAGCTCGATCGATCGCCGTATCGCCGCGATTTCCTCGTCTGACTTGATCGCGCGTAGGCCCTCCACCAGACCATTCAGCTCGACGAGCTTGCGGCGAGGCGCCGATTTCTTGAGCTGGCGAAACATCGCATGCGAGAGCCGATTGACCTCGATGCCGAGCCTTTGGAAGCGCTTCTTGCGAACTTCATCGAGAAAATTCTCAACCGGCTTCTCGCGGAAGATGACGACTTCGACGCCCAGGCCGGCGGTTTGCTCCCCGGCTTGCGTTTGGTAGCGGCCGTCGGTGTAGAGGATGGCCTCGTCCCGGGTGACGATCAGATGCCCCGCGCTACCAGTAAACCCAGTCAAGTACCGGATATTGACGAGCGCCGACACGTACAGGCCGTCGACCTCGGCCCGCCGGATGAGGCGTCGAACGTTTTTGAGACGCGCGAGATGCGGGTTCATTGGTCGTAGGGGCGAGGCATGCCTCGACCGCGCCGCTGCTTTTCCGAGCCGCCTGCGTGAGCGGGGTGTCTTGCTGCTAGGGAAACGGGAAGACGCCCCGCTGACGCAGGGTGCTCGGATCTACCGCAACTCCAGCGTAATGCCATTGGCGTCGACGCGACTCTTCACCGACGGGAATGATGGAACCTCGAGCACGGCCCGAATCCGTGGAGGCTCGAGCTGGTTCTGTGCAATTCGGATTCTGGTGACCAGCGGATGGTCGACTTCGCTCTGGCGGTTTTGACGCGCAATGGTCACGCGGGACTGATCGATGTCCACCGCGAGCCGTGAAGGCCCGTCGACTCGGATGACGCGAAACGTGGGCTCGCCGCGAATCGCGAAAAACACGTCGAGGCCGTCTCCGGCGGGGGTCGCCGTCACCATGGTCAATCGGTTGGCCTCACCTTCAGAGACGGAAGGAGAAGCGGTCCGTGTGATCGGCGGCCGTTCAACTTTTTTACTTGGGGCGGGCTTAGAACGGGCCGACTTCGCGGGGTTTGGGTCCAAACTGGCCGGGCGAGGTTTCGGCGCCGCCGCGACCTCGGCGGGTTCGGGCGCCGGGCGCGCCGTCTCTGGCTCGGCGCCCGCCCGCATCTGCTCATCACTCGGGGCCCGCAACGTCATTGCCAAAATCCCAACCGCGGCCAAGACCGCGGCTACCGCCGCCCAAAGCTGCCACTTCGCCAGCAACGGAGACGAGCCCCCCCTGCGATCACACCGTGCGCGCCTGCCCGCCCTTTGAGGAGGTTAATGCGAATCATAGCTTTGTGAAACTCGACAGGGCGAGACCGGTTGCGATGGCAAGGCTTGACCCATGTTGAGCCGCCACTTTTCCCGCGTCTGATTCGGGTGAAAAGCTAACTCGCTTGAAGGGCTCGAGCTGGTCACCCGGAATCCCGCACAAATTAGGCAGGTTGTCGGCCAATTCTCGCGACGCGGCCGCCCCGCCCGACAACCGAATCAGGCCGGGCGCGCCCCTTTCGTGTATCGGATCCCAGTGCTCGGCTAGCGACCGCCAGACTCGGTCGGAAAGGACGTCGGATTCAGCCGAGAGCCAATCTTTGGCGATAGCACAGTCGCGCGCGTAGAGCATCGTGTCGCCGCTCATCAGCACCAGACTCATGTGGCGCGCCCCGACATTAAGCAGTAGCACGAACTCTCCCTCGGATGGTTCGTGGTTGTGACAGTAAACATTGGCCAGGGCGCAGGCCTGTGGTTGGATGACTTTCGCCGACTTGCCCGACAGACCCACCGATTTCCGTAGCCAGTCGACTTGTTCGGCGGGCGAGGCGACCCATAGGATCTTTCGCTCGCCCCAATTGGCGATTTCCTGGTAGCCCCAACTCGCCGATTCGATGGGGTATTGGATCACCCGCTCCGCCTGCCGTTCGACAAACTGCTCGACTGCCGTTTCGTACTCCGACGGGAGCGAGTCGGTCTGCCCAACCACTCTCTCCCCCCCGATCGCGCCGGCAATGCGGTTTTCCTTGATCCCGACATCATCGCAGAGCACCCGCAAGCTGCGGGCGACCGAGATGCCGTCGGTGAGCGCCCCGGCCGTGAGCACGCCGGCCGGAGTTCCGACAAGCGCCGCTTGTTTGAGCGCGATCCCGCCGTGGCGTTTTTCGAGCGTCACGGCCTTGAACATCGTTGAGCCCAGGTCGAGGCCTACCAACCCGTTCTGAGAGCCGAACCAACTTTTCACTTCTTAGATGACGCCCCGACTCGCCTTACTCGCCTCGTCCACACTTTGCTTGTCCGCATACAGCTGACAGACATTATCGAAAATTTCGCGCAAGATCTTCAGCAAGTAAGCGCGCTCTTTCCGCGAGATTGCTCGCCAAGGCGGGATTTTGGGCTCGCGCTTCGTCGGCTTGCCTTAGAAACACCCGGATTCGTTTGTACTGCGCTTTCTGATCAACCGTCAGGGGTCTTCCTCTCAGCAGTTCCAGACTTTGCCTGGTCTCGGCGATCCGACTGTCGATGACTTGATTGTATTCCTGCCGCTGGGCCCGGGTTAGGACTTGGCGTAGCGCCGGGACCTGCACCCGTGCGTCGGGGGCCTCCGCCGCGGGCTCGGCGGGTTGTGGCGTCGGGGCTTGGGCCGTGACTGCTGCAGTCTCGCCGGTCGGAGCTGGGGGGCCCATGGGGGCCTTTGGCCGCTCGGGCAGCGGACCGCGAACGGCCAGCGCCGCTCCTTCGGGAACCGGCTGCGGCTGCGGCAGTTCCACCCGAGTCTGCGGCACCGACACCGGGCCGGTGGGCCTCGGTTCCGGTTCGGGCTGACCGGCGGTGACCGCCGGTGCGATAGGGCTTCCCGCGGCGCGCTTCTTGCCGCAAGAGGACGATACCAGCAGGACGAGCAGCGCGAGCACCACTAGGGCAAGCATCGTCCGCGCGCTTCTTGAACCGCGCGCTTGGCCGTGCGGCGCGTTCTCCGAGCACCCTGCCTGAGCGGGGTGTCTTGCCGCCACCGCAGGCGAGAGTCTCGGCTCTTGGCGGGAAGACACCCCGCTCGCGCAGGGTGCTCGGAATTCCTGCCACAGATGTGCAGAAATCGTCGACAAACGTAGGCGTTGTTTCACGGCCTCCGACGGTTGCTGCACCAGACGGACCAGCCAGAACAATCAGACTATGCTGGGGCTTCCGCTGAATCGCTTCGCACGCGCTCCGCGGCCGGAAACTGCAACCGAAACTCGGTTCCTTCGCCGAGCTCACTAGTGAATTCGATTGTACCACCGTGTAATTGAACGACTTGGAAGGTCATCGCTAGCCCGATGCCTGATCCTTCGCCCTTCGTGGTGAAGTAGAGCTGGAAGACCTTGTCCCTGGCCTGCTCGGCGATTCCCGCGCCTGAATCGGCGACTCGGATGACCCAATCGCCCCCATCAGGTTCGACCGAAACTCGCAGTTCGCCGCCCTCCGGCATGGCTTGCAGAGCATTGACGAGGACGTTCAGCAACGCTTGCTTGAGCAGATCTCGATCCCCCTGGATCCAGGCGTTGGACTGGGCCCCGCCAATGATCATCATCACCTTCTGCTTTTCGGCGTCGGGGCGAATCAGTGACAAAGCCTCGTCGACCAGTTTGTTGAGGTCGAGCGGCTGGACATCAAGCTCGACCGGCCGAGTAAAGTCCAAGAACGATTTGACGACCCGGTCGAGGCGTCTGATCTCTCTCGAAATGACTTCAATTTCCTCCGTGCCGACCTGCGCGGACTCGAGCTTCTGCTTGAGAACTTCGAGGTGCAGGGTGATCGCGTTGAGCGGGTTCTTGATTTCGTGCGCGGCCCCTTTGGTGAGTTGGCTAATCGCGGCCAGGCGGGTCGAGACGTCGAGCTGCGATTCGATCTGGCGGCGTGGCTCGGCTTCGCGCAGGGTCACTAAGGCGCCGACGCGTTGGGGCCCTGGGAACTCCTCGACCAACTCGACATCGGCGATCAGGCGAACCGGGTCGCGGCCGGCTGGTTCGTAGAGCACCTGGCGGTCTTTGACGCCGCGGCGCAGCCCGACCGCGCCTTGAATAGTCACGCCCATCTCGGTCGAGTCGGGGAAGATCTCGCCAATCGCTCTACCCATCATTTCCTCACGGCTCCGGCCCATGATTCGCTCGGCCGATCCGCCGGCGACCAACAAGCGGTCGTCGCTATCGAAGAGGAATACCGCCTCCTGCATTCGTGTGAGCAGCGAATCGATGTTGGTTCGTAATTGGTCGGCGTCGGCCTGAGCGCCGCGGTACTGCTTGCCGAGCAGGTTGAGCTTTGACTCGACGACCGCGAGCTCCCGGGCTCCGCCCCCGGACCGGGGCGGCTCGCGAGCTTCCCCGGACGCGATGTGGTCGATCATTTCCGCGATGCGGGCGTAGGGGCTGACGGCGAGTCTCGAGACAATAACGGCCGCTAACAACGACAGCACAAGGGCGCCCAACGAGATGCGCGCTAGGCTCTCCACCGACGGCCGGAGCTCATCTCTCAGCAAGACCGACGAGACGACCATGCGGACCGTGAATAGAGTTTCGTTGTTCACGCCGATCTGTCGGACGACCTCGTAGTCCTGGCTGCCTGAGAACACTTCGACCACCTGCTCCCACAGCCGCTTGCGGTCGAACTCGGCAAGTAGCGGCAACGAAGTGTGCTTCTGCCCCTGCTTGGCTGGAATCGACGCGACCAGCACGCGATCTTCGGGACCCGTCACCAGGCCCTCGACGATCACTCTGGCGTTGCCGACGAGGCTCTGCAGCAGAGCGGTCAGATCGGGGTCGTTCTCGACGAAGCCGACATAAAGCTCAATAGGATCGCTAGGGTCTCCGGGAGCCGCGTCGGCGGTCTTGGCTTCGGTGAGGCGAATGATGAACGTCTCAACCTGGTCGGCATAGATTCCCGCAACGTTTTGAGCCTCGCGGAAACTGTCGTTGACAATGGCGCTGAGGTAGAGAACCGACAGGGCGACGGCCACTGCAAGCACAAGCGCGACGATGGAGAGCTGTAGCCGCGCGCGGATCGATACGCTCATCGCTGTGTGGTTCTAGCGACGTGGCGCACGGCTGTGCCGTGCCGCCTTGCAGCTTTGCTGCAAGGTTCTTCGACGACGTCTTGTGCTAGATCGGGTAGCCGTGACGTGGCCGAATCAGAGACCTTGCGCCATAGGCGCAAGGCGGCACGGCACAGCCGTGCGCCACGTCCCAACGTCATTGCGGGCCGTATTCCTTCAGTTTGTTGTGCAACGTCTTCAAGCTGATCTCTAGAATCTTTGCCGCGCGAGTCTTATTGTTCGCCGTGTGATCGAGCGTCTTGAGGATCAACCGCTTCTCGGCTTCACGAACCGTCGTCCCCACGCTCAGCGCGACGCTATCGGGATCGTCGGCCTCCAGCGCGACGCTCTTCCCGTCAGGATTGAACCCGATCAGGTGGCTCGGGAGCACGCGGCCTTCCCCCGCCACGATCACCGCCCTTTCTAGGACGTTGCGAAGCTCGCGTACATTCCCGGGCCAAGAATAGAGCCGGAGCCGATCGAGCGCATCGGCGTGAATCCCGGTCACACGACACTCGTGCTTCTTGTTGAGCCGCTCGATCAACGCCTCCGAGATCGGTCCGATATCGTCCTTGCGCCGGCGTAGCGGCGGGAGCTCGATATGGAAGACGTTCAAGCGGTAATAGAGGTCCTCGCGCAGCTCGCCCGAGGCGACTGACTCTTCGACCTTCCTATTCGTCGCCGCGATGACTCGCGTGTCGACCTGCATCTCGATCGAGCCGCCCAGCCGTCGAACCTTCGAGTCTTCCAAGACGCGCAGCAGCTTGGCCTGGGTGGCGGCGGGCATGTCGCCGATTTCGTCGAGCAAGAGCGTGCCGCGATTGGCCAATTCGAAGCAACCTTGGCGCCGCTGCAGCGCGCCGGTGAAGGCGCCCTTCTCGTGGCCGAAGAGCTCGCTCTCTATCAAGGACTCAGGCATGGCGGCGCAGTTGATCGCGACGAACGGACCGGATGCGCGCGGACTCAGGTCGTGTACGGCGCGAGCGACGAGTTCCTTGCCGGTGCCGCTTTCGCCGGTGATCAGGATCGCCGCCGAGCTCGGCGCCACCTGCCGGATCGTCGAAAAGACCCCCTGCATCCCGGCTGAGCCGCCGACCAGCTCGCCGACAGCGCCGTGGTAGCTGAGCTCGCGGTGCAGGCGTTCGCGTTCTTCGCGCATCCGGCCCTGCGCGGCCGCGCGTTCGAGCAACAGCTTCATCGCGCTGGCTTGGATCGGCTTTTCAAGGAACCAATACGCGCCGAGGTCGTGCACCGTCTTGATGGCATTCTCGACAGTGCCAAAGGCGGTGAGGACGATCGCCGGGGGGCCTCCGCCCTGCGCACTGAGGCGATGAAGCAGCTCGAAGCCGTCTACCCGCGGCATGTTGAGGTCAGTGACCATTACGTGCGCGGCAAAATTGTCTAGCTTGGATAGGGCGTCCTGGCCGTCGGTGGCGGTTTGAACCTCATATCCCCACGAGGAGGCCAAGCTGGCGAGGCCGCTGCGCTGATCGTCTTCGTCATCAACGATGAGAACGCGCGCGGCTGTATGGGGCTCGGCCATGGATTCCTATCATCCTACAGACCTGACGGTTAACTCGACCGCGAGGTGAACCTCGGGGCTCCAGGCCCTGAGCCCCGACCTTTAGGTCGGCGGTTTAGTGTTTTGCGAACACGAGCACGTACTGGTGCGGCAGCTGATCAAACGTCCTCACGAACTTGAAACCCGCCGATTCGATCTCGGCCTTGAACCCGTCGCGATCCTTACGAATATGGCTCTTCAAGCGCTCGTCGGACATACGAGGGTGCTTGCGGCTGCGGTAGAAGTCCACGACCGCCAACTTGCCGTCGGGCTTGATCGCGCGGGCCACGTTGCGTAGCGTCTCCTGGGGGTAGTTGATGTGGTGATACACGTCAAGGATAAAGGCAAGGTCGGCGACATTGTCGGGAAGCCCTGGCTCGGTCTGCTCGCCGAGGACGGTTTCGACGTTCTTCCATCCGTGCTCGGCCTTTTTCTTGTTGACCGTGTCGAGAAAATCCTGCTGGATGTCTTGGGCGTAGAGTTTTCCTTCAGGGCCGATCAGCTCGAGGAAGTAGGGAATCATGAAGCCGACGCCGGTCCCGATGTCGGCGATCACGTCGCCTTGCTTGATGCCGAGTTGGTCGAGGAGCTCACGGGGCTTGTCGTTGCTCTCGCGCTCGGGGTTGTCGAGATTGCGGGCGACGCCGGCGCGCTGTTCGCGGGTCTGATAGCCGGCGTTGGCCTCCTTGGAGACTTGGGCCCAGGCGGGCAGGGCGATTGAGATCGCGAGAAGAACGAGTAGGGGTCTCATGTTGCGCCTTCAACTTTGACAGCCGTCTTGTGCGAAAGCAAGGCCCGCGGAACCCGCTCCCTTGCGGTCGCGGCTCTGACGTCCTGCTGCAAAAGCCAACCGCGAGGCGTCGGAGCCGCGACCGCAAGGGAGCGGGTTCCGCTATTCTACTGCTCACGAGGAATACGTGCTCCGACTGACTCCAGATGCGCACTCAGCTTCGCCTCGAGCTCTCGAACCTTGTCCGGTTGGCTCGGCGCCAGGTCATTTGTCTCGCTGAGGTCCTTCGCGAGATCGTACATCTCCAGCTTGGGCGGATCATAGAACTTGATCAGCTTGAGGTCTCCGTCCCGGATCACCGAATAAGGGTCGTGTCCGGGGCCATGGCGATAGTGTGGGAAGTGCCAGTAGAGCGCCCGGTCCTCTAGGGAGAAACCCTGCAGCGCCGGTGTCAGGTCGACTCCGTCAATCGCTCGGTCGACCGGCGGTCGCGTGCCAACAGCCGAGGCGATCGTCGGCGCCAAGTCGACGCTCGAGATCGGCGTTTTTGAAACCGACCCCGGCTGGGTCACCCCAGGCCAGCGGAAAATCCGAGGTGTGCGTAGCCCGCCCTCGTAGGCGTAGCCCTTGCCGCTGCGCAGCGGCGCATTTTCTGTCGGACGCCCCTCACGGTCGAGTCCGCCGTTATCGCCCGTGAACACGATCAGCGTGTTGTCGTCGAGGCCAAGCTCCTCGAGCGTCGACAACAGCCGCCCCATCGAGTCATCGACGCTGTGAACCATCGAGGCGTAGACCGGGTCGTCCTGCCCCTTCTGGTCACGCGCTTTTTCGTATTTCTTAATCAGGTCCGGCTTCGCCCGGATAGGCGTATGGACCGCGTAGTGCGACAGATACAAGAGGAATGGCTGGTCACGGTTTTCGCGGATGAACGAGACCGCTTCGTCCGCCTCGCGGTCGGTGAGGTACTCGTCGGTTTATTGCGCGGCGCGAGCGTAGGGATGCCCATCGGCAGCCAATCGCCCACGGTGTAAGGGTCGAAGTAGGACGGTGGCTGGCCGTAGTCCCAGCCGCCAATGTTTTCGTCGAACCCCTGATCAGTGGGTAGGTGGCCGCGTCCACCCAGGTGCCACTTGCCAATGAAGCGGCTGCGGTACCCCAGTGGTTTGAGCATTTCGGCCAACGTGATTTCGCTGTGGGGAAGGACCAACTCATTAACCGGGGTGAGCAGCGTGTTGTCGCCGCGGTGGTACCCCGGCGCCTGGCGCATGTTCGGCCATTGCCGCCCTTGGAGCTGGAACTCGGCGCGGATCCAGTCGGTGATCCCCAATCGCGCCGGGTAGCGTCCAGTCATCAGCGCGGCGCGCGTCGGCGAGCAGACCGCGCAGGCGGCGTACCCCTCGGTGAAGCGCATCCCCGTGGCGGCGAGCTTGTCAATATTCGGGGTCTTGTAGAAGTCTGATCCCTGGACGCCGACGTCCATCCAGCCGAGGTCGTCCACCAGGACGACGATTACGTTCAACGGATCAGCCGCGGGGGCGGCGATCGCCATACACAGGATCAGGCCGGCGGTGGTTAGCGCTTTCATCAAACGCAGTGTACATTGGGGGCCATGCCAGGCGAAACAGGACGTGTCATCGGGATCGGGGGCGTCTTCATCAAATCCGAGCATCACGAGCAACTCAGCGAGTGGCGCCAGCAAAAGCTGGGCCTCAATGAGGTTCCCGGCCAGGGTGTGACCCTAAACTGGCGCGACTTCGACAACCCCGCCCAAGAACGACTCACGATTTGGAGCGCCTTCCCCGCGCGCTCGTCCTACTTCTCCCCCAGCGACGCCCAGTTCATGATCAACTACATCGTCGATGACCTCGACGCTTTGCTTGCGAAGCTCGAGCGGGAAGGGGTGCCGATCGACCCGCGGCGCGAGGGCTACGATTACGGGCGCTTCGCGTGGATCTACGACCCGGACGGCAATAAGGTCGAGCTGTGGGAGCCTGCCGGGAGCTAGTTCGACAGCAACGGGTTCACGATCTTGAGGCCGGCGAATCGGTTGAAGTCCCGGTCGGCGGACCAGAGGGTCGTGACGCCGTTCTCTAAGCAGATGGCGTGGATTCTGGCGTCATGGATCCGAGGGCCGCGAATCTGGCCGGCGAGGGCAGTGCGCTTCAGGACCGCCCAGTAGCTGACACGCTCGCTCAGCATGCGGAGGTGAGGCGACGCGAACCACGTTTCGACTTGGCCAAAAGCCTCTTCGAGCGTACTAGGTTGCTTGAAAACTTTGGGATTGGACACGATTCCGACGAACTCGTGGATGCACGGCCACGGAATCGCCCACGGAGCCTCAGACTCGGCCAGATCGTGCAATCGTTGGCGCGCAGGCTCGAACCATCCAGAATCCTGCCGATGGGCATAGATCAGAATGTTCGAGTCAACCGCGGTCACTAGCCGCGATCTCCATATCCCAGCTCAAGCATCTCTTGGAAGGTGAAGTCTTTCACCATCCCCGTGCCCTTCACGGAACCGTCCTTGAGCTTGAAGCCCTGCTGCTTTTCCGTATCCTCCAGCCAGCGGTGCAGGCCGCTTTCGACGGCCTGACGGAAGGTGAGTCCACGCTCCGCGGTTCTCTCCTTCACTGTCTTGAACAAGCCGTCGGTAATCTCAACGGTAGTCTTCATAGCCAGATTTTACCATACGTATGGGTAGACGTAACCATATCTATGGGTCTAGCCCGCCGCACGCGATCCGTTAGAATCGCACGAACCTTATGACCGACAACACACCCCAAAACTTCGATAACCACGTGGTCGTCCCGCGTCCGTGGTTCGCTGCGGCGTTGGCAATGCTGGCCGGGGTCATCTCCACCGTTGTCGGCCTTTTCATGCCAAGCTCGACCGCGGGGGTTTGCCTGATCGGCACGGGCGCTCTCCTGGTCGGCGTGGGCGGCCTAATCGGACTTAGTCTACTGCGCGGGTACGCGCTCAGGCTGCAAGACCGCGTAATCCGGACCGAGATGCGTTTCCGGTTGGCCGGCGTCTTACCCGAAGAACTACGCGGGAGAATTGCCGAGCTCAGCGGCAAGCAGCTTATCGGATTGCGGTTCGCGTCCGACGGCGAGATGCCCGCCCTGGTTCGGCGAGTCCTCGACGAGAAAATCGAAGACGCCACCGCCATCAAGCGTATGGTTGTCGACTGGCAAGCGGACTTCGATCGCGTTTGACGGGACAAAGCCGGCCGAACCCGCTCCCTGGCGGTCGCGGCTCTGACTTCGCACCACAAAAGCTGACCGCCGGACGTCAGAGCCGCGACCGCCAGGGAGCGGGTTCGGTAAAGCCTGCTGCTGGGTATTAAGCTAGAAGATCGGCCCCGGCCGACAGGAGATTTACTTAGTGGCCAATACAACAGTCAGAGTTCTCAACAACGGTCCGCTGCGGATCGAGGGTGATTTCAGCATTAGCGCGCACGACGGGGCCGAATTCGGCTTAGGAGGCCGCACGGCGTTAAGCCTTTGCCGTTGCGGATTGTCGGAGAACAAGCCGTTCTGCGACGGGACGCACAACCGTCAAGGTTTCGAGTCCGCGGTCGAAGCTCGCGATCTGCCCCCCAAGGCAAGCTAGGCAATGAGCAGGTTGGACGGCAAGGTCGCGATCGTCACCGGCGGCGCCAAAGGACTCGGCGCCGTCTACTCCGAGGCGCTAGCCGGCGAAGGCGCGAAAGTCGTGATCGCGGACATCGCCGACGGCGCCGAGCTGGCGAGCCACATGGGCGGCGCCTACGTGCGTACGGACGTCAGCGACGAAGCCTCGGTGGCGGCGCTGGTCCAATCAACGCTCGCACAATATAGCCGCATCGACATCCTCGTCAACAACGCCGCCGTGTTTTCGACCCTCCCGCCGGTGAAGTTCAGCGACATCGACGTCACCCTCTGGGACAAGGTCATGGCGGTGAACGTTCGCGGCCCATTCCTGATGACGAAGCATGTCGCCGGGTCGATGATCGAGCACGGCGAGGGCAAGATCATCAACATCTCCTCCGGGTCGGCCTACAAAGGGCAGCCCCCGTTGATGACGCACTACATCACCTCAAAGGGCGCCGTGCTGTCGTTCACGCGGGCCCTCTCACGCGAGCTCGGAGCGCACGGAATCTGTGTGAATACGCTCGCGCCGGGCCTGATCCTCAGCGACAGCATTCTCGCGAACGAGGATCACGTAGAGAAAGCCGAGCAGGGCGTGCTGGCGAGCCGAGCCTTGAAGCGCCATGGCTATCCGGACGACCTGATTGGAGCGCTGCTGTTCCTGGCTTCTAGCGACAGCGACTTCGTGACGGGCCAGACATTAGCCGTGGACGGCGGCTCGATTAATACCTGAAGTTGGCAACACCTGACTTCGCCCTGACCATGCCTGATGATGGTCTTGTGATCCTCGCCAAAACCCTCCTACGGCTAACGATCTCCAACGTCTTCATGACGTTTGCCTGGTACGCCCATCTCAAGGAACTCTCCGCCCGTCCCTTGTATGTCGCGGTCCTGGTGAGCTGGGGCATCGCGTTGTTCGAATATGCGTTTCAAGTTCCGGCGAACCGGATTGGTTACCAGGCGCTCAGCCTGGGGCAGCTGAAGGTCCTTCAAGAAGTCATCACCTTGACCGTTTTCGTCCCGTTTGTGATCTTTTACATGCACCAGCCGCTCAAACTGGACTACGTCTGGGCGGCGCTTTGCTTACTCGGCGCGGTGTACTTTGTTTTTCGCAGCTAGGCGGGTCCGGCCCTGTACCTGTATGAGTTGGGTCGGAATGGTACGATGCTGACGTGCATCGCGTCGCAATCGCAACAGTGCTGACCGCTGTCGGGGCCTGGGCGGGCGCCCCCGTGGAGTACAGCAAGGAATCCGTGCGCGAGGGACGCAGAACTTACCTGCGGCTCTGCCAGCACTGCCACGGCACCGACGGCAAGGCGCTCGCGAACCCGGACTTCGAAGCGCCCGACCTGACCAACCCGAAGCAGTGGCGCTTCGGCGAAACCGACGAAGCGCTGTTTAAATCGATTCACGACGGGGCCGGGCACGATATGCCCCCCTTCAAAGACAAGCTCGAAGACGACGATATCCACAAGCTGGTTCACTTCATCCGAAGCATCGGCCCGGCCGACAAACGACCGCATTAGGAGCTCTACAGATGGCAAGCAACAAGAATCAAGTTTCCCGCCGGGGTTTTGCCCGGCAAGGCCTCGCTGGCGCCGCCGGCGCTGCGATGGCCGCTGGCTCGGGCCTGGCAGCCACAACCAGCTCGCAGCGCAAGATCCAGATTCCCACCGAGCTCACGCAGACGCTCGCCGAGCCGGCCCGTCCGGCGGAATTCCCCATGACCGGCGCCCAAGTCTTCGCCAAGGCGTGCAAGGCCGAGGGCTTGGGCGCTCTGTTTTGCGCGCCGGGGAACTATCCGGTGATCAACGCCATCGCCTCGGAAGGAATCCCAAGCTACGGCGGGCGAACCGAGGGCATGATGTGCGCGGCCGCCGATGGCTTCATCCGGGTAACGGGCGAGATCGCCGCGGCGTCGGGCACCGAGGGCCCCGGCTTCACCAACATGATCATGAACATCGGCGCGGCGAACTCCTGTCGCACGCCACTGCTCGTCCTGGCCAGCAACATGACGGTCGGCGGCGACGACACCGAGCAGGGGATCCAGCGCGGCTACCAGCAGCCCACCACGGTCGGGATGAAGAAATGGGGCAAGCGGCTGATTACTCCCGACCGTGTCCATGAATACGCCGCCTACGCCTTCCGCCACCTGCGGGCCGGCGTGCCACGGCCGGTTCACCTCGATTTCCCCGGCGAAGTCGCCCGTGCGCAGTTCGAAAGCTCCGAGGACCTCAAATACTATTTCGATAAGACACGCTACCGGACCGAGTCGAGGCCGCATCCGTCGCCCAAGGACGTCAAGCAGGCGGCGGAGATGATCCGCAAGTCCGAGCGGCCGATTATCGTCGCCAGTACCGGCGTCTTTTATCAGAAGGCCTGGGAGCCGCTGCGAACTTTGGCCGAGAAGGCCGACATCGCGGTCGTCGAGTCAGGCGCGTCGCGTGGACACTTCCCCGATGACCACCGCCTCTCCGCCAGCACGGCCCCCGACGCGCTGTTGAGCGCCGACCTGGTGATCTTCGTCGGCCAGTATTCGATGCCGGCCATGGGAGAGGTGTCGTTCGACCCCGATGCCAAGTACATCCGGATCGATCCCGACGCCGCCGACATCGGCCGCAACATGCCAATCGACCTCGGGATCGTCAGCTGCGAAAAGGCAGCCCTTGAGGCGCTAGCTGAAGCGGTCCGGCCCGCCAAACGCGCGAAGTGGGTCGACGAGCTCGCCGCTGCCCGCAAGGCGTTTGATGACCAGAACGACGAGTACTACCAGCTCGGGCTCAAGCACAGCGCTTCGGCAAACTGCGTTCACCCAGCCGTGATCGCCCATGAGCTTGCCGACTTCATGAGCGGGTCCAGTTTGCCGAAGGAGCAGACGACCTTCATCGCCGGCGGCTACAGCGTCGCGCGCTATCACCGCCGTTACGTCCGCGCCTACCGGCCGGGACAGATTTTGAACGGCGCCTACCAATACGGAGCGATCGGTCCCGACGTGGGCTACACCGTTGGCGCGGGAGCAGCCGTGCAGAACGGCGTCGGCCCGCAGGCCCCTTACAAAGGCGCGCCAGTGATTGGCGCTACCGGCGACGCAGGCTTCGCGTACTCGGCGATGGAGGTCGAGACGCTCAGCAAGTACAAGATCCCAGCGGTGATGGTCGTCTACAACAACAACGCTTGGGGCGTGTGGCGTAGCGGCGAAACGGGCGGACGCTCCAATACCGCTAAGGCCGAGCACATGTATCTCTTCCAAGAGAACCTGCGCTACGAGAAGATCGCCGAGGCTTTGGGGGCTCGGGGCGAATACGTGACCGACGCCGCCGACTTCCGGCCGGCGCTCGAGAGAAGCTACAAGATTGCCGCCGCCGAGGGGGTCTCGACAGTCATCAACTGCCAGGCGACCAAGGAATTCTCGAGCGCCCGCGATTACCCGCCCGGGCATTTGCAGAAAGTCGAGCCGGGTTGCATGGCTTACTACCACTAGTGCTTGTAGATGCGCGCCAGGTATTCCGAGCACCCTGCGTCAGCGGGGTGTCTTCCAGTTGCCCAAGGAAGACACCCCGCTGACGCAGGGTGCTCGGAAGCGTATCGCCGTTCACGCGTGATGGATGTTGTTGAAAGAGAGCTTCGCCGCTACGCCGACCGCGGCGTGTTTCGATCGTTCGACGCAAAGGAAGGTCGCGCAGGCAAGAGCCGCTTCACCATAGCCTGGCTCGGCCCGCGCAGCCAGGAGCTGCTATTCGATAGTCAGCGAAACACGCTGACCTTCCCCGGGCTTCTACCCAACCTGCCGGCGCGGTCGCAGATGTACCGCGAGCTTCGCGCATTTCTCAAATCGCGCGCGAACGCCGGGCTCCCCGATCATCGCCGCATCGATCCCGACCGGGCGGCGGCGAACTGTGCGAACCGCAAGGGTTCGGTGTCTTTGACCGTCACGTCACTCGACGGCGACCTGGCTTACGCTACGAAGAAGACGCTGAGTCTGGTGAACGAGATCTTCCTCGGCTTTCTACGCGGGCCCTATCACGAGTACATGGCCGCGAACTTCGACGAGCCGGAAGAGTGATACAATCGCGGGCTCGCTGATGCGCATCCCCTTTCGCTGGTGGGTCGCCGCGCTGCTGTTCATCGCGACGACCATCAACTACCTCGACCGCCAGACTTTCTCGATCGCGACCCCCGAGATCGCGGCCGAGTTCGGGCTTTCAAACGTCGACGTGTCTTGGATCATCTTCGCCTTCACGCTCTCCTACACCGTCGGCCAGCTGCTGATGGGCAAGCTGATGGACGTCACTGGGGCCCGCATCGGCTTCGTGCTGATCATGGCGATCTGGTCCGCGGCTGGGATGGCGACCGCTGCCGCCCGCAGCGTCCTTGAGTTCGGGGTCTTCCGCTTCGTGCTCGGCATCGGCGAATCGGGCAACTGGCCCGTTTCGGTGAAGACGATTGCCGAGTGGTTCCCGGCGCGCCAGCGAAGCCTGGGGATAGCGTTCTTCACTAGCGGGACAACTCTCGGGAACGTCGTGGCGCCCCTGCTGATCGGCCAACTCATCATCGCCCACGGCTAGCGCACGGCGTTTGTCGTGATCGGCGCCGTGGGGTTTCTCTGGATCCCTTTATGGTTGGTCTTCTACCGCAGCCCAGCCGACCACCCGCGGGTCTCGGCCGAGGAGCTAGCCGAGCTCGATACGCCGAAAAAGGCGGAGTCCAAGTCGTTCGCTGAATGGGTTTCGCTGTTGCGCTACCGGCAGGTATGGGGCGTGACGCTCGTGCGATTTTTCACCGACTCGGTCCTGTATTTCTACATCGCCTGGCTGCCGAAGTACCTCGCCGACGAGCGCGCCTTCACGATGGAGGATATCCGCGACTACCTGCCGCTAGTGTTCGTGCCGACGGTGGTTTTCGCGTTCATCGGCGGCGGAGTCGCGGGCAAGTTGATCGCCAGGGGCTGGTCGGTCGACCGGGCTCGAAAGATCGCGATGCTCTTCCCCGGGATCACGATGTGCAGCAGCGTCGCGATGGGGTACGTCGAGTCAGACGGCCTGGCGTTGGCGATCGCGGCGACGGCGCTTTGTTCCTTCTACGCGATCTCGATCCAGGCGTTGACATTGCCGACTGACCTAGTTCCTCCAAGGCTGGTGGGGTCAGTTTCGGGGCTGTCCGGATTCGGCGCCGGGTTCGGCTTCTTGATCTTCAACTACGCGGTCGGCCAGGTGGCGGACCTCTACGGTTTCCGGCCCGTGTTCGTGATGGTTGGACTGCTGCCAATCGGCGCCCTGCTGATGCTCTACGGAGTAATGGGCAAGATCGAGCGTGTGATTGCGGAGTAGTAGGAAAAGAAAAAACGGAGCGGCCAGAGGCTGAAGTCTCCAGCCGCCTCGAGAGCGGTCGGAAGGATGCTTAGGTCGCTCTGCGCGCGGCGCACTCTCCAGGCCTCGATGCTGGCGAAGAAGAACGTCTTGTTCTTCACAATTGGCCCGCCGATGGTGCCGCCGAATTGGTTCTGCTTGAGCACCGCCGGGTCGGCCTTGCCGTCGCCGTCGCGGTCGTTGCGGCCAAAGGTCGGGCGCGCATCGAAGATATTGTTGCGGACAAACTCGTAGGCGCTGCCGTGGAACTGGTTCGTGCCGCCGCGGATCGAAACGTTGATCACACCGCCGGCGTTGCGGCCGTACTCGGCCGAGTAGTTGGAGGTCTGAACCTTCATCTCCTGCACGGCGTCGAGCGACGGGATCACGGCTTGGGACTTGCGGTTTTGCAGGCCCATGATGGTCGAGTTGTTGTCGACGCCGTCGATCAGATAGTTGTTCTGCAGCGCCGGCTGGCCGTTGATCGAGGGCCCATTGCCGAACGACGACGTGCCCATCGGACCGCGGTCGCGTCCGCCGATTTCCGGCGCAACGCCTGCTGAAAGTCGAAAGGTTGGACCTTTTCTAGGGAGGCTGCTGCCTCACCCCGGAGCCGCGGACGTGAAGGGAGCGTGAAGAAATGTCGACGACTCCGGGAGAGCGGGCTGAGGCCCCTTCAGGGGCCTCAGCCGCAGCCCGCCTCGTTCACCGGCTTGAACATTTTTTCACGGCCCCTGAGGGAGCGGTCTTCGCACGTTCGACCAACCGCTTGCTTACGCGCGCGGCTCCGAGTCCAGGGATTTCGCTAGACTCGTTGGGGCTATGTACACAAGGGTTTGCAGGCTGAGATGGCCGCGCGGCGAGCGCTGATTGCCGGGACGACGGGCCTTGTCGGCCGTGCCTGCCTGCGGAAGTTGCTCGCGCTGGACGACTAATCGACAATCATCAGTCTGGCCCGGCGAAGACTCGACCAATCCCACCCGAAGCTCGAGCCGATCGTCGTCGACTTCGAGGCCCTGCCCGGCGTCGACCTACCGGGGGTGGATGACGTCTATTGCTCGCTCGGCGCGCGACTTCTGGCGGGGCGGGAGTTGTTAGAGAAGGTTGACCTGATCTATCCCCTGGAGCTCGCCAAGCGATCGCTCGAAGCCGGAGCGAAGAATTTCGTCCTGGTCACATCCGTCGCCGCCGATTCGCGCTCGTCGGTTCCCTACTTGAGAGTGAAAGCCGCGGCCGAGGAGCGGATCCGTGGATTGGCTTTCGAGCGTTGCTACATGGTCAGACCCAGCTTCGTCATCGGCACTCCGGCAGAGGGCCTGATGAAGTGGGCGGCCGGGGCGCTGGCCGCCGTAGCAACGCGGGCGCTGACCGGTCGCCTAAGCCTCTACCGCCCGATCCGCGCGGGCGAACTGGCGGCCGGCATGGCAGCCGCGGCCCTACATGGCGAACCCGGAGCCCACACGCTACATTTCGACGAGATTCGAGAGTTTGCGAAACTGCTGTGATGAGCCCCTCTGCAATCTACCGGGATCGAGCCCGCACTTATTTAGATAAACTCGAAGTCGAAGCCAGCGAATGAGCCAAGATTCCCCACCGGCCGCGCGCTCGGTTTTCTTCCCCGATCGGCCCCGTACCCCTGCGGACCAGGCTCGTATCGAGGCCCTCTTCTTCTCTCGGTTGCGGATGCCGAATGGGGCTTTCAAAGCAACTGCGGCGAACCGTCTTTGCGACCTCGACGCGGCTGTAATCCGATTGCTGGATGAGAAGTCAGAGTTTCGTTTCCTTGATCTCGGCGTATCCTCCGCCGTCACCACCGTGGAATTCGTTCACAGGGCTGAGTGCGCCGGAAAGGTTTGCGTCTCGACAGCAGTCGATTTGTACGCGCGAGCCAGACTGTCCCGGTTTCTCGGAATCGACATCCTCTCGCACGAGTCCGGACGGTTGCTTCAAATCGCGGGGCCGTTCGGTGTGTATGGACGGCCCCAAGGACGAGAGCCAACCTTATTGCGGCGTGTAGCCAACGCGGTCCTCGATTCGATCGGAGCGACCGCAAAGTTGGCTGGCGGAGCCCCTGTACAGCTTGTGAGCGCGGAGTTGACAACACTCCCCGATATTGAGATTGAAGAGTGGGACGTCCTCGAGCAGAACCCGCAATGGCGCGATCGATTCGACCTGGTCCGAGCAGCCAACCTTCTCAATTTGGAGTACTTCACGGCGTCTGACATCCGCGCCGCCCTCGGATTTCTGGGCGGCTACCTCAAGTCGGGAGGGCTGCTGGCGCTGTGCCGTACGATGCTTGAGGACGGATCGAATCACGGCTCGATCCTTCGCAAAACCCACGACGGGAGGCTGGAAACAGTCATGCGCCTTTGGGAACGGTTCTGAAGTTGAAGATCTGTGCCGGCCCGACGGAGAGTCCGCGCCTATTGACGCCGAGTAAAGGGAGTAGGCGCGGACTTTCCGTCCGCGGCTCGCATGACGGCGCCCCTCATTTCAACCCGCCGCCACCGCCACAGGCTTTGCCGCCGCAACCGCCTGCTCGACATCCGCCACAATATCCTCAACCGCTTCGATCCCGATCGACAGCCGCACCATCCCGTCCCCGATACCCAGCCGCCGGCGGTGCTTCGGCGCTAAGTCCCGATGCGACGACATCGGCGGATAGAGCGCCATGGTATGAACGTCCCCAACGCTCGTTGCCGGGACCACCATCTTCAGCGCATTCATAAACGCCATCGCCTCTTCGCGGCCGCCCTCGAGGTCGAGCGTGACCACGCCTCCGAAGAGCCCCTCCGGGAAGAAGCGTTTGGCAATTTCGTGGTCGGGGTGCTCCGGGTCGCCAGGGAAGTACACCCTCTCGACGCCGGCCATCCCCTTGAGCTGCGCCGCAACCTCGCACGCATTCTTGCACTGCCGTTCGATCCGCAGGGCCAATGTCTTAACGCCCCGCATGGCGAGGTACGAGTCGAACGGCCCAAGGTTGCAACCCAAGGTCCGCATCAGGAACGTCAGCACCGTGCTGTGCTCTTCTCGCGCCAGAACCGCGCCACAAAGCGCATCGCCATGGCCGCTGAGATACTTGGTCCCGCTATGGACCACAATGTCGGCGCCGTGCTCGAAGGGACGCATCAGCACGGGCGTCGTGAAGGTCGAGTCAACCAGAGTTAGCGAGCCGTGACGACGGGCGATCTCTGTCACCTTGTCGAGCCGCGGGACTCGCAGCAGCGGATTCGAAACCGTCTCGACCAGCACGCAGGCGGGCCGGGCGTCCCTGACGACCTCTTCGAAGCGCTCGAGGTCACAGGGGTCGGCGAAGCGAATCTCCGCCCCCATGGGCTCGAAGATGTTCATCAGCATCGACAAGGTCTGGCCGTAGAGCACGTTGGCCGCAACAATCGACTTGCGCCGATCCGTCAGCGCCGCCAATAGCGCCAGGTGCGTCGCACTCATCCCCGACGACGTCGCCAGCGCGAAGTCCGCCCCTTCTAGCGCTCTCAGCTGCTCTTCGAAGGCGCCGGTCGTGGGGTTGCCGTAGCGAGAATAGCCGTGACCTTCTTTACGCTGATCGAAGACGGCTTCGAGATCATCGAGGTTGTCGTAGAAAAACGACGTCGCCGCGTAAATCGGCGTCGTTGCCGGGACGTAGTCCGCCAGCTTCTTGCGATCTCCGGCATGGACCGCGAGGGTCTCGAGTTGAGGTTTACGGGAACGCCCTGCCACTGTTAGCGAGTATATCGAGGATTGCCTTCGCCGACGCACTTAGCTACGCTTCAAGACCATGAGTACGCTCACCCGCATCGGCGTAGCCATCGACGAGGATCTGCTCGACCGCTTCGACGCGCTCATCGACTCGCGCGGCTACGCGAACCGATCCGAGGCGTTCAGAGACCTGATCCGGCAGCAGCTGGTGGAGGAGTCTTGGAAGTCCCCCGACGCCGCGGTCGTGGGATCTTTGACGCTTGTCTACGACCACCACGTGCGGATGTTGAGCGACAAGCTACTCGAAATGCAGCACGCCCATCACGACGCGATCCTGTCCACGCTGCACGTCCATCTCGACCATGACAATTGCCTCGAGGTCCTGCTGATCAAAGGCACAGCTCAAGACGTAACTACCCTGGCCGACACGCTGATTTCGACCAAAGGCGTCAAGCACGGGAAGTTGTCGATCACCTCGGCCGGCGGAGACTTTTAGTGATCGTGGGAATCGGCGTCGACCTCGAGGAAGTGGGTCGAATCCGGGATGCCATCTCGCGGCACGGCCAGCGCTTTCTCGATCGAATTTTCACCGCGGGGGAAATCGCCTACGTCGAAGACAAGGCCAATCGCTATGAGCGCTACGCCGCCCGGTTCGCGGCCAAAGAGGCCGTGATGAAGGCGCTTGGATCAGGTTGGGCGCAGGGCGTTCGTTGGCGCGACATCGAGGTGATCAACGAGGAGAACGGCCGGCCGACACTGCGGCTGAGCGGAGAAGCGGAGCAAATGGCACGGGAGAAAAACTGCCGCGCGCATCACGTCTCGCTCTCTCACACCAAGAACAACGCGATCGCGCAAGTAGTTTTAGAAAGTTAAAACCGCTTGACGTGGCGCACGGTTGCGCCGTGCCGCCTTGCAGCTGTGCTGCAAGGTCCGGGTCCGAATCCGGCTTCGACAAATGGTCGCAATCCCGGAAACCTTGCGCTACAAGCGCAAGGCGGCACGGCGCAGCCGCGCGCCACATCCGAGCGACGTACCGATACGCCTACTCCAACTCCGCCAGCCGATCTCGCGCATCCTGGAACTCAGGATCAATCTCCAAAGCCCTGTTGAAGCTCGCCGAGGCGTCCTCGGGCCGCTCAAGCGAAGCCAAAGCCACGCCAAGGTTGTAGTGCGCGTCGCGGAAATCGGGCGAGCGCTCGATGGCCCGATTGAATGACTCGACCGCTTCTTCCGCCGCCCCATCGAGCAAGAGCGCAACCCCCAGGTTGAACGCGGCCTCCACGTTCGCTGGGTCGAGCAATACCGCCCGCCGAAGAGCCTCAGCTGAACCCTGAACGTCTCCCATCGAAGCCAGCGCCACGCCGAGGTTGCTTAGCGCATCGACGTAGTCCGGCCGGAATGTAAGGGCTTCTCGAAAGTGTTGGACCGCTTCCTCATCACGCCCGAGCGCGCGCAACTCGACTCCGAGGTTACTGTGCGCTTCGGCGTAGCGCGGATTGATCGCGAGCGCCGCTTGGTAGTGCTCCACGGCCTCATCCGGAAATCCGCGATACGCCATCGCCAATCCTAAGCTGACGTGGGCCTCGGCGAACTTAGGCTGAATCCGTAAGGCCGCATTAGCATGCTCGATTGCCTCGTCAAGCCGCTCGACCGTAACTAACTCCGCCGCCAAGCTAGCATGGGCGTCGGCGTGTCTCGGCTGGATCTCAAGAGCCCGGCGGTAGTAAGAGATCGCCTCCTCGGGCTCGCCGCGGTCCGACGCCGCGCGCCCCAGCAGGTTGAAGGTTTCTGCATCCTCGCCGAGCACCTCAGCCGCCTGCTGTGCGAGCGCCTCCGCCTCGTCCATCCGCCGCGCCCACACGTAGACTCTGGCCAGGTTGCGCAGGGCCACACCGTGCATGCGCTTGTCCAAGCGGGCCTCGACTTCCTTGCTGGCTCGATCGAGGGTTTGATCGTTCCACTCGGGCGATGGCTGCAGGACGCCCCGCGATTCAAGGTCGTCGAATATCTCCAAAGCCAGTTGCCGGTACCCCTGCGCATTGAGGTGAACATGGTCCATAAACTGGTCCGAGCCGGGGATGCTCTCGGGCGCGCGCTGGGCTACCGTTGCGACGAAATCGACGAGCGGAGCGTGGGTCTCGGCGGCAACCTCGCGGACCGCGTCAACGAGCTCCTGCGGCGCACGTAGCGGGCAGACATCCTCATTCAGGGCTCGCGCCAACGCGTCTTGCGCCTCAGGGTAGCGCTTGAGGCGGTAGAGAACCCTTCCCCGCCCGTATTGCGCCTCGGCATGGCGGGGGTCGATTCCGACCGCGCGATCGTAAGCCTCGAGAGCGCCACCCAAGTCACCGTCAACGGAGCGGGCCCCGCCTTGTTCGAGCGCGCGGTCGAACTCGCTCGACGGCGCAACGCTCCCCTCGCTAGTGAACGGTGCCGAGTCCTTCAGATTCGATGCCGGCGTCACAAAGACAACCTCCGCGCCGGCCGAGCGCCCGATCTCTGCCATGCGGCGCAGGTTAAAACGAAAGTGCGCCACAATCTCCCGCCGCATTTCGTCGTCCCGTGTGTAGTCCGTCGGACCGATCGTGTGCGCCAGGATGGTGTCCACCTCTTCCTCGAGCACCGTTGCATCGGGGCGGAACGAGCGAGTGTTCAACAGCCGCCGGCCGAGCGCGAAAACCCGCGTGTGGGCGGCGAGAGCTCCCGCGGACGTGACGATCTCCGGTCTCTCCAAAATCTCCCCATACGTTCGCCTCTCGAGAAACTCGTTATGCCCCGTATAGATGACAAAAAGATTCGGCTGGTAGCGAATCAACTCCTCCATCAGCGCCGCCACGCGGTAGCTGGCATAGCTGATGCCGCCGGCATTGATGACTTCCCAGTCGCGGCTCGGGTCGGCCGCATTCAGAAACTCCCGTAGCCAGCCGCTGAAAGAGAGCGAGTCGTCGTAAGGCCGGCCATAGGTCGTCGACCCTCCCATCGAGAAGATGCGGTAGGTCTTTGACGACTTCTCCCGCGGGAAGCTCTGATCGTTAAACCAGCCCCGCTTGTTTTCCGCGGTGACCATGTAGGCGGGGCGCCCGCCCGGGACTTCGACAAAGAGCGGGATCTTCCCCGCGAATCCAACGTAGGGGTCTTCGCTGTAGAGAATCGGGGCGACCCCAATCAGCGCCAGTAAGACTTCGAGAAGAACGAAGAACCCAACCACGGTCAGGACCGCGAACCCAGCCTTCTTCCACGTCGGCAGGTTGTGCTTCGAAACCGACATTGCTCACCTGAGAGTGTCGCAAATGTGTTGGACAAGGAGCGCTCTCTCCGCCCTTCCGTTACGTCTGGTGCTACCTTTGCCGACAAGTGCGGATTTGGATCGAGCCGGGAGTTGCACGACGGAACGACGCCTAGCAGCCCGTGGTGGAAGTCGCACTGTGAAACAAGAGGTGATAAACTTGTTTTATGGCAATGGGACGGCGTAAGCGACGCGAGCGGCAGAAAGACCTATGGGTCGCCACCTCGGAGTTGCCCAAGAGCGCTGGGCATCCGTTTTATCTGCGGCTCAGCGAGTTATTTGACGAGCACGAGTTCGACGCCTTCGTCGAAGGCCAGTGCGAGCAGTTCTACGCGCCGAGCTTGGGACGGCCGTCGCTCACGCCGGGCATCTATTTCCGCAGTTTGCTGATCGGGTATTTCGAAGGCATCGACTCGGAGCGCGGCGTCGCTTGGCGCCTTGGCGACTCACTTTCGCTGCGGCGATTCCTGGCGATCGAACTCGATGAACAAGCGCCGGATCATTCGACGATCTCGCGCACGCGGCGGCTGATCGACCTCGAAACGCATCGCGCGGTGTTCACCTGGGCGCTGCAGCTGCTGGCCCGCGAAGGCCTGTTGTCCGGCGGAACGATCGGGGTCGACGCGACGACGCTGGAAGCCAACGCGGCGATGCGCTCGCTGGTGCGTTGCGACTCCGGCGAGGGCTACGAAGAGTATTTAAGACGTCTAGCTCTGGAATCGGGAATCGAGACGCCGACGCGCGAGCAGTTGGCCAAGATCGACAAGAAACGTAAGAAGAAGGCCTGCAACAAGGATTGGAAGCATCCCTACGATCCCGACGCCAAGGTCACGAAGATGAAAGACGGCCGTACGCACTTGGCGCACAAGGCCGAGCACGCGGTGGATTTGCAGACGGGCGCGGTGGTGGCGGTCACGCTGCAAGCGGCCGACGAAGGCGATACCACGACGATTGAAGAAACGCTGGTCGAGGCGGCCGAGCAGTTGGAAGCGGCGGCGGAAGAAGCCGCTGGCGCGGTCGACGAGCTGAGCGAAGTGGTCGCGGACAAGGGCTATCATTCGAACCGAGTGCTGACGGATTTTGCCGAGCTGGACGTACGCAGTTACGTGAGCGAGCCGCAGCGAGGGCGACGCAAATGGGGCGGCCGAACGCGGCAACGCGACGCGGTGTACTCCAATCGGCGGCGGATCAAAGGCAAGCGCGGCAAGCGTCTGATGAAGTTGCGAGCGGAGAAGGTTGAGCGCAGTTTCGCGCACTGTTACGAGACGGGCGGGATGCGGCGATTGCACTTGAAAGGCCGAGAAAATGTTTTAAAGAGGCTGCTGATTCACGTGGGCGCGTTCAATTTATCGATCGCGATGAGGGGCAAACTGGGCGCGGGGACGCCGCGCGGGCTGGCGGACGCGAGGAAAAGGACAAAAGTGTCGGTTTTGGGGCTTGTATTGGCGTCTTGGGCGGCCTTGGGGCGGTTGTGCGGGGCCCTGGGGGCGGTTTTCAGGAGATTCCCGGCGAAGGTGCGAGATTCAGCCGGCGCGCCGCTGGCCACGCCGATGCTTCTCGCGGCCTGAAACGGGGTGTTTTGCCACGGGCTGCTAGGCAGTCACATGGCGAATTGGCGATCTGCTCGCCGCACGCCTCCCAAAGGAGGACCAAGAAAGGCGCCGTAAGACTCCGAAAAAGAAACTCGACCTGATCCAAAGCCGCCCGGAGGTCGACAAGTGCGGTCTTTGGGTCAATGGCAAGCTCGTACCAGCGCGAAGGGGAAGGGCCAGCCAATGGAAGCGCGAGCGCGCCGGGCTCGTTGCCAGTTCGTCTATCACCCTCGCTGGCGCTCGAAACGTGTGTTGTCAGGGATTCCCCACCAGACTGTTCGTCACAGGCGACTTTCTTAGTCGGATTGCGGCCCTGGCGGGTAGCTCTGGACTGCCAACTGATAATCCATTCGTCTGAACCGCGGAAATCGATTCTTTGGTAGGCTTATTGGGCTGTTCTTACCCAGCACGACCGCGAACGATCGATCCTCATCCTGGAAGCGCCTGAGGCATTCGCCCTAGTGGGGTGCGTCTCCTCGAAGCCTCTACCGAACGCCGAGCGTTGGTTCGACTTTCCCACACCAGCCGCTACTACGGAATACCAGAACCGCCTGTGCCGTTGTGGGATACGGCATTCGTTTACAATCGAGCGGTCTAGAAGAAGGCGCGTGAACCTCGAGGCGACGAACCGTCGATCCCGGAGTTTTGACTTTGACCGGTCCCGAGTCGTAAGTAGACTAGACTGGGGAGGATCTCTGCGGGGGCGCCGCTTCCCGGCCGAGGGGTTACTGCGCGAGCGCGGTCAACGATGAGGATATCCGCTGAAAAACTCCGCCCCAAGTTCCTTCTTTCCCGGGTTCTATGGAAGACGGGACTGTCGCGATTGCTGGCGATCGACCGCGGCGACTACAAAATGCGTTTCTTCCCAACAGGCCTTAGCGCCGGGCTGTGGGTTGACCCTGCCCCACGAGGCGAAGAGATCTTCCTTCGACACTTTCTCCGTCGTGGAGACACCGTGGTCGACGTGGGTGCCAACATTGGAACAGCGGCATTGACGGCGGCAGCGCTTGTCCAGGAGCCCGGCATTGTCGTCGCGGTCGAACCAAACCCGAAGACTTTCAGCTATCTGAAGGGAAACCTCGAGTTCTCCGGGCTTGGAAACGTGAGAATATTTCAGGCGGCGGCTGATCGGTTGGATGGGACCGTTTCTATCACGGACAAGGCTCTTGACTTTGCCAACAGAATCGTTGACAGCGGCGGAGTCCAAACGCCTGCTGTGACCCTCGATTCTCTGTTGTCGCAATTCTCTTTCGACCGCATAGAGCTTCTCAAGATCGACGCCGAAGGCTACGAGCAGTGCGTGCTCGAAGGAGCGCCTCGTACTCTCGAGAAGACCCGCTGTGTGTTCTTTGAGTGCATCGAGGCTTACTTAAGTCGATACGGCAGCTCGGTCGCCGATCTTCAAACGTGGCTGATCGCGCGGGGCTTTCAGCTATTTCGTAGCCGAACTGTGGGGAAAGGCGATCTGATTGCGGTCAGAGATTCGGAGATTCTGGCCGAACGGGCGCCGCGCCTCGACTTGTTTCCTTGCTTCAAGCTAAATACCGAGATGAAAGGAGCGCTTGCAGAACCTCACCGGCCGGGGCAGACTCGATGACCGGCAGGGGAAGCCACTTACAATTGGTGCTTAAGCGCCCCCATACGTCTTTGTCAGACTATACGACAGGCTCAAAGGCCTGACAGTGGCGGCCAAATCCCCTGTAACGGCATAGCGTTCAACCAGCCAGCCGACGTCGCCGTGTAGTCGGCCACCGGGAGAACGTTGCCCCCCGCCCTCTCGAAATCGTCGAGAAATACGTGAGCGAATTTCTAAAACGATGGACTTAGCGACCCTTAGGGATCGTAACGAAATAACCTATGCAAAGTCTCAGCTCCGCCTGGGATGTAGCGTGTAGTTCCAATCTCCGTGGAACTTGTCACGGCGCAGATCAATCTGCGCCACTTCGCGATCCGATACCTTGACGCCCCGAGGGTAGCTGGCGGTATCTAACTCCGAGTGCACCGTGAGACCCGCCGCGGTCGTCGTGCCGGCGATGAGCTGGACGATCACCTCATGACTGATCAGCGGCTTGCCACGCCAGTTCTGGCTGATAAAGGAAAATAAACGGTGCTCGATCTTGTTCCACTTGCTGGTTCCCGGAGGCAGGTGACTCACCGCGATTCGTAAGCCAGTTTCGTCGGCCAACTTCTGCAGCTCCAACTTCCAAAGCCGCACGCGCGCCCCGTTGCTGCCGCCCGCATCCGCCGTAATCAGCAGTCGCGTGGCCCGCGGATACGCCGCCCGCCCCATCGAGCTCCACCAGCGCCGGATGCTCTGGACCGCGAACGCCGCCGTATCGTGATCCGCGCCCACGCTCACCCAGCCGGTGTTGCGGGCGATATCGTAGATCCCGTAGGGATTGGCTCGCCCCAGTTCCGCAATGATAAAGTCGTGCACGCGCACCTTCTCCGGATCGCCCCGCGGACGCAATTCCCGCCCATTATTATTGAAGTTTCCCACCAATTCTTTCTTCTTGGCGTCCACCGAAATGACGGGTAGATGCTGCTGGAGTTGGCGTTTGATTCGACGATTGAGGTACTCGAACTGGGCATTGCGGTCCGGGTGCTTGGTTCCCTCCATGGTCTTGCTGTTGGCCTGCAGGCTGTATCCCAGATCATGCAGCATTCGGCCCACCATCGAGTGGCTGGTTTGATGTCCCATTCCCCGCAGTTCTTCGGCCAACTTCCTTAAGCTCTTGCAGGTCCAACGCAACGGTGATTCCGGATCACCGCGAGTGACCGGCTCGACCAACCGTTCCAGATCCCGCGCGAGCGCAGGATCCCCAGCCGCCGTTTTCTTGCGTCCCCCGCCGGGACGGCGAATGCGACCAGGCGGGCGGACGCCCGTCTCGCTCAGTTCGGCCATCCCCTGGCGAATGACTTGCCGCGAAACGCCCGTCGCCCGAGAGACCGCCGAGATGCCGCCGCGCCCGATCGCCGCACTCTCGGACGCCGCCACCAGCCGCCGGGAACGCTCATCGAGAACTGGGCGAACTGCCGCAAAACGCCGTGTGATTGCAGCGAGGTCTAGCATCCTCTCCAGGATAGGCCAAAACATTCATATATGACAATGTTATTTTGTTACGAGCCCTAACGACTCGGTGGCGTGGTACCAGAGCGAAAATATTGTAAATTATTTTCACCCTGAAGTGACGACCACCTGAACCGGCTCAGAACCCTTTAAACAGGGCGTTAGAGTCATTTGGCGGGGGTTCTGGCATGCCCTCAATGGAGAGTTTGTAGGATCGTTTGTTTCCGCCACCTATCTCGACAACGCTAGAATCTGAGGGCTGCAGCCCAAGTGATCCGACAGGAAGAGTCTTGCGAGACGAGAGAGCGAGTCGCTTGCGATACAACACTAAGATTTGTGGCAACGCGCTAGGACAACGGTCCCTCCGAGACTGAACTGTGGAGTCCCTCCAACTGGACGAGATTTTTGCTGCCACGGTCGTCCTGATCTTCGCGCTGAGCCTCGCAGCTGCGGTGGTGCGTCGACTCGCGAAAGACAAATGCCTGAAACTGATGCACGATCACCACGTGACCTACCTGCCTGAAGCCGGACCGATTATCTGGGGAGACATGCACGTGCGCAGCCAGGGCTTCGAGATCGTTTTCGACTCCCCGTTTACTAACTCGCGCGAGCTCGTCAAGACAGGTTCCCTGGTTTACGATGACGAGGCTCCCAAAGCTGTAGCCATTTGCCGAACCATTCACGGTCTTACAAAGGAAGAGCTTCGCGATCGGGAGAAGCAGATTGCCCGAAGCATCCACCCCGGACCACTCCGTCGTTTGCGCCGAGCGATGGGAAACTCGCTCAACGTGGTACGGGACGCCATTATCAATGCGCTCGGACTGTTGATCGGGCGCTTTGCGGGAACCGGAATGGGAGCGGCCGCGAAGACGCAATCCGGCCGGATCACCGAGTTCGGCGGCACGTTGCTCGGTATGGCGGCGAACGCATACGAACCCCTGCTGGAGCGTCATATTGGCAAGCCAGTGATCCTAGAAGTGTTGTATCCGAAAGGTTCACCGTATTCGTCCGGTGAGTTCCCGGGCTATCTGGTGGAATACAACCAGACTTTAATCGTTCTGATCAGCCCGGATCACGTTTCCGAAGGGCGGATAGATGCCGAAGTCGGCGAGACGACTGAATTGGAAGGCTGCAGTATTGAGCTCGCGGAGGGTGAAGTAAACATTGCTTGTACCGGTAGGGACGC
Organism: Bryobacterales bacterium; assembly: GCA_965247515.1. Lineage (GTDB taxonomy): Bacteria > Acidobacteriota > Terriglobia > Bryobacterales > UBA6623. Next base: position 158,872 of record OZ252029.1, on the reverse strand, counting down.
CATCGTCGTCAAGCAGCTTGTTTTGGACTCGCGAGAGATGGATATGGCGGCCGCGTTGTTGCCCGGTCAGCGGCTCACATTTCACCGCCGGTCTGTCGAGCGCGTCCGGCTGAGCGCCGAGCGCACAAGGCATCTGGACCTGATCGTCCCGAGGTCTCGCGCGAGGGTGCGATTCAGCAGCAGCCCTCGAAAGGCCGTACGAAGGAAGTGGTCCGGTGTGGCGCCGGAAGTCGAAACGGTATCGGACGAAGAACCGCCAGGATTCGTTCAATAATGCGAGGTCCAGGATATGCGTCGGGACCAGTCTCGACGCGGCAGGCCTGGGTGTCACCTCCGAAGCGACCGCTGACTCGAAAATCCGCTTCCCATGACGAGTGCTCCGAGACGACTTCAGTGTGGGCGTCGGGGGCGGGCTGCGGAAGACCTACCGAGAAATTATCTCACGTTGACCAAACCACCCCATAGAGTCGCTCGGAGCCGTTTAAATCGGGCCTTAGAGCGCTCTGGGCAGGGTTTGGAGGCTCTTGGCACGTCGTTCATGGCAACGCTTGTGTTCTCGCCACCCATCACTCAAGGTCGTAGGAGCCTCGTGTCTTCAGGTATCTGCCGAGAATCTGCAGACACTATCAGGCGGCGCGGGAGAATCGGCAAAACTCAAGCCGACAGCGAGCAGGAAGGAAGCGCCTACAGCGGGCGCTTCGAGTCGGTCTGCTACCACCCGTTGCTGCTGTTCAACCAGCACGGTGACTTTCGTGGGCGCGAAGCTGCGACCGGGACGTGCACAGCGCCGAGGACTGGGACAAGCTGCTTCTGCCGGAGATCGAACTTGATCCGGGCCGACGAAGCGCGGCTGCAACTCAGCGTGCTGGCCCACAAACCTGGGATACCTATTGGCGGCGGCGAGGGCTGCCGCGGAGGATCAACAGCTGATCGCGGACCAGCTTGCGGCAGCGGGTAAAGTCCGGGGCGGCGCGTGACGCATGTGTGGTACAGTGGCGCACTGGCCTAGGGCATCTGAACCCCAAGCTGTTTGGGGCGATGTTAGGCCGTATCTGGGCGCCGCATGACCCGGAGCGTAGCGTCGATGGCCCGAAACAGCCGGCGTACGCGGGCTGCCGAGGACCGGCGCGGAATAGGCGTTGCTCGAGAGCCCTCGGGTGCCGCCTTAACGCCATGGCCGGGCAGTATTGGAAGGGCGGAGCGGCAAGGAGAGGCTACTGAATGCGGTGCCAGTGCGAGAACCGATGTATCACAGGCGGGGGTCGGCTGTCCTATCCTCGATCGGCCGGCCAAAACGGAAATCCTAGGTTAGCGACGATGCGAAATGATTCCGGCGGGAACAAACGAGGACTCAATATTGGAACGTGACCGCGTACGAACCGCATTGCTGCTCGCAGCCGGAATCGGCAGTCGACTTTGTTCGCTAACCGACACCACCCACAAGTGCCTCACTGAAGTCAACGGCGTCCCCATCCTCAAGCAACAAATAGCGGGTCTGGAGCACTGGGGGTTTGAGGATCTGATCGTGGTTGTCGGTCACCAGGGTGATCAGATTCGAGAGTTCCTGGGTAGCTCCGTGTCGGATCTGAAAGTCAGCTACATCCGCAACACACAGTATCGAACGACGAACAACCTCTACTCGCTGTGGTTGGCTAGGAAGGCAATCGAGCGGTCGTTTCTCCTCCTGGAGTGTGACCTTTTCTTCGAGCCCGGCCTGCTGTCAGGAATGCTGCACCCGGACAGGATCGCTCTCGCGACCCGACAGCCGTGGATGCACGGTACTACCGTCACGCTGGACGGCTCGCGACGCGTCGTTGAGTTTCAGCTGGGCGCCGCCGCTGCACGAGATCCCCTCGCCTACAAGACCGTGAACATCCACAGCCTCTCCCTGTCCACCTGGCGCCGCATGAGGAGACGTCTCGATGCGTACGTTTCCTCGGGCAGGGTGAACGACTACTACGAGGCCGTTTTCCGCGACATGACCGTCGACGGAGCATTCGACGCGCGGGCCGTATCCTTTGACGACGGGAACTGGTACGAAATCGATACGCCAGAGGATCTGCGCGCCGCCGAGAGGTTGTTCGCGAGCTCGCGGGGCCGCGAAGCGAAAAAAATGGAAATCGCGGGTGAAACCCGCAATCTCGCGAGACTCGGCGAACCCGAGAACAACGATGCGCAGCCGGCGCTGCAACCTCGTGAGGCAGCTCGATCTGCGTCTGAAGTCCAGCATGGCTGAGCTGGAATACGCAACTGTCCAGCGATACTGGAACGCCGCTCAGCCCTCGATCCTCGCGCCCTACATGATGGACGGATTTGGCTTCCCCGCAGGGGCGGGCCGGTTTCGATTCCGGGCGGAATCGAAAATTGTCCAACGCCTCATCGCCGGCGCCAACACCAACGGAACCGTGTTGGACCTCGGCAGTGGCATGGGCTACTGGGCCGAGTTCTTCTCCGGCCGGTTCGCCAACGTTGTCGCCATCGAGGCCAGCTTGTCGCTGTTTGAGGATCTGAAGCGCCGCTGCGCTCCGTACGCCAATGTCAAGACTCTCCACCGCAAAGTGTCCGAGTTTGAGCCGGAAGGCGTCTATTCCTTGATGTTCTTCGGCGGCATGCTGATGTACCTTAAGACCGAAGACGTGATTTCGCTTCTCCGGAAGCTCATCCCCTTCCTCGAGGCCGGCGGCATGATCGTGTGCAGGGAGACCACCGTGCGTGAGGGAACCGTCACGCGCCAGGGAGAGTATCAGGCAGTGTACCGCTCCGTCCGGTCGTACTTGCGGATCTTCGAACAAGGTGGACTCACTGTTTCAACTGCCGAGTTGAACGAGCCCTATGCACTGCTTCAGATCGGCTGTGAGTCCGTTCGCAAGTGGAAGGAGATGATGCCGAAGCCCTTGCGGTTGACCCCCGTCGTCGGCCGTCTCGCATACTGGTCGCTACGCCTAACCGACCCGTTGGCTGTTCGGGCGTCCGAGGCGTTGGGGCTGCGGATCCCGCGCCTAACGAATCATTTCTTCGTGCTGCGGGCAGCGGGCTAATCTGGTCCAGCGATGCCGGCACAATCGCGCTTTTTGACGAAGGGGAGAGATCGGATCGTCAGAAACCTGGCGAACGTCATCTCGCTCCTGGGCGTGCTGCCTGTCTGTGTGCTCTTTCTCGACGACGGCTATCGGTACATCTTGCCGCTCATCGTTTTCAACAACATCATGGACGACCTGGACGGCATCGTCGCGGCCAAGCTCAACATCAAGAGCGAATTTGGGTCGGTTCTGGACAACGTCTGCGATGCCGTGGCGCACACGGCGTTCGTATTGATGGTCGGCATGCACTACGGTTGGATCTGCGGGGTTCCGGGCGTGGCTGCGGTGACCGCGATGCTGATCCGCGTCGTTTCACGGATCGTTCCTGGATCAATCGTGGGAGCCGGCTCACCAACCAATGAGCTGATTCGCCACATGTTCCTCGTCTTGCTTCTGGCGAGAGTCTTCAGTTTCGATGTCGCGATCGTCCTCGCGGCCGTATTCACACTGCATACCGTGTCGATGCTCCTGCCCTACCGCATGCCGGGGCTCATCAGGAGTGCCACGAAGTCGGCTTTCTCCATCGCCCTGGTCAATGTAGCTCTGGTTGTGGCGTGGCTGGCGCCCTACGCCGCCCCCGTCGTTGCGGCAGGGTTTGGATCCACGTACTTGTACGGATTCGTGTTCGGAGGCCTCAAATGGCTCAAGGCTGATATGTCAATCAAAACGAAACACATAGCGACCATTAGAGGGTAGATGTAGAAAAATCGCGCTGGCTTGAGTTTTCCACCAAAAACAGCTCATCTTACTTCGTCGTCTGCCCAAGCCCTCTGTAACGGCGCAACGTTCAACCAGCCCGTCGCCGTCGCCGTGTAGTCGGCCACCGGGAGAACGTTGCCCGCGCTCTCCCGAAATCGTCGGAAATACGTGAGCAAACCTCTAAAACGGCAGGCTAAGTCCCAACCCCGGGGTTGCTACGCCGGGCGCCCGGTGGGGACTTCCAGCGCCTTCAAGTACCCCGGAATCACCGCCTCGATCGCATGCTTCTCCCGCACGTGCCTCCCAGCCGCCTCCCCCATCGCGCGCCGCAGCTCCTGATCGCCCGCCAGCCTCTCGAGGCACTCCGCCAGCATCTCTTCCTCGACCTCGCCCGGATCCACGGGCGCCAACGACCCGGCGGGAAACCGATCCCAATCCGGTCCGCGAGTCACCACGACGGGTTTCGACAGCGCCAACAGCTTCATCGCGATCCCCGAAGTTTCCCCCGCCGTCGGCCAGCGCAGATTGACGCAAACGTCGGTGATCGCAGCCAACTCCCAAAGCTCCTCATCCGACACGTAGGGGATCCGGATCACCCGGTCATCGGTCAGCATTCCCCCGAGGGCTTCCTCAAAGTCGGGCGAGACGAATTCGCCGCCGACCAGCAGTCGCCAGCCGGTCGTGACCGCCCTCAACGCCCGCAGCACGCTCCGCAGCCGCTTGGTCGGACGGTGGAACCCGAAGCAGCCAAACACGACCAGCCCCCGCGGAATCTTGAGCCTCAATCGAACGGCCGCGAGCTGCTCAGCGCCGTGTACCGGCGGCGTATCGACGTAGTGCGGGATCTCGACAAAATCCGCCCCCGGCGCCGACTCGCGCGCCATATCCAACGCAGCCGGGTTGTGCACGATCACCCGCTGGGCCGACTCGACCACCCTCCGCGACATCGAATACCGGAAGTACATCGCCTCGGAAGCCGACGACGAGCGAGCCTTCCAGAGCTGCTTCGCCAAGTCCTCGAGCCATCCGCCGTGGCAATGGCAAAACTCCCGCACATACGACTCGGGCCCCAGTCGCCCCAGCTGGAAATGGTGCAAGACCGCGTCGTGTAGCTCGACGACTCCGGGAACCTCCATCGCCGCGCGATAAGCCCCCTCGTGCAGCGGATTGTTGCCGATCTGGTACAACCGCGCGTCGAACTCCAGCAAGCGTTGCCTATCCGCCTGGTTGAACGATTCCACCTGGGCATGCTTCGAAAGCTCGCGCTCGATGCGAGCGGCGAACTCGGCGACCCCCGTTCGGGCCGGCGGCAAGGGAGAAACCTGCGCGATTCTCATTGCGGCCGTACACGCTTCCCGAAGATCGCCGTGCCGACCCGGACGATCGTCGCGCCCTCTTCGATCGCAACCTCCATGTCATGGCTCATCCCCATCGAAAGCTCCGGTAGTTCGTGCCGTTCAGCGAGCCCGCGCAGTCGCCTGAAATAAGGACGCTCGGCTTCGGGGTCGTCCGACCAGGGAGGCATCGTCATTAACCCTCGCAGGCGTAGGTTCCGGCACGACTCGATATAAGCCTTCAGCGGCGCCAGGTCTTGGGCCGCCGCCCCCGACTTGCTTTCCTCATCGGAAAGCTTCACCTCGATAAAGACGTCCAGCGCTTTGCCCGACTCGCTTAGCCGCCGCGCGACCTTCTGGCTATGCACCGTCTGAATAACATCGAACAGCCGTGCCGCCGGCGCCGTCTTGTTCGACTGCAGCTTGCCAATCAGATGGAACACCGCCCCCGGCAGCTCTCCGAGCTCACGACGCTTCTCTTGAAACTCCTGAACGTAGCTCTCGCCAAAATGGCGCTGTCCGGCCTCGTACGCCTCTTCGACATCAACCGCCGGCTTCACCTTCGAGACAGCGATCAGCGTGATGTCCTCCGGAGCCCGCCCAGCCCGACGCGCGGCCACTTCGATCCGATCACGCACCTGCGATAGACGTTCGCGTATCACTCAAATCGAGTGTCGCATGTGTGGGCCTTTCGCCGAATCGCCAGCGCCGTTCTGATTCAGTCAAGCGATAATCGAAGCTCCGTGGCCGTCCTCGTCGCCCAGAACATCTCGAAAGTCTACCGGCTTTACTCTAAGCCGGCCGACCGCATCCGCGAAGCCCTGCTCCCCTTCGGACGCCCCCTCCACGACGAATTCTGGGCCCTGCGCGACATCAACTTCAAAATCGAAAAAGGCGAAACCTTCGGCATCATCGGCCCCAACGGCGGCGGCAAGAGCACCCTCCTCCAGCTCCTCTGCGGAATCCTGCAACCCTCCACCGGCCGCGTCGTGAGAGTCGGACGCATCGCCGCCCTGCTCGAGCTCGGTGCCGGCTTCAACCTCGAATTCAGCGGCCGCGAGAACGTCTACCTCAACGCCGAGATCATGGGCTTGAAGCGCGCTGAAGTCGAACAATCCATGCCCGCCATCGAGCGATTCGCCGGCATCGGAAAGTTCATGGACCGGCCCGTCAAAACCTATTCGAGCGGTATGCACGTCCGGCTGGCCTTCTCGGCGGCCATCCACGTCAACCCCGACATCCTCGTCGTCGACGAGGCCTTGGCCGTCGGCGACGCCGTATTCGCCAACCGCTGCGTCAAGAAGCTCGAGGAGCTCAAGGAATCGGGCGTTACGATCGTCTTCGTCTCTCACGACCTCGGACTCGTCAAGCAGATCTGCACCCGCGCCATCTTCCTGATGGACGGCCGGATCCAAGCCGCGGGGGACCCCAGCGACGTCGTCAACCAATACGTCGGCAAGGTCCTCGAGCGCCAGCGCGCCGACGACCGTGAACGCGCCGCCGAAGCCGAAGGCGTCACCCCCAGCCACCGCCATGGAGACGGCGCCGGCCAGATCGTCGAAGTGGAGGTTCTCGGCGCCGACGGCGAGCCCACCCGCGCGGTCGCAAGCGGCGAGGCCATCAAGATTCGCGTCCGGTCACGCTTTGCCGAATCGCAGCCCGAACCCATGGTCGGAATCCTCATCCGCACTCGCAACGGCCTGGACGTCTACGGCACCAACACCAAGATCGAGGAATCGTCCTTTGGCCCCTGCTCAGCCGGCGACGAACTAGTGGTCGAGTTTGAATTCGATTGCCGGCTCACCCCGCAGGAGTACACTCTAACGGTTGCGACCCAGCACCCCAGCGGTCACAGCCACGACTGGCTTGACGACGCGATCGCATTCCGTGTGACCGACGCAAAGACACGAGCCGGGGTCGCAAACCTCGCGACGAAAGTCACCGGACGAGTAGTGAAAGGAGCCCCATCATGAGACGAGTTGTTACCGGCCACGACGATCGAGGAAAGGCCGTCGTGGTCTCCGACGGGACGGTCGCCAACGTCCTCCGCCCGCAAAACCGCCCCGGCGTGGCGCTGCACAATATCTGGCAGATCGACTCCATGCCCGCCAAGATCCACGGACCCGAGGAAACCACGGACGTCGCGATCCGCCTGACGCCCCCCAAGGGAGGTTCCGTCTTTCGGGTCGTCGACTTCCCGCCCGAGAAGGACTGGATCGACCAAGTCGACCGCGCGCAAGCCCGGGCAGCCTTCGCCTCGATGGGGGCCGAAGACGCCGCCGATCCGGACGATCAACCGCCCCACCCTCTGATGCACCGCACCGAAACCATCGACTACGCCATCTGCCTCGAGGGCGAAATCGACATGGTGCTCGACGACTCCGAAGTGCGCCTCAAGGCCGGCGACGCGGTCGTTCAACGGGGGACCAATCACGCCTGGAGCAACCGCGGCGATAAGCTCTGCCGCATCGCCTTCGTGCTCGTCGACGGCGTCTTCTCCGAGCACCCTGCGTGAGCGGGGTGTCTTCCAGTCACTGTTGCTGCCGTCGCCCGGGTAAACGGAAGACACCCCGCTCACCTCACGCAGGGTGCTCGGAATCCGAAGCGCAGCATAAACCGGAAAGTCCGGTCGTCGTTCACATACATACAGAATGATACAGAATGTATGTGAATTATGGATACATACTGTATGTATTTAAGCTAATACGCGAATCGCAGCGTAAACCGGAACGTTCGGCCGTCGTTAAGGGTGTTGGTAATCACCCCGAAGTTCGCGCCCGACAGCTCTCCGCCGGGGTCGGCGAACTGCGGCGTATTGAAGAAGTTGATCGACTCGGCCGTCAGCGTCAATGATCGATCGCCGCCAACCTTCCAGGTCCGCGAAAGGGCCGTGTTGATGTTTCGGATGCCGTCTTTGCGGAAGGCGTTCCGCGCGAGATTCCCCCTGAGCTCGCCCGGCTGGATAAAGCCGAACGCCGAGAAAGGCAGCCTTTGCCGGGAGGTGTCGGGGTGGTCGATGCTGCTTCCGATGATCGACGGATCGAGGATATGCATGCGATCGCCGGCGACCCCGTCGACATTGCCGAAGCCGGGCGCATCCGAGCCCGAGCGAATAATGAACGGCGTACCCGTCTTGAGCAGAATGACCGAAAACAGTTCCCACTGACCGAAGACCTGATTCCAAGCGCTTTTGGCGCCGCCAACCTGGGGGGTTTCATACGTCACGCTCCATTGAGCCGCATGCGGCTGGTCAAAGTCCGAGAGGGCTTTCGCGTCACCGTGGACTTCGAACTCGGACTGGCTCCTCCCGGCGAAAGCGTCGCGAGTACCGGCGTTGCTGGCGTAGTGTGCGCCGAGGTCGATCGCCTTACCAAACCAGTAGGAGAAATCAAGCGAGACGCCGGCCCAGCGCTGGACCGAAAAGTCGACCTTGGCGGCGTCGTAGTAGGCTCGCGAGCCGTTGAGTATGTGGCGAACGTCGAAGAAGCGTGGGTCGGGACGGCGTTGATTCACCGTCGCCGTGGTTTGAGCAATGCCTTCGACGGGTACGGCGCGATTGAAGGGCCAGCCGACCAGCAGGCGGTGCGTACGACTGCCGACGTAGCCCAAGCTGAGCGACCAAGGCCCGCCTGTATTAAATTCCCAGCTGAAGTTGTAGTGGTGCGAGTATGGCACGGCCAGGTCTGGGGAGATGATGGTCGTACTCGCGCGAGTGTCGGGAGGGAGGTTGTCGGTGTCGAGGCCCTGAAAAGGATCGACGATATTCGGAGAAGTGACGCTGATGCGAATGTTGCCGGGAGGGTTATTTCGCGCTTGGGAGTAGGTGGCGGCGAAAATCTGGCCGTAGTGCAAACCGTACGCCGCGCGAATGACGCCGAACCTTCCCGGGCGGTAGGCAAACCCAAAACTCGGAGCGAAGTTGTTGCAGTCGCAGCCGTACTCGATCTGCGAGAGCCCGTTGACCTCGATCGGTGATGTGGAGGGCTCGTAACGCAAGCCGATGTCGAAGGTTAGCTTCTGCGTCGCCTTCCAGCTGTCGCCCACGAAGTACTGCATGACCCAGCGGCGGAAACCGCGATCCGTTCTTCCGAAGGCTTGCGAAATCCGGCTTGGAGTCCCATGGCGCACGTTTTCGACGGCGGTGCGGCCGAAATTTGAACTGAACAACAGCAAGCCGAGCTGGCCCGAAGACTCCCGGCCGTTCAGTTGATCGCGCTCGATGGCAAAGCCGTAAGTGAGCTCGTGGCTCGAGAACCTCTGCCGTACCATCGCCGCGTAGCGAAAGTAGTTCTGGGCGCGGTCGATCGGAAGGCTCGATGATCCGCCGAGCGATTCGAGCTGTCGGCCGGAGAAGATAAACGGCCCGAGCGCGGTTTCGTCTTGCGTGATCAATGACGTCACGCGCTGGAAGCCGACCGACGCGTCAAAGATCGTGCGTGGCGACCAGGCTTGGTTCCAGGTGATTTTTCCGGCGTGCGAGCGGGTCGTCGTGTTGGGGTTCTGGCCCCGCACCAGCTGGAACGCTTCCACCTTTTGAATCTTGAAGCGGTAGTCAAAGAACAGGCCGGCCGAGTCTCCGACCGCTTGATCAAGTCGTGAACCGATAGAGTCGTTGTCGATCTGCTGGATCGCGTTGGTATTGAGCGCCCGCGGGTTGATGTCGGTCCGGTTTGGAAGCTCGTCCGGGAAGGAGCTCAGGATACGCTCGACAATGCTGCGAGTCTCGGGATCGGTCGCCAGCGGCGTGCGCTCGTCGGGGCGGGGAACCAGCACGTTACCGTTGACGTTTCCCGTATTGCGCTGCTGGCTGGCGTTGACGGTGAGGTTTGCGCCTTGCCACAGCGGCGTCCCCACGCGGAAGCCGTAGTCGTTGCTGCGGGCCGGCTTGACTCCGCCAACCTGGAAAAAGGAACGAGCTTGGAAGACGCTATTCTGATGCGTTTCATAAAGCTCGCCATGGAATCCCGAACCCGTGGGACTGGACAAGTGGATCTGACGTGAGGGCGAGCCGCCGAACTCGCCGCCGAAGTAGCCCTTGTCCGCCTCGAACTCGCGGACGATGGTCGCCGTCGTCCCCATGCGGATGTTGAGCTCCTTGAGAACGTTGTTGTCGATCAACGTGAGCTGGACGTTTTCATTACGCCGGCTCTCACCGCCCGAGGCGTCGACCTCGCCAAGCAGATTGAGCTCGGTTCGGTCGGAATCGTCAACGGCTCGCTCGTCAGCAGGCGCGGCGAGTGTGGGCTCCGGGTCCGGCGGAAGCCGGTCCGGATCCGATTGCGCGTGCAAATTCGGCAGTAGAAACAGGCAGACGAGCGCGACCGCGCCGACTGCACGTAGAAGGCCTGCCTTGCGGGCGAACCCCGCTGGACACAAACCACTCATTGAACGAATTGTAGGGATGACTCGGGCCGCCGCCGAACGCCCCCGACTGCTTTAGGTTAGCGCGTCGCCGAGGAGATGGGGCGCAGGCTGTCCAGTTCGCTGCGGCTGTTAAGCTGAAGTCGCCATGGCCCCAGCGCTGAAACTAGAGAACCCGGTTGTCGCCGTCGACGGGGTCTATCGAATTGAAGGTTCGCGGGTATCGCTTGATTCGATTGTTTACCGATACCGCGAAGGGGCCTCGGCCGAGGCGATAGCTGACAGTTACCCAACGGTTCCAATCGCGAAAGTTTACGGGGTGATCGCGTTCTACCTAGAAAACCGCAGCGAGGTTGATCGCTACCTCGAGGAAGGCGATAGAACCTTCGAGCAATTTCAACGCTCCACTGCCGAGCAAAACGCGAAGCTGCATCGCAAGCTGATCGAAGCTCGCGAGAGCGGCGCTTAGCGTCCTGAAGGTGCGGTTTCTGGCCGACGAAAACGTCGATCAGGCGATCGTGAAGGGCATAACCAGGCGTCAGCCCGCGATCGACTTTATCACTGCTACTGAAGCCAACATTCTTGGACTGCCGGACCCGGACGTTCTGGCCAAAGCGGCCTCCGAGCGGCGAATACTGGTTACGCATGACATCCGTACGATGCCGCTTCATTTCTCGGATTTCGTCCGCGAGTCGGACAGCCCAGGGGTGATTATCGTCGCGCAACGAGCGGAAATCGGATGGATCGTGGACGAGTTGATTCACGTCTGGAGAGCTTCCGATTCGACTGATTGGGTCAACCAGATTTCGCCTCTACCCTACAAGCCGCCAGCGACTCTCGCTGGCTGAGTCGGCCAGCGTCCAGCGTATCGTCGTGCGATTGTCAATCTCGGGACAAGATCTCGATCGTCCTCGCGACGCTACGCGGCTCACCCAGTCGTATGAACTTCGTCGCGATTCCAAGGGTGATTCCCGGGCTGCGGATTGCTCCCGCAAGAGCCGTCATCTGTCCGTCCATCCTCATGATCCGTTGCTCTTGCTCGCCCGGTGAGAGCGGACTCAGCTCCTTCGCCGCGGCCCAGGCAAGATCGCGCGCCGCTTCCATGCTGAAGTTGATGAGCTTCTCGTCCACCGACCCCAAGAAGCGATCAAACACGCGAGCGAGCGGCCAGATCTGAGCAAGCTCATTCTGGACCTCGCCGACTAGTGACGCCAAGACGCCGTTGATCTTGTTGAAGTCCGGGTGCAGATCCTCAAGCTCGGAAGGCTCGACGGCCCGGGCGGCGGCAATCCCGAGATCGAGGTTGATGTGGGCGTTCATCCCCAGCAGCAAGTGCTGTAGGACGATTGGCCAGTATTCCCCAGCGGTCACGAAGGCGAACAGCGAGCATTGGCTGGGCGAGTTCCCGGCGCGGTAAGCCTCGAGCGCCGCCAGGTAGCGGTTGGCGAAGATCACGTCGAGCCGTTCCATGCGCGGCCCGTCGTCGAAGAATCCGTCGGCGATCCCCTCTTTGATCTTGATCGTGACCTTGCGGTAGAGCGCCGGAAAGTACCCCAGCCGCGACTCGTTCGCTTTCGACCAAGCGATGATGTCGTCAAGCTCAGCGATGACTTCGTCGATCGTTTGGGCAGGCATCGCGGCTTTAGGGCAATGGGCGAATCCGAATGTTGCGGCATTCGACCTTCATTCCAGGTCCGGAATGCAGCTGAATCGCGATGACGCCGCTCGCCGTCAAGTCGTCCTCGCCGTCGAATGTTACCTTGCCGTTGAGCGTCAGCTTGATGCGGCTTCCCTCGGCTCGGATCTCGTATTGGTTCCAGTCATTGGTTCGAACGACGTCCTTCGCCTCCCGCCAACCTTGATCGGGCGTGGCCATCACTGCGCGGCCGCGGCCTTTCTCCTCGTAGAAGTTCCCCCAGGCCGAGCGATCGCCGGCGTCGGAAAAGTCGGCCTGGTAGCCGTGGACAATCCACCCAGGGCCGGGCTTGTGGTCACTGCGGAATTGGACGCCGCTGTTGCCGTTTCGCAACCGCACGTCGAGTTTCATGACGAAGTTCGCGTACGGCTTCTCGTAGATGAGGAACGTGTTGACCTTGACCTCGTGTTCATCGCTCGAGCCGACGATCGCCCCATCCTGCACAGACCAGAGCCGGGAATCGCCGCTCCAGCCGTCGAGTTTCTCGCCGTCGAACAGCAGGACGTAGCCTTGCCCACGCTCCTCGGCGGAAAGCGTGTTCAGTTGCGCCCCGGCCTCGCCGGCAAGTAGCGCGAGGGCGATGCAGATGGAAGTGAGGTTTCTCATGTCGTCGCCGCCAGGATATACCATTGAGGTACGCGGGCCACTACGGGCATCCCGTATACTGAATCTTGGAGCTCGAATGGGACGAAGCCTAGGCCGCTGTGAACTTGGCGCGTCATGGAGTGGACTTTCGAGACGCGTTGCACGTCTTCAATGATCCGCTGAGACTCGAGTATGTAGACGACCGTTTCGACTACGGCGAAGATCGATACATCGCAATCGGACAGTGCGGAGCCCAGACACTGTACGTCACATTCTGCGATAGGGGTCAGCGGACACGATTGATCTCGGCAAGGAAAGCCGAAAGCTATGAGCGAAGGACCTATCACGAAAGTCAAGATCGACTTCTCTAGCGAGCGCCGCCTCAAGGGCGACACCGACTGGGAAAGGCTTCGGGGCATGACCGACGAGGAAGCGCTCCAGAACGCACTCGACGATCCAGACGCGCAACCCTTGACACCCGATCAGCTTTCCCGAATGCGACGTGTCCCCTTTCCAAGACACGTTCGCGAACGACTCGGCATGACCCAGGAAGACTTCGCCAAAACCTACGGACTTGCGCTAGCGACATTGCGCGATTGGGAGCAAGGCCGGTCCTTGCCCGACCAGGCGGCCCGCAGTTTCTTAACAGTCATCGACCGCGCGCCCGATGCGGTCAGGGACTTACTTGCCCGCCGCTAAACGAGCCCTGGGGTTCGACGACCTTGAGGGCAAGACCGCCGTCATCACCGGCGGCGGCGGAGTCTTGTGCCGCTCGTTCGCCGAGGCGTTCGTCCAGGTCGGCACACGCGTCGCGTTGCTCGACATCAATCGGGAGAAGGCCGACGCGGCCGCTTCCGAACTGGGCTCGGACGCGATCGGAATTCAATGCGACGTGCTGTCAGCCGAGTCGCTCGAGGCGGCGTTGGAAACGGTCCACTCTCGTCTAGGGCCAGTCGACATCCTGGTCAACGGAGCGGGCGGCAACGTCCCGGCCGCGACCACCGAGCTTGAGCAATTGACGGACCCGTCTGAGCTCGAAAAATCCTTTTACGGGCTCGACGTCAAAGACTTCGAGCGCGCCTTCGACTTGAACTTCATCGGGACCGTGCTGGCCTCTCAGAAGCTGACCGTCGACATGCCCCAGCGCCAGCAGGGCGTGATCATCAACATCTCGTCGATGAACGCCTTCAAGCCCCTTACGCGCATTCCCGCTTATTCGGCGGCGAAGGCGTCGGTGAGTAACTTCACCGAGTGGTTGGCCGTTCACCTTGCGCCGGTTGGCATCCGCGTCAACGCCATCGCTCCTGGGTTCTTCTTGACCGAGCAGTTGCGGTTCCTCGCGTTCGACGAGCAGGGAGAGCTGACTCCGCGCTACAAGAAGGTCATTGGGAAAACAGCGATGGGGAGGCTGGGCGATCCCGATGAGCTACAGGGGACGTTATTGTTCCTGGCTTCACAGCTATCGAGCTTCATCACCGGCGTGGTAGTGCCGGTGGATGGGGGCTTCAACGCCGGCTCGGGGGTCTGATTGCGCCCTGTCTAGGAGGGGATATCCAAAGGGAAAACGTGAAATATCGGGGGTCGGATTTCCATGAAACCGGCATTTTCGACCGGTCACGAGGGTTGGGTGGACCCGAGTCGTTACGCAGAGTGTAAAGGGATCTGCTCATCGGAGCAGTCCGACGGATAGATATTGTTAATTAATTTCCAGATGATCCAACCAGCGCCCATGGTGGCCCGAAGCCCCTTGAATAGGGCATTAGACGCGTCTGACGGGGGTTTTTGAGGTCTCCTGTCCGGTCGTTCAAGCGAACGTTTGTTTCCGCCAGGTATCGGCGGAGCGGTAGAATCTGGCTGGAGTGAGGCGAGCAAACCCGCTCTTGGCACGCGATTCACATGGCTAAGCGATACCGCTTCGGAGCCTTCGAGCTGAATGCCGTTCTCAGGACGGCGAAATCGCCTCAGCCCGCTTCTGGCTGCGGACACGCCGGCCCGAGTACAACAGCGAGCACCGCAGGCACGCCGCCCCTTCAGGTACACTCTGCGTTGGGAGGTGGGCGCCGCAACCGCTACGGATGATGTACCAGCAACAAGCCGGATATCTTCTGCTTGCCGCGCTCAGCCTCTGCTTTATCCTGAGCCCGGCACTGCGGGCACAGGAACTCGTGTGGGCCAAGCGGGCCGGCGCCACAAGTGAGGACGAGGGCAATGGCATAGCGGTGGATGGTGCGGGCAATAGCTATGTGACGGGCGCCTTCGAAGGTTCGGCCATCTTTGGCGCGGGAGAGACCAACGAAATCACCCTGACCGGAACCTCTTTTGAGATCTTTGTGGCCAAGTATGACGCCTCCGGCGACCTGGTCTGGGCCAAGCGGGCCGGCGGCACAAGTGCTGACTTTGGCGTTCGCATAGCGCTGGATGGTGCGGGCAATAGCTATGTGACGGGTGGCTTCGGTGGTTCGGCGACCTTTGGCTTGGACGAGACCAACCAAACCACCCTGGTCGGTGCGGGCAGTAATGAGATCTTTGTGGCCAAGTATGACGCCTCCGGCGACCTAGTCTGGGCCAAGCGGGCCGGCGGCACAAGTGGTGACTTTGGTATTGGCATAGCGGTGGATGGTGCGGGCAATAGCTATGTAACGGGTTTCTTCGAAGTTTCGGCGACCTTTGGCGCGGGGGAGACCAACGAAACCATCCTGACCAGTGCGGGCAATCGTGACATCTTTGTGGCCAAGTATGACGCCTCCGGCGACCTGGTCTGGGCCAAGCGGGCCGGCGGCACAGGTGCTGACTCCGCCTCTGGCATAGCGGTGGATGGTGCGGACAATAGCTATGTAACGGGTCAGCGATTCCGCAACGAGGCTGAGTCAGAAGGCGGAAGTAGTTGGGAATCGAGGGATTTAGGGGCGTGGGGTGAAGGACGAGCAGATTCGCACGCGGTCCTGACCCGGAAATAGGTGGGGAATCGCAGGGCAAAGACACCCCGGCGGCTCTTGCGGCAGGGCCGCTTACTGGCAGGCGCGGGGTGGGCGGGGGAGTCGACTCGCGTGCTAGGGCGAGGGGCCCGTGGCCGCCTGATACAGCTCCGCCGCCATCACCCGCGCCCAAAAGACTCGCGGTTTGCCGCGCCGCAACGACGGTTTGAGGTTGCGGGCGACAAAAGCGTGGTAGAGATTGAATGCCAGAAACGTCGTCAAGAGAAACGTCTCGATGGCGTGGGGTTCGTGCTTGTAGATGTGGTCGGCATGCCAGCCGTTGACCAACTCGTTGAAGCCGCGGTTCTCGATGTCCCAGCGTTGATGGCCCAAGCGCACCAGCTGCGCCGTGGAAACTTGCCGCGACCCCAAAGTCGTTAGCCAAACCCAATCGCTTTGATGCTCGTGGAGCTCGCCGTCAAGCTGCGAGCGCCGCCGCCAAGTCTCCACCGAACGAACGACGCGCAAGGGCTGGGCGACCTGCGGCCACGATAATAAGCCCTCGTGATCCCACCATTGGCAATCGCGTGAGCGATACTCGCCCGCCTGTGGGGGCTGGGTTCGCCACAGTCCTTGAACGTCTTGAAACAGGTGGCGGCGCTCGTCCTTGAGCACGATGACGGCGTCCTTGCCGTGCGCCAGCAGAAAGTTCACAAACGTCGCGGCGGCGTAAAGAGCGTCGGCCAAGACAACATCAAACGCCCGTGGGTAAGCGGCTAGAACGCGTTCGAGCAAACGTTTGGCGGCGGCCAGCTCGTCCTCGCCGGGGAGTTGCGGTTCGGCGTCGAGCAACAGCGGAAGCGGTTCGCCTTGGATGTTGAATGGCGAGGCGGCGGGCGCGTCACTGAGCAACTGCAGCGTCACTTGGCGGTGATAGTACTGCAGCTGTTCGCCGTCGCTGCGCTGAATGCGGCGCTCGAGACAGCCTCCACAGCAACGGCGGTAGCTGGCGTGAGACTCATGACCGTCGATCACAGCCACCCCTAATCCGCCGATGCCGGGCAAGGCCTTGTTGCGCTTGAGGCGTTCATACAGCTGCCGAATCGCTTGCCGCAGCACGGCCGTGTCGAGCGAGCTGTAGACGCGGCCAATGGTGTCCGCGCTGGGCAGCTTGCGGCCCAGCCATTTCTTCCAAAACGGCGCCCCCTCGAGCGTTTCCAAAGCGTTCAGGCTGCCCAGCCGGGCCCAGAACAGCGCCAGCGTCGACTCGACGACAGCGCGGGTGGGGATGCGCGGCTTGGGGCGGGAATCCGAGACCCCGGCGAGAAGGCGGCTGCGCAGGCCGTAACCCTTCTCCGCGTACTGGATCAGACGTCGAAGAACGTCACTCCTCCCGGCGGTCTTGGAGCCGCTTCCACTCGCGCTCGGAGACCTCTTCGAGCAGCCGCTCGAGCTGTTGATAGTCGGCTACGGCCTGGCGCACGCGTTGCTCCCAGCTGCGCGGCACGAACAGCTGTTGCACCTTTCCCCGGCGCGAGCGCACCAGATAGAGCGAGGCGTGCAGTTGACCCTGGGCGCAGCGACAGTTGGGCTTGCCGCAGACGCGTTGGCGCGGCGCCACGGTGCCATGCAGCAACCAGCGGCCGTGGACCAGCTGGGCGATGCGGGAGCGCAGCTTACGCTCGGCATCGGCGAGGCTGGAGCGAGCCGGGGCTGCCTTCATAACTGATATATATACAATATACCAGAACAAACTGCGCTGCAACTCCTCAACACGAATGCGAATCTGCTCGGACCACAGGCCCAGCCCCAAACACCCGCTAAATCAATGGTTTCCGACCCTCAGGGAAATTGGATGCGGAACCGCTGGTAACGGGTGACTTCGCTGGTTCGGCCACCTTTGGCGCGGGGGAGACCAACGAAACCACCCTGCCCAGTGCGGGCGCTCCTGACATCTTTGTGGCCAAGTTTGGCTTGGGCGTGCCGACGCTCACTTCATTGAGCATGCCCATCGCGTTGCTCGGCGGAGCTGGGTTCACGCTCACGCTCAACGGCGTCGATTTCGTGGCCGGTTCCGTGGTCGAGTTCGACATGGTCGCGCGCGCAACCACTTTCCTAGACACGATGACGTTGACCGTGCCGGTCACGATGGGCGATCTGGCGACAATCCAAACCTTCTCGGTGCAGGTGGTCAACCCAGGGCCAGGCGGCACATCGTTGGCCTTGCCGCTGGCAGTGGAAAATCCCGCGCCGACGCTGGCGTTACTGGACCCGCCCATAGCGAGTGTCGGCGACGCGGCGTTCACGCTTACCGTCAACGGCAACAACTTCGTCTCCAGCTCCGTGGTCGAGTTCAACGGCGGCGCGCGTGCGACCACTTTCGTGGACCCGTTTACGTTGACCGTGCCGGTCACGATGGGCGATCTGGCGACAATCCAAACCTTCTCGGTGCAGGTGGTCAACCCGGGGCCAGGCGGCGGCACATCGTTGCCGTTGCCGCTGGCAGTGGAAAATCCCGCGCCGACGCTGACGTCACTGAGCATGCCCATCGCGTTGCTCGGCGGCCCCGCGTTCACGCTCACCCTCAGCGGCGTCGATTTCGTCTCCAGTTCCGTGGTCCAGTTCGACGGCGTCCCGCGCGCAACCACTTTCCTGGACACGATGACGTTGACGGTGCCGGTCACGATGCCCGATCTGGCGACGATACAGACCTTCTTGGTGAGGGTAGTGACGTCGGGGCCGGGCGGCGGCCCATCGGGGGCGTTGCCGTTGGCAGTAGAAAACCCCGCGCCGACGCTGACGTCACTCAGCATGCCCGTCGCGCTTTTCGGCGGCGCTGGGTTCACGCTCACACTCAACGGCGCCGATTTCGTCCCCGGTTCGGTGGTCGAGTTCGACGGCGTCCCGCGCGTAACCACTTTCCTGGACACGATGACGTTGACGGTGCCGGTCACGATGCCCGATCTGGCGACGATTCAGACCTTCTCGGTGAGGGTGGTGACGCCGGGGCCGGGCGGCGGCACATCGGGGGCGTTGCCGCTGGCAGTGGAAAATCCCGCGCCGACGCTGACGTCGCTGAGCATGCCTATCGCGTTGCTCGGCGGAGCCGCCTTCACGCTTACTGTCAACGGCGCCGGCTTCGTCCCCGGTTCGGTGGTCGAGTTCGACGGCGTCCCGCGCGCAACCACTTTCGTGGACCCGATGATGTTGACCGTGCCTGTCACGATGCCCGATCTGGCGACGATTCAGACCTTCTCGGTGAGCGTGGTGACGTCGGGGCCGGGCGGCGGCACATCGGGGGCGTTGCCGCTGGCAGTGGAAAATCCGGCGCCGACGCTGACGTCACTGAGCATGCCCATCGCGTTTTTCGGCGGCGCCGCCTTCACGCTTACTGTCAACGGCGCCGGCTTCGTCCCCGGTTCCTTGGTCCATTTCGACATGATCGCGCGCGCGACCACTTTCGTGGACCCGATGACGTTGACGGTGCCGGTCACGATGGGCGATCTGGCGACGATACAAACCTTCTCGGTGACCGTTTTCACGGCGGGGCCGGGCGGGGGCACATCGTCGGCGTTGCCGCTGGCGGTGCAAACCCCCGCCCCGGTACTGACGTCACTGAGCGTCGACACTGCCACTGTCGGCGACGCTCCCTTTACGCTCACACTCAGCGGCATGGACTTCGTCCCGGGCGCGATCGTCGGCGTCGAAATTTTGTTCGCCGGCGTCCTTCCCGAGCTGCGGATGGCCACGTTCGTGGACTCCACCTCGCTCACGGTCTCGATCACGGCGGCCGATCTGGCTACGGCTGGAGGTATTTCTTTGACCGTCGCGAACCCCGCGCCGGGCGGCGGCGTCTCGGCCCCCTTGCTTTTCACCGTGATCAATCAGGTTGCGACGCTGACATCGCTGGAGCTGGAGCTCGCGATCGCCGGAGCCCCGCCGTTTACGCTGCACGTGAATGGGATGCTGTTCGTTCCGGGAGCTGCGATCTTGCTCGACGGCGCGCCTCTCGTCACGACGTTCCTGAGTCCCACTTCATTGAGGGGTGTTGTTCCGGCGTCACTTTTCGCGGCGCCGGGTCAGATCACGGTGACGGTTCAGAACCCGGGCGTGGGGCCTTCGAACGCCTTGAATCTGATGGTGAACCCGCAGCCCCTAATCACGAGCCTGGCGCCCACGGTCGGCTTGGCCGGCAATCCTCTCGATTTGTTCGTGACGGTCCATGGCGACAGCTTCGCTCGGGACATGGAAGTCTTTGTCAGCGGCCAGAGAGTGCCGACGACCTTCAACTCCGCTCAACGTCTTGGCATCCGGATCCCGCCGGGTCTGCTGGCGGCGATTGGTTTCCTGTCGGTGGAGGTGCGGTCCGCGGGCGGGGCGCAATCCAACCTGTTCAATTTGGGAGTCGTCGGGCCGCTGGTCAGTAGCGTCCGGATTGAGTTTCCCAACGCGCCAATTGGGCCGGCCCAAGGAGGCGTCCGCGATCATCGACGGCACGGGCTTTCCGTCCTTCGTGGCGGATGTCGCGGTGACCGTCAACGGCAACAATGCCCCGGTGATGTCATCGAGCTTCACCCAGATCATCGCCTCGGTCACCCTGGCCGACGCGCTGCCGGGCGCTTTGGTGGTGGTGACGAATTTCGGAACTTTCGGGTCCGTGCCGATCATGGCGCAGGTGGAAACGCCGCTACTGACACTCGCCGAGCTCACACCTCCAGCCGTCACGCAGGGAGCCCAGGGCGTCCAGCTCGTGATCAGCGGCAACGGCTTTGATCCCGGAACGTCGGTTGACTTTGGCGGGACGATTCTGGCGCCATCTTCCAACACCGGAACCGCGTTGACGGTGACGGTTCCGCAGGCGCTGCTCGGGGCCGCGGGCCTGGTTCCGGTTGCCGTGATCAACTCCCAGAACCTACGGTCCGCCGATTTGACGTTCACTATAAATCCGCCGCTTACCGTGAACCCGGAGCTGCCCACGGGGCAAGCTGGCGAACTCTACATGGCTGCAATCGAGGTCTCCGGCGGGACCGGAGCCTACGCCTACCTGGCCACAACCGCGCTGCCCGCGGGTCTCGAGCTGGACTCGGGAACAGGCGTACTCTCGGGCAGGCTAACCGATCAAGGACGGTTTCTGTTTGGCGTGGCGGTATCGGACGAAGGCGGCGCGTTCGTTGCGCAACCGTTCAGCTTGCTGATCGAGGGCCGACTGATCACGCCTTCAAGGCTTGCTTTCGAATTGGGGTCGACTTCGACATTTGATGAGCAGAGCTTCACGCTCCAGGCTGAAGGCCAGTCGCGAGTTGGATTCCTGGTGCAGTCGAACAGCGAATTCTTGGCGGTTAAGGCGGGCGATGAAAGCGGTGAGCTTACACCTGGAACGCCCCAAGCAGTGGTGGTGAGGGCCTCGCGCGGCGGCCGAGGCCCCGGGGTGTACGACGGCGAGCTCGTCGTGACCGAAACCACGGTGGTCGGAGTTAGCCAGAACGACGCGGCGAGATCGCTGGTCTCCGTCAAGATGACGGTCAATCCATCGAGTCCCGTGATGCGTCCGACGCAGACCGGCCTCACTTTCATCGGCGCCGTCGACGGGCCCCCGCCCACTCGCCAAACGTTTGGCATTGGGAACCAAGGCGACGGTTTGCTGGATTGGGAAATCGCGGTCAACACACAGGGGACGGGGAATTGGCTACAGGTTTCGCCGCGATCGGGCACATCCCGGGCGAACGCCGAGACGCCCGTGGTGAGAGTTACAGTCGATCCGTCAAGGGTGGCTCTAGCGCCCGGACTCGCCCCCTCCACACTCTATGCTCAACTGACGATTCGCTCAGCGCAAGCGATGAATTCACCCGAGCGCCTCACGGTGGTTTTCGACTTGAGCGGCACCGACGGCGC
The DNA here is from genome assembly GCA_965247515.1 of Bryobacterales bacterium. Classification (GTDB taxonomy): domain Bacteria; phylum Acidobacteriota; class Terriglobia; order Bryobacterales; family UBA6623. Next base: position 137,310 of record OZ252029.1, on the reverse strand, counting down.
CCCCGTGCCGACCGTTGACCCCCAGGGGCTGGTCTTTCGCACGGACGCGCAAGGCCAAGCGCCGGCCCGGACGCTGCGGGTTGCGAACAGCTCGAACAGCGTTGTCAATTTCACAGCCGCGCTGGGGCAAACGACCAGTGCTGCCGGCGGCGAGGTTGAGAGACAGGTCTTTATCATCGACCCTGTCGCCGGGTCTGTTGGGGGCCCAGCGGGAGGCGCCGTTGACGTCACCGTACGGGCTGATGCCGGCGGGCTCGCTCCGGGGGTTTATCGAAACACTTTGGCGTTTGAGCTCAGCGATGTCTCCGGTCCGCTTCCCTCGCAACAGGTCTCTCTGCTGGCGTTGGTAACCGCCAACGCAGCGGCGCCGCTGGTCGCGAAACAGCAGGCTGGATGCGAGCCCTCGTCTGTGGCGCTGGCTTTCCAGGCCCCGGGCGAGGGGAATCCCGTCAAGTTCGGTTTCCCGGCGGCGGTCCGTCTCGAGGCCTCCGACGATTGCGGCCGGCCGCTGGTCGGCGGATCGATCTCAGTGGCGTTCAGCAACGGCGATCCGTTGCTTTTCTTGCACAGTCTTCGGAACGGCGTGTGGGAGGGCACTTGGAGCCAAACCAACTCGGTTGAGCAGGGCGTCAGCCTAACCGCCTTTGCGAACCGTGAAGTGCGACCCGGTCTGCGGATCGAGGGGAAGGCCCAGGTCAACGTCAACGTAGCGGAGAACCCCGCCGCCCCGCCCGTCATCCTCGCCTTCACCAATAGCGCCGACTTCCGCGAAGCGAGCATCGCTCCGGGCATGCTGACTTCGATCTTCGGACAGAACCTCTCACTCGAGAGTGAATCCGCCGCTTCGTTCCCTCTACCGGAGGCGCTCGGCGGGACGAGCATCCAGATTGGCGACGGCTTTGGAGGGATGATCTTCGTGTCGCCCAATCAAGCGAATGTGCAGTCGCCCTTCGAGTCGACCGCGAACACGCTGGGCCCTATAACCATCTTCCGCAGTGATCTCGCGATCAGCAATCGAGTGGAAATCGAGGTCGAATCCAGCCAGCCGTCGATCTTCGTCGCCGGCGGCAGCCTGCTCCCGATCGTTACGGATACGAATTTCCAGCTGGTGACGCCGCTGCGCCCTGTTCGGACGGGAGACGCCCTGATTGCCTTCATGTCCGGGCTGGGCGTCGTTGAACCGTTCGTTGGGACCGGAGCGGCTTCGCCGACGCCTCCGGCTGTCGTGGACGGCGTCACGATGATCATTAACGAGATCGTGGTCACGCCGTTGTTTGCCGGCCTGACGCCGGGCTTCGCGGGCCTGTACCAGCTCAACTTCGTCGTGCCCGAAGGCGTCGACGGCCCAGGTGAGCCGCACCTGACGATTCGCGTCGAGGTGGACGGCGAGTCGAGCCCGGAGTTCCGGATACCTCTTGTCCGGCCATGACAAGCTGCTGATTGCGGCACGGGCAGTTGGAGCAGCGCTAGATCGCCCCCAGCCGGTTTGGCCCCGATGAGCCGGGCAGTGGAGCCTCCTTTGAGCCCGGGGGGGCGAAGCAATCATCAGTCCTTTCCGCATGCGGTCGTCCAGCTTGCTGTTTACAAGGATTTACTGCTCGCCGTCGACCGGTTTCATCGGCGCCGCGTGTTCGCAACTCCCGCTGAAGTTCGAGACGCCAGACGAGCAGGATCCCAGGAATGCGTTGGCACGCAGAAGCAGTAGTCGACGATGAGCGCTTTCTGATCGGAGAACTAGCCGAGAGTTCGGCCTCGCTACTACACCTGAGTGTGAATTGGCCCAGCCTGCTAGACGAAACCGACTGATCGGAAGCCGCGCAAGACTCGGACCTTTATCAATCGCACTCCAAACCGTTTGGGGGCGTCCAGACGGCGAAAAGCGGCCTGGGGGTCTGATCGGTTGGGTGCCTTCAAGCTGCTCAAATCAAGCCACTTACTCGCTATTCGCGGAAACCTGTCGTGATATCGCGTTGTCTTGAGAAGCGTTCAAACGGCTCGAATCTAAACCCAAGTCGTTACACCGTGTGAAATGGGAATCGGGGGCCCTTATTTCACACTTTCGTCCGCAATATCCCACGCCGCAACACGGCCCTGCCGGGGCTCGTGAACGAAGGCGACATCGGTGAGATCCCGCCTGGCAAAGCGAAGTCTCGCATTTTCGCGCACACTAGAAACGATGATCCAACATCAGCCCTGGACCCGTCGTAGCTTTCTCGCGGCCACTCTCGGTACAGCCGCCTGCTCAACTCCTACTCCTGAAGCAGCGCCGAGGCCGCCGAACATCCTCTTCCTGTTCCCCGATCAGATGCGCGCCCAAGCGATGGGCTGCATGGGGAACCCCGATGTCAAGACGCCCAACCTCGACAAGCTGGCGTCGGAAGGCGTGCTGTTCCGCAACACCTTCGCCAATACCCCCGTCTGCTGCCCGGCGCGGGCGAACATCCTGACCGGCAAGTATTCGCACGCCAACGGGATGACCGCCAACGACCTACGCCTCCGCGAATCCGAAACGTCAATCGCCGAGGTCCTCGCCGAGGCAGGCTACCGCACCGGTTTCGTCGGCAAGTGGCACCTTGATGGGGGCAAGCGACAGCCCGGCTGGGTTCCTCCGGGGGAACGACGCCAAGGGTTCGAGTTCTGGGCGGCCAACGTAGTCTCCCACCAGCACTTCGATACGCAGTACTACCGCGACGAGGAGGTCCCGATCCCCATCAAGCGATTCGAAGCCGAGGTTTGGACCGATCTCGGGATCGAGTTCCTGCGTGAGACCGAGACCGACGACCGCCCGTTCTTCTTGACTGTACAGATGGGGCCGCCGCATGACCCCTACATCGCCCCGGATGAGTACATGGCGATGTACGACCCCGACCAGATCACGCTCCGGCCGAACTTTGACGGCGAGACCGGCGACCGCCCGCTGACGCCGGTTCCCTATCCCAACGTCCCGGGCCGCAAGGAGATTGCCGCCTACTACGGCATGGTCACCGCGGTCGACGATCAGATCGGTCGCATCTTGGGCGAGCTTGATTCGCTGGGTCTGGCCCAGGATACGATCGTGCTGGTTTCCTCTGACCACGGCGACATGCTCGGCTCGCATGGTCAGCGCCTCAAGCGCAAGCCCTGGGAGGAGTCGATCCGAATTCCCGGGATCGTGCGCTACCCGCGCTCAGGCGCCGCCCCACGCGAGACCGAAGCGTTCTTTACCCAAGTCGACTTTGCGCCGACGCTACTGTCGCTGTGCGGGGTCGAAGCCCCGGCCGACATGCACGGGGCCGACCTTTCTCCGGTGATTCTGGGTGAATCGGACGCCGGGCCCGATTCGGCGTTCTTCCAAATCTTCGGACCGTTCCTCGCCGGCGGATGCGAAGCGGGCTGGCGCGGCGTGCGGACCGACAAATACATGTACGCGCGGTTCCGCGACAAGCCCTGGGTGCTCTACGATTTGGAAGCGGACCCGTACGAGCTTAACAACCTCGCCGACAATCCCCAAGCAGCGCCGATTCGCGAAGAGCTCGAGGCCAAGATCACCGAATGGATGGACAAAACCGGAGATTCCTGGAACTTCGATTGGAGCGCTCCCGTCGAGGACAAAGGACGTCTCTACAACCACGAAACCTTTTACAGCGTGGACGAATTTTTGGAATGGGCAACCCAACACCCCGACTTAGCCGATCTTTAATCCTTGCTTCCGCGCTGCTGGCGGCGACCGTTCCCCAAGCGTTTGGCCAGAGTAGTCAGGTCAGCCTGACGCTTGGACGCGTCTCCGCGGACGACCGCGCCGTGGCGGGCGACGAGGCAGGCGTCGCGAAGCTCGAGTCCGGCCTGGCCTGGCAAGCGAACTTCGCGAGGCGCATCGTCGGAACTCCTTTGGCGAAGCTCGACTGGGAGGTTCATTTTCTTGCAAGTCCGCTGCGGGACGTCAAATCGGGCATCCCATCTTTGACGAGGGATTTCGCCTCGATCTACCTGACTCCTGGCTTGAAGCTTCAGTTCCTGCCGGGCGGACCATTCCGGCCGTTTGTGGCGGCGGGGGCGGGCTTGGCGATCTATGAGCACAGTCGCGAGACGATTGGCGGAAGCTCGAACCCCGTCGACCGTATCAAGAACCGAGGCGTGATCCAATATGGCGGCGGAGTGGACATTCCAGTCATGCCGCGAGTTGGGATACGTTTTGAGGTCAGGGATTTCTACTCCGGCAATCCGAGCTTCAACGGGAGCGTGGTGAACAGCAAGCAGCACAACGTCGTGGTCGGCGGCGGCTTGTACTTGAAGTTCTAGACCGGCGCGACCCCGGGGCGTGGACGGAAAATCCACGCTCAAGAACTTGCCTCTGTGGAATTGAGCGTGGACTTCCGTCCACGCCTCTTTGTCGGATTTGTTATCCACGGTCGGCGCTTCGTCGCCCAGCTAAAGTATGGGTGCGTCGTCAGAATCCACAAGCGCGCTCAGGTAGAGCGAAGCTTGACCACGCTTTGTAGTGGAGTTGATGAGTCCGCGCGCCGAGCGCAGCAGGTCGCGTCGGCTGACCTGGCCGATTAGGATTCCCTCTTCGAGCACCGGCAGGCGCCGGTAGGGCGTATCTCGGAAGATCTGGGCGATCCCGTACATGTCGAGGCGGGGGCCGATCGTTCGGGCCGAAGTGTCCATGAACGCGCGCACGAGCTCGGGTTCTTCCGTTGTTCCCGTTTCAACCTCGGCTGGGGCGCCTGCCCCGCCGAATTCAAACGCTGGATTCCGGATGGCGCGGGCGGTTCGCAAGACGTCTCGCCGACTGACTTGGCCGATAACCGTTTCTCCCGCAAGCACGACGAGCCGACGGTAGGGAGTGTCCAAGAAGGTGCGCGCCATCTCGAGCAACGTCGAGTCGCTGCCAATCGCTCTTTCCTTGTCGGTATCCATGAACGCCGTGACACGACTGCCTGGGAGTTGGTCATAAACCATCCCGATTAGGACGCTCATGCAGGATTTTTCCGAGAACACGCCCAAGAAGCGTTGCCGGCTATCGACAACCGGAGCGCCCGAGATGCGGTGCGCCAGCAGTTGATCAATTGCATCGATGACGTCGGCGTCGGGAGAGAAGGTGATCAGACTGCGGGCCATCACCGCGCCGGCACTAGGTAATTCGTGCGCCGGCGATGAATGGCAACCCGCCCAGACGCGCGCCGCCAAGAGTCGTAGACAGCACTTTTCTGAAAAGATTCCGACATACCTGCGCCCCGACTCAACGACGGGAGCGACGGTGAGGTTGCGTTCGAGCAACGCGTCGATCCCATCGTAAACGGAGGCGTCCGGCGAGAGAGTGGCCAACTTCGTGACCATGATGTCGCGTGCGAGTTTCAGATCGCCCATACGCCCTCCTCGGTCGCGCCTCTCGTCCAGACCGGCGCGACGGTCACCGTTCGTCTTTCGCCCCTCCCCCTTCGCGTGCACATTCGCTGCCGTGAGCGCGCCCGTGGAGCCTACAGGAACGTCTCCGGCATGTACGCCGGCAGTACGCCCACGGGTCGGCTCGCCACAGTCGACGACACGGCCAGCAGTTCTTCGGCGCGACATCCCTCCGGGACGTGCGGGACATCGGCCCACTGGCCGACTTGGAACTCCTGCGGCAGTACCGCTCTGCCGTTGTCAAAGCGCACGCCGTCGCGATTCATGCAGGGTCGAACATCGAGGCGGACGAACGTCGCCTCGGCCTCTTCCGCGATCCCGTATTCCTGTTGCATGCGGCGAGGAACGTCGCGAACGACGAGGCGAGCCGCGCGGGGCACGCACACCGCCGGCGGCGTGCGGGACGGCACGAAGAAGCCTTCGTCGCGGCGATCCAGCCCGAGATTCGCGAGCCGATTGGCGGTTCCGAATCATCTCGGCGGAAATCGGCCGGGCTGGCCAAGCCGAGACAGTCTGACGGAAACCGGTAGACCTCAAGGCGCTCTCCTTCCCGCGCGGGACGATTCTGCAGTTCAGTTAGAGAGTAGTCACACATGCCCTTTCACCTCCATCGTGGGAGCCCGAAGCGCGAGATGGGCGCCGCGTCGTAGCTCCCGCCGTTGCGCTGCGTTCCGCCGTGACCGCACGGCGCAACGCAGGTTGTATTCGGCCAGGCGCCGCGAATCGCGGTCAAGGCTGCAGTAGTCGGAAATGCAGCGGGGATAGATACGCTTCCAGGGCGCGCCTTGGAAGCGTAATCCTGTTGCGGAAGTAGCGGTGTCTAGCCGAGGCCGGCCGGCGTGAGGAGGTAAGGCGAGCTTGAGCTCGTGAATAACCCGCCGCTTGAAATGGGGAGCGTCTTGCCCAAGCTCCTGTTCGAAGTCGGAACAAAGGCGCGCCGCAAATGCCCGAACGACATCTTCTACGTCTGACATGGGCGCCTCCCGCCTCCCGCGACTCTGGAATCGCGACGTTATCTGGTTGTAGCCGGTCTTTCTCTAGACGTTAGTCCTCACTTCATCGCTAGCTGAATTGGGCAATGCCGCGATTGCGGCGTATCGTTTAACACCGGTCCGACGTGCGTTCAAGTCAATCGAGGAGCATATCGGGCGAAACAATAGGGCCGCCGATTTCTTCAAGGCCGATGTGACCGGGTGCGCGACATATTCGTACCGATCTCGATGAAACAATGGCAGGACTCTGCGGGCCGGCAGCCACCGGAGCCGCGACCGGGAGGGAGCGGTTGTTGGGGTACGCGACAACCGCTCCCTCCCGGTCGCGGCTCCGGTAACGCCGCCCGCCCGAGCTTCTGCTTCCGGCCCGGCCGCGGCGGGCCCTTTGGCGCTCCGCGGCAATCTGAGCATCCTCCAGCGTTCAGACCGGTGTGAAACGATTGCGGCGGTTACGCTTTGAAGTCACTCTCATGTCGCGCACCCGACGCGACCCCCCTCCTCGCGCCGCACCATATACTAAATACTAACTGCGGTTCGGAGCCGCCCATCAGCTCAAACATCTGAAAGGAGGTAAGCCATGCTTCGTGAACTTCTTGCGCTCCTGAGAGGAAAACCGTTGAGTCCGATCGGCGACGAGTTTCTACGAATGCTGGAGCTGAGCCGGATGGCCACGGTCAAGGCCGGCAAGATCTACTTCGGTGACGACATCGAACGGCGCAAGCGAGACAAGCTGCACGATCGTGACCGGCGCATCAACAAGCTCGAGCGCTCCATTCGAAAAAGCGTCCTGGTACACCTGGCCGCGGGGAGCAACACGCCCGATCTTCCCTATTGTCTGTTACTGATGAGTCTGGTGAAGGATGTCGAGCGGATCGGGGACTATGCCAAGAATCTGACCGAAGTCAGCGAGTTCTGTCCAACGCCGTTGCCGCGGGGCGAGATCAGCGATGAGCTCAACAATATCCGAACCCGCGTTGAGGCTAGCCTCGCCGCGGTGGCCGATGTTTTCGAGAGCTGCGACAAAGACCGGGCCCTGGAGCTGATCGGTGAGGGCACGGATACCGCCAAAAGCTGCGACGCACTCCTGGAGAGAATTGCGAAGAGCGCCTACAACGCCGGCGCCGCCACCGCGCTTGTCCTTGGGACCCGCTACTACAAGCGTATCGGCGGCCACGTCATAAATGTCCTTACAAGCGTCGTTCAGCCCCTTCACCGGCTGGACTACGTCGACAAGGAAGTGGAAGTATCTCGAGAAGACACCCTCGGCGTCGGCGCGGCCTGAATCTTAGGGTGGTCTCGACCGCGTCAAGTGGGCTAGACCGGCCCGGCTACGCCCGAACGAGTACGGTGCGCCAATCAGATTGAACCTGATGCTCTCGCGCCTCGTGCAAGGCCTGGGTTGTTAATAAGTTGCGTCGAATCTCGTACTAGAATCAGAGCCTGCCTTTCTTGTGAGTACAAACCCGCTGACGCTCGGAGCATCTGACGGATCTTCCCCCCGCCAGCGAGCAGAGTTTCGCCGCCAACTTCCTGAATTCGCGTCGGTTATGGGATGGATCGGGCGATCGGCGTCTGTCTACAGGTTACTTGTGCGGCAGCGAAACCCCCAACGCATTGAGGATTTCTGTTTGGCGGGCGTCGGGAATCGGCAGCCGTGTGACGCTGGTCTGCTCATCCACTCGATATTCCAATAGACACAGTCGCCCCAACGCCGCCAGCGCGTCCGGCAAGGTGATCGCGTGCGGGTCGTCGTCGGTCGTGCCAAACGCCGCTTGTATCCGCCGTTCCAATTCGCGGCTCAGCTTCAACGCCAGCATGCTGCACAACACATGTCCTCGGGTGCGGCTTTCTTTGCGCACGAAGATCGGCCGCACCTCGAGCAAGCCCGTCTTCAGCTGCCGAAAGTCGCGCTCCACCCGCTGCAGGCTCACGTAATGGTCGTGCACTCTTTGGCCGCTCATGCGCTCGGAGGCGACATCGGTCACGACCACGTAACAGCCCGCCAACTCCAGCGCCTGCTCGATCGCCGCCTGCTGGCGCTCGACGACCAGCGTACGTCCCTGCAAGCGCAACTCGACCAATTCTGTCAGCTTGTGACGCGCCAGCCAGGGCTTGAGCTGGCGCAGTCCGGCCGCGGGCTCGCAACGGGAAGAGGCCGTGACTTTCTGGTTGCGTCGGTCGAGCTTGCCTCCCAGCTTGGCCAGCTTGTCCTCGAGCCGCTGCCGTTGCCGTTTGGCTTCGGACGCGTTGAGGCGCAGCACATAGCGCACGCCGTCGGCTTCGACCTCGCAGACTTGTTCAGCGAACAGCTCCAGTTGCAGCACCCCTTCGCTCAAGCGCCGCCGAATCTGGGGATCGGTCAGCGCCGTGATGTAGCGCAGCCCGGCCTCCCCCAGCGCCTGCTTGCCCTTGCTCTTGACCATCCCGCGGTCGCCGACGAAGACCAACTCCTCGACTCCGAACTGCTCTTTGACGATGCGGATCTGATCCGGCACGGTCGTCGGATCGTTGCGGTTGCCGGCAAACACCCGCACCGCCAGCGGCTCGCCCTGGTCATCGGCCAGCAGTCCGATCACAATTTGCTTCTTGCCGCGCTTGCCGTCGCGATTGTAGCCGTACTCGCCCAACGCGTTGTGCAGGCCTTCGAAGTACGAGCTGGTGACGTCGTAGAGCAGCAAGCTGGGCGGGGCTCCGCGGCGCTCGAGGTAGTGGCGGTATAGCGCTTGCTCGATCTTCACTTGGCGGGCGCTCAGATCATCGAGGGCGGCGTAGAGGTCGTCTTCGTCGAAGGCGCCCAGACCCAGCACTTCTGCGACGGCCTGATCGGCGGCCCAGCGCACGGCCGAGAGCCGCGATCCTTGGTGGGCCAGGCGCGCCAGCACCAGGAACAAGGCGAGTTTGGCGGCCCGCGTTCGACCCAGCGCGGCGGTCAGGCCCAGCTCATCGGCGAGTTGCTTGAGCGCGAAGAGCAGGCCAAAGACGGGGCCGCAGACGGGAGTGGCGGGAAGCTGATCGAACTCGCCGCGGAGGGCGCGCCGGAGGGCCTCGACGCGGACGGGGCGCCAGCAGGAGAGGTTGGCGAGGGTGCGTTTTTTGACTCTGCCGTTTTGGCGGAAGGATTCGCGCAGCAAGACGGCGGGCGGCGAGTTGCGATTGGGGACGGACTCAACATACATGGGTATATTATATCACAAACAACACAATGAATAAACGATACAATAGCATAATACATGGGTACACTAAAAGCGCCCCCAAACGTGTTAAAGCCAAGCAAGCCAAGCAGTTAGCCCGTCAAACGAGCCTTCCGCTGGGGGGAAGATCCGTCTGAACAAACGAGTCAAGTTTCAAGCAGCCTTGGCAAGCGGGACCAGCTCGTCGAGCAGGGCGTCGAGCTGGCGGTCGACGGTTTCGAGGCCGCGGGTGAGCTTGGGCGGCAAAGCCGCCTGGTCGGCGCCGAAGGCGACCATCGCCGGTCGAAACACTCTCGCTTCCAAACACGAAAATAAGCGCGCCACTTTCCAACCTTGCGGCGTTAAGAAGCGGTGTATTGCTCGATGGGCGCGCCCAGTAAATTCGCCACATGGGCGCGCAGGTCGCGGTTCTGAAACCCGCTCAGTAAATGTTGAAACAACGTCAGCGCCGCCATCAACGCCATCACTCGCGGGTCGCCAAACCGTACTTGTTGGATGCTGTCGGCCGACAAACCACAGTTGCGGCTCACCCGCTCGACTTCTAGTAGACGCCGATTGATCTCACGCCCCAATCCTTGAAGTTGCCCGAGGTTCTTGACCCCTTTGTTGATCTGAAAGTCATAGGGATTGCGGAACGTCGATTCGGTGCGCAACCCGCGACCTTCTTTGAAGCACTGCTTGAGCTCGAACGGTTTGTACTCGATATACAGACTCGGTCGCAGGCCGGTTTGAATCAGCCGCGCGCGGAAGCGGCTCGGCGTGTTCTTACGAACTTGGCGTTGGAACAACAGCTGCACTCGGTCGGGGCGTCCCGGATCGAGGTTGTCGTGCATGACCTCTTCGAAGAACTGGAGTGAACCCCAAGCGTGAGACAGTCGAAATCGGGACAGGTTACGATTCACCGCAAAACGCTTGCCTTCTTCGCTGTATCGTCGCACGCTGGTCCTAGCCGGGGAAGCGGAAGCGGGCTCTGCTGGAGAGCAACCCGCCAAGGAATACCCGGCCGCAAACTCATCAAGACGATGAGCGCCGGGGGCGGCCGCCAAGGTCGCTCCCGGCTTCTCCAACGCCGGCGATGTCTCCCTGCCCGCCCAGGGCCCATCGGATTGATAGATTTGCCTATGCCTCTCAAAACTCATACTTCGGATTCCTCGCTGCTGTTGCCGCCGGCCGCGCCAGCGCTTCAAACTCCGCCGGCGGACGATATCCCAACGCCGAATGCAGCCGGCGTTGGTTGTAGATCTCATCAATGAACTCGCCGATCGATGCGCGCGCCTCGTCAAGCGTGCGATAACGCTGCAACCAAACCTCCTCCGCCTTCAACGTCTTCATGAAACTCTCCGCCCGCGCGTTGTCGTAGGGGTTGCCGCGGCGGCTCATCGAGATGATCGCGCCGTGCTGCTCCAGCAGCTCGACATAGGCGCTCGAAGCGTACTGTACGCCTTGGTCGGAATGATGCATCCACCCCGCGGCAGGGCGTCTGAGCTCGAGCGCATCGCGCAACGCCCCTACAGCCAGCTCAGCTTTGAGCGTCGTCCCCAGCCGCCAGCCGACCACGCGTCGCGAGTAGGCGTCCAACACCACGGCGAGGTAGACGAACGCCTCGCGCAAGCGAATGTAGGTGATATCGGATTGCCACAACTGATCGACGCCGTCCACATTCAGGTGCGCCGCTAGATTCGGATAAACAGGTAAGAAGTGGTTCGAATCCGTTGTTAGCACGAAGCGCCGCTTGAGTACCGCCAGCAAGTTGTCCTTACGCATCATCCGCAGGACCTTTTTGTGATTGACGAGGAAGCCTTGGCGGCGCAGCTCGGCCGTCACGCGGCGGTAGCCGTAACGACGATTCTCGAGCGAAATCCGCTGCATGCGGTCACGCAATTCCATGTCGCACTCGGCGGGCGACGACACGGCGAGCCGGCGATAGAACCCGGCGCGATTCACGCGTCCGAGCTCGCAGGCGTGTTCGACGCTGAGCGAGCCTTTGGCGCTGATCTGCTCGACGATGGAGTAGATCCGCTCGCGCCACCGGCGTCGTTGGTCGGGGCTGCGAGGTTCAAGGCGCGAAAGGCTTGTCCGAAAAAATCGAGCTCTGCGGCTTGTTTGCCGAGCAGTCGTTCGAGCTCTGCGATGCGTTCGTCGCGCGGATCGCGAGGGATCTTGGGCGGCGCCGAGCGGCCGGGTTTCGGCCGGCCTCGCCGCCGGCTCAAGCCGTTGACGCCTTCCTGGCGATAGGCGTCCCGCCAGCGGTACAGCAGGCTGCGCTTGACGTCCAACTCGCGGCTTAGCGCTGTGCCGCTCTGGCCGGCTAGGAGCCGCCTGGCGGCGGCTTCCTTGAACTCCACCGTGAACTCCCGCGGCTTGCGCGGCTTGAGACTTTCCATCCTGGACTCCTTTCCATTCGCTGAAATTCGTCCCGAATTTCAATGTCTCATTTTTAGGGTTCACTCCAAACTGTCGCCCGCGTTTGTCGCACTCTCGCTTGGCCCACTCGTGTCCGTTGAGGCAGAGTTTCATCCCCCAAGGTGCGTAACTGCAAACTTTGATGAATCCCGGACCGAACTCTCGGCGGCATCGCTGCCGATTCTACGCTACGATTTCAGCGGCGTCCGACTCCCTTGTCGGTTTGAGGTCGCAGACTTCGCTAGAATCGGGCCTTTGCAACTCACCAGCGGCTGATCTTCTCCGCAGCGTCCGAATCGGTACTGTCGGGTATAGGATGACATCGAGCCATTTCCGTATCGCACCGTCATAGGAGGCGCTCGTAGTGTTCCGTGGGGCTCTAGAGACGGGACATCAACTGTTCCGATGAAGACCGCCAAGCCAACGCTCTCCCCGTGGAAGAATTTGCTGTTCGCCTGCGTGGCGTTCAGCGGCTTCTTCGCTTTGCTGGAACTGGCGCTGATGCTGGCCGGAGTGAAGCCGGCGGCGGCCGTCGCGGACCCTTACATCGGCTTCTCCGGCCTGCCGCTCTACGTGCCACACGGCGACTCATTGACGACCGCCCCCGCCAAGACGGTTTGGTTCAACCCCCAGGTCTTCGCTAGGCGTAAGCCGGCCAGCGCCTATCGCATTTTTGCGGTCGGCGGGTCGACGACATACGGCAGGCCCTATGAGGACGCGCATTCGTTCAGCGGTTGGCTCCGGGAGCTGGCGCCGCTGGCGGACCCAAGCCGCGAGTGGGAAGTGATCAACGCCGGCGGCGTCAGTTACGCGAGCTATCGTGTGGCCTCGGTGATGGAAGAGTTGGCGGACTATGAGCCGGACTTGTTCATCGTCTACAGCGGGCACAACGAGTTCCTTGAGCGGAGGACCTATTCCAAGCTGATCGAGGCCCCGGCCGCCGTGTTGAAAGCCGGCGGCGTGTTGAGCCGGACACGGATCTACGCTTTCGGACAAAGCTTACTGGCGCCGCCCACGAAGCGCCTGCCGGGCGCCGAGCTCGCTGCTGAGGTCGACACGGCCTTGGCGCATTCGGTCGGGCCCGAGGACTATTTCAGGGACGATCAATTTCGCGAGCAGGTCGTCGGGCACTACCGCTACAACTTGCGCCGCATGGCTCGCATTGCACGCGATGCCGGAGCACAGATATTGTTCGTCACGCCGGCTTCGAATCTGAAGGACATTTCACCCTTCAAGAGCCAGCCGAGCGCCGGGCTGACCTCGCAAGAACGAGGACGTGTGTCGACGCTGCTAGCCGAGGCCGCGGCGCTCGACCCGCGGGAGGCCTTGGGCCGGCTGGACGAAGCTATCGAACTGGATCCGCGATACGCTGAGTCGCATTACGCCCGCGGTCGCGTCCTGGCCGAGTTGGGGCGCGATGCCGCAGCCAAGCAGGCGTTCACGCGCGCGCTGGTGGAAGATGTTTGCCCGCTACGGGCGTTGCCGTCCATGGTCGAGGCCGTCCGCGAGGCGGCGGCCGAGACTGCGGCGCCGCTGGTCGATTTCGCGGCCTACATGGAACGGAGCAGTCCGGGAGGAATCGCCGGCGCCGACCGTTTTCTCGATCATGTGCACCTCACGATAGACGGCTACCGCGAGCTCGCCCTGCTGCTGGTTGACTCCCTCGAACGAGAAGGCCTGTTTCGGCGCTCCGCCAACTGGAACGAAGTCGCGCTGGCCGCCGTGCGGCAGCGCGTGGAAGCGCGACTCGACCGCGCGGCCTACGGCCGGTCGTTGCACAATCTCGCCCGCGGCGCCGCGGCTCGCGGCCGCGGAGCCGAAGCGATCGAGTACTTCCGGAGGGCGATCGATTTGCAGCCGAACAACTCCGAGGCGCTGACAAGCCTGGCCGCACAGTTGTTCAAGCAGGGCGGCGCCGATGAGGCGCTCTCGCTGCTCCAGAGGGCTCTCCGGGCGGACCCGGGCAACGTGGAAGCTTACGTCCTGAGGGGATCGATCCGCTCTTGGGAGGGGGACTCGGCGGCGGCGGTCGAGAATTACCTGGATGCACTGCGCGTCTCTCCGCGGTCCCTGGCGGCCCTCAACAACCTCGGCGTCGAGCTGTCGGCCGAGGGTCGCTTAGATGAAGCCGTAACCCGCTTCGAACAGGCCCTTCAGATCGATCCGCGTTTTGTGGACGCCTTGAATAATCTCGGTCAAGCCCTCACAAGGTTGGGACGGCTCGACCAAGCCAAGGCCCGGCTTGAACGCGCCATCGAGATCAGCCCGGCGACGGCGGCGCTGCACTACAACCTCGGCGTCGCTCTTCAAACCGGCGGCGAGATCGAGTCGGCCGTCGAGCAGTACGCCCAAGCGCTCGAGATCGATCCCGGCATGGCGAAGGTTCACCAAAAACTCGGCCTGGCCCTCATCGACATCGGCCGGACCGAAGAAGCCCCGCGCCATCTACGCCGGTTCTTGGAACTGAATCCGCAATTCGCGTCCGAGCATCCGGAGGTCGGCGAGCTGCTCGATCAGCTGTCAGAGCCCTGATGAGAAGTTGTGATGATGACGGCCGGCAAGCGCGGATTCCAGGCCCATCGTCAGCGACAGATTGTCCCGGGCTTGCCGTAGAGCGTGAAGATCCCCCGGGGTTGGGCCGTAGGCTGCGGGCATGGAGCCATAGAAAGTCACCCGGCGCGGCGCCATCAGCGCGGCCGCTTCGGGCAGGTCCGTGTAGCGCAAAATGTTCAAGAAGATCGGGCCGTCGGCGTGCGTGACGAGCGCATTGAGGAGAATCGACTGGGAGAAGCGTTCGTCGAGAATCCCGGGTCTGGCAGCGGTTCCGCATCCAATTTCCCTGAGGGTCGGAAACCATTGATTTAGCGGGTGTTTGGGGCTGGGCCTGTGGTCCGACGGATCTTCCCCCCGCCAGCGAGCAGAGTTTCGCCGCCAACTTCCTGAATTCGCGTCGGTTATGGGATGGATCGGGCGATCGGCGTCTGTCTACAGGTTACATGTGCGGCAGCGAAACCCCCAACGCATTGAGGATTTCTGTTTGGCGGGCGTCGGGAATCGGCAGCCGTGTGACGCTGGTCTGCTCATCCACTCGATATTCCAATAGACACAGTCGCCCCAACGCCGCCAGCGCGTCCGGCAAGGTGATCGCGTGCGGGTCGTCGTCGGTCGTGCCAAACGCCGCTTGTATCCGCCGTTCCAATTCGCGGCTCAGCTTCAACGCCAGCATGCTGCACAACACAGGTCCTCGGGTGCGGCTTTCTTTGCGCACGAAGATCGGCCGCACCTCGAGCAAGCCCGTCTTCAGCTGCCGAAAGTCGCGCTCCACCCGCTGCAGGCTCACGTAATGGTCGTGCACTCTTTGGCCGCTCATGCGCTCGGAGGCGACATCGGTCACGACCACGTAACAGCCCGCCAACTCCAGCGCCTGCTCGATCGCCGCCTGCTGGCGCTCGACGACCAGCGTACGTCCCTGCAAGCGCAACTCGACCAATTCTGTCAGCTTGTGACGCGCCAGCCAGGGCTTGAGCTGGCGCAGTCCGGCCGCGGGCTCGCAACGGGAAGAGGCCGTGACTTTCTGGTTGCGTCGGTCGAGCTTGCCTCCCAGCTTGGCCAGCTTGTCCTCGAGCCGCTGCCGTTGCCGTTTGGCTTCGGACGCGTTGAGGCGCAGCACATAGCGCACGCCGTCGGCTTCGACCTCGCAGACTTGTTCAGCGAACAGCTCCAGTTGCAGCACCCCTTCGCTCAAGCGCCGCCGAATCTGGGGATCGGTCAGCGCCGTGATGTAGCGCAGCCCGGCCTCCCCCAGCGCCTGCTTGCCCTTGCTCTTGACCATCCCGCGGTCGCCGACGAAGACCAACTCCTCGACTCCGAACTGCTCTTTGACGATGCGGATCTGATCCGGCACGGTCGTCGGATCGTTGCGGTTGCCGGCAAACACCCGCACCGCCAGCGGCTCGCCCTGGTCATCGGCCAGCAGTCCGATCACAATTTGCTTCTTGCCGCGCTTGCCGTCGCGATTGTAGCCGTACTCGCCCAACGCGTTGTGCAGGCCTTCGAAGTACGAGCTGGTGACGTCGTAGAGCAGCAAGCTGGGCGGGGCTCCGCGGCGCTCGAGGTAGTGGCGGTATAGCGCTTGCTCGATCTTCACTTGGCGGGCGCTCAGATCATCGAGGGCGGCGTAGAGGTCGTCTTCGTCGAAGGCGCCCAGACCCAGCACTTCTGCGACGGCCTGATCGGCGGCCCAGCGCACGGCCGAGAGCCGCGATCCTTGGTGGGCCAGGCGCGCCAGCACCAGGAACAAGGCGAGTTTGGCGGCCCGCGTTCGACCCAGCGCGGCGGTCAGGCCCAGCTCATCGGCGAGTTGCTTGAGCGCGAAGAGCAGGCCAAAGACGGGGCCGCAGACGGGAGTGGCGGGAAGCTGATCGAACTCGCCGCGGAGGGCGCGCCGGAGGGCCTCGACGCGGACGGGGCGCCAGCAGGAGAGGTTGGCGAGGGTGCGTTTTTTGACTCTGCCGTTTTGGCGGAAGGATTCGCGCAGCAAGACGGCGGGCGGCGAGTTGCGATTGGGGACGGACTCAACATACATGGGTATATTATATCACAAACAACACAATGAATAAACGATACAATAGCATAATACATGGGTACACTAAAAGCGCCCCCCCCAAACGTGTTAAAGCCAAGCAAGCCAAGCAGTTAGCCCGTCAAACGAGCCTTCCGCTGGGGGGAAGATCCGTCCGAGCAGATTCGCATTCGTGTTGAGGAGTTGCAGCGCAGTTGGTTCTGGTATATTGTATATATATCAGTTATGAAGACAGCCCCGGCTCGCTCCAGCCTCGCCGATGCCGAGCGTAAGCTGCGCTCCCGCATCGCCCAGCTGGTCCACGGCCGCTGGTTGCTGCATGGCACCGTGGCGCCGCGCCAACGCGTCTGCGGCAAGCCCAACTGTCGCTGCGCCCAGGGTCAACTGCACGCCTCGCTCTATCTGGTGCGCTCGCGCCGGGGAAAGGTGCAACAGCTGTTCGTGCCGCGCAGCTGGGAGCAACGCGTGCGCCAGGCCGTAGCCGACTATCAACAGCTCGAGCGGCTGCTCGAAGAGGTCTCCGAGCGCGAGTGGAAGCGGCTCCAAGACCGCCGGGAGGAGTGACGTTCTTCGACGTCTGATCCAGTACGCGGAGAAGGGTTACGGCCTGCGCAGCCGCCTTCTCGCCGGGGTCTCGGATTCCCGCCCCAAGCCGCGCATCCCCACCCGCGCTGTCGTCGAGTCGACGCTGGCGCTGTTCTGGGCCCGGCTGGGCAGCCTGAACGCTTTGGAAACGCTCGAGGGGGCGCCGTTTTGGAAGAAATGGCTGGGCCGCAAGCTGCCCAGCGCGGACACCATTGGCCGCGTCTACAGCTCGCTCGACACGGCCGTGCTGCGGCAAGCGATTCGGCAGCTGTATGAACGCCTCAAGCGCAACAAGGCCTTGCCCGGCATCGGCGGATTAGGGGTGGCTGTGATCGACGGTCATGAGTCTCACGCCAGCTACCGCCGTTGCTGTGGAGGCTGTCTCGAGCGCCGCATTCAGCGCAGCGACGGCGAACAGCTGCAGTACTATCACCGCCAAGTGACGCTGCAGTTGCTCAGTGACGCGCCCGCCGCCTCGCCATTCAACATCCAAGGCGAACCGCTTCCGCTGTTGCTCGACGCCGAACCGCAACTCCCCGGCGAGGACGAGCTGGCCGCCGCCAAACGTTTGCTCGAACGCGTTCTAGCCGCTTACCCACGGGCGTTTGATGTTGTCTTGGCCGACGCTCTTTACGCCGCCGCGACGTTTGTGAACTTTCTGCTGGCGCACGGCAAGGACGCCGTCATCGTGCTCAAGGACGAGCGCCGCCACCTGTTTCAAGACGTTCAAGGACTGTGGCGAACCCAGCCCCCACAGGCGGGCGAGTATCGCTCACGCGATTGCCAATGGTGGGATCACGAGGGCTTATTATCGTGGCCGCAGGTCGCCCAGCCCTTGCGCGTCGTTCGTTCGGTGGAGACTTGGCGGCGGCGCTCGCAGCTTGACGGCGAGCTCCACGAGCATCAAAGCGATTGGGTTTGGCTAACGACTTTGGGGTCGCGGCAAGTTTCCACGGCGCAGCTGGTGCGCTTGGGCCATCAACGCTGGGACATCGAGAACCGCGGCTTCAACGAGTTGGTCAACGGCTGGCATGCCGACCACATCTACAAGCACGAACCCCACGCCATCGAGACGTTTCTCTTGACGACGTTTCTGGCATTCAATCTCTACCACGCTTTTGTCGCCCGCAAGCTCAAACCGTCGTTGCGGCGCGGCAAACCGCGAGTCTTTTGGGCGCGGGTGATGGCGGCGGAGCTGTATCAGGCGGCCACGGGCCCCTCGCCCTAGCACGCGAGTCGACTCCCCCGCCCACCCCGCGCCTGCCAGTAAGCGGCCCTGCCGCAAGAGCCGCCGGGGTGTCTTTGCCCTGCGATTCCCCACCTATTTCCGGGTCAGGACCGCGTGCGAATCTGCTCGTCCTTCACCCCACGCCCCTAAATCCCTCGATTCCCAACTACTTCCGCCTTCTGACTCAGCCTCGTTGCGGAATCGCTGCGGGTCTGGCGTATATGCCTGTACCGAGACCACGGCTGTTAGAGTAGGAACCAGCAATCCCGGTCCAGACCCCGCCCATCCCCCTCGAGGCGAGCTTTTCAAGGATCTTGTAATGGCTGATCGCGATCCCGGTCACGCTGGGGAAATTGTACCGTCAAGCCCTAGGAGCCGTTCAGAAGGCGCGATCACTCAAGCCAGGGGGATATCCCGATAGTTTCCGGCTGATCGACCCCTAAACCGTTTCTGCTCTATCCGTTAGTCCTGTTCGCGGTCGCGGAACTGTTCGTACCAATTTTGGGTGATGTGGATGGCGGGTTTGTGTTGCGGAGTGGTCTCGTCCGGGACCTCTTCAACCATCACGAAGCGGCCCCCCGCCGAGACGTCGTAGTTCCAGCCATAATCGTAATATAGTCTCGGATCCGGGAAAAGGCGTTCGACCCGACCGATTCGGAAGTCGGCGCCGGTGGTAACCTCGACCGCCACAAGCGTGTCTCCCTCGACGTAGAACAACTCTTTCCCATCGTGGCTCCAGCGTGGCTGACAGCCGCCGTTTTCCGAAATCTGCCGGCGGCCCGAGCCCGAGGGAAACTTGCGCACGTATGTCTCCTGGGCGCCCGACTCATCCGAGCAGTACGCCACGTAGGCGCCGTCGGGTGAGATCTGCGGCGTGCGTTCGGAAAACGCAGTCGAAATAAACGGGGTCGCCTCGCCTTCTGAGTTGTTGGCCTGGCGGTCGAAAAACCACAAGTCATTACCGGTTTCCGCGTCTTCGACGGTGTAGATGACGCTGCGGCCATCTGGGGACCAATCCGACTCCAACTCGTTCGAAGCCGATGCGACCAACGTCTCGGCCTGAGTGCTGTCGTCCGCGCTGGGGATATAGAGGTTGAAGTTACCGTCGGAAGAGAGGGCGTACGCCACCAATTTGCCGTCCGGGGACCACGAGGGGTACAAGGGGTCCCCGGATTCAAACGTCAATCGCTGACCGACCGGCCTATCGACTTCGTGAAGCCACAGTTCCGGCTGTTGGTCTTCTTGCGCGCGGACCGCAACTTTGAGTCCATCGGGAGAGAGCGCTAGGTAGTCGATGCGATACTGAGGACGGCCGATTTCTCCGGTCTTTTCCCCTGTTCGATCCCTCCACACAAGTCTATCTTTTGAGGCCCCTCCCAGTACATCGACGGATACGAGCGTTCCGTCGGCGGACAGGCTGGCTTC
This sequence comes from Bryobacterales bacterium, assembly GCA_965247515.1. Classification (GTDB taxonomy): domain Bacteria; phylum Acidobacteriota; class Terriglobia; order Bryobacterales; family UBA6623. Next base: position 117,519 of record OZ252029.1, on the reverse strand, counting down.
ACCCACGCCCTGGGCGATCGGGAACGCCTCACCGGTCACTTTGAGAGTCGTAACTGAAAAGGGCAAAGCCCACAAGCCCGGGCGACGCGCTCGTGGCTGATAGACGATAAATCCTGGAGCCGCGTACACCGGTCCGGCTCCCTCGACAAGCATTACAGCTTCGCCCGACTCTAAGTTCCAAAGGTAAACATCTCTGTCGTCACGCCCTCCGACGGAAAGCAATAGAGAGCGCGCGGGCGCCTCGGCCGGCAGGAAGTGGGGCTCAGTATTCCCAGGGCCCTTTTCGTTCGAGAGCGGTTCCGGGAACGGCCTAGACTTCCCACCTTCGGCGGACACTTCATACAGAACAGGCTCGCTGGCCCCTGAGCTGAAGACGATCGTCCCGCCGTCCGGGCTCCAACCCCCGCCCACGAAAACAGAGCCTGGAAGATTGCATAAGACGATCGGCGGACCTCCCTGAATTCCGACTTTTTTGAGTTGCTCGCCGGCTGCGAAGCCGATGAACCTGCTGTCGGGCGACCAAAAGGCCCCGCGGCCCGCGCCCCCGCTTCCCTCTAGTTTGCGTGGCTCTTCGCTATCGATCGCACGCAACCATAGCGTCCGGGGCGTGTCATCGGAGATGTAGACAATCCAACGGCCGTCGGGTGAGACGGCGGCTCGCAAGTCCTCGTTACCGCTGTATAACGAGTCTGGCGTGAACGAGAAGCGACGGATGGGGCGTTCGGGGGTTGGCTCGGTGAAGTGGACGAACGCTAAGACCAGGGCGACAGCAGCGGTAGCCGCTAATATCCACCGGTACATCCAAGTCGAGGGCGCAGCATGCTGCGCCCCTACGTCCGTCAGCGTTAGTGTCGGTGAAGGCGGCAGTACCCTTGAGCGACTTGATTTTAGTTTCTCGGCCAGGGTGCGGAGATCGACCACGAGATCGCCGGTGTTTTGGTAGCGCTGCTCGGGCGATTTCGCAATCGCTTTGTTGACGGCGACCTCGAGTTCCATCGGCACGCCGGTGCGCAGGGCGGTGATGGGTTCCGGCTCCTCGTTGAGGATCGAGTACATCACCGCCTTGTCGTAGTCGCCTTTGAAGGGTTTCTGGCCCGTGATCATCTCGTAGAGCACGACGCCAAGCGACCAGATATCAGTGCGGTTGTCGGTGCCTGAGCCCTCGGTCTGCTCGGGGCTCATGTAGAAAACAGTGCCCATCGTCTGATCCGTCTTGGTCAGTCGCGAAGCCTCGGTCAGTTGGGCGAGACCGAAGTCCATGATCGTGACGTGGCCCTTCGAATCGACGATCACGTTCTCAGGTTTGATGTCGCGGTGAAAGATTCCCTTTTCGTGGGCGGCTTCGAGGCCGTTGGCGATTTGGCTGGCTAGGGAGAGCGCGTCTTCGAGCTTAAGAGGGCCTTGGGCGATGCGCTTGTCGAGAGATTCGCCCTCAAGCAGAGCCATAGCTATGAACGTTTTGCCCTCGGCTTCGTCGATCTCGTGGACGGTGCAAATGTTGGAGTGATCCAGAGCGGCTGCGGCTTTAGCTTCACGCTCAAAGCGCTTGCGGACGTCCTCGTCGCCAAGCAGATGAGCGGGTAGGAACTTCAGTGCGACGAGCCGGTCGAGGCGCGTATCCTCGGCCTTATAGACGATACCCATGCCGCCCTGGCCGAGTTTCTCCAAAATCTTGTAATGGCTGATGCTCTGCCCAGTCAAGATGCGTCGATTTTAGCGCTCAGCCGACTTGACTCGAATACATAGTGAAAACAAGCGTTCGCTTGAACGACCGTCTGAGGGCCTCCGAAACGGCCTCCTAGAGCGCCCTAGGGCCCTGTTTAAGCAGGCTTGGGTGATTAAGGGGTCGTTGGGTCCCTGAAAATAATTAACAATATCTATCCGCTGACGGCTCCGGTGGGCTGTTTTCGGCTGGACTCGTGGCCGTGATGGAACCAAGTTGCAATGCGATATCCGGCGAGTGCATCCTCAGTCCTTTCTGCTCTATGCGTTAGTCGGGAAATCCTGCCCGACGAACGATTGACTCAAATCGCGAGTCTGCGAGAACAGCTTGGGCGGCTGGCGGATCGGGGTAGTGCTTGAGCCCTAGCGCCACGCCGTCTGGAAGCATGCGGCCCCATCAATCCCGGTAGAACGTAGTCCGGTAGTCCATCGAAGTCAGTGACACCGATCCCGCGGCGAGAGCGGGCGCGTTCAACGGAGCCAACTCAATCAGCGTGAGCAGAATGATTGTGCCGTCTTCAAAGACTCGTCCGTTGGGAAGATTTGCCAAAACGTGCGCGGGAATTCTGAAAGAGCCGGCCATGGGGTCGACTGAACAGACGTAACTGGCGTCCGCCCGCTCGATTCCGTTCGAGCTGGTTCCCAGGATCGCGAGGGTCTGCCCGGCGGTTGCTCCCTGCCAGCGCACCTCGAACCCCGACCTGGACGCGCGGCCGAGATCGTCTCGATTGGTCCACACGACAGGGCTCGGCGCGTTTACGTCAAGTCCGAAGGCCGGGACGTCGGCGCCGCCGTCGGACTCGAGTCTGAACGCAGCGTCCGTCAGAAAGAGCGCCGGCCCATCGCCGCCCGGCACGAGGACGCGCCCAGCTGCTTGGCCTTGGCCCGCGGATCACGGCGGCAACCGAAACCCACCTGTTCAATCGCCACCGCGGCCATGCCGTGCTCGACGCACTGGATCGCAAAGTCGTGTTGGTAGCCGTCTTTGTCCGTGCGGTCTCGGCCTTGGTCATTGATGCCAACGATATCGTCCACGCCACGGCCATGCCCCGGCAAGCAGATCATTGTGCGGTGCGGGCCTGTCGTGGAATGAGGCGTCAGGAGATACCCCAAGACGATAAGTAATCCGAGGTAAGAGCCGTATGAGTTGAGGCACACGTACGGATCTCTGCGGGGGGCGTCCGGCGACTGGCGTCCCTACCGCGACCCTTCGTGCCTCCCCTTGGGGCCCTGTGGAGGGAGAAGCCCTCTTTCTGTCGCTTTCAACGCGTCTACAGTCGCGAACGTAGTGGTCCCAGTTGGACTGGGTAAATCGTTCATGTGAAAGGCGGCGCAGCGCAAAATTGCCGCGACGTGGCGCACGGCTGGCCCTAGCAGCCCGTGGCAAAACACCCCGTTTCAGGCCGCGAGAAGCATCGGCGTGGCCAGCGGCGCGCCGGCTGAATCTCGCACCTTCGCCGGGAATCTCCTGAAAACCGCCCCCAGGGCCCCGCACAACCGCCCCAAGGCCGCCCAAGACGCCAATACAAGCCCCAAAACCGACACTTTTGTCCTTTTCCTCGCGTCCGCCAGCCCGCGCGGCGTCCCCGCGCCCAGTTTGCCCCTCATCGCGATCGATAAATTGAACGCGCCCACGTGAATCAGCAGCCTCTTTAAAACATTTTCTCGGCCTTTCAAGTGCAATCGCCGCATCCCGCCCGTCTCGTAACAGTGCGCGAAACTGCGCTCAACCTTCTCCGCTCGCAACTTCATCAGACGCTTGCCGCGCTTGCCTTTGATCCGCCGCCGATTGGAGTACACCGCGTCGCGTTGCCGCGTTCGGCCGCCCCATTTGCGTCGCCCTCGCTGCGGCTCGCTCACGTAACTGCGTATGTCCAGCTCGGCAAAATCCGTCAGCACTCGGTTCGAATGATAGCCCTTGTCCGCGACCACTTCGCTCAGCTCGTCGACCGCGCCAGCGGCTTCTTCCGCCGCCGCTTCCAACTGCTCGGCCGCCTCGACCAGCGTTTCTTCAATCGTCGTGGTATCGCCTTCGTCGGCCGCTTGCAGCGTGACCGCCACCACCGCGCCCGTCCCCAAATCCACCGCGTGCTCGGCCTTGTGCGCCAAGTGCGTACGGCCGTCTTTCATCTTCGTGACCTTGGCGTCGGGATCGTAGGGATGCTTCCAATCCTTGTTGCAGGCCTTCTTCTTACGTTTCTTGTCGATCTTGGCCAACTGCTCGCGCGTCGGCGTCTCGATTCCCGATTCCAGAGCTAGACGTCTTAAATACTCTTCGTAGCCCTCGCCGGAGTCGCAACGCACCAGCGAGCGCATCGCCGCGTTGGCTTCCAGCGTCGTCGCGTCGACCCCGATCGTTCCGCCGGACAACAGGCCTTCGCGGGCCAGCAGCTGCAGCGCCCAGGTGAACACCGCGCGATGCGTTTCGAGGTCGATCAGCCGCCGCGTGCGCGAGATCGTCGAATGATCCGGCGCTTGTTCATCGAGTTCGATCGCCAGGAATCGCCGCAGCGAAAGTGAGTCGCCAAGGCGCCAAGCGACGCCGCGCTCCGAGTCGATGCCTTCGAAATACCCGATCAGCAAACTGCGGAAATAGATGCCCGGCGTGAGCGACGGCCGTCCCAAGCTCGGCGCGTAGAACTGCTCGCACTGGCCTTCGACGAAGGCGTCGAACTCGTGCTCGTCAAATAACTCGCTGAGCCGCAGATAAAACGGATGCCCAGCGCTCTTGGGCAACTCCGAGGTGGCGACCCATAGGTCTTTCTGCCGCTCGCGTCGCTTACGCCGTCCCATTGCCATAAAACAAGTTTATCACCTCTTGTTTCACAGTGCGACTTCCACCACGGGCTGCTAGCCGCCATCGATCTGTGCCTGGAGGTCATGTAGGAAGACTGGCTGGCGAAGGGCGCACAGAACTCGAAAACCCTCGACGGCGACGACGACGGCGGCCGGATCGTCATCGAGGGGACTCCCGAGGATATCGCCGCTTGCACCCAATCGCATACGGGTCGCTTCTTGCTCGAGGCGCGCCGCCAATGAGCCCCGAACGCAAGTGAGCGGGTGCGGAGCATGACGACCCGGCGAACATCGTACCCGCTCACTTGCGTTCGGGGCTCATTGGCGCAGCGCGGGAGGCGGGGGTGTTCGGCGGCGATGTCGTTCTGCTCGGGCAGATCGGCGCTAAGGTCGGCTACGGCGAGTAGTGCGTGGGGTATGGTTGTTCTGGACCTTAGTCTAAGAGCCTCAGCAAGCCGCCCTGCACCTGCGCTATCGGGGCTGAAGGGGACGGGGCTTGGCGGGGGCTGAAGATATTGCTACGAGAGATCGGTGGGAGGAGATTGGGGAGATCGGTGACGGGAGATCGGTGACAGGCACGGAACTGTGGTAGTCTAACCGCAGTTCGGCATGTCACGCCAAGCCCGGGTGGTAGCGGAGGGCGTTCCGCATCACATCACCCAAAGGGGCAACAACTTCCAGGACGTCTTCCTGCTCGACCAAGACCAACGGTTTTACATCAGAACGTTGCGGACGAAAGCCCAACAGCACGGCCTGAAGATTCTGGGCTACTGCCTGATGACCAATCACGTACATCTAGTGGCGATTCCGCGGCGGGCGACTTCGCTGGCTCTGACGATCGGCCAGACCCATTGGCATTACTCGATGCGCTTCAACCAGAAGTACCGCCGACGCGGGCATTTGTGGCAGAACCGCTTTTATTCGTGTCCTTTAGGGCCAACCCACTTGGTCACGGCGCTGGCCTATGTGGACCTGAATCCGGTGCGCGCGGGGATGGTCGGGCTGGCGGGACAGTACCCCTGGTCGAGTGCGGCGGCGCACGGCTCGGGGGACGCAGAGGATGGCCTGATCGACGCCTGGGCCTGGAGCGAGATCGGCTTACAGGGCGATTGGGGCGAGCGTTTAGCGGGCGAATCCAGGGGCGATCGGAACCCTGAGCTACAACGAGCAACCGAGTCTGGACTGCCGTTCGGCGACAAGAAGTTTGTGGGGGATATGGAAGTTCGCCTGGGGCGGAGGCTGCGTCGGAAGCCGCCGGGGCCCGCGCCGGGCGTGCTCAGCCAAGCTGTGGGGGCCGCTTGAGGAGGTTCCATGCCTGTCACCGATCTCCGTCGCCGATCTCCGTCACCGATCTCCGTCACCGATCTCCAGCCCGGCCCGCTGGTTGCCAACGTCGTCAGCGAAACAGGGACACCCAGCAATGATCAGGGCAGGAAGCCAAAACTTCACGGCTAAGCCCCGTTATATCAGCTTTATAGGGGAATTGGGTTCATCAGCGCCGCGAGGAGCGTATCAGGGAGGGCAACAGTAAGTGCTTTAGATTCAGGAATATGATGTGATCGTCGATTCGGTGCCTGTCACTTTCGGTCTGTCACTTTCGGTCGTCACTTTCGGTCTGTGACTTTTGGTCCACTACCGCGACCCGAACTCCCCGCTTACGGCTTGAACCCGGAGTGAGACCCCCTGATGACGTTCCAATCGATTTCCGCGACCCAGATGTTCTCCGCTTCGGAATACACCACACTACCTTCAACCTCAAGGTCGTCTTGGTACAGCAGGACTTGCAAGCCATCTGTGAGCTCAATCCCCTGGGAGTCCAAGTCCTCAGCAGTCCCAACGCAGTTCAATCGGAGCCGCCCTCGACGGTCCGCGTTCTGGAAGTCTGCGAATAAGCTTGGCTTTGATTGCGTCATCGCTTGATCCGCCATCAGGGTACATCTTCTTTCTGTCTTCGAGGTGGCGGTGATGCCCGCCTTGTTGGATTCGGAACGGTTGGCCTTAACAGTTCAGCCCCGCAATGGGCAATCGGGGACTCTTTGCACCTCTGTGCACGAGCGGCGTCCCCTGTGGCTGGTTTCTGCCGTGTGGGATCGGTGGACCAAGTCACCGGATCGCCGTCACAACGCTCGAACACCGTCCAGCCCGCTAGCTCCTCTAGCTCGGCACGGCAGCCAAACTCAGGCAGCCGCCGCATCACCTCGCGGTCCGCCTCTTGTCCGAACTGCTGAAAAGCCACATAGCGGAGCCCCGTCGGCAGGTGCTTGCGGAAACGCTCATCCGACACTGGTAAGTCGGCCAGCGTCCAGTCGAACAACCCGTATCCGGCGTGGTAAAGCTCGCCTTCAGCCATCAGCGAGGCCATCGGATGCCACGGGAAGTACGCCTCTGCCGGGTGCTCGCGCGCAAAACGAAACGCCGCTTGCGATCCCGCTGTTTCGAGGTTGGTAACGTCGGTTCTCCGATGGACGATCTCGGAAGCCGCGTTGATCACCTGGAGAGCGACGACCGCCGCCAGCGTCAAACGAACTGGCCGCGCAAGCTCCCGCTTCGCCGCGCAAACGGCAAGCGCGCCCAATGCAAGCCCAAGAACCAGGCAAAGGTGGGCCGCCCCATAGCTATTGATATCGCCGCCGTATTTCATCCGACCCAGCGCCCCCAGCGGGACTAAAGCAAGAGCCGCTCCAAGAAACAGCCAGACGCCGGCCGGGAGGATTTCGGTGAGGGGCTTGCGCGCGCCGGCCGCCGCGAAAAGGATGATCGCCACAAGCACGGCGAGATCGAGCGAAGTCGCTATCGCACCGTCAAGCCGAAATGCTGAAAGAGGACTGATCGGCTGGCGGCTGGCCACGCCGAACAATCCAAAGAGCAGATTCTCAAATCCGAACCAGGCGCTGAAGAGCCCGGCAGCGACCACATTGGCGACGGCGCAGCTAGCGATGAATCGGCGCAACGCCGGCCGGTCTCCACGCAACAGGTAGTACGCCGCTAGTGCGATCAGAAAGGGTCCCGAGGTCTGCTTCGCCCAAAGGGCGCACGAACCGGCGATCGCCGCCGAAACGGGCCGGCCCCGAATGGCCAAAGCACAGGCGCCAATGCCGAACGCAAAAGACGGCGCGTCGGCGTGAATCCCCCAGGCGCCCATAAGAAAGCGTGACGAAACCATGTGCCACGCCACGAACAGGAACACGAGTCCCCGCAGCCCGCGATCATCGGAATCGGCCGAAAAGATCGTCCCCGCTACCGTGGCCAGGCACACGACGATGGCGAGCGCCGATGCGGTGATCAGGGCGGCGTTCGGCGTCGAGAAGATCGTCGCCGGCAGGTAAAACAGGTGGGCCAGCGGCGGGTAGAGCGTGCAGAGAATCGCTCCAGCGTCACTGGCCGAATAGAGCTCCCCGAATTCGCGAATGCGAAAAGTGGCCGCTAGGCGGACGTCGTACCACGGCAGGTAGGCGCCTTGAATCGCTCGCTGGGCCGCTACGATCGCCAGCACGAATGCCGCAACGATGAAGCACCACCGCCCGGCGACGATGCTGTCGATCTTTTCTTCCCAGTCGGATGGCAAACCTCAATGATAATGGGCGCATGCAGACGCCCTGGGGAGAGATCGAAGTCGCCGACGCTCACGCGCACCTTTTCTCAAGAGGTTTGTTTGAAGCGTTACACAAGCAGACGCTTCAAACAGGTCAACAACAGACGCTTGAAGCAATGGTCGAAGGCCTTGGCTGGGAGCTGCCTGCCGACAACGCCTCACTCGCCGACAGATGGGCCGCCGAGCTCGATCGGCATGGCGTCGCGAGCACAGTATTGATGGCGTCTATCCCTGGGGACGAGCAGTCGGCCGCCGACGCGGTTCAAGCCAAGTCTGATCGTTTCCATGGGTATTTCATGTTCAACCCGCTCGCGCCCGACCCGCAAGCGCGGGCTCGCCGGGCGTTTGACGAGTTGGGGCTGAAGGGCTTGTGCCTGTTTCCGGCGATGTTTGGTTTCTCGGTTCAAGACGAACGGCTCGCGCCCCTGTACGAGTTAGCCGCTGAACGCCCGGGCGTCGTCGTATTCGTTCACATGGGCGTGCTCACGGTCGGAGTCCGCAAGAAACTCGGCCTACCTTCGAAGTTCGACATGAGCCACTCGAACCCCATCGACCTGCACCGTGTGGCGCTCGAGCACCCGAAGGTCAACTTCGTGCTGCCGCACTTCGGGGCCGGCTATTTTCGGGAGGCGCTGATGTTGGGCGACCTTGTGCCGAACGTCCACCTGGATACGTCGAGTAGCAACTCGTGGGTCAAGTACCAGACTCCCTCGATCACCCTCAAAGACGTCTTCGAGAAGGCGCTCGAGATCTACGGCCCGGAACGGCTCCTGTTCGGCTCGGACTCGTCATTTTTCCCACGCGGCTGGAACCGGCCTGTATTCGATCAGCAGACCGCGATCATGCGTGAGCTAGGGGTGCGGGATGATGCCGCCGCGGCGATCCTGGGCGGGAATCTGATCCGACTGCTAGAGTGTCGGTCGTGACTATGTGGTTTTCACGCGTGCGCATCGCTGTACTTCTGCTCGCCCTCGCCGTCACGTCGGCGGCCAAAGACAACTGGCCGCGCCATGTCATCGCGGAGGGCTACATGTGCCAAACGGCGATCGCGGCCGACTTTACGGGTGACGGCTTGCCCGACGTAATCACCGACGGCCACGGCGACACCCGACTCTACGTCGCGCCCGACTGGAAGGAGATCATCCTCGAAAAGAACCACAACACGATCCACAGCGAGGTGATGGATGTCGATGGAGACGGCGATCCCGACTACATCGGCGCGGTCTACTCGCCCGGGCCGGTGTTCTGGCTTGAGCGTCCGGCGAATCCGACGGCTGACCCGTGGCCGTTCCATATCGTTGACGACAGGGTGAACGGCACACACGGGCTGGTCCTCGGCGACATCAATCGCGACGGCCGGATGGACCTGGTGGGCAACAGCGCCCAGCCGAAGGACGACTACCCAAATTCGATTGTCTGGTGGAGCATCCCAAGCAACCCGCGCCAGGCCGCTGAGTGGGACCGCCACGTCTTCGCCGATCAGGACGCGCCCGGCCTGAGCCATTATATGGGGGTCGGCGACATCGACGGCGATGGAGTCACCGACATCGCGGCGGCCGGCAAAGATGCTCCGGGCGGGAACTGGTTCGCCTGGTGGAAACAGCCCGCGGATGGCTCGACGCCCTGGCTGAAGCGAACGTTGGCTGTGAACCAGCTGGGAGCGACGAACATCCTGCCGGCCGACGTCAATGGCGACGGCGCGATGGACTTTATCGCGACTCGCGGCCACGGCAAGGGTGTGCTTTGGATGGAAGGGCCGGACTTCGCAATGCACGAGATCAACCCGGACCTGGTCGGCCCGCACGACCTAGCGCTGGGCGATATCGACCAAGACGGAGACATCGACGCGGTGACCTGCGCCAAAGACAGTCGCATCGCGGCCTGGTTCGAGAACGATGGCAAGGGCAAGTTCGCTACGCACAACATCCACGAAGATCAGGCGGCCTACGACATCCGGCTCGTCGACATGGACAACGACAAAGACCTCGACGTGCTGATCGCCGGACAAAACAGCCAGAACGTCGTCTGGTATGAGAACACGCTGAAGTAAGAGTTCGCGCAAAGGCGCATCGGTGCGTATGACCGCCAGCTTTGCGATCTCACGTTGGTGTAAGAAGGTAGAGTCGCAGCTTGGCGTCGCCCGCCCGCGTTTCGGGCCGCTGGTGGTTCTAGCCCCAATGCTCTTCACTTAATGGTCGAGGTCACGATCCGGAGCCGCGACCGGAAGGGAGCGGTTGCCTGGAAATGCAGCGGCTTTAACACTCTCAGGCAACCGCTCCCTTCCGGTCGCGGCTCAGAGCACTTTCGCTCGCCACGCGGTAAAAAATGCGGGCCGGCGCGGGAACGGAGCTTGAGCGAACATCAGCGCGTACCAGGCGAAGCGCCCCTGACCGGCTGCGTCTTGCGGATGGGCCGGGGGAGTTTCCCGACGACGGCCGAGGCGGCGTGGAGGTCGACGGCCTTCTGGGCGTTAAGCCAAAACTCGGGGGTCGTTCGCAGGGCCGCTCCGAGTTTGAGCGCCATCTCCGCAGTTATCGAGCTGCGGCCGTTCACGATCCTGTTGATTACCTTGACGTCGCAGCCCACGTGATCGGCTAGCTGCTTCTGCGACATTCCGAGTGGCTGCAGGAACTCCTCATGTAGGATCTCGCCCGGTCGAGTAGGCAACCTTTGTCTTCTCGCTAGTCCCATAGTCCCGTTCGTCCCTTCATCACTACTCAGTGGTAGTCACAAATGTCCACATCGGCGGGACCAGAGTCGGTCCAGCGAAAAACGATCCGCCACTGGTCGTTGACGCGGATGCTGTGGAAACCCTCAAGTTCCCCTTTCAGCGCCTCCAGCCGGTTGCCGGGCGGCGCGCGCAAGTCACGAAGCTCTTTCGCATAGTCGAGCATATCCAGCTTCCGCGCGGCGACCTTGGTGGCGCCGGCCCAACCGGCGCTCCTGGGAAGCCGGCCGTCGCTGAAATATCGTCCGACGTTCCGGCTGACGAAACTCTGGATCGCCACTCAGTCTGATTGTACCGCAGGTAGGTATACCGCAATTAGGTATGGGTTGAGATAGGGTGCGCGACAAATTTGTGACTGCCGGCGGCGCTTGGCCGAACAATCTGAACAGCCCAGCACCTAGGTAACACTTTTCCCCAACCACATAGGTAACAGTTTAAGGGTTGAACCAAGAGAAGGTTCTTTGCACGAAACCCTTCCCGGAAACGCTCGGGGGGCGCCGGGGGAGCGAGCCCGTAGGGCGAGCGGAGGAGGCGCCCCCCGAGCGTTTCCGCCGCAGTCGGTGCTCCCCCCTGCCCGGCCGCGGGCCCTCGAATAGGCTACGCTCGAGCCAGTCCAGCTCCAGCGGCCCAAACCAGACCGCCCAGCCGTGCTCATGCTCTTCCAGGCCCACCGTCTCGCCCGCCAAGGTCTCGCTGAGAAACAACTGACGCCCCAGCAACCCAATGTCGCCCTTGCTCTGCACTCGCCGCGGCAGCATCCGATCCGGATACTCCAGCTCCGGCAAGCGCTCCGGATACGGCCTCCACGACGGCTGATACACGCTCGCCGGCGTTGCCATCGCTAGCGACTCGTGCGGACGCTCCTGGTTGTAGATCTGCCGAAAACGATCGAACGCCCGCTGTTGCGCTCGCAAGTTGCGCTCCGGCGGCGTCGCCGTCTCGGCCTTGAGCGTCCGATGCATGCGCTCATGACGCCCGTTTTGCTCAGGGTGTCCGGGGTCGATTCGCTGCAGTTGAATCCCGAGCCGGATCCACCACACGCTGAGCCGCGAAAGCCCCGCCAAGCCCGTCGAGGCGAACGGCGGACCGTTATCGGAAAGGATCCTCGTGGGCAGGCCGTACTCCCGGAAAGTCGCTTCCATCAGCGGCCGCACGTGCGCCGTGTCGCTGCGCGCGACCCTTTGACAACGCAACAGATAGCGGCTCGCCGTATCGGAAATCGTCAGCGGATCGCAGCGTTTGCCGTCGCCGGTTTCGAACCAACCCTTGAAATCGATCGCCCAAACTTGGTTGGGCGCCTTGGCGCTGGTGAGCTTACTGGAAGGCGTGGCGTGGCGCCGGCGCTTACCGGGGTGGGTGAGTCCGTGGCGTTTCAGCAGCGCCCCGATAGTGGAGTGCGCCGGCCAATTGATGTCAGGGTTGGTGCGCTCGAGTCGCGCTTTGAGCTTGTCTTCGCCCCAAGTGGGATAGCGCGCCCGCAAGGCCAGGATCTCTCGCTCGATCTCGGCGGGAAAGGCTTGCGCTTGCCGTTTGGGCGCTTTGGATTGATCGGCCAATCCGGCGACGCCTTGTTGGGCGTAGCGATCGAGCCATTTGTAGCCGGTCTTGCGGCTGACGCCGAAGCGCCGACAGACGGCGGCCATGGCATCCTCCCGGGTTAGAACCTCTTGAACGAATCGCAATCTTTCGTCTTGCACACGGGTCTCCTTCCATCCCAAAACAAAAGTCCTCCTTTTGTTCTAGGATGCCAATGTGTTACCCATGTGATCGGGGAATTGTGTTACCTATCTGCCCGGGCTATACCAATCATAGCCCCGGGATTCATCCCGGGGTCAGAAAACCAGCCGCTGCGCGACCCAGACCCCATTCGGGTGCGATTCCGCGCCTGGGCGCGGAATCGCACCCGAATGTCGGAAGAAGTCGGTTTCCCCAGGGATGAATCCCGGGGCTATGATTGTTTCGGATGGCCTGCGCCCGCGCCCCACGTAGGTGTACGCTCGGACAAGCGTTTCACCATTGCAGTTACGCCTTTCGCTCACATTTATGTCGCACACCCGTTGAGATATTGCATCTCCGTCTCCCGCTGGATGTATGCGACGGACGTCTCAGCCACGTGGGATACTTCCCTTTCAGCCCTCGGCCGTTCAAAGATGAAACTCAGCGCACTTGATCAGTCGCCGATCGCACAAGGGGAGACTGCACGACAGGCCATTGAGCACACGATTGCGCTTGCTCGGCGGTGTGATGAGCTTGGGTATCACCGTTATTGGCTGGCCGAACATCATGCATCAAAGACCTTGGCCTGCTGCTCGCCGGAAATCCTGATCGGAAGGGTAGCGCAAGAGACCAGCCGCATCCGCGTCGGTTCGGGCGGCGTGATGCTATCGCACTACTCGCCGTTCAAAGTCGCTGAGAATTTCAAACTCCTCGAGCTGATGTACCCGGGCCGGATTGATCTTGGCGTGGGGCGCGCGCCCGGCAGCGACCAGCTCACCATGCAGGCGCTTGCGTATGGGAACCGGCTCGGGATCGAGTATTACCCGTCTAAGGTCAAAGACATGCTGGCCTGGGTGACGGGGAAGAAGCCGTTCACGGAAGGGTTTGAGACTCTCGAGGTGACGCCGCAAACGGGAACCGTTCCCGAGGTTTGGATATTGGCTTCGAGTATGGGCAGCGCGATGTACGCCGCACAGTTTGGCTTGCCGCTCTCGTTTGCTCACTTTATCGAACCAAAGCCGGCGATCGAAGTGATGCAGGCCTACCGCCGTGAGTTCAAGCCAGGCTATTTGGAGAGACCGTACTCATCAGTCGGCGTCTTCGCGATTGCTCACGAAGACCCGGAGCGGGTCGATCTGTTTCGCCGTATGCGCGAGCTCCAACGGATTCGCCGCGACCGCGGAATCCGAGGGCCAACGCCAACTCTCGAAGAAGCCGCCAACTATAACTTCAGCCAGGAACAGCTTGAGCGAATGCGCAACAAGCGATCGAGGCAAATCATCGGAACCCCAACCCAGGTGAAAGCCGAGATAGACGAGTTGGTCGACGCAACGGACGCCGACGAGGTGGTCATCCTGACGATCACGCCATCGCAAGAGGATCGCGTCCGATCGTACGAATTGATCGCGCGCGAATACTCCCTCTGATCCGAGAGCTCCCTCCCCCGGCGGGCCGATGAGCGCTACGCGTTAGTCGGCGTCGGGCCAATTCACCCTAAAGTGGGGCTTTTGACCCGCTTGGGTCATACGAGTTGACTGCATGGTACGGGCCGATGCCCTTCTCAAAGCTCGTCATCGGCCTGGCCACGAACTTGCTTGCTCAATGAGCTGGAGGCTGTTGATGCGGGGATCCAACACAGACATCGCCCTACTCGATGGCGGCCTTCCCGCTCAAACATCAACCATCCAGCTCAATGTCGAAGTCCCCGGCGAAGGCTACCACCGCGAGCTGATCAGCTGTTAGGCGGCCTGTCCGGTCCACACCGACGCCCGAGGCTATGTTCGGGCGATCGCGGAGGGTCGCTTCGACGAAGCCTACTTGATCGCGCGCGGTCCGAATCCGTTTGCCTCGATCTGCGGCCGGATCTGTGGGGCGCCCTGCGAAACGGCCTGCCGCCGCGGCAAGGTTCCGCGGGTCGACGACGACGGACATTTCGTCGCACACGACCGGCCCGTCGGGATCCGGGCGTTGAAGCGCTTTGTCTGTGAGCAGTTCGGCCCCGAGTCGCGTTCTCCCGCCGAGGTTCTCGAGGATCTAGGGACGCATGTTCCGCCCGTTGCGGCTGGGGCCGATGAGATGGCGGCGCTGCTGAGGCGTTGCCTGGACGGCGCCATCGAGAAGGCGAAGGGCGAGCGCGTTGCAATTATCGGCGCCGGTCCAGCGGGCCTTTCCGCCGCACATGACCTGGCCTTACTGGGTTTCGAGCCTGTCGTTTTCGAGATCGAGACCCGGCCGGCTGGGATGCTCGCCCTGGGCGTCCCGGCGTATCGGCTGCCAAGCGGTGTGATCGCGGCCGAGATCGCGGTGATCAAGGCGCTCGGGGTCGAGATTCGTTGCGGCGTCGCGGTCGGGAAAGACGTTTCGTTCGCCGAGCTCAGGCGTGACTTCGCGGCCGTGTTGATCGCGGTCGGCGCCAAGTCGTCGCGGGCTCTTGGGTTGCCCGGCGAGAGCGGGCCGCGTGTCTATGGCGGCGTCGACCTCTTGCGGGCCGTCGCGTTGGGGGAGAGTCTTGACGTTGGCCGCGACATCGTCGTCATCGGCGGCGGCAACGTTGCCTATGACGTCGCCCGTACGGTGCTGCGTCAAACCGCTTATGACACGGCCCGCACGGCGGCGCGACTGCCCGACACGGCGAACGTCTAGCTGGTTTCGCTCGAGAGTCTCAGGAGATGCCCGCGGACACGTTCGAGATTCTCGAGGGCGACGAGGAGGGTCTTCGCCGCTTCAACGGCTGGGGTCCGGTCGAAATCCTCCGGCGCGAAGACGGATCGGTCGAGGGAGTCGAGCTGCGGCGCTGCTTGCGCGTGTACGACGAGAATCGCCGCTTCGCGCCCGTGTTTGACGACGCCGAGCGCAAAGTTGTCGGGTGCGACACGGTGCTGCCGGCGGTGGGACAAGCCACGTCGTTGGGCTTTCTCGAAGACGGCGGCCAGGACATCGAGATGATGCGCCCAGGCTGGCCGAAAGTCGATTCTCAAACCCTCGAGACGACCGCCGCTGGGGTCTTCGTCGCCGGCGACCTGGCGCATGGTACGCGCTTGCTGATCGATGCCGTGGCTTCGGGAAAGGCGGCGGCGCGCTCGATCTACCGTCACATCACCGGCCGCCGGTTGGTCGCCGAAACCGTCACGTCCCATCGCCTGCTCGAGGGCTATCGCCGGGAGCGGGGTTATGAGTCGACGCGCCGTCAGGCCGTGCCGGTTCGTTCTCCCGTCGAGCGCATCGGCCAGCCGGAGCTGTTGGTGGAGATCGGCTACTCCTCAGACGGATCTTCCCCCCGCCAGCGAGCAGAGTTTCGCCGCCAACTTCCTGAATTCGCGTCGGTTATGGGATGGATCGGGCGATCGGCGTCTGTCTACAGGTTACATGTGCGGCAGCGAAACCCCCAACGCATTGAGGATTTCTGTTTGGCGGGCGTCGGGAATCGGCAGCCGTGTGACGCTGGTCTGCTCATCCACTCGATATTCCAATAGACACAGTCGCCCCAACGCCGCCAGCGCGTCCGGCAAGGTGATCGCGTGCGGGTCGTCGTCGGTCGTGCCAAACGCCGCTTGTATCCGCCGTTCCAATTCGCGGCTCAGCTTCAACGCCAGCATGCTGCACAACACAGGTCCTCGGGTGCGGCTTTCTTTGCGCACGAAGATCGGCCGCACCTCGAGCAAGCCCGTCTTCAGCTGCCGAAAGTCGCGCTCCACCCGCTGCAGGCTCACGTAATGGTCGTGCACTCTTTGGCCGCTCATGCGCTCGGAGGCGACATCGGTCACGACCACGTAACAGCCCGCCAACTCCAGCGCCTGCTCGATCGCCGCCTGCTGGCGCTCGACGACCAGCGTACGTCCCTGCAAGCGCAACTCGACCAATTCTGTCAGCTTGTGACGCGCCAGCCAGGGCTTGAGCTGGCGCAGTCCGGCCGCGGGCTCGCAACGGGAAGAGGCCGTGACTTTCTGGTTGCGTCGGTCGAGCTTGCCTCCCAGCTTGGCCAGCTTGTCCTCGAGCCGCTGCCGTTGCCGTTTGGCTTCGGACTCGTTGAGGCGCAGCACATAGCGCACGCCGTCGGCTTCGACCTCGCAGACTTGTTCAGCGAACAGCTCCAGTTGCAGCACCCCTTCGCTCAAGCGCCGCCGAATCTGGGGATCGGTCAGCGCCGTGATGTAGCGCAGCCCGGCCTCCCCCAGCGCCTGCTTGCCCTTGCTCTTGACCATCCCGCGGTCGCCGACGAAGACCAACTCCTCGACTCCGAACTGCTCTTTGACGATGCGGATCTGATCCGGCACGGTCGTCGGATCGTTGCGGTTGCCGGCAAACACCCGCACCGCCAGCGGCTCGCCCTGGTCATCGGCCAGCAGTCCGATCACAATTTGCTTCTTGCCGCGCTTGCCGTCGCGATTGTAGCCGTACTCGCCCAACGCGTTGTGCAGGCCTTCGAAGTACGAGCTGGTGACGTCGTAGAGCAGCAAGCTGGGCGGGGCTCCGCGGCGCTCGAGGTAGTGGCGGTATAGCGCTTGCTCGATCTTCACTTGGCGGGCGCTCAGATCATCGAGGGCGGCGTAGAGGTCGTCTTCGTCGAAGGCGCCCAGACCCAGCACTTCTGCGACGGCCTGATCGGCGGCCCAGCGCACGGCCGAGAGCCGCGATCCTTGGTGGGCCAGGCGCGCCAGCACCAGGAACAAGGCGAGTTTGGCGGCCCGCGTTCGACCCAGCGCGGCGGTCAGGCCCAGCTCATCGGCGAGTTGCTTGAGCGCGAAGAGCAGGCCAAAGACGGGGCCGCAGACGGGAGTGGCGGGAAGCTGATCGAACTCGCCGCGGAGGGCGCGCCGGAGGGCCTCGACGCGGACGGGGCGCCAGCAGGAGAGGTTGGCGAGGGTGCGTTTTTTGACTCTGCCGTTTTGGCGGAAGGATTCGCGCAGCAAGACGGCGGGCGGCGAGTTGCGATTGGGGACGGACTCAACATACATGGGTATATTATATCACAAACAACACAATGAATAAACGATACAATAGCATAATACATGGGTACACTAAAAGCGCCCCCAAACGTGTTAAAGCCAAGCAAGCCAAGCAGTTAGCCCGTCAAACGAGCCTTCCGCTGGGGGGAAGATCCGTCCGAGCGCGCCGTTCGCGAAGCCTCGCGGCGCCTCGACTGCGGCGTCACCCCGGTCTTCGACGGCAGCCGCTGCGTGCTGTGCGGCGGCTGTGTCGACGTCTGCCCGACGCGGTGCTTGAATCTAAGGGCTATCAAATGGCCGACATCGCGGCCAAGGCGGAACAAGGGATCCCGGCGATTCTCGAGACCCGCACCAGCCCCAAGGTGGTGGGCTACGGGCAGGTCTACGATTCGCGCCCTTGGTACACCAAGAGCGGCCGGCTCGAGTTCTATCGCGAAGAGCCGGAGTTCATCGCGGCCGGGGAGAATCTGCCCGTTCACCGCGAGCCGGTCGACTCGACCTTCTACGAGCCGAACGTGATCATCTCGCCCAATCACGAGGCGATGCGTCCCGAAGGTCCCGAGGTCTATGGTGTGGAGCGCGGCGACCTCAGTTGTGAAACCCGTTGTGGGCGAAACGTTGTCCTGACCTGGGAGGAGGCCAAGCAAACCTCGCACCCGCGCGCCAAAGAGGGATTCAAGTTCATCTTTCACACTCCGAAGTATCGCCACGGCGCGCACACCATGCCGATCGACACCGATATGGTCGCGCTGCTGTTCGGGCCCTTTGGCGATATCTACCGACGTGACAAGCGCAAGCCCTTTGTTACCGAAGGCTACGTCGACGTCACTCCAGCGACGCCCGCGAGATGGGGGTCGAGGATGGCAACTATATCTGGATCGACCCCGACCCCGAAGATCGGCCCTTCCGGGGCTGGCAGAAGAACAAGCGCGACTACGAGTTCTCGCGGCTCCTGTGCCGTGCGCGCTACTACCCCGGCACGCCGCGCGGCGTAACACGCATGTGGTTCAACATGTACGGGGCTACGCCGGGCTCGGTCCAGGGGGCCAAGGAGCGTGCCGACGGTCTGGCCAAGAACCCCCGCAGCGGCTACCAGGCCACGTTCCGCTCCGGCTCGCACCAGTCCGCAACGCGGGGCTGGCTCAAGCCGACCTGGATGACCGACTCGCTGGTCCGCAAGAACCTTTTTGGCCAAAGTGTCGGCAAGGGATTTCTGCCCGATGTTCATTGCCCCACGGGGGCGCCGCGCGAGGCGATCGTCAAGATCACCAAAGCCGAGCCTGGCGGAATGGAAGGCGAGCCCCTCTGGCGTCCCGCCGCGATGGGTATCCGCCCACGCTACGAATCAGACGTAATGCAGCGCTATTTGGCCGGTAGCTTTTACTACGGCCCCCAGGAGAGCTAAGTCATGGCGAGAGTCTACAACTGGCAACTCGGCCGAGAGATGTCTTACTGGTACCCGGAGAGCCGCCCCAAGAAGCAGTTCGGCGCTGTTTTCGACATCAACAAGTGCATCGCCTGCCAGACCTGCACGCTGGCTTGCAAGGCCACTTGGACATCCGGCAAAGGCCAGGAGTACATGCTCTGGAACAACGTCGAGACCAAGCCCTACGGCTTCTACCCCCTGGCGTGGGACCTCAAGCTCCTGGAGAAACTCGGCGGCGGCCTCTGGAACGACGGCAGGTATGGCGGCGAAACCATCTTCGAAGCCGCCCCGGCCGGCGAGAGGCTTGTGGGGATTCGCCCCGCGGAAGAGGACTACGCCTATCCCAATGTCGGCGAAGACGATTGCACCGGCCAGGTGGACGCAGGCACAGCGATGGCTCTGCCCCACATGAACTGGTTCTTCTACCTGGCCCGCATCTGCAATCACTGCACCTATCCGGGTTGCCTGGCGTCCTGCTCGCGCGGGTCGATTTACAAGCGCGAGGAAGACGGCATCGTTTTGGTGGACCAAAGCCGCTGCCGCGGCTACCAAGAGTGCGTCAAGGGTTGCCCCTACAAAAAGATCTTCTACAACGCGCCGACCGGGACCTCGGAGAAGTGCATCGCCTGCTACCCGAAGATCGAAGAAGGCTTGCAGCCGCAATGCTTTGCCAACTGCATCGGCAAGATCCGCATGGGCGGCTGGATCTCGAAGCCCGAGGACGCGCGCCCCGACAACCCGATCGACTACCTGGTGCACATTCGCAAGATTGCCCTGCCGCTTTTCCCGCAGTTTGGCCTGGAGCCGAACGTTTACTACATCCCGCCGATCAATGTCCCGCCGCCGTTCTTGAAGCAGATGTTCGGGCCTGGGGTGGACGAGGCCATCGCGGCCTATCGCAATGCGGCCGACGACCCGGATCTGGCCGCGTTGTTGTGTTTGTTCGGTTCGAGCGACCAGATGATGCCGCGTTGGCGGCGCGTGGGCGACACGGTGATGGGGCTCGACGAGAGCGGCAACGAGCTGATTCGCGTTCCCATGAACGAGCCGGTTCATGTGCGCCCAGCGTTCGACCAGCGGCAGCAACTGGTTCGGATCAACTGTCCCTGAGGAGGAGCATGTGTCGAAACACAGTTTGCGCTACAGAGGGGTGGCCAACCCCGATCTAAAGATCGGGGCTCAAGCGGGCTGCGCCCTGAGCCCCGAGGTTTACCTCGGGGTCGTGGCCGCAACGTGGCTAGTAATTTGACCGCCTGATCCGTTTACAAATGATGAGGGAATAATCTAGCCCATGGCTTCAGCGTGCGCCGAACTGGCGCGAACACCCTGTGGGGTGAAAGGCCCCGCCGATGAAGATGTCGGTCGACATCGAAGCTGACGAGTGGCGAAGGCCGGTAACGGTCGAGCCGAAGCCTCGTGACAAAGTCCGGCTTGGCTGGGCGAGCAAGCCGTTAGGCCGTAACGCGCAGTATGCCCGAGCAGGCCTCGAAAGTGAAATCGCGGACGCCGACCCGACGCTGAAGTGGGGAAGGCCGCGCAAACCGGGAAGCGACCGACGCCTGCACCGGTTTGGTTCGCCGGGGTAGTAGGCGCGGCATGACGGTAAAGGAAGTTCGTAGTCAAAGGCGGGAGGCCCCGGCGGGTGGAGTTCGCAACTCTAACGTCGTCTATAAGGACGGCGGCCTGGATGGGGAGTCGGACAGGGCCATAGTAGTGAGGAAGCGGAGTAATGTCCGTGGAGCGAGGGGCCCTGCCTTCCGGCATGCTTGTTAACGAGTAAGAGGACGAGGTGATTGGCTATGAGTCTGGCAACGCCTGATAAGATCCGGAAGCTCCAGCGCAAGCTCTATCTCAAAGCGAAGCAGGAACCTACGTTTCGCTTCTATCAGCTCTATGATAAGATTTGGCGCGACGACATTCTCGCCCATGCTTACCGGTTGGCGAAAGCTAATAAGGGTAAGCCGGGAGTGGATGGTGAAACTTTCGAACAAATCGAGTCGGCGGGCCGAGAGGAGTGGTTACGAGGACTGCAAGAAGAACTTCGTATGAAGACGTATCGGCCACAGCCCGTGCGGCGAGCAATGATCTCGAAGCAAGACGGCGGCGAGCGTCCGCTCGGGATTCCGACCATTCGGGACCGTGTCGCGCAAACCGCCGCCAAGCTGGTTGTGGAGCCGATCTTCGAAGCGGACTTCGATCCGGAAGCCTATGGTTACCGGCCGAAACGGAGCGCGCAGGACGCGATCCAGAGAGTTCACCAGCTGTTGTGTCAAGGCTACGCCGATGTAGTCGACGCCGATTTGTCCAAGTACTTCGATACGATTCCGCACGCCGAGCTGATGCAATGCGTGGCGCGGCGTATTTCAGACCGCTGGGTCCTTAAGCTCGTGAAGATGTGGCTTGGGGCCCCAGTGGAAGAGCGGGATGATGACGGGAAACGACGGATGACGGGTGGCAAGAGGACGAAATGCGGCACGCCACAAGGCGGAGTTGTGAGTCCTTTGTTAGCTAATCTGTATATGAACCGTTATTTGAAGTATTGGCGGCAACAAGGGAAGGGAAGCGAGTTACGAGCCGTGGTGGTCAACTATGCCGACGACTTTGTCATCCTTAGCCGCGGTTGCGCGGCCGAGGCGATGAAGTGGACGGAGCAAGTGATGACGCGGATCGGGCTTACCCTGAACCCGGTGAAGACGAAGTTAGTTCATGCCAAGACCGAGAGCTTTGACTTTCTCGGATATACGTTCGGCCCGCATCGATTTCGTAAGGACGGCCATTGGTATCTGGGGGCGAGTCCGTCTAAGAAGAGCGTCAAGCGGCTTAAGCAGAAAGTGCGTGAGCAGCTGTGGCCGAGCAATGTGGACCCCTGGGAAGAGGTGCGCGACCGGCTGAACCGCACGTTGCGGGGCTGGACAAACTACTTTTCTTACGGGACGCGCATGCCGGCCTATCGCGCCGTGGACAACTTTGTCTACGAGCGAGTGCGAGGATTCTTGCGGAGGCGGCACAAAGTACAATCGCGAGGTACGCGCCGGTTTTCCGGCGTGGTTGTATTTGGCGCGAGGGGCGTTTTGCGTCTGCGCCAGGTGCAACTGGGGCCGCCATCTGCGACAGCGATGAGGTGAAGTCGGCCGGAGAGCCGGATGCGGGAAATCCGCACGTCCGGTTCGATGAGCGGGGACGGGAAACGGAGTCAAGGCGGAGACTGAGGCACTGGCGCAAGCGAAAGCAGCCAGCAACGGCTACTCCCTCCGGCTAAAGCCACCGCGCCCGTCCTCGACTCTACCATGGGAATTCGAACCGCCAAGACCGACGGCTACGCCCCCCCGGTTCCTCTTTCCGCATCGCCCGGAAGGGCGATGCGGAAAGAGGAACCGGGCGTAGGATCGCGATGACGCCTCTCTGATTCCCACGGCTGAAGCCGTGGGCTAGATTATGATCACCGGCTGGACGACCCTGGCGATTCGGGAGGAATGATGATGCCGCCGACCCCAACTACTTGAAGCGCGACTACTGCAAGAAGCTGCCGAGTGGCGGCTGATCAGCACGCTCTTCTCGCGGCCCAACGATGACTGGAGACGCGCGATCAAGGCGACAGGACCCGAGCTAACCGATCTCAAGCTGAAAGACGCTTGCACGGCCGCTTTGGAGGAGGCGACTGAAGGGCTTCATCATTCGCTGTTTGGCCCCGGCGGGCCGGCGGCGCCTCGCGAGGCAAGCTATCGCACGACCCTACAGCTCGGCTACCTTCTGTCGGAACTGGAAGCCTACTACAGTTCCTTCGGATACACTCCCGCCAAAGAAGAAACCCCCGACCACGTCGCCGTGGAGACCGACTTCGCCGCCTACCTTTGCCTGAAACGGGCGCTTGCCGCGGCGCTGGGACGCTCAGACGAGGCTGAAATCGCGGCAGATGCGTCAAGAGTTTTTCTAGCGGACCATTTGGAGTGAACCCTAAAAATGAGACATTGAAATTCGGGACGAATTTCAGCGAATGGAAAGGAGTCCAGGATGGAAAGTCTCAAGCCGCGCAAGCCGCGGGAGTTCACGGTGGAGTTCAAGGAAGCCGCCGCCAGGCGGCTCCTAGCCGGCCAGAGCGGGACAGCGCTAAGCCGCGAGTTGGACGTCAAGCGCAGCCTGCTGTACCGCTGGCGGGACGCCTATCGCCAGGAAGGCGTCAACGGCTTGAGCCGGCGGCGAGGCCGGCCGAAACCCGGCCGCTCGGCGCCGCCCAAGATCCCTCGCGATCCGCGCGACGAACGCATCGCAGAGCTCGAACGACTGCTCGGCAAACAAGCCGCAGAGCTCGATTTTTTCGGACAAGCCTTTCGCGCCTTGAACCTCGCAGCCCCGACCAACGACGCCGGTGGCGCGAGCGGATCTACTCCATCGTCGAGCAGATCAGCGCCAAAGGCTCGCTCAGCGTCGAACACGCCTGCGAGCTCGGACGCGTGAATCGCGCCGGGTTCTATCGCCGGCTCGCCGTGTCGTCGCCCGCCGAGTGCGACATGGAATTGCGTGACCGCATGCAGCGGATTTCGCTCGAGAATCGTCGTTACGGCTACCGCCGCGTGACGGCCGAGCTGCGCCGCCAAGGCTTCCTCGTCAATCACAAAAAGGTCCTGCGGATGATGCGTAAGGACAACTTGCTGGCGGTACTCAAGCGGCGCTTCGTGCTAACAACGGATTCGAACCACTTCTTACCTGTTTATCCGAATCTAGCGGCGCACCTGAATGTGGACGGCGTCGATCAGTTGTGGCAATCCGATATCACCTACATTCGCTTGCGCGAGGCGTTCGTCTACCTCGCCGTGGTGTTGGACGCCTACTCGCGACGCGTGGTCGGCTGGCGGCTGGGGACGACGCTCAAAGCTGAGCTGGCTGTAGGGGCGTTGCGCGATGCGCTCGAGCTCAGACGCCCTGCCGCGGGGTGGATGCATCATTCCGACCAAGGCGTACAGTACGCTTCGAGCGCCTATGTCGAGCTGCTGGAGCAGCACGGCGCGATCATCTCGATGAGCCGCCGCGGCAACCCCTACGACAACGCGCGGGCGGAGAGTTTCATGAAGACGTTGAAGGCGGAGGAGGTTTGGTTGCAGCGTTATCGCACGCTTGACGAGGCGCGCGCATCGATCGGCGAGTTCATTGATGAGATCTACAACCAACGCCGGCTGCATTCGGCGTTGGGATATCGTCCGCCGGCGGAGTTTGAAGCGCTGGCGCGGCCGGCGGCAACAGCAGCGAGGAATCCGAAGTATGAGTTTTGAGAGGCATAGGCAAATCTATCAATCCGATGGGCCCTGGGCGGGCAGGGAGACATCGCCGGCGTTGGAGAAGCCGGGAGCGACCTTGGCGGCCGCCCCCGGCGCTCATCGTCTTGATGAGTTTGCGGCCGGGTATTCCTTGGCGGGTTGCTCTCCAGCAGAGCCCGCTTCCGCTTCCCCGGCTAGGACCAGCGTGCGACGATACAGCGAAGAAGGCAAGCGTTTTGCGGTGAATCGTAACCTGTCCCGATTTCGACTGTCTCACGCTTGGGGTTCACTCCAATTTGTCCTTCATCGCGGAACCGCTGCGGCAGAGTCTCGCGCACTCCGGCGTCGGCTACCTCGAGCTCGCTTCGTCGGCGCTCCTGGAGCGCGTCGGACCCGCGAACAAGACAAGCGCGAGGACATCCGCTACCCCCAGACTCTTGTGTCGAACGATCGCCAATAGCCGCATGGTAAGAATCCGAACAGTATGCGCGGCGCCGAAACGAAACCAGATCGCGCTAAAATCAGCGCACGATGATCACTCGCCGCCAAGCCGCCAAGGGAATCGCCGCAGCCGCAGTAGGCCCATTCTTCGCCTTCGGACAAACCCAGCGAGCCAACCTCCTCTTCCTGTGCTCGGACCAACACCAAACCGCCGCCGCCGGCTGCTACGGCTCACATGTCGCTCAAACCCCCCACATCGACGAAATCGCCTCCGAGGGCGTTCGTTTCAACCACACCTATTGCAACTCGCCCGTCTGCGTCCCCTCGCGCGGGTCTATCATCACCGGAGTCCACCCCCACAAACACGGCGCGAAGATCCTGCGCGACCCTTTGCCGAACGAAGCTCGCACGGTCGCCCACTACTTCAAAGACCACGGCTACGCCACCGCCGCTATCGGCAAGATGCACTTCGTGGATGAGACCCGCCGCCACGGTTTCGACCATCGCCTGCACCGGGCCGACCATACCGCGCGGCTGACCAAGCAGGAGCTTGCCGCCCTGCGCAAAGACCAAGGCGGCGCCGGGGGCACATCCGGCATCCCCTCGAAGCTCCCCGAGCGCTACTTCCGCGACACCTTCTACGCCAACGAATCGATCGCCTTCCTACGTGAAAACAAAGACCGTCCCTTCTGCCTCTGGACGTCTTTCTTCATGCCCCACACCCCCCTGGTCCCGGTCAAGAAATACTGGGACCTCTACGAGGATGTCGACCTGCCCCTGCCTGAGCGCACCAACGAAGAGCTCGAAGGCGGCTTCCACGGACACCTCGTCCGCGCCAAGGAACGCGGCTGGTATCAGCAAACCGACTCCGAGCTCCGCGACGCCATCCGCGGCTACTACGGCAACATCTCGCAGATGGACTCCAACCTCGGCCGTGTCTTCGACACTCTGCGCGAGCTTGGCCTCGACCAGAACACCGTCGTGGTCTACACCTCCGACCATGGCGAAATGGCCGGCGCACACCGCATGTGGACCAAGCACAACATGTATGAGCAAAGCGTCAATGTCCCTCTGATCGTCCGTATGCCAGACCGCATGGACGCCGGCGCGGTCCGCGATCAACTCATCGAACAAGTCGACCTGCTCCCAACCATCACCGAGCTGTGCGGCCTCGGCGCCCCCTCAGGCATCGACGGCCGGAGCTTCGCCCCGCTCGTCCAGGGAGGCTCCTACACCCCTCGCGAGCACGCCTACTCGGAGTACTACTTCTGCCACAACGTCTTCACAGCCGACAACCGCTTCGTCGGCAAACCGCCCATCCTGATGGTACGCACTGACAAGTGGAAGCTGAACTATCTCAGCTGGGAGCGCTCCGAGCTTTTCGACCTAGCCGCCGATCCCGGCGAACACCACAACGTGATCGACGCCTCAGGCAATGCAGGAATCGTGAAAGAGCTTAGCTCCGTGGCCGAACGCCTTTACTCTGCCGGCTAATGGACGTCCGGATCAAACGCGTATATGAAGCCCCATCCCCCGACGACGGGTTTCGCGTCTTAGTCGACCGCATCTGGCCCCGCGGCGTCAGTAAGGAAAAGGCCGACGTCGACCTCTGGGCAAAAGACCTCGGGCCCAGCACCGAACTAAGAAAGTGGTTCAATCACGAGTCCGCGAAGTGGGAAGGGTTCCAACGTCGCTACTTACTCGAACTAACCGACAAACGCAGCGATCTACGATCCCTCAAACAAAGGGCGGGGAAGCGCCCCCTCACCATTGTCTACTCCGCCCGCAACGAAACCCAAAACCAAGCCATCGTCCTGCGCGACTTGATGATGAGCGATATAGAATGATCTAGCTCAGCTCGCGGGACCCGCTCACTCTAAAACCCGCTCCACCGGCCCAATGCGTCGCCGCCCCGGAGCCGCGCGCGTGAGCAAGCGGTTGCCCCCGGTTGCGACAACCGCTCCCTCACGGTCGCGGCTCCGGGGCGGCCGTTTCATCCTCATACGTGGCCTGCAAGGCCATCAGATACTCCGTCAAAAACCGCCGTAAGCTGTTGAATTCCACAAGCAACCGCGATTCTGGAATCTGGCCGATGCGGCCGCAACCAGCCGCCAGCGCCTGACGCGCGGCTCCGGCGTCGCTCCAAGCTTGATTCGTTTGTTCAGATGCTCCGGACGTCAGCGGCTTAGTTAGTTAGTCGCGCTCCTCGTCGCGAAACGCTTCGTACCAATTCTCGATGACTCGTATCGCCGGTTTCTCAGCCCCACCCTCGGCGACGTCCTCGACCCCGACAAAACGCCCGTCAGGAGCCCAGGCGAAAAAGGGGCCGCCACCACGAAGCCTGTACTCGAATAGCTGCTCGGCTTCTCCGGTTGGCGCTCCAGTCCCGGGGTCGATGCTGACAGCTTCGAGCATGCCATCCCACAAGTAGACCAACTCAGCCCCCCCGGGCCCCCACTGAGGCCTATAACCGCCGTTCCTCGAGATGCGCCGCGCGCGGGCGCCCGCCGGAAAGTCTCGCACAAAGACTTCCGGTGTACCGGTCTCTTCCGATTCGTACGCCACCCAGCTGCCGTCCGGCGAGATACTGGGCGAAGTCTCATCGACAGGAGTTTCGAGAAAAGGCTGTGTTTCCAGCGGCGCGTGGTTCGCGTCTAGCGTCAGCATCCATATATCCGACTCCTCTCTACCATCCACATCGACGCCGTAAAGCAGTCGTCGACCGTCTGGCGACCATGTTGAGCTGAACTCTTTGTGGTTCGCCGATTGGGTGAAAGGGAGCGGGTCCCCTTCGCCGTCCGCTCGCACAAGCCATAGGTCGCGCTGCCCGCCGCGGTCCGACCGGTAGGCGACCCATTGGCCGTCGGGAGACCACGACGGGAATGTGTCGCGCGACGGGTCTGACGTAAGTCGACGGGAGATTCCGTCATCTAGATTGATGATCCAAATGTCTCCCGCGTCGGCCGAATCTTGGCGCAGTTCCACGGCCAGCCTTTTCCCGTCAGGCGACAATGCGGGTCGAAGCGCCTGGAAGAAAGGCCCGGCGATGTCTCCGAGCTTGGCTCCCTGTCGATCTTGCCAGATGATCCGCTCGCCGCCGCCCTCCGCCAAATCGACGCCGACGAGGGCCCCTCCTTCCGACACCGAGGGACTCCCAACACCCTGGACGATGGGAAAGGGCGGCCCCGTGCTTTTGAGGGTTGTAAGAGAAAACGGCAGCGCCCAAAGACCGCCGTTGGCGTGCGCTTCATAGACGATATGGCCGCTCGGGGCATAGACGCCCCGGAGACCGTCCGCTAGCTTCTCCACTTCCCCGGAATCGACGTGGAGCAGGTGCAAATCCATTCGCGTTGCGGTTCCCACATCGACTAACAGCGCTTTACCGGATGGCAAGGAGTGCAGGCGACCAGCTATAGGCTGCAGGCCGGAGACGACCGTTTCAAACAAAGGACTCGGAGCTCCGCCGCGCGCCGGTATCGCTTCTACGTTGTCAGTTGCGCCGGGTGCTAGCAGAATCCGGTCCTGAGCCAAGTCCCAGGTTGCGCCGCGAAAGCCGAGGTTCCGCGCGTCCAGCCCTTGGTGGAGGGTGACGGGCGGCTGGCCGCTCAAACCAACCTTCTTGAGCTCGTCTCCGGCCGGGTAGGCAATCCAGCGACTGTCAGGCGACCAGAACGGCCGGCCCGAGACACCCTGCGAGCTGGCGATAGGACGCGCCTGTTCATTGTCCAAGGAACGCAGCCACAGCCGGCGAGGGTCCTCATCAGAAGCGTAAACAATATGGCGCCCATCGGGGGAGATCGCGACAAGGGCGTCGGACGGCTCGAGGATCGCCAGTGAAGGCGGCGTGAAGGAGTAGCGCCGGACAGGTCCGCGCGTGTCTTGTTCGGACCCACCCAACCACAGCGCCGCGAAAGCGCCGGCGATCGCCGCGACTAGCCCCACCGCGACGTAGCCAAGCCAAGGTATCGGCCTCGGCTCACGATACGGCGCCGCCGGCGCCTGACTTTCGGCGTTAACGTCCACAATACGGCGCAGGTCAACAAGCAGAGCGTCGGCGTGCTGATAGCGTTGCTCAGCGTTCTTGGCAAGAGCCTTCTTGATCACTTGATCAAGCTCCACGGGGAGGCCGCTTCGCTTGGCTGTGACCGGCTCGGGATCCTCGTTCAGAATTCCGTAGGCGATGGCCTGCTCGTAGTCCGCGGCAAACGGCGTCGTCTGCGTCAGCATTTCGTACAGCACGCAGCCAAAAGCCCATAGGTCGGCGCGTCGATCGACTTCCTGGGCCTCGAGTTGCTCCGGGGCCATGTAGGCGGGGGTCCCAAGGGTAGTCCCGCTCTTGGTTAGCTTCGATCGGCCCCCTAGTGAAGCCAGACCGAAGTCCATGATCTTGACCTGACCCTTCAGGGTCAGCATGATGTTTTGTGGCTTGACGTCTCGATGGACGATGCCCTTTTCGTGGGCTTCGCGTAGGCCTTCGGCGATCTGAATGGCGACCTCGAGCGCTTCATCTAACGGCAGGGGCCGTTCCTTGATCTTGTCCGCCAGGGAGGGCCCCTCGACGAACGCCATCGCGATAAACGTGGCGCCTTGTTCCTAGTGGATTCCGTGGACCGCGCAGATATTGGGGTGATCGAGCGAGGCTGACGCCTGTGCCTCGCGGATCAGGCGTGCCTCCACCTGCTTGTCGCCCAGGCTCTGGGAGGAAAGAAACTTCAGCGCGACCGTACGTCGAAGCTGCGTGTCTTCGGCCTTGTAGACGACGCCCATGCCGCCCTCGCCGAGCTTTGCGACGACTCGGTAGTTAGCTATGGTCTGTCCGACCAAGATGGAGCCATTTTAGCGCTAAGGGCGAAATCGTGGTCGGAATTTGACCCATGGTGCGGGCAATAATCTAGCCCATGGGCTTCAGCCATGGGAACTGGACGAGGTCCGCCCCGCAAAAACCACGATCCTCGTGCCGGCAGCCGTGCCCGCCAAACAAGTCCCATGGTAGAGTCGAGGACGGGCGCGGTGGCTTTAGCCGGAGGGAGTAGCCGTTGCTGGCTGCTTTCGCTTGCGCCAGTGCCTCAGTCTCCGCCTTGACTCCGTTTCCCGTCCCCGCTCATCGAACCGGACGTGCGGATTTCCCGCATCCGGCTCTCCGGCCGACTTCACCTCATCGCTGTCGCAGATGGCGGCCCCAGTTGCACCTGGCGCAGACGCAAAACGCCCCTCGCGCCAAATACAACCACGCCGGAAAACCGGCGCGTACCTCGCGATTGTACTTTGTGCCGCCTCCGCAAGAATCCTCGCACTCGCTCGTAGACAAAGTTGTCCACGGCGCGATAGGCCGGCATGCGCGTCCCGTAAGAAAAGTAGTTTGTCCAGCCCCGCAACGTGCGGTTCAGCCGGTCGCGCACCTCTTCCCAGGGGTCCACATTGCTCGGCCACAGCTGCTCACGCACTTTCTGCTTAAGCCGCTTGACGCTCTTCTTAGACGGACTCGCCCCCAGATACCAATGGCCGTCCTTACGAAATCGATGCGGGCCGAACGTATATCCGAGAAAGTCAAAGCTCTCGGTCTTGGCATGAACTAACTTCGTCTTCACCGGGTTCAGGGTAAGCCCGATCCGCGTCATCACTTGCTCCGTCCACTTCATCGCCTCGGCCGCGCAACCGCGGCTAAGGATGACAAAGTCGTCGGCATAGTTGACCACCACGGCTCGTAACTCGCTTCCCTTCCCTTGTTGCCGCCAATACTTCAAATAACGGTTCATATACAGATTAGCTAACAAAGGACTCACAACTCCGCCTTGTGGCGTGCCGCATTTCGTCCTCTTGCCACCCGTCATCCGTCGTTTCCCGTCATCATCCCGCTCTTCCACTGGGGCCCCAAGCCACATCTTCACGAGCTTAAGGACCCAGCGGTCTGAAATACGCCGCGCCACGCATTGCATCAGCTCGGCGTGCGGAATCGTATCGAAGTACTTGGACAAATCGGCGTCGACTACATCGGCGTAGCCTTGACACAACAGCTGGTGAACTCTCTGGATCGCGTCCTGCGCGCTCCGTTTCGGCCGGTAACCATAGGCTTCCGGATCGAAGTCCGCTTCGAAGATCGGCTCCACAACCAGCTTGGCGGCGGTTTGCGCGACACGGTCCCGAATGGTCGGAATCCCGAGCGGACGCTCGCCGCCGTCTTGCTTCGAGATCATTGCTCGCCGCACGGGCTGTGGCCGATACGTCTTCATACGAAGTTCTTCTTGCAGTCCTCGTAACCACTCCTCTCGGCCCGCCGACTCGATTTGTTCGAAAGTTTCACCATCCACTCCCGGCTTACCCTTATTAGCTTTCGCCAACCGGTAAGCATGGGCGAGAATGTCGTCGCGCCAAATCTTATCATAGAGCTGATAGAAGCGAAACGTAGGTTCCTGCTTCGCTTTGAGATAGAGCTTGCGCTGGAGCTTCCGGATCTTATCAGGCGTTGCCAGACTCATAGCCAATCACCTCGTCCTCTTACTCGTTAACAAGCATGCCGGAAGGCAGGGCCCCTCGCTCCACGGACATTACTCCGCTTCCTCACTACTATGGCCCTGTCCGACTCCCCATCCAGGCCGCCGTCCTTATAGACGACGTTAGAGTTGCGAACTCCACCCGCCGGGGCCTCCCGCCTTTGACTACGAACTCCCTTTACCGTCATGCCGCGCCTACTACCCCGGCGAACCAAACCGGTGCAGGCGTCGGTCGCTTCCCGGTTTGCGCGGCCTTCCCCACTTCAGCGTCGGGTCGGCGTCCGCGATTTCACTTTCGAGGCCTGCTCGGGCATACTGCGCGTTACGGCCTAACGGCTTGCTCGCCCGGCCAAGCCGGACTTTGTCACGAGGCTTCGGCTCGACCGTTACCGGCCTTCGCCACTCGTCAGCTTCGATGTCGACCGACATCTTCATCGGCGGGGCCTTTCACCCCACAGGGTGTTCGCGCCAGTTCGGCGCACGCTGAAGCCCGGGGCTAGAATATTTGTCAGCCGCGGCAGGCCTCTCGGCGCCGCCCGTCCGGGTCAAGGATTTGGACCCCTGCGCTATCCTATAAGTAGACATGCCGAACCAGCCCAATGCGAGGGATCAGTCCTATTAGTCCTACGCCATCCTGAGGCCGCAAAACTAGTACCAAATACAAAACGAACCCAATTTTAGACCGGCCGCTCGCCCTTCAAGCGATAGATGTACGCCAGAATCTCCGCCACCGCCCGATACAGATCCACCGGAATCTCACTACCCACATCCGTCCCGCGATAAAGCGCCTGCGCCAACGGCGGATTCTCAACTATCGAAACCCCATGCTCATCGGCCACCTTGCGAATCCGCAGGGCGAGATAATCCAACCCTTTGGCAACGACTAAGGGAGCCGCCATCGTCTTCGGCTCGTACTTGATCGCCACCGCGAAGTGAGTTGGGCTTGTAACGACAACCGTCGCCTCGGGGACGTCGGACATCATCCGCTTGCGCATCATCTCGCGTTGCATCCGGCGCATGCGGGCCTTGATCTGCGGGTTGCCCTCAATGTCCTTCTGCTCCTGCTTGACCTCTTGCTTGGTCATCATCAAGCGCTTCTTGATCTTGCGCCGCTGCCGGATCAGGTCGATCAAGCCCAGCGCCAGCAGCGCCAGCGCGGCCTTGCCGAGTAGGCTCAACAAGGCGTCCGCCAACGTCGACATCCCGGCTTCGAGCCCCATCTTGGGGAGCGTCAAGAAGTTCTCGAGCTCTGACGGATCTTCCCCCCAGCGGAAGGCTCGTTTGACGGGCTAACTGCTTGGCTTGCTTGGCTTTAACACGTTTGGTGGCGCTTTTAGTGTACCCATGTATTATGCTATTGTATCGTTTATTCATTGTGTTGTTTGTGATATAATATACCCATGTATGTTGAGTCCGTCCCCAATCGCAACTCGCCGCCCGCCGTCTTGCTGCGCGAATCCTTCCGCCAAAACGGCAGAGTCAAAAAACGCACCCTCGCCAACCTCTCCTGCTGGCGCCCCGTCCGCGTCGAGGCCCTCCGGCGCGCCCTCCGCGGCGAGTTCGATCAGCTTCCCGCCACTCCCGTCTGCGGCCCCGTCTTTGGCCTGCTCTTCGCGCTCAAGCAACTCGCCGATGAGCTGGGCCTGACCGCCGCGCTGGGTCGAACGCGGGCCGCCAAACTCGCCTTGTTCCTGGTGCTGGCGCGCCTGGCCCACCAAGGATCGCGGCTCTCGGCCGTGCGCTGGGCCGCCGATCAGGCCGTCGCAGAAGTGCTGGGTCTGGGCGCCTTCGACGAAGACGACCTCTACGCCGCCCTCGATGATCTGAGCGCCCGCCAAGTGAAGATCGAGCAAGCGCTATACCGCCACTACCTCGAGCGCCGCGGAGCCCCGCCCAGCTTGCTGCTCTACGACGTCACCAGCTCGTACTTCGAAGGCCTGCACAACGCGTTGGGCGAGTACGGCTACAATCGCGACGGCAAGCGCGGCAAGAAGCAAATTGTGATCGGACTGCTGGCCGATGACCAGGGCGAGCCGCTGGCGGTGCGGGTGTTTGCCGGCAACCGCAACGATCCGACGACCGTGCCGGATCAGATCCGCATCGTCAAAGAGCAGTTCGGAGTCGAGGAGTTGGTCTTCGTCGGCGACCGCGGGATGGTCAAGAGCAAGGGCAAGCAGGCGCTGGGGGAGGCCGGGCTGCGCTACATCACGGCGCTGACCGATCCCCAGATTCGGCGGCGCTTGAGCGAAGGGGTGCTGCAACTGGAGCTGTTCGCTGAACAAGTCTGCGAGGTCGAAGCCGACGGCGTGCGCTATGTGCTGCGCCTCAACGAGTCCGAAGCCAAACGGCAACGGCAGCGGCTCGAGGACAAGCTGGCCAAGCTGGGAGGCAAGCTCGACCGACGCAACCAGAAAGTCACGGCCTCTTCCCGTTGCGAGCCCGCGGCCGGACTGCGCCAGCTCAAGCCCTGGCTGGCGCGTCACAAGCTGACAGAATTGGTCGAGTTGCGCTTGCAGGGACGTACGCTGGTCGTCGAGCGCCAGCAGGCGGCGATCGAGCAGGCGCTGGAGTTGGCGGGCTGTTACGTGGTCGTGACCGATGTCGCCTCCGAGCGCATGAGCGGCCAAAGAGTGCACGACCATTACGTGAGCCTGCAGCGGGTGGAGCGCGACTTTCGGCAGCTGAAGACGGGCTTGCTCGAGGTGCGGCCGATCTTCGTGCGCAAAGAAAGCCGCACCCGAGGACCTGTGTTGTGCAGCATGCTGGCGTTGAAGCTGAGCCGCGAATTGGAACGGCGGATACAAGCGGCGTTTGGCACGACCGACGACGACCCGCACGCGATCACCTTGCCGGACGCGCTGGCGGCGTTGGGGCGACTGTGTCTATTGGAATATCGAGTGGATGAGCAGACCAGCGTCACACGGCTGCCGATTCCCGACGCCCGCCAAACAGAAATCCTCAATGCGTTGGGGGTTTCGCTGCCGCACAAGTAACCTGTAGACAGACGCCGATCGCCCGATCCATCCCATAACCGACGCGAATTCAGGAAGTTGGCGGCGAAACTCTGCTCGCTGGCGGGGGGAAGATCCGTCCGAGGAGACAACGTAGTAGAAGACTCCTCCGACCAGCGGCAGCAGCAGCACCGCCTTGAGCGTCTGCGTGAGATTCTCAACCGGCAGCTCCTTCAGCTTCTGCATTGGGTTGAGCCGCTTGATGTCGGGCGTCAGGCGCTTCGTCGTGAGCGCGAACTGCGTCTGAGCCATATGAAACAGCAGCCCAACCGTCAGCAGGGAGGCCCCGAACGTCCAAAGGAACGTCAGCGAGTCGCTCGCCAACGCCATGCCAAGGTCTTCGAGCTCCGGCATCCCGAGCACAGGCCGAAACGCCGCCCGGATCACCCCGTGCGCGGCCGCCCGCAGACTTGCCGCCACCTCGCCGCCGAACATCCACAGCAGCCCGACCGCGAGGGCGAATTGCGCCGCCGCCGTCAATTCCTTGCTCGCGGCAATCTGACCTTCCTCGCGCGCCTTCTCCAAGCGACGAGGAGTCGGCTGCTCTGTTCGTTGTGCGCCGTCTTCCGCCATGCCCTAACGAGCTATTAATGCGATCACGAACTCCCCAGCGCGCTCCGACAAGCTCCGAAACAGGCGCGGGCTCAGCACAAGCACCGCTGGGATCACGGCGACGGCGGCCACAATCTTGGCCGGGAAAGCCAGCGTCAACAACTGCATCCTGTTGTGGACCTGGTTCAGCAACCCCAACGTGAGGTCGATCAGCAGCAGCACCGCCATCACCGGCAAGGCCAGCCGCGTGGCCGTGATCATCATTTGGCCGCCGAGCCGCACCATCGCCTGCGCGTCCGCCGGTTGGTGAGCGAACGTCCCAAGGGGCCAAGTCTTCAGACTCTCCGCCAGCGCCCGAATAACAAACAGGTGGAGGTCAAAAGCGAAGAACAGAAGACTGGCCAAAAGGCCGAAGACGACATTGAGAATCGACGCATCGACCTGACTCGTCGGGTCGACCATATTGACGTACGAATACCCCGCCTGGAAGCCCAGAATCTGCGCCGCCAGACTAAACGATTCAAGGACGAGCCGATACGCCACGCCGATCGACGCCCCGAGCGCGACCTCGGCGAGAACCGCTTCGGCCAGCAGCCACGGCGCCGCGGACGACGTAATCGCATCCACACCCGGGCCGACGCTTGCATGGGGAGCGAGCATAAAGCCCAGCATCATCGCCAGCGCGACCTTTGTCGAATGCAGCGTTTGGCGCGAGCCCGGAAGCGGGACAAACAAGACTAGGGCCGAGGTGCGTAGGAGCAGCAGCCCGTAGTTCACCAGCCACGCCGCGGGAATGTCGAGCTGTAACACGGTCAGCCGGCGAACTTGTCGAGCTCACCCAAGATGCTTCGCGTGTAAGTCAGCATGCGGTCGGCCATCCAAGGCATCAACAGCATCGCCGACAGCAGAAACAACAGCAGCCGCGGGACGGTGTTGAACGCAGGGTCCTGCATCGACGTCAGAATTTGCACAATGCTGACCACGATGCCGCCCACGAACGCAATCCCCAGGATCGGTCCGCCGACCACCAGGGTGATCCAAAACGCTTGGCGTATGATTTCGACCGCGGCGTCAATCGTCATGATTAGAGAAACCCCTTGACCAACGAGCCGACCACAAGGTTCCAGCCGTCGACCAATACGAACAGCAGCAGCTTGAACGGCGTGGAGATCATCACCGGCGGCAGCTGGATCATGCCGAGCGACAGCGTTACGGACGCCACCAGCAGGTCGATAATCAAGAAAGGAAGGAACAATACAGCCCCAATTTGAAAAGCAGTCTTCAGTTCGGAGATGACGTACGCGGGCATAAGTACTGAGAGTTCTAGATCGTTGATGTTGTTGGGCTTGGGACTTTGGCTGATTTCTAGAAACAGCGCCACGTCCTTCTCGCGAACAAAACGGCTCAAATACTCTCGAATCGGCCCTTTCGCGGCGTCGAGAGCTTCAAAATGGCCGATTTCACCGGCTTGAAGGGGGGTAATCGCTTCGGCGTGGACTTGATCGACGACCGGCTTCATCAACACAAACGTCAGGAACAGCGCTAGACCGATCAAAGTCTGGTTTCCCGGTGCGGTCTGCGTGCCGATCGCTTGCCGCAAGAAGTGCAGAACGACGACGATCCGCAGAAATGGCGTCAAGGACGCCACCGCCGCCGGAATCAGCGTCATCAGGGTCAGCAAGAGTAGGATTTGCATCGGCAAACCCATCTGCTCGGGGGCGTCGACGATGGAAACGCCGGGTACGGAAGGCAAAGTCGGGGGTGTTGGTTGCGCCACCTGTGCGTGGACGACCTGGATGGTCAGCAGCAGCGCAACTGGAAACAGAATACGCCTCAAGTAACTGAAACATAAATACTTGATGGCTCTCATGTATTTCGCTGCGGGATTCTAAGGTGAATCCATGAGAGCATATGAGCATGTGTGCAAGACGTCTTTTTCGGCCAGTCGGCGGGATCGAGCTCGGCGATCTTGGAGACTTGCCCTCCTCCGTTAGCGATGAGCAGTCGCTTCTTGCCTGCTTGAACAACGCAGAGGGACTGGCGGCCGCCCAAATTGGTCGTGGCGAGGACGCACAGCTCGTTTGAACGCTGTCGGGCGGGGCCAGCTGCGCGCAGAACGGCCAGAAGGAGCCCCAAGACGGGGAAAGTGATGGCGATTGCGGCGAGTGGCGTCATTCCGCTCGCTCTCCGGCGTTCCCGCGCTCGCCGAAATAGAGGTCGGTGACGCGCAGCCCCATCATGTCTTCGATGACAACGATCTCGCCGTTCCCGACTACCTCGCCCTCAAGAAGCAAGTCGACGTTTTCGCCCGCTGACCGACTGAGTTGAATGACGGAATCCTTGCGGAGACCGAGGATTTCCTCGAGCCGTATGGGCTTGGAATCCAGCTGAACGCCGACATCGATCGGAATGTCGAGAAACCTCTCGAGTTCCCTGTCGGCGTCGCTCAGCCGGAACTGGTCGTCCTTTTTCTTGGCGTCTTCGGCCGCTAGTTGGGCCTCGATTGCCGCTACATCTAGTTCGCTTGCCGCCATGCGAGCGCCCCGAATCCGAGCCCAGCGGGCGAACCGGTCAGCGGATTACCGCTTTAGGTTCAGCGCTTCCTGGTTGAGCTCGTCGGCGGTCGTAATGACCCGCGAATTCGCCTGGAAGCCCCGCTGATAGGTCAACAGGTTCGTAAACTCTTGGGCAATATCGACGTTCGAGCTCTCAAGCGATAGGCCGACGATCGACCCGAGGCCGCCGGTGTTGGCCGTACCGGTGATCGGGAGCCCTGCCGCCGAAGTTGGGACGTAGTTGTTGTTGCCCACCGCTTGGAGGGCTTGCGGGTTGGTAAATCGCGCCATCGCCAGCTGCGCGAGCAGCAAGCTTCGGCCGTCGCTGAAGATGCCGTTGATCTCGCCGCCGTCGGAGACCGAGATCGACGTCAGCTCGGCGGACGCCGACCCGTCTTGGAAGAGGTCGGTTACGGCGGACGCGGCCGCGACGCTGGTGATGCGGGGCTGGCTGAGCGAATCCAGGAAGTTCCAGCTGATGTTGAGCTGGGCGGCGCCGTTCGCGAAGCCGATGCCGGCGGGGGCGGCGACCGCGGTCATGTCGATGGTGGCCGCGTATGGAACTGCTGGTACTACTAAAGCGCCGTTTTGGTCGAATTCGATCACAACGGGCTGGCCGGCGAGCAGGTTCGGGTCGGCTAAAGGCGCAACGAGGGTGTTGAGGTCGATCAATTCGGATGCGGGCAGTGAGGTGCTAAGCTCGAAGGCCGCCGAATTGGTCCCGGTGGGGGCGACGGGAGTGAACGTCATCGTCAGAATGTGAGGGCTTCCGAGGGAATCGAAAACCTGAACGGGTCGGGAAAACGGCAGCACGGAGCCGGTCTGAAGGTTGGCGGCAATCGATAGATTCGTGGTGGCCGCGGGCTCGATGCGATCGTTGCCCTGTAGCGTAATGGCGTCGATGGGGCGGAAAGTGTCGACGATGCCGGTTGAGCGGTCTCGAATCCAGCCCTGGACGGCCTCGCCGTTGAGCGTGACCAGCTCCTGGTTCTGGTTGAGTTGGAAGTTCCCCGCGCGGGTGTATTGTGTCGCGCCGCCGTCTCGGACGACAAAGAAGCCCTCGCCCTGGATCGCGGCGTCGAGCAAACCGCCGGTGTTCTGAATGGTGCCTTGCTCGAAACGGCGCGACACGGTGATGGGAGCGGCGCCGATGCCGACTTGAGACGCGACGCCGGAGCGGGATTGCCCGATCTGCTGATAGAAGAGGTCGCGAAAGTCCGATCGGCTGCTCTTGAACGAAAGAGTGTTCAGGTTGGCGAGGTTGTTGGCGACGACTTCAACGGCGCGGGCGTGGGCTCTGAGGCCCGATAGTCCGGTAAAAAATGCACTTGGCATGGATGATGGCTCTCCTTATAAGGAAGACGGGCGAGGCGTGCCTGGCTCCTAGGCTTGCGTGGGTTCGGGTATTTGGGTTTGCACGGACGCGGATAGTTCGCGGATCGCGTCCAGAGACTTTCTCATCTCGATCAGTTGCTCGAGCGAGCTGAATTCGGCGAGTTGGCTGACGAACTCAGTTGGATCTTGGGGGTTGAGCGGATCTTGGTTCTGGATCTGAGTGACCAGAAGCCTCAAGAAGGTTTGGATGTCTGTGTCGGCGCGGGCGATGCCCGCCGGGGTGGCGTCGTTGGGGTCTGTGGCGGCGCCGAGCAGAGTGGTGGAGGTGATTGTCATGGTTGTTAGTTCAAGTTCAGACGGAAGACGGGGCGCTGCTGGCGGCCGCCGTTTTTGGATTGATCGCGTTGCTGGCGAGGTTGGCGGCGGCCGCTGTGGGTGTCGCGGGGGTTTTCGGAGAAGCCGTTCGAGCTTGACGCCTCGGTCTGAAGCCCCCGGTTTGAAAGGGTTTCAAGCAGGGCCGGCAGCGAATCGTTGAGGATTTGGGCTGTGCGCGGATTGTCGGCCCGCATGGCGGTTTCCAGCACTCCCGCGCGCTCGATCATGCGCAGCGAGATGCGGCCGAGGTGGTCGTCGCGAATGACGAGATTCAGTCGAGTTTGGTCGATCTGCTTCTGGATTTGGGCGGCCTCGACGACTTTCTCGGCGGTGCGGGGCGGCTGTGAAGGCTCGATGGTCTGGCTGGCTCGGATGATTTCGGGCTGAGAGGCGTTGGATTCACGAATCGCGGTTGGCGCCGGCAGGTCGGCCCGCCCGAGGGGCTGAGAATTGGTGAGCGCCGGTCGCGAGGTCGCTGGCTCGCGGGTCAGGCGTGGCCGGGCTAGCGGCTCGTCGCCGACGAATTCCGTCGTCGTGAGCAACGAGTCCTGGCCCTTCCGCGATGGTTCCAGTATTGGGCGTACTGGAGACTCCTCGTAACGATGTGGGACTTGCTGATCAGCGGCTTCCGGTTCGACATTGGAGGCGAGGGTTGACTTTGCTTCGATCTTGTCGGCTACGCCGGAAGGGGGATGTTGCCGGCGGGGCCGGTTGGAGTCGGCGACAAGCTGGGTGCGGATTGGCGCCACGGGTAGCGGCGCGGACTCGACCTGGGTCACTCGGGTCGTGTTAACTGATTGCGGTTCCGATTGCGCCGGCTGTTCGCCGCGGGCGGGCGGTGTCGGAGGCAACCGGACTGGCGACAACGTGCGCGCGGTTTCGTTTGGTTGCCGTGCGGCCACAGCTGTCGAGGCTGGAGGTTTCGCACCTTCGAGAGCCGGTTTCAGCGCTGGCGCGTCGGCTTGAATCTTCGTTTCTTGGGGCTGGCCGACAGCAACGGAACGTAACGACGGGCCTTCGTGACGCAACTCGGTTACGGGTCGATCGGCGGCGGCTAGGGCCGATCGTACCGGCGGCGCTGGGGTTTTGCCGGCTGGAGAGTCCGGCGGCGCGGCCTGCTTTGGCGTGTCGGGTTGAACCTTCGGATCGGCGGCCGCGGGTTTCGACTCAGCCGACCGACGCTCGCCCTCGAGTGGGTTCGGAACCTCGTTGAGCTGGCTGACCTGTTTCGGCTCGGATTCGTCGGGATAGCTGACGGGCTCAGCGGGACGGGCTTGAGCGGGCTTTGGCGGAGAGTTGACGACCCCGATCAGCGTGGGCTCGGCGGCTGTCTTGTTGGCTTGGCCGGGCTTGCCGGCTTGGCCGGCCTTGGGCGGTCCGGGGATCGCTTCACGGTTCGTTCGGTCGTCGCTGGGTTGCACCGGACGCAGATCGAGGGGCGCTTCGGCCAGACTCGGAGGGATAGAGCCAGGCCTCGGCTTGGTCGCCACAGGAGTATGGTCCTTGCTCGTTTCACCGTGAAGAGCAAGCGTGGGCGCCGCGGGTTGTAGCTTGAGCTTGATATCGGCGTCAGGCTCGATGCTCTTCCCAGCGTCTTGTGCGGCCGGACCTGGCTTGGCCGGCAGTTCGGAGGACGGCGGGCCTTTCAAATCAACCGCTTCTTGCTGGACGGCAGTCGGATCGTCATCGGCGGCGGCGGGTGTCGGGACGGCCGACAAAAGTGCCGGGAAGGGCGAGACTGGTTCTCGAGGGTAGGCGGTGGATACGGCGGCCACGACCGGATTCGGCCTCGGCTCTTCAGCGCTTTCGGCGCCGGGTTCGATCTCGGCTGGGTTTGGCTGGGCGGGGTGGCCGTAACGCTGCTGGGGGGTATCGCCCCCTCCGTCGGCCGGGGTTTCCAACTGGGACTTCAGTTCAGCGCCGAACTCTGCCACTTCGGGGTCGGCGCCGCCAGAACCGAACCCCAGCACGGAAGGATCCCGGGGGGGGGTGGCGAGCGGGCGAAAGTGGCTTCAAGCGAAGTCAACGCCGGGTCAATACGCACCTGTGGGGCCAAAGTCGACACGGCTCAAAACAAAGGGCTTTCGCGCCGAATGGAGCCTAGTTGAAACGACAAGATCTTGTCGCATGACGAGATTCTCGCGCTTCGGACACCCAAGTAAACCTCCTATTTCAATGACTTAGGTTTGGCTTGCCGAGCGCAGCAACACTGCCGGTGAACCAAGCTCTACTCACAGCCGCCGCGGGAATGAGGGCGCGCATCGAGTCGCTCGAAGTCCTCAGCAACAACATCGCGAATTCGTCGACTCACGGCTACAAGGCTGATCGAGAGTTTTATCGGCTGTTTTTGAGCGCCTATGCGAAAGCGGATCCCGCGACGCTGGATACAGGCGTGATGCCGGTGGTCGAGGCGACTGCAATCGACTTCCGCCAGGGCCCGCTCGAAGCGACCAAAGCGCCGTTGGATCTCGCGCTCGTCGGGGCGGCGTTCTTCACGGTCGAGGGGCCGGCTGGGCCGCTGTTTACGCGCAACGGGTCGTTCCACACGGACGCTCAGGGAGTATTGCGGACCGCCGACGGTCATGCCGTGCTCGACTCCGATGGGGGAGCGATTACTCTACCGCCGAGTCGGGAGATCAGCGTTGACGTTCGTGGGGTCGTTTCCGCCGAGGGGGCCGACATCGCACAGCTCGGGGTCGTTGAGTTCCAGAACTCACAGGACCTTCGTAAGGCAGGGGGCAGCCTGTTCTACGCTCCCGCCGGCGTTCAGCCACAGCCGGCGTCACGGACAGCGGTTCGCCAGGGTGCGCTGGAGGGGACCAACGTGAACGTGGCCGAGCAGGCTGTCCGGTTGATTTCAGCGACGAGACATTTTCAGATGCTCACCCGCATTATCTCGCTGATTGGCGAGGACATGGACCGCGGGGCCATCGACACGTTGGGTTCCACTTCATAGGAAATAACAGCAACAACATATGATCCGAGCTCTATTTAGCGCTGCCAGCGGCATGACCGCGCAGCAACTCAACATCGATAACGTTGCGAATAACCTCGCCAACGCTAATACGACCGGCTTCAAGCACCGCCGGGTCCAGTTTCAGGACTTGCTTTATCAGAATCTGATATCGCCTGGGACGGCGGCGGGTCAGCAGACCACTTTCCCAACGGGCCTGCAGCTGGGGCTTGGCACGAAAGTGGTCGCCAACGAGGTGATCTTCAAGCAGGGAGACTTCGTTGCGACCGATAACCCCCTCGACGTGGTCATCGAGGGCGCGGGTTTCTTCCAGGTGGTGCTGGCCTCGGGTGAGTTGGCCTATACGAGGGCGGGCTCTTTTCAGCTTGACCGCGACGGGAACGTCGTCACGGCGAGCGGCGATCCGATTGAGCCCAACATCACGATCCAGCGCGACGCGCTGGACATTACGATCGCGTCGGATGGCACGGTGAGCTTTACCCTTCGCGGCCAGCCGCAGGCCACGCAGGCGGGGCTGATTCAGCTGGCGGGGTTTCAAAACCCGGCGGGGCTGAAGGCATTGGGAGGGAACTTGTTTCAACCAACCGAGGCGTCGGGTGATCCAGCGATTGGCGACCCGGGCGGTCAGGACGGGCTGGGGTCGCTGCGCCAAGGGATGCTCGAGAATTCGAACGTGAGCGTGGTGGAAGAGTTTATCCAGATGATCACGAGCCAGCGGGCCTACGAGGCGAACGCGCGGGTCGTGCGGGCGGCGGATGAGATGTATCAGGAAGCCAATAGTTTGACGAGATAGGAGATGTGGGAACAACGGGCAAATTTGAGCCCCTTCAGGGGCGGCATAGCCGTAGCCCGCGGCGCAAGCCGCCCCCAGTGGGGGCTCAAGAGATGCGCTTCGAGAGGAACTTTCTATGACACTCAAGATGTTTTGGCTAACGGCTGTAGCCGTTTCAGTACTTCCGGCCGGAGAAATCGTTTCGATTGAGGTCGATGCCGGGCGAATTCAAGCCTCCGACTTGGCCGCCGTGCTGCCGGAATGGCATTCGGTGGACCCGAGCCTCACGTTGGCGCCGGCGCCGGCGCCGGGCGCGCGGCGGCGGGTTCCCCGCGTCGAGCTCGAGCGCTGGGCTCGCAGCGTTGACCTGGATTGGGATTCCGCGCTCCTGCCTGAGTCCTTGCTGGTGACGCGTCGAATGCGCCGGCTGGGCGTCGACGAGGCGGCGCGGGCGTTGGCGAATCGAGCCGTCAGCGACATGGGCGTGGAGATTGAAAATGTCCAGGTTGCCTTGCCTGGCTTCATGTCGCCAATGGTGCCGGCGGGGCGGCTGGACTTCCTAGTGACCACCCCGCTGCGCCAGTTGAACCGGCCTTTTCGG
Source organism: Bryobacterales bacterium (assembly GCA_965247515.1). GTDB lineage: Bacteria > Acidobacteriota > Terriglobia > Bryobacterales > UBA6623. Next base: position 74,234 of record OZ252029.1, on the reverse strand, counting down.
GTCCACCTGAGGTGGAACGACCGGGAAGGCCGGTCGGGAATCGTAGTTATGCCGGCGGAATTGCGTGTGCGGGGCTTCTATGCGGTGGCGCTGCGCGACTTGTCTCCCGGAGAGGAGCTTTTTCCGGCCGATATCGAGCTGCGAGAGGGAGACCTTCCTGATACTGGGCTTCTCAGTACGAACCACTGGGACGGCCGGCGAATCGTACGGCAGAACCTGAAGCGCAATCAACCGGTGAAGTTATCCGCGCTGTCGGAAAGGCCTCTGGTTAACAGGGGCGATCTGCTTGAACTTCATGTTGCCCGGGGAGCGGTCCGGCTGCGGGAGCCGGCGAGAGCTGAAGGGGCGGGCTCGGTGGGGGACTTGATCGCATTTCGGAACCTGAGCACGAGCCAACGCGTGCTGGCTCGGGTGATTGACTCGAGAACCGCCGAGGTCACGAGCCTGAGATGAAGATTCGAATCCTTTGCGCGGGTCTGATTGCCGCAGGCCTGAGCGGTCAGTCGACAGAGTCGGCGCTACAGGCCTACATTGACGCATCTTTGAGCGCGCGCGTTGGGAACGGCCCGTCGAAGGGGTCGCTCTACACGCCGAACTCGTATTTGGCCGAGATCGCGCGCGACCCGCGGGCGTCCCGGGTCGGCGACCTCATTACGATTGTCGTCTCCGAAACCGCTAGCGCGCTCACGAGCGGGGCGACGAGTCAGTCTCGGGCGTCGGACAACAACGGGTCGATCACCAAGCTGCTAGGGAACTTGAATCCCGCGCGAGCGCTGCCGAACTTGCTGACCCAGAACAACGAGTCGAGTCTGACGGGGTCGGGGAGCACCAGCCGGCAGACGAACGTTACTGCAACGATCACAGCGCATGTAACCCATGTGACGCCGAACGGCAACTTGATCATCGAGGGCGCTAAAGAAGTCGCGGTGAACTCCGAGCGGCAGCTGGTTTGGATTCGCGGCGCGGTCCGGCAGGCGGATATTCGCCAGGACAACAGTGTGACTTCAGAACGGATTGGCATGCTCGATTTGCGCGTGAACGGGAAGGGCGTCGTCAATGCGGCGATCAAGAGGCCGAACATTATCTACCGGATCTTTAGGGGGTTGTTGCCGTTTTGAGGTGGTCACAAATGGAGCGGAAAGGAGCTGACGGAGGACGTGGCGCACGGCTGCGCCGTGCAGCCTTGCGCCTACGGCGCAAGGTCACTGCTAGTGCGCGCCTATGGCCTTTAGAGGCAGTCGGGAGTGAGGCAAGAGACCTTGCAGCACAGCTGCAAGGCGGCACGGCGCAGCCGTGCGCCAGGTCGGGCCTAGCGAGAAGTGTCCTCGTGATAGTGGCGGCGATGGCGCTCGTCGGCACGGTTGACGCCAAGGTCCGGTTGAAAGACCTAGCGGGGATCGAGGGCGTTCGGGAGAACCAACTGATCGGCTATGGCCTGGTTGTGGGCTTGGGCGGGACGGGCGATCGGCAGCAGACGGTGTTTTCGACCCAAAGCCTTTCGAACCTGCTCAGGAAGATGGGCGTCAACGTGCCTCCGACCACGCTGCGGGTCAATAACGTGGCGGCGACTATGGTGACGGCAAGTTTGCCGCCGTTTGCCACGCCGGGGACGCGGCTGGACGTGACGGTTTCGTCGATTGGGGATGCGGCGAGTTTGCAGGGCGGGATCCTGCTGCTGACGTCTCTCAAAGCGGCCAACGGCGAGGTTTTTGCGACGGCGCAGGGGTCGGTGTCGATTGGCGGGTTTTCGGCCGCCGCGGCTGGGGCCGGGGTGCAGGTGAATCATCCGACGGATCTTCCCCCCGCCAGCGAGCAGAGTTTCGCCGCCAACTTCCTGAATTCGCGTCGGTTATGGGATGGATCGGGCGATCGGCGTCTGTCTACAGGTTACTTGTGCGGCAGCGAAACCCCCAACGCATTGAGGATTTCTGTTTGGCGGGCGTCGGGAATCGGCAGCCGTGTGACGCTGGTCTGCTCATCCACTCGATATTCCAATAGACACAGTCGCCCCAACGCCGCCAGCGCGTCCGGCAAGGTGATCGCGTGCGGGTCGTCGTCGGTCGTGCCAAACGCCGCTTGTATCCGCCGTTCCAATTCGCGGCTCAGCTTCAACGCCAGCATGCTGCACAACACATGTCCTCGGGTGCGGCTTTCTTTGCGCACGAAGATCGGCCGCACCTCGAGCAAGCCCGTCTTCAGCTGCCGAAAGTCGCGCTCCACCCGCTGCAGGCTCACGTAATGGCCGTGCACTCTTTGGCCGCTCATGCGCTCGGAGGCGACATCGGTCACGACCACGTAACAGCCCGCCAACTCCAGCGCCTGCTCGATCGCCGCCTGCTGGCGCTCGACGACCAGCGTACGTCCCTGCAAGCGCAACTCGACCAATTCTGTCAGCTTGTGACGCGCCAGCCAGGGCTTGAGCTGGCGCAGTCCGGCCGCGGGCTCGCAACGGGAAGAGGCCGTGACTTTCTGGTTGCGTCGGTCGAGCTTGCCTCCCAGCTTGGCCAGCTTGTCCTCGAGCCGCTGCCGTTGCCGTTTGGCTTCGGACTCGTTGAGGCGCAGCACATAGCGCACGCCGTCGGCTTCGACCTCGCAGACTTGTTCAGCGAACAGCTCCAGTTGCAGCACCCCTTCGCTCAAGCGCCGCCGAATCTGGGGATCGGTCAGCGCCGTGATGTAGCGCAGCCCGGCCTCCCCCAGCGCCTGCTTGCCCTTGCTCTTGACCATCCCGCGGTCGCCGACGAAGACCAACTCCTCGACTCCGAACTGCTCTTTGACGATGCGGATCTGATCCGGCACGGTCGTCGGATCGTTGCGGTTGCCGGCAAACACCCGCACCGCCAGCGGCTCGCCCTGGTCATCGGCCAGCAGTCCGATCACAATTTGCTTCTTGCCGCGCTTGCCGTCGCGATTGTAGCCGTACTCGCCCAACGCGTTGTGCAGGCCTTCGAAGTACGAGCTGGTGACGTCGTAGAGCAGCAAGCTGGGCGGGGCTCCGCGGCGCTCGAGGTAGTGGCGGTATAGCGCTTGCTCGATCTTCACTTGGCGGGCGCTCAGATCATCGAGGGCGGCGTAGAGGTCGTCTTCGTCGAAGGCGCCCAGACCCAGCACTTCTGCGACGGCCTGATCGGCGGCCCAGCGCACGGCCGAGAGCCGCGATCCTTGGTGGGCCAGGCGCGCCAGCACCAGGAACAAGGCGAGTTTGGCGGCCCGCGTTCGACCCAGCGCGGCGGTCAGGCCCAGCTCATCGGCGAGTTGCTTGAGCGCGAAGAGCAGGCCAAAGACGGGGCCGCAGACGGGAGTGGCGGGAGGCTGATCGAACTCGCCGCGGAGGGCGCGCCGGAGGGCCTCGACGCGGACGGGGCGCCAGCAGGAGAGGTTGGCGAGGGTGCGTTTTTTGACTCTGCCGTTTTGGCGGAAGGATTCGCGCAGCAAGACGGCGGGCGGCGAGTTGCGATTGGGGACGGACTCAACATACATGGGTATATTATATCACAAACAACACAATGAATAAACGATACAATAGCATAATACATGGGTACACTAAAAGCGCCCCCAAACGTGTTAAAGCCAAGCAAGCCAAGCAGTTAGCCCGTCAAACGAGCCTTCCGCTGGGGGGAAGATCCGTCAGAGGCCGAACCTGTTGGATGTTTTGGGATAGCGATTCTCCGCACCTCGGTAATTGGGTTCGTTCGGAATTAAGTACTAGTGTCGAGCTGTCTTTGGGTGTGAGTACCAGGACTGGGAGCTCGCCCGGCAGTAGTGATTCGGAAATAGCATCTCTGTTTTAAGTTTAACCTGGGCGGTCAAGTCCTACGCCTTACGCTGCAAATCCGCGCGCCCCTGCAGCGCCAGTCCAGCCACTCGGTACAATGGCCTCGGCTTAATGCCACTCGTCTTTATCAGCTACAGGCGCCGCGACCCGGACTCGGAGCTTGCCCTGGAATTGGCTGAGTACTTCAAAAACAACGATTTCGACGTATTTATCGACACGGACATCGAACCTGGGCAGAACTGGGAGGACGAGATCGAGCAACACTTGGCGGCATGTGACGTCTTCGCCGTACTACTCTCGCCGCACTCGGTCGCTTCAGACCCGCGGTCGCCGACGAAGACCAACTCCTCGACTCCGAACTGCTCTTTGACGATGCGGATCTGATCCGGCACGGTCGTCGGATCGTTGCGGTTGCCGGCAAACACCCGCACCGCCAGCGGCTCGCCCTGGTCATCGGCCAGCAGTCCGATCACAATTTGCTTCTTGCCGCGCTTGCCGTCGCGATTGTAGCCGTACTCGCCCAACGCGTTGTGCAGGCCTTCGAAGTACGAGTTGGTGACGTCGTAGAGCAGCAAGCTGGGCGGGGCTCCGCGGCGCTCGAGGTAGTGGCGGTATAGCGCTTGCTCGATCTTCACTTGGCGGGCGCTCAGATCATCGAGGGCGGCGTAGAGGTCGTCTTCGTCGAAGGCGCCCAGACCCAGCACTTCTGCGACGGCCTGATCGGCGGCCCAGCGCACGGCCGAGAGCCGCGATCCTTGGTGGGCCAGGCGCGCCAGCACCAGGAACAAGGCGAGTTTGGCGGCCCGCGTTCGACCCAGCGCGGCGGTCAGGCCCAGCTCATCGGCGAGTTGCTTGAGCGCGAAGAGCAGGCCAAAGACGGGGCCGCAGACGGGAGTGGCGGGAAGCTGATCGAACTCGCCGCGGAGGGCGCGCCGGAGGGCCTCGACGCGGACGGGGCGCCAGCAGGAGAGGTTGGCGAGGGTGCGTTTTTTGACTCTGCCGTTTTGGCGGAAGGATTCGCGCAGCAAGACGGCGGGCGGCGAGTTGCGATTGGGGACGGACTCAACATACATGGGTACACTAAAAGCGCCCCCCCAAACGTGTTAAAGCCAAGCAAGCCAAGCAGTTAGCCCGTCAAACGAGCCTTCCGCTGGGGGGAAGATCCGTCAGACATGGTGCGTGGCGAGCTGAGTCGGGCGTATAAACGCTGGAGGGCCGGCGAACTTCACTTGATTCCCATACATATTCATGAAAAAGTTCAGCTCCCGTACCAGATCGATTCGCAGCTCCAGCGGCTCCAGTACACCATCTGGCGGCAGAACGAGGGCGCTGGCGAACTCTTTGACCCCGCGGCGTTGGCCGCTCCGCCGGAGAAGCCCCAAGCAGAGGATGCCGCACCCGAGCCCCCGGCTCCAGAAGTTGCTTCAAAGGTCCCTCTTCCCGAGGCCGACCCACGTCTGACAGGGGTCGTGCCGCTCGATTCCGAGTTTTACATTCGCCGGGAGGCCGACGATAGACTCGATAGGCTGCTCGACGACCAGCATGCACACATGGTCATCATTCGGGGCGCGAGGCAGTCGGGCAAGAGCTCGCTACTGACCCGCGCCCGGGCCCGCTCAAAGCAGGCCGGATCACCCAACTGCTATCTCGACTTCCAAATGATTGACGACGACCGCTTCGAGTCACTTGATAGGCTGCTCAGATACCTGGCCGCCAAACTTGCCCGAGAGTTTGGCACGGCCCTTAAACCCGGAGACGTTTGGGACGACGACCTGGGAGCGAAGGAAAGCCTGACGCTGTTTCTGGAAGACGCCATCCTGCCTGCTGATGGTCAGCCCCAACTAACGGTGTGCCTGGATGAGGCGGACAAGGTCTTCCATTACCCGTATCGCGAAAGCTTTTTTGCGATGCTGCGGGCATGGCACGAAAAGACACGGCGGGGCGAACCAGGATGGGTCTCGACGAATATCGTCTTCACCTACTCCACCGACCCCTCGCGTTGGATCGACAACCCGAATCAGTCCCCGTTCAACGTGGCCACCAAGCTCGACCTCCCCGACTTCTCCGAAGAGGCCGTCGGTCAGCTTGCGGAGCTGCACCCGAATCCGCCCGAGGCTCGCAGGCTCGTTGACTTGCTGGGCGGCCAACCCTTTTTGACCCGTACCGCCTTGTATTTGATTGCCCACGAGGGTTGGTCTTGGCGGAGGTTGGACCACGAAGGGGCATCGCTAGACGGACCTTTCGCTCCTCACCTGCGTTACTTGCAGTCGATCGTCGAGTCGCGCGAGAGTCTCAAGCAGGCGCTACGACAATGCCTAGCCGGCCGCTGCGACTCCGAAGCGGATTTCCAGATCTTGTGTGCGGCCGGTATCATCAAAGGCGACTCTCGCGCTGAAGTTTCGACGCGTTGCGAGTTGTATCAGCGGTACTTCGAACGTCATCTGTGAGTTTGACCGCACACACCCTCGCCGACCCCGCGTTGCACTACGTAACGGGCGGGACCGTTCCGCCGGACTCGGCGGCTTACGTCGTTCGCAAGGCCGATGAGGAGCTTTATCAGCACGCGTTACGGGGTGATTTCTGCTACATCCTGACTCCGCGCCAGACGGGCAAATCGAGTTTGATGGCGCGCGTGGCGGGGCGGCTGCAAGCTGATGAAGTCAAGACGGCAATCGTCGATCTCTCGTCGATTGGCGGCGACGGGAAGGCGGTTCGCCCTGAGCAGTGGTACTACGGCGTCGCGCACGCGATCGGCCGGGGGCTGCGAATCAAGAACAATCTCAAGGCTTGGTGGGTCGACAACAGCGACCTTCCGGCGCTTCAGAGGCTGACTGACTATTTTCGCGACGTGCTGTTGGAGGGGGACCGTGGCCGTATCGTTGTGTTCTTAGATGAGATCGATACCACGATTGGGCTCCATTTTTCCGACGACTTCTTTGCTGCGATTCGAGCCTGCCACAACAGCCGTGCGACTGACCCGGAGTTCAAAAGGCTTAGCTTTGTCCTTTTGGGGGTCGCAACGCCCACGGATCTGATCTCCGACCCGAAGCGGACACCGTTCAATCTTGGGGCGCCCATCGAACTGACGGATTTCACCCGGGAAGAGGCCGACCAGCTTGCGCTCGGCCTGAGCTCCGACGAAGCTCGCGCGAGGGATTTTCTCAACCGGATTATGTACTGGACGGCGGGCCATCCGTACCTGACACAGACCTTGTGCGCGGCCGTCCAAGCAGAACAGGACGACGGCGCCCCTTGTGCCCAGATTGATCGGCTGGTGGAGCAGTATTTCCTGAATCAGGGCGCCGTGCGAGGCGAGTACAACCTGCGCTTTGTCCGCGACCGTCTGATCGAGGGAGGCGCTGACGCCCGCGCCGTTCTTGATCTCTACAGCGCGGTCCTCTCCGGAGGGACGGTGGCCGACGACCCGGCGTCGCCGATGCATGCGACGCTGAAACTCTCAGGCGTGGTTTGCACGCTCGCCAGCGGGCTATTCGAGATTCGGAACTTGTTGTACCGGACGGTGTTCGATGCGGCCTGGATCGACCTTGAACGGCCTTCGGAGTGGACCGGCGACGAGCTCTATCGGCAAGGGAGATTGGTCGCGGCCCTCGACGCCTACCGCGTCGATCTCAGAGCGGCCGAAAAACGTGCTTCGATCGATCGGTCGCAGGAGAAGCAAGCCGATGTCGCGGCCTTGTCGGTGCGCGTTGGTGATCTGTTGCGTGATCATAGCCAGTCTTCGGAGGCGATGCGACGCTACGAAGACGGGTTGGCGATCCGAGAGCGGCTGGCGCGGCAGGAGCCGCAGCGGGCCGACTTCCAGGTGGACGTTGCGATTTCGCTGGCGCGTATAGGCGACCGGGCGTCGCTCGAGCGGGGGTTGGAGATCTTGTTGGGGCTGAAGCAAGAAGGCCGGCTGCAGCCGGTGGATGAGCCGAAGATTGGAGCGTTGCGGAAGATGCTGGAGCGGTTGGAGTAGGCGCGCGGCTGGTTCGCTGGGGGGAAGCTCTCTCGAAAATAGGCGTATTGTCGCCCCGCGCGGCATGGGTCGCGGGCGTAGCACCCTACGCCCCTGCCCCGATCTAAAGACAGGGGCGGGTAGCCATGGGTCGAGGTGTAAAGCGCCCGACACTGAGCCGCGGACGGAAAGTCCGCGCCCACCATCGTCAGCCAAGGGGAGTCGGCGCGGACTTTCCGTCCGCGGCTCAGTGTCGCGTTGCTCTCGTTTTCTTGTGGGTCGCAACTCAGGCGGAAAATGTAGAAACTCCAGCGGGCGTAGCAAGCTACGCCCCTACAGCGCTGGAAACACGGGGCTTCGTGGCCGTTTAGCGAGGCGTGAACTTCTGGACGCGTAGGTTCGGAATTTCGGTGGTGAAGACGGTCCCGTCGGGGGTCACTGCAAGGTGGTGGGGCCCGAGCCCGAGCTCGCCCGGCATTTCGCCGTTCTTGCCGTGTGCGCCTAGGAGCTTGCCGGCGGGGCTGAGCTTCAGGAATTGGCTGCCGCGGGCGTCTCCGACGTAGACCGACTGGTCGTCGGCGATGTCGATGCCGAAGGCTGAGCCGACGTTGGTCCATTGGTCGAGATACTTGCCGTCGCCGTCAAAGATCTGGAGGCGATTGTTCTCGCGGTCGCAGACGTAGACGCGGCCTTGCTTGTCGACGGCGATGCCGTGCGGCAGGTTGAATTGACTTTCTCCCGAACCTTTCTCGCCCCAGGTCGTGAGGAAGCGGCCGAGCTTCGAAAATTTCACGATGCGGTGGTTGTTGCCGTCGGCGACGTAAAGCTCGCCCTGGGGGCCAAAGCCGATGTCGCTGGGGCCGTCGAAGCGGTCGTCGGCCACGGCCGCAAAGCCGTGGCGGCCGAGCACCATCATGACGCGGCCGGCGGGGTTCATTTTGACCGCGACGTGGGCGCCGTCGTCGACTCCCCAGATGTTGCCGTCGGGGTCGATGCGAATGCCGTGGGGGTTAGTGAAGAGGTTGGCCCCGAAAGAGCGGGCGAAATTGCCGTCTTTGCCGAAGACGAGAATAGGCGGTTCGAGGCGGGTGAAGATGTAGACGTTGCCGTTGGGGTCGGTATCGACCGAGGCGGCGGGGCCGAAGTTCATGCCGGCGGGGAGGTCGGGCCAGGCGGGGTCGACTTGGTAGGGAAGGGCGGTTTGGGCTAAAGCCACGCTGGATGTCAAGAGCAGTAGCAAAGGGAAGATCATGTTACTGAGTATTCTAAGACCTACCGTGGCGCCGGCGCCGGATAAAGGCCGCGGATCTCTTCGATCCGTTCGCTACGGGAGTCTGACTTGAACGCGAGTTCGAAACGGCTCAGTGACCTGGTGATTGAACAGCCTCTCAAAGTCGAGAGGGGATCGGAGGTCGCGGTTGCAGGCCTTGCACGGCCAGGGAGTACTTAGGCGAAAGTACTCGAATGCAGGCCTAGGCGGCCGTTCTGACTGCGTCGCCACGGGGTCGTTCTGCGCTTGTCTCGCCTCGTGGCCATTCAGGCGAGGTGCTGGCCTATCCCCCGTGATAGACTTCAATAATGTTGTTGACCACCCGCCGGCTGCTTCTAGCCGCGGTGCTTTTGGCAGGGATCGCTGCCGTGAGTACTGTGCCGCTATGGCAGTGGCAGGCGGGGCTGGAATGGCGCCTCGCGGTCGTGTCGGCCAAACTGGACGGAAGGGCGTCCGCCGTCGGTTGGACTGAGCTCATGGCCGCTTTGTTGCCGGGCCGGTTACTCGAAGAGTCGACGATTACCCCCACGGACGCAACGCCCGAAGAAGCTTGCCCTATCAATTGGGAGACTCCAATTGGCAGTTTTTATGGCCACATCCGATCTCTTAATGAGCTCGCGACGACGATCAGCGAGCAAAGCGGAGGCGCCTCAACTTACGACCGGGACGACGTTCCAATTCGAGAGGGCGACGTTGTCATGGACATTGGGTCTCACCTCGGGACGTTCACTAGGATCGCCCTGAACGCGGGGGCGTCAAAGGTCATCGCGGTCGAAGCCGCGCCCGCCAATGCGATTTGCTACAAGAGAACGTTCGCGAGTGAGATCGCTGAAGGCAGCGTGATACTCATCGAGGCGGCCGCCTGGAAAGAGCCGGGAGAGCTGCGGTTTTGGTCGCAGCCGAAACGTGGCGGTCTAGGCGGCCATGTCGACGACCAAGGCACGATCACGGTTCCCGCGGTCACGATAGACCAAGTCGTCGCGGAAGCGGGAGTCGAGCGGGTGGACTACATCAAGATGGACATTGAGGGGGCTGAGCGCGATGCCCTCCTAGGGGCGCGGCTTGTGATTTCCGAGCAGTCTCCGCGAATGGCGATCTGCGTCTACCACCTGCCCGACGATCCGGAAGTGATCCCGTCTATTGTTCTCGATATCGAGCCTGCCTACAACGTAGGACGGACGGGTAAGATCGCCCAGTTCTTCCGCTGACACCCAGCTGGTAAAGCGCCCGAGGACTTCTGGATTGACCCGGGCACAAGAGCGGATTGAGGTAATAACGTGGTTACGCCTAGAAACCCTCCAGTACGGCGGAAACCAGTCGGCGCGCCATCGACTGGCTCGAGCGCACCAAGGCCGCCTGACGTTCTTCGAAATACGCCTCGGGGTCGATGGAGACTTCGTAGAGCTCGCGGTGGGTGAGGTTGGGGTTCTCGTAGAGGGGCTGGGCCGTCGTCTGATCGAGTAGGGTCACGCGGACTTGGGTAGTCGTGGAGATGCTGGAAGCGCGGTTGGTTTCGGGGTCGAAATTCGCGGGGAAGGCGAAGAAGCCGACCACGGTTCCTTGCAACACGGCGTCGGCGTTTTCGGGTTTAGAGACGACTTGGTAGCGCGTTCGGCTGATGAATTCGCGGACGACGGCTTGGGTGAGGAACTGTTCGATCTTGTATTCGGTGGTGGCGTTTTGGAAGGCCGGGATGGCGATGGTTTTGATGGTGTCGGGAAGCGTGTCGGCCTTGCCGGCCAGGTGGTAGCCGCAGCCGAGTTGAGTGGCGGCGATGAGGATGACGAGCGACGCGCGGGAATTGCCGTGCCGCGCGCGTAAGCAAGCGGTTCTGAGCAGCATCACGAAGGCTGCTCCGCCTCGGGGGGAAGAGGCGGCTTGTGCTTCTTCTTGCGCCAGATCCAGGCAATCCGGGAGAGGATTCCGCTCGAGACGTAGGTGGTTGCCATGACGAGCAACACGGGCTCGGAGAAGTTCCAAATGAGGAATAGGAGCACTGCCGGGAAGATAAATCCGAGCAGTGGGCCTCCGCTGAAACCAAGGTCCTTCATGCTCGAGTAGCGCCAAGTCGAGACCATCAAGTAGGCGAGTAGAGCGATCAACGCCAGCCACAGTACGCCCGCGGGCCACCAGCTTTCGATGGGGTATCCGCCGCGTGCATGGACGACCGCGGCCAGCATTCCCGCCGCTGGCGGGATCGGGAGGCCGACGAAGTAGCGTTTTCCCGGGCGGCCGGGGTTCTTTGGCTTGGGGTTCGTCTGGACGTTGAAGCGAGCTAGGCGGGCGGCGCCGCAGGTCAGGTAGAGGAAGGCCAGCAGGTAGCCAAGGCGAGGCAGCAGGTCGGCCAGCCAAAGTTGCGATTGCAGCTCGAGCCCGCGCACGCCCCATGCGAAGGCCAAGGTAGCAGGGGCAACGCCGAAGGTAATGCAGTCAGCCAACGAGTCGATTTCGCGGCCAAAGTCGCTGACGGCTCCGGTTGCGCGGGCGATGCGGCCGTCGACTCCGTCGGTGAAGACGGCAAGGCCAATGGCGATGGCGGCGTGGTTGTAGAGGATGGCGGCTTGGGCGACTTCGTCGGCGCCTAGCGAGATCGCCTGGACGGTTTTCATTAGGCAGAAATAGCCGCAGAAGAGCGTTCCTACGGTGAAGATCGTGGGGAGGGCGTAGGGCGGCTTATCCCGATTGCGAAGCATTCCCCTGCGCATTATTGAGCTTCCTTGAGGCTAGCGATAACCGAGCTGCCGCCGGCGACGCGCTGGCCCTTGCTGACCTCGAGGCGCCACTCGGGACCCAGGTGCAGATCGGTCCGCGAACCGAACTTGATCAGGCCGAAGCGTTCTCCTTTCGCCACTGAGTCTCCGACTTTTTTGTAGCACACGATGCGGCGCGCGACCAGTCCGGCGATCTGGGTGACTTTGACGGCGGAGAGCTTGGGATTGTCGGGTTCGATCGTTAAGGCGTTGCGTTCGTTGTCTTGGGAGGCGTCTTCTTTGTGCGCCATCATGTAACGGCCGTGCTTGTATTCGGCCTCGACGATACGTCCGTCGATGGGCGAACGGTTGATGTGGACGTCGAAGATGTTGAGGAAAATGCTGACGCGGCGGCCCCCGTCGGGGGTTTCGCGGATGTGGACGACGACTCCGTCGGCAGGGGAGACGGCGACGGGGCCTTCGGGAATCTGGCGATTGGGATCGCGGAAGAAGTAGAGACAGAAGGCGGCGAGGACGGCGAGGGGAACGGCCCACGGCGGCGAGAAGATTAGGCCGATTGCGAGGGCTGCGAGCCCGAATCCGAGGCCGTAGTAGATGCCGTCGTTGACCACCAGGGATTATAGCAATCCGACGTGGCGGCCCAGGGCTGCGGCCTTGCGGGAGTTCAGTGTATCTGACAGCGTGACGGGGATGTCGCCGTAAGACGCCGCGAGCTGGGATTGAAGTCTGGCCCGGGCTGATTCCAAGGGCTCGGCCAGACGATCGGGGAAAACCGGCTGGAGCAGGTCTTCACCCTCGTCGGTCGCGCAACCGTCTCTGATGTCGTAGATTGTGTCGCGGTTGTTGGTGCGGCGAACTTGGAGGATGCCGGGGTACGAAGCCTTGTCGGACTCTTCCGAGAGCTTCAGTTTGTCGACCCAGTCGCCGTGCGCGTTTCGCATTGCCGAGAGCTTGTAAACGCCGCCAAGGGCCGGCTCGTCGTATGCCGTTACAAGGCGGGTCCCCACCCCCCAGATGTCGACCTTTGCCCCGCGCTGCTTGAGCTCGGCGATGGCGTATTCGTCGAGGTCGTTCGATGCGACGATCTTGGCATCGTCCAGCCCCGCTTCGTCGAGCATGCCGCGGGCCTCGATGCTGAGTGCGGCCAGGTCTCCGGAGTCCAGGCGGATTCCGACTATGCTATGGCCGCGCTTGCGCAGGTCCAATCCTTCGCGGATTGCGTTTCGTATTCCCTGAATCGAGTTGTAGGTATCTACCAGGAAGATGCAGTTGTCAGGCATGGACTTCGCCCACTCGGTGAAGGCTTGCTCCTCGGAGTCGAACATCATCACCCAGCTGTGTGCGTGGGTCCCTCGGACGGGGATGCCGTAGCGCTTGCCGGCGAGGACGTTTGAGGTGGCGGAGCATCCGCCGACGTAGGCGGCGCGGCTGGCGGAGAGGCCGCCGTCGGGGCCGTGCGCGCGCCGGAGACCAAACTCGATGACGGAGTCGCCGTCGGCCGCTGCAACGACGCGGGAGGCCTTGGTGGCGATCAAGCTTTGGAAATTGATGATGTTGAGGAGCAGGGTTTCCAGGAGCTGGCATTGAAGCGCCGGGCCGCTTACGCGGACTAGCGGTTCGTCGGGAAAGACCAACGTCCCCTCGGGGATCGCGTGGATGTCACAGCTGAGTCGGAGTTGACCGAGATAGCTAAGAAAGTCCGGTTCGAATAGCGGCTTGCCCTCGGAGCCTACTAGCGAAGCCAGGTATTCGAGGTCCGTCGAGTCAAACCGGAACTCCTCAAGAAGCTCCAGCGCTGTCCCGAGTCCGCACGCGACGGTATAACGCCCCTTGAAGGGATGGCGGCGGAAGGTGAGGTGGAAGACGGCTTCACGCTCGGCGATGTCGGCTTTCCAATAGCCGTAGGCCATGGTGAGCTGGTAGAGATCCGTTAGCAGGGCTGGGGATTGAACGGCGGGCATGGTGCTGGTCGGGGCGCTCAACGACTGGGCCTGAGCGCCTCGGTGGTGCGATCGACCCGAGCCAGCAGGCGCTCGCGATCCGCGCTGTCGCTGAATACGAGGGGGCTGTCGCGATAGTAGCGCGCTTCTTTGTTCCAGCGATCACTGAGCGCTCGCCGGGCTGATTCAACTTGGATGGGCTTGCCGTCTCTTAACAGATACAACGGGTTCGTGTGGGCTTGTATCGGGGGCTCGCCCTCCAGCGACTGGGCCACCGCGCGCGCCGCGATCCAAGCGCTGCTGGTGATCTCCGATTCGAACTCGAGCGAGAGCTCCGTGCTCGTCCCGTCACCCGCCTGACGCGCGATCACCTGTCCGTTGCGAACGACCTCGAGAGACTCTATGGGACGATGAAACACAACCGAGGCTTGACCTCGCAGGGGGTGCGAATCGCCATCCCAAGAGAATTGGGCGCCGGATGATTCGCCGTTGACTTCAAACTCCAGCAGCGGTCCGTTGGTCAGCAATACGGAACCCTCCCGCACCCCGCGCTCCCAGGCCCGATAGGTTGGCTCGCCGCTGACCGCTGGAGTCAACGCCCGCTCGGGGCCGAGCAGCGGAAGCGCGCGCGGCCATTGGCCGAAACGTCCGATGTTGGCGGGGAAGTCGCTGCCGGCTAGGCCGACGACCCGGAAGCCGGCGTTGAGGAGCTCGTACCACTCGACGGTCTTGAGCACGCCGAACTGAAAGACTTCCACAAAGTCGATTGATTCGTGGACGAGGTTCAGCAGCAGGGTCGAGTTGGGCTGGCTGCCGTAGAAGTGTGCGAAGCCGGTCAGCGCCCCCTCGGCGCGCCCTTGCGAGAAAAGCTCCAGGGGATTGGGGTAGGCCTCGGGTGAGTTGGCGTACTCGAGGCCGATGCTGAGCGGACGGATCATCTTTCTCGGTCCGAGGAATAAAGTATGTCCGTAGAAACGACTGCGGGACTCGTGCCCTGATCGGATCACTTGGCCGTCTCGGCGCGCCTCTCCTTCATCGCCGAATGCGTATTGCACCGCGGCGTATTGCTGGCGTTCGAGCTCGAGGAAATGAGCGACGTCGAGGTCTTCCGCTTCGATCCAGCGTAAAAAGATGTTGTTGTCTTCTTTGGCGCGCATCAGGTGGATGTGGTCGTCGGCGGAGATCCAGCTATCCTGGCGGCCGGCGGCTAGAGGCTCGACCTCGAGCTCAACGGTCTGCGTTTGGTCGGCTCTGAGCGCGAACCGGGCGACGGCGGGTTTGAAAAACGTCCCATGGTAGGCCTCGAGGCGATAGTCGGCCGCGGCGGGGAGGTCGAATTCGCCGGCGCCGTCGAGCAGAAAGAAGTGCGATTCTCCGCGGCCGGTCACTTCGAGGGTTGATACGGGAGTATTCCGCCGCCACAGCCGCTCGCGGTAGAACAGGTCCGGATTGAGCGGCAGCAGCGCGTCCATGGGACTGAGTCGGAAGGGGCGGTCGCCTTTGAAAAGGTAGACGCGTGCGGGGACCGTTTCGCCGGTGTCGGATCGCTTGACGGTGATTCGCAGCTTCGCGGCGTGGTCGGGCCGCAGCGTCTCGCGGACCTGCGCGAAGGCGAGCGAAAGCGCGTGGCCGAAAGTTTGAAACATAGGCCCCTCGATTTCCATTTCATACAGTGTAATGACTTGGGCTCAGATTTCGGGCCGTTTCCACGCTTCTTCGGGCCGGCAGATTCGAAGTGGCAAGGAGATTTACCAACATCTAAGCGCTGAAAGCGACTCAAAGGTAGTATGTGCAGGTCATAGGCCGTCTTCTCAATCTGCGCGAGAATGACCTTCGATCGACCCTGTGAGTAGCCACGGGAACGGCTGGATCAACCACACACGTCAGGGTGGATCTAGCGTCTCCAGGGCGCCGGACTCACTTCCGAGAACTTATCGGAGGTAACTAGGGATTCAGGTCTTGCTATAGGTCTCAAGGAGCGTTGGATCGAGGTAGGCCTTCCGCGCAGGAACTCCCTCGCAGAACGATGCTTTGCACAGGGCGAGTACCGCTGATTGCAACCCCTAAGGCGCCGCTACCGGAATCACCGGCCCACCCGGCGTCGTGCCCGGTGCTGGACTTGTCCTTGAACTTCGCCACGAAGATGTCCGGCGTTTCCGAGCCCGGCCCACCGGCAAAGGTCAGGTTGAAGACCCCAGCGCCCGGGTCGAAGTCGGCGGCGCCTCGGAAAGACCCCGTCGTGTAGACATTGCCGCTGCCGTCCAGCGCTACACCCGAACTTTGGGGGAAACCCGTCCCACCCATCTGCCGGGCCCAGACGAAGTCTTGACCTGCAACAGGTACGACCTGCAACAACAAACCGGCGAGGACCGAGAAACTCAATTTCATGGCGGATCTATCCAAACAAATCATCGCGCACCTCGTTGAGAGGTGTTTTCCGTGCTTGACAACGCCGACGTCGAGCCGCCCGGTTGCTACTACAGCAGGTCGACGACGAACGAGAATTTCATGTCCTCGTCGACGAAGCAAAAGTCAGCCTGGCCTGTATCGGTTGTGTGCTTCTCCACGCAAGCAGAGCCGTCATTGGTTACGGTCCAACTCGTGGAACTCGTGCGCGTGACCGTCACCGGGCCACTCTTGCCCTTGCAGGCACCCGGCCCCTTGAAGTTGAATTTAAGGAAGAAAAGGTCCCCACCCATTACTGGATGGCCGAAGCCAATTCTCATCGGGACCATCGCGAAACTTCCAGGACCCGTCTCGTCCAGGCCGAAGACTCCGCCGCTGACTTCCTTGTTGACGTCGACCCTCAAGAACAGGGCGTCGAAGTCCGAGGCCAACGGTGGTCCTGTCTCTCCTGGCGGAAGTCCGCATTCGTTAGCGGGCACGGTGATGCGGAGCGTTCGATTGAAGTTGTCGCCGTCGAACCCGATATTGCCATAGTTCGCTTTCGCGGCGATTTTGACTTTCAGACCGGGAGGGATGCCGTCGATAAACGGACCCTCGTCACTCCAGATCTTCTGCCCGGCGGAATCATCGAACGTAATCATGGCCGGGGTGGGCTGCTGGCCTCCACCTCCGCCTTTTTCGCCCTTGGCAGCTTGGCTTGGCGTCGGGTAGACAGTGAGGATAGAGCCGACCATCAGAGAGACAGATACGACCATGGTGGCCGCTGCGAGATGGGATAGAGAAAAGCGATTCATCATAGTCCTCCTTGGGTGAGCTGCGTTCGTATTCGTCTACTTGCGGCGAATCTCCATCAGCCGCGAACCGGCCTCGGAAACTCGCCTTTCACTCCTGCATGGCGACAAGTTTGCCCCTGGAAGTCCACTGTTTCAACCCATCCCCATGTGATTTATTTGTGATGGGCTAACTCCTTCGTTTCAGGGCAGTTGCCACTCGTTGAGACACTGGAAAACAGCGCAGGAACCACGGCTTTCGGCAAGATGGGCGGGTTAAATTATTAAGAACTGGAGAGAAGCTGTATACTAGCCAGCGTCCATGGGTTTGGACGTGAATCTGCCGCGGGAGATCGGCGCCCGGCGCATGGTTCACTTCGGAGCCTTCGAAGCGGACTTGCAGGCAGGGGAGTTGCGGAAGTACGGCGTCCGCATCAAGGTTGCTGACCAGCCCTTTCGCGTCCTGGAGCTGTTGCTGGAGCGGCCTGGCCGGTTAGTAGCGCGCGAGGAATTGAAGCAGCATCTCTGGCCGGCGGATACCTACGTCGATTTCGACCGCGGCCTGAATGCGGCGGTCAAGATTCTGCGCGGGGCCTTGGGGGATTCGCCGCGAAACCCACGTTTCATCGAGACCGTGCCGAAGCGGGGATACCGCTTTGTTGCTCCGGCGAAGCCGGCGCCGCGGATCCACGGCACAGCGGAAGAAACTCCGCGGGATGAGACAGCGAGCGGCGCGAGCGCGCCTTCACAACCAGCGGCGGGCGCGGCGGGAACACGCCAGGGGATTTGGGCGCGGCCGGCCATGGCGCTGGCGGCGCTTTTCGCGCTCGGTCTGTTTGCCTTGCTTTGGGTGACGACCCTGCCCTATGGCGGCTCGCCTGTCGAGGCCGGTCCGGTGCGGCTCAGAGTGCGTCCGCTGGCCACCGCACCGGCGCGTGCGTCGTATCCCGCTCTTTCTCCCGACGGCAAATCGATCGCCTTTTCCTGGAATGGCGGGGAAGACTCCGCGGAACCGAAGAATTGGGACATTTATATCCAGGCGATCGATGGCGGAGCTCCTGTTCGGGTCACCGCCGCCCCGGGAAGGGCCGTCTCCCCCTCCTGGTCACCCGACGGCCGATTCATCGCCTTTTTACGCGATTGGCCCGCACCCGCTCCCGGAGGTTATGTGGCCTCGCTGCGGGACGGCTCGGAGACGAGGCTAATGGGCTTCGACTACGGGCCTGCCTCGTGGACACCTGACGGGAAATGGCTGCTCGCCTTCGACGAAGACGCGAAGGTTGTGGCCATTTCGATGCAAACTCGTAAGCGGCGGAAATTCACCGCGCACACGGTGGCATGGTGGGAGCAAGACGTGGCCGTCTCTCCAGATGGGAACACAGTGGCCTTCGCGCGGTGTCTGGCGGTCTCGAGCTGCGACGTTTATGTGATACCGATCGAGGGCGGGCAGCCCCGGCGGCTGACCTTTGACCGCGGCTCCATGGCGGGGCTGGCCTGGACGCCGGATTCGCGGGAGATCATTTACGCGCTCGACGGGCGCCTGTATCGCCTGCCGGCTGACGGGCGCACGGGAGCCTTAGCGGTCGAATTGGTTTCCAGAGAACCGCTGCGCGGGCAGATGTCGTTGCCGACCCTGGCACGCTTCCCGTCAAATGGTTCCACCCGAGTGCTGTTTCAGCATATGACGAGGGATGTTGACATTTGGCTGACAGAGATTTCCGGAGATTCCGCGACCGGCATGGCCGAAAATCGGCGCAAGCTCATTGACTCGCCGGGAGAGGACCGCTGGCCGCAATTTTCTCCTGATGGCCGCCGCATCGCCTTCGTCTCAACCCGCGCCGGGAGCGGTGGGGCGCTGTGGATCGCGGACCGCGACGGCTCCAATCCCCGGCAGCTCACCCCTGCGGCGTTTCGGGTGGATCGCGGTTTGGATTCGGGTCCGCCCGCCTGGTCGCACGACGGAAGCCAAATCGCCTTTCGCGCCTCCACCCCTTCCGACAAGGCCTATCACATCTATAGGATTCCGGCGGAGGGAGGGATTCCCCGCGTCGTTACATACGGTGAAGATGAGTCTAAGCCGGCCTGGTCACGTGACGGGTTATGGATTTATTTCTTCTCCAATCAGTCCGGGCAACCGGAGATTTGGAAAGCGCCTTTCAGCGGCGGGGGTCCCGCGGTGCCGCTGAACGAGACTCTGTCTGTGTCTTACGCGGAGTCTCCCGACGGCCGCTTCGTCTACTTCTGCGGGGTGGAAAAACCGGGCGTTCCCTATAATTCACTGTTTCGGGTTCCCGTGGAAGGGGGACACAGAGAAAGGCTCTTGCACCCTTTCAATGCCGATATCCTAGACTTCCGTGGGGATGGGCTGTATTTTCTGGATCTTCACGATCCAGAAGGACCAAGGGGTTCGCTGCTTGCCTTCAAAATGCTTGACCCCGAGAGCGGGCAGGTCGCCGAAGTGGGACGTGTAAGAGACCCCATGGATGGGGGTGTGCACCACTTCTCGCTGAGCCCCGACGGCCGCTCGATTCTCACCAGCAACGTTGCGAGCTCGAAGAAGGAGCTGATGCTGGTAGAGAATTTCCGCTGAGCGAAGTTTGCAGCACGTGCCGCGGCGACAGGAAGATCTCGCCGAGCTTGGCTGTGATCCTTTGGGGAGATTCGGGACATCCATGATAGATATATGTCAAGAGAAAAAGCGCTACGGACGCAGTCGTCGCTTGTTGGCTACGGCTTACGCAAGTCGTAACAAAGCAGCCGCTGCGGGACTTGACACTGACTCCGCTCGAGATACCCCGCTCCCGGATCTTCGAGCCTGCCCTTTCACCGGACGGCCGATTCCTCGCTTACTCCTACCAGAACGGTAGGTTTCGGGACGTCGAGCTTTTCGCGACAAATGGGGAGCACGATCCCATCCAGCTCACCGCGGCTACGAGAGGATCCTCAACTTCATCCGCGCCACGACTACGGCATTCCCCTTCAACCTACGACACGCACGCGTTTTGGGCACGCGACGGCCGCACTCTTCTGTTTATCCGGGGATACGGCCTAAAAGGATTTGACCGACACGAATTGTGGGCCCTAGGGATCGACTCCGCTGCCGGCGCGCCCCAAGGAGCGCCTTTTCAATTGGCGGAGGCGCCTCATCACTACTCTTCGCTCTCGCCAACCCTGACGCCTGACGGTGAAGTCCTCTTCGCGCGGCGGAAGAGTGTTTCTCGTGTGCACCTGCTTGCCGTGGATCCCGAAAGCGGCGAAGCGCGTGGTGAGCCCGAGTCGGATTTTCCCGAGGGCTCGCAGGGCAAGCACTGGGCGCCGCAAGGAATGAAATTCTACTACTTTGACCCGAGTGTGCGCTGGCAAGTGATGTCTGATCTGCTTGCTTTTCGTGAACGGGATGTCGCAACCGGCAAAGAGCGCATTCATCAAATTCCGTGGCCGGAGCTTACCCGTGTGGGTTTCTTCGACTATAGCCGGGATCACAGCAAGGGGCTCTTTGTCGCCGACGCCGGCAGCGGGAGGGGCCTCGCGCTCTATCTTTTTAACGCGGAAACCCACGAACTTTCCGAACTGCTCGCGCTGGAGAGGCACGCATGGGCCAAATTTTCGAATGACGTCAAGAAGGCGGCATTCTTTGACCCTCGATCACGGAAAGAGGGGGAGTTGAAGGTAGTCGATTTGACACGCGGCAGCGTTCGGACACTGACAAAAATCCGTGACGACCGGACGTGGCCGAGATGGTCCCCTGACGATACGGAAATAGCATTTGAAGCCGCTAATTGCTTGTACGCCGTGCCCGCCGCCGGCGGCAAAGCGGTCACGATCGCCTGCGGGCCTGCGCTGCCGGAGGATTGGCGGGCGCCCGATGGGTTGCAGAAGTCCGAATGGGATCTCCCAATGAAATTTTCCTGGTCTCCCGGTGGCCGGATGCTCGTTTGGACGGTCGCCATCCCCGAGAAACGAAGAGTGGAGCTGTGGGTGGTGGACCGCGATACGGGGAAGCGCCAGGTGGCCTGGGCGGGCGGCGAAGCCTACAGCAGCATGCCCTTATGGCCCGAATGGTCTCCCGACGGGAAACTCATCGCTTTCACGATGGTGGGCCAGGCGCCGGTCGAGCTTTGGGCGATGCGGAACAGCGTCTTGTCGGGATCGCCGCCCGCGTCCCAAGGGACCGAACAGACGAGGGATCGCGGACAATTTCGCAGCGAGTGAAATCCTGGATCAGATCAGAAAGATCAGACGGAGATCGGAGATCAGGAACGGAGTTCAGGGAGATCAGGCACAGGTCACCTTAACAGGCCAGAAAGGCCCAAGATCCCCCCAGAACCGTAAGCGCCTTTAAGTGAGTGTTCCCGATCTTATGACATGTTATAGGCTGATCGTGCGCTACTTCACGACGCTCAATTTGTACTGCGCTGGTTAGCTGTTGGTAACAAACGTTCGCTTGAGTGACCGTCTGAGAGGCTCTGAAACGGCCTTCTGGAGCGCTCTAAGGACCTGTTTACAGGCCTGTTTACAGGCCTTAGGGCGATTGCGGGTGGTCGTTGGGTCAGCGCAAAAACAATTTATATTATCTACCCGCCGGGCGGCAAAAACCCTACGTTCGCAGCACTACGGACAGGTCCGCCCACAAGTAGGCCTGGCCCTTCATACCAAGCTCACCCTGCCCTTGCGTTGCGCCGCCCCCCGTAGCAGCGCGAAGGACCGGTGTTCAGGTCCAACTGGAGTATTTCCTCCTCGTTCTGGTGGATAGCGATTCAAGCTACAGGGGTTGAATCCCATTACACTGTGCGTGACGATCCGAGTTAGTCGGACCTTCCAGACCGGTCGAAAACGCCGGTTTCATGGAAATCGACCCCCGTTTATTTCACACTTTCGGTGTGGCTATCCCCCTCGTAGACAGGTCATGCGCCCTGGCGAGGGCTCGAAGACGCCGGGAGCTAACTTGGACAGACATGTCGCACCCCTACGACGGGATGACGCCCTCACGATAGGGGGCACTCTGTGTGACGCACTAACGCGAATGGCGTGCGATACTGGCGTTCGCCATGCCCAAATACTTCCGTCTTCTGCTGATTCTCGTCGCCGCCGGGGCGCTCCTCTGGACGCTCGCTCCCGCTCAGCGCGGCCGCAAGGACTACCTCAGTAAAGACCTCCGCAAGCGGGTCGAGCAACTCAAGAAAGACGTCAAGCGCGAGCCGACGTCGCTCGACAACCTCGCCGAACGCTCAGGGCTCCTATTCGACTGGATCAATGCTTTCTCGTTGACCGGCCGGCCGAGCCCGGTGAACGCGACATCGTACTTGCGTTCGGTGGCGATCGCGATCCAGGGGACCGACGATGATCGCGAGGATCGCGAGGCGCTGGTCAGGAGCGGGCTTTCCTCGACGCTCGACGAAGTCATCGCCGAATACACTCTCAAGGACGAACACCCGAACGCCGCCGGCCACACGACCGTGCCGGAGAAGGGCCCGTTCGAAGCCGCCACGTGGATTACGTTCACGCAGGTCTATCACGTGGGCTCGCAACCGTTGAAGGCCGGCGGCATGCTAATCCTCGGCAAGCAGCAGATCTCCGATCACCCGTTCTATCAGCTCGCCGACCCGGCCGGCGACAACTACGTCTCGGCCAAGGCGTCGAACCCGTCGGTGAAGCTCGAGCCTGACGGGGCCCCGCTCTCTGGGATGCACGGGGGCTTCCGGGGAGCGATCCCCGTGCCGGCGTACCGCATCGCCGGTGGGGATCTCAAGCCAGGCGACACAGTGACGTTCGTCTACGGTGATCGCTCGGGCGGGTCGCGGGGGTACCAGTCGCAGACGATCCAAAGCGCCGAGGTTATCCACCCGATCTACGTTGACCTGGGTGACGGGCTATGGCTGACGCCGGCCTGGGATAGCTACCAGATGAAGGGCGGGGAAGCCGTCTCGGTCCGGACAACGGCGCCGTCGGTGGTCGCGACCGGCGAGGCGTTTGACGTCGCGCTTCGCAGCGAGGACAAGTTCTACAACCGCGCGACCACGGGCGTCCCGGCGTACAACGTGTCGCTTGGCGGGAGTCGTGTCGCCACGGTCGATGCCGGCGCCGCGGGGTTGTCGTACGTGCGCGGCCAGAAGGTCGACCAGCCCGGGGTCTATCGCTTCCGGGTCGAGTCCGCCGACGGCAAAATCAGCGGCCTCAGCAATCCCGTCTGGGTTCAAGACGATCCCGAAAAGCGGCTCTACTGGGGCGAAACGCACGTCCACACCGCGATGGCGGAAGGGCAGGGAACTATCGACTATCTTTACGACTACGCGCGTGAAGACGCCCAGATCGATTTCGTCGGCTTCTCCGAGCACGACATCTGGCTCGACGACCGCGAGTGGGAGACGCTCCGTGAGTCGGTCAAGAAGAACAACGAGCCGGGGAAGTTCGTCTCCTTCCTGGCCTATGAGTGGACCCAGACTCGCTCCTCGGGCGGTCACCACAACGTCTTCTTCCGCGAGCCGACGGGGCAGCGCATGCCGGTCCAGAAGTACCCGTTCTTGACGCGGCTTTATCAGGGACTGCGAAGCGCCTACGACTGGAGTGAACCCCAAGCGTGAGACAGTCGAAATCGGGACAGGTTACGATTCACCGCAAAACGCTTGCCTTCTTCGCTGTATCGTCGCACGCTGGTCCTAGCCGGGGAAGCGGAAGCGGGCTCTGCTGGAGAGCAACCCGCCAAGGAATACCCGGCCGCAAACTCATCAAGACGATGAGCGCCGGGGGCGGCCGCCAAGGTCGCTCCCGGCTTCTCCAACGCCGGCGATGTCTCCCTGCCCGCCCAGGGCCCATCGGATTGATAGATTTGCCTATGCCTCTCAAAACTCATACTTCGGATTCCTCGCTGCTGTTGCCGCCGGCCGCGCCAGCGCTTCAAACTCCGCCGGCGGACGATATCCCAACGCCGAATGCAGCCGGCGTTGGTTGTAGATCTCATCAATGAACTCGCCGATCGATGCGCGCGCCTCGTCAAGCGTGCGATAACGCTGCAACCAAACCTCCTCCGCCTTCAACGTCTTCATGAAACTCTCCGCCCGCGCGTTGTCGTAGGGGTTGCCGCGGCGGCTCATCGAGATGATCGCGCCGTGCTGCTCCAGCAGCTCGACATAGGCGCTCGAAGCGTACTGTACGCCTTGGTCGGAATGATGCATCCACCCCGCGGCAGGGCGTCTGAGCTCGAGCGCATCGCGCAACGCCCCTACAGCCAGCTCAGCTTTGAGCGTCGTCCCCAGCCGCCAGCCGACCACGCGTCGCGAGTAGGCGTCCAACACCACGGCGAGGTAGACGAACGCCTCGCGCAAGCGAATGTAGGTGATATCGGATTGCCACAACTGATCGACGCCGTCCACATTCAGGTGCGCCGCTAGATTCGGATAAACAGGTAAGAAGTGGTTCGAATCCGTTGTTAGCACGAAGCGCCGCTTGAGTACCGCCAGCAAGTTGTCCTTACGCATCATCCGCAGGACCTTTTTGTGATTGACGAGGAAGCCTTGGCGGCGCAGCTCGGCCGTCACGCGGCGGTAGCCGTAACGACGATTCTCGAGCGAAATCCGCTGCATGCGGTCACGCAATTCCATGTCGCACTCGGCGGGCGACGACACGGCGAGCCGGCGATAGAACCCGGCGCGATTCACGCGTCCGAGCTCGCAGGCGTGTTCGACGCTGAGCGAGCCTTTGGCGCTGATCTGCTCGACGATGGAGTAGATCCGCTCGCGCCACCGGCGTCGTTGGTCGGGGCTGCGAGGTTCAAGGCGCGAAAGGCTTGTCCGAAAAAATCGAGCTCTGCGGCTTGTTTGCCGAGCAGTCGTTCGAGCTCTGCGATGCGTTCGTCGCGCGGATCGCGAGGGATCTTGGGCGGCGCCGAGCGGCCGGGTTTCGGCCGGCCTCGCCGCCGGCTCAAGCCGTTGACGCCTTCCTGGCGATAGGCGTCCCGCCAGCGGTACAGCAGGCTGCGCTTGACGTCCAACTCGCGGCTTAGCGCTGTGCCGCTCTGGCCGGCTAGGAGCCGCCTGGCGGCGGCTTCCTTGAACTCCACCGTGAACTCCCGCGGCTTGCGCGGCTTGAGACTTTCCATCCTGGACTCCTTTCCATTCGCTGAAATTCGTCCCGAATTTCAATGTCTCATTTTTAGGGTTCACTCCAGACACCAACGACGTATTGATCGTCCCGCACGCGCACCAGGCCGGCGACTGGCGGCTGAGCGACCCGGAAATGGAGACGATGATCGAGATCCAGTCGACTCACGGCACATTCGAGTGGTTTGGGAACTATTACTTGCGCAACGGTCACCAGGTTGGGTTTCTGGCGGCGTCGGACAACCACCGCGGCCAAGCCGGCCTGAGCGGGGTCCGCGACCACGAGAACCGCACGCAGTTTGGCGGGCTTGCGGCCGTCTGGGCTCAGGAGAAGACAGTCGACTCGATCTTCGACGCTCTCAAGGCGCGCAGCGGCTACGCGACCGCCCCGGCGGATCGCATCATCGTCGATGTCGACGTCAATGGCGTCGAGATGGGCCAGCGGGCCAAATCGGCTGAGGAGCGTCGGATCAAAGTGAAGGCAATGGGCACGGCGCCGATCACCGAAGCGGTCGTCGTCAAGAACGGTAACGTCGTCTACACCAAGCGCCCGGCGGCGGCGGCGCTGAGCTCGAAAACCTACGTCGAAGTCGGCTTCGACTCGTCATCCGAGCCGATCTACCGCGACAACCCACGCGGCAACCGGCCGTGGAAGGGGACTCTAACCGTCCAGGGCGCGAAGCTCGTTTCCGCTAAGCCGCTGAACTTTCTCAACGTGTATCGCGAGAAGCTCGAGGTCGATCCCAACGACCCCTCGAAGCTCCACTTCTACGTCCTCACGAGGGGAAGAGCCGACAAGGTCCTGCTCGAGCTCGATGGCGCAACCCCCCAGACGCAGATCGACATCGACCTCGAAAAGACAACCGAGATGGGCGGCGCCCCTGTGATGCTACGCGGCTCACGTGAAATGGAAGCCCGTCAGGTGCGCTTCTTGTTCTCGCGACTTTCAAACGGCCGCATGGCGCAGCACTGGCCCGTCGACCAGGCCCGCGATACGATTTCCGTCGAGCTGGTGAACCCGAAGGGGCCGATGGACTACGACTTCGAGTACGTCGATACCGGAAAGGCGACGCCCGGGGATTATTTCTACGTGCGTGTGACGCAGCTCAACGGGGCGCAGGCTTGGTCCTCGCCGGTCTGGGTCGGCGGCGAAGCGCCACGTTGAGGTCGTATTCTTGGCGCCTGTAGCATCTGGCTCGTCCCTCGATACGCTTTGCGTTCTTTGCGCCTTTGCGCGAGACTGAGGCTCAGAATGCAACCGGAGTACGACTTTTCCAACGGCGTGCGCGGGAAGTACGCTGATCGAGGCCCCCGCCGCCAACCGATCGAATACACCATCATCCTCAACCACTCCGAAGAAGGCTACAACGTATCGTGCCCCGGCCTGCCAGGCTGCGTGTCACAGGGAGGGACCGAAGACGAGGCCCTAGACAGCATTCGGGAAGCGATCGAGGACTACCTCGAGGTCGTCAAAGAGCTGGCGGCAGGCCAGGAGACTCGCGTAGTCGAAGTGCGCGCGTAGGAGCGTGCCGAAGCTCTCGGGCATCTCCGGCCAGCGGGACATCCGAGCGCTAGAGAAAGCGGGGTTTCGCGTTGCCTGACAGCGCAAGCACACCACGATGACCGATGGCCCCGAGTTGTCACTGTTGCCCAACACAAGGTGATCAATGGCTACACGATGGCGGACATCGTTGAAACGGCCGGCTTGACGATCGCTGAATTCAAGAAGCTTCTTTGATCAACACGACCTCGTTGTTAGACTCTCTCCCTGTGGGCCGCCAGCAGACTGCAACCTGTTCCTTCTTTCAAAACGCCCGCACTCCATCTCCCCGATCTCCGGTCGGCAACAGCACCCAAAGCTAGCCATTGCTATATTATGAAACTGGTGGTTTTGGAGCAATGTCTCGGGTCATCGACTGGGTTCGCGGTTTCTGGAGGGCGGAGGGAGAGTCCGCCGACGGGTCCTCTGGCACGCGCAGGCAGGCCTCTGCGGCCGAAGTACTTGAGCAGATCCCGGAAGAAACCGCCGAGCTATCCGCTGCCGATGCGGGCGCCGCGATCGATAGGCTGCTATTGGCCGGTGCAAGTGGAGTCGGGGTCGAGCAATCGAAGTTACTGTACGCAAAGGCGCTCCGGATGCTCTCGGAACGTGAACCGTCGGTCCGCAGTGATATTGACAAGGCCATCACAACAGAGGCCACAAAGAAATTGCTCGAGAGAGGAGACGAGCCGGCCATAGCAACTCTGCTCGACCTCATGGAGCTCATTCCCTACTTTTGGATCCGTAGCCACGAGCCCGGCCCGATGGCAGTCAAGACGATTGTCGAGTTCATGCGGACTCCCTCTGCGCGGCGTAATAGCGCAGTCAACTTGGCAAGGGAGCTGAAATTCGAAGCTGCGCCCGCTGTTCTGATCGAGTGCCTCCGTGACGATGACGCTGAGATCCGAGAAGGGGCTGCGTCTGCATTGGGGTTTTTTACGAGAGACTACCGCTATAGTTACCCCAGTCACGATATCTGCGATGCCCTGGCCAAAGCCCTGGAACGCGACCCGGAATTCTGGGAGGCTGCTAGGGCTCTAGGCAAACACGGATCCCCTCGTGCAGCTCCGGGTCTGGTTCGGCTAATGAAGCATTACAAGTCGCGCTTCGAGGCCGGAGAGACCCCGGGCTACTGGTACTACGTGGCCGGAGCCGCGGAGATGATTGGCAAAATTCTGAAGAGTAATAGGAGCGACAAGTCTTCAGTAGAGGCTGGCCGCATGCTTGTGGAAGTGTACGACGGTCCATGGCAGTCAGTCCAAGCGAGCGAATATCACCTACACGAGATTATTGAGAAGGATTTCCAGGAAGCATTCGAATCTTTTGGCTGGACGCCTTGTCTGGCGGGCATGAATTACTGGGCCTGGCGAGATGAGTATATGCGCAAGGAAGAGAAAGAGAAAAGAGACCGGTCGATAACTGCGGAACAAGAGTTTGCTCGGGCCCTCATGCCGCTGGCCACTAGGGCTCGTGAGACGTTGACTCGATTACTGCAGGCGGAAACCGAGCAATTCACGCACGATCGCATCACGGAGTGCCTAGGCCATCTGGGAGATCAGCGGGTAGCGGCTGACCTCTTGGAGATCTTCAAGCGTGACGAACATTCTCCCGATCGCATAGTAAAAGCGTTGGTTGCGGTCGGCGGCCCGGTTTCAGACCAGTTCATTGTCAAAGCCTTCGAAGATCGGGTCGAGTTTCTCCCGCTCGTGTGCCAAGCCCTGCCGCGATTTCAAATTCAAGATCTGCGACCGCTACTAGACCAAGCGCTACAGGACCCTTCTGAGAACGTCAGAGCAGCAGCCCTCCTGAGCTTTGTTGACCAGCCGAACACCCAGGTCG
Organism: Bryobacterales bacterium; assembly: GCA_965247515.1. Taxonomy (GTDB): domain Bacteria; phylum Acidobacteriota; class Terriglobia; order Bryobacterales; family UBA6623. Next base: position 45,929 of record OZ252029.1, on the reverse strand, counting down.
CCGATCACTTTCTTAAGGCCCTCGACGATCCCTCATCCGACGTTCGCGATGCCGCGGCGGCGTGCTTGCGTGCTGTCGCTACGTCGGACCTGACGATGCAGGTGATTCAACTCTTCCCCTCTTTGAAGAACGGAAAGCCGGTGTGCGCTAAGTGGTTGGCCGACCTAAAGGATCCCAGGGCAGTTGATGCGTTGGCCGCGGAGACGCAGAACCAGGATCCCGAGGTTGCTCACTTGTGCGCGGAAGCGCTCGGAGTCATTCAAGATCCAAGGGCGGCCGATGCGTTGGCGGGAACGCGGGATCAGGATGGCCATATTGTTATTTGGTGCGCGAGAGCGCTTGCAGCCATTCAAGACCCAAGGGCTATCCCCGCTCTTCAGCACGCATTTTTGACTGCTGTCGACTCCTGGCGAAAATCGCAGATCCGGGAGCTTATTGGAATCCTCACCCCATATGACCAACCTGCAGTCTACGAATTCTTGCGCGAGCAATACAAAGAGCGCCCAGAGTATCAGGACCTGCTAGTCGAGGCGTTTGCGAAGTTCCCTCCGGCCGAGATCCCGGTCTACCCGGACTGTTTTGAGTTCCGGGGCTCTAACGGGGCAACGTGTTGGTCCGAGAAAGATGCTTTCTGGGCGTCCGCGCTAAAGAGGCGAGGGGACGAGAAGGCTAAGAGGGCTCTCGACGATGCTTTGTTGTTCGTGGTTTCGCGGCTAGAGGGCGCGACCATGGTGTACCTGATGGACCATATATCTGAGCGCGACCAGCACACCTGGGGATTGAAGTTTGCCGCCTCCGAGAGAGCGTTTCTGTCATGGACCGATCAGTCGATCTACTTCGGAGCGAAGGATCTCTTTGAATGGCTCGCCGGGGAGCACTGGTCGTCCCAGGCCATGGGAGAGTATCGCAAGCGCTTTGGCAAGCAGGATCTACGGGCAATGCCAGACCTGAGAGCTATGGCAGAGGCAGAGAGTCACAGTGTTCCTCGACCGACGAACAATGAATAGTCCGCGCCACGAGCGAGCTCGTTGTGGAATGCAGCGCTCTGGAGACGGACTGGAGTGCGGGCGTTTCCTGATCGGCACGCCTGCGAAATCGGCGGACAGGGGCGAAATTTACCCCCGGCTATAGGAAGCCTGACAGTTGCCGAGCGAGGCAGGGAGCCCTCCGAGTCGGGGCGCTCCTAAGGAAAGGGCGGCAGAATGAAGGGGAGATGCGGGGGAGATGCGGGACAGGGACAAAATCAAGGAAATCTCTATATATCAGGAGTTTACAGCGATCTTGATGTGGCCATAAACCATAAACCGAGCAGGCCAAGGGTGGCAGACACGTATCCGCAGTTGACCGTTGATTCTACGCCACTTCCAATTCGCCCTCCGGCGTTCATCACGCGCACTTCAAGAAAATATCCCCAATGATATCAGCGCTTTAGCCCGCGGTTCCGCCGAATGGACCGAGATTCACCCGTATCCTGAGACTGGAAGCGGCGGCAGCCATGCGGACTCTTCACTCAACTTCGGCAATTCATACCGGGGGCCTTCACAACTCCCCAAACACCCGGATTTACCCACAAACCCCCACCCCCCTTGACAGCAATCGCGCCATTCTAGAATCACTGCCGGGCGAGAAACCCCATCGCCCCCGGCACGTTGTAAACTGGGCGGCATGTCCGCCACTCTATCCCGCCGCAACGCCCTCAAAACCCTTGGAGGCGCCGCCCTCGCCGCTGGCTGCAGCCAAGGCCCGCAACACCCCCGCCCGAACATCTTGTTCGTCATGACCGACGATCAGACCTACCAGCAGATGAGCTGCGCCGGGCACCCGATTCTTCAAACGCCCAACATCGACCGCCTTGCCAACGAAGGCGCTCGCTTCGACCGCGCGTTTTGCACGAACTCGCTCTGCGCGCCGGCTCGGGCTTCGATCTTGACCGGCTGCCTGTCGCACGTTCACGGCATCCGCGGAAACTCCGAGAAGGCCGACGAGGTCGAGAAGCTTGACCAGTCGCTGCCGACCTTCCCCAAGCTCCTACAGCAAGCAGGCTACCGTACCGGCCTAATGGGCAAGTGGCACCTGCGCGAGGACCCGGTGGGTTTCGACGACTGGAAGGTCTTAGCGGGGCAGGGCGTCTACTTCGACCCCGACTTCATCCACGAAGGCGAGACACGTAAGGAATCCGGCTATTGCACCGATGTGACGACGGACTTCGCTCTCGACTTCTTGCGCAAGCACGAGGGAACCGACCCCTTCTGCCTCGTCTACCAGCACAAGGTCCGGCCGGCCCTTCACCCCCGCGCCGCGCCACGCCAAGCTCTTCGACGACATCGAGTGGCCTTACCCTGAAACCTACAACGACGATTACGCCACCCGCCGCATTGCAAAAGAAGCCGAGGATATGCGCTTCGAGGTGTCGATCGCGGGCGACTATGACGACATCCCAAGCGGGCTAAACTCCCAAGAGCGGCGTGACTGGATCTTCCAGCGTTTCGTCAAGGACCACCACCGCGCTGTTGTTGGCGTCGACGAGAACCTCGGGCGCGTTCTCGAGTATCTCGACGCCACCGGGATGGCCGAAGACACCCTGATCGTCTACACCACCGACAACGGCTACTTCCTCGGCGAACACGGCTGGTACGACAAGCGTTTCATGTACGAGCCGTCGCACCGAATCCCGCTGTTGGTTCGGTATCCGCGGCTTGTTTCGCCTGGGATCGTGCCCGCCGGCATGGCCATGAATATCGACATCGCCCCCACGATTCTCGACTTCGCTGGCGTCGAAATCCCCGAGCAGATGCAGGGAAGGAGCCTTAAGGAGGTGCTCGAGGGCGACCCGCCAGAGGACTGGCGACAATCGGTCTTCTTACTCCTACTACGAAAACTCGTGGGCCTTTCGCAACATGGCGCGCGACCAGATGACCGACCCCTCCTTCCAGTTTTGGACCGCCCACCGCGTCGGCCCGAATCGCGGCATTCGCACCGATCGGTACAAGTTAATCGAATATTATTCCGAACAGGACTACTGGGAGCTGTTTGACCTGCAGGAAGATCCCAACGAGCTCAACAACCTTTATGGCCAGGGCGGCTATGCCGACATCGCCGAGAAGTTAACAAGCGAACTGCGCGGTGATCAAGAACATTACGGAGACAATGGGTAGCGCCTTTTTACTTTATGGACGAATTTTGTCGAGTATTGTTCCTAATCTTGGTACAATTGGGAAGAATCGATCTGCCTCTCGGCGAGAGTACGCGCCCGACGATCGCCAAGTCCGCGGCCGCCGCATTGCGTTCGCTGTAGTGAAGAATCCGCGGGGCGACGCTGCATATGCCCCAGAAGCCGGCCGGGAAAGACAACCGTGGGTTGGATCGCAACCATTCGCATCCCATAAGAGCCCTTGTCGTTGACGACGACCAAGCCGTTCGCAAGCTGGTCGGCTCGATACTTGCGGGCGGGGGGTATGCGGTCAGCCATGCGTGCGATGGAGAGGAGGCGTTGGCCTTGGCGGCGCAGTCACAGCCCGATCTGATCCTGCTTGACCTCACGTTGCCCCATGTAAGCGGGCTGGAAGTCTGCAACGAGCTTCGGCGATGGTTCAGCGGTCCGATTCTCGTTCTTTCCGGAAACGGCGAGGAAGCTACGATCGTCAAGGCCCTCGATCTCGGCGCGGACGACTACCTCACGAAGCCTTTTCGTTAATCCGAGCTTTTGGCGCGATTGCGAGCGCTTGTGCGTCGGATGCGGTCCACGGTGGCCGAGGCCGAGACACTTGCGATCGGAGAGCTTGCGATCGACTTCGCCCGACGGCGCATTCAGCGTGGTGATGATGAGATTCGCCTGACGCGAACGGAATTCGACATCGTTGCTTTCCTCGTACGAAACCTCGACCGGGTTGTGACGGCCGACATGATCTTGCAGCAGGTCTGGGGGCCGCATCATGGCGAGTACGCGCAAACTTTGAGGGTACACATCGGGCACATTCGAAAGAAGATCGAAGACGACCCATCGTCTCCTCGGCATCTGTTGACGGAGTCCGGCGTAGGCTACCGATTTCGCGATCCCGCGCGCTCTTCGGCGGCCGCTTCATCCCCCTGACATAGCCTTGACAGAGGCGGATCGCAACGGTACTATCGAGCTAGAGGCGCGGGAGTAACTCAGTTGGTAGAGTGCGACCTTGCCAAGGTCGATGTCGCGGGTTCGAGTCCCGTCTCCCGCTCCAAAGCCTCTTTCGCCTAGGAATGAATCGGCCCTGATTTTGCGGGGCCGTTTTTGATCAACGCCGGCGGAAACCAGGCGCGGTAGCCAAGTGGTAAGGCAGAGGTCTGCAAAACCTTTATTCGTCGGTTCGATTCCGACCCGCGCCTCCAAGCCGTAACTCGTTGATACTACGATAAGTGCATTGTTTTTCATAACCTTACAGTGCTCCATGCGCTCTTTTCTGAATCCGTTTCAATCGGTCTCAGTCAGCCCCAAACCGTTAGAATGCGCTTCGTGTGCCCCCACTGTGCCCCCAAAAAATGCCCCCCCAGTCCAGCGCTTCATTGCAATACCTCCAGCCTCTCGCCTTCCTTGGATTCACAGAACAACCGCATCGCCTCATCCATGCGCCTCTGGCGATCGTTGACGTACCGCAAGACCGTGCGAAGATCCGAATGCCCCAGAATGTCCTTCAGGGCGACAAGATTTCCGGTGCGATCGTAGAACTCGGTCGCGAACGTGTGCCGGAACGAATAGAGCACGAAGTTCAGACCCGTTTTTGCGAGTACCCGATCGTGGGCATTGCGAATTCCGTGGTAGCTCAAAGGGCGGTCGCTTCTTTGGCGGTATTTGCGATGCCGGCCTCGAATCCGGTCGAGCCCAGGAAACACCCAAGGGGTCCGATTGTCGCGCGTCCGCCGTCCTAGGATCAACCGGCTTTCCGGAGCCAGGGTTAGGGCTCGCTCGGAAGCGGTCGACTTGGACCGAGGGACGCACAGCTTGCCCGCTTCGAGATCGACGTTTTCCCAGCGCATCTGCAGCACCTCGCAATCCGGTCGGAGCCCCTGATTGAGGATCAGGCGCGCAACGTCGCCGAGCGCCGAATGTCTGTCCGCTTCGGCAAGATAGATGCGTTGCTCCTCGATGGTCGCGACGCGCTCGTTCTTGCTGTCGCGGTCGCTGGGCATTTCGATTCCCGTAGTGGGGTCGTGCGCAATCCAGCGATGCGCGCGGCCATACTCGCAAAGCATTCGCATGGCCAGCATGTCCTTGCGTAGAGTAACTTCCCGCACCCCGGTTTCTCGACGCCACTGCATGTAGTCCAGGACATCGCTTTCGAAGACCTCGGCAAGGTTCTTGTGGGCCAACAGCGCCTTCCAGCTCGCCAGGCTCGTCTTGACCCGTTTGGCAGTACTCGGCCGGTCGCGGTGTTTCGAAGTCTTCCATGCTAAGAACCTCTCCGAAGCCTCACTGAACGGAATGTCCTCTATCGGCTCCGGCAGCCCGAGCAGCAACCGTTGTATGTGGTCTTCCCTCATTCGCCGAGCCGCTGACAGATTTCGTCCGATAACCGCCAAACCGGTCGAGGCCTTCACGCGAGGGCGTCCCGGCAGCTGAAAGTGGTACCGCCATTTTCCGTGATGCTCTTCGATTCCGCGCTCTCCCCTGGTTTTGCGTTTCGCCACGTGTCCACTCCTCCAGTACAACGCGATTGTACAAATACTTTCGACCCACCTGCCGACAGGGGATCAACCCTGCCCGACGGTGTTCCTGTAATGTTCTGAGCTTAAGGCCAAGAAAGTCAGCCGCCTCACGTTCGCTTAGAATCGTCTTCACGCGGCGGCGTCCTCCTCGAACAGCGATGGCTGGGCACAGCGCCGCCGGATCAACTCGATGTAGGCGGGGTTGGCCTCGCGGCAATCGGCCCGGATGATGCGGAGGCTCATGCGGCCACTCCCATCGTTCGCGCCAGGGTCCGGCGCAGCTCATCGGCCAACGCCTCTACGCCGTGCGCCTGATGAAAGTCGTTGGCGTCGCCCGGTTCGGGCGGCATCCACCAGTCAAGCCCCGTGGCCCGTGCCGCTTTCTCTCCAGCACCGCTCTTTTCGTCGTGGTCGGCGATCACGATTCCGCGCCGCGCCGCCTTGGCGAGATTCGAGGCCGAGAAACAGACCGTCACTTGCGCCCGCCGGTAGAGCAGCCGCAAGGCGGCCTGTACGGAAAGCCCCGTCGCCAGCCCCTCGACCCACCACTGTTCACCTGCGCCCAGGTGATAGACGCAGCCCGAAGCCCGGCCGCCTTTGAGAGAGCGCTTCTCAGCGTCCGGCCGGATCGTCTGTACACTGGCGATCCGCTTGTAGTCGTCAATCGGCCGCATCGGGACCAACAGGGTCTCGCCCAGCACCAGCATCTTGCGGTCTGGGAATCCCTTCCGCGCGAGATAAGGATGCGTGTCCAGCTTCGCTTCGGTGATCATCTCCTCTGCCCTCGCCGCCGCCTCTTCGTGCGAGGGACCGGTGGAGACTGGCGGGGGCCGATGCGTACGTTGTCGATGTGGCCGGAATCCACCCGCCGCGTTCGGCCGCCAGCCGGCGCGCCGGGCCATCTCGAACAGGCTCCCAACCGTGACGCCTCCTTCGGACCGCACCGAGCGCCAGACCGCAACAGCGTCCCGGGGCCGGTATTTATCCGAGCCCTGCGACCAGTGGTTCCACACCGCCCAGCCGTCCTCGCCCAGCGCCGAGCAGCAGGCCATCGCCATGAGCACCCAGGTGTCGCGGTCCTCAGGCAAGATCCACTCGAGCGCTTGGGCTACCTGGTCCGTGGTTGGTTCCGTCATGCTGAGCCCCTCGCCTTGACCGATCGCTGGATGGCGTATTGCCGCTTGCGCCACTTGTTGAGTTGCCGCCTCACGCGCGATTCCACGCGCGGATCCGCCGGAGCCCAGGCGGGCCGGTAATTGCCATGCGGCCACTCGTTGAACCAATTGCGGTATTGCGCCAGGGCGAACTTGCGGGCGGCCTTCGGATCGCCGGGCCGCCGCTCGGTCGCAATGCGCTGAATGTGCTGCCAGACGAACCGTTTGTCCGCGGCCCAGTCCTGGTTGCGTCCCGCGGCCCCCTCGACCTCCTCCAGGCGGCCGGGAGCCACCGCCACCCGCGAGCGGCCGCGGCCCCGCTCCAGCCCGCACGAGGGACACAGATCCGCTTCCTCGTCGAGACCCCAGACGTAGCCGCAGCGGTGGCACTTGGGCGCTTCAGTAGCTCGGAACTGCTTGCGCACCACGCGGCCCCGCTCGCCATCGTCGAGCTCGTTCACGCCCTGGGCGAAAAACTCCAGCGTCTCGTCGAGAAATCCCAGGTAATTTCCCGCGTGATCGAGCCACAGGGCAAAGTCCTTGTTCGGCGCCGGGCGCATCACCCGGCCGATCTGCTGAATGTGGGCCGCCAGCGACTTGCGATAAGGCCGCGCGGCAATGCCGCATTGGATGTCGGGTACATCGAATCCTTTCGCCAAGGCTTCACAGCTGATCAGTCCCAACACCTCCCCGCGCCGGAAAGCCTCGATTAACTTCGCTCTCGACTCGTCGTTGCCGTCCTTGTAGGAGACCTGCCGAAAATCATGACCGGCCGCTTGGAAAGCGCGGCACAGCTCCTCGCCGTGCTCGACGGTGGCCGAGAAGCCGATTGTCTTGACCGGCCCGGAGAAGTGCTTGTCGGTCTTGTCTTGCCACTCCGCGACGATATCGCCGACGATCTTAGAGCCGCGTTGCTCGACTTCCGAACTCAGCCACTCGCCGCCAGTGGTCTTCGCCCCCTTCATGTCGATCTCTTTGGCCGCGTACACCTTCAGCGGAGCAAGCCACTTGTCGGCGATGAGCTTGTCGGTGGTGGTGACGTTCACCACCCGCGAGTAGGTCTGAGCCAACCCTGCGCTGAAGGGCGTGGCCGTGAGGCCGATCACCGGCTTGCCGATCGCGGTGACAAACTCCAGCACGGCCTTGCGTTGGGAATGACATTCATCCACGATGATTAGATCGAGATCCGGCCAGAAGCCCCGCGCCTCGATCGTCTGGGCCGAGCAGATCTGCACCGGCAGCGAGCGCCCGAACGTGTTCTTGCCTTGCGCCACGCCGTGCGTGATGCCGAATTCGGTGAATGCCTTCGAAGTCTGGTTGACCAGCGCCACGCGGTCGCAGACAAAGACCGCCTTGCTGCCCTTGGCGACGGCCTCGGCGATCAGGTACGCGCTACAGATCGGCTTGCCTCCGCCTGTGGGAATACAGAGGATCTGGCGCAGATGGCCGTCGCGTATCCCTTGCCGCACGAATTCTATGGATCGGAATTGGTAGTCGCGCGGCTCGGGGATCATGGCCGGATGTTCTCCCCCAGGGCCCGCAGGCGCCGCCTCAGCGCCTTGTTCTCGGCATTCGATTCCTGGAACTGGGTCTGCCAGCGGTAAACCGAGTGTTTGAGCGTCTGGATGTGGGCGCGGTAGTTGTTGAACTTCTCCTCGCGCACGGCCGCGACGGGCTTGGATTCGCCCTGGACGAAGGCGATGCGCTCCTCGAGCTCGTCGTTCTTCGTGCGGAGCTCGTTGAGTTCGAGCTTGGCCTCGGTCAGCTCGGCCTCCAGAAGCTCGTTTTCCTTGCGGAGCTTGGCGGCGGAAGCCGGTGGTAAGGTCTTTGTTTTCTTGGAACTGGCTGAGCCGGTCTTGCCGTTTCGCGCCGCTTGGTCGGCGGACTCTTGCGGCGTCAGGCTTACCGCGATGCGGCTGTCGCTGGCAGACGCCTTCCCGCGCCATTCGCCGACCAGCTCCTCGAACTTGTCTTCCGGCACGGCGGCGAGCTTCTGAGCGCGGCTCGACAGGTTTTTGCTGATGCCGGCATCGGCGAGGGTGGGGCGGTCATCCTTCAGTGGTCCTCTAGAAGTACCGGTGACAATCTTCAGTGGTCCTCCAGAAGTACCGGTGACAATAGACCCCTTTGCTCCAACATTGAGGCCGACTGTCTTTTTCTGCGCCTGGATCATCTCGCCCAGCCGCCGCTCGGCCCGGATACGGATTTCGGCGTCGTCGATCTCAAGCTGGCGGTCCTTGGCCTGACGGGCATAGACCCGCATGGCCTCAGCCTTGTCGCGGATGTCCTTGACTTCATCGACCGCCCGGGCGGCCGCGAGAGCACGTCTGGCAGCCTCGTATTTGACAAGCGCGGTCATTGTTGCTCCTTCTGCTTGGGCGGAAACAAACGATAGGAGCCATCTGGATGGAGGGCGGTTAAGGCAGGCTCGGTTGCTATTCCTGATGCTGACCGAGTCAACTCTGCAATGGTTCGTGGCGGCCCGCCTACCAGCGGAGGCCTGCCCTTTCTCCGTTCATCGGGCCATCGCGTGTGTTGATTGGAGCCAACAGCACAATGGGTGTAAGCTTCGACAGCCATCATCGCCCGCCAGAGCTCGGAGAAATCGGCAATCGCACCAATCGTTTGCGTGGCCTTCACGAAGCCCGGCGGCGCGGGTGGCGGTTCGGGGGCATCTGGCTTCTCCCCGTGTTGACGAAGAATGCTCGCCGTGCTCGGCGGCGCGGACATGTCGGCCAACGCTTCCTCGAACTTGTCCTCCGGCACGTCGGCCAGCTTCTGCCACTGGCTAGACTGGTCCTTGGAAACGCCCATGTCTTTGAGCGTCTTGGCGTCAGAGGTCGCGCGCTGCGACGGTATAGCCCGGGCAGATAGGTAACACAATTCCCCGATCACATGGGTAACACATTGGCATCCTAGAACAAAAGGAGGACTTTTGTTTTGGGATGGAAGGAGACCCGTGTGCAAGACGAAAGATTGCGGTTCGTTCAAGAGGTTCTAACCCGGGAGGATGCCATGGCCGCCGTCTGTCGGCGCTTCGGCGTCAGCCGTAAGACCGGCTACAAATGGCTCGATCGCTACGCCCAACAAGGCGTCGCCGGATTGGCCGATCAATCCAAAGCGCCCAAACGGCAAGCGCAAGCCTTTCCCGCCGAGATCGAGCGAGAGATCCTGGCCTTGCGGGCGCGCTATCCCACTTGGGGCGAAGACAAGCTCAAAGCGCGACTCGAGCGCACCAACCCTGACATCAATTGGCCGGCGCACTCCACCATCGGGGCGCTGCTGAAACGCCACGGACTCACCCACCCCGGTAAGCGCCGGCGCCACGCCACGCCTTCCAGTAAGCTCACCAGCGCCAAGGCGCCCAACCTGGGCGATCGATTTCAAGGGTTGGTTCGACACCGGCGACGGCAAACGCTGCGATCCGCTGACGATTTCCGATACGGCGAGCCGTTATCTGTTGCGTTGTCAAAGGGTCGCGCGCAGCAACACGGCGCACGTGCGGCCGCTGATGGAAGCGACTTTCCGGGAGTACGGCCTGCCCACGAGGATCCTTTCCGATAACGGTCCGCCGTTCGCCTCGACGGGCTTGGCGGGGCTTTCGCGGCTCAGCGTGTGGTGGATCCGGCTCGGGATTCAACTGCAGCGAATCGACCCCGGACACCCTGAGCAAAACGGGCGTCATGAGCGCATGCATCGGACGCTCAAGGCCGAGACGGCGACGCCGCCGGAGCGCAACTTGCGAGCGCAACAGCGGGCCTTCGATCGTTTTCGGCAGATCTACAACCAGGAGCGTCCGCACGAGTCGCTAGCGATGGCAACGCCGGCGAGCGTGTATCAGCCGTCGTGGAGGCCGTATCCGGAGCGCTTGCCGGAGCTGGAGTATCCGGATCGGATGCTGCCGCGGCGAGTGCAGAGCAAGGGCGACATTGGGTTGCTGGGGCGTCAGTTGTTTCTCAGCGAGACGCTGGCGGGCGAGACGGTGGGCCTGGAAGAGCATGAGCACGGCTGGGCGGTCTGGTTTGGGCCGCTGGAGCTGGACTGGCTCGAGCGTAGCCTATTCGAGGGCCCGCGGCCGGGCAGGGGGGAGCACCGACTGCGGCGGAAACGCTCGGGGGGCGCCTCCTCCGCTCGCCCTACGGGCTCGCTCCCCCGGCGCCCCCCGAGCGTTTCCGGGAAGGGTTTCGTGCAAAGAACCTTCTCTTGGTTCAACCCTTAAACTGTTACCTATGTGGTTGGGGAAAAGTGTTACCTAGGTGCTGGGCTGTTCACGACCCCTGACCCCTGTTGTCCGGCCCTCGTGGCGCTTTCTCCGTCTCCTTGAGCAACTGCCCCATGCGCCGCTCCGCCCGCAGACGGATACGGATCACCTTGTGCTCCGATTCGTGATCGAGCGCCTGCTTGGCGTAGTGCTCCATTGCCATCACCTTGTCGCGGAGGTCCTTGACCTCATCCACGGCGTCGCACTCGGCAATCGCGCGGCACATTTCGTCGTAGCGGACAAGCTCGGTCATGAGCGCCACTCCAACTCGGCAGTCACGTTATTCCCCTCCCGGTTGGTGTCAGTGGCGGAATGCCGCTGAACCTGCCGCCGCAGCTCATTCACAATGGAATCCCAGTCCGAAGGACGCCACAGAAACACACTCACGCCTTCGCACTCCTTGAGGTTGTCAAGCCAGAACTGCTGGTAATCGGATACCCTCCCTGTTTCGTTCTTCAACTCGGCAAAAATCACTCTCGGCGGACGGCATAGAACCAGGTCGGGAAACCCCGGCTCGCTGCGGTCGCTGCGGTAGGTGTGGTACGCCATCCAGCCGGACAGCCTTGCTATATCCCTCACCGACTGCAAGAAGTCCTTTTCGGGCATCACCTGACCAGCTCCTCCAGGTGCGCCCGCAGGTCCTCGTCGTCGGTCCCCGGGATGATCCGCTCACAGACGAACTGGATCACGCGGCCAAAGAAGTCCTCCCAGGCATCCTGGGGCATGTTGCCGAAGGAGACCGACTTGGGCCGCGCCACCACTTTCCCCGACTTGGTAACTACTTCGTCCGAGTGGCCTACGGCCACTTTGATGACGTCGCTCAGGTCCTGCTTGGTCGCGTAGCGGTCCTGGTGCTGCCAGCAGGCGTCGATCAGCGCCCAGTACAGCCGCAGCTGCTTGGGTCTGCGGACCCGCCTGATCTCGCAGCGCACTTCCTGGCCGTGTTTGATTTTTGAAAGCGCTTCGGCGGCAAAGTGGTCCGCTGCCTTGAGGCCGGAGATCGAGCGTGTGAGAAGGACCTGCATCAGAAGGGCAGGTCCTCATCAGGTTCGGGGCTGCTTGCCGGCGGTCCGCCGGCCTTGCGATAGCCAGCGAACGTGACTTTGTTGGTTTGCTTCTCTTCGCCGTAGCGGTCGGTATACGATTGAATTTCGACCGTGACATGGACCGCACGGCCGATCAAACGTTCCGGCTCCAGAATGGATACGCCGTTCACGTCAAGCCCAAGCTGTTCGCACAGCAGCTTGACCCGCGGCAGCGCCGCCCGGGAAAAGGCGATCTTGTCGAAAACCTTTCTTCCCTGGTAGTCGCCGTCATCAACGACCATCTGGAGATTCCACATCGCATCTCCGGCGTTCGTGGTCATCGTGTCGTCGATGGACTCGATGCGGCATAGATACTCCCCGTCCGGCAGCAGCGAGTAGTCTTGCGCGGTATCTACTCCAGAGAAGTCAACGGTCGGCATCAGGCGACCTCCTCTTGTTGGCCCTTGGGGCAAACCTCTCCGGGTTCTCCGCGAGGTTTCGGGACAGCGATCTTCAACAGGCGCTTGTGGATCGCCGGCGCCTGCTCCTTGCAGTTGTTGAGCTGGTCCGCGTTTCGCTTCAACCACTCCTCGACTTCATCCGGGGCTGCCGCCTTGAGCGCGGCGGCAAGTGTGGAACCCCACGCGATCCAGTCACGCTCCCCATCGGCGCGGCCCTCCCTTGCCGGTACGGGTATTCCGTGCGGCTGCGGTTTGCCGTTTGTCGACTCGGCAGGCGGCGCCGCTTCCGGCTGCGGCCGCTTGCGCATCGCTTCCACGGTGTGACCGTCGCCGGAATTGCCGTCATCGTCCTCGTCGGCCGCGATCCCCAGCAACGCGGTGAGCGCGTACCGGCGCATGTAGGTGAGTGACGATCCGAACGCCTGGTTGCCTTTGTCCTCAACCAGCAACGGCGTGTGGCTCTCGATGGCCTCGCCGCTTTCGTGCAACAGCCGCGTGACCAGGCGGTATTTGCCGTCCTCGTCCCTCTCGATAATTTGCGTGAACCACAGGCCGTTGTCGGTGAGCGGCTTGCGAATGTCTTCGATGATGTGATCGAGCGTGGCGTAGCGGAAGGTGTAGCTGCCGCCGGTCCTGGTCCTGACGGTCACCACGCGGTTACGCGCCGGGGCGGTGATTACGCTCTGCGCCTTGGCCAGCGCCGCTACGAGACACGGCTGTTCTCTCCTCGGGCTAAGCCGACCGGGATCGCATCTCGGCCCCGAGACGCCTTTCATCCCCGGTTCACTTACATGTTCTTCGTTCAATTGATGGCTCCTATCCGCAGCGCCCCGTTGCGGCTGCGCTTCACTGTGATTCCGTGCCCGTGGACGCGGCTGGCGTCGGCGGGCACTAGTTCCTTGATCGCTCTTTCGGCTGAGCGGAACACTATGGCCGCGGGGCGGTGCTCCAGCCACGCGGCAGCCGGCGATGCCCAATCCGTGTTGTCCGTCATGTCGACTTCCCTGGTGGCGGGCTTGGGCGGCTCGGCAGGAGGCAGCGCCACGGGCGGCGTCAGCGTCTCGACGCACCGCCACAACAGATCGGCCCGCCGCAGCAGCTCGTCGAGGTAGCCGCGGTCGAGCGGGATTTCTTCGAGCACTGGCTCGCGCTCGCCCTCGATGACGGACAGAACCGCCAGCCACGCACCGGTGCAGTACATCTGCCAATGGATTTGAGGCATGTAGCGGGCGACAACTTTCTCAAGAGGCTCGAAGCCGGAAACATGCTTGCATTCGATAACCGTCTCGCGGCGGTCGCCGCCAGCCGGGTTGCCCGGCTCTTCGGTCCAGCCATCGAGCGTGCAAGCCGCCCAAGGACGCTCTTGTGACGCGACAACCTCGCCGCGCCTTATAACCTCGCGGCCAGTGCGATATTCGTACCAATTCAAGTTCAACTCTTCCGTCAGACTGCCCAGCTGCACCGCCCACACGCCCGAGAGGTCGGGTTGCTCGTAGCTTGGGTCGCCGGTAAGCTCGCGCCACAGGTCGTATAAGTCCTGGTCGCTGCCGTCCATCAGGACACGGACCCGGCTGGCGGTCAGCTTGCCCGCGCGGGCGCGGATCTGGTCGGCGCTGAGGCTCATGCCGCCGCCTCAATGTCTTCTTCAGGCAGGGTCCAGCCGCGCCGCTTCGCCAGCGCCGTCAGGTAGTCCAGGGCTGACAGGCAGTCAGCCAAGTGCTTCGGATCATGGCCTTTCCCCTCTCGCCAGTGCTCGCGGGCTTTGGCAATAGACTCGAAGTTACGGCAACTGGCGTGCACCGAGATGCCGTCGGGGTGCCGGACAAACACCATCTGGTAGCCCGATCCGCTGGACGCTGTGAGTATGCGGTCACATTTCTCGGCCAACACGGAGCCGCACAGTGCCCCGCAGAGATTCGCCCCGCGGAGATTCGCCCAGCAGAGATTCGCTTCGCGGAGATTCGCCCCGCCGAGATTCGCTTCGTAGAGATTCGCCCCGCGGAGATTCGCCCAGCGGAGATTCGCTTCGCGGAGACTCGCCCCGCGGAGATTCGCTTCGCGGAGATTCGCTTCGCGGAGATTCGCTTCGCGGAGGTCCGCCCCGCGGAGATTCGCCTTCTTCCCCACGGCTTCCACCACGGCCGCTCGAAGGTCGCTAGCCGTCTCGCTGGCGTACAGGACTATTCCCTCGGAGTTTTTGATCTCGATCATTTTTTCTTACCCATGCCGTGCCCTGCCGCGCCTTTAGCGTCGTCTCGGCTGGCGCAACCGTCGTTGCACGCGCCGTTCGACAACTTGACAAAGCGCATTCTCCAGGCTCGACCGACCACTTTTTGAAGGCTCTTGAACGCTCCATGGAAGCTGAAATCCGGTTATCCCAGCCTGACGAAGTTTCCCGAGGGCATCTCGCTGAACTTCAGAAAGTCTTAATCCGCCTGGTCCGGATACTGCCGCCCGACGAAGACCTTTAGGCGTCGGCGGTTTCAGATTCCCCATCACGCCACCCCCTCTCTGAGCACCCTGATCCTTTGTTCGACGCGCTGTCGCTCCTCCTCGGCATCGCCGGGGAAGGGCGGATACGCCAAACGGTGTAATGCTTGCTTGGTTTCAGTGACTGTTCGTATGCCGGCAGCCAAGTCACGGGCAACATCAAGGATCGACATGAGAAGAGCCGTTTCCAGGGAAACCTTGCGCCTAGCGCCCATCAAGCCGCCCCCTCCCTGGGTACCCGCTCGCGCGCTTCCTGAGCCGCCTTCTCCTGGATAGACGGGGGTTCTCCCGGTGATATAAGATGGGTGCCGCCAAACAACCAATCAATCAACGGAGCCCCCGCAATGGCAGAAGACTGGAAAGCAAAACTAAAAAGCCAAATAGATGCAGCCAAACGAGAAGGCCGTTTTAGATATGGCGCGACGTACATCCTCGAAGGTCTCATTGAGGCTCTCCACTCGAAGGGCGTTCTGTCGGCTGAGGATCGCACCGCCCTTCTTCAGACGTGGGATGAGGTGGATCGCCTGAAATCCCAGGACGGCGAAGACCAGCAGCCATAAGCTTCGCCAGCTCCTCGCGGACGATCTTGCGGACTCGCTGCTCGTCCATCAAGCCACCCACTCCTTTAGCACCTTCTCTTTGGTTTCCTGCAACGCTTTCCTCACCGCCTCCTCGCGGTCGAGGACCGCGTTGACCTTCTCGAAGAAGTCGGCGGGCGGGGGGCGTAAGCCGTTGAGAATGCGGCTGAAAAGCGATGGATCGTAGCCAGATGATCGAGCTACCTGTTCTCTAGTGATGCCGATCAAGGCGATCCGAAACTTGACGCCATCGGCAGGCACTGGGTGCATTGTATAGGCATTCAATGCCTTTGTCAACCGCAAAATTGCATTAGCCTGAAAAGGTGCTTGGCGAACGCTTGGCGGCATCACGGAAGCAAGCTGGCTTGATGCAAGCGGACCTGGCCGCCGCATTGGGCAAGCGCTACGACCAGTCGGTGATCTCGAAAGTCGAACGGAACATCTCTGCCCTACTAGCCGACGGCTTGGTCAAGGCCGCAGAAACCCTCCATGTCAGCGTAGACTACCTGACAGGCCTCACCGATGATCCCACGCCTGCCGCCGAACTACGGAATCAACTCAACAAACAGAATGCTAAGCCACCACTAATCAATGACTTAGAAGCCCCCAAATCAGTGATTGGGGAGCGCCTAGCGGCATCACGAAAACGAGCGGGCATGAGGCAGGTCGAGCTTGCTGTCGCCCTTGGCGAGCGTTACGACCAATCAGTTGTTTCAGCTGTCGAGCACAACAGATCGTCTCTCCGAATCGACGGCCTAACACGAGCTGCGCACGCCCTAGGGGTCAGCGTGGACTACCTTGTCGGCCTCGCCGACGACCCCACGCCGTCAGTCGAGCGAGAGGAAACCCTGGATCAGCTGCGAACGCAAGTCGATGAACTGAGCGCCAAGCCCTTGCCCGAACCAGCCTTCCCAGCCGCCGAACTCCTTCACCAGGAAGCCGATCCCGAGCTAGCCTGGGTCGGCAAGTACGGCGTTCTCGGCTCGGCGGGCCCAGGGGCGTTCGTGGACAGCGAGCACGTCGTCAAGCAGATCGGCTTCCGCCGCGACTGGCTGCGCAAGAAGGGACTCAACCCCGCCAAGTGCAGCGTGATTGACGTGCACGGCCATTCGATGGAGCCGACGCTACACCACGGGGCCATGATCCTGATCGACCACCAGCGCGCCCGCCGCCTCGAGAACCGCATCTTCGCTGTGCGCTCCGACGACGGCCCGCTAATCAAGCGGCTCATGCACGACAACCACCACTGGCTGCTCGTGAGCGACAACAAGGAGTACAAACCGGTGAAGTGGCCCCGCGAGGCCGTGGTGATCGGGCAGGTGATGTGGACGGGGAGGACGCTGTGAGCCGACCGAGCCGCAAGCATGCCTTCATGCTAGGCTGACTCAGGTAGATAAGGCCCCTTCAAAGGAGGTAGGAACTATGAAGATGCGAACAGCAATACTACTCACGGCGATCACGTTGCTCGCCCTAGGCGGATGCCAGGAGACCCCCGAGCCCGAGCCGACCGCCGACCCGGCACCCGCACCGACGGCACCGGCGGAGCCAGAGCCGGCACCCACCGAACCCGAAGAGCCGGATACGGATTCCGACGAATCCACCGAGCCCTCAGGGGACACTAACCAATAGGAGTACTCGCCGCTACCGTGTGGCCGAAGGATGGCCGGGTGATTGGGCAGGTGCGCTGGGCAGGGAGGATGTTGTGAGATGAAGGAACCAACCGGAATGCTTGTCAGTCACGAAAATTTTGCTCAGGGGGCGTGAGAGAATGGGCCGAACGGATCTGGTGGTATGAGCACCAAAGCTCTCCTTCGAACGCGGCAAACTCCAACGGTCACGGATAGCTACGTCAGGGTGAACTATCACAAGGCATCGGCTTTCAACTCGATTTCTCGTTCCGTGCTTGTTTGCGGCGATGCCAATCAGGCACTCGATCTACTCCCGGATGAGTCGGTACAGACCGTTGTTACGTCTCCGCCCTACTGGTCCTTACGGGATTACGATGTCGAAGAGCAAATTGGACGTGATGATGATCTCGCGGACTACGTAGAGAGCATCGTTAAAACCTTCGAGAAGATGAAGCGCGTTGTGCGACATGACGGAACGGTGTGGCTCAATGTGGGGGACTCGTACACGTCGGGGAATCGTCGCTACCGCGCCCCGGACAAAAAAAATAGGGTCCGGGCAATGCGTGTCCGGCCGCCAACCCCGGAAGGGCTGAAGCCGAAGGACCTGATCGGAGTGCCTTGGAGGTTAGCGTTTGCACTCCAGGAGGCCGGATGGTGGCTTCGCTCAGAAGTGATCTGGAGCAAGCCGAACGCTCATCCGGAGTCGGTATGCGACCGTCCCACCAAGGCGCATGAAACGGTATTTCTTCTTTCTAAGAACCAAAATTACTACTACGGGAAGAATATCGTCTGTGGACCGAACGGACGAAGATTGCGCACCGTTTGGGACATTCCCACGGAGCCAAGGAAGGGGCTCAATGGAGACGCTGACGATCATCCAGCCGTGATGCCGATGGCACTTGCCCGAAGATGCATCGCCATCACCAGCCGAGAGGATAGCGTTATCTTGGATCCCTATGCGGGATCTGGAACGACCTTGCTTGCCGGCAGCAGTTTGGGACGACGGTGGGTTGGCATCGAACTCAAACCTTCGTTCGTGGATTTGATCGAACGCAGGATGCTCGCCAAGTGAACCTTCAAGAACTCAAGGCGAAGCTCGATGACTTTTCTCCAGCGAAGATCCGGTTTATCGCGAACGTGGTGGATTCTCTTGCCAATCCGCCGCGGGCGGACATCCAAGAGCGGGGAACATGGATTACAGGCTCCCCGGATTGGATCGAATACTTCGGTTTAGCTCTCTCGGTTCATCATGGCGCGACGTCGGAACCGCTGGGCCTAACGGCGTTTGAGACGGTGTTTCGGAACGCGTGCAAGTCGGCGAACTGGACGCTTGCTCCCCCAGGCTCTTCGACCCAGCGCTTCGTCGATCTGGAGGTTACACCAGGTACCGATCCGACAAGACGCCTTTCCCTGAAATCCACCGCAGCACAGAAAATATCAGAGACCTCAGCACACATATCCAAACTGACGGAGGCCGCGTGGATACAGGACGCGAGAACGCCGAAGGACAGACGTATACGAATGCTGGATCTTTTCCAGCATTACCGGCAAGCGGTGGATGCCATCATTATGCTACGCGCCTTCCGCAAAGAGGGTGCTCCGGATCGCTACCAGCTGCTCGAAATCCCGACTGCGCTCTTCGCCTCGATCCAAGAAGCTCCGCTCGAAGCGTTCCAAAGAGATGCCCCCCTTATCGAGTGCCGACGCGAAGGGGAAATCGTGGCGGTGGTTGCCGTTGACCGGTCCGATGCGAAAGTCACGGTCAGGCGCATTCTTCTATCTGCTTGCATTGTCCATGCTGAATGGATCCGGGCATGACGAAAGAAGCCAAGACCGCGACTCACCCATCGCCGTCCGAGCGCCGCTGATGGCTGGTGTCCCACCCGATCGGGCTGATATGGGAGAGTAACTCGAAGTTGAGATCGTCCGGCCATCCGAGCCCGCCTCGCTCAAAACACGATCGATCTCCCCGAATCTGCCACTAGATGATAGCTGCGAGGATGCGAAGCGAAAGGCTTAGCGTATAAATTCGCACGATTCTGGGCGCTACCCTGACTCGATGATCACCGGGGAGGTCGTTAGTCATTGTTTCCCGTAGACCCACCAGAGCGCCCCGGTGACCGCGGTCATCCAGTTGCCGTCGGTGTCGGCGCTGAGGGGCCGCAGTTCCTCGGCCAAGTCGTCTGGTGGGCGCACACGGAGAAGGATCCGCAGTGAAGCCGCTGCCGTGGCCCAGAGAAGGTCTGGTGATCGGTCAGGTGTGGTGGACGGGGAGAACGCTTTGAGCAAGCCTGTTTTTGACTGTGAAAAAGTTCGCAACACCAGAGAGACGGTAAGCCCTCCTAAGCCGCCGCCGCCGCCACCCAAGGAGCCTGACAAGAAGTCCGGGAAGCCCTGACCCCGCGGCTACTATAATGGAGGCACGATGTCGAGCACACAGCACCATGCATTGCTGTTCGGCGTGCGGCGCTCGATCCGCTACCACTCCAGGCGGCAGGCGTTCTACGAAAGTGTTGATCGCTGGACCAACTTCGCTCTGCTTCTGTTGGGGTCAGGAGCGACCGTATTAGCGTTTCAGGGCCGGCAGACATGGATTCTCGCCGTGGGATTCGGCGTGACGTTCGTTTCCAGCCTCAAACTGGTCTACGCCTTCGGCGCCAAGGCCGGTCAACATGCGCAATTTGTAAAGGACTTCACGCGGCTCGAAGAGCGGCTTGTGGCTGACGGCTCGGATGAGACGGTCACCGCTGTCACTCAAGAACGGCTTCAACTGGAAGCTTCAGAGCCTCCGGTCATGCGGGTTCTGGATGCTCTTTGCCACAACGAACTCTTGGTAGCCATGGGCTACAGCGATGAAAAGGAAAGAGTTCCGCTAACGTGGCTTCAGCGCCTTACGGCCAACATCTTGAACTTCGGCGAGTCGGCTTTGGAGAAGGCGCGTTAGGTCGGTGCTGGCCAGCGCACTCCTCGTTGCCGGTACGCGCGCATGAGCCATGTCGTAGGCGAGCTGCAGCCGGGCGAAAAAGTCGCCGTCCGTATCGAAAGCGTCGGCCAGCGCCCGCGCCATGTCGGGACTGATGTTGCGCTTCCCGGACAGGATCATGTTGACGCCCTGCTCGGGGACACCAAGGACAAAGGCGAGGTCGCGCTGCAGCCAACCCCGCTCCTCCATCTCTTCCTTGATGTAGAAGCCCGGATGCTTTACCCATGTTGCATTCGTGGCAGTCATTTGAATCCCCCAATTCAGTGGTAGTCCTCCACGCCAAGCACAGTCATTCTGTTCGGCTTCGCCTTCGTGTCGATGGTGAACACTATTGCTTCATCGCCGAGCGGAGAGCATGCCCGTCAAAGCAATGTCGGCTCCCTCGTCGGGCAGTGCATCGTGAAATCTATCGTGCAGGACTTTGTGCAGGGCTTCGAGTCGTTCAAGTTCTTGTTTCTTCTCTTCGATCAGAATGCGGAGGACCTGCATCGAGGTCGGCCTGCCTTGAGATATTCGATGCTCTTGCGCCGCTTCCATGACATCTTCAGTTTAAGCTAGCAGGACACCTCACTCCCGCACGTAGGGCACCCAGATCAGAGGTCGTCCAGTTGCCTCTAGCAAGCTGTGCAACATGTGTCAACATCACATCTTGCTTGATGTGTATTGACAATGACACAGAACCCCCACGCCGAAGAGCACAGGCGTTTTCCAGTAACGCCACCAGGCGCGCGGCGGCGACGGATAGACTGGTTCGTCACTCACTGGAATCTTCGTCAATTACAAGACACTGCCGGAGTGCGGCGGGTCCTTCATAGCCATGGCCTGGATCATCTTCTCAGCCACCCCGCACATAGGGCACCCAGACCAAACCCTCGATCGAGGTCGTCCAGTTGCCCTCGGCGTCGGCGCTTACGGGCGCCAGTTCCTCGGCGGTGTAGTCGCGGTCCTCGACGCCCTCGCAGACCCACAGGGTGTGCTTGGCGTCGTCGGGGTCCGTAAACGGGCCAAAGGCCCGGAAGTCGGTGGCGGCCAGCTTGTCGTGCGCGCCCGTGGTCAGCATGCGGTATTTTTTCATGTCATCGCTCCGCCGTCCAGACAACCAAACTGACCCTCGTACCCTTGCGGACGGGCCGCACCTGATGCGGATGCGTGATCCTCGACGGCCAGCACAGCAACCAGCCGTCGGGAATCAGCGTGTCGGCGTAGTTCTGCCGGGGGAACAGCAGTTCCCCACCCTCGCAGGCTTTCCGAAGCCTCACCGAGCACGAGAAGTAGGAGATGTCCTCATGCAGCCGGATCGAGGGCTGTCGCTCTTTGCTGTAGCGGATCAGGAAGGCGTCGGACAGGTCTTTCCACTTCGCGGGCCGCCAGCGGGCATCAATGACAGGCGCGAGATGTTCTTTCAGCGCGTTGGCCAGACCCTCCCACAGATGACCGTCGACATGCCTGATGCGCAGCTCGTCGCCCGGCACGTTGTCGCCGGGCAGGGGCTCCCACAAGGCAGGGACCGCCGCCGCCATTGCCATCAGCGCCTTGAGGCTGTCCGAGTCCAGAAACGGCATGGCCAGGATGCCGTCGGCAACCTCCATCCAGTCGCCGATCCCGCCGTCAAGATGCAGTTCGCGGTATCCGAGCGGACGGGCAACATCGAGACTGCCGGGGCCGTTGGCGTGCAGCAGGGCCGGGTAACAGCGCGTCGTGTGGTTGAAGGGCCAGCCGCCGCGCCGGTGGATGTCCTTGTGGGCGTGAGAAAGCGATTGGAACAGATACGCTTCGCGGTCAATATGCCATGCCGCGGGATTGTCGAGGATGCGCCGCTGAAGCCAGAGCTGATCGTCGAGGTGTTGCGGATCGTCCAGATCAGGGTCGTCGAGCACTGCGAGGATATCTTCACCGAAGCCCATCCAGGTTCCCGAACAGGGATAGCGATAGGGCGCCTCATCATTGCCCGCCATCTTGTCGAAGCGCGGGGCGAGCCTTTTGTCCGGCCAACAGGTCCGTTCCCCGGCGATCACAATGTCCGCGTTCGCTTCGCCGAAGCGCTTGAGCATTTCCGATCCTGCTGCGACCGGCAGGGTGTCGTAGCCGTCCACGGCGAGCACGACCGACCGCCGCAGTTCCTCGTCGGATCGAAGCTCATCTCGCAGCCAGCGCAGCTTACGGATGCCGCCTGGCTTGGACGTGTCCCAGCCCGGCTCGCCCTCGCCGAGCACGCGCGGATGATATTCGAGCCGGCCGTAGGCTTTGAGCGCCTCGTCGGCCCGGTCCGGGTCAGTGGCGAAAACCAGGGTCTTGAGGTCGAAGGCCGATGGGGAGCGCTCGGTTCCCGAACTGTACCGTCCCGACGGCTCCACGATCCATTCGGGCAGCGCCCAGGCTTCGAGTCCGAGACAGGCGTGCTGCTCCAGGAGTTCGGGATCGACGTTGGGATTTTGGCCGAAGTGATAAGGCACATACTCATCCGCGGGCAGCAGCGCGTCCGGATTGACGGCTTCGGCGAGCCGGGCGGCGGCTTCGCGGCTGACCCAATAGCACACTGTCCAGTAGGTGTAGGGCGGTCGCAACAAACCGTCAACCGCTTCGCCCGGCTGACCGAGAAACTTGCCACCGAGGTAGGTCAGATCGCCCCTGACGGGCGCTTCGGCGAGCGGGGCCAGCAGACGCGCGTCGTCTTCGAGCACGATGGCTCCGGGAGCGTCGCCCTCTCCAATCCGCTTCCAGGCGTCGAGAT
This sequence comes from Bryobacterales bacterium, assembly GCA_965247515.1. Taxonomy (GTDB): domain Bacteria; phylum Acidobacteriota; class Terriglobia; order Bryobacterales; family UBA6623. The sequence goes on along the minus strand of OZ252029.1, from coordinate 22,942 downwards.
GACCGGCGAAGCAGGCGATCTCGCCCCATGTCATCAACCGCTTGTGATGGGGATCGCGCCAGCGGCGGCAGGGGGAGAGACGCGATCGCGCCTCGGCTCCGCGCGGAGCGCGAATCCAGTGCGCCTCCGAGCCCCGGGCGTGCTTTGAGAGTTCGGCTTCGAGCGCCCGGCGGCGTTCGGGAAAAGCATTGATGATGTAAATCGTGGTGTTGTTCATTTACTCTGCTCCGGGATTTCCTTTGTCGCCCGCCGGGCCTTTGTCGCCACGCGGCCCGCGATAGAACTCCTGGTCGTAGGGAAAGGAAACGAAGGATTCCCCTTTGTCGCCTTTGTCGCCCGAATCGCCTTTTTCACCGGCTTGATCAGACTGATCGCCGCGAACGCCCTGGATTCCCGGCTGGCCCTTGGCGCCCTGAATGCCGACGCGCGACGAGTCGGCGTGGTACCGGGGATCGCGAAAGCTGTCCGCCGCGAGAGTGTTCCGCGAAGGGCCGAGCGCGTCGATGGACCAGCGAATCATAAGCAACTTTTAGTAGATAGCGCAGTCCGATTGGCCCTGGTCATACCCGGCGTAGAATCCCTCGTCATACGCGCTGCTATAGAGATCGTTGCCCCCCGGGCCCTTGTCGCCGTCAGGGCCGCTAAACCCCTGCGGTCCCGACGGAGAGGCGCCTACGTCGCCATCGTCGCCCGTCGGACCCGCGTTGCCTCGCTCGCCGGATTCGCCAGGGATTCCACGTTCACCTTTTCCCCCACGGTCCCCATCGAGTCCCTGATCGCCACGGATTCCACTGATCCCCCGTTCACCTTTTTCCCCACGGTCCCCATCGAGTCCCTGGTTCCCACGAACTCCACGGATCCCACGTTCACCTTTTCTCCCACGGTCCCCATCGAGTCCCTGATCGCCACGAACTCCACGGATCCCACGTTCACCTTTTCTCCCACGGTCCCCATCGAGTCCCTGATCGCCACGAACTCCACGGATCCCACGTTCACCTTTCCCCCCACGGTCCCCATCGAGTCCCTGATCGCCACGAACGCCACGAGGACCTTTGACGCCATGCGAACCTTTGAGGCCGATCCGCACCGGCACGGGCGCGGCGAAGTCGTCCGACTCGATGTCGAACGCCGTTTCCGCCCCCGCCCGGACCGCCCATCGGATCTCCGGCATCAGAACGTAATCGCTCCATCGTCTGCGATCAAAATGAGGAACGGATCATCCTCGGCAAGGCCATCCAGGAACGTCTCCGCGTCGGAGCCCGACGCAGGCGCGAAGGTCGCGGTAGCGGCATCGGCGCTCTCGAAGGTGCTGTAGGCGATCTCGACGCCGGTCGTACCGTCGTACAGGAAGATGCTCTTCGACGCTCCCTCCAGCCCCGTCCCCCAGTAGTCCGACATCGCCGCCGTACCCGTGCGGTGGAGCACCAGCTTCTTGGCCGTGGTCCACTGAATCCGGCTAAGCGTAAGGTTCGTGGTCACTTCCGCGTCGCTGCGCGGATCGAGAATCTCGCCCGACGTACCCTCGTGGTAGAGCTCCGGTGGCGCTCCGGCGACGATCAGCATCCGCGCCACTTCCCCGGTCGCCGCCGCCAGCGAGTTCAGGCCGAAAGGAAGTTCGGTATCGTCGGGAATCTGGGTGGCGTCGGCGTACCAGTAGTACTCGCTGTCGGTCACCCAGTTGCCGTTGGCGAGACGGGCGACGGGAGTCAGATCAGCCGCGGCGGTGTCGTCGGGAGCGTTGGTGTAGTACACGAACACCTGATTGCCGTCGGAGCCCGGCACGCCGGCGACGCCCTGCAGCCCGGTGTTTCCTTTGGGTCCTAAATCGCCATTGATTCCCGGATCGCCCAGATCGCCTTGCGGACCCGTATTCCCCTGGGGCCCGGTCAGGTCGCCTTCCTCTTTCCAGCCCGTAGCGGTGTACTGGTAGTACTGCCCGCTTTCGGTGTGGACCACGATATCGCCGACATTCGCGTCGATGGTGCTGGGCGGAGCAATCGGATCGCCGCTTGAATCCGTGTCGTCATAAGTGTGAATCTTCGCGCCCGGATCACCGGTCAGGTCGATGCCGGTATTCGTCCACGTACCGTTGGCTTTGATCCACAGCGTGCCGTCCGCTCGGACATAGAGATCGCCGTCCTTGCCGTCATCGGTATCGTCAGGCGCGTCGTCGCCGGTCAGGATCTCGGCGCCCTCTTCGGCGAACGCCGTAGGCGTCACGAGCTCCGGCCCGGTGGCCGCACCCTCGTTGCCGCTCAGGTCCTTCGCCAGCACCCATACCCGGTATTCGGTCCCCGCCGTCCAGCCCGAAGACTCGTACACGTCGGCGGCGAGCGTGGCGGCCAGCTCGGCGTCGGCGAATGTGTCCGTCGTACCGATGTACACGCACGCCACGGCGAAATCATCGTCAGTGGGATTCGTCCAGGTGGCGCGGATACCGTTGGGGGCGGAGAAGACCTCAAAATCGGTGACCGCGCCGGGCGGGGTCAGATCGCCGCCGACAGTGTGCTCGATGGTCGGCGACCAGTCGCTTACCACGCCCTCGCGGTTCGCATGCCGGGCGCGCATCTCGTAGGTCTTGGCGACCACGACCGGACTGAAACGGTAGTTCGCGCCCGGCGACGTTCCCGAATTCCACTCGTTTTCCGTCTCCCCGGCGACCGCCTTCTCGCGGACCGCGATTTCGGTCTCCGGCGCCGGCGCCGCCGTCCACGAGGCTTCGAGATGGATCACCGTCTTGCCGTCCTTGTCGATCACGGCAATCTCGTCGGCGCTCAGATTCGTCATCGCCGGAACGTCGGTCTCGTCCGGCAGATAGATTTCGCGGCTGATCAACTCCGGCAGCACCAGCGTGTCGTCGTAGGTGTCGTCGAGGACCTCGCGCAGGCTGAGCACGACCGACCAGTCGGGCTCGATGGAAACCCGCTCCACTTCCATGCGGGCATCGGTCAGGCCGTGCTCAGGCACGGTGACGGTAACTACGTCTGTAGGTATCAGGGACAGTCGCTCGAAGTTATCTCCCGGCGTCACGCCGGCTTCGAGCCGCAGGCTCTCCCGCGCCCGCCGCAGGTTCACCGCCTGCAGCCGTCCGGCGGCAAGCGGATCGGTGACGTAGGCCAGCCGGAGACTGCCCGCGCGCTTGACCCCGTCGCGGTCGAGGGCATCCTGGTCCACGTATTCGGGCAGGCTCAGCTTGCTCCAATGGTGCGCCCGCGACTGAGCCAGCTCGATATCGATGGCGTTGACCCGGTCCTGTAGTGGCGCCCAGGGCTGGACCGAAGGCGGCGCCACGATATCCGCTCCGCTGAGATCCAGCTTCGCCGTAGCGGGCCGCTCGGCTCCGGGCTTGAAAAGCAGCTTGCCGCCCGCCTCGATAACCTCACCGGCCCAGGCCGCGTCGAGCTGGTCTTCGACACTCGATACATCGTCCCCCGCCGTGATGACGCCATTGATCGTGTACTGCTTGACCACGCCGAAGCGGCGGAACTCGTTGTGACTGGCCGGCAGGTCGTCGGTGACGTCTACTTCCTCTTCACAGGTCGCATAGGCGGCCGTGAAAGCCGCTTCATCGATCAAGTCCGCCGAACGGCCGCGCCGCTCGGTTTCCCACCAGTAACGGACCGCCGCGGCGTTCTCGGTCCAGACTCTCGGATCGGTGTCCTCTTCCCAGTTCGTACCGCCGCTGTTCGTTTGCGTTGGTTCGTTGCCGCTGGCGGAAGTGTGATCGGCAGTACATCTCCACTCGGTATCGTCGTTCGACACGAAATCGCCGGCCTCGTAGTCCGCGCCGGTTTCCCACTGGGTGACCAGGCCCGGCCAGCTCAGCTTCATTCCCTTGATGAGAAACTCGATATTGGGAACGCGCGTGAAGGTGCGCTTTGGAGTGAACCCTAAAAATGAGACATTGAAATTTGGGACGAATTTCAGCGAATGGAAAGGAGTCCAGGATGGAAAGTCTCAAGCCGCGCAAGCCGCGGGAGTTCACGGTGGAGTTCAAGGAAGCCGCCGCCAGGCGGCTCCTAGCCGGCCAGAGCGGCACAGCGCTAAGCCGCGAGTTGGACGTCAAGCGCAGCCTGCTGTACCGCTGGCGGGACGCCTATCGCCAGGAAGGCGTCAACGGCTTGAGCCGGCGGCGAGGCCGGCCGAAACCCGGCCGCTCGGCGCCGCCCAAGATCCCTCGCGATCCGCGCGACGAACGCATCGCAGAGCTCGAACGACTGCTCGGCAAACAAGCCGCAGAGCTCGATTTTTTCGGACAAGCCTTTCGCGCCTTGAACCTCGCAGCCCCGACCAACGACGCCGGTGGCGCGAGCGGATCTACTCCATCGTCGAGCAGATCAGCGCCAAAGGCTCGCTCAGCGTCGAACACGCCTGCGAGCTCGGACGCGTGAATCGCGCCGGGTTCTATCGCCGGCTCGCCGTGTCGTCGCCCGCCGAGTGCGACATGGAATTGCGTGACCGCATGCAGCGGATTTCGCTCGAGAATCGTCGTTACGGCTACCGCCGCGTGACGGCCGAGCTGCGCCGCCAAGGCTTCCTCGTCAATCACAAAAAGGTCCTGCGGATGATGCGTAAGGACAACTTGCTGGCGGTACTCAAGCGGCGCTTCGTGCTAACAACGGATTCGAACCACTTCTTACCTGTTTATCCGAATCTAGCGGCGCACCTGAATGTGGACGGCGTCGATCAGTTGTGGCAATCCGATATCACCTACATTCGCTTGCGCGAGGCGTTCGTCTACCTCGCCGTGGTGTTGGACGCCTACTCGCGACGCGTGGTCGGCTGGCGGCTGGGGACGACGCTCAAAGCTGAGCTGGCTGTAGGGGCGTTGCGCGATGCGCTCGAGCTCAGACGCCCTGCCGCGGGGTGGATGCATCATTCCGACCAAGGCGTACAGTACGCTTCGAGCGCCTATGTCGAGCTGCTGGAGCAGCACGGCGCGATCATCTCGATGAGCCGCCGCGGCAACCCCTACGACAACGCGCGGGCGGAGAGTTTCATGAAGACGTTGAAGGCGGAGGAGGTTTGGTTGCAGCGTTATCGCACGCTTGACGAGGCGCGCGCATCGATCGGCGAGTTCATTGATGAGATCTACAACCAACGCCGGCTGCATTCGGCGTTGGGATATCGTCCGCCGGCGGAGTTTGAAGCGCTGGCGCGGCCGGCGGCAACAGCAGCGAGGAATCCGAAGTATGAGTTTTGAGAGGCATAGGCAAATCTATCAATCCGATGGGCCCTGGGCGGGCAGGGAGACATCGCCGGCGTTGGAGAAGCCGGGAGCGACCTTGGCGGCCGCCCCCGGCGCTCATCGTCTTGATGAGTTTGCGGCCGGGTATTCCTTGGCGGGTTGCTCTCCAGCAGAGCCCGCTTCCGCTTCCCCGGCTAGGACCAGCGTGCGACGATACAGCGAAGAAGGCAAGCGTTTTGCGGTGAATCGTAACCTGTCCCGATTTCGACTGTCTCACGCTTGGGGTTCACTCCACTTGTCGTAGTCGGGACGGCCCTCGGCGTCCTTGTAGTTGGGCTGCCTCAGCTTGACGTAGACCCAACTGAGCCCCTGGAGCTTGTATTTTTCGGTCCAGGGCGGAAACGGCGACGGCACAAGCCGTTCGATCTGGCGGGGGTTGCCGTAAACGTCGAACTCTCCCGTGCCGTCGCCCTCATAGTCATCGTTGTCAATCAGTTCGGTGGTCTCCGCCGCGCGCATCGCCGCGCCTTGGGAGCCGTCGGCCGCGAAGTACTCCCGAATCTCGATCTTGCCGTCGTACTTGTCGCCCGCTACCGGCTTGTACAGATCGCCGCCGCTCTGGGTGGTGCGCTCCAGTTGCACCCGCTTGCCGTCGACCCAGATCACGGCCTTGCCGGTTCTCTCCGGCGTGCCGTCGTCGGCCAGGCCCTCGCACGGTCCTTCGCCCAGCACCAGGCCCATGCGGGCTTCGCGGCCCGCCGCGCCGAAGTAGCACAGCACGCCCGGCGTGCGCATCTTGCCCGCCAGGAAGCGAGCGTTGACGACCTCGCTCTGGATCGTGTGGGTTGGGCCGTCGAGCGCGTCCAGCCGGGGACGGCCCTTCAGCATCCGGACAATCAGGCTCACGCCGACCGAGATGGCGGTCAGCGCAATCGAGGTCGCGATCTGTGCGGCGACGGCGGCCGAGACCCCGATGCCGAAGAAGCCCGCAATGGTCGTAATCGCCGGAACCAGAAACCCCATCTATGCAACGACCTCCCACAGCTCGGCTATCGGATGAGCCCGCCGCAGCCTGTCGTCACGGGTCCTCACCCACAGAGCGCAGTCCGGCCCAACCACGCCGAGAAACGGACCGTGATCCGGATCCTCGCAGCGCTCCACGTGAAAACCCCTGGCCGGGGTCAGACCGATCATGCCCGGAGCGGGCAGCACCCGCCTCGCAACTCGCCTGAGCAGCGGCTCGGCATCCAGCATTCCGACCAGGCAGGCCCGCAGCGATCCGTGCTCGCGCGGCGCGCGCAGAAAGGCCTCCTGCTCGCTCAGCCCGTCGGTCCAATCGGGCAGCGCCAGCACGGGCTCCGATCCCGACATCTCCCGGATCACCGCCCGCACCAGCGAGATGCAGTCGCGCTCGCGCCACACCGACGTACCCAGGCCTTCGCGCTCCATCGCTTTTCGTAGCCGCAAGCGGCGTTCGTGGTTGTTCGCCATAAGTCCCTACGGCGGCCAGGCGCTCTCGGTCCCCTCCCTGGAGAGCTGCCGCATGTACTCCAGTCCGTGGTCATCGGTGAACCGCCGCCGCTGGTCCTCGTCAGACCACGTGAGCGGCCGGCCCCGGTCCACGTCCCCGCGCTCGGTCTCGATCTCGATCTCGAACACGCCCTCCGACAGGACCGGCGTGGAAAGCCGCCCCCGGAACAGCACCCCCGGTACCTTCTGCCAGCTCTCGCCGCTGTCGGACGAGTACACCCACTCGACCGTCACCGGCAACGGCCCGACGTCCTGGAGGAACGTGCTCCTGATATCGGTCGGGATGCCCGACAGCGTGATCGTCAGCCGCTTGTCGGGATCGCCGGACCGCGTCTCGGCTTCGCTGACCGCCAACGCCTTGCCACCGCCGGCGTAGTCGGCCCCGTCGAGCGTCAGCGTCCCCTGCCCGGTCCACACCCGCACGACCGGGTCGGTATCGATCGTGATCAGGTGTTGCAGCCAGTTGTTCGCCATCGAGAACGCCTCCGTGTTAGAGTGATCGTCATGAGCCTGATGGTCGCTGAGGTCTATAAGGCGCTACTGAGCGCCGGAGCGCCCGAAGAAGAGGCTCGCGCGGCCGCCAGCGCCATTCCTGTCGCCAAGGACTTGGCCACCAAACAGGACATCGCCGAGTTGCGGTCCGAGCTGAAACAGGACATCGCCGAGTTGAAACAGGACATCGCCGTTCTCAAATTCGCGGTTTTTACTTTCCTGCCCCTCATGCTTGCGCTGCTCGTCAGCTGGTCTTCTTTCCCTAGACCGCCTCCTCCCAGTCAATCGCCCACGGGCCTCCGAAGTCGGGCGTCCACAGCAGGGGAATCGACCCGCCGCCGCCGCCCACGGCCAGCCGCGCCAGACAGGTAACGTCTTCCCACACAACGTCTTCCCCGGTATCAGGGACCGCCGGCGGCTCCACCTTGCACTTGGACGTGTCCAGGTCGCTCGTCAGCAGGTACAGCCGGCCGCCGATCCGCACGTAGTCCCCGGCGACCAGCTCGTCCGTCGCGCCGCTCACGGTGACTTCGAGCTCGCCGGAAGAGAGCGCCGCCGCGCTCACCGCCAATGACGTGTCCTCAGTCAGATCGCCCGCCGAGGGGCGCTCGATCGGGACCTCGAAGGTGTTCTCCGCGCCGCGCAGTTGCGCCAGGAAGGTCTCTACGGCGCGCCGCTGAGCGTCGGTCGAGATGTCGGATTCGGCAATCTCGATCCGCCCCGACCAGTGGCCGGGGCCGCGTCCGTAGACTTGCGTCCCCGCGCCGTAGATCGAGCGCAGAACGATCTGGCCGGGGTGCTGGAGCGCCAGATCGGAGCGCACGATCGGCACGTCGGAGGGGAAGTCGATCAGCGCCATGATATACTCCTCCTGGACGCAACTTGGCCGTGCTGGGGAACGTCTACATGAACACTATGCGACTGCCGACAACGCTGGCTCTTGCGGCCCTGGTGCTGGTCGTCCCGTGCGCGGGAGAGGACGACCTTAAACATGTTGATGACTATGCCGAATGGAGGCAGTGGAAGGTGCGCCAGAGCACCCTTGCTGAAGCAGGTTTGGGCACCCGCGCCTATAGCGACCCGGATGTGATCGACTCCCCTGAGCTGGCCCTGCGCTGCGACCTGTGGGAGCCTGGCAACAAGTGGGGAGAAAGCACGGAAGAACACAACCTTCATCTCCTGTTCAAGTTCAAGAACCTTCGCTATTCCATTCCGGCGACGAAGAAAGACCGCGTACAGCTGCAGCTCGGCTTCTGGAGCGCCATCGAAGGCGAGGATGGCGACTACCGGCTGCGCCAGGAGCTTGTGGATTACGACGTGAGCAAGCGCACGTGGGCCTATAAGCCCTACCGTCTTGGCGGCGAAATATGGAAACCGTTCGAGGAACGAGGCTTGGCGCGCTTCTTCCACCACGAGGCGGCGGATGTGGCGCGGCGCATGTACCGTTCCGAGTCGTTCAGTTGGATCAACCGGCGCAACGGGGAAACCCACAGCGTCGAGATCGGCGACAAAGGCCGCAGCGCCATCAAGCAGGTGCTTGAGGTATGCGGTTTCAGCGTTCACGAGTCCTCCGCAACACCGACGGCCGCAGCAGATCTCTCGTCACGTCGCCCTTGACCGCCCGGCCCAGTTCTTCCCTGAGCACCGGGACCGCCTCAGCCAGCGCCGCCCGCACGCCGGGGCCGTCGCTGGATTGAATATTGATGCTGATATTGATCACGGGAGCGCCGCCGCCGATCGGCTTGGCCGAGCGCAATACGTGGTTGGGGATGATCTCTCCCGCCGTGCGCGGCCGGAACAGTTCCACGCCATCCTCGTTGACCTGGTAGAGACGGCCCGCCTCGACCGGCCCTCCGGCGGCCTTGCCCGGAACACTCACGGCCTTGCCGGGCACCCCGAATACTCCCCCGAATACGCTCGTCAGGGCGTTTTCGATCTGATTGAGCAGCGCCACCCGCAACAGGATTTTGGCGATCTCTTCGAGCACCCCGGCTAGCGCGTCCCGCAGGCTGTTTGCCCCGAGAATGGCGTCCTCCATGCCCTTAGTGATCGCCCGCGCAAAGCCCTCGGCGGCCTGCTGGAGTTCTTTCTGCCGGTCGGTGAACTCCTTGATCGCCTTCCCTCTTTCACGGGCGATGCGCAGCTGCTCTCGCAGCTCGTCGGTCAGGGCTCTTGTGCCTTCAATCCTTATCTCAATCGCTTCCCGTGCCGCTTCGAGCGCATTGAATTCCTCGACGTTGCCCTTCTCCTTCGCCTCCGCGATGGCTTCTCCAAGATCAGCCCGCGTTTCCTCCAGCTTGATCCGCTGCCGCATGTCGAACAGCTCTTCGCCGCGCAGCAGGGCTAGCCGGTTGGCGTTCTCGATCCGCTTGAGCTCGAGTGCGATTGTCTTGTCGAACTCCTCGATCAGGAACGGCTGGACGGCCTGCTCGACTTGCCGTTCTGTTCGCTTGTCGGCAATCAACTGCCTTAGGTCCAGTTCCTCTTGCAGCAGCTTCAGGATGTCCGTCTCTTGACCCTTGATAAGGTCAAGCTGCTCAAACAGCCCTGTGATCGCCGCTGCGTCGCCCAGCAGGGCAGCGTCGCGCAGCTGCAAGGCGATGCCCCGCCGCTGCCCTTCCAACTCGCCCTGCGCCGTCTTTTCGACCGCCTGGCCGGTAAGCCGGTTCAGCTCCTCTTCGAGCTCCCGGATCGAATCGGTAATTTCGTCCTCGAACCGCAGGACCTGGATGGGCGCTTGCAGCAAGGCTTGCTGCCTGCTTAGCTCCTGGGTAGACTGTTGCTGTGCTTGAAGCTGTTCGAGATATTTGGCGGTAAGTTCGTCCGCCGCCGGCAGCATCCGGCTTTTAAAGGCGTTCAGATTGGCTTCGGCGGCCTCGACGGCGCTGATGGCCGAGCCTATCTCCTGTTCGCTGGCCGCCGCCAACCGCTTTTGGGCGTCCTCGAGCTGATGAGCCAGCGCAACTTCCCGCGCCCGCAAGTCATTGACGATCTTGAATTGCGCCTGAAGCCGAAGCCGTTCTACTCCAACCGCCCGAGTCAACTCCAACTCCTGTTGGGCCAGCGTCAGCCCCCGCTCCAACTCGGCGTTATAGTTGCGCAATGAGTCTTCGGTGAATGGCGCAGCCGTAACAAGAACTTCCTCGGTCGGCTTAAGCCCAAGGAGGTAGAGATCCTCAGGGTTCAGCTTGATTCTGGCCGGAATCTCCAGCGGTTGTTCTGCCAGGCCCTGAATGAATTGGCGCAAGTCACCCTGAAATTTCCTCAAGTCCTCTACATTGGTGCGGAGCGTCAGTCTTCTGGAAACATCCTCCACGCCCTTAACCAGCAGCGCGTTGATTTTCTGGATCTCTTCCGAGACCCGCCGGATTCCGTCCTGGGCCGCTTCGAGCCTTTGTCTCGCCGTATCGGCTGAGGAAAGCTGCTGCTCGATGGATGTGACCAGGCCAATCTCTTCGCCGCTCCGTCCGGTCAGCTCGCGCCGCGCCTGTCTCAACAGACGGGTTTGGTCCGCGGCCTGCTTGGCCTGGATCACATAAAACGCCAGGGAGCCGGCGGCGATGGCTATCCCGGCGGGACCGCCCAGCGCCCCCGCTCCGATTCGCGCCGCAATCGCGGCCGCCGAAAGCCCCCACAGCGCGCTGACGGCCTGCCCGACCTGAAAGACAAAACGCCCCGCGAACAGAACTCCGGTGAAGATAAGCGTGTCCCTGAGAAGGTCAAGGTTTCTCACGAGGGCCTCAACGGCCTTGACCGTCACCGAGACAGCTTGCGGGCCGTGCTCGATCAGCGCTTCGTTGAGTCGCGTAAGCTCGTCAGCCGCTTCCGCCACCCCACGCGCGGCGGCAATCTGCGCGGCATTGCCCAGATCGGTAAAGCCCTGGGATAAGTCCTTGAGCCGTTGGGCTTCCTCCGTTGTGACCAAACCCAACCGCCGGAAAGCGTTTTCCTGCGCAAGCAGCGCGTCCCGACCGCGCTGCAAGACGTTGACGAAGGCCACGCCCTCGCTGTCGAACAGCTCGAAGGACAGAAGCACGCGCTTCTGCTGGTTTTCGGTGTTCTTGAGCCCCTCGGCTACATCAAGCAGCACGTCGTGGGAATCGCGCAGCCGTCCGTTGGAGTCACGCAGTTCGACGCCCAGTTGCCGGAAGGTGTGCCGTAATTGCGATTGGCCCGCAGCCGCATCGGCCAAGCGCCGCGTGAAGCGCTGCAAGCCGATATTGGTTGCATTGATGGCGATTCCTTCGCCCTCAAAGGCGCGTTGGAGAAGTTGCAAGCGCTCGACGGAAAAGCCCAGCCGTTCGCTGGTTTCAACCAGGCTCGCGCCGAATTCGGCCTGCCGCTTGATTAACAGCCCCAGTCCGGCGCTGCCGGCAATCAGGCCGACGGCGCCGCGGACGGACAGCACCGACCGACGGAACTCCCGAAACCGTTGATTGGTCTGACGCACTCCCCGGCGCAGGCTGCGCAGAGTGCGCTCCTGGGTTCGGAGCGCATCCGACGAGCGCCGCACGCCGCGCACAAACTCGTTGGTCCGGGCGCGCAGCGAGATATACGCGCTTCCGACGTTAACCTGTCCCGGCATCGCGGCTCCTTTGATAAGCGTGCTGAACCATCAGCACGCGCTGTTTCAGAGCCCCCTCATCAGGCTCCGCCTCTTCGTCCTGGGGCGTTCGCATCCAGGGCGCGAAATCACTGAGCTTCGCCGTCGAACCCATCGCCCGGCAGATCAGGACGCAGATCGTGGCGAGCAGTTGGGGCACGACGACGGACTGCGGCGGCCAGCGCCGAAAGTGGCGCTCCCAGGCGTAGTACTGAGTCGCCGGCATCGCCAGCACCTCGCTTAGTTGACGGCCGGTTTCCCGGGCGATAAAAAAAGGTTCGGATCACCGACCGCCTCGGCCTCTTGCTTGCGCGAGAACATCGAATCAAGCCCGCACAGCCGCATCGCCGTCTTCGCCAACAGGCCGGACTCGCCGCCCGTGCGCATGATGAGCCGGGCCGCCTCGTCCTCGTTGAGGTCCATTCCCAAACAGGCCTTGAGCGACATCCGCGCCGCCTGAAACAGCACGCCGCTCTCTCGCTCTTGCTTGATCTCGGAAAACAGCCAGTCGCGGATCGCCATCGCTTCCGCCGCCGTGGGCGGTTGAAGTTGGAACCGCAAACCGGCGGCCGTGACCTCTTCCGGCGCGGACAACATCGCCTTGATGTCGTCCGGCGTTGCAAACTCGTTGGTGGTCTTCTTTTTTCGTGTCATTAGGCAATGCTCCATTCGGACAGCTGAACCCGCGGGGCCAAGGTCAGGGTAGTCGTCATATCGCCTTCCGATTCCAGGCTGACATTGCCGGCCAGCCGCACCCTGGCATCGAAGGGTCCCCGCCGCATCGACGGCAGCACGATCGAATAGGTCGGCTTGGCCGTCTCAGCGGAAGCCGGTGCGGGCTTGACCTTGACGACCGGAGTGGCCGCATCGGAGATCGAGTCGATGACGAATTTCTTGGTGCTGACCTTGATCACCATGCCGGGCCCCAGCAGGCCGACAGCCGGCTGCACCGTTCCCGCGAAGGTCACCACGCCGGTCAGGGCAATGGTCACGGTATTGGCTGGGCCGGTGATAGACTTCACCGCCTCTTCCTTGGTGATCAGGCGGAAGTCCAGCAAGGTCCCCTCGAGCGAGGCCGCCCGTATCTCCTTCCAGGCGGCGTGCGCCGGGCTGTAAGTGGCGTTCAACTCAATCGACGGGACGCGCGGATGGCCCGAACGCTTCGCCACCCCGTCGAACGTGACGATGTCCCGCTCGGGCGCTTCGCCGCCCGACTCGGTGTAGCTGTTGATGCCCGGCACTTGAATCCAGGTCACCCCGCTGTCGCTCGAATATTCCAGCTTGGCGAATTCGCTCCCGTGTACCGTTGGTACTGCCATAATGTTTTCCTCCTTTGAATTGGGTTCAGTCGGCGGCAAGCGCCCGGCGCGTCCTTCTGCTCACCCGGCGCTTGCCGGTAAGTTCTTGCTCCACCTTCTTGAAGTTCTTTCCCACGCCGCGCGCGAAAGCGCGGTTCTGGTCCGCCCGCGTGGTGCGCACCGCCGGTTCCAGAAAGGGATGCTCCGGCGCCCTGATCGTTCCGAGCTCAACCAAATGCGCGTGGGGTGCGGTGGCCTCGACCAGGGCCGAAGGCTTGTACCGGCGCTTGCCCCGGCGCGCCCGGATCGATGCCCGCAACGCTCCGGTCTTGTCCTTAAAAGCGGTGGTGTTTTTCGCTTCGGCAGCGACAACCTTGGCCGCTTCCAGCAGACCGTCTTCCAACGCCACCTGCCCCAGTACGCCGGGCAGGGCGTCCAACGCCCCGATCAGAGCCGCCGCTTCCTCGATGCCGGTGATTTCGATTTCCATCAGATGGTGACCTCCACGGTCCACATGCGGCGGTAAACGTTAAGCTCCTCGTCGTAGTCGTCAATAGGCCCGGAGACAGATCGCAGCCGGCCGCCGGAACGGACCGCCGCCAAGCCTTGTTCGGCGAGGCGGATGGCCTCGGCGAACGTCTTGGCCCGGAAGTCGAGCCGAATGGCACAGGTGCGCTGCCTCGATCCCTCAAACGTCGTCACCGTGTCGCCGCCGACGCCCTGGTAGACGACAGCCGGAAAGTCGCCCTCGCCCACTTCGCGCTGCACGCTCGGATGACAGTGGCCCGCCAATAAGGGGTCCGATCCCAGCACTAGGCGCGTAACATGAGCTTCAGGGCTCTCCATGGCTATTCGTTCCTCACGACTTGCAGTTCGAGATAGCGCCGCCGGCCGATCTCGGCCAGCCCCTCGATCTCGTGCTCCCGTCCGTACTCGTCGCGCAGTCTCCAGCCGGGCCGAACGCTCGAGTCCCAGCGGATCACGAACCTCGTGCGCTGCTTGGTAAACTCGGCGCCCGCCTGCAGCCTCTCGCGGCCCGTGATATCGCGCCGCGCCGCCCAGCGGGGATGCTCGATCGGATCGCCTGGAACCGACTCGCCGAGCTCGTTTTCCGTGGCGGCGTCCGGCTCCAACAACACGATCCGGCGGTCCAGGTTAGGGTAGGCGTCTCGTGGCATCGCTACTTCGCCCTGCCGGCAAGCTTTTCCACGGTCCGGAAGGCGCCTAGACCAAGCATCCCAAACACCAACTCATACAGCCCATCAGCCGCCACGGGATATGCCACAAGTTCGCCGGTGGTGAGCACTTGACGCGTCCACAGATAGGCGCCCAGCGCAAATTGCGGGATAAAGTAGAACGCCAATGAAACTCCACAGACCCACAAAATGAAAGGCCGTCCACCGGCCACGAAGATCGAGCGGTGGCTGGCCTCGATCTTGTTCAACTCGATCTGCGCCAAGCTCGGCTTCATCATCAGCTTGGCCTTGATGATCTCGGCCGCCTTCTTCTCGTCGTCGGTCTCGACGAATTTATCGACGATCCCGGCCACGCCCTCCGCCGCCGAGATCACCCCGCCGCCGAACAATTTGCCCAAGAAGCTCATCTAGCCTCAGCTCCCCAGCCAGAACCCTAGCCAGAACAGCCCCGCGCCGGCCAGCACGACGGCCGGCGCCGAGAAGGGCTTGTTGGCCAGCACTACCAGCAACGAATCCGTCTTGTCTTCAACCTTCTGATAGCCTTCCATTGGTTCTCTTCCTCCTTTTTCCTTTAAGCTGTCTCAATGAATTCGGCCAGCCGCGTAGTCCAACCGGCGGCGAACGCCGCCTGCGAAGGATCGCTTGCGATCAGCCGCCCGTAGAAGCGGCAGCGGCTCGCCAGCACGCTTTTGAACGACGCAGTCTCGTTCGCTTCGTTGATCGCCGCCAACGACTTCGGGCCGAATATCCCGTCCGCCTTGACTCCCGCGGCGGTTTGCAGCCAGCGGGCCGCTTGCGAGGGACCGTGATTGACGGCGCAATCGACCGCCAGTTCCCGCAACCGGCGGCCGGCAATGCGGTCGAACCCCGGCCCCTGAATGTAGAGGCGTTCGTAAATCCGCCGCGCCTCGCTCTCGTCGAGGTCTCGCACGTCTTCCGCCGTCACCGGCTCGCCGCACCAGCCCTCCAGCGTCTTCAGCGTGATGCCGTACTTGGTCGGGCCGCCGCGGTCGGCGGGGTGATCGACATAGCCGCCTTCGCGGCGGATGATGGAGTCAATGATCGTCACTGCTTGATCCGCTCCTCGATCCGTCCCAGCAGGACCTTGATCTCGTTAAGGCACTTACGTTCCTGCTCCAACTCCTGTGAGTGCCTGCTCATGCGCCTTTCGCCTGCATCGAGCCGCTTGTTGATCTGCTCAAGCCGAACATCCACACTCGCCCGCCAGGCCACCGACTCCCGCAGCCCGGCGGTCGTGCGCTGCCACAGCAGCACGGCGCCGCCCAGCAGCGGCAGCAGCACCGCTAACATCGCGAGCATCGCGTTTACGTCAATCTCCATGTCCTGTCCTTCCCCTTACAAAGTCACGGGCCGGTAGCGGCCGCACAGGTCCGAGATGGCCTGACCGACCCCATCGTGGCGGTCGTAGAGCCGCTGGATCTCGAGCAACACGGCCGATCGCAGGTCGCCGGGCAAGCCGGCCGCCTCCACCCCGCGGCTGCCGCTGACCACCACGCTCCAGCGGCCGGCATCGCGGGGCCATGGTCCCGCGGCCGCGTGGATTTCGAGGTCGCCGCGCGGCGTGCCCGCCACGGTCGCGTGAGCCGGCAGTGTCTGGCTGGCCCCGTACACCAGGCTCGTGATGCCGGCCTTGAGGCCCGGCAAGATGAGCGCTGCGCCGTCCACCGGGAAGCGCTCGTAGGTAGCCGTCCAGTTTGCCTTGAGCAGCGCCAGGCCGGTCAGGCCCTCGACATACGCCACGGCCTCGTCGAGCAGCTTGCGGATCTCTTCGTCGCCGAAGGCGTCGTCGAGCCGCAGGCGCTCCCGCACGTCCGCATGGGGCACCAGCGGCACGGGTGTGACGGACGGATCAGGGGCCGCCTTCTCGAGCCGGGGCCGGAGGGTCAACGCTTCCTCGCCCCCTTCGCCGGCGCCTTCTTCGCCGCGCCGCCTGCGAGGGCGGCGATCAGTTTGCGGCGGTCCAGGCCCAGCTTCTCCGGCTCGACGCTCTTGCCCGCCGGGGCAGCTACTTGGCAACCCATCCCCATGGGCGCCTCGCACGTGTAAGAACCCTGGGGTGAGATATAGACCTCGCGGTCAATAAAAACCGGTTCCATCGGGTTTCCTCCTCTCTCTTTACCGCCGTCCGGCCCGCAGGTTCACGCTGAACGTAAAGCTCGGAGTCGTTCCGCCGATCGTCCAGTCCGCACGCACCTTGGAATAGGGAAGCGCCACAGGAATACGCAACACGCTGCCCGTGGCGGTCTGCTGGGCGAACTTGCCCAACTCGACCGTCTTGTCCCCATCGACGCCCACGATCTTGACGTCGAGCGTCGGATCCGTACCCGACGCCGCCGTGACTTCCAGCTCGGCCACCCCGACCAGGCTGGCCGCGGTATCGACCCCTTCGCCCGTGCCGTCGGCTGTCCTGGCGGCACTGGGGGCCGGTTCCAATTCCTGCTCCGCCCATTGGCGGGAGCCGGCCTGTCGTGCTACTTGAGGCATGATGTCCTCCCTAGAGCCCCGTTACCTTGCAGAATGCCGCCGGACGGAAGATCGCCAGCCCGGCCCGCAGCCGTGCCCGCACCGCGTACTTCATGGCAATGAAGTAGGAAGCGTGCGAGTCGGTGATGTCGATCGTCACGCCCTGTCGGGCAATCAACGCCGAATAGCCGGTGAAGTCGCCGCACAACGCAGTGTTCTCGGTCAGCGAGTCGGCCTCTGCCACCGGCAGACCCCAGACGCGGCCCACGGCCATGTCGGCCGGCGAGCCGTACAAGTAGATGCCATCGGAGGTCTTGGCGAGCTGAATCTCCTGCCAGTCGTTCGGATGCAGGACAAAGGCGTTGGGGTTGGCGCGGCCGGTCACGCGCACGTTGGTGATCGCCTTGCGAAGGGCGTCCAGCGCCGTGTTGGAACCCTTGGCGATCACTCCGAGGCCGGTGCGGTCGAGAAGACCCGAGATGTTCGGCGCCGTGCCGTTGCCGGTGAGCACCTGCTGGTCGAGCCGCTGGCGCAGCATGAACGGCAACCGCATGTTGAGGTACGACTGCACGCCGGGTACGTCGTCGAGCTGCTCCTCGGTCACCGGTATCCAGGTCGCGATCGAGCGGATAGACTCATCCTTCTCGGTCAACGCCAGGGTGGACTCCGCTGCATCGCCGGCCTCGGAGCGCTCGACGGCGGCGTTGGTGAAGGTGGTCTCCTCCATGTACTTGTAGGCCGACTGCGCGGTCGAAAGCATCGGGAACAGGTCGAGCACCTGGACGGGCCGCTGCGCGTCGGGCACCACCCTCCCCGAGCGGATCACTTCCGGCGGCCAGCCGGCGGTGGTCTGAAACAGGGTGTTTCGGACGTCCAGGTCCAGTTCGACGCCCATGTTCATGCGCTGCTTCCAGCACTGGCTGAAGCCGCCGCCCCCGGCAAAGACCTCGTGTTGGGTGAATAGGGCGCCAACGTCGATCGGGGCCGCCGGGCCGCCCGGCCTGGGGACCGGCTCAAGCCTGCCGGAGCCGTTCTGACCGCCCCGCGGGCCGCCGCCGGTGTTGCGTGCCTGGATGGCGTCGCGAAGCTCGACCATCTCGCGGTGCTCCTGGACCAGAACGCGGGCCGCCGTCAGCTCGACATGCATCTTCGAGAGCTGTTTCACTTTGTCGGGCGTCGAGCCGTCCAGGCTCGCCACGCCCGACAGGTCCAGCTCCGGGCCCGCCTCGTCGAAGACGGTGTTGAGCTTGCCTTCGACCTCATCGATGGCGGCCTGCAGCCTCTCCGGGCTGTAGCCCTCCATCCTTGTCCGTTCTTGTTCGAGTTGCACAGTATCTACGCGCATAGCATTTCCCTCCTTATCTCGGCGGCGCTGAGCCGCGCTAGAAACTCGTTGCCGTCATCGATCGGGCCTGACGGCGAAGCCCCGTTACTACTGTCTCTTGCGATGTACAGCTCGGCCAGCAGATCGGCGCCGGCGCCGAACTGCTCAAGCTGGTTGCGCACGCCGGGCCGGATGCCGGGGGCGACGGTCGCGTCAGCCAGACGGCCCGTAGCGATGCCGGCCTTGATGGCCTCTGCCGGGCGGTACCAGGTAGTCTGCTCGATCGCCTTGGCGGCGTCCGCCTCGGACATGCCGCTGCGCTCGGCGATCAGCGCCGCGATCTCCGCGTCGAACTTCTCAAGCAGATCGACCGCCTGGGCAGCGCTCTCGCGGATCTCGCTCTTTGGGCCGGACGCCAGCAGCAGCAGGTGCGCCTCGTGCAGCATCACCAGAGCGCCTGTCTTGGGCACCAAGCGCTCATCGCCGGCCAGGAACACCAGGCCCGCGGCGGAGGCCGCGATGCCGTCCACCTGCGTGATTACCCGGCCCGGCCAGGTCCGCAGCTGTTGATAGATCGCGAAGCCTTCGGCGGCGCTGCCGCCGGGCGACTGCAGGCGTACCCGCACCACCGGCGCGCGCACTTCGCCGAGGGTCCGTGCTACCGCGTCCGCACCGATGAAATGCTCGGGGTCCCAGGGACCGATCGGCCCATACAGCCGCAGGACAGCCTCCTCATCGGAGGCCTCCAGGGCGATCTGAACCGGCTCGCCGGGTTGGGTGGCCGGAGGCGCACTGCGCTCCAGCTCTAGTAGAAGGGTAAGTATGTCCGAGCGCACCACGACCACTCCATTCGGAGTGACCTTGGCTTGACGCTCAGTGGGTCACTATAAGGTCGTGCCTACCCCTCCTCGCAACCTTGGCTTGACGCTATCAGTGGGTTCGCGCGAGGTTAGAGAGCACCAACCTGCCGCCAGGGAGCCCCCAGCGGCTAATTTGTACTCATGTTAAGGCCTGTCCCAAGGATCTGTCAAGCAAAATCTTCAACAGGACCACAATATCTAGTTGGGAGCTCGTCAAAACCCAACATGTGTTGTACCCCATCAGTGCCCATGAGGACTTCATACGTCCGTACGCTGCCCACTTCGACAAGCCCGATCCGCTTGCCGTTGGGCTTGAGGTGCAGGATCAGTCGCCGCGCGTCGCGCAATTGTCCCGTGTCGCGCAACTGCTGGATGCGGGCCGCCGCGCCGGCGATATCGGAATCGAGCGGCCCCAGCCGCTTCTCAGCCGCTTTCGACATCCTGCCGCGGCGCTCCCGTCGGCTGGCGCAGATTCTGGCCCTCCGGCACCGGCCCGCGCCCGGTGTAGGCGCGCGCTTCCTCGGGCGTCCAGATCGCGGCCTTCGCCGTCAAGACCTCCATTGTCTCGGCGATGTCTTTGAGCGAGCCCATCACCAGCGGCCCGGTGTCGATGTGCGTCCGGTAGCGCCGCCGCTCGGCCGGCCGCAGCAGCTTGACATCGAACTCCGACGTGTACCGCGCGATGTGCGTGTTGAGGCTGAAGCGCACGAAGTTGGTCCACTGCTCGGTCAGGTTCGAGTTGGTCCAGCCGCCCGAAGACTTCTCGAAGTGCTGCAGCAGGAACAGCGGCACCATCCAGACCCTGGCGATGTCCTGGATGCTGAACTTGAGCAGCTCGATCAGCTGCAGGTCGACGGAGGAAAAGCCGGTCTTGCTCGGCTTGACGCCCGGCGGCAGCACCGGCGACAGGCCCGCCCGCTGGAATCCCGACACTTTCTTCTCGAGCTTCTCGCGAATCTCCTCCGCCTGTTCGGGCTTGACGATCGGGTCGGTCTCGAACATCAGCGGCGTGTGCGCGCCGCGCGCCATCGTCGAGGCGTGGTGCTCCGTGGCGCTCAGCCACATGCCCAGGGCGTTGCGCGCCGCGTGCGCGATCGGCGAGGGCGACAGGCCCGTGCGCCAGTCGTAACCGCTGCCGGCCAGGTGCAGCACGTCCTCAGCGCCGGCCGTGACCGTCTCCGCCGCGCCCAGGAAGCCGTCGCCCGCCAGCGACAGCGTGTAGACAAGCCGCCCCTCGCGGCGCTGGATCGAGGCGCAGTCGGCCGGCTCCAGCTCAAATGGAACGCCCGTGCTGGTCCGTCGAATCCAGGCAAAGGAGTTGCCGTGGGTATGAAGCGCCCGGCCCATCGATTCCCAGAACAGTAGCGGGTCGATCGTCTTTGAGGGATTCTCGAGCAGCGCGGCCGCCGGATGCGCGGCGAAGGGCTCGAAGATCGGGCCGCGCGTGGTGACCTGGTAGGGCAGGCGCGCCAGGGTCCCGGCCAGGATCGACACACAGGCGTTCGCCGCCGGCACGCCCATCGCCGTGTGCGGGTTCACAAACACGCGCGACGGCGGCTCGTCTCCGCGGGGCCCCCCGGGCCAGGCAGATCCCGCCTTATCGGGGCCGACCAGCACTGAGAAGGCGTTGAGGATGCGCTGGAGCGTCATTTTCAAGTGCTACGACTTCATCCAATCGTAGCACGATCAGGCTTTAGCGCGATCAGGCCTTGTGTGGTGGACGCCGGTGATTCGCTCGGCGCTACGACGGACTCGCTCGGCTTCGGTCGTGCGGGAAAGATCGGAACTCAATCTGACTTGACGTCACATACAACTCATTTGGAATGAAAGGCTTAAGGTTCTTGGCGGTCAAAAAAGCAGGGAGATTGACGTCACCATCGTAGTACTGCCTTCCCTTGGCCTGCCTCGCACGCCCTAGCGCCCTCATAAACGTGCTTTGTGTGAGTAGACGTCTACCGTCTTCCAGGACAGCGCAGGCTATCACGGCGTTGCCAATTTGTCGATCGCGCCATGCCACCCTTTAACCGCACGCTACCGTTGCCGTTCCCTGAGAACAGCGATGGCGACGATCGAAAGGTTGAGCCGTGATCCGCTGGCGGCCTGCCCTCGCAAGGCCGCCACCAAGAGCAACGCTTTTAGCGCACTACCAGGCCTTGCGCAAGCTGTGTGGCTGGCTTCTGTTCCTAGCCCAGCCACGCCCGAATGGTGTCCGGGTTGGACCAGTGCGCCGCCAGGCCGGTTGGCTCGGGCGCCGTGTGATCGGCCAGGCCGACCGCCATCGCCAGCGCGACCAGGCCGTCGATCGAGCCCTGTGAGCGCGACCGTGCCAGGCGCTTGTCGAAGCGGATCGCGTTCGACTCGTTGCGCTTGACCGCCGCCGCCGCCAGGTTCCAGCGCAGCACCGGCTGCGCCTCGACCGCGATCGTGGGCTTGGTCGCCAGCAGGCGGTTTTCCAGCGCCTGGATCGAGGCCGGCATCCACAGGTCGCTCGAGTCCCGCTTGGAGCGCAGGAAGCCCTGCGGGTGGTCGACCAGGTGCAGGCCCTGGCTGGAGCCCGGCTGCCCGGTGTAGAACTCGATCTCCTCGTCCTCGAGGGCTTGCTCGAACCTGGTGACGTGATAGCGGTCGTAGGCGACGCCCTGGATGTCGTAGCGGCCGGCCAACTCGCCCAGCACCCGCGCCGGCAAGCGGTAGTTCAAGATGCGCCCGGGCGTCGTCTCGATGAGCCCCTTCTCGGCCCAGTAGGACAGGTGCCCCGAGGAGTAGTCGTCGCGGTCGATCAGCGTGTCGGCGGCGGTGAAGAACCGCACCCGCGCCAGCAGCTTGCCGTCGGGCAGCTTCCACGCGCAGGCCAGTGCCGTCATGTCGCGCACGTCGGCCAGGTCGAGCCCGACGTACAGCGGCGCCGACTCTAGCGCGGCCTCGTCCAGCGCCTCGACCTCCGAGTTTTGCCAGGTCTCCCAGTCCATCCAGTCGCCGCCGCCGTCGGGCCAGCGGGCCATGTTCAGGCGCAGGAAGCCGGCCCTGCGGGCCGGACTGATCTTGGCCTTGTTGCGCTGCTCGGTCAGGTAGTCGTTGCGGATCACCGTGCCCAGGGAGGGGTTCGCCTTGACCCAGCAGTCCGACGAGGCGAAGGGGTCGTCGTCGCGGTCCAGCGAGAAGATGGCCGCGAAATAGTCGTCGGCGTCGAGCTGCCCCTGGGCCACCTTGGCGGCGTGGGCGTGCTCCTCCCAGCAGGGACCGGACTGCTGAGTGCCGGCATTGGTCACGATCAGCGTCAGCGGCTGCGAGCGCCCCTTCTTGCCCTCGTCCAGGATGTCCAGCATACTGCGCGTGGGGTGCTCGTGGAACTCCTCGACCAGCACCATGTGCGGGCGGTAGCCGCTGCGGCCCGCCCCTTCGCTATGGTGCGCCAGCGTCTGAATGAAGCTGGCCGTCCGGGCGCACACCACACGGCCGTCGTCGGTGCCCCCGAAGACCTCGCACAGCCCGCCACGGCGGCCGTCGAGCTCCGGATTGTGCTGGATGATCTCTTTGAGGTCCCGCCAGGGAATCAGCGCCTGGTCGGAGTTCGCGGCTGCGATGTAGATCTCCGCTTCCCGCTCGCCGTCCGCCAACAGCCCATACAGCAGCACCGTCGCCGCCAGGGGCGACTTGCCCGAACCCTTGCCCGACTCGATATAGGCCGTGCGGAAACGCCGCGACCCGGGGTAGCGTCCGAGCGGATCGTCCGCGCCGACCCGCCAGCCGAACAGCGACCCCAGCACGAATGCCTGCCACCACAGCGGCGCGAACGGCTCGCGGCGCCGCGTCACCGGATGGACTACCGTGCACACCTCGCGGCAGAATTCCAGCACGTGCGTGGCCGTGGCCGGATCCCAGGCCAGCCAGGGCTTGCGTCCCCGCTGGACGGCTTCGAGGTCCTCCAGATGCCGCCGGCAGGCCGCCCGGATCAGCGGTCCCGCGG